>NZ_LN849456.1 GCF_900070355.1 Devriesea agamarum | reverse complement strand
CCCCCACACCCCACACAAAAAGAAAAGGAGCATGAAGCACAAAACCCTCTCCAGGATCCCACACCCCACACCCCTCCCCAAAAAAGAAGTCCGGCGGCTACCTACTCTCCCACACCCTCCCGAGTGCAGTACCATCGGCGCAATCAGGCTTAGCTACCGGGTTCGGAATGGAACCGGGCGTTTCCCCAACGCTATGACCGCCGTAACACTATACACAACCACACCCCACCACCAACCCACAGGCCAGCAACCAGGAAGTGCAATCCAAGAACCACACAGCAGACGCGAACACACAACAACCACACAACACCAAGAAAAGCTCATAAGCCATCGGCCCATTAGTACCAGTCAGCTCCACACCTCACGATGCGTCCACACCTGGCCTATCAACCCAGTCATCTACTGGGAGCCTCCCACACAAAGTGCAAGGATATCTCATCTCGAAGCAGGCTTCCCGCTTAGATGCTTTCAGCGGTTATCCCTTCCCAACGTAGCCAACCAGCCATGCCCTTGGCAGAACAACTGGCACACCAGAGGTTAGTCCATCCCGGTCCTCTCGTACTAGGGACAGGCCTTCTCAAATATCCAACGCGCGCAGCGGATAGGGACCGAACTGTCTCACGACGTTCTAAACCCAGCTCGCGTACCGCTTTAATAGGCGAACAGCCTAACCCTTGGGACCTACTCCAGCCCCAGGATGCGACGAGCCGACATCGAGGTGCCAAACCATGCCGTCGATATGAGCTCTTGGGCAAGATCAGCCTGTTATCCCCGGGGTACCTTTTATCCGTTGAGCTACACCCATTCCACAATGAGGTGCAGGATCACTAGTTCCTACTTTCGTACCTGCTCGACACGTCCGTCTCACAGTCAAGCTCCCTTGTGCACTTACACTCAACACCTGATTGCCAACCAGGCTGAGGGAACCTTTGAGCGCCTCCGTTACTCTTTAGGAGGCAACCGCCCCAGTTAAACTACCCATCAGGCACTGTCCCTGATCCGGATCACGGACCGAGGTTAGGAATCCAGAACGACCAGAGTGGTATTTCAACAACGACTCCACACAAACTAGCGTCCATGCTTCTCAGTCTCCCACCTATCCTACACAAGCCGTACCGAACACCAATACCAAACTATAGTAAAGGTCCCGGGGTCTTTCCGTCCTGCTGCGCGTAACGAGCATCTTTACTCGTAATGCAATTTCGCCGAGTTCGCGGTTGAGACAGTGGAGAAGTCGTTACGCCATTCGTGCAGGTCGGAACTTACCCGACAAGGAATTTCGCTACCTTAGGATGGTTATAGTTACCACCGCCGTTTACTGGGGCTTAAATTCTCAGCTTCGACACCCAAAGGCATCTAACCGGTCCTCTTAACCTTCCAGCACCGGGCAGGCGTCAGTCCGTATACAGCGTCTTACGACTTCGCACGGACCTGTGTTTTTAGTAAACAGTCGCTTCTCCCTGGTCTCTGCGGCCCTCACAGCTCTCACTGATCGGGCCCCCCTTCTCCCGAAGTTACGGGGGCATTTTGCCGAGTTCCTTAACCACGATTCTCTCGAACGCCTCGGTATTCTCTACCTGATCACCTGAGTCGGTTTCGGGTACGGGCGGTCCCACTCGTCACGCCGGAGCTTTTCTCGGCAGTCCAGGATCACCCTCCTTCACCCCTACGGGCTCCTCATCACGCCTGACCCCATACGGCACCGCATTACCGGTGCGCGGGCTACACGCTTGAACGGGGACAACCATCGCCCCGCGGAAGCTACCTCTCTGCGTCACTCCACACGCTGACCTACTACACCATCGGTTCCCACGCTCACCCACCACCACACCCCGAAAGGCACAGTGAGGGCTCGGATGGTTAGCATCAAGCGCCTCGGTATGGGTCCTTATGAGACCGGTACGGGAATATCAACCCGTTGTCCATCGACTACGCCTGTCGGCCTCGCCTTAGGTCCCGACTTACCCAGGGCGGATTAACCTGGCCCTGGAACCCTTGATCAATCGGCGGACGGGTTTCTCACCCGTCTTTCGCTACTCATGCCTGCATTCTCACTCGTACGGTCTCCACCACTGGGTTACCCCGCAGCTTCACAGCCCGTACGACGCTCCCCTACCCACCCCACCACAACGGTGGAATGACACAGCTTCGGCGGTGTGCTTGAGCCCCGCTACATTGTCGGCGCAGAATCACTTGACCAGTGAGCTATTACGCACTCTTTCAAGGGTGGCTGCTTCTAAGCCAACCTCCTGGTTGTCTCAGCAACTCCACATCCTTTCCCACTTAGCACACGCTTAGGGGCCTTAGCTGATGTTCTGGGCTGTTTCCCTCTCGACGATGAAGCTTATCCCCCACCGTCTCACTGCTACGCTCTCACGTCCCGGCATTCGGAGTTTGGCTAAGGTCAGTAACCTGGTGGGGCCCATCGCCTATCCAGTGCTCTACCTCCGGAACGAAACACGTAACGCTGCACCTAAATGCATTTCGGGGAGAACCAGCTATCACGAAGTTTGATTGGCCTTTCACCCCTATCCACAGGTCATCCCCTCCATTTTCAACTGAAGTGGGTTCGGGCCTCCACGCGGTCTTACCCGCGCTTCACCCTGCCCATGGATAGATCACTTCGCTTCGGGTCTAGAGCCGGCGACTCCAACGCCCATTTAAGACTCGCTTTCGCTACGGCTACCCCACACGGGTTAACCTCGCCACCGACCACTAACTCGCAGGCTCATTCTTCAAAAGGCACGCCGTCACCCCACAAGGCTCCGACGGATTGTAAGCACACGGTTTCAGGTACTATTTCACTCCCCTCCCGGGGTACTTTTCACCTTTCCCTCACGGTACTAGTCCGCTATCGGTCATGAGGTAGTATTTAGGCTTACCAGGTGGTCCTGGCAGATTCACACCGGATTTCACGAGTCCGGTCCTACTTGGGAACAGCATCACGCCCACTTGCAGTTTCGTCTACGGGGGTCCCACCCTCTACGCCATCGCACTCACCACGACTTCGACTACCACAAGCACACACGTCGACGATCCGGCAGAACCATCCGACACGTCCCACAACCCCACACACGCAACCCCTGCCGGGTATCACACGCACATGGTTTAGCCTCTTCCGCGTTCGCTCGCCACTACTAACGGAATCACTATTGTTTTCTCTTCCTACGGGTACTGAGATGTTTCACTTCCCCGCGTTCCCTCCACACCATCTATATATTCAATGGCAGGTACCAGGCCATCACGCCTGGTGGGTTTCCCCATTCGGACATCCTCGGATCACAGGTCGGTTGTCACCTCCCCGAGGCTTATCGCAGACTCCTACGTCCTTCGTCGGCTCCTCATGCCCAGGCATCCACCGTGTGCCCTTGAAAACTTATGGCAACACTAAAAAATTGTATGACTGGCAAAACATTGCTTTACAAAGATGCTCGCGTCCACTATGTAGTTCTCAAACAACACTCCCACACCCACCACCACACCCACACCGGGGCCCAGCAGCAAGGGGGCACTACCAGAAGAAACCCACCACCCACACCGGGGCGGCACGTGCTCCCTCAAAACCCAATAGTGTGCTTCCACCTGAACCAGACGCTCCCCACCACCTTTCCCCACCATTCACACAGCAGTACTCAGCACCAGAAAACACCCAGCAAGCGCCCATTCATTGATGTTCCACCCATGAGCAACCCCGCCTGCCACAGACGGACAGGAACGAGGCCACCAAACGGTGACGCTCCTTAGAAAGGAGGTGATCCAGCCGCACCTTCCGGTACGGCTACCTTGTTACGACTTAGTCCCAATCACCGATCCCACCTTCGACAGCTCCCCCCACACGGGATGGGCCACTGGCTTCGGGTGTTACCGACTTTCGTGACTTGACGGGCGGTGTGTACAAGGCCCGGGAACGTATTCACCGCAGCATTGCTGATCTGCGATTACTAGCGACTCCGACTTCATGGGGTCGAGTTGCAGACCCCAATCCGAACTGAGACCGGCTTTTTGGGATTCGCTCCACCTCACAGTATCGCAACCCTTTGTACCGGCCATTGTAGCATGCGTGAAGCCCAAGACATAAGGGGCATGATGATTTGACGTCGTCCCCACCTTCCTCCGAGTTGACCCCGGCAGTCTCCCATGAGTCCCCACCCGAAGTGCTGGCAACATGGAACGAGGGTTGCGCTCGTTGCGGGACTTAACCCAACATCTCACGACACGAGCTGACGACAACCATGCACCACCTGTACACCAGTCCAAAGAACACCACATCTCTGCAGTCATCCGGTGTATGTCAAGCCTTGGTAAGGTTCTTCGCGTTGCATCGAATTAATCCGCATGCTCCGCCGCTTGTGCGGGCCCCCGTCAATTCCTTTGAGTTTTAGCCTTGCGACCGTACTCCCCAGGCGGGGCACTTAATGCGTTAGCTACGGCGCGGAAACCGTGGAATGGTCCCCACACCTAGTGCCCAACGTTTACGGCATGGACTACCAGGGTATCTAATCCTGTTCGCTCCCCATGCTTTCGCTTCTCAGCGTCAGTAATGGCCCAGAGACCTGCCTTCGCCATCGGTGTTCCTCCTGATATCTGCGCATTTCACCGCTACACCAGGAATTCCAGTCTCCCCTACCACACTCTAGCCTGCCCGTACCCACCGCACGTCCAGAGTTAAGCCCTGGATTTTCACGGCAGACGCGACAAGCCACCTACAAGCTCTTTACGCCCAATAATTCCGGACAACGCTTGCGCCCTACGTATTACCGCGGCTGCTGGCACGTAGTTAGCCGGCGCTTCTTCTGCAGGTACCGTCACTTTCGCTTCTTCCCTACTGAAAGAGGTTTACAACCCGAAGGCCGTCATCCCTCACGCGGCGTCGCTGCATCAGGCTTGCGCCCATTGTGCAATATTCCCCACTGCTGCCTCCCGTAGGAGTCTGGGCCGTGTCTCAGTCCCAGTGTGGCCGGTCGCCCTCTCAGGCCGGCTACCCGTCATCGCCTTGGTGAGCCATTACCTCACCAACAAACTGATAGGCCGCGAGTCCATCCCCCACCGAAAAACTTTCCACCCCACACCATGCGGCATGAAGTCATATCCGGTATTAGCCCCGATTTCCCGAGGTTATCCCAGAGTAGGGGGCAGGTTACTCACGTGTTACTCACCCGTTCGCCACTAATCCACCCAGCAAGCTAGGCTTCATCGTTCGACTTGCATGTGTTAAGCACGCCGCCAGCGTTCGTCCTGAGCCAGGATCAAACTCTCCATCAAAAAATGAAAACAATCCCGGCAGACAACAAACAACTAGCATCTAGCTGTCCATTAAAAAATGATGTTGACTACCAACAAAAATATTCGGCATCAACAAACAAGCACACTATTGAGATCTCAAACAACACGCGCACATCGAGAAGAGCTCCGAATCTCGAAGCCCTCATCAAGGCTAATGGTTGTGCCGTCCGGATGGTTTTTCACCCTCCGTCCGACTCTTTGTCGGCCCGGCACGAGAATCTACTCTAGCAGATCCTCGCGGCTCTTGCCAACTCCGCTCGATTCATGCTCCGAAAGCTTCGAGTCGTCACGCGATCGTGAAGCTATTCGGTCTGGGGACCGAGCAGACGGTTCATTCTCGAAAGAATGTCCCGGTCAATCCTTCCAGGAGACGCAATCTTACCCCAGGATCCTCATCAAGTGAATCTCCGTGGAGGCTTTTCGCATCTCCTGTCCGGCTGACGAGGAACTACATTACGCATCCCGGCAGGGGTCGTCAAATGGCTCCAGCAGTCCGCAACTTCAGCCCGTCCCGCCTCCCAAATTCATCAACAGTGCAGGTCAGCGGCATATAACTGGACCTGGGCAGGTGAACTCAACCCACATATCTGCGATGCTTGTCGGCAGGGTCACATGAGCTGGACCCTCGTCACACTTTTCGCTCAATCTTTTAAAACCGCAGGTCAAACGCATTTAGCGGGTCCTATCTAGGAGCGCAGGTTTTCGTCGTGGATTCGCAAAGCTCAGCCTGCCTGCGGTCGCGATCACAAAAAAGGCGGTGGAGATGCCCTAAGACATCTCCACCGCCACATGCTGACTCCCGATCGTCGATCATTGCCGAGCTATTCAAAGCCACCGACCGCAACGCATCGGAAACGCTCAAGCCAGATCATCCACCGACCTTAAGCATCGCCATGTTCTTCTTACCTCGGCGAAGCAGAACATAACCTCCCGGCAACAGATCCTCCGACACCAGGGGGCGCTCAACATCCTCAAGCGTCACGCCATTGATCGACAGTCCACGCTCGGCCACCGCGCGACGAGCCGCTCCCTTCGATGCCACCAAGCCAGTCGCGACAAAAGAATCCACCAGAGCCGTACCCACGGCAGCATCGACACTTGGAATCTCCTGAGCAATAGAGCCAAGTGTGCTCTCGCCTAGTTCACGGACATCACCGCGACCGAACAGCACCTGGCTAGCCTTTTTCGCCTGGTCCAAAGCTTCTGCTCCATGCACATACGCGGTGAGGTCATCGGCCAAGGCCCTCTGCGCCTCCCGAGCATGGGGGGCCTCATCGACACGACGAGCCAGCGCGTCGATCTCCTCCCGCCCACGGAAGGTGAAGAACTTCAGGTAGTTCACAACGTCGCGGTCATCAGCTCCGAGCCAGAACTGATAGAAGGCATAGGGCGAGGTCAGCTGCGGATCCAGCCACACCGCGTCACCTTCAGATTTACTGAACTTGGTGCCATCCGCTTTCGTCACCAGCGGGGTCGTGAGCGCGTGGACTTCAGCTCCCTCCACCCGTCGGATCAGCTCCACACCAGCCACAAGGTTGCCCCACTGGTCGTTACCTCCGGACTGCAACTGAACCCCATACCGGCGATACAGCTCCAAGTAATCGACAGCCTGAAGAATCTGATAGCTGAACTCGGTGTAGCTCAGACCCTCCCCGTTCAATCGACTCGCCACCGTTTCCTTGCTGAGCATGGTGCCCATGCGGAAGTTCTTGCCGATATCGCGGAGTAGTTCGAGCGCGCCCATCTGACCAACCCATTCAAGATTGTTGACCACACGCAGACCGCACTCCCCGTCGCCGTCGAGCAGCGGCATGATCTGGGCCTGGAGAGCCTCCACCCAGCTTTGGACAACCTCCGGCGGGTTCATCACGCGTTCGCCAGACATCCGCGGATCGCCGATCAAACCGGTCGCTCCACCCACCACGGCAATGGGCCGATGACCCGCCCGCTGGAAGCGGCGCATCATGATGATCTGGGTAAGGTGACCAACGTGCAACGACGACGCAGTCGGATCGAACCCGCAATACACCGAGCTGCTCCCCTGGGACAGATACCGCGCCAGCGCCTCAGCGCCGGTGGTCTGGACGAGAAGTCCCCGCCAGCTCAGATCATCCAGGATGCTGCTCATGATGTTCTCCCACTTTCGTCATGGGCCCTCAAAAATGGCTTAGTGCCCAATTCTTGTGCCAACCACAATTGTGCCGAGTCTGCCGTCAATTGACGAATTAGATTGGAAGGCCGTGCTCACGGCTCTGCTTGACCGGTAAATAGCCGCAGGTCAGAGACCTTGTCGCCGAGAGCCAGGGCTTGTTCAGCAACTCTGTCCGGCGCAGTTCCGCCTTTACTGTCGCGGGAGGCGAGCGAACCTTGCACGGTCAGCACATCGCGCACCCGCGCATCCAACGCCGGAGAGATCGCAGCAAATTCAGCATCGGTCAGGTCAGCGAGTTCTTTGTGCTGTTCTTCGGCTAGCCGTACGCACGCCCCCGCAATCTCGTGAGCCGAGCGGAATGGCACCCCCGTGCGCACCAGATACTCGGCAATGTCGGTGGCCAAAGAGAAACCCTGCGGAGCAAGCTGTTCCATCCGGTCCGTCTCAAAACGACAGGTGGCCACCATTCCAGTGAAAGCCGGGAGCAAAAGGTTCAGACTGTCGACCTGGTCGAAAATCGGTTCCTTATCCTCTTGCAGATCACGGTTATAAGCCAACGGCATTGCCTTCAGCGTCGCCAAGAGTCCAGTCAGATCCCCGATTAGCCGACCAGCTTTACCCCGAGTGAGCTCGGCGATGTCCGGATTCTTCTTCTGCGGCATGATCGAACTGCCGGTGGAATAGGAGTCGTCAAGCGTGACGTAGCCGAATTCCTTGGTATTCCACAGAATGATTTCCTCCGCGAATCGGGATAGATCTACCGCCAGCATGGCGCAGTTAAAGGCGAACTCGGCCGTCACATCGCGCGAGGCTGTGCCGTCAATTGAGTTCCACACGCTGCTAGCAAAGCCGAGCTCCTCAGCAACCGCCTCTGGGTCAAGGCCCAACGATGATCCGGCGAGCGCACCCGACCCGTATGGGCTTACACTCGCCCGGGCGTCGAGGTCGCGCAGACGCTCAACATCGCGCACCAACGGCCAGGCGTGCGCTAAGAGGTGGTGAGACAACAGCACCGGCTGAGCATGCTGAAGATGGGTGCGACCCGGCATGGCGACCCCGTGCACCGCGTCTGCTTTAGCTCGCAGAACCTCCACCAGATCGAGCACCTGTGCCCCCAGGAACCGGGCCTGATCCCGGATGTACATGCGGATCAAGGTAGCCACCTGGTCATTGCGGGATCTACCGGCCCGCAGCTTACCGCCGAGTTCAGCACCCACTCGTTCAATCAAGCCGCGCTCGAGGGCCGTGTGCACGTCCTCATCGTCTGGCGACGGGCTAAATGCTCCTATGGCCACGTCCTCGCTGAGCACCTGGAGCGCTCTGAGCATCATGTCCAGCTCCGAGTCTGTAAGTAGGCCCGCGCGGTGAAGAACTTTCGCGTGGGCTTTGGAGCCGCGAATGTCGTATTGGGCTAGGCGCCAATCGAAGTGGGTGGACACAGAGAGGTCAGCTAACGCGGAGGCTGGTCCCGAACCGAAGCGCCCGCCCCACAGGCTGAGGCGTTGCTTCGCCCCGACCACCTCGCAGGTGGAGGCACCGCTGCCGGAGGCACCATGGTCAGGCGCACCGCAATCGGAGGTAGCGCGACCAACCGCACCGCAATCGGAGGTGCCGCGCGCCGAAACACTCGGCCCCTGCTGTTCATCTGCGCTCATGCCATCTGTGCTCATTGTGCTCACGCCTTAGCCCCCGCTCCGCTCCGGCCGGTACGGGTCTCAGTTCCGAGGTGCCCCCGGCCGAAGGCCACATCGCGAGCTGCTGCCTGTTTGGCGGCGAGCCCGTAGATATCGATAAATCCACGCGCCTGTGACTGGTCGAAGGTATCTCCTTCGTCGTACGTGGCAAGGTTGAAGTCGTACAGTCCGGTTTCGGTGCGCCGCCCCGTCACCGTGGCACGCCCACCGTGAAGCGACATCCGAATATCTCCCGACACATACATTTGGGTGTCCTCAATGAACGCGTCGAGGGACCGCTTCAACGGACTAAACCACTGGCCGTCGTAAACCAGTTCCGTCCACCGGTCAGAGACATTGCGCTTAAAACGCCACTGCTCCCGTTCCAGCGTGACCCTCTCCAGCTCCTGGTGAGCTGCAATCAGGGTCATCGCTCCGGGTGCCTCATACACCTCACGCGACTTAATACCGACTAAACGGTCCTCCACGATATCGATCCGCCCGATTCCCTGTGCCCCGGCGCGCCGGTTGAGAGTCTGGATCGCTTGCAACGGTGTGACAGCTTCCCCGTCGATAGCGACCGGAACACCCTGGTGGAAGGTGAGGATAAGTTCATCGGCGACAGGCGGAAAGGCCGGGTCGTCGGTGTAGGAATAGACGTCTTTGGTGGGCTCATTCCAAATATCTTCGAGATACCCAGTTTCAATAGCCCGCCCCCACACATTCTGATCAATCGAGAACGGGTTGTGTTTGGTGGTCGCGATCGGAAGGTTTTTGCGTTCTGCGTACTCAATCGCGCGGTCCCGGGTCAACGCCAGGTCACGCACCGGCGCGATGCATTTCAGATCGGGCGCGAGCGAGGTAATTGAGACTTCAAATCGTACCTGGTCATTGCCTTTACCGGTGCACCCATGCGCCACGGTGCTGGCGCCATGCTGCCGGGCTGCTCGCACCAGATGCTTGGTGATCACAGGGCGCGAAAGTGCGGAGACCACCGGATAAGCGTCCATGTACAGAGCGTTCGCCTTGAGCGCAGGCATGCAGTATTCAGTGGCGAACTCCTCCCGGGCGTCTGCCACGTAGGCTTCGACTGCCCCGCAGTCCAGAGCGCGCTGGCGAATGACATCGAGGTCTTCGCCGCCTTGCCCAACGTCGACGGCGCAAGCAATAACTTCTGCGCCGGTGGCGTCGGCGATCCAACCAATAGCTACTGAGGTATCAAGCCCTCCGGAATATGCCAGGACAATGCGTTCGGTCACGGTGACTCCTTTAATGAAGAATTGTGGACGCTAACAACCCTGGGAATGCATCGTCGCAGGTAAGAGCGCGGCGTCTATGAGGATGGAAATAGAAATCGGATACGAACAGGGAAAGGAAACAAAAAGCACATGAAGGGATCGCGGAATAGGAAATAGGAAGCGACGGTGCTGTATGAGAAATAGCCGAGCGCTCTGCCCATGGACGCAGACCAGCGGTGAATACGATGGTGAGTGGTCACCGTGTCTAAATGTCCGCCATGAAGGCTGGGGCAGAGCTTTACACTCGTCGTCGGCCGGCCGGCTGCCGGGCGGGGTCTGCCGCTTCCAGCTGCTTGCTGAGGACCGGACGCTCTTGTGGAGCGTAACTGTCATCGAAGGTCTTATCGCCACGCGGTTCGTCGTGACCGCTGCATTGCCCCCCATTGTGGCGGTCACATTCTGCTCCCTGGGCGAGCGCCATCAAACGGCTAGCCAGCTCCTGTCCCCCGTCAGGAGCTTTAGTGATTGCCAAAATGGTGTCGTCACCGGCGATAGTACCGAGGACCCCGGGAAGCACCGAGTGATCCAGGGCGGAGGCGAGGAACTGCGCTGCACCGGGCGGAGTGCGGAGCACCACCAAATTGCCGCTAGCCTCAGCGCTCACCAACAGCTCTTCGCAGAGCCGGGAGAGACGTGCAGCGAGGTGCTCCACCTGGGAAAATCCGGAGCGACCCACCGATCTCTCGCCACCCTCCGGTGGCACGGTGTACACCAATGTTCCCGATGAACCTCTGACTTTTTCGGCCTGAAGTTCGACCAGGTCGCGGGATAGCGTGGCTTGGGTGACGTTCAGTCCGTCGGCGGCCAGCAGAGCGGCAAGCGCCGATTGGGACGCAACTTCCTGACGGGTAAGCAGCTCGACAATGCGTCGTTGACGCGAGATCTTGGAATTCACGAGTGAACTCACGGCTGCTTCCCTTCCCTGAACGTGTGAAGCTGAAGGCGCTACCTGCGTATTCACGAGCACAGCCTCCAATATTTAGAATATACACCCGAACGCATAATGATGCGAATAGGGGTTGGGTAGAGGCGCCACACGTATGGACCCATCACCCGTCCACTCCTCGGTCAATGGCTGCACACGGCAGAGCGCGAGGCGACGTGCCCATACCTTTGGCCCGCACTACTACCATGCTCATGAGCCTGCGGCCCGGGTGCTCGCAGCAACCTCATGAAGCACCTCAACCTCATGAAGGACCTGACCGAACCGCCCGATGAACTCATCCACGTCAGCATCTGTGAGCACATACGCCGGAGCGAGCCGAATCGTCGTGGGATTCGGGGCGTTGACCACCACCCCTTTATCCAGCAACGCCGCCGCGACGGCTTGCGCAACCGGCGTGGTCAGCCCAATGCCCAGCAAAAGCCCACGCCCCCGCACATCGTCGAGCAACGGATGCTCCAGATCACGAATACCGCGAGTAAGACGCTGCCCCCGTTCCCGCACCTGAGCGAGCAAACCATCCCGCCGAATGGTGTCGATCACGGCGAGCGCAGCAGCCGCAGCGAGCGGATTGCCCCCGAACGTGGTGCCATGCTGGCCCGGACTGAGGAGGCCTTTAACCGCCGTCCCAAAGGCAATCACCGCGCCGATCGGAAACCCACCCCCGAGCCCTTTAGCCAGCGTCATAATGTCGGGGGTAATCCTCGCGGACGAATGAGCAAACCACTCGCCACTGCGTCCCATCCCGGTCTGGATTTCGTCGACGATCAACAAGGTGCCGTACCGAGAGGTGAGGTCGCGAGCAGCGCGCAGATACTCATCACTCAGCGGACGCACTCCTGCTTCCCCCTGAATGGGCTCCACCATGAAGGCAGCGACGTTCCCACCGCGAAGTTCCCGCTCTAGCGTATCGACGTCGCCAGGCTCAACAAAGACGACATCACCCGGCAACGGCTCAAACGGAGCCCGATACCCCGGGTTATGAGTCAGGGCAAGAGCACCCATCGTGCGCCCGTGAAAAGACCCGGTCAGCGCCACCATCCGGGAGCGACCGGTGCGCCGAGCCATCTTAAACGCCGCCTCATTAGCTTCAGTCCCGGAGTTACATAGGAACACCCCAGAGTCAGCAGGAGCCTGCGCCAGGTCAAGTAAGGTCTCCGCAAGCTCAATGTGCAGAACACTGGTGAAGAAGTTAGAGATGTGCCCGAGCGTTTCGGCCTGCGCCGTCAATGCGGACACAAATGCGGGATGCGCATGCCCAAGACAGTTCACAGCGATACCGCCGAGCAGGTCCAGGTATCGCGCTCCGTCCTCGTCCCATAGATAACAACCCTGTCCCTTGACTAGAACCCGCTGCGGGGTTCCGAACACGCCCAGCAGAGAACGCTGATAGCGTGCGCGCAGCGACAGCTCAGCATCTCCATCGCCAGGCATCCGAGCGCTCACCTGCATATTCGCTTCCTGTTCGGGCCCAGTGTGGTGGTCGGTCATCGCGTCACCAGGCATCGTCGCGCCACCAGGCATCGTCGCGCCATCAGGCACAGTCATACCGTCAGGCATGGTCGCACTATCAGACATAATCGTCTCCTTTCACCATGGTGCCGATCCCATGCGATGTGAAAATTTCCAAAAGCACCGCATGCGGTATCCGTCCGTCAATCGCTGCGGCTGTACGCACACCCGATTCCACCGCGTTCAGCAGCGCGGTCATTTTGGGGATCATGCCCTCGGTGAGCGTCGGAAGCAGCGCTCGCAACTCGCTCACGGTAATCTCCGGGATCAACGATGACGGATCGGGCCACTTGGCATACAGCCCCTCCACGTCGGTCAGGATGAGAAGTTTTTCAGCCTGCAAAGCCTTCGCGAGCCCCGCAGCCGCGGTATCAGCGTTGACGTTGAGCACTGGGCCCTGGGGAACTCCACGCTCATCGACCTCCGGGGCAATAGAGGACACCACCGGAATCCGTCCGGCATCTAAAACGTCCATCAGCGCAGCGCAGTTAACATCCACCACCTCACCCACCAGGCCGATGTCCACCTCATCACCGTCGATCACGGCACCTGTCCGGCGAGCGCTCAGCAACTGCGCGTCTTCACCCGACATGCCGAGCGCATAGGGCCCGTGGGCATTAATCAACCCAACCAGCTCGCGGCCGACCTGCCCCATCAGCACCATTCGCACAATTTCCATGGTCTCGTCGGTGGTCACGCGCAGACCACCGCGGAACTGACTATCCAGGCCTACCCGCTTCAGCATGGAGGTAATCTGCGGACCTCCTCCATGGACGACCACCGGACGCAACCCCACCTGGCGCATAAACACCATGTCGGCGGCAAAGGCTCGTTTGAGATCGTCGTCAACCATGGCGTGGCCACCATATTTCACGACCACAATTGCCCCGGAATAACGCTGAATCCACGGCAAAGCCTCGAGCAGAACCTCGGATTTGATCCGGGCCTGTTCTCGGGTGTTATCCGGCAGCGCACGTGGGCGATCAGCAGCAGCCCGCCGCAGGGTGTCCTCATCTAAACCGCGTAGAGACTGTGAGCTTGGAGCCTGGGCGGACGATAGTGAGGTGGTGGGATGGTCATCAGTCATGAGGAATAGGCACTGTTCTCTTCGACGTACGCGTGGGTGAGATCGTTGGTCCAGATGTCCGCGCTGGCACAGCCGGCACCGAGATCGATGTCGATGTGGGTCTCGCGCAGGGTCATATCGACCAGGGAACGATCCCGATAGGCCGCTCCTCCCTGGCACACCTCAATGCCGTTTACAGCGACCGAGATAGCCGCCGGATCGTACGGCGCGATCTCTTCGGGCACACATCCAACCGCCGAGATAATGCGACCCCAGTTCGGGTCGTTACCGAAAATTGCGGCTTTCACCAGGTTTGACCGAGCGACTTCTCGTGCCACCGCCTCAGCCGCGGCCTCTGAGGACGCTGAGGTCACGCGTACTCTCACGTCGTGACTGGCGCCCTCCGCATCTGCAACCAGCGCACGAGCTAAAGCCGAACACACCGTGTGCAGGGCGGCCGCGAAGTCCTCTTCCTGAGGGACGACGCCCGACGACCCTGACGCCATCAAGATGACGGTGTCATTGGTGGACATGCAGGCGTCGGAATCAACTCGGTTAAATGTGGTGCGAACGGCACGGCGAAGCAAACGATCCGCAAGCTCGGCGTCGATCACCGCGTCGGTGGTCACAACCACCAGCATGGTGGCAAGCTGAGGAGCCAGCATGCCCGCTCCCTTAGCCATACCGCCGATGGTGATGCCGTCGGCGGTCTGCGCAACGACACTCTTATGCACCGTATCCGTGGTCATGATGGCCCGCGCCGCATCGTCGCCAGCCTGTTCGGTGGCCGATAGGGCAGCGACAGCCTGATCCAGCCCGTTCATCAAAGCGGACACGTCTAAGCGCTCTCCGATTAACCCGGTGGAGCAGACCAGAACGTCCTGGGCGGATAGTCCAAGTAAGTCAGCGGCTCGTTCGGCGGTGCGATGAGTGTCGAGGAAACCATCTGAGCCAGTGCAGGCATTGGCTCCGCCGGAGTTGAGGACGACAGCTCGGGCCCGGCGGTCGGCGACAGCTTCGCGCGACCACAGCACTGGGGCCGCCTGGATGCGGTTGCGGGTAAAGACCCCGACGGCAACATCGCTGGGGCCTTCGTTCACGACCAGGGCCAGGTCTGGGGCTGCATTTTTCTTCAGACCACACGATAGGCCTGCGGCGAGAAATCCTGGGGGGCTGGTGACACTCATGGGGGTAGGTTCCTTTCGCTCAGGGGGCAAGGCCCGCGCGCGGGAGGTGGCAGGTTTCGTCGAGTCCAAGCGCAAGGTGGATAGCTTGCAGGGCTTGACCGGCGGTCCCTTTCACCAGATTGTCGATTGCTGAGAGCACCGTGACGGTTCCACTGCGTTGATCACACACCAGGTTGAGCTGCGCGTTGTTACTTCCTTGCACCGCTTTGGTGGTTGGCCATATACCTGGTGGCAGCAGATGCACGAACGGTTCGTCGGCGTAGGCCTCATGCATCAGCTCCCGCAGGTCTGCCTCTCGGTAGCCGTCGATCAGCTGTGCGGTCACGGTCGCTAGGATTCCGCGGGACATCGGGACCAGGATGGGGGTCATGGTGATGTGGGCGTCATGGGCTCCCGCACACGCAAGGTTTTGGAGAATCTCCGGGATGTGGCGGTGGGTGCCGCCCACGGCATACGGGGTGGCTCCGCCCAGCCCCTCGGCTGCGAGGAGGTGGTCAGCGGCTTTCTTGCCCGCGCCGGAGTAACCCACGGCTAGGGCGGCCACCAGGTGTTGGGGGTCGATGGCCTGAGCCCTAACCAACGGGGCGAGCGCGAGGGTGAGAGCGGTGACATTGCAGCCAGGCACGGCGATACTGCGTGCTCCGCGTAGCAGATCACGCTGCCGGGTTCCATCGTGATGGATCAGTTCAGGCAGTCCGTAGGGGAAGGTTCCCGCATGCTCGGTGCCGTAATAGCGTCGCCACTGGTCGGCGTCGCGCAGACGGAAGTCCGCTCCACAGTCCACGATCAGTGCGTGGCTTTCGCGTTGGCGAAGGTCTTGGATGATCGGCGCGGAAGCCCCGTGTGGCAGTGCGAGCACGATCACGTCGAGCTCGGCGAGCCGGTCGGTGTGTAACGGTTCAAGGATGCGCTCACCCCAGGGCGCGAGGTGGGGGTGGACCGCGGCCAGGTTTTGCCCGGCTCGTGAATGCGCGATCAATGCATCGAGGTGGAAGTGGGGATGCCCGAGCAGCAGTCTGAGCACCTCTCCGCCCGCATAGCCGGACGCCCCGACCACGCCGATGGTGTATTTATTTTCATTCACTCGCAAGAGTATACAGACGATGCAGGGCGGTTGACCGAGGTGTTCACTCCTCGGTCAACCGCCCTAATATGAGCACCCTGCCCGCTCGACGCCTGCGCGGGGCGCGCCGACCTATCGCCGTCTACCTGGCCCCGGCCGCTGCGGGCCGATCTGACACCGCCATCCAATCAACCCAAACCGACCTAACGCCAACTCGGGCCAATCTGACACCACCGCCCAGCCAACCCGAGCCGATCTAACGCCGCCGCGGGGCGATCCGGGCCACTGCGAGGGGATCCAAGGCCGCCTAGCGAGCAGCGACCATGCGCTCCTTCAGCTTCTTTGACCACGGATAGGTGGTGTGGCGCAGGGTGTTGTCACCCTCAGCGATGCCGTCACGATCGAGCGCATAGGAGAAAATGCCCGCCTTCTTCAGGCCCGTCGGTTGCCAGGAGGCATACTTCGCGGCTCGGCTCGTCTCAAACGGAAGCGTGACATCATTCCACCGCGTGCCGTTTTCTTCGTAGTAAGAGAAACCGATGAGGTACTTAGACGGCGCAATGCGCGGCGCATAGGTCTCCCATGTCCCTTGCAGCGAGGACACCGACCGTCCATATGACTGCACCAAGACATAGTCATAGAGCGAGGCCGTCTGCGAGAACAGGGGCTCCGTGCCATCACGGTTCGTGTCATAGAGCAGGAATTTGCCGGTACCCGACTTCGGGCCGAGATATTTAGACAAAGCCCCGAAGACTCCGGCAGCTTTATCGATCTGGGCGGTGGTGAGGTCCTGCTCCATATCGACGTCCAACCCGTCGAGACCGCTCTTAAGAACGATGGTTTCCATCAGGTGATCGGCCAGCGACTTGTGCCCGGAGTCGGTGTTGGCGAACTTGTCATCCAGCAGGGCTTTAATGCCGGTGGTCTGCACAACCTTGGTTCCGCGACCGTGCAATGTCGGCACGTAGGTGTCTTTCAGTGTCGGCCAGAAAGCACTGTTGTCAGGGGTGCCGTCCGGGAACACCAGCGCAACGTCGATGGCAGCGGGAATTTCTCCGATGCGGTTAGGCATATCCGGGTTGGTCGCTTTGTCTTCCCAGGTGCGGAAATAGCCCATGTTCAGAGTGCTTGCAGCCGCGGCGTTCGCGGGACTGGCGGCAGCCGCACGCAGCTCAGCATTGGCGGGGCGAGTGGGGCGCGGGGTTGCGATGGCGAGACCAGCCCCGGCCATCGCCGCGGCAATCGCCCCGGATGCACCGGCGATCAACGCTCTGCGAGAGGGGCGGAAATGCGAGGATTCAGACGTGGACGGGCTCATAGCCACAAGCTCCTTTGCTACAGCGGGATCAGCAATAAATGACGATGGTCACAGTAGCATCACGGTAGACATCAGACCACCCATGTCCAACCCCATGAGACATATGTGGACCGAACCGCGAGAATTTTTCTACACAGTCGCCTGACCTCGGACATAGCGCCTAGCGAGCCATGGGTGCAGACAATCCGTGTCACAACCACCTTGAATATAGATCCGATGTTTCAATCTGGTCTCGGGTCGCCCGGTGGCGTAAGTCCCACCAACTGAAGCGCTAAACTACCCGGAAAGGACGCCCTGAGCGATCGGCTTCACTGCAGAGCCAATCGAGCGCGTCATCCCAATGTCCACAGGGAGGTGAGCAGAAGTGACCAGTCCAGGTGAGCTACAGCAGACCGAACGCACCGAGGCAAACATCGACGTGCCCAGGCAGACGGAACAGACCGCGCCGCGGCGCAAAGGCCGCGCCAGCCATGCCGGCCTACGGTTCCTATTCCAAAGGCTTGTGACCTACATCATCGTCGCAATCTCTGCTGTCATATTGAACTTCGTCCTACCGCGGTTCATGCCCGGCGACCCAGCCACGCAGATGATCCGAGACATCGTGGCTAAGACCGGCGCCCCGCCAAGTGGCTATCAGTTACAGCTCATCAAAGCCCGATATGGCGATCCCGACCGGTCAATCCTGCTCCAGTTTTGGGACTACATCTGGCAACTGCTGCACTTTGACCTGGGACGATCCGTTCAGTACTACCCACTCACGGTCACGGAGTTGATCGGCAAAGCCATCCCCTGGACCTTCTATCTTGCGATCGCATCCACCATCCTGGGCTGGATCATCGGAACGTATCTCGGGGCCCGACTCGGGTGGAGGCCAGGCCGCCGCCTCGACGCCATCGTCACCCCGGCATCCATGTTCTTCTCCTCCATCCCCGCCTTCTGGCTCGGCCTGCTGATCGTCTGGTTCTTCGCCTACGACAACGGCTGGTTCCCCAATCAAGGGTCATATGACAACTCGATACCCATCAACCTCTTCGACCCCGCGTTCCTCGGCTCCGTGCTGTACCACTCGGTCCTGCCCTTTGCGACGTTGATCATCGTCGGATTCGCCGGCTGGATGTTCAGCATGCGCAACATGATGATCACAACCGTCAACGAAGACTACGTCCAGCTTGCCCGCGCAAAAGGGCTCACCCAAAGCCGCATCCGCAACCGCTACGCAGCCCGCAACGCTCTGCTACCCAACTTCACCGGACTCGCGCAGCGCATCGGCGGCTCCCTCACCGCCGTTGTGCTCGCGGAAACCGTGTTCTTCTACCCCGGAATCGGCTCGCTACTTCAGGGCGCGCAAGGGGCCCGCGACTACCCGGTCATGCAGGGGATCATGCTGATCTTTATCTTCATGACACTCTTCTTCAACTTCATTGCGGACTCCGTCTACGTCGTCCTCGACCCGCGCACGCGAGAATCACGGTGAGGCTGCCATGCTGAAGCGATTCCTCTCCATTGGTAAAGTCCAAATCGGACTCGGCATCATGGGTCTGTTCATTCTGGTGGCGTTCGCCGGTCAACCCTTTGCCACCCATGTTCTGAATATGAGCCCTGCCGACATCGACTACAACACCATCGGCGGGCTCCCCCCGGACACAGACCACTGGCTCGGCACCACCAGCGCCGGACAAGACGTATTGGTTTGGATGCTGGTCGGAACCCAAACCTCCATCTTCGTCGGACTCACCTCCGCTATCCTCGGCACCATCCTCACCGTGGTCATCGGAGCCTGGGCCGGGTTCGCCGGCGGAGTCATGGATCGTATCCTCAACGGATTTATCCTGGTCTTCACCACCATCCCGACCTTCGCCATCCTGTTCATCATCGCCGCTGCCACCCAAAGCAGTAACTGGCTTCTGGTCTCCATCGTGATCGCCTGCCTCGAATGGTCTGGCGGCGCTCGCATGATTCGAGCCCAGACCATGAGCTTGCGCGGACGAGACTTCACCACCGCCCTGCGCACCGTCGGTGAATCCCAGTGGCGAATCATCCTGGTCGAAGTGATGCCACACCTGCTCGGCGTCATCTCCCCGATGTTCCTGACGCTGATCGCAGCAGGGGTCAACATGCAGGCATCCCTCGCCTTCCTCGGCATCGGTGACCCCTCCCAACCGTCTTGGGGCCTGATGATTAACTGGGCAATGACCCAAAACGCACTCTTCCGTGGCATGTGGTGGTGGTTCGTCCCGCCAGGCATGGCCCTAGCACTCGTAGGTTTCGCCACCACCATGATCAACTTCGGCCTTGACGAAATTACCAACCCGACTCTGTCCACCAAACGAATGAAGCTGATGCGCAAATTCGTCCGAGACAAAAACCGAAAGGCAGCGGTGAAAACCGCAGCCCCGGCCGCCCCGGAAGCGGTGAGCGCATCATGACCCTCACCCACACCACCACGACCGGCGATACCAACCCGCACACCCACTCCAACGTGACCGTCCACGAAACCGAGGAACAGATCCTCCAGCGTCTGGAAACCTCCCCGGTTCTGCTCGACGTCCAAGGACTGTGCGTGGACTACGTCACCGAGGACGGAAATATTCGGGCCTGCGACGATATCACCTTCACCCTGCGTCGCGGAGAAATCCTGGGGGTCGCCGGTGAGTCAGCCAGCGGCAAATCAACGCTGCTAAATGCCCTCGGCCGACTTCAGCGCATGCCCGCCGCCACGTCCGCCGGGGAGATCTGGCTGCACCCCACCGACGGCAGCCCCCGCGTCGACCTCGTCGCCCTCAGCGAAGAAGAGCTCGAACCGTATCGCTGGAGCAACATCTCCATCGTCATGCAGTCCGCCATGGCCTGCCTCAACCCGGTCATTAGACTCGGTGAACAGTTCACCGACGTCCTCCAACGCCACGACAAAGAACTGTCGAGCAAAGCCGCCATGGCCCGGGCTGGCGAGTTGCTCTCCCTGGTCGGAATATCCTCCGAACGACTCACCGCGTTCCCATTCCAGCTCTCCGGCGGAATGCAACAGCGCGCGTTGATCGCGCTGTCCCTTGCCTGCAACCCGGATCTCGTCCTCATGGATGAGCCGACCACCGCGGTGGACGTTGTGATGCAGCGCCAAATTCTGCAGCAGCTTCTAAGTGCCCAAGCCGAACTCGGATTCGCGATCGTCTTCGTCACCCACGACCTGTCGCTGCTCCTGGAAATCTCCGACAAGATCGCCATCATGTACGGCGGCAAAATCGTGGAAATCGGAACCGCCAAACGCCTCCACGAATCCGCCAAGCACCCCTACACGCGTGCTCTACGCCGCGCGTTCCCACCGCTATCGGAACCCGTGCGGAGGCTCCAGGGCATCCCAGGGTCACCACCCGATCTGCTCGACCTCCCCAAAGGCTGCGCGTTCTCTCCCCGATGCGATGTGGCGATGCCCATCTGCCACGAGCGCATTCCCGAGCTGCGCGATATCCCAGGCGGCCGGTCAGCCTGCTTTTTCTCCAATGGCGAACTCAGTTCCGAGGAGATCGTCCATCAGCAGGGCGAACGGGCTCTGGCCGACAACCCCATCCAAGACTCCGAAACTCCAGGTCACACTGACCCTCAACCGGTGGGAGATGCGCGATGACTCAATCACTTACCCATGAGCAGTCGGCGGCCTCGCCGCGACCCGAGGACCAGGTCCCGGTGCTGGAAGCCCGCAATGTTAAACTCCACTTTCCTGGCACCGACGCCTCCGGACGCAAAGTAACCATTCGAGCACTCGACGGAGTAGATCTCAAACTCTATCCGGGGCAAATCAGCGCGTTGGTCGGAGAATCTGGCTCCGGAAAAACCACGATCGCCCGCTTATTCGCACTTATTTACAAGGCAACTAGCGGTGAGATTCTGTTTAACGGCAAACCGATCAAGATTAAGGGCCAGCGTGCCCGCCGCGCCTACTACCGCGATGTCCAACTGATCTACCAAGACCCCTTCGCCTCATTGAACGGCTTGAAGAAAAACCGCACGATCTTATCGCGCGTGGTGAAAATCCACTTCCCCAAGCTCAGTCGAACGGCGATTAAAGAACGTCTGCTAGAGCTCCTCGGTAAGGTCAACATGACGCCTGCCTCGCGCTATCTTGACCGCTATCCCACGGATCTATCTGGCGGACAGCGGCAACGCATCGCGATCGCGCGCGGGCTCGCCGTTAATCCCAGCGTTTTGCTAGCCGATGAACCCACCTCGATGCTCGACGCCTCGATCCGCTTAGACGTGCTGAACCTCCTCAAGGACCTGCGCGAGAGCGAAAACGTCGCCATCCTCTACATCACCCACGACATCGCCAGTGCCCGGTACCTTTCCGACCGCATCAACGTGATGTACGGCGGAAAGCTTGTGGAGAGCGGCCCCACCGAAGACATCATTTCCTCCCCCATTCACCCCTATACCTCGTTGCTGCTCAACGCGGCCCCAGACCCGGCCCGCTATAAAGGCTCCGGCAAAC
This sequence comes from Devriesea agamarum, assembly GCF_900070355.1. Classification (NCBI taxonomy): domain Bacteria; kingdom Bacillati; phylum Actinomycetota; class Actinomycetes; order Micrococcales; family Dermabacteraceae; genus Devriesea; species Devriesea agamarum. The sequence goes on along the minus strand of NZ_LN849456.1, from coordinate 2,936,902 downwards.
CGATCACCACCCGCATCTCCGATGTGCAGCCCGTGGACAACTCCATCGAAGTCACCAGCTGCCGCTTTGCCTCCCGCTGTCCCCTGGCGATGCCCAAGTGCACCGATTCGCCATTGCCGAAGTTCGATGACCGAGTTAGCGGGCGGATGGTCACCTGCTGGCTCGCTGAGAATAACCCTGCTTTTACCCGGGACTAGCTGAGGTTCACCACACACCGAACTCATCTGACTAAACCCACTCAAAGTTCTCACCCGAAGAGAAAGCATCACAACCTCAACCCGATCCTTTACCACCCACCCGCAGTATCCCCCACCCATATCGAAGGAGATAACATCATGACCCCTCAGGATCCCCGCTCCGGTCTTTCCAGGCGGCGCGTACTCATGCTCGGAGCAGTCGCCGTAACCGTCCCCGCTCTGGCGGCCTGCGGCTCATCTAAAGACAAAGGCGCAGCTCCCTCAGCGGACTCCGGCGCCCGTGAGATGCAAGGCACGATCAACAATGACGGTGTCCTCACCATCGGCACGCAGGTGAGCACCTCGAACATGTTCCCGGAGAACTTCAACTCCTACGGCGGCGGCGAAACGGCGGCCGGAACCAGTCTGTTCTTTGAAACGCTCTTCCGCATCTCATCCAAAAACGGCATGAAGCTGGTACCGCACCTCGCCGAAAAAGTGGTGTACACCGACGGTGGAAAAGTTGCCACCTACACCCTACGCAAAGGCGTCACCTGGAACGACGGCAAACCGTTTACCTCCAAAGATGTCGCCTTCACCTACGACTTCGTGTTCGGACCGCCCTCGCCGGAGAAGAACGCCGAAGGCACTTACGAGTTCCTCAAATCGCCCATCGAAACCCCCGATGAGTACACCGTGGTACTGCACTACAACGAGCCGCAGTACGCCGAGGATCTACCGCTCTCGCTGTACTACCCCATTTTCCCCGAACACATCTACAAAAACGTTGACCGCAAGTCCTTTATCGACAAAAACCCGGTGGGTACCGGTCCGGGCAAGCTTAAGAGCTTCGCTAATCAGGAAATCACGATCACGATTCGCGATGACTACTGGGGCGAGAAAACCAAGGGCGTCAAAGAAGTACGCCTAGTTCCGGCAGGACAGGCAGGCAACATCCAGTCCCAGATCAGTGACGGCAAAGTGGACTGGGCCGAAGGCGGAGCCCCCGGCCTGCTCAACAGCTTCGTCCCGCGCGATCCTCACAACGGGTACCGCTACTACCCAGACGGCTCCACCCGTGGCATCATCATGGCCGCGCACCGTCTGCCCTGCTCGGACGTTGCCGTACGCAAGGCACTGCGCGCGTCGGTGGATATGAATATCGTGGCCAAGGCGGGTGGTATCGACTACACGGTTCCGAGCATTACCGGTCTGGATCCAGTGATCTACAAGGACATGCTGCTGCCCGAGTACCAAAAGCCTCTCACCCCCGATGTCGAACAGGCTAAGAAAGAGCTCAAGGATGCGGGCTGGACCATCGAAAACGGCAACTTGGTCAAGGATGGAAAGTCCTATCCTTTGCAGCTGCACATTTCAAATGACAATGCGGTGGAGATGGCCACCATGCCCGTGGTGTGCGACCAGTGGAAGAAAAACCTGGGGCTGGATATCAAGTTCACTCCGCTGCCCAAGGAAGTGTACGGTCCTGCACAGTCGAAGGGCGACTACGACCTCGGCTTGTGGACAACCAATGCTGCGGGCGGCGCCTTCCAAGCCTTCGCCATGTACCGCCTCACCAAGTTCTACCAGGTCGGCGACGAAAAGGCCGACGGCAACTACGGTCGCTGGAAGACTCCGGAAGCGGTCAGCAATGCCATCCTGGAGATGATGAACACGCCTTTGGAAGACACCAAGAAACTAGCTGAGCTCTGCCAGATCGTGCAGAAGGCGATCGCTGACGAAGCACCGTACATTCCGGTTCAAAATAACGGCGCCGGTGGTATGTACTCAACGAAGAAATGGAGCGGTCTCAAGAAAGCTGACGAGATCGATTACTTCCCGCGCATCACCGGATGGAACAACATCATCGGCACCGTCCGGGACTTCGAGCCGTCCAAGAAATAAACCGTCTGTCGGTGACGAACCGGTGAGGTAGCACTTGCGCACCGGTGACATGAAAGGGCCGGGGGCATATCGCCCCCGGCCCTTCTCATTGATCTCTCACCCGCTCAGGCGCGCAGAACACCACCAATCGCCTGGACGGCGCGGATACAGCGCTCACGAGCAGCACCGATCTGGTCCGCGGTGAGGGTTCCCTCAGCAGAACGTAAACGCACAGCAAACGCCAGGGATTTCTTCCCCTCGCCCACCTGTTCACCCACATAAACGTCGAACAGGCGCACGCTTTCGAGCACATCCCCGATGCCTGCGGTGATTGCCGCCTCGATGGCGCTAGCCGGCATGGTCTGGTCCACCACAAAAGCGAAGTCTTCTTTTGCCACCGGGTAGGTCGATAGCGGTTCGGCTGGCACCAGATCGGGCGCAGCCGCAAACGCAGCATCCAGGCTGAGCTCGCAGGCACTGGTGCGGTGTGGCAACCCGAAGGCTTTAGCAACGCGCGGATGCAACTCACCAGCATATCCGAGGACGGTGCCGTCCTGAGCACGCAGCTCAGCACAACGGCCCGGATGCCACGGGGCCCGCTCAGTCTGGACGACGTCATAGACCACACCGATGCTGTCGAGCACTCGTCGCGCCGCGTCTACGGCGTCGGACCAATCTGCCACCCGGGCGGGCCCGTACCACGACGATTTACCCGTTGGCCCACCTATCACCGCTGCTAGATGACGCGGCTGCGCCGGCACTGCGGCTGCAAGCTGCGCGAGCTGCTCATCGCTGGGGCGCTGTGCCACCTCCAGCGAAGGAACTGGTCCCGCCGATGACGGTGCCGACACCAAACCGATCTCGAACAGAGCCACATCGTCAGCGCCTCGACCGATATTGAGGCGCGCCACCGGGAGCAGCGTCTGGAGCAGCTCGGTGCGCATGCTTCCGTCTGCCTCGGAGATTGGGTTGGCGAGCCGAACCGTGTCCCGGCGCCGATCATCCTCGGCATATCCGAGCGCTTCAAACGTGGCCTCACCGGTGAAGGGATACGACAGCACCTCGGTCAGACCCTTTTCAGCGAGGGTCAAAGCGACGGTGCGGCGGCGACGCTGTGCGAGCGTCAGCCCCCGGCCTCCTGCCGGAGCCTTGGGAAGAACGGATGGGATCCGGTCATACCCGTTGAGCCGCGCGATTTCTTCGATCAGATCTTCCCGATGCTTTAGATCTGGGCGCCAGGTCGGCGGTGTCACGCGCAGCACATCGATCTGGTGCAGCTGATCTGAACCGGAGTCATGATTGCTTACTTCAGCGCCAGGACCAGCATCATTCGGAGCATCCGCGGCGGGTGCGGCCTGGATGTGGCATCCCAGCATCCTCAGGCTGTCGACAATCTCTTCGCGCGAATACTCGACCCCGACCAGGTTGGCCGCAGCCTTCATATCGAGGTCAATTGGTTCTGGCTGCCGCTGGGATCCAACCACCGTCCTCGTAGCGTCCACAGTTCCGCCGCCATATTCAGCGATCAGCTGGGCGGCTCGGATCGCGGCGACTTCGGCCAGAGCGGGATCAACTCCCCGCTCAAACCGTTTCGAGGCTTCACTGGGCAACTTATGCCTGCGAGCCGACCGCGCGATGCTGAAGGAGGAGAACGTGGCCGCTTCGATCAGCACGTCGGTGGTCTCGTCTGTGACCTCGGTGCTCGCGCCCCCCATCACCCCGGCGATGGCCAACACGCGCTCGCCGTGCCCGCCTTCGCTGTCGCAGATCACCAGGTCCTCGGGGTGCAACGTTCGTCGCACATTATCCAACGTGGTGAGCACTTCACCGACGCGGGCCCGGCGCACCACAATCGGCGCCGACAACCGCGCCGCATCGAAAGTGTGCAATGGCTGCCCCAGATCCAGCATCACATAGTTCGCGACGTCCACGATCAAAGAAATGGGACGCATCCCGGCGAGGGTGAGGCGCTGCTGCATCCAGCGCGGACTCGGCGCTTTCGCATTCACCCCAGTCACCAGCTGGGCGATGTACTGGGAGCAGCCATCCTGCTCGCGGATCGGTGCCTCATCGGCGAGCTCTACCGGTACGGAATCTCCGGCAGCTGGCGGCACGTCAATGCTGAGCACTGGATCGGAAAACTCGGCGCCGGTGGCGTGGGAGTATTCACGCGCAACCCCGCGCATAGAGAAGCAGTATCCGCGGTCTGGGGTCACGTTAATCTCGACGACCTCTTCACCCAGGCCGAAGAGCGCAATGGCGTCGTCCCCAGGCTTTGCCGTCATCCCCTCGGCAATGCCGCGCCCCAGCACGATAATGCCGTCCTCGGGGTCTTCACCCAGGCCAAGCTCGGCGGTGGAACAAATCATCCCATCTGAAATATGCCCGTAGGTTTTCCGAGCGGCGATTGGGAACGGGCCGGGAAGCACCGTTCCGGGAAGGGACACCACCACGAAATCTCCGGGCACAAAGTTGTGGGCACCGCAGATGATCCCACGACTCGGACGCTCATCACCGGGCTGAGGATCCTTGGGATTGTCGTGCTCATGATTGTGGTCAGGCCCCACGTCAACCCGGCACCAATTAATGGTTTTCCCATTTTTCTGGGGTTCTTTCACCAGATCGAGAACCTGGCCAATCACCAGCGGACCGGTAACCTGCGCACCGTAAATCGCTTCTTCTTCCAGGCCCACCGACACGAGATCAGCGGCCACAGCTTCAGCCGTCGCCTGGCCACTGCCACGGGCACCTTCGCCTAGGCGCACATGGTCAGCGAGCCAGGTCAGGGGAATGCGAGGCATTTCAGATCTCCGTCCCGTAGTGCTGGGAGAAGCGGACATCGCCCTCCACCATGTCGTGCATATCTTGAACCCCGTTGCGCAACATCAGGGTGCGTTCGATTCCCATACCGAATGCGAACCCCTGGTAACGCTCAGGGTCAATCCCGCAGGCCCGCAGAACCGCCGGGTTCACCATGCCGCAGCCACCCCATTCAATCCATCCGGTTCCGCCACAGACTCGGCAGTCCGGCGCTGCGTCGTGATCCAAACCGTTGCGCGCGGTGCAGGCAAAGCACCTAAAGTCCATTTCAGCGCTCGGCTCCGTGAACGGGAAGTAGCTAGGCCGCAGACGGGTCAGCGTCCCGGGACCGAACATCGCCGCAGCAAACGCATCCAGGGTGCCTTTCAGATTCGCCATCGTGAGACCTTCATCGATAGCAAGGCCCTCCACCTGGTGGAACACCGGGGTGTGGGTAGCATCCAGTTCATCGGTTCTAAACGTCCGACCGGGGCACGCAATATACAGCGGAACACCCCGTTCCAGCAGGGAACGCGCCTGAACCGGGGAGGTATGCGTGCGCAACACCAGGCCACTGGCCTGCTCTGCAGCGCCGGAGGCATCAGCGCCCTGCGCCACCTCGGCACCGCGACCGTTATGACCGTCCCCACCGGCAGCACCAGTTTGGTGAGTCGATGAAGCGACGTAGAACGTGTCCTGCATCTGACGCGCCGGGTGGTCAACATCGAAGTTCAGCGCATCGAAGTTAAACCACTCAGCTTCAATCTCGGGTCCTTCGGCAATCTCCCAGCCGAGACCGACAAAGAAATCAGCGATCCGATCAGACAAAATGCTCAGCGGGTGCAACGCGCCGCGCGGGTTCCGATCCGTGGGCAGGCAGACATCAACCGTCTCCGCAGCCAGCGCCGCTTCTTCTTCCTGACGGGAAAGCACGGCCTGCCGGTCGGCTAGCGCCTTATTGACCCGGCCTTTCGCCTGGCCGACCAACTTGCCGACACTGGCTTTCAGTTCTTTGGGAAGCGCGCCAATTCGCCGTCCCGCCGTTGCGAGCACGGATCCATCGCCGATATGGCGTTGGCGGACCGTTTTGAGTTCAGCAGTGCCGGATGCCTGCTCGATGTCGGCGAGCGCCGCGCACACGGCGGCGTCAATCACCTCGGGGGTGATATCCGTGTCGAACGAACCGCCATGAGTGGGCGTAGACGTGGGGGTGATGGCGCTTCCGCCCTCGCCTGAGGGCGTGCTGTCAGGACTGGGTGTCACGATGATGGGGCCTTCCGTTGTGTGGGGCGGCCTCATCCGCATCTCACGCACGGCGGCCGGACCATCAGCCATTCTAATCCGGTCACTACGACCAGGCATCTTTACAACTCTGCGGGACATTCAACCCGCTCGATCACCTGCCGTGTCATAAGCATTGGTTAGCCTGGAGTGACCCATCACATAAGGAGGTCACCAATGCCGTGGACCGTTAAGGGAGTGGTCTCCCGGACCGCTCATGAACCGACCGAACTCGTCGACATTCTCATCCCCGATCCTGGACCACACGATGTGGTCGTCGATGTCCTGGCTTGCGGGGTGTGCCATACCGACTTGTCGTATCGCAACGGCGCTATTACCGACGACTACCCGTTTCTGCTCGGGCATGAAGCGGCCGGCAAGGTCGCGCACGTCGGTTCACAGGTCAGCATGGTGGAGGTTGGGGACTACGTCATCCTCAACTGGCGCGCCGTATGCGGGCAGTGCCGAGCCTGCCGCAAGGGTGTTCCCGAATACTGCTTTTCCACCCACAATGCCTCCCAGCCCATGACGCTGACCGACGGAACAGAGCTGACGGCAGCGCTTGGCATCGGGGCCTTCGCCGAGAAAACCCTCGTCCATGAAAAGCAGTGCACCCGGGTTCATGACACGGCCCCGCCGGAAGTTGCAGGGCTGCTGGGCTGCGGAGTGATGGCGGGAATCGGTGCCGCAGTTAACACCGGTGCAGTCCAACGCGGTGAGTCCGTGGCGGTGATCGGCTGCGGCGGCGTGGGTGATGCGGCGATCGCGGGAGCTCAGCTCGCAGGGGCCACCACCATCATCGCGCTCGATGTCGACGAACGAAAATTCGCAGCCGCCTGCCAAGTCGGTGCCACTCACACGGTCAACACCGCGAAGATGAATCCAGAACAGGTTGCCGAGGCCATTCGCGAACTGACCGGCGGGTTCGGGGCCGATGTGGTGATCGACGCCGTGGCCCGGCCCGAAACCTACCGTGCAGCGTTTTATGGGCGTGACCTCGCCGGACGAGTAGTACTGGTCGGGGTCCCGCATCCGGAAGCGGAGCTCACACTGCCGCTGGCGGACATCTTCGGCCGGGGTGGCGCATTGAAATCCTCGTGGTACGGCGACTGCCTGCCCGAGCGCGATTTCCCCTACCTCATCGATCTGTTCCTCCAGGGCCGGTTACCACTGGATACCTTCGTCAGCGAGACCTGCTCTCTGCACGATGTGGAGGACGCTTTCACCAAAATGCATGACGGTTCTGTTCTGCGCAGCGTCGTGATGTTCGATTAACCCGCCCGTGCCCACCACACCGAGAACACCAGGAGCATGACATGGCAGGACCTATCCGTCTCGACCACACCGTCACCAGCGGAACCTTCACCCTGGATGGGGAAACCTTCAATGTGGACAATAACGCGTGGGTGATCGGAGATGACGACGATTGCTATGTGTTCGATGCGCCGCATGATACCCAGGCCGTAGCGAACCTGGTTGGGGATCGCCGCGTCCTCGGCGTATTGCTCACCCATGCCCACGACGATCATGTTGCGTGCGCCCCAGCTCTGGCCGATCAGTTTCACGCCCCGCTGTGCTTGCACCCGGATGATCAACCCCTATGGAACCTCACCCATCCCAACCGACCATGGGACCGGGACGTTCGAGACGGCGACGAATTCCCGCTCGGAGACGACGCCGTCATCACGGTGATTCACACCCCGGGCCACTCTCCCGGATCTGTCTGTTATTACGTACCGGCGCTGTCCACGATTTTCAGCGGCGACACCCTTTTCCAGGGTGGTCCGGGCGCAACAGGCAGGTCTTTCTCATCCCGCCCGACAATCGAACGCTCCATCCAGGAACGCTTGTTCGTGCTCCCCAGTCACACGGTTGTGCACACCGGCCACGGTGAGGACACCACTATCGGGGAGGAGAAAACGGCCTTTGTCGGCGAGCGCCCAGACTAACCCCAGGCGTCAAGGCCATGTGTGGTGACACGGCGGTCTGGCCGTGGTTAGGCGGTCAGACCGCAGTGCGGCGGTCGACTGTTTTAACGCGGTCAGACTGCGGTGAAGCGCGCTCCCTGCACCCCTACGGGCTAGTCACGAACTCCGAAGGCCTATCGGAATCTTCGCAAAGTCATCGAAATTTCTATAGCGTGCCAGAATCTCCGAAAAGTTATCGAAGTCTCCGCAAGGTTGTCAGACGCTCCGTCGCCTAGTCGCCATCTCGGGCGGCTAGCTGGCGGAGTTTCTCGTTGTACGCGGCCAGTTCCGCACCACCATCGCGATCAGCTTTGCGGTCCCACTGACGAGCCCGTCGCTCATCAGATGTGGTCCATTGGATGATGACTCCGATCCCCAGCAACACCGTCGGAATCTCCGATATACCCCACATAATGGAGCCACCGATTCGCTGGTTCAACGCGAGCTGCTCCGGCCCGTACATTCCCAATGCCTGATACCACGGCATGCCGAGAATATCCGTGCTCGAAATCACCGCAACCCCGAAAAACGCGTGGAAAGACAGAGTCACCAGCAGGGTTATCAGGCGCAACGTATGGTTCAGCGGATGCGGTGACGGATCCACCCCAATCAAAACCCAACTGAAAAGATATCCAGATGCCAAAAAGTGCACCGTCATCAGCACATGGCCCAGGTGATCGAACATCGCGATGGTAAACAGCGGCGTGAAGTAAAAAGCGACCAGTGACCCCGCGAACAGCACCCCAGCAACCGGCGCGAACGACAAGATACGGGCATACCGAGAATGCATGACCACCAGGGTCCACTCTCGGATCCCCCGCGACCCATCTGTGCGCGGAGCGACCGCCCGGGTCAAGAGAGTGACAGGAGCACCTAGCACCCATAGCGGCGGCACCACCATCATCAAAGCCATGTGCTGGACCATATGCGCCTGGAACAGCACCATGCCGTACGCGGCCGGACCACCGCTCATCACCCAGATAAAAGCGAGGCAACCGAGCAGAAACGGCACCGTGCGCCACGCCGACCAGGAATCCCCTCGGCGCATCAATCGCACCACCCCTGCGATATAGAGCCCCGCCATCGTGAGCGCAACACCCAGCATGATCCAATCGATCCGCCACTGGGTGAACAGGGTCTCCATGTTGAACGGGGACGCTGGAGGCGCGTACCCCACCAGTGCCTCCACCCGCAGATTCTGTGGGAATGACTGCGGCTGCGGAGGAGCCGACCGCGACAGCGCAATCGAAATGCCGATCACCAAGGCCATCAGCAGCGTCTCATTCACGGTGGTGCGCAAAAACCCTGGAGAGGTTCCGCGACGCTCATGCTCTGCCCACCAGCCCAGATGATGGTGACGCTGCCACCATCCGAAAACCCCAAGCACAACCATTAGCAGAATTTTCGCGCTAACCACCCAGCCGTAGCTGGTAGTCAATAAATCCGCCGGACCTGTTAACCGGATTGCGGCGTTAATGATTCCAGAGATTGCAATGGCAATGAAGCACGCAAACGCGAACGGCGAATACCGGGCTATCACGACACCGAGCTGGTCACCGATCACCCGCCGCTCAATGACCAGCACCACTAAGCAGCCCACCCAAACCGACACGGCAATCAGATGGACAGCCAGCGCATTGACCGCGTTGAGGTGATCGGTGGAAGACCCTGAATGCCCTGCGAGTCCGAGCAGCAAAACCGCGACCACGACGAAAGCAAATCCCCAGCACACCGTATTGATACGCCGCGCCAACGCTAAAAAATGAGCAGCCGCAATCACGAAAATGGTAGACGCCAACTGAATCTGTCCAAGGCCTACCCGAAGCGCATAGTCGATAAACCCGCCGAGTACGTCGCGGGTTCCCCCCAAATCCCCGATTGCGTCGAGGTAGGTCATCAGGTTCATGGCCAGTCCGAGAACCGCCCATGCACCCGCTGCCCATGCCGCGTGGCGGGTAATCACCGCGCGTGCGCCGTCTAAGTCACCGGTCCGCTCGCGCGAGGCCGCCGGTAAAAATAGCACCACGATCACCAGGGCACCGACGCACAACAGCATCGCGCAGTGATGCAAAGCGCGTACAACCGGGAATCCCCACGACACGGCGAAGCTTTCGGGAACTAAACCGGTAGCTGAGGCGGCGTTGGCGCCGGTGATGAGGAGTCCAACAATGGCCGACAAAATCATCACCGGGGCAAACAGTGCGGCGAGAACTCCGAGGCTGCGTCGCCCAGAGATCGCCGGGGCATCGGATGCGTTCGCCTGCTGCTCCAACGACGCGTTGGTGGTCACGATCATGCTCCTTTGAGACGGACCGAGGTGGGTACGGGACGAGCGAGAATAATGTCAGGCTACTCGGATCAAGTCACTCTGTCCGATCAGCAAACCGAGGGTGGCTGTGTTCGAGCGAGGACGGCTGCATTCAACCGGGGATGGCTGTATTCAACCGGGGATGGCTGTATTCAAAGAGGACACCTGATGATTTGGCTGAGATGCCGGAGCGGTTGTGAGATCCGTAGGATCGCTGCTGCCTCGGCCCTAGGGGTTCTGACCCCGGTTACTGACGGCTCTCGGTCCGTTAACGCGGCGGGTCGGCCGTTCACGCAATACGGTGTCGGCAGTACAGTGTCGACAATACGGTGCCGGTCGGTCGCTCGAGGCGATGTCACGACCGGTCACTCGCGCAGACCGTTCCCCCAGCCCTGAACGCGCTTTTCCTAGCCTGGGGCGTGCTCTGGATGAGTGCTCGAACCAGTCCCGGAGAACAAGCAGAGGGTGGCCGCCATCGCGAGGTTTAATGACTCCGCGCGCCCCTTCAAAGGAATCCGAACCCGCATATCAGCATTGGCCAGAGCATCGGCGTCGAGCCCATGCGCTTCGTTGCCGAAGATCCATGCCCGTCGCGCAGACAGATTGGCGGTGAATAGGTCGTGTTCTGCGCGTCCGGAGGTTGCAAGCGTTTGCACCTGGGCTGTGCGCAGGACGTTCAAGGTCTCGCCAAGATCAGCACCGGTGATCACCGGCAGGTGAAAGAGGCTACCTGCTGTGGAGCGCACGACTTTGGGGGAGAACACGTCGACGCTGGCACGGGTGAGGATGACGGCCTGTGCACCGGCGGCGTCTGCAGCGCGGATCACGGTTCCGGCATTCCCTGGGTCCCGGACCTCGTGCATAACAGCGATTGTGAGGCTGGTGCGGGCAGTTGCACCGGCAGTCAGAATCGGTTGCAGGTCAGCTAGTGCGGTGTGTTCAGTGCGCGCAACCGCCACGATCCCCTGGGGCGTGACCATAGTTTGCGCGGGCCCAGTATCGTCGTCTCGGGTTCGGGCAGAGACCATGGCGGCCAGAACCTCGTCGGTCACCGTGAGAACCTTGCCGGTGCAGCGGTCGAGGATATCCGGGTGACGGCGGGCGGCTTCCGGTGTTGCATACAGCTCGCAGAGAAGGTCACTGCGATAACGCACGAGGGAGCGCACTGCCTGCGGACCTTCCACTCGGAATAGCCCGGTACGTCGACGCAACGAGCGCCCGGACAAGGCGCTAATGCGGCGGACTCGGTCGGACCGAGGGTTAGCCAGCATTGCGTCGTCCGGACGCTCGTGCTCAGAGATATGAGGGGTCATACGACGGCTCAGGCGGCCGGCGCATTGACGTCCTTGGGCAGTGCCTTCTTCGCAACCTCGACCAGGGCGGCAAACGCTGCCTGGTCGTTGACGGCGAGCTCGGCCAGCATGCGGCGGTCCACGCCCACGCCTGCCAGGCTGAGGCCCTGAATGAACCGGTTGTAGGTCATGCCGTTGGCACGAGCTGCCGCGTTGATGCGCTGAATCCACAGCCGACGGAAGTCGGACTTGCGCACCTTCCGGTCGCGGTAGTTGTAGGTCATCGAGTGGAGGACCTGCTCTTTGGCCTTGCGGTACAGGCGTGAACGCTGTCCACGGTAACCACTAGCCTGTTCGAGGATCTCCCGACGCTTCTTCTGGGCGTTAACCGCCCGCTTCACGCGTGCCACGTGATTCTCCTTTGTTGGTGACGTGTGAGGGGTGCGCCGTGACGCCCGCTCAGTGGGGCATCAGTCGGACGCTGGGGCGAAAGTCAGCGCCCGAGGAGTCGCTTAACGCGCTTGACATCGGACTTGGCAACTGCCGTATCCAGGCCCAAGCGACGCTTGCGCTTGGCCGACTTGTGCTCGTTGAGGTGACGAGTGCCGACCTGCTCGCGCATGAGCTTGCCGGATCCGGTCACGCGCACGCGCTTCTTCGTACCGCTATGGGTCTTGTTTTTCGGCATCGTGCCGTTCTCCTTCATTCTCGGGTGGGCCGCCGGTCGAGGGACAGACGGGTCCGGACGGAACTACGACTGCTGGGTCGCGAGTATTACTTACTCGCTGGCGGTGGCGGTTTCTGCCTTCGCTGCACCGCTCCCCGCAGCGGCTGAACGCTGGGCCTTTTCGGCGTCGGTTTTACGCTTGCGCGCCTCCGCCCGAGCCTGCGCCTTCTTCTTGGTCGGGCCAATCACCATGACCATGTTGCGACCGTCTTGGCGGGGGTGCGACTCGACAAATCCATGCTCGGACACATCTTCCGCCAGGCGCGACAGCAGCCTAATGCCCATTTCTGGGCGGGACTGCTCACGACCGCGGAAACGGATCGTGACTTTCACCTTGTCTCCGCCGGACAGGAAGCGCTCAATATGCCCGCGCTTGGTCTCGTAATCGTGCTTGTCGATCTTCAGGTTCATACGGATCTCTTTAAGATCCATGTTCGCCTGATTCTTCCGCGCCTCGCGAGACTTCATGGCGGCCTCGTACTTGTACTTGCCGTAATCCATGAGTCGGCACACCGGCGGACGAGCGTCGGGGGCGACCTCGACTAGATCGAGATCGGCCTCCCGTGCGAGTCGCAGCGCATCGTCCAATCGCACGATGCCGACCTGTTCGCCGCCCGGTCCGACGAGTCGGACCTCGGAGACGCGGATGCGGTCGTTAATACGTGGTTCGCTGATGGTGGCTCCTCACCTTGTTGCCTGTCGAACATGACAAAAGCCCCCACGTTTCCATGAGGGCCTCAGCGAACACAGCGTGCATCGCGCACTGTGAGCGTTCATCCAAACCGAAAAGTTCGGCACTGACCAGGTAATCTGTCGCCAATTCCCGCTACTAAAGCGCAGGGTGGACAGTCGACTACGAGGTGGGAGAGGTCTCCACTTCAACGTCGGAACGTCATATTCCTTGACATGAGTGTAGCAGTCACCCACCCAATCCACACCGTGAGCTGCGTCGCCTCCCGGTTAGACCCGGTGGCTCGGGCAATTGCGGAGTCGATAGTTGGAACCCGCACAGCAGCCGTTATGAGGGATCCTGGATACAGCACATAAGGGCACACCACCTATTACCGGCAGCACGACCACCTATTTACTTACCTGACGTCGTTCGCGTTTACCATAGGCGAGGGCGGTCGCACGCCAACGGGCGCAGCGACGTACGCTCATACAGCGTTGTATAGCGCCACAGAACTCGATCCAGGTCAAGGAGCGACCGTGCCCTCACCCTCGTCCATCCCCTCGCCGAAGAACACCACGGACACGGACCCCGCCGCCTCATATACAGATGCCGTCTCCACAGACGCAAACACAGCCATCCCAGCTTCAGGCCTAGATGCCACCGATGACTACCTCAGCACAACCTCCTCAGAGTCAGACGTTGTTGCGTCGGCTGCTCGCGATATCGCCGACGTGTCGGCCGTCGAAATCATCACCACCGCCGCCGTCCACCTGATGAGTGCCGCAGCGGTCAAGATCGGCCTCGCGGACGACGAAGACACCGGCCACTACCAGGACCTTGCCGAGGCCCGTAAACTCATCACCGCTCTGGCTGGCCTGATCACCGCCGGAGCACCGGAAATCGGCGGCGACCATGCTCGCTCACTCCGAGACGGCTTACGCTCCCTCCAGCTAGCATTCGCCGAGGCGTTACCCTTCCCCGATGCACCGGGAGAAGGTCCCGGCGAGAAATACACCGGCCGCGTCAGCTAGAGGACAGCAGGCTCGACAGCGGTTAGATCACTGACGTTGCTGTAGCGGGCCGCATCGGCCGTGTCGGCCGCGCATTGCTGGACGATAAGCACGCATCCACAGCAGTTATCAACACTTTCTTCCACAACGCCCCGTATTGGGTTTTTCAGGTCTAGCATCGCTCTCATCCACCCACATGGGACCTTTTGATCATGGGCATGATCCTCAGACCACAGCGTGCACGCTTGTCATGCCGCGAGAGCTTCGAGCGAGCTATGCCCAGGAAGAAACATCATGACCCCTGTTATGCGTCGCATCGCCACTCTCACCCTGGCTCTGCTCAGCCTCGCCCTGACCACGGCCTGCGCCTCACACACCCCACCACCACCCACCCCAACCCACACCACAACAACCTCTCCCACCCCAAAACCCATCGCACAACAAAACCCCAAAGAACGCGTCCAAAACTTCTTCAATGCCGCCGACCAAGCCGCCGCCCACGGCTGGAAAGACCTCCGCTACAACCACGAATTCCTTGTTCCTGACGTCGCCGCTAAAAGCGAAGAAGGAGATAAGGACAACGCAGCCACCGGAGCCATCATCACCGGGCCACGACACCTCACCGACTGGACCACCATCAACACCACCAGCACCACCTCCATCATCGAATTCTGCAACAACATCCGCGACCAAAAAGCCAGCAAAGACGGAAAACCAGTCACCATCAGCAATGAAGGAAACGGCGAAGCAGTTTCCAGATTCACCCTTATCCGCCGCGACGACAAATCTCCCTGGATGATCAAAGAAATGGGCTACTACCCGGAAAGCATGTCATGCGCAGAACATTTCAAACACTAATAGCCGCCACAGCTCTGAGCATCGCCGGGCTAGTCGGACTAGCCCCGTCAGCCCACGCTGACGACAAAAGCTACATAGACGTTCAAAATCATTTTAGGAGCGGGATAGGTTCGGTGACCGTCGGAGTTACCGAAACCAAAACAATCAATACCAGCCACACAACCCATCACAGCGGTACCGCCAGCGCCGTGCCCGCCACACAACCCACCACAACCCTCACCCCCACCACCCAGGGCTACACCATCCACTTCCCCCACACCAACCTCACCGCCACCATCAACGCCCCACACCCCACCACACCAACCACACCCACACCCAACACACCACCCCACACACCCACCACCATCACCACCACCATCCTCAACACCATGCACCTCCAACCACCCACCCTCCACTCCACCCCCGACAACCCCCACACCCCCGGAGCCATCGGCCTACCCGTCTGGTTCTGGACCACACCCAACCCCCACACCACCGGACCCCTCACCATCACCGCCACCACCCCCAACCACACCACCACCATCACCGCCACCGCCCACCTCACCCACCTCACCATCACCACCGGCGACCACACCACCCTCACCTGCACCACCACAACCCCCTACCCCGGACACGGCACCAACCCCTCCCCCACCTGCGGACACACCTACACCCACACCAGCACCCACCAACCCCACCACACCTACACCATCACCACCACCGCCCACTGGACCATCACCTGGACCACCCCCACCCAACACGGCACCATCCCCCTCACCCTCACCACCACCAAACAACTCCTCATCACCCAATACACCACCCTCGCCACACCCCTCACCTAAACCACCCCACCAACACAACACCAACCCAACCAAACCAGCAAACACCACCCACAGCCACCAACTGCCCCTGAGCACAAAGGGATCGCGAGGCCAAGGGTTAGCCTCGCCCAGCGAGAAACGGTATAAAGACAGCGTGGGAGCAACACAAACCGACACTCCTGGCAGCCGACACGGCGCATGGATGGGCCTATGCATCAGGTAAGGCACCCGATCCGCGCCCGGCAACATCACACCCGGGCCCAGGACTCGTCCAGTCCACTAGCTCCGCGCTAGCGCAGCCCGAAGCTTCATACGGTGATGACGCGTAGCCAGCAAACCAGCGACCGCGCAGATCACGCCGATCATCCCGGACACGCCGAACCCCCACCCCGGAGACAACGTGTCAATCACGAAACCGATAATGGGGCCACCTACCGCCGCACCGACGGTCATAGCCGAACCGTGCCATCCCATGGCTTCGCCCCGGGCTTCCTCCGGAACTCGCTGAGCAATCGCATCCCCGGTCGAGGCAATAATCGGTGCGCATCCAAGCCCCGCAACCAGAATCAACAGCGCAACCTGCCACACACTATGCGCCCACATAATCGGGATCGTCAGAGCACCCAGAATAAAGAGCACCCACAGAGGTGAGATCGCCGTACGCAAAGCGCCGTATGCCAATCCACCAATTGCCGAGCCCACACACCAGGTAGCGATCACAATCCCAATCAGCACTGTGTTCTTGTCGGGACCGAGAACGGCCACAACAGAGACGTCGGTTGCCGTAATGATCATGCTGCCCACAGCTGTTGCCACTAAAGCTGCGATCCCACCGGGTTGAAGCAACTGACGACGGGCAGTGATGCGACCATCCGGGGTGCGGGCACTCCGGATGTCATGGTCTTCCCTGGCACGCTTTTCGCCCAGTTCACCGTCCGCAGCCAACGCCGCGTTTTCCATCACGTCCAACGGGGCATCCAGTTTTGCAGGGATGGTCATATCGTCACTGCGGGTGGGCGGATTCGCCCACATCAGACCGAGCCCGGCCAGAGCAACCGCAACCCCGACGATCATCATGGACGGACGGGTTCCAATGACCACGGCGACCACCGTAATAGCGGCGGGACCGATCATGTAGACGATCTCGGTGAACACAGAGTCCAGGGCATAGGCACTGCGCCGGAGCGATGCCGGAACCATAATCGCTAGGGCAACCCGGATCACCGACCAGATCGGCACATTGAACAGACCACCGACTAAAGCCAGCGGTAGCAGCAACCAATACCCCACATGCGGGGCCACCAGCCACACCACAGCTTCCACGATGACCGAGGGCAGCAGTGCCCGGCGCAGCCCGTATTTATCGACGAGCCGGCCACGCCACGGCGATGAAATTGCTGACCCCAACGTCGAGGCGGTCACAATCAAGCCTGCCGCAAAATAAGTCTCGCCCAGAGTCGTCACGGTATGCAGGGTCAGCAATAACCCCATCGTCGAAAATGGGATGCGAGCAATGAAACCAAGGATGAGGAGAGAAGCTGCGCCCGGGCGGTGAAGCACCTGGCGGTACTGGGAAAGGGCCACCAGTCGATTGTGGCCGATTCACAGGCACACGTCGAGTAGGCGACACATCACCTCTGGTCTCGCAACGGCGCACCACCTCTCGCGACCTCACGTGCCGCGACGCGGCACCTTCACTCACCGGATCACATATCGAAGCGCACCACCGCGCATCCCCTCAGATATCGCGACGCCGCAATACGATCCGCAAAGAACTCACGCGTTCCGCGACAGCCTGGGACACAGCTAAAGCACTTTCCACTCCGGCGACGACATCTTGCAGCTCTTGCTCGTCGAGACCGTCAATCAAATGGAGCGCAATATCAACCTCACGCCGCTGTCCCGGTCCCGCACTCACCGCGCAAATACGTGAATCCTGCTGCGGTAACGTTTGGAGCACGGCCATCACGTCGGGATCTTCCCAGGGCGGGATCCATGCGCGGCCCTGCGCTAATGCCCACAGAACTCCCCGACCAAGAACTAGCGGACGTGCACGCGCAGCATCCACCACTAACACGGTGCACTCTTCCGCAACAGCCGCTTGCGCTGCTTGTTCAATAACCATGGGGACCGGGCGGGCTTGCGGGTTCCAGGCTGTCATCGCGGATACGCAGGTGAAGACGGGCAGGGCCAGGGTGCCATCGGGACCAGATAGCGTAACCATCGACATCTCGGCGGCGTTGTCGGCTCGGTGCCCGTCAGCCGTAACTTCTTCCTCGGTGCTGACTGCGAGCACGGGCACCAACACTCGCTGACCAGCCAGAGTCTGCACCACCCCGACGGCAGCCTCATCGTCACCTGCATCAAAGCGCGCAAGTGCCTCGGCGACCTGAGGGTTTATCTCCCCACGATCACCCGCGAAGGGATTTGTGACATGCCCGCGCCCAGCCCACGGAGTCCCCGCGGTATCGGTCATGGGGTCCTTAGTGCGGAAATGTTCTGGCAAGCCTGCACCTCGCCCGCTGGAACCAGGGAGGGAACGATCCGCGGCGGTCATGGCCGACCCGCCACCTCAAAGGCTTCATCCAGCGTAAATGCGCCCGCATACAAGGCTTTACCGACGATGCTGCCTTCGACACCTGCCGGAACGAGGGTGCGCAAAGCAGCGAGGTCCTCGAGGTTGGAGACTCCACCCGATGCGATCACCGGGGCGGAGGTGGCCTCGCATACCTGCCGCAGAAGCTCCAGGTTCGGGCCGGTAAGGGTGCCATCGCGCTGAACATCCGTGACGACGTAGCGTGCGCAGCCAGCGGCATCGAGCCGGGCGAGAGTCTCCCACAGATCGCCTCCGTCGCGAGTCCATCCTCGTGCGGCCAGGGTGGTTCCGCGCACGTCCAAGCCGACCGCGATTTTGTCGCCGTGCTCAGCGATGACCCTCTCTGTCCACTCGGGGTTTTCAAGGGCTGCGGTGCCGAGGTTGACCCGGCGGCACCCCGTGGCGAGCGCGCGGGCAAGTGAGTCGTCGTCGCGAATTCCGCCGGATAACTCAACGTCCATGGACACCGACGCCACGACTTCTGCAAGCAGATCAGCGTTGCTGCCCCGTCCGAATGCGGCGTCGAGATCCACTAAATGCAGCCACCGGGCTCCCGCTCGCTCAAACACTCGGGCAGCATCCAGCGGCGCCCCGTACCTGGTCTCAGACCCGGCTTCGCCTTGCACAAGGCGAACGGCCTGTCCGTCGGCGACATCGACGGCGGGAAGGAGGTCGAGAATCGGGGTGGTCATACTGTTTTCCTTTGATTATCGGGGGAATTACGCACGGGTGGGTGCCAAGGCCTCAGCGGGGTGGGAGAGGGTACGGGTTACACCGGTTCGGTGACAATGCGCCAGAGCCCGGCACCTGCGGTGATCAGCCCTAAAACGAGCAGCACCGCAATGGACCACCACGGCTTTTTCTGTCGGAAGAACGACCAGGATCCGCCGATCAGAATGCAACCCATAGCCAGACTCAGGTATCCGTACAGCATGTGGCGTCTCCTTCACCGGGTTTACGAATGCCACCGCGCTGGGGCAGGGTGGCTAGCCAGTTGCGCAGCAAACGACCTCCCGCGGCTCCAGACTTTTCGGGATGAAATTGGGTGGCGCTGAGCGGGCCGTTTTCAATCGCCGCCAAAAATCGGTCATTGCCGTGCTGCGACCAGGTCAGGTGCGGGGCGGGGAACGGGCCGTAGGTGTCGAGGTCCAGGCTATGGGCCGCATAGGAATGGACGAAGTAAAAACGCTGGTCCTCAATGCCCTGGAATAGCCGGGATCCCGGCGGCACGTCCACGGTGTTCCATCCCATATGGGGGACGACTGGTGCGTTTAGACGGGTGATCGCGCCGGGCCATTGTCCGAGGCCTTCGCTGCGTACGCCGTGTTCTTCTCCGGAGGTGAACAAAACTTGCATGCCTACGCAGATGCCGAGTACCGGGAGTCCTCCAGCTAATCGACGGTCGATGAGGGCGGGGGCACCGGCTTTTCGCAGCTGGCTCATACATGCCGCGAAGGCGCCAACGCCCGGTACCACCAGTCCGTCGGCGGCCATGACCGTGTCGGGGTCAGCGGTCAGTTCCACGGTTGCGCCCTGGGCGGCGAGCGCACGCACTACTGAACGAACATTGCCGGAACCGTAATCCAGCACCACTACGTGCAATGATGCCGTCTGTGCGCCGTTGACCCCGGTCATTCCCGTCTCCGCCCGGCTGAGGCGATCCACGCCAGAGCCTGCATTTTTCCAATTGAGAAGGGGTCGATTGCGTCATCGCGGTCGTCCACCGTTGCGACGCCGAGCAGGAAATCTTCCACGAGGTCATCGCAGGCACCGAGTACTAGGGCAGGTGGCACGTCATCCCCGCGTTCTCCCCCGTGGTATCGGGTCGCGGTCATCTGATCACCGCGCCGCCAGAAAAGAGCGACGGGAACACGGACTAAAACGCGCGAGATCAGTTCACCGACGCGGTGCGCGGTGGATTCGTCGAGGGATGCCACGGCGATAGCCCCTGATGGGCAGGGGATGACGCGCAGCGATTCCGGTAGCGCGGCGTCCGGGTCTTTCCCACCGGCATCGCGTCTGATTCGGAGCAGGCCCGCGAGCCCTTTGGCTGAGGCGATCGGGGTCACGATCACGGCCATCGGCGGAGTTTTGTTTGCGTCACCGGCGGCGAGAATATCGTCAACGGTCAGCTCACTGTCGGGGCTGATGAGCTGCGCATCCTCGGCGGGGGTGCCAGCACCTGGATCGTTCAGGTCAGCGCGCGTGCCACTCGGTTCAGCCTGTGTGCCGCTTAGCTCTGTATCAGCGGCATCAGTCGGGGAGGTGGCAGCGTCGTCGGTTGCGGATGTGTTGGCATCATCTGCCAAGGTTCCAAAGCCGGCCCCTTGCATGAGCCGGGCGAACTCAGCGTCAATATCGTGATCGCCGTCGCGCCCCGGTGTCCGAGGGTCCTGTGGCGTGCCTTCATTCATAGCAATCCCTTCGTAGAGGGGATGTCCCCCACCCGATCATCGTGTTCGCAGGCGGTGCGCAGTGCCCGTGCGAGGGCTTTGAACTGCGCCTCGACGATATGGTGCGGATCTCTTCCGGCGAGCACGCGCATATGTAGGCAGATCGCTGCGTGGTGAGCGAAGGATTCCAGCACGTGACGGGTCAGAGAACCGGTGAAGTGTCCACCGATGAGATGGTATTCCTGGCCAGCGGGTTCACCGCTGTGAACGCAGTAGGGCCTGCCGGACACGTCCACCACGCAGTGGGCCAGTGCTTCATCGAGCGGGACACAGGCATCGGCGAATCGGCGGATTCCGCGTTTATCTCCGAGGGCTTGGCGCAATGCTTGCCCGAGCACGATTGCGGTGTCTTCAACGGTGTGGTGAACGTCGATATGGGTGTCGCCGTGGGCTTGGATGCGCAGGTCGAACCGTCCGTGAGTGCCGAGCGCAGTCAGCATGTGGTCGTAGAACGCAACGCCGGTTTGGATATCGCAGTGTCCGCTTCCGTCAATTGTGAGGTCAACGATGACGCTGGATTCTGATGTGGTGCGTTCGATTCGGGCGCGGCGCGGTTGAGGCTGCCCCGGTTCAGGTGCACTGTTGTGGGATTCGGATAGCGCCTGGGTCGTGGCGTGGCTCTTTGCGGGGTGTGATGCGGCCGCGTCAGAGGTAGTGGTCATCGCGGATCAATCTCCTTCAAAGCGGCTTTAAATGCCTGATTGTCGTGCGGGGTTCCCACCGATACGCGGAGCCAGCCGTCGGGTCCGGTTTCACGAATCAGCACGGAGCGTTCCAGCAGACCTTCCCATACCGCTCGGCGATCAGCAAAGGTTCCCACGAGCAGGAAGTTGGCGTCGGAGGGAGCGACGTCGTATCCGCGGTGACGCAGATGCTCTGCAAGCTGGTCGCGTTCGGTCCGCAATATCTCGACGTGGCCAAGCAATTCATCCGCGTGGGCAAGTGCGGTCAGAGCTACGGTTTGGGTAATCGCCGACAGGTGATAGGGCAGGCGAACCAGTTCCACCGCCTGCACAATGGCCGGGTGCGCTACTAGATATCCAACTCGGGCGCCGGCAAACGCAAAGGCTTTGGACATTGTGCGCGATACCACGAGGTTGGGATGGTCATCTATGACGCTGAGCGCACTTTTCACGCCGTCACGTCGAAATTCTGCATACGCTTCGTCCACGATGACCAGGCCCCCGTGCGCGGATTGGGCGTGTGCTGCTGCCCGCACACTGTCTAGGTCCAGCGCTGTTCCGGTCGGGTTATTTGGACTGGTCAACAGCAGTAACGCGGGTCGGTGCCGTTGGATGGCGGCGACGATTCGGTTGGCGTCTAGCTCGAACTTGGGTGCGGGTCCTCGGTCTTCTGCCACCCAGGTGGTCAGGCTGGTGCGGGCGTATTCGCTGTACATCGAGTAGTGCGGCGAGAACGAGAGCGCGGTGCGGCCCGGACCGCCGAAGGCCTGGAAGAGATGCTGCATCACTTCGTTGGAGCCGTTCGCGGCCCACACTGTGTCGGCGGGAGGCGGCGAGATCTGCGACTCGCGCGCAAGATAGTCACTCAGCGCGGTCCGCAGGGTCATGAAGTCCCGGTCGGGGTAGCGGTTTAGCTCAACGGCGGCTGTGCGCACTGCCGTGGCGAGGTCGTCCGCGAGGGCCGCGGATGGGGGGAAGGGATTTTCGTTGACGTTGAGTGCGTGTCGAACCCGCAACTGGGGGCCCCGTAGGCGTGGAGGCCCACCAAGTCGTCGCGCACCGGTGCGGTGAAGCTGGTGTGCGTCGGAACTGTGGTGGATCCCGGTGAGGGCGAGGTGGTTGCACTCATAAACTCCATGGTAAAGGTCCTGGCTCGTGGGGTGTTCTGGTGTTCAGGGTAGGTGTTACCGCACCGTGAGGTGGGCGATCTGGCGTAGGGTGTGGGGCGTGAAACTCCCGGCCCTGGCTCTTGCTCTCGACATCATCCTGGTGGTGGTGTTTGCCACTATCGGCCGTGCCCAGCACGGTGAACCTTTGTCGATGTCCCTGGTCCTTTTGACCGCGTGGCCGTTCTTGGCGGCGCTGTTACTCGGCCACCTTGCGTTGCGCTCTTGGCATCACCCGGTGCGGATATGGCCGCACGGTGTTCTTCTGTGGGCGATCACGGTGGTGGGGGCGATGGCGTTGCGAACGCTGATCGGTTTGGGGACGGCAACCGGTTTCGTGGTGGTCACCTCGATCACTCTGGCGATCTTCCTGCTGGGGTGGCGTCTTATTGCCCTGCTGGTGATGCGCCGGTCCCGGGCGAACGCGGCTTCTTAACAACGCGGTTTTGGCTGCGCGGCGGCGTGTAGCCTCAGCGGGGCGTTTTAGTCGCGCGGTGGCGGTTTAGTCTCGGGGCGGCTTTTATTATTCGTCGCCTCGTCAGCGCCTAACCGCCAATGATCACACTGTCAGCCTTTGCTGGGTGAGCTTTCATCCTCCAACCGGATGGTGACCGCGCGGCCATGGGCGGGAAGGTCTTCTGCCGTGGAGAGGGTGAGGACTGCTTCACGGGAGGCAGCCAGCGCTTCTTTGCTGTATTCGACCACGTGGATTCCGCGCAGGAAGGTCTGTACGCCGAGTCCTCCGCTGTGTCGTGAGGTTCCTCCGGTGGGCAGCACGTGGTTGGAACCAGCTGCGTAATCACCGAGGCTGACCGGCGCATAGGGGCCCACGAAAATAGCTCCCGCATTGGTGACGCGGCTAGCCACCTCGGCGGCGTTGCGGGTCATGATTTCGAGGTGTTCAGCACCGTATGCATCGACGACGGCGAGGCCTTGGTCGATATCGTCCACCATGACGACACCTGACTGGGGTCCGCGGAGCGCTTCGTCGATGCGGCTGTGGTGGCGGGCTTGCGGCACCTGGATCGCGAGCTGTTTTTCGACGGCGGTCAAGAGTTCGTCGCTGTCGGTCACGAGCACACTGCCGGCGAGCACATCGTGTTCGGCCTGGGAGATGAGGTCGGCTGCAACGGCGGTGGGATCGGCGCTGTCATCGGCGAGGATAGCTATTTCGGTGGGCCCAGCTTCGGCATCGATTCCGACCGTGCCGTTGACGAGGCGTTTTGCTGCTGCAACGTAGACGTTACCGGGGCCGGTGACCAGGTCCACGGGGTCAACCTGGTCGGTCGCATATAGCGAGTCTGCCGCATCCACCGGGGCCGTCGCGTTTACGGGGCCTGCCGCGTTTACTGGGGCTGTCGTATCCATGGCATCGGCGGCACCGGCGGGGTCGGTCCCATTTATTGGGGCATCGGGATCGGCGAAACCTGCGGTGCGTCCGGTGGAGCCGTAGGCGAAGAGCGCGATGGCTTGGGCTCCGCCTGCGGCGTAGACCTCGTCAATGCCTAGGAGTGCGCAGGCCGCTAAGACGGTGGGGTGTGGCAGGCCGCCGTGTTCCTTTTGCGGCGGGGAGGCCAGGGCGAGCTGTTTAACTCCGGCGACGAGGGCTGGGACGGCGTTCATGACGACACTGCTGGGCAGCACCGCGCGTCCGCCGGGAACGTAGAGTCCGACTCGGCGCACCGGCACCCATCGTTGGCGTACGACTCCGCCGGGGATCACCTCGACCACGTCGTCCTGGCGTCGTTGCTGGGAGTCCACGGCTTTGACGCGTTCGATTGCGGTCATGAGGGCTTGGCGCACGGCGGGATCGAGGTTTCGTTCTGCCTCGGCTATGGCTTCTTGGGGTACCCGCAACGAGGGTGGGCGTACTCCGTCTAGTCGTTGTGACCAGTCGCTCACGGCCACCGCTCCCCTGGCGGCGACGTCCTGGACGATCTCGCGCACGGCGGGCGTGACGGAATGAACATCGACGGCAGGGCGTGGTACGAGGGTAAGGAGTTCACGGACCGTGAGTTGGCGTCCGCGCACGTCATGGCGTCGAAGATAGGTCATAGCTCTAGTTTAGGCGCCGAGTTGGGAGGGTGTCGGGTCGGCGATCACCCCGCGAGATAGCCAGGTAGCCGACATAAGCCCCCAACAAATAGTTGCATGCACCAACCAATTATTGCATGATGGTGATGTCACAACGACACACCGCAAATGCGGCACAAAGTTGCCTCATCGGCTACAACTGGACATAGTGGGAAGGACTTAGGGCATGGGTGAGATCTCTGACGCCTCGCAGGTCGGGCATCAACTCCTCCGAATGGCCCGCCTCATGTCCGCCGTCAAACACAGGTTCGTCGAATCCGGCGCAGCCTCCGACCAAACCCACTACCCCATCCTGTTCGCCCTGAACAACGGTCCCAAACGGCTGACAACTCTGGCGGACATCACCCACACCGACATCTCGACAGTCTGTCGCCATGTCGCGAGGCTCGAAACTGACGGCCTCGTCCAAAAAGTCCGCGACCCGGACGACCACCGAGCCAGGCTTCTCGATCTCACCGAGGACGGCCGCCACCTGCTCAGTACCTGGACCTTGCGCCGCGAACGCCTTTTGAACCACCTGATGGGCGGATGGCCCGAGGCCGATATCGCGCAGTTAGCATCCCTGCTGGGACGACTAGCCGACGGCCTCACCGATAGCCTCCCCCACCTTCCCGAAATCGTCCTCGCCAGCGAGGACACGCATCACCAGACGGAGAACGTATGAGCACGACTATGACGAGTACCAGGCCCTCCCCCAAAGATCCTCCGAACACCGCGCCCGGCGAATTAAGCCACCGGCAGGTTCTCACGATCCTTGTTGGGTTACTACTCGGAATGTTTCTGGCCTCGCTGGACCAGACCATCGTCACCACGGCGATCCGAACCATCGCCGACGACCTCCACGGGCTCGATATTCAGGCGTGGGTTACCACCGCCTACCTCATCACCTCCACCATCGCCACCCCGCTGTATGGGAAACTGAGCGACATTTACGGTCGCAAAGGATTCTTCCTCTTCGCCATCGCGGTCTTCATCGTCGGCTCGCTGTTGTGCACCATTGCGAGCTCCATGTACATGCTCGCCGCATTCCGCGCCATCCAAGGTATTGGCGCCGGTGGCCTCTTCTCGCTCGCCCTGGCAATCATCGGCGACATCGTCGCACCTCGTGAACGCGCCAAATACCAGGGGTACTTCCTCGCCGTCTTCGGCACCTCCAGCGTGCTCGGACCGGTCATCGGCGGCTTCTTCGCCGGACAATCCTCAATCCTTGGGGTCACCGGCTGGCGCTGGGTCTTCCTGGTCAATGTGCCAATCGGCATCCTCGCCCTCATCGTGGTCAGCCGCACCCTACGCCTGCACCATGTCCGCCAGCAGCGCACAATTGACTGGTGGGGCGCTGCCTCCATCATCATCGCTCTGGTTCCGCTCTTGGTCGTAGCCGAGCAAGGACGCACCTGGGGCTGGGACTCCACCCGTTCCATCGCCGCATTCGTGATCGGCGGTATCGGCATCATCCTGTTCATCCTCTCCGAATGGAGGGCCGGAGAAAACGCTCTGATTCCTCTGCGCCTGTTCCGCTTGCGCTCCATCAGCGTCACCATCGTCGCCTCTCTGATCATCGGTTTCGCCATGTTCGGCGCAATGACCATGCTGCCGCTGTACTTCCAGATCGTGCACGGCGCCGACCCCATGGATTCCGGCCTGATGATGCTGCCGATGGTGGTCGGAATGATGTTCTCCTCGATCATCTCCGGTCAGCTGATTTCAAAGACCGGCGCGATCCGCATCTTCCCGCTCATTGGCACCCTGCTGCTGACGACCGGACTGGTGCTACTGTCCACGATCACCGCTGACACCCAGCTCTGGCATGTTCTGCTGATGACCCCGATCATCGGTCTTGGCCTGGGCCTTTGTATGCAGCCGTTGACCCTGATTGTGCAGTCGGTAGCTGCACCCCAGGAAATTGGGGTCGCCACCAGCTCGGCAACCTTCTTCCGTCAGATGGGCGGCACCGCCGGTGTGGCAGTCTTCCTCTCGGTTCTGTTCTCCACCGTTGCCGGGTCTATGAAAGATGCCCTGGTCACTGCGGCCCACACCCCGTCGTTCAGCCAGGCTCTCCGCCAGGTTGCGACCGACACCAATCTGCGCACCACCGATCCATCCCAGTGGGATATCGTTCAGGCCCTGCTCGACCCCGCCCACCATGCCAGTGGACTGGACGCGATCAGCAAGGACTCGGCAGTTCTCACCCGGATGCCCGCGGCCCTCGCCCACCCCTTCGAGGTTGGGTTCGCCACCTCCATGGACCACGTGTTCTTCGTAGCCGCCGGGGTGGCCCTGATCGGGTTCATTGTGCTGCTGTTCCTGCCGAAGATCGAACTGCGCACCACCTCGGCTGCCGCAGCTTTGCGTGAGCAGACCGAGCCGATCGGCGAAGGACTCGCGGCCCTGGCCACTGCGGAGCCGGTCAATCGCACCGTTCACGCGCACCGCGCTGATACCCGAGGGTTTGGACGCCATTCCTCATCTCACCCTGAGCCCTCGCACCCTGACGGCACGCATCCTGACGGGTCACATCCCGATCACTCGCACCCGAAAACGGCCTCCGGCCCCATAGCTCGCGTTGAGGGCGCTGAGCTTCAGGGCGCAACCGTTCAGGCAGGCAGCCCCGATCTCGCATCCGCTGGACAGCATGCAAACGGGGACAACAGCGTGGTCAGTGACCATCCCATCTCCGAGTCGTCGGCATCGGATACCTTGCCTCGGCACCGGCAGACCCACCGCCGGGAGACTCAACGAGGTCAGCACGACGATTAGTCGGCCACGACTTCGTCGATGGTTGATCCGACCTGAGGCCCACGCGATGACCTGCTGAGGTGTGGACGGCGCTGAGGTGCCGACACGCTGGCGCAGTGACAGTGACAGTGACAGTGACAGTGACAGTGACAGTGACAGGCTGACACGGCGGCGCAGCAATACGGCAACACGCACGAACATGCCGCAGCGGCGCACATCGCAGTAAACCTTGGCGCGGTTCGCTCACCTAGAGCGGACCGCGCTACGCGTATAACCTGCCGGTGCACGTTTCGAGCTGTGACTGCCTGCCTCAGCCGATAGCTCATCCCACTACCCGCCCCGTTACCGCTTTAGCCGAGGCAAGCTGGCCCGAGTAACGCCTTCAACGATGCATACAGCGCCGCGGAGGGCTGCACAGACAGTCTGTTGTCCAGTTGCATAACGGTGGTTCGGCCCGGTTCCGTGAGCTTCATCCGCACCTCGCTCATCCCCGGGTGCACACTCAAAATGTTTCTCAATTCATCGGCAAGCTTTTCGGTGCAGCGCATCGCCGGGACCGTAATCACCACAGGCCCTTCCGATCCACCGGTGATCTCCGGGATGGTCATCTCCATCACCCGCATCTCGGCCATGCCTTTAGACAGGTCGATCCGGCCCTTCATCGAGACGATGAGATCTTCGGCTAGTTCCGTAGCAACGGTTTGATAGGTCGATGGAAACAGCAGGCAGTCAACCGTTCCTTCGAGGTCTTCCACCGTGGCAATCGCCCACATATTGCCAGTTTTCGTGGTCTTGCGCTGAAGCCCGGTGATCAGACCAGCGATGGTGACCATGGCGCCGTCCGAGACCGCTTCAGGATCGGACAGCTTGGAAATCGAGCAGGACGAGTTCTGCGCGATCACATGTTCAAGCCCGGATAGCGGATGGTCTGACACATACAGGCCGAGCATGGTGCGTTCAAACGCGAGTTTTTCTTTCCGGTCCCATTCCGGTACCTCCGGGTAGGGACGATCTTCCAACTCGGAACTGGCATCGGTTCCGGCATCCAAGGCTCCGCCGAACAGATCAAACTGACCGTGGCTCTCCATCTTCTTCACGCCCACGTACTCATCCACAGCCATTTCATGGTGCAGCGTGAGCGTGCGGCGGTTTTCCCCCAGAGAGTCGAAAGCCCCGCCCTTAATGAGGGACTCGACGGTGCGTTTATTGCACACCACCAGTGGAACTTTCTTCAAGAAGTCCCTAAACGAGGTGAACGCTCCTTTCTCTTCCCGAGCCTGGATAATCGCGTCGACCACGTTGGCGCCCACGTTACGAATAGCCGATAGACCAAAGCGAATATCCGCCCCCACCGCGGAAAAGTGCATGCCGGACTCATTGACATCCGGAGGCAGCACGGTAATCCCAAGATGGCGGCACTCACCGAGGTACAGTCCCAACCGGTCGCGATTTTCCTGGGTCGACGTGAGCAGGGCCGCCATGTATTCGGTCGGGAAGTTTGCCTTCAGGTATGCGGTCCAGTAGGACACCAGGCCGTACGCGGCAGAGTGCGACTTATTGAACGCATAGTCAGAGAACGGAACCAGGATCTCCCACAGCGTATTCACGCACGCATCGGAGAACCCGTTGTCGAGCATTCCCTGCCGGAACCCAGCGAACTGCTTATCCAGTTCCGCCTTTTTCTTCTTGCCCATCGCGCGGCGAAGAATATCTGCCTGTCCGAGGCTGAATCCCGCCACCTTCTGCGCAATCTGCATTACCTGCTCTTGGTACACAATCAACCCGTAGGTGGTGCCAAGAATCTCTGCCAGCGGCTCTTCCAGCTCGGGGTGAATCGGGGTGATCTCCTGCAAGCCGTTCTTGCGCAGCGCATAGTTAGTGTGAGAGTTCGCGCCCATCGGACCAGGACGATACAGAGCGCTGACAGCCGAGATGTCCTCGAAGTTGTCTGGCTTCATCTGCCGCAGCAGCGTCCGCATTCCGCTACCGTCCAGCTGGAACACACCCAAGGTGTCCCCGCGTGAAAGCAGTTCGTAAGATGCCGGATCGTCGGTGCCGAGAGTCTCTAAGTCCGGCGGGGTTTTCCCGTTGGTTTGAATATTCTCCAGGGCATCGGAAATGACGGTCAGGTTACGAAGCCCCAGGAAGTCCATTTTCAGCAGACCGAGGGTTTCGCAGGTCGAGTATTCAAACTGGGTGATGATCTGACCGTCCGAGGGACGCCGCATAATCGGAATAACATCCGTCAGCGGAACACTGGACATGATCACACCACAGGCGTGCACGCCCCATCCTCGAGTCAGCCCCTCAACCCCTTTGGCAATCTCCACAACCTTCTGGACATCCGGATCCTCGGCGTGCAGTTTGCGAAATTCCTCGGCCTCCGCGTAGCGCTTATGAGCGGTGTCAAAAATCCCGTTGATCGGAATGTCTTTGCCCATGACCGACGGCGGCAGCGCCTTAGTGATTTTATCGCCCAACGCATACGGGTACCCCAGCACTCGGGCCGCATCTTTCAACGAGTTCTTCGTTTTCATGACGCCGTACGTAATGAGCTGGGCGACCCGGTCATCTCCGTACTTCTTCGTCACGTATTCCAGCACCTCACCGCGACGACGATCGTCGAAGTCAACGTCGAAGTCCGGCATGGAAATACGGTCGGGATTCAGGAACCTCTCGAACAGCAACCCGTGGTCGATCGGGTTCAAGTCGGTAATACGCATGGCATAGGCGACCATGGACCCTGCCCCAGATCCGCGACCGGGGCCCACGCGAATGTCGTGGTCCTTCGCCCAGTTAATGAAGTCCGCCACCACCAGGAAGTATCCGGGAAAGCCCATCTGGGTAATCACGGACACCTCGAAATTCGCCCGTTCTTGCACCTCATCCGGGATGCCCTGCGGGAATCTATATTCGAGGCCCCGCTGCACCTCTTTAATAAACCAGGAATGCTCGTCTTCCCCGGGTGGACAGGGAAACACCGGCATAAAGTTCGCACCGTCAGAGGTGGTTGTGAAGTGCACGTCGCACATTTCGGCGACTTTCAGCGTGTTGTCGCAAGCCTCCGGCAGTTCTTTGAACAGGGTCCGCATTTCCTGTGCGGACTTCAGGTAGTAGCCAGACCCGTCGAACTTAAACCGCCCCGGAGCATCGAAGGTCGAGCCGGAGTTGATGCACAGCATGGCGTCCTGGATTGGTGCGTCGCCCTCGGTCACGTAGTGAAGGTCGTTGGTCGCGATAAGGGGTGCGCCGATGGTCTTGGATAGTTCCAGCAGCTGTTTGGTAACCCGAGTTTCGATCTCTAGGCCGTGATCCATCAGCTCAACGAAGTAGTTTTCCTTACCGAATATGTCCTGGTAGTCAGCCGCGGCTTTGACCGCCTCATCCCACTGCCCCAGACGTAGACGAGTCTGCACCTCCCCCGAGGGGCAGCCCGTGGAGGCGATCAGCCCCGGGGCAAATTTCGCGAGGATTTCCCGGTCCATCCGGGGCCACTTGCCCATCTGTCCGTCGAGGGATGCCGCCGATGCGAGCCGGAACAGATTGTGCATGCCTTCGGTGGTGCGCGACAGCAGGGTGAGGTGGGTGTAGGCACCCCGCGCAGAGACGTCATCGCCCGCCGCTTGCTGTTCTTTGGTTCCCCACTGCACGCGCGTACGGTCGTGCCGAGAAGTACCCGGGGTCACATAGGCTTCCACGCCGATAATTGGTTTAATGCCCGCCGCTTTGGCCGTGTTGTAGAACTCGTAGGCGCCAAAGACATATCCGTGGTCGGTGATCGCTATCGAGCGTTGACCCTGCTTGGACGCTTCCGCGATGAGCTTGTCGATCTTGGCGGCTCCATCCAGGAGCGAGTAGTCGGTGTGGACATGCAGATGGACAAAGTCTGATGCGGCGGCCATGCGGTACAGCCTAGCGAGCTTGAATCTCTCGCGGGCACGGCGGGAGGGTCGCACCAATCACGCCTGGGTCCCGTCGGCCTGACCTGGAAGCCATCGGCGCGAGTTGACATCCGGCGCCGGTGATCGGCTGGGCACTTAAGCACCGCGCAGTTTTCCGCCAGGCTGCACAGTTTCTCACTAGACAGTGCAGTTTCTCCCCAAACAGCCCGGCTTCTCACTAAACAGCGCGCAGCTTCTCCAAAGCGATGCGCAGATCCTCCGGATACGCCGAGGTGTAGGTCACCATCCGGCGCGAGGTGGGGTGTTCAAAAGACAGGTCCTTTGCATGCAACCATTGCCGGATCAATCCCAGACGGTCGGCCAGTGTCGGATCACTTCCGTACAGAGGGTCACCGACCAGCGGATGACGCATAGCCGACATGTGGACCCGAATCTGGTGGGTTCGACCCGTCTCAAGATGTATCTCAAGCAATGACGCAGCGCGAAACATTTCCAGCACTTCGTAATGCGTGATAGACGGCTTTCCATTGCGCATGACAGCGTATTTGTAGTCATGGTTGGGGCTGCGGCCTATCGGGGCGTCGATCGTGCCTGAGAGCGGGTCAGGATGGCCTTGGCATACGGCGTGGTACGTCTTGGAGACGGTTCGTTTGCGGAAGGCATCCTTCAGCACCGAGTACGCGATTTCTGATTTCGCGACAACCATCAGGCCGCTGGTGCCCACGTCCAGGCGTTGCACGATGCCCTGACGCTCACTGGCTCCCGAGGTGGCCACACCCACACCGATTGCGGCCAGATGCCCAAGCACGGTGGGGCCGGTCCAACCGACGCTGGGGTGCGCTGCCACTCCAACGGGTTTATCCACCACCACGATGTCGTCGTCTTCGTGGACGATTCCCATCCCTTCAACCACTTCGGCCCGCACCATGGGGCCGGGGCGCTCCGCAGGGATTTCGACGGCTAGCAGTGCCCCGGCGGTGAGGCGTTCTGATCTGGCGGGACACTTTCCATCAAGCAGAACATCGCCCTGTTCCACCATGTCAGCAACCCGTGAGCGCGACATGCCCAGAAGGCGCGAGAGTCCCACATCCACTCTCTCCCCAGCCAGCCCATCGGGGACATACAACATTCGCGAATCAGTCATGCGGTGACTCCTCCGCCTGCGGCGACGGGCTGTGGCGGTGGGGGTTAGACGGGCCTATCCCGATCAGGCTGAACACAACAATCGAGATGGCGGCGAACACAACAGACATGTCGGCGACATTAAAGACCGGCCAGTGAGGCAGTTGCAGGAAGTCCACGACGTGCCCTCGACCAAAACCTGGAGGACGCAAAAGGCGGTCGTAAAGGTTGCCGCAGGCACCGCCCAGAAGCAGACCCAGTGCAATGGCCCACCCGGTGGAACGCACTTTGGCGATTAAGAACCACACCGCGATCAACGAAATGAGCACCTGCACGAGTGTGACCACGGGGGTGGCGTTCGCACCCAGGCTCCACGCTGCCCCCGAATTAAACAGCAGGGTGAAGTTCAAGATTCCGGGTATGACGGGATAGGGCTCGAGCTCAGCGAGGTGGGTCAGAGCTAACGACTTCGTCCATTGGTCGATCAGCAGCACAAACACTGCGACCATAACTGCCGGAAGAATGCAACGTAATACGACGCGGCGGACGCCGAACGAGGTGCGCTCGGAATCCGCCGCGTCGGGCGATTTCTGGGTCACAGGCCGAAGGTCGCCTGCTTGTCCTGGGTCTCGCTGGTCTCGAGGTCGCGCAGCTGGCTCTCGAGGTAGTTGCGCAGCCGGTTGCGGTAGTCGCGCTCGAAGGTGCGAAGCTGCTCGATGCTCTTCTCCAGCCCGATCTTGCGCTGTTCAAGCTGCTCGAGCGTGGCGCGAGACTTCTCTTCCGCTTCGCCGATGATCCGACGGTGCTCGATCCGAGCCTCGGCAATGAGGCGATCGCGCTCGTCCTCGCCGTTCTTGACGTACTCGTCGTGCAGACGCTGAGCCAGGGCAATGATGCCGGTGGCAGACCGGTCGGCGCCATCTGCGCCCATCTGAGCGATGGCGGAGGTCGTGTCGCTGGGTACCGGTGCCTCGTCGCGTGCAGCTGGAGCCTTCGGGGTTTCTTCGACAGCGGCGGTGACCGCCGGCTCCTCGACAGGGCGGAACTCGGGGCGAACCTCAGCTCCCACGGGAGCGTCGATCCGGGACTCGAGTTCAGCGATGCGCTGCTTCGCCAGTTCGAGGTCCTTGGTCAGACGATCGTTTTCGTCGATGAGCTCCTGGAGGCGAGGCATGACGTCGTTATCGAGGTACTCATCGACCTCGTCCATGTCGTAGCCTTCGGTGAAACGCACCGGGGTGAACCGCTTATTCAGCAGGTCCTCGGGCATCAGGGCCATGGGGTCACCTTCTCGTGGATCGGATCATGACTGGCCGTCCTTATGGACGGTACTTGGCCGTCCTTATGGACGGTACATAGATCAGCGTAGTCGAAATGTCGGCGCAGCTGAAACAGTTCTCGGAACACAACCTAGCCAGCTGGTTATCTTTGCTGGTCATGACACCAACGCTCCGAGAATAGAAAGGATCACGGAGCACAGGATCAGCACGATAAAGAGGCCTAGATCCAGCGCAATGCCCCCAAACCGGAGCGGCGGAATTAAGCGCCTGGCCAGGGAAACCGGCGGATCGGTCACGGTGTAGACCACCTCAAACAGGATCAGCACTAATCCACGCGGCCTAAAGTCCCGGGCATAGGCCTGAATCCATTCCAGAACCAACCTCGTGATGAGCGCAATCATGTAGAGCAGCACCGCCAAATATGCGATGCCTACAATCAGCTGCATGGTGTCTGATCAGCTCTGGTTGTAGAAGCTGCTCTCCTCGCCACTGCCATCGCCCTCAATCTGGACGTGTTCTGGCGAGAGGAGGAAAACTTTGTTGGTGACACGCTCAATAGCGCCGCGCAACCCGAACACCAGACCCGCAGAGAAGTCCACCATCCGCTTCGCGTCGGCGTCATCCATATCGGACAGGTTCATAATCACCGGCACGCCGTCCCTAAAGGACTCGCCAATCGCTTTGGCGTCGTTATACGAGCGCGGATGGATTGTAGTGATGCGCTGCATAGCTGTGTCGTGGATGCTGGCCATCTGGACCGGCGCTATATTCTGTCGATTCCGGATTGGCGTCACGTGTGCCTCCCGCTCCTCCTGGTCGTGTCGGACCTCCTGGGCCCTTGGAGAGACCGCATGCGGCTCACTGGTTTGAGGCTGCTCGTAGTACCTGTCGTCGTCCTCGGCCAAACCGAGGTAAACCATCGTCTTGCGCAGTGCGCCGGCCATTGTGAGGTCTCCCTGTTCGTCGTTACATCGGACGCGTCGTTGACTTGGGGAAGCACGGGAGTGCAGTACGGTCCTTGTCCAGAACGTACCTGACCACGAGCCCTACCGCACATTTTCACCCGGCGTGTCGCCAGCTCTGTTGGGAATTTCGCGAACAGATCATCCGATCGGGACAAACTGGGACGCCTTTGTGCCCATATACCGGTACTCATCGCACCGCGACCCCTGCGAAGCGGCCAGTCCGTCCGTCTCTGCGGTAGGAGAAAAACCTGTCATCTTCCATCGTGCAGGGGTGGGCCATATCGATGCTCTCAGCGCTCAGCCCGAGGGACCGAAGAACAGAGCGGGCTCCGGCGCGAAGGTCCAGAGCCGGAGTGTTCCACGAGGTTTCAGCCCAACACTCCGGCAGGATCTGGCAGGCCATCTCGCGCATATCGGCTGGCACTTCGTAGCATCGTCCGCATACAGACGGCCCGACGGCGGCCACCATGGCAACCGGGTCTGCTCCGTAGGCCTGCATGGCTGCGACACAGGCTTGCAGCACACCGGCGAGTAGTCCGGGGCGCCCAGCGTGCGCTACCCCGATCACTCCGTTCACGTCATCGCGCATGATCACGGGAACACAGTCGGCCACCATCACCGCAATCGCGATATCGCGCCGCTGGGTCACTATCGCATCAGCGTGGACCGGGGGCCTGGCGAGTAGGTCTGGAAGGTTAATGTCCTCGGGCACGGTGTAGACATCAGCTGAATGCACTTGGTCAACAAACAGCACCGGCTTCTGGCAGAACATCCGCAGCCGATCCCGGTTCACCTTCACCTGATCTGGCTGATCACCCACATGGAAGGCCAGATTCGCGCTATCAAACGGCGTGCAGGAGACGCCACCGTATCGGGTGGTGAAGAAACTGCGGGTCGGGTCTCCCGGAGCGTGGCCGAGATGAGCGGGACGAATACCCCGGGAGACCTCGGCCATCACTTGAGGAAATCGGGGATGTCGAGATCGTCGTCTCGTCCGCGGCGGGGTTCGTCAATGTGGGGTACGCGCGGCGGGGCAACCGGTGCCGGATCCGCCTGCTGGTTGTCCGTCTCGAATGCCTCACCCTCGGCAGGCACCGCGTTGACCGGCTGCGTCTCCCCTGCGGGAGCCGCGGGGGCGGGCTGAGAGGGATGGAACGTCTGCTGAGCAGCACCCCACTGCGTGGCAGCTGGACGGTCTTCGTGACGGCCAGCGGGAGACACAGGCGCTGGAGCGGACACCTGGGGTGTCGTCTGGGCAGGCTGTGCACGGGTGGGGAGCACCCGCACCTCTTCGCGCCGGGTCGGACCTCCGGCCTCGAATCCGGCGGCGATCACAGTCACTCGCACCTCGTCTCCAAGGGCGTCGTCGATCACCGCACCGAAAATGATGTTGGCATCGGGGTGAGCAGCTTCCTGCACCAGACGTGCCGCCTCGGATACCTCGTACAGGCCGAGATCACTGCCGCCCTGGATGGACAGCAGCACGCCGTAAGCGCCGTCGATGCTGGCTTCCAGCAGCGGGCTGGACACGGCAAGTTCAGCGGCCTGCAGCGCACGGTCGTCTCCGCGCGAGGAACCGATCCCCATCAGGGCGCTTCCTGCGCCCTGCATCACGGACTTCACGTCGGCGAAGTCGAGGTTGATCAGGCCGGGGGTCGTGATCAGATCGGTTATGCCCTGAACACCAGACAAGAGCACCTGGTCAGCGCTCTTGAAGGCGTCCAGCATGGAAACCTGCTTGTCGGCGATTGACAGCAAACGATCGTTCGGGATCACGATGAGGGTGTCGACCTCAGACTGCAGGGCGGCGATGCCCGATTCAGCCTGGGTGGAACGGCGGCGACCTTCAAAGGTGAAGGGCCGGGTGACTACGCCGATAGTCAGAGCGCCGAGGCTGCGGGCGATCTTGGCTACCACGGGGGCGCCACCGGTGCCGGTTCCTCCGCCCTCACCTGCGGTAACGAACACCATGTCGGCGCCGCGGAGGACCTCTTCGATTTCCTCGGCGTGGTCCTCTGCGGCTTTGCGCCCAACTTCTGGGTCGGCGCCTGCGCCCAGCCCTCGAGTGATTTCCTTACCAACGTCGAGCTTCACGTCGGCGTCCGACATCAGAAGAGCCTGTGCATCGGTGTTAATAGCGATGAACTCGACGCCTTTCAAACCGGACTCAATCATTCGGTTTACAGCGTTGACACCACCGCCACCGATGCCGACAACCTTGATGACTGCGAGGTAGTTCTGGGCTCCTGCCACGGCGCTTTCCTTGCTCTTCGACGTATTCATACTGATGAGGGGCTGGAATGCCATCCGCCTCAAACCCTAAACCTCGACTTGAGGTTCATAGTTTAGTGCGCTCATCTCTTCTTTTGACGCTAGGGCGGGCATCATGCAGGTGCAACAACCTACGCCCCTCGCGTGTCGCAACAATCACGAGACCCAATCCAGAAATAATCCAAGGTACCGCAACCAACACCTTGCACCCTTGCACCCTTGCACCCTTGCACCCTTGCACCAAATGTAATCATTACATGGCTTCTTCTGCAGGGGACGGGCTAACGTGAGCCGGTCACCAGGACACTGACAGCGGCTTTGATGTGGTACCCATTCAGGCATGCGACCCGCCAGCGGCGAACCACGGCTACGGATGGGTCACCAGGGCGGTCGGCGAGGATACGAGTCAGCGTATTCTTGCCGTTCCCAGACACCCTGCGATGATCACCCAGCAGGCAGACGCCGTGGTCGACGCCTCCTGTGGGAGGCCAGCTATGGGCGAGCTCGGGGGCCCAAGAGCAGTCCGATGAGAGCCCCCACGTGGGCGTTGGTGTCAGTAGTGGTGACGTTGATTCTGTGAGCAGACGCGGCAGCCCTAGCGTATTCTTCGCGTTGTCGTTGAGCTTGCTCGAGCACCATTGCGCGAGTCTCATCGGAGGCACCGCTTAGGTCATCACCTGCCAGACGGGCATAATCACCAGCGTTCCGAGCCGCTATGCGTTCGACGAGCACCTCATGGGATGCATCCAGATACACCAGCATTGTTTGATTGTCTTCTAAAGTCGCGATCAGGTTCCACGATAGATTGCCGTTGACTATGGTGCAGGTAGCGCCAGCTTTCCTGAAATTCTGCGCAATGGATACGACGGCGAGACAAATCAGCCGATCACGAATCACCTCATCGGCGTGGATGAATCCGAGCTGATCTGCATCCAAGTATCCGGTCGGCTCACCTCGGTTGACACAGTTCTCAAATAAGCCCCAGGAGATCGTAGACTTGCCCACCGCTCGCGGTCCATAAATGACGACGAGGTCACTGCTACCCATTGCACCACGCCGCAGACATGACTCGGGCCCAGTAGCGGGTCGCAGAGCAATGAGCCCTTCGACGTCTTTCCCGGCCTCTGCGGGAGTCGTGGAAGTGGTATCTACTCTCGCGATGTGGCGCATGCCGCGCCATGCGCGAGCTTCGGCGATCACCAGGTCAACCAGCTGCTCCGGCCAGTCCCGCTCTCGAATACGACAGCGGAGTCTAGCGTCGTCAGCATCGACTAGACACCAAGTCACATTAGCTCTGCCACTGATCCCGGCCTCAAGGAACGACATCTGCTCAGGGTCGATGACACCTGACACAATCAAGGCCTGTGTTCCAAGTTCACGGTGGATATCGACGAGCGTGCCGAAATTCATTATGGCTAGCGCGAAAGACTCTCCAGAGCCCGGAGCAAATATCTTCAGCTGATCGATGTCTACATACGCAACCTGCTCATTTGCATGCTTTATGAACAACTCCCAAGCAACTGTCGACTTGCCCGCTCCCGGGGCCCCGCAGAGCCATAGCACAGGAAGCGAATCATGGGCGAGATCTGGCAGCTTAGAAGTCTGTCCAGTCTGCTCAATCGTCATAAAGACTCCTTGGAAGAACTAGGGAAGGCGTTCTGCGACGAAGACGTACATACAGTGCCAAATCGAAATACGAACCGGGACGAGGCAGAGCATTACGAACAGTCAGGCTGTCCAGGGCTCGTCCGCGCCTCCTGAGCTGCCACGATTCCAGGGTCCACCACCAAAACGTCTCGGGCAAGGGAGATCCCTCCGGGGTTTCTAGACGAGATCGGTACAGGCCATCACGGTTCAGCGGCTAGCTGCATTAGGCCCGGTACGGAGCAACTTTGCGCCGGCCAAGCGCGGGATAGGACGCCACAGCCGTCGCGAAGAGAGCGCCACCTTCCAATCAAAGTCACATCGTGTCCCTCGCCAGCGGCGAACCACGGCTACGGATGCGTCACCGGGGCGGTCGGCGAGGAGACATCAATAGTTCCGCCCGGTTGCCCGAGCAAAACCGTGAGCACCCGCGACTTCAACGGCCCATCACTCGCATTTCCCCAGATCACGCGCTTAGTTTCGTTCTCATTGGCACGAATCGTAAAAGACACATCATCGCGTGAGGTCGCGGCAATATCAGAGATCCGCCCCCGCAAGTCCTGGGGCATCGACGCCAAAGTGCTCAGCATCGTCTCCACTGCGGCATTGGGATCCTGGGAACCCTGCCCCACGGTCAGGGGAACTAGTCCTTCTTGTGAACCGGGATCAACCGGCAAGGTCACCCCTTCAGCATCTACAACCTTGGTGGCTCCGCCGGGCTCGCTAATGATCGCCAGAGGTGTCCTTTCCTTCACCGTCACCACCAGCGTGGAAGGCCACTTGCGCACCACCGTCGCCGACTGAATACCGGGCACGGCATCCAGACTTTTATCCAAAGCGCCGGTATTGACGAACAGAAGCGGACTTCCTTTCGTCCCAGACAATGCCTTCTCGACGCTGCCGGAACTCACATACGTGCGCCCTTTGACCTCAATGGTCTGCACCGACAGCGCTGGCAAAAACAGTGCGAGGGCAAACAAAATCCCCACCACGATCAGAACACCGATCGCGCTGAGCGTCGCAATCCGTCGGCCACGCCGCCAGGATTTTTTCCCCCAAAGGATCCGGCGGAACAGCCCCTGTTCGGTGCCCCCAGGATCGGCGCTGCGAGCTTTTCGCCGACCTCCTGCGGCCAAGGTCACCGCACGCGCATCTGTCTTTCGTACCGCTTTTTTCGCCGCGCCACCCCTGCGCGCCGGGGTTCGGGCACCAAAACGGTCACCAGCCTGTACCACGCGGGCACCGCTCGCACCGGCACCTGCGCCGGGTTTACGAGCACTACCCGGGCTGGGGTTAAGTTCTTTGCCCGGGTCGGGATTGTGCACCCCATCCCCGCCGGAACCGCGCGCACCTCCCGCCGCGTTCGCCGCACGCTTCGGCCAACGAGACGGTCTGACCGATCCGGGTTGCCTCGTCCCCAGAGCAGACGCGTCGCGCCCCTGTGCCATAATTCGCCGCGGTGGCACCGTCGGGGCCGCTGGAGGCTGTGACGTGCTCCTGCTCGAAGAGGGTTTCCCGGTGGCCGGATCCATCTGAGCCGGGGGCTTCCCTCGCCCGCGAGAACTACCCGCCGCGATGGGCTTGCCGTTGGCCCTGAGATTTCGACTGCCCGGCGAATTTCCACCGCTCGAAGAGTTTCCACTGCTCGATGGTTTTCCACCGCTCGGTGGCTGTCCGCTGCTCGCCCGCGGGACCCGAGGGGCAGGAGGCCTGCGCGGTGTCACCGCCGCGACCCTCCGCCCTCGGGAGCACGCTGCGCAGCTGCGCGCCCCAGTGCCGCAAGAACAGGTTCGGTGTCATCAGTAATATCGCCGGCACCCATCATCAACAGCACATCTCCGGGCCTCGCCACCTCAGCGACCAGCGCGGGAAGGTCCTCACGGCGTGTCAGCGCCACCAAGCCCTCCACTGCACCCGGCAGCGCTTGGGTAATCGTGCTCGCATCCACGGTGTCGTCGATGTCTTCGCGTGCGGCATACACCGGCAGCACCCAGGCCTTGTCGGCGAGCGCGAGTGCCTGCGCGAATTCCGCGGCAAAGGCGCGGGTCCGAGAAAACAAGTGCGGCTGGAATACAGCCAGCACCCGACCGTGGGCCGAATTGCCGGCCGAGCTGTCGCGCTGACGCTCAGTGTCCACATTCGCCGCAGCCGCATTCGCTACATCCGCATTCGCCGCAGCCGAACCCAAGCCGGCTTGCACTGGCTGACCATCTGGCTGGGCCACGATCCCACGGGCC
Organism: Devriesea agamarum; assembly: GCF_900070355.1. Classification (NCBI taxonomy): domain Bacteria; kingdom Bacillati; phylum Actinomycetota; class Actinomycetes; order Micrococcales; family Dermabacteraceae; genus Devriesea; species Devriesea agamarum. The sequence goes on along the minus strand of NZ_LN849456.1, from coordinate 2,895,978 downwards.
GCCACGATCGTTGCGGCGACCTCCCGCGGATGATGGGCATAGTCGTCATACACCCGTACCCCGCCGCTCTCCCCCTTGGCTTCAAAACGCCGTGCCGCCCCATGGAAACGGGCAAGACCAGCCGCAAGATCATTGAGGTCACGCTCGGGCTGGAGCAAAGCCGTACCCGCCAACGCACCCACAGCATTCAGAGCATTGTGGCGCCCGTGAACCGCCAAGCGGAGCGTAAACGGCGATTGGGTGCCGGGGGCCTGCACCGTGGCGCATACGCCCTGGGGCGTCTCATAAATGTCATGAATGCGCCACTGAGCTTGCGCTGAGGTGCCGTAGGACACCACCTGACAGCCAAGGCTTTGCGCCCGCTGTCCGAGCGCTGCCGCTCCGGGATCATCGATGCACACCACCAGGTGGCCGCTTTCCGGCAGCCGGGCCACGAGCGCATCGTAAGCGCGCAGCATGGTGTGCTCGTCGCCGTAATGGTCCAGGTGATCAGCTTCAACGTTGGTGACGACGATCACCTGCGGCGCGTAGGCAATAAACGAGGCATCGGATTCATCGGCTTCAATTACCGCGAACTGCCCTGTCCCCAGGTACGCATTGTGTCCGAGGTCTGGCACCGCCGCCCCCACAGCGAACGCCGGATCATGCGGCGATCCCGACAAGTCGGAATCAGGCTGGTGCTGCCCCGTCATCCCCCCGCGCAGAGCCATCACCGACATCGCCGTGGTGGTGGTCTTCCCGTGGGTCCCCGCCACGATCAAGGTGCGGCGTCCCGCAAGCAGACCCGCCAGCGCCGCCGCCCGGTGAACAACAGGAATACCCAGGTCATGAGCCCGTTTGACCTCGGGATTATCGGGTCGCACCGCGGAGGAAACCGCCAAAATATCGACGTCATCGGGAACATTGTCGGTGTGAAAGCCGATCGCGATATCGGCCCCGGCCTCCCGCAGCAGGCCGATAAAGCGCCCCTCGAGTGGATCCGATCCACTAACCTTCAGGCCCGCCTGCACGGCGAGCCGGGCAATGGCCGACATCCCCGCGCCACCGATGCACACAATATGCACCGACTGCGGTCCCCCACCCAGCTCTAAGGCGGGCCAGGTGCTGCGGGTGATCACGGGCCCTGGCCGCAGCACAGTGGGCACATCGGATGGCAGGTTAATCGACGTATCGTCGGTCGAGGCGATCCCCTGGCGAGACTCACTCATCACTTTCCTCCCGCGCTCACAGCGTGGCTATGGGCAGCCTCAAGAACAAGATCCGCAAGGCGTTCCGCCGCATCCCGAGGACATGCCTTCGCCACGGCCGACTTCATGGTCTCAAGTCGCGCGGGATCGTGAAGGATCACCAGCGCATGGTCAAGCAGCCATTGCGCGGTGAGCTCAGCATCGGGAACCATCAGTGCCCCTCCCGCCTCGACCAGATGCCGACCGTTCAGCGCCTGCTCGCCGTTACCAATCGGCAACGGGACCAAAATCGCAGGCAGGCCAACCGCTGCGAGTTCGCTCACAGTGCCGGCGCCAGACCTAGTGATTGCAAGATCCGCGACCGCATAGGCACGTTCCATCTGCGAGATGAACTCCACCGCACGGTAGCCGGGACGCTCAGTAGCACCGAGCTTTCCCCGACCGGTGATATGGAGAATCTGTACGCCGGAATCGATGATCCTTCGAGCTGATTCAGCCACCGCATCGTTCAATCTTTTTGCACCTAGCGACCCGCCGGTCACCAGCAACACCGGCCGCTGCGGATCCAGGCCAAACTCTGCGCAAGCCTGGGCGCGCAATGCCACTCGTGTGCTTTGATCTTCGCCCGTGTCACCGGCGCCTAACTGCGTGATCTCGCGACGCATCGGCATCCCGATGGTGACGGCGTCCGGTAACGGGGTGCCGTCGAATGCAACTGTCACGTGCCGGGCCGACTTGGCGCCGAGCCGATTCGCCAAACCCGGCCTGACATTGGATTCGTGCAGCACCACCGGGATGCCACAGATCCGGGCAGCGATGTAGGCCGGTGGGCACACGTAGCCGCCAAAACCCACCACCGCATCGATTCGGCGGTCGGTCAGCAGACGGCGCACGGTTTTCACCGTCCCCACGAGCCGTCCTGGAAACTTTAAGGCCGCAGTATTGGGCCGCCTCGGAAACGGAACCTTCGGCACGGTGACCAGTTCTAAGCCCGCGGCGGGAACCAGATCCGCTTCGAGACCAACCGCGGTGCCAAGCACCACCAGCTCGGGTTCGGACGCGCGTCGACGAAGCGCATCGGCGGTGGCCAGCAGCGGGGAGACGTGACCGCTGGTGCCCCCTCCAGCTAGCAAAATACGCACAGGAGCGGACTTTGAGGTCATGAACCTGCCTTTCGGGATGACTTTCGAGCTGAACGGGAGGGACGCGAAGCACCCCGGCGACGAACCGGCAGCACAGCGACCGACCGGCGAACCCGGCCAAAGCTAGCAGAAATTGCTTCCTGTGCCCCGGGCTCATGTCGGGCAAACGAAATCATGACACCGAGAGCCATCAATGACACCACCAGTGCCGATCCACCCGCGGAGATAAAGGGCAGGGGAACACCGATCACCGGCAGTAGCCCCACCACCACGCACATGTTCATCAGTGCCTGCCCAAATAGCCAAGCTGACACACCCGCAATGGTGATCTGGACGAACGGGTTACCGTGATGGCGCACCACCATGCGGGCCAGCACCAATGCCAGCGCTACGAACAGCAAAATCACCGTGAGCGTGCCAAATAAACCGAGTTCTTCGCCGATAATGGCGAAAATGTAGTCGTTGGCGGCAGCGGGTAGCCGCCCCCATTTTTGTCGCGACGCCCCCAGCCCGACTCCCCACCAGCCACCTTCGGCCAGGGCTTGGAGACCGTGCACCGGCTGCATACATAGATCGTCCGGGCAGTCCCCGGTGAGCCAGGCAAGGATGCGCCCCATCCGGTTTTTGCTGGTGACCGTCAAACCAATCACCCCGATGAGGCCAACCGCACCGAATGCCGCGAACACTCTGCGCGGTACCCCGGCCACCCACAGCGACCCCGCGACTAAACACGCCAGAACCAGCGTGGTTCCTAGGTCATGGCCGAGCGCGACGAGCAGCAGCACCAGACCGAACATAGGCACCGCGGGGATCAGTAAGTGTCTAAATTCGCGCAGCAACGGTCGTTTAATGGCCAGCACCGCGCCCATCCATAACGCGAGCGCAAGCTTCAGCAGCTCCGAGGGTTGCGCGGTAAAACCAGCGATCCTGATCCAGTTGCGGTTACCCCCCACCGCCCATCCCAGCCCGGGCACAAACACGAGCAGCTGGAACAAAATCGCGAACACCATAAAGGGCCAGGCATAGCGTTTGAACACCCGGATCGGAACCAGTGCTGCGACCACCGCTGCCACGATGCCGAGGATCGCGAATCGTCCCTGCTGAAGCAGGCCCGCATACCCGGAGCGATCCACCGCGATGTTGCTGATCGCTGTGCTGGACAGCACCATCATCAAACCGAAACCCACCAGCAAAATGCCCAGCACGATCAAGGCGTAGAAGTCAAGAGCGGGCGAGGACAGCCACGCCGTCACAGGTGATCGATGCTGGGGTGTCGGCGGGTCGGCGACGGGTTTCAATTCACGAGGTGAACCTGATGCGCGGGAAGCGGCAACTGCCCGTTTCTGGCGAGCAGCTGCGCGCCGACGGGGGTTCAACACCGCCATAGTCATCCCTTCGTCATCAGTGCACCGACCTCAGCGGCGAAGATGTCACCCCGGGCGGCGTAGTCGGTGAACTGGTCCATCGAGGCGCAGGCCGGTGCGAGCACCACGGCATCGCCGGACTCAGCCACCCCGTGCGCCGCTCGAACTGCTGCCGCCATCACCGCGCGTCCGCCATCTGCATGCCGGTCACTTCCAGTCTCTCCCGGATCAATCCGGATCACCGGGACGCCGCTGGCGTGTCGGCCCAACGCATCGATGAGCGGTTCCGGATCGGTTCCGATCAGCACGACTGCCCGCAGCTTAGGGCCGATTGCCTGAACGAGATCGTCAAAGTGCGCGCCCTTTGCAAGACCACCGGCGATCCACACCGCGCTCGAGTGGCTGCCGAACGCCGCCAAGGCAGCATGCGGGTTTGTGGCTTTGGAGTCGTCAATCCAGGTCACACCATTGTCCGATGCGACCACCGCACTGCGGTGCCCGCCCATGCGGTATGCCCGTAGCCCGTCGCGAACCGCCTGCGGACTGACCCCGTGTGCGCGTGCAAGCGCGGCGGCCGCCAAGGCGTTAAACACGAGGTGTGGGGGTATGTTCGGCGTACCATCGTCGGAATCTGGCTCTGGGGCGGGGGCCAGATGTGCAAGGTCGGCCAGGGTGGCGAGTTCAGCGGCCTGGTGCTGGCGGGTGGGGATGAAGGCGCGGTCACACAGAATATCTTCGACCAGGCCGAGCTCAGATATATCGGGGGTGGAAAGCCGCACTCCGATGGCCCGTGCCCCCTCCACGACGTCCGCGTTCTCGACCAGGTGGCGGGTCTTGTGATCTGCGGTGTTGTACACGCACGCGATCTGAACCCCGTCATAGATCTTCCCTTTGGCTGCGCCGTAGGCGTCCAGGTCGCCGTGCCAGTCGAGGTGATCGTCGGCAATATTGAGCACAGCTGCGCTCTCGCACCGAACATGATCGGTCCAATGCAATTGGAACGACGAGAGTTCGACGGCAAGTACCTCGAACGGTTCCGGTGACAGGGCCGCTTCAATGACCGGTAGCCCGACGTTACCGGCGGCAACCGCCCGGATCCCCGCCGCGCGCAACATGCTCTCGAGCATGGTGACCACCGTGGTTTTACCGTTGGTGCCGGTCACCCCCAACCAGACCGGACCGTCGGCAGATTGCATGCGGCGGGCGAGTTCAATCTCGGACCAGACCGGGATTCCTTTGTCTCGGGCTGCGGTGAGTAGCTGGTGGTCTGGACGCCAACCCGGTGAGGTCACCACTAAGTCGATGTGCCGGTCGTCGGGAAGAACGCGCACGTGATCATCGCCAAAGCGCACCTCGACCCCGAGATTACCCAGTATCTGTGCCTGTTCGCGCTTGGTATCAGACTCTTGGGCGTCTACCACCAGCACGTGGGCTCCGCGTTGCATGGTTTGGTCGGCGACGGCATATCCGGAGACTCCGAAACCGCAGACCAGTATCGATAACCCGGTGACGTCTAAGCCGGGCCAAGGCCGATCAGCGACCGGGACTGAGCGTACCGACGCGCTATCCGACTGTGCCGGGCCTGCCTGTTCCAATTCCGTTAGCTGTATGGCCACCCGCTGCGGGTCAGATTGTTGTGGGTTCAGTTGCTGTGGGCTCGGCTGCTTCGCGTCCGGTTGCGGCGACGTCGTCATCGCAGCCTCGGAATGGCGTCAAGATAGAAGATACCGAGGCCAGCTGCCGCACAAATCACTGCGATGATCCAGAATCTCACCACAATGGTGACTTCACCCCAGCCTTTGAGCTCGAAGTGATGTTGCAGCGGCGCCATTCGGAACACTCGCTTGCCCGTCATTTTGAAGGATCCCACCTGGATGATGACCGACAGTGAAATCACCACGAACAGACCACCGATAATGGCTCCGAGCAGCTCCGTACGCGAGACCATCGTGAGCCCGGCCAGCGCCCCACCGAGCGCCAACGCACCAGTGTCGCCCATGAAGATTTTGGCGGGCGAGGTGTTCCACCATAAAAAGCCCACGCACGCCCCGGCGATAGCAGAGGCCACCACGGCAATGTCTTGGGGGTCACGCACCGAATAGCAGGCACCAGCTATCAGATCGTCACAGGATTGGCGCCACTGCCAAAACGCGATCAACACATACGCGCCGGTGAACAAGATGGTGGCGCCGGTGGCAAGACCATCGAGCCCATCGGTGAGATTTACACCGTTGGACCAAGCCGCCACCAGGAAGTTCGACCAGATAGCAAACAGAATGATCCCCACAACTGTTCCGCCCACCGCGAGGTCAAGCCAGGGAATATCACGCACGAACGATATGCGGCTCGATGCCGGGGTCAGCCCGTCAGCATTGGGGAAGCTCAGGGCAAGCACCGCGAATACAGTCGCCACCAGGAATTGACCGGCGAGTTTCGAGCGGGGTCGCAGGCCGAGACTGCGGTGACGGCTGATCTTGATGTAGTCGTCGGCAAATCCCACAATGCCAAGGCCCGCCATCAAAAACAGCACCAGCATGCCTGAGACGGTTGGGGCTTGCCAGATCAAAGCGTGCGCACCGAAAAAGCCGATGATCGACGCCAAAATAATGATGGTCCCGCCCATGGTGGGCGTGCCGCGCTTGGTGTGGTGGGATGTGGGGCCGTCGTCCCGGATGAACTGGCCGTATCCCTTTTTCTCGAGCAGACGGATAAACATCGGAGTCCCGATAAAGGACAGCACGAAGCCGATGCCTCCGGCCACAATGATGGGGATCATGCCTGTGCCTTTCCGACGTTTAATCTGCTCGTTCGCGTTGTGGTGCCATCCCCACCCGCTGCTGGCTCATGGATCGCGACCAATCGATCAGCAAGATGACACAGTCCTGCGGAGAGTGACGATTTCACGAGAACGATATCGCCCGGGACCACTGATGTTTGTAACACAGCCTCAGCCTCAGCGATGGTATCGACGTGCTGTGCTTCACCTCCGAAGCTACCTTCGAGGAGAGCTCCCTGGTGCATAGGACGGGTGCCATCGCCGATGGTAAGCAGCAGATTTATGTCATACCGTACGGCGAGGCGCCCAATCTCATCGTGGAGTCTGACACTGTCTGGGCCAAGTTCCCGCATTTCACCCAGCACCGCGATGGTCCGAGGGGTCCCTGCCGAGGAACCATTGGTCTGCCCGCGTCCGAGATGGGCAAGTGTTCTGAGCGCCGACCGCATGGAATCCGGGTTGGCGTTATAGGCATCGTCAATGATCGTGACACCGTCTGCGCCGTGGTGAACCGCCATTCGGTGGGGCGAGACGGCGCGCGCCTGCTCCACTGCGGTGCACACCGCGTCGGCATCCACCCCGAGAACAAGTGCGGTCGTCATCGCGGCGAGCGCGGTATACACCTGGTGTTCCCCGACCAGCTGAAGCGATACCCGATACTCAGCCGCCGCAATCGGCTCGCCGCCAAGTGCGCGCAGACCGGGCTCAATAACCAGCCGGAAACATGGACACGCATCCCGGCTCAGCCGTACATCCTCTGCCCTAATATTCGCGGGACCGAGCCCCCAGGTGGTCACGGGGGCCTGCGCGCGGGTAGCCATGCCTGCAACGCGCGGGTCGTCAGCGTTCAGCACGGCACGGCCTGACTCGGCGAGTGCTTCCACCAGTTCACCTTTGGCCTGCGCGGTGCCGTCCGCGCTACCGAATTCCCCAAGATGTGCCGTCCCCACGTTCAACACCACGGCGACGTCGGGTCGGGCAATGCTGGTGAGGTGGGCGATGTGGCCGATGCCCCGGGCCCCCATTTCGAGGACCAGGTATGCGGTGTTTTCGCGGAGTTTCAGCACCGTCAGTGGCAGGCCGATTTCATTATTCAAACTGCCTGGCGGGGCTATGGTCGGACCCTGACTGCTGAGGATCTGGCCGAGTAGGTCTTTGACACCGGTTTTACCTGCGGAGCCGGTGACTGCGGCAACTTTCAGACGCGGGTTTACCTGGCGCGCCCGGTCGAGGGTGGCCCGCGCGAGTGCGGACAGCGCGTGCGTCATGTCCTCGATAACGATCCCAGGCACCCCTACATCCCGGGTAAGCAGACACAGTGCAGCTCCGCTATCCACCGCGGCCGCGGCATAGTTGTGCCCGTCAACGCGTTCGCCGACATAAGCTGCGAACACATCACCGGGACGCACCGCACGCGAATCAATGGTGACGTCGCCATCGATCAGTGCCGTCGCGTCCATATCTCCGACGATCCGCCCTCCGACGATGTCGGCAATCTCGCGGACGCTGATCTTCAGCACTGAGGTCCTCCAGTAGCGGTGTGATGCGAATGTAACGGTGATGGGTGCGGCGGTGAGTTTGGTGTTCTCGCCTGGCCGAAAGCCTCCCGCAAACAGGCCCGATCGTCAAAGGGATGGATCACCCCGGCGATGTCTTGACCTGTTTCCGCTCCCTTGCCGGCCACAAGCACGATATCGCCGGGTCGAGCCAGGGTGACAGCATGGCGGATGGCCTCGGCCCGGCCGGGAATCTCAATCACCTCGGCCGCGGTGTCCTGCGGGATACCAGCCCGGATCGCTGCGCGGATATCCGCTGGGTTTTCGCTGCGTGGGTTGTCATCGGTCACGATCACAACATCGGCTCCCTCAGCAGCCACCTGCCCCATGCGGGGCCGTTTATCTCGGTCGCGATCACCTCCGGCCCCCATGACGACCAGCAGCCGACCACCCGATGTCAGGGCCGGGCGCAAGGCCGTGAGCGCTTTGTCCAAGGCGTCATGGGTGTGGGCGTAATCGACCACCCCGAGAATCTGTTCGCGATGAACGAGTTCCATTCGCCCCGGCACTCCATGCCCGGTAGAGATCGCGGCGGCCGCCGCCTCAGCCTGGTAGCCGAGACGGTCCAGGATCAGTAGCACAGCCATCGTGTTGGCCACATAGTGACGCCCGGGTAAGGGACTGTGCACCTCACGGCGTTGACCGGAGGACGTATGCAGCATGGTGAACCGCACGCCGTAGCCGTCGGCACGAAGATCGGTCGCTACGTAGTCCGCAATCGGCCCGGGGGCGCCAACAGGGGATGAGGCGTGGGCTGAAGCCGGATGCGCATCATCGGCCTGGGTGTGAGCGCTCACCGAATAGGTTGTCACGCGAAGGCCACGCGCCTGGCTGAGCGCTGCGAGCTGCTGTCCCCACTCATCATCGAGGCAGATCACCGCCTCCCGGCAGCGCTCGGGAGTAAACAACATGGCTTTGGCCTGGAAGTATTCGTCCATCGAGTGATGGAAATCCAGATGGTCCTGACTCAGATTCGTAAAACAGGCAATATCTGCCACCAGCGCGTCGACCCGGTGGAGAACAAGAGCGTGGGATGAGATTTCCATCGCGACGGTGCGCACGCCGCTTTGCCCGCAACGCGCTAGAATCCCGTGGACTTCCGGGGCTTCCGGCGTGGTGCGCACGGTAGCGATCCGGTGCTCCCCGTCGACGCCGTCATAGCGAGTACCGTTTGTGCCGATCACGGCGACCCGTTCACCGAGGACACGCACCGCGTCGGTGAGCATAGTAGTTACCGAGGTTTTCCCGTTGGTCCCGGTCACGGCGATCAACCTCGGCATATCAATGGCGGGCGCACCGGTTGGGGTGTCAGCGGCAGCTTTCGTGCCGTAAATCAGCGCGGATACCTCGCCGAGAACAGCGCGAGGATCTGGCACCACCAAGGTTGCCAGTCCAGCTTCTCGGCAGTCCGCGGCACCTGACGGGTCGGTGAGGGCGGCAACCGCTCCGGCGCTGTGTGCCTGGGACGCGAATCGAGCCCCGTGGGTCACTGCACCGGGTAAGGCTGCGTAGAGATCACCAGGCATGATCCGGCGCGAGTCGAGGCTGACGCCGCATACGTCGGGCGGAGCATCGACCATCTCTTCGGCTACGAGGTTGGTATCCACGGTCTGGGTCCCGTCTTTCACGGGTCCCGTGTGAAGCTGGCACAGCTGCGCAAGGTAGTCAGCGATCCGGGTGAGTGGAATGTACCTCGGGGTTATTGGTCGTGGAAGGTCTGTCATGACGTGTTGGGTTTTCGCCGTGAGGTCCTGAGTCTCGGGCTGAGGCTTGAAGCAATCGGCCTGAGCATACGATGAATCATCGAGGTGCTGAGATGTCAGATCCGCCATGCGCTCTCACCATTCCGTCGCCAGCTGCGGGCTGGGCCTACCCGTCGGGGCGATCTGCTGATTTTGCAGTGCGTACTGCATGATCTCTGAAAATGCTGGCGCCGCAGCTTGACTGCCCGAAATAAAGGTCTTCAAACCGTAAACAAAGACCCCGACCACTAGTTGAGGCGAATCCACCGGGGCTGTTCCAATAAACGACGCGGTGTACGTTCCCCCGGGTTCTTGAGCTGTTCCAGTTTTACCACCCACCGCGTACCCCGGTACATACGCGGTTTCCTTTGGATTATCCGGAACATTGGTCGACATCATCTGCAAAATGGTCGATGCGGTCTGCGGCGATACCACCTGGGTCTGCTTTTTCTCGTGCAGCGGTTTAATCGTGCCGTTTTGCTGTTGCTCGCCGCGCACAATGGTTGGCGAGACATGCACTCCACCGTTGGCAAATGTTCCGACCGCGGAGGTGACCTGGAGCGCGGTCACCGCATACCCCTGACCAAACGCAGTCGTGAACTTGGTGCGACCGTGCCATTCGTTGGCCGGATGCAAGATTCCGCCGGACTCCCCGGGGAGATCAATACCCGTGGGTGAACCGAATCCGAACTTTTTCAGATAGTCATAGCGCACCGACGGTTCAACCTTCAGTGAGGCCATCACAGTGCCAACATTGGAACTGTTTTTCAGCACCCCAGCGAGCGTCAGTTTTTGCACCGAATGCTCATGGGAATCCTTAATTCGTTCACCCTCGAAGTATTTTTCGTAAGGAACGGTGAACTGTGTTTCAGGAGTGACCTTACCCTGGTCGATAAGGGCCGCCATAGTGAATAGTTTCCCAGTCGACCCTGGTTCAAATACATTCGATATTGAGCGATTTCCCCAATAGGTATCTTTACCCTTCGACGGCGCGTTCGGATCATAGGTCGGGTAATCCGCCAATGCGAGCACTTCCCCGGTGCGCGGGTTGATCACCACCGCGCTACCCCCGGTGCCACCCCATTTCTGCACGGTCTGGGCGAGCACATCCTGCGCTTTCCACTGCAGATCGCGGTCAGTTGTCAACACGATATCTTTGCCATCCACGGCCGGAATCGTGGTGTTGTCCCCGGTGGGAATCGTTTGGCCGCCACCGCCTCGCTCATACGTGACTTTGCCATTGGTGCCCTGCAACTCTTTTTCCAGTGAGAGTTCCGCACCCGCCGCGGGAGTTCCATCGGCTTTCATAAACCCGACGATGTTCGCTCCGACCTGTCCAGCCGGGTAGGCGCGAGCACCCACTCGATAGGACCCGATCCCATCAATCTTCAGCTTGATGACCGCATCGCGAACCTGCGGCGTCACGCCTTTGGCGAGATAGAGGAAACCGCGCTTACCGGTGAGTTTTTGCTCTAACTCGTCCACCGACATACCGAGCACCGGCGCGAGCTTCATCGCCGCACCTTTCACGCCCTTCACGTCGACTTTTTTATTGTTTTTTCCGTAGTCCACCACTTGCAGCTGGTTAACCCAGATGTCATACCTTTCGATGGAGGCCGCGAGGACCGTCCCGTTGCGGTCCATAATCTCACCGCGAACAGCGGGAATGTCTGTGGTGACGGTGCGCTCTTCGCGCGCTTGGGCGGCAAGGGCCTGCCCGTTAAGCCCTTGCACCCACACCAAGCGACCCGCGAGCACCAAAATAGCGACAAGCACCACCGCAAGGATGGCGCGATGTCTGGTGGTGGGGTTACCCACCCGCGACGGGGGAATACTGCGCATCTACCTAATCCCCCTCGTTACCCATCCCGTGGTACGGCTTATGCCCGTGGGTGGACAGATCCGGGACCGGCACACCGGGCTTGGGCGCTTCGTCGGCCGCTGCCGGGTGCGGATCGCCGATAATCTTGCCGGTTGCGAGGTCAACGTACGCTGATGTTCCCGCGGGAACCATCCCAATGGCTCGCGCCCGACGTTCAAGTTCCTGCGGAGCGCCTAGCATTTGGTTACGTTCGGCGAGGGTCTGCTTCTCGTGGACCAGTTTTTGTGAGGTGCGCTGAAGTGAACTCAGCTCATACGACCCCTGCCCCATGGAGATATTGAGGGCTAACACTGCTCCCAGCGTAGCCAGCAGAATTGCGGTGCACAGCAGAACAAAGGGAACATTGCTGCGGGAAGGACGCGGGCGCGCAACGACCGTCAGTCGCGGAGCACTCGCGGACGTGGCAGCAGGTCCGCGTTGGGTGGATGCGGAGCGCATACCGGGGGCGTACTGTCGGGCGGGCTGTGCCATCCTCAGTTCTCCCTCCTCCTGTGCTTGCTGGGTTGTGAGCTGGTCGAGGTCTTTTCACGCGTTCGTTCAATTGCCCGCAGGCGCACCGATGCGGATCGCGGGTTAATGGCTTGTTCCTGGTCGGATGCTTTTTCCGCACCCCGGGTGATCAAGCGGAAGTCTGGGCGGTGTTCGTCGAGTTCAATCGGAAGCCCGGGTGGCGCTGAGGAACTTGTCCGCGCCACAAATTCTGTTTTCACAATCCGGTCTTCGAGCGAGTGGTAGGACTCAACCGCCAGCCGACCGTGAACGCTTAAGGAGTCGAGTGCCCGGCGCAAGGCAACCCGGAGGATGTCCAGCTCCCCGTTCACGGCAATGCGCAGCCCCTGGAACGTTCGCTTCGCGGGATGCCCACCGGTTCGTTTCGATGCGGCCGGAACTGCTCGTTCAACCACCTCAACCAGATCGGTGCTGGTAAGCACCGGCTGGGTGGTTCTGCGCGCCACGATGGTTCGAGCGATTTTGCGCGCGTAACGTTCCTCGCCGTACTCGTACAGAATGCGGGAGAGTTTCTGTTCGTCGAGGTCACGCAGCAGATCTGCCGCGGTGGGAGCATCCGAACTCTGGTCCATGCGCATGTCCAGCGGCGCATCGAAGCGGTATGCGAAACCGCGCTCCGCGTCGTCAATTTGCAGGCTGGATACGCCGAGGTCCATCAGGATGCCGTCAGCCGAGCTCAGTCCGTGCCGCGCGAGGGCTTCAGGGATCTGGTCGTAGGTTGCGTGGACGAGGTCGAACCTGCCGTCGCAACCCGCCGCGCCCAGCCTTTGCTTCGCTAGGTCTAGGGCGCGTGTATCTCGGTCGATCCCGATCAGCCGCACGGTCGGGAATGCTGTAAGCACCGCGTGGGCGTGTCCCCCCATGCCGAGTGTTGCGTCGATGTACACCGCACCCTCGCGTTCGAGAGCGGGGCCCAGCAGTTGGACGCAGCGATCCCGAAGAACAGGGATGTGACGGGAGGCAATGGCTTCCGGTGTATCCATGGCCCCTCCCTCGTGCCGGTCACGGGCATACGCCCATCGTGTGCGAGACGGGCAGGGGCCCGCCCTCTTGCGAGGCGACGCCCCGCCAGATCCCCTCCCGCTTTAGTCCCGCCACCGGGGAAGATGCGTCGGGGCCAAAGCGGCGAGAGATCTCGCGGTGCGCCGTATTGCCGGGATGAGTCCTCGCTGTGCGGGGATAACCATCCCTTGGTGCTGTTTAGAACAAACCGGGAACGACTTCGGTAGCCGTCTCCGCAAAACTTTCTTCCTTCGCTGCCAAGTAGGTCTCCCAGGCGGGGGTCGACCAGATCTCGAGGCGGTTGCCCGCCCCAATGACCGTGGTCTCCCGGTCTAGTCCGGCCCACGAGCGCAAGTGCGCGGGGATGGTGATGCGTCCCTGTTTATCGGGCACTACATCTTCGGCGCCAGATAGCAGCACGCGAAGGTAGTCCCTAGCGTCGCGACTGGTCACCGGTGCCTTGCGAAGTTCTTCATGCACTTGTTCGAACTCGCGCATCGGGTACACGGAGATGCAGTGCTCTTGCCCTCGGGTCATCACCAGGCCCGCTGCCAGTTGGTCGCGGAACTTGGCCGGAAAGATCAGACGGCCTTTGTCGTCCAGGCGCGGTGTGAAGGTTCCGAGGAACATGCGTCCTCACCTCCCGCGGTTGCCGACTGAACCACTTCTCTTCCCGTGCGCTCCACTTTACCCCACTCTCCCCCACCAGACCACTGCTATTGCCATGTAATTTCATGGCGACTGACGAAAAAGCCAGGTCATACGCGTGGAGTGAGGTGGAGCAAAAGTGGAGTGATTCCTGCCGCGCAAGCTCAACCTGGCCGCGACAAGCGAGCGGAGGAACAGCTGAGGTCCCAGATTGAGCCGGGCATCAACGCACTTTCTGGGGGCACGGAGCAGACCTACAGAAGATCAGAACACGCCAGCAGCCACGTCTAACCTATTCACCCCGGACGCCATAACAGCAGGTCACAGTCGATTATTGGTGGTGGCGGCGGGAAGCGGCTGCCATTATTGATGGCACAAGCAACTCAGTGCGAACGCTCACACTGCTTTCGACAGTCCAGTCGGCTTCGAGTGGACTGCTCAAAGGGGTGGAGGAAAGTGGAGGGGAATAGGTGTGTGGAGGTGGAGGGGATGGGCACGAGGAGGTGGAGGGCTGTGGAAGATAGCGCTAAGTCCGATCCATGGCATGACTCGTGGTACTCGTGGTGTGTTGCGACCACATTGATCGCCCTTCCAAGGCGCCATTTTGATATCGGCTAGGTAGCACCAGGCGCAGGGGCTGGCTAAAGCCGAGTCGATGGCATCTCTGGTGAGCTCAGAAGTTATCTGGAACGCTGCTGCATCTGATCTGTGCGCCGAGAGCGCGAGATGTTGACGCCACTAAGGCGCGAAAGGTGTAACCGATTGAAATCAGCGGCGGCGATCGTCGCCGCGCTGGTCCCAGCGTTCCTCGAATTTCCGCATGAACCCGTTGCGACCTTTTGCCGGGTGCGCTGCCCGCGCCCGCAGACCTTCTTCGTCGATGGTCACGAGCTTCGATTTCTGTTTGCCCGGGGTGATCATGAGGATTGCTCCGGCGAGCATCACTAAGAACCCGCCTACGCCGAGCCACACCATGGGGATAGATACCGCCAGGATTAAAAGTGCGAGCCCGGCGAGAATTAACAGGACCCCAAGTCCCATCCGTCCGCGACCTCGTCGCATTCGAGGACCTTCACCCAGCGAGCGGGCAAGATCTGGATCTTCGGCCAACAGCTGACGTTCCATTTCGGCGAGCATCCGCTGCTCATATTCGGACAGTGGCATCTCGACCTCCTCGGTTTCTCGCCCGCCTACTTGTCGACCACGTTAGTGTTCCTCCAGCATAGAACCCAAAACAGGGGATGTCATTCACAGGGATGACACCTTGGTCACGTACCGCCCAATGCCGTCAGGTCAGCGGTCGCTAGCTAGCGGTTAACCTGCTCGTCATGCGCATCGTCATGCGTTTTCACCGGTTGAGGTGGGGCCATGGTGGACCCTCGCGATAGCACTGCCGAACCATATTTGTTACGAGCTCGATCCATCGCGGACTCAAGATCTGACCATCCCGGGCGCGTTCCAAGCTCCTCCTGCAGGGACAACCCCTCGGTTGTGCGCAGGTGTTCTGTGCGCACGCCAAGTAGCCGAACCCGGTACCCGTCTGCCCCCAATCGGTCCCATAGCGAGGTCGCAGCTTGCCGCACTCGTTCACCGCTGGTGGTCCACTCCGGAAGAGTCGACGACCGGGTCACGGTGTGCCCGTCACCGAACCGGACCTTAATGCTCACAGTCCGGGCGCACTGCCGGTGCCGGCGCAATGAGGACGCGACGTCGTCCGCCATCCGCGTGAGTTCCCGGCGGATGACTACGGGGTCAGTGAGGTCCGTGTCGTAGGTATGTTCGGTGCCCACGCTTTTTTCGACCCGTTCCGCAGTGACCGGGGTATCGTCCTGCCCTTGAGCGACGCGAGAAATATATGCGGCGTGCGCTCCGAAAACTCGCTGCATTGTTCCTTGGGGGACTGCACGAAGATCCCCGACTGTCCGCACCCCGAGGTTATGCAGTTTGGCTGCGGCGACCGAGCCGATCCCTGATAAGGCCTCGACCGGGAGAGGCGCGAGGAAACCAGGGGTGTGTGCCGTGGGCACGACCAGCATCCCATCTGGTTTTGCACGTGCGGAGGCAATTTTGGCCACTGATTTGGATGCGGCCACTCCGACGCTGCACGGCAGCCCCAGTTCCGTACGAATCCGTGTGCGGATCAAGGTCGCGATGTCCGGCGGGGCCCCGAAATGGCGGATTGCCCCGGAGACGTCGAGGAATGCTTCGTCAATGCTTATCTGCTGCACCTGGGCACTGATACCGTGCAGGATTGCCATGACCTCGCGCGACACTTCCCGGTAGTGGGCGATCCGAGGGGGAACGATCACTAAGTCCGGGCAAAGCCGCCTAGCTTTCCCCATCGGCATTGCGGAACGCACCCCATAGCGACGAGCGGGATAACTCGCCGCCGCCACCACCGCTCTCGGCCCAACACCTCCGACGACGACCGGCCGCCCCCTCAACGCGGGATCGTCGCGAATTTCGACCGAAGCGAAAAAGGAGTCCATGTCGACGTGGAGGATAGCGCCCACGTCCTCAGTCCCCACTTGCGCCCCCTTACCGTGGCCGTATCACCTGTTGTCTTGGGCTGTTGCACCGCCCGCACCACACCATATCCCTACCAATATCCCTCACGATTGGTCGGCTTCGCTCCTGCGCAAAGGCGCCGTCTGTTCACATCGGGCGCTATCTGCTCTGCTTTGCGCCCGCCTCTTGACCTCACGGGAGCCGCCCTGCCTTGCCTTATCCATGATTGAGCAGCAACACTTCACGCCGCCGACGCAATCGCGGCAAGACCCGCTTGATCTTTCACCACATGCTCAGTCACCGCCATCAAAAAACTTGATGTCAATGAGAGATGCTCCTCTACAATCCCCGGGGCTGGAGCCAGATCCTCTCGCCCCCGCAGACGCTCCCGTTCAGCGACCATTCCCGCAAACCTTTCACTCCACGCAGCCCAGTCATCACCACATGCAGCCAAGGCCACCCACGCATTTAGCGGAAGCCGACGTTTCCTCTGCCGGTTGCGCCGATTCACAATGACCCCCGCACTGCGTAAGGCCACCCGGTGAACAGCCTCGAAACGAGCCCTCTGGGCATCGCGTTCACCCGCGCGTTCAGGGCATCCCACCGCCACTCCTGGAACCGCAGCTCCGGCATCGCCCACCATCACCGCATCGTGCCCACTGGCGATTTCCGGTTCCACCGCGAGCAGAACCTTACGGATACGTTCTAGCTCATCGAGATCTGCGTCATCCTTGCGTCGCTGATCCCGCAGCGACCGCCCTGCCACAGCCTGCGCTGAGTGCCACCCCCGCCCGACCGATGGCCTGGCCCGATTCATCAGCGTTGCCTTGCCCACGAGAATCACCTCTTGTCATCTATCCACGCCACGCCACGGTTTCTCACCCCTCACGCTGCCGGTGAGACCTCACCAACCGACACCCCGGGATCCGAGCTTGACCACCGCACCGCGGCCCGATCTATCCACATCCACAACGCTAAGAAGGGGGTATGACATACGAAGTTCGACCCCTCGGCACCACCTGTTGCTCGACGGCTTCACAGCGATATGAGCAGATCACCGATACTGTGGCGCCATGAGCCCTCGCCGCCGCCCTGCACCACTCTCCGCCTCGCGTTCCCGCAAGCGGGACAACGCACCCCAGCCACCCTTTGATCAGGATGTCCCCATTGACACCGGCATCGCCCGACTCGCCAGGGAAAACGACGGATCGGTAGTTCTCTACGTCAATGGAGTCCCCAGCTCACAGCATCACCCCGAACCGTCAGTCCTGATTTTCGAGTATCAGCGCTGGATGCACACCGTGATTTCCTGCGTTCTTCGAGACCGTGAGACCGCGCATGAGCGTTCGCATGCCAGCGGTCCACGGATCGCACATCTGGGGGGCGGGGGCTGTTCCCTACCCCGTGCCCTTGCTGCCACTCACCCCACCGCACAGCAGACAGTGGTGGAAATTGATGGCGCTCTAGTGCGCAACGCGAGGACCTGGTTCGATCTGCCTCGCTCCCCCCGCCTTCGCATCCGAGAAGACGACGCGGTTCGAGCCGTCCAGCAGTGGTCTGATAACAAATTCGACATTGTGACCCGCGACGTTTTCTCCGGGGACACCACCCCACGCAGCGTGCGCGACCTCGGGTTCACCCGGCATATTTCCCGGATACTCGCGCCCGGTGGCTTGTACATTGCCAACTGCGCTGACCGGCCAGGATTCGGTCTATTGGCTGACGAAGTGGCTACGGCCAGCGCTGTGTTTCCCCACGTCAATGTGGTGGCAGAACCCGGACAACTAAAGAACCGGCGGTACGGGAATTACCTCGTACTCGCCGGTTCACAGCCTATCCCCACGGCCTTAGACCGTGAGCTCAGGCGGGATGCAGTGACAGTGCGCTTAGTCTCTGATACCGATCTTCACCGGATCGCGCAAAGCGGCACCATCACCGATGTCATCACGACAGGGGCCGCACCTTCTCAGCCTGCGGACCCTTCGTCCCCTGGATGACCTCGAACTCCACACGCTGTCCCTCGTTGAGGGCACGGTAGCCGTCCATCTCAATCTGACTGTGGTGAACGAAGATATCGGCGCCTCCGCCGTCGACCTCGATAAAGCCGAAGCCCTTTTCAGCGTTGAACCATTTGACCGCGCCCTGCGCCATCTGTACTCCCTAAATTTGGTAGCTCGAAGCTACCTTGAAATGCTTGCTACATCAGCGGTTGCCGTCGGGGCCGACCGCGTCGACGGGATTTCGAGTCATCTAGATCACGCCACTGCAGCCCGTCCATCATGTCACGGGATACAGCTCAACAGACCGCCACAGCCCAAAGTGAGGTTACGAACACATAACAAAATCTTGTGGGAATAAATCCGTAAGCTCGGGAAACAGGGCCGTATCGGACTCACCGGTCATCAGATGCCGGTGGTTCCTGGGTCGCCAAGAACCGCTCAAAATGATCCCCGATTTCAGCCGCGGTCGGCATATCAACCGTGGTGGCTAACAGCGATGACCCGTCCGCATCCTGCAGCGAATCGTACTGTTCCTCGAGCTCCGCAACCATGCGGAGCATTTCATCGTTGTCCTTAACCGTGCCCTCAAGCGTTTTCGCCGCGGCTTCAGCCATATCGCCGAGATTCACCAGCGGAATATCCAACCGAGCAGCCTCCGAAACCCGCCGCAAAAGCGCAAGCGCACCCGCGGGGAAGTCCGAGCGAGTCAAATAATGGGGAATTTGTGCGGCATACCCCAACGCATCGTGCCCTTCCGCCCCCAGCATCGTCTCGAGCATGGCGTAAAAACCTGCAGGTACCACAAATTCAGCTGTGGCTTCTGTATCCCGGTCAACCTCACCCAGCAGGCCCTCATCCGTCGCATGGGCAACCAATCCAATCGGACGGGTATGCGGAACCGCCATCGGAATCGCGTGCATACTCACCGTCAGATCGACCTCGAAATACTCCACGATGTCGATTAGTGCCCGCGACATGCGCCGCCACTGCAAATCAGGTTCCGGACCGTCGAGAAACAAAAACGGCCGGTCTGCCTCGTCATACATGAGGTACAGGGCAATCTCAGGAATCTCAAGCGGACCAAAAGCACGACCGGTAAAGATGGTCTGCGGTCGCGAGCCGCGATAATCCAGAATTTCGTCGGTCTCAAATGTGAGCAGCCGAACCGTGCGCAACGTGTCCTTCAAATAGGTCGATGCAATCCGGCAGGCATTACCCGCATCAATAAACCCAGGCAGCGCATGAACCAGCACCAGCCCACCCCGTGGCACCGCAGCCACGACCTCGTCAGATGCAAATGTGTACAGCTCTCGCGGGTCGCGCATCAGTTTCGCCTCCCCGTCGTCTCGTATTCCACTGTGCATCCGCCGGATCGGGGCCTTGTCGTCATTCAGATGTCCACGGCATAAGCAGATCATGTCGTCTGAGCTTTCGACCCCGAGCGCGTTCCACCATAATGGAACACTGCGCCTTGCCGCCAAGTGGATGCGACACAAACATCACCCGGCGACACCCAGAGCGCAGCTACCACCGACGACCAGGGGCAGGAACAGCAGTGACTCAGCCCGCGCAGGGACCCGATCCCCAGGAAGAAATCGCCGCCGAGCAACAATATGTCGACCGCCTGTACCAGCGGCTCGACCAGATCCGCACGCAGATCGGCGGTCAGCTCAGCAAGGTTCAGCGTTCTCAGCACGCCTCCACCCATCAAAACCGGTCAGAACGCGACGCCTTCGCCGCGATGTACCAGGACCGCCTGGCACTACTCGACTCGGTCAGTAACAACGTCGTCTTTGGCCGCCTCGACGGCGACGACCAAGTGACGCACTATATCGGTCGCATTGGCCTATTCACTCCAGACCGTCACCAGCTACTCGTTGACTGGCGAGCCCCCGCGGCAGCAGCGTTCTACCAGGCCACCCCCGCGGCACGTCAGGGAGTGCGCTTGCGCCGGCATCTAGTGACCCGGGGCCGCACCGTCGTCGGCCTCGAGGACGACGTGCTGGATTCCCGCCTGCTCGAGGACGCCGATGCCGGGTCCCATGTGCTTCAGGGAGAAGGAGCTTTGCTCGCTTCCCTGCGGGCTCAACGCACCGGCCGCATGGGAGAAATCGTCGCGACCATCCAGGCCGAGCAGGATCGCATCATCCGGGCGAAGACTCGCGGTGTGCTCATTGTCCAGGGCGGGCCCGGAACGGGTAAAACCGCGGTCGCACTGCACCGCGCCGCCTATCTGCTGTACACCCACCGCCGCAAACTCGAGCATTCCGGGGTGCTGGTGGTCGCTCCCACTCGCGGTTTCCTGCGGTATATCGAACGCGTACTACCTTCCCTGGGCGAATCAGGGGTTCTGATGCTCACCCCGGGTGAGCTTTTCCCCGGCGTGAGCACCGAGCTTCGCGATGCACCCGACACTGCCCGTCTCAAGGGCGATACGAGAATGGCGACACTGCTAGCCCGCGCTGTAAAAGACCGTCAGAGGATTCCCCAGCGCGACCAAAAGGTACGCCTGGACGGGGTCGAATTCGTTGTCCGTGTAAGCGATCTCGCTGCGGCGCGCAAAGATGCCCGCGCCACCCGGAAACCCCATAACCAAGCTCGTTCCGTGTTCGTGCGCAGCGCCTTAGACCGGATTCTGGTTCGGTATGAGCGCGCTTTGGCTACCCGAGGCTTGGTCGTCACCCCTGAGGAAAGCAGCGAACGGCTGGATGATCTTCGGCGCCACCCCGGTATCAGGAAGCTGCTCAATTTATGCTGGCTTCCCTACACGCCACAGTCCTTCTTAAATATTCTTTTCGCTCATCCGGAGCGACTGCACGCGGCAGATCCATCCTTAACACCCGGTCAGGTTGATCTACTGGCCCGTCCGAAAGGCTCCCCGTGGACCGTCGATGACGTTCCGCTTTTGGATGAGGCGGCCGAGATTTTGGGTGAGGACGACGAAGTGGAGCGCGTTCTCAATGCCCGCGCCCACGCACAGCGGGAACAAAATCTGGATTATGCCCGTGGAGTGTTGGCGAACATCGACACTGACGGGTTGGTTCGGGCGGAAGACCTCGCTGATCGCATGGAGGTTCGTACCGGTCTGCGCAGCATCGCCGAGCGTGCCCTGGAGGATCGACAGTGGACGTTCGGACACGTTGTTGCCGACGAAGCGCAGGAACTGTCGGCTATGGCCTGGCGGGTTCTTATGCGCCGGTGTCCCACCAAGTCCTTCACCGTGGTTGGCGATATTGCCCAGACCTCATCCGCTGCCGGTGCTGACCGCTGGGGTGCTGCACTGTCTCCTTTTGTGGGCGACAGGTATCAGCTCACCGAACTTACCGTGAATTACCGTACCCCGCGGCGCATTATGGATCGTGCAGTGGAGACGGCCCGGCAGGCAGGCTTGCACGTCACACAGGTACAGTCGGTGCGCAACGGTGATCACGATGTCGCTACTCACCGGGTGGAGCCTGAGGCGATATCGAGTTTGTGCGCACGCCTCATCATGGGTCATCTCCGTGCTGACCAGGGCCGGGTGGCGGTGATCTGCCCGTCACAGACTGCGCAGTCTCTTCAGGCGACGCTCACATCCGTGTTACTGCACGATCCCTGTCGTGGGAGTCAGGAGCAGGGCACGTCGCGGGCGCTGCTGGGTGATCGCATTGGGCTCGGTAGCGGGGGCATTGACGACATCGTCGCTGTGATGACGGCTGAGCAGGCTAAGGGGCTTGAGTTTGACGATGTCATCATCGTGGAACCGGCGCAGATTCTTCGTGCTCATCGACGGGGTGCAAATGATCTTTACGTGGCGATGACCCGGTCCACTCGCAGGCTGGACATCGTGCACAGCGAAGACCTTCCGGCCGGAATCTGTGCCACGCACAAGCCTCAGCAATGAGGGAGCGGCAGACCAATCTAGGTGTTAAAGCATGAAAAAGCCGGTGGTCTTGGCTTCCCCTCCATGACCACCGGCTCTGCGCGGCAGAACCGCACGACCATATGATACCTAGATTTCTGAGGTGTCTCGACCATCCTGAGAATTTGGGGGTGATCCCCGGTGTTCTCCACGCAAAGCGGCGATGGCGGCGTCGAAATCCTCCAGCGATTCAAAGCTCTGATAGACCGAGGCAAACCTCAGATAGGCCACGAGGTCGAGTTCTTTGAGCGGCTCAAGAATCGCCAAACCAACCCCCATGGAGTCGATCTCCGCCTGTCCGCTTGCTCGGACCGACTCTTCAACTTTTTGCGCGAGGACAGCGAGCTCATCCTCGGTCACTGGCCGCCCCTGGCAGGCCTTGCGCACGCCAGAAATGACCTTTGCCCGGCTAAAGGGTTCACTAACCCCAGATCTCTTATTGACAACCAGCGATGCCGATTCCGTGGTTGAGAACCTCCGCCCACACGACGGGCATTGACGGCGGCGCCGGATGGTCACCCCGTCATCAGAGGTACGGGAGTCAACCACCCGGGAATCAGGGTGTCGGCAGAAAGGACAGTGCACACCAGGCATCTTAACGGTCGCAGCAGATAGACGACCGCCCAACCTCCGGATATTAAGCAATCAGAGCCTTGAAGTCATCAACCCGCAGGCACGTACAGGGCCGTCCCCGCCGAGACCTGCTCATTTGGAAGGTGATTGATCTCCCGAAGGTGTCGCACATTGTCTTGAACCGTCAGGGAGTCATCCCCGTAACGCTCTGCGAGATTCCATAAGGTCTCCCCCGGCTGAACCATGACCACTGCCAGCTCGTCGGGATGGCGCCCGCCGGCCATAGCCGCAGGGATATCGACAATGAATAGCGACAGCAGCATGCTCACAATTGCCGCCCCAAGCAGCATGGTCACCACAATGCGCCCGCGAGTCGTCAACCGCATGCGCGCTGAGACCGCCGGGCGGGCGGAGGATACGTTAGGCGTCTGTGACCCATCACGCACCACGAACAGATGCCGCTGACCGCCGCATGCGAGGGCGCCTACACCACATGCGTGCTGCTGATTACTCACTGCGAGAGGGCTCATGTTCGAACTCCTGTTCGATCGAATGTTTGTTCGACTATAAATCCAAACCGCCGTTCCAGCAAGAGATGATCGAACATCTGTTTGATCTTGTGCTCGGACCCCTCTACGCTG
Source organism: Devriesea agamarum (assembly GCF_900070355.1). Taxonomy (NCBI): domain Bacteria; kingdom Bacillati; phylum Actinomycetota; class Actinomycetes; order Micrococcales; family Dermabacteraceae; genus Devriesea; species Devriesea agamarum. The sequence goes on along the minus strand of NZ_LN849456.1, from coordinate 2,872,546 downwards.
GACATACCCACTGCACCAAGGGGGTATGACAAACGAGAGACACCGCGCTCCGACCGGCTCCGACCGGCGGTCGCGGCGACATGGGAGGCGGACGGCACATGGCACGCACCGACCACACAGGGCAGTCGCAACATCCAGATAAGTCCCCCGCCCCCGACACCCTGACACCTCGCCAGCGTCGCATCCTCGAAAAAATCGCCAGCGCTATCCAACACCGGGGATACCCGCCGAGCATGCGCGAAATCGGTGATGCAGTGGGGCTAAACTCGCCCTCGTCCGTGTCCCACCAGCTGCAAGCCTTAGAGCGCAAAGGGTTTCTGCGGCGCGACCCCAAGCGTCCTCGCGCCATGGAAATTGTGATGCCCGACGAGGACGGTGCCGCCAGCCTCCCCGAGCCGAGTGACATCGTGGTTGGAGCTGGCGTTACGGCTGGGACAAGCGTTGCAGTCCCACTTGTGGGGCGCATTGCCGCCGGTGCACCCATCACCGCCGAAGAACACGTCGAAGACGTGTTCACCTTGCCCCAACAGCTGGTCGGCAGCGGCGACCTTTTCCTCTTAAAAGTCAGCGGCGACTCCATGGTGGATGCCGCTATCTGCGATGGCGACTGGGTAGTTATCCGGAGACAACAAATTGCCGAGCCGGGAGAAATTGTGGCGGCCATGCTGGATGGTGAAGCGACCGTCAAAACCTTCAAACGCGCCGACAATCACGTATGGCTCATGCCGCACAACCCAGCGTTCACGCCCATACTTGGCGATCATGCTGAAATTCTTGGCAAGGTCGTAGCGGTGCTGCGCGCAATCTAGCCCTGGAACGCGGCTTCTAGACCGAACGACCCATCCCATCTAGCTCCTCATCCCGTAACACCCTCACCTAGAGCGAACCGACTGGGATAGCCTGCGCAAAGCCCCCAGCGCCACCTCCGGATCGCTGGTACGCCACAGCGGAGGCATCGCGCTGAGCAGATAGCCGCCATACCTCGCCGTGGCTAGGCGAGGATCGAGCACCGCAACCATCCCGCGGTCTGTGTCCGAACGAACCAGACGTCCGGCCCCCTGGGCCAGTAATAATGCTGCATGCTGAGCCGACACGCTCATGAATCCATTGCCGCCACGCGCCGAAATATGCTCTTGACGAGCCGAAGTCAGTGGATCGTCCGGACGCGGGAACGGAATCCGGTCTATGAGCACCAACCGGCAGGCATCCCCCTGCACGTCCACGCCTTGCCACAGCGATAGCGTCCCAAAAAGACTCGTATGCGTTTCCTGACGAAAAACGCTCACCAACCTGCCCACACTGTCTTCACCCTGCACTGCAATGGGCAAACTACTGCGTTCACGCACATGTTGAGCTGCGGCTTCCGCCGCACGCCGCGAGGAAAACAGGCCGAGCACCCCACCGTCGGATGCTTCCACCAACTCCACCACATGATCCAGCATTGCCAGGCTCGGCCCTTCCCGGCCGGGGGTCGGTAAATGCCTGGCGATATAGAGAATCCCCTGTTTCTCGTAATCGAACGGGCTCCCCACGTCGATACCGGACCACAGTTTATTCTCACCGTCAGGCACCTGCAGATAAGAATCCTCATCCTCGGGGCGGCGATCGCGCGGATCCAGTCCTACGGCACCGGCAGGCGACTCAAAGCGATCCGCAAACGCGAGCGTGGCCGAGGTCATCACCGTCGTGCGCTGGCTAAGAATCTTCGAGCGCATAGACCCGGCGATGGATAGGGGCGCAACCAGCAAGCTCAGTCTGCCGTTGGCTTCACCGCGCGAAATCCACACCACATCCCCTTCGCGCTCATCAACCACCCTCCGCGCCACATCGCAGATCTCTTGCAAAGCTGTCCGCGCGTTCTTACGGGCGCCAGCGGTCGATCCCGCACCGTCATCCCCGGCAGCCCGAGCATCGGCGTGAAGCTGCCGGGCTTCCGCTTCCAAAACCACCAGGGCGTCGGTCAGCACTTCTGGGAGCCCGTTTGGAAGACGCCCCTCCCCCACATCACCGAGCGCCTTCGACAGGGCCTCTCCCGCTTCTTCCAGCGCAGTCGCCGGGAGCCCAAGCTGACGCACAGCCCGGCCCGCACCGCGCACGGCACCGTGCGTCAGTATTTTGGTGACAGCCGAAGTGACCCGGGCCGTGAGTTCATGGGCTTCATCAAAGACAACGACGTCATGCGCCGGAATAATGCCATGCCCTGAGAAAGCATCGACCGCGAGCAGGGCGTGATTCGTCACGATCAGATCAACTCCACGCGCGATGTCCCGGTTGCGCTCAGCGAAGCACTCACCCACCATCGGGCACGAGGTACCGAGACATTGCGAACCGGTGACCGATACTTGCCGCCACGCCCGATCACTGACCGGCATATCCAGGGCGTCGCGATCACCGGTATCGGTCTGCTCAGCCCAATCCCTCAAACGCCGTATCTGATCACCCAAACGCTCACTGGTCAACGTATCCCCGGAAGGGGAATGCACACTCGCTTCAGCAAACAGCGCACCCGGTTCGATGTCATCGGGGTAACCGCCGGCCACCTTATGCAGGCACACATAGTTTGCACGGCCCTTAAGGAGACAAAAACTGGGAGTCCGAGGCAAAAGCGGGGCAAGCGCCTCCACCAGCCGCGGTAAGTCTTTGGTGACAATCTGTGCTTGCAACGCAATGGTGGCCGTGGAGACCACCACCGGCTTACCTGTGCGCACAGCGCGCGCCAAAGCCGGAACCAAGTACCCCAGCGATTTACCGGTTCCGGTGCCCGCCTGAACCAGTAGGTGCCGACCCGATTCCATCGCGCGCTGAACAGCCCCGGCCATGCGTTGCTGCCCCCGCCGGGGATTTCCTCCCACCGCTCGCACAGCTGCGTCCATGAGCGCGTCAAGGTCGTCTTGGGGCTCGTTGGCAGTGGCGGAGGATGTCACCGAGACAGGCTAGTACCTAGCCCGTCTCACGTTTTCAAGGCGCGCGGAGAACTCTGCGAGGGTATACGTATGTATCTCCTCGCGTGATGCACTCCTTGTCTCACCGGGGCTCGAGATGACCACTGACCACTGACCACGAAGGATAGCCGCGCCAAGCTGAGACCGCCGAGTGATGACCGACATCACTCGGCGGCTTCCGTCTCAGTGCTCAGCCGGGTCCGCCTGTACGGCCACTGCGTGAAGCTCCGCGGCGAGCCCCGCATCCACCAACGCATGCAACCGGGTGCCGTCGGCCTCATGGGATTCCGCCAGAATCCGGCCCCCGTCATATGCTCGCGACACTAGGTCGCCGCGGGTGTAAGGAACTACCACATCGACCTCAGACTGCGGGCGAGGTAACCGGTCCGCAATGATCGAACGCAGCTCGTCAATTCCTTCGCCTGTGCGAGCCGACACGGTACAGGAGTCGCGCACCTGACTGCGCAGACGCGCGATCGTCTCCGGTTCTGTGAGATCACATTTGTTAAAGACGATCACTTCGGGAACATCGAAACCCTCAATGTCAGCGAATACCGCCCGGACGGCCTGGATCTGACCTTCAGGGTCCGGGTGAGACGCATCGACGACATGCAGCAGAAGGTCTGCGTCAGCTACTTCTTCCAAAGTGGAACGGAAAGCTTCAACCAGTTCATGCGGCAAGTGCCGAACAAAACCCACGGTGTCCGCGAACGTGAACTCGCGTCCGTCGGGAGTTTCAGCCCGACGCACCGTCGGATCGAGGGTGGCAAACAGCGCGTTTTCCACCAGCACCCCGGCCCCAGTCAGTCGATTGAGCAACGATGACTTCCCGGCATTGGTGTAACCAGCAATTGCCACACTCGGCACCTTGTGGCGTTTACGATCAGCGCGCTTAGCCTCCCGGGCGGGTTTCATTTCCTTGATTTCACGACGCAGTTTGGCAATCCGCGACCGGATACGGCGGCGGTCCAACTCAATTTTGGTTTCACCGGGGCCGCGAGAACCGATCCCAGCGCCTGCCGCTACACGCCCACCTGCCTGCCGGGACATCGATTCGCCCCACCCACGCAGCCTCGGCAGTAAATACTCCAGCTGTGCAAGTTCAACCTGCGCTTTGCCTTCCCGAGACCTCGCATGCTGGGCAAAGATATCCAGGATCAGCGCGGTCCGGTCGATAACCTTGACCTTCACCACGTCTTCTAAGGCGCGACGCTGAGAGGGGGCTAGAGCCCCGTCGACAATCACCGTATCTGCCCCGCAGCCTGCAACGATATCGGCAAGTTCCTGCGCCTTACCCCGTCCGAGGAAGGTCGACGGGTCGGGATGGTGGCGCCGCTGCATCACCCCGTCAAGCACATCGGACCCCGCTGTTTCGGCGAGCGCCGCCAGTTCCCGCAGGCTGTTTTCCGCATCCTCCACACCACCGGAGGTAAACAGGCCTGCGAGCACCACCTTTTCGAGGCGCAGCGAACGGTATTCCACCTCAGTGACGTCTTCGAGTTCCGTCGAAAGACCGTGCACTCGCCGCAGAGCGTGGCGGTCAGCCAAATCGAACTGGTCCCCGTCGGCATCCGACACATAGGTGACATCGGAAATTGAGGCATCGGGGCGGGCCAGAATCCTGGCGGTGAGGTCATCCCCGCGCGAACTGGGTGAGGATCCCTTCCGCTCCCGTCCCGGCTGCCGATCCTTCGACAGATCATCGTGACTGGCAGTGGCGTCATCGTGCGCTGCGGTCTCGACATCTACGCGATCATCATCGGTGACAGTTTCTTCGTGGAAGGTAATTCTCACAATGCTCCTTTTCTTGCCGCCTCGGCCCGCCATAGCCAGCAGGCGGCTTACCGCCGCCAACCGACGGCCTACCGGACCCGCGACATTCACATGCGGTCGTGGTTGCCTTGCGTGGTGATTACAGAATCCCATGACCAACCCGGGAGGTCGAGGAATTTTACGGAGAGCTAACCTGCGCCCGGTATTCTGTGCCCGGTGAGCGATCACTATTTCACCCCGCAGAGCACCGCTAAAGAACAGCGCTTTCCACTATCCGTCACTCTGGCCGGTTCCCGCCGTGACCTCGTCAGCAGCGCCGGTGTGTTCAGCGCGAAAAGCCTCGACAAGGCAACTGCCCTATTACTTGCCCATGAAGATGAGCTTCCCCCCTTACCGGATACCGGTGATCTGCTCGACCTGGGTAGCGGATGGGGACCGATCGCTTTAACGCTCGCCTTGCGCAGGCCGCGGTGCCGAGTCTGGGCCGTGGACATTGCCGACCGTGCCCGGGAGCTGACCGCTGAAAACGCTGCCCGGCTCGGGCTAGAAAACGTCGAGGTATGCGCACCTGAGGATGTGCCCGCAGAGATTCAATTCCATGCCATCTGGTCTAATCCTGCGATCAGGATCGGTAAAGACGAGCTTCACCAAATGCTCGCCCTGTGGTTAGGGCGTCTACACCCAGACGGCACCGCGTCCATGGCGGTGGGTAAGAACCTCGGGGCCGATTCGTTGATGCGCTGGCTCGCAAGCCGTGATCCTGACCGGCCTGTTAACCGCACTGCCAGCGCAAAAGGATTTCGCATCCTCACGGTCGGCCCTAAGGCCCGTTCCGGTCCCAGCTTGTAACCTGCAGCGGTCGCCCGGGGTTACCGTCAGCTTTGGGGCACCGCTGTCTTTGAGGTAGGGCAAGCCCTGGACCCGCGTCCCGGCATTAGCGCCCCAGGGCGTGAGCCGCGGTGAGTTCAACCTCGCCGACGATCACCGCAGGCCCAGCCAACGTGACCTCGCGGGTTGTCGTATCAATCCCGACAGTCAGCACCCCGCCCGGAACCTCAATCTTCCAGGCAGTCCCGTCTTGGCGATTCTCAGCTTGCGGCTCGCACGCACCAGAGGGCCGGCCAGACACGTCACCGGAGGACGTGTCAGAACCGGGTATCGCATCAGCTTGCTGAGTCAGCACAGCCGCGACAGCACAGGCGCCGGTTCCGCACGACCAAGTCTCACCGACGCCGCGTTCGAGAATCCGGATGCGGGCCCGTCTGGGCCCAATGAGGGCAACAAGCTCAAGATTTGTCCCATCCGTCGGCACCGGGTCGATCTGCGGTGCGCGGGTGAGATCGACCGACTCCACCGCCTCGGGCGTGGGCATCACAGCCACCGTATGGGGATTGCCCATGGAGGCTTCGGTTGCACTCACCTCTTCTCGCTGACCATCCCGTCGGGTGAGGTAAACATGACTGCGCCCCAGGATGTCGTAGCGTCCCATACCGACACGCACCTGCCAGCCCTCGCCGTCGAGAGGGTTCTCGGGTCGTGCAAGAATTTCCACATCGCGGCGACCGGCGCGGGTCCAGATAGCGAATCGATCACCGAACGCCGAAAGTGTGGGTTTGTCCCGGCTTGCGAACCCGAACCCCGACTCTGGCACCAGGTTCTCCCGGGCGGCCATGCGCAAGAGTTGGACGGCAAAAACGCGCACTCCGTTACCGCACATTTCAGCGATTGACCCGTCCGCATTGCGATAGTCCATGAACCAGGTAGGGACGTCATCTGGCAGCTTCCCGAGACCTGCGGCGCGGGTGCGCACAATTCGGATCAGACCGTCGCCGCCGATCCCCTGGCGCCGATCGGTGAGGGTCCGCACGGCCTGAGCATCGAGTTGGATCTGCCCATCGGGGTCTTCAATAATCACGAAATCGTTCGCGGTTCCATGCCCCTTGGCGACTTTTACTGCGCTGCGCACGATTTTGTCGGCACTGTAGCTGGCACTTCGGATGGCCTGTTTCGCGGAGTACGCAGAATTGTGTTCCACAACCATAGCGTCGCGAGGGTTTGACACTGGGCTCTTCACATTGTCTTCGAGGGCATTACATGGGCCCGCGCAGGCTGTGGGATCTGGCCGGGAGGAAGGAGCGGACGCGTCAGTCATGCCAACACGCTAGTGGTCGGGAACCACCACGTCGAACCCGCTTAGTCATCAATGGCTTTCATGGCCCGTTCAATGAGGTCATCTCCGGGCAGCGCATCGACCCAGCGCACACGCTGATCCCGACGAAACCACGTGTCTTGTTTCCGTACTAACCGTCGGGTGCCGACTGTGGTCGCCTCAATAGCCTGATCGAGCGTCATCGTCCCGTCGAGGACAGCCAATGCCTGGGAATATCCAATCGCACGGGACGCAGTCTTTCCGCGGTCGAGCCCCTGCTCACGCAGATGCTGTGTCTCGTCTAGGAGACCCTCGGCAAACATGCGCCGAGCCCTCAGATCGATTCGCTGATGGAGGTGTTCACGGGGCATGCGCAGACCGATAGCGACCGTGTTGTCCAGATGCCATTGCGGCGGCGGGGCAACTGCGACAAAGGGTTTACCCGTCAGCTCCCCCACTTCGAGGGCACGGATCACGCGCCGCACATTGCTCGGGATAATTACCGAGGCAGCCTCGGGGTCGCGCTGTGTAAGCAGGTGATGCAATGCAGCCGGACCCTGCTGTTCTGCGATCGCTTCGTACCGTGCGCGCACAACAGGATCGGTTCCGGGCATGTCCATATGATCGGTCAATGCGCGCACATAGAGCCCGGACCCGCCAACCGCAATCGGCACCTTCCCACGGGCGCGGATTTCCTCGCAGATACGGCGCGCCTCTCGCTGGTAGGCCTTCACGGACGCTTCCTGGGTGACGTCCAGAACGTCGAGCAGATGATGGGGCACACCTTCGCGTTCTTCGCGCGTTACTTTAGCGGTGCCGATGTCCATCCCCCGGTAGAGCTGAAGCGCATCAGCATTGATGATCTCGCCGTTGAGGCGATGGGCTAGTTGAACGGCGAGCGCAGACTTTCCCGTCGCTGTGGCACCAACGACGACGAGCAGTGGCGGCGGAACAGTCATGCTCGCAGCCTAGTGGGGGTTACCCTGTTCATCCCAGCCGGATCAGCACGTGCCCAGTCAGACCATGCATGGGGTGGCCTGACTTAATCCCGTATCGACTTCGCACGGCAGACCGGGCTATGCAGACCTGGATACGAGGTCTTATGGGCGTACGGTCGGGCTTAAACGCAGGGTAGGCCCATTAACGTGCGGTCACCCCATAGACGTGCGGTAGGTTCGAGCCTGTGAGCACACCCTCGGACCCTTCTTTCTTTCGTTTAGGCGCCGCGACTCCTGAGGCGCTTCCCACCGTGACTGCCGGAAGAGTTCGAGCGCTTCTTGCGCAGCGCGGCGTCGATGCGCAGGTGAGCGAAACCGAGAGCGCGGAGATCATGCATGTCACGGTCGCTGGGTGCGACGTCATGGTGATCGTCAGCGGGGATGATGATCTGATGCAGTTCCGCGCGCGGTGGAACCAATCCGTGGATGCCGAGCGCATCGTGGAGATGCTGACGGTGATCAATGAATGGAACGGGAGCCGCCTGTGGCCTATGGGATACATTCTTCAAGACGGTGACGGCGTGCTCGGTTTGTACGCGGATATGTCCCTTGATGTGGCAACGGGCCTTACTGATAGCGCTCTGGAGCGATTTATTGGCCGGGCACTGGAAGCGCTGACCGAGTTCTTTGAATTTTTGGAGTCACGTCTTGTGCTCCCGCTCGAAGAGCTCGATAAGCCGGGGGCGTTTGGACTCTAAAGCGCGCTTGCCGGATCCATTCCCTTATCGGCTCTCATCAGCCTTCACCGAGCGCGGGCATTCGACGGCGCCTGCCCATCCTCGATCAGCTACCTAGGACGTATCGTCGGTAATCCGAGCCCGACCGGGCCCTTTGGCTTTGGCGCCCCAGTGCCGCATCCGGCTGACCCGGGATCGTTCGAGTTCGCATCGTGCAGGCGATCCCAGGCATCTCCGGCCCGGGTTCGCCTGATCGAAAACAGGTCTCGGCTCTGGGCGCATTCTGCCGCTGAAATGCTTCGGGCGCTGTCGGCAATGAGGTAATGCGGGGCCGCGCGGGTCACCGTGGTGGTGACGATGTCACCTGGGCGGGGGCGTTCCGCGGCGGGGAGATCTTTGGGTAGGGATAGGTGCACCAGCCGATGGTCGCGGGCGCGACCGGAGATGCGCTCAGTTTCGTGGTCTCGTTGCCCTTCGCCCTCTGCGATCAGGACATCGACCACACGCCCTTCCTGCTTCTGGTTCTCTTCAAACGTGATGCGATCCTGCAAGGCGACTAACCGGTCGTAGCGTTCCCGGACTACCTCTTTAGGAATCTGATCCGCCATGGTCGCCGCAGGGGTGCCGGGACGAATCGAATACTGGAAGGTAAATGCGCTGGAAAACCGGGAGGCTTCCACGACTTCTAGGGTTTTTTCAAAGTCTTCGCCCGTTTCACCGGGGAATCCGACAATCAGGTCTGTGGTGATGGCCGCATGCGGGATTTTGGCACGCACCCGGTCGAGGATGCCGAGGAACTTCGTGGATCGATAAGAGCGTCGCATTGCCTTAAGCACCCGGTCGCTACCGGATTGCAAGGGCATATGCAGCTGCGGCATCACGTTGGGCGTTTCGGCCATCGCGTCAATGACGTCGTCGGTGAACATAGCCGGGTGGGGGCTGGTAAAGCGCAACCGTTCAAGTCCGTCGATCTCTCCGCAGGCTCGCAGCAGTTTCGCGAAGGCCCCACGATCCCCGAATTCCACGCCGTATGAGTTCACGTTTTGACCGAGCAGGGTTACCTCAACCACGCCGTCCTCGACCACTGAGCGGACCTCGGCGAGAATGTCTCCGGGTCGGCGGTCTTTTTCTTTTCCGCGCAGTGACGGGACGATACAGAACGTGCAGGTGTTGTTACAGCCGACCGAGATCGAGACCCATGCGGCGTACGCAGATTCTCGCCGGGTGGGAAGGGTTGAGGGGAAAACATCTAGGGATTCCAGGATTTCGACCTGCGCCTCGTGGTTGTGTCGCGCACGTTCGAGCAATACCGGAAGAGAACCCATGTTGTGGGTACCAAAGACCACATCGACCCAGGGCGCTCGCTCCACAATGGTTGATCGGTCTTTTTGCGCCAGGCATCCACCGACGGCGATTTGCAGGTCACCGTTGAGTTTTTTTGCGGGCAGCAGCTGGCCGAGGTGCCCGTACAGTTTGTTGGCTGCGTTCTCGCGGACAGCACAGGTGTTGTACACCACGACATCGACCCCGCCATCACGCGGGTCAGCTTCTCGAGGGGCGCTGATATACCCTGCGTCTTCGAGCAGACCGGTCAGTCGCTCCGAGTCGTGCACGTTCATTTGACAGCCGAAGGTGCGCACCTGATACGTGCGTTGGCGTGCCGCCGAGCCGGGCGATGAGGCAAAGCTGATGTTTTCATCGTCTCGGGGCTGGACGGACGGAGTGTGCGTGGGTGCTGGTGTGGTCGTCATGGCGTCCCCGATTCTACCGACCGTCATCGTGAGCATAGACCGTCATCGCGAGAGCTCTTCTCGCACCACGCGCTGCGCGAGGCCGGGTGAGAAACCTCGTCGACCTAGCGAATCCACCAGGCGGCGTTTTACACGGCGGGGATCGGTGTGCTGTAAGTCCCCCATGCTCCGCAAACGGCGTTGTACAAGGTCTCGGCACAGCTCTGCCTCATCGGCCACTGCTGTTTCTCGCATCGCTCGGGTGATGTCGTCGGAACTAACTCCTCGGCTGTGAAGCTCTGCGGCCAGTGCTGTGGCCGAGCGATGCCTGCGGCGCTGACGTTGGCTGATCCATGACCGCGCAAATTCGAGGTCGTCAATTAATCCCGCTCGCTCGATGCGTGCAAGACACTCCTCGGCGAGTTCCGGTGTGACATCGCGGCGTTGTAGCGCTTCGGCGAGTTCATACCGTGACCTACGGCGATCAGCCAGTAAACGCATAAGATAGCGGCATTGGGCGACCACCTCGCGCTCGAATGCGGCCACCTCCGCGGTGATCGTGGGTTTTTGGGCCTGCAGATGCTCAATGTGACCGGCGAGTTCCTTCACCGCCTCAGCATGTTCGTCGAGCATCACAGACCATCTCACCTACTTCTCTCCGCTTGACAGTGCACGCACCGGCGCCGGTGAGACTTACCGCCAAACCGGCTGACCCGTGCGCACACCTACCGTCATCAAATTTTTCCGCATCAGATCTTTGCCGGTACGTCATCATCGATGAATTCATCATCCGACGCGTCCGCGCCAGCGACCTCAGCTGCATAGGGACCGATGCCGAGGGTCCGCAGAATCTTTTGTTCAATCTCCGCGGCGAGATCGGGGTTATCCCTAAGGAAGGTGCGAGCATTTTCCTTGCCCTGGCCCAGCTGATCCCCTTCATAGGTGAACCAAGCGCCGGACTTACGCACGATCCCATGCTCAACACCCAGGTCAATCAATCCACCTTCACGGGAAATACCCACTCCGTAGAGGATGTCGAATTCAGCCTGCTTGAAGGGCGGGGCCATCTTGTTTTTGACCACCTTCACCCGGGTGCGGTTGCCGACCGGGTTGGAACCCTCTTTCAACGTCTCAATGCGGCGGATATCCATGCGCACCGAAGCGTAGAACTTCAAAGCTTTACCACCGGTCGTCGTCTCCGGGCTGCCGAAGAACACGCCGATTTTCTCGCGAAGCTGGTTAATGAAGATCGCAGTGGTTCCCGAGGTCGACAGAGCGCCGGTGAGCTTGCGCAGCGCCTGCGACATCAGCCGGGCCTGCAAACCGACGTGGGAATCACCCATCTCACCCTCGATCTCAGCCTTGGGCACCAGCGCAGCCACTGAGTCGATCACGACGATATCCAAAGCGCCTGAGCGCACCAGCATGTCGGCAATCTCCAGGGCCTGTTCCCCGGTATCCGGCTGCGAGACCAGCAGGGAATCCGTGTCGACGCCAAGTTTCTTGGCGTACTCGGGATCGAGCGCGTGTTCAGCGTCGATAAAAGCTGCGATGCCGCCATTGCGCTGCGCATTAGCGACCGCATGCAAGGCGACCGTCGTCTTACCGCTGGATTCCGGCCCGTAGATCTCCACAATCCGGCCCCTCGGAATACCGCCAATACCCAGCGCCACATCCAAGGCAACCGAACCGGTCGGAATAACCTCCACCGGGGGCCGGGTGTCATCACCCAAGCGCATGATCGACCCTTTGCCGAACTGGCGATCGATCTGGGCGAGAGCCGCATCGAGGGTGGAGGCGCGTTCTTTCTTCGCTGCTGCCATCTGGTGTCCTTCCGCTGGGCTACGGTCTGTAGCCACTGGTGTCGTGGTCTGTCATGAACCACGGTAGGACGGCCCTATGACATTCGAGCCAAAGCCTCAGGCGGTGTGGACGAGTACGCAATCCCCAACCGTGGTTCGCTGCTCACACGATAGACCGAACATATGTTCGATGACAATCCGAACACGGCTGACTAGCCGACTCACGCCCCGAGCAACCCCCAGACCTCAGCCGCACAGCCGATCACCACCGCATACTGGGCGCCGCGAGCAAGCCCGGCGCGGCCACAGCGGCGACCATCATAAAGGCCACCGCTATCACCGAGCCCGGCGACGCTCCTCAGGCAGCTCCCACCGCTCAGACTCCGGAACATCGTGCGCATCACATAGAGCAACCCACACATCCCGCACATTCTCGCCGCGAGATAAGGCGTCATCCGCACTCACATACCCATACGGAGCCAGCAGCGTTTCCGCGCAGTACGTGCGCGCGAGCGCAGGCCCAAATACATGATCCGCGAGTACCTGAAAGCGACTACGTCGCATAAAGAAATCCTTGTGTCGCCGACGTCTCAGACATTACGCAAATACCTGCGGGCACAGCCTGCCCTGCGTCAGCCTGCGATATCGCATGACAAGATCTCGCATGACAACGTGCGTGCGCTTAACGCGCACCGACCAGGCCGCCATGCAGCGAGTCCCCAAGGTCATCGGGAACCGTGTCAGGAATCACAACCCCTTCCGCTACGGCAATGCGGTCCGACACCTCTCGCAGAACAAACGACATCGGCATCCCCAGCGCATGACAGACCGAGGACAGCAGCTCCGAAGATGCTTCCTTTTGCCCCCGCTCAATTTCACTGAGGTAGCCGAGCGACACCCGGGCCGCCTGCGATACCTGCCGCAACGTCCGACCCTGCTGGCGACGAACATCGCGCAGGACATCGCCAAGTTCCTGCCGGAAAACCACCACGGGACGTCCTCCTCCCTTCACCAGCACTCCTTTCACAGCCCCTGGACGGGTAGATGGCCGATGCGGCCTGCGTGATCCAATCACAGATCCGCCGGGGCGTGCAGAAGGTCCACGGTACGTGGTCTCAAAACTTTTCACATCCCCAATAACGCGTGAACCCGCGTCAGTGTTCCTGATTGTAAGCATGGACACGATGAGAAGCGTTCTCAGTCTGCGGTAGCACCGCCAGGCGCCGACCGGTTACGACCCCGTCAGCATCTCTCGCGCCAATGCTAAAGCAGCGCCCACCGCACATTCGCGCACCTGCATTCGAGACCGCTCAACCCGCCCATCTTCTAGTCCCGACGACACTGCACCAAAGTATCCCCGCGATCGTACAGATTCGACACCCGCCACCGCGACCCAGAACGTTCCGCTTGGCAGCCCCCGCGCATCCGGGCCAGGACCTGCGACACCGGTCGTAGCGAGGCCAATATCGGCGCCCATAGCTCTGCGCACTCCTTCGGCCATAGCTTCGGCCACATGCGCGGTCACCGCACCGGTCCGAGCTAGCGACTCCTCCGAGACACCGAGCAAAGAGGTTTTCATCACCAAGGCATAGGCGACGATACCTCCGCGTACCACCGCGCTCGCTCCCGGGATGTCAACCAATCTCGCCGTGAGCATCCCGCCGGTCAAAGATTCTGCACAGGCCACGGTAAGGTGCCGAGCCGACGCAGCCGCCAAAAGCAACTGGGCGTCATCGGCTGCTAAGCAGCATGCCAGGTCGCGGCGCTCTGCCTCCATCGGTTGCCATCACCTCCAGATTGACGCATCCACCTGTCCACCTGCCCACAGAGTTTCGTCTAGTTCGACGGTGCGTCTCCAGCCAACGCTTTTTTGCGCAGTCGGACACCGTCTACTACGTTCACCGCGCCCGACCACAGCGTGAGGATCAGCGCGATCACAATCAACGTGAGACCAAACCACCGTGCCGGGCTCCACCACAGTTCCAGCGGAAGCAAACAGATGGTGATTGCCAACGACTGCATCATCGTTTTGGCCTTACCAGCCATATTCGCGGGCAGCGCACCGTAGCGCAGGATCGTAAACCGCATCACCGTGATGCCGATTTCCCGGATCAAGATCAACACGGTGATCCACCAGGGCACATAGTCCCACACCGAAAGCACAATCAGTGCAGCACCGGTGATCGCCTTGTCGGCGATCGGATCCACGATTTTTCCGAAATCTGTGACCAAACCGCGCGAACGGGCCAGATGCCCGTCCAAAAAGTCCGTCACCATGGCGACCACGAAAATAAGCGTTGCCAGCAGGCGCCAGGCAGGCTGTTCATCATGCGGCCAGGCAATCACTAAGAAAATGGGCACCATCACGCAACGCACCACGGTCAGCACATTGGCGACGTTCCACAGCGGCGGTCCCTGCCGGGTCGTGTTCATGCGATCACCTCAGCGTGCAGATCGACTCCCTCAGCGCCGACAATCCTCACCGGCACAAACCGTCCGATCGGAAGTTCACCGATCACAGACGTGGTGCCGTCCACTTCGGGACCTTGCGGACCGATCCGGCCAACGCTCATCAGTTGGGCATCGCCTCCGGCAACGGAGTCTGCGGACACATCACCAGTGTCCTGCTCTGCCACCTCTTCGACCAGGAGCGGATGTTCCTCACCCACCCGGTCCCATGCCCGCTGCTCGGTGAGCTCCTCCACCAGCTGATCAATATGGGCACGACGAGCCTCAATCTCTTCCGGGCTCAATGCACCATCCAGCTGCGCTGCTTCGGTGCCTTCCTCGTCGGAGTACCCGAACACCCCTACCACATCCAGCCGCGCCTGGGCAAGGAAGCGTTCCAGCTCATCCAAGTCGGCCTGCGTTTCACCCGGGAAGCCGACGATCACATTGGTGCGCAGTCCAGCGTGTGGGCTGGCTGCCCGGATCCGACCGATCAAATCAAGGAACTGTTCGCGCGAACCAAACCGCCGCATTCGACGGAGTAGCGGAGCTGACGCATGCTGGAATGACAGGTCAAAATACGGTGCCACCTTAGGAGTCTGAGTCATGGCCTCTAACAAGCCGGGCCGTACCTCAGCGGGCTGAAGGTAAGACACCCGGATCCGCTCTAGACCGGGGATGTCCGCAAGCTGTGGCAATAGCCGGTCAAGACCCTGGATATCACCGAAATCTTTGCCGTAGCTGGTCGAATTTTCCGACACCAAGAATGCTTCGCGCACCCCCTGATCCGCTAACCAGCGTGCCTCTTGGAGAATGTCCTCCGGCGTCCGAGAGATGAACGCGCCTCGGAAGGAGGGGATCGCGCAAAAAGCGCAGCGCCGATCACAACCCGACGCGATTTTCAGCGGAGCCCAGGGACGAGCGTTCAAACGCTGGCGCACCGTGCGCGGAGCACCACCGTACCCGCCCTCACCGACCGGCATATGCCCGGGAACCGCCAGATCCCCAGCCTCGACCACGGCTCGTCGTCGCACCGGCGAGACCGGAAGCATCGTGCGACGGTCCACCGGCAGATGAGAGGCCGGGCGTTGACCAGCCAAGATACCCGTCAGAGACTGCGCCAACGAGGTGTAACTGTCAAAGCCGAGCACCGCATCCGCTTCCGGCAGGGAGTCAGCGAGCTGCTGGCCATACCGTTCAGCCATGCACCCCACCGCCACCACCGCCTGGGTGCGAGCGGTCTGATCGGTTTTCAGATCGGCAGCCTCCAATAGGGCGTCGATCGAATCCTTTTTGGCGGCCTCAACAAACCCGCAGGTGTTGACCACCGCCACATCCGCATCGGACGCGTCATCCACGAGCCGCCAGCCGCCAGCCGCCAAACGCCCGGCCAGCTCCTCCGAATCAACCTCGTTGCGCACACACCCCAGAGTCACCAAGGCGACAGTCCGGTCGGTAGCATCCGAAATCAACGGCGACGAATCATGGGATGCCTGCTGCACTCCCTGGCGGACGGACTTGTCGGGGAGGACGGACGCAGAGACGTTCGGCTCGGCAAGCTGGTTGGGTGGCATCTGCCCAGCTTACCTTCGGTCCGTCAGCTGCCAGGCGTCCTCATCCGAGGCCGACTCATCGTAATAATTCCTTGATGAATCGACTCCGACGCCACCGTCGCCCGATCCGAACTGTTCGGTGCTCTCCTCGTTAGCCGGTGCGTGAGACGCCGGTTCCTCTCCCCTGATCAGGGCGAGTGCCTGCGGCAGATCGTCGGGGTGAACCAGAACATCCCGAGCCTTAGACCCTTCGGACGGACCCACGATCTCACGAGACTCCAGCAAGTCCATTAACCGACCAGCTTTGGCGAAGCCGACCCGCAGTTTGCGCTGCAACATTGAGGTCGAACCAAATTGCGTGGTGATAACCAGTTCGGCCGCCTGCAACAGCACGTCGAGATCGCCGCCGATGTCGTCATCAATCTGCTTCTTTGCCGCAGCGACCGTGACATCCTCGCGATAGGCGGGCTTCATTTGGGCCTTCACATGGTCAACCACCTTGTGAATTTCCGACTCGTTGACCCACGCGCCCTGCACTCGCATCGGCTTAGCCACGCCCATTGGATGGAACAGGGCATCACCCTGGCCGATCAGTTTCTCAGCGCCCGGGGAGTCCAGAATCACTCGTGAGTCCTGCAGCGACGAGGTGGCAAACGCGAGGCGGCTAGGCACATTGGCCTTAATAATGCCGGTGACCACGTCCACGCTGGGACGCTGCGTCGCGAGCACCAGGTGAATACCGGCGGCGCGGGCCAGCTGGGTGATGCGCTGAATCGAAGATTCGACATCGCGCGGGGCAACCATCATCAAATCCGCGAGCTCATCGACAACAACCAGCAAATAGGGGTACGGCGCGAGTTTGCGTTCGCTGCCCGGGGGGATCTTCACCGTGCCCGAACGGATCGCCTTATTGAAGTCGTCAATGTGCTTGTATCCGAAAGCCGCCAAGTCGTCGTAGCGGGTATCCATTTCCCGGACCACCCATTCAAGCGCCTCAGCTGCTTTCTTGGGATTAGTGATGATCGGCGTGATCAGATGCGGAATGCCTTCGTAAATGGTGAGTTCCACCCGCTTCGGATCGACCAGCACCATCCGCACTTCCTCAGGGGTAGCACGCATCAGAATCGAGGTGATCATTGAATTCACGAAGCTCGACTTACCCGCACCGGTGGCACCGGCCACCAGCAGATGCGGCATCTTCGCAAGGTTCGCGGTGATAAACCCGCCCTCGACATCTTTACCGATCCCCATCAGCATCGGATGCTCATTGCCGCGCGCTATCGGCGAGCGCAGCACATCGCCCAGCGCCACGTTTTCACGGTCGGCATTGGGAATCTCAATACCGATCGCTTTCTTTCCGGGGATCGGCGAGAGAATCCGCACGTCCGCACTCGCCACCGCATAGGCGATGTTCTTACTGAGAGCGGTGATCTTCTCAACTTTGGTTCCAGCGCCGAGTTCCACCTCGTACCGCGTGACGGTCGGCCCCCTGGTAAACCCGGTGACCTGCGCGTTAATCCCGAACTGGTCAAACACTTCGGTAAGCGCAGCCACCACATGATCGTTGGCTTCCGAGCGGGTTTTGTGCGGAGGGCCTTCGACTAAGAATGCCGGGTCAGGCAGGGTGTAGACAATGTCGCCGGACAGCTCGAGTTGCTCCCCAGAGCGCGGAAGAAGGCCCAGCGGGGGCGGTTCCAATGGCGTGGTCTCAGCGGTCTCAACGGGCTGAGTCTCATCGTGAGCGGCTTTTCCACGAGATTTTTTCAACGCGTCAGCAGCACGCGGAAACCGTTTACGCCGAGCGGTCGCTTCTTCAACGTCCTCTTCCTGATCGCCCAACACAGCCGTCACCAGCGCTTCAGTGCCTTGGTGCGAAGAAGCTGCCGAATCGAGGTCGAGTTTGGTGGTCGCAACCTCCGCGCCGCGCACGAAGGGTTCGTCCCCCACGTAACCGAAGCTGTCGTGATCCAGGTTCTCCTGGGCGTCGGCCTTCGATTTCTTCTGCCCACGGCGTCTGCGTTTCAGCAGCGAGGACGGTCCACTCTCCGACGGCTCAGCGTCGACACCAGTGCGCTCCAGCGTCTCCGTCTTAGCTTCATCCGTCTCACGGCGAATATCCCGACGGCGCGGCCGCAGCCCAAACTGCTCCCGTTCCTCATGTTCGGCATCGGATTGCCCGACCAGACGCCGATACACCCCCATCAGCGTGCGCGGAATCGACTCCAACGGCGTCGCGGTCAGGATGAGCACTGAAAACAGTGCCACCACCGCGTAGATCGTGACCACGAATGGGGCGGGCATCAGGGTCAGCAGCGGAGCCGCAGCCAAATAGCCGAGCACCCCACCTCCGCGCGAAAGCGCCTCAATGCCCGAGGCGGGCTCCGGCATCTGACGAGCAATCGAGGCGATGGCCGCAAACGCCATCAAAAACAGCATGATGCCGATCGCAATGCGGGCATTGGCGTGCACTAAATCCGGCCTGCGGAACATGCGAATAGCCCAGCCCGCTAACAAGACCGGCAGCACCACTGCAATTAACCCGAAGGTACCTCCGGCAACCGCGTGAACAGCCTCGAAAATCGATCCCGAAACCTGCCACCATTCACGGATCGCAACCAGCACCGCAATCGCAAGCAAGAACAGCCCGTATCCGTCCCGTCTCATCTCATACGGGACGGGTCGAGCTTCCACACCTATACCGCGCACAAAACCGCCAACCGCGCGTGCCACCGCGAGATACCCGGTTCTCACGGCGCGGATCGGAAGCGGAAGCGTCGAGGGGTCGCCGGGCGGCGCGGCGGAGCGACCCGAACCTCGGGCCCCTCCGGCTGAACCGGTACGAGACGAGCCTTTCGACGCACGTGCGGGGGAAGTCGTACGTGTCGCCATGCTTCTCAATCTACCGTGCCGACGGGCAGGCGCCGAGACCTGTGGGCAGATTTACGCTTCAACCACGACCGGAATAATCATCGGCTTGCGACGAAGCCGCTGCGAGACCCACCGGCCCACTACCCGTCGCATTACCTGCTGCAACTGGTGAGTGTCATGGTCGGCACTATCGCGCACCGCGCGCTCCAACGCCGTCACCAAATCCGGTTTGATGTCCTCGAATACCTCATCATCCTCGGCGAATCCACGGGCGTGGATTTCAGGGCCGGCAATAATTGTGCCGGTCTTAGAGTTGACCACCGCGAACAACGAGATGAACCCTTCGTCGCCAAGAATCCGACGATCCTTCAGGTCCGCTTCGGAAATCTCCCCGACGCTAGAACCATCGACATACACGTACCCACACGGCACCTCGCCGACCACTTTGGCGACCCCGTCGCAAAGATCCACGACATGCCCGTCGCGGGCCAGCACAATGTTCTTCTCGCCGATTCCCACTTTCTGAGCGATCCGCGCGTTGGCAATGAGGTGTCGGATCTCACCGTGAACGGGCATAACGTTCTTCGGGCGCAAAATGTTGTAGCAGTAGGTCAGCTCCCCCTCGGAGGCGTGACCAGACACATGCACCCGCGCGCTCGCCTGATGCACGACCTCAGCGCCGAGCGCCATCAACCCGTTAACCACCCGGAACACCGCATTTTCATTTCCCGGAATGAGCGACGACGCGAGGATCACGATGTCACCGTCCGCCACGGAAATGCGATGGTCCCGGTTGGCGATACGTCCCAGCGCAGCCATCGGTTCTCCCTGGCTGCCGGTGCACATGAGCACAATCCGGTCATCGGGAAGATCACCGAGCTTCTTCACATCCACCAGCACGTCCTTGGGCACGCTGAGGTAGCCCATATCGGCGGCGATCGTCATATTGCGCACCATGGAGCGCCCCACGAACGCCACCTTGCGGTCATGCGCGGCGGCGGCATCCAACACCTGCTGCACCCGGTGGACATGGCTGGAAAACGAAGCCACCACGATTTTCTGGGTAGCGCGAGCGAAAATACCGTCGAGAACAGGGCCGATTTCGCGCTCGGCGACCGTAAATCCGGGGACCTCAGCATTGGTTGAGTCCACCATAAACAGGTCCACACCGCGCTCGCCGAGCCGGGCGAAGGCGCGCAGATCGGTGATCCGGCCGTCCAGCGGCAGCTGATCCATTTTGAAGTCGCCGGTGTGGAGCACGGTGCCCGCTGCGGTGCTAATGGCGACGGCCAATGCATCCGGAATGGAGTGGTTGACGGCGATGAACTCGCAGCTAAACGGTCCGAGCTTTTCCGTCTGCCCTTCTGTGACTGCAAGCGTGTACGGGGTGATGCGATGTTCTTTAAGCTTGGCCTCGACGAGTGCGAGGGTGAGCTGGGACCCGACCAGCGGAATATCTGGTTTCAGCCGCAGCAGATAGGGAACTGCTCCAATGTGGTCTTCGTGCCCGTGGGTGAGGACAACGGCAATGACATCATCGAGCCGATCCCGGATGTAGTCGAAGTCGGGAAGAATCAGGTCTACTCCGGGCTGCGATTCTTCGGGGAACAACACTCCGCAGTCCACGATCAGCAGCCGCCCATCAATTTCGAGGACCGCCATATTGCGTCCGACCTCGCCAAGTCCCCCCAGGGGGACGATACGCAAGGTGCCATCAGCTAGCGGAGGCGGGGGCGTCAATTTGGTAGAGAAAGCGGTCATGCAAAGGCTCCTTAGGGCCGGGGATGGTCGTGGACGCCCCCGCGCAGAACGGGTCAAGGGCGTCTGTTCTTGGTGGCGACGCCGACCTCAGATCAAGGCGTCAAGGGTTTCGAGCGCGGCCCGCACGTCAGTCAGCAATACCTCTCGTTCCCGGGGTGAGGGACCAGTGAGCGGTGACCGCACCACATCGTGGGGCAAGGACCCCTCGGCGGCGAGAACGGTCTTCACAGCGACCAGGCCGGGCATACGAGTCATAATCGCCTCGACCAGCGGGGCGAGTGCGCGGTGCAGCATAGCGGCTCTTTGAACATCGCCGGTGTCGTGTGCGGCGATCAGCGCCGCATGAGCAGCGGGGGCAAGATGAGCAACCACCGACACAATGCCACTGGCACCGATCGCGAGCCACGGTAGATTGAGGGCGTCCTCGCCGCTGTAGAAGCACAGATCGGTGCGCGCCATCACCAGGCTGGACTGCAGGAGGTCACCTTTTGCGTCTTTAACCGCGATAATCCGCGGATGTTCGGCGAGTGTCAGCAAGGTGTCATAGCTCAGGGCGACGGCGCTGCGGCCGGGAATGTCATACAGCGCCACCGGCAGCTCCGCGGCATCGGCTACCGCGAGCAGGTGGGTCCTCAAACCGTCCTGGGAAGGCTTGGAGTAGTACGGGTTGACCACGAGTAACCCGTCAGCCCCTGCCTTGGTCGCCTCATCAGCCAGATGCAGGGTATGCCGGGTGTCATTGGTCCCAACCCCAGCCATGATTTTCACTTGGGGTCCGACCGCCTCGCGCACGGCGCGAATTAGAGACGTTTTCTCACCATCGGAGGTAGTGGGGGCCTCTCCGGTGGTGCCGTTGATGGTGAGCCCATCGCAACCGTGATCGACGAGATGCCGGGCGAGTCGTTGCGCAGCGTCGAGGTCGATCCGCTCTCCGTCAGAGGTAAACGGCGTCACCATCGCGACGGTGACGCACCCGAAAGGGCGGTCCGGGCAAGGGCTGGACGAGATCGGGTGCGCGGCCGAGGGCGTCGGGGTCGTGTCGTTCATGCCGGTCAGCCTAGTCTGTTGGGCTGTCAAGAGGTGCGGTCACGCGGAGCATGTCTCCGCACCGATTCACCGTCAGGTCAGCGAGGGAACTGACCACAGTGCGTGCAAGCCTGCGCAGATCGTGCACCTGGCTGGTGTGGGAGACGGCGATGGCCTGCGCACCTGCGGCGCGGGCGGAGAGTAAACCTCCAACCGCATCCTCCAGCACTAAACAGTCAGCGGGATCGACCCCGAGACGGCGGGCGCCTTCGAGATACGGGTCTGGTTCAGGTTTGCCGACGAGCACCTGATCGACAGTGACGGTGTGCGCCGGAACAGGGAGCCCGGTCGCACCCCACCTCGCCTGAAACAACGGAGTCGTGCACGAGGTGACAATGGTCCACACCTCTTTACCGATCTCCTCCCCCAGCGCCGTAAGACGGTCAAGCAGTTCGACAGTGCCGGGGAGCACGGTCACCCCGTCGAGGTCTTCGGTCTCAAGGGTTTCAATACGTGCGAATGCATCCTCGACCTCATCGTCAGTCAGGCTTGGGATTGCGTGGCGAAGCACGGTGCGAGCGGGCATGCCGTGTAGGGCGGGACGATAGGTGAGAGGTTGCCCGTCGGCGTCTTTGGCACCGAGTTCAACGAAGAGGCGGTTCCAGCAGCGCAACACGGCCGGACCGGAATCAATCAGGGTGCCGTCCATATCGAGCAAGAGCGCCGCTACGTCGAGGGTCAGCTCGGCATCGCTGGCCGTCGGGGCACTGTTGCGAGATGGAACGAGGTGAGGCTGTGCGCTCGGGGGATCAGCGAGGTGGTGATGATCGGTCACTCCCCCAATCTCTCATATCTCGCCGGTCATCCTGCTATCCCGGCTGATCCTGAAGCGACCTAGATCGCTAAAACTCTCCAGTTCGCACTACCGTTCATCGCCAATAGCAGCATTATTGCCGCCCTACCGTAGACCTCCTCACAGGTAGCAGCACGTCTCCACGATGACACACCATGGTGGCGCCTATGTCGATGCCTCCATAGACCTGCATCCGTCCAAGCTGGGGCCTCTTGTACACCAACACATTTGGCCGGTGTCGGCCGGCCATACGTTCTGCGGGTCCAACGGCGTCACTGTCATGGACCCGAGCCGGCGAGTAGCAGCCAACGACTTGGGAACGCACCTCTCACTATTTTTCTTCGTCAATTTTTACCTCTGACCAGTAGGTCAACAGTTATTCGGGTAAAAAACCGCATGATCCCAAACGATCCCGCAAAATCTCGCGTACACTCGAGTCACGCAAGGAGAAAATCCCAACCTCTCACCACCGGCCCACACCCCATACCGGATACCGCCCACCCCGCAGGAGCAGCATGTTCGCCGAAGAACGACACGCCCGAATCCTGACGGAGCTCACCCGCCACGGCACCGTAACAGTCTCAGGACTATCCGAGTCGTTCAACGTGAACTCCGAAACGATTCGTCGAGACCTCGCCCAACTAGCCCGCGCCGGACAACTTCGCCGGGTCCACGGCGGTGCCGTCGCCCTCGGGGTCACAGCAGGCGACGAACCCTCACTAGCCACCCGGATTAGCGCCCATTCCCACGAAAAACAACGCATTGGGGAAGCCGCCGCCCGAGAAATCGCCCGGCTCAAAGTGCGCTCTGTGGCTTTAGATGCAGGCTCAACCACCGTCTGCCTCGGCCAGGCCCTGCTCTCAACCCCCTCTCCCCGCGATCTTCCCTGGCATATCGTCACCCACTCCCTGACCGTCGCGAGCGTGCTCGCCCCCCATCAGCAGGCCGTGGTCGATCTGGTGGGAGGACGCGTGCGGCCTCTCACCGAAGCAGCGGTTGGTGCCGCCACCTGCTCAGCCTACGAACTGATGCGCCCCGATATCGCGGTGCTCGGCGCCAACGGGCTCTCGGCAGGATTTGGGTTATCCACTCCCGATCCCCACGAAGCCGATGTCAAACGTGCCCTAGCCCAAGCTGGTCAAACAGTGATGGCGCTCGTAGACTCCTCAAAATTCGGGGTGGAAACTCTGGCTCACATCATCTCGCTGGACCAGCTCGACATTCTGATCTGCGACGCCGAACCGCCATCCGACCTCGCCGAAGAATTAGCGGCGCACGACGTCCAGGTGGTGTTGGCATGATCCTCACCCTGACCGCCAACCCGTCACTCGACCGCACAGTGAGCCTCACCAGCTCCCTCAAGCGCGGCGAGGTGCAACGTTTCGCCTCAGTGCGCGAGGACCCCGGAGGCAAAGGGGTCAATGTCACCCGTGCACTCGTCACGTGCGGAATCCCGTCCTGCGCAGTCCTGCCCGGCGGCCCCAATGACCCAGTCGTCACCGGACTGCACCGTGCTGGAATCCCCATCGCAACCGCCCCAATCACCGAGCCCTTACGCACTAATCTCACGCTGACCGAACCGGATGGTACCACCACCAAGCTCAACGCCCAGGGGCCGCCATTGAGCGAGAACACTCTGCGCGAACTCACCACCCTGTTGATCGGAGTTCACCCGTCATTCAATGACAACGAAGCACTGTTGACCGACAACCGAACCGTATCGATCAACAACCACACATTCAGGCCCGAAAATAACGCGCAAGCTCCGCTTCTGCGCAACGGCACCGGCCCCGCCAACGGCGATGCCCCGCAGACGCAAGGACCAGCGCATATCCCCTCCTGGATTGCCCTGTGTGGCTCCCTCCCTCCTCAGGTTCCCCCGCATTTTTACCGAGACCTAATCAGCACCGTCCGTCAGACAAACCCTCAGATTCGCTGCGCTCTGGACACCTCAGGACCCCCACTGCGCGAGGCCGTCCTCGCCTCCCACCGGCCAGCCCTCATCAAACCCAACGCCGAAGAACTGACTCAGATACTCGGCCATGGCGATCCGGCACAGCTTGAACAAAACCCAGCATCGGTAGCTTCACTCGCCCGAGACTTGATCGGCTCCGGCTTAGAGGCCGTGCTGGTCACTCTCGGCGGAGCCGGAGCAGTGCTGGTCACCACCGCCGGAGCCTGGCACGCCTGCGCCCCGAAGATCACAGTCCGCTCTACCGTCGGTGCCGGAGACTGCTCCCTAGCGGGTTACCTCACCGGACGACTCCTCGGCGACGACGAACCTAGCTGCCTACGACGAGCCGTAGCCCACGGGTCAGCCGCCGCAGCCCTACCCGGCACCGCCATGCCGACACCGGATTTGATCCGCCCAGACGCCGTCACCGTGACCTCAATCCCCTAACCGAGCACCACCACTCTTCACAGAAAGACACCACCATGACCGACCTCATCACCGCGGACCTCGTGTCCCTCGATGCCGACAGCGGCGACGGTTCCGACCGGTTCCGGGTTATTCGCGCAATGGCCGCGCGAATCGCAGCAAAAGGCCGCGCGAGCGATGCCGAGCAGCTCTTTGCCGACGCAAAAGCCCGCGAAGCCCAAACCGACACCGGTATCCCCGGCGGCATCGCCATCCCCCACTGCCGAAGCAGCGCGGTCAGCGAACCCACCATCGCCATGTCGCGGCTCAACCCGCCGGTTGCTTGGGGCGCCGACGACGGACCGGCCGATCTCGCCTTCTTTATCGCCGTTCCCGACGGCGCCGATCAGCAGCATCTTGTTCTGCTCTCCAGTCTTGCGCGAGCTCTGGTTCGCCCTGAGTTCACCGCCTCCTTACGGGATGCCTCCTCGGCCAATGAAATCGTGCAGCTGGTCAACCAGGCCATTCATCCCGAGCCTGCATCGCAGACCCCGCCCACATCCACCAACCGCGATACCGCCGCAACCTCCGATCACGAACGCGACACCTCCGCGCCAGCCAACGCCGATACGTCAGGCGGACAGACCGGATCCGCACAAACCGTGCGTCTGGTTGCCGTCACTGCCTGCCCCACTGGAATCGCCCACACCTACATGGCCGCTGACTCGCTCGCAGCCACGGCTCAAAGCATGGGGATCGATCTGCAGGTGGAAACCCAAGGATCCGCGGGTAGCAAACCCCTGCCCCAATCGGTGATCGATGCAGCCGACGCTGTCATCTTCGCGGTGGAAGTCGATGTCCGCGATAAGCATCGTTTCGCCGGAAAACCCGTCGTGAACGCCTCGGTCAAACGCGGCATCGACGAACCAAAAGTGCTGATTGAACAGGCCGTGCAGGCAGCGGCTGACCCGTCCGCAACCCGCGTGCTCGCCACCACCTCCGAACGCACCGATGGCGCCTCGGAATCTTCGGCGAGCTCCGAGTCGTTTGGGCGACGGCTGAAAAAAGCCCTCCTGACCGGCGTCTCCTACATGATTCCGTTCGTCGCAGGCGGCGGGTTGCTCATAGCACTCGGTTTCCTGCTCCTTGGCCCGCACGGAACCATCGAGATGGATCCGGACACCGTGCTCAAGAACGCCAGCCTATTTAACCTCGGCGACGTTTCGCTGAACATTTACCTCGGTAACGCCATGGTGAAAATCGGCCAATTGTCAATGGGCTTCTTAGTCCCCGCGCTCGCCGGATACATCGCCTACGGCCTGGCCGACCGGCCGGGTATCGCCCCCGGTTTTGTTGCGGGATCTGTCGCTTCCTTTATGGGGGCCGGGTTCCTCGGTGGCATTCTCGGCGGTATCCTCGCCGGCATCCTGGCCTACTACCTCGCACAGATGAAAGTGCATCGTTACCTGCGTGGTCTCATGCCGGTTGTCATTATTCCGCTGTTGACCTCGCTGGTCGTCTCCGGAGTGCTTCTCCTGTTCCTTGGGCATCCAATTGCCTTCGTCATGAATGCCATGACCGACGGGCTGAACTCCATGACCGGAGCCCAAGCGATTCTGCTTGGCATTCTGCTGGGCGTGATGATGGGTTCTGACCTCGGCGGTCCCATTAACAAAGTGGCCTATTCCTTTGCAGTCGCTGGGCTCGGAACCGCCACCGCAGCTGATCCGGGTGCCTGGCGGATCATGGCCGCCGTGATGGGAGCGGGCATGGTTCCACCGCTAGGGATGGCGCTGGCCACGGTCATTCGGCGCCGCTGGTTTACCGTTGCGGAACGGGAAAATGGCACGGCCGCATTTTTCCTCGGTTCGTTCTTCATCACTGAAGGTGCCATTCCGTTTGCGGCCGCCGATCCTTTCCGCGTTATTCCAGCCTCCATCGTTGGGTCTGGCGTGACGGGCGCATTGGTGATGGCCTTTGACGTCACGCTGACTGCACCTCACGGGGGTTTCGTGGTCGGATTCGCCATCGGACACTTCGGCTGGTTTATCGCATCGGTCGCCATCGGAGCTATCGTCACCGCTGCCGTCGTGATTGCGCTTAAGCGGATTGGACGGCGTCCCGCTGCGGCCGCGGCATAGATCCCGGTCCACCGAGGTCGCAGCGCAGGCCCAGTCGAGTGCAGTCGCGGCGTAGATCCCGGTCCATAGACAAAGCTCCGAGTGCGGCCCAACCATAACGGGCTAGCGTGCACCCCTTGATGACAGTCCCGGTCCATATCAGGGCCGGGATTGTCGCCTGTAGCGTCGATCACGATATGGTCTGGATGCCATGTCCACGCCTGCTCCCCCTCCCGATCCTGCCGCTGCGTCCATGCCTCCGCAGCCTGCTTGTGCGCAGCCTGATTGTGCACCGCAACCCGAACCTTTGGCGCAACCCGAGCCCGTACCCACGCCGGAGCCTGAAACAGCGCTAAGGCCTGAGCCTGCGCCGGGGCCCGAGCCCACAACTACACTCAACACCGCCGGTCACGTACGTGCGGCTCGTCGCCAAGGATTCACAATCGGGGTCGCAACCGGCCTGTACGGGATCTCATTCGGGGCGTTAGCGGTTACGTCAGGGCTCACTCTCACACAGACCATGGCGATGTCGCTGATCCTCTTTTCCGGCGGTTCCCAATTCGCATTCATCGGTGTGATCAGTGCCGGAGGAGCGTTCCTGAGCGCCGGGCTCGCGGCCCTATTACTCGGGGTGCGCAATACTCTCTACGCGATGGCGCTTACGCGGTTTTTGAACCTGCGGGGCCTGACCAAACTACTCGGGGCACTCTTTACCATCGACGAATCAGTGGCCACCTCGGCTGCGCAGACCGACCCGACAGCGAGCCGCGCCGGGTTCTGGTCAGCCGGGTTATGGGTGTATGTCTGGTGGAACCTGATGACTCTCGTCGGTGCCTTGCTCGGCAATCTGCTCGGAGAGCCCCGGGCCTACGGGCTGGACGCTGCGGCAGCCGCGGCCTTCCTCGGCCTGCTATGGCCACGGTTAAAGAACAAGGACACGATCGCACTCGCGGGTGCCGCCGCATTCATTGCGCTGATCACCACCCCTATGCTGCCCGCAGGGATTCCTATTTTGTGCGCGGCCCTGGTGGGAGTCGTCTGGGTATGGCGTACGCCTCGCACCTCTGATCAGGCCGAAACTCGGGAGGTTTCGGCATGATTCTTTGGGTTGCCGTGATAGCAACGTCGCTCGGGTGCTACGGGTTAAAACTCGCAGGCTACTTGATTCCCGGGTCTATACTGTCCCATCCCCGGATCGACCGAATCCTGGGAATATTGCCCCTGGTCCTGTTGTCTGCTTTGCTGGCGACACAGACATTTGCCGATGGCCAACGCCTCGTGATTGACGCCCGGGTGGCTGGGGTTATTGTCGCTGGAATTCTGCTGTGGCGTCGCGCGCCGTTCATCGTGGCGGTGGCGGCTGCCGCGGTGGTTGCTGCCGTAATTCGTCTGCTGGGCTGGGGATAAACACGTCAACCCGTATCTCGCAGCGACACCCCATCATCCGGCAAGGCCAGGTGGCACGGCGTTATAAAGACCCCAGCTATCCGCGGGTTTCCCCGCGGTTTTCTCGTGCACAGCGCACGGCACGGCGCACGCTAGCGCGGGCTTCACGACGGTCTCCCGCAGCATCGTAGGCCAAAGCCAGGCGTAGCCAGCGCCGCCAATCGGTATCGTCCGCTAGCGTTTCTTCGCGGCGAGCAGCGAACACCTCTTCGGCTGCAGCTTTATCAATGCGCCCGTTAGAAGTGCGGTCCGGCTCCGGGGGCAGGCCGCCCTCGTCCGCAAGCCTTCGCATCAAAGCAGCTGCCTGCATACCAAAACGAACTTCCCGCCACGTCACCCAGATCGTGAGGGCCAAGAACGCGGTCACGGCGGCAGCAAGACCCCACCCGACCACGCCTCCGGCCCGTAAGAATCCGTACGCGATCCAAGCGAGCGCCCACGCGTACAGCACCGTGAGCGCAAGCAAGAAAACCACGACCACTAGGTCGCGGACCCGGGTTGGTGATCCCCGGGGACGGGTGCTCAGCATCCCCTCTGACGTTGATGATTCATCTGTCGCAGACGATGCCTCCGAGATCGGCGGGGTTTGAGGCGCCGAAAATTCCCGGGGGTTCGGCGCTTCGCCGGAGCTTGGCGGTCCCTTTGTCAACCGGCGAGCAGGCGGATCTGACTCCATCAACCGAGGTCCATGTACTGGTCGAGTCCAACGGTCAGACCGGGGCGCGAACCGACTTCGCGCACGGCAAGCAGCACGCCGGGCATGAAACTCACTCGATCAAAGGAATCGTGTCGGATCGTCAGTTGCTCCCCGGGTGCCCCGAACAGAACTTCCTGGTGGGCCACTAGGCCCCGCAGACGCACCGCATGCACATGAATACCATCGACCATCGCACCGCGCGCACCATCAAGGCCGCTGGCTGTAGCGTCCGGAACCGGGTCGAGCCCGGCGTTGCGGCGAGCCTGGGCAATACCCTGTGCGGTGTGCCGGGCGGTGCCAGAGGGTGCATCCACTTTCTGGGGGTGATGCAGCTCAATCACTTCGGCGCTCTCGTAGTATTTCGCCGCGATTTCGCTAAACCGCATGGCCAAAACCGCCCCGAGTGCGAAATTCGGTGCGATTAGAACACCCACGCCCGGGCGTTTTTCGAGTGCTTCATGCACGTCAGCGAGGTCATCCTCGGTCCAGCCGGTCGTCCCGACCACAGCGTGTATTCCATGCTCGATGGCCCACAGCACGTTGGCTTTAGTTTCGGATGGAATCGTGAAGTCAACCATGACCTGGGCGCCGTTGTCCGCCGCGAGATGACGTTCTTCGGGCACGGACACGCGGGCAACCAGGTCGATGTCATCGGCGCTTTCAATGGCGCGGACGGTCTCTGAGCCCATGCGCCCGTCAGAGCCAAACACTGCCACGGAAAGTGAGCCTCGGGTCATCGCGTAATCTCCTCAGTGTGCGTTCAGATGGTCGGCGGGGTGACGACCTCTAGCCTACGGGCAGAGAGGAACACGGCCCGCCCGACCCGGCCTACGCGGTCGTCGATCCGGCCAGGGATCGTAACTCGCAGGCTATTCGTAGGAGGGGCCGACTGTGACCCGGGTATCGATGGCGTCATGCAGTCGGCCAGCGAGCGCTTGCACCTGGCCCCCAGTTACCGCATCAATTTTTTCCACTGATTCGTCCACGCTGCTATAGCGTCCGTGGACCAGTTCAGAGACACCGAGCCGCGCCATTCGTGAGGATGTGTCTTCGAGACCGAGAACTAGCGAACCGGTGATCTGACCGCGCGCCCGGCGCAGTTCCGCTTCGGTGACACCCTGGTGGGCAAGCTGCGCGAGTTCACCTCGCATCACGTCTTCTACCTGACGCACTCGGTCGGGCCGGCAAGCGGCATACATTCCGAACACGCCAGCGTCGCGGTAGGACGACGAGAAGGAATAGACGCTGTAGGCGAGTCCTCGCTGTTCACGTACTGATTGGAACAGGCGAGAGGACATGCCTCCGCCGAAAATCGTCTGCAATACCGACAGCGTGTGACGATCTGAACTGGTGACGGTGGGGCCAGATCCGCCGAGGAATAGGTGGATCTGTTCGGTGTCCCGCACGAGCTTACGGCCTTTGGCCTGCGCCGTAGTTGCCGCTAATCGTGCTCCCGAATCGAACGGGTTATCTGGAATTGGACGCCGGGCGGCGGGAAGGGCACCGGCGGATAGATCCCAGCCTCCGGCGCGCAAAGCCTCTTGGACGCGCTCAGCTAATTCGGCGTGGTTGACATCGCCGACGGCGGTCACTACAAGGTTTGATGGCACGTAGTGGCGACGGTAATGCTCGTGCACGCTGTCGCGCGCTAGCGCGTTGATGGTGTCCGGGTTGCCTCCGACAGGACGTCCGAGCGGAGTTGGTCCGAGCACGTCCGCAAGGAAGATTTCGTGCCCAATATCCGTGGGGTCATCTTGCGCCATGGCGAGCTCTTCAAGAATCACCTCACGCTCGGTTGCGAAAGCATCGCGATCTAAGACGGAGGAGGTCACCATGTCCACCAGCACGTCTAAGGCGCTCGGGAGGTCTGAGCTGCGTACCCGGCCGTAATAGCAGGTGTGTTCTTTAGCGGTAACCGCGTTGGTTTCGCCGCCGATTTCATCGAATGCTTCGGCGATATCGCGGGCGGTGCGCCGCTTCGTTCCCTTAAACAGCAGGTGTTCTAGGAAGTGGGTGCTGCCGGCGTGCTCGTCGAGTTCGTCGCGGGAGCCGACGGGTAGCCACAATCCGAGACTTACAGATCCGACGGTCGGGTCGTATTCGGTGAGCAGACGAACCCCGCCGGGCAGAACACTGCGACGCACGCATGCGCCGCCGTCCTGCCCGGCGAGGATGAGATCAGTGCTGCTCCCGTCGACCGGTAGATCGACAGGCATAGGGGATCACTCCGCGGATGAGGTGCCCGCGCCCGTGGCGGAGGCTTCGCTCGGAGCTGCTCCCGGCTCGTCAACCACTGCCGCGAGCGAGATCTTGCCGCGGGCGTCGATTTCTTTGATCTCGACTTCGATCTTTTGACCGACCGAGGCGACGTCCTCAACGGACTCCACGCGCTTACCGCCGTTGAGCTTGCGCAGCTGGGTGACGTGCAGCAGGCCGTCTTTGCCCGGGGTGAGCGAGACGAACACGCCGAAGTCGACCACGCGCACCACGGTGCCGAGGTAGCGTTCGCCCACTTCCGGAACCATCGGGTTGGCGATCGCGTTGATGGCGCTGCGGGCGGCCTCTGCGGCGGGCCCGTTGGTGGCACCGATGTAGACGGTGCCGTCGTCTTCGATGGTGATGTCGGTGCCGGTGTCGTCCTGGATCTGGTTGATCATCTGACCCTTGGGGCCGATCACCGCGCCGATCTTGTCCACCGGGATGGTGATGGCGATGACGCGCGGAGCATTCGGGCTCATCTCGTCGGGAACGTCGATGGCTTCCTGTAGGACCGACAGGATGTGCAACCGGGCTTCGCGAGCCTGGGTGAGGGCGCCGGCCAGCACGGAGGCGGGGATGCCGTCGAGCTTGGTGTCCAGCTGGATCGCGGTGACGAACTCCTTGGTTCCGGCGACTTTGAAGTCCATATCGCCGAAGGCATCTTCTGCGCCCAGGATGTCGGTCAGGGCCGCGTACCGGGTTTCGCCGTCAACGGTGTCAGAGATCAGACCCATGGCGATGCCTGCCACGGGTGCGCGCAGCGGCACACCAGCGTTGAGCAGTGACAGGGTTGATGCGCAGACTGACCCCATGGAGGTGGAACCGTTGGATCCAAGGGCTTCGGAGACCTGGCGGATGGCGTATGGGAACTCTTCCCGGCTCGGCAGCACTGGAACCAGTGCGCGTTCGGCCAGCATGCCGTGGCCGATTTCGCGGCGCTTCGGGGAGCCAACGCGCCCGGTTTCGCCGGTGGAGAATGGCGGGAAGTTGTAGTGGTGGATGTAGCGCTTGTGGCGGGTGGGTGAAAGCGAATCCAGCTGCTGCTCCATCTTGAGCATGTTCAGGGTGGTCACACCCAGAATCTGGGTTTCGCCGCGTTCAAACAGCGCGGAGCCGTGCACGCGCGGAATGATATCGACCTCAGCGGACAGCTGGCGGATGTCTTTCAGGCCGCGACCGTCGATCCGCTTTCCTTCGGTGAGCACCCTCTGGCGCACAACTTTCTTGGTGAGCGCTCGGAAGGCCCCGGAGATCTCCTTGTCGCGTTCGGGAAGACGCTCAGCGAGTTCCTCCTTGACAGCGGCGAGCAGCTCTTCCGTTTTGGTCTCGCGTTCCTGCTTGGCGGCAATGGACATCACCTCGCGCAGACGCTCGGTAGCAACCTCTTCGACCGCGGCGTAGGCGTCATCGGCGTAATCCAAGAACAACGGGAATTCACGCACCGGCTTCGCAGCTTTGGCGGCGAGTTCTTTTTGCGCTTCGCACAGGGTGCGGATGAACACCTTCGCGGCTTCCAGGCCCTCGGCGACAACTTCTTCGGTGGGGGCGATGACGCCCTGGTCCTTGATCAGAGTCCAGGCGTTGTCGGTGGCTTCTGCCTCGACCATCATGATCGCGACATCGTCATGACCTTCCTGATCGCTGACGATTCGCCCTGCGACCACCATGGAGAACACAGCTTCTTTCAGCTGGTTGAAGGTGGGGAAGGCGATCCATTGTCCGCCCTTGGCGGTGGGCATTAACGCGATGCGTACGCCACCGATTGGACCGGAGAACGGCAGTCCGGAAATCTGGGTGGATGCGGAGGCACCGTTGATGCCGACCACATCGTAGGCGTCCTCGGGAGCCGAAGCCATCACGGTGAGCACGACCTGGACCTCGTTGCGCAGCCCCTTGACGAAGGCAGGGCGCAGCGGACGGTCGGTTAGGCGCGCGGCGAGGATGGCATCGGTGCCGGGGCGGCCTTCACGGCGGAAGAATGAGCCGGGGATCCGGCCTGCGGCATACATCCGCTCTTCGACGTCGACGGTCAGCGGGAAGAAGTCGAAGTGTTCTTTCGGCTGGCTGGACACAGCCGTGGCCGAGAGAATCATGGTGTTCTCGTCGAGGTAGACGGCCACGCAGCCCGCAGCCTGCTGAGCGAGGCGTCCGGTTTCAAAGCGGACGGTGCGCCGTCCGAATGAGCCGTTGTCAATAACAGCGGTGGTTGAAGTGATTTCAGGACCTTCCACAGGTCTCTCCTTTAGTCAGTCGGTGGGGCGCTCCTGCGCCTCCGGGTGGTCGGCACGTTCAGGTGCCGTGCGATCGCCCGGGACCGGCCTTCGAGAGAAACCCACGGGGCGCTATACGTCCCGGAGGCCACTGCCGAGGACCGAACCGTCGGGTGCCGCAAAGGTCATCCCGGGCCCAGGCCCGGGAATGAAGCCGCCGCCCGACCTCAGTGAAGTTGGGCGGCGGCACAAGATCAACGGCGCAGGCCGAGTCGCTGAATCAGCGAACGGTAACGCTCGATATCGACGTCCTGCAGGTACTGCAGGAGGCGCTTACGCTGACCCACCAGAAGCATCAGGCCACGACGGCTGTGGTGGTCGTGCTTGTGGGTCTTCAGGTGCTCGGTCAGGTATTTAATCCTGTGGGATAGAAGCGCAACCTGAACCTCGGGCGAACCGGTGTCGCCCTCGCTCGTCGCGTATTCCTTGATGATGGCCTGCTTGGTGGCAGTATCAAAGGCCACTGGTTCTCCTTCACGGGTCGTTGCGCGGCGCACCGGGGCTGGTTCTCCCGGGCTCTGTGGTCGGCGGTGGATTGTGCGTGTGCTCACCTGCTGCCGGATCGCAATCCGACGCGAGAGACACGACCGTATCCACCGCACTCCGCGGCCGATCTGACGGCAACCTAGAGCCTATCAGTCAGTCACCACACTGCGGAGTTCATGCACCTCAAGCGTGCGCCGAGTCACGTCTAAATCGCGGCGCATTTGAGCAACTAATTCTTCAACGGTGTCAAACCTCACCGTTTCGCGCTGACGGGCGACAAACTCAATGCGCACCACGTCGCCGTACAGGTCCAGATCGTGGGAGCCGTGAACATATGCCTCGACGGTGCGGGCGGCCTCCCCGTCATCCTGGAAGGTGGGGTTGGTGCCGATGGAGATGGTGCACGGCGCGCCTGCGAGCGGAGCGACCCCGCGATGGTGGGCGGCCTGCCGCACCACCGATAAATACCCGGCGTAGACGCCGTCGAGCGGAACTAGTCCTTCGGGCGCAGGCCCGAGGTTTGCGGTCGGGAAGCCCAGGGCGCGTCCGCGCGCAAATCCATGGTGAACGGTGTCGGACACACTGTGCAGCCGCCCGAGGGCTTCAGCCGCAATTTCCACATCGCCGCAGC
Source organism: Devriesea agamarum (assembly GCF_900070355.1). Lineage (NCBI taxonomy): Bacteria > Bacillati > Actinomycetota > Actinomycetes > Micrococcales > Dermabacteraceae > Devriesea > Devriesea agamarum. Next base: position 2,837,698 of record NZ_LN849456.1, on the reverse strand, counting down.
CGAGCGCTGAGCGGATGAGCGTAGATGACAGCCGCCCGCCCGTGCCGGGGGCGAGATCTTCAGCCACATGGACGTCAAAACCATAGGTTTGACCCAGTGAGCGCATGGTCTGGACATCACCCTCATTGCCCCGACCAAAACGGGAGTCCGCCCCCATCACAATTGCCTTCATACCCAACCCCTCGACCAGGAGTGAGCGCACAAAATCTTCTGCGCTGTGGCGCGCGAAAGCACGGGTGAATTCGATGTCGAGCACCCCGCGCATCCCAGCCAGAACCAGTAACCGGTTGCGTTCGGACATGGAGGTAATCAGCGCGGGGCCTTTACCGGGCGCCATCACATGGCGAGGGTGGGGCCAGAAGGTTAACGCTACCGGGGCTAGCCCATTAGCGTCGGCACACCGGGCTAGCTGGGAGAGAATATGCTGGTGACCGCGGTGAACCCCGTCAAAGTTACCAATGGCAACGGCAGTGGGTCCAAGATCTGCGGGGACGTCTTCGAGGCGTCTCCAGATGGGTCGTGCGGACACAGTCGTGAGCCTTCTTCCTCGCGGGTATTCGCGCGAACGCTGACGGAGCGTGACAAGTTCTTCGTGCGCCACTGTATGCCACCTCGTCCCCACACGGATGAACGCACCCGAATATGACGTTTCCGCCGACCTGGTCTCGCGCATTGCGTCAGGTATCACCCCCCAGTTTGTACGACATTCCTTCATCTACCTCGCGGTTTCCAGTAACCTGGAACAGTGCCCCAGTGGAGGGGCTCCCTTCAGCTCAGTCCGGCCTCATGGCCGCGCTCACAGAATGCGATGGTAGATGTCAGATTTGACTCAATTCTCTCCGAGACTTGGTCGCGGGGCCAACCGATCCCGCTCAGGGCGGCGAATTCTGTTGATCGTCCTCGCCGCGATAGTGGTGCTCGGCCTCATCACTGCCGGGGGCGCTTTCGCCTACGCAAAAACCTATGACAATCGAGCCTTGCCCGGCACAACCATCGCCGGTATAGATGTTGGCGGGATGTCCCGCCAAGAAATCACCGCTGCCGTGACTAAACGAGCAGCTTCTGTCAAGGTGACCGTCACATCGAGTGAAGAGCAGCGCCAAGTCTCCTTAAAGGATGCAGGTATCACCATTGATGCTGCTGCCACCGCAAATAAGGCTGTTGACCACGGCAATGGCCCGCTGGATGTTATTTCGGCTCGTCTCGGTAGCTCTCACACTGTCGCCCCGGTCGTGACTCACGATCGCAAGGTCACGGACGCCTTCGCGTCGTCGCTCGTTCCTGAAGGGCGCAAACAGCCCGTCGACGCCACGGTTGTTTTCGATCAAAACAGCAAGCAGTGGACTGTGCAGCCCGGTCAGCCTGGCCAGGGCATCGACACCAACGCGATGACCTCTGACCTTACGAAGAACGCGACGGCTCTGAAGAACTTCACTCTCACTCAGAAGATTTCTGAAGTTCAGCCTCGCATTACCGACGACGCGGCTCAGCAGGCTCTCACCCGTGCCCAGAGCATTATGGAGGCGCCTGTCACCATCTCCAGCGGGAAGAATACGTGGGATGCTCCCGCGCAGGATCGCGCTCGCTGGATTTCTATGCAGGCCAATGAGCAGGGCGGGCTCGATGTCGTCGTCGATAAAGGCGCTGTTCGTTCTTATGTGTCGTCGCTGGCCAGCAAGGTTGAGGTGACTCCGAAGAACGGCATCGAGCAGGTCGATGGCAACGGCACGGTCGTAAAGGTTATTTCCGAGAAGGTCGATGGCGCCAAAGTGTCCAATCTGGACACGGTTGTTCAAGGCCTGACCACTGCGGTGACTGACGCTAAGCCGTACAAAGGCGCGTTAGAGACCACTCCGGTGCCCGCGAAGGTCACCCAAGCAAAGCTTCCAAACCCCGCCGAAGCGGGGGCACAGCCCGCTCCGGCTGGCCCTGATAAGTCGCAAGAGAAGTGGATTGATATCGATCTTTCGCGAAAGACGTTGACGGCGTACGTTGGCGATACTCCGGTGTTCGGTCCGCGCAAGATCATCGATGGTTTGGGCTCTCACGGCTATGGAACCGTGACCGGGTCGTTCAAGATCTACCTGCGTTACGAAAAGCAGGACATGACCAACGGCCCCAGGGTGCCTAAGAACGATCCGCGCTACTACTACACGGAGGATGTCCCCTACGTGCAGTACTTCAAGGGCGGGTACGCGATCCACGGCGCCTACTGGCGTTCCTCCTTCGGTTACTCCGGCTCCCACGGCTGCATCAACATGTCGGTTGCTGACGCAAAATGGATGTACAACTGGGCTTCGTTGGGGACCCGCGTTGAGGTGCACTACTGAGTTGTCGAGTTGTCAGGTGGGCGTGTTGCCCACGGTTCACGGACCTGGTAACGCGCCCACCTGATGGCCAATAATCAGCTAAACCAGCAGTAATCAGCGAAACTAGTTGCCGTTGAACAGCACGTGAGCTGCCAATAAACAAAAGATCGGGCTCGGAACCATGCAATGGTTCCGAGCCCGATCTTCGTGTGGGTGCGTATCCGGCGTTACGTTTGAGCATCGACGGGAATGACGAGCAGAGGTCGCAAAGAACCTCGGACCGTCTTCATCCCGCTTATGGCATCCACCGATTGAGAGCGCGCTTTCCCGCCCGCAGTCACAATGGCAACCAGTTTGCCGTCGTCATCGAGCGCCGCTATCTCGGGCACCGATGCATCTTTGACGCGGGACTGCGTTTCCGTGCGCTTTATAGGCGACAGATCAACCTCGGGCCGTTTACCGTGTCCGAGGTCTCGCGCGATCTCCGCGCTCACCCTGAGCGACGGCATCACCATTGAGGCGGCTTTGCCAAGCCCCAACCCGACCAGGTGCTTGTCGTCATCCCCCCGAGGAGGTGGAAGCACTGCATCAGATACTGAAAACGGACCAACATGTGTGCGACGCAGGGCGGTGAGATGTCCGCCGACACCGAGATTTGCCCCCAGGTCACGCGCGAGGGCCCGGATATAGGTTCCGCTGCTGCACTCCACCACCACGTCAATGTCGTAAAACCCGTCATCGTGCCGAGCCTGACCGACGGTCTCGAATCGGTGAATCACCACTGGCCGAGCCGCGAGCTTCACCTCTTCCCCGGCACGGGCGCGAGCGTACGCGCGTTGTCCATTGACCTTGATCGCTGAGACGCTACTGGGCACCTGCTGGATTTCACCGCGCAAGGTGTCAATGGCGTTCTCCACTGCCTCACTGGTCAGGTGCCCGGTGGACGCCTGATCTGCAATGAGAGTTCCCTCGGCATCATCAGTGGTGGTCGCCTGGCCGAGCCTGATCGTCGCCGTATAGGTTTTGGGCAGACCCACCAGGTATGTCAGCAGGCGGGTCCCCTGCCCGATCCCGACCAGCAACAAGCCGGTCGCCATGGGGTCCAAGGTGCCGGCGTGGCCAACTTTCTTGGTGCCGGCGACCCGGCGCATTCGACCTACCACGTCGTGGCTGGTCCATTCACCGGGTTTGTCGATCAGAATGAGACTATGCGATGGTTCGACGCTCACGGGAGCCGCGGAGCCTTCGCAGCGTCGGCATCTGCCGCACCGTCTTCCGATAACAGCTCATCCTCATCCTCGGAAGGCACCCGGTAGGGATCAGCATCCCCTGCGTACTGGGCACCTTCGCGAGAACGCTGCAACTCCTGGTCGCGCTGCCTCGCTTCGTTCAGGAGCTCAGCGATGTGCTGAGCGTTTTCGGGGATCGCGTCGGCGATGAACTCAAGGGTCGGGGTGAGCCGCACCCCGGTTTGGCGTCCCACTTCGCTGCGCAGCATTCCGGTGGCGCTTGCCAGCGCGGCCGCGGTATCTCGCCGTTCCTCATCGGACCCAAACACGGTGTAGAAAACCGTGGCATGCTGCAAATCGCCGCTCACTCGCACATCGGTAATCGTCACAAACCCGAGCCGGGGATCTTTCACACGCTTTTCAAGAGTCTGAGCAACGATCACCTTAATACGATCGGCGAGGCGTCGTGCGCGGGCGTGGTCTGTCATGACCTGTCCTTTCATCAGTGCCCGGGGTGGGCACGGCCGGTGTCGTCACTGAGAACATATTGAGCGGATGCCGGTGCGAACTTCTGCGACCCGCAGCTTGGCACTCTGCGACCCTTCGATCTGCAGGAGCATAGTGGGCGGATGCGTACGGCGCAGATAAGTGATCTGCTCATGGGGTCTCCGGGGCCGAGGGGTGGTCGGTGCGCACCGCGATCACAATGTTGCGGTCGATGGATGCATCGACCCGGTGCCGAAAGCGCCCTGTCTCCCCCACCGGACGCAGTCCGTGCCGAGTGAGCACGGCGTGAACATCCCTATGCGCAGCGGTATGCAGGTTCACGGCCAGTCCTAGTGCTCCGCCCCGGCGCAGCAGCGTCCGCCACACGGGAAGCGCCTCATCCAGCAGATCCAGCGGTTTGCGATTCCAGCGGCTGGTGTTCGGCTGGGACATTGTGGTTGCTCTGGTTGAGCCTGGTTGAGCGGCGCTGCCGCCATGCGCTCCATGCTGAACACCGTAGGGCAGGTCCGCAATAATCGCATCCATTTTTCCTGCTGGCAACCATCGCCCCAATTCAGTTGTGCTGCACCCGAAATAGGTGAGGGACTGAGTCTGGCCCGCTTTCCACGCAGCTTTATCGGGGGCAAAAGACACATCTAACCGTGACCCCAATACTTTGCGCTGGTGCGTCAGCCGCGTGGTGTCGGCGGTATGTTTCATGCGCTGGCTGCGCAGCCAGGTCACAAGAAACGTTCGGTACGCCTCGAAGTCTTTGCGGTCAATATCTGCTCCGAGTGGGCTGAGCCCTAGGCGCAGCGCAAGGTTCAAGGTGGTGCCTCGCCCGCACATGGGGTCCAAGACTCGTAGCCGCCGAGCCGCGAGATCCTGAGGACGGTCAGTGGCAGCTGCGGTTACATTCAGCAGCAGGTGCGTGAACTGTTCATTAGTTTTCCCGGGGTATTTCTGCTGAGTGACGAGTTCGCTCGGATGTATTTCTGCTGCATCGCGCTCGATCGGTGTCAGTGTGGGCAGCGTGCCCTGTCCCTGGGATTCGCGACGAAACAGCGCGTAGGTGCCGGATAGATTCGATAGCGCGTGTCGAAGGTTTCCCGGCGATGTCGAATTGGGTTCTAACCCGGAGCGCGAGGTAGCGTCCCCTCCCACGCCCACTCGCAGATAGTTAATTCCTGCGATCTCGACGAGGTCAACAGCCGCCGTGAGCTCAGGGACCTGGGCGCGGATAACGGCGGTTGCTTCAGCCAGCGCCAAGGTAGGGGCAGCCTGCGCGTAGACCCGGTTGTGCGAGGGGGCGAGCAATACCAGGTATTCCGTCATTGCGAGCCTCCTTATCTGCGACACCGGTTTCTCGATAACACCGGCTTCTCTACGGCAGTGGTGGCCGCCGAATCCGCTTGGATACGACGGCCACCTTTCACTGCGACGTCTGTTCCCGCGCTATGAGCTCATGAGCTGGAGCGCGGGCCGACGGTTTTACTTCTTGTGATCGTTCTTCTGCTCGCGCGGCTTCTCACGCATTTCATACGTGGTGATGAGGTCTTCAAGCTGTAGATCGTTGAACGATCCGAGGTTGATACCGCATTCGTAGCCTTCGCGCACTTCGGTGACATCGTCTTTGAAACGACGCAGACCAGCGATTTCCAGTCCTTCGGTGACAACCACGCCGCGCCGCGTAATGCGGGCTTTCGCGCCGCGCCGGATTTCGCCGCTGCGGACGATGGAGCCAGCGATGTTGCCGAACTTGGAGGAGCGGAAGATTTCGCGGATCTCAGCGCTGCCGAGTTCGATCTCTTCGTACTCAGGTTTGAGCATGCCGGTCAAAGCTTGCTCCACCTCGTCGATGGCCTGGTAGATCACCGAGTAGTACTTGATCTCGACGCCTTCGCGGTCCGCATATTCAGCGTTTTGGCCTTCGGCCCGGACGTTGAAGCCAACGATCACTGCGTCGGACGCCATCGCAAGGTTGATGTTGTTCATCGTGATGGCACCCACGCCGCGGTCGATGATCCGCAGCTGGACTTCTTCGCCGACATCGATCTGCAGCAGAGCCTCTTCCAGGGCTTCCACCGAACCGGAGGCATCGCCCTTGAGGATGAGGTTGAGCGTTTCGACCTTGCCAGCGGCCATCGCCTGGTTGATATCTTCCAGGCTGATGCGCTTGCGGGAGCGAGCGAACTGTGCGGCACGCTTCGCAGCCTCGCGTTTTTCGGCGATCTGGCGAGCAGTGCGCTCATCGCGAGCCACCAGGAAGCTGTCACCAGCGCCTGGAACCGAGGTGAGACCGAGCACCTGCACCGGGCGAGCCGGGCCTGCCTCGGAGACCGGGGTGCCGTTTTCGTCCAGCATGGCGCGGACACGGCCATGGCCGGTGCCGCACACAATCGCGTCACCAACGTGCAACATGCCCTGTTCAACCAGAACAGTTGCCACCGGGCCGCGGCCACGGTCGAGGTTGGCTTCAATGGCCACACCGCGGGCGTCCTTATTCGGGTTAGCGCGCAGCTCGAGAGCGGCGTCTGCGGTCAACAGGACCGCTTCCAGCAGGCTGTCGATGTTCAGGTTCTCGCGGGCGGACACGTCGACGAACATGACGTCGCCGCCGTATTCCTCCGCCACCAGGTTGTACTCGGTCAGCTGCTGACGGATCTTGTCCGGGTTGGCGTCGGGCTTATCGATCTTGTTGACCGCCACCACAATCGGCACGTCTGCGGCTTGGGCGTGGTTAATGGCCTCAACCGTCTGAGGCATCACGCCGTCGTCGGCCGCGACCACCAGGATCGCGATGTCCGTGACCTTGGCGCCACGGGCACGCATGGCGGTAAACGCCTCGTGACCGGGGGTGTCGATGAACGTAATGGCGCGGTCGGCACCTTCATGCTCAACAACCACCTGGTAGGCGCCAATGTGCTGGGTGATGCCGCCAGCCTCACCGGAGACCACATTCGCGTTCCGGATGGCATCCAACAGGCGGGTTTTACCGTGGTCGACGTGACCCATCACAGTGACCACGGGCGGGCGGGGCAGGCGATCAGCGTCGTCTTCCTCGGCCTGTTCAGCCTCAAGGTCGATGTCGAACTGCTCCAGCAGCTCGCGTTCCTCGTCTTCTGGCGAGACGATCTCGATCTTGTAACCGAGTTCATCACCGAGCAGAACAAAGGTGTCTTCGTCCAGGGACTGCGTGGCGGTTGCCATTTGTCCCAGGTGGAACAGTACGGTGACCAGCGATGCGGGGTTGACGTCGATACGGTCAGCGAAGTCCGAGAGCGAGGCTCCGCGCCGCAAACGAATAGGCGTGTTGCCATCGCCGCGAGGAATGCTGACGCCGCCCGGTGCGGGGGCGTTCATCTGTTCAAATTCCTGCCGCTTCGCGCGCTTGGACTTGCGTGAACGAGCGGGCTTGCCGCCGCGTCCGAACGCTCCCTGGGTGCCGCCGCGACCACCACGGCCACCGCCACCGCCTGGGCGTCCGGCGAATCCGCCACCGGGGCCACCGGAGCGCGGGCCGCCTCCGCCAGCGCCTCCACGGCCACCGCCGCGGTTGCCGGGACGGGCGCCCCGGTTACCGGCCTGCGAGTCGTTAAGTCCGCCGTGGGCGTGCTGCTGCATCATGGCCGGGTTGGGCCGAGGCATTCCGGGACGCGGCCCACCCGGACGGGGTGCGCCTTCGCGGTTGCCACCCTGGGGACGACCTTCGCCCTGGCCGCCATCGCGCCGCTGAGGACGCGGGCCACCGGGCCGGGGCATACCCTGGCTGGTCGCGAACGGGTTATTGCCCGGACGCGGACCTCCCTGGCCGCCATCGCGCCGCTGAGGACGCGGGCCACCGGGCCGGGGCATACCCTGGCTGGTCGCGAACGGGTTATTCCCGGGACGCGGTGCGCCTTCCCGGGCACGCGAGGTGGTGCCGGGAGCCTGCCCTGGTTTCGGTGCCGGGCGCGGAGGCCGCGGAGTCTGCGCAGGCTTTGCGTCTGCGGGCTTTGCACCGGTCTGCGCTGCGGAGTCCTGAGCGTTTTGCGGCGCGGTCGCTTTCTTGGCTGCTTCGGCAGGCTTGGGTGCTGCCGGACGCTGGGGGCCGGGCCGGGCCGCAGACGGGCGCGCGAACGTTCCCGGCTTCGCAGTCGGGGCCTTGTCCTCGGTCGCATCCGGGGTCTTCGCGGGGGCCGCTGAGGGCCGGGGCGCCGCGGCGCGTGGGCCGGGTGCGGGTGGCACCGATCCCGCCGGTTTCGGCGCGGCCGGTTTCTTCGCCTCGGTCTGGGCCGCAGGCTTGTCAGGCTTCGAGGTATTCGGGGCTGGAGTGGGGCCGTTCTTATCGGCAGCGCCAGCCTTATCTGATGCTCCCGTATCTTCGGGGGCGGGGAAAGCATTGCGTAGGCGGCGGGCTACCGGCGCCTCAATCGTTGAGGATGCCGAGCGCACGAACTCGCCCATATCCCGCAATTTCTGCAGGACGACCTTGCTTGGTTGTCCGAGCTCTTTAGCAAGCTCATGGACGCGGACCTTAGCCACATTTCTCCTGTCTCGGTCCGGCCGACAGAAGGGCGCGGACCATTAGTGCCTCTGGGTGCTCATGCTCGAGTACTCATCGGATGTCCATTGGTTCTACCCGCTTCCAGGTGATCTTCCATTAACACTGTTCTCGCACGTCAGCGAGGGCGGAATCGTCTACCGCGCGCCGGAAAGCGCGCGCAAACGCCCCTCGGGTCCGGGCCAGTTTGAGGCAGTGCGGGTTCGGATGAATCCACGCGCCCCTCCCCGACTTTCGGCGATGCAGGTCGTATTCCACGCAGCCCTCAGGGGCGACGATTCGGAGCAGATCGCCGACAGAACACCTCTGACGGCAACCCACGCAGGTGCGTTGAGGATCCGACATGGCACGCATGCCTGCAACCTCCCACCGCTACTGCGTCACAACCCGCACAGCCCTCCAGCAACACCCCGCGGATGACCATCACATTGAGGTGTAAGCGAACGCTCACAACCGCAATGCAGTCAGTGCATTACAAGGCCTTGGCCGGAGAAACGGCACGAGAACAGCTTGTCCAGTCTATCGGACGCATCATCAGTGCGCTGGATAAGGTGGTCCAGCGCACGATGAGATCGCTCACGTCGCAGCGTCAGCGCAGGTCAGGATGGAGATGACTGCCGATCGGGTCGGATATCGATCTTCCAACCGGTCAGCTTTGCCGCGAGCCGCGCATTCTGGCCTTCTTTCCCGATCGCGAGAGAGAACTGACCTTCTGGTACCAGTACCCGCGCTGACCGCGACACTTCATCAAGCACCGTGACCGAGGAGACTCGCGCCGGGGACAGCGCATTTCCCACGTACACGGTGGGGTCCTCATCAAAGTCGACGATGTCGATTTTTTCGCCGCCGAGTTCATTCATGACAGCCCGCACCCGCGCACCCATCGGGCCGATGCATGCACCTTTGGCATTCAGCCCCGGAACTGTCGAACGCACCGCCATTTTGGTTCGATGACCAGCTTCGCGTGCCAGAGCCACAATCTCGACACTGCCATCGGTCACTTCAGGGACTTCGAGCGCAAACAGCCGACGCACCAGGTTGGGATGGGAACGGGAGAGCGTGATGGCCGGGCCCTTCATCCCGCGCCGAGCCTCCACCACATAGGCCCGAAGCCGCCGACCGTGCGTGTATTCCTCATTTGGAACCTGCTCGTGGGGCGGAAGCACGGCTTCCACAGACCCAAGGTCCACGTGCACCATGCGCGGATCTTTGCCCTGTTGCACCACTCCGGAGACGATGTCATCCGCTTTACCGGAAAACTCGCCGAGCACCGCTTCGTCTTCTAGCTCGCGGATGCGCTGGAAAATAACCTGCCGCGCGGTGGAGGCGGCAACGCGCCCAAATCCAGCCGGGGTGTCATCCCACTCATGGATGACTTCGCCGTTCTCGTCCATTTCCTGAGCGAAAACCGCAACCCGCCCGGACTTCGGGTCAATCTCCACCCGTGCATTTCGCGCAGCCTGATCGGTGTGATGGTATGCCACGAGCAGTGCCTGCTGAATCGCGTCCAGCAGCACCGGCAAGCTGATATCTCGCTCACGCTCCAGCGCTCGTAATGCCCCCAAGTCAATGTCCATTATCCGTCCCTTTCCTCAGTCTGTGCGGCCACCGGCTCGGATGCTGCCTCATCTTCGGTGTTCGCCATCGCCGACGCTTCGATTGTCTGTATGTCCTTGTCCATCCCGAGCAGTTCTTCCTCCGATAACGGGGAGAACTCCAGCTCGATCCGACCGGATCGCACCTCGGAAAGCGAAATTGTGAGCATAGGCGATGTCTTACCCATGCGTCGATTCTTTGCCGCAGACCCTGATGTCCCGGACTGGGAGTCGGTGGCCTCCCGAGCGTCTTTCAGGTGCAATGTGAAATCCTGCGGCGCATTTGCCGTCTCAGACGCTCCCGCCTCAGACGCTCCCGCCTCGGATACTCCAGCTATCTCGGGCGCATCTGCTGCTTCGGCGGCATTTGCCAGATCGGTTGCGCTTGCCGCTTTGGCTGCACCCGCGACAGGGGTGAGCGTGAGCAAGCGCCCGATCACCCTGCGACCATCGGCAAGGTCCAAGGCGACGAGACGCTTACGGGCCCGACGAAAGTGCCGCGGGGAGGTGAGGGGCCGGTCAGCACCGGGGGTCGTCACCTCTAGGAGGTATGCACCGCCTCCGGTGAGGTCATCGCGGTCGTCCAGAAAAGTCGAAATAGCTCGAGACGCTTCGGCGACCGCGTCCAAATCGGCGCTGCCAAGGTGGTCCTCAGGAAGGTCCACCACAATTTGCAAGCGGTTGCGATTGCCTGCCCGGCTCATCGCAACATCGTCAATCACGAGCCCGTGCTCTGCGACCACCGGCCCCACAGCAGCCGCTATCCGCTGCCCAGCAGATGCCGACATCGCCGCCGACGTCGGCGCTGCCAAACCATCCCGACTTATTTCGCTCATCGCCTATGCGCCCTCCTGTTTGCCGTCCATTTATCCTTCAGACCGCGCTCAGGCTCACCCGACAGCTCCTCAGCGCGCTTCGCGGACGCGATGACCGCGATGAGATGCGCCTCATTCACCTGCCGAATTCACCCGCCGAAAGGCCTTTCAGTCCTCGTCCTACTCTATCCCGTGTCAGAATCAAGGGCGTGCCTCACCGGTCTGTCCATCGCGGCCCTGCCGCCACCCCAGCTCACGCTGCCTCACCGCTTTCCCGTCGGTACCTCGTAAAAAGGACAGTAACTCTCGGTCTGTTCGGACTCGGTATCGCAGGATCGAGCCTGGTGGGCCTGAGCGCCTGCGGCTTGCGTATCGGACAGCCCGCCAGCTACACACCACCTGCCCCGGGCATCGATGAGCTGTTCCGCAACAAAATGCTCGGGTTGGTATCCGCTCTTGACGACGCGACCGGGCCCAACGGATCAAAAATCAAAACTGTTGCCCCCGCCCAAGGCGTGCTGTCTGCGCTCAGCTCCGCCCTGTCAGTCCAGCGCGGAGCCTTATTGACCGGGGCCGAAACCGAGCGGGTCAAGGCTGGACAGAAGGTCACCGGAACGACCCCAAGCCCGGGCATAGCCTCTGGCCCAGACGGTGTGCTCGAGGCTTTGGTGCGCATTCGTGACCTTGCTGCTGATGGCGCCCAAGTGTGTTCTGGTTCGCTGACCCGGCTACTGGTGTCCATCGGTGCATTCCACACCTGGGCAGCGACCGCGTTCGGCCGCCACATCGGGGCCACGGTGCCCCCTGCCCGTCCTGCGTCAGCGCTGCGCCCGACCGAGCCGGTCAAAGCTCACGATGTCGTGAGCATCGGCACCCAAGAGCAGTACGCTGCGGCATTGCGCACCGTGCAGCGTTCCCGATGGGAAGCGGCCTATGCGATGGAAGTTCTTGCCGCGCGCCCCTCGCAGGCACCATCACGTGGAGCCTGGGTGCGCGCTGCGGCTGAACATCGCACCCAAGCTGTCGAACTTGGGAAACAGCTCGCTGGGTTGGGGCAGGCGCCGGTTACCCAAGAGCCGGCGTACCGTCTGCCGTCGCAGCCATTAAATGCGGCTGATGAAGCGGCCCTTCCCCGGTTAATCGCAGAGAATTTGCTTTCCGGTTATGTGGAATTGGCCGCAGCTGCTCCGCTTTCGGCGCGCGCCGTTCCCACGGCGACCGCTCTCGCGCAGGGTGAGAAACTCGGTTCACTCACCGACACTTTGGCGCCTCTGCCCGGCGTGACGGTGTAGCTGGGGCGATGCTCCTACTTCGTTGGAGCATCGCCATCCAGGCAGCATCAAGTTACGGCGCTTTACACCCAAATTAGATTTTTTAGCGGAAACTTACTGTGTGCTCAAATCTGCACGATCAATCTGGGGCTAAACCCGGTGCCAACGCAGTAACTGCCCGGGCCCGAAGTGCCGACGGACTGGCTACCCGGGCCCGAAGTGCCGCCGCACTGGTTGCCCGGGCCCGAAGTGTCGACGCACTGGTTACCCGGCCCCGAAATGCCGACGCCCGGGCAGTCAGGATTCAGCCTTCAATATCGGCCCGAACCTCGGCAAGTGCCTGGTCAACCGGAACCTGCCGCGACTCCAAGGTGCGGCGGTCTTTAATCTCAACCATCCCGTCGGCCAATCCCTTCCCGACGATCAGCAGGGTCGGCACACCGATTAGTTCAGCATCCTTGAACTTCACACCCGGCGACACTTTCAGCCGATCGTCGTACAGCACGGTGAAGCCCTGGGCTTCGAGCTTGCCCGCAAGGTCCTCAGCTGTGCGGAACACCTCGGAATCTTTGCCGGTGGCCACAATGTGAACGTCGGCAGGAGCCAGGCTCCTGGGCCACATCAACCCCCGCTCATCGTGCTGGCTTTCAGCAATGGCGGCCAGCGCCCGGGAGATACCGATACCGTAGGAACCCATCGTCACTGTGACCTGCTGGCCGTTCTGGTTCAAGACTTTCAGATCAAGCGCATCGGCATACTTCCGACCGAGCTGGAAGATATGCCCGATCTCGATGCCTCGGGCGAGTTCAAGCGGGCCGGACCCGTCTGGGGCCGGATCACCTGCTCGGACCTCCGCCGCCTCGATGGTGCCATCTGCCACGAAGTCACGCCCGTACACCAGGTCATAGACGTGCTTGTCTTTCTCGCCCGCGCCCGCAACCCACACGGTGCCCGGCACCACCCGGGGGTCAACGAGATAGCGAATGCCGCTTTCCCCTTTCTCACCGAGTCCAGCCGGGCCGATGTACCCCTTGGCGAGCGTGTCAGTGGCGTCGAAATCTTCGTCGGTAAACGGCAGCGCCTCGGCTGGTTCCACAGACGCCGCCAGACGCTTTTCGTCAACTTCACGATCACCCGGAATCGCGATCACCAGCGGTTCTTTTCGCCCATCCGGGTAATGCAGCATGTAGACAAGGTGCTTAAGCATCTCGTAGCGGGTCCACGGCTTGCTCTCGCGCACAAAATTCTGGTTGGAAAAGTCCACCAGCGCCTGAATGGTCGATGCTCCAGGTGTTGCTTCGACATGGGCAGCCGGAAGAGCGGCGATCTCCTCCGGACTCAACGGCTCCGGCGGGACGGTCGTGACCGCTTCCACATTGGCCGCATACCCACCGGCTGACCGCACGAACGTGTCCTCTCCGATCTCAATCGGGTGCAGAAATTCTTCTGAGCGGGAGCCACCCATCGCGCCTGAGGTCGCGGCACAGATCACGAAATCGAGGCCGAGCCGCTTAAAGATCCGCTGATACACGATGCGATGCGCTTCATACGAGGCTTTAAGCCCCTCGTCGTCAATGTCGAAGGAATATGAATCCTTCATCACGAATTCACGGCCGCGCAGCAGGCCCGCGCGCGGGCGGGCCTCGTCGCGGTACTTGGTCTGGATCTGGTAAATCGACAGCGGCAGATCCTTATAGGAGGAATATAGATCTTTCACCGTCAGGGTGAACATTTCTTCGTGGGTTGGGCCGAGCAGCATGTCCGCGCCCTTGCGATCAGCCAGGCGGAACAGGTTCGCCCCGTATTCAGTCCACCTCCCGGTGCGTTCATACGGTTCCCGCGGAAGCAGAGTCGGGAACTGGAGCTCCGAAGCGATGGTGTCCATTTCTTCGCGCACAATGGCTTCAATGCGGCGCAGCACGCGCAGACCGAGCGGAAGCCACGTGTAAATACCGGGCGCGGCACGGCGAATATAACCCGCTCGCAGCAGCAGCCTGTGGCTCGCCACCTCGGCATCGGCCGGATCCTCGCGCAGAGTGCGCAGGAAGTACGTGGACATACGGAGCATCGGGCTGGCCTCCTGGGTTATACGAATAGACACGCTCATGCTATACATCGCCGCTGCATGGCGTCGCATCGATTGTTCTTCCACCTGGCACGGTGACTGCCTCGGGGCGCATGGATGGGCCCGGTACCACCCACCCGCCGCTCCCATGCCGGCTCGCATCTCCGTGGAGCGACGCATCTCCCCCACTCGACCAGGATGCTCATGATTGCGCATTGGAGCCCTTGAAACACCAGAAACAATCATGACCAAATTTTTACGAGCAGTCTACCTTTCCCAGCGTTCCACCCGATTACTGTCAAGGGACATAACCGCACAAGGTCGTCGCTCGCGTCGCTAACACTCGGTTCGTGTCAGCAACCTTCCCGATGGATGCGCCACGGGAGCCGACCGTCATTACAAGTTGTTCGCTTCGACATAGAGGTCATCCGATGGACGCGACATCCCTACCCACCCCACACCTCAGCCGCCGCAATCTTTTTGCTGCAGCCGGCGCCTCCGCCGCCACCGTAGCCTTGGCAAGCTGCGGCGGGGACGACGTCTCGCAGCCTAAGCGCGACGCGACCGAGTTCGTACCGCCCAAGACAATTGAGCCCAAGCCCGTCGAAGGGCTCATCACCAGCGATGTAGCCGGTGTTGCACCCATGATGATTGGGTCTCCGAGAACCTACTACAAAGCGGTGTCCGAACCACCCGCCAAAGGCGGCACGCTGTCCACCTTCCAGATCCTCTGGGGAGCGCCCGTCCCCGAGCGATCAAAGAACAAAGTGTGGCAGGAACTCGAAAAGCAGCTTGGCGTCAACGAGCTCAAAGCCACTATGGTTCCCTACGCCTCCTTTAACGACAAGCTCGCTACGACGCTAGCCAGTGGCGACTTGCCAGACATGATCTATCTCGACGACACCAACGCCAATGCCGCTCGCGCCATCAGCGACGGAGCCTTCGTTGCCCTCAACCAGTATCTAGAAGGCGACCTGATTAAGAAGTACCCAAATCTGGCCACCACTCCTCAAGAGGCCTGGGTAAATTCCCATAAAAACGGAACGATCTACGGCATTCCTCAGCCGGCGGCGGCCATCGATTGGTTCCCCGTGATCCGCAAGGACGCGATGAAACAGATCGGCATGAACGACGTGCCTCACAATGGGCACGAATTGCGCGACATGCTGGTTGAGTTCGCCAAACTTGGAACATTAGGCGGACGCCAAGTCTGGGCCGTCGGCGGAGTGGACCCCTCAATTTTTGAACCCATCCATAAGATCGGCCCCACCTTCCAGGTGAAAGACGGCAAGGTCATCACCAAGTTCGACCTCCCCGAGTATGAAGAACACCTAAAATACGTGGCTGACCTGTGGACCAATAAAGTATTCCATCCGGACGCGCTAGGCCACGTCGATCCAGAACTGTTCGCCCAAGGGCAACAGCTGTTCTACTCCGCATCATTCGCCGGCTACTACTGGCTTCCGGACCAGGGACGCATCAACCTCGTGAAGAGGGCCGTCCCCAGCGCGGAGGTCGTACACTTTGTCATTCCTGCTCTGGACGGTGGACCCGGAACCTTCGTGCGCAACAAGGGTTACGGCGCCATCGTCGGGTTCTCACGGGACAAGGCGAAGAGCAAGGACCGCATCGAAGAACTGCTGCGCATCGCGAACTACTACCGTTCACCGTTTGGCTCCGAAGAAGCCAAGTTCCTTCAATACGGTATTGAGGGACGCCAATATAAAGTCGGCCCTCATAATGAAATTGAGCCGATTGAAAATGCGCCTGCTGAAGGCCATATCACCTACTCAGGTCTGCTTCAGAACCCAGTCAATTCACTGCCCGTCATCAATAAAGATCTCTCGGACAATGTCCGGTCAACGATTGAAGGCATGGTCAAAGCGAGCGAACCAGACAAGCTCGGCAGGATCCTAAACGAGCAGCTCACCAAAAACAAGACCCGGTTGGATGAGATTCAAAAGGATTTCTTCAACGGCATGATATCGGGACGGCGTCCGCTCACGGATATCAAGAAGTTCCGCGAAACCTACCGCAGCAGCGGCGGGCAAGCGGTTATCGACGAGTACCAAAAACAGCTCGACAAGGCCGGTAAATGAGCGCCTCAAACACATCGGGCGACACCTACTCCGCGGTGACCGCGGATAAAGCACCCACGTCTGGCCGCAAAGAAGAGGGAGTGATCACTCTCTCATCAGGACAACCCCTCATCCGGCGCAAGCGCTCCCTATGGAGGCGAATGTACCGCGAGCGCGGCACGTACTTCTTCATCGTCCCGGGGCTAATATTCTTCCTGGTGTTCGCCTACGTGCCGATGCTCGGCAACATCGTCGCCTTCCAAGATTATTCGCCATACCTCGGCATCACCGGGTCGCGGTTCGTAGGTTTCGACAACTTCGTGGCAATCTTCAACGATCCGGAAGTTATCAACGCACTAGTCAACACGTTGATCATTTCTGCGCTGCAGATTGTCTTCGCGTTCCCCGCCCCGATCCTGTTGGCCCTGTTCCTCAACTCGCTGCTTTCAGATCGAGTCAAACGCGCCATTCAGACCATCGTCTATCTGCCGCACTTCATCTCCTGGGTGGTTGTCATCTCCATCTGGCAAAAGATCTTGGGCGGCGCAGGTCTGGTCTCCCAGGTCTTTGAACGCATCGGTCTGGATTCCGTCAACATTATGGCGAACCCCGATACGTTCAAGATTCTGGTAACTGCCCAGATCATTTGGAAAGACATCGGCTGGGGAACGATCATCTTCTTCGCAGCAATCGCCGCGATCCCCACCGAACTATACGAAGCAGCTGCGGTTGATGGAGCAGGCGCATGGCGCCGCATGTGGAGCATTACCCTGCCCGGCATGTTGCCAGTGATCTCGATCCTGCTGATCCTCACCGTCGGCAACACGCTTTCAGTGGGCTTCGAGCAGCTGCTACTTCAGCAACCAGCTGTTGGTGCAGCCGCAGCTCAAGTGTTGGATACCTTCGTCTACTTCAGAGGCATAGCCGGCGGGGACTGGGGAATCTCAACCGCCGCCGGCTTACTCAAGGGAGTGATCGCCACGATATTGGTGTTAGGAGCCAACTGGCTCGCCAAACGAATGGGTGGAGAGGGAGTGATCTGATATGACCACGGATCTCATGCCAAGACCCGCTGACAGCCAGAAGAAGGTCAAAGGGAAAAAATCCACCCGGCGTTCTCGATCCCGCTCAGTGCGTCCAATCTGGATGGAAAAACCCGGGCCTGTTCTACAGGTCCTCAAGGGCCTGGTGATCGCCTTCATCTGCGTGATCATGCTATATCCGCTGATTTACGTGATCGCCATGAGCTTCGGCACCGCCGAGAGCATTCAGTCCGGTCAGCTGTTCCCCACAGAATTCTCACTGGACGCCTACGAGTCGGTGCTCGCCGGCGGTGTCGTCACCCGAGCCCTGCTGAGTTCAGCCCTCATCACCTTGGTAGGAACCACCCTGTCGGTGTTGATGACGGCGATGCTGGCCTACGGCTTAACGCGGGTGCGAGAGGTTCCCGGAGCCAAGTTCGTCCTGGTTCTAGTGCTGCTGACCATGCTCTTTGGGGCCGGCATGATCCCCATGTACCTGCTGGTCAAAGGCCTCGGGCTACTCAACTCGATCTGGGCGATTGTGCTGCCAGGCATGATCGGCGCGTTCAACATGATCGTGATGCGCAACTTCTTCATGAATCTTCCCAACGAACTATTTGAAGCCGCCCGAGTCGACGGTGCAGGACACTTCCGCATCTTCTTCCAGATTGTGCTACCTCTGTCCAAAGCGGTCATCGCGGTGATCGCCTTGTTCTACGCGGTCGGCTACTGGAACGTCTTCTTCAACGCCATGATTTACCTCAACGACACGGAGAAGTGGCCGATCCAGGTCGTGCTGAACCAGTTCGTCGTGCAAAACTCCGACCTGAACGTTCTTCAAAACCCCGACCGACCCCCGCCACCGGCCCAGGCTGTTCAAATGGCTGTGATCGTGTTGGCTACCCTGCCGATCCTGATCATCTACCCGTTCCTCCAGCGCTACTTCACCAAGGGCGTTTTGACCGGGGCCATTAAGACCTGAGATCTCGGGAAACGAGTCACACCAGCCGCACCAGACCCGCACGGTCTGGTGCGGCTTCGTGCATTAGGCCCCGCTACGACCGGTCCGAGCCCGCCCGAGAGCCAGCGATTAAAACAAGATCGTGGCGAGCTCACCAATCTGGCGCAGACCCGCCGCGTCATACGCCCGCCGCGCAGGAAGATTGAAGTCATTCACATACAGCGTGACCCGCCGCGCATGGTCACGGCGAACCCAGTCAATCACCGCTGCTACCCCGGTCCTGGCAATATGGCGCCCCCGCAGTCGCGGCGCCACCCAGATCCCGTGCAACTGAGCGAGACCGGGAATGAGCGCGCCGACATCCGCTTTAAACGCAACCCGGTTACCGTCCATAATCACGTAGGTACGACGGGCAGCAATCAGTGAGCGAACCCGCGCCCGATACGAACGACCTCCGTCAAACTCAGTCGGATCACTCCCGACTTCTTCGCGAAACATCGCCACGGAGGCCGCCATCACCACATCGGTTTCTTCCGGACGCGCAGGTCGAAGCCGCGGATCCGGGAGAACAGACGGCGGCTGTAGCGCTTCTAGCAGAGGCTGGGACCAGCGAAACTCCCGCGGCCTATCCCAGACACTCTCAAGGTGCCCGAATAACTCCCGCACATCGGAACTGTTGCCAACCAGCGAGCTACAGTGCCGTCCCCGCGCGGCCAAGCACTCGCCGAAGGCGGCCATTGCTTCACGATCAGCGCCGACCGGCATGGCGTTAGCCCCATGCCATAGCCACGCACCAATTCCGCGCCCCGATGTGCGTGAGGCAGCTGACCGAGATGCGTACGCCAAGATGTCCCGGGCTGAGGTCATCAGCCCCGCCCCCGTCCAGACCGTGAATTCCTGACCCAGCGCTAACGAACGGCGCATATCGCGTAGCCGCGATGCAGCCAGCACCGTGGTCGCCGGGTCATAGGCCGCGATCTCTAGGGCCGGGTCAACGTCCGTCGGGCGCAGGGGACGCATCCCACGGTAACTGCGCCCGAACACGTTCATGACTCCCTATGCAGCAGGTAACCGGTCAGCGGACCACTACTTGGGGTGAGGCTCCCTCGCCACCGGCTCCTTCTCGCTCCATCTCTGCGGCAATGCGGTGGGCCTCTTCCAACAGCGTGTCGACAATCTGATCTTCCATGACGGTCTTAATGACCTCACCCTTCACGAAGATCTGACCTTTACCGTTACCGGACGCCACCCCAAGATCAGCTTCTCGTGCCTCCCCCGGACCGTTCACAACGCAGCCCATCACGGCCACTCGCAGCGGAACCTCAAGGCCTTTGAGCCCCTCCGTCACTTTCTCCGCGAGCGTGTAGACGTCAACCTGGGCGCGTCCGCATGAGGGGCAGGACACGATATCAAGCTTGCGAGGCTTGAGGTTTAAAGCCTGCAAGATCTGGTTGCCCACTTTGACTTCTTCGACCGGAGGAGCCGACAGCGAGACCCGGATGGTGTCGCCAATACCCTGAGCCAGAAGATGTCCAAATGCGACTGAGGACTTGATGGTGCCCTGGAAGGCAGGACCCGCCTCGGTCACCCCAAGGTGTAACGGCCAGTCCCCACGTTCCGCAAGCATTTCGTAGGCGCGCACCATAACCACCGGGTCGTTGTGCTTCACCGAAATCTTAAAGTCGTGGAAGTCGTGCTCTTCAAAGAGCGAAGCTTCCCACACGGCAGATTCCACGAGTGCTTCAGCGCAGACTTTCCCGTACTTGTCGAGCAGACGTTTATCGAGACTGCCGGCATTCACCCCGATGCGCAGGGACGTGCCGTGATCCTTCGCGGCCTGAGCGATCTCTTTGACCTGGTCGTCAAAGCGCCGAATATTTCCCGGGTTCACGCGCACCGCAGCGCAGCCCGCCTCGATAGCGGCAAAAACGTACTTGGGTTGGAAGTGAATATCCGCAATCACCGGAATCTGAGACTTTGCGGCAATGGCGGGCAACGCATCGGCGTCTTCTTGCCGAGGGCACGCCACGCGCACAATATCGCAACCGGCAGCGGTCAATTCCGCGATCTGCTGCAAAGTCGCGTTGATGTTGTTCGTCGGCGTCGTCGTCATGGACTGGACGCTGACCGGGGCGTCACCACCGACAAAGGTTGAACCCACCTTGATCTTGCGCGAGCGGCGCCGCGGTGCCAGAACGGGCGGGGCCTCTTTAACGGATGGGATACCGAGACTGATGGGGATACTCACCCGTCCATTATCGCCCACCGAGGCTATACCCAGCCGTCAGCCATGTCACCTCGGCGCAATGTCCGCGCGATCTCCATCAGACGTTCACGATGAGCGCGCTCCTCCAACGTGACCCCTCACACAAGCGCTCCGCTCGAGCCGACATGGATACAGAAAATGTAGGGGTACAGCAGCGACTAGCCCGATAGCGTCACTGGTCGCACGAGGTCGGCGTAGACCAGCAGTACCGACATCCCGATCAGAATCAACGCAACCACGTTGGTCAGCGGCAGCAACCGCGACATGTCCACCGGCCCCGGATCTGGCCGGCCTCGCCAGCGGGCAATCATCCGCCGTGCGCCTTCCACCAAGGCTCCCGCGACGTGTCCGCCATCCAAAGGGGGTAAGGGAATTAAGTTGAAGACAAACAGCGCCATGTTCAGCGAAGCCAGCATCGACAACAGAACCTGCGCCTTGTCAGCAAAATCAAAACCGGTAGCCTCCGTGGAGACCACTTCCCCAGCCAGACGCGATACTCCAACCACACCGACCGGACCGTTCGGATCGCGGGTGCCGCTGCCGAACGCGGCCTGTGCAATATCCACCATGCGTTGGGGCAAGGTCAGCACCAGGGCCCCGGTTTGGGTGAACGTATTCCACACCACCTGGGGCACCTCAGTGATTGGACGGGCAATCAGCTCCGGGGTCCCCGCGATCCCAAGGAAACCAACTTTTTCCGTCAATAGCTTGCCATCCGCGGCTTTCACGGGTCGCCCTGAGGAATCCATGACGGGTCGGGCATCCACCACCGGGGTGACCGATAACGTGAGCTCCTTGCCGTCTCGCTCGACCACCATCGGGACCGGAGCAGGCGGAAGAGCGCGCGCCGTGGTGGACACGTCCTGCCAGCTCGACATGGGTTTACCCGCAAGGGAAACGATTTTATCGCCCGGACGGACCCCCGCCGCGAATGCCGGAGCAGCCGGTTTCCCCTCGCAATTAGTGCCCGCAGGGGCGTCCGCTGCCACCACGCACCGGGAGACCGATGACACCTTTGTCGTGAGCGCTGGTAGCCCTAGCCCGCTCACGACCACCGTGAAGAAAATAATCGAGAGCAGCAGATTCATGCATGGTCCGCCGAGCATCACCATGAGCTTTTTCCACACCGGTAACGCCACGAAGGTGCGGTGCTGATCTTCCGGGCCATACTGCTCAGACTCAAAAGCCTTCGCGTCCTCAGACATCTGCCGGAAAAACCCGGTGGAGTCCTCGCGGATCGTATCTGGTGGATCACCCTTATGCGGCGGATACATGCCGATCATGCGAATGTATCCGCCGAGCGGGATCGCCTTCACTCCGTATTCAGTTTCTCCGCGTCGGCGCGACCATATGGTTGGCCCGAACCCGATCATGTATTGGGTGACGCGCACTCCGAACCGTTTTGCGGGAACCAGATGGCCAATCTCGTGCAAAGCAATCGATAGTCCAAGGCCCAGCGCAAGGATGACAATGCCCGCGATATACAACAGCGTCGTTCCGCTCATACCGCTAGCTGCGCCTCCCCTGTATCTGGTCCAGTCCGTAACCTGTGGACATATGCAGTGTCCGCGCGAGCGCGACCGGGTCTGATCCGGTTGCCACCGCCGTGGCAATGGCCGTCCTTGCGGTTGCCCGGGCCCACTCTTCCGCGGCGAGCACAGTATTTACGGTCAGCGGCTGCGCAGGTTCAGGAATATCGGGTCGCATAAGAACTGCTTCCACCAGATCGCAGATTCCAAGGAAGCTGAGCTGCACATTGTGGAAGGCATCGACGGCTTCCTCGTTGACGGCGTTGAGCACGGCCATACGCACCCCTGCCTGCCGATGCGCCTGACGCGCGAGGGCAACCGCTCGGAATGTGCCCTCGTCCAGTGGTTCAAACGTCCAGGTTGCAGCCTGGGTCCAATCGCAGGGCCGAGCAAGCCCCGGCAGATGATCGGGATAGCCGAGTGCCCAGCCGATAGCGTGACGCATGTCCGGCGGACTGGCGAGCGCAATCGTGGCTCCATCCACGAGTTCAACCATGGAATGGACGATGGATTGCGGATGAACCACCACGCTGACGCGATCTTCCGGCATGCCGAAAAGCCAGCACGCCTCGATCACCTCAAGCGCTTTGTTGATCAACGTTGCCGAATTGGTTGTGATGGTTCGGCCCATCGCCCAGGTCGGGTGAGCCAAAGCTTCAGCGGGAGTTACCTCGGTCAGCTCCTCGCGGGTACGCCCCCGGAACGGGCCACCGGATGCCGTGATGACCAAGCGTCCGATGGAATCTCTTGGCACTCCTGCCACACATTGGGCGATCGCGGTGTGCTCGGAGTCCACGGGTAATAGCTGTCCGTCGCCTGCTGCGGCCGTGACTAGGGCGCCCCCGGAAATCAAAGATTCTTTGTTGGCAAGGGCAAGCCTTGCCCCACTGGCGAGGGCCGCAAGCGTTGGACGCAACCCCACCGAGCCAGTCATAGCGTTCAGCACCACATCGCCGTGACCGTCCGCTGTCCCCGTCAGCGATCCAGCGAGATTCTCGACCGCATCGAGGCCGACCTCTACACGGGCCGGGCGCACCCCTAGGTCACGTGAGTGCCGCACTAACGCCTCGTGCACCGCATCCGCTGCCTGCTCAGAGCTGATTGCAACTCGTTCCACGGCGAACTGGGCAGCTTGCTGCGCTAATAACTCGGGCCGTGACCCGCTTGCGGCCAGCCCACGAACCCGGGCTAGCCCCGGATACCGAGAGATGACATCGAGGGTCTGGGTGCCGATGGACCCGGTGGATCCGAGCACCACCAGCGACCGCATAGTTTCTGTATTCCCCCTGGTCATCCTCACGGCACCGACGCCATCACATCGGCAACATGGTCTAGGTAGACGTCAACCACGGCTTCGTCATATCCGTCTGGGCCTTTACGGCGACGAAATGCTGCCCGGCGCACATCGTCAACGCTCATGGCCAGTCCCGCACCGAAGTATTCAGCGAGTTGGTCGCACAGCGTATCGACGTCGGTGCGGTCATAGGCACGCCTGCCTTCCCGGGCCGGGGCAAACCGCTGTCCCGCAGGTCGACGGAGACGTTCGGTGAGTTTTTCGGCGCGCAGTGTCAATTCCCTCACCCACGCTTCTTCACCGCCGACGGCAATTGCCTGATCACGTTGCTTTAAGGCGAAAGCATCCGCGAGCCGATCCAGTGCTTCGTCCACGATGGACATGTCGTAGCCGCCACGCTGGGTGGCAAATGTGGTGGTGATGATCGAGGCGGGATCGAAGTCGTCGGTTCCGTCCACGCCCTCATATGCGGCCCGGGCTCGGCTGAGAAATGCGTCGACTTCGGCGACGTCGTAGCCGATCCTGAACCTGGACACTAGCTCGAACGCAGTGCTCATCGTCTGTCCTCCATGGGGCCTTTAGTCGGGCCGATTCTAACCCGCCACGATCTTTTCGATCCGCTCAACTCGCGCTTCCCGGTCGGCACGGTGATCGGGGTCCTCTTCCACTTTCGCGGCCAGCTGACCGCAGGCGCCGTCGATATCGCTGCCTCTGGTATCGCGCACGGTGGTGCGGATCCCGTGGGAACGCAAGGTCTCTACGAACTCGTGCTCAACATCTGGGTCTGATGCGGTCCATTTTGAACCGGGAACGGGGTTTAGCGGAATGGGATTGACGTGAACCCAGCCGGTTCCTCCCTTGTCCACCAGGATCTTTCCGAGCAGGTCTGCCCTCCACGCCTGGTCATTAATATCCCTGATCAGCGCATATTCGATGCTCACGCGGCGTCCGGTTGCGAGAAAGTAGTCGTGTGCGGCACTGACCACTGCCCCAACGCTGTAGCGCGTATTAATCGGAACTAATTCGTTACGCAAGTCATCGTCGGGGGCGTGGAGAGACACGGCGAGCGTCACCGGTATCTGCTCGGCAATCAGCTTGCGAATGGCTGGTTCCAGGCCCACGGTGGAGACTGTCAGGTGCCGCGCCGACATTCCGAATCCCTCGGGGGATTCCGCGTTCAATCGGCGGCAGGCGGTGGCGACAGCGCGATAGTTCGCCAACGGTTCACCCATCCCCATGAAGACGATATTGGTAACCCTCCCCGGTCCGCCGGCAACCTCACCGCGGGCCAGCATACGGTTAGCTTCCCGCACCTGATCCAGAATTTCGGCGACAGACATGTTGCGGGTCAACCCTTGCTGACCCGTAGCACAGAACGGGCAGTTCATCCCGCATCCGGCCTGGGAGGAGATGCATAGGGTAACCCGTCCGGGGTACCGCATGAGAACCGATTCGACCAGGGACCCGTCGAACAGGCGCCACAGGGTTTTTACGGTCTGGCCGCGATCAGCCAGCTGAGTGGTGACGGCGGTGAGTAACCTCGGGAAGAAATGCTCGACTAAGCGTTCGCGCGCATTTTTCGGCAGGTCGGTCATCTCCTGCGGATCCACCGTGTGGTGAGTGAAGTAATGCGCGGAAAGCTGCGCGGCCCGAAAACGCGGCAACCCGAGTTTAACCACGGCTTCTTGTCGCTCGGCGAGGGTGAGGTCGGCAAGATGAGCGGGCGGTTTACCGCGGCGGGCTGGCCGCAATTGCAGTTGCCCAGCTGCGAGAGCCACAGGCTGGCCCGGAATGACTTCGCGCGATAGATCCCGTGACCTCGACGGGGCTGCCTCGCGTTCAGCAGACGGCTTCACGGGGTCCGTCGTGGGTGCGGCAGATTCAGTAGGAGCATTACCGGGAGCAGAGGTACTGTCTGCCGGAAAAGTACCGTCGACGGTGGTAGAGGTGCCGTTGACAGAGGCAGAGGTGCCGCCGGTCGGCGTACCCGGACCGTCGGCAGGTACGCAAGGGCCGTCGGCGGGCGCAGAGAAACGGGAGGGTGTGGTCATATGAGAAGCACTCCGAGCAGGAGAAAGGCGGTGGGGGCGCTGAGAAGCATGGAATCGATCCGGTCGAGAACACCACCGTGGCCCGGGAGCAGACTCCCCATGTCTTTCAGGCCGAGGTCGCGTTTAAGAAGAGACTCGCACAGATCGCCGACTGTCGCGATGACCACCATCACGGGGCCGATGATTAGACCCGCCCACCAAGGCCCGCCTAGCCCTTCAGTGACGATCACCGCGGCTGTGGTGGTTCCGCAGATCAGCGAACCGACGAAACCTTCCCAGCTCTTTTTCGGGCTGATGGTGGGCACCATGGGGTGCCTTCCCGCTAACACTCCCGCGATGTAGCCGCCGGTGTCGTTCGCCGCGGGGACCGCAATCGCGAGCAACACCCGCATTGCGCCGTCGTCCTGGGCGAAGAGCAAGAGAATGAAGCTTCCGAGAAACGGGACCCAGGCGAGGGTAAAGATCCCGGCCACCACATCCCGAACCGCTGCTAGACCCGTGGTTTCCACCACGCGCCAAATCATCACCACTGCCACCGCTACCGCCATAGCGATCACGAGTCCGGGGGCGCGCCACACCAGGGTGGATACGGCAATGCCGAGACTTCCGACCAGCACAGGGGTAAGCGGAACCCGCAGTCCCCGGCTGGAGAGCGCTCCGGTTACCTCGAGCACGCCGAGTCCCAGGGCGAGAACCACCAAGATGTAGAACAGTGGCGGCCACCAGAACAGACCGATCAGCAGGGCAGCGCCGAGCGCCACGCCGACCCCGATGGCTGCCGGTAAGTCTCGCCCCGCGCTCACTTTGCGACGCACACGTTCCGGCGGCGTCACCGCAGGCGGAGGCGGCATAGGGGCCGACTCCTCGGGCCACGCACGGTCGGCAGTGGCAGGCGGGGCGCTTCCCGTCTCGGGAGGCGGCACGCTGTCCTCAGCAGTAACCACCGGCATCGGCTTCGTAGCCGATTCTTCGGGTCCCCTGCGAGAACGGCGCCGGCCAGGTTCAGATCTCACAACGATTTAGCTCGCGGAATCAGACAGTGGCGAGCTCAGTTTCCTTGGCGGAGAACGCTACCTCGACCTGCTCGACATACTTCTTGGTCAGAGCCTCAAGTTCCTTTTCGGCGCGTGCGCCTTCATCCTCACCGATCTCGCCGTCCTTGACCAGACGCTCGATGGCTTTCTTCGCGTGCCCACGAGATCCGCGGATCGCTACGCGTCCATCCTCCGCCTTCGACTTGGCAAGCTTCACGTATTCCTTACGGCGTTCCTCGGTGAGCACCGGCAGAACAATGCGCAAAGTATCGCCATTGTTGGTGGGGTTAACGCCCAAGTCCGATTCGCGCAGAGCGGTCTCGATGACAGACATTGCAGATTTGTCGTATGGGGTCACCACGACGGTACGGGCCTCTGGTATCTGCAGGGAAGCCAACTGGTTCAGCGGGGTGGGTGCACCGTAGTAGTCCACGGTGATGCCCTGAAACATGGCCGCGTTGGCTCGTCCCGTACGGATCGCCGAGAACTCCTCCTTCGTGACCTCGACAGACTTGCCCATTTTTTCTTCGGCTTCCAGCAGGATCTCGTCGATCATCGCATCTCCTCGTTCAGTGGGGCCGCCCTGTGCGCCCCTCGCCTTTCCGGGACGCGCCCAGTTGTGTGCCTCGTCCGTGGCTATTCTCCCCCGACAGCGCGAGTTTTCCCATTCGGGGTTGCCGTTGGTTCCCTGCAGATTGTCCTGAGGGGCCAACTGGCCTGGTCTATACCGGATCGCGACCGGTGTGATGGCGGGTCATCAGCCTCCCATCACCATGGTTCCGATGCGTTCGCCGCGCATAGCCCGCGTAATGTTACCGGGGGTGTCTAAGCCGAACACCAGCATGGGCTGTGAATTATCCATGCACAGACTAAAGGCCGTGGCGTCAACCACTTTGAGACCTTCTGTGAGGGCCTGGGTGTAGGTGACGTGGTCAAGTTTGCGGGCCTGCGGGTTGGTTCGCGGATCGTCGGTGTAGACCCCGTTGACCCCGTTCTTCGCCATCAAAACTTCATGGCATCCAATTTCCAGGGCTCGCTGCACCGCCACCGTGTCGGTGGAGAAGTAAGGCATCCCGGCCCCCGCCCCGAAGACCACAACGCGACCCTTTTCGAGGTGGCGTACTGCCCTCAGCGGCAGATAGGGTTCTGCGACCTGCCCCATGGTGATCGCCGTCTGCACTCGGGTGGTGACGCCTTTTTGCTCCAGGAAATCCTGCAGCGCGAGGCAGTTCATGACTGTGCCGAGCATCCCCATGTAGTCGGCTCGACGCCGATCCATGCCGCGGGCCGATAGTTCAGCGCCGCGGAAGAAGTTTCCGCCACCCACCACGATGGCGCATTCGATACCTTCAGCTACGCCTTCGGCAATTTCCCCTGCGATTCGGGACACGACATCGGGATCAACCCCCACCTGTCCCCCGCCGAATGCTTCACCGGACAGCTTTAACAGAACCCGCCGCGAATCCTTATTTTTTGTGAGAACCGGGATCTGGGAGGTGAGGGATGAGGTGGTCATAGTCTTCCTTTCCTGGAGCCCGGTGCAGCATCCCTCCCCGCACAGCTCGCAGCGAAGCGGGACCGACGTGAGGGTAGGACGAGGACACCTAGACGTGGCCGAGTCACCAGCGATAATACAGCGAAGACCCCGCTCCCTCAGGGGGAACGGGGTCTTCACACCGGAGTGAGGCTTACCCCACTTTCACGCATATCTGGATAAACGAGGCCGATCGTTGATCGACCGTTTCGCCGTCGTGAAATCCGCTACATAGATTCCGGATAGGTGTCAGTTGCCGACGCGGAACCGAACAAAGCCGGTCACCTTGCCGCCGGTTGCCTCCACGATCTTGCCGACGCTCTGCTTCGGGTCCTTCGCGAATGCCTGATCCAGCAGGCAGTTCTCCTTGAAGAATCCGTTCAGACGACCCTCGACGATGCGGGGCAGCGCCTGCTCGGGCTTGCCCTCGTTCTTCGCGGTCTCTTCAGCGATGCGACGCTCGTTCTCAACGGTCTCCGCCGGGACGTCTTCGCGCGACAGGTACAGCGGGGAGTATGCCGCGATGTGCATGGCAATATCGCGGGCTACGTCTGCTGCAGCCTTGTCGGTTGCGACCAGAACGCCGACCTGCGGGGGCAGGTCCTTGTTGGTGCGGTGCATGTAGTTCTCGACATGCTCGCCGCTGACGCGTCCGATGCGGCGCACCACGATCTTCTCACCCATGGTGGCGCCGGCGGTGGTCAGAGCTTCACCAAACGGGGTCTGCGACAGGTCAGCCGGTTCGTTTGCCCCGGACTCAACCGCGGCGGCCACGGCTTCGTCTCCGAGTGCCACGAACTTGTCGTTCTTGGCCACGAAGTCGGTTTCGCAGTTGATTTCCACCAGGGTTCCGACCTGGCCGTCCTCGCCTTCACGGATATCGGCCGCGATCAGGCCTTCGGAGGCGCTACGGCCTTCGCGCTTGGCGATGCCTTTCAGACCCTTGACGCGGATCAGCTCAACAGCCTTCTCCTTGTCGCCAGCGGCCTCGTCGAGCGCCTTCTTGACGTCGAGCATGCCCGCGCCAGTCTTCTCGCGGATTTCCTTAATGTCTGCTGCGGTGTAATTCGCCATGATCTCTCTTCCACTCAACAGATGCCATCCGGCTACGGATGCCATCCGAATAAGGAGCTGTTAGGAGCGTCAGTTCTGCTCGGTGGTCTGCGCCGCGGACTCCTCGACAGCCGGCTGCTCATCAGCGGCTTCCGTGGCCTTCTCGGCAGGGGTCTCGGTGTTCTCAGCAGCGGCCTCAGCCTTGTCGGCAGAGTCCTTGGAGGTTTCCGCCTCAGCCTGCTGCACCTCGGACTGCTTCAAGAGCTCCTGCTCCCACTCGGCGAGCGGTTCCGCATCAACCGCTGACACGTTCTTCTCACCAGCGGGCTTGTTCTCGTACCGAGCCTTAAGGCCCGCGGCAACCGCGTCGGCGATAACCCGGGTCAGCAGGGTCACGGAGCGAATGGCGTCGTCGTTGCCCGGAATCGGGTAGGACACTTCGTCTGGGTCGCAGTTGGTGTCGAGAATGGCGACCACCGGGATACCCAGCTTCTTCGCTTCGTCAACCGCCAGGTGCTCCTTCTTGGTGTCCACGATCCAGACAGCGCTGGGGGTACGGGACATGTCGCGGATGCCGCCGAGGGTCTTCTCCAGCTTCTCCTTCTCGCGGCGCATCATCAGCAGTTCTTTCTTGGTGCGCCCGGAGGAGGCGACATCCTCGAAGTCGATCTGCTCGAGCTCCTTGAGGCGGTTCACGCGCGAGGAGACGGTCTGCAGGTTGGTGAGCATGCCACCGAGCCAGCGCTGGTTGACGTACGGCATACCCACGCGGGTGGCCTGCTCCTGAATGGACTCCTGAGCCTGCTTCTTGGTGCCAACGAACAGGATGGTGCCACCGTGAGCAACGGTCTGCTTCACGAAGTCGTAGGCCTGGTCAATGTAGGTCAACGACTGCATGAGGTCGATGATGTAAATGCCATTGCGCTCAGTGAAAATGAAACGCTTCATCTTCGGGTTCCAGCGACGGGTCTGGTGTCCGAAGTGCACGCCGCTCTCAAGGAGCTGGCGCATCGTGACGACTGCCATGATGAGTCCTCTTTCTGTGGTCCAAGCTCGTGAAACCGCCTCGCAAGGCCGCCTCAGTCATGGCCGGACCGATATATCGGTTCGTTCTTCGGGCCGGTTGACCCAAAGCCTGGCGCCCGGTTGTCGTTCCGCCCAGCGATACTCGGGCGCCAGGCGCAAGCATGACAGCCTGCTAGCGTCAGATCGCATAGGACCGAAGGAACGACGCCCTGCGTGGGCGCGCGAAGTCATCCGGACACTTCCGGATGCACGGCTACCCTACCTGATCTCAGGGATACCTGCGAGGGCTATAGCGCGCTGGTGTGGGAAATGTGTCCTGGTCGATGGTGGGGGACGGGGCCGGGCCATTGCCTGCCGTGCTGTATACATTGCCTGCTGCACTGTAGGGGCATGTACATGTAGGGGCATGCGCGGTATCCGACCGGACGAGGTGTGCCGGAGTATGGCAGGTATCTCTCCGATAGTCCGGCAGCCAGCTAAACCGATACCTGGCCGGAAGGGTAGTCCAACCGTCGGTCGGGGACGTTATCACCACAACCGCGTCGGCAGAGTTATCACCAGCACGAGGTATCCCCTGGCGCGCTGTCCAGCGTCAGATGAGCATGAGCTGATGCGACACCATATGCCCTCTATCTCGCGTCTATACGCTGCGGCTTCCATGCCAACTGCACCTCGGGATGAACCCCGCACAGGTCGATGCATCCCTCACACAAGTCGGCGTTCTTCTCATTTAGGTCGATATATTGCGCTGTTCCTTGTCATCATCGGCGTGGTGATACTAGGGCCTACCGATCACGCGTCCGGCGGCCGGATTAACGCAAGCGACGACATGGACCATGTACTCGGCGCCATGAGTCAGGGACTCAACGGCATTGATCGCTTATCCGGCAGCTATAGGAGTGCCGAGGGGTTTAAGCGAAGCACGGATGATGGGCTGACCTCGGTGGAGAGTTTTTATCCGCATGTGAACCCTTCCACTTGGCACAACGGCCTGCCTTATAGGGACGTGGCCTTCGCCGGTAGCTCTTCTCTATCCGCCCGCCCCGCAGCCTTGGCTAGAGCCACTCCTGCAGATCGCAAACCATTTGATAGAAGCTCCCCTGCTGTGGCTTTTCCCTTTGGACGCGCCTCCCGTTACGCCAAGCCTCGATGGCATTGGCCCGTGGACCCTCCCCGACGCATTATCCGCAGGTTCGACGCACCAGACCATGTTTATGCTGCTGGACATCGTGGTGTGGATATTGAAGGTCACGGTCTCGCCGTGAAAGCGGTGGAAAATGGCACTGTGCGCTTTGCCGGTCAAGTAGCAGGTCGACGGGTCATCAGCATCATGCACCGCGACGGTCTGATCTCGACATATGAACCTGTGTCGGCCTCGGTAATTCCAGGTCAAGTCGTGTCCGCGGGCGAGCAGATCGGCACCCTCGGACCAGAAGCTGGACCCGCCCGCTGCCCGGACGGATGGTGTCTGCACCTCGGTGCGCGCATTGGGGAGAAGACCTACATCGACCCACTTACGCTTCTTGCGGCATTACAACCCAGCGTGCTCTTACCTCTAGAAGGGCACGCCCCTATTCCCGTTCCTCCTGGAGGTATAGACCGTGGGTACGACAGCTCCCAAGACTTATTTAATCTGGGCTTCGGCTACGGGTACAACCTCCCTCATTGGAGTGACCGGTTAGCGGACCGCCCATTGAACCAACCTGAGAGCGTGCCAACCAATAACGCCAGCTCAACATCCCCGACCGTCAAGATCACGCGAAAAGGAGTGGTGACGGGCAGATATGTTATTGCCGAGATGCTCGATTGATTATACGGGTCAATTCATTGGTTTCTGCAGGCAGAATCAAATATTACGTAACTAGGCGATAAGACTCAACCGAGGGGATGCCGTAGGTAATCAATTTTTTCATGATGACCCGGGAGAACCAGCCAACCTAAAAAATATAATCCTTACCCGATATGAACAACCTCGCAATCTCCTCATCATTGTCAAAATTGACGCCTTTAAAGTAGACAATCACAACACAATTTGCGGTATGGATCAACACCCCACCTGTCGAGGTCTGGCTTCTCAGACCCGTCGCACGATTCGTTTTCGGCTGTGCGGATATAACGACACAGCGCCACTACTCAATTACCAGAGTGTCTAAATATCTGGCCAAAACATGAACATAACAAGACCGACCAGAATAAATGACAGCCCAGATATGAGCCAATCAGACAACACGTCCGGTTGCTTTTCACTCCTCTCGGTGGAGGCAGATCCGATCATAGTTATCTCCACACTCTAATTAACACTTAAAGAAAGTTGTACACGCCATTATTTTTGGCCAATATCAAACCTCGTCGCCGCAGCAATCCAAACTAATATCAGCATCAATAAAGACTTTTAGCACAAACTGGCTATGGACATTAAAAAAGACCTATGCAACATCGACGCCAATGCCCGAAAATCATTTAACCAAACGGTAGGATTGAGCCGCAGGAATACCATCCGGGAATACATTCATCATAATTACCCGCGAAAACCAACCCACCTCAAACACGTAGATTCGTCCAGGGACAAATGATGCAGCTACCTCTTCGCTATTTTTATAGTTAACACCATTTGTTAAGGAAATATCGCCGCAGTTTTTGGTGTGGATCAGCACCCCAGTGGTTGAAACTTGGCCCCTATTTCCAACTGCTCGATTGACAGTAGCTTCCGCAGATAAAACTTCGCATCTCCACCGTTCAATACCCAAAGTATCCAAATATGGGCTAGCAATACCCAGTGCCGCAGCAACCGCAATTAAAAATGCCGTGCCACAAGCCAACCACTCCCCCACCACCTTTCTCCGCGACGGGACATCCTTCCTATGCTTACCCGCTTTCATATTTACAATGAACCTCACATCTAATGCCTATACCCGGCATCAACAATAGGGCCTCGCTAGAAACCAAAAAGTTCGCCACTTCATAAAACTCTGGCCACCGCACCCTGAATGAGCACCTAGCACTCAGACTAAAGTATCATTAATTCTGACGACAGGATATTTAGGTAAAGTTACTACAAAATTCGCCCTGGCGGTATGCAAACCAAAATAAACCATTTTCTAAATGATTTCTCTTGGCAGATAATTACCATTTGCGAACGACATGTAGGCCAATTGGACGACTTGCGCACCGCAATGAAATCAAAGATTTCAACCCTCTCATTTTCGTCTATGGTCTAACGGCATCCATTTGCGCCCATTACATGATAGAAACTTATTAAGAAGCTATAAATTTGGTCACATATATTTTGCAACAAATACATTTTAAACTTTGGGAATCCCATAAAAATTGAGCACACTGCACAGAGCCCGCAGGATATCTACTCAACTAACCGATATGACCGCGCCGACGGGATCCCATAAGGTATAACGTGCTTCATAAAAAGACGCGAAATTTATCTGACTTCAAAAATATAAATTTTCCCCAACCCAAAAGACTAGGCCACTTCTTCGCTATTGTCAATAGTTTATCCCTTTAGAATATGTGATGCGGCCACAGTATGTAGCGTGAATTATGATGCCAGCCGTACTAACTTGCCCCTACCCACCGACCTAACAGTTCTCGGTTCAGCAGAAATCACTTCACAATGCCACGGTTTAAGACCGAAACTATCAAAATATAGATTAAAGATACCCGGAATCGCAATTGCAGCAGGAAGAAACGCGGAACCAAAACAAACCAGTCCCCTAGCATTGGGGGCCAGGTTCGTTTACCTGTTGACGGAGTTTTCGTTCTCATTTTCACACCCAATCAATATTTAGCGATTCAGATGAAGTCCGACACTTGGAGCGCCGGCGCCGTTTCAGTCGATGCAGCGAAGCGCAACAGCGCGGTCATCACGCTCACTGCCACTGCCACTGCCACTGCCACTGCCACTGCCACATCATCCACAATCAGCAACCCGACGCTGCACCAGGAACTCACAATTACGTGAATTCAGGACTCTACAGGGGCGGACCTATGCTTGGCCGGCTAACTGCGCCTTTACCGGTAGGGCTGCCGCTACTGACACGACAGCCAGCAAGCAGACCAGCGTGCGCTTCTGGTACGACAACAGCACGTCCACGTCGTACGAGACAGCCCGCGCTGTAGTCGTGGGCTAAGCCCTAAGCAGCCTGCGGAGCGCAACGCGAACGTGATGTGTGTTGCGCTCCGAGACTGCCCACAGCGGTAGGCACAAAACGTAGGCGACTGCAGCCACTACGTACACCAGTACGACGGCAGCGGGAAGCGGAGGATGCCACGCAGCGACCAACCCGGTAACCAGCAACTTCACAATGGGAAGATGGTAAACGTAGACGGAGAACGAGACTTTACCTGAGCGGGCCACGGCCAGGGCACAGCGGTTCCGCACCGCTCCCGCACTGAGCGCCAGATACAGCACTAGGGGCGCTGCGCACAGGCCCAGCAGCACAAACCTGACTTCACGCGAAGGATTGACGACGTTGGAAGCCAGCATGCCTACCGCGAGGAGTGCAACTAAAAGGGCCGTCCAGCCCCTGCCACGCACTGTCGCCCACGCGGGAAAGCCCGCCGCCTTCCACCGCGCATGAACCGATGCGAGAACCACCCCAAACAGCCAGCTCGGAATCAGCAGGAGCAAGCTATGGCCAAACAGGGCGAGGCACCCAACGGCAATCACTCCGCCAACAGCGGCCCTTGCCCATACCCTACGGGTCAGGGCCACGATGAAGACCGTCGCCGCTGCGAAGATCATGTAAAACCAGAACTCGAATGCAAGGGACCACAGGGAATCATTGGATCCATACGTTCCGCAGCGGGGCTCTTGAAGGAACGCAGCGTTGCACACGGCAGGATAAATGCCCAGCCCGCCGCCGTACCTATCAAGCTTCGGCCAGACGCCACCCATAGCGCCACCAAGGATTCCGATAGCCAGCGTAAGGACCAGGCCAGGGATAAGCACTGTCCATAGCCGTGAAAGACGCTTGGCCAGATATACGCGCCACGAGAAACGGCCTGCGGCCACTTCGCGCAAAACCTGCCCGCCTACAAGGTAGCCGCTGAGCACGAAGAAAACAGCCACGGACTCCTGCGCGAAGGACGTTGGTAGGAGGATCACCTTCTGCCATGCCGCACCTGTCAGGCTGGTGCCTAGCGCATCAGCAAGCATGCTCCGCGAGTGTCCAAGGACGACAAGGATCGCGGCCAAGCCGCGCAGCACGTCAAGCCCGATAACGGACGCGGAAACGGATTCAGAGGTGCGCGCATTCGCGGCAACTTCCCCTATAGTCATACCGCGATAGTACCTGGCGGATAAATCCGGTTATACGATGGAAGGACCAGAACGATTGGCCCGAGTCGTCCTCATGGATTTTGCATCCTGGCATCGCTAAAAGTGGCTAGATCACTGCAGCGTATTCGGAGTTTTGAGCGGATGTTGATCCCCAGCTCTATCGGTGGCAGCTCGCCTTCCCTGATTCGCCCGTAGACGCAGGTTTCGAGATTTGCAGCAGGTTTGCCACCTCAGAGACCGGAAGCGGGGTGTAGGTGCCGGCGGTGAGGTCGTAGACGAACATGCCCACTGGCAGGCCACCAGAACTCGACTCAGCGCCCGTCACCAGAACCAGGCCGTCGTCGTGAACGTCGATGGCCTGCCCATCCCGACCCAGGCGGGAGCGCCAAGGCCCGCAGACCGTCACAGATGCGGGGCGGAATGTCTTCAACTCGGTCGCGAGGTAGGCGGTGCCATTTACGCCCTCGGGTGCGCCTGCTCCAAGGTTTGGCGGAGCCGCGACGCCGATACATGGGTGTAGATCTGGGTGGTTCCCAGTGAGGAATGGCCGAGCATTTCCTGCACACTTCGCAGGTCTGCTCCGCCTTCCACCATATGAGTTGCCGCGCTATGGCGCAGCGTATGGGGCGTGATATGAGTGGTGCGCCCCGAACCATCCCCCTGAACGCCCGGCATGTTCAACGACGCCTTATCTATCAGAGTGCGAACAGCCCGGTCACCAATGCGACCACCGCGCACCCCGAGGAAAAGCGCCAACCCTGAACGGGCATGGGCTAGAACAGGCCGCCCTTGTGCCACATAGTCCCGCATAGCTCGCAACGCTGGGTTGCCCACCGGAACCACGCGTTCTTTGGAGCCTTTACCCATCACCCGCACAGTGGCTTGCGCGGCATCAACCGATCCCAGGTCCAAAGCGCATAGCTCCCCGACGCGTAAAGCAGACGAGTACAGAAGCTCGATAATCGCGCGATCACGCAGCGCCGTAGCGGCCGTCCGCGGTGACGTGGATGCGGATGGTTCTACGGCCCCAGCTTCCAAAACTCCCGATACACGCTTTGCACCTTGTTCGCCATCTTGTGCCATATGACGCCGCAGCCCGCCTTGTGGTGAGCCCGGCTGGCCCTGAGCTGACCGATTGGTCGCGTCGATCAGAGCCGTTGCTTGTCGCACGCTGAGAACACTCGGCAGATGGGTCCCTCGCCGAGGAACTCGTAATCGCGCTCCGACATCGGTTGGAATGTAGCCGGCTCGCGCAAGATATCGGGTGAACGTTCGGATGGACGCGGCTGATCGAGCAAGGGTTGACGCACTAGCGCCGGTCTCAGCCCGAGTCGCGAGCCACGAGCGCAAGCCGATGAGATCAAGATCGGTGAGCGCGAGGTGTTCCTCAGTTTTCAGATGGTTTAGCAAACTCGCCGCTTCCCGACGATAGGCGCGGACTGTGTGTGGAGAGCGACCACGCTCCAGCTCTAGGTGGCGGGTATAGGCGGTGAGCACCGCGTCGTCTTCGGAACCACTCGAATCCCCGCGCAAGGATAATCCGGCAGATTCGGCAGTACCTAAGGATCCCTCATCGACAATTGCCACGCGCACCCTCCCTCACCGATAGCACCAGCAGTAACGATCCTCCGCTACCGGACGATCTCAAGCGGGACCCAGCACCAACCGCATCAAACAAGACCCAACGCTACTCACAAAATCCAACGCTACCCACAGAATCCAACGCTACCCACTAGATGCCCATCCCGCCATCACCTAGCCCCCTATCCACGACGAGCACGGACCCACGCCCCCGACGGTGTAGACCGCACATACCCCAACAGCTCTAATCGAGCCAAAGACGCATCCACCTCACCAGTCGTAAACCCAGTTTCCCGCACAAGACCCTGCCGTGAAAGATACCCACACGGAGGAAGCGCATCGAGCACCTGGCGATCTACCCCACTCAAACCATCCGTACCACCGCTTTTTCCGTCCTCACACGTCCCCTGGGGCACACCCCAACCCATCCCACCCGGAAGCATTGCCAAACATTCCTCTGCCGAGGTCACTAGCAACACGTTCGGATAGGTCCGCACAAGATCATGACATCCTGCGGATGATGCACTGGTGATCGGACCAGGAACAACCCCAACAGGCCGCCCCTGATCCAGAGCACGCCGCGCCGTCGCAAGGGCACCCGAACGCATACCGGCCTCTACCACCACCGTCCCGCACCCAAGCGCCGAAATCAGCCGGTTGCGAGCGAGAAACCGCCACCGGGTCGGCGTTGTTCCCGGCGGAGCCTCCGAAATGATCACCGAGGTGTCGATAATCCGGTGTAGCAGCTCATGATGTCCGCGGGGGTAGAGCCGGTCAAGACCTCCTGCGAGCACCGCAACCGTTGAACCTGACTGAGTTGCCAAATAACTGCCATAGGCCGCACCCATCGCGGACTGATTGCCATCCCCCAGCTGGCTATCCCTAACCTGACTGTTATCCCCGACCTGGTAGCCATCACCGCCAGCCGGCCCGCATATCGAGGCCGCGCGATCTAACGCCGCATCACGCGACGATGCAGCGCGCTCAGCGGCAAGCGCTGACCTGTGCGCTGCGCCGTCTATCCCGTAAGCCCCTCCGGAAATGATGCACACCCCACGGCGCACGAGGGCCGCGGCAAACGAGGATGCAACGTCTTCTCCGTACGGGCTCGAAGCCCGGGCACCAACCATCGCTAACGATGTTCCTACGGACCGGCGTAGGTGTCCTCGTCCTCGCACCCATAAACAGTGCGGGGCGCTTTCTGCAAGAACAGAAAACGCTTCATGTGGCCACTCTTCGTCACCGGGGACCAGAACTCGTCCGCCGAGCCGGGTGTGTTCTGCAAACGCGGCATCGAGATTGGTAGTACGGTCTCGCTGGCTCCAGCGTTTCCAGGCTGTGAGCAGCCGCGCTTTCGAGGCCGGTGACGACGGAGAAGATAAACTGTCGGAGGTCATCGCATCGCAGATAGCGTCGTGCAGCTGTGTGGGAGTGCCGGTGCGCAGTATCGTCAAGGCACCGACCGGCCCTACCCGTGAGCACACAAGATGGGCGAGCGCGTCGTGCGGTTCTGCGATGAGTGACCAGCTCACCGCGGCGTGTCTGAGGTCCGTCTGATCGGTGGTCG
Source organism: Devriesea agamarum (assembly GCF_900070355.1). NCBI lineage: Bacteria > Bacillati > Actinomycetota > Actinomycetes > Micrococcales > Dermabacteraceae > Devriesea > Devriesea agamarum. The sequence continues at coordinate 2,799,096 of NZ_LN849456.1, read as the reverse complement.
TGGTCATCGCCGATCAGTTCCTCGCAAGGTTAGGGCGAGACCCACATGATCCAGCGAGGGATACGCTGCCCCATCCAGATCGGCTAGGGTCCATGCCAGGCGCAGCACGCGCGCGTATCCCCGCATTGTTAGACGGCATTCTGCCAGTGCCCGTTCTAAAAGATTGATGGCTCGGGAATCGAGCGGGAAGTCTCGGCGCAGCACCGGCCCGGGCACCTGAGCATTTAATGAATACGGATAGGAGCGCAGGCGAGCGGCCTGGCGCGCTCGGGCATCCCGAACCCGCTCAGCGATTCTCACACTCGGTTCACCCGCCGTCGCACCTGTCACAGCTCCGGGTTGAACCGGTGGAAGTTCGCATCGAATGTCGATTCGATCGAGGATCGGACCGGAGATTCTCGAGGTGTATCGCCGTCTGGCCATGGGCGTGCAGGTGCAGCGGGTGCCGTGTCCGCTTGCATAACCGCAGGGACAGGGGTTGTGCGCCATCACGAGTTGGAAACGGGCAGGATAGCGGGTCACTCTATGTGCCCGGTGGACCGTAATATCGCCGGTCTCAAGCGGTTCGCGCAGAGCATCGAGGACTCGGGGAGAAAACTCAGGTGCCTCATCGAGGAACAACACCCCCGCGTGTGCCCGCGAGATAGCTCCGGGCCGCGGCATTCCCGATCCTCCGCCGATGATCGCGGCCACGGTGGCCGTGTGATGCGGCGCTTCAAACTGCGGTCTGCGTAAAAGGCCGCGTTCGGCGTTGAATTGTCCGCTCAGCGAATGCACGGCACTGACTTGAACGGCATCCTCGTGCCCTAGGTCCGGCAATATCCCTGGGAGTCGGGATGCAATCATGGTTTTTCCGGTCCCTGGCGACCCGCACAGCACAAGCGGATGACCTCCGGCTGCTGCCACTTCAGCGGCTCGTCGCGCGTGGTGCTGTCCAAGAACATCGCCGAAATCAGGTTCAGCTCCTCCCTGAGGTGCACCCGCTTTGCTTCCGCCCTCGCTTCCCTCCTCACGTCTGGTGTCGTGTCTGCCGGCAGGGGCTGATTGCGCTGCGGATGACCTCATGACCTGGTGTCGCGGAATGGTCAGCTGACGTGCGTGTCCCCCGTATGAGCGCACGACTTCGCCGAGATCATCGGCGGCGACAACGTCAATCCCCGGCACGAGCCCAGCTTCACTCGCGTTCTCCCTCGCCACCACGCAGCGGGCGATACCGAGCCGGGATGCCGCTAACACCGCCGGGAGAATGCCCGGCACCGGTCGCAGTCGCCCATCCAGACCGAGCTCACCGAGATGAACTGTCGCGGCTGCCTGGTTTGATGCCACCGCGCCCGTTGCGCACAGGATAGCCACCGCTATCCCCAGGTCATGCATGGACCCTTGTTTCGGCAGATAGGCGGGGGTCATGTTGACCGTGAGCCGACGTTCCGGCAACCGATGACCGATTTGTTGAAGAGCGCTGCGTACGCGGTCGCGCGCCTGCAACATGGACGAATCTGGTAACCCCACGAGATGAAATGCCGGAAGTCCGGCGCTTGCCTCGGCTTCGACCTCTACGAGAGTCCCCTCGATTCCGCTGAGCGAGACAGATCGGGTGCGCCCTATGCTCATTGCCCGACCCCACGCACATGTTCCACGACCGGCTGACCTGGCAGAAGAACAATTCCGAGCACGTCAATGCGCAAATCGCGGTGCGGCGGAGCGTTATCCATGAGGTAGTAACCTGCGAGACGTCGAAGCCGCGCCAGCTTCGAGACATTGACTGCGGCTTGCGGGGATCCAGCTGCGACACTGCGACGGGTTTTCACTTCGACAAACACCAACGTGGTGCCGTCTAAGGCAACAATGTCTAGCTCCCCTCGGGCAACCCGATAGTTGCGATCCAGTACGTTCCACCCGATCTTTTCGAGGTACCTGGCCGCGAATTCCTCCCCGTAGCGCCCCACCTCGCCCCTAGTCATGTGCCCGGTCGGCACCGGTCTCATCCCGTCCAGCCCCGCAAGATCCGGCATCACCACACCCGGCACCACGACACCCGACATCACCGCACTAGCGTTCGACGGCGTCAGTCCTGGATTCCCCAGCGCCAGTCCAGCACTCGCTACCGCCACTCCAGCATCCGCTACCGCTGCTTTAGCATCGGGCGGAGCGTGGCTGCTCATGGAGATCGGGTCGCGGTGCGACGCCGCACCCCCGTCTAGCTGGGCGACGGACCGTCGAGGCGATGAGTCAAGGGCATTGTTCATACCACCCACTGTGGGCGCCTCTGCTCACTGCGAGAGGCACGGCCACGATGCCGTGGATAAGCGCTAACCAGCTGTACCTGTGGGAAACTGCGCATCCGCCCTCGGAACCGATTCACCCTCGTCCACCAAACCAGTCCCTACTCCAGCCACCTGCCCACTAATCAGGTATACGAAGATCCGACTTCGCCAATTCTTCGATATTGACATCCTTAAACGTCACCACCCGCACCGACCGCACAAAACGCGACGCGCGATAGACATCCCACACCCACGCATCAGCCAACGTCAACTCATAAAACACTTCACCACCAGCAGCCCGCACCTGAAGATCAACCTGATTAGCCAGATAAAAGCGTCTTTCCGTCTCCACCACATAGGTAAACAAAGACACCACGTCACGGTACTCGCGATACAGCTGGAGTTCCATATCGGATTCGTAATTTTCGAGATCCTGCGCGCTCAACTCGTTGCCCTCCTGTGGTCTGCTCCCCCACAGTACGACACCACCAGACTCAACACTCACCCACCAATCGCCAACTACGCCGATGCTGCTCATGCAGACCAAGCTCAGCAATAGCCGCACGATGCACGACAGATCCATACCCCTTATTGCGATCCCATGCATAACTGGGAGCCTGGGAAGACAACCCAACCATGAGATCATCCCGAAAAACCTTCGCGATCACACTAGCCGCCGCCACACTCAGACAGCAACGATCCGCCCCAACCCGCATCCTAACCGGAGCGACCACACCCGACACCCCAGCGGTCCCACCGACCCCGCGAGCCGTCCCATCTCGCCAACCGATAGACGTTATCAATCCGCCGTCCGCCGCATCAAACGGCAGAGGTTCCCCGTGCTCGTAGACTGCGTGAAGCCAATTATGAGAACCGTCGAGAATGATCGCGTCGACCGTGAGCCCAATTTCGGACAGAGCCCGATGCCCCGCCCGGCTCAGCGCACCCACAATCCCAAAGGCATCAATCTCGGCAGGACTAGCTAGCCCGATCCCCCAAGCCGTCGCACTCTGACGAATCTGCGGGGCCAAACGCACCCGACGCGCAGGCGTTAAAAGCTTAGAATCGCGGATACCCTCCGGCAAACCAGCCCGCTCAGCAACCGGCCACACCTGCCCCGTCTGAGGATCAACCCGAAAACGCGCCGCAACCGCACCCACCACCACAGGCCCAGCAAGAGCGCCCCTCCCCACCTCATCGACACCGACAATCAACAGCTCAGAAGCCTCGTCGATCAAAGGGTTTTGACGTGCGATAGCAGCCGCGAGCTCACACTCAATACTCAGATCAGGGTCTTGCACAGAACGAGTCACGGGTGCGCAGGAACGTGAGCGAAGGTATCCTCACCGGCGCTCAGCGTACGCCAGCGGGAAATCGGCCACATGATGAATTTCGCCTTCCCCGTAATAGCGCTCTCCGGCACAAACGCCCGGTCAGGGCTCAATCCCTGGCTATAGATGTAGTGGTAGGCGGAGTCAGCCGAGGCATAACGGTTATCGCCCATCACCCAGACATGCTTGGGCGGAACCTTCACGTCGAAGGCTTCCTGGCATGCGCCACCCGAAGGATTAATGTACGGCTCATGCACGGTGACACCATTGATCTGAAGCTGCGCACCACGGCTCGCGCACACGAGGTGGTCACCCGGCATACCAATCAGACGCTTGACGAGATGATTATCAGCGGGATCCGCAGCAAGCCCAACATAAGACAAAACCTTCGAGACCTTCTGCCCAAACGTCGGCTCACGGTGCTCGTTCTCCAGCCAGTTGGCGGGATCGCTGAACACAATCACATCGCCTCGATGCAGATCAAACACACTCGGGGTGAGCTTCGAGACCACAATTTTGTCGTCAACCCTCAGAGTCGGAATCATCGAACCGGAGGGGATGAAAAACGGCTGGAATAAAAACGTCTTGATCAGCACCGAGATGAGCAGCGCGACGACGATCGTGGCCACATAGTCCCAGAACGTGCTGCGTTTCCTTCGGCGTTTACGGTCAGAACGCTTACGAGAAGGGGAGGCAGATACAGCCTCTCCAGAGGCGTTCTCCTCATCTGCTTGGCCCTCGGCCCGGGGGGTGATCTCACTCATCGCACAGTCATCTTAACTGCACCCGCTGAAGAAACCGTTCCGGGGGCCACAGAATGCGCCAGGCCGATCCCACCACCCGCTCCGTCGGGATCATTCCCCCGCCCGGCGCGCCGAGGTGGCTGCGCGAGTCCGCTGAGACTGACCGATGGTCCCCAAGCAGAAACAACCGCTCGGCAGGGACCTTCACGGTGAACGGGAAACTGCTGGGAGCATCCCCGGGGAATAGATACGGCTCATCAAGGGGAGAACCGTTCACGGTGATTCGTCCCTGCTGATCACAGCAGGCCACACGGTCGCCGGGCAATCCGATAATGCGTTTTACCCAGTAGCGTCCGCCATCTGTGCCCGGCGCAAAATAGTCACGACCATCGAACACCACCACTTCGCCTCGGGAAAACGGTTGCCGATCCAGTTTGTTGACCACCACCAGCTCGCCTCGGTTGAGTGTGGGAGCCATCGAATCTGAGGGGATGTGAAAAACCTGCACCACCGCGAGGCGCAGCACCACCACCATCACGACAACGCAAACGGCGACGGCCAGAAAAACTGGTCGCCGCCGTCGCTGAGTTGCTGTGCGCATCATTATCTGCGGGTCGGCATCGCCACCGTGCGGAGGTCGATGCCCTCGCGTCAGCTGTGGTCGCGCTTCTCCTTGATACGGGCCTTCTTACCGGTCAGGCCACGCAGGTAGTACAGCTTGGCGCGACGGACATCACCGCGGGTGACGACCTCGATCTTGTCGATGGTGGGGGCGTGCACCGGGAACACACGCTCAACACCCACACCGAAGGAGATCTTGCGAACACGGAAAGTCTCCCCCACGCCACGGCCCTGACGGGCGATGACGTAGCCCTGGAAAACCTGGATACGAGAGCGGTTACCTTCAACCACGCGCACGTGAACCTTCACGTTGTCGCCGGGACGGAAGTCCGGAACGTCATCGCGCAGGGATGCGGCGTCGAGGTGATCGAGATTATGCATCTGTCAGCTCCATTCGTCGCCCCGGGTCGGCGAACTTGGTCGTGACCGGTAGTTCCCGGTCGCAAAGTGTTCTGTGTATGCCGCGAACTCACCGAGCCTGCGACGCAGCGCAAGCCCTCAGAGCACGCGGTCACATGCGTGGCCCTCTGGCCGCCGGACCCATTTCACCGGGTGCTATCCGACAACGGAGCAGCCGTCCGCTCAATGCGTTCACTCCCCCGAGGCAGATGAACGCGCGGAACACGCATGCCGGTTCATTGTGCCATCAGCAGTCATACACCTGCAATGCAAGATCGCGGTCGATCAGCTCCGTTCCCTGTCGGTTTGGTCACGGTTCGCCAATAAATCAGGGCGACGCTCCCGGGTCCGTTCAAGGGACCGTTCGCGCTGCCACCGCGTGATCTCAGCATGATGCCCGCTGAGAAGAATCTCCGGGACATTGCGCACCGCCCCGTCGGGATCTATCCAGGACGCAGGCCGCGTGTACAACGGGTATTCCAGCAGCCCCGACGCATGGGATTCCTCAACCGCGCTATCGGGATTACCGAGCACCCCCGGGATTAACCGGACCACTGCCTCAGTGATCGCGAGCACGGCAACTTCACCGCCGTTCAGCACGTAATCACCGAGCGAGGCCAGCGCCACATCGAGATCCTGATCGGCAAGGTATTCGTATAGACGCTCGTCAATACCTTCGTATCGACCGCATGCAAAGATCAGCCATGGCCGGGATGACCATTCCTGTGCGGTGGCTTGGCGGAAGGGCTGACCGGCGGGATTGGGAAACACCACCAGGGGCCGTGCCGTCGACCCCAATGTCTCCTGCCCGCGGGCAATCACTGCGGTGAGAGCTTCCGCCCAGGGCTCCGGTTTCATAACCATGCCCGCGCCGCCGCCCATCGGGGTATCGTCCACAGTGCGATGCCGGTCATGCGTGTAGTCGCGCAGGTTGGTGACGTGAACGTCGATCAGGCCCCGCTGCCGCGCTTTGCCGATCAGAGACAACTCCAGCGGCGCCATATAGTCGGGGAAAATCGTGATGACATCGATCCTCACGACGCTTTGCCCTCGTTCGTGATGTGACTGGTAAAGGCGTCACCGTCCAGTTCTGGGGCGTCCGATTCATCGGGACCGACCGACTCGGCAGCGCGGCCCGGCTCAAGGGCATCCGACTCGGGCGCGCCCCCCGACTCAGCGGCGCTATCACCCATCTCCAGGTGCGGGAAGAGCCCGCCGGGCGGGTCAGCAATCACCTTGCCCTGCTCCACGTCTACCTCGGGAACCAGCTGGGAAACGAAAGGAAGCATGACCCGCTCACCCGACGGTGTCGCCACGATCAGAACGTCTTGCGCAGGATAGTGCTCCAGGTCAGCCACGCGCCCCAATGCGCGACCGGCCATATCCTCGACCGCAAGCCCCTTCAGCTGCGTGGGATACCAGGCTTCAGGGTCGTCTTCTGTCTCCTCATCGGGATCCACCTCGATGACGAGCTCGACCCCTCTCAAGCTCTCTGCGGTGGTCCTGTCAGTGACCTCCTCAAATTTTGCGTACCAGCGCCCGGCCTGCACTCGCGTTGAAGCGATCGTGAGCTCCGTAAGGTCACGACGGTGAACAGACCCGGACCCGGCAGAGGCGATATCGGCCCCTCCCGGAAGCGGGAACGTCATTCCGGGTGCGAGGCGTACCTCCGGCTGATCCGTGCGCAAGATCAGCGCGACCTCACCGCGCAAACCGTGGGCCTTTCCAATGGTGGCGACGATGACCTCAAGTGTGTTCATGGTGTTCCTCGTCCGGGATGCGGGTATCTGGTCTATCTGTCAGAGAACGTCAAAGGCGGCACCGCACTCGTGCACGATGCCGCCTTCAATGGGTCCGGGACGACCACATGTGGCACGGTCCCAAACCGGGATGCCTATATCAGCGCCGGTCGACGTCGACGATATCGACCCGCACGTCCTCATCGGACAGAGCGGTGGTCACAGTGCGCAATGCGCGAGCTGTGCGACCGGCACGGCCGATGACCCGGCCGAGATCCTCAGGATGCACCCGGACTTCCAGCAAGGGCCCACGTCGCGGGTTCTTTTCCTTGACGCGAACATCATCCGGATGATCGACGATGCCTCGCACGAGATGTTCGAGGGCTTCGGCGCAGGCACTCATGGTCAGGACTCGCTCGAGGCCGACTCCTCGGCCTCCGCGGTGGTCTCGCCCTCAGCCGGAGCTTCTTCACCGACCTCCGAGGCGGACTTGGCCTTCTGAGCACCCGCGCGCTTCTCAGCGGCAGCCTTGTCAGCTTCTGCGATAAGTTCCTTGACGTCCTGCTTAGGTGCCTTGGTCTTCAGGGAACCTTCGGTGCCCTCCTCGCCCTTGAACTTCTGCCAGTCACCGGTGATCTTCAGGATCGCGGCAACCTGCTCGGTGGGCTGGGCGCCCACGCCGAGCCAGTACTGAGCGCGCTCAGACTTCACCTCGATGAACGAGGGCTCTTCGGTGGGATGGTACTTGCCGATCTCTTCGATCACGGCGCCATCGCGCTTCTTGCGGGAATCGGCGACGACGATGCGGTAGAACGGTGCACGGATCTTGCCCATGCGCTTCAGGCGAATCTTAACGGCCACGGGTGTGGACTCTCCTTATATGCGTCTTGTCGGTGAGGTGCCACGCCACCCTGTGGGGTGATGCCGGGGGTGCGCTCCTCGACGGGGTTGCGCCGCATCGAAGGTAGAGGGCCGTGATGGGCGCAGACAATGGGAAATTATGCCAGAGCGTCCGGGCTGCGACCAGAGCTGAATCGGCTCACCACCTCGATGTGGCAGACCTTACTCTGCTATCCCCCTTAGCCAGCGCCGCTATCCCCACGGCGAGCGGCCTCATGAGCCGGGGCTTACCCTGCGTCCACCGATGAGAACAGCACTCAGATCTTTCAACGCCCGCACGTCGCTGCGCGGGTCCTGGTCCATCACCAAAAGGTCAGCGATAGCGCCTTCACCGAGTCCGAACGGTTCTGCATTCCAGCGAGCAGCGGCATCACTACCCGGCTGGACGCTGCAGCCTGCCGTATTGATGCCCCAATCCGGCTGCTCGCCGTGGTCCTGGACCTCGCGATCCGGCTGGACCTTGCGCTCAGCCGTGCCCGTATCCGCCCCGAGAAACTGTGCGGGCCCCCAACATGCAGCTTGAAGCACGTCAACGTCGCTCAGACCCACCTTTTTTAGCTCCGCCATCTCGTCGTGCACAATCCCGTGTCCAAGCACCCCACCCGAATCGGTTCCAAGCAGCAACTGAATACCCGCTTCATGTGCGGCAGCGGTGCGTTCATATCGGGCAGCGTGAAGAGCTCGCATATGGGCGGCGTAAGCGGGAAACTTCCGTTCACCTTGTGCCGCATACGTGGTGAACTCACCGACGTTAACCAAAGTCGTGACCACAGGAACCCGGGCGGCAGCTACCCGGTCGATGGTGTCATCGTTCAGTCCACTCGCGTGTTCCAGACAGTCAAACCCGGCATCTAACAGCATCGGCAGCGTGTCCTCAGCAAAGGTGTGGGCCGTGATGTGCCCGCCCGCCGCATGGACACGAGCGGCGGCGGCCGCAAAATCGTCGGCTTCAAATGTCGGCGCGAGGTCACCTAGGTCCCGGTCAATCCAGTCCGCCACAACCTTCACCCATCCATCCGACCGCTGCAATTCACGGGCGCAAGTATCGGCCAGAGCATCCGGTTCCACTTCATCGGCGTACCCGATTAAATAACGGCGAGTGCGCGCAATATGGCGGCCACACCGCACAATCCGGGGCAGGCCGGCGCCCTGCCCGCCGCGGTCCTGTAACGACCTGGTATCCAACAGAGAGCCCGCGTCACGGATCAAAAGAACCCCGGTATCGCGGTCCGTAATGGCCTGCGCCCGGGCTTCCTCCAGACTGACCACGCCGCCCGCGTCGCCAATTCCAATGTGGCAGTGCAGATCAGCCAGGCCCGGAAGAACGAACCCGTCGAGATCGACCGGGTCGCGGCCGTGCAGTTCCTGCTCGGGCTTGCGGTAGGTGATGCGACCATTAACGACCCATGCCTCGGATTCGATTCGGTCGCGAGCTACCAAAATAGGTCCGGTCAGATGCCAGATGGGATCATCGATCCGACTCATTGAATCAGCCGTGGTCACTGCTCTCTTCCCACCTGCTCAGCCATCTGGATGTGCCCTACCGTTGGAGTACCCGTGCCGTGCTCGTGTCAGCGAGGCGTCGTCGGGCACGACTCTCGGCGATCGGTTTATTTCTTCCCGAACATCTTCTGTAGTTCCTCGGGAATTTCGATGTCCTCGGTGCCGTTCGGAGGAACCTGGCCGAGTCCAAAGGCGGCACCGGCAGGGGCCTGCGCCGCTTTCTCACGGGCTGCCCGTTCTTCAGCTGCACGCTTCGCAGGGTTACCCGACTTGGACTTCTTGCCTTTCTTCGCCGCAGCGGATTTTCCACGCGACTTCTTCCCCATCCCCATACCAGGCATCCCCGGCAGCGCAGGCATTCCGCCGCCCATGCCTCGCTTCATCGACCGCATCATCTGCTGAGCCTGTTTAAAGCGTTCCAAGAGCTGGTTAATTTCAGGAACGGTCGTGCCTGACCCCTTAGCAATCCTGGCCCTGCGGGAACCATTAATCAGCTTCGGATCCTGCCGTTCAGCAGGAGTCATCGACCGGATAATCGCTTCGATTCGGGTGATCTCGCGTTCATCGAAATTATCGAGCTGATCGCGGAATTGGGCAGCGCCCGGCAGCATCCCGAGCATCTTTTTCAACGATCCCATGTTCTTCAGCTGCTGCATCTGAGCCAGGAAATCGTCGAGTGTGAAGTCTTCATCGCTGGCCAGCTTTTTGGCCATCTTCTCGGCTTCACGCTGATCGAAAGCCTTTTCGGCCTGTTCGATCAGGGTCAGGACGTCACCCATATCCAGGATGCGGTTTGCCATCCGGTCAGGGTGGAAACGTTCAAAGTCGGTGAGCTGTTCACCAGTCGACGCAAACAGGATCGGCCGCTGCGTCACCCCGGTGATGGACAGCGCAGCACCACCTCTGGCGTCGCCGTCGAGCTTAGATAGCACGACCCCGGTGAAGCCGACTCCGTCGCGAAACGCCTCAGCCACTCGGGCGGCGTCCTGGCCGATCATCGCATCGACCACGAACAGGGTTTCGTCCGGGTTCACCGCATCGCGAATGTCTCGCGCCTGCTGCATCATCGCTTCATCAATACCGAGGCGACCAGCAGTATCGACGATCACCACGTCGTGCTGCTGGGACTTAGCAGTGGTCACACCGTTCATCGCCACCGCGACCGGGTCGCCGACGCCATTTCCGGGCTCGGGTGCATAGACCGGGACACCTGCCCGTTCCCCAACGATTTGCAGCTGGTTGACGGCGTTCGGGCGTTGAAGGTCGGATGCGACCAGCAGCGGGGTATGCCCCTCGTCTTTCATCCACTTGGCGAGCTTGCCCGCCAACGTGGTTTTACCCGCGCCCTGAAGACCCGCCAGCATAATCACCGTCGGGGGGTTCTTCGCGAACGTCAACTGGCCTGTCGCTCCGCCGAGCACATCCACCAGCTCCGCGTGCACGATCTTGACAACCTGCTGGGCTGGGTTCAGCGCCTTCGAGACCTCTTCGGACAGGGCTCGTTCACGTACGCGCCCGGCGAAGTCACGGACGACAGATACGGCAACGTCAGCATCGAGCAACGCCCGCCGAATCTCACGGATTGTCTTATCGACGTCAGCTTCAGAAAGTCGGCCGTGCCCGCGTAGGCCTTTGAGCGAAGCGGTAATACGGTCGGAGAGGTTATTGAACACGAGTCAATGGTCCTTCGGGTCGGTGGCAGCAGGCCAGAGCGCTTTATCAGCTTACCCGCCTTGTCAGCGGCATATCACCGGGGCTGTTCGGGCCCTGCAATGCGGTGCCGATTCACCAGGCGCGGCCTCAGCTGGTGGGATTTAGTCGAGCAGAGCGTCAACGAAGCCGTAGGGATCAAACGGCGCTAAGTCATCAACGCCTTCCCCAAGGCCCACCATTTTGACTGGAACTCCGAGTTCACGCTGCACATTGACCACGATGCCGCCTTTAGCTGTCCCATCGAGTTTGGTCAGCACAATGCCGGTGACGTCCACAACCTCGGAGAAAACCCGGGCCTGCTGCATACCGTTCTGGCCGGTCGTCGCATCGAGTACGAGCAGAACTTCTTGAATATCCCCGGCGCCGAGGGCTTTCCCTGCGACACGGCGCACCTTGCCGAGCTCATCCATCAGGCCCTTTTTGTTTTGCAGACGACCCGCAGTGTCGATCAAAACCACATCGACCTCAGATTCGACGCCTCGACGTACCGCGTCAAAGGCGACCGCAGCCGGGTCGGCGCCGTCCCGGTCAGACCGGACCGTCTCGACACCGACTCGCGCACCCCAGGTGGCGAGCTGATCAGCAGCAGCGGCCCGGAACGTATCGGCAGCGCCCAGTACGACCGTGCGCCCTTCGGAGACCAGAACTCGCGCCAGTTTGCCAACCGTTGTCGTTTTGCCGGTGCCGTTGACTCCGACCATCAACGCAACCGATGGCACGGTGCTGCCGTCATCTAAGGTGAGCCGGGTGGCGGCCAGTCGCCGATCGAGGTTGGGATCGACGAGCTTAACTAGTTCGTCACGGAGAACTTCGCGCACAGCTTCTGGGCTGTCGCCGCCGATGATCTTCAAACGCTGACGCAGATTACCCATTAACTCGTCGGTGGCGTCGGGGCCGAGGTCTGCCAGCAGCAGTGTTTCTTCCACCTCGTCCCACGTGTTCTCATCAATTTTTCCGCGAGACAGAAGATTCAGCAGACCGCGTCCGATAGTGCCCGACCGTGCCAGGCGCGAGCGCAGTCGAACCATGCGGTCGGCCGCCGGTTCAGGGGTTTCGGTCTCCGGTGCGGCGTGGTCAACCGTGTCCTCTGCCTGCGGGGTTGCGGGGCTCGGTGTGTCATCAACCTGTTCGATGTGGGCGGGTGCGGCTTCGCCCGCTGGAGTCGTGGAGCGTTCAGGAGCCGGGGTTGCGGCCTCATCGGCTACCTGCGTGGGGGCCTCGGCTGCGGCATCCGTGCCGTCTACATCCTCAGTCTGTTCAGCCGCGGGCTCGTCTACCGGCTGGTTATCGTCCGACGTGGTGGGCGCCGATGGCGCTGGCGCTTCGGGGGGCGTCTTCGCGGCAGTGAGCGTGTCGCCCCAGGTTGGTTTGGCCGGACGGTCAGCACGTGCTGGCCGTGGTGTCTCCTGTGTGTCAGCGTCGGTGCTGTGATCCTCGTCCTGACGGCGTCGGGGGCGCAGAAGGGCCCACGCACCACCGCCGAGAACCACCAAGCTGCCGCCGACGGCAGCCACGATAGTGAGGATGTCATTAGGATCCACGTCGTACCTCCGGGCACAAGAATGGGGGCAAAGTCGGGCAGGCGGTCGTCAGCCGCACCACCCGGACAGTGTACGGGGCTGAACCGAATTTAGATCCTTTCCCGGTGTGGGATGTGCTGACGAACCTGTGCCGAGCTCGGGCTCGATCACGCGCATAAGGGCTGGCGCCTGATCATGACCGTGCACGGGCTAGACGCCTAATCATGACCGTGCACGGCTAGGCGCCTGATTATGACCGCACAAGTGCAGCGCACATTCACGAACCCGCACCAGGCCAAAACGTCAGTACCACCAGGGCGATATTCAGTGCCACGATAAGGCCAGTCACAATCCATGCCACCGTGCGCAGGCCAAGCCCTGCCACGTGCTCCCCCATCAGCTCAGGCGAAGAATGCATCCGCACCAGGGGAATCAGGGCGAAGGGTATCCCCAGGCTGAGCACCACCTGCGAGACCACCAGCGCCCAGGTGGGATCAATACCGATGCCGAGCAAAACCAGGGCGGGCACCAAGGTGATGGCTCGACGCAGCACAATCGGAATGCGCCGATGCAGCAAACCACCCATAATGGCCGAGCCGGCGTAGCATCCCACCGAGGTTGATGCCAGGCCCGACGCCAGCAGTCCGACCCCGAATGCGATGCCGATACCTGGGCCGAGCGCCGCGGTGATCGCTCGATGGGCACCCTCAATTGAGTCCGTGCCGGGCGTTCCTGCGAGGCTTCCCGCTGCCACGAGCAGCATCGCCACGTTCACGCTGCCTGCGATCAGCAGGGATACTCCGACATCCCAGCGGGTCGCGCGCAGCAACCTGCGCGTAAGCCCTGCGCTGCGCCGCCTGCCGTGCCGGTCGGTCACCAGTGCTGAATGCGCGTATATCGCATGGGGCATCACGGTAGCGCCGAGCATACTGGCCGCCAGGAGCACCGTCTCAGATCCACTGAAGCGCGGAATCATGCCGTGAGCAGCTGCTCCCCATGACACGTTGCTGACCAGCAGCGCCGACAGGAATCCCAGCGTAATCACCACGAGCAGTGCACCAATAACCAGTTCAAACCACCGCTGTCCGTGCCGGGTCTGCACCACGAGCAGGGCCATCGATACCAGACCGACAATCACGCCTCCCACCACGAGCGGAAGGCCGAACAGGATCTGTAATGCGATCGCGCCGCCGATGATTTCTGCGAGGTCGGTCGCGGCCGCCACACTTTCGGCCTGTCCCCAAAACAGCAGTCGCGAGGGTTTAGATAAACGTTGCCCCAACAACTCCGGCAACGAATGCCCTGTCACCAGGCCGAGACTGGCTGATAAATATTGGACTAGCACGGCCATCAGGTTGGCGGCCACTAAAACCCACACCAGCAGATAACCGTACAGGGCACCTGCTGTGATATTTGCTGCGACGTTTCCCGGATCGACATAGGCGATCGCGGCAACAAACGCAGGGCCCAGGAGAAACGGCAGGGGGCGTCGGCCCACCGCTGACTGGGCTGCGGTTTCGGTCATCCTCAGGTGGCCTCGGGAGACCGGCCATTGGGTGGGGTGGCATCTGAAGCAGGCGGGGTATCGCCTGCTGTCAGTTTCGTCCTCCGGGTGCGGCTGACTTGGAGTTGCTGCTGACGCTTAAGACGCCGACGTTCCTGCGCCTGCGGACTATTCAGATGCGGAACAGCGACAAAGGCCATCACGGCTAGCGCCAGAATAAACGAGAAGATGGCGAAGATAATTGCGGCACCCATAGCTCTATTCTCCGTGGGTATGCGCTAATACCCAAGCCACCGCTGTGGAGGTGGGGCGCACCGCGCACCGCGCCGGCATGAACCAGCTCAGTACTGGGTGACTACTCGCCGTGATCGGGGACCGGCTCATAGCCCGGGAAACCAAATCTTGATCTCACGCGCGGCAGATTCCGGGGCGTCCGATCCGTGCACAAGATTGCGCATCTCAACGGTTCCCCAATCGCGCCCTAAATCACCTCGAATTGTTCCCGGGGCGGCGACGGTGGGATCGGTTGCCCCTGCCAAAGACCTAAACCCGGCGATCACTCGCTCCCCCTCGAGAACCGCTGCAACCACCGGACCGCTGGACATAAAGGCCAGCATCGATGGGAAAAACGATTTACCGTCGTGCTCGGCATAATGGGCGCGCAGTTCTTCTTCGGTCGCCGTGCGCTGCTGCAACGCAATAAGTCGATACCCCTTGGCTTCAATTCGGCGCAGGATCTCCCCGGTGAGGCCGCGCTGCACGCCGTCGGGCTTAACCAGGACAAGTGTTCGTTCAATACTCATGGCGAGAGCCTATCCGCTGACTATGACTTTTAAGAGTGCTACCCCTGCTGCCGGACGTCGCATCCAGAACCTGTCAGGTCGTGTTGAGAACCTCTACCGGGATCGCGCAGCACACTAGCTGGCGTCCCGAGCCCCTAGCTCACGTCCGCACCGACTTAGCCGGCATCCGCGCCGTGCTCAGCCAGGATCTTGCGGTCAACCTCGTCCTTTTCGCGATCTAGCTGATGGCCTTTCAACAAACCGAACACATAAAGGACTGCAAACCCGAGGCCAATCCACCACATCATCGGTACAAAGGCTCCCATGGAAATGATTCCGACCTGCAATACAATCCCTGCGAGATAACCCGACCAGGCCCGCAAGCTGCCCGCGACGACCAGTAGCGCCACCGCCAGCACTCCACCGAGGGTCCAGGACAGCAGACGGGTTCCCTCATCCAACCCGTGGGCGACCAGCATCGCAAAAAAGACGACGAATGCTTCCAAGATGAGGGTCGTCGCGCTGAACATGCGCTGGGCACCGCCCTTGCGCGGCGACGGCGTTAAAAGCTCCTGCACTCTGCCCATTACTCGTCTCCTTCCCGCCGCAGCAGCGCCCTCGCCTCAGCGGCGATCGTCACCGAACCGCAGCACACCACCCCACCGAAAGCATCGGCGCGGCTCTCAGCGAGATCAACAGCTGCTTGAATCGCATCGTCCAACCTCGGGCGTTCGACCACCCGGTCATCATCATCGAACACATCGCGGGCTATATCTGCCAGTTCATCCGCGGGCAGCGCGCGTGGCGATGAGGAGCGAGTGACCACTACCTCGTCACACAGCGGCTCAAGCGCAGCGAGGATCTGCTCAGCGTCTTTATCTTCGAGCACGCCTACCACGCCCACCACGTGGGTGAATCGAAAACTCTCCCGGACGGTCTCGACCAGTGCCGCGGCACCGTCGGGGTTGTGCGCGGCGTCCACCAGGATCGTCGGCGACTGCCGAACCACCTCGGCCCGGCCCGGCGAACTGACATCGGCGAGCGCCTCGCGCAATAGATCGTGGTCCAGTTCCCGTTCCCCGCCGGTCAGCACCGCCTCAGCCGCCGCAATGGCAAGCAGCGCGTTGTGCGCTTGGTGTTCACCGAGCAGAGATAGGAAGAGGTCTTCGTAGCGTCCTGCAACCGCTTGGACCGATATCTGCTGACCTCCGACACCTGGAACGCGAGAGAGCACCACGATCTGGTCGCCTTCGAGCGCGAGCGTCGCACCGATCTCTTCGGCCCGTTCCAAGATCACCTCGCGCGCTTCGGAACGTTCCTGATGAGCGATGATCCCCAGGGCGTCGGCGGTGAGGATGCCGGCTTTCTCACCGGCGATATCGGTGATGTCGTGGCCGAGATATTCCTGATGGTCGTAGCCGATCGAGGTGATGACTGCGGCGTCGGGCGAAATGACGTTGGTAGCGTCCCAACTGCCACCGAGCCCAGTCTCAACCACCGCGACATCCACGGGGGCACTTGCCAGCGCTTGGAATGACAGCGCGGTCAGCACCTCAAAAAAGGTCATGCGCGGACCGCCCTCACGCAGGGACTGCGCATCCACGATCTCAAGGAATGGTTCGATATCGCGGTAGGCCTGCACGAACTCGTCCTCAGGCAACGGTTTACCGTCAACAGCTACCCGCTCGGTGACCGAGTGCAGGTGAGGGCTGGTCATACGACCGGTGCGCAGACCCGCCTGACGCAAAATACGTTCGGTGATCCGTGCTGTCGAGGTTTTACCGTTGGTCCCGGCGATATGCACGGTGCGGTATGCGCGCTCCGGGTTTCCCATCAGATCGAGAATGCGGCGGATTCGGGTGAGGTCCGGTTCAATCTTGTTTTCCGGCGCCCGGGCGAGAAGCGCGGTGTAGACCTCACGCAATTCTTCTCCCATGCTCTGAACGGTGGGACGGGGCACGGGTGATCCTCCTTGGGCCTGCTAACGGGGCGGCCTCGCGGGCCACATACATCCTAGAACCCTGATCGGACACACCGGGGCGTCAATGGAAGATCACGGACGATATCACTGCCGCCGTGATGCCAGATGCGGTCCCAAGCCGGTCATAGCCGGAGCGTCCGCCGCTCCTTCAGCCCGGGCTAGTTCTTCACCCGGTAGATGAAGGCGGCCATCGCATCGCGGTCAATGGGCTGTGTCGGACGGTAGGTTCCGTCGGGATATCCGGTGGTGATACCGCTGTTTGCCGCCCACGACACTTCCCGATAGAACATGGTTCGCGAGGTCATATCTGTAAAAGGCGAGCGTGACGGAGGCTTTATGGCCGGTGATCCCTCGGCCCGATACAGGAAGGCAGCCATCGCATCGCGGTTAATCGGTTCCCATGGCCGGTAGGTCCCATCTGGGAACCCGGTGGTGATGCCCTGGGCTCGCGCCCAGGTAATTTCTTTGTAGTACGGGGTGGAGAGGTCGATGTCTTTAAAGGGCGAGGCCGACGGCGGGTTGAAGGAGGGTGAACCTGCGGCGCGGTACAGGAAGGCAGCCATCGCATCGCGGTTAATCGGTTCCCATGGCCGGTAGGTCCCGTCCGGGAATCCGGTGGTGATGCCTTTGTGCCGCAGCCAGGAAATCTCGATGAAGAACATGGTGTCCGGCTTGACGTCGCTAAACCCTGACTTTCCGTTCTTTCCAAACGGTGCTGCCACCGGTGCTGCAGTGCCGTCGCTCCCATTGGGGATACCAAACCACGACCGGTAGATCCGGTAGAAGTCACGGTTTCCATAGGTCGCACAGACGTCGTCGCGCACTGCGCCTCCGCCCGCGTTGAGTGCGGCTTGAGTTGGGGTGTAGGGCGTGTAGTTGTACAGGGCTGCGGTGGCTTCGTTTTTAATCTCGACCCGGGCTGATCCGCAGAAGGCGTATGGACTGTACTGGATCAATTCTTTACCGGGATGGTAATTGAACGAGTTGTGGTAGGCGGGGTCACCGTACTGGTGCAGACGGTTCGCGGCACTGTAGACCTGGTTCACGAACCCGTCATAGCGGGGATCGCAGCCTGCGAAATCAGGGCATCCGAAGCCGAGCGCGTTGCGGTACCGACGCGCATTCGGTTCAGTAGTTGCGACGAGGCTCTGTTCTTTTTGCAGCATCACCAAAAGAACTTGCTGGTTGATGGAGCAGGCTCGGCCCACGTCGGCGAGAATCTGGGCCGCGGACTGTTTGGTTCCGGCGGGAAGGGCCTGACAGTATTTGGTGGCCTCGCGGGCGGGCACATCGAACGTTGCATCTTTGAGGCATGGCGCCCAGTTCGGATCCCCGTTATTGGGGCGGGTGGTGCAACGGGCACCGAGTCGATGGAGAGCGTTGCTGACCCCGGCGGTATCGAGTCGGCCCCCGTCGAAGAATTCGCCGTCTGTGATCAGGTTTCCCGCATCAAATCCCCCCAATGGGTCGTCCGCGCGGGCGGGGATTTGCCCGGGGATGATAAACGCCGCTACCACGATCAGGACCGAGGCAAGGCGCCCGGCGAAGCGGGGCGATGTACCACCTGATCTGGTCCTATGTGTCTGACGGCGAGGGGAAGAGATGGGGAAATGTGCGTGTCGTGAGGAGGGAGTGAACACGGCCTCATCCTAGAGGGGGCCTGGCCGAGATGTAAGAGGTGTCCACCTGACAATCCGCCTGACAGTCAGGCGGGGATAGTCCTGCCCATCGACCAGTTTGCCGTCCGAAATCTACTGTGAACGGGCAGCCTCACCCACCTGCGACAGCTGGTCGCGTTTTCACTCGGGGACGATATGAGCAGATCTTTATATGTCGACATCACTCGTCCCACGATGTGCGCACACGGAGGCCAGTCGTGACGGGTTTTCTCGGGATGAACACCGCTGCGGCTCACCAGTTCGGACAGGACGCGGGCCAGGCCGCGCGTACTTTGGAAGATCTCAGCAAGCATGTGGAACAGAGTTTGTCCTCTGCCCGGTGGATTGGAGCCGACGCGGATGCTTTTCGCGAAGTGTGGCGATGCCAGGTCGCGGCCCGTATAGCCGGGGTCTGCGCTCGTTTAACGGTGCTCGGCGCGACGGTGGAGGCTCAGGCGCAAGCCCAAGATGCCGTCTCTGGTGCCGTGGATGGGCACTGGACCGGCGCATCACCGATCCCAGCGGGCGCATCGTCGAACCGAACGCACACATCACCAATCCCAACGCACGCATCATCAATCCCAGCAGCACAGTCGAGCGGGCGCGTAAATAATCCGTTGATCCCCGACGGGATTGAATCCCCGCTCGATGATGTGGCGAACTTGTCCGCAATCACCACCTCAGTTCTAGCCCACCGGGCCCGTCAAGACCTCGATCACCTCCTCGGAGTAAATCTTGAGCGGTCCTGGGCTCGAACTATTCACGCAGGCTCTGATGGCATCGGATTGGTTGCCGATAGCGGTGTGGCGTGGGCCCACTCCGTGGGACTGGGATCCGACGCCCTCGATCAGGCACATCGCGACGGTGAGCATTTCCGCTCGGTTCTCACCGATATCGCCACTGGTGACCGCGCCCCGACGGTCACGGAAGTGGTGGCTTCCGGGACGGTTGCAACGGCCTCCGTCGCCGGGGCGATTGCATCGCTGGGCGGAATCAGAACCTCCCTTTTTAATGATCGACCAGGTGGGAAGGTAAGTTGCGTACGTACGGACACCGCTCCACACCACTCTGCACAAAATCTCGCCGATCTGGTGCGGGCAAACGATGCCTTGAGAGTTCCTGATGAGGCCCCGGCTGGTTCACCCGGGCATATTCAGATTCAGCGCATTGAAAGCTCTGCTCATACCCGTCCGGTCTATATCGTGCAGATCCCGCCCACCGAAGGGCATGGCATCACCGATGCTCGTTCATGGGGCACCCAGGAAAATTCGCGTGACTGGGCGTCAAATCTGCGACTAGCCGCTGGAGAGCACTCGGCGGCGATGGACGATGTTTTAGCAGCGATGCGTCACCCGGATGAGCACGGTCAACCGCTGGTTCCCGACGGAGCTGAGGTGCTTTTCGTCGGGCACTCACAAGGCGGTCTCATCGGTGCCCGACTCGCCGCTGATCCGGCGGTAAATGCGACCTCTGGCGCACCGGGAACCTATCGGGTCACGCATTCGTTTTCGGTGGGATCCCCCGTCCAAACAGTGACGCCTGCGCTTGCGGATACCGAAATTGTCAATGTTGCGCATCAGCTGGGCGACCTGACCTCTGACGGCTCATTGAGCGGGGATCCGATCCCTTACCTGGACCTTCAGGGCCTTCGCTTTGACGGTACTCACCTCAACCACCCTCATGTGCATGAGGTGGAACTTCCGGGATACCGGGATGCCCCGTCGTCGAAATACCTGGTCGACAACCATGATTCAATCCCCCGCGATTCCGCCGGGAATCCCGAAAAGAAGGGGTACTACCGGAGCGTGGAAGCCCACACCGGCAGCGACCCGACGCTTTCAGCTCTGCAACGGGATCTCACGGGGCGCTATATCGGATCTGGAACCGTGGTGACCAGGGATAGCGTCGTCACGGTTGGACGGGGCCAACCGTGACGACGCTACACATCCGCCTAGTTTTTCGCCACTGAAATCGTGACCGTGCCACTGGGCAGTTTCTCGGTCACCGTATGTCCATCCGTTTGCGGATCGGCATCGAGGCACACCTTAGAGGCGAGCACTTCACCGGCGAGGAGTTCCTGGTGTTCCCGAACCGCATCGACCACAGCCGGATCACCGGTGACGGTGAGCCGGATACGGTCAGAGACGTCGAAACCGGCGTCGCGGCGTGCCGCCTGCACGGTGCGAATAACATCCCGGGCGCAGCCTTCAGCCTCCAGATCCGGGGTGATCCGCAGATCAAGCGCCACGAAGTCGCCGCCGCGCAGCACCCCAATGGCCCGCCCGTCGGCACCCTCACCCGAGCCCGCAACCAAGTCCAGCGTGTATTCGCCGGACACGAGCTGGATGCCGCCCGAGGTTACGGTGCCGTCATCTGCCTGCGACCAGTCGCCGGTCTTGGATCCCTTGATCGCCTGCTGCACCTGTTTGCCGAGCCGTGGTCCAGCGGTCCGCGCATTAACCACCAGGCGTTGTTCGACACCGAGCGCATCCGCTTCTTCACTGGCCACGTCGATAAACCGAACGGCTTTCACATTGAGTTCGTCTGCGACCAGTGCGGCTAGCGGGGACAGCTCCTCGGCCCCGGCGGCAACCACAATCAGTTCAGACAGCGGCAGACGCGCCCGCAGGCCATTGGTTTTGCGCAGACCATTGGCGACCGAGCACACATCGCGCACCCGGTCCATGCGGGTGACCAACTCCGGATCACACGGGAAGAGGTCCGGGTCGGGGAAGTCCGTCAGGTGCACGGACCGGCCACCCGTAAGGTTTTGCCAGGTTTTCTCCGTCACCATGGGCGCCAGTGGTGCGGTCACGCGCAGCAGGGTTTCCAGGCACGTGTAGAGCACGTCGAGGGCTTCTTCGCGCCCCTGCCAGAACCGTTCCCGGGAACGGCGCACATACCAGTTGGTCATGGTGTCGAGATAGGAGCGGATGGTCTCGGTAGCACCGGGAATATCGCAGTCGTCCATGGACTGGCGCACGGACCGAACCAGGTCACCGGTCTTTGCGAGCACGTACCGATCCATCAGATCCTCGGCGACATACCGCGTCTGCGCCCGATAGCCCGCGGGTTTACCGTCGTCATCCTTGGCACCAGCCGCATTGGCGTACAGCCCGAGGAAGTAGTAGACGTTCCACAGCGGGATCAGCAGCTGGCGCACTGCGTCACGGATTCCCTGCTCGGTCACCACGAGGTTTCCGCCGCGCAAAATAGTGGTCGACATGAGGTACCAGCGCACTGCGTCGGCCCCGTAGGTCTTAAATGATTCTTCGACATCCGGGTAGTTGCGACGCGATTTGGATGCTTTGAAGCCGTCATCGCCGAGCACAATGCCGTGGCAGACCACGCGACTAAACGCGTTGGAGTCAAACAGTGCGGTAGCCAAAACATGCATGAGGTAGAACCATCCGCGGGTTTGGCCGATGTATTCGACGATAAAGTCCGCCGGGTAATGGGTGTCGAACCATTCGCGGTTTTCAAACGGGTAGTGAACCTGAGCAAACGGCATGGCTCCGGACTCAAACCAGCAATCCAGCACGTCGGTGACGCGGCGCATGGTGGAGCGCCCGGTGGGGTCGTCCGGGTTGGGGCGGGTGAGTTCGTCGATGAATGGCCGGTGCAGGTTCACGTTCCCGTCGCGGTCCAGCGGCAGCGTGCCGAAGTCGCGTTCGAGTTCTGCCAGGGAACCGTAGACGTCGATACGCGGGTAGGCCGGGTCATCGCTCTTCCAGACCGGGATGGGGCTGCCCCAGTAGCGGTTGCGCGAGATCGCCCAGTCCCGGGCGCCTTCCAGCCATTTGCCGAACTGGCCGTGTTTGACGTTGTCGGGGATCCAGGTGATGTTTTCGTTCAGTTCGATCATGCGGTCACGGAACTGGGTGACTTTGACGAACCAGCTGGATACCGCTTTGTAGATCAGGGGTTTGCGGCAACGCCAGCAATGCGGGTAGGAGTGAACGTAGGTGGCCTGGCGGAATAACCGGTTCGACTCGCGCAGGATCCGCACGATGGGTTTATTCGCCTCGAACACGTGCATGCCGGCGATGGCATCGAGTGCAGTTCCGCTAAAGAGCGGCAGGAATGCAGCCGCATCATCCACCGACACGATCACGGGGATGCCGTATGCCGCGTTGATTTTCTGGTCCTCTTCACCGTAGGCGGTGGCCTGGTGGACGACACCGGTACCGTCGGTAGTGGAGACGTAGTCGGCAACGGTGATGATCCAGGCGTTTTCGGTGCCGTAGGTGTCGGCATCGGTGTAGATGTCCCACAGCCGCTGGTAGCGCACATATTCCAGATCGGCACCCAGGTAGACGCGCTCACCCACTGCTGCCTGTGCGGCGGCGGCGTCTTCGTATCCGAGTTCTTTGGCGTAGGCGCCGACTAGGTCTTCGGCGAGGAGGTAGACCCCGTCATCCTGGGCGTCGGCGGCCCCGTTGGGTCCGGCGGGTACGGTGACATAGCGGATTTCTGGGCCGACCGCGAGCGAGAAGTTTGTGGGTAGCGTCCAGGGGGTGGTGGTCCAGGCGAGCGCACGCACTCCCGCTAAACCGAGTTCTTCGGCTTTGTCTCCGCATAGCGGGAACGTCACGGTCACGGAGAGATCCTGACGGTCCTGGTAGACGTCCTCGTCCATCCGCAGCTCGTGATTGGACAGCGGGGTCTGGTCGTTCCAGCAGTAGGGAAGGACGCTGTACCCCTCGTAGGCGAGACCCTTTTCCCACAGGGTCTTAAATGCCCACATCACGGATTCCATGTAGGGCAGGTCGAGCGTCTTGTAGTCGTTGTCGAAGTCCACCCAGCGTGCTTGGCGCGTGACGTAATCTTCCCACTCGGCGGTATATTTCAGCACGCTGCGCTGTGAGGCGGCGTTGAACTTTTCGATCCCCATAGTCTCGATCTCGGACTTCTCGGTCATGCCGAGTTCGCGCATTGCCTCAAGTTCAGCGGGCAGACCGTGGGTGTCCCATCCGAATCGGCGATCCACCTTGTAGCCGCACATGGTGCGAAATCTCGGGACGACGTCTTTAACGAATCCGGTCAGCAGATGCCCGTAGTGAGGCAGACCGTTAGCAAAGGGCGGGCCGTCGTAGAACACGAATTCTTCTGCGCCGTCGCGCTGCTGAATCGACGCCCGGAATGTGTCGTCCTGCCTCCAAAAATCGAGCACATCGGTCTCGATCTCAGGGAAGTTCGGCGATGGGACGAGCGGACCTCCGGTTACCGGATAGACCATGATGGGGCTCCTTGGGCATCGACGGGGATTGCATGCTTCCCGAGGACGCCGAGCACACTCGCTAGACGCGGTACCACCTCGATTGACACCGACGCACAATGCCCGTAAGGACGTTATGCGAACGGTATCCGCTCGTTCATCAGCTATAACGGGCTGGTCCCGGCGGGTTCTACTGGGGTTTTCACGCGGTGTGATGCGCTGCAACCTGTTCTTCCCGCAGCTAACCGGTGATAGCCGGGTCAACGCCTGTGGTGCGATCATAGCAACCCAGTCCGAGCCCGGCTATCTCATATGCGGTGGCATCGGGCACAGGCGCGGCGCATTGACATTCCCCACAGCAGACCCCCACCTTCCGCGCCAACTAACCCTAAGAACGCAACTCTTAGTCCATGCCACCAGGCATCAGAGATAGTTCAAAATATTCATATGCGAGGCCTATTTGCAACACGATAAGCCTGAAACACACTTACCACATATCGCCAACAAATCGGCTACAGTCAACCAACGGTTAGAACAAACCCACCAACAGCAACCTCCATTTCTATACCACATACAACCTCTAATAATTGGTTGGGACCCAACAAGTTATCGATATCAAAATAGGTTAATCTCTAGAACAGCTAGCCAATCCCTACCATCAGTCAACTCTTGAGGCCACTTAACCTACCACTCCAAACTAATGGTTTGGATGAACTACGGTCAGTCTAACAAAAGATCCTTCAGGCCGTCTGCAAATAAGTCAGAAAGTTCATCACATGCATGTGAACCAGATTGGTTTTCGCAACGCCCGTCAAGGAAGTTCTACTGGCCCATACAGAATTCGTTTAACACATTCCAATACCTCACCTACTTCATATCAATAGCGGTTAAAGTTATTAAACATCCAAAAATCAAGTCATCCACATTAAAACCGAGAGCATATCGGAATTTGCAACCGAGCCCACACATTGACCGAAGCCCTACATGTCACGATCAGCGAACACATTGAATGAAGCTATCAAGCTTCACAAAACGTAACACAATGTTTCATTGCGTAAATGACATAAAATTAGCAACCAGATATCAAATCCTTAGATTCGCAAAATTATTTCACGCAGCACGAATAGGTTATTTGATGCCTTTTAGGTGCTTGACATCCTTGTCGCATGTGGTATAATACCATAGCCAATTGGCATTGAAGTCAATTTTGGTGTATTTAATCCTAAATGGACAGCGTTTAGATCTTAAGCAGAAGATTTAAGCAAGAATTAAATATTCACGATATTAAACAATAGGAGTTTAAGTGCGACTTAAAAAGTTACTTGCAGCCCTATTTGCCGCAATGTTCTTAATGTCTGGAGCGCCCTCAGCTTTAGCCGCCAACGTTAGCAATGACGACGTTGGTGAGTATATGATAACCCTTACGAAATACATTGAAGTAGATGAGTCCACAGGTACCGCAAAGTTCGACACGGAAACCGCAAAGGCTGACGGGCTCTCTGAAGAGAGTATCCAAATCGGACAGGAGGTTAACAGGATTTATAGCCCGGAGAACGCAATCGCAACACGCTTAGCATTTGCTTTCCACGGAAACTGGTGCGGGCCGGGGCACAGTGGACCAGGTGCTCCTGTCGACAATTTGGATGAACTATGCAAACGCCATGATGAATGCTACGCTAGGACCGAACAGCACAAATGTGATGTTGAGTTAATGCATCAGCTTAAAATAAATTTTAAAAAGTTCTCTCTCACCAACAAGGCAAGGGCTCTTGCCATGACAGCTGTTTTCGCTAGTAAGTACGGCGCAGAGGAGTTAGCTCGATGGTTCAAAAAGTAAACAACGCTGGTGAAGCTACGGGCGCTAGCGCTTTGAAGCTGCGCCCCAACTGGAAGCCTTTTGGGTTTTCTGGTCATCCCATTTGCACGGCTGTATCATCCGTATTTTGTGTAGCTGGGCTTGTGTGTATTATAATGGGATTCATACTGCCCAATCTACTTCAACAGCCGCCTTTCGATTCGCAAGCCCAAGCCGGGTTTAATCAAGCCACTCTGCCATTCGGAATTCTCGGAATCATCTTTTCGATAATTTCTAAATCGTGGGCAACCCTAGTAATTTCTTTGCTAATATCGCTATTTATTCCAGCGCTATTAGTATACTGGGGATTTTCCGGAATTGCCTAGGTTTTCGTGGCCACATAATATTAAAATAAGTCACCCTAAATCCCCGTATATTTCATGTGATTACGAGGATTTTTCCCTAAGGGTCTGGGTTGATTTCGTAACGACGAAAAAGTCGTCTCGCCTGGAGCTTTTGTTCCAGGCGAGAATTTGTTTAATAACAGAAATTTAATTGTCTCGCATCTCTCGACTGCATTAAAAATCTACTTAACGAGAATGCGCCACCGAATCTGCGCTTCTGATTTCAAAATTTTAGTCATTTCAACCTTAAATTTGTATACAAATCGAGTTGATGTGAGCAAACATTAAACCAAAGCAACTTCTACAAATGACTTGATTTAGCTTCATCGGACAACTGAAGATATCTTACCTTCGAGGTGCCATATTCACCTTGCGCAAAGATTAATGATTTCCATCTAGCTGTTATAACGGTCTTATGCTTAGATCGCATTAAAACTCTGCGCAGGTTATGCACCCTCCCCCGGCACCTCACCATTATCAACCAGATCTGCCAGAGGAAGACGCACCTCAAATACCGTATCCCCCGGTTTGCTGGTGACCTCAATCGTGCCGTTATGAGCGCGCACAATCGCCTCGACAATGGACAGGCCGAGCCCTGAGGTACCTTCCAAGCCAGAGCGAGCCTTATCGGCTCGGGAGAACCGGTCGAACACGGTCCCCAAGAAGTCAGGATCGATGCCGGGACCGTTATCCACCACGCGCAGCACCGCGCTGCGCCCATCATCGGAAATCCCAAGGCTGCTCGAGACCAATGTGCCCGCCGGGGTGTGCTTGCGGGCATTAGACAGCAAATTCATGACGACCTGCGCCAACTGACTCGCATCACCCAGCACCATCACCGGATCATCCGGAACCGCAAGCTTCCACACGTGGTCCTGCCCCGAAACCTGAATATCGCACGCGTTTTCCACCAGAATCTCGCCCAAGTCGATCGGTTCAAGCCGTGGCGCCCGCCCCTCATCCAAACGGGCCAACAGCAATAAGTCCTCCACCAGGGCCGTCATGCGCCGCGACTGAGTATCCACCCGCGACAGAGCCTGCGCGCCTTGGTCCGATAACCGTTCGGTCAGCCGCAGCATGTCGGTATAGCCACGGATCGCAGTCAGCGGAGTCCTCAGCTCATGCGAAGCATCGCCCACGAAGCGACGCATTTTTTCTTCCGAACGCTGCCGCACAGTGAGCGCATTCTCGACGTTATCCAGCATCCGGTTCAGAGCCCGACCCACATCGCCGACCTCTGTTCCAGGCTGTGCCCACTCGTCGGGAACCCGAGAGTTCAACTCCACATCCCCCTCGTCCAGGCGGGCATCGGCCACCCGGGAAGCCAGCAGCGACACCTCTTCGAGCGGGCGCAGCGTCCGCCTGATCACCACTGTGCCAACCACCCCGATCACGATCAGGGCGAGCGCGGACACCAGCAGCAATGTAATATCCAGCCGCGCCAATGAACGTTGAATAGGTGCCAGCGGTAAGCCCGTCACGAGCGAACTGCCGTCAGGCAACGACTGGGCCATCACTCGGTAGTCACCAATCGGCAAGGACACGCTGACCGGTGCATCCCCCGGGGTGGCGGTCGCCAGCGGACTGACCTGGCTGAGAGTAAGGATTCGCCGGCCTCCCGACCGATCAATCCAAATGCATTCGGTGACGTGGCCGTCCACCGCGCGCGCAACCAAGGTGAATTCCGCTTGACCGGCGGCAAACCGGGGCGAGGCCAGTTCATCTTGGCCAGAGCCAGGAATAATCTGCAACGGGAACCCAATGCGGGTGAGGTTGTCCCCCGCCCGCACCGCAGCCCGCGACAATTGGTCATCCACCTGGCGAGTCAGCTGTTCATTCATGGACGCGTGGGTAATCGACCCCACGAGCACACACACCAGTGCCACCATCACCAACAGAAGCATGACCAAGTTCCGCCGCAATGGTGCACGCCGGTGCGCCACGACGATGCCACCCTCACCCATGTGGGTCATCCTCGCAGGATCCGCGGGCGTAGCGCGAGAACAACTGGCAGATGTGACGCGGCCAGGGTCGGGAGTTACTGTCATACGGGCTTTAAGACATATCCTGCGCCGCGCACCGTATGAATCATGGGCTCACGACCCACATCAATTTTCTTGCGCAGGTAGGAAATGTACAGTTCCACGATATTGGCCTGCCCTCCAAAGTCGTAGTCCCAGACCCGGTCGAGGATCTGCGCTTTGGACAGCACCCGCTGCGGGTTTTCCATCAGGTAGCGCAGAAGATCAAACTGGGTGGCGGTCAGGTGGATCAGATCTCCCCCACGGGTCACTTCCCGGGTATCCAAGTTCATCACTAAGTCGCCGACGACCAGCTCGTTTCCGGCCTGACTCACCACCCCTGAGCGGACCACCAGGCGGTGGAGTCTCAGCAACACCTCTTCCATGACAAAGGGCTTGGTCACGTAATCATCAGCCCCAGCGGCTAACCCTTCGATACGGTCCGCACTGGCATCCTTCGCGGTTAAGAACAGTGCCGGTACCTCGGGAAGGAAGGTACGGGTACGGGCCAGAACCTCCATGCCGTCAATACCCGGGAGCATTCGATCCAGCACCAACACGTCGGGCCGGAACTCCCGGGCCATGCGAACTGCTTCCAGACCATCGCCCACGCTGCGGGCATCCCACCCTGCCATGCGAAGGGGAAACGTGATCAGGTCCGCCAGAGTCGGCTCATCTTCGACGATCAGGGCACGCACCGGCGCACCATCGGGGTGTTCGAGATATGGAAGGGAACTAAGCGGTGCAGACGGTTGCGAACTCATACCGGGTCCTGTCCTCATGTCGACGGCGGATGTCTTCAGAGTAATCCCGGACACGAGGTGCATCAGCCTCGATACGGCAGGTCATAGCCCTTTACGCCCGGATGCACAGCCTACGCATAGGATCTGTGGGCGGCGATCACCTTCCGAGATTCGGTCGGCCTATATACCTGGCCGGATTATTGACCTGGACTATCGAATCGGCCTCCGATCCTCGTGACTGCCGCATGTGATCCGGGTGACGCCTCGCGGCGCTGCGGCGGGGGTTATGTCATTCTGGATTCAGCCCGGCTACGACCGGGATATCCCATCCGAGGAGACCACCCGATGTCCTTGTTCGGCCAGCCTTTCACCGCGAAATGTCTGAAGTCCGGGATCACCGTTGAGGTGCAGGAAGGTCAGTCACTTCTCCAAGCGCTGTTAGACGCGGGCATCCCCATGGACTACTCATGCGAGGGCGGCCTATGCGGAACCTGTATGGTGCCGTTGGTATCGGGCGATGTTGAGCACGCTGACGAGTTCCTGATGGACGATGAGCGCGAAAACAACATCATCACGTGTGTATCCCGAGGTAACGGCACAATCGAGATCGATATCTGAGCAGCCCACAGTCTGGCAACTGAACGCGCCGTCGCCCGTATAAGGGAGCTCGATAGACGAACAACGCCGAGGTAAGTCGTTACCATCTCGGTGAACTAAGAACACCCAGACAGAGCAATGCCGCGCAGGTGAGCCTGCGCGGCATTGCTCGTCGTGGTAATTACTTGCGGTGGTGATTGGTTGTCGTCACTGTGGTCGAGTTCGCGGTTACCGCCGTTCATGCATCGTGAACGACGTTGCGAGACCACCATGCGGAACCTATCCCCGTGGGGCTCCGAACACCCATCCGGCGATAAGCACGCCCACCGATGCGATGCTGTCCAGCACGCTGAGCACCAGTGGCATGGTCGGCCCGCCAATTAAGACGGCGAGCGCCAGAACGGTCGCGGTGATCAAGCAGAGACCAAAAAGAATGGGGCGGCCCGACACCGCGCGGCGCGATGAGGCACCCGGGTATCGAGACACGCGTTCAACGGTGCTGTGCGACACGGTCTGGATGCTCATGGTTTCCTCCTGCGATCCCAAAAACGATGTGATCGTCTGGGCGTTCACGGTGCCAATCTCAGCATTGTGAGATCCCATAGGCACGGGGCTCATTGTCCCGTAGGGTTTGGCCACCGGGTTCGGTTCCTTCTTGATGACATCTATCGTGGCCGAGTTCGACGCGTTAAAGCATCCGTCTGAGGGTCTAACCATCTACGACTCAGGGATGACATTGGCCGGTCATCACTGGCCTCATGGGTATTTCTCGCAACGACGCAATTCGCCGCGCGATGCGGCCCGGCCGTTAACTCCTCGTATCTAGACCAACCCAATCGCTATCCAGACTCCACCCCGCCACGAAGGGCATGATGACGCTACGTGCCAATGGATGGCGCAATGTTCCCGGGAGGTTCATATGACCGGACTCGACGAAGCCCCTATCATCAGCACTCCCCTAGGCGCTGTCCGTGGCTTGTGGCGCACTGACACCGACGGCTGCCGAATCGCCACGTTCCACGGCATTCCCTACGCTCAAGAACCGGTAGGCTCTCGGCGTTTTGCCGCCCCAGTAGCGCGTTCCCCGTGGAGCGGGGTGCGCGACTGCACGACACCCGGCGCCACACCTCAGCGGCGTGCTCAGCCAGTGAGCATTGTGCCAGAGCCGTGTGTCCCCGGTGAGGACACGTTAAACCTGACGGTCACGACGCCATTAGTCCAGTCAATGCCCAGCTTTGGCGAGAAGAAGCTACCGGTTCTGGTCTGGATCCATGGAGGCGGTTACACCGCCGGGTGTTCGTCGAGCCCTTGGTACGACGGCATATCGTTCGCCCGCGACGGCATCGTCACCGTCTCGGTGTCATATCGTCTGGGGTTCGAGGGTTTCGGGTGGCTGGATGATGCACCCGCTAACCGCGGTCTGCTCGATCAGATTGAAGCCCTGCGTTGGGTGCAGCGACACATCAGGTGCTTCGGTGGGGACCCGAACCGGGTCACTGTGGCCGGGCAATCGGCAGGTGGAGGCAGCGTGCTGGGGTTGCTCTCTTCGCCTGCTGCGAACGGTTTGTTTCATGCCGCGATCTGCCAGTCCGGGGCGATCAAACCGATCAGCGCAGACCGTGCCCGCGAGATCGGTCAAGAGGTGGCCACACGATGTGGTGTTCCCGCCACCTCTGAGGCGATGAGCTCTGTCGATGACGAGGTTCTGCTCACGGCCGTGGATGAGATCGGGGCCGCTGCTATGCGCCAGCAAGAACAGTTCCTTGCTCGTCCCGGAGCATCACCGGTGTCTTCCGTGTCATCCCTGGTCAGTTCGCTGTTTCACGGTGATGGGTTACTGGGGCTGATCATGCAGCCGGTTCTCGACGGGAAGGTTTTGGATCGTCCGATCGAAAGCGCGCTCGCGCAGCGCCAACAAGGTATTCCTCTGTTGATGGGGACAACATCCGGGGAACTGATGCCACTGGGTCAGCAGATCGTCGACAAGCTCATGCATGGTTCCGCGTTCCCTCAAGGAGCGGGATTCCCCAGTAGCGCAGCATCCCCCAGCGGCGCGGCGTCCCCCAAGGCCGCAGTGTCATCCGCCGGCGCAGTGCCCCCAGCTGCCGCAGCCGAACCAGACCTTTTTGCATTGATGTGCTCCATGCTGCGGGAGACCCCGTTCGGACCGTATGCCGAACCGTATGTGGCTCATTGCCTGCGTACAGCACAGCTGTCCGCACACCGGAGGACGACCGCCCCCATGGGACAGACATGGAACGCCGAGACGTCAGACACGTCCTTGACAGAGCCTGCGGTGGGATCTGCCCAAAGAACCGCCGAGGTGCAGGCAGCCGTTGGGGCCATGCTTGGACAGATTGCGACCGACGCCGGGTTCCGATTGCCCACCCTCGCATATGCCACGGCACGAGGATCACAATCGACCTGGATGTATGACATGCGGTATCCCGGGGTTACCGGCGCGGCGACGCACTGCGTGGAACTGCCATTTGTGTTCGATCTTCTCAATGCTCCCGGGGTCGATGCCGTATTGGGTGCCAATCCACCGCAGGCCCTTGCTGACCGGATGCACGGCGACTGGGTCCACTTCATTACGCAGCATCGCGGCACCTGGGATCCCTGGAATACCCAGGACCGCGCATGCATGGTGTATGACCGGGTGAGCGAAGCTGCGCCTGGTTACGAGATGGAAACCCTGCTCGGAACGCACCTGTCGTCTGAGGCGAGCGCCCAGCTGGTCAGCTAACCCAGCTGGTCAGCTAGCCCATCGCGGCACAGTCAGCGCCCCATCCACACATACCTGCCGGTCATGGCGAGGTTTCGGCGTCGGCGCGATCAGCATGCACAAGTGCCGTAAAAATACCTCCGGCCGCGAGCAGGTGATCGTACGTGCCACGTTCAGCAACCCGGCCTTTATCGAGTACCAGAATTTCGTCAGCGTCGCGGACGGTGGATAGCCGGTGCGCGATGGTGACCGTCGTGCGCCCCTCGGACAGCGCGGCAATAGCGCTGCTCATAGCCCGTTCCGTGGCAACATCCAAGGAACTGGTTGCTTCGTCGAGCAGGAGAATGGGCGGATCGCGCAGCACGGTGCGGGCAATCGCCAGGCGCTGTTTCTCACCACCGGAGAACCGATACCCTCGTTCACCGACCACCGTGTTGTATCCGTCTGGAAGAGATGCAATGTAGTCGTGGATCTGGGCGATGCGGCATGCCCTCTCCAGATCTTCGTCAGTGGCGTCGGGGCGTGCGAACCGTAGATTAGCCGCGATGGTGTCGTGCAAAAGATAAGTTTCCTGTGAGACCACGCCAATACAGTCCGCGAGTGAGGCAAAGGTCAGATCGCGCACGTCGTGGCCATCGATCATGATGCGGCCCTGGGTGGGGTCATACATGCGGGCCAGCAAATATCCGGTCGTGGTTTTGCCGGAGCCGGTTGCACCCACCAGCGCGATGCTGCCACCCGGGGGCACGTGGAGATCCAGTCCGCTCAGCGTGGGGGTTGCGCTTCCAGGGTAGGTAAATCCCACCCCCTCGCACCGCAGATCGCCGCGGACCTGACGCGCATCCAGGGCCAGGGCGTCGGGCTTTTCCCGCAGGGAGATAGGCACATCCAGATACTCAAAAACCCTCGTGAAGAGCGCGAGCGAAGCATTAATCTGCACCCCAACCCGCATCAGGTTATTCATCGGGCTAAAAAATGACATTTGCAGGGCAACAAATGCGACTAGGGTTCCGATCGTGACGTGTTTATCACCGCCGACCAGCAAATATCCGCCCAGCAAATAGGTCAGGGCAGGAATCAACGATAGCGACAAACCAGCCGCCGCCATCATCCATCGGCCCGACATTTCCGAGGCAATTTCTAACGTGGCGAGTGCGTGCGAACGGCCCGCGAAGTCATTAATTAGCGGTTCGGTGCGGCCCATCGTGCGACCCAAAAGAATGCCGGACACCGACAGCGACTCCTGCACACCGGAGGTCATCTCCGCCATTTTCTCTTGCCGACGTTTGGTAATGCTCCGGCGCCTTTTGCCAATTCTGCGATTGATAAACACCGCGATCGGAACCGTGATCAGCGAGAAAATTGTCAGACGCCAGTCCAACGCCAGCATCGCCACAATCGCCACCACAATGCCCGCAACAGCGGACACCACCTGGGTCATCACATTGGTGACAACCGCCTGCATGCCACCAATGTCGTTGGAGATGCGGGATTGCACCTCGCCTGTGCGCGTGCGCGTGAAAAATGCCAGGCTGAGCCGCTGTAAATGGGCATACACCGACACCCGCAGATCGTGCATCACGGCCTGTCCCACGGTTGTGGACAGCATCGACTGCACCACGGTGAGCGCTTGCGCAATCACCGCGACCCCGATCAGTCCGAGCACGCACCACAGCAGCAGGTGCAGGTTCTGGTGCGGTAGGGCGTCGTCCACAATTTCCCGGATCAGAAACGGTGACAGAACTCCAGCTGCCGCACCCACCGCGATCAGACCGACCACGAGGAGTAGTCGTGCACGGTAGGGAGCAAACAGCCGCAATATCCGCCGGTGATCGGGAATCTGCCCTTCTTCCAGCGGCGTATCTGGAAGTTGGAGGGTTGGTCGCATTACAGGCCCCGGTGGCGGGCCACTTTATGTTGCGCGGCTTGCGCGATGGGTCGGATGGTCACCAGGTCCAGGTTGATGTGATGCGGCAGGTTCACGCTGTAGGAGATCACGTCGGCGCAATCGTCAGCCGTCAGCGGTTTCTCCACACCGTCGTACACCTTATCGGCCGCAGCATGGTCGCCACCGAGGCGGACCAGAGAAAACTCCTCAGTGCGCACCATTCCGGGGGCAATTTCAATCACCCGGATCGGTTCCCCCGCAAGCTCTAGCCGAAGAGCGCCGGCGAGCATATGTTCTCCCGCTTTAGCGGCGCAATACCCGCCACCACCCTCATAGGCGAGCTGACCCGCCGTGGAGGACAAAACCACGATGTCGCCGCGCTCACTCGCCCGCAAGGCAGGGAGCAACGCCTGGGTCACCCGGGTGGCACCGAGAACGTTGGTTTCATACATGGTGCGCCACTGGTTTAAGTCACCGTGTTCAACCGGATCCATCCCAAGTGCGCCGCCTGCGATGTTAACCAGCGCATTCAAACGTCCGCCGAAGAGGTCACTCACGCGATGAGCCAGGGCCTCAACCGAGGCGTCATCGGTGACGTCAACGACCTGAACCTCGCATCCCGTCTCGCGGGCGAGCGTTGCAAGGCGGTCTTCACGGCGCGCCACCGCGAGCACCCTCCACCCGTCTTTCACCAGCCGTACCGCGCTCGCGCGTCCGATACCTGAGGATGCGCCGGTGACTACGGCGGTCAGCTGGTCGCTGTCGTCTCCCGGGGCCGTCTTCGCAGATCCAACCACTGACAGCGTCGCCGTGTGGTGGTCGCGAGCCGACGACGCCTGGTGGTTGCGGATCGAGGACACCGGATGGTCGCGGCGATCTGATCGCGTCCCCAATTCGGGGGCCGTTCTGAGGCGGGGAGTGGAACCGGGCCGATCAGCGGCGTTTCGTTGATCAGACGGGACCTGCTGGCGGGATTCAGAGTGGCTGCTCTCATTCATACCCCTTACTTTATGGCCGCCCTCTGACATCCCGATGGATATGTCCCAGCTCGAAATCCATCCCACCAATTTTGTCGCACCCCTTGTTTTATCCGGGTTAGTCCACTAAGTTTGAGCGAGTGTCTGCGTACTGGCATCTAGCCTCCGCGTCCTTCCGTCAGCACTCCACATATCGCCTCGCAACCGCCGCGGGGGCCACCACAAATATCGTCTTCGGGTTCATTCGCGCCTCCATTCTGCTCGCCGCTCTCGGAACAGCCGGAGGGGAAATAAACGGGTATAACGCTGCCCAGGCCATGACCTATGTCTGGCTCGGACAGGGGCTGATCGCCCCACTGGAAGTTTTTGGAACCAATCATCTGGCAACCCGGGTCAAATCCGGTGAGGTCGCAATGGACTTACTGCGTCCAGTGCATTTCCTCGGCATGTTTTACGCGCAAAAGCTTGGCCGCTCGGCGTTCCTGCTGATCAGCCGCGGACTACCGCCGATGCTGGTCGGCATGATCCTCACGGGCATCGCCCTACCAGAATCACCGTGGTCCTATCCGCTCGGCCTTTTATCCATCCTGCTCGCGGTGACAGTCACCTTCCTCGCCGATGCGATGGTGAACATGGCGGCATTTTGGGTGGTCGAAACCAGGGGTCTTAGCCGCCTGTACATCACAGTAATGAATCTATTGTCGGGCCACCTCGTACCGATTGCTTGGTTTCCGACGTGGATGTACACCATCGCATCCTTCACGCCGTTTCCATCAATGGTGCAAATTCCCATCGACACACTGTCCGGCCGAGTCAGCCCGATCGACAGCCTGACCGGCCTCGGGATTCAGGCGCTATGGGTTCTGGTCCTGGCAGGTGCCGCCCACTGGATGCTCCGCCTCGGTACCCGGTCTTTGGAGGTCCAAGGTGGTTGAGCTCAACCTGCGCCGCCGTCGCGATCCGCGTCCATCACATGATCGCCCCATTTCTTCGGTCCGGGCGGTGATGATGATCTACGCCGCGAGGCTTCGCGCTCAAACCTCGTATCGCGCAAGTTTTGCCGCCGATTCCTTGGCGCAAATTCTTCTCACCGCGGTGGAGTTCTTGGAACTGTGGATTATTCTGGGCCGCTCGCACACCCTTGGCGGCATGACATTTATTCAGGTGACCGCCGTCTTCGCGCTGGCGACCACCGCCATGGCGATTGCCGATCTCGCCGTGGGCCAAACTAGCCGCCTCGATCAGTACATTCACAGCGGTCAGCTGGAAACACTTCTTATCCGCCCATTCCCGCTATTACTACAAATGGCGACCATCGATCTTTCTCTAAAAAAGATCGGACGGTTGTTGACGAGCGCCACCTTGTATGTGACCGCGCTTGTGCTCGCCGATTTTTCACCCACCCCAGCCACCCTAGCCTTAGCAGTGGCCGCTCCTTTTATAGGCGCCGCCCTTTTTGGGGCACTCTTCGTCGTCGCAGGTGCGGCGCAATTTTGGCTGGTCAATGGCAGTGAGTTCACCGCCGCTTTCACCTACGGCGGACATTACGCCGCCCAGAACCCCGGCAGCGTGTTCTCGCTTCCTCTGCGGGCTCTATTCACCTTCGTGATTCCGTCAACCTTGACCGCATACGCACCCATACTAGTCATCTTGGATTTACCGGGTCCGCAGCTCATACCTCAGTGGAGCGGATGGATGGGTCTGCCCGCCGCCGTCGTGTTTTGGACCCTCGCGCTTCTCGCGTGGAGGGCGGGGATTCGGCGCTACACCGGTGCCGGAGGGTAAATGAGGCGACACTCCAGCCCCATGACAGCCCCGCCCCACCCCGTGACGGCCCCGCCCCACCACAGCCCAGCCCCAGGGAGAAGCTTTGACCACTGACCACAACCACCAGCCCGCTATCTCCATGCGTGACCTTCGGCGCGACTTTATAGTCCGTTCGCCACAGAAGGGCCGTAGACACCGCACAAAACATATTGTGCATGCGGTGCGCGATGTGTCATTAACTGTTGAGCACGGCGAATCAGTTGGTTTTGTCGGCGCAAATGGGGCGGGAAAATCCACCACCATCAAAATGATGACCGGCATTCTCGTGCCCTCCTCCGGGCAGGTCCGCACACTGGGACGTCAGCCTGTTCCCGAGCGAAAACATTTAGCCCGCGACATCGGAGTTGTGTTCGGCCAGCGTTCCAACCTGTTCTGGGACCTTCCCTTATCTGACTCGTTTCGTATCCTCGGCGCGATGCATCGGCTCACCGAACGCGAACGCACCACTCGCCTGGATTCTTTAATCGACCATCTGGATCTGGGGCCTTTTCTTCAACGTCCCGTGCGCCAGCTTTCACTCGGCCAGCGGATGCGCGGTGAAGTGGCCGCCGCCTTGTTACATTCACCGCGCCTGGTCATTCTCGATGAACCGACCATCGGACTGGACATGATCTCCAAAGAGAATTTGCGCCAGTTTCTTTCCACAGACCGTAAAGAACGCGGCACCACACTGTTTCTCACCACCCACGACATGTCCGATATTGAGCGCGTCTGCGAGCGTTTAGTGGTGGTCAGTTCCGGAACGATGGCCTACGACGGCGCCCTCAGTTCTTTCCGTCTTTCGCTAGGTATGCCCCGCGAGCTTGTACTGGACCTGGTGGATGCTCGTGCGCAACTCGACTTACCGCCACAGGCGCACAGTGCGTCGGTAGAGGCCGACGGACGCCGCCATCGCATCCGGTTTTCCGCCACCGAGATCACGGCCCCGGCCTTACTCGAAGTGATCAGCGCCCAAGCACAGATTGCTGACCTCGCAATGAGTGAGCCCGACATTGAAGATTTGGTGCGGGACATATACCTCACGAAGGCCCGGTCCTAGCGTGAGCTTGCACTGAACGTCACGCCTCGTCGACTTCAATGCGTACCCCTTGGAATGGAAGAATGGAGCCCATGACCGATACCGCGCCGACCTCCATCCCCGACAAGCCCAGCCTCGACGGACTTGAGGCCAAGTGGGGTGGGGCATGGGAGAGCTCCCAGATCTACGCCTTTAATCGTGAGACCACCCGTGAGCAGGTGTTCTCGATTGATACTCCCCCGCCAACCGCGTCAGGTTCCTTGCATATCGGCCATGTGTTCGCCTATTCGCAGGTCGACATGATCGCCCGCTACCAGCGGATGCGCGGCCAGAATGTTTTTTATCCTCTGGGGTGGGATGACAACGGTCTGCCAACTGAGCGGCGCGTGCAAAACTATTTCGGGGTGCGGTGCGATCCTTCACTGCCGTATGAAGAGAACTTCGTTCCCCCGCATGAAGGGGGCGACGCCAAGTCAGCTAAAGCCGCCAACCAGAAACCAATTTCCCGCCGCAACTTCATTGAGCTGTGCGAACGCCTCACCGCCGAGGATGAAAAGGTTTTTGAACACGTCTTTCGCACCCTCGGATTGTCGGTCGACTGGCATCAGACCTACCAGACGATTAATGACCGCGCCCGGGCCACGAGCCAAAAAGCCTTCCTTCAGCATCTGCGTGACGGGCACGCCTATCAGGCCGAAGCCCCTACGCAGTGGGATGTCACCTATCGGACCGCGGTAGCGCAGGCTGAGCAGGAAGACCGTGATCGCGACGGCGCCTATCATCGGATCGGCTTTACCCGTCCTGACGGCGAGAAGGTGTTTATTGAAACCACTCGCCCAGAGTTACTTCCGGCGTGTGTGGCCCTGGTAGCCCACCCCGACGATGAGCGGTACCAGAGCCTGTTCGGGACGACCGTCACCTCACCGTTATTCGGGGTTGAGGTTCCGGTTCATCCTCACCCTTTGGCGCAGGCCGATAAGGGTGCTGGCATCGCCATGATCTGCACTTTCGGTGATGCCACGGACGTGATCTGGTGGCGCGAGCTGAACCTGCCGACCCGGTGCGTAATTGGCCGTGATGGCCGTTTCGTGCCCGAGGCGCCATGGATCACGTCAGATGAAGGGCAGGCCCGTTACGCGGAGCTGGCTGGCCTCACCGTATTCAGTGCCCAAAAGCGGGTCGTGGAGATGGTGACCGAGTCGGGCGATCTGGTCGGGGAACCACGCCGGATTTCCCACCCGGTGAAGTTCTATGAAAACGGCGATAAGCCGCTCGAATACGTCACCAGCCGCCAGTGGTATGTTGCCAATGGGGGCCGGGACAATTCTGAGAACGGGCTGCGTTCCACTCTTATTCAACGCGGTCAGGAACTCACCTGGTACCCGCCGTTTATGGAGTCGCGGTATCGCAACTGGGTTGAAGGCCTGTCTGGGGACTGGCTGGTTTCGCGTCAGCGATTCTTCGGTGTACCGATCCCCATCTGGTATGCGGTCGATGAGAGCGGCGCTGTCGATTACGACCGGTTGCTCACTCCCGCGTTCGAGGATCTCCCCATCGACCCGACCATTGATGTGCCGGCGGGTTACACCGAAGACCAGCGCGGCCAGGCCGGTGGATTCGTGGCCGACCCTGACATCCTCGACACCTGGGCGACGAGTTCACTCACCCCGGAGCTGGTCGGCGGCTGGCTAGATGATTCGGATCTGTTCGACAAGATTTTCCCGATGGATCTGCGACCTCAGGGCCACGACATCATCCGTACCTGGCTGTTTTCGACCATTGCCCGGTCCGAGTTGCTTTTCGGCCGCTTGCCGTGGACTGCCGCTTCTATTAACGGGTGGATCCTCGACCCCGACCGCAAGAAGATGTCGAAGTCCAAGGGCAATGTGGTCACCCCGCTCGGCCTGCTTGAACAGTACGGCTCGGATGGCGTGCGCTACTGGGCAGGCCGCGCCCGCCAGGGTGTGGATACCGCGTTCAACGAGGCGCAGATGAAGATCGGTCGTCGCCTCGCCATTAAGTTACTGAACGCCTCTAAATTCGCGCTGGGATTCGGCAGTGCGTCGCCAGATCCCGCTGGGGTCCTTGCCGCCGACCCCGCCCATGTCACCGAAGCGACTGACCGCTCTATGCTTGCGGCTCTCGGCACGGTGGTGGCGTCGGCGACCACCGCGTTTGACGCGATGGATTACGCGCGGGCGCTCGAAATTATTGAGCCTTTCTTCTGGACGTTCTGCGATGACTACATCGAACTCGTTAAGGAACGCGCACACGGGCAGCACGATGAGGACGGCGCTGCGTCGGCCCGGGCTGCTCTGGCGATTGCACTGGATGTTCAACTGCGACTGTTCGCACCGTTCCAGCCGTTCGTGACCGACGAGGTGTGGTCGTGGTGGCGCGAGGGCAGCGTCCATACCCAGGCGTGGCCGCATGCGGAACCTTTGGCTGCGGCTGCGGCCGGACAGTCTGAGACTCTTCTGTCCACCCTGTCCGATGCTGTGGTGCACGTGCGCAAAGTAAAGTCGGACGCCAAGGTCTCTCAGAAGACCCCGATTCTGCACGCCCAGATGACTGTTCCCACGGACCTGGTGCCCGCCGTTGAGTCTGCGCGGTCAGACGTGATGTCGCTTGGGCGGATGGAGGATCTGCGGATTGTTGCGGGTGAAACCATAGCTCTGGCTGAAGTTGAGCTCGGCGAACCGCCCGCTAAACCAGCACGGTAATCGCGCATTTATCGAGTTGGACTGGCCCGCACCGCGATGGTGCGGGCCAGTCCTGTCATGGGCGTGCGAATGACTCGCACCGACGGATGGCTTCTATCGCCAACAGATGGCATCTATGGCCGGTTGTGGTCGACTGCGAGCCTGCTGCTTAAACCCGAGGGCGCTGCCTCCCGACGGCACTGCCTGGTGCGCGCCGACATCACGGATCAGTGTCGCTCCCAGCCCACCAAAAAATCAGTGGGTTTTGCATGCGAAAAATGGTTGAGTGTGGTCGAAGGCGACAGCTGTGTTGCTAGAACACCGTCATCTCACGATCTTGGAGCGCATTTCGCATGGGACACATTGACGTATCAGGCGTGTATTTCACGCTACCCGACGGCAGGGTCCTTCTTCGCGATGTCTCCTTCCGGGTGGGTAGCGGAGACAAGGTAGCTCTGGTTGGCGCGAACGGCTCCGGTAAAACAACCCTGCTAAGGCTCGTGGCGGGCGATCTCTCACCGAACCAGGGAACAATTACCCGGTCGGGAAACGTGCTGTTTATGCGGCAGATGGTTGGCACTCACCTGCAACCGGATGCAACAGTGACCGATCTCTTCCTCTCACTCGCACCGGCCAGAATCCAGCGCCTTTCTCACGCCATCGACGCCTGCGAACTCGAACTGATGGAGAACGGCGAGTCCGACGCGCTGCAAATAAAGTATGCGGCCTTGCTCAGCGACTTCTCAGATGCAGGCGGCTATGAGCTGGAGGTGTTGTGGGATAAGTGTTCAACCGCTGCCCTGTCATTGGGCTACGACAGAACGAAGCATCGCCTGCTCAGCACACTGTCGGGCGGTGAGCAGAAGCGGCTGGTCTTGGAATATCTTTTCACCTGCCCCGAACCCGTTCTTTTACTCGATGAGCCGGACAACTTTTTGGATGTTCCGGGAAAGATATGGCTAGAGAACCAAATCAAAGCCAGTGAGAAAACGGTTCTTTTTATTTCTCACGATCGCGAACTGCTCACGAACACTGCCAATAAGATCGTCAGTGTGGAACTCGGGTCCAGCGGCAATCTGTCATGGACCCACCCCGGCGGTTTTGCCACATTTCATCAAGCCCGCACGGAACGTTTTTCACGCCTGCTAGAACAGCGCAAACGGTGGGACGAGGAGCATGAGAAACTGCGGGCGCAGATGCTCATGTACAAGCAGAAAGCGGCCTACAACGCGGGGATGGCTAGCCGGTACCAAGCCGCCGTGACCAGGCTCCGCAAGTTTGAGGACGCTGGACCGCCGACGGAACAGCCCAAACAGCAGCGGGTTGCAATGAGACTGACCGGTGGACGCACGGCCAAACGTGCGCTGGTGTGTAAAAAGCTCACCCTGACCGGTCTAACTAAGCCGTTCGATGTCGAAGTGTGGTATGGCGAAAGGGTCGCCCTGCTCGGGCGCAACGGCACCGGTAAGAGCCACTTTCTGCGGCTGATCGCCGCCGGAGGATCTGACCCGGAACCGCAGCACGAGCCCGTCGGCGATTTCGTGTTAGAACCGGTTCAGCATTCTGGCGTTGCGAAGCTCGGTGCCCGGGTTCGGCCCGGTCTCTTTGTTCAAACCCATGCGCATCCGGAGCTCATGGGGCGCACGCTGCTGGATATTTTGCATCGGGGTGATCGTCACCGTACCGGGTTGGATCGTGGTCAAGCGTCCTCTGCTCTGAACCGATACAGTCTGGTGTCTGCCGCGGAGCAGCATTTCGAGTCCCTATCGGGTGGTCAGCAAGCTCGATTCCAAGTCCTACTCCTGGAATTGGCCGGTGCAACCATGTTGCTGCTTGACGAGCCGACCGACAATCTGGATATCCAATCCTGCGAGGCCCTGGAAGAAGGGTTGGAGCGTTTCCAAGGAAGCATCATCGCGGTGACCCATGACAGGTGGTTCGCCCGATCGTTCGACCGCTACCTCGAGATCGGTGAGGACGGCAGTGTCACGGAACTGTCGGAACCGGCGTGGTGAGGCTGGCATTGTGCTCGTGGCGGGTGTAAGTGTTCCTGCGGTTGTTGGTACCGGCGTGCGTGGCTGTTGTTGGTGCCGTCGGCCTCAGGGGCGACGCTCCGACAGACCGGTACGGATAGGCCAAGGACCGCACCGGTCTATCTGTGCCGACCTATCTGTGTCGACCCATCTGTGTCGGTC
Organism: Devriesea agamarum; assembly: GCF_900070355.1. NCBI lineage: Bacteria > Bacillati > Actinomycetota > Actinomycetes > Micrococcales > Dermabacteraceae > Devriesea > Devriesea agamarum. The sequence goes on along the minus strand of NZ_LN849456.1, from coordinate 2,756,328 downwards.
TATCCGTACCGGCCTATCTGTGCCGACCCGTAGTCAAAGCCCCCCATGTCAAAGCCCGTCGGGACCGATAACACCTGCGCTGATGGCTCGTCGATACCAAATGTCCAGGTCGCGCGGAAGTTCGGGCCGCTCGGCGCCCTGTACCCCAGCGAGAATAATTGAGGTCACCCGACCGGCAAGACGGATGCGAGTGGTAAATCCGCATCGGTAGCCGAGTCGCTCCATCCGGGATGGAACGTCGAGCTTCGCATCAGCAAGGACGCACAATCGGCTCCCCCCCCCCCGATCGGAGTGCCGGGCGCGCGGACCGCCAGACGACGTCCAGTGAGTCAGAGACCCCGCCGCGAGCACGGGCAGCGTTGTTCCACGGCGGATTCGTGACGATCACCGACCCGACATCCAGCCGGTCCCACCGGATGCGGGATGCGTCGCGCACTTCAACCTTGATCCGGACCCCGGCGCGTTCCGCGTTGTGTCGGGTGTTCTCTACCCGCGCCGGGTCAAGGTCACTTGCTCGACACGATATTCCGGGGTGCTGGAGACTCGCCTCAATGGCGATGGTGCCGTCACCACAGAATGGGTCGATCACACGGGTGTCCGCGGTGAGACCTGAGATCATGGCGAGGGCGGCCGCCGCCGGTGGGTGCAAGCTCCCGGGGCCGGTGTTGAGTTTATAGGGGCGTCGATGCAGCGGGGCAGCGCTCAGCCGCATCGCCACCTTCGCTGTTCCGTGTTTGATGAATAGGCGCACAGTGAGGTGGGGGCGCTCAGAAAGGGAGGTGTTCTCAGCTGTTCGCGCTAGATGCGTTCCGCCTAGTAGAGGTTGAAGCAGTTCACCGACAGCGTTTTCAATGTCGAATCGGCTGTATCGGTGTTCACCCTCGATGCTGGCGACCACGTCAAAAAAGAAGTCATCGGGAACCGGCCGCACGTTCTTGACCTGGCGCAGTGCTTTGCCCCAGTTGAGTTGACGGACCTGCTGGGCGAATCCGGCTACGGCATCCTTGGTGGCTCCAATATTCTGGATCGTGGAGACCACCATGAAGATGTCATCGACACTCCGTAAGTGAAGCAGATCTGATGGCGAGCCGTCATACTCGAATTTCACGTCGCGGTTGTCCATCCAGATACGGCGGGCACCTGGGAGGTATTTTTCGATCTCGGCGGCGGATACCCATTCGAGCCCGCGCACTGTACGCGCAATCAGCTCCATGTCCACACCCTAATACTGTTCGCCAAATCTCTCGCGGCTATAGGAGCCATATCTACGCTACATATCCCGACGCCAACGGCGACATAGCCCAGCGCCAGCGGCGAGCATATCACCATATCGCGTGGATGAATCGAGGAAACGCGCTGAGTGCAGCGCGAACACACCGCCCTCCAGAACGGACTATGCCACGGTAGGGACATTGGCCTGGCTAGATTACGTGACCCGTTAGTTCTTGACACACGCTAGTTGCGATCACGCGCTAGTTATCGTCACCCGTTAGTCCTTGACACGTACTAGTTATCGTCATCCACTAGTCGTCATCACGCGGCCGCCGACGAAGGTCAATTCGCAGCTCAATATGACGTACGCGTGGAGCACAAGGCGTATGCTGCGCTGGCTCACATGGCGACTGTTCTCTGGGGCATCGCAGTGTTTGCCATGATTGCTTCTCCTGCGGTCGCGTCTTTATTGGTCAAATTGTGGCGCCTCAAAAACAAATAACCCCGAGCTACCCATATGACACATAAATACCACATACGCGAGACTATGGTGCAGTCATCGCGCCTCATCACCTGTCCTGACGGATAGCGTCGTGGCACCGAGTCACCTCGGTGACGATGAACTTCAGGAAATACAGTTTATACAGGGTCAGTATCCGGCCTTCGCCACCATTTATCTTCTTGTATTACGTGGATGCCTTCCGACCTAAGGCGCATTGCCAGGTCGTCAAATCGAGCGTCTAACGAATTTGCAACGCTACGAGGTGGCAAAACCCTTCCGGTTTCATCGCTGTACGCTTTCCCCATATCTTTTCCCCAGGAAAGCAGCTCATGTTCCAGCTCTCTAGAGACGAGCTGGCGTACATCCGGATCATCTTTTCCGGGGACAGTTGACCTAAATATTGGCCAGTCGGTGTAGTCCCAACCAAAAGCTATGTCACGTATCAACAGACACCTCCGCATGAGGGGATACTAGCGATAATCGTCTTAGTGTTTTTAAAATAACTACAGATGTACTAAAGACGCGAGACTGCGGCGCGGTCAAGGCGCCTCATCACCTGCTCTACGCGCGGTCACCCGTCCTGCGCTCTGTCCCTGTCGTCACGAATTGCTTCGTGGTGCCGAATCACTTCGGTGACGATGAACTTTAGGAAATGCTCGGCGAACACAGGGTCAAGACCTGATTCTTCCGCTAAGGCCCTGAGCCTTGCCACTTGCTGTTCTTCCCGAGCCGGATCAGCGGGCGGCATCCCATGTTTCGCTTTGAGTCTGCCGACCCGCTGCGTGCATTTGAACCGTTCCGCCAGAATATTGACGAGCGCCGAATCAATATTGTCGATGCTCGCGCGCAGCTCCCACAGTTCCGCCAGTGCTGCCTCATGAGTATCGGCACGCGGCTGGATAGTTTCATGCGTAGATGTCGGCCGTTGAGAGGTGGCCTCGCTGTGAGCGTTCATGTGTTTATCCTCTGATCCGACGGATCCCATGACCTAGCTATGAGACGCCGGCGGCGTGCTCACGCGGTTTTGTCGTGACGCTCAACATCCTTTTGAGTCAGCATCAGTGGCGCCCGCCCATCGGTGACCACGCCTTCGGTAATGATCACCTTCGCGACGTCGTCTCGGGATGGTACCTCAAACATGACAGGCTGGAGCGTCTCTTCCAAAATAGCGCGCAGTCCGCGAGCACCCGTCCCGCGTTCAATGGCTCGATCAGCAATCGCCCGCAACGCGGCCTGGTCGAAATCGAGCTCGACCCCATCTAGCTCAAACATTTTGCGGTACTGCTTGGTGAGCGCGTTGCGCGGCTCGGTCAGGATGCGCACTAACGCTGGCCGATCCAGATTGGTGACGCTGGTGATGACCGGGAGGCGTCCAATAAATTCTGGGATCAACCCGAACTTCAGGAGGTCTTCCGGCACGAGCTGATCATATATTTCCTGCTCATCCACGGGAGACTGCAATTGGGCGCCGAACCCGATACCAGTTTTCCCGGTGCGCGCGGAAATAATGTCTTCAATTCCCGCAAAGGCACCGGCGACAATGAACAGGACGTTGGTGGTGTCGATTTGGATGAACTCTTGATGCGGATGTTTGCGCCCGCCCTGCGGCGGCACCGCAGCAACCGTCCCTTCAAGGATCTTCAAAAGCGCCTGCTGAACCCCTTCGCCTGACACATCGCGGGTAATGGACGGGTTTTCGCTCTTCCTACCTATTTTGTCGACTTCGTCGATGTAAATAATGCCTTGTTCGGCTTTTTTCACGTCGTAATCGGCAGCTTGCAGAAGCTTAAGCAGAATATTCTCGACGTCTTCACCGACATAGCCAGCTTCGGTCAGCGCGGTAGCATCGGCCATCGCGAACGGCACATCTAGCATTCGGGCCAGGGTCTGGGCGAGATAGGTTTTACCACACCCCGTCGGGCCGACGATCAGCACATTGGACTTAGCAACATCGACATCTTCGCCACGCTCAGCTTGCTGCTTCTCGCTGACCGGCCCGGTCGGTTTCGTGGCCGCACGCACCCGTTTGTAATGGTTGTACACGGCGACGGCGAGCGCCTTTTTAGCGCTCTCCTGAGCGACGATGTACTGCTCGAGGAAGTCGTAGATTTCGCGTGGGCGAGGCAGTTCAGCCAGCGGCTCCTGCGCCGGAGCCTGAGCTTGCATCTCTTCTTCGAGAATTTCATTGCACAGCTCGATGCACTCATCACAGATGTACACCATCGGGCCAGAGATCAACTTCTCGACCTGTTTTTGCGATTTGCCGCAAAACGAGCACTTGAACACGTCAGCGCTGTCCCCTGCCCGTGTCATGCGCAAGATCCCTTCATCTCGTCGACGTGCCCAGCCGTCACTGCGGCCACGTCTTAGACCGCCAACCTATCGCACCAAGCTGGCTGATACCCGCTCACGACATGCCCACCGCAAGTGTTCTCGGCATTGTCGGCAGCTGTTCTTGGAATCGTAGGGACGTAGTGCGTGGGATGCGCGGCAGTAGACGCATGCCGTCATATACGACGCCTGCCGCTGCACCGGCGATCACCTCGCGCGGTACAGCGGCAGCACATAGTTAGCGGCGGATCTGCGGAGTCTGCGCTTTGCGCGACTCCAGGACCTGATCCACCATTCCGTAATCCAAAGCAGCCTGGGCGGTGAGGATCTTGTCGCGTTCGATATCGCGGTTGATCTCTTCTTTTGCCCGGCCAGTGTGCCGCGCCAAGGTGAGTTCCAGCCAGTCCCGCATCCGCATAATTTCGTTGGCCTGGATCTCGATATCGGAGGCTTGGCCGCCGCCCTGGCCGCCCATGGCGGGCTGGTGGATCAAGATCCGCGCGTTCGGAAGAGCTAGACGCTTACCCGGGGTTCCCGCAGCAAGCAACACCGCAGCAGCGGAAGCGGCTTGCCCTAGGCAGACCGTGGTGACATCAGGCTTGATGTACTGCATGGTGTCGTAGATTGCGGTCAAGGCGGTAAATGAACCACCGGGGCTGTTGATGTACAGCGTAATGTCGCGATCTGGGTCCATAGATTCCAAGACCAGCAGCTGGGCCATGATGTCGTCAGCGCTGGCGTCATCAACCTGCACCCCGAGGAAAATAATGCGGTCCTCAAAAAGCTTGGTGTAAGGGTCCTGGCGCTTAAAACCGTAGGCCGTGCGCTCTTCGTACTGGGGAAGGATGTAGCGGGACGACGGCGCAGCCTGCGCTGGCATCCCTACACCCGGGCCGTACATGCCCTGGGCACCGCTGAATGACCCGTAGGTGGAACGGGGATCAATAGTCACGTTGCTCTCCTCGCTTTTCGCGTCGTCCGTCAGTTCTCGCCGTGCTTACGACCAGCAGCCGCCGATCCTTCGGCCCCGCCACCACCGGAGACATCCTGCGAGGCGTTGACGATGCGGTCAATAAAGCCGTATTCCAAAGCTTCGGTCGCGGTAAACCAGTGGTCGCGATCCCCGTCAGCGATGATCTGCTCGACGCTCTTGCCGGTCTGTTCGGCGGTCAGCTCAGCCATTTGCTTCTTCATCGACAAGATCAGATCAGCCTGGATTTTGATCTCCGAGGCGGTGCCCCCGAGCCCACCTAACGGCTGGTGCATCAAAATCCTGGTGTGCGGGGTCGCGTATCGCTTGCCCTTAGTTCCCGAGGACAGTAGGAACTGCCCCATCGAAGCAGCCATACCCATCGCAACCGTGACGACGTCGGGTTTGATGTACTGCATGGTGTCGTAAATGGCCATACCTGCGGTGATCGAGCCGCCAGGGCTATTGATATAGAGGTAAATGTCCTTATCCGGGTCTTCCGCTGCGAGCAGAAGCATCTTGGCGCAGATGGCGTTCGCGTTTTCGTCCCGCACCTCTGATCCGAGCCAGACGATGCGCTCTTTCAGTAGGCGCTGGTAGACGTTGTCGTCGAGACCCATGGGCGCATCACCATGAGCGGCTGAGGGCTGCTGTGTGGTCACTGCATACTCCTTGATCGGGGCGGTCCGGGCGAGTCGGCCGATCGACCCGCTGCAACGTTGATCACGACTCTATGCGGTGGCACCGACATTTCAGCAATGAGAATGCCCCCTGTTCGCCATCGGCGCAGTGTCTTGCCGGTTTTACCCAACGTTGAGCCTCCCGCTTGGTTCGCGGCGTTGCTCCCACCCATTCTTCGGGCCTCCTTTCACGCAGCCTTCAACAAGCCTTCCGAGCACCCCGAGATCCAGACCTGGCCCCTCACTACCTCTTTGATTCAGCCTCTGGGCGCCCTACGTCGCCTCAAGCCCAGCCTCGTGGGTCTTGGCCGGGGCTTCCACCTTGCATCAAACAACATTTCGACCTATTTACGAAATAGATCCTATGCAGATTGTGGATCGTGTACCGGACCTCAAGGCTCGGCAAAGCCACACAGGTATCCAAGCCCTAGATATGACACACCAGCCACCAAAACCAAAAGTTTGGTCAAGTCGCCTGACCGGGTGATTCAAATTTCTTCAACTGGGCATGGCTCGCTCCCTAAGGTGAAACATGTAGCCGCCAGAGACCAGCTTGATGGCCTCGTCGTTCACCAGGGCATTTTGTCCGAAGAACAGTGCGAGTCCGGCCCAGCGCAGCTGACTAGAAACGAACAACCACGTGTCGGGTACGACCCGTCCGGGCGACCAGTCAGGCCGCCGACACCGGAAGGAAACATCGTCACATGTCGAAGCACAATACGCACCGCGCCGCAGGTCGCGCCCTCACCCCGGTCAGCGGGGTTGCTGGCACAGCCGCTAAAGGTTTCGGTGGGGCGGCAGTTCTCGGCGGTTTAATTGCCGCGGGCTCAGGCGTTGCCGCCCAGGCGCAGACCACGTCCGTCCCCGCCGCGCCGCAGGTGAATGTGGCGGCCTCCGCGCCCGTCGCAGCAGCCGCCCCCGCCTATGCGAACGCTAAGCCTCTGGTGGCCCCGGCCGGTCCTCGTATGCTCTGGGGTTCCCGCGGCGATTCGGTGCGCGACCTGCAAAAGGCGCTTAACGATAACGATGCGAACCTTGCAGAAGACGGCATCTTCGGCCCCCGTACACATCGCGCGGTGATCAACTACCAATCCGAGAACGGTTTGCGGGTGGACGGTATTGTCGGCCCTCAGACTCGGGCATCGCTGGCGGGCAACGGCGGTGACACGGTCGAGGCGTCGTATTCGGCGCCCCAGCGTTCAACCTCGTCAAACACGATTGTCCGCGCGGCCCGCAGCCAGATCGGAACCACCTATCGCTACGGCGGCAATACCCCCAACGGTTTCGACTGCTCCGGCTTGGTGCGATTCGCCTATGCTCAGGCAGGAATTGATGTTCCCCGCACCTCGTACCAGCAGCGCGCCACCGGCACACGGATTTCTCAATCTGAGGCACGCCCCGGTGACCTTGTGGCCTACCCGGGCCATGTCGGGATCTATCTCGGCAATGGCAAAGTCATCGACGCGTCCCTGTCACAGGGCCGAGTTGTTGAGCGCCATATTTGGGGTAACCCGACGTTCCTCACTTTCCGCTGATCATCAAAGAAGCGTCTTTTGTAGGGTGAGCTACACAGCGTCGCTTTAGATGCGTCGCAAGCGCGTCAGCTGCCCAGCTGTAGGCCCCGGTCCTGGTTTTCGCGCCAGGACCGGGGTTTTCTGTTGCCTGTGTGTAAGCCAAAGTTCGCGGTCCCTCGGTAACCCAGGCCTCCCGGATCCCACACCAGCCGCACCTACTGTGACCTCATGCGAAGGGCCGCCCCAGTCGCAAGACCGGGGCGGCCCTTACACCTAGCCTCCGCAACAAATCCACCGGAAGCTGACGGTCAGCTCACTATCCGCGTGAGCTCACCGGGGTATTACTTCTCAGTTTCGTCCTTGCTAGCCGCCTTCTTGGCCGCAGGCTTCTTTGCCGGCGCTTTCTTGGCCGGAGCTTTCTTAGCAGCGGGCTTTTTCTCCCCGGCTGCTTCTTCCGACGCATCCTCGTCAGATGCCTTAGCCTTCTTGGCGCTCGCCTTCTTCGCCGGTGCCTTCTTAGCAGCAGGCTTCTTCTCGACGGGCTTCTCCTCGGCAGCTTCGGCGTCCTCGGACTGATCCGACGATTCCAAGTCCTCAGATTCCGCGTTTTCGGATTCTGCGCTGTCGGATTTCGCGTCCTCTGCCTTGGGCAGGTCGAGGTCAAGCACCTCGCCGTCGGCGTTCTTGACGGTCACCTTGCCGAGCGCAACATCCAGAGCCTTGGACTGAGCGACCTCGCGCACCATCATTTCGATCTGGCCCGACTGGGCAACAGCCTGGATGAAGGTATTCGGGTCCATGCCGTACTGGGCGGACATCTGCATCAGGTGGCTCATGAGATCCTCCTGGCTGACGTTCACCTCGTTCTCCTCAGCGATCACGTCCAGGATGAACTGAGCGCGCAACGCCTCCTCGGTCTGCGAACGAATTTCCTCGGCGTGCGAGTCGTCCTCAGACTTACCTTCGTTCTGCAGGTGGTTCTTGACCTCTTCATCGACGATCCCCTGGGGAACCGGAATCTCGAGGTCAGCAATGAGCTTGTCCAGCAGCGCAGTGCGGGCACGAGCGACTCGGCTACCGGCGACCGACTTTTCAACCTGCGTGCGCAGATCAGCCATCAGCTCGTCAACGGTGTCAAACTCGGAGGCCATCTCGGCGAACTCGTCGTTTACCTCGGGCAGCTCGCGGACCTTCACCGACTGCGCCGTCACCGTCACGTCGGCCTCTTCACCCGCATGGTCGCCACCGACCAGCTTCGAGGTGAAGGTGGTCGACTCGCCAGCGGACAGACCGATCAGAGCCTCGTCCAGACCCTCGAGCATGTTTCCTTCGCCGACGCGGTAGGAGACACCCTCGACAGATTCGATTTCTTCGTCACCGATCTTCGCGGTCATATCCAGCGACACAAAGTCGCCGTCTTCTGCGGGGCGGTCCACGCCAACCAGGGTGCCGAAACGTTCCTGCAGCTGGGTCAGGCGTGCCTGCACGGCGTCGTCATCGACAGCCGGTTCCTCGATCTCAATCTCGTAGCCAGCGAACTCGGGCAGGGTGATCTCGGGGCGAACATCGAGTTCAGCGGTGAAGACGAAATTGCCGTCCTCTTTGCCGTCCAGACCCGGAATCTCCTGCACCTCAACCTCGGGGCGACCGGCGGGACGAATATCTGACTCGGCGACAGCCTGCTGGTAGAAACCGGGTAGAGCCTCGTTGATGGCTTCCTGCATGATGGCGGCACGACCGACGCGCTGTTCGAGAATGCGAACAGGAACCTTGCCCTTACGAAAACCTGGAATCTGAACCTTTTCGGAGATGTCCTTGACGGCCTTGTCGACACTCGGCTTCAGCTCGTCGAAGGGAACCTCGACGGTGAGCTTGACCCGAGTCGGGTTGAGCTGATCAGCAGCGGTCTTCACTAGAGGGTCTCCCAAACGATGTCGGTGATGTGTATTCGATTGTCCCGGTCGCAGTGGCGGCGGCCTCTATGCAGGCCACACGCCTCGCCAGATCGTGCCCCACCCCGTGTGGGACACGACTCGTGACGCGCGAGTCGGGGTGACAGGATTTGAACCTGCGACCTTCCGCTCCCAAAGCGGATGCTCTACCAAGCTGAGCTACACCCCGTGGGCAACCCGTCCAAGTTTAGCTGGTCCTGCCGCGCACCGCCGCCCCTGAAGGCCCGATGCGGTGTGAACTACAGCGCGAAATGGAACCTCGACATGACGATCAGCCGCACATCTGCTTGAATAGTCACGTCAGCTTCACGCGAGACCATCCCACCCTAACCGGGTGAGAGTTCGCAGATGCGACATGCGGATGTAGCTCAATGGTAGAGCCTCAGTCTTCCAAACTGATTACGCGGGTTCGATTCCCGTCATCCGCTCCACGATGGATACCCATGAGATGGGCAGCCTCAATATGCCAGGTCGCTGTGGTCCACTGGGTATTTATCTGTCAACCTTGGGGCCTGATTCTTGAGGCCATACAGCTTGGGTTTTCTAGGGCGTCAGTGGTCGCCCCCGCCCTGATCTGAAAGTTTGCTTGGCTACACCCTTAAAACCTGGAGCTACCGCACGTCAGAGAATGCGAACATTCGTCCCAAGGGGCATCAATGCGTCGATAGGTATCATTCTATCGCCAGCTAGACGCATAGACGTGGAGCATAATTCGTTCGACCTAGCCGAGCGGCAGCAGCACTTCGATGACGGCGCGTCACCGGGCAGCCAAAACGCCACAACCGTGTCAATATATAGGATATATGCAGTTTTTAGTAAACTTTAAGGTAATTCCTGTACCACGTACGCCACATATTGGGTGAGACCCAGATACTGAACTCCCAAAGAAGAGAATTCCCCCACTCCCTTACCAACCATCAGCCTAATCCAAGACTTCGCACATGCCAGAGATGAACTAGTGGCGAGGCTTGATCACTCGAGAAAAATATGCGCACTTGGGAAAACATTTCTCAGGCATATATGAAAAGTGGGAACCTAAAAGATTATTTCAAATTAATACTCGACGAGCTGCGGACGATCCCTCATAACTCCGATCGTTTAGCGACAGCTAAAGTCGGCATTCTTCGAAGAAATGTAACCATCGCGAACGCGTATGTGGCCGTGCAGCCCGCAGCAAGGCTTCCCGCAACCGACCAATAATTCCAAAGATCGTGCGGCTCAGCCAATATAACGATAGCGGAAGCTATCACCATTACCGGAAGCAGTGCTCCATCAATCGGGCGACGAAACGCCACAGTGAGCGCAACAAAATGCACGGTAACTGCGCCGAGGGTCAACACACCAAACCACCACCATTTATCCATGGTGAAACCAGCCAACAATCCCACCACCACGGCAAAAAACTCCGCGATAGAGGTCATCCCAACTGCCAACCCTTGCGTTTTCGAGAGTCGCCGGGTCACGCCAGGGCGTTTCCTGACAATTAACACCCCAATCAGGAAGACCATCACGGCCGCACACATCCCACTAATTCGCGCCACCCAACAGTCGGCAATGATGAGGGGGGCAAGATAGATTAAGGTGAAAATAATTAAAAAAATTGCATTATTCTTGACCCCGCGCCGCATCCGCCATAGGTCGAAATCGCCTGCCTGGCCCTCCAAAGCATGGCGCCTCTCTAACGAGTCCGATAGATTCACTGATTCATCCTGAGGGGTTAAAGGCACGGGGTCTCTATGAGAATGGGTGTGGTAAGAGCCTTGGTTGGATGACATGCCCATGATGCACCTCCATCAGTTCACGAAGCCTCGGGGCCTGCAAAGCTCTTTGCAGATCCCAGCCAAAATCAACAGGAAGGAGTCGCGGCGCAACGACCATAACCGTCTCAAGTCGCATATTACGTTCGATCTCAGACGTCTGCGTATGCGACCACACATCAATTCCTTCCCGCAAAAGAGCTGATGTGACGGCCCGAAGCATTTTTTCCGGCGGATGGTCCGCATAGATTTCCCATACCGACCTTTCAAGGTCCTTCGGGCGTATCGGGTCTCCCGTACCGCACAAATTTTTGTACTCTTCTTGAGACGCACCGGCAAGAAGTAGCATGTGGTCCTCGATGTCATTCACGACTGTCGGGTTGATTGCGAGTTCTTGAATCCTTTCAATCTTCCTCTGCGCGGCACGCACGCGTTCCGCAACAAATGTCCACGCCTCTTTGATCGCGCCATTAATGGCACCCAAAAGAGTCGGATGACATGCAGTACCTACCGCAGAAACTGGCCCCATTGATAATTGTTTTGTAGCGGTTGCGATAACGACAGGGATCTGAAGTGCGCTTTTGATAAGTCCTACCTCGAATTTAATTCCTAGTAACCGCGCACGGTGACAAATATCTTTTAGCTCGTGCACATCTGAAATATCGAGAATCTGGGGCTGAATCTTCCCATACCAAGAGGCAACAAAAGCATCGCGCTCAATAAGTTCGAGCAATCCAAAGAGTCTCGCTTCATCGATACTAGATCCCGTTGCACACCCAGAGGAGGTAGCGAAGGCCCATAACCGATATCTTGTCTTCTCTCCGTAATAGATGTACTCCCTGGGGATCCATGCCAGCTCACCAGATACTATACTGGTGACTCGAACCCATTCATGCTTTTCATTCGGATCAAATGCTGCACCACGGCGGCCATAAAAACTCGCAGGATACATGGGAAAATCCTCTGGGGTAATCACTTTGCCCTCTAGCTCGTTAGCACTAGCAATTCGCGCTTCACCTGAGCTTTGCAGGGCTCCCACACGCCGTTCAATTCCCTCAAGTAGAGCCATTTTTTGGCTACAACCAAAACGACCAGAATGACCAGACCATGAGAGCTGCCGGACTTCTTTCCCATTCCAATTAAAGGTATTCCCCGTAGCAGGGGCAGCGGTCTGCCATCCTACCTCACAATTAAGACAGCTACCGAGATAACCCGCCACTGGGTTGACAAGAACATCCAGTGGAACTTCTAATTCGTCGATAGAACACCGACGTAACCCGAGAACACTTGAAGATTCAGAGTCCACCTGAGACTTACCTAGGGACCGGAAGGGTTGGCTTAGCCAACCGGATCGAGTAGTGCCACTCTCAAAGCTAAACTCCCAAGCAGCTGACCTGCCTGATTTGATTCCAAAACAAGCCATCTCGCGTTTAATACCTGAGAAAAACCTGTTGATGCTACCCACGACAACCGCACCCGGTGATTGTAGTGCCCGTGTAACAATCTTCGATCTCGTACGAAGCCATCGGTCCATGAGTTCCTGTACCGACAAGTCATGGTTGGCAGCGGCCAAGAATCCACCTGGAATAACGATAGATCCGTCACCGTCGAGTCTTGGCACCAATATCACAATGACATTACTTCCATTTCATTAAACGTTGCGCGAATAAACTGAGCACAGCGGTCATCACTACAAGGTATGCAATCCCGATGCCAACCTTGAGCCAAGAACCTTCGCCGATCAACAACATTGTAACGGCTTCCCGGATATGATAAATCGGAGTGTATGGAGCGACCATCTGGACCCATAAAGGAAGCGCTTCGACAGGTATCGTCGCACCTCCAACATAGCCCAGTGGAATGACCACAAGCATCGCACCCATGGAAACTGCGGCCATCGAAGGTATGACAACGCCTATAATCACACCAAACACAAAGAAAAGCAGGTATCCGAAAGCCATTGGGAGCAGCGCCAGGGGTGCCGTATGGTCCGGCCTCATTCCCATCACAATTGCGACGATAAAAAGCATGGCAGCCTGCATCAAAAGCATGACAACCCCAGCTATCGCTTGAGCGGAAATCACCGTATTGGAAGAAATGGGAAAGCTTCTGAGTACGGTAAGCATACCATTTTCGCGCCAAAGCGCGAGATGGGTTGCTCCAGCAAACACGCCAACAAAAGCGGCACCAAAAGCTAAAACATTGGCGCTAATTGGCCCGGTGAGATCAACACCCTTGACAGGCTCATGGAAAGCTAAAACAAGTACAACAAGTAACCCAGCCGGAACGAGGAATGTAAAAATCATGTTCGACCAGTCTCGAATATCATAGCGAAGAAGGACTCTTGTTAGGGCCCCGAATCTACTCATTCCACATAATCCTTTCCGGTAAGCTGAAGATAAACATCTTCGAGGCGGCCATCGTGTACTTGCGCCTGCCTTGTATCAATACCGTTTTCGGAGAGAATAGCAAAAAGCGCGGCGATGTCATGCGATCTCACCTCTACACCATCCCGGGTAACCCGCAAGGAATCCCTTCCGAGTATTGCCGCGATGGCGTCAGCCTGGTACAGAGCGTTCGGAAGGATAACCGTTGAGCCAAGGTTTGCTTCAACGATAAGTCGGCTAGGACTAGACGTCGTCAGGATTCGCCCCTCCTCGACGATGGACACCGTATCGCACAGCCGCTCCGCTTCATCGAGGTAGTGGGTAGTGTATAAGGTAGTCATGTCCAACAGGTCAGTCGATTGTAGAAGCCCCACTAGAGCGCTCCGAGCTTTCGCGTCCAACCCGGCTGTCGGTTCATCGAGAAACAGAACCAAAGGCCGGTGAACAATAGCCGTGGCCACAGCCAAACGCTGGCGTTCACCACCAGAGAGGCCCTCCACTTTGGTATCCGCCACTTTGACGAGATCTAACACTTCAATCAGGTTGTCAACTCGCCCTAAATCAGTGCAATGAATAGCAGCTACAGCTGAAAGGTGTTCCCGCAACGTTACGCGTGGGAAAAATGCTGATCGTTGCGGCTGAATTCCGACTTTCGCAAGAAGACTAATGTTTCGCGGATAGGGTGATTGTCCAAGAACCTTTATCGAACCTTCGGTTGGTTCCCGAAAACCCTGAATAGCATTGAAAAGAGTAGTTTTACCTGCTCCGTTCGGCCCAATAATCCCGTGAAAAGTTCCTTCTTCGACCTGAAGATCGAGATGTGAGAGGATCGTCTTACGTTTAATGATCACACTAAGACCTCGAACATCAACTGCGTATACTGCCACAAGTAGCCTCTCTTAGAAACTAGCTACGGGTGGGACGCGAGCCTAAGCACGCATCCCACCCACTTTTATGCCAAAGCGAGCCATTTAAAGCAACTTAACAAAATCCAAACGAAACCGATATCAAACTTGCTGCATCGGGCACAACGAGGAACAGTTACATCTAACTCGCCACAGGTGTGTAAGGAACTCGTTTTTTGAGTATCCTAACCTCCCGAAGCCAGTTCAGCTATGAACTAAGTAGCCAACCAGCTATAACCATAAATCCTAGGCGGTAGCACATGAGGAACACGAGGTGCAAGTTGAGGAACAGCACGAACTGCAAGTCGAAGAACAGGAGGACGATGACGAGCAGGTCGAACCAAAAGCCATGTCGGCGAAGTCGACGTAATCCTTAACCTCAAATGTCTCAGCCGTAAAGCTGTCGAGCTCAGCGGCAAGATTCTGCAAATCCATAATGATCTCCTTTCAAATTGCAACCCAGATGAGGGCTCCATTTCCCACATGAGTCAGACGACCCATACCAGTATTATAGTCCATATCAGTACTATAGCAAGCAGGTAGGACCGGTTAGAGGTAGGTGGTAGGCGTACTACATATGGATGATTCGGCAAGCAATATCGTCCGGTCAGGGCCCGGCATGCAACCAACTAAATTTAGTCGGCAGCGATATGCTTCGGGTGCAGGCCTGAATATTTCTCGCCGATTCCAAGCAATAGCAACCTGACACACCAGCAAAGCAGTTACATCAAATTTTGCCGCAGCTTGACAGCATTAAGAAGCTAGTACTTCACAAATACTCATCACCGTCAGACCAATTCGGCCGGATGCCCCTCTAAACATTAATAAAAATTTAATCCTACCGCGAAAAAGAAGAGAAGGGACATTAAGCGGCGGATCAAACTCATCGAGAAATTTGCAAGGTAGGCGCAATCCTTATCGTCAAATATTCTATCCGCAAAGCTATTTAGCTCATTGAAACAATTCTGTAGATTCACTTTAGATTAAGCCCAAGGCGGCCACCTAATTCCACATAAACATAACAACCGAGACTATCATCAAGATCCACCCAAGAGTCGAAACCATCAGCAAGAAAGGATAGAAGCGGATGGCAACCCTGCTACGCACCGGAAGAGCAGTCGGCAAACGATATTTTCCAATAAGAGTTCGGAATGAAACCACTTGAATTTGATCGACACCCCCCAATGCCTCTAAAAGACGAGTAGCATCGGTATTAGGAAATAGCGAAATTCCCAAAGCGATGACGACAGCATCGAACATCATGCACATAGCGGCGACCGTCTGGATTATAGGTTGATTAACTCCAATAAACACACCCACAGGAATGGCCGCCAGAACCATGGACACTAGAGGACCTGCCGCAATTACCCGCACACGTTGAACAGTTTCCAACAAGGAAATTCCTGGCATATAGGTATTCGGCATAGGAATAGGGCCAAATCGCACCAAAGAAAAAAAGGGGAACCTCTTTGAATGGTAATAGAACAGAGCTCCATGCCCGCTCTCATGAATCATGGTCACGGTCACCGTCCACGTGAGAGCGACCAAAACCGCAGGCACGAGACGAGAAGTGCTCGACTCCATTAGCAGCAACAAAGCTCGAGGAATATTAACTGCTAAGAATACACTAGCCGCGATTCCTGCTGCGATCAGCACTCTGAAGAAAATCGGCGAAGCAAGAAACTGAAGCTTTCTCCATAAATCGAGACCTTTACCGGAATCTTTAATAGCTGCAATCTGATCTGATTGTATTCGCATCCTATCGTGCGCTGCACGATCCACATCGGTAGTGCCAGACCTGATTTTAAACGGCCGTTCAACGGCACCCACGAAAGCAAATCTATTAAGGATAGCCATCACCCGGGTATCATCGACAGGTAATCCCTTGTTAGAAAGCTCCGATGTAATCGCAGAAACATTTCTTGCACCATCGATTTCATCAAGAACGCAACGTTCAAGCAAACCTATTTCAATGAGCCGCTCCTCGCCTGTGATGCCGACGGTGGCAACGATCTTGGTTCCGGTCCATCTTGACGGCCCAACTTCCAAACGGGGATTACACTTCGGAACCCAATCAATATTATTATCAGTCAAATTTGCCCCTCATTGCTTCAACAAGTTGATAGGCCAAAAAGCCTTCGTCTGTTACAGAAACCATCATTCTATTATTAGTCATATGTATGAAGGAGTGGCACAATGACCACGCCGCTTCTTCGACTTTAGTGGCAACTCTAACGCCGTCATTATACTCAAAAACAAGCGTCGAATATTTACAAGCCTCTTTAATCTGGTGACGAGTTTTCTGGCACAGCCGAACCCACTCGCCAAGAATTTTAGGGAAACCAGTCGTTTCACCACGGCGGATAGCATCCGCCAACGGAACTATTTTTTTTCTCAGATTCTCTACCGTCACCCGGTGTTCATTGAGTCCGGCTTCTGTAAGATAACTAGCATGCGTCTCATAGCCTTCAGACCACCTGCGATGATAAGCCAATAAAAACTTCTCAACTAAATCAAGGTCATCAAGCAGACAAACGGCCGTAATATATGTAATTTGTGAAGCAATCCCCAGTAATATAGTGCGAACGCCTAAATTTCCAAGATGCATGAGTTGAACAACCAGTTGGGTGGATTCAACAAACTGGCGTTCAGATATCAGAATACCAACCTCGCCACCATATCGCAACCATTCAGGCTCATATTCGCGAATTTCGATTGAGTTATTATTAGCAAATATTGGAGCTCCATCAGAATCAAAATACTTCCATCGATCCGTTTCGGGGTATTCTCCTTTAAATAGATTTTCATAAAAGCTATTATTCATAAGCTCTGCCATCGGATGGTACGAGGGTGAAATTGCAAGATAATCTCTTACCTCACCAAGTACACGCTTATCTAAATCGTCAAGCATCTCGGGTTTGACGCGAAGCCTCAGGCGAACGTGAGAACCTTCAAGCCAGTAGTTGATGAAAAAGTAGTCTCTAATCACGGACTCACTTTGTAGGGCTTCAACTAAAGGTATGATACAGTCGCGAAGCAAAATCAACGGATTCCCACCGTAGAAAACATGGTAGGAACGCCAGACGTGAGACTTACGTAGCTCAGCCTCTTCGCCAAGTGCTTTTGGAATAAAAACGGAACTATTCATTGTTCGATCCAATCCGGCTTATGCCAAGCATGTATTCAGTCACAACCTTGCGACCACCCAAATAGGCCGATGCAGCATTGGGGAGAAACTCAGAGATTTCTACAATAGCTTCCCCTTCAACCTTTCTTAAATCGCTATAAAGAGAAGAGCACGATAACACAAGACGCACGTCAAAGTAGTTTGGTTTCTTCGCCTGACTGGCTTCGTCAGAAATTTTGATAAAGCAACACTCTGGGAGCTCGTTATCCGCCCAAAACTTCAACCATTCGAGGTAACCATTTATCTCAAGTGGGTTAGCATCCGGCATCGCCTTGGAACCAATTAGCGCGCGTGCTCTTGCCACGATAAAGCGCCCCATCTTAAAGCGGGGTATTACCACTATCGAGTTCTCGTTCGGGGAAGCAGTCACATGCGACGTCAACTTCCTACTCATTTCCACGGTGGGATCAAAAAGACTAACCACCCGGTTCCGCCGCGGGGTTGCGGCGGGAACAAGATACCCGGCGTAGACGGGGTGTATCTCCTTGTCCCCATTGGTTAAAACTACGACGTCATTTTTTCTTCGTACCTTAAGGTCGCTGAGATTAATTGAGTCGATCGCCCTCAATGGCCTTGGCTCGCCCGGAAGCACTAAACTCGTCGCGAATAGCGGCTCATGGATATTAAGGTTCGAAAACAATGCCCCGCCACTGAGCTCAACAAGCTGTACTCCAACAGACAAAGCAACGGCCTCGATCTCACTAAGATAATATTGTGGAGGAAAATTGAGCAAATGCGTGAAGCGCGAAATCTGAAATCCGACACCTCCAAAAGCGTCGTTGAGAACATATTCGTCGCTTTCGGGAACGTATTGAAGTAAAACATTGGCATGCCGGAATGGTCTTTGAGGTAAATCTAGATCGGCAGTTGCCCACTCAAGCACTTCGCTAATATCAAACTCCGCCCCGTAGAGATTATTCGCAGCGCGAGTTCCCAGTGGGTACTCTAACACCATTTCATTAAGCCGCTCCACTAATCTACGACGAGCACGTACCCATCGCCACGCTCCTCCCCAGCGCAACCACGGATCCTTTGCGAGATCACTTTCGGCAACACCACTTACATCATACGACTCAAAAGAGTCGAAGAGTTCCTCAATGAAGCCGAGTACGAATTCATCTGCCGGCACCTCGTCCCGGTGCTGGCTATCGAAGTAACCGGTCATAAGAGCTATTTTTACGTTAGAGTCGCTAAGAACATCCAGAAATCGGAACAAGTTATCGACCTCAGCTTCGCTCAGATCGCCTTCCTTAAGCTGGACTCCCTCAAATGAGCCCGCAACGACATCCTCGTAGAGGACAGACCGAGGCATATCGCCATCGACTCCAGCAATCTCATACATCCGGGCTACAAGATTACGGGCAATGCCAAGCTCTTCTATCCGCTTCTGCACATCCCGAAAGTTGCTAAATACCCTACCGCGTTGAACAAATTCATCCATAACCTCGCCAAGTTCCAGGTTCGCTGCGCGCACTTGTGCAACTAAGGAATCCATTCGCAGCGCATCATACGGGTGGACGCTTAGCGCGGGCACACACAAATATCCTAATCTGATCAGGTCCGCTAAAAGAGTGATCGTGACTTGTGGTGCGATTCCGCTCCGCTTAGAAAGCTCAGCACTAAGCTCCCCTAGTTTCATCGAGTTGGCACCTAGGATATGAAGCACGGCCTCGATGAGGGAACGCTGACCAATGATAACACTTGATTCAGTCGCCTTGGCATAATCTGTCCGGGCTAAGATATCTTTGAAATCCCAACGGGTGCGGTCAACGGAGATGACTCCCTGTGTCTCACTCACATAATCGGAAACTCGAACTTTAAACCCGACAAGGTTCTCTGGCAAATCGGCGAGGGTGTGGAGGACCCGCACAATCGGATACACCGAAGGCAGTGATGCCCACCTTTGCGATTGCTTTATCGGACGGGAGCGCGTAGAACCAATAGCAATCGGTCCGAGTGTTGAGAAGGGGCTGGTCTTTGTCGATGCGCGCAGGACATATGATTGGAAAGAGCGTTCTGCCTTCTTGTCTTTCTTATCCACCATCCCCTGCCGCACATGGTCGCTTAAGCGCCGCACAGCAGGTAGCAGTGCAGGCGCCGACACTGCTACTCCGGCCATGAAATGCGAATCTTCGATATAGGCAATAAGTTTTTCACGCTCAATGGTCAAGGCTTCGTCAAAACCAGAACAGATATATTTAATTCCGAAAATGAATTGGCGTAGGTCTTCCGCAAACCGTCCCAATGCTTTTATCACATCGACTCGGGTCACATCATCTATACTTGCAAGTATGTCCCATGCAAAGCGATATTCTCCGTTGAACATATGGCGCCTAAATACAATAAGATTTTTCTTAGTATGACCTTTGCTTATACTGATAAGACTATAAAGCAGACCGCTTATCTCCTCGACATTGCTTTGGAGACTCGAATATGCACGGCGAGTTTTCGTCAAAATATCGACGACTCTAGAGTTCGTAAGCTTGTTGATGACATCGAAGGAAAGTCCCCCAATACGAACTTGACAATAAGGGTCAAGAATAATCATCAAACCCTCCGCACAGTTGTATTGGAATGGAACTGGCCTGAACGCGCGTCGTCTACCCCGGTCATGATCATGAGCATAGGGGTCATCACCTCTTTATCCATATCCGAGTGCTGAGCATGGGCTTCAGCATCGAATCCAAGTGCTGTTCCCGAACCTAGTCCGCGGCGTGCCGCTTCGACTGACAACGCCTGGCATCCCGCACCAATCACGGCATTGATAAGCCTATACCCACGCACACCCCATTCGTGAGCGCACCGGTATACATTAGCGCACGGAATAACGGTAGCCGCAGCCTTCCTACCGTCATAATTTTTCAAGAAGTAGGTACTCGCTAAGAATTCTTGCTGAGTGTCGAAACTTAGAGGCTCGAAATAGTTACTGAATGAACGGTATCGGTAGAGCCCCGGCTTAAGGCCCTCAATCTTAGCTGCATAAACAAGGTACTGCCACTCCACAAAGGAGTTAGGAGCCACAAGATTGCTGACTTGATCAGCACGTTGGAGCAATCCCAAGAGGTCATCTACAGGATATCCTTGACCAGTGAATCGGCCAAAACTTGTCCGTCGACGGAGCATGTTATCTAACCAATGCGCGTGCCGGTTTATCGAAGTACCGGCCGTCACGGCTTTGGGTCGGATTTGTTTGGGGCGGAGAGGAAATCCCCGCATGTCTCTTTGCAACGCCAGGGTTGTTTCAAAATCTCTGGTTTCCCGGTGCTTCGATAAAACCCTACGCGATATCGGAGTATCCAGCCCGTCGGGCTGTTCAGTCATTCTGTGAGTTTGTCCCCAGGCTTGAACCGCATAGACACCGTCTTTCATGGGATCTAACCCCAAAAGGGGCGCCAGCTCGTCCTCATTAGTCCACATGTCCCAGCTGGCCTCAATGCCGTCTCCGACCGCTTCAGCCATCGACGCCATAGTTGTTCCCACATCCATGGCAGTAGCCTGATAGGCAAAATCATTGTATTTGAATCCGCTCCGCCAGTAGTTGATAGTCATGATCAAATAGCGGTCGGAGCAATCCGCATACCCCTGCGCCTGTGCTACGCGATGCGTCTTATCACCCGAGCTAAGCTTCTCCCAGGCATGGCGTATCGGGGTGTAGTGATAAAGACCAGGCTCAAGTTGAACTTGACGATGTCCGCTCTCCACCAAGTAGAAGTCCACGCAGTATCGTCCACCGCCTGAGGCGGTATTTCGGCCCCATTTCACACTCCGGCTTCTACGGTAGACATGTGAATGGTCATTGCGATTTATCGTTAAACGCATTCCCGTAATCCCGTAGGCTATATGGAGCAACGATGCTAAATAATCTGGGTCACACGCTACTATGCCATTCATGACATCAGATCCATCTCCCGGTAAAGACAGATTAAAGGCAGGGGCGCCTGGGTAAAAAGAATGTGTATATGGTTCCCTGTCCCAATCGACTTTCCAGTCATTAATTAACATGCCGTCACGTACACGGTGATAAATAAGGTTCGCATACGCAACCGCTGCAGTTCCAGGTTTACACCAATTAGTCATCAGTCACCTCTATGGAAATGGGTGCGGTACGGGGTTTGCACGAAACGAGGACGAATCGCCCGTGACGCGAGCAATGCGCTCAGCAAGTCGTGGCATGCGCGTCGCTCGTTGATAGGGACCGAAGTCGATCGGAATGAGTCCTGGAATGACAACTTTCCAGCACGACAACCCCATCCGATCGAGCAGTTCTGAACGCATATCCACAGCAAGTGGTTGAAATCCTGCGTCATGGCAGGCCTGTATAGTGGAGCTGAGATCAGAACCAACGTTACTCCCACCACCATATTCTAGCCGCAGAGAATCAAGAGAAACAGGCTTAAGTCGCGGGTTTCGCCAATGAGCAATAAGCGGCTGCGACTCAATAGTAGCAAAGAGATCGGCGTGATCCTCCATTGCCCGCACTTTGGAGTAATCTGCAAGCATGGAGTCAATCTCTTCTGCGCGCGAGCGGCCCCGCTCAGCGACAATTTGAAAGTCTGACGCCACTTCCACGAGAGCACTCTTTAAGGCCCGCTCCGGATCCGGATGGGAACCAGCTCCCACGCACGTCGCGCCTGACGGTTCCGAGCACACGGCAATGACCGTGGGAACACTAACTCCGACAGTTGCATCGAGGAAGACAACATTGACATCACACAATGCCATTCTCTGCAAATAGGCGCGCGATTCCTCATCTTTAATAGAAGAGGGGTCAATTGGAGCTAAGCTAAGCTTTCCATACCAGGCAATCATGAAAGCATCACGCTCAATTGCTTCCAGCATTCCAAAGAGAATAGCTTCTACATCCGAACCTCCGACAGCGCAACCATTTGAGGAATCTTGAACCCATGGAATGTGATCTAAGCTAGGTCGAGTAAAAACCAACCGCTCGGGGGTAAGCACTTTTTCACCTAGCAACTGGGGGGCGGCTGCTTCGATTACGTGGGCGTACGCCCAAGCTCCCACATTGGGGTTTGCGATCTTCCAATGCTCCGCTGGAACACCGTATTCATCGAGGCCCACCACGCGGATGCCGGGCGGAGGTTCCCGAACGACCGCAGCATCTGGCGGACTCTCACAGCTCAACCGTTCAACGCCTTCGAGAATACCGAGATACAGAGCATCACCCAGGTTCGCGCAATGGCCTCCCCAGGGACGTGTGTAGTAATCATCGTCAAAATATAGGACGAGATAACCTGACACCTTGGCAGTCACTAAACCTGTAACGTCAACATCAATTTCTGAGCCGATAACTGCGTGAACTGGGCTCACAAACAGTTCGACCGGGATTGATTTAAAATAGGAGGAGAGTTCACGGGCCCGATACCCAGGCCCTGAGCTAGCCGATAATTTACCCGGCAAATGTCGACATACTGTTGCCGCACTCCGCACCTGCAATGTGGAATAGTCGATTGATATTCCATCAGGAAAGTAATCACTAGCGCCCGTAGCGAGACATCGTTCAAGAAAGGGATTGTACCGCTGTTGCGAAGTGGCATTCAACGGCCGTCCAGTACGCATAAAGAAGGAGTCTGTCAGGGATACCTGCTCCTTTACGCATGGGATGCATGTGCGACTGCCTGGCAACACAATATGCCTCCAACCTCGAATTCGGGCAGTCATCAATGCACCTCAGCTACGTGATTGTGCAATGGAGCGTCCTTTGATGCTGGGCTACATACGGCCACGTACCAATGGCCTATCTGAACAATTGCCGCAGAGATATCCGTACCTATTTTTAGACTCACGTCCACGTCGTCGATTCCAACTTGGCGCCGCCCTAGTAACTCAATCGCTGCACGTGCCTGCGCATCCTTCCGGTTGGCTCCCGCTCCTACAATGCGAAGCCCCTCCATTTCAGCACTCGCCACGCACTGACCTGCCATTGGCTCATGGTCGTAGAAAACGATTTTCCCTTTGGAGATTTCGGCGATGAAGTCTCCCAGTCGGCCATTAATGATACTCGGTACAGCCTTGGCTTCGACCTCGCCGGTGGAAATTTCGCCCCTGACTACCATTTCGACAGCTCGACGAATCGCGTCAGCGCGTGAGGTGCCAACACCAACAACCCGCGGCATCCGGGAGTCCCTCGAGCAATGCTGACTCAAGCTATTCCCATAGGCTTTAGCAATTGCCTCGATACGCGCATCGGCAGTAGTCCACGGGCTGGCTCCGAAGACGCTTCCAAATGATGTTTTGATCTGTGATACCTTGACCGGCACCTGATCGAGATCCATATCATCAAAACTAAAAGCAGGCATCGTAAACGCATCAACCATCGGTGCCCATATAGTGTCATATTCATCCGCATTGGATTCGTCCATGCCTGACGGTTTCTCCGAATCCGTAACCTCAATGAGATTACCCTCCAACCCGGCCGACATTTCACGACTAATTTCGGCGTACAACGGTGTTATATCGTGGGTTGAAGTATCTCCAGTGAGAGCATTGAAACCTAGGATGCTCTTACTTGTTTCCGGAACTATCGCACCGGTAATTCCTTTGAAGATATCGTAAGCGAGTAAGGCTCCAAACAACCGCTGAACGGCCTGCGAAGACGTTGCCGTCGTCCACATCGGATGACCAGCGTACGCAGCCTCAATACTCGCAGTCCATTCAGCGCTTATCGATCCGCGCTTCATAGAGTCATTCGCAAGATCCCAATTGGCACTACCTTCATCCCATTTCACCGGCAAGGCCCACAGATAGTCTCCCGCAGGACATATCCCAAGGAATGGTATATCCACCTTCTGTGCATCCACCACTGCGGCTAGCGCCGACGGTCCCAGAACGATCAAATCGGGCGACAGGCCTTCATAATCAACTTCCTCAAAGTTTGCAACCCTCATGAGCTGCTCAGCACCATTATCGTCAAGATTCGCACTCAGCGAATCCACAACTTGATCATCACCAACCACGAGGATCTTCGCGTGGTTGAAAGCTAGAAACGCTTCATTTGGAGCATCGGTGAACTGAGCAAGAAATGCGATCTGATCTGGAAACCGAGTCCGCAAATCCTCACTGATGAGCTCAAAATCGGCAGTAGGTATCCAGCGTAAGAAACCGTGATCTTCCAGAGGGCGAGCCATGGCTTCGACAAGTTTCCAGTTACGCTCCGAAACCGCTGTCTTAATCTGGGCCACTGTCAATTCACCGTTAAACAATGGATAGATTCTCGAGAAAAGTTCATACGCCGACTGTCCGGTAATTTCAAATCCGGAAGTTGCATTGGAGATGAGCAACCCTCCAGGCGTGGAAGCAAAAATTGTGTCCCGTCGGAGCCAGGGACGGTCAGTATCGCGCATGATTATCATCTTTCAAATTATTTGACTACTAGCACTCCAAATTACGGACTGCTCAATACCACGAAATCACATCAACAAGGGCAGAGATATTTCCTTTAAGTTGTCCAGCTCACTTTCTACATGCTCAACGTTTTTGACGCCAACTCATCTCACAATATTTTGATTTAATTAGGCCATATAATATGAAATCATGATACGTCCATTGCTTTTAGGTCGGCTCCATCGAATGGTTGAGGTAGAATTAGATACATAGGCGATCCTCGCATACACTGTTTGGAGCATAATTCACCTTTACCTAGTTTGCAGTCACGGAGCCACTGACCGACTTGGGGCCGCTTATGCTCACATACACTCTAAGCCTTACAAGCAGGCCACATCCTCTCCTCAATTCACTGCGGACGATGTCTTTACTGTCGACTATATCGTCGAGGCTAATCCAGTTTTCTGTTGCCAAATCTAAACCCACCAGGATCCACCAAATAAAGTCGGCGTCGCCGCGCTGTTTACCCGGAGTGGCAGTTCGTCAAAACATCTGGTTGATTCTTTATTGAACCACCTCGTTCAGCATGCAATTTCCGAATTTGATGGCGGCAAACTCGCCATAGATGCTGGTGATAACGCTGCAGTTTACAGATTGAGCTTCTACTGACCTTTCAATCCCTTCGCATTCACACTGCCACCTCCAAACGTAGTCGCCGCCGTCGAGGACTTCCGCCTGCAAAATGCCCTTGCTATTATATTCTTCGGCGGCTGCCTTGCATGTCACGGAATTGTAGCTGCAGGAAATGAAAGTGGGGCTCCACGCCTCCCGAATTATAAAGGGGCCATGGTCGAAGTTCCAGACCGCCAAGACCAGTGTCTCAACGCAAAACTGCTCGCTAACCCGCAACCCACTTTGAGTTAATCCTTGACGGTCCTCACCGAATGCAAATGGATGGTCTACAGTGACGATGATGGTGGGGCTAACGATGGTCGAAGTTGTTCGGCTCAAGATCTCCAATAACTTAAAGGTTAGCCTCGCAAGGCATTTTTCTACTACACGGTCGCGACTGCCAGTGGAATCATGCTCACCACTGGGCAGACAGGCTGCTAGTTCTATAATTTTACAGACCCAGAGTTGGGCGATTTTCAGGCACGCCGCCTTGGCCGCTGTCAGTGCCCAGACACCAGATTGAGCGGCTCGAATCAGACTCGAGAGCAGATTAGATACGTTGAGCCCATCGAATGCGGCTGGCACCATATCAGGCGCCTTCAACCGGGATCGCGGCACCTGGCTCATCACAAGTAAGGTACCAGCCCCGAGGCAGTCAGGCCCCTTTTGCAACGTCATAGCCCTCATTTCAAACTGTAAACCTTACGAACCTTGGATACCCTGGCGACCTACTCTCACGAATTCCATGCGATAAGTCGAGATACACAAAGTGCCTCCAATGGCATAGGACAAGGTGTCCAGGCTGTTTCCCATCAATTCCTAGGAAATCAGTCTACGTCATCGCCGTCTCCTTTGCAGCGGTAACGCAAATTGTGCCTCTAGCTTGGACCCCATCGACATGTCCCGTCCGCTACGGGAGCCGCATCTGACGAACGCGCTCTCTGCTAGTCCTCGCTTTGAGTCCTATCAGCCTACAAAAGTATCGAATATCCCGTTATTTCCAGATAGCACTTTATGTGAATTAGTATATCTGATGGTGCGGTGACAAGACATATCAGGTTCATGTCCAAACACACATACATTCACGAGGTAGCAAGCGCTATCGCGCAACACAAACGACCTACTTCGTAGTCGTTGACGAGGCGATAGTCATGGACGAGGGCAACCTTCCACCGCCTCGCCGCGACATTGGGCCAGCCAAAACCATGGAGCGTTGTAGTGTCGAGTAGCCCATGGCCAAGCTCAACGGGGTGGTTCCAACTACACCTAGACAACATCCGATACCGCTCAGCCACAGCTAAAGATGAAATTGAACACGAGGTGCCGGTCATCCACAATGCTATCTCCGAGAAACAGGATGGTCCTGTGTAGACGTGGGCAACTAGAATCGCCTTGTTGATACTCTGCGTCAAACCAGTAGCAACGACCTTGAGGTGATCCTAGACTGAAGCGCTCTGGGTGTAGTTCCGACACGTGTGTCATAACGGGATGAGCTCCTTTGTCACGTCTTGAGCATACGAGGCCTCCACCTCGACCGGGGTGTGATAGCCCAGATTCTCGGGAAGGCGCCGATGATTCCACCAGCTCACCCACTCCAATGATGTCGCGAGTTCGACCGCGCGCGTAGATCAGCTCAGTCTTGTACAAACCGTTGACCGTCTCAGCCAGGGCGTTGTCATACGAATCATCCCTCGTGCCCACATAGGCCCTCACACCCTGTTCTGCCAACGCGTCAGAGTAGGCCAGGATGACTTATTGGGTGCCCCGGTCGTTGTGGATACACCAAATGACCATTGACCAGATGGGCTAGCGTGGAGGCCAACGCCTGCTCTGACGCTAACATCGGCAACGCTGTCGTGCTCAGCGACGAGGCGACCGACCAACCGAGGATCTTCCGTGGCAGGCATCGGTCATGAACACCGTGTACGCCCACCCGGACACGGTCCGCACGTAGGTGATGTCAGCGACCCACAACCGGTTCGGGCCTGGCACGGTGAATTCACGCGTCACCACATCTCGGCGATGATCAGGCTGGTTCGTCGGCACTATCGTGAAGGGCTTACGTCCTTCTCGAACACCTTACAGGCCGGCTTGACGCATCATCCGGGCGGTGTGACCGGCCCGGTCTGCCAGCTTTCACGCTGCAAGGGTGTGCCACATCTTGCGGTGCCCGTACACGCCATAGTTATGCGCGTGAACCCGCTTGACCTCATCACGCACCGCCCTGGCACAGCGCGGGCGGGTTTTCGCGGCGCGGTAGCCACGCGAGGTAAAGAACCCACACTCTGCCTGGCCTCACACCCGGCAGATGGCCTCGACCCCGAACTGAGCCCAGTAGATGTCGATGAACCGGATCATATCGTGGTGGGGAGGTCGAGTTCCGCGGCGAAAAAAGCTGAGGCTTTCTTCAAAATCTCGTGCGCACAACATCGTTCCGCGTTGTCCCGGCGCAGGCGTTTATTGTCTGCTTCCGGATTCTCATGAGGCCTAAAGCCCGGGCCGGGTTGGTGGCGCGAGACCCACATCCACAGCGTTTCAGCGCCGACGCCGAGGCTGTGCGCAACAACGCGGATCAAGTTGATCTTCGAGCCACCTTCGGACGCGGCAGTCAAAGACCATCCGGATCGCGTTGCCACGGACGTCCTCTGAGTACTTCTTGGACATAATCCGATTCTCCCTTTGACAGGTGAGGCCGAAACTAAACCCACTACGCTTCAACCCGACGCCGCTGCAACATCGTCTACACCACGCTGCACGACGGCACCCACCACCCCAACCCGCTCCCACAACCAAGTTAACCACCCTCGCAGCTTGATATAGAACACAGAGACAGCCCTTTTGCGGTGACCTGGAACGCTTGAACACCGTGCTACTCAGATTCCCAGGCGCGATAGATAGGCAAAGGCGTTGACAATCATAACCTCGTAAAACTCCTACCACGGAAACACCCTTTTAGGGAATCGATACCGAAATCGATCGCTAGCCTTTTACAATGCCATAATCAACATCGAAAGGCTATACGATGCACGCAGTGTGTACATGTTTTTTGGGTACACGCCTCTGGATCAGCTCCAAATTTTTCTTCCACATCGCGCCGGCCGGCTTAAGGCCGGGAAGTGAGTGAGGATCGAGACCCGACACGACGACCTATAGCATCGACACGCTTCTTACATTGGATTATCTCCACAACAGTTTAGAGGTGAGCGCGACGTCTCACAACCCCACTTAACGAAAGCTTCGCTTCAGAGAATCTAGATCTTTAATCCTGAGAGTTGGCCAACACTTTTCACCAAGCCAAAAGTCGAGCCGGCTACCAGCGACGGCGTTTAGTCTTTCTTTCTTGACTCTTTCCACTTATCGCGAAGATAATCCCAGCCAAAGCTCCACAAGAACAGAAGCGCAGCCAAGCCGAGCGAACCAAAGAAGGTGATCAGGCCTTTCTCAGGGGTTCCGAAGATAAAGTCGGCGGCACCGAAAAGGATTGCGCTCGGTATCGCTACCAGGAGCGCGATACCAATAATAAGCAACCAGGCGAGAACTTTTCCTCTTATCCCGGATAACTTTTTAGAAGGAGATGATTTAGTTTTTCGCTCAGACACAAAATATCCTCACCGCAGCAGCTGCGATAGTACTCATCGGTTCAGGATGCCCAGTTGGTGACGTGAATGCGGTAAAACGTGAACACGTTAAACCACTCGGGCAAGAAACCCGTATCCGTCCGCAACACCACATCCTTCACCGGCCCTAAATCCTTGACCGGGACCACACCCGTCCACTGATACAGAGGCGACCCATCAGGATTCGCATCCTCCCGAAACTCCCCCACCGAAATAGGAACCGGCCGATGATTCTCACCCACATACGCGGTCAGCATCGGACGCGCGTTATCCACGCGAAGCGGCGGCTGATCACGAGACCCTTTCAGATTCACGGTCATCATCACGTGCATATTCTCGCCCACCTGCCGCAACCCAACCACGACCTGAAAATCACGACCAATCTGGCCCTCACACTGCTGCTTAGCAGTGTCAGCACCAGCGCCACTCGCAGCCCAATGCATCTTCTCGGCCGCTTCACGCGGTAAACCCGCATCAATATAAGCCTGCCGAGCCCGATCACCCAGCACATGCCCCGTGATCGTCTTGGAATCAGCCCCCTGCGCAGCCTGATCACGACAGGGCCCTAAATCCACCGGCTTGAGATCATCACCCGTGACGGTTTGCGACACCGCAACCTGATCCCCAAACACTGCCGGATCAGTCGCCAGCCTCTGCGGCATCACCACCCGAGGACCAGACGATGCGGTTACCCCATGAGAACCCGCTGTTGACGGCGAGACCGAAGCTGACGCTGGCGACGTGGTTGTTGCCGACGGCTTATCCGCGGAACTACACCCCGCCACCAACACACCAACCGCGACCAGAACACTGGCCACACGAAAATCTCTCAAAGCCACATCCTTAGAGCTTAGTCGGAACAACGACATGATCCGCGTCCTGTCAGTGCACAGCGTGATCAGCACGTTGAGATTTTTGCTGGCGCTGACCCCACACCTCTTTAAGGGGCTCATACATCATCATGAAGGTGAGGAAGAAACTCGCCGTCACATTAGCGGTAAGCCGTCGGGCATCGGCGTAGCCCTCAAACACACTGAGGTCCGAGTTAAACGTCATCATCCACATGAGCCACACCGACACACAGGCGTAACTTAAGGCGGCGCGAAGGCACAGCTTCCAGGTCATTACCAATCCCCTGCACCTTCCGAGCCAAAAGCCGCTGGTCGCCATGACGCAACTGCGGCCTTGCGGATCACCCCACCTCTGCGGGTGCCGTGTACTTTCATGCCCATACTCCTGCGTGTGGTCACTGAATAACAGTTATGCCGTTTTCCTTAGCAAGCGTACCTAGATAAGAGGTAGATGACTAGATGCTAGCCATTTTCTTCGACGCATTCCCACACAACGCCTTGCCCTCTCTTTTTAAAAGGCCGCACCGAAACCCCACTCGATAAATCAGCAACGCCATATCGCGACCCCACCGCAGATGGTCAATCCCGCAAGCTAGGTCTCATCGGCGCGTCGTTCCAGCACCCGAATCCCGGGGAGCATCATCAGATACAGCACGACCGTCGATAGAGCCATCAGAAGGGATTGCCACCATGAGCCGACAACCGCGATGTATCCGAGGAATAGAACAACCGTTTCCAGCACGTCACCTATGATCGTAATCGTCAAAGGCGGTGCCCAGGAAAGATTCTTATGCCGAACCGCTCAATAAAGTGTGCCACTAGAGAACATATGACACACATGAGCACCACGGCGACAACAGATTCCGGCGGTCCGTACCTATACTCAGAGCCCAGCGCCCAGGCCACCAGCACCACAACGACCAAAGGAAAAGCCGAGAAAATAACCGCCCCGGCCACAAGGACACCCGCGGTGCTCCATCCCAAAGCCCGCATCATTGCCGTCCCTTCATGGATGCACGTCAAGATCTTCAAGTTACCGGCATTAGAATACACATCGCTCAATAGAGAGAAAATTTGACCGCTACTGCATGGCGTCGAGATGAACGCTGCTAACGGCACTGGTATTGGCACTGACCCAACCCAGCTCATGTATGCGTTCACGCACGGCATGGCCGGCAACCAAGTTGCCGAGCGCATTGAGGTGCATACCGTCGCTACCGATCAGCGGAGTAGGAACCCGACCTTCTGCGAGATCACGTCGCACATCGGAGCGGTCCAGTAAATAGCCAACCCCGTACACGCGGGCGCTTTGACTCACGCCTTCTGTGAGGGCTTCCTGCATGTCCAGAAAACGCCGGCCATAGCGACTTTCTTGCCATTTATTGATCTCGCGATTACGGGCGATCCGATCGGGTTGATCGCGACGGGTCTGCCACATTCCGAGCACCAGCGTGTCCTGCTTATCCTCCATGCCCACACGACGGATCGATTCAATATCTGAAATAACCCGGTCAGGTTCAAAGTCGTTGTTTTTACCCGTCCACACAATATGACCCCATTGCGGCCCGCTTTCCTTGGCAAGATCGCAGCACACCGCATCTTCAGGGACCGGATCACCGGGCTGTGTTCGTTCAAATATCCAGAGGCGAGGTCGCTGGCAGGTCAAACGACCGCGCACCCCTGCAACGGTGACGGGGGCATCGAAACGGTGATCCCACGGAAGCTCGCCTCCCACCTGTTCCACGCGTACTCGACCGAAGGATGGCACCTGACCCCGCGGAAACCGGAAACGTGCGCTGCTGGCCCCTCGCAACATCGCGGCGTGCCGCGACCATTGGCCGCCCACCGCATAGTTTTTCACGGTGAGTGAGGGCAAGGTATTGCTTAAGACATGGGAAATTGTCACTGGCCTCGGCAGGCCTTCGTGAGCAAGTCCACCGGCCATGGACGATGAACCCCACAGGGCAAGATGGCTCTTACCGGCGCCATATGGTTTGCGGTCGCCGTGACCTTCGGCACTGGGGCGATCCGGGGTCGAATCATGAACGTCCCCCGCACGACGCCTGGTATACGCATCGAGACTGTATATGCCTGCTGCGGCGGCGATACTTCCGGCAACAGCAAGCACTGATCGTCGGGACAATACCCCTCCGGCTCGCTGTCGCTTGGTCACCTCACCATTATCCAACCGCGCGATTACTACCCGCTTCATCAAACGGCTAGTGGATATCCAACTCGGGAATGATATTGCGTACACCCGCCGGATCATTCAGGTCACACATCGCGCGCTCTACATATTTCTGACTCAGCTCGCAGCCTGTTCGGTCTCATCGAGCACCCAGCTCAATCAGGCGCAGCCAGACCAAGCCCGGCTGTATCAGACCTGGTCGAGTCAAATTCAGCGCACCCAGACAGGACCACATATGCTAACTGGCGGCAATATCGAGCAAAGTCGGCAAGTGATCAGATGCTGTCTGCAAACGCTCGACGGTCACTGAGGGTGTCGAACGCACCACCTGCGCGTGAACCACTGGAATAGACGGCGTGACAAGCAGTGCATCGATCCGCCGCACCGGCCCCAGTGCCGGGTAGGTCCACATTTTAGGATCGTTTCCGTCAAGCGGATCTCGCAGCGTGCACGCGGGAGCGAGTGGATCACCTTGTCCAGAGCAGTCCGGGTCGAAGAGCCCAGCAGAGTCTGTCTGCGGCATGCCCTCACCCGCGAGGAGTCGCAGCGCAGGTCCATCGACCGCTTCATTAAAGTCGCCGCCAAGGATCACCGGCATCCCACACCCCGAGGCCCACCCGCGGATCCGGTGCGCATGTGCGAGCCGCACGTGTTCGTGAAGCGAAAAATGCGTCGTCGCCGCGACCAGCGGCCCGACCCCCGGGATCATCAGGCGCACCGCGGCAGTGGCGCGAAGATACAACGTGCTCACATCGCCCCAGTTCAGCGGTTCCGGGGTCAGCGAACGTGCCTGGACGGCATCGCGTAGTGACGCTGAGGTGAGAATGGCAAGCCCCCAGTGCCAACCTCCGGCGAGCGCAATATCAAGATTCGTGGAGCGGGCCAGCCATCGAAGACGAGCACGCGGGGCAAGCAGCCGGGGTGCTTCCTGCAGCATGAGCAGATCAGGAGCTAAATCGTTAATCACATCCCGAACGGCTGCGCTGTCATCGCGCAGGTCACGAATGTTCCACGACACCACCCGCATGGGTTTCACGCGGTGGCCTCCACCCGCGCTGCGTCACTAGCTGCTGCAACATCCAGCACCCGATCTACGAGCCTGACCAAGTCTTGGACCTCGTAGCCCGGCCAGCCAAACAGGGCACGGCGCCATTCGGTGGGCACTGCTTTACGGCCGAGCGCAGCCCCTACCAGCGCCCCCGCAATACATGCCACGGTGTCGGTGTCGTAGCCACCGCGCACTGCCCGTTCGAGAACCGAGGACAAATACTGTCGGCGTTCAAACTTGTTATCCGGCACCGGGCCAGCCGAAGTGATCGCTGACCAGGCCGCCTGAAGCGCCTGAACCACCCAACCGTTGCGAGAAAACACTGACGGAGGCGCGGACTCAGCCTCGATCAAGCGTTGTTCCCACACCTGTGCGCGCTCCGGTCCCAAACGGCTCAGGCCCACCCTCGCATCGATCTGCTCAGTCAACACGGCGTGGCGGATCGCAAAGGACCACACCACACATGCTTCCTGCACGTCCTCATCAAGATGGGTGAGGGTACAGATGGAGCGCACGGCCTGTTCTAGATCATCGTCACTACGGGTGAGGTAGGCCAACACGACGGCATGAGTCCGCATCAACGCCGCGTTCCCGGCGCTCATTCCGGAATCGGCGTGGACCTGAGCCGCTGCCCGACGAAAGTCTTCGGCCACCGGGACGGTCCGGCCCGCTGCGCTGGCGACATCTGCCGCGCCGCGCATCACCTTAGACGTCATCAAGCCGATATCCGGGGTGCCGATGGACCACGAGTACCAGTGCTGGGCAATGCTGTTCTGAGCTGAAGTCTGCATGAGATCAGCGCCCACGGCCAGTGCTGCGGCGGCCTCTAGCACGATGATCGACATACAGGTGTCGTCAGTCCATTCGCCTTCGTCCCAACCCAGGATTCCCCCGCCGAGCATAGCCACGTCGTCGGTTTCAGGAATAGGAGGTTGAAATTCATACGGGGCGCCGAGAGCATCTCCCGCAGCGGCGGCAATCACACAGCCCTGTGCGCGGGCGCGTTGTTGCTCGGTGAGCTCCATTGTCCACCTCCACCCGGATATTTGTTTCTACATTTTTCATTCTCGCATAGAGCATCACAACGATCCGAAGGACATGTGAGATACACCTGACAGTTTCCTCAATAATTATCCGCACGTATCCGCAGTCCTTCAGGACATATCCTCACCGCGCCGCGCCACATCTGCGGATGCAACGTGGCCCGCCGCCCCAGAGCCACCTCGCCCTGTCCTTACCGATGCATCGTTACACCATCTCTGCAACCATCGTGTCCGGTGTCCCTTTCATCGTCTGTTTTCTCGCCGCTACGGTGTCACCCTCTCCGCTCATGGCCCTCACCGAGTAGCCTGGTGGCGTTCGACAAAGGAGCCTAATGACCACCCCTGCGCCTCACGCCCCCCACACGTCGTCACCATCGGATGCACACAACGACAGCGGCTGCTGCTCAAACTGCGGTGATGACCACGCCCACCAGGGCCCGACCGGCGCCGAGATCGTGCAACGCCTCGGCACAGGATTTGCGGTCCTTGCGCTGGTGACTCCCCTGCTGGCTATCGTGCTGGTGTTGATTGGCCTGACCAACACCCCCCTGTCATTCATGCCGCCGGTCGTCGGTTTGGCGCTGGGCGGGGTGCAGCTCTTTATCGCGGTCGGGATCAGCGTTCTCGCCGGACGCATTCATCTCAAACGGCACGGCAACCGCGATGGCACGCAGCGCAGCATCTCTGTTGTCGGACATCCTGCGGGCACAGCGGTGCGATCGGTGCTGGAAGAACTTGCACGCCTTGGCGCGGTCAGTCTGGTGCTTGTCCTCCACCCGGTTCTTAACCGCGCAGCGACCGGGCTCTGGATTGGAATCGGAGCCAGCGTTGTCTGGGCTGTTCTTGCCACCGCACAATTTGTTTCTGCTCGACGTCGTATCCAGACGCCATCAGAGTGGTCCCGTGAAACGGTCCAGACCGTACTGGACCAAGGGGGCCGGGTGGGCCGGGTCATGGGGATGCGCGTCATCGACCTGATCGGGGTATTCGCCTTCCAGATCGGCGCATCGCTGCTGATCGCAGGCGGCTGGGTGATGGTGGTGGCAACTGCCGTGTTGTCGATGGCCACCGGGTTGTCGATCCTGATCATGCAGCAGCGCAGCCCCGCTGACAGGCCGCGCAGCATCTGGGCGTTCGCCCCCGTCGGGATCGGGGTCTTCACCGTGGTTCTCGCCATCATTTTTGTTCTCCTCCCCCTATCCGTCACCGGATAACACCGCACAGCAATGCCCGCGCACACCTCGGCCCCGCCGTGACCTCACCCCACAATCAACCAATTCATCGCGGACCAACCCTGACGATTCGTATTCTGGCCCGCTATTACCCACCGCATCCCGCCACCACCTACTGCAACAGCACACCACCTACTGCAACCACCCAACATCGCACTGATCTGAGGACAAGACAATGCCCCAACGCCCCAGCGGCCTCAACCTCTCATGGATCGATTCAAACCTGCGCCCCCAAGATGACCTGTTCGGCTACATGAACGGCACCTGGCTGCGCGATGTTGACATTCCGTCCGATCGGTCCTCCCACGGATCCTTCCAGGAGCTGTTCGACCGGGCAGAACGCGATGTGCATGAAATCGTCAACGAAGTCACGATGCGCTGGACGGAAGAGGAACCCCAAAACCCCGACGGTGACCGCATCGCCACCATGTTCTCGGCCTTCATGGACGAGCAGACCCTCAATGAGCGCGGCTGCGGGCCAATCGTGCCGATGGTTCACGCCATCAACGATGCGCATGACCACGCAGATCTCGCGCGGCTCCTGGCCTCCCCTTCTTACCGGACGCAGCTCATCGCACCCTACGTGTGGATCGACCAGGATGACTCCTCCCGCTACCAGGTGATGCTGAACCAAAGTGGCCTGGGTCTACCCAACGAGGCCTACTACCGCCAGGACACCTACGCCCCGGCGCGTGCGGCATACCTGGCCTACCTGGCGGACCTGGCGCGCCTGGCAGGCCTGGGCGACCCCGGTGACGCTGACAAAATGGCCTCCGATGTCCTGGCGTTGGAAACCTCCATTGCTGCCCTCCATTGGGATGCGGTCACCTCGCGCGACGTCGATAAGACCCGCAACCCAACTACGCGCTCCGAGCTGGCAACTTTGGCCCCCGAGTTCCCGTGGGATGCATTTATTGAAGGCACCGGCGCTGATCCCGCGGTCTTTGCCCGGGTCAATGTGAAACAGCCGTCCTATGTAGCGGGGGTAGCGAAACTGTACTCTGCGACCCCGCTACCGCTGTGGCGCCTATGGGCTGCGCTGCACGTGATCGACGACTATGCACCGTACCTGTCGTCCGATTTCGCCGAGGCCCATTTCGCGTTCCACGGAACGGCGCTCGCCGGAACCCAAACTATGCGGGAGCGCTGGAAGCGAGGAATCTCGCTGGTGGAAGAAACCTTTGGGGATGCCCTCGGGCGGATTTATGTGAAGCGTTATTTCCCGCCCACCCACAAACAGCGCATGGACGAGCTGGTGGCCCGCATTATTGAGGCATACCGCGAGTCGATCAGCTCACTGGACTGGATGAGCGACGCCACCCGCGAGAAAGCACTGGCCAAACTGGATAAGTTCACGCCGAAGATCGGCTATCCGGTGCGCTGGCGCGACTACTCCGCACTCACCCTGATTCCTGGCGACCTAGTGGGCTCGCTCCAAGCCTGTTTAGCCTTTGAAGCCCAGTATCAGTGGACTAAAGCACTTGGCCCGGTCGACCGTGATGAATGGCTGATGACGCCCCAGACGGTCAATGCGTACTACAACGCGAGCGCCAACGAGATTGTTTTCCCGGCAGCCATTTTGCAGCCTCCGTTCTTCGATGCTAACGCCGACGATGCCGTGAACTTCGGTGGGATTGGCGCGGTAATCGCCCATGAAATCGGGCACGGGTTTGATGACCAAGGCAGTAAATACGACGGGGACGGAAACCTCATCTCCTGGTGGACCGACGACGACCGGACAAACTTTGAAGCACGCGCCGCGCAGCTGATTGACATATTCGACGGGCTTGTTCCCCGAGATCTTTCCGGTGAGCACACCGTCAACGGCGCACTCACCATCGGAGAGAACATCGGCGACCTCGGCGGCTTGTCAATCGCTGTTCGCGCATACCTGTCAACCCTGTCTGATCGCACCGAACCCGTCATTGACGGTTACACCCCGCTACAGCGCGTCTTTTTGGGTTGGGCACAGGTGTGGCGAGGAAAAAACCGGGACGAAAACGCCATCCAACGCCTGGCAATGGACCCCCACTCGCCCAACGAGTTCCGATGCAACACCACGGCGTCGCTCGTGCCCGAGTTTTACGAAGCATTCGATGTCCGCGAAGGCGATGACCTGTTCCGTCCGGTCAACGAGAGGGTGCGTATCTGGTGAACACCGAACCCTCAAAACTTCCCTACCGGGGAACGACCCGACCCGCTGCCGTCGGCTGGACGCGCATCGGGGTCACCTTCGGCGCGGGCATCATCATCGCCGCCATTAGCCTTCTGCGCGCAGAGCAGTTTGGAACGGCCTGGGCCATGATCGCCCTGACTATCTTCACCGGCATGGCGATGTGGTCGTACATCCGCATGGTCACCACCTTCACCGTCGATAAACACGGGATCACGGTGCGCTGGGGCGGGTTCTGGCCGCAGAGAACCTGGCCCGCCTCCCAATTCCGGTCGGTGCATTTACGGGAGATTCCCTCTAGCATCCTGGGCGTGACGGTTGGCGGAGTGGGCTGGCGGCGCGGGCGGGTGATGGCCCCCGAGATCAGTCAGCTGCGACCCGTCGGCGGACTCAAGATCTTCACGACCGGCAATAAACAGGACCAGGCTCGTATGCTGGTGACCAGGCCGGGCACTCAAGTGGAGATCATCACCACCGACGGCGGGGTCTACTTGATCTCGCCGGATAATCCGGTGGCCACGGGTGAAGCCGTTGCCGAAGTGATTCGGACCCGTAAATAGCTCCGGTGGTCTGCAATTCCCTTGCCGACCGCCACGAACTAGACTGATGTCGTCATCCATGACAGGGGAGCACCGCCTGGTGCTGAGAGTGCGCACGACGCGCAGACCCTCGAACCTGATCCGGTTAGCACCGGCGTAGGGAGTCGGGATTTCTCACGCAGCCTGCCGTAGGTTGCGTCCCTTCCGCACCACCGGAAGGAGACCGTTCGATGACATTCACCCCCGCCACGGGATCACCCTCCACGTCCGACAGCACCGATACCGCAACGATTCCGCCAGGCCACCCCTCCGAGCGGGCATCCGGCCCGCTCATGAAGTACCGCACGGTTGATCTGATGGTCACCGTCATGATCGGTATCGCCTTTGGGGTCGCGTTTCTCGGCTATTCAACGCTGTATTCGCTGATCACACCGCTGACGACGCTGTTTCCACCGGCCTCCGGCCTGCTCGCCGGGCTGTGGTTCTTACCCGCCCTGCTCGCAGGCCTGATCGTGCGCAGGCCGGGCGCAGCCCTGCTCGCCGAACTCATTGCAGCCGCCGTGGAAATGCTGCTGGGGGGTCAATGGGGCCTGAGCACCTTGGCATCAGGGCTGATTCAAGGCCTCGGGGTCGAACTCGGGTTTGCAATCTTCCTGTACCGGCGCTTCCGCCCAGAGGTTGCCATCTGCGCAGCAATCGGTGCCGCCGTCTTGGAGTGGATTTACGAGAGTTCCGGGTACTACCTCGAATGGTCTTTCGGCTGGAAACTTTTGCTGCTGGGATTCTTCTTGGTAAGCACCGTGTTTTTGTGCGGGCTGCTCGGACACCTGATCGTGCGCGCCCTAGCCAAGGTCGGTGCCCTCGCGTCCTTCCCTGCAGGCCGGGCGCACGCCGAGAAAAACCTGGTGTAGATCGCTGCTTCCATGACCACTGTGACCACCATGCAGGGGCCGTGCCTGCTCGGGGTGACCTGGACCCCAGTAGGCCGGCGCCTGCCCACCCTGGATGACCTCACCCTTCGCATCGAACCCGGCCAGAAGGTTTTGATTGCAGGTGCGAGCGGCAGCGGGAAAACAACCGTGTTACGGGCGCTCGCCGGTCTGCTCGACGAATCCGTGGGTCACCTCTCTGGGCAGATCACCTCGGCTGCCGCAGCGCAGTCCTCAATCGGGCTGCTCATGCAAAACCCCCAGCACACCATCGTCGCCGCTACGGCGGGCCGCGATACCGCCTTCGGCCCTGAAAACCGTTCACAGCCTCGCGATGACATCCCCGGGTGCGTCGCCGCCGCCTTTAGCAAAGCACATTTCGACGAGTCCCCGCATAAGGAACCGTTC
This sequence comes from Devriesea agamarum, assembly GCF_900070355.1. Taxonomy (NCBI): domain Bacteria; kingdom Bacillati; phylum Actinomycetota; class Actinomycetes; order Micrococcales; family Dermabacteraceae; genus Devriesea; species Devriesea agamarum. The sequence continues at coordinate 2,716,890 of NZ_LN849456.1, read as the reverse complement.
GCTCTCTCGGGGGGTCAGCAGCAGCGTCTCGCTCTCGCGGGCGCTCTCGCGCTGGACCCCGACACGTTCCTGCTCGATGAACCGCTGACCATGCTGGATCCTGCGCGGGCTGCGGCGGTGCGCGATGCGATTCTCGCCGCAACTAGCGGTAAGACACTAGTGGTTGCCGATCATCGGATCGACATGTGGGCCGATCAGGTTGATCGCATCGTGGTGCTTGGGGCCCGGGCTCAGATTCTCGCCGACGGCCCGATCGACACCGTCCTGACGACACAGCGAGAAGTGTGTTTACGCGCGGGGCTTCGCCTGGGTCCTCTCCAGGTGGACTCTGTACAAGCAGTGTTCTCGGATAGCGGGGCGGGCTGGAGACCGCAGACAAAATCCAAATCCGTCCAAGCATCGGCCCCGGATTGCATGGCGGGGGTGCCAGAGCATGCTCGCGATGGTGACTGTCCGCATCCTCAGCCCATCCTCGAACTCCTGGACGCCGACATTCCCACGCGTAACCGCGACCAGGCCGAGCCGCTGCTCACCGGGATATGTCTGCGCCTATATTCGGGTCGGGCGCTGGCATTAACCGGTCCGAGCGGGGTTGGAAAATCGACCCTGTTACGGGTTCTTGCGGGCCTGGACGAGCCCAGGGTTGAAGGTTCGTGCAGGCGAAGAGTCAAAGACAATGGCACGGGCATAGGCGCAGACACAGACACAGACACAGACACAGACACAGACACAGACACAGACACAGACAGTGTGCCGGGCAGCGGCACGAATCCGCTCCCACGAATCCGCAGGCCCGACCCGTCGCGAATTGCCTGGCTCCCCCAAGATCCCGAACTGTCATTTGTCGCTCGAACGGTCCGCGAAGAGGTCTCGGCATCTCCGTATGCCACCGACCCCGCCCTCGCAACCCAGCTCATCGAACAGTGCGGGCTATCCCACCTGGCCGGGGCCTCCCCGTTTGCGCTGTCCGGGGGTGAACAGCGACGGCTCGCCCTAGCCTCCGCGCTCGCACAGAATCCCGATGTTCTCATCCTGGACGAGCCGACCGTCGGATTGGATGCTATCTCCTGGCACGCCATCGTCGAGATTTTTGAGGAGGTGCGCCGCCGTGGCACCGCGTTGATCCTAGCCACCCACGACCCCGACCTGATCACCTGGTGCGACGATCTGCTCGATCTTGAAGCCGAGACGGATGCCAAGTCTGATTCTGGGAACTGCATCCCTGACATCGGGAATGCGTACGGCACCGCCGCCGCAGACATCCACGGCAGCACAATGTCCAAGGCGCATGAGCCATGTCAGGGATCGAGCGAGACCCACGTTATGCAAGCCCTCGCCGAGCCGAACAAGCACCCCTTACAAGGTCAGGACATTCTGCGCCCGGCGCCACCGGTGCACCCGTGTCCTGCCCACGCGCTTAACCCTCTGACCGCACTCGCCATCGGACTAGGGGCGGCTATCGGATCGTTTGGGATCAACACCTGGCAGACAGGTCTCATCGCCTTCCTGGTCTGCGGCATCCTGGCACCGCTCTCCATGCCGACCGTGCGCGGCAGTCTGCTGCGCCTGCTGCCGTTGGGGCTGGGTGCACTGGGACTGGTGTACTCGACGCTCGTTTTATCAGGGCATGGTCTTGGCCATGGACATGGTTGGGCGGTCGCGTTCAAAGAAGGGCTGCGGATTCTTATCTTCGTCGGGCCTGGGGTTTTGCTACTTGGAACAATCAACCCGACAAGTCTCGGCGATGCACTGGGCAATCGCCTCCACCTTCCGGCCCGCGCTGTGGCAGCGTCAATAGCGGGCATTGTCCGCATCGGCCATCTGCGGCGCCAATGGATATCGATGGAAGAGATCCGGCGTCTGCGCGGACTCATGCCGAACATGTCGTGGCGGTCTCCGCTGCGTAGCATCGCAGATATCTGCCGCTACCTGTCGGCAATGACATTTGCCCTGCTCATGTCCGTTCTACGAGGCAGCGAATTACAAGCCATGGCGATGGATGCCCGCGGTTTCCAGACCGCACACCGCCGCACCTGGGCTCTGCCTAGCCCATGTACTCGCGCCGACATCATCGGGTTCCTAATTGCGCTCGTTCTTCTAGTCCTCCCTTGGGCCCTGCGGTGGCTACCCTAGTTCCGTGACTTCTCTATCCAATTCTTCGGCCGCTGCTGTCAACGCATCATCTTCTGAGCCGGGCGGGGGCGACAAGACCGCATCGCAGCCCAGCCCTGAAGCGATTGCCCTCGCCGAAAAGATGCTGAACATGGCGCGCGACGGCGAAGCCGAGGATCTTCTTCCGCTGCTGGATCGCGGCGCTCCGGTGAACATGCTGGACGCAAAAGGCAACTCGCTGCTCATGCTCGCCGCATACTACGATCACGCGGAGTTAGTGCGGGAACTCGCCGAACGCGGTGGCGATGTGGATCTTGCGAATGACCGTGGCCAGACCCCGCTCGCGGGTGCCGTGTTTAAAGGTTTCGACCAGACCGTGAAAACTCTGTTGGACCTTGGCGCAAACCCTGATCTCGGTACTCCCTCGGCCCGCGAGACGGCGGCTTTCTTCCAGCACACAGAGCTCGCCGCGCTGATCGAAGATTCCTGCCCCGCAAGCTAAACACGGGGCACTAAAATGCCGGGGCCGGGGCTATCTGGGCTGGGGCTAGCGGGCAAGTATTTGGCGTCAGCGCACGTGTTGGCGGTCTTCCCAGGTCATATGGATGTGTTCGAGACCGGCTTCCATGTAGATATCGCCGTGTGCGCGGAAACCGAGCGAGGTGTACCAATCCTGTAAGTACGCTTGGGCGCTGATCTCGACCGGACCGCCGATGCTGTCGGCAACGGACATGGCGCGCAGAAACACCGCCTGCCCTAGTTTTAGTCTGCGGGCCTGCGGGTGGATCACCATGCGTCCGATGTGCACGGTCCGTTCAGCTGGTCCTTCACCTGCGGTTGCACGCTCGGGGTCAGCGCCCGCTGGTTTTGATTCGGCAATACCACCTGCTGGCTCCGACCTAGCGACGGCAGCTGATCCCGACACGGCAACGGATGGTTCCGATCGCGTCGTCGGCGCGCCGCCCCTGCCACCTGCTGCCGGTGAGCCGGTCGGTGTATCCACCAGGATCCGAGCATGACCGATCACATCGGCGGGGCCGTTCGGGCCTAGAGCCCACACCCACCGGGTGTCTGGGTCGAGATCACGTCCGTCGAGATCCGGTTCCGTTGTTCCCTGCTCAATGGAAAAGACCGTCTCCCTAAGCTTGCAGACGCCGTAGACGGTGAGCGGGTTCATCTGGGCGAGCGGGCCATCACCGATGATCACCTGGTCACGGTTGAGGAGAAGGGCAGCTGATGATGAGGAAGAATCACCCGCCGCCTTAGACACCTGGTCTCTTGGCTTCAAGGAATCGCTCATGGGGCCACCATATCGGACCATACAAGCTCCGAAGCCTCCGGTATCGTGTGAGCACCGGTGCGCAATATCCGGTATCACGTATGTGCCAGGTCTTGGATCAGGCGTCCGAGTCGCTGTGCGTATCGGCGTACGCATCCGTGGCGCGCCGCCAATGCTCCATCATCCGCGGCCCGCCATGCCCTTCCTCCTCGACGATGATCAACCTGCTTCCCGGCCACGCCCGATGCAGGTTCCATGCCGTCACCGCTGGGCCCGACACATCGCGCCGCCCATGGATCAAAGTGCCAGGGATACCGTGCAACCGATCCATCCGGGTAAGCAGTCCGCCTTCCGGTCCGAACCCGTCGTGGGACCAGTAGTGGGTTACGAGCGTACAAAACGCGATCAGGTCCGCCGAGACCTCCGGACCACATTCCGAGTCGGTTGCATCGGGTGCAGTGATCTGCCGGGCCGTTCGGCGTTCGTATACTCCGGCTTTCCCAATGCGAATATGTTCGTCCTCCCAGACGCACCAGACCGCAGCTGCCCGGTCCCGCAGCTGAAGATCGGAGCCAGTCAGCATGTCGGCATAGGCGCTGACCAGACGTTTTCGCTGAGGTGACCGATCCTCCGGCTCAAATCCGCCATGCTCCTGGGCGAACTCCGCGAGTTCATCCCACATTTCGGGGAATATCGCGCCCACCCCCTCGGTAATCCAGTCAACTTCCTCACGACTGGTGGTGGTGACCGCGACCAAGATAAGGGCGGCCACACGGTCGGGATGCGCCTGCGCGTATGCCAAGGCGAGGGTCGATCCCCAGGACACCCCGGCAACCAGGAACGAACTGACACCGAGATGGGATCGCAACGCCTCGATATCAGCGATGAGATGCGGGGTGGTGTTGTCCGTCAGCCGATGGCGTGGATCAGTCACATGCGGGGTGCTGCGTCCACATCCGCGCTGGTCGAAACTAACAATGAAGTAGCGGTCAGGATCAAAATCTGCCCGGTACTTGCCCGTGCCGAGCCCGCTCCCAGGGCCACCGTGCAGATAGAGAGCTGGTATGCCCTCGGGATTTCCCGACAACTCATAAAACAGTTCATGTCCGTCGCTGACTGGCAACATTCCAGTCGAAAAGGGGGCCAAGGGGGTTACCGTATCCGCCATCGCATAAGCCTAGCGGGTGCTGAGCGAGGACAAACCCGAGTGCAATTCCTACATGAAGGACTGGCACAGTACATCGCACGGCATCTCGCCATACTTGGCAGGTTGAGCAATGCCGTGTGCCAAGAGCGGATGCGTAGCGAGAATCGGTTCAACGACATCCTGTAGCCAGCTAGCGCGAATTCCTGACCTGGTAGCGACGTCGTCAAGCGCGATAAGGATCTTGTAGATCGAGTGGTTAGAAAATCCACGATGGCGCTGTCGAACGCGTCGTACCATTTTGGGCTGTATACCGGGCACATCGAGCACGGAGTGGTTCCACAGCTGAGCACAGTGGGCGATTCGGTTACGTAAATACACGAACGAACGGACTTGCCCCGGCAGGAGCTTTCGAGAGGTGTTCATCGAGTCAGCAATATCATCTAAAACCCCTGATTGTCCTGATGCCTCGATCAAACGCGAGAGACTACCAAAGGAGAACGCTTCGACTGCTACCCAGATCGGCATACGGTCATACGCTTCTGGTTTGTAGGTGGATCCCTGTTTGATCTCGTCACGGTAGTGCACAATGAATGCTTCTTTGCTGCGGTCGAGATTCGCCAGCGGATGTTCTTCGACCCGCATCTCGCCTGGATTTGGAGGCTGGGTGAAGCCCTCGCCTCGCGCAAACATTCCGGTCACTCCAATGATGCGGCCATAGGCGTGCGCGAATCTGGCCCGGAGCAAAACCTCGAGCGAGTGCAGCAAGCCGTCACAAACGGTCACCAGCTGCAGCTCGGCCTCATACAGAGCACGGAGAGTGTCGAAGGAAATGCCACCGATAAACCGATTGTCGCCATGTTGCGGGTCTTGTTGCCAATGGCGGAAATACCCCGCAAGACGGTAGTAACTCACACGTGAGAGAAAGTCGGCTGCAGCACCCGCATCGTCGACCTGCATGCCTCGCCGGCTCAAGAGCACTACTTGATCTTCATAGCTGAGCCAGTCTTTCGACATCTCACATCTCCCATGAAAATAAAAGGCCCCGGCCATTTGTGCATTGCCTAAGGGCAAGAGGCCTGACCGGGGATCTATCAGTTTCACTGTAGGTCAGGTGTTGCCCACGTACAACCCCCACACCCACGCTGTGACGAAGGCCCATCGCTTTCCCGTCACCGCCCGCCGGGAAACGCTAGCGGGAGTACAAGGGGACCCGACAATCGGCGAGCGCCCCGGCCATCGCCACTCAGACAGACATCTACCGTCTCAACCCTGCATCCAGGATGGGTCATGCGGCCAGGCGCGCCTGCGCGCCCGCGATTTTTGGCAGCGGCCGCACCAGAACAGGGTGCGTCCCGCTACCTCCCGCATGAGCACTATCGCCCCGCACACCCGGCAGGGGAATCCCTGCCGATGGTAGACGTAGAACGACTTTTCGCGCGGCACCACCCCGGCGTCCTCGTCACCGTTTTGCCGAGAGCCGCGGGAGCGTTCAACTAGGAACGGGGCGATATCGCGATGGTCGGGTTCGGTGGTGACGATTCTGCCGGTGTGCGCCCCATACCGCATGAGTGGAACCAGATCATCCCAGAGGGCCGTGACGACGGACCGGCTGAGTTCGCGCCCCGGAATCTCCGGATCAAGACCTACTCGGAATAGGGTTTCCGCCCGGTAAATATTGCCGACCCCCGCGATGACCTGCTGGTTCATAAGCTGCACACCGATTGAGGTACGGGAACGCAACACCGCGTCAACAAACCGGGCCGGATCCGCATCCACGCGCAGAGGATCTGGTCCAAGGCGAGTCAGAATGTTGTGCCGTCCTCGCGCATCCACCACCTCGCAGGTATTGGGACCAGTGAGGTCGGCAAGGCCGTGTCTGCCGGCCATGCGCAGTCGCACATTCGGCCCAGGTTTGAGATGTTGCCAGGCGTCGCGAGCGTCCCCGGTTGTGCTCTCCCGCTCCCCCACGCGTTTACGCGGGGCGCCGATGGCCTGGACCTGAGAGAAGGTGGAGTCCCCGGCAAAAGTCCAGGATCCATACAATCCGAGGTGGATATGCACATACCGCGCCGGCTCATCGTCTGCCGCCGGGCCGAAACCGAGAAACAGATGCTTCCCCACGGCTTCCGCCGCGATGAGAACCTGCCCGGTCAAGGAATCAGCTTCGGCGGCAAAGCGCCCCTGCGGACTCGTCAGGGCAACCGCATCACCGCCGAAGGCCCCGCGCAAAGCGTCGGCGAGCCGGTGGATCGTATGACCCTCGGGCATCAGCGCGTCGGCACCGGCTCGGTGTCGGACATCCCGCCGTCGGCTACCTCGCCGTACCCACCGGTGCGCTCGAACTGGGCGAGAAGATCAATACGCCGTTGATGACGCTGTTCACCGCTAAACGGGGTGGCGATAAATAAGTCGATGAGTTCATCCAGCTCAGTTTCGCCGTGCTGACGAGCGCCGACGGACACCACATTGGCGTCATTGTGCTCGCGGGCGAGCTTGGCGGTGTCTTCGTTCCACACTAAGGCCGCGCGAACTCCCGCGACTTTATTCGCCGCGATCTGCTCGCCATTGCCAGATCCACCGATCACAATGCCCAGAGCCTCCCGGCCCTGTTCCTGATCATCGACGACGCCCTGTCCGACGGCAGTGCAAAACGGCGGGTAATCATCCAGCGCATCGAAGGTGTGCGCGCCGTGGTCAATCACCTCATGGCCCTTTGCTCTAAGGCTGTTGACCAGCCGGTTCTTTACGTCAAAGCCGGCATGATCGGTTCCAATGTGGATACGCATATACGGTTCTTCTTCCTGGTTATACCTATGTGATGTGTGCGCGACGGGCCGGCGGGTGGGACGTCGACCAGATGGTATAGCCTCCCGGTCGACGCCTGGTCGCCGGTCACGACGTGCCTGCTCGTCGCTTTCGCACCTGCTCGTCGCTTTCGCACATGCTAGTGGGCCACGACTCAGTCGAGAATCGGCCCAACTGTCCGGCTGCGCTTGAGCTCGAAGAATCCGGGGACAGCGCTCATCATGCGCAGACCGTCGAGTAATCGGCCCGCATCCTCACCGCGCGGGGCTGGGGAGACCACCGGCCCGAAATAGGCCGTGCCTTCGCCGAAGGAGATCACCGGGGTGCCGACGTCATTGCCGACCAGGTCTATCGCCCGCTGGTGCGAAGCGCGTAGTGCATCGTCGAGTTCATCGGACGCGCTCACCTGCGCAACCGGCACGTCCACTCCGGCAGCCGACACCGCCTTCTGCATCACAGAGATGGGGTCCCGGTCACCGTGCACGTGGAAAGCCTCGCCAAAGGCCGTGTAATAGGCGTCGAGAGCGGCCTTGCCCCCGGCTTGCTCCACCGCTATTGCGACGCGCACCGGCCCCCACGCCTGATCCATAGCACGACGATAGTCAGGATCAAGATCGCGCCCCTGGTTCAGAACGGACAAAGACATGACGGAAAACGTCACCTCAATATCGCGTACTTCCTGCGCGTTCTTTAACCAGCGGCTGGTCATCCAAGCCCACGGGCAAGTCGGGTCGAACCACATTTCCACGCGAGTCTCAGGCATCGACATCTCCTCAAGCGTCATCGAATACAAGGGGGCCAGGTCCGCGAATGCCGCGCACCGTTGGCCAGGTTCACTGCACCGCCGGGGCGGCTCTTTCCACGCAGTGAGCTCAGCACAAAACCATTGTTCCACCTCGGATGCCCGCTGGAGGACACGGCATCGACCATCGTCTGCAGCACCGACGCCGACGGCGCAGTCGAGCAGCACCAGCTGTGACATCGAGCAGCACCAGTTGTGACGTCAAGCACAGCACCCCATGGTGGCGAACGACGACGCCCACCCCTTAAGGCCTTACGCAAAGGGTTCTTAAATAGCCGCTCCGGGACGTGAAAATGCCTTGCGCCGACCCATATTCGTGCACTGGGATAGTTTCCATGCTCTTTTCGCGTCGCAGCGATTCCTCCTCATCTTCAGCTCCAGGCCTCGGTCCACGCCCACTGACCGGGGTCAACATCGTGCTCGACATGATCGCGCGCCAGAAAAAGGCCGTGCTGATCGGGTTCCCTCTGGCGCTCTTATCTAACGTCTTAGAGACACTCACGCCCGCACTGGTCGGTCTGACCGTAGACCGGGCGATTATGCCGCAGTCGCCCATCATGCTGATCGTGATGCTGTTTCTTTTGGCCGCTGATATCTATCTCGGCTTGAAGTGCTGGCAGATTGCGTACCTGCGGCTCAAGCGCGCCAGTTTCGAGGAGATCCATCGTCAGCGCGTCCGTATTACCGAAGCGGTCTTAGATCCTCGGGCACGACCCACCAATCGGTCCTCGGGCGAGATTCTGTCCATCGCCACCTCCGATGCTGACCGCGCTGGTCAGGTCGTGTACGCGGCGTTCGAGTTCTATATGCCGGTGTTCGTGACACTTGCCGGCACTGTGATTGTCCTGCTGGTCCTCGACTGGCGGATCGCTATTGCAGTGGTGATCGGGGTTGTCTTCGTTCTGCTCATCACCCGGTTAATCGGCCCGGTGATGACTAAACGTCATACCGCTCAACAGGAGGCCAACGCCGAAGCCTCCGCCACCGCCACCGACCTGGTCAAAGGGTTACGGGTTTTGCAGGGTTTGGGTGCGCAACACGCGGCGAACCAGCGGTACCGATTCGGTTCCCGGCGGGCCCTAGCCGCTTCGGTGCGCAACGCCCAATTCGGTGGCCTCGGATACGGTTTAACGCTCGGGGTCGGCTTCCTCATGATTGCCGTGATCGCTAGCCTGACCGGCTATTTCGCTGTGAACGACCGGATCAGCATCGGGGCGTTTATTGCGATCATTGGAATTAGTCAGGCCCTAGTGGGTCAGCTGGATTCAATCGGCGAAGCCGCCGTGTACTGGGCCTCGGTGAAGGGCTCAGCCAATCGCATAGCGGACCTGCTGAATGAACTCAGCCATTCGCCGCATAAAACACAGCATGTGGCCCGCATTCCAGCGGGAGACCTAGTTATTGACGACCTGACCACTGACAACCTGCATGGCCTCAAGCTGCGGATCGAGCCCGACCAGATCGTCGGCCTGGTCTGCAGCACCCCGAAAGAAGCGCGAGAGGTCCTAGATGCATTACACGCCTCCCATGCGAATAACAGCTCAGGCAGTGTGAAGATCGGCGACACCACGTTGGTTCGCTCCTCAGCGCTCGCCGCCCGGGACATCATGCTGGTTGAACCCCACCACGTCGACCTTTTTGAAGGTACGTTGCGCGACCAAGTTCTCACGCGCTGCGCCGACGGATCAGATCAAGACGTCCGTAACGCTATCGACGCCGCAGGCGCCTCGGACGTGTTGACCCTGTTGCCCGACGGTATGGACTCAGAGATTCAAGAAGGCGGAACCAACCTGTCTGGTGGCCAGCGTCAACGAGTGGCATTGGCGCGCGCCTTTGCCGCTAAGACCCCGATCTTGATCCTGCACGACCCGACCACCGCTGTCGATGCCGTCACCGAACAAAAAATTGCGGACGGTATGACCGATTTTCGACGCGGGAATGGCGAGCGCACGCTGCTGATCACCCACGCGCCCGCTCTGCTGACAATCTGCGACCGAGTGGTGTTCGTTCGCGACGGCCACGTGGCAGCCGCCGGATCTCACCACAACCTGGCACGCGAAGTGCCCCTGTATACGGAGACCGTTCTACGATGACCACCACAGCCTCATCGGATTCTCTATCCGATGTCCCGACCCTGGAAGAGATCGAAGCATCCGTCGCCAAGCATCGCGACTTGCTGCCGATCGCGACCGGACGTCGAGCAACTGTCTATATGCTGCGCGCCGCCGCAAAGCGTCCAGCCGCAACCATCGCCGCGCTCGTGCCGGCCGTGATCTGGGCTATCTCCACCGCCTCAATTCCTCGGTTGATCGGGCAGATCGTCGACGTGGTTACCAGCGGGCAAGGCGTCGATGGTGTGCTGTGGATGGCCGGGGCCATCGGGGCCGTCGGCATTATTGGCGGTATCACCGGCGCTCTGTGTTGGGGCCAGATTGCGGTGCTCGGCCAGACGATTCTGGCGCAGATGCGTGAGGATGTGATCGACCGTGCGCTTAATCTGCCCAACGGCACAATGGAAAAAGCCGGGATCGGAGACGCTCTGTCACGAGTAGCCGATGACGTCGATGTGGCCTCTCGCACGATTAACCAGGTTGTTCCTAACCTGATCACCACCGTGCTCACGGTGATCTTCGTGTTCGCCGGGATCGCGTCGGTGGACTGGCGGATGCTGATCGCTGGTCTGCTTGTTCTTCCGATCTACGTGTGGGCTCTGCGGTGGTATTTGCCGCGCTCCTCACGGCTATACCGGCAAGAGCGTGTGGCCCTCGGTAATCGCGCCCAAGCGCTGCTCAGCTCGATCCAAGGCGCACCAACCGTACACGCTTACGCCATTGAAGACCGCCAGGTGGGAAGGGTGTCGCACTTTTCCCGCATCGCCTACGGACTCAGCCTTCAGCTCTCCGAACTTGTGGCCAAGGTGACGGCATTCTTCAACAAGGCAGAAATGCTCGGCATCGTCCTGGTTCTGATCGCCGGATATTTCCTGGTGGGATGGAAGGAGATCAGCGTTGGCCAGGCCACGGCGGGCGGGCTGTACTTCGTGTCTCTTTTTTGGCCACTGGCATTTCTGATCTTCATGGCTGACAGCTTGCAGTCAGCGGGCGCGAGCCTGACCCGCATGATCGGGGTGATTGATACGATCCCGCCGACTGATCGGGCCAGAACTCAGGCGTATAAGACCCCGCGCGATAGTTCCATCACCGTGCGCGGCGTCTCCCATGCCTATCTCACCGACGCCGACGGCGTTGAACGCACGGTGCTTCAGCCTTTGGACCTCAGCATCGCACCAGGCCAGACAGTGGCGTTCGTCGGCACGTCCGGGGCCGGGAAATCCACCCTTGCAGCCATTATTTCGGGAACGCTGCGCCCCACCCACGGCGAGGTTTTGTGGGGCGGGGTACCTCTGGGGGAGATGGATATCGCTGTCCAGCGGTCATACGGCTCGATCATCAGTCAGGACACGCACGTCTTCAAAGGGACTCTCGCCGAGGATTTGCGCTTGGTGAATCCTGAGGCAAGCGATGAGGATCTGTGGCGCGCTCTGCGCACGGTGCAAGCTGATGGTTGGGTGGCGGCCCTCCCTGACAGCATTAACACCCTGGTCGGAGAAAAAGGTCATCGACTCACCCCGGAGCAGGCCCAGCATCTGGCGCTCGCCCGGATTGTGTTGCAAGATCCGCGCATTCTGGTGATGGATGAGGCCACCGCTGATGAAGGGTCCTTCGGTGCCCGCGTGCTCGAACAGGGCGCGCTGGCGGCCTCTGCGGGTCGCACCACTTTGATTGTCGCGCACCGTCTGTCTCAGGCGGCGCGCGCTGACCGCATATGCGTCATGGAAAATGGGCGACTGATTGAACAGGGCACCCATCGGGAGCTGCTCGATCTGAACGGACAATACGCCACCTTGTGGTCGGCGTGGTCCACGGAAACGCACTGAACCTTCTCGTCTCGGCACGACGCGCAGGGAACGGTCCGGTAGGCTCGGCCCATACTCGTTCCCTCCGCGGGTGGCCTCACATGTCGCCCTGAGAGTTCACGCGTTAGACGGTCGGCCGCCGTCCTGGCGCGCCCGCGGAGCCGACCGGCCAGGACAATTTCTATGACGTGCGCACCACGCCGGTGGAAACCCGGCGACATGGTGACGTGGACGTACTACACCCACGCTCACCCGACTATTACTGTTCGCCCGGGCACCTGTGTGCTCGATGATGATCGTGGCATTGTGCTGTGGATTGCTCCCGGCACCGAAGTTCTGCTTCCGGTGCTCGACAACGGCTCGCCCTTGCGTCGAGCTGGGGATGAGGGGATGTTTACGGCCCACCGGGTGCAGTCCAAACAGCTGTGGACAGGCAATGGCATTTTGATGATCGGCCTGCCTGACACCCCGTTTTCGGTGTGGCTGTTTTATAAAGACGATGGCTCGTTAGGTTGTTACTACATCAATCTTGAAACACCGTATGAACGCACCGATGAGGGGATCAGGTCCCGGGATTTGGTGCTCGATATGGTGGTTTTGCCGCGGCGCGACTTCCATTACAAGGACGAAGACGAGTTAGAGGGCGCGCAGCGGACCGGCTATTTCACAGCGGAGGAAGTGGCCCGCATCCGCGAGTACGGTCGGCAAGCGGAGAAGGTGGTCACCGGGTGGAAGTATCCGTTTAACGCGGGCTGGGAACACTTTTTCCCGAATCCGGCGTGGCCTATCCCCCAGCTGCCCGCTCACTACACCTGGGATCTGGACCTCACGTTGAAGCGTTGAGATCACAGTTGGGGCTGCATAGCAGGAGGCTGGGTGGAATCTACGGCGCGCATCGCGAGGCGAGAGGTGCGGCTTGCGGCGCGAGGTGGGGGCTACGAGCACAAGAGCTGAAGCGTTTTTATATGTTTTTATACGCGGGTATGCCGGTCTTTTAGCACTTCGCGCAAAGCTCTAACGAATGCCCGGGCATCCCGAGGTTTGCACCGCGTAAATTTTGCGAGCCTTCGATCACTCATCCCGGGGTAGGGCGTCCCTTCCAGGGCTATCCGACTATGCCGCAATCCACGCCAACGGCGTACCCGTTCGACTTGATCGAGTGCAATTTGGGCGACTCCCAGAACAGCCCCGGACCTGCCGTTGGCGGCTCCGAGCAGAATCCGTTCGGTCGTTAACACTGCCAGATGGCGGGCACGACGCCCCCGCCCGAACGGTTGCGAGGTGGCGAGGGCAGATAGACACTCTTCGTCAGGTCTGAGCATATTGCCGATGTCGCGAACCACGCTGGGCGGCCCAGCCCTATGTTTCAGGCCCGACAACACCTCGAGATAGTCCGGGCGCATCCCCTTCAAAACCACCTCGAGTTCATGCATCCGCATGCCTAGCCACCGTCCTTTCGCCCCGCTTTTATTGTATGCGCTGCCCCACTGCCAAACCCGGATGCGAGGCGATGAGCAGCTCCCTGGAGCACGACGGGACGGTGAATCGATTGGCGACGATGTTTCCGCGACAGAACCCCACTCGCCCAGGCCATGACACATCGCAAGTCACGGACCAGTGGCAAGATGGAGGAGGACACACCGCTGTGTCCCGACCATGCCGGTCTTGGACCGGCGTACGCACCATGGCCGTGCCGGCCAGACAAGGATGAGATACGTGCCCGCCACCGAAAACCTTCAGCGCGCCGAAGCCCAAGAGAGGGCGTCATTCCTCGCCACCGATTCGTACGACGTCCGTCTCGACCTGACCACGGGGCCCACCACATTTCGCACCGAAACCACGATTCGGTTCACCGCTTCGGCGGCGCGAGAAACATTCGTGGATCTGATCGCGCCGGCGGTGCACGAAATTGAGCTCAACGGCGACGTGCTACCGAACCCTGCGGAACGGTTTGACGGTGCCCGGATCAGCCTGCCCGCAGTGCGTGAAGGCGAGAATGTGGTGCGGGTCCTGGCTGACGGCGCCTACATGAACACCGGCGAAGGGCTCCATCGTTTCGTGGACCCGGTAGATGATGAGGTGTACCTCTATACCCAGTTTGAGGTGTCCGACGCCCGCCGCATGTTCGCGTGTTTTGAACAGCCCGATCTGAAAGCGACGTTCCGGTTCACGGTGACCGCCCCGGATCACTGGCGCGTCATGTCGAACTCCCCCACTCCCGAGCCGGTTCCTGCCGGAGATGGGGTCGCCACGTGGGAGTTCAGCCCCACCGAGCGCATTTCCACCTATTTAACAGCGCTGGTAGCAGGCAATTACCAGGGTGGTGAAGGCAGCGTCACCACCCGCGATGGGCGCACTATCCCGATGGGGGTGTTCGCTCGCGCGTCACTCGCCCAGTACGTGGATCCGCAGAACGTTATCGACATTACCGAAAAAGGTATCGCGTTCTACGAAGAGCGTTTCGATTGTGATTTCCCGTTCCGTAAATACGACCAGATCTTTGTGCCCGAATACAACATGGGCGCTATGGAAAATCCGGGTTGCGTCACCTACGTCGAATCCTATGTTTTCCGGTCAGAGGTCAGTGACGCGATTCGTGAACGTCGGGACCTGACGATTCTGCACGAACTGGCGCACATGTGGTTCGGTGATCTGGTCACCATGAGGTGGTGGGATGACCTGTGGCTGAATGAATCCTTCGCGGAATTCGCCTCCACCACGTGCATGGCTGAGGCCACCAAGTGGACCGGCGCCTGGACCACGTTCTCCTCGATGGAAAAGGAATGGGCGTACGCCGAGGACCAGCTGCCGTCCACTCACCCGATTGTGGCTGACATGGTGGACTTCGACGCGGTAGAAACCAACTTTGACGGCATTACCTACGCCAAGGGCGCGTCGGTGCTGCGTCAGCTGGTTGCCTATGTTGGCGAAGACGCCTTCTTCGAGGGCTTGCGCGCCTACTTCCGGGCGCACGCCTGGGGCAACACCGAGCTTAAAGACCTGCTGGTCGAGCTGGAGAAAACCAGCGGACGCGACCTTGGTACCTGGTCGAGCCTTTGGCTGGAAAAAGCTGGGGTTACGCTACTGCGCCCGGTGATTCAGCGGAGTGAGGACGGTACCGTCACTTCCTTTGCTGTGGAGCAGGAAGCGCCCGCCGACTATCCCACGCTGCGTCCGCACCGTCTGCGTATCGGCGGCTACACCCTGCAGGGTGGCCGTTTGACCCGCACTCACCAGGTGGAAATTGACGTCGACGGAGCTCGCACCGACGTTCCTGAGCTCGCGGGTCAACGTGCCGACCTGTGGCTGATCAACGACGACGACCTCGCGTACGCCAAGATCCGACTGGATGCGCAGTCTTTGGACACCGCTATTGAGCATCTGCGCGATATCGATGACTCGTTGGCCCGCACCTTGATCTGGGGCGCTGCCTGGGACATGGTGCGCGATACTGAACTGCCAGCCAGCCGGTACACCGATCTGCTGTTGGCCAATCTCACCGGTGAGCCGGATTCCTCGGTGGTTCGCACTCTGCTGGGCCGCCTGACTACCGTCACCCGCAATTACGCTGCGCCTGCTCTGCGTCAGGACCGCGCCGAGCGGGTTGCTGACGCGCTGTGGACTATGGCCAACCAGGCGAAGCCAGGGTCAGACCATCAGCTGCAGTTCCTCACCTCATTTGCAGCCCTTGCAACCACGCCTGAGCAGCTTGATCACATTCAAGGCCTGTTCGATGGCACCGAGGAACTTCCCGGTCGCGAGATCGACGTGGACCTACGTTGGAACCTGACTATTGCGTTGGCTGCCGGCGGACGTTTTGATCTCGACGATATTGACGCGGTGCTGGCTAAGGATGACACCCAGTCGGGTCGCAAGAGCGCCTACACCGCCAAGGCCGCTTTGCCAACGCCTGAGGCGAAGGCACAGGCATGGCAGATCACCGTTGAGCAGGATGAGCTCGCGAACGAGTCGGTGACTGCGGTCGCACTTGGATTCGTCCGGGTCAATGATCCGTCGTTGATCGACGAGTACACCCCCCGGTATTTCGATGCTCTGGATACGGTCTGGAACGAGCGGACCAGCGAAATCGCCACCAGGATTATCCAGGGCTACTTCCCTCGACGCTTCCCCACCGCCGAGTTGGCTGCGCGAGCCGAAGCCTGGCTTGAGGCCCATTCGCAGGCACCGATCGGGCTGCGCCGTCCGGTGCTGGAGGCCCTGGACGAGGTAAAGCGGAGCTTGCGCGTGCACGCCGCCGACATCTAGTCGCTGAATAGCCGCGAGTAACGGTCCGGGGCACGCCGAGGTGGTGGGCCCCGGACCGTTATTCGCTTTAATGAGGGCCAGGGCTCTGGCCCGTGCGCCAGCGACCTCGGACCGCACGCCAGCGGCCTTGGGCCGGGCGTTGACTTGTTACCTGTTCACGGACCGGGTGTTGACTTGTTAACTGTTCGCGGACGGGGCGTCAACTTGTTCACGAACCGGGCGCCAACTTGTTCATGGACCGCGAGTCGGTGGTTCAAAGTCCGTGCGCCGATGGTCCGACCTGAGGTGTAAAGCCACGCATTGGTGTGAGGACCGCGACGACCGGGCGGGGAGCGCTGGACGCACCCGGCCCGCACGTGTCTAGGGTGGGCCCATGCTTGAGACCGTCCTATCACTTGACGCATCACAGCTCACCGAGCATCCGCTGCTTCGTGCCGAAGGCAAAATCGATCAGGCGACGACCGTGCTCGAGCACGGGAAGAACTGGCTGCTGTCAGGCGGGGTGCAGATTCTCGTCATCTTAGTGCTGGCCTTTGTCACCAGGATCGCGGCTGGCTGGCTCATTAACCGGATCTTCCGCACCATGCTCGCGGGCAGCTCCACCCTGCGCTCGATGACAAATGCGGTGGTGCGACGAAGCGCCAGTTCTCGGGACGAAAAAACTGCTCAGGCACGGCGGAAACAGCGCGCCGAAACTCTGTCCCAGGTGTGCCGGAATGTTGCGTCCGCAGCCATCATCGTCATCGCAATCATCATGATTCTGTCTGCGCTTGGCATCAATATTGCGCCGATTATCGCCGGTCTCGGGGTGGCTGGACTCGCCGCCGGTATCGGCGCCCAAACCATCATTAAAGATGTGATCGCCGGGATCATGATGCTGTTTGAGGACATGATCGGCGTCGGCGACATTGTTGACCTCCAGTTTGCCTCCGGAACCGTTGAGAACATCAATTTGCGGGTCACTCAGGTGCGCGGCATCGACGGCGTGCTGTGGTCAGTGCGCAACGGTGAAATCATTCGTATCGGCAATAAGTCGCGGGGCTTTGCTAACGCGATGGTGATGCTCGACCTCGACCAGACCAACGACGATGCCAAAGTCACCGACGTGTTGGACCGCATCGTGCAGGAGATCAGCGAGGATCCCACCTGGCATGATCGCCTCTACGAAGTCCCGACGGTTAGCGGCATCTTAGCGGTCGATGGCGCCCGGTATCAGCGGCGGGTGCTTGGCAAAACCTCTCCGGGAGCACAATGGGATGTTGAGCAGGAGCTGCGCCGTCGAATCCGACGCGAGTTCACGCGTGAAGGGATCACGTTTGCCCTGCCGCGGTTCCAGGAGGCACAACAGTAGCCGGGTGTGTGCCTACCCGCTCGCGGATAGTCGTTATTCGCGGAAGCTGAGCGGTGGGTTTGTGTACCGTTCAAGCACGTCGCGGGCTTCAGCGTCCAGCCGCACAGGTTTTCCGGTGCTCGCGTCCACGGTCACGAGCGCGGTCCGAGCCGCCGCATACGGGTCGCGGCCATCTGGATCATCCCTGGTGAGAATCAGATAATCGATGGTGAGGCTGGCTCCGCCGAGTTTGGAAATCCACAGCCGCACAATCACGCCGTCACGGCGGTAGCCCAGCTGGCGTCGATATTCGACTCGATTCGAGGCGACCACGGTGTGGACCTGGCTATCGGCACCGGTCACGGGAAGAGCGGTCGGGTAATTCACGGCGCCGAGGGCTATATGGTCTGCAGGGGCCTGCCAAAATGCTTGAACCCTCGCCTCTTCTAACAACCGCATGATCGAGACGTTATTGACATGGCGGTATCCGTCGAGATCTTCCCAGCGGATCGGTAACGGAATATCCAAAAAGGCCATGCGCCTAGTCTGGCATGCTGAACGCACCGTGCATCCGACCCGCCATGCTGGCTTCGTCTATGGCCTGACCTGCGCACCCCACTGGACCGTGCTTAGAGTGCTCTTTTCCACGAGGAGCCGTACCCTCGTCAACCCACCACGCACCAACTCAACCCACCACGTACTATTGCGCGATGCCTGCTATTGGATCACGCTCACGACTGCGAAGTGACACGCGCTCTTCGCTAGTCCTGCTTCCGCGTCACCGGTAATACTTGTTCTTTTGAAGCGATACTGCCCCTGAAAGGAGCGGCGCATGCCCCACAGCCCGGCCGATACGTTGCTATCCCTGCTCGACCTTACCCCCGCCAGGGATGCCTCCGGCGCTGTCATTCCCGATCGCTTCATTGGTCCCACTGAGTCTCATCCTGGTGGTCATGTTTTTGGCGGTCAAGTGATGGGACAGGCGGTCGTCGCGGCGGGGCGAACCGTCGCGGAAGATCGGCACATCCATTCCATGCACGCTTATTTTCTGCGTGCCGGCGATCCGCGCGAACAGATTTCATTTGAGGTGGAGCGGCTTCGCGATGGCAACTCTTTTACGGCCCGTCGGGTCATGGCTATCCAGCATGAACGGCCCATTTTGGTGATGACCGCTTCCTTCCAGATGATGCAGGACGGGTTAGAACACCAGGATTGTGCACCGGATGCCCCAGACCCGGATACCTTGCCTACCACCGCCGAGGTTTTGGACGGGGTGGATCATCCCACGGCGCGATACTGGTCGACTGCACGACCGATTGACATCCGGCACGTAACCGACCCGATCTATATCGATCCGGCAGGTGAGGCGTGCGCACAGCAAATGGTGTGGATGCGTGCGATCAGTCCCATCGATGCGCCAGATCTGGTGCACGACGCTATTTTGGCGTTCGCCACCGACTACACGCCCTTCGAGCCGATCCTGCGTCGACATGGCCTGGCCTGGTCTACCCCGGGTGTGCGGGCTGCGAGCCTCGACCATGCGATCTGGTGGCATCGTCGACCGAACATCAATCAGTGGATGCTTTACGTGCAGCAGTCACCCTCTGCGTCGGGCGGGCGCGGGCTAACCACCGGCAAGGTGTTTTCCCGCGACGGAAGCTTGCTCGCAACCGTCACGCAGGAAGGGATGCTGAGGCCCCCGCGCCGGTCATAGAGTTGTCCACACCCGTAGAGGAGAGGACCATTCCCGCAGCGGTTGGTCCTGGTCGCCATGGCGAGGCTATACCCGCGGGAGAATTGGGGGCGGTGCGTAGCCCGCGCTCAGCCCATCGCAGCGTTTCCATCGGCCTGCGCTTTCTTCAGCCCGTCGGCAGCGGGAATCCGACCCATCAGAATCTCTTGGAAGGTCGGCATCGCCGCGGTGAGACCGGCGTTCGCTTTGGCACCGGTGTCGGCCTGAACAGAGTGCTTCGCCGCCGCGATGAACTGGTTGACGTCAACGTTCTTCGCTTTCCAGAAGTCCACGAAGTCTTTTTGCACATCGCGATGAGCGGGGAAGGCCACCCCGTGGGTGGCAATCGGTCGCTGGCCCTCAGCACTACCGAGCCAGCTCAGCAGTTTCGTCGCGCCTTCTTTGTTCTTAGTTTTGGCATTTCCCGCCGCAACCACCCCGTGCACAACGGATAGTCCACCGGCGGGCCCCGCCACTAAGGGCGCTATCGCCCAGGGGAAGGACTGTTGGACACCCTCGTAAATATTCTTCAGGTTGTATGGACCGCTTTGAAACAGGCCCAATTTGCCTTGAATAAACAGATCGCGGGTCAGATTGCCATTCTGGTTCGTATCTGCGGCTGACGGAGCCACGACATACTTATTAATGAGATCGGACAGGTACTGGAAAGCACCCACACCTTCCGGAGAATCAAACACGTACTTGTCATGTTCTTGCCAGGTCCCGCCATTGGAGGCGAGGAAGCAGCCGATAACAGCTTGCCGGTCTGCCTGGGCATTAAACCCGTAGACCGCCCGGCGATCCTTGGCGAAGCCGTCCTCACCCGGGTGTTTACCCGCGTCATCAACGGTGAGCTTGCGGGCGGCCTCGATCAGGGTGTCTCCTGATCCGTCGCCCGGAACAAAGGTCAAGGCGCTCGGGTCAACCCCAGCGGCCTCGGTGAGTTTCTTGTTGTAGAACACCGCGATGGAATCCCATAGCTGCGGGACTCCCCACAATCCGCCATCGCGGGTGTAGAGGTCCACCACGCTTTTCTCCCATGCACCCTCGCCGTTGCCCACCTCTGTGGACACGTTCATGAGGTTCCCCGACTGCTGGAACTGAACGTAGTTCGCTGAGTTCATCCAAAAGACGTCGGCGGCGTCACCGCTGGCGATATCCAGCGGAAGTTTCGTCCAATAGCTTTCCCACGGCACCAACTGAATTTCGACCGGATAACCCGTCTGAGCGGTAAAGGCTTTAAAGGACTCCTCGTACGCGGGTTTTGCGGTGTCATCCCACAGACGAAATGTGACCGCTTTACGGTTGGAGGCTGAGCCTGAGGACTTACCGGCAGACGGCGCGGAGGGCGAACACGCTGCGAGCGCCCCCAATGCTCCGGTTGCTCCTGCGGCCATGAGGACGGCACGTCGCGTCGTCATCGGAATTCCTCTCGTCGATGGGGGTCTGACATACATTGTGCATGACCTAGCGCAGCGTCGTCGCTCCGATAGACCGAGTTATTTGACGCTGGAACACAATAAATAGCAGGGTCAACGGCAACATGGCCAAGGTGGTTGCAGCCATCACCAGCGTCCAGTTTTCGTTGTACTGAGTTTGCAGCGCAGCAGTAGCCACCGTAATTGTTCGCCAGGTCGGGGAGGATGTAATCACCAACGGCCACATGAAGTTGTTCCAGTGCGTGACCACGGTAATTAATGCGAGGGTGACGATAATGGGGCGGTTGAGCGGCACAATCAGGTGCCACAGCACCCTGAGCGGGCCAGCGCCATCAATACGCATTGCGTCCACCAGTTCATGCGGAATCGACCGGAAGTTTTCCCGCAAAAGGAAAATCGCATACGGGGAGCCGAGCACAAACGGCAGCACCAGTCCCCAGAAGGTGTCGCGCAATCCCGCTTCAGACATCATGAGGTACAGCGGAACTACGATCACGACCTGCGGCACCATCAAGGTCGCGACGTATACCCAGAAAAGAGCATCCCGGCCTGGAAACCGCAGGTTTGCAAACGCGAAGGCGGCGAGTATCGAGAAGGTGAGCTGCCCGATGAGCAGAACCAACACCATTTGTACGGTGACCGCAATAGGGGTAATAAATCCGTCGGGGCGGGTAAATAGGTCCGCGATATTGGCCAGCGTGGGTGGGGCCGGCAGCGCGAGTGGACTGTCGGTGACCAGCTGGTGTGGTGTTTTCAGCGCGGTCATCACGCTGAGCGCAAAGGGGGCGAGCGTGAGGATGGCTGCCACGAGCAGGATTGCGTAGGCGAGGATTGCCTCCCCCGCTCCGGTGCGGCGCCCGAATACGGTATGCCTACGGCTAGGCCGGGCACCTCGGCTTAATGTAATCCCTCGGCTGGATTTCATATCTCGGTGTTCGGTCATGACATGTCATAGGTGATGCGGCGAGAAAACCACCGCTGCTGCACCACTGTGATCAGCACGAGAAGCACAAATAACACCACCGCGATCGCGCTAGCCCGACCGAGCCGGAACGACACGAACGCCTCGCGATAGATCAGCGAGGCCACGACTTCCGTCCGGTGTTGTGGTCCGCCGCCGGTGAGGGCGTAGACCGTGTCGAAGACCTGGAAACTCGCGACTACCTGGGTTACCGCTAGAAAAAAGGTGGTCGGGCGCAGCAAGGGCAAGGTCATAGATGTGAGCATGCGGAATCTACCCGCACCGTCTAAAACCGCTGCTTCATAAATGGAGGTGGGGATCTTGGATAGTCCGGCCTGGAAGAACAGGGAAATGTACCCGACGTTTTGCCAGATCGCCACAAACGCTACCGCTGGCAGCGCTAGATTCAGATCGGTTAACCATTCAATGCGCACGCCGAGGATCGAATTGAGTGCGCCGCCGGTGGGTTGGAAAATCCATTTCCACACCACGCCCAGTGCCAGTGGAGCGCATACCCAGGGGATGACGATCAGAACGCGCGCTATCCCAGAGCCTGGCAGGGCTTTAACCAGCTGGGTCGCGAGCATCAGGCCGATTGCCAGTGACACCGGCACGGAAATCACGGTAAACAGCGCCGTGACCAGGAGGGAGTTGATAAGCTGCCCGTCTGCGAGCAGCCCCCGGTAATTATCTAGGCCAACGAATGTCCGGTTCCCGATGAGGTCCCAGTTGGTGAGTGAGACGTACAGGGCAAGTAGCACCGGGAACAGGAGGAAGGTGACGACCCCTATGAGCGAGGGCGCCAGCAATAGCCAGGCCCACAGGGGCCTGCGCAGTCGAATCATTGGCGCTACCTCTCGTCATTGCCCTCGCGGCTCGTGGAGCTCGCGCCCACAACCCATGGGCCCACGGGTCATGGAGGCCGCGATCACCTCACCTAGTCATTATCGGCGAGTCGAACCGCACTCGGCGTCTCGATGCAATGCGGTCATGGTCTGGCTCGAACAACGTGCGCTACCCGAGGATCAAAATTTCCCGATCATGCAATATTAAACCGTTGAGCAGACGGGTAAAGCACACGGGAGATCAGAACCCGCAGATGCCCCTGCACGTGGCCCCGCAGGTGACCAAACCCTGCGGGCGTGCGATGAGGAATGTCCATCGCACGCCCACCAGTCAGGCACCAGGCCCGATACCTCAGTCCACGTATCGCACCAGACCGAGCTCTGCCCGTGAAGCCAGCACGCAGTGATCGGGAACAACCCGCAATGCATAACCGTAGTCACCGGGAATCTGGAGCGTAAACCGCGCACTATACCGACCATCTTCGCGACGGATGAGTCGAATCATGGTCGGATCGAGAATGTCTCCGCCCGCATCGACCGTACCGATGGCTGCTTCCACCGCCACATCACAATCAGCAAGTCCATTCAGATCGACATCGGCGACCAGTTCCAGCTCCTGCCCCGTGGCCAGCACGCTGCTTTCTGATTGAGAGGTGCAGACATCAGCGATCCGCAGTCCCGACCACGCATCACACACTTTCGCTTTCCACACCGAGAACTCTTCCGCCAGATCCGGGGCATCCTCAAAAACCGCCGCCGCCCGAGCCGCAGGAACATACAGTTCGTTAACGTAGTCGCGGACCATCCTGGTTGCGGTGATGCGCGGAGCGATATTCACCAGCGAATGACGGATCTTCGCCAGCCATCCCTGTGAATGCCCATGCTCATCGCGTTCATAGAACAGCGGAATAATCCGGTGCTCCAAAATGTCGTACAGAGCATCAGACTCCAAACGGTTGCGGTACGCCTGATCTGGGCTGTCCACGGTAGGAATCGTCCACCCAGCCTCGTCCGTGGCCATCTCATCCCACCAGCCATCGGAAATCGAGAAGGTGAGACCGCCATTCAAAACAGCCTTCATTCCCGAAGTCCCTGAGGCTTCCTCGGGCCTAATCGGATTGTTCAGCCACACATCCGAACCTGCAACCAACACCGATGCCATTTTGATGTCGTAATCGGGGAGGAAAACAATGCGGTGGCGGACACCCTGCTCGTCAGCAAATTGCACCATTTTCTGCATGAACTCTTTGCCCGGACGGTCAGCCGGATGAGCTTTACCAGCGATGACGAACTGCACTGGGCGCTCAGGATCCAGCAACAGACGGCGCAGACGTTCAGGGTCCTCCAGCATCAGCGTCAAGCGTTTGTAAGTGGAGACCCGTCGGGCAAACCCGACCGTAAGGATGTTGGGGTCAAGCACCTCGCGCGTCCACCCGAGCTCCGCGGCATCGGCTCCGCGACGAAGCCACGCGCCGTGGAGGTGGGTGCGGGCCATATCCACCAGTTCTCCGCGCAGACGATTGCGCACGCCGACAATATCGTCATCGCACAGGCCACCGAGCGGCCCCCAATCGGATGCCGAAGCCATATCGACCGAGCCCATCGCTTTGCGGTAGAGCTCATCCATGTGGCCGGAGATCCAGGTGCGCCGATGCACACCATTGGTGATCGAGGTGATGGGCACCTCCGCCGCGTCAAATCCAGGGTAAAGATCCCTGAACATTTCGCGCGAGACCACCCCGTGCAGAGCCGAAACCCCGTTGGCCCGCTGGGCGAGCCTAAAGCCCATGTGCGCCATGTTGAAGGTATGCCCGTCATCTTCCTGCCCGAGGGTGAGCGCAGCCTCCACCGGCAACCCATCAATCAGACGAGACGTGCCCTGGTCACAGGCATCCAGGTAGTACCGCAACTGGGAAGTCTCGAACCGGTCGATACCTGCCGGAACCGGGGTATGGGTGGTGAAGATGGTGCCCGCACGCACCAGGCCCAGCGCAGCGTCAAAGCTATGGCCCTGCCGCATCAATTGTCCGATCCGCTCCAGACCGGAGAAGCCGGCATGCCCTTCATTCAAATGGAACACCTGCGGCTGCGGATGATCGACAAGATCACAAAACGCATGCACCGCACGCACCCCGGCAATACCGAGCACGATTTCTTGGCGGATCCGATGGGCGGGATCCCCACCGTAGAGCCGGTCGGTAATGTGGCGGGCTTCGTCGTCGTTGACCTCGATATTGGTGTCGAGTAGCAGCAGCGGGATTCGGCCCACCTGTGCCTTCCACACCTGCACCGCGACATCACGATTACCGGGCAGGGAGACGTGAACGGTCAGATGCTGGCCGGCACTATCCACAACCGGCAGGATCGGCAGGTCTGACGGATGGTTGACCTGGTAGTTTTCCTGCTGCCAACCCTCGCGGTTCAAGCTCTGGGAGAAATACCCATACTGGTAGAGCAACCCGATGCCGACCAGCGGAACACCCAGGTCGGAGGCGGATTTCAAATGGTCTCCGGCGAGAATCCCCAGCCCACCCGAGTAGATCGGCAGCGTGGGCGTCACCCCGAACTCCATCGAGAAATAGGCGATGCTCGGGACTGCGCCCGGGGTCGATTCCACCGTCCGCTGGAACCAGCGGTCCGAGGACATATACGCCTCGAGTTCACCGAGTTCACCGCGCATTCGCGCCAAAAACTCCTCGTCGCGGGCAAGTTCTGCCAGACGACCTGAGCGCACTAAGGGGAGCATCCCAATCGGGCTCTCGCCGGAGCGTGAAAATGCCTCCGGGTCGATGTATCGGAAGAGATCTTTAGTGTCCTGGCGCCACGTCCACCGCAGGTTCAAGGCAAGATCGCGCAGGGGCGTAAGTTGCTCCGGCAAGTCGGAGGCAACACGAATCGTCTGGATTGGCTTCATGCTCACAAGGTACAGGACCCTTATGAGGACGGCTCGCCACACCACTGCCGGAGCAAAGTGAGCGCGACCACGAGGGCTCTCAGCTCTCGCAGCCGCGCTCACTAACTCTCAGCGCTGCGCCACCCGGCTCAGCTGCGGGTCAGCTTGCGGTGGGTAACCCGATGGGGGCGAGCTGCCTCAGGTCCCAGTCGCTTGACCTTGTTCTCCTCGTATCCTTCAAAGTTTCCTTCAAACCAGTACCACTCTGAGGGGTTCTGGTCGGTGCCTTCATAGGCGAGAATGTGGGTGGCCACGCGGTCAAGGAACCAGCGGTCGTGAGAAACGACCACAGCGCATCCCGGGAACGCCAGCAGGGCGTTTTCCAGGGACGACAGGGTTTCCACGTCTAGGTCGTTCGTCGGCTCGTCCAGCAGGAGCAGGTTGCCACCCTGTTTCAAGGTGAGGGCCAGGTTCAAACGGTTGCGCTCACCGCCGGAAAGAACGCCCGCTTTCTTCTGCTGATCAGGGCCCTTAAATCCGAACTGCGATACATAGGCGCGGGAGGGGATCTCCACATTGCCGACGTGAATAAAGTCCAGCCCGTCGGACACAACTTCCCAGAGGGTTTTTTCCGGGTCAATGTTTTCACGGTTCTGGTCGACATAGCTGATCTTGACGGTCTCACCAATCTTCAGCTCACCGCCGTCCAAAGGTTCCAACCCGACCAGGGTTTTAAACAGCGTGGTCTTACCCACACCGTTCGGACCGACGACACCGACGATGCCGTTGCGCGGAAGCGAGAACGACAGTCCGTCGATCAGTACCCGGTCCCCGAATCCCTTCTTCAGATTCGATGCATTGATGACCACATTGCCCAGCCGCGGGCCCGGAGGAATGGTAATTTCTTCAAAGTCGAGTTTCCGGAAACGCTCCGCTTCCGCCGCCATTTCTTCATAGCGGGCCAGGCGTGCTTTAGACTTTGCCTGGCGTCCCTTCGCATTAGAACGCACCCATTCCAGTTCTTCCTTAAGACGCTTTTGCAGCTTGGCGTCTTTTTTACCCTGAACAGTTAGACGTTCCTGCTTCTTCTCGAGATAGGTCGAGTAGTTACCCTCATACGGGTAGAGGTGACCGCGATCCACTTCAGCGATCCACTGGGCAACATGGTCGAGGAAGTACCGGTCGTGGGTGACCGCAATAACCGCACCTTCGTATTTCGCCAGGTGCTGTTCGAGCCAGAGCACGCTTTCCGCATCGAGGTGGTTCGTCGGCTCGTCCAGCAGCAGCAGGTCGGGCTTTTCCAGCAGCAGTTTGCACAGGGCAACCCGTCGACGTTCACCACCGGACAGATGGGTCACCGGCTCATCCCCCGGTGGACAGCGCAGTGCATCCATGGCCTGTTCGAGCTGGGAGTCCAGATCCCAGCCGTCAGCGGCATCGATGTCGGTCTGGAGTTTACCCATCTCGTTCATGAGCGCGTCAAAATCGGCGCCCTCCTCGGCCATTTCTTCACCGATCTGGTTAAACCGCTGAACCTTGCGGTACAGCTCCCCCATGCCTTCCTGAACATTTTCGAGCACGGTCTTGGATTCATCCAGCGGGGGCTCCTGCAACAAGATGCCCACGCTGTATCCCGGGGACAGCCGGGCTTCACCATTGGACGGCTGATCGAGCCCGGCCATGATCTTTAAAATGGTGGACTTTCCCGCACCGTTCGGACCCACCATGCCGATCTTCGCGCCGGGATAGAAACTCATGGAGACGTCATCGAGAATGACCTTGTCACCGACGGCCTTACGGGCCTTGTACATGGTGTAAATGAATTCAGCCACGGAAGTGCTGTTCTCCTCTTATCTCAGATGCTGCTTAACAATGCTGCTTAACTCGGATGCTGCTCAAATCAGATGCTGGATGGTCGTAGCCAGCCTACCCGGCGACTACTGCTCACGGGCGGTTACGATGACCACCCCGACCGATTGCCCGTGATACCGCATTCATCATGCCTGTGGCACCTCACTAATGTCGCCCGCCGTACCGCATTAATCGTGCCTGTGGTACCGCCTTAGTCCAGGATGAGCCCGCGGTCTGCCAACACCGCGCGAGCAACCTGCCAGCCAGGACGTTGACCAACTGCTACAGAATCATTGGCCGGCCACAGGTGGGCATCGATCCCAAGCGCTCGGGCAGCGGCGACATTGGCCTCACGGTCATCAAAAAACACGATCCGGTTGGGGATGCTCACGCCCCCGGTCTCATGCGCTAAAGCGTCCAGCAATACCCGGTAAATCTCGGGGTCGGGTTTGGAGATTTTTTCTTCGCCCGAGAACACCCCGAGGCAAACCGCTTCAAACCAGTCGGCCTGTCGCACCGCTTCAGCGAAGGTTGCCGGCGCATTGGAAAGCACCGCGATCCGGGTCCCGGAGCGTGCAAGGTCGTGGAGAAGTGCCCGGCTTTCGGGAGCGAGCCGAAGCCAGTAGGCATTATCCGCTGCGGCGAGATCCTCGACCTCGTCCTCGGTCAGCTCGTCAATCCCTGCGGCCTCAGCCAGGTGGTCGTAGTAGTCCCCGGCATCCACGGCGCCAGAGTCGAAGGCCGACCGTGCTGACCAGTAGGCTTTGCTGATCTCTGTCCGGTCACCACCGAGGATCTCGTGCAGGGCATCCACGGGGTCGGTGCCGGCACTGAGAACACCCCCGAAATCGAACACCACCGTCACGGCGCTCTCGCGTGTCCGTGTTTTCTTTGCGCTCATGGTTTCTCCTTGCGAGGTTGCCGGCACTGTAACGCGGTGCGATACCGACATACATTGCGATACCAACACGCAGTGCGATACGGAACTGAATACACCCTGCGATTAATGTGCGGCCTCCGATGTGCCGGTGCACGTGGGCAGGCCCTGCGCATTACCTGTCTTCCCAATGGCGGTAACCGCACGAATCGCGTCATCCAATGTATTCACGCGAACCACCTGAAGGTTCTCGGGGATGTGACCGACCACCTGTGAGCAGTTGGCTGCGGGGGCAAGGAAGAACCGCGCTCCCCCACTGTGGGCACCGATCATCTTTTGCCGAATACCACCAATAGAGCCTACTTGCCCCTGTGCATCGATGGTTCCGGTGCCCGCGATGTTCTGGCCACCGGTCAACGAGCCGGGGGTTAAGGTGTCATAAACCCCGAGCGCGAACATCATGCCTGCGCTGGGACCTCCCACATCTTGCAAGTTAATGGATACGTCAAAGGGGAATTGGTAGCCGTCGCTGAGCACGACGCCCATAAGCGAGCGTCCGTCCACCACTTTGGTGGGCACCTCAAGCTTGAGATCGCGACCGTTCCGACGCACCACCACCGGAATTTTCTGTCCAGCAGGCGAAGAACCAGCTAAGGTGCGATACCCCTGCGCATCCGCCTCGGTTTCCCCACGTAAAGCGATGATCCGATCACCAGGCTCGAGCACCCCGAGGGCCGCCGCATCGTGTCCGACTCCCGCCACGATCACTGACCGTTGATACGGAATCTTCAGCGCGCTCAATGCTGCTGCCACTGCCAAGTCCTGCGAGGTCGTCATCTGAACGGTGTTGACCAGCTGAACCTGCGACTGCGATTGTCCTGGAGGGAAGAATGCTTCCCGAGGAGCAACCGCTTCGTCGCTATTGAGCCAGGCCTTGAGAACATCGGTGGCGTGCACCGTATTCCCAGGGGCTCCCTCCACCGACACGGTGGTCATACTGAGCGCTCCGGAAGTGGTGTAGGTCTGGTGGCCCTTCACGTCGATAATCTTGGTTCCCTGCGGGGCGCCCAGCGTGTTAAACGCTGGACCGGGTTTTTCGATCACGTAGGGGACCGGTATGAGCAATCCAATCAACAGGGTGAAACACATTCCCAGCAGGCCCACAACGCCCGCATAAGGTCGCCACCTCAATTTCTTCGTGGGGGGCGTATCCTGCGTACCCGATAACCCAACCGGCGATGTCGGCACCGGGTTCTCAGACGCAGCAGACTGCACGTCGTGTGGCATACGGTGCGGGGACTGATCGCCCGGCGAACGGTCGTCGGCGAAGGAACTCATCTGTCCATTGTGCCGCACAGGTCTTCCTAGGCGCGTATTCACACAGCCTTCACCCCGACCCCGATACGCTGGAGTAGTCAGTACCCGCTGAACCACCCGATTAATCGGAGGAGTTCGGCATCCCGATCCGACGAGGCTGGAGCACGCCGTGACCAATCCATCGCATACACCTGGTCCCGACGAGGAGAACCTGCGCGCCTTTCTCGAGCAGATCTTCGGCGGACAGTTGCCTCCGGGCACCTTAGATGGCATGGACTTAGGCGAGCTCGCCCGCCAAGCTGGTCTGCCCACTGATCCCGTGCAACTACGAGCCGCTGCCGCTCAGATGCAACACCTCATGGCCCAGGGTGGGGACGGACCGGTGAACTGGACACTGGGCCGGGATCTCGCTCGGCAGACCGCCCATGGCGCGGTGCGGATGCCGGGCATGCCTGAGCCGAAGGGATCACCCGGTGATCCCGCCCCGAATCCGACCCAGGTGCGAAATCTCGTGGAGGCCGCCCATGTGGCGAGCCTGTGGCTGGGTCAGGTGGTCGACGTCGATGTGCCTACAGCGCCCCCGGCTGTGTGGAGCCGCGCTACCTGGGTGGAAAAAACCCTTCCCCGCTGGCAGAAGACGGTGGAACCGGTCTCGCTGTATATGGCGCGGGCCATCGGCGACGCGTTGAAGCATCAAATGGGTGAGATGCCCTCGGTCCCGGGTGTCGGTGATGTCTCCGAGATGCTGACCCGAATGGGTGGCACCATGTTCGGCGTTCAGTTCGGCCATGCCATTGGATCGCTGGCCCGCGAGGTGTTTGGCGGTACGGATCTCGGCCTGCCTCTGGTCCCCGATGCGCAACCGTCCCTGTTGGCTGCCAATATCAATGACTTCCTGGACGGAACCGATCTCGATCCGTCGGCCTTACGAATCTTCTTGGCCGCGCGGGAAGTAGCCCACTGTGCGCTTTTCCGCAGCACTCCGTGGCTCGCAGAGCACCTCTTCGGAGCGATTGAGGACTACGCCCGCGGGATCACGCTTGATCTGGGCCACCTTGAAGACATGATGCGGGATCTTGATGTCTCGGATCCGTCGGCTCTGTCCGGTGCCCTGCCAGAAGGGGTGTTCGAGTTCACCCGGTCCGAATCGCAGGAACGGGCGCTGGAAGAACTCGCCACCACGCTGGCCCTGATTGAAGGCTGGGTAGATCATGTGGTGGCTCAAGCCCTCGATGGAAAATTGCCGCGGCTCGATGCCATGCGCGAGACCATCCGCCGTCGTCGCGCCTCCGGCGGGCCAGCCGAGCAGATGTTGGCTGCAGTGGTGGGCCTTGAGCTTCGTCCGCGTCGAATTCGTGAGGCTCTTTCCTGGTGGGACGCGGTATTCGCCACCGAAGGTGCTGCGGGCCGCGAACGAGTCTGGGGGCACCCGGACCTGTTACCTAGCTCCGATGTCCTATCGGGAACTCCGCAACCTCCGCGCCCCGCTGCTCAGGCTGATGCATCATCCTCGGGATCCTCACCATGCGCCCAGTCCGGGACCGCCGGGGATCAGCCTGGACCCGAGCAGGTCTCCCTTCCCGAGGACTTCGACGCCGAGTTGGAAAAGTTGCTGCGCGGCGAAGGAGCGGAGAACGCGCCGCGTGAGGACACCTCTGGTGGGGTGAGCAGCGGCAAGGTGAATGCTGATGAGCTCGGCACCAGCGGGAATGGGGCCTACGCCCCGGATCAGGCTGGCCGCGGATCGGACGGCGAGGATGATCACGGGCCGGATCACGATGATGACCATGGCCGATCAGAGGGCAAACCCGACGGCCCGTCGAACGACAACCCCGACGGCCACGACGGTCACCACGATGGCCCCTCAGGCGGCAACGCACCCGGTACGCCAACCCGATGAACTCAAGCCCCACCACCCAGCGGCCCGCACCCCCGCTGGATGCATTTCTGGATGCATTTCGTCGAGAATTTGATGCGTGCGGACCAGCGGTCGATCCCGATCTGCTCGCCGAATACCGCACGCTGCTCGATCACGACTCGAGTGCGCTCTGGAAGTCCGGACCGCCTGAGCACTTCACCGCGAGCGCGCATGTCATTGACGCCGCTGGTTGTCACCTTGCACTGGTGTTACATCGCAAACTAGAACGCTGGTTGCAACCGGGCGGACACCTCGAACCGGGCGAGCCCTCATTTGAGCAGGCGGCCCGTCGTGAAGTAGCTGAGGAGCTTGGGCTCTCCTCCAGCGACCTGGAACGCGTCGTCCAAGGCCCAGCCATTTTGAACCGTCATCGGCTCACATCGGCGTTTCATCGATGCCGCACCCACTGGGATGTCCAGTTCCTGTTCCGCACCCGGGGTGAAGCCTCTGAGGTGCCTCTGCGATGCAGCGATGAAAGCGTTGCGGTGGCATGGCATCGACTGGATCAGCTGCCAGCTACCGTGATCAGCGACCTTCCGGACACGCTGCGCAAACTCAACCTGGTTCGCGTTTAATCCACGTCATTCGCATCGGGCTGGTCCCGGGCAAAAGCCACGCCTTCGAGGAAACCTCGGGCGCGTTCAGCGCGGGGGTAGCGCTGCATCCATGCCCAAAAATCAGGCCCGTGGTCGGGAACTAGCAGGTGCGTGAGTTCATGCAGCAGCACATAGTGAAAAACCCATGCGGGCATCGTGCGTAACCGCGACGACAACCGGATAGTGCCGTCAGCCGGGGTGCATGATCCCCATCGACTGTTTTGGCGGGTAGACCAGGTGACGCTAACCGGAACCGCTAGCGAGTCTAGGTATTCTCGCGACAGCCGGGTTGCCAGGTCCATCAGCTCCGCATCGCCCAGGTTGCGCGATGAATCCCGCCGGGCAAGGCGAGCGACCATACGGTCAATCCATTCGCGCTCTTGTCTGCGTGACATCGTCGCGGGAACTGCGATCTCGATGCATCCATCCCGACGGGTTGCGGTGACTGTGCGACGCCGGCGTGTAGACCGCCGAACGACAACGGGTTCCCCCCGCGGACCGCGCGGATGTTCATTCGCCCCGCTGTCCGGTCCATTATGTGGAACCCCTCGGATCATAGAACACAGATTCTCAGACTCGACCACTTTTTCGCGGTGTGGATTTTATACGTGCTGTTCACAGGCTAGGTTTCGGCGTGTCGCGATGGAGTTATCCCCCAGGATATGCACAGTCGTGTCGGCGATTCCCACAACTCATCCACACAGTGGACAGACTTGTCCACACGAAGAGAGGTTTCCGTCTTTGACCGCGACCTCCCCGACGGGCTACGTTTCAATTCAGCTGGGGTCCCGGGATAACTAGCAGAACGTACACGGGGAAGGTGCGCGTGGTGCTGAGCGTCCCCGGGGCCCCAAGCCCAGCAGGACACATCCGGCCCGGCCCAGACAAGGCATGAGCTCTTCACCTGCGCGGTGAGGTTCTCATCGGTTGTGCACTGCGCCGGGCGCAGACAGGATGACACAGAGCACTTCCTCATCCGCGGCTTGCCCACGTCGGCACATATGAGTTCTGACGCGCGACGACCGGGAATAATCTCCCGAAGCTCTGGGTTCCTGTCATACGCATGAGAAGTGTGGGCCACCGCGTGGTGGCCCACACTCACATGTGGTCAATCGGGTTAACCCGCCCAAAGCGTCACACCGCCAAATCGCTCAGCTCATACTAAGTCGCATCCAGCAGACCGGATCTGGCTGAGTTGTGGAATGCGCCCGCTTGTTTCCTCCGCTTTATAGGGGTGGTTCAGGCGACAGCGGTTTTCCGGGGACGGCCCCGCGGACGCTTCACAGCGACAGTGGCGCCATCGACGAAGATCTCTCCGCCCCAGACTCCCCAGGGTTCACGGCGTTGCCTAGCACCATCCAAACAGGCTTGCTGCAGCGGGCATTCAGCACACAGGGCCTTTGCTCGCGCCAGGTCGGCGGGAGATTCAGCGAAAAACAGTTCAGAATGCACCTCTTGGCAGGGCAGAGAGGTTGACATATCGGATATCAGGACGTCAGTCATCGTAAAAAGCTTCTATTATCGTCGTGGATTGCGGAGGTCATATCGACCTGGGAGGGCTATCCGCCCGGCGGCGTCACTGCCGCAGAGTTTTCATCCCTCACGAACGGAGGGACGTCTACCTAGCAGCTAGGCTGACGCGAGAACGCGACCCTCTTTGGGCGCACTGGGGAACCCAAAATGCCTGGAAGAGGGCGCACTGGTAGCGCGTTATAGATGCCGAACGATCCAATTCCGATATTTGTTATCACTTCAGCACCTCCTCTTCATGAGCGCGCTCCGGCTTCCCGAACCGCGACGATCAACGATGTTCGCTAGGTACTCTATACGACCTCGCGAGGAACACCAATCATTTTTTGACCTGCGAAGATAACTTTTCGGCGTCACATCTGACGGATGCGCCCCGACGGAAACACTCTGGGGCACATCCCAGCGCGTGCGTCACTGAGGCGCATGCGTTACCGCGGTGACGGTCATCCCAACGTTCACGTCGGCGCGCTCCACTTGATCTGATCAGGACCCAGCGGCCACATGGTCAGCCAGCAGCGCGAACACCGCCTCACCATAGCGCTCCAATTTCGCCTGCCCAACTCCAGGAATGGCCAGCAATTCGGCAGGCGAAGACGGGGTCCGCTCGGCAATCGCATCCAACGTCGCATCCGTGAACACCACAAACGCAGGAACCTTCGCCTCCCGGGCGACTTCTCGCCGCCACGCTTTGAGTGCCCTCAGCAACTCCTCGCTGTAACTGGGCGGACAGTTCTCACAGCGCCCCACTTTCTGCTGCGCAGGATCCGTCAAGGCCTGCCCGCACACCCGGCAGGCGCTGAAAATCGTGGCACTGCGACGACCTGTACGACGCGCCACCGGGCCTCGTTCACGCCCCTGCCCCTTCGATCCGCTTCCCGGAACCATCCCGTCCAGGAATCGGGACGGACGCCGACTGCCACGGGCACCGGGCGTGCGGGATTGAGCCCAACTCACGGTGAGCACATCCCGGGCCCGCGTCAACGCCACGTAGAACAGCCGCCGCTCTTCCTCAATAGCAACATCGTCTTTCGCCATGGAAATCGGCAAAAGACCTTCGCTCGCTCCGACCACGAACACAACATCCCATTCGAGCCCCTTCGCCGCATGAATGGAGGCCAACGTGATCCCATCGACGGTCGGGGCGTTCTGAGCTTCGGCCCGCTCCTCAAGCTCCCGCACATAGTCCACGATGCCTGCGCCGGGCCGAGCCGCAACTGTCCGCGCGAGCTCTACCAGGGCATTTAGGGATTCCCAGCGATCGCGTACGGCCCCGGTGGTTTCAGGAGCGACCTTCGCCCACCCTTGTGAACCGAGCACATCTTCCACGGTTCGCACAACATCCTCGTCGGCGCCCGCCACTTTCGTGACCCCCCGCAAAGCAACCATGGCCCGGCGCACCTCGGCCCGTTCAAAAAACCGTTCACCGCCTCGCACCAAATAACCGATCCCGCGCGCCGACAGCGCTTGTTCAAAGCCTTCACTTTGGGCATTGGTTCGGAAAAGAATTGCGATGCTCGACGCTGTGCGGCCATCGTCGAGCATGGATGCGATTCGCGCAGCCACACCTTCAGCTTCTTCCACGTCGTCGGAAAAACACTCCACCACTGGCGGTTCTCCGCCGGAACGCTGCGAAACCAAATCCAGGCGAGCCGCCCGGTTGGGACCCCGTGCAGCATCCAGCACAGCGTTAGCGGCCGACACAATCGTCGGGGCCGAACGATAGTTCCGGGTCAGTTTCAATACCCTGGCCTGGGGATGATCACGTCGAAAATTGAGCAGGTAAGACGAGGTGGCACCGGCAAACGAATAAATGGTTTGGGATGCATCGCCGACCACGCACACATCGTGCGAGGTACCTAGCCAGGTGGACAGTAGACGATGCTGCAGCGGAGAGACATCCTGATATTCATCGACCACGAAATGCCGGTACTGGGCCCGAACTTCCCGGGCGATGTCGGGTCGGTCCGTCAAAATCCCTTGGGTGAGGACGAGGACATCCTCGAAGTCGATCATCTGACTGTCGTGTTTCACATCCTCGTAGCGGGCAATGATCCGGGCGATGGAAGTCGCATCGAATCCCGCTACCCCGGAGCGCTTAGCCGCCTGCGCGGCCACCGCATAGTCCTCTGGGACCACCATCGACACTTTGGACCACTCCACCTCAGAGGCAATATCCCGCAGAGCAGCCCTATCCACGGTCAGATGCAGTCGCCGACAAGCCTCCGCCACTGCGGCGATTTTGTGCGGCATGATCTGGGGCATCGCCCCACCGATCGCCCGGGGCCAAAAATGTCGCAGTTGACGCAGGGCAGCTGAGTGAAAAGTCCTCGCCTGCACTCCTGGGCAGCCGAGGTCCGCGAGCCGGGATCTCATCTCTGCGGCAGCTTTGGTGGTGAAGGTCAGCGCCATAATGTGGCGGGGATTTTGTTGCCCCGTGGCCACTGCGTAGGCGATGCGGTGCGTGATCGCTCGCGTTTTACCGCTGCCAGCACCGGCGAGCACACACACAGGCTGTCCAAAACCGGTCGCAACCTCCCGCTGGTCAGGGTCGAGCGCATCCAAAAGCGCTTCAGGACTCGCGGGGGTCTCACGGGAAGTTTCTGACGTGGCCATAATCCCCCAGTCTGCCAGGTGCAGGAATCGGGGACTTTAATGTACGGGACCGGGGATCTGCGGAAGTGGGGACAACTGGGGCGGCTAAGCCCGCGACTGCGCCCTGACCAACAGCTGAGACGGGCGCAACCGAGTCCGCCTTCTAACCTTCCCGGGCTTCACTCTTTGTGCCCCCGCCGACCCCGGCTAGAGCATCATCAAATGTAAAATTCAATAGCAATAAGCGTTCCGCAATTAAAAATATAGATAGCGTCCATATATCGACACTTTTAAATTCATAGAACATTAATCGGAAGTTGACTTAAAATCCATATCTTTTAATAAGGTAAAACGATACAGGGATATGTTCATCGAGTATATCCCTACAAGATTTCAAAGCAAATCTTCAAGGGAATCTCATTAAATAATCGCTGAGTAGATCCGCCTCAACCTCCCGGATTTACTCAGACGCCTTTCGCTCCGCCGCAAATTCTTTAACAGTATTTACGACATACACAATTGCGCAAAACAGAAATAATAAACCAAAGAGCAGTGCAACATATTGCCCCAGCTGTCCGCTAAAAAGATTTTTGATTACAAAAGCTAACACCCCGAAAAGTAGGCCCCAATTTAAGGCTTGAGAAGATGAGAAAAGGGTTTTAACTTCCGACTTTTTCGATGCGTCTGCCATTTTATCAGAGCTCCACTCCAAAGCATTCACTAAGAACATCCTTGAGCGAAATTAGATCGAGGATGGCTACTGCCACTTCTTTTCCGCCAGACTGCGCCGCCTCCTGCGCAGCAAATTCTAGCGCGGCAGCATTGCTTTTACCCTCTGCTTTGGCGACCTTAAATCCTGTGATCAAAAGATCCACAAACTTTTTGGCCCCTCCAGCCGCTTTAATTGCTGCCTTAATCTTAAATACCTTGGCGGCCACAAAGGCAGTTGATGCTAGACCGGTGGTGATAGCCAAACCGCACCCTATACCTCCGCGCGGTGCTATCGCGAGATTCTCTTTTTTCCACCTCTCATAGGCTTCATCACTCTTAAGGGCAGAATCTGGAATGGAATCGATGCGTTTCGCAGCTTCGAGAAGCCCTGCTTCGTCAAGCTCCACAGTTCTCGCACTGACGGCCGGAGAAACCGGAAGCAACACGGCGCCAAGCACAGCAACCGGTGCCGCCTTCAGCATAAAGCTACGTCGTGTGGACATCATCTCCTCCATTTGTATGCGACCACATCGCGCCACTTGATGCGATATCG
Organism: Devriesea agamarum; assembly: GCF_900070355.1. NCBI lineage: Bacteria > Bacillati > Actinomycetota > Actinomycetes > Micrococcales > Dermabacteraceae > Devriesea > Devriesea agamarum. The sequence goes on along the minus strand of NZ_LN849456.1, from coordinate 2,679,418 downwards.
GACACTCTAAATTCATCAGAGGGCTCATATCTACAACGGGGCATAACGCGTATACTTTTGAGCATAAAGAGGTTCCGGCAACCAAACAATCCTCACCTCTAGAGGGGTTGACAGCCGCGGAGTGTTTTCGGTATCAGCATCAATGCGCCCGACTCGCATCCAATCCGTCATTTCTCGCAAATTTATGTATTATTAAAATATTGACTCAATTTATCGATAATCCAATAATATTGACCTAAGTCATGTAAATGCACTTAGGATATTTATCCTACACACACGATTTTCCGGCGGTCCGTTAACCATCTTTGCGAGACGTGAGCTTCTCTTGGAGGGATAAATCCTTAACATCAGCCATCTCAGATCTGAAATCTACGCTGATCGTCCCAGCGTGCCGAGAAGAACCTCAATCTAGGGAGCATTTCCACGATCAAGGTTAAAGGCATCTTGGGCCAGACGAGATTACTTAATCGACTTGCCTACACGGCATGCTACCCTACCCGCTTCACGCCGATTCTTACGGTCACCATAAAATTACGTCTGCTAAAACTTTCACCAACCACATATACTCAAAAATAGAGTTTGGAATTCATGTTCACCCGTAACGTTTTGGATATCAAAAATATTTAACGCATACCAGGGAATAACATGCAAGGTGCCAATAAAAAATGACTAGCAAGTCCGCGCAGCCTCAAACTCCCACAAACCAGCTCAAGGGTTTCATTAGACTGAAACGAATCAAAAAATAAGACAATGAGCTGTATCTGCTAGCTACAGCCTCCAAGACCCACTGGCCGATCACCCTGCAAGAAAACCCACCTATCTAATAGGGCAATGGCCCTCCAAACCAGTCCTCAATTAACGGTCGAGAAATAGATGCCCTTCCGGGAAGGGTGATGCGTTTGTGCTGGATCGCCTCGGCAAGCTCCTCGCGGGTGTACCACGCCGCCGACGCGATTTCACCTTCTTGTAAAACCAGATCGTCATTATCCACGCAAGTGGATGTCCAGGCCCTGAATCCGAGCATGAGCGAACCCGGAAATGGCCACGGCTGCGAGCCGATGTATTCGACCTCTGCAACCTCTACCCCGACCTCCTCGGCCGCCTCACGAGCTACCGCCGATTCCGCTGTCTCCCCCGGTTCCACGTACCCCGCAAGCACCGAGTGAGCACGGGGTGCACGAAAGGTTGCCCCCTGTGCCAACAACAAGCGGTCCTTAGGGTCCCGGATCGCCATAATCACAGCAGGGTCCGTGCGCGGGAAATGCAAAGACTTATCCTCGGGACACCGCTGTACCCATCCCGCTCGCAGCCGCATCAGGCGCGTCCCACAGCGAGGGCAATGCCTCACCGCACTGTGCCACGCGCCCATTGCGACCGCGGTCAGCGCAAACGCCATCTGGTCACGGGGCAGTCGGTCCGCTAGTTCGCGTAAGTCGCGCAGACACCGGCCAGGATCATCAATTTCGCCACTAGCTCGCGGGGTCATCGCCGACATAATCCGAAGGCCCTGCCATCTGCCGAGATAACACAAATCCTCAGGATCCGTGGTCGGATCATCATGTTCTAATGCCAACTCCAGCGGATACAGCTGCGGTCCAGCGACAGGAGCGGTATCCGAATCTCCAGTTAAAGCACGTGAATCAAGCTCACGCACTGCCACCATGGTTCCGCTGGTGGGTAGATACCGAACATCGGGCCCCGGCGCCAGAGGATCCTCACCATCACCTTCGCGCGACTCAGCATCTCGATTCATGGAGGTTTGCATAAATGACGTCGTGATCGATGAGTTCCGCAGGAGTGGCGGCCCATCCAACCACTGTCCGTCCTGGCTCTGCCCATCCAGCCGCTGTTTATACAAGCTCTGCCTATCCCGGCTCTGCTTAACCTGGCTCTGTCCATCCAGCCGCTGTTTGTCCAAGCTCTGCTTATCCGGGCTCTGTTCCCGGCTTGCCAAAATGATGCCTGGCTGATCAGAAGTGGTCTGCATGGAGCATGCCCGGTCAGAAGCGTTCTGGCTGGATCCTTCCCGATGCGATACAGCCCGCTGAGGGCGTGTCTGGTCGAAGCCCGACTCGTGAAACCCGACTCGGCTGAGGTTGGAGGCGCTAGCGCTACACATGAGCTCACCGTACGCCGAGCATCTTCACCACACTCGGTATGCGTATTCCTGACGTATTTCGTTGCGCCCTCACATTCCAGCCCATGTCGGCCCGTAAAGACCGACTTCGACACCTAAAGACGGCGCCACACTCACAAGTTCGGGCATCTCTCCCGCTGAACGTCGTACGGTAGTTGAGTGCAACGATCTCCCTACACCCTGGCCGCCCTGGTGAGCGCGGCCGTGCGCGGCGTGGAACCGGTGCGGACAGCCGCCATCATTTCGTCGGATTCCGAAGAATACGATGTGGCGGGCATCGTCGATTCCCAAGGTCGCCGCTGGACCGTCTCCGCGGCCCGGACCGACACCGCGGGAGCTCGCTCAGAAGCTGAGATCGTCGTGCTCGACATGCTCGCCCGCACGCCGTTGCGGGACGTGGTGCAGCGACCCGAGGGATATGCCCGTCTGCCCGAGGGAGGCCGCGCAGTCGTGTGCCCGGCGCTTCCCGGCACCCCACTTCACTTCACTCAGCTACAGGACGACGAGGGGACCGCCCGGTCCCTCGGACGGCTTATCGCTCAGATCCACGCGGTCCCTCGCGACCTCGCCGAAACCAGTTGCGTGGAGGTGTTCAGCCCGGCAGAGACCCGCGCTCGGCACCGTGCCCGCCTCGCCCGGATTCAGGATGCTGGGCATCGTCTGCCTCCTACCGTGGCCCAGCGGTGGGAACACGTCATGGACGATGATCAACTGTGGACATACACACCGCGCTTCGTTCACGGGGAACTGTCGGAAGATCATCTTCTGACCGCACAAACGCATCCGTCAACAGCAACCACCGGGATCTTCTCGGGCATTCTCCACTGGGGGTCGGCTCGGGTCGATGATCCGGCCACAGACCTCGCCTGGCTGGTTTCGACCCTGAACCCCGACATGTGGGATGTTCTGTTTAGCGCGTACACCGAAACCATCAGCGCGGCGGGGAAGGCACCCGACCCTCAGCTCGTGGACCGCGCTCACATCCTGGGCGAGTTCGCCGTACTGGATTGGCTTTTGCACGGTATCGACGCCAACGACGAATCAGTGATTCGCGATGCCGACGGAATGCTCGCCGACCTCGAATCCGATCTCGCCGAAATCGCCCGGCTCGAAGCGGAACAGGCGTTCGATGACCTCGCGGCTGAGGAGGACTATCACACGGACGGATACGATCATCTCACCTCAGATCAGGACCACCGTGTTACCGATCAAGACCACCGTGCCGCCGAGCGGGAACTTGGCGACCCCGAGCGGGAACACGATGGCATCGCACATGACTCTCAAGGGGCCGAGCATGATCGCGCCACCACACGGCACGAGGCCACACCGGAGGATGCTCGGCCAGACAACACCCGGAGTTAGCTCTCCCCGCCTGGTGAGACCAGATCTCTGAGGACATCGCGAGAAGGATGCGCGGTGACCTCCACCGTGAGGTTGTCACTCACGTAGTGGAACGCCGTGCGGATGCTATCCAGAGGCAAGCCAGTGGCGTCGTGGTAGGCGAGTCGGTATAGCGATAGCTGCAGGTTGCGCGCTTCTTTCGCTTGACCATGTGGGGGCCGGCCCGTTTTCCAGTCAACGATCACCACGCCCTTGGGGCCATCCTCATCACTCACACCACTCTCATCACTGGCACCATCCTCATCATTCACACCATCCTTAACACTGGCACCGCCGTCACGTCGTCCACCGCCGTCACGATCACCGTCGCCGAGGATAGAGGCGACGTCCGCCAGCGCGAACACGGCGTCAATAACCCCGCCGATGGTCACCTCGCCCAGTCTCACCTGAACCGGTAACTCCACCTCGAGCGGGGTGTGAGCAGCCCACGCCGACCCCAGGTACAGCTCGCGCATTTTCCGATCACGCATCGTGTCATCCGGAGCATCGGCGAACACCTCAAGTTCGTTCAGTTCATCCAGTTCCAGCAACGCTCCACCCTCGATCCGGCGCTGCACCCAGGCGTGAAAATCGGTGCCGCGCCGAGCCGACGCACTCGGACGGCGGGGCAGCGGACGTAAAAGATCCACCACGACCCGTTCCGGGTTGGTGGCGCGGGCAACCACCTCAGAGGCCGTGATCCGGCGCGGCGTCGGCACCAGCAACGGGCCCGCGGAGGCTGCGCGATCGGCGAGTACACGTCGCACCGCTTCGATCAGTTCAGCCTCCTCCAGGTCCACGGAGTTGGCCTGACCGGCCTTAATGTCATCACCATCGTGAATATCGCCAGCGTGGACATCATCCTCGGCATCGCCATCCTGAGCATCATCCTGGCCGTCGGTTCGCGCAAACTCCCACGGCGGTGAGGCTGCCACCACATCAGCGATCCGTTCCCGGCGCGCTTCCCGTTCACCCACAGGCGGCGGCCACGTACCACGGCGCGAGGCCCTGGCCAGTGGATTCTCCGCAGGGACATCTTCTTCAGTCACATGATCGGCACCCATCGTGTCCGCTGCTTCGCGCCAAAACCTCGACGGTTCACGGGGGTTTACCGCACCTTCTTGCCATGCCGGTGCCGAGAGCAGCAACGCATGACGTGCCCGAGTTAACGCCACGTATGCCAAGCGCCGATCCTCGGCGATGTCCTCCTCGCCCCGCCGCTCCTGATAGTCAGTGAGGATGTCCTCCACCTCGACCTGGGTTGCGGCGTCCATCCAAGACACGTCGGGAAGAGCATGGGCATCCCCGCGCAGCGACGGCGGGATATCGGCGTCCCGCAGCGGGCCGAGCCAGCCGGATGCCCGCACACGCACCCGGCCATCCTCACCCGCTTTAGCACGGCGCAAGTCGTACGACGGCAAGGTCCCCTCCACCATGCCAGCGACCGCTACCACATCCCATTCAAGACCTTTGGCGGCGTGCATCGTGATGACCGTGACCGCGTGAGGGTCAACCTCTGATTCCCGAGCCTCCAACGCCAGACCTGCCTCGGTGTCCTCAGCTATGTCCAGCAGGGCGAGGAAGGCGCCAAGGCCCGGGCGCACCGCTGAGCGTTCAAAATCTGCGGCGTGACGGCGAAATGCGGCAAGATCACGCAATGCCTCCCCAGGGTGCCGCTCAGGATCGGCGAGCAGCTCAATATCGAGGTTTAACGCTTCAATCGCCGACTGCACCAGATCGGGCAGGGGCAGCGCCAGGCGGCGACGTAGATAACGCAGCCTCGTCGCCAGATACCGCAAGCGATGACGGGCCGCCTCGCTCAGTTCCCGCCCGTCGCCATCTCGCCAGCTATCTGAGGGCAGGTCATCCAGTGCATCCAGCAGGGTGACCTCCTCCGCGTGGTCATCAGCAACCAGCAGCGGAGCCTGCGGATCCCGGCTCGTCTGGGCCGACTCGGCGCGGGAGCGTCGCTGCGCGGCCAACTGTGAACGCCATCGCCCAAGAACCGAGAGGTCACGTGCTCCCAGGCGAACAGCTGACCCGGTCAGAAGTCTCATCACCGCATCCCCGCGGGACGGGTCGTGAACACAGTCCAGCAGAGCCCTGACATCAGCGACCTCGGGACGATGCAGCAGACCACCCAACCCATGCACCTCCACCGGCAGCCCGGCCTCGCGCAGAGCCTCAGCAATCGCCGGTATCTGACGCCGAGCACGCACCAGCACCGCGGCGCTCGACCCCTGGTTATGAGCGCGTTGTTCCACCACCCAAGCCGCGATCTGACGGGCCTCCTCGCGGGTGTCGGCGGAACGAAGCAGCTTCACCTCACCGACGTCAGCCCCGGGTCTGGGCTGCAAGACCGGGATGCGCAGCGCCTGGTCGCGTACCCGCAAAGGCGCGGCAAGACGGTCAGCGACCGCCAAAACCGCCCGGTCGTTTCGCCACGACGTCGACAGATTGGATTGGATCGTCGGACAATCCTGGCCCGCAGCCCGCGGAATATAGTCGGCCAGCGATGCTGACGAGGCACCGCGCCAGGCGTAAATAGCCTGCTGCGGGTCACCAACGGCGCAGGTGGCGTGGCCCTGCCCGTACAGGCCCGTGAGGAAGACTAGCTGCGCGTACGAGGTGTCTTGGAACTCATCGAGCAACACCAGCCGGTGCAGGTCTCGTTCGGTGGTGCGTACCGCGTCGGCGTTGGTGGCAAGTTGAGCGGCAAGCCGCACCTGGTCGGCGTAGTCGATAGCGCCCAGGGTGTTTTTCCGCCGTTGATATTCCTCCACCAGCGGGATCACTGCTCGGCGCGAACGCACAGCTTTGAGTGCTGATGCCACCGGGGCGGGCATCGTGCGTCGCCTGCCCTCATGCTGGAGTGGAATCGTGGTGACATGCTGCTCGATCCGATCAAACTCTTCCACGACATCGTGAAGCGGCACCAAATGTTCGGCGGTGGATCCAGCCAGCGAAAGCAAGGCCGAGGTGACTGTGGCAGGCGAAGCATCTAGGTCTAGCTCCCCTGCCCACGAGGTCACGATGTCGTAGGCCAACTGCCATGAGGCCGAGGGAGACAGCACTTTCAGGTCCGGATCCAGGCCTAGACGCAACGCGTGTTCGCGCACCAGGTCGAGGGCGTACCCGTTGTAGGTCGCAACCCGCACTTTCTGGGTGCCAAGGACATCACCTGCGCCCGCTAAACCCGGTGGAATCTCCAGCCCTTCTCGGCGCATGGCTTCAGCGAGTCCCGCGAGTCGAAGCGTGATGCGTTCAGCCAACTCGTGGGCAGCTTTGCGCGTGAAGGTCAGGCCGAGGACCTGCCGGGGTTCCACCTGACCTGTCGCCACCAGGTAGACCACCCGTGAGGCCATGGTTTCGGTTTTTCCACTTCCCGCCCCGGCGACCACGAGCTGCGGTGCTAGCGGGGCTTCGATCACAGCACGTTGTTCGTCAGTCGGCTCGGGCAGTCCCATGAGCCGGGCGACGTCGACAGCTTTCAGGCCAGCAGTGTTCATAGCTGTGCTCCTTCTGGCCACACACTGCACGATCGACGAACCGGGCAGGTATCGCAACGAATATTGGCGGCTGCTACGACCTCAGCTCCCCGTGCTGCCTGACCTGCGCGTGCTATCGCTTCGTCGATCCAGGTCGGGTCTTCGGCCTTATGCAGGGCAACCTGACGGCGATAGGACGGACGCCGGGTGGGGGTGCCGACATACACCAGTTCGGCACCGGCGAGCGCATGTTGTGCCCTGGGGGCATCATCACAAGCGGTGTCGGCGCAGGTGGTAGCAGCGGGTTCGGTTTCGGCGACGCTGTTGTGGATGGTTGCCTCACGGACTGCTTCAACCGCGCCGTCGCGCACTGCCACCTGGTAGGCGCCGAGCTGTAGATCCGTAGCGACGTCGGCGGCTGACCGAGCGGTGGCACCGGTTTTCAAATCGACGATGGTCAACGCATCACCACTGCGTTCAATGCGGTCGATCGTGCCGCGCAGCACGACGTGACCGAGCCGGGTTGTGAACGGGGCTTCGACCGCAATTGCTTCCCGATCTCCCGCCAGGTGCTCCCCGAGCAACGCAATCGCTTTCTCAGCGCGTTCACGCAGTCGCCGGTCGAGCCAGGTGCGGCCAAGGTTTAAGTGCCGGGTGCGGGCTTGGAAGGTGGCCAGCAGATCGGGGGCAGCGGCTCGCGGATTTTCTTCGGCTAGACGGTGCAGTGCTGTGCCGAGTTGCTGCGGGATAGCTGCGGGCCGGGACCCTCCGACCCGCTCAAAGAGCCACTGTTGTGGGCAGGAGGTTAGTTTCTCCAATGCGGATGGGGATAGGACGACGTCGTCATCCTCGTTGAGCATGGGTGCGGTGCTGCTGGGTTTTTGGTGATACCAAAGGTCAGGGTCGCATCCGTGAACGTGGTGCGCGGCTAAAGTGCGCAGCAGTCGCGCGGCCAGCGGTGTCTGGGCCCCGGGCCGGGCATCGACCTGCTCCTGCTCGTCACCGGCGGCATCGCTATAGGCAAGGTTCCGACGCAGGCCTGCCACCAAACGTCGAGCATCAGGAGCCGGTCCTGGATCTCGGGTGAGAACATCTCGATCTAGCCAGCGTTCATCACGGCATCCCTCAGCAATATCGACGAAAGCCGAGGCCGGTTCCTCCGGGGTATCGACAGCGGTCAGCAGCACGCGTCGCCTGCCTCGGCTGATGGCGCTGACCGCAAGCCGAACTTCATCGTCGATCACAACTTTCCGCTGCATCGCGCGCAGCGCCGCGGGGGTCTTGGGCACGTCGTACCCTGCGAGTATCAGACCCAGTTCAGCCGCGCCTAGAACCGTTGAGCGCAGCCGGGTATTGGGCCAGGCCCCTTCTTGGAGACCTGCCACAACCACTGTGTCGAAGGTCAGCCCGGCCACGGCAGCGGGCGTTGCAAGAGTAACTTTCCCGGCGGCAATCGCTCGGGGAGCCAGAGAATCCTCAGGAACAGCCTGGGCGCGCACATGGTCGATAAAATCCCCGATACCAGCGTGTGGCCTCCGCTCAGAAAACCGTTCCGCTGCGGCGAAGAGCCTGGTCATAGCGTCTAATCTGCGCGTTGCCAAGCGGGCTCGGGCTCCTCCTGTGCCGTCGTTTTCCTCGTGCAACGCCGCGCGCTGCCAGCCTCGGGCAAGGTGGGCTGCATCCCAAGCGGCCCAAAGCACTTCACCGGGGGCGGCGTCCTGCGGGCAACGTGCCACCGCTGCGATCATGTCTCGCACTCTGAGGGCAGGGGTTAGCGTGCGGTCTCGATCCAGGTGCTCGGCCCGCGTGAGCGCATCGCTATCTAACACATGAGATATTCCGAGGAGCGCCCTGACCAGGAGCAACGAGGACGCGGGAATCGACCCGTCGGATTCGATGGGGGTGTGTGGCAGCGACTCAGGCGTATCCTCCGCCGTGTTGTCCTCAGGTAGGGAGTTGTCTCGTCCATGGGGATGGCGGCGGGCGCGGGCGTCAGCATCTAGCAGCAGTCGTCTAATTCGACGGATGCGCAATGCGTCGGCATCACCAAACGGGCCAGTGAGCAGTTCATCTGCGTCCGCCGGAGTGAGCACCTGGTCAGGGTGAGCAGTCTCGGTGCATGCATGCCCGATATCGACGATTCGCAGCAGGTCCCTGACCGCCGGATCATCTCGTAACGGTGTGGCGATCACCGGTGTCCGCACGGGCAGTCCGAGCAGATATAGCCGGTCTGCCAGTGCCTCCATCTGGGCCACCGACCGGGTGATGACAGCCATGTCGTCGTATGCCACCCCATCGCGGTGGTGGAGGTCACGCAGGACCGTCGCGATGGTTCGCGCTTCCGCGTCAGCATCGTCAAGGCGCATCACATCGACTTTTGGCGGCTCGAGCACTGCATAATCAACCCCGACTGTTGAATCGGAATCAACCCCATCTGTAGGGCCGGAGTCAAGCTGGCTATCCGCCGGGATTTCGATGCGGTGTCGCGAGATGGACGGAGCCCCGGCAAGCGGCAAGTGTTCGCGCAGCCGTTCCACAACCTCCGATCCGGTCGGCGCGGACAGGGCAATCTCGTGAACCGTGCGCCCCTGATTCCGCAACGCATCGCCGAGCCTGCGCGATGCATCAACCACGGCGCCACGGAAGGTTTCTACCGCGAGATCAGGGCACGAGGTGGCGAGGAAACGCGCTCCTGCGCTGACCAACTGGGTCACTAACTCGAGCCCCGCGACGGTGAGATCCTGAGCATCATCGACGAGCACCACATCCCAGCGCCGTCCGGTCGATTCATCCTCGGATACTGCCATCTGAGCATTGCGCGATTGATGCAAACGTTCCGCGGCCACTCGCACCAGCCGCGCAGGGTCGAGTCTCAGCCCTGCATCGAGCGCAGTCCGGCCTTGAAGGTCCAGCACGTCTAGATAGTCGCGGTACAGCTGGGCCAGAACTTGCCAGGATTCCCGACCGCCTTGCTGCCCCAGCGCTGCCAAGGCGTCAGGCGATAGCCCCGCTTCGGCGCAGCGCATCATCACGTCACGAATTTCCGTGCGAAATCCCGGGAGAGTGGTTGCGCCGGGAGCGAGGTCTAGTGGCCATTCCGGGGTGAGTGTGGTGAGCAGGTCGGCGATTAACGCATCTTGGTCCGCACCGGTGAGCAGGGCTGGTGCTCCTCGGCCTTGCCGAAGCTCATCCTGTGTGATCAGTGAAAATGCTGCTGCTGACGGGGTTGCGACGTCCAGAATGCGGCCCGGTTGTGATTGGTTCGAGAGCGCAGCGGCATCCCTCAGCCTCGTCGCGGCCTGGCGCCTGGGGGCGAGGATCAAAACCCGATGGGTATGGGCTAAAGCCTCGGCCACGGTGAGGACAAGGCGGGTGCGTCCGCTCACCGGGGGCCCGTAGATCAGGACGTCATTGCCCGCTTTCAGTTGGGAGATCGCGCGGCGCGCGGCATGGGGCGCCCCAACCAAACCCTCATCCGAGTCACCCCGACGATCTGCTGCGAGTTCATCCTCGCTGAATGGAACCGGCACGTCGGCCAGATAGGGCGGGGCGAGCCGGATCCGGGGCTCAGCGACACCCTCCGCCAACGGTCCATGCGCCTCGGGCTGATCTGGAAACGCAAGCGAAGACGACATGCCTCCATTCGATCACAGCACCCGGCCTTTTCGAGTTGGCCTTACACTTTGACGAGGAGGTCGGCGAGTCCACCTGCGGTAACGGGCTGTGCCCGTGGCACAAACCTGGGCTGCCGATCGACTTTGTTTCCGTCACCGAGGGAGATTTCCGTGCCCGAACAGTCCGGCCAACGCCGCATGCCACGCGCCCGACGCCGGGCGCAGCTCCTCATGGTTGCCACCTCCCATTTTGGTTCAAGGGGCTACCACGCGACGTCAATGGATGACATCGCAGCGGGAGCAGGTGTCACAAAACCGGTGTTGTATCAGCATTTCACGTCAAAAGAAGAGCTTTATCTTGCGGTCGTCGCAGATCTCGGTGAAGCGCTTCAACACGCTATTGCTGAGGTCGCAGATTTACCTGGTCACTCCACCGTGGAGCGGGCTGAACGCGGCGTGAAAGCCTTTGTTGACCTGGTCGCTCGACCGGGTGCGACATTCAAATTATTCTTCGGCCAAGACTCCATTTCGCCGCGCATTGTGGAGGCGGTGGATTCTATTTTGCGCGGGTGTGCGCAGCAAATCGCCGATATGCTCACCACCCACCGCGTTATTCCCACTGCTGATGCGCAAGTGCTTGGCAGCACCTTGGCCACATTGGTGCAGGCAGCGGCAGCTGCTTACAGCACGGATGACGATTCACATCGTGAACACGCAGCCAATGTCGTGGCCTCATTTATTGCGCACGGCCTGATGGCCTACCCCGCTCGGGATCCCAACCGGAAGATCTAGTCCAGCTCCGCCTGACCGGCACGGTAAACTAGCCGCGCTATGTCGTCGACCCGATGAGTGTCGATACACGGCGCACGAGACTAGAGAACACAAGACCGTAGAAGCAGCGAGATCCAGGCGCGCTCAGACCAGGGTGAGCCTGCTATTCCCGGCGAGAACGAAGGAGACCGACATGGAGATCCGCATCGGTGTGCAGCACTCCCCGCGAGAGATCGTCGTGGAATCGGAAGAAACCGAAGCTGATGTGATGCCGCGGGTAGAAAGTGCGATGGCCGCTGGCGAGGCGTTGACCTTGCGTGACGGCAAGGGACGAACCGTGCTGGTTCCGGGCGCCAAGATCGCTTACGTGGAGATTTCCACTGATCAGCCGCGTCGCGTCGGTTTCCTCGGCTGAGGTCCCCGCGTATCGTCCTCACCTCACGCTTTACCGGTGAGAACCATCCCACGTGATCTATCGGGCCCCGGCTGCATACATGTGCAGCGGGGCCCGAAAACGTGTTTGCGGTGACCTTTCGCATGTGACCTCGCCCCCGCACCTGTGGCTTATATGACGCCGCGGGTTAGCATGAAGGGTCGAATCCATGACAGAAGGCTGGACAGTGCCAGAACAGACCCCCACCATTATCGGCGCCGATGACGTGAGCGCCTCCCCCCGTCCTGCGGAGCAGGATCAGCGTACTTTCGCGGATTTTCCGATCCGCCGCGAGACCGTCGATGCACTCGCCGCCAAAGGCATCATCTCTCCGTTCCCCATTCAGTCGATGACCCTGCCGGTTGCGCTCGGCGGACGCGACATCATCGGCCAGGCTAAGACCGGCACGGGGAAAACCTTGGGCTTCGGTATTCCCATGCTGGAAAACGTGGTTGGTCCCGGTGAGGACAACCCGCTAGCTCTGCCCATCGGCAAACCGCAGGCCTTGGTGGTGCTGCCCACCCGCGAACTTGCTATTCAGGTGGCGGGTGACCTCGAAGCAGCCTCATCCCGGCGCAGCATCCGAATCGTCACCGTCTATGGTGGACGCAGTTACGACCCGCAGATTGAGGCGCTCACTGAGGGCGTCGAGATTGTGGTGGGAACCCCTGGTCGTCTGATTGATCTCATGCGTCAGAAGTACCTGGATCTTTCGCACGTGCGCATTGCTGTGCTCGATGAGGCTGACGAAATGCTCGATCTGGGCTTCCTTGAGGACATCGAAAAGCTGCTCGGTGCGGTGCCGTCGGAACGCCAGACGATGCTGTTTTCAGCCACGATGCCCGGACCGATCGTGGCCCTGGCTCGGCGGTACATGAAACAGCCGACCCATATTCGAGCCCACGATCCGGGTGACACCTCCCGCACGAAGGCCGACATTAAGCAGGTCGTCTATCGCGCACATGCCCTCGACAAGATCGAGGTGCTTGCCCGTATGCTGCAGGCGCGCGGTCGTGGTTTGTCTATCGTGTTTACCCGGACTAAACGCGAAGCAGACCGTGTCGCCGAGGATCTTCAACGGCGCGGTTTCGCCGCGGCTCCGCTGCATGGAGACCTCGGTCAGGGGGCCCGTGAACAGGCGCTGCGGGCGTTCCGCCACGGCAAAGTCGACGTGTTGATCGCCACCGATGTGGCTGCTCGCGGTATTGACGTGGACGATGTCACCCACGTGGTCAACTACAACTGTCCAGATGATGACAAGACCTACCTGCACCGCACGGGCCGCACGGGCCGCGCCGGAAAGCAGGGCACGGCGATCACGTTCGTGGATTGGGAAGATCTTGCCCGGTGGGCGCTGATTGCGCGTGCGCTCGGGCTGGAAAGCACTGAGGTTCCCGAAACCTACTCGACGTCGCCCCACCTGTTTACCGATCTCGATATTCCGGAAGGCACGAAGGGTACGCTTCCGCGTGACCAGCGCACCCGTGAAGGGCTGGGCGCTGAACGGCTTGAAGATCTTGGTGGCCCCGATGCTCGGGGTCGTCATGGTAAAGATCAGTCCCGTCGGGGCGACGGCAGCTCTCGCGGCGCGCGGTCGCGTCGCTCTGAAAGCTCCGGCGACAGTCGTTCCCGCCGAGGCAGCGATGGCGCAGGGGCGACGGCGCGCGATCCTGAAGCCACTCGGTCAGATAAACCTCGCCGCCAGCGCACCCGGTCGCGTACAAAGCGCGTAGCCGGTGAGGTGGTGAGCGGTAGTGGACAATCGGGCGTGGCCCCATCCGAGGCTGCGTCCACCTCGTCCGCAACGGCGTCAGAATCAGCCGGGGCAGTCTCTACTTCAGCCGGGGCATCCTCAGCTTTGTCCGCAGCGGCGTCCGAATCCTCCGCGAAGAGTTCGACGCGCCGTCGCCGCCGCTCTCGTGGTGGACGCGGTCAGGCCCAGGACGCCACTTCGTAATCCGTTCACACCGCTGCTGACCCGCCGTGTCTCCAGTTCAAAGTCCTCAGGGCGCGACAACCTTCCCAAGGCATAGCTCTCTGGGACAGGAGCATCCCCCCGGGGCATCGCGGGTGCATTGAACACGTCACGATGCGGCGGCAGCGCAGCAGGAACAGGAACAGGAAGCCTGTCAGGAGGAGGCCTTCGCCGCGCCTAGTCGGGCAGACGTAAGTTCGCGCTGAACGGCGTCGGCTGTGCGCACTGCGCGCGCCTGATCCTCAGTGAGGACATCACATGCTTCCCCCCAGTGCACGGCAACGATCGCCCCGGGGTCAATACCCCGTAGACGGGTCGTGACCTGGAGGGTCTCCTCGCGGGTAAGGAGGCGGGGGGTGCGCGCTTCGAGGTGAGCCGCATCCCCCTCATAGATCAGGGTGTCCGTGCTGACCATCAGCGAGTCGCCATTGACCGACAGCACCCGTCCCACCCGCAGACGGCACGAATTAAGAACCTGGACGGGCTCTGGTCTACCCGTACTCAGCAGCCGCGACCACGGGTAGATGCCGTACACGTGAAACGCATGGGTCGGGCGCACCTCCTGGGCAAGTGACTCGTCGAGATGTGCCCAGTAATGCCCGGCGATGGTCTGCACCTCGTGAAGCAGCCGCTGCGAGAACTTCGCTGCGTCAACGGCGTCGATGCCCACCCCCAGCCAGTACGCCTGCACCACGTCCTCGCTGAGGCAATCTGTGTCCAGCAGTTCAGCCAGGATGCGGTGGTAGAGCCCCGCTCCGGAAAACGCTGTCAGGATTTTGGGGACGGTGCCGGCGCCAACTGTGGTCTTCCGCCAACCACCGGCGAGCGCTCGGTCTGTAGCAATCTCACGGATCACTGACGTCAGCGGGCCACAATAGCCGAGATCGTTCGGGGTGAGGGCATACCGAGCAAAACGCACTTCGCCCGGGGTTGGTGGCCTGGTCACGTCCGAAATCACTGCTGGGCCACTGCCCGGGCCGTGGCCCGATCTAGGCGTCCAAAGTTGTAGTACGCGGCGCACGCCCCCTCCGGTGACACCATGCACGTGCCGATCGGTTTCTGCGGGGTGCAGGCGGTACCGAAAACCTTGCATTCCCACGGTTTAATCGCGCCTACCAGCACCGATCCGCATTCACAGGCGGGAGGATCCGCGACCCGACGTCCAGGCAGGGCATAACGTTTTTCGGCGTCAAAGTCGGCGTATTCGTCCCGGATTCCGAGTCCGGAGTCTTCAATAAAGCCGAGCCCGCGCCATTCAAACGTTTCGCGGTGAACAAAAACGTCCTCGAGCAGACTGAGCGCCTCCTCATTGCCTCGATCCCGAACCACCCGTGCGTACTGGTTTTCAACTCGAGCTCGACCGGCGGCAACATCGCCGCTGACATACTGTTCGACCAACATGACAACGCTTTGCAAAATGTCCAACGGCTCGAACCCGGTCACCACCACCGGAAGCCCATAGCTGCTGGGGACGAACTCAAAAGCGTGGGAGCCGACGACCGTCGCCACGTGCCCCGGCCCAATAAAGCCGTCGATGCGCGAATCTCCGGCATTAAGGATCGCCCGCAATGGCGGTTCAATGCGCACATGGTTGCAAAAAATCGAGAAGTTTTTGATGTTGTCCCGACGAGCCCTAGCAATGGTGACTGCCGTCGATGGGGCCGTGGTTTCAAACCCCACCGCAAAGAACACCACGTCTCGATCCGGGTTATCGCGGGCTATCTTTAAGGCATCCAACGGCGAATAAACAAAGCGAACATCGCTGCCCGATGCCTTCGCATCCAACAGTGACCCCTGGGTACCTGGAACCCGCATCATGTCGCCGAAGGTTGTGAAGATAACGTCGGGTTGGCGGGCCAGCCACAGCGCATCATCGACCCGTCCCATCGGAATCACGCAGACGGGACATCCTGGCCCGTGAATGAATTCGACGTGTGCGGGCATGAGCTGTTCAAGCCCGTGCCGGTAAATGGTGTGAGTATGTCCCCCGCACACTTCCATGAAGGCGTGGGGCCGTTCGAGCTGGTTAGCCAGCTGATCAATCCGATGGAGAAGTTCCCGAGCAGCCTGAGGGTTACGAAACTCGTCCACGTACTTCATCGGATGGCGCTTTCTTTATAGCTGTCGAATTCGTCCTCGAAGGTATTACCCCCGAGTTTCTTGATCTGGTCGAGGGTTGCCGCTGCTTCATGCTCATCTATCAGCGACATGGCAAAACCGACGTGGACCAGCACCCAATCCCCGGGGCTCGGGGACTGGTCAGCCACTAAATCTATGGAAATATCACGGGTTACCCCAGAAATCGCGACGGTAGCAATCGCGGGGTCATCTTGATGAATGGTGACAATTTCGGCTGGAATACCAAGACACATGATGGAGTCCTTCGCTGCGAAGCGGTCGGGTGGTCTGGGGTTGTGGATCAGCAGATACGCGGCAAAGGGTCTCCTACCAGCATGTCAACCATCCGGGTACCGCCGAACGCGGTCACCATCACCACATTGCCGGCGGGTTCAGATACTGTGCGTCCGGCGATGCTCGCTTCGTGTCCGCCTGGGACACTGCGAATCGCGGCGAGCGCCTCGTCCGCATGGTTTTCTGGCACGACGGCAACGAATACTCCTTCGTTCGCGACGTACAGCGGGTCGATCCCGAGCATGTCGCATGCGCCCCGGGTCATGTCGTGGACCGTGATGGCGTCCTCGTGTAGTGCCACGCCGAGTCCCGTGTCGGCTGCGAGTTCGTTCACAACAGTTCCGAGGCCACCGCGGGTCGCATCGCGCATCCACCGCGTGGTGGGAACGGCCTCAAGTAAGGCCTTGGTCATCGGGGTGACGGGCCTGGTGTCTGAGGCGATCGGGGCGAGAATCGCAAGGTCGCCGCGGGCTGCCATGACCGCCATGCCGTGATCGCCGATAGCGCCGGAGACGATAATGCGGTCGCCCGGGCGCACGTGCTGCGCACCGAGAGATAGGTGAGCGGGCACCATACCGATGCCCGCAGTGGTGATGAACAGGCCGTCCGCTGAGCCTTTAGCCACCACTTTGGTGTCGCCGGTAATGATCCGGATACCACAGGCGGCGGCAGCGTCGGCCATATCCCGCACGATGTCGCGAAGGGTCGTCACCGGCAGGCCTTCTTCCAGCACAAATGCGGCGCTGAGTGCTATCGGCTCAGCTCCGGCGACAGAGAGGTCATTGACGGTCCCGTGAACAGCGAGGTGACCGATGGATCCTCCGGGGAAGGTTAGCGGGGTCACCACATAGCTGTCGGTGGACATCGCCAATGCACCGCCCTCACCGTTGCTGCGGGCACAGAGCTCGGTAAACGGTAAGAGACCGGAATCTCCTCGCCCATTCAGGACATCATTGCCGTAGGTTTCCATGAAGATGGCATCAACCAGGGCAGCCGACGCTTTACCTCCGGCACCGTGGGCGAGCGTAATGACCTCGTCGGACAATGGTGGCCGCCGGCGACGAACGGTCTCGATCCGCTGACGCACCTGACCTTCATCCTGATTGAGCCGATTTTTGGGCGTCGCCAGGGTGTTCTTTGTGGTGCCGGTGCCTGTGGGGTGTTCACACATGTCGGTTCAGGTCAGCTTTCGGTGATGGTTTGCAGGGCTTGCTGGGCATGGATGAGAATCAATGTTCCCGGTGGCGGGGCTCCGATCAAAGTGGTGTCTATATCCTCAATTCCGCACTCCGTGAGGACCCGCGCAAAATCCCCTGGTTCCGACGGGCAGCTCAAAATTTCACCGATCCGACCCTCATCTGAACAGGTCACGCAATAATCGACGCCGTGGCTGGGCTGGTCGTCATCGGTGATCTGTGGCGTCTGCGTGAGTGCCCCGTGGAGATCAGCGACAGCATCTGACAGCTCAGCTGCAATCCGGTCAAGGCCCTCGTCAAAGGTGAGGGTTGCGGGCGAGGAATCAAGAATGAGCCGCGCATCCGCGAGGTCAGGCGGCGGGGCATCACAACGGGAACCGATCCACACTGTGTGCGCCCGACGCAATGGAATCCTGCGCAGCAACTCGTCGCGTCCTTGCCAAGCCCCGACCAGGAACACGATGTCTCCGGGCGCAAGGTGGGCCGCAGCATCCCTCCACCACCGTGGCAGGTGCAGCCCAGTCGGTGTATCGGTTCGCGGTAAGTTACCTGCGCTCAACATGTCATCGTCACGCTTCATACCATCCCCATCCCCACCAGCCTCACCGCCCGTCAGCACGTCCCTGCCTGTAGGCACGTCAGGTTGTTTGTCATCGTTAACCGGCACGAGGTCACGACACACTGACCCGCCAAGCTGCACCCATCCGTGCGCTACCAACGCTGCCGTTCCAGGCCCGCAGGTAAGTGCTCGGCGCGCAGAGGGCGCGCGAAGAAGCAGTGTGACAGCGCGTAGGCCATTTTCTAGCGCGGCGGGCTGATCAGGCAGGTCATCATCCGCAGCACCGCATTCCGCCTCCCCTGCCCGGTGCGGATTGGCCAAGTCAGCGTCGATCGGCGCGCGAGCCTCACCGACGCTCAGCCCGCGTCCTGTGCTGTTACTCAGTCCACGGCCAGCAATAGTTGGTTTAAGGCCCTCGTCATGTTCTGACGCCAGCAAGTGGAGGTTCTGCATATCGGCGATGATGGATTCAGCCTGTTCTGGCGGCACTCGAGTCATGGCATAGCCCGCGTGAATGATTACCCACTCCCCGACCTCGATGTCCGGTATCCAGGCGAGACTCGCTTCGCGTTGTTCTCCCACGATGTCAACAAGTGCTCGCCTGTTACCGGTGGCATCGTCAGCGACCGATAGAACGCGTCCAGGAATTGCGAAACACATAATCAGAGCTCTCCATTCGGTAGCGAATCAGCCCGACAGACAACGGGGATCGTTGTATATGTGCTGGTCATCGCGTAAGCACCGAGCGCGGCTTGGCCTAGCCCGAGACCACCATCGTTAGCGGGAACAGCCTTGTGGATCAGGAGCGTATGTCCAGCCTGACCGATGCGATCGCGGATGATCTCGGTCAATATGTTGTTTAATGCGGCTCCCCCACTGAGGCCGAGAATCCGCGCCCCCGTGTGCTCAGCTGCGCGTATCAGGGCATCGGCCAGTGCCTCAGCAATGACGACGTGCAGCTGCCACGCGAGCTCACACGGGTCCTCTCCCTGACATGCGCGCTCAATAATGCGCTGATACTGCGCGCGCAGTTTATGCCTAGGGCCCGTGTCATGCCTCGGTCGATCCGCGGCGCTGTGGAATGTTCGAGGCCGAGCCCTGGCAGCTGCCTGTTCAAGCAGGGTCGGGGCCTGAGCTTCAAAGGTCTGTTCCTGGCAGAGACCGAGGATCGCAGCGAAACCATCCAGGGTGCGCCCCAGCGAGGTGGTCATGACCGCTTGGCCCCGATCTATCTGCGCTTGCACGGTTTCTCGGGCTGTCGGGGGAACTTCAGGGAAGAGTCGGTATTGGCGAGAGCGCAGAGAGAGGGCATGCACAAGGCCCAGCGCGCTGATCCAGGGTCGTTTCACCGCGGAGTCCCCACCCATCAACGGGAACGCTGGAAGATGGCCGAGACGGGTCGCAGTGATGACATCCGGGTCAATCGCGAGGATTTCACCGCCCCAGATGGTGCCATCGCTTCCGTAGCCGGTTCCGTCGATTGCGGCCACCACGGCTGAGTGCCCGAGGAGGCCGTGCTCAGCCAGCAGCGACACCGCATGAGCATGGTGATGTTGCACGGCCAGCACGCGCACCTGCGGGTGTTCGTCTGCGTAGTGCTGAGCGAACCGGGTAGTTGCGTAACCGGGGTGTTGATCGTGTACCAGCACGTCCGGAACGGTGCGATGCATATGCAGCATGGCGTGAACAGCTGCGGCATGGGCCCTGCTCGAGGCGAGTGAACCCATGTCTCCTAGATGCGGTGAGCTGAACGCAAGGTTGTGGTGAAGCAGGGTAAACGCGTTCTTCATTTCCCCTCCGACCCCGAGGACCACCGACGGCGTGGGCTGGGGCAGCGGTAAAGGCAACGGTGCATATCCGCGTGACCTCCGCGACGGCACGGTGCCGCGGAACACTGAGTCTTCCACCGGGACGGCAATATCCCGGTTGTTCAGAACAAACGCATCCGCAATGTGGCACAGATTGGTCAGAGCGTCGCGATTAGTCCACGCTAAGGGCTCATCGGAGAGGTTGCCTGAGGTTGCGACGAGCACGTCGGGCATCGGCGTGGTGCTGATGTCGTCAGCAGCGTTTGATCCGAAAAGCAGCATGTGAATCGGGGCGTAGGGAAGCAAAATGCCTATCTCTGATGTGCCCGGGGCAATCTGCGCTGCCAGGGGCCTGCGGGAACTTGTATGCCGGCGATCCTGACTATCCTCGGCCCAAGCCTCCCGGGCCGGGACGATCACGATCGGGCGCGCAGGTGAGGTCAGCAGGCGCTCAGCATCAGGGTCGAGTACCGCAAGTTCTCGGGCTGTCGCGAGGTCTTTAACCATCACGGCGAAGGGCTTATCGGGGCGGTGCTTGCGCTGGCGCAAACGCGCAACCGCTTCCTGGTTGCGCGCGTCGCACATCAGATGGAAGCCCCCGATGCCTTTCACAGCCAGGATCTCTCCGCGGCGCAGCCGCTGCCGGGCGTCATTCAGCACACTCAGCTGGCTGGCACGATCCCGCGGGGTGCCTCGTCCATCCAGGAAGTCTGAGGGAATCACCGCGCCCTCCTGCTGAGCATGGCCAGGCTGCACGCTCTGGCGCATCATGGCGAACGGGTCGAGCTTGGGAATCTCCTGAGAGCTGACAATCCATAAATGGGGTCCGCACTCGAAGCAACCGATGGGTTGGGCGTGGAACCGACGATCAGTAACATCCTGATACTCCCTATGGCAGGCCGAGCATAGGGGGAAATCACGCATGGTGGTCGCGGGCCGGTCGTAGGGAAGATCCTCAATAATGCTGAGCCGCGGTCCGCAATTTGTGCAGGTAATAAACGGGTAGGCGTAACGGCGGTCCTCGGGATTAGCGAGCTCTCGAGCGCAGTCCTCGCATAGGGCCACATCAGGTGGAATCAAACTTCTCGCGCCTGGCCGATGCCGCGAAGGCACGATGGTAAAACCGTTTTCGTCGGGTACCGGGTCGATACTGCGCTGCTCTTTGCCGATCACCCGGGCGAGCGGGGGTGCCTGGTCTACCACGGCGGTCAGGAACGCTTGCACCTGTGCGGGAGGTCCCTGTGCCTCAAGGAAGACGCTGACATCGTCGTTACCGCACCAGCCGGTGACAGCGAATCGTTCAGACATGCGAGCGACGTGCGGACGAAAGCCGACCCCTTGCACTACACCGGTGAGGGTGCTCGATACCCTCACCAGGTTGACAGTGTCGTTGGCAGCGGTCATGAGGGCGATGCACCCGGGTTAGATGGTGGCGTCTCAGGAGGTGCGGCGCAGCATCCACCATAGGGTGAGTGTCCCCCAGGTGTCGCTGTCATCGCGTCACCTCGTGGAGTTGTGCGCTCAGCTGGGCCACAACCGTCCTGGTCGGAAGGGAAGAGCCCATCCGATGCTGGCGCGCTGCCCGAGGCCGTTACGGGCTGAACCGACGGTATCCCGGCTCGTGGTCCGAGGGCCGTTACCGGCACGAAGGGCAGCGAACCAGTCTGTCCACGACGACCACCTGATCCGGCCACACCGGGGTCGGGGCGAGGTAGGCGCATAATGCCGTGGCTGACAAACAGCATCCGCACCAGCGGGTCATCGACCAGGGCGTCGAGCGCTTGTGGAGATTGGGATCGGAGGGTGCGCACGATCTGTGCGAGCCCCGCGAACACCAGGCGCGATTCAGCACCTCGCCAGTTCTCGACGGTGCGCCGGACCTCCTCATCGAGGTCGTTCAGTGCGGCGTCGGCGTCATCTAGGGCGCGCGCAAGGGTTTCGACATCGGTCGGTGCGGCTCCGGTGGGTTGGCCTGAAGGGTTCTGCTCCGGCTGCGGCTGTTTTGACCGCGGCTGCTTTGACCGCAGACCATCGCCTGAATCCGGGATACCGCCCTCTCTGAGATTGTTCTCCAAGCGCAGCTGGTCGCACAGGGCGGGCACCATCGCGAGCGCGTCCTCCACCAAGGCAACCGCGTCACAATCCCCCGCCCGCTGGAACAGACGTTTAGCATCCTGCAAGCGCATGCGCGCATCCCCGAGCAGCCCGAGGTGACCCAGCGCAGTTCCCTGATTAGCCAGCACCCGCGCATAACCGCCCGGATCCTTATCGGCATCGCGGGTTGCCAGCACCCGGGTATAGAGGTCCACTGCTTCCATGAGGTTGTCTCGTGCATGGGTGGACGGTGCATGGACCAGCGCATTAGCAAGGTTTAGGGTAGCCGCCGACCATTCGGGCCGGTTTGTTGCATCCGGGGCGTCGGCATACAGGCGGGCTGCTTCGCGCAGCGATTGCACAGCGACGGCGTACCGCAGGTCGTCCGAAGCTTCCAGGCGTGGGCCCGCTAAATATGCGGTTCCGAGATCTAGATGGGCTCGTGCACGCAGGAAGGAGTTCCCAGCCTGGTCCATGCGTCCCGTGCCTGCTTCCCCCTCCTGAGGATTGGGTGCTGGGCTCGAGGCCAGCAAGGACAGAGCCGCCTGATAATCCGCGACTGCGCGCTGAATTCCTGCGCCGTTCTCGTGGTCAGCGCCCTGGCGGTGAAGGATCTCGCCCCGGATGAGTAACGCTTCCGCGTGGGCTGAGTTGAGATCGGTGGTGGCGAGAACATCAATTGCGCTGGTGGCAGCCTCAGCATCACCGGTTCGGGAGGCAACATCGGCAAGGATCAGGGCGGCGAGCACGGGCGAGACCGAACGGGCATCCGTGGCAGCCAGAGTGAGCTCACCGAGCGCAGCGGTGGGCACGGCGTGAGCGTCTTCGTCATTGAGCGCTGCACGGGCCATCCTCACCAGGGCGGCGAGTTCCCCCTCGCAGGTATGCGAGGGGTCCTCCGGGAATGAGATGGTGAGGCCGAGGGCAATCTCAGCAGCATCGAACAGCGGAGCCAACCCGACCCTGTTGAGATCTGCCCGCAGGGCTTCCCGCTGGGGCGTACTGGCATCCTCGGGGGCAAGGACGAAGAGGTTGTACCGGCTGACCAGATCGTTGGGGGTCTCGGTTATGGCGGTGCGCAGCAGGTCGCGGGCGGTGTCGAGGTCGCCGTTGTAAGCGTATTGGACCGCGGCCAGGGCGTCTGGCCACTTGTGCGGGCGCTGACCCAGGATAAGTTCTTCGCGGACATGCTCAGCCGCAGGCCCGTGGGAGGTATCGATCAGTAACAAACCTGCTGGCAGAGGGAAAACTCCCACCGGTTGCGGGCGGGTGAGCAGTGAGTTGTCGCTCGCTGGGGTTGGGAGGTCGATCAGCAGGCGCTTTGCGTGGAGATGGGCAGACATCCGTCCGACAGGGTGGCCATGCCCGAGGGCTTCCACGGCGAGAACTGACCGGCTTCCGTCAGGATCCACGGTTTTGAGCACGGCGGCACCGGGGGTGAGATGCGACATCGGCATCACAACCAGGCGGGCAGGTCCGGTCCGCAGGAGAGCGCACCGATCCTGGGGAAAGAGCTCCCTGAGCTCAGGACCGAGCCTGATATATCCGCGGTCGGTGATCTCGACTGTCAGTCCCTGCCTGGTTGGCGGAACCTGTTCATTGACAGCTGCCTTATTCTCTTGATCTCGTTCACCCATCGGCGGTCACCGCTGTGGCGGAATCGTGCTCGGATGCCATGGCAAGCGCCTCCAGACGTGGGATGAGAGCAGCGGCGAGGCGATCGACGGCAGCATCGACCGCTGGGGACAGCACACCTCCCGGATCACAGCAGGATGCCTCGATGAGGAAGACCGACACCTGCCGGGGAAAGTATGGCCCGAGCAGCCACCGACCGAATCCGAGGGCATGATCCCAACGAAACTGGTGGGAATGGATGCCTCCGGCGGGTGGTAGCTGTTCAAGCACCTCCCCTGGGACTTCCATCAGCGTACCGGGATCCGCGCCGGTGCGTGCGGCATCCACGATGATGACGTCGCGGACCCCTCTCATGGCAAACGCGACGTCCATCCCGGAGGTTCCCGCGTCCAGGATCCGTACCTGGCCGGTGCGCACGATGTCGAGGTCGCGGTCCCAGAGCCTGCGCACCAGCACCGGGCCGGCTGCATCGTCCCCGCGCAGCACATTGCCGCAGCCGATAACCAGCACTCGGTACGACGGGGGCGAGTCGTCGCTGAGCAGGTGCCACGGTTGGACTTGGGACGGGTCGCGGGTGCTTATCGTCGGGCCGTGGTCGCGAGCAACCGCCATCCGTCAGACCATCTCGTTGATGACGAACTTGCTCATTTCACGACCGGTTTTTCCGTCATACGTGTGGACCGTGCACACCAGGCAGGAGTCGAAGGAGCGGGCGACGTGTCCGAGTTCGACGGGGTCTTCCAGGTTATGGACCGGGGATCCGACCAGGGCTTCTTCCACCGGGCCGCGCGCTCCGTGTTCATCTCGCGGACCCATATTCCATGCCCCGGGGGTGATCACGTTGTAGTTGGCGATCTTGCCGTCTTCGAGCACGATCCAGTCCGCGAGTGCGCCGCGGGCCGCTTCGGTTGCGCCCCATCCTTTGCCGCTACCTGGGTCTTCACACGGGGTGTGGAAGGATCCGTGGAGGTCGAGGGCGGCGAGCCAGTCCATCACTTTGGTGTAGTACAGCGGCGCTTCGTGCAGACGAGCGAACTGGCGGGTGAATACGCTGGGGCCTTTTACCTTCAGCACATCGAGGAATAGCGGGTCTTCGTCATGGTAGGCGGCGGTGCGCTTTTGTCCGGCCATGATGCGCCGGGCCAGCGGACCTGTTTCAAACGGGGTTTTGCGGTGTCCGGGGACGGTATAGCGGGGAGCTTTGGCGAACGAGTATTTTCCGTCTTTCTTCCCGATCTCTGGGTCGATGGCGTCCTGGGTACCATCGAACGGATGTACGCCGTCACCACCTTTGTAGTGTGAGTAGGCGACGTCTTCGGTGACATTGGCCTGATCGAACTCGTGGAATTGGGAGTCGAGGTATATGCCGCCGCGGGTGGAGACGGCTCCTTGACGGCTATCAATGGTCGGGTGTTGGTAGGCCTCGGGGTCGAAGAACGAGCCCATCGACAGATAGTTACCAACACCCTGTCCGTAGCTATCTAATCCGATGTCCAGGCAATACCGGATAAAGAAACCGAGGTCTGATTCGGCGTGTTCCTGTTTTTCGTCCAGCCAGGCTAAAACATCATCCCAACTGCGGTTTTCTAACCAGCGCTCAACGCTACAGCCGAGGAACTCTCCTTCTAACCAGGCGTCTTTCCAGTTCTTCAGGATGGCGGTGGAGCGGGTGATATCCGAGAGAGTGGGAGCACCCATAATTCCGCCGGGAATCATGAATGAGCTGTGGGGCCATTGTCCGCCGAGGATTGCGTACACTTCGACGGGTTTTCCAGACAGCACCACGCCTTTTTGGTACGACGTTCCGGTGTAGACGGAGAAGCGGCGGCACGCCTCCTCATACAGCGGTGAGGACGCATATTTTTCGTGGGTGAGGTCGATGGCGAAGAGCGCGTAAAAGTAGCGTGGAATCGATTGCAAGGTTTCGCATGCTTGGGCGATATTGCGCACCAGGGTGGCGTTGTGGGGAACGTGGGTCCTCCACGCGGTATCGAGGGCGTATGCCGCCTTGTACAGATGGCTTCCGCCGCAGATGCCGCAGATACGCGGGGTCATGATCAGGCCTGCCTGCGGGTCTTTTCCGCGCAGGATGGTTTCAAAGCCACGGAACATCACCGCGTGCGTCCAGGCGTCGGTGACGACGCCATCGGTGACGGTGACGGAGACATCGAGGTCTCCTTCGACTCGGCCGAGCGGGGAGACGTTCAGTTCAATGGTGCCCATGAGTTGCGGACCTTTCCTGCAGTCAGAGCGTTTTCAGTGGTCAGACGACGAACATGTCCTGGGTGCTCCATGCAGGTGCCGCCACTTTTGCGGCCGCTGCCATGGCCATATACGTCATGTGGTCTTGTCCTGGTGGTAGGTCCACGGGGACGGTCCCGGAGATTTTCTGGGTGTGGAATACGGTGCCCGGTTCGAGGTCGTAGAACGGGAACTCGGGTTCAGTGCAGCCTTGGCAAGGCATCCCGGCCCGGGTTTTTGATGACTGGCGGTTCCACAGGATCCGGTTGCATGGGCCATGGGTCATCGGTCCGCGGCATCCGAATTCGTAGAACAGGCATCCGGTGCGAGTTCCTTCGCCCCAACCGTTGGTGTCTTGTTTGTATTCAAAGAACGTATTGCGAGTGCACCCGTTGTGTACGAAGCTGGTGAAGAATGTGGTCGGGCGATGGTATTCGTCCAGGGCTAGGTCGCCGGCCCGGTCGGTGGCGAGCGCTACTAGGATCTGGGTGATCCAGTCGGGGTGGGCGGGACAGCCTGGAATGTTGATGACGGGTAAACCTGACGCAGCGGTCCAGTCTTTGCCGAGGAAGCCGCCTTCAACGGTGCGGTCAAACTGCAAACCGATGGATTCCGAGGGGTTTGGTGGAACCACGTTCAGTCCGCCGTAGCAGGCGCAGTCTCCGATGGCCACTACTATTTTGGCTCGGTTGGCGAGCTCGTCGATCCATTCCATCATCGGCCGGTCGGCGAACATGTCGAAGCGACCGGTTCCGTTCGGCCCGCGGATAACGGATCCTTCCAGCACGAAAATATCGAGGTCTCGCGCTCCGGAGGCACAGTCGGCGAAAATTTTCTTGGCTTGTGCGCCAAGTTCAAGGCCGAGGCTCGGGTGCCAGAGCACCTCTAAGCCGAAGTCGACGATCAGGTCGACGACGCTTGGCTCTTCGGCGTTCAAGAACGACATGGTGTTTCCTGAGCAGGCTCCCGCTTGGAGCCATAGGACGCTGGTCATCGGATACTCCGTTCGGTGGACGGGTCGTGGCGGGCTGACCCGCGGGCGCTGACGCGCTGGTGGAACTCGCCGGTGTCGGGATCCAGTTCCCGCCCCATTGCGGCGGCCATGGTGAGACAGAATTTCAAGGCCCGGTTGATAGCGGGGTCGCGCAGCGCTCTGATCAGGGTGGTTATTTTGACGGGTTTGTCATCTCCGTAGACGGCACTCTCTGAGGCCTCACACAACGCTTTAGACATCACGGTCAGGGAGTCGATGACATCGGGGTCGAACATGGTCGATGCGGTCAGCGCCTCGAAGATTCCGCTGTCTGAGGCTTTGGCAAGCAGCGGGGTTATGTGCGGGACCGCGTTGATCACGGTTTTTCCGTCGTTCATAAGATGGCTAACGTCTTGTGCGCCGAGGGCCTTTTTCATCTCGGCGGCTCCGCTGGCGACATTTCCGGCGATTTCGTTGCCTCGTTCGAGCACACCTCCGATCATGAGGGCGATGGTCGCTAGGTGCTCGGCATTGTCGAGCAGGAGGGTGAGGCCGCGCGCAACTTTCGGATCGCCCAAGCGCACGGTGAGGTCGTCGAGAACCTGCTCACCGCGTGCGCGTTGGGTGGCGTTTGGGTCTAGGGCTGGTTCGCCTGGCGGGCGCGGGTTCATGCCGTTGGGTGGTGCTGCAGTTTCTTGCTGCTCGTGGCCGATAGGTGTCATTGCTCCTCCTTGAAGAGCTTGCTGACGTCAAGAGCCCGCGGGCATGGACAGCCCGCTGACCGCTACCTCGACGTTAGTTCTGTGAGCGGCTTCTCTTCTATCCGATTTCCGATGTCACTATCCTGAATCCGAACAATGTGAAAGCTACGATCCTGCGCAGGCACAGCCACGCATCTGAACCAGCGAGACCGAAAGTGAGTTTTAGCGATGCACGGTCGTATAGACACTCACCCCGGACTCACCCCCGTCACTATGCCTGCGCCCCCTCCGACACCTGCCCCTATCAGCGCTGCTCACCCGACCACCACACCCCACCCTGTTACCCCACCTCACCCTGTCACCGCAGCTCACCTGACCACTCCACCCCGCCCTGTGACAGCGCCTGCCCCGTTTGCCGCGCACCCGATCTTCACGGTCGAATCCCGGTTAGAAGCCGAACATCTGCTCGGACGCATCTTGGGACCTCTCAGCATTGCTCAGCCCGCCGGAACCTCCCGCCACACCCCATTCAGTGCCCACGCACACGCACTAGATCTGCCCGGCATCTGGTGCGCACATCTGGATATTCAATCCCCCTCCCATATCGACATCCCCCACTGGCAAGCCGGATACGCCTTAGTCATTCCGACCAGCGGATTCGCGTCCGTCCAGGTCGGGTCAACGAAGGTAAAGACCTCACCTTTATTGGGGGCCGTGGCTCATCCGGGGCAGCGAGTCCTCATTGATCTGAAACCACCGTGCCCCGTGCGCATCGTGGCTATCGACGCAGAGCTAGTTGAGCGGGTCAGCGCACGATATACCGCCCGCACGGATCACCTGCCCACCATGTTGGAGACCTTTTTCGACCTGACCCGGCCCGACGCTATGCGCTGGAACGCTATTCTGTCTCTCCTCCTGGCCGAAGCAATGACCCCGGCGTCACCGCTATCCCAGGGACGAGGGGTCGGGGCCCTGGCGGAGATGCTTGCATCCTCCCTCGTCCTCGCCCAGGACCCCTCCATGCGGCAAATCCCCACCAACTCGCGTACATCGTTGGTGCGCGACGCCATTGAACTGGTCGAATGCTGCATCGACACAGCGACCCCAAGTCTGCTTGCCCGCGAACTCCACGTCTCAGAGCGAACATTGCAGGCCGCGTTCCGCCGCGAACTAGGGGTCACCCCTTCACGTTATGTACGCAACCGACGTCTAGATCTGATCCGAAGCGAGCTCTTGGGACGCCATCCCGGGCACGGGGTGTCCGTGGCGGCAATTGCCCGGTCTTACGGGCTCACCCACCCAGGCCGTTTCTCCTCGGAGTATCGCGCACGGTTCGGGGAGCTGCCCTCGCACACACTGCGCCTGAGGTCCTCACGACAACTGCATCGTCACGGCCAACAGTAAGCACCGTTCATGCCAGCGGCAGTCATTGCCGGGCTAACGGTAATCCTTGCCGGGCTGGCGACAGTCATTGTCGGGCTGGCCGTACGTAGTGTTTGAGCCCGTTGCACCTTTCACACGGACGAGAACTCGCCGCCCCGCTACCCGACCTTAACCACTGGACCGCGAATATCGACCGTGCCGACACCTCAACGGGAATCGATGCCTATGATCAAAGGGTGCATGAGTTGTCGCTATGTCGCGCCATCTACGACATCGTGGTCCGCGCTGCTGGGGACCACCGCATCGCAACAATCGATCTCGATGTTGGTCAGCTGCGCCAGGTCGTACCGGACACTCTGGTCTACTGCTGGTCACTGGTCAGCGACGGTACCTCGCTTAGTGGCTCACGCCTCAGTATCAACCACATTCCAGGGGAGCTGGAATGCGTGGACTGTCTGGCTCTGACCCGCACCGAGGGGCCGCTTCGTTTCCTCTGCGGAGCCTGCAACAGCCGACGGGTGCGCGTGGTTCGCGGCGAGGAGTTCATGGTGCGCTCGCTGACGACGGCCCCCGATGATAACCCGTCTCCACCAGCCCCGCGCTCCCTCTGATAATCCCTCCCTCATTCAACTACCCTTCCCCCAAAGGATTTCTCTCGTTCCACCCACGGGCCGGCACTCTTCCGACCAGAATTGACATCATCCGGACTCATCGCGCATCCGGGCGCATCACACATCCGCATACACCACACACCCGGGTGCATCACATGCACCCCGCCTCATGCTTCGCTCGCACAGGACCACTACTGATTTGACGTCAAGGAGGACACCGATGGGACGCTTCCACCGGCACGATAACGGCACCGGTCACGATCATCACCATGACGGCCACGAGCACGACCACAGCCACAGCCACAGCCACGACCATCCCCACGACCATGACCTCGACTACCATCCCGACCTCACACCAGTAACCGGCACGGCACACCTCAACGATGCCGCACACCAGGAGGCCATTGGGGACCATTCGGGCTACGCGACGGGCGGTGAGCGGATCGATGTGCTGGAACGGATTTTCTCGGAAAACGACCGGAAAGCAGAGGCCAACCGAGCCGCCTTTGACGCGGCTGGCGTGCGAGTGGTGAATCTGATGTCCTCGCCGGGGGCAGGTAAGACCACTCTCCTGTCCCGCACACTCAAATCACTCTCCGGCCACCTGCGAATCGGCATTATCGAAGGGGATATCGAAACCTCTCTGGATGCCGATCATCTTCACGCTGATGCCGCACAGGTCTCGCTTCTGAACACCGGAAATGGCTTCGGCGGAGAATGCCATCTCGATGCTCCGATGGTGTCGCGCGCCCTTGAACAATTAGATCTTGACCAGTTGGATTTGTTGGTGATTGAGAACGTCGGGAACCTGGTGTGCCCAGCTGAGTTCGATGTCGGCGAGCACGTTAAAGCGATGGTCGCATCTGTGACCGAGGGGGAAGATAAACCCCTGAAGTACCCAGTGATGTTCAAGTCGGTCGATGCCGTGGTGATCAACAAGGTGGATCTACTGCCCCATTTGGACTTTGATCTGGAGGCGCTCATATCGAACATCCGAGATGTCAATCCCGCTGCACACATTTTCCAGGTCAGTGCCCGAACTGGCGAGGGTATGCAGCCGTGGTTGGATTGGGTGAGGTCGAGCATCTAACGCCGGTCATCCGCAGTGAGGGCAGCCTGCACCTGGGAGACTGCGGATCATAAACGTGAGTTTTTCCCTGTGGCGCCCGGGACCTATGTCCCTTTAGGTCCTGGGCCTATAGCACGCCTTTCCCTCAGCTACTCACCCCATCACACAGCTTTGCTGCGGCCCAATTACACCCACAGCGCTCGCGGCGCCCGTGCAAAACGGCACGTTCTCGGGATATCTAGGGTTGATGGTTAAATTTTCACATCACCCAACCCAACAAAAGGCGGTTCAACTACCTTTGATTACTCGCTAGTTGAGTAATCTACAACCCGTCATGGCACCTTAGTGCCGGGCGACAAATACTTTAGTATTGCAGCACTTGACATTGAGTCGTTTACCACTCTGCAACGGTCGACGGCTCACCTCTCGCCGTGCCAGCTTCACCTTTAAAACCGTTGCAACCAGCATCGATGCATCTAAGTAAGGTAACCCTATCTTAGGTCACGTTCTTTGCGGATGCCCTGATCTGGTCCTCGAAACCGATCAGTATTGCCAAGCTCCGCCATCGAGAGCCATAGATCGCAGAGAGCCATCTCCCTGATCAGGTACCATGTGATCTCCTACCTGCAGAAAGGAGATCTTTACGGGTAAGTAAACCGGCAACAATGATGCACTTGAACGCATACAACACGCGCATCGATCGTTTACTTCCCGTCGCATCTCGGTAATAAGCTCACCAAAGCTAACTTCACCCCACTTTTACCAAGGAAGACACTCCATGCATCGCCGCACATTTCTTCGTTCCGTCGGAATCGGCGGTCTCCTGGCCGCCCTGCCGACGACGTCATCTTTCGCTGGCTCCACCCCAGGCGCCGACACATCCTCGGTGGACGCCTTTGTCGGCTCGCTCAACTACAACCCCGACGCCATCCTCGCCGTCGACGGCGACAAGATCACGAACACCCCCGTAACCACCGGGTCGATGCAAGGCGGCACCTTTGTCGTCGTCAGCCGGGAGAAAAAGTCAATCTCCTCAGCTGACGCTGATATCTCAATCATTAACGGAACGGTCGCTGAGGTGTACCCCGGCGCTCTGCTGCTGGCAAACCGCGAACTCGTCCGCAACACGCCCACCATCGTGAGCGTCCCCCGCAAGCCGGTCCAGGTCAGCCTGGATCTGCCCGGCCTGGCGGGCAAGACCGGAACTCTCACCGTCGACAGCCCCACGCGTTCATCGGTTGGGGGCGCGGTGAACTCTCTCCTGGAAACTTGGAACGCCGGACCGGGCAAAGAATACCCCGAGATCCCGGCCAAGATGCAGTTCGAAGAGACCATGGTCTACTCGAAGTCCCAGGTGGAAGCGAAGTTTGGCTACGCAAATAGCCCCGCCGTCGCGAAGCTTGGCATCGATTTTGAAGCGATTCACCGCGGCGAAAAGCAGGTGGCTGTCGCCTCCTTCACGCAGATCTACTACACGGTCAGTGTGGATGCTCCGCAGAGCCCCTCCGCGATGATCGCCGGGACTGTCGATGATCTCAAGCGCGCCGGCGTCTCCGCCTCCACGCCGCCGGTCTACGTATCCGACGTTCACTATGGCCGCCGCATGTTTGTGAAACTGGAGACCACCTCCACCTCAAACGAGGTCTCCGCAGCCTTCAGCGCAGCGTTCAAGGGTCACGACATTAATGCATCGACCAAGTACTCCGAGATCCTCAAGAACACCTCGGTGCGCGCCGTGGTGTACGGCGGCGCCTCCTCCGGCCAGGCCAAGGTCATCACCGGCAACCTGGATCAGCTGCGTGCGGTCATCAACGAGGGCGCGAACTACTCCCGCAAGAACCCGGGTGCACCGATCTCTTACACCACCCGGTTCCTGAAGAACAACGCAAAAGCGCTGGTGCTGTCGAACTCTGACTACATCGAGACCCGCCGGGAAGTCTTCAAGCAGGGCTCTTTGATCCTGAAGAACAAGGGCAGCTACGTTGCACAGTTCAAGGTGACGTGGAACGAGATCAGCTTCGATAAGGCCGGCAAGGAGATTTCGACTCCTAAGGAATGGGAAGGCAACTGGGCCGACCGCACCATTGGTTACTCGACAATCATCTCCCTGCCTGCCAACGCCAGGAACATCAATGTGTTCGCCCGCGAAGCCACCGGCCTGGCCTGGGATTGGTGGCGGACCGTGATTGACGCCCGCGACCTGCCGCAGGTTCACGAGCGCACGGTCACCCTTAGGGGCACCACCTTGATCGCCTGGGCTACAAACGACGTGACCGAACCCGCCAAGTAAGGCGAATCGGCCACACAGATAGGGCCAGAACCACAAATAGGTCCGCACCGCACAGGGGCGCTTGCCTGAACCGAATTCCCGGTCAGGCAAGCGCCCCTGTCTCCATCTAAATCACCCGGGCAACGGCTACACACAGCCAGGCCTGGTCAGCCAGTTATCAAACCCCAGCTCACAAGAAATGCCTTCACGGCGTCGGCAATCATTTGCACGCTAATTGCGGCAAGCAACACACCGGCGATCCGGGTCACTAAGGTGACCCCGCCCTGACCGAGAACCTTCGCAATCACCCCGGCGAACCTCATAAACACATAGAGGACAACGGCCATCCCAATCAACGCCACAAATATTGCGCTGTAATGCGAAAACTCGCCGTTAGCACGCTGCATAAACAGCATCATCACCACGATTGCACCGGGACCAGCGAGCAGCGGTGTTCCAAGCGGCACCAGCGCCACGTTGACCCCGTTCGCAGCCGCCATCTCCTCCTCTTTACCGGTCAGCAGCTGCATTGCCACCAGAAGCAGCAGCAACCCACCGGCCCCCTGCAACGCAGGCAGCGAAATATGCATATACGACATAATCGCCTGACCAAAAATGGCGAAAATACCAATCACCAGCAACGCCACACCCACCGCGGTGAGCGCCGCTTTTGAACGTTGCTTTGCCGTCATCGAGTTCGTGAGCGACATAAAGATCGGAATGGTGCCCGGAGGGTCCATGATGACAAAAAGCGTCACGAACACTTCCGCGAGGAAGCGCAGATCGACCACGTTCACGGGGCAAAGACCTCGGTTTCACTCGTGGCGCGAGCGATGATCGCGGCCAGCACGTCGGGACTCGTGAGGTTCTCTCCGAGCCGGTTGGGTTTTCCGGTCCCATGGTAATCGCTCGATCCAGTGGTCAACAGACCGTGCGCCGCAGCTAACGACGCCAGTCGACGGCGGGTTTGAGCATCGTGTTCACGATGATCGACCTCAATTCCCGCGAGCCCCGCCTCAATCATCGCCTCCAGCACATCGTCGGGTAGCACCCAGCCTCGGCTGACCGATCCCGGGTGGGCAGCAATCGCCACCCCACCCGCAGAACAAATCTGCTGCACCGCGCGCACCGGGTCAGGCGCGTAATGCCTGACGTAGTACGGACCATCGACGGTGAGGATATCCGCAAACGCCGCGCTACGGTCTGGAACGATTCCCGCCTCAACCAGCGCATCCGCGATATGCGGA
This sequence comes from Devriesea agamarum, assembly GCF_900070355.1. Lineage (NCBI taxonomy): Bacteria > Bacillati > Actinomycetota > Actinomycetes > Micrococcales > Dermabacteraceae > Devriesea > Devriesea agamarum. Next base: position 2,645,422 of record NZ_LN849456.1, on the reverse strand, counting down.
CGACCAACCACGGTCTGCGCTCCCCCGAGCTGAGCCTGCACATCCTGCCAGGTCACAGGGTAATCGCGGGAGATCAACTCAACCATATGGCGGGCGCGATCATCCCGGGAAGATCGAGCTCTCGCCATATCCTTAGCCAAATCTGTACCTGGCGACGGATCAGGCAGAAGCGCCAACACGTGCACACTGTGATGCTCATATTCAGTGGACACCTCGCACCCGGGAATCACCGCCACACCCACGCGCGCCGACCACACCCGAGCCTCATCCCACCCAGAGAACGTGTCGTGATCAGTCAGACCAATCGCCCCCACCCCGGCTTCGGCAGCAGCTCGCAGGAGCTCCGGCACACTATCTGTGCCATCGGAATGCGTGGAGTGCGTATGCAGGTCAATCCTCAAGTCCCGGTCCATAGTGACTTATTGTGCCCTCCCCGCCGCACCAGCTTCAGACCACCCCACGAGGCGGTGCCCACTGCGCGCCCCTTGAGCGTGCAGCAGATCGTGAGACGATACAGAACGTGAATACCGACGAGGAGAAGACCACCAGTTCTCAGGCCACCACCACTTCGGGCTCATCGGAAACGAACCCATCGAGCTCCGACCAGACCAAGGACCTCACCTCCCGCGGCGATGCCCGATCTCAGCGGCCACAGAGCCAAGCATTCCGTGAGTTCATCGCCAAAAATTGGGATGACACCGTCCCCCCGGCGATCCGGCGTGATGTCGCGGACTTTACTCCCGCCCGCCTCGACCGGCTGGTGCAACGCTTCCCCAACACCCGTCTCGTGTTCCCCGCCGGTGTGTATAAGGTCCGGTCGAACGACACCGACTACCGCTTCCGCCCCCACACCGCGTTCGCGTACTACTCGGGCCTTGGCACCGACGAAGAACCCGACAGTGTGTTAGTGGTCGAGCCCGACCGCGAGAATCCGGCCAAAGCAGCAGCAACCTATTTCTTCCGTCCGCGGGCAGGCTATGACACTACCGAGTTTTATGCGGATTCGCGGTACGGCGAGCTCTGGGTGGGCCGACGTCCCACGCTGGATGAGGTAGAAACCCGGATTGGGATCTCCTGCCAGCACATCACCTCACTGCACGACGCGCTGGCCAAAGATGTCGGCGATCAGATGAACTTACTGATCATCCGCGAGGTCGACGCTGAGGTCGAAGCCATGGTGACCGAGATTCGCAGCCAAAATGGTCTACCTACCGGCGACAGTGCCGAAGCCGAGCACGATGCACTCGCCGAGTTTGCTTCTGAGCAGCGTCTGATCAAAGACAGCTTTGAAATTGGTCAGTTGCGCGAAGCTGTGGATGCCACAATCTCCGGTTTCGAGGAAGTCGTGCGAAACCTTCCCCGAGCGGTAGCGCATCGTCGCGGTGAACGGATTATCGAAGGGGTCTTTGAGACCACCGCACGCGCCGAAGGCAACGGCATCGGGTACGACACCATCGCCGCAGCTGGCGGCCACGCGTGCACCCTGCACTGGATCCGCAATGACGGCAGTGTGCGCGAAGGTGACCTGGTGCTGATCGATGCCGGAGTCGAGGTGGACAGCCTCTACACCGCCGACATCACCCGCACCCTCCCCATTTCAGGCCAGTTCACCCCGGTCCAACGCCGCATTTACGATGCCGTGCTGGAAGCAGCTGACGCAGCATTCGCGTTTGCGCGCCCCGGAGTAAAGTTCCGGGATCTGCACACCGAAGCTATGAAGGTGATCGTTCGCCACCTGCATGAATGGGGCCTGCTGCCCTGCACACCGGAGGAGTCCCTCGCTCCCGACGGCCAATACCACCGGCGTTGGATGGTGCATGGAACCAGCCACCACCTCGGCATGGATGTACACGACTGTGCGCAGGCCCGTCGCGAAATGTACTTGGATGCCGAACTGGTTCCGGGCATGGTGTTCACCATTGAGCCGGGCTTGTACTTCATGGATAACGACCTCTCAGTGCCCGAGGAGATGCGCGGGATCGGGGTGCGGATTGAAGACGACGTGCTGGTGACCGAAACCGGTGTCGAGAATCTGTCCAAAGCACTTCCGCGCCGCGCTGAGGACATCGAGCGCTGGATGGCAGATATCGCTGCCACCCGATGAGCTCAGATAGCCGAGCCCTCACTCCCGGTTTCATCCGACCGCGCGTTAGGCTGTGCGCGTGATCGCCACAACCAGCAGATTTTTTGCCGCCCGACTGGTGGGAACGACTGTCTTTGACCCCATCGGGGACTCCGTCGGGAAAATCCGCGACATTGTCGTGGTGCCCCAGCCCCGGGCGACACCTGCGCGCGCGGTCGGATTCGTAGTGGAGGTGTCGGGACGGCGCCGGGTGTTCCTTCCGATCACCCGGGTCACCTCGATCGACGCGGGACAAGTCATTATGTCCGGGCTGCTGAACATGCGCCGGTTTGAAAAGCGGCGCAGTGAGCAGCTGGTGATTGGGGACCTGCTTGAACGCGTAGTGCGTTTGAGCGACGGCTCCGGTGAAGCCACCGTTGAGGATGTGGCTCTCGACCGTCGCCACAGTGGTGACTGGGAAGTGTCCAAACTGTTTATCCGGCGGCGCAGAACCGGAGGGCTGCGCTCACGCTTGACTGGTCGTCACGATAGTTTCACCGTGTCTGCCTCGGATGTTACCGGTCTGTTTGGCACTCAGGAGGAACAGTCTGCGGCCCTTCTGCTCGCCTCCTATGAAGATCTGCGTCCGGCAGACCTCGGCGATATCTTCCAAGAGATCGATCCGAAACGACGGGTTGAGCTTGCGGGGGAGCTGACCGATGAACGTCTCGCCGACGTGCTCGAAGAGCTTCCCGAAGATATTCGCGTGGATCTCATGACCCGTTTAGATTCCGACCGGGCCGCCGACGTGCTGGATGCCATGGATCCTGACGACGCCGCCGACGTGGTGCAGGAGCTCCCTGAACCTGTTGCACAGCAGCTACTCGGCCTGATGGAGCCGGAAGAAGCAGAAGACGTGCGCCGACTGATGGCGTACGACGAATACACGGCGGGCGGCATGATGACGACTGAGCCGCTGATCGTCTCCCCCGAAACCCCCATCGCGCACTGTTTGGCGATGATCTCCCGGCAGGAGCTCTCCCCCGCTCTCGCCTCCTTGGTCTACGTGTGTCGGCAACCTATGGAGACCCCCACCGGCAAGATGCTCGGCATGGTTCACTTCCAGCATCTTCTGCGAGAACCTCCCGACCGTCCCGTCGGTGAAATTCTGGATGCGGACCGGGTTTGGGTCGGCCCCGACGCCATGCTGCACGAAGTCACCCGGCAAATGGCAACCTACAACCTGGTCAATATCGCGGTGTGCGATAAACATGGGCAGCTGCTCGGCGCGGTGACCGTGGACGATGTGCTCGACCATGTGCTTCCTGAGGACTGGCGCGAGCAGGATGAACCAGCGACCACTACGGGTTCCATCGATATTGGAGCGATCTCGAACACCACGAGGGGGTGACCTATGGCCGATAAGAAGAGCGCCAAGAAAAGCACCTATTCGATCGACACGCCGCAGCAGCCCCGCCTGCGATGGTGGCCTCGAATGCGTCCGCGCTCGGATGCCTTCGGACGTGTCTCCGAAACGTTCGCGCGGTTTATGGGAACACCCGCGTTCTTAGTCGGGATGACCATTTTCTGTGCCGTCTGGCTGGCCTGGAACACATTCCTACCCGAGTCGATGCAGTTCGACCCCCGGGCTTTGAACTTCACCCTGTTAACGTTGATCCTCTCTCTGCAGGCATCGTACGCTGCCCCCCTGCTGCTGCTGGCACAAAACCGGCAGGATGACCGCGACCGTGTCCAGGCCGAACAGGATCGGCAGCGCAACGAACGCAACCACGCCACCACCGACTACATCACCCGCGAAATTGCCGTGCTGCGTTTGGCACTATCGGAGGTAGCAACCAGAGACTTTGTGCGCAGTGAACTGCGCGACCTCGTGTCTGACCTCGACACCGCCGACCAAGAGAACATGCGCGAGGCGTGGCGGGAAGACTTCCAGCAACTGCGCCAGGAGCTCATCGCTGAGTTACGGGCTGAACTTGCCCAGGAGATGCGCCGCGAACTGCGCATAGAAAATCAACTGATTGACCAGCCCTCGTCAGAGCACGCCTCTTCCCGATCAGCGTCTCAGGCCCCGCCGCCGTTACATACCGACCAGGAACCACACCCGACCGCGCCCTCCACGGTGAGCGCGGCCACCACCGATCACAACCAAGGGATGACGCCGTGACCGCATCAGCACCCGCACCCTCTGAGGCCGATCTGCGGGCCGCCCTCGCTACGGTGCACGACCCTGAAATCCACCGTCCCATTACCGACTTGGACATGGTGGAATCGATCCAGGTTGAGGGCACCCACGTGAGGGTCCGCATCCTTTTGACTATTCCCGGCTGCCCGATGAGCGAGCGGATCCGCGCCGACGTGGAGCGAGCGCTCACGGCTGTGCCAGAGGTGGGCACGGTGGATGTTGACCTCGGCGCCATGACCCCCGAGCAGCGCCAGGCCCTCACGGAGCGGCTGCGCTCGGCCGGAGGCACCCGGGATATCCCCTTCAACCGTCCTACCTCATTGACCCGTGTGCTCGCGATCGGCTCAGGCAAAGGAGGGGTCGGAAAATCCTCTGTCACCGCAAACCTTGCCGCCGCGATGGCGGCATCCGGGCTACGAGTCGGGGTGCTCGACGCCGACATTCACGGCTTCTCGATTCCGGCGATGCTGGGCATAACCCAGCAGCCCACTAAGGTGGATGACCTGTTGATGCCGCCGACCGGCCACGGTGTGAAGGTGATGAGCATCGGCATGTTTGTTCCGCCAGGGCAAGCGGTGGTGTGGCGGGGCCCGAAACTGCACCGGGCCATTGAACAGTTCGCCACCGATGTGTTCTGGGGCGATCTGGATGTTCTGCTGCTCGATCTTCCCCCCGGGACCGGTGACGTCGCTATTTCGGTGACGCAATTGCTGCCGGGGGCTGAGCTGGTGGTGGTCACCACCCCGCAGCCCACTGCGTCCGATGTGGCCGAACGTGTGGGGTCACTTGCCGCGGGCGTTGACCAGAAAGTCGCTGGAGTGGTGGAGAACATGAGCTGGTTGGATGCGCCGGGGGGCGAGCGCATTGAGGTGTTCGGTTCGGGTGGCGGTCAACGGGTGGCGCAGTCGCTATCGGCACGGCTCGGTTATGAGGTGCCTGTTCTCGGGCAGATCCCGCTTGAACCTCAGCTGCGCGCAGGCGCCGATGCCGGGATTCCGGTGGTGATCGGAACACCTGAGTGCGCCGCCGCCCGCGCCTTGCGGCAGGTGGCTGATACGCTCGCGCACATGCCGCGGGGGCTCGGCGGTCGCAAACTCAACCTCAACGTGCAGTAAATCGGCCCGAGTATCGACGCAGGCTGCGCAGCCAGGTATCTGGGCTATTCAGTTTTGGTAGCGCACGCAACCAAGTCTTGGTAGCCCACACGATCAATGGGGCAGGATACGACCGCGGTTTAACTAGAGATAATGACTCTGGAACCGTTGGTAGCGCCGCATTCGCTTGGAAAACAGGAGCTGTTCAGGTTGCTTCGGGATCGAACGGCGCCCGACCGTTACTATCCTCAACCGTGCTACCGCCGTCGATGTCATAGGTGCCAGCGGCCAACAAAGCCGCCCCGGCTGCCGATGCAGACGCCGACGAGGACGATGAGCTCATCAAACCCTTGGTGTCGTTGACCAGGTCTTCCACCGGATTGGTGTCGCCCCATGCTTCGCGCACAATGCGGCGTGGGTCGAACTGTCGGGGATCGTATTTTTTGAGGTCCTCAACTGCGATCCCCATCTCGTTTTCCACGGTGGACCGAGATTCATCAACAAACTTGCGGGCCTTTTTCACAAAGCCAACCAAGTGCCGGGTGTATTCGGGTAACCGCTGAGGTCCAATGACGACCAGGAAAACAAGCAGCAGGATAACGAACTCCCAGCCGCTGATCCCGAAAATGCTCACTGCCTCACCTCAATCTCGCGCCTCGCGGGACGGACACCCGGCGTCCATTATGGCAGATCAGGATGAGCGTCATTCCTGCCCTTAAGGTCACGGTCCGGTCAAGCAAACGGCCGGTACGTAACGGGCCCGTACCCTGTACCCTTTAAGGACATCACAGCGAGGGAAGGCATCCATGGCATCGGGTAAAGCCGCAGGTTGGGCACACTGCGAGGAGTTCGTGGACGAGCAAGCAGTGTTCTTAGACCCCTCGGTCATCGCTCGGGCACGCGAACGCGGGGCAGAGTTGGGCGCCGCTGCTTTGCATCAGGGAGTCGGCGCTGCCTTGCGATTGCTGGCCGCCACCACCCGCGCGACCGCAGCCGTAGAAATCGGCACCGGGGCTGGGGTGGGCTCGCTGTACATCCTCGCAGGTATGGGGGATGCCGGGGTTCTCACCACTATTGACCGCGAAGTGGAAAACCAGCGGGCTGCCCGGGAGGCTTTTTGCGAGGCGGGGATTCGCTCTGCCCGAGTGCGCACCATTGCCGGGGCGCCGTTGACTGTTCTTGGCCGACTGACCGAGGGCGCATACGACATGGTGGTTTTTTCAGCTGACGACTCTGACGCTGAGGAGTTGCTGCCGCAGGCTGTGCGTTTGCTCAGGCCGGGCGGTGTCCTCGTAATGGATCATGCGCTCTTCCATGACCGGGTGGCCGACCCTGCGGCACGTGACGAGACCACAACCCGTATCCGGGGACTGTTGAAAACCGTGCGGGAATCGCCCGATCTTATGTCGGCGCTACTCCCATCCGGGGACGGGCTGCTAGCCGCTGTGAGGACCATCCCGGCACATTCTCGCTGAGCTGCCTAGCGCAATCGCATAGCGGCTGAGCTGCCTATCGCACAGCAGATGATCGCGGATGGGACGAACACCGTACCCGTAGTACCCATAACAAATCCCTGACCGCTAACAAATCCCTGACCACCCAGACGAATAAGCCCGACAAAAAACCGGGCCCCGTAGGCGACGGCACCTGATGACGCTGCGCGCCTCACATGACTTTCACCATGGCAATGCGCGACCGAATCGTCGCGAGGTGTCGCCTTCTACGGGTCCCGGTGAGGTGGACTGCACGCAACGGGAGGTCAGGCTGCGCACGGCCCGGATGAGATTAGGACTTGATGACGCCTTCAAGCGCGTCGCGGAGCGCGGTCGCTTCTGAGGAGTTGATCTCGACCACCAAGCGTCCACCGCCTTCCAGCGGTACCCGCATAATGATGCTGCGCCCCTCCTCCACGACCTCCAGCGGTCCGTCACCGGTTCGTGGCTTCATTGCGGCCATGGGGCTGCCTTCCTTTAGGGAATAGATCTGTCAGCCCTATTATCTCAGGTCTGGAAGCATCCTGCGTCGTGCTAGGTCAATACATGACGAACCGGTGCCTGACGGAGCTGCCTGTACGCCATCGCCTTGGCTGCTCAGCCACTCGTCCCGGCCCAGCGGCACCCGGCGCCATGAGCGGGCGCGCCGACGACCAACTCGCCGACGCCCCAGGGGCGACGGGGGTAGCATTCCGTCCCCTAATCGACCGGTAGCCACGGCAACACTGAGAACCGCCACCACGATGGCCACCGCGAGCAACAGCAGCGTCACGGCTTGATCTCGCGAAGAATATCCAGCACCTCCGGAGCGCTGTCCGCAACGCGCACTAAATCAATATCGCCCGGGGACACCGCACCGTACACCTCGACGGTGTCGCGCACCCAGTCCAACAGACCCTTCCAATAGTCCGCACCCACCAGAATCAGCGGGAATTTTTGGACCTTATGGGTTTGGGTGAGGCAGAGCGCTTCAAATAGTTCGTCAAACGTTCCAAAGCCTCCGGGCATCACCACAAAACCCTGCGAATACTTCACGAACATGGTCTTGCGGGCAAAGAAGTACCGAAAATCAACACCAAGCTCGACATACTGGTTCATCCCCTGCTCGAAGGGCAGTTCGATACCCAACCCGACGCTGACACCGCCAGCTTCTTTGGCGCCTTTGTTACCCGCCTCCATGATGCCGGGACCACCACCGGTGATCACGGCATAACCGAGATCCACAATGCCGCGCGCAATCTCTTCAGCGAGCGCGTAATGCTTGTGGTCCACCGGTGTTCTGGCCGAACCGAAAATCGAAATCGCTGGCCCCAGTTCGGCCAGGGCACCGAACCCTTCCACGAACTCGGATTGAATCCTAAGCACACGCCACGGATCAGCGTGCACCCAGTCAGCGGGCCCAGTTTCTTCCAGCAGCTTTTGATCCGTGGTGCGAACCGGGCGTTGCGAACCACGCAGAGTAACGGGGCCTTTGCGGTAATCCTGATTCGCATGCTCGGGGAGCTGACTAGAACTGTCCTCGGGCGAGGGGCCGTGTAGGGAAGTCTTCATGGGCAGAGCCTACCGAGCACCACCTGTTAACCAGGTGACCAAAACATCGTGGCACTCACGCAACTGGCTGAGCGGCACATGTTCATCGTCGGTGTGCGCGAGCAAAGGATCCCCTGGCCCGAAATTGATCGCGGGAACACCCAGTGCACTGAACCGAGCCACATCCGTCCACCCCTGTTTTGCGCGCACCATCGCGTCGGGCCCGAGCGCGGTCACGAATTCCTGCGCTACCGGGTGTGACAGCCCCGGCAGCGCGCCCGGAGCGGAGTCCGTGACCGTGATCTCGACATCCAGCCCGGCCAGTACCTCCCGGATATGGGCTTCAGCCGCGGCGACATCGCGGTCCGGTGCGAAGCGATAGTTCACGGTCACGCAAGCCCCGTCGGGAATCACGTTGCCCGCGATACCCCCGCTAATGCGCACTGCATTCAAGCACTCCCGGTAGACCAACCCGTCGATGGTCACCTCCCGAGCCGTATATGAAGCGAGCCGGGTCAGAACTGGCGCGAGATCATGGATGGCGTTGTGTCCCACCCAATCGCGCGCCGAGTGGGCGGCAACCCCACGAGTTCGGATATCGCACCGCATGGTGCCTTTGCAGCCCCCCTCGACTGCACCGGCAGTGGGCTCACCCAAAATGGCGAAGTCCCCTGCGAGCAGCTCGGGGCGGGTGGCAGCGATGCGAGTGAGCGCGTTATCTTCCGCCGCTACCTCTTCATGATCGTAAAAAATCCAGGTGACGTCGTGCACCGGAGAATGAACCTGTGCTGCGGCTTTAAGCTGCGAGGCCACTCCCCCTTTCATATCCACGGTGCCGCGTCCGACTAGTTCGTCGATGCCGTCACGGGTGCGAAATGTGGCGGGGAGATTATCTGCCAGCGGCACAGTGTCCAAGTGCCCAGCGATCACAACCCGAGTTGGCCGCCCAAGGTTTGTTCGAGCGACCACGGTGTCGCCGTCACGTTCAACGCGCAGGTGCGCGGCGGACCGCAACACTGCCTCAACAGCATCCGCCAGCCGGCCTTCATTCCCCGACACCGATTCGATGTTGACAATGTCCCGGGTGACATCCACGACGTCACCCGCCGGATCGAGAACGGGTGCTGGTTTGGCGCCCACGAGCAACGTGGCAGGAGATGCAGCACCGGCGGACCGACGGCTGGTAGGCGAGGTGCTGGCCAGCGGAGACTCGGAAAGTACGGGCTTGGAGAGTGCGGAGTCGGCGGATGTGGACTCGGAGGCGGAGTTTTGGTGCGCGGAGGGTGGAGCCATACCCCGATTGTGCCGCATCCTGGGGCGCCTGCCCGCGCACCTCTACACTGCTGCCATGACTTCATCCCCTGAAACCGCCTGGGGCCTGGGCCTGGCCACCGTGACCACCGACGGCGTCATCCTGGACGTTTGGTATCCGTCACCTCAGCTTGGCGACGGCCCTAAGACTCCGCACCATGCCGATCAGTATGCCGACCTTGAAGCCTGCGCCGATGAGGATGCCCCCCGCAGTGTGCGCCGTGAGGTTGCCCTGACGCGGATCACGCTACAAGATCCCCCGAAAGATGCCGCGGACGCATACCTTCGACTGCATTTGCTTTCCCACCGATTGGTGCAACCAAATTCCCTAAATCTTGACGGCCTGTTTGGCACACTCGCCAACGTGGTGTGGACCTCTGAAGGGCCCTGTTCACCCGTTGATTTTGAGCGCACCCGGCTCGCCCTGAAAGCGGCCGGACGCACCCCCACCGTGTATAGCGTGGACAAATTCCCCCGCATGGTGGACTACGTCATTCCGAGCGGGGTGCGGATCGGGGATGCCGACCGAGTACGGCTGGGCGCTCATCTGGCCGAGGGCACGACCGTCATGCACGAAGGATTCGTCAACTTCAACGCCGGAACCCTAGGCACCTCAATGGTGGAAGGGCGTATTTCGCAGGGTGTTGTGGTGGAAGACGGGGCCGATATTGGCGGTGGCGCCTCCACCATGGGCACGCTTTCCGGCGGCGGCACTGAACGGGTACGAGTGGGCAAGCGGTCCCTGGTTGGTGCTGAAGCCGGCATCGGAATTGCGCTCGGCGATGACTGCGTGGTCGAGGCCGGCCTGTACGTCACCGCCGGAACCAAAGTGCGCATCCTGTCCGATGCCAAGGGCACGGGTGAAGCCCGGACCGTTAAGGCACGCGAACTGTCCGGGGTCTCGAACCTGCTGTTCCGGCGCAATTCCCTGACCGGGGCGGTGGAAGTTGTTCCGCGTTCCGGCCAAACGGTCTCGCTCAACGCAGACCTACACGCGAACTAGCATGACGCCGAGCGCACCCCAGAACAGGTCCGCGCACCGCCCTCGTGCAGTGCGCGGATCGGGTGCGCCCCGGCGGCAACGTTCAGCAGGATCGCAGTCCGCCGCGAGTCGGCAGAAAGGTTCTGGCTCAGGCTCCGGATCTCGACGGCGACGAGGTGGACCGTGCCTCACCATCAGTTGTTTTGCACTGGTGCTGGTGTTGGTTGGACTTGGCACCTGGGCAGCGTTAACCAGATTCGACAGCGGCATCCGCTCGGGTCGTTGCATGGCCCGCGGTTTGGGAACCTCCCATTCGTATGACACTGAGCAGACCTCCAACGCGGCATTGATCGTCGCCACCGGCGTGGACCGCAATCTTCCGCCACGTGCCGGGACCATCGCCTTAGCCACGGCCTATCAGGAGTCTCAGCTGCGCAATATTGAGCACGGCGACCGCGACTCGTTAGGCCTGTTTCAACAACGCCCCTCGCAAGGTTGGGGTACCCCGCAGCAGATTCTGGACCCGATTTATTCCACCAATAAGTTTTACGACGGCTTGGTGAAGATCAAGGGATACGAGTCCATGCCGATCACGGTGGCCGCCCAGAAGGTGCAGCGCTCTGCATTCCCCGATGCCTACGCAGATCACGAAGTGGAAGGTCGGCTCTTTGCGTCCGCTCTCACCGGCGAGTCCGGACCAGAACTGACCTGCGACCTGGCACCGGCATCCGGGCCGTCGGACCCTCGAGCCTTGGAGAAAGAAGTTCAGCGCCAGTTCCCGCGGCGGCTTGGCACCTCAGTCCGGACGAATCTCGCCGCAGCCTCAGAGGTGTTCGCCACCGACTCGGTGCCAGTTCCCACGGGTAGCGGCGCAACGGCCCTGGTCATTGACCCGGGACATGATCAACGTCTTGGATGGGCGCTCGCGAACTGGGCGGTGGCTGAAGCCGCCAATTACCACGTCACCCTGGTGGCATACCAGCATCGGGTGTGGAACCGATCTTCTCAGGATGCCACCTGGGCTACGAAAGCCACCGCCCGCCCTGACCGTGTCGTGGTGCTATTCGCGGGTGAGGGTAGCTAGGGCTATTTATTGCTGCGGTTTTCCTTCTCTAGTTCCCGAGCCAGATCAGCTAAGCGCAGCTCCGACGTGCCGGTGCGCTCATTCATTGGAACGTAGACGCGTTCAGGGCGGCCGGTGTAGATCTGGCGAGGGCGCCCGATCTTGGTTTCCGGGTCGTGAATCATCTCGGTCCATTGCGCGATCCATCCGGGCAGGCGACCAATCGCGAATAGCACGGTGAACATATGCGTGGGGAACCCGAGTGCTTTATAGATGATGCCGGTGTAGAAATCGACGTTCGGGTACAGGCGCCGCTCCACGAAGTAGTCGTCATTGAGCGCGATTTCTTCCAGCCTCATCGCCATATCTAGACGTTCGTCCTGAATCCCTAAACGGTCGAGAACCAGGTCGGCAATCTTCTTCACGATCCGGGCGCGCGGGTCGTAATTCTTGTACACCCGATGGCCAAAGCCCATCAGACGCACGCCATCTTCCCGGTTTTTCACCCTGGTCATAAACCGGTCGACGTCCCCGCCGGAGTCTCGGATTTCATTCAGCATCTCCATCACCGCAGCGTTTGCGCCACCGTGGGAGGGGCCCGACAGCGCGCCAATCCCGGCGGAAATGGAGGTGAAGAGGTTGGCCTGAGCGGATCCCACCAGCCGCACAGCCGAGGCTGAGCAGTTTTGTTCGTGATCGGCGTGCAGGATAAACAGCTGCTCCATGGCTCGGACAATGACCGGGTCGGCGATGTACTGTTCGGCAGGGAAACCGAAGGTTAGACGCAGGAAGTTCTCGATGAGAGACAACCGGTTGTCCGGGTACATCAAGGCGTGCCCCCTCGAGACCCGCAGCGCATAGGCAGCCATGGTCGGCAGCTTTGCTAGCAGACGGGCGGTGGAGATCCTGACCTGCTCGTCATCGAACGGATCGAGGCTGTCCTGGTAGAAGGTCGACAGGGCCGAGACTCCGGCCTGTAAAACAGCCATCGGGTGGGCATCGCGGGGGAAACCATCGAACAGGTGTTTAAACCGTTCATCGAGCAGGGTCCTGCGTTCAACTGAGCTTGTGAAGCGGTCGAGCTGGCCTCGGGTGGGTAGTTCGCCGTGGATGAGTAGATAGGCGACTTCGAGGTAGGTCGAGTGTTCAGCGAGCTGTTCAATCGGATACCCGCGGTAGCGCAAAACTCCGGCGTCACCGTCGATATAGCTGATCGCCGATTTTGTCATCGCCGTGTTCATAAAACCTGGGTCATAGGTGACGTGCCCAGTTTGGGCGCGCAACGGTCCCACGGATAGGCCGGGGTTACCTTCCACAGCCTCCACGACGTCGAGGTCCAGGGTCGTTTCGTTCAGCGTGATCTGGGAACGAGCAGGGGTCTTCTTTGACATTGTGAATCCTCCAGTCATGACATCGCATCGGAGTCGACGGTGTGCACCGTGACGCCGCATCCAGTCCTCGACAATGCCCTGTATGCAGGACTGGCTTTACGTTCATCGAAGCGTAAGGTGCCCGAAAAGCGGGCCTGTTCTGTTACCCGTGACGGTCTGTTCATGCGAGCACGCCGCGTCGACGGGGACGATCAGGGGCCGGGTTTTAGCCTTTCTAAACTATCTTTACCTCAAGGAATTTTTCTCTACCCTACTCGATTTTCGCTGTTCGATGCGCCAGCGCGCCTCGGACAGGGCCGCGCTGCGTCTCATCCGGCAGCACCACGCTTCTGAGTCGGCAGTGCCCGCCACCTCATCCAACAGGCGAGCACTCCCAGCCAACAAGCCAATGCTCTCAGCCAACGCGCCGAGTTCATCGGCCAAGGCCGGCCCGACTCCCTTAGGCTCGGCCCGTCCCCCTTAGATCCGGGCCGGCCCCACATATGCCTCACGGAGACGATCCGCTGCCAGCTTCACACGGTCGAGTGAAACGGTCATCGCGATCCGCACAAACTTCTCGCCGGCCTCGCCGTAAAACGTGCCGGGGGCACACAAAATACCGTGCTCAGCCAGTCGTTCCACGGTGGTCATAGCGGGTTCATCGAATGTCGTCCACAGATATAAGCCCGCTTGTGAGCCTTCGATCCGGGCACCGGCATCGATCAGAGCACCGCGCAATATCTGCCGACGTTCGCAATAGATCTCGCGCTGCTGCCGCACTGTGTCCTGGTCGTCCAGCGCAACGGCCATCGCAGCCTGTATCGGCCCCGGAAGCATCATCCCGGACTGTTTACGGATCAGCCTCAGCTGTGCGATCAGGGCGGGATCCCCGGCGGTAAACGCGGCGCGGTAGCCAGCCAGGTTCGATTGCTTGGACAGTGAGTACACGCACAACAAACCGCTGAGGTCACCGTCATGGACCCGAGGATCCAAAATGGACGGCGCCTCATCAACGTCCCAGGTCAGCAGGGCGTAGCACTCGTCGGAGGCAATCACAACATTGCGCTGCTTAGCCCAGGCCACCAGTGCCCGAAGCTGGTGTATATCCAGCACCTCACCGGTCGGGTTTGACGGAGAGTTCAGCCAAAGCAACCTCACCCGAGAGGCAATATCGGGGTGCTCAAATGCGGCGTCGCCTTCCCGCGCGAGCCGGGCAATATCCACCGGTGCGGCGTCCGCGCGAGCGAGCCGAGCCCCAATGTCATACGTGGGGTAGGCGATGTGCGGGAAGGCCACCACGTCTCCTGGCCCCACACCGAGCTGGAACGGCAGGTGTGCCACCAGTTCCTTGGAGCCAATCGTCGGCAGCACATGGTCATGACTGCATGAGCTGGGGGCCTGACGCTCGCGGATCGCGAACCGCACCAGCGCGTCGCGCAAGGCCACCGTTCCAATGGTCGTCGGATAGCCGTGGGCGTCTGCTGCTGCCGCCAGCGCCTCCTGGAGTGAAGGCGGCACCGAATCTACCGGGGTCCCCACGGAGAGGTCGACAATGCCGCCCGGATGGGCGAGGGCGCGCTCGCGATGAGGCGCGAGGCTGTCCCACGGAAAATCTGGCAGGCGTGCAGCGAGCGAATTCATAGCGTCAGACTACGACGCCCGTATGACAAGCCAAGTCTGGATATCACTAATAAACCGCGGCACCGCGTTTAATGCGCCGCTTCACCTTGCGGAGGAAGGGCCTCGATCAGCGGGTGGTCCTTGTCGATGACACCCATTTTCGCGGCACCGCCGGGAGCACCCAGGTCGTCAAAGAACTCGACATTGGCTTTGTAGTAATCGCTCCACTGGTCGGGCAGGTCATCTTCATAGTAGATCGCCTCGACTGGGCACACCGGTTCACAGGCTCCGCAGTCAACGCACTCGTCCGGCTGAATGTACAGCGTCCGGTTGCCTTCGTAGATGCAGTCCACAGGACATTCATCTACGCAAGCACGATCCTTGACGTCCACACAGGGCAGAGCGATCACGTAGGTCACGGATCCATCCTTCCGATCCATACGGTGGTGGTGGTGGCGGCGGGCGGAGAACCGAATGGGCTCGCCTTAAGACCCGGGGCCGTAGGGCTCACCTATTATCGCCCCTATGGGTAGCTCTGAACACGATGCAGCACGCGGTCGTGACGCGACTGACACCGACTCCTCACAGGACCATCGCATCTTGGCGACGGCACTGAACACCGATATTGATCCGGATGCGCATCGGAGGCGACCCTCGTCTGAGAACTCCGAACCACATAGAAACGACGCCAGGGCCAACGAAGTACTACAGGTCGGCATCAGGGTGACTATCCGGTACCGGATTGATAGAGCGGTTCACGGGGTCGGCCATACCGACGCCCTCGGATATATCGCTGAGACCACAGCCAATACCGTCACCGTGATGACCAAACGCGGCGCAGCCGTCATTCCTCGACGGGATATCGCAGCATATAAGGAAGTTCCTCCGCCGCCTGCCCGTCGGCCCGCAAGAGCTTAACGACCGCGGCCCGACCGATCTGCTCGGCGCTGTCTTTGTATCCGGTGGATCGCACGCACCCACATGAGTGCAGCCGCGCCAAAGGGAATACCGAGGCCCAAGACCTGCACCGCGATGGCCTGCCATTGGAAGACATCCTGAATCGACGCCGGGATCAAAACCCCGCCACCCAGGCCCGGGCCACTGAACGGCATGAACAGCAGCCCCCAGACCACACCGTGCACAACCAGCGGCAGCTTATGCCCGGTGGCCATCCCCAGAAATAGCGCCGTGAACAGCTGGAACACTGCCCCGATAATCAGACCGAGGGGAATCGTCACCCCCAGGATATCAACGCTGGATCGGTGGATAAGCACCATGAAGGTGACCGACAGTGCGCCGGTCACCGCCCCCAGCACCACCTGGGCGAGCAGCGACACCCGCCGCTCACTCTCTCCCAGGTTCGGGCTGGAGTTACTGAGCCTTTGACGGTCCAGGGGTGCCTGCGGGGCGGTCATCGCGCGTTGGTCTTCTTCCGTGACCGCAGCTTGGCGCGCTCTTGAGCATCCAAGACGACCTTGCGAATCCGCACCGACTCCGGCGTGACCTCACAGCATTCGTCCTCAGCAGCAAATTCAAGGGACTCTTCAAGGGTGAGTTTGCGCGGGGGCACCAGATTCTCGAATGCGTCGGCCGTGGACGAGCGCATGTTCGTCAGTTTCTTTTCTTTGGTGATGTTGACGTCCATGTCTTCGTTGCGAGAGTTTTCACCCACGACCTGACCTTCGTACACCTCACTGGTGGGTTCCACGAAGAAAGATCCGCGTTCTTGCAGGTTAATCATGGCGTACGGGGTGACAGAACCGGCCCGGTCAGCAACCAGCGAACCGGTGGAACGGAATTCGATGTCGCCCAGCCACGGCTCATAGCCTTCAGCAATGGACGAAGCGATACCGGTTCCCCGGGTGTCGGTGAGGAACTTTGTGCGGAATCCGATCAGACCGCGCGACGGCACCGTGAATTCCATGCGCACCCAGCCGCTGCCGTGGTTACTCATCGTTTCCATGCGGCCCTTGCGGGAGGCCATCAGCTGAGTGACCGTACCCAGATATTCTTCGGGCACGTCAATGGTCATGCGTTCGACGGGTTCGCAGATCTTGCCGTCGATGTCCTTGGTGAGCACCTGCGGCTTACCCACGGTCAGTTCAAAGCCTTCGCGGCGCATCTGTTCAACCAGAATTGCCAGCGCCAATTCTCCGCGCCCCTGGACCTCCCAGGCATCGGGGCGGTCGGTGGGCAGGACTCGCAACGACACGTTGCCGACCAGTTCGCGATCCAGGCGGTCCTTAACCTGGCGGGCGGTCACCTTCGCGCCCTTGACCCGGCCCGCCAGCGGGGAGGTGTTGATGCCGATGGTCATAGAGATCGCGGGATCATCCACGGTGATTAGCGGCAACGGTCTGGGGTCGTCAAGGTCGGTCAGGGTTTCACCGATCATGATGTCGGAGATACCGGCCACAGCCACGATATCGCCGGGCTTCGCCTGCTCCATCGGGACCCGTTCCAAACCCCTGGTTTCCAGCAGCTCGGTGATCTTCACACTGCTTAATGAACCGTCATGGCGGGCCCAGGCAACCGTCTGCCCCTTGCGCAGGGTGCCGTTGAAAATCCGCAACAGTGCCAGACGCCCGAGGAACGGCGACGCATCCAGGTTGGTGACATGCGCTTGTAACGGCATCTCATCGTCGTAGGCGGGGGCGGGGATCTTCTCAATAATGGTTTTGAACAGTGCCTCGACCGTGTCCTCGTCGGGCAGCTGTCCGTCGCCTGGCTGGGTGAGGCTTGCGCGCCCGGCTTTGGCGGAGGCGTAAACCACCGGCACATCCAACACAGCGTCAATATCGAGATCGGGCACTTCGTCGGCGAGGTCAGAGGCGAGCCCGAGCAGCAGATCGGTGCTTTCGTGCACCACTGCGTCGATCCGTGAATCCGGTCGGTCTACCTTGTTGACTACGAGAATCACCGGGAGCTTAGCCGCGAGTGCCTTGCGCAGCACGAAACGAGTCTGCGGCAGCGGCCCTTCGGAGGCGTCAACGAGCAACACTACGCCGTCCACCATGGACAGACCGCGTTCCACCTCGCCGCCGAAGTCGGCGTGTCCGGGGGTGTCAATCACGTTGATTGTGATGCCGTTGGTTTCGCCCACGGCATCCGCCGACGGACCGTTATAAAGAATCGCGGTGTTCTTCGCGAGGATGGTGATGCCCTTTTCGCGTTCTAGCTCGCCCGAGTCCATCGCGCGTTCCTCATGGTGGTCATGATCGTGGAACGCTCCACCCTGGGTAAGCATGGCGTCGACAAGGGTGGTTTTACCGTGGTCGACGTGGGCGACGATCGCGACGTTGCGCAGATCGGTGCGGTGACGCAAGGGCATGGGAATCCGCTCTGTGAGACTCGGGGTGCTGTGGACGGTGGTGCGACGCCGCCACAACAAAGCGGTGCCCACCGCTTTGTCATCGTACCCCGCGCGGCCTCAGTGCGGTGAGTATCAGGTGGTCTGCCTGGTCACGTCTGACTCGCTCGTTGCTGGTGGCAGCTGAGCGAGCGCGATTTGGGTTTACCTGATCACATCTGGATACCGGGGAGTGCCATCCCGGGGAGTATCCGAACTACGTCTCCGGATACTCCCCGGGGTAGGGCTGGCTGTCATCGTGCTGCACCGCGGACGTGCTGCGCTGCGGAGCTGTTCAGCTGTCGACGTGCTCAGCCGTTGATCTTCCCAACCGTCGAGGTTTTTAGCCCTCGACGTGAATCTCTTCGGCCCCAGCCAGCGGAATAGACCCGCCGGGAATAGCGGCCAGCAGCTGCCGAGTGTAGTCCTCCCGAGGATGGTGGAAGACCCGGTCGGTGGTGTCCTGCTCGACCACCTTGCCCTTTTCCATCACCACCGCTTCATCGGCGATCTGGCGCACCACGGCGAGATCGTGGGTGATGAAGAGGTACGACAACCCGAGTTCAGCTTGGAGGTCATTGAGAAGCTCCAAAACCTGGGCTTGCACCAACACGTCGAGTGCTGACACCGCTTCGTCACAGACAACCACTTCCGGATCCAAGGCGAGCGCGCGGGCAATGGCGATGCGCTGGCGCTGCCCACCCGACAGCTCATTGGGGTAGCGGCGCAGCATGGACGCGGGCAAGCCCACTTTGTCCAGCAGGTCGCGTACCTTCGCTTCCCGGGTTTTAGCGTTGCCGATCCGGTGTAGCCGCAAAGGTTCCTCAATGGTGCGGAAAATGGAATACATTGGGTCCAGGGTCCCGTATGGGTTTTGGAAGATTGGCTGCACTTTGCGCCGCAGATCCATCTCTTCGCGACCCTTGACCTTGGAAATATCGCGGCCCTCAAAGAAGATCCGCCCCGAGGTGGGTTCTAACAGTTTGAGCACCATCTGTGCCAGCGTGGATTTCCCGGATCCGGACTCCCCCACAATTGCGGTGGTGGTACCCCGGCGAAGGGTCAGCGAGACGTCGTCCACCGCGGTAAACGGCGTGGACTTCCACGGGACAGACCCGCGTAGACGGAAAACTTTCGACACGTTCTCAACCCGGATCACCTCGTCATCCGCAGCAGGTCCCGTTCCTTCACCAGCGGTGTCGGGTGCAAAATGCTCGGCGGCATGCGCTTTGGCTTCCGCCACGATGCTCGCTCGGTTCTTCGCCGAGACCAGACGACGCGAAGCCAAAGATGGCGCGGCTGCTATCAGCCGTTTGGTGTACGGGTGTTCAGGGCTTTGAAGGATGTCCAGGGCAGGCCCGGATTCGACTACCCGCCCCTTGTACATCACCACCAAGTGCTGGGCACGTTCAGCGGCCAAGCCCAGGTCGTGGGTAATAAGCAGCACGGACGTTCCGAGCTGGGCGGTCAGAGTTTCCAGATGGTCCAAAATGGTGCGCTGCACCGTCACATCCAGCGCCGAGGTGGGTTCGTCGGCGATCAGCAGTTTCGGTCGAGCAGCCAGGCCCATCGCGATCAGCGCGCGCTGGCGCATACCGCCGGAGAACTCATGCGGATACTGGTTAGCCCGACGCTTAGCATCGCTTAGACCGGCTTCTTCCAGCAGCTCCACCACGCGTGTATCCGCGTCAGCCCCTTTGGCTATCCCGTTAGCGACGAGCGCTTCTTTAATCTGGAATCCGACTTTCCACATCGGGTTCAGGTTGCTCATCGGGTCCTGCGGCACAAGACCGATGTCCCGCCCGCGCAGCAGCTGGATGTCCTTGTCTTTCGCGCCGACCAGCTCTTTACCGTCAAACAGGATGCTGCCGCCGGTGACTTTGCCGTTGTCGGGCAGAAGCCTGGCGATAGACATGGCGGTGGTGGATTTACCCGACCCGGATTCCCCGACGATTGCGACGGTCTGACCCGGGTACAGGGTGAGGTCCACGCCGCGCACGGCGTCAACCGGCCCGGTCGAGGTGGTGAAGGTGATGTGCACGTCCCGCAACTCGAGCAGGGGCGCTGTGGTGCCGTCCTGGTCGGCGGGGGCGTGCTCGCCAGTCTGATCTGGGGTGTGTTCAGAGCTGGGGGTAGGGCTCTGGTCTGGGGACTGGTCGGACACAACGGAGGTGTCGAGGGGGCTCATCGCTTCCTCGCCTTCGGGTCAAGCGCATCGCGGACGGCATCACCGAGCATGATGAAGGCCAATACGGTCACCGCGAGCGCTAGCGACGGATAGAACAGGATCATCGGATTCGTGCGCAGGGCTTCCCGCGCGTTCGAGATATCTCCGCCCCAGGACACGTCACTGCGGGGCAGACCGACGCCGAGGAATGACAGGGTGGCTTCAGCCACGATGAATACCCCGAGGTTCACGGTGGCGGTCACAATCACCGGAGCAATCGCATTGGGCACCACATGCTTGAGCAAATTGGTGACGGGACCGGCCCCGAGCGCACGGGAGGCCACCACGAAGTCCTGGCTCTTGGTGGAGATCACGGCGCCGCGCATAATACGGGCAACGCTGGTCCATCCGAAAATGCTGAGCACCAGGATGACGGTCCACACTGTCGTGTTGTTTTGGAATCGCTGCGCAATCACGATGGCGCCGAGAATCAGCGGGATCGCGAAGAAGATATCGGTCACCCGGGAGAGCAGCTCATCGAACCAGCCGCCAACATACCCGGATACCGCACCCATCACGCCGCCGATCAGCGTGGACAGCAGCATCGTCAAAAAGCCGACCATCACGGACGTGCGGGTTCCGTAAATGACGCGAGCATAGACGTCGTACCCTTGCCGGTCGGTTCCGAACAGATGCTCACCGCCGGGTTTTTGGTTGGCCCGGGCGAGATCCCCGAAGTTCGGGTCGGCTGATGTGAACAGCTGCGGGATAATCGCCACCACGAGCAGGAAAAGAATCAGCAGCGCGGAGACGATAAACACCGGGTTGCGCACGAGGTTGTGAGCTGCTTCGCCCCACATGGAGCGCGGGGTGCCGGAGGTATCGACAGCGTCGACGGCCTGCAGCGGAGTTTCCTCCAGCGGGGCAACCCGGTGTTCTTGTCCCGGGCGTGCAGACCGGGCTCCCCCGGATAGGGGCTGTGCGGTGTCAGTGTGCATAGCGGATCCTCGGGTCGAGCACGGCGTAGAGCAGGTCCACGATCAAGTTGGCGATCAAGAACACGATGACCAGCATCGTCACAATGGAGACCACCTTGGGTGCCTCTCCGTGACCGATGGCGTGGAACAGTTCTGATCCGATGCCGTTGATATTGAAGATGCCTTCGGTCACGATCGCTCCGCCCATCAGTGCCCCGAGGTCGGCGCCGACGAAGGTGACGACCGGGATCA
The DNA here is from genome assembly GCF_900070355.1 of Devriesea agamarum. Classification (NCBI taxonomy): domain Bacteria; kingdom Bacillati; phylum Actinomycetota; class Actinomycetes; order Micrococcales; family Dermabacteraceae; genus Devriesea; species Devriesea agamarum. The sequence goes on along the minus strand of NZ_LN849456.1, from coordinate 2,623,949 downwards.
GGGAGTTACGCAGAATATGGCGGGATACGACGGCCCCGCGGCCTAGGCCTTTCGCGGTGGCGGTGCGCACGTGGTCGGCGGTCACGGTTTCAGCGATGGAGGTGCGGGTCAGCCGCAGCACGTAGGCGAACGACACCGCACCCAGTACGAACCCGGGCAGCAGCAGGTTCATAAAGGAGGGGTCGCGTCCGACATTGATCGGCACTACCCCGAGCTTCACGCCGAGGAAGAATTGGGCCACGAAACCGATGACGAAGGTAGGGACCGCGATTACCAGCAGGGACACCATTAGCAGCGTGGTGTCGATCCAAGTGCCTTTGCGCAGTCCTGCGATCACGCCTGCGGTAACCCCAAAAATAGTCTCGATGACGACCGCGATGATTGCGAGCCGAACAGTGGTGGGGAATGCTCGTGCGATGTCATCGATGATGGGACGCCCGGAGAACGTCATCCCAAAGTCGCCTTGTAGAACGTTCCCGATGTACAGCAACCACTGCACGAGGAACGGTTTATCGAGGTTGTATTGCTGTCTGATTTGCGCCTGAATAGCAGGTGACAGAGATTTGTCGCCGCCGAGCGCAGCGACGGGGTCTCCCTGAACGGCGAAGACCATGACATAGATGATGAAGGTAGCCCCGAGGAAAACGGGGATCATCTGGAGGATGCGGCGGATGATGTACCAGACCACGTCGTGCCTCCCGGTGGCATAGGAAACGGGCGAGAAAGCTCTCTAGCGCAGCGGCGGGGCGGCCCCGGTCGAGATCAGATCCGGACGTTACCGTCCCAAACTCGTGCAAGGGGGCACGTCAAAGGCGCCCCGCCGCCGCGCATACGCTCTTCACGAGCGCGAGAGCTTTACCGCTGTTCGGATAGTTACTTGGCGACGTCCTGGTAAATCGGCACGGTGTCCCAGCCGAAGCGAACATCTTTCACCGCGGTGGAGTACCCGCCGAGAGAGTTCTGGTACCACAGGGGAATCGCCGGGAGGTCCTCGAACAGCACCGTTTCGGCGGCGCGGAACTTCTCCATGGCTGTCTTATCGTCGGTGGCGGCGAGCCCCTCGCCGATGAGTTTGTCGAACTCGGGGTTCTTGTAATCGCCGTCGTTGCTTCCGCGCCCATCGGCTGCTGCGGTGGAGTACAGCGGGGCCAGGAAGTTGTAGATCGACGGGTAGTCGGCCTGCCAACCGGTCCGGTAGCCGCCGGTCATCTTCCGTTCTGTGATCTGCTTGCGGAACTCACCGAACGCGGGGTACGGCTTGGGCTGTGCATCAATGCCGAGGGTGTTCTTAATCGAATTGCACACTGCCTCGACCCAGTCTTTGTGCGGACCGTCCGCGTTGTAGGCGAGGGTGAACGGAGCCTTGAACGGCTGAATCGCCTCGGCCTGCTTCCACAGGTCCTGCGCTTTGGCCTTGTCGTAGGTCAGGACTTCGCGACCGGGGATATCTGTGCTTCCACCGCCCTCAATGGTCGGCGGAACGAAGTCGGTGGCCGGGGTGCGAGTGTTGTGGAACAGCTTGGTGCAGATTTCTTCGCGGTTAATCGCCATGGACAGCGCTTTTCGGCGAAGTTTACCGGCCTCACCGCTGAAGTTTGGATCGTTCTGAGCGACGGTGAACGACTGGAACAAAGAACCCGGATCGTTGACCGCACGGTCGCCGAGATCCTGCTTGAACGTGGCCAGTTGGCTGTTGGGAATCTGATCCACCACATCTACGCCGCCGGACTGAAGGTCGTTGTACATGGTCTCCGGATCGGAATAGAACACAAAGGTGAGGCCCTTGTTCTTCGGCTTACGCGGACCGTTGTACTTCTCATTGGGAACCAACACAATCTGCTTTTGGTGGTCCCAGGTTTCCACGACATACGGGCCGTTACCTACCGGCTTTTCGCCGTACGCCTTCATATCCTTAAAGGCCGATTCGGGCATTGGCGAATAAGCGGTGTAACCAAGTCGTTTGGGGAAGTCGGACTGCGGGGAAACCAGCTTGACGGTGAAGGTGTGGTCATCGACAACCTTCAGCCCTGACATTTCTTTGGCAGTGGGATCACCCTCAGCTGGGGCGACCGCCTCGAAACCTTCGATCGGGTCGAAGTGGCTGGAGGACTTCTGGGCATTAGTTGATAGCGCCCCAAAGTTCCAGGCATCAACGAAGGACTTAGCGGTGACCGGGGAGCCATCGCTGAAGACCTGATCCTTCTTCGCCTTGATCGTCCAGGTCTGCTTGTCCTGCGACTCGATGGACTCGGCCACATCGCTGTGCACCTTGCCTTTGTCGTCGTAATACACAAGACCGGCAAAGACGCTCGTGACCACGCGACCGCCGCCCACCTCGTTGGTGTTGGTGGGAACCAGAGGATTCTCTGGTTCGGTGCCGTTGGCGAGAACGACACCGCTATCGCTGCTTGTGGATGTGCCACAGGCTGCAAGAGTAAAAGCGAGTCCAGGCGCAGCAATCGCGCCCACCATGAGTTTCCGCCGTGACAATGCCATATGTCCGCCCCTTAAAGTTGTGGATGAGGAGGCCCGCGTCAGTGCCAGGCGGGCATGTTTCCCACCGGTATACGCAGGGTTACCCAAGAGTGTGACATCTAGATGCTCAATGCCCGCAATTTTTTCGGTAACAATTTGGAATCCGTTCTCTTTTCTCAAAAAATTTGTGAGATATAGCGGTTCTTTCCTGTGGTTGTGCTCACCTAGAAGCGGACAGGCCCCCACCACCGACGTTTTCCACACTCATCGGGCTGTCTTCCCCTTCGCAGCTAGCCGTGCACCCTACCTGCAACGTGCCTGCTCACACGGGATGGGACCTGACCTCCTGATACCTGCTCAGCACATCCTCGAACTGCCAGGGCACAATGAATGCATGACCGACACCACTTCTTCCAGCTCGTACGATCCCGCCGCATCCCCGGTTGACCCCACCTCCACTCCGGCCTGGGCCGCTCTCGAAGAGCACGATGAAAATCTCGACGGTAGCTTGCGCGAATGGTTCGCGGCCGACCCCGAGCGTGCCGCCCGCCTCACCTTCGACGCCGCTGATTTACACGTGGACCTGTCGAAGAATCTGATCACCGACGAGACCGTAGCACTGTTACTGCGTCTTGCCGAAGACACAGGTGTCCTCGAACGCCGGGACGCAATGTTCGCTGGCGCCCACATCAATACCACTGAAGACCGAGCAGTTTTACACACCGCTTTGCGGCGTCCAGCAAAGGCCACTGATCCGCTCACAGTGGATGGCCAGAACGTCGATGAGGATGTGCACGCCACCCTGAACCGCGTCTACGAGTTTGCCATTAAGGTGCGCTCCGGCGAATGGACCGGTATCACCGGCAAACGCATTGAAACAGTGGTCAACATCGGTATCGGCGGCTCTGATCTCGGGCCAGTCATGGTGTACGAAGCACTTCGTCCCTACGCTCAAGAGGGGCTCAGCGCGCGCTTCATCTCCAATATCGATCCGACCGACGTCGGGGAAACAGTGCGTGACCTCGACCCCGAAACCACCCTGGTGATCGTCGCATCCAAGACCTTCACCACCCTGGAGACCTTAACCAATGCCCGCCTGGTACGGGCATGGCTGCTTGATGCACTGCGCGAGCGCGGCGTGCTCACTACGGCGCAGGATGACCTCGCCGACGACACATCCCGTCTGGCCGTCGCGAAGCACTTTGTCGCCGTCTCGACAGCGCTCGACAAAGTCGAAGAGTTCGGCATCGACCCGCGCAACACGTTCGGTTTCTGGAACTGGGTCGGTGGCCGCTATTCGGTGGATTCGGCCATTGGAACCGTGCTCGCAACTGTCTTTGGACCCGAGGTGTTCGCTCGGCTACTCGCCGGGTTCCACGCCATGGATGAGCACTTCCGCACCGCTCCGGCTGAGACTAACGTTCCCCTGCTCATGGGCATGCTGAACGTGTGGAACGTGAACTTCCTGGAAGCCGAAACCCATGCGATTTTGCCCTACTGCCAGTACCTGCACCGCTTCCCTGCGTATCTTCAGCAGCTCACGATGGAGTCCAACGGCAAGTCCGTGCGGTGGGATGGCTCTCCTGTCGTCACGGAGACCGGGGAAGTGTTCTGGGGAGAACCCGGAACCAACGGTCAGCACGCTTTCTATCAGCTGATTCACCAGGGAACCCGGTTAATCCCGGCCGATTTCATCGCGTTCGCCAACCCCGTCCACGATCTGAAAGACGACGGCGTGGATGTGCACGAGCTGTTCCTTGCGAACTTCTTCGCTCAGACCAAAGCGCTAGCCTTTGGCAAAACTGAGGAGGAAGTGCGCAGCGAAGGCACCGAAGGCTCTCTGGTTCCGGCCCGAATGTTCTCCGGGGACCGCCCGACCACCTCGATCATGGCCCCTGCGCTCACCCCTGAGACCCTGGGACAGCTGATCGCCCTGTACGAGCACATCACCTTCGTCGAAGGTGCCGTCTGGGGCATTAATTCCTTCGACCAGTGGGGCGTGGAACTGGGTAAGCAACTGGCGAAGAAGCTCACCCCGGCGGTTGCCGGTGAACCAGGAGCGTTGGACGGGGAAGACTCCTCCACCACCGCCCTCATCGAGTACTACCGGGCGCATCGCAACGCCTGAGCTCTACCGCGATGCCGGAGCTCTAAGGCAACACCCGAGCTCTATCGCAATGCCGGAGCTCTAAGGCCTCACGCCTCATCGCACGGTTGGGCCGCAGCGTTGAACCCTACAAGGTGTCCTTATCGATCACCGATACACTGCGGAACGGGTCCAACGCTGTGCCCGACCGGCATCGAACACTGACCACACCATGACCATGGAGGGCACACCCCGCCTGGCCATCTGCGGAAAGGGAACAGCATGAAGATCGGCATCCTCACCTCTGGTGGCGACTGCCCGGGCCTGAACGCCGTGATTCGCGGCGCCGTCCTCAAAGGGACCATGGTCTACGAAAACGAGTTCATCGGTTATCGCGATGGCTGGCGCGGCGTGCTCGAAGATAACTTCATCCAGTTACCCCGCCATCGTGTGCGCGGTATCGGACGGATCGGTGGCACCATCCTCGGCACGTCCCGCTCCAACCCTTTCAAAGATGGGTCTGGCGGCGCTGAACTGGTGCTGAAAAACATGGAACGCCACGAGGTTGATGCTCTGATCGCCATCGGTGGAGACGGAACCCTGTACACAGCCAATCGTCTCTTCGAGGCAGGCGTACCGGTGGTCGGCGTGCCCAAAACGGTTGATAACGATCTCGACGCGACCGACTACACCTTCGGGTTTAACACCGGGGTCGAGGTCGCAACCGAAGCACTCGACCGGTTGCGGATGACGGGCGATTCCCACCACCGCTGCATGGTCGCCGAGGTCATGGGGCGATCAGTCGGCTGGATCGCCCTGCACGCCGGGATGGCGGCCGGCGCCCACGTCATCTGCATTCCCGAATTTCCGCTGTCCGTTGACCAAATCTGTGAATATGTCCAGTCGGCATGGGATCGTGGCCGCGCACCATTGGTTGTGGTTGCCGAAGGGTTCGTCCCCAAGGATTCAGGGGACGAATTTGGCCATTACGAACTCGACGAGTTTGGCCGCCCCCGCTTCGGAGGTATTGCGACCACGCTAGCTCCGATCATCGAAGAGCGTCTCGGCATCGAATCGCGGTCGACCGTGCTCGGGCACATTCAGCGCGGCGGCGAACCGACCGCGTACGACCGGGTGCTGGCGACCCGGCTCGGCATGGCGGCGGTAGATCTGGCTCACAAAAACCACTTCGGGAAAATGGTGGCTCTGCGCGGGACCGACATCGTGACCGTGCCGTTCACCGACGCTTTGGACAACGTGAAGAAGGTGCCCAAGTCGCGTTGGGATGAAGCAAAAGTCCTGTTCGGCTAGGATCCAAAGCGTGCCCGTTCCACTTGATACCTCCACGCTGAGCGACGAGAAAATTCGCATTATCGAGGGACGATTCCCGTCAATTGGCGTTGCCCTCGATGACAAACCGGACTCCACCCCCGACGCCATCGGCTGGATGTTCCCCGACGAAGACGACAACTGGAAGTCGATGACCTGGGCGGATTTCCGCCGATGGTGTCACACAATGGCTGCCGGTTTGATTGCCCAGGGTCTCAATCAGGGTGACCGGCTCGCCATCGCTTCCTCAACGCGTATCGAGTGGGTGGTATCCGATTTCGCGAACAACTGCATCGGCGGTATTACCACCACGATTTACCCCAACGCTCGCGAAGACGATTACGCCTACATCCTCGAGCATTCAGAAGCCCGGTTCGCTATCGCTGAGAACCCGGAGATTCTTGAGCGGATGCTGTCTGCGGATGCGAGCGGTCAGTCATCGGCTCTAGAAACTATCGTGCTCCTGAGAGGATCGGTGGAGGAAAGTGACCCCCGGGTCATTGCGTGGTCTCAGCTGGAACAGGAGGGGCGCGCCTACCTGGCCGAGAATCCGTCCTGCGTGCGCGAACGCATTGACCGCACCGGGCCCGACGATTTAGCGACGCTTATTTACACGTCCGGCACGACTGGTCGTCCTAAAGGCGTCGAGATTACCCACGATGCTTGGCTGTATCAGGCCGCTGCCTGGCACACCTTGGGGCTGTTGGATGAAAGCGACGTGCATTTTGTGTGGCTGCCGCTGTCACATGCTTTCGGCAAATGCCTGAACCTGATCGCGATGTCTCACGGCGCCGTTACCGCAATTGACGGCCGCGTGGACAAAATTTTCGACAACCTCCAGGTGGTCCGTCCCACCGCCATGTGCGGGGTCCCCAGGATCTTTGAGAAGGTGCGCGCGGCGGTCATTACGAAGTTCCCCAAGGGTGGGATTAAGCACCGTCTATCCCATTGGGCCTTCGCCGTGGGCGCCCGCACCAGCCCCTACCGGCTGCACCATCGGCGTCCCCCGTTTATGCTGCGACTTGAGGAAAAGATTGCGGATCGACTGGTGTTTTCTACGCTGCGATCCATGATGGGTGGCCGTTTGCGCTACTTCATTTCGGGTTCTGCGAAGCTGTCGCCGCGCATCCAGCGCTGGTTCCATGCGGCAAACATTTTGCTGGTCGAAGGGTACGGTGTGACAGAGTCGTGCGCGGTCACCTTTTTCTCTAAGCCGTGGGAGCCGCAGTTTGGCACCGTCGGGAAGGTGGCGCCGGGTTCCACCGTGCGGATCGCAGACGACGGCGAGATTCTCGTGCGCGGCCCCGGCATCATGCGCGGATACTACAAAGCCCCGGAGCTCACCGCGGACGTGTTGAAGGATGGTTGGCTGCACACGGGTGATATCGGCACCCTGGCCGATGACGGCACGCTGACGATTACCGACCGTAAAAAGGACCTCATTAAGACCTCTGGCGGCAAGTACGTATCTCCTGCCGAAGTCGAGTCGGCGCTGATGGCGGCCTGCCCGTACCTGTCGCAGGCCGTGGTGGTCGGTGAGGGCCGCAAGTACATTTCAGCGCTGCTCACGTTGGATCAAAATTCGCTGCTCACCTGGGGCAAACGACACGGGCATCCTGATGCTTCGTACGAAGAGCTCACGCAGATGCCCCAGATCCACGCCTCCATTGAAAAGTATGTTGCGATCGCTAATAGCAGGTTGGCCCGCTGGGAGACGGTGAAGCGTTTTGCGATTCTCACCCATGAGCTCGATATTGATTCCGGTGAGATGACGGCGACGATGAAGGTTCGGCGCGGCATCGTGTTGGAAAAGTACGCGGATACGGTGCGCTCGCTCTACCCCGAGGATTAATCTCGCTCTCCTTCAAGAGCTAATCTCGCGCAATCGCATCGGTGATTTAGGGCCGGCTGCGAGACCGCGCACACTCAGGTAGTCTTGATGTCAAGATAAATTGGTTCGGCGCCAACCGAGCTACACCCGCACCAAGGGAGCTACCCCGAGTATGTCGCGCATCATTTACACCCACACCGACGAAGCACCGATGCTGGCTACGGCCTCTTTTCTCCCGGTTTTAGATGCCTTCGCCACCGCCGCAGGCATCGACGTTCAGACCCGGGACATTTCCCTGGCCGGGCGCATTCTCGCCGCGTTCTCCGATCGGCTACCCGAAGCTCAGCGGGTGGGCGATGCCCTGAGCGAGCTCGGTCAGCTCGCCCAGAAACCCGAAGCAAACATCATTAAGCTTCCCAATATTTCCGCGTCCGTGCCCCAGTTACGGGCCGCAATCTCTGAATTACAAGCACAGGGATACGACCTTCCCGACTACCCCGAGTCACCCTCGTGCGACGATGAACGTGAGATTCGGGCCCGCTATGACGCGGTGAAAGGTTCCGCGGTCAACCCGGTGCTGCGCGAAGGCAACTCTGATCGCAGAGCCCCTGCGGCGGTGAAGAACTACGCCCGAAAGCATCCGCACCGCATGGCGCCATGGGCGAAGGATTCGGCAACCACGGTGGCCACCATGGGCTCGGACGATTTCCGCAGCAATGAGCAGTCCGTCGTGATGGACCACGATGACACCCTCCAGATACTCCACATCGCTCACGACGGCACCGAAACGGTGCTGAATTCCAGCATTCCAGTACGTAGCGGCGAGATCATTGACTTTACGGTGATGCGAGCCGCAGCTCTCGATGCATTCCTCGCAACCCAGGTGGCCGCAGCCAAAGCCAACGATGTGCTGTTTTCCGTGCATTTAAAGGCCACCATGATGAAGGTCAGCGACCCAGTCATTTTCGGCCATGTGGTCCGCGCATTTTTCCCACGCACATTCGAGCAATACGGGGATGCCCTTGCCGCAGCCGGGCTCAGTGCACACAACGGGCTCGGAGGAATTCTTTCCGGGCTCGACCAACTCGACGACAAGGCACTCGCCACCGAAATTCGCGACGCCTTTACCCGTGAGCTCGCCGACGGACCGCGACTTGCCATGGTCAATTCCGACCGCGGGATCACGAATCTGCACGTCCCCTCCGACGTCATCGTCGACGCCTCAATGCCCGCGATGATCCGCAACGGCGGCAAGATGTGGGGACCGAGCGGAGAGGAAGCCGATACCCTCGCGGTCATTCCCGATTCCTCCTACGCCGGGGTCTACCAAGCTGTGATTGAGGACTGTCAGGCTCACGGCGCTTTCGACCCGACCACGATGGGAACGGTACCCAACGTCGGGTTGATGGCCCAAAAAGCCGAGGAATACGGCAGCCATGACAAGACCCACGTGATGGAATCTGCGGGCACCGTAGAGGTTCGCTCTCACAGCGGTGACATGTTGATGAGCCATGAGGTCGCGGTCGGAGACATTGTGCGAGCCTGCCAGGCTAAAGACGCGCCGATCCGCGACTGGGTAGCCCTTGCGGTTCGTCGTGCACGCCTGTCCGGGATGCCTGCGGTGTTCTGGCTCGACCCGCAACGCGCCCATGACCGCAATCTGATCGCCAAGGTCGAGGAATATCTTGCACAGGAGGATACCGACGGCCTTGACCTGCGTATCCTCTCCCCCGTTGAGGCGACGCGATTCTCGCTGGAACGGATCCGACGCGGCAAGGACACCATTTCCGTCACCGGCAACGTGCTGCGCGATTACCTCACCGACCTCTTTCCGATTATGGAACTGGGGACCAGCGCCAAGATGCTGTCCGTCGTGCCCCTGATGCACGGTGGCGGCCTGTTCGAGACCGGCGCGGGAGGCAGCGCACCGAAGCATGTGCAGCAGTTGATCGAGGAGGATTATCTTCGCTGGGATAGCCTCGGCGAGTTCCTCGCCCTTGCGGAGTCTTTACGACACTTGGCGCGCACCACTGATAATGACCGCGCTGGGGTGATTGCCGACGCGCTCGACCGCGCCACCGAGACGCTTTTAAACCAGGGAAAGTCGCCATCTCGCAAACTTGGCGGTATCGATAACCGCGGCAGCCATTTTTATTTAGCGATGTTCTGGGCGCGTGAACTCGCAGAACAGACTGAGGATCCGCAGCTCGCGGACGCTTTCGCTCAGGTGGCACACGAGCTCTCACGCCAAGAAGATGCGATTTCATCCGAGCTAATCGCAGTTCAGGGTAAGCCTGTGGACCTCGGCGGCTACTACCGTCCCGACCCGGAGAAGGTTGCCGCGGTGATGCGTCCGTCGGCCACGTTCAATCGGATCATCTCCAACCTGGCTCACGCGGATATCACCACCGCGTAAGGAATCTGGTCGCTGAGGAGCCTGGCGGTTTTATCGCCAGGCTCCTCATGCTCCAGGCATCGCCTACTTAGACAGCGCGGCCAGAGCTGCGTCGTAATTCGGTTCCTGCCCAATCTCGGGCACCTGCTCAGCGTGCAGCACCCGGCGATCTGAGTCCAGAACCACCACCGCGCGCGAGCACAAACCAGCCATCGGACCGTCAGCGAACTGCACTCCATAGTCGCGACCGAAGGTCGACCTGAACGTGGATCCAACCACGACGTTGTCGATGCCTTCAGCGCCGCAGAACCGAGCCTGCGCGAACGGAAGATCCGCCGACACACAGATCACGACGGTGTTCTCTAGCGACGCAGCCAGCTCGTTAAACTTCCGCACGCTCGTGGCGCAGATGCCGGTATCAATGCTGGGGAAGACGTTCAGGATGAGACGTTGACCTCGGTAGTCCTCGTCGCGCACGTCCCCGAGGTCCGCACCTACCAAGGTAAAAGATGGAGCGATGTGCCCAACCTCAGGAAGATATCCCGTGGTCGTCACCGGTTTTCCTCGCAAAGTAATGTCAGCCATACACCCATCCTCGCCAGAATCTGCCATCGCCACAAGGGCAGGCCGTCCACAGTCCACGTCCCGCGTGTTACTAAACTTGCCTGTGTGCCATCACTTTCTCATCTCGACATTGTCGACCGCTTCGTAATATCTCCCGGAGCGCTGTCCGATGCCGCTGGCACCCCACTATTAACCTCTTTAACGACCCGCAATGTGCGGGAATGCCCGATGCTGGTCGAGCTCAACCCTTCCGATTTACGGCAAACAGTTAAAGCGTCCGACACCGATGAAGCCCCCAGCCGCACCCGAGGTCAAAGCTGTCCACCCGAGAGCCAACCAGACCTGTCCCTCAAGCGCTTCCGCGAGTTTTCCTCCGCGCTATATGCCGCGTTAAAGGACGGGGTTTTGGTGTGGCTCGCGGCGCTTCCGACCGGTCAAGCAAACGCCTGGCAGGCTCGGTTTGGTCGCGGCACAGTCAGACGCGTCGGCCCCCAGCGTGACGGTCAGGTTCCGCTCGCGATCAAACCGAGCGCGCTCGCCCTGGAGCTCGTGAAACCGCATAGTCCCGAACGTGAGGAGATCAGCGCGAGTCTGCACGGGGTGGATACCCTGCGCATCCCCAGAGCTCACGCCGCGAAGCTATCCGACGCCGGGGTTCCTATCCGTCACCGCAGCGCCGTCTCCCGGATCCTGCGCAACCCCAATTTCTTCGCGTACCTCATTGTGCTCGTGTATTCAGCGCTGCGCGCACTTCCGGTGACTTTTGTGCCCGAGTTTCAGGGGTCACTGCTGATGCTGTGGGCAATCGATCTGATTACCGCTATCCCCTACACCTGGGGTCTCTTGGCAGCAATCACTGGCAAGAACCTTCCGGTGCGAATAACTGGCATGGTTGTCACCGTGGTGACTTTCGTAGCCCCGTACGTGTATTTCTGGTGGAACGGGGATGACTACCCACCCCTCGTGGTAGCGGTGGTTATCGCGCTGATCGTGTCGGGAATTTTGCTGGAAGTCGTCAAGGCATACCGCACGAAGCGAATCGCCGGCTTCTTAAAGAAGCCGCCGGCCAGGTCTAACACAGCTGACGATGCACTAAGTAAACAGCATGTTACCGACCGGCAATTGGCTAAACGTAAGTCTGATCGGCAATCGGCTCATCGCACGCCAACTGAACGGCAGTCCGCCGGCTCCAAGCCCGATGCGCCGTCTGCCGCCGACGTCAGGCGGCAGGCGAAGTCTTCGCCGGTTCCTCGCCGTGCAGGGTCCTCAACGCACTAACCAGAAGGAACCACAAGCCCGTCACCCACCACAGCACCGTCACCATCGTGTCGTTGCCCTTATCAGTGGCCACAATAATTGCGGTGGTGGCGATCCATACTGCCACGGCGACAATATTCGGGATCATGAGTTTCCGTACTCGGAATGGATGTAAATAGGTCCACGGAACCACCGTGAGCACCGAGAAGATAGCGACGACCAGAAGATTCGCCCAGGTTGGGAGATCGAGGATCCATAGGCACACAGCGACCACGTTCCAGGCAGCCGGGAAACCCACGAAGTAGTTGTCGTTAGATTTCATGCCCTTGTTGCAGTAGCAGAACATGGAAGACACGCAGATGACTGCCGCCACGATGATCGGCCACGGCTCGGGGCCTACGTTGAGGTGGTAGGCAATAAATGCCGCCGGGATGAAGGTCCAGGTGAGGTAGTCGACGACCAGGTCGAGCACAACCCCGTCAAACCACGGCACCACCTCACGGACCCGGGCTTTGCGGGCCAGCGTTCCGTCGAGGGCATCCACGATTAATGCGATAGCGAGCCAACCCCACATGCCCCGCACGTCGTCGCGATACAGCGCATGGAATGCGAGCAGCGCCCAGACCACTCCCGACATGGTGAACGCGTGCACTCCCCACGCAGCTACCCGCTGACGCACGGTGGGGCGGTCGGTCAAAGCAGTGACGGAGTGATCGATTGACGGTACGGCGGACTGAGCCACTGGCATCGTGCTGGGTTGGTTGATCGGCGTAGCGAAAGGTTGATCAGTCGATTCGATGGCGGGCTTTTGCGCGTCGTTGTGAGCATCCGCGCCGTTCGGAGTTAAATTCACCGGATCCCCCGTCCGCTGCACCGACCGTTGAGGCAAACTGGTGCATAGTAGCTGGATCTTGGCGGAAAGGAAGGGGTGATGACCCTCCGGCAAAAAGAATCGGCTGAATGCATGGTCGAAGACTAACGCCTATGCCCAAGGCCATACGAGGGAGCCGGTCACAATTAGCGAGGAAGATATGTGACCTTATATTGCGTCAGAGAATCAGCTGTGACCGAAGCATGGCGTTTAGCGCGTTAAGGGCCGTAGCTATACCTCGCATATAGGTTGTCATCCACGGTGCACAACAGTGTTACGCGTATTCACCCGCCGCTACGACCGCACCCGCAGCACTGGTCTGGCACGTCGTCACGTCACCTTGCGACGCGGAGTATTCCACACGATTCATGTCTCGGCTGAGACCGCGTAGCACAACCAGATCTGCCAGATCTTTATCGCGCACAGCCCGGCCCGTCCATCCCGGAATACGTTCTTTGCATTCGATCTGTGCGTCCACGCTGATGCACTTGGCGCCGACTCCCCCGAGTGTCACATCGTGCGCATCCGTTAACGCAGTATCCGGCCACGGAGTCCCTGCCCATGGCCCCACAGGTACGTGGGGTCGATGTAGATCCCGGTGAGCAATAGGAGTGAGGTATAAATCGACCCGCCGCCGAGACAGATGGGCTTGGATATGAGCGCGTGCAGGGTTGCGCACAATCCACCCGTTAAATACGAGATCCGCCACCACCGCGTCTAAGTACCGATGGTCAACGAAGAAATCGACGCCCGAATGCTCACGGGTGACTCGTCCGACGACGAAGTCCATGGCCCAGCCTCCCCACAGCCAGGCTTCACCTCCATGACGACGAGCACTTTGCGTCACCTCGGAAATCGCGCGGATATGGTGCGACGCGCTCCCCTGGGTACGGGGCATCCGATGGCGGCTGCGAAAGATCGTCTCATAGGTCACACACCTAGTGTGTCATGCATCACCGACAAATGATAGAGAGATGTCAGACAAATTTTGTCGGGCTGGGGTGCGGGCTTCTTGGGGCACCCTACCTAGGATCCTGTTTGAGATTCGGCGAGTTACATAGAGGGGGCCTTAGGTGACACAGGCCGGGCAAGGATTAGATATTGGACGAGCCTGCCGCGTCGTTCATGTTCTTTAAGATATCGGCGCGTTCGGGCCTCCAATGGGACCGAGCCGACGATGCTCTACATGTCGTCTACACGGCACACTTCGGCGACTAGGTGGTGTCACCGGGTTTTCGGGAATTGAGTCGGATTCGGAGGGTGCGCGGGCGGCAAGACGAACGGTAGGAAAGGGGCGGGGTAGGACAGATTTGAAAAGGTGTAAGGGTAACTAGATTCGCCAACTCCCCCTAGTGAACAATCCCTATCGCCTTGAGGATAAATTCCCCTACATATATGAACACATACGCTTGAGAAATTGCGATAATTGCGATACAGCCGGCAGTCCCAACCATTAAATATCGAACTCTTTTTGCATCATCCGCGCGCTCTTGAAAATGACCGAACAACTTACCTAAGCGTTTTCCACTCAGAGCCTTCTGCCGCACAAAGTTTCGGGTTCTTTCAAGAATCCCAACATTTTCTTTCGAGCTACATTCTAGGAATTTGAGCCGTTTCCGCTGTATGCAGATAACTTTATAAAGAATTAAACCTGGCTTCTGACTATTTTTGTACGGGTGAGAAAGCATCCAGGCAATGAAAAACGGAAAAGCAACCACACCTACGCCAACAGCAAAGGAATGAAAAGCAGCCCGCAAAAGATCATCAGTGTTGGCAACGAGATTTCGATGCAACATTGCGACAAGAAAAGACAAACTAACTTGCACCACCATCAAAGCTGATATAAAAATCACACAAGCTCTCGCAGTCCGGTATAAACCTTTTCGGTTCATGCGATGCCATTTAGTCATAACGACCACAAAAACAAATATCATACAACACAACACAAATGAAACGAACGCAAATAGACTCGCCCCTGCATGCGAAAACCAAACCTTAGCCACGATAAAAGTCACCAGCACAGGTAGCCCGAACATCGCGAATCCTTGAAGGATTAGCTCCCTCGTCGACAATTTCTCAGACGGGAGACCCCGCAACATGGCGCGAATTTCATTGGCCGTTTTGACCCGGTATTCATTCCACGTTTTTCGTGGCAATCTAGAAAAGACCACGACACAAGAAGCCGTCAATGAAGTAATTACAGAGAAAAATAGGGAGCCAAATAGTCGGTAAAAATTGACACGTATTGGCAAATCAAGAAGCTGGCGCCCATCGAAAGATAAGGACTGAATGATGCTAACCAAACCGGCACCCCAGGCAGCCACCGAAATTAACGTTCCGAGAGATCCCAGAAAATCAGCTCTCGCTGGGCTTTGCACCTTTTGCTTAGGCCCGACACCAAAGGCTACCGCAAAAACGGTAAGCGCGGCAGCAAACAGCAATCCAAAGATCGTCAGCATTTCCTGGCCGGAAATGTATGGAAAAACAAAAACTACCGTCCCATTTTGCAGCATACTGAGAGCCGCAATCATCGACACAATTATAGCCGGAATGAACATCGACCAAGCCATTCCGCGCAAAACTTTACCCCACCGTTCGTCAGGGTCAGGTGTTGCGTTACTAAAACCTTCGTCTCCACTTTTATCTTTCTTCGCCATGACTCCAGACCTTTCCCGCATAACAATGTTGAGGTTTGCTGCAAAATATAAAAATTTCGGCTACATGTCGCAAGCGGCGCGATCATACCTTCATTCGTCAAGATTGGGATCGATATAGACGACTCAATCCCCTAATCGAAACCACCGCGATATGCCTCAGCCGCGAGCTCGGCTAACCCACACGGCTCATGAGCATGCACACCTATCCGTCCACTTCAGGCGTCGAACGATATCCACAAGTCGCCGCTGCCACAAAGAGCCGGTCACCCGACGCCGGCGGGCACATCCTCGTACGAACCAACCCACGCTGCTAGTCACAACACCACCCTCGACCTGCGAGTCACATCCGCACGAACGCCCGCAACCCATCACCGGGAAGATCTCGAATTTCAGTCAAGCCGAGACTTTCGTAAAACGCACGCTGACCGGGCTCAGCATCTGTGAGAAGCACTTTTTGCCGCACGGATTCAAAGGGGAGAAATGCCTGTGCCACCAACGCACTCGCCAGGCCACGCCGCCGATGTTCTGGATGCACCAAAACATCCTGCAGGTAAGCGATGCTGGCCCCATCGCTGATGACACGAGCCAGTCCCACCAACTCACCGTCTTTGCGCGCAGTCACAACATAGGTGGATCCGGCTATAGCGCACTCCAGAAGCGCCGGGTCACTCGTATAGGAGGTCCACCCGACCGAGGTATACAGGGCTACGAGTTCGTCTTGCTCGCACGATTCACCGCTGGACAGGGCATACTCTTGAGGCATCTTCACCATTCCCCTAGTTTAACTATGCGCAGGCACCAACCACATTAAGGTTCTCAAAGCCCCCCGACGGCGCTGCGCACTCTCATTCCGCCTTCCGCAATGACGAGCTCATGATCAGGGCGAACGCACAGGCGTTGGCTGCACCTACCCATCCTCGAACTACCAACCCGAACCAGCATCCCGGGTCGCCCCTACCTTCGTTTTCGATCGGGGCGCAGCATTTTATTGTCGTCGCCAGTTCTCTGCCAATCAGGTTCTTGCAAGGCTCACTAGAGAACCAACTCTAGAAACGACAGCGAGAAACCAGAACATAAACGAAAACACAACTCGCTTCGCTCCCTCACTCATCCCAAACCTAAGGTTCACAATCTCTCCACAGATTAGACAGTCCAAGGCACTATCCACCGCTAAGAGCTTGTGCTAAAATCTAGGCCAACATAACTTACTCAAATTTACACTTGGGATAGGTGCAAATTTATTGGGAATATTGCAGCGAAGGAGTTGCCTAGCATGCTCATTAAAGACTTTGTACAGCTGATTCCACTCGTCCTTACACTCGGGTCCTTTACTGCGCTGATCATCTCAATCGCTCAGGTGAAGTTGGGTCGGGGGCGCGAGGGAAAGTCGCCATTGACCTGGACGGCAAGCGCGACAATTCTTGGAGTAACAGGCCTGCTGACCTGCCTGTTCTTTCCTGTAGACCTCGATGTGCATGACTTCTATGTGTCCATCTGATGGCTGCCTACATCTCTAGCGTCAATTGCATTGATCTGGACGATATTCATCAGCTGGCAACCGCGAAAGCGCACACCTTCTCGGGCCTAGGTCCTTATAGCTGCACTGCATGATCAAAGCGCCGCACGATCGCACGTCACGGACGTACTTTTATGCCCCGACCCACCTGTCGGTGATGTCCCGGGCGCGCGCTAATTCCCTGAACGCCTACGAGTTGCCACATATGTAATTGCCAAACGACTGTCCTGCACCTGTGGCTAACCATTAATGCATCTAGGCCAACACCGACCGCTCGGACGCCCATCTGCGTATCTGCCAAGCGATCCATACATTTGGCGAAATATCTGCCCCATCCCAGCCAATCAGCGCGATCTAAGCGACCAGTACGTATTTGCACCTCCGTCCAACCAACTGCGCCCGCCCCACCCCGGCCACCTACCTACGCGTCTGATAAGCGATCTGTCCGCCCTGCGAAACGTCAGCGCGTCAACGAACCAACCACGCACCCGGCCAGCTATCCACCCGCCCGACGAGCCAGCTAGGCGAGCATCCAATATCTTCCTCAAGGGCAAAAAGCGATGCGAACCTCGGTCTCTAACCCACCATCGTCGGCCGGACATCACGGTGATCTTCAGCACGCGAACACAGACGCCCGGATCAAACTGTCTGGTCTGACACGGTGCCGGGAGTTTCCTAGTCTTCGCAGGTCAACAACCCAGTTTCAGGGTCCCGGGCCAACGGGTGCATTATCCCGTGCGCGAACCGATCCACCCCTAAGATGCCTCAGCAAGTGTCCAGAACCCTCGCAATGAACGCTCCGAATCGGTTCCTAACGTCGACCTCAGACATACACGGGTGCGGCGCACCGGTATCACCGGATCTGCCACATCGCACCTGATCTCCACGTATTGAGGACACACACTATGGCTGCGAGGACCACACGCCCTGGCCCGGGCATACCTGCCACCGGGGCATCACATGTCCCCTCGATATCCAGCTCAAGGACCAGCACCGTGCCAGACACGTTGACACGCGGTCGCGCTTCAAGCCCTTGACTCTGCAGTTCGGTGACGCCGCGCCGTCGCCCACGACTTGCCCCGCCCGTTGCCACCGCACGGGCATCCGAAAATCTTCACCATCGAGGTGACCACACTGATGACGACAACAACTCCCGTCACTGCCTCGGGTATGACCGGCGCCGCCGGCCTTGATCCCGAGGCGAGAAAAACGACGAGTGATTACGAAAACATTTCGATAACAGATGTGCTGGCGCAGCTTGAAGCCAGCACCGATGGCCTGAGTTCTCAGGATGCCGCATCCCGGCTCGAGAAATTTGGCCCGAACGCCCTCGACGACACGAAAAAGACTCCATTCCTCGATTACTTACGCGGATATTGGGGACCAATTCCCTGGCTGATTGAAGTCGCCGCGATACTCTCGGCGATCGTCCAACACTGGTCAGATTTGATCATCATCAGCGTCCTGTTGGTCTTCAACGCGACCATCGAGTTTGTTGAGCGACGTAAAGCTGACGACGCCGTTGCTGAGCTGAAAAAAGAGCTATCGCAAACCGCCATGGTGCGCCGCGATGGCACCTTCACGGAAATAGACGCCCGAGACCTCGTACCCGGCGACATCGTGCAGATCACGCTCGGCGATGTAGTACCCGCTGATCTAAAGCTCATCGGGGGCGATTACTGCTCGCTAGACCAAGCTGCTTTGACCGGGGAATCACTTCCTGTCGATCGGCAGCCCGGAGGCCTCGCATTTTCCGGATCCGCTGTGCAAAAGGGCACCATGACCGGCGTGGTGATCAACACCGGGGCACACACCTTCTTTGGTGCAACGGCGAAGCTCGTCGCCGAAGCTAAGAACGTCTCCCACTTCCAAAAAGGTGTGATGGGAGTCGGCAAGTCGCTGGTCATTCTCGCCATTGTCTTGGTCTGCGTGCTCGGCCTTGCCTCTCTGATCAGGCAAGAACACTTCCTCGGATTCGTATCGTTTGCGCTGGTGCTACTCGTCGCTGCGATTCCCGCAGCACTACCGACAGTTCTTCAGATCACGATGGTGCTTGGAGCTCGGCAGCTGACCAAACACAAGGCCATCGTGTCCACGATGTCAGCCATCGAAGAGATGTCTGGCATGACCGTTCTATGTAGCGATAAAACCGGAACCCTCACGCAGAACAAACTCAGCCTGCGGGACGTGTTGACGTGGAAAGATGCCACGAAGGAACGGGTTTTGCGCCAGGCCGTGGTGGCCTCTGATCCGGTTCCCGGACACGACCCGATCGACAATCTGATTCGTCGCGAATACCTGCTGCTGTCTAACCCAGATGCTGTGCACGAGGCAGATGCCGATGCTGCAGACGAAGCTGAGGCACAGTCACAGGGGAAAGTCGCCCGCATTGCCGCTCGGCCTGTGGCTTCTCCCTTGACCAACGGTGTCGTGAACTCCTTCACCCCCTTTGATCCGGTCAGTAAGCGGACCAACGCGGTCTACACCGAGTCTGGGATCCGGTATGAGTGCACCAAAGGGGCACCGCAAGCAGTGGCCGCCCTGCTCGCGGACCAGAATGAAATCGACTTCCTCAACACCGAAGTGAAAGAACTCGCCTCCCACGGCTACCGAGCGCTGGCCATCGCCACCTCGGACAGCAGGGGTTGGCATCTTGACGGTGTACTCGCCATGTTCGATCCGCCGCGAGACGATACCGCCGACACCATTGCGACGGCGAAATCCCTGGGGATTGATGTCAAGATGATTACCGGCGACCAGGTCGCTATTGCCAAAGAGACCGCTCGCATGGTTGGACTCGGTGACAACATCGTGCCTGCCGGTGCACTGGAAGGCATTCCTGAGCAGGAGGTCGCTGAACTCATCAAGGGCGCCGATGGGGTTGGTGAAGTCTTCCCCGAGCATAAGTTCATGATCGTCCAAGCACTGCAAAATGACGGCGACGCCATCGTCGGCATGACCGGTGATGGCGTAAACGATGCGCCTGCCTTAAAGCAGGCCAATGCAGGCATTGCCGTCTCAGGAGCGACCGACGCCGCTAAATCAGCTGCCGACCTGGTGCTGACAGCACCGGGCTTGTCCGTCGTGACCCACGCTGTGGAAATCGCCCGCGAAGTGTTCGCACGGATGGAGAACTATACGATCTACCGGATCTCCGAAACGATCCGCGTACTCATCTTCATCACCTTGTGCGTGCTGACATTCAATACCTACCCAATCACCGCTCTCATGATCGTGCTGCTCGCGATATTGAATGACTTCTCCATCATCACTGTCGCCTTCGACCGAGTCCGACCCGGACGCCGGCCAAATCGCTGGGATATGAAATTCGTGGTGTCCGAAGCCGCCATCCTAGGTGTGACCGGTGTGATCTTCAGCTTCGGTTGTTTCCTCTTCGGCAAGCTCGTGCTTGGGCTCGACTCGGCGGCTTTACAGACCATGGTGTACCTGAAACTGTCGGTTGCCGGTCAGCTCACGATCTTCCTGGCCCGCCAGCGAGGATTTGCATTTAAGCTTCGCCCGGCTTGGGTGCTGATGGCTTCAGTGCTGATCACGCAAACCATCGCGACCTTGCTCGCCGTCTACGGGATTATCCTCCCGCAAGGTATTGGATGGTCAACAGCCGGATGGGTGTTCCTGTTCGTCGCTGTGGAAGTTGTGGTCGTGGACTGCTGCAAGGTGCTGTTCAACAAATGCTGGGCGGCGGCGCATAAACGTCGCACCGGCATGGACCACCATATGATTACCGACCCCGCCTAAAAATACTCATCACTTATCTGGCTCCGGTCGCCGTTTATCGCGACCGGAGCCAGCGCGTCATCATCGCACCTCAAACAGTGCATCATCGTCACCCCGAGCCAGCGAACGCTAGCCACACCGAGGCCAGGGGCCACAACCAAGGAGAACAATGATGTCTCAATCCAACTCCCATACGGACCAGCATTCCGCCCCAATGTGCCCTGCCAACCAGCACTTCCCGTGCCTGCACTCGGTGAGCATCGATAATCCGTACGACGAGCTAGTCTCAACGCTCACACCTCCCCAAGGCTCGCAAATTCGAGGCGCTTTGAACTCCGCGCTGCGCAGTGCGCTCGGAATGTTTGAGGGTGCTGACCACGGATTTCTCGCCGTCGGATGTGCCCACCATCTTCATGCTCTCGCCGTATCAGGCCGCGGGTGCGATGAACGCCGGGTCCGTCACCTAGTGCAACCCGTCATCACCCAAGAGGTGGTCGCGCCATGTCAACGTCCCTGCCAAGCCCCCAGTGCGCAAGGACCGCGGACATGGGAACATAACGACCTACTCGCGCCATCCGCACTGGATGTTCCGCTTGGATTGAGCCATCATGACTCAATCCATCCGTTCACCGGGCAAAAACTACCCGACGGTCAGCATGTCGCGGTTCTGATGGTCTCCTTTCATCCCACGCCAGCTCTTACCGGGATCTTGTCTGTGTCCGGCCCGGTTCATGATCGCAACCAATCCACCTCGGCAGACCTGGGTCCGCGCGGCTTAACCCAGCTGGGCGCCCTGGCCGAACCGCTGCTGAATGAACTAATCAGCCACGTTCTACTCGCCGAACACACCGCCGGTCGTACCCGTCAAGCGCTCATCAAAGACCGCGACCGGATCGCACGCGACCTGCACGACCAGGCGATTCAGCGTCTGTTTGCCATCGGACTTACGCTCGATGCGATGCAACCATCATTTCGTCCGGAAATGCGCGTGCGCGTGGACGATGTGATCGACGACCTGGATGACACCATTCGTGATATTCGCAGCACCATATATTCGCTCCGGCATGAACATGCCGCATTATCGCTGCGGTCAGATTTGGAGAACCTACTCGCGGATATTGGTGCAGCGCTGGGCTTTAGCCCCGCACTGACACTCAGCGGACAATATCCATCCCTCTCCGATGCCATCGCTCGAGACATTCTCGCCGTCGTCCGCGAAGGGGTATCGAACGCGGCCCGCCACGCCGGAGCTCAACGCATTGACGTGACGGTATCCGTCGCTAACACCGTGCGGATTGAAGTGCGCGATGACGGTGTTGGCTTTCATCCTGATCGCCTTGAACGTATGAGCGGACTCGCGAATCTCCAAGCTCGAGCAGCTGACCAGGGAGGTTCCCTGACCGTGTCCTATTTAGATGGTCAACGGGGAACCCTGCTGCGCTGGCAGATCCCCATTAGCCCGGGTTTTGGCTGCGCAGACGCTCCACCAGCACCGCAGCCTGAGTCCGGCTACTCATCCCCAACTTAGACAGAATCGACGTCACGTAGTTTTTCACCGTCTTTTCGACCAGGTCCAGCCTCCGCGCAATCTGTCGATTGGTTAAACCGTCAGCGACCAGGGCTAGCACGTCCCGTTCTCGTTGGGTCAACTCGGCTAGTTCCGGGGCATGCAACGGATCACTCTGAGTTAACTTCGCTTTTATAGCGTCTATGCGGTCACGGGGTAAAAGGTTCGCCCCCCTAGCCACCTGTTCCATCACCGCGAGTAAATCCATGCCACGAACCTGTTTGAGAATGTAAGCACTTGCGCCCGCCATAACCGCCGACAACATCGCCTTATCATCGTCGTAACTCGTAAGTATCACAAAAGGAATTTGCGGATGTTCGGACCGGATAGCTCGGCAGGCGTCGATACCTGATCCGTCGGGGAGCCGGAAGTCCATCAGGACGACGTCGGGGCATGCGCGGGGAACCAGTGCGATGGCTTGGGCAGCAGTAGCCGCCTCCCCCACCACGATAAACCAGTTATGAGACGCTATAAGGCCCACCAGTCCGCGCCGAACGATCTCATGGTCATCCACGATAAAAACCCGCAATGGACGCCGAGGCGAGGCATCGCGAATGCCACGAGTGCGAGCGAAGCCTTCACCGGACGGGGGTTCTGCTGACAACGGTAAGTTTAGCGGAGCCAAGGAATTTGCTGGACGAGTGGATTCTTTCAACGAGGACGCATCTGCAGGCGAAAAGTAATCAATCATTGTCTCAATCCCTCCACATACTGACCGACCTCCCGCACAACGGAGACCTTTATGCGGGGACAATTCCCTGTCTATCGACTTCATGAACTGTCATATCTATTTATGAGGTCAACGTAATCGCCAATGATGCGCGTTTGCTCTAGTTTCCCTGGGTAATGTGAGAGACTATACCCATAGCTCCCAATTCGGGCCCACATCGAGTCCACTCCCTGATTGAGTCCCCCTCACTCGTCGAACCTTCTCACCTACCGGCCCATGCCTAACCCATTTCCATCACACCTCGACTCCGTGCTCACCCCTGACCCACACTCCAGCCTCCATCCTTGCCCCCCGACTTTGGTTCCGATCTCGCCTATCACCTCCCCACTAAACCAGACACCAAATCTTCAGACCGACAAGCACCCAGTTTTCATGCAGTCCAAACACACAATATTCGGTGGACCTATATTTAAATATAGAATCCCCGATTTTTGATACATATTTGCAGGTCAACGCCTTCCTCTCAGGAAACTTCCCGGCTCACCATTTTCCGGTAATCCAATTCACAGGAATCTTCAAAGTTGCGCAGCTATTGTGTTCACACAAGAGAAACGGAAGCGTGTAGCCAAGGTTGGCGTCTCACCCCCACCACTCGAGGATGACCGCCTCACATGGACCAAAACCGCGATGGGAACACATTCCCACGTGCCGCCGACCAGGGGACGCTTCATGAAGGAGGTCGATAGTCACCCTGCAGGGACGCAGAACCACATTGCGTCCCCCACCCTCGGAGCGACCCGTTACACGGCCGCACCGAATCACGACACCTACCTCACAAGGAGGGACCGTCCATGACCACATCCCCAACCATCACCCCCGAGGAACGCTCAGAAAAACTCGCACTGGTGCACCAGCTGCGCTCGGCATTCCAGGACCTCCCTGATGCCCCCTACGAGCTCAGCAATGAGCGTCTGTCCGCTTACTTAAAGACCCAACACGACGTCGGCGGGGAACTCGACGCACCCATTGAGTTCATCGAAAAACAGGACGAGAACTGGGAACACAACACCTACCTTATGTGCGAGGTTTTAGCCTGGCGCGGAATCTGGGTCTCTGAGGAGCGGCGTCGCCTGCACAATGTTGATCTCGGGCGCGCTATGTACCTCGGACTCCCGTACTACGGTCGCTGGCTGATGGGCATCCCCCGGGTTCTGATTGACAAGCACCTGATTACCCTGACCGAACTGACGGCGAAGTTTAACGAGGTGAGGGAACGCGCTAAGAACGTCGCCCCGGGTGAGTTGCTTGAACCGCAACCTCGCTTTATCAGCGACGGCAAGGACATTCCTCGCAATAAACATCACGTTCACGCGAAGGGCAAGGGCGACCCCCAGGTCTACGCGGGTCAGGCTGATCCGGCGAAGTTCAAGGTCGGCGACTCTGTCATAGTGCGGGACTGGCAGGCCATCTTCTATACCAGGACTCAGGAATACGTTCGCGGAGCCATCGGCGAGATCGCAACCGTAGCCTACGAGTCTCCCGCCGCCGAAGATGAAGCCTTCGATTACGAAGCCATCGGTTCACCCAAGCCCGAGTGGTTCTACATCGTGCGCTTCAAGATGAAAGACCTCTGGCCCGACTATGTCGGCTCGTCAAAAGACACCGTGCAAACGGAAATTCCCGAGCGTTGGCTCAAAGCCGCCTGACCTCATCGACCCTCAATATAAGGAGACACCATGGAAGAGAATAAGATCTGTGGCACTAATATCCACGAACACCGGCCCCATGCGCCCGTCGTGGAAGAGGTGTCAGACTTTGAGGCCCTAGAGGTCGCCGTGCGCGAGCTCTGCCTCGAAAAAGGCATCTTCACCGCCGAAGACTTCCGCGCCTTCTCGGAATTTGCGGAGAAGATCGGTCCCACCCCGGCCTCGCACCTGGTCGCCAAGTGCTGGCTAGACGAGGACTTCAAGAAATTCGCTCTGGAAAAGCCGATGGAAGCGTGCAAGACCGTGGGTGTGGACTGGATGCAGCCCACCGGGTTCGGCACCCCAAGCGATTTCACCGCATTGCATATTCTGGAAGATACCCCGAAGCTGCACCACGTTATCGTGTGCACGCTGTGCTCCTGCTACCCCCGCCCGCTGCTCGGCAACTCCCCTGAGTGGTACCGCACGCCGAACTACCGGCGTCGGATCGTGCGTCACCCGCGCGATGTGCTCGCCGAGTTCGGAACCTACTTGCCCGAGGATGTGGAGATCCGCGTCGAGGACTCCAACCAAAAGCACCGCTTCATGGTTCTGCCGGTGCGTCCTGAGGGCACCGAAGGCTGGAGCGAAGATCAGCTGGCGGAAATCGCCACCCGCGACTGCCTGATCGGCGTCGCACTGCCCAAGCCGGGCGTAACCAGCAATGTCACCGCAGATCGTGTACGTAAGGCGAAGCGAGGTGCCCACCATGAGTGAGTTAAAGGAAGAAAACGCAGCCCCCCTTACCGACTTAGACAAGGACTTCGTCCGCCAACGGGTTAACCCTCATTTCTTAGACAAGAGGGTCCCCTTCCTGGAGGAACTGTCTACGCGCAAGGAGCAGACCTGGGGCGCACTCGCAGAAAAGTACGGCGTCGATAAGGATCTTCCCCCGTGGAAGACCTACATGGATGGCCTATGCGATGCTTTGGATGATGCTGCCTGCACCAACCCTCGCGCCGGAGCCCCCACCTTCGTAGAGCGCCGCAACGAGGAAGACGTTTTGCTGCAGGAACGTTACAAGGATCTTCCCTTCCCCGAGAGCCAGATCGTGGCGGTGGCCCATAGCCTCGTCGCTCGCGGGCTCATCGACGAAAAG
Source organism: Devriesea agamarum (assembly GCF_900070355.1). Classification (NCBI taxonomy): domain Bacteria; kingdom Bacillati; phylum Actinomycetota; class Actinomycetes; order Micrococcales; family Dermabacteraceae; genus Devriesea; species Devriesea agamarum. The sequence continues at coordinate 2,598,149 of NZ_LN849456.1, read as the reverse complement.
GACCTGGAAGAACGCCTCAAGGCTGTTAAGGCGCGCCTGGACGACTAGTACATTTCCTACGGTTCCCGGGTGCCGACCGCGAGCATAGGTTCGCGGTCGGCACCCACACGAAAGCGCGCTGAAAGAGTCGGCGCCGATACGAAAGGACCACACATGGCTGTCGAACCCGACCGCCTCGCTTGCGTCGTCGCAAGCGACGGATTTATCTGCCGCGGATTCATGATTGAGTCCTGCGAGAACATCGACACCGGGGTTTACGAAATTACGTGGAAAGTCCCGCTGCAGGGCGGCGATGTCAAGACCAACTTCTCTTGCATCGTTGGTGCTGCCGGCATGGAGAGCGTCGACCCCGGTTTTTGCACGGTGAAGTTGACGGAAAGCCCCCGAGTGATGCAGGTCAACACCTACGATCCACAGGGCAATCCAGCCCCCCGGCCGTTCCACCTCGTAGCCTTCCGAGACTAGGTCTCGTTGTCACGCACGACCAGGTGAACGGATCACGCGCAGGCTTGCCGTTCAACAACCCCGGTGACCATCGTTGATAGCGACGGGTCACCGGGGTTTTGTTGTAAGCATCTGATCGAGGTTCAGTGTTTAAGGGCTCCCAGACCACGAAACTCGCTGTGCCCGTAGCCCCAACAAATTCACTCGGCAATCAATTGATCAGTTCATGGCCGGTCGTGAATATACATGTCAGCACCCGCACGACCCCGAAGCCCAACAAACAATCTTTGACATCGATCAACTAGACCGCGGCTGTGACAGTCAGGGACGACCGTGCGCGATCATCACACCTCGTGCCCCGACACATCCATGTCTTCCAGGCGCACAACCTTGGATTTGGTGACGAACCAGTGGATCAGCCACACCGCGAGAAATACGGGCAGTCCGATGTAAGAACTCAACACTTGGACGAGCTGGCCGTCAAAAATAGCTTCGTAGTTCTGCCCAAGAATCACCACCACGCACATCCCAAATGCGACGAGCGGACCCAGCGGAAACCACGGCGCACGGTACGGCAAGGAGCGTACATCGTGGCCTTGTCTCACATATGCGCGACGGAACCTGTAGTGACAGATTGCGATTCCCACCCACACAATGAACCCGGACAGTCCCGAGACATTGAGCAACCAGGTGTATGCCGCGCCCTGTCCAATTAAGGCCGTCAGAAAAGCGAAAAGCCCTACCGCTGAGGTGGCCAGCAGCGCAGCCATCGGCACACCGCGCCGATTCACTTTTCCAAAAATCTTGGGGGCCTGACCTTCGTGCGCGAGCGCATGAAGCATCCGGGAGGATGCGTAGAGGCCGGAATTACCAGCCGACAAAATTGCGGTGAGAATAACCGCGTTCATGAGCGCGGCAGCAAACGCGATCCCGGCGCGCTCAAACACCAATGTGAAGGGTGAGTAAGCGATGTCGGAGGCATCGTTGCGCAGCAGATTCGGATCTGTGAAGGGGACGAGGAAACCAATGATGATAATGGCCCCGACATAAAAGAGCATGATCCGCCAGAACACGCTGTGGATAGCCTTGGGAACATCGCGGCGCGGATTCGCTGATTCCCCAGCCGCCACCCCGACCAGTTCGGTGCCCTGGAAAGAAAACCCTGCAATCATGAACACGCTGATAATGGCGAGAAACCCGCCGTGAAACGGGGCATCACCGGTCGTCCAGTTTGAAAAACCTGGTGAAGTACCGCCGAGGATACCGGCGATCATGAGCACGCCGGTCACGATGAAAATGATGACCGTTGCCACTTTAATTGCGGCAAACCAGAATTCCCCTTCACCATAGGCCCGTGCCGACAGGGCGTTCATCCCCGTCAAGATCACGAGGAAAATACCGGCCCATATCCAACCGGGGACCTGCGGGAGCCAAAACGACATTACGATCCCGGATGCCACAAGCTCCGCAGCCACGGTGATTGCCCAGTTAAACCAGTAGTTCCATCCGATTGCGAATCCGAATGACGGGCTAACGAACCGGGTGGCATACACCTGGAACGAACCAGACACCGGCATATGGCTTGCCATCTCACCCAGAGATTGCATAAGCAACAGCACCATAAAACCGATGGCGACATAGGCGGCCAGCGCACCCCCTGGCCCTGCCTTAGCAATAGTCCCACCAGATGCCACGAATAAGCCCGTGCCAATCGCCCCGCCAATGGCGATCATTTGCATATGTCTGCTGGACAGAGTTCTCTTTAAACCGCCGTCAGATGTCGCGGCCGGTGTGACGGGTTCGGGCATTGTCCTCTCCTCATAGATGAGGTTTTTAAGTCCCAGAATGGACGTACGTCCGCCGATGGTACTGCGCCGCCGCGACCCCGTGCGTACAGCGCCCATGAGTGGACAGGTCACGCACGGGGACACCATGCCCGCACAACATGGTCAGCTCAGCGAACAACACGACCATGGGCGAGATCAATCAGGTGTGACAGCAGCTCTCCGCCGCTCGCCCGCAAACCGTTGTGCTCATGCTCACTGGTCACAAAGGTGCGCACGCCTGGCAGGAGCCTCGCCGTCTGCATGGAGAACTCAACTGGAACATAGACGTCGGTGTAGTACACGGCCGCTGCCCCATGAGCACCCGATGCCGCTAAGGCATCGGCGTCATACACGCGAGGCCATTCATGCGCGGCAATCCGCAAGGCGACCTCTTTCCACGGCATTAATGCCGGAACCGTGTCGAGCCATTCACGCCGCACGTGTTCGCCGGTGAGCAAGGTGACGTCATCTCGGAAGTCTCCGGGCATAGTGCGCTCAGCAGCCCAATCCGTGACGCAGCCGTCGGCATATGAGGATTCGTGGATGACGTAATACAGGGGGTTACGACCGCCGTACGGTAAGAGTGAGGCGAGATCGTAGCGGAAGGCGTTGCTGCGCGGATCGCATTCCAGGAGGTAGTGCAAACCGAGCCAGCCGTCGTTCGACCCGAGGCAGTGTCCGAGACTGCGCAACCGAGATTCCGAGACGATTTCCCCGTCGGGAAGGGTGATCTCACCTGCTCGGCATTGCTCCACCAGTCCTCGAATCGTGTCCCGATGCTGGGGAAAACGCCGGTAAAACGCCTCGGTGGCATCACGCATTTTGTCGTAACACAGCGCATAGATGTCGTCGCTGGGCCGACCGACCGCCGACAAGCCGCCGGTGAAGTAGGCGGATTCAACGGATTCAGGGAATCGGCTGAGGTAGTTCAGCAGTGTGAAACCGCCGAAGGACTGGCCGAGCACGCTCCAGCGCTCGACCCCTAGGTGTTCGCGCAGTGCCTCACAGTCATTCACAATCGAATCGGCGCGCAGATGGGTGAGATATTCCGCTGTGGCGTCGGAGCCAAGGCGCTCAAGGGTGTCGTCACCGACCGGGGTGGACCGTCCGGTGCCGCGCTGGTCGAGCAACACCAGCTGGTAGTGCTCGAGTGCGGCGTCGAGCCAGTTCGGTTGCAGCGGAGAGAACGATGGCCTCGGGGCCTCACATCCCGGCCCGCCCTGAAGGAACACCAGGTAGGGAAGGTGCTCGCCTCCGGGGCGCGTGGCAACCCGCGCAAAAATCTCCAGGGTACGGGAATCTGACGATCCGCCATGGGCGAGATCCTCGTATACCAGTGGAACAGTGAGCGTGTGCTCGGTCAGGTGCAAGCCGTTGAGTGTGGCAGAGCCCTTCACATGTGTCATGGCCATAGATCCTAATCCCGGGCACCGACAAGTCGGTGCCCGGGATCGTGCGATCCTACAAATATTTATCGCCGTACGGTTATTTACCGCCGCACGGTCACCGTGAACGGTACCTTCATGGCCGACGCGGTCGAACCGCCCGCTGCCGGGCTATTCACTGTGATCGTGCCCTGGTAGGTGCCAGCGGATGCGTAACGGTGGTTACCGGAGACACCGATCATGCCGGTGCGTCGGATCGACGAACGCGGATCCTTCAGGTTCAGCGTCGCAGGTGAGGTGGAACCATCTCCCCAGTCGATGACAGCCTTGGTTCCCTCGGTGAGAACCGATGCGGATACACCGTCGGCGTCGTCTTTCAGATCCGGGCCGAGCTGCTGCTTATCAGCGGAGACAACCGTCCCTGGAGCCGCGATCAGCCCCACATCCATCGTGGCTGGCCGATCGGCGCGGGCCTGGGCATCGATTCCGGCCACTTCGGCGGACCACTTTGCCTGCGGGGTGTCGTAGAAGTTTGCGCCCTCAGCTGTGAGCGCCACTCCTTGGTGAGCTAGACGCTGCAGGAACTGATCGACGTTGCGACGGTTTTGCGGACTCCAGCCGATTTCGGCGTGAGCTATGGCGCGCGGCCAGACCAAAAACTCTGCCTGTGATACACCGCGCACCGTTTCTGACCACAGTGGCGCCTCCGGTCCGAGGATGCCGGAGTCGTCGATGCCTTTGACAACTGTACCCGGATCCCAGTCGTAGTACTGGCGCACGTCACAGGTTCCGCTGCAGGCCCAGGCCAAACCAAGCGGAGTCTTCGCGTTGTACTTCTGGTCGAGGTAGGACGACTGTCCGCGGGACATCACGACTTTGGCACCCCGATCTTTAACCGCAGCCACGGTGTGGGAGGTGTCGCCCCACCAGTACTGAACCGCATCGCCCGGTTCTAGCGGGACTGAGGCGTATTCATTCCAGCCCATCGGCTTTTTACCGGTCTCATCGACGATGTGCTTGACCTTGGCCAGGAACTCCGTGTATCCGGCGGTGCCGTATCGCTTGGTCATGTCGTGCGATTCATCGCCGCCGACATGCATGTATTGGCCCGGAGTGATCTCAGCGAGCTGGGTCAGGACATGCTTGATGAAGGTGAACGTCACCGGGCTGTTCGGATCCAGGTAGGAGTACCCCACAGATCCCGTTCCATTCGCCGGAGCGGTGGGATTTTCTGCGGTGGCCGCATGCGATGACCCCGGGGTGTTGAGTTGCGGAATCGCGTGCAGTGCCGCATTTGTATGACCGGGAAGATCAATTTCGGGTATCACCGTAATGTGGCGCTCCGCGGCGTACTTCACAAGTTCCCGGTAGTCATCTTGGGTGTAAAAACCGGTGCGCCCCTTCTCCGGGAATCCCTGGCCGCCGTGCGTACCCATGGCGGTGGCCCCTGAGATGGAGGTCAACCGAGTGTAGTCAATATCGTCACCGGGGACGCGCCCATCGTTCGTGACCTGAATGCGCCATCCCTGGTCATCAGCCAGGTGTAGGTGCAGAACACTCATTTTAACGTCGGCCATGTGATCCAGCACGGACTTCACTTCATCGACCGTGAGGAATGACCGGGCCACATCGAGCATGATTGCCCGGTGGGAAAAGCGTGGGGCGTCTTGGATATCAACAGCCGGGATCACCCATTGGCTGCGCACAGCCTGCGACGAGTGGATGAAACCCGGTAGCAGTTGCAGCAGGGTACGCATGCCGTTGAAGAATCCGTGGTCTGTGACCGCGCTGATACGCACGTCATGAGTGCTGCTCTCGAGTCGATATCCCTCGGCAGCCGACGGCACCTCCTGAGGCGTCGCCGATTCCAGCACAATCGCATTGGCTTTTCTCACCGGCTGCTGGACGTGCTGCTGCACCTCCTGTTGCACCTGCTGGATTTGCTGCTGAGCAGACTTTGGGTGCAGTGGCTTCACGGGCAGCGGATAACCGGTTGAACGGCGCATAACCTGCGCCAAGAGCTCCGCCGATGCCATCGCGTCGGGAGCCGCCAAGATCACGGTTTTCCGGTTCACAGTGAACCCAGGTTCCGAGGTTTTTTGGGTAAGTTTCGCCGGCACTGGCACGAGGCCTAGATCCGGGACACTAGCGGTCAGCGGCGCGCCAACATGGCTTTGCGCCGCTGAGGGATCGTGGGGGGCGGCAGATGCGCCGGTACTCAAACCGGTAGCACCGAGCACAATTGTGGCGAGCGCCGCCACCACAGGACGAAAACGGACCATCGTTGCTCCTCAATAACGACAAGGTGACCCATAAGGTCCGGACGAATTCTGAGGAGCGTATCACTTGCGACCCAAGTCACGTCGGGAACTAAGGCCCGCAGGTCGCGCGGCTGGCTGACTCGCAGGCCTCTACGGTTTCTGCGCATTGGTGCTCGTATAGATCGCAACACCGTCATATCCAGTCAATAATTCGCTGGGCATCGCAGCCTTTGTTTCCTACCATCGACGCTGACGAACTCATCCGAAGTTCCTCCTGGTCGCACTTACCCGACCAGATTCCAATGAAAGGTTCGATGCAGCATGAAGGTCCTGTCGCCGGCCCACGGCTTTCCCACCACCATGCCCCATGGCACACCAAAACAGCGTAAGGAGCACCAACATGTTCGACCTTCGTATTTTTTCTATTCGTGAGTCCCGACACCGCATCCACAATCCACTCACCGAACGGCAGCTGTCCGATTTCGGCGACCGACTAGATCTCCCGGCAGGCGCCACCATCCTCGACCTGGCGTGCGGATCTGGTGAGCTCCTCACCACCTGGGCCCGCGATCACCAAACCACCGGCATCGGCGTGGATCTGAGCGCCGACTTCCTCGCCCAGGCCCATGCTCGCGCCGCCGAACTCGGCGTGAGCGAGTCCGTACAGTTCATCGAGGCCGACGCCTCCAACTACGTGGCGAAGGACCCTGTCGATATCGCCATATGCATGGGCGCGACCTGGATCGGCGGCGGCGCCCTGGGCACATTGAAACTGCTAAGCCGCAGCCTGAAGCCCGGCGGCATCCTGCTGATCGGTGAGCCGTACTGGCGCAACGGACACCCCACCCCCGAGGTGATCGACGGGTGCGGGCTCTCGCATGCAGGAACTTTCTTCCCACTGCCAGAGCTTTTAGCGCTGTTCAATACCGAGGGCTACGACGTAGTCGATATGGTCTGCTCCACCGAAGAATCCTGGGACCGCTACCAGGCCCCGCAGTGGCTGGCCATGCGCAGGTGGGCCGACGCGAACCCCGAGCATGAACTCCACGACGAGGTCCGAAGGCTGCTGCGCACCGAACCGCAACAGTACGCGACATACATCCGAGCCCACCTCGGCTGGGGGCTATTCGCACTGATCGCGCGGTAAAACAGGAACCCCACCGCACATAACCAGTGCCCGCGGACGAGTGAGCCGAGGGTTTTAGCGGGCGAATATCTCCGCTGTCAGGGCATCCACGGGCTAACGCGCTATGGGCGAGGCGAAGCATCCATCTTCTGCCTCGCCCATAGCGCATTCGCGGTGTCACCGACGCGCCGCCTACCGCGCACCATCCAGTGCTCTGCACCGCAGTGCACACTAACGGCACTGAGCACCCTCGCTCACGTTCTGCGTACCGCCCTGCCTCCCCCGATGACAGATGTCATGTAGACCGGTGACGACCGTGCCTGGCCCCCTTGGTAGCGACCCAGACATGGTTGAAGCATGATCGAGCATCGCCCGCACAACCGATCCCACACCAGATCCGCGACCACTGCGACCCCGGTGTCTACCACGGTGTCGGCAACAGCTGCGACTCCGGCATCGCCCGCGGAGCCGACATCCGCAACGGCACCTACAACCGCCATCGTGGGGGAAACACACGCTGTCGCAACGGAATCACATGCTGTCGCAGTGGACTCTCTGACCTGCACCTACGGACAATTCACCGCAGTCAACGAGGTCTCGTTCACAGTTCAAGAGGGTCGGATCCATGCTCTTCTCGGCACCAACGGAGCAGGCAAAACCACGCTGTTGGAAACCATTCAAGGATTTCACCGCCCACGCAGTGGAACGGTGAGGGTCTTCGGACAGGATCCCTGGCGGCACCGAACCGCGGTGGCGGCGCGCACCGGCACCATGCTTCAGGAGTCCGGACTCGTCGATGAAATGACCGTGCTCGGGCAGCTCTCGCTCTGGCGGGGATTAAACGTCCGGGAAGACTCCATTGACCGGGTGTTGGAGGTCGTCGGCCTGATGCATCGGCGAAAAACCCCAGTAGCGGTTCTATCTGGAGGTGAGCGGCGCCGTCTAGATTTTGCAATGGCAATCTGGGGGCACCCGGAGCTGATCGTGCTGGACGAACCAACCACCGGCCTGGATCCGCAGTCACGTCGAACCATGTGGGACATCATCCGCGAGCTCAACGCCAAAGGATCAACCATCCTGCTCACCACCCACTATCTCGACGAGGCGCAAAACCTCGCCGATCACGTCACGATTCTTGACCGCGGATGCGTCGCGATCGAAGGTCCGATGACGGAGGTTCTGGCTTCAATCCCCGCACACATTAGCTTCCGCGGACACTTATCGAACACTCACCTAGCCGAACTTCAGCGGACGGTCCGTGGAGAGGTCGAGATCAGCCGAACCGACGACGACCTCACCGTCACCATCCGAACCCCGCTATTGCAGCTCGATGTGGGAGCAGTCATCGATTGGGCCCGGTCCCACAACCTCCCGTTGCACCAACTGCGCTGCTCACCGGCCTCACTCGAAGACGTATTTTTCGAGGTGCCTGCGGTCAATGCACCGAGCAACGCGCCCATCCCGGTTCTTGACGAGAGCCCGTCCTTGAGGGGGAGCACCGGCCATCAGGCTGGCCATCAGGCCACCACTGTCGACAACGGGGATTCGGCTCACAACCCCTCTGGTACTGCTCACCGAAAGGCCACGCCATGACCACAGGCCCTGCCACCTCATCGAAACCACAACGGCACGCCCTGCGGCATCCATCGCCGCGCCGAGCTAAGCGTCCCATCCAGCTGCTGTGGGCTTTAGCCTGCGCGGAAACTCTTACCTTTGTGCGGCAGCCCGCGATGATCGCTCTCACCTTGTTACTTCCAGCTGGTCTCATCGCGATCACAGCGGTCACCGAAAACTCCAACAACCCGCAGGCGTGGGCCCACATTGCCGGACGAAACCTAGTCGCCGTCCAGTGCATTACCGTCTACTTTGTCGCGCTGAATACTCTGACCGCCCGCCGGCACACTCTCGCCCTCAAGCGCCTGCGCACCACCGCGTTGCCGAACGCCGGCATCATCACGGGACTGCTCGTACCACCACTGCTGGTGGGCATCGTCCAGATCCTTGCGGTCTTCACCGGTTTGGTGATCCTCGGTGCACCTTTGCCGCAGAACCCGATGTGGGTGGCGATCTCAGCACTCCTGGGTATCGTCATCGCGGATCTAGCTGGGATTACGACCAGCGGCTTCACCTCCACGCCTGAAAAAGCGCAGTGGACCATGATGCCGTTCTTTATCGCCGCAATGAGTGCGGTATCTGTGCTCCCGGCTGTGGATCCCGGAATTGCCCGGGCTTTAGCTGCTGTGCCCTTGGTAGCCAACGGACACCTCGCAACGGTCGGATGGCACTCGGATGCGATGAGGGTCGGGCCGATCCTCCTCGACCTCATCTATATGGTCGCGTGGATCGTCATTCTGACTCTGATCAGCTGGAAAACGTTCCGTTGGGAGCGTCGACATTAAACGACAGGTTGGCGTTGTGTAAGGCATCGGCGTGAAGACGACGGTTATCCGCGGGAAGCGGACGGTTAACCGGTCATCGGTGTGAAGCCGACGATTAACACTACGAGGACGGTTGCCATGAAGACGAAGGTTGACGCCAAAGGACAATCGCGATGACGGCGGCACTCGGTGCTGGGTTCGCAACGCAGAACCACAAGATGAACTGATACCGCACCTGGCGATCCCCTCATCCAAAGGCGGCGATGCACAGCAAACCCGGGAGATGATGATGGCATCCACACAGCGCACAGACGAGGCCACATACGGAGGTGGATATGAACCGACCCGGATCAGCGTCAGACCATGATCGTTTCCGCGCGATCTTCGCCTATGTTCACCTCACGCATATTCTCTTGGCACTCGGGACACTCATCGCCCCAGCTATTTCTTTCATTCAGGCACCGCGCCCGGCGGCCGTGGTGATCCCTGCAATACTCGCCTCAGTGTGCGTAAGTGCGGGAGCGTCATTCCTGGTTATAGCGGAATTCGCACCGCATCATCGGGGTGTTCGGTGGCTGCGTGGGCCGGCAGTGCGGCGTGCGTTGCGGATCGCCGTGCTGCTCATGACGCTGACGGTCATCACCCTGGTGCCCGCCTCGAAATCACCGACTGTCGCTGTCGCGATTCCTCTGACCTGGGCTCTGAGCGCGATATGCACGGGGCCTTTCTGGTCGGGCATCGTGCGACTGTTTGCGGTCACGCTCGCAACGGGCCTGGCAACCTTTGTGATCGATATGGCCCAAGGGCACAGCTGGGACGGGCTGACACTGCTTGTCGCAGCGCTGATCGCCCTCGGAGTGATCGGACAGGATTCGATCTACATTCTCCTGATCGAACTGGATGACCTGCGCACCTTGGAGGCCGAGCGCGCCGTCATCACCGAACGGAAACGGTTCGCCGGAGACCTCCACGACATTCAGGGGCAACACCTCGGCCTGATCACCGTCGAAGCGGAGCTCGTCAGCCGACTTATTGACCGGGCGGACTACGCCGCCGCCGCTCAGCACGCCGAGCGCATCCAGGCCATCACGCTGGATGCATTGGATGAAATGCATCGCCTCGTCCACGCGAATCGGGAGGTTCGACTGGATGAGGAAATAGCTAACGCGGTTCGGGTGCTCCGCTCCGCAGGCATCGAGGTCACCCGGGACACGATTGGAATATCCGGTCTCGACGACGACACTGATCGCCTGCTCGGCCTGAGTGTCCGGGAAGGGATCACGAACATTCTTAAGCACACCCAAGCGCACAGCTGCTCACTTTCGGTCCGTCAGCAGCCACGTCATAGACGTGCCGGGATTGCGCTGGTCGTCACCGATTCCGGCCCGGGCGCAGCAGTGGCAAAGTCCCAGCCTGCGTACTTAAAACCAGCACGATACAGGGCGGGACAGTCGTCGGAGGCAACCCAACCGCCTGCGGCTGGCCGCCCGTCCGGGGCTGGCCTGATAATGCTCGCCGAACGTTACCGGGCGATGGGCGGCACACTCGACTTCACCCAGGAACGCGGTGGACGCCTTTCCTGCTGGCTTCCCCTCCCCATGGGCGATGTACATAGCCGAGGCGCTACGACGTTAGATAGGGGAACGCCAGACAGCAAAATAACAGTCGAGGGAATGTCAGACAGCGACATGGCAAACCACAGAATCCAGGCCAGCGACCGCACTCATTCAATGCCAACGAAGCCCGCAGATGCCATCGTCACCGACAACGGTTCGCCAGTGAAAGGAAATCTCGAATGAACCGGATCCGCGTGGTTCTTGCCGATGATGAGCTGCTGCTACGGGAAGCAATTGTGACGCTGCTCGGTCTGGAAGAGGACATCGAGATCGTCGGCACAGCCCAAGACGGCAAGGAAGCTACCGAGGTGATCGGGCGCATTCGGCCCGACATCGCCGTGCTCGACCTAGAAATGCCGAAGCTCGACGGATTGGAAGTCGCGAACGCCATCAAAACTCGCTCGCCGGAAACACGGGTAATCCTGCTCACCAGGTACGCCCGGCCTGCGGTACTGCGGCGCGCACTCGACGCAGGCGTCCTCGCATTCGTCACCAAAGCAACCTCGGTGAAGGAACTCCCGCATATCCTCCGCACGGTCCATAGCGGCGGTCGCTACGTGGACGGAACAGTCGCCACCGCAGCCCTGTCCGAAAGCAACTGCCCACTGACAGATCGGGAGATCGAAGTACTCAGAGAAGCCCTGGACGGGGCAACAATCCGCGTCATCGCCGAACGTACCCATTTAGCGCAAGGCACAGTGCGCAACTACCTATCCACAGCAATGACCAAGCTCGGCGCAGAAACCCGCGTCTCCGCAGCGAGAATAGCGTGGAATGAAGGGTGGATTTAAACGGCGGGCTTTAGTATCGATAGTTGAGCATTAATGTCGATAGTGACGCCAGATTTTCACACCGATACCGAGACTGGGGCCGAGTTTTATACCGATGATGAAGCCGGGTCTTCACGAACCAATGCGTCATATTTGACCCTTAATGCCGGCGCCACTTCGGAAAACCCGCGGCGAAGCGAACCACAAAATAGATAAGCGTTACGGTCAGTAACACCCAACGCCACAGATCGGGAAGCCGATCCGGGACAATCACAAAGAGCAGCAGCGCCACCACACCGATCTGAAGTACAGCCGCCAATAATTCCCTGCCGAGGGTGGACGCCGGGCCGATGCTCATCATGTCCGCAGCAAAACTCCGATTGACCCGGGCCTGCTGCGGTTGCTCATCCTGTGTCCATCTAGTCATGCTTCAACCGTGCCAGTTTCGCGACGCAGCAAATAGGCACAGGCGTCACCGAATTCATGACATCTGTCATCGGGTGGTGTGGGGGTTGAGCGAGGGTGTCGTTCACTACCAGTTAGCCGCGCCTAACGATTGCTGAGCTAACGTCCTGGAAGGACATGGCAACAGCCCTCGCCTCAGGCCTCCACGCCGATAATCTCGAATCGCTGGATGACAACGACATCGTGGAGCGACCCTAACCATGTCAACGGGAAAATGAGACAAGGCGGGCGAGCTCTGCGTCATCACACGCGGCGGGAAGACTCATGAGCGCTAGCAACATAAATCAACGACGAAGGGAACCGCCCGCATTTGGTTCTACATACAGGACCGCACGGTATGGCTGGAAGCTGCCCTATGGATACTGGGCAGTGTCGGCATACTGATTGAGACACCACGTGACCAGTCTTAGAAGAGCATAGCCACCGGCTCAGTTGTTTCGCCTAGTCGACCGATCAGCCCAATGGCACGGTCAGGATTGAATGGGAGCATGAGGGCTTGGGCCTCAGCCTCCGCTTCAGCGGCGATAACATCAGCGTTCACGGGAAGGCGATTAAGGTCAAGCCGAGATAACAGCTTTTTGGTGATCGGGCGCTTCGAATCCCAAAACACGAGGGAGTTGATTAGTGCGACGCACTCTGGGCTATTCAAGATCGCCGTGACGACAGCCGCCTCTGTCGGGTCATCAAAGGGCAACAGATAGCATGTGTCATCCAGGACGACAGGTTGGTCATTGAGCGGCGACACGAGCCGGAACACCGGTTCCTTGTGCAAGCCGGAAACAGCAACCTTGTAAGGCGCGAACGTGTATTCGCCGTGTCCAAACACAGAGAACCGCGGGCGGTTCTTGTATATCGTCGACTTACGCCCGTCGAGAGCCTCGGCATTGGCCTTGAAGTAGTTCCAAAGCTTGGGAGCATTCGTGCGTAGGTGCTTGGTGTCAGCTCCAAACTCCATCTGAGGGACGATAACCCACTTGCTGTGTACACGGTGCCGACCCCGGAAGACATCCGTGCTCTTAAGGAACGGAAATACATATTCTGGCTCCAGGTCGAGCTGTACGCCCTTCTTGGTTGTCGGCTGCGGGCTAGCGACGAGCTCGAATACGCTGGATGCATCATGCTTGAGGCCGGACCTCCACACGTACGGCGACTTGCCATCCGCCTGGCGCACGGACATGTATTTATCGACGTCTGACACCAAGAGCGAGTCGACGACGCCAAATCTCCTCACAGGCCGTGCTCCCGGCTCGAACACATCCTGAAAGATCGAGACGGTGTAATCGGGCTCGTCAACTGTGGGGTTTACTTCAACGGTGAACCAGCAGGCGTCGACGCCGGCGCCGAACCAGCGTAGGGCATCGATGCGGTAGATCGCTGCGTTGGCAATAGGCAATGCGATGGTTGAGGCGTACTCGATCACATTGCGAGCGACCTGTGTTTTGCAGAGCATGCCAAGCATGAACTGCTGGCCCGAGAATTCGCGTAGAGCTTTGAGGATGATGTACTCACAGACATCGAAGTTCGATGCCCCCAGGAGGGCGTCAAGACCCTTAACCTGCTTGAAGTTCTCCTTCGGTGGGAGATTCTCCGAGTCCATCCTCTTGAGTTCAGCAGCCGTCACCCACGGCGGATTGCCCACGACAAAGAGCGGGCCATCATCCTCCCATGCGGCTGCATCAGGCATCGTGATCTGGAAGACGTTAGCTGTGCTGATCATGCCCCACTTAGACGCGTGAGCGGAATACTCCGGGTTGATCTCCACGCCGAACCGCTCGGAATCCGGTGCAAGCTTTGTCGCGGCCTCAAGGAATGAACCCTGACCGCATGTGGGCTCGAAGATTCGGGCGTTCCCCGACAGGCCAAGCACGGTAAGGCACTGCGTCGCTAGCCCGAGAGGGGTCTGGAAATCTCCGAACTCGTTATTAGGCACGCAAATCCTCAACTTCAGGAGCAATCGTTTTCGCCACTGCGGTACTGATCGCCCGGTTGTCTGGTACTGGGGCTCCATCTCGGCACTAGCCACGGCGGCCTTGATGCATGCATACATCCTCCCGCCGTCGGTGGAGAGGTCTGCATCGCCGTTGGCCGTGACGAGGGCGAGTCCTCGCAGCTCGGCGGCGTCGATCCAGTCCTCCAGCTGCCGGGGCTGTCTGGGGAGCCTATCGAGGTCGTAGCAGATGATCGCGTCGAACCGTCCGAGCAGGTAGTCGGCGACCATGCGGTCATAATCCGGGCGGATAGCAGTCCGGTTAGTGGCACTCTTCGACTGGTCCACGTAGATCTCGACGACCTCCCAGCGCCGGAACCGGGCGAGGTTCTCACAGTCCTCGCGCTGGCGGTCGATAGCGAGCCCGTCCATCTCGCGTTCCTGAGAGATTCGGAGGTAGATGGCTGCCTTGCGGGGCGCGGACGAGCGATCGTTAGTGAGCCAACGATACCGCAAGAAGTAACCCCGTACAGCACTCTAGCCGTCGCGCTCTTACATCTGAGGCGAAGAGTTCGATCTGCGTGTCCGCGGTACACGAAGGCCCTCGCAACCGTTAAGTCACGGGGACCTCGAACGACCAGCCTCTACCGATGGTACTGAGCGGCAGGTCAGGATCCGATCATCCTGAATCTGTCGTCGCCAAACTTGGCGAAGTAGTAGTGAATCGCGCGGCTCCCGACGTCGAACATGACATCCGACATTTCCTCCAAGGACCACGGCTCCAGGCGGAAGAAGAAGCTGCCACGGTTGAAAAGACCCTCTTCGCCCTCGGGGATGACATTCACTTGGTTCAACTCACCAAACATTGCGATGGTCTTCACTCGGTCGAGAATCGAGCTGCCTTCATGGAAGTCCCAGCCATAACCGAAGCACACGAAGGGGATTATGCCGTCTTCCAGCATCATTGCACGGAAGCCGATCACATTCTTCCCGAGGCGCTCGATGGCATTACCCATCGCCTGCTTCTTCAGACCTTCTTGCGTCCGCAGGTCGTTGGTCCCCTGGTTCTTCACTTCCGTGATCAGCACGGGGAACGTACGCTCGCTGTCCGCCGCCATGATCGAGAGAATGCCCCCGTCGGGACTCATGAACGTGTTCGGTAGCGGATCGCCGAACGACACCGTTGGGAAGCTGCCGCGGAGGGAGGCGACGATGTCAGCGAGCATCACTTTCTTCTCATGCTTGAACGCGATACCGAACTTCTCAGTCAGACGCTCAGTGGCGTTGACGAGCGCGTCGCCGAGCTGAATCTCCTGCTTCGACGAGGTCGTGTTGATGACAGTCCCATAGCGATTCTGCCGAAGTCGTGCTTTCTGAGCCATTTCAGTCCTCTCCTCAGCCCTCTCGATCGAGCAGGAAAAGGTGCTCGTTCACGTGGATCGGCCTATCGCGCAGGTTCCTGCTGGCGCGGTAGGTGTTGTACTTCAAAACCTCCTCATCGACGCGACCGTGCGCGCCCAGCACTCCCTTGATCTCCTCCGTGGACACGTAACCCTCGGAGTTGAACGACACGAGGAGGAATCGCGCTCGGATTTTCTCGAAGAGGTCAGCGAGGAGCGTCAGAGATCGCTTCTTGACGTTGTACCCCGAGCGGTTCCAGTCCGTCGGAATGCCGGAAACCCGACTCACTTTCTCGGGACGCTCATAGTTCACGAGGAGGTTGAGCATGAAGTAGTTGGACCCGTAGGGGTGCTGGTTGTAGGGAGGGTCGATGTACACCAGGTCGAAGGATTCCAAATCGGGTGCAAGGTCATTAGCATCTCGTCGAAAGACTTCATGCTCGGACCGGAAAACGCTCTGAACCGGCGCTTCGAGAGTAATCGGGGAGAGGATCCGACTCGTGGCATCGCCAGCCGCCGCGCCAAACTTGCCGATGCCGGTATTCTTGTCCTTATAGAACCCCTTGAAGACGCCTCCGGTGTTCGCATGAATCGATGCGCTTGACAGCAGCGGCCCGAGAAGAAGGCAACGGATCTCTTCCGGCAGTTTCGCCAACTCCTGGACGTAATAATCGAGGCGGCGCGCGTTGTCGTTCGAGTAAAAGACTCGCTCGCCTAACTGGATGTATTGGTCGTTAGATGGGGAATACAGCTCACGGATAAAGCCGTCGTGCGACGCCCCGTCGAGCGCGGCACGGTTGAGGCGGTCGGCGTGCTGCGCCGCCTCGGCCAGCAGCGCCTCATCACGGTCAGCGAGGAAGCACTCCCCAATCGCCTGCGCATACAGTTCCAGGTCGTTCGACGCCACCAGCGATGAATGCTTCTTCAAGAGGCGCGCGACGAACCCGGAACCCGCGAACAGGTCGATCGACCTCAACTTTCGCCCGCCGAGTCGATTTCGCGCATCGATGACAGCCTGACTGATCGGACCGGCCAGGCCGCGCTTGTTCCCGATATAGGTAACGAGCTGTCGAGTCAGGTAGGAAGGGTCTTCACCGGGCTCTACCTGGTTGTCGAGCCCAAGCTCGAAGAGCGTCGCCTGACTCATTTCTTGCTTCCTGACGTAAGACCTGTACGGAACTCCACCACATCCCCGTCGACCATCACGTACTCTTTGCCTTCCATCCGTACCCAGCCTTTAGCCTTGGCGTCGGCGACGGAACCGGCTTCGATCAGATGTTCAAAGGAGACCACCTCGGCTTTAATAAAGCCTTTTTGGAAGTCCGTGTGGATAACGCCGGCAGCCTCCGGGGCGGTCGCGCCTTTCTTGATGGTCCAGGCGCGCGCTTCTTTGGGGCCTGCGGTGAGGAAGGTTTGCAAGCCCAAAGTATCGAAGCCGACGCGGGCGAGCTTATCTAAGCCAGATTCGCTTTGCCCGGTGGATTCCAGCATTTCTGCGGCTTCATCAGGTTCAAGTTCGATCAGCTCGGACTCAAATTTTGCGTCCAGGAAAATAGCTTCAGCGGGGGCGACCTCGGCCCGAATTTTTTCCTGCATCGCGGTGTCGGACAGACCTTCTTCATCCGTATTAAACACGTAGATGAAGGGTTTAGCGGTCATGAGGTGGAGTTCTCGCAGCGGTTCTACGTCAATTCCGGCTGCTTTCGCGCCTTGGAACAGAGTCTTACCGCTTTCCAGAAGCACCTTTGCCTTATCCATGGCATCAAGCACAGTAGGCTCTGTGAGCTTGCGCTTGACTTCTTTTTCGACCCGGGGGCGTGCATTTTCCAAGGTTTGCAGGTCCGCCAGGATCAACTCCGTGGTGATGACCTCCATGTCAGCCGCCGGATCGACTGCACCGGAGACGTGGGTGACGTCGGGATCAGCAAATGCGCGGGTCACCTGACAGATGGCGTCAGCCTCCCGGATGTTGGCGAGGAATTTGTTCCCCAGCCCTTCGCCCTCGCTCGCACCTTTCACAATGCCCGCGATATCGACGAACGATACGGACGCCGGGACGGTTCGCTCGCTGCCGAACACCTGAGCGAGCTGGTCAAGCCGCGGGTCTGGTAGCGGAACGACCCCAACGTTGGGGTCGATCGTCGCGAACGGATAGTTCGCAGCGAGCACCTCTGCGCGGGTCAGAGCGTTAAACAGGGTTGACTTGCCGACGTTGGGCAGACCGACGATTCCGATAGTAAGAGCCACAAGAGAGAAGTCTAGGCGCTTACGGTCCGCTCGTCGCGCGCAACTGGTCGAACAGCTTTCAGCAGGTCGTCCGGCATCTCTGGGGCTGCCCTGCCCACCGGCGTCTACCACTGGACGCCACGCCCGCCACTGGAGGCCGTGCCTACCAGGGACCTGTTCACGGGTCACACCGAACCCAGTTTTCAAATGTCATACCCCCGTGGTCTGCTGGAACCATGGATATCGGCACTCTGTTTATGGCTCTGCTCATGCTGGCGGTGGGCGTTGCGCTCGGCGCGGGCGGGATGTGGGCGGTGTTGCGCGCACGCCTTGGGGCGATGGAGCTCTTACTCGCAGACCGTAACCGTCTCAGCTCAGAGCTTGAAGCCGCATCAGCTAAGGCCCTGCGGTCCAGTTCGGAGCAGCTTTTACACCTCGCCAGTGAACGTTGGGATCGTGAGCAGGCTGAGCAGGATGCACGGGATAAGTTGCGTGACTCGGCCCTGCGTCAAACTGTTCAACCGGTTGCCCAGACTCTCGCTTTACTGGAACGGTCGTTGGCCCGTACTGATGCCGCACGTACCCGGGCAGAAAGCGAGCTGCAAGAACAGTTGCGCGCTTTAGCTCAGCAGTCTGTATCGCTTCAACAGGGCACCAATGCCCTGGTCAGTGCTCTGAGGGCGCCGACCGCGCGAGGCCGATGGGGTGAGGTGCAGTTGCGCCGCGTGGTCGAAGCATCGGGCATGATCGAGCATTGCGATTTCACAGAGCAGGCCGCGAGCCGGAACGTGTCGGGAGATGGTGGCCAGCGCCCGGATCTCGTGGTGCATCTGTCCGGTGGGCGCCACGTTGTGGTGGATGCGAAAGTGCCGATGGAGGCGTATTTAGAGGCTGTCAGCAGCGAGGATGAATCCATTTCAGCGCGTCGGCGCCGCGACCATGCCAAGGCCCTGCGCTCTCATATCGACAAGCTATCGGCAAAGTCGTACTGGTCTGCTCTCGGCGACTCACCGGAATTTGTGGTGCTGTTCGTACCCGCCGACGGATTCGTGGCAGCTGCGCTGGAAGAAGACCCCACCCTTTTTGAACAGGCTTTCGCCCGGGACGTCGTAATCGCCACCCCCTCAACCTTGATGGCGCTGCTGCGCACCGTTGCTCACACCTGGCGCACCGATGCATTAAATCGCAATACCCAGGCGATTTTAGATGCGGGTCGGACGCTGCACCACCGGCTAGGCACCTACCTAGGGCACGTACAGAAACTGGGTCGAAGCCTGGAAGCATCCGTTGGTGCCTATAACGACTCACTCGGATCTTTGCGCTCCCGGGTCTTAGTGACCGCCCGCCGGTTCGAGGATCTTTCCATCGCGGGAACCCCACTCGCTGAAATCTCCGATATTGAACGACGCCCAACGACCTTGTCCGACGACGAAATCGCCGATCTCGCGAATGCCGCCTCGGCGGATCAGCAGATCACCAAGTTCACGATGGGAAGTCCCCGCAACGCCGCACAAGAAGGAGCATAAACACCCGGTGCGCCCTCAAATGTGAACAAGAAATCACTCAATGACGTCCGCTCAGACGAATACTAGGCCAGGCCGTCGTTGCATCCGCCTCGGGCCGAAGGCCGCACCCGTCGATCCGTCTCGCCACTTTTCTTCATTTCCTGGCGAAGTTCCCTCGGCAGGGAAAACATAAGATCCTCGGTGGCGGTGCGCACCGGTTCAACATTCCCGTACCCGCGCCGGGCAAGCTCATCCAAAAGCTGTTGCACAAGGACCTCCGGGACCGACGCACCCGAAGTCACGCCAACCGTTTCCACCCCGTCAAACCAAGCATCTTCGAGCTCATCAATCGCATCGATCCGATGAGCATCGCGAGCGCCGTTTTCTTTTGCAACCTCCATCAGACGAACCGAGTTCGACGAATTAGCAGAACCAACCACCAAAACTAGGTCACTCTCAGGCGCGATTTTCTTCACCGCAACCTGCCGGTTCTGGGTCGCATAACAAATGTCATCACTCGGAGGCGACGCCAACAGCGGAAACCGCTTCCGCAAACGATCAACGGTCTCCATAGTCTCATCCACACTCAACGTGGTCTGCGACAGCCACACCACCTTGGACGGATCCCGCACAGTGACCTGATCCGTATCCTCCGGTGAATTCACCACCTGCACATGGTCAGGCGCCTCCCCCGCAGTGCCCTCCACCTCTTCATGACCCGTATGACCCACGAGCAAAATGTCATAGTCGTCCTTGGCAAAGCGCACCGCTTCCTTGTGCACTTTGGTCACCAGCGGACAGGTGGCATCAATTGTGCGCAGATTCCGCGCAGCAGCCTCCTCCCGCACCCTCGGAGACACCCCGTGAGCAGAGAAAATGACAAGCGCCCCTTCAGGAACCTCATCCACCTCTTTCACGAACACAGCCCCTTGCTCGCGCAAACGCTCAACAACATATTTGTTGTGCACGATCTCGTGGCGGACATACACCGTCTCGTCGTAATGCTCCAGGGCACGCTCAACAGCGACCACCGCGCGGTCAACTCCGGCGCAATAGCCTCGCGGCTCGGCCAATAGAACTCGTTTTGGGCTCACCCAACCATCCTACGGAAGGCCCCGACAGCGTGGCGTGGCACAGTTCACCGCCAGACCAAACAGAGCTGAATCCTCACGCCCCCTTCACAATCAATCACCGCCTGTGACCATACGCCACCCACAATCAACGACCACGCACACACACTCGACCATCTGCCCCCACAATCAACCGCCACGCACACTCGACCGCCCTCTTCCAACCGCCGCCCTCGTTCAACCGGCGTGCGTGATCAACCACTACCCACGTTCAACCACCACCCGCGCCACCCAGATTTCCACCGCATACGTCAACACGCCACGTTTGTCATAGAGGCATGGCACAGTGTTCACCATGACCGAACCCGCTTCCACTCTCGCTGCAACAGCTGCCGAGACCACCGCAGACAACCCCTGGCCGCTGCGGCTGCTCAGCGTCAAGGTCGGCGAATATATATCGCGCATGTCTGCCCTGTGGGTCGAAGGCGAGCTCATACAGCTCAACCGACGGCCAGGAAGCGGCATGGCCTTTATGACTCTGCGGGACGTTGATGTAGATATGTCGTTCTCAGTCCCAGTTCGGGAATACGTGTTGCGCTCCACCGGAGCTGAGCTCGTGCCCGGGGCACGCATTGTGATCCATGCCAAACCCACGTTCTGGTCAAAACGTGGAAGCCTGCAACTTGAAGCCGACGACATTCGACCGGTCGGCATCGGCGAACTCCTAGCCAGGCTCGAACATCTCAAGCGTGTTCTCGCTGCAGAAGGGCTGTTCGACGCCGACCGCAAACGACCACTGCCATTTTTACCGCGAACAGTCGGCCTGATCTGCGGGCGAGCCTCAGCCGCTGAACGGGACGTGGTCGTCAATGCGCAGCGCCGGTGGCCCGCCATTGCATTCCAAATTCGTGAAGTCGCCGTTCAAGGCGATAAAGCGGTCGGCGAAGTGATGGGGGCCTTGCGCGAACTCGAAGAACTCGATGACGTCGATGTCATCGTGATCTCGCGCGGCGGCGGATCACTGGAAGACCTTCTACCGTTCTCTGATGAGCAGCTCATCCGCCTAGCAGCTTCATGCACAACCCCGATCGTCTCCGCCATCGGGCACGAGGTGGATACCCCGTTACTTGACCTAGTCGCGGACCTGCGGGCCTCAACCCCCACCGATGCGGCCAAACAGATCGTGCCCGACCTCGCCACCGAGCGCGAACAGATCGACGGCGCGCGCATTCACCTTCGCAGTATCTTGCGCCGACGCTTAGATCAAGACCAAGCAGCACTCGACTCTCTTCGTTCACGCCCGGTTTTGGCGTGCCCCGAAACAATTGTGGACACTCACGCAGACTTCATTCGCGGGCGCATCGCGCTAGCTCGGACGTTAACTCATGCCCGGCTCTACCGTGGGCACGACGAAATCCGACACCTCACGCGGCAGCTCAGAGCACTCTCCCCCTTGAACACCCTGCAACGCGGATATGCCGTGGTCCAATCTGAGAACGGATCCGTCGTGACAGACCCCACCGAGCTTCCAATTGGCGCTCAGCTCTCGGTCCGGGTTGCCGAAGGACGATTCGGAGCCGTACGCACTGAACAGGACCCTTTAGCTCATACCGAGATCTCGCACCCCGTTTCGACCTGACCCACAGAATCCAGCGCCCACATAGGACCCACCCAAGATCCGCCCAGTGCCCGTACACATCATCAGCATGTCATCCGTCATCCACTAAGCACCGCTCACCTCGTCTTTACCCAGTGATCATCACGTACCGACCTATCACTCACGATCAGGAGATCCCATGACACCAGCAAAAACCCCTGATACCTCATCCGAGATTGACAACAACCTCGACACCAACTCGGACTCCGCTCACGCATCCGAGCCCGAGATGCAGCTCCCACCCGAAATAGCCCACCTGAGTTACGAACAGGCTCGCGACGAACTCGTTCAAGTCGTACAACAGCTTGAGGCGGGATCCACGGACTTAGAGGCATCCATTGCGCTATGGGAGCGCGGCGAACAGCTCGCGGCCCGCTGCGACCAATGGCTACACGGTGCCAGAGAACGCTTAAACGCGGTCATCGCCACCCGGGAGACCAACGGGTAAACCGCGGCGCGAAAACCTGCGTCTTATCACCCTCCATACTCCGATGCGACAGGCCTCATGTATCAGGCGCGGGGCACGGATCGAATAGCAGCCGTAGCTACATCAATCAGTTCCTGCTGAGAGGTTGTTCCCGTCACGATCAGACCCCATGCCGGACCAGGACAGGCAAGAGCACGCACCGCCTTCACCGACGCATCGCCATCAGCCGCCGACTGGGCAGAGCCCGTCGCGGTATAGGTATCACAGGTGACCCCGTCGACCGTCGCATGGCCTGATCTGCGCACACCGGGCTGAGCATCGTGAATAGCAGCTGGCGTAATATCACGGCTTTGACGCATCGTGACCGCGGCGCCAGCTGGTGAAGACCACGTCGCCGTCCACACAGGGTGATCACCGCTCAACAGCCTGACAGTAGTCACTTTCCATCCATCACCAAGCCTTGGCACCATCACGGGAAACGGCACCGACCCCTCGGCCTGCTTCGCAATCACCGGCAGGTTCGTAGTCGACTGGGAAGAGCCCTGGGGTGCGTCTGCCGTCTGCGACTGCGGCAGAATCACAATCCCCGCAACCACCAGGACTAACGCAAGGTTGAGCCCAATCGCCCACACCATATTTTTCACCGACAGGCTCGTCTTCGTCACCCGCCCATGCGCGGGCCTCGGTGCAGTAGAAAATTCCGGATGCTCCGTGCCAGAGCCGTGTGGGATCTGCACCTCGGCCCCAGCTAACTCAGGTATCTCAGCCCGATCTGACTCCGGCCCCTCGGCCGCGCCTCGATCACTCGTGGCGGCCACACCCGAAGCTCTAACCTCGGCCCCAGCTAGCTTTGGCGCACACGATTTCGTATCCCTCGGCGATGAAGGCGGCTGCGGGTCATCCACGGTTGGTGATGGCATGACGACAATTCTGTCCCATGAATCCCGCACGCGCCCCCACGGCACCACACGAGTTCACTGCTCGCCCTCCCCGTTACCTTGTGAGCGCCCCCGGATGCACTCACCTAAACCCCACCCTTCACTCCCCCATCCTCGCGGTCACCTCAAACGGCCCCTAAGCATCAAACGTATTCCGCCCGCCCCCAAACCCATCCATAAATAAACCCATCCACGCCTAAACCCGCCCGCCAAGAAACTGTCCCTGATCGCCACCACCCCGAACCCCACCGCGACCTCGGGACCTCCCCATTGGATTCACCCGCACCCATCTGCGATGATCGAGCCCGTGAATGCACAATTCTTAACCGTTGGGGAAGCACTCGTTGACATCGTCGTCACCAAGGACGGCACCCACACGGAATATCCGGGCGGAAGCCCCATGAACGTTGCCGTCACCCTGGGGCGGCTCGGACACACCTCTCACCTCCTCACCCAGATCGGAGCTGATGCTCGGGGAGATGCGATCCGCCAGCACATCGAAGCCTCATCGGTGACCTTGACACCGGGGAGCATTGATACGTCCCACCCCACGTCCACAGCGCTTGCCGAGCTGGACGAGACCGGCGCAGCCAGCTACACCTTCGATATCTTCTGGTCACCCAACTCCTCCGGGATTCCAGAGCATCTTGACGGCGTGCACACCTCCTCGATTGCGGCGGTTCTTCCCCCCGGAGCCGATAGCGTGATCGAGGTTCTGCACAGCACGCGCGACCACGCGACGATCTCCTACGATCCGAACGCCCGCCCAGCTCTCATGGGCTCACCCGAGAATGTCCGCGCCACCGTTGAAAAGATCATCGCTCTGTCCGATGTGGTCAAGGCGAGCGACGAAGACATCGCCTGGATGTACGGCACCGATGATGTCGAAAGCATTGCCCGCACTTGGTTGGGCCTTGGACCGGCGTTTGTAGCTGTTACGCGCGGTGGTGACGGTGCCCTCGGGGTGTGCCGGCAGGGCCGCGTGGAGATACCTGGGGTGCGGGTGCAAGTGGCCGATACGGTGGGCGCCGGTGACACCTTCTCTGCGGGTATCCTCGATGCATTGGCGCGCAAAGATCTGCTCGGGGCCAAGCGTCGCGAGCAGCTGCGCAGCATATCGCTTCCGGAGCTCACCGAGGTACTCACCCATGCGGCGCGATGCGCAGCGATCACGGTTTCACGCCACGGGGCCAATCCTCCGTGGTTAGCTGATCTCGATTCTTTAAGCGCCGAGTAGTAGACCTGTATCTGTACAACCCGACTGAAACACCATCCGAATACAACGTACAAAGGACACGTTCTCATGGCCGAGACCGACCAGACCGAGTACCGCATTGAACACGACACGATGGGCGAAGTCCGGGTGCCAGCCCAGGCGCTATACCGTGCACAGACGCAGCGCGCCGTCCAGAACTTTCCGATTTCCGGACAGGGTTTGGAACCCGCCCATATCCATGCCCTGGCGCAGGTCAAGAAGGCTGCGGCCCGGGCCAACGGTGAGCTCCAGGTTCTGCCTGACGACGTCGTGGATGCGATTGTGGCGGCCGCCGATGAAGTGATTAATGGCCATCACGACGATCAGTTCCCGGTGGATGTGTATCAGACCGGTTCGGGAACCAGCTCGAACATGAACATGAACGAGGTGCTTGCCACCATCGCCTCCCGGATTTCGGGCCGTGAGATCCACCCCAATGACCATGTGAATGCTTCGCAGTCATCCAACGATGTGTTCCCGACGTCGGTTCATGTGGCGGCAGCTAGCGCCGTCACCCATTCCCTGCTGCCTGCGTTAGCCCATCTCGCGGAGGCACTGGAAAAGAAATCCGCTGCCTGGAGCCATGTGGTGAAGTCGGGCCGTACCCATTTAATGGATGCCACCCCAGTCACGCTGGGCCAGGAGTTCAGCGGATACGCGGCGGCGGTGCGGTACGGCATTGAACGCGTTGAAGCAGCCCTACCGCGGACGGCCGAGGTGCCGTTAGGCGGCACGGCGGTGGGCACCGGTATCAACACCCCCACGGGTTTCCCGCAGCGAGTGATTGAACTGCTCGCCGAGCAGACCGATCTGCGATTGACCGAAGCCCGCAACCATTTTGAGGCGCAGTCCACCCGCGACGGCCTGGTAGAGATGTCTGGCGCCTTGCGCACACTCGCGGTTTCGCTCACGAAGATTTGCAACGACCTTCGCTGGATGGGCTCGGGACCGAACACTGGGCTCGGAGAGATTGCGCTACCAGATTTACAGCCGGGCAGTTCCATCATGCCGGGCAAGGTGAACCCCGTGATTCCCGAGGCTGTTCTCATGGTCTGTGCGCGGGTGGTTGGAAATGACGCCGCCGTCGCATGGGGCGGAGCCCAGGGGAATTTTGAACTCAATGTGCAGATTCCGCTCATGGGCACGAGTCTGCTGGAGTCGATCCGTTTGCTAACCAATGCGGTGCTTGCATTGGCGGATAAGACCATTGATGGATTGGTTGCCAATGAGGATCGCGCTCGCGCTTACGCGGAAATGTCGCCGTCGATTGTGACTCCGTTGAATAAGCTCATCGGCTACGAGAATGCAGCGAAGATCGCTAAGCACGCGGTGGCCGAGGATCTCACGATCCGTGAAGCAACCATTGCGCTTGGTTTTGTTGAAAGTGGTGACATCACCGAAGATCAGCTCGATGAAGCACTCGATGTGCTGTCCATGACGACCCCAAAGGGGT
Organism: Devriesea agamarum; assembly: GCF_900070355.1. Taxonomy (NCBI): domain Bacteria; kingdom Bacillati; phylum Actinomycetota; class Actinomycetes; order Micrococcales; family Dermabacteraceae; genus Devriesea; species Devriesea agamarum. The sequence continues at coordinate 2,572,020 of NZ_LN849456.1, read as the reverse complement.
AGGTGCCCTACGTTATTGAGGGCGCGTATATAAGGCTAGTGTGAGGGCCGGGCACCACTGCCCGGCCCTCATTGTCGTGACGTGGCTATGCCGCTGACATGCTCACGCTTCCATAATGCGCCTACGACTTCGTAATGTACCTACGGCTCGATGATGTGCCTACGACTACACGATGTGCCTGCGTCTTCGTGATGTGGCTATGCCTCGCAGTGACGTCTTAGGCGCCGAAGCGACGCTCCCGGTCGGCATAATCGCGCAGGGCCCGCAGGAAATCCACGCGGCGAAAACCTGGCCAATATGTTTCGCAGAAATAGAATTCGGAATGCACCGACTGCCACAACAAAAACCCGAAAGTCGCTGTTCACCGGAGGTCCGGATGATCAGGTCTGGGTCAGGTTGCCCTTTGGTGTAAAGATGCTCGGCAATGGACTCCGGTGTGAGCGTGGCGGCGAGTTCGGCGGGGGTGAGCCCGGCCTGGTCGGCATCCAGGAGGAGGTTTCGCACCGCGTCGGTGATTTCGCGGCGGCCGCCGTATCCAACTGCCACATTGACGGTGAGTGGCGATGACACGATGTCTCGGTCTTGGACTGCGTGGATTTTTTGGACCACCTCGCAGGGTAAGAGGTCAGCCGCACCGGCGAGTTGAACCTTCCACCCGCGTTTACCGATATCTTCTACGACTCCGGCGATAATCCGATAGAGCTCGTCGAGCTCGGCCCGGTCGCGGCTGAGGTTTTCGGTGGACAGCATCCATACAGTCGCCACCGGTATTCGCAGTTCCTCGCACCAGGAAAGAAACTCGGTGATTTTAGCGCCACCTTGGCGGTGCCCCTCGGCCGCGGTCGCACCGAACGTGCGCGCCCATCGACGATTGCCATCAATAATGACTGCCACGTGGCCCGGTAACTCCGATGGCCGTAAGCCTCGTTCCAGTCTGCGCTCGTATAGGCGGTAGAGAACGGCGGGAAGATTCACTCCCCCTCCTCCCGGTCGGTCATACCAATATTATTCCGTACTCGCGGCATGACCTCCGCGCACAGGCGCCAGGTTCGCACGGTGTTCACAGGATCGACACCGCTCATCAACAGCTGACTCCCACTACCTACGGTTGCGTAAGTTAAGCTAACCGAATGACGTCTCACTCCACCCCGGGTCATTCACCGGTCGGACGTGGCACCGCGGCACCCCTTGAGGCGCCCCCTGCCAAGGACACGGCACACACTGGTACCGACAACACCATCGTCCGCGGTTTGCACGAAGCCGCAGCAGCAGCAAAACCCCGTTTACGAGGATGGATTCACCTCTTTACCTTCCCGACATCGATTATCGCCGGGACCCTTCTGATCGCCTTCGGACCCACGCTCGCCAGCCGGCTGGCATGCGCAGTCTTCGTTGTCACCGCGGGGATGCTGTTTGGCATAAGCGCGACCTATCACCGAGGAACCTGGTCGCAGCGCGGAGCAATTATTCTGCGCCGCTTCGACCACGCCAACATTTTCTTGATCATCGCGGGAACCTACACGCCTCTCGCGGTCACTCTGCTGTCCCACACCCAAGCCACCATCTTGCTGTTCATCTGCTGGGGCGGTGCAGCTCTCGGTGTGATATTCCGACTGTTTTGGACCTCTGCCCCGCGCTGGCTCTACGTGCCTGCGTACGTGGCTCTCGGCTGGGTGGCGATCTTTTACATGCCGCAGATGCTCCACACCGGCGGCTGGGCCGTGGTCAGCCTTCTGGTGGCCGGTGGTCTGCTCTACACGGTGGGTGCCGTCGTCTACGGGCTAAAGCGCCCCAACCCGTCGCCATACTGGTTCGGATTCCACGAAATCTTTCACGCCTTCACCGTCACCGCGTTTGTGTGTCACTTCATCGCGGTATGGCTGGCCGTCGCCACGGTGTAGCTAGTTTCGCTCCTCCGCGGAACGGTCATCGGCATCGGCGTCGTCTGCTGCCGGTTCGGTCGTGACATCTTTCGCTGCCGTGCCGGCATCAGCACCTCGCGCATTGTGATCAGCGTCTGCCGCACCTGAATCTGCGGCGGCTTCTGAACGTGCGACGCCTTCCGAACCTGGGCCTACAGCATCTGCCACTTTGTCGGTATCCGATGCACGACCCGCAGCCTCAGCGATCTCCGCTTCACGGCGTTCCACATCCGCGCGCGCTTGCATCCTGCGCACACGCCGTGACATATCGACCAGCAAAAGCACCGTCACCACCACCACCGCGAAGGTCGCGATAAAACCGATCAGCCCCGGCGATACGGTGACGGAGTTAAACGTCGACGGGCGGGCAAACAGATCCGCCGGATTCATAGCTACCTCATGCATTACTGTCGGCTCCTCGCTCATCGCTTTCGTACGTTAGCTACTGTGCTTCCCGATGGTCGGCATCCGCCGAAATCTGTCACCGCAGGCCAGCAAACAGATCATCTTCCGGCAGGGTGACACCTATACGCGAAACTCGCAGCTCATAGTCATCAGTGGGCCACACATAGCGCTGGGCCTCCAACGGTACGCTGAAGAAACTGCCATCCGGATCTATCTGGGTTGCATGAGCGCGCAGAGCATCATCGCGTCGCTGCAAGTAATCCCGCACGTCAATCTGGGTTGTGATCAACCGGTCGTGCGCCTCATCAAACCGAGTCACCCACTCTTCAAACGGTGACGGCTGGCCATTTTCGATCAGATAACCGTGCAGAGCAGCGATCCGACGCCGATGAAAACCGTTGATGTAATACAGTTTGGCGACCTCCCACGGCTCCCCCAACTCCGGCGCATAGTCAGGGTTAGCGGCCTGGGTGAACGCGGCAACGCTCACCCGATGGCACATAATGTGGTCCGGATGCGGATACCCACCGTTCTCGTCATAGGTGGTCATCACATGGGGACGAAACTCCCGCACCTGTGCGACTAGCGCCCGGGTAGCAACGTCAAGATCCTCGCGCGCAAAACAACCCTCAGGGAGATTTGTCATCGGATCGCCCTCAGGGAGACCCGAATCGACGAATCCGAGCCAGCGATGCTCCACGCCGAGAATCTTGGCGGCGGCTGCCATTTCCCGACGGCGCAGCGCCGGAAGATCAGACACCGCTTCGGGATCATTGACCATCCGTGGATTGAGGATGTCCCCACGTTCTCCACCGGTGCAGGTCACCACCACAACCCGGCAGCCCTCATCGACGTATTTCGCCATAGCTGCCGCACCCTTGCTCGACTCGTCGTCAGGGTGTGCATGCACCGCCATCAGGCGTAACTGTGTGTCGTTGACCGGATTATTCACCGGTGGATCCTCCCGCTGAGTCCGACGTGGGCGAGCGCGCACGCCCAGCCCCGGCCTCTGCCAGAATAGTCGCATGTCATCGCTCCCCGAACCCATGCAGGAGCGGTACGGCATTCGCCGCACCCCCGCTACCCGTCGCCGCGCTGTGATTGGCGTGATTGCGTTGGCCGTCGTTTTTCTCGCGGTGGTGGTCTATGTCGGCATCCAGGTGGCTTCGGTCCCGATCCGCACTCAAACCCTGTCGTACGAGCACGTGAGCAATCACGAAGTCGCCATGTCATTTCAGGTCACAATGTCGCCCGGAACCGAGGCACGGTGCCGCGTGCAGGCCTTCGATTCGCACCGAGCCCAGGTTGGGTTCCTCTCCACTGATATTCCCGCTCAAAAATCCGCGATCTCTACACATCGGGTTGTGATCCGCACCCAGCAACCAGCGGTGAGCGCCGACGTGATGGACTGCACCGCACGTTAGGCAGCGTGGACCGAACGATAGACCCCGCAAGCACGCGCGCCAACATCAAACACGAGCATCAACATCAGCACCCAACGTGGCCTAGAACACGACTGAGCGGCGCCCGTGTAGAATGTCGTAACTCCCGTCGATCCCGGGATGTGGCCGGCCCACTAGGTGCCGGACAAGCCGGGTGCGACGGGTGATCAAGTAAACGGGGCATTTTTGCGGGACACATGCCTGGCATGTGTCCTACGTCTTTGTACGAACCCCGTCCCACTGCCGGTGGGAACAATGTCAATCGATCATCAGGAGAGAACCCGTGAGCACGCAGAGCAACGGCACCTGGCTGACGCAGGAGGCGTTCGACCGCTTGACTGCAGAGCTGGAGAACCTCGAAGGCCCGGGCCGCGCCGAGATCGCCGAGCGCATCGCCGCAGCTCGCGATGAGGGCGACCTCAAGGAAAACGGTGGCTACCATGCAGCCCGAGAAGAGCAGGGAAAGCAGGAGGCCCGCATCGCGGAGCTGAAGATCCTTCTCAAGAATGCTGTGGTGGGTGCCGCCCCCGACGACGATGGCGTGGTGGAACCGGGCATGGTGGTGACCTTGTCCATGGCTGGCAAGGATCGGACTTTCCTGCTGGGCAATCGGGAAATTGCCGACGGGGAAGATGACCTTGAGGTGTTCTCACCCCAGTCGCCGCTCGGGGAAGCCATCAGTGGTGCCAAGGTCGGCGATAGCATCGACTACACCGCGCCAAACGGCAAGACCCTCAAGCTTGAGATTAAGAAAGCGTCTCCGTATCGCGGGCACTGACCAGGTACATCCTCGGTTCGACACGCAGAGGATTCAAAGCGCAGAAGCCATCTTATGGAGGCTCGCTGCTGAGCCCTCACGCTTAGGCCGCTAAGACCGTCGCAAAGGCCCGTCCCCTCACGATGAGGAGGGGACGGGCCTTTGTTGTTCTTGTCGGCTGCACCGGATGGGCTGGTGGAGGATGCGATATGGCACCTACCGCCCGCAAACAGCGCCCCGGTCCGGGCCGGGTACAACCAGATTCACGGCCCGACGGGAAAAGCGCAGCTAAAAGTTGGTTCGCCGCGCCCGACGGCCCCGACCACCGGAGGCGGCCCGCATCCGACGAATCCGTGACGGCCTGGCCACCAACGGACCAGGAACGCTCGGACGATGCCCGGGCATACGCGGTTGCGGTATCGGCGATGACGCCCCGGCTGGTCGTTTCACGAGTTCTTGAGCTGCCGGATCCACGCCCATCTCAGGGGCGCCGTCACGTCCGGTGAGGTAGAGCAGGACAGAGTTGAGGAAAGCAATCATCGGGATCGCAAAGAGCGCGCCAGGGATACCGGCCACCATGGTGCCGCCTGCGACCCCGAGTAAGACCGCGAGCGGGTGGATGTTCACGGCGTTGCCCATCAGGAACGGCTGGAGAATGTTGCCTTCGATCTGCTGAACCGCAAGCACGATGCCGATCATGATGATCGCCGCGACCCATCCCTTCAACACCAAGGCCAAAAGCACGGCAACCACGCCGGACACGATGGCGCCGACGATCGGCACGAAGGAGAACATGAACACCAGCAGGCCAATCGGCACCGCGTATGATCCGAGCCCAACCCAGGGAATGAACATGCCGACCGCGATGCTCACCGCGTCCACCGCGGCCACCAACACCTGGGTGCGCACATACGCCGATAGCGCCCGCCAACCGCGACGGAATGACTCGTGCGCGGGAATACGGGCCTGCGCCGGTAGCAGACACACGACCCACCGCCAGATGCGGTCTCCGCTCGCCAGGAAAAAGAACAGGGTGAACAGGCACAGAATCAGACCGGCGACAATATTGCTGACCGTCGAGAACCCGGTTAACGCGCCCTGAAGGATGCTGCCGGAGTGGCTTTGCACTTCGCGGATCAGTTGATCCGTGTACTGATTCAAGTTATTGAGATCCAGGTTAAAGGTGTCGCTCGCAATCTGTGTCACCTTTTGGAACCCGATTACGGTTGCTTCGGAGATCTTCCCCGATTCCTCCATCAGCTGGCGCCCGGCCAAGACAAACATGCCAGAGACCACGGCAACCATACCGATTAAAACGATCCCCGCGGATGCGCCGCGTGGCAAAAACGTGTACTTGGTTAACAGCTTCACCAATGGCATCAAAAATGCTGCGAGCAGCACCGCCACGAGGACCGGGATCACCAGTGTCGTGATAGGGGCGATGATCTTGGCGAGGACCCAGAGCACCGCGACGGCGACTAAGAATCTCCAGCCCCATGCAGCGATACGACGGTAACCAATCGGAATTTCCTGATCCTCTTGACGGTAGGTCGGACGTTCAGTCGCGGCCATCGGTTCTCCTTAAATCGGTCCAGACGTCGAGCCCACTCTACGGGTGTACGGACTTATGCCGCACAATGGCGACGTGGAACTGCCCGTCATATCGTCCCCTCGTTCAACCCTCGGTGTCGAGTGGGAGGTCCTACTGCTCGATCAGGAGACCGGACAGCCCCGTCAATGCGCTTTAGACATTCTCGCCGCTTTACGCGAAAAAAGACTACCTAAATCCGAAATTGACGGGCATCGCATTGTCGGCGAGATGCTGCGCAACACGATGGAATTGGTCACCGGAATATGTCCGACCGTGACGACAGCAGCCGAGCAGCTCAGCTCACTTTTGGAGCAGGTCTACACAGTATGCGATTCATTAGGAGTTGGAATTACCAGCGTCGGCACCCACCCGTCGGCGCCATGGCGGACACAACACCTCAGCGATCATGACCGATATCAGCGTCTCATTGAGCACACCGGCTGGTGGGGTCGGCAGATGGCAATCTATGGGGTGCACGTCCACGTCGGGGTCGAGAATCCAGCGAAACTCGTGCCCCTGATGAATGGGTTACTCACCTATGGGGGACAGCTGCTGGCATTGAGCACCTCGAGCCCATTTTGGGAGGGGGAAGACACCGGGTATGCCTCTCAGCGAACCATGCTGTTCCAACAACTCCCCACAGCGGGTCTTCCCACCGACATCCACACCTGGCAGGAGTACACCGAGGTTGTGCGCGGTATGCAACGAGCCGGTGCCATCACAGAACTCGCGGAACTGCGCTGGGATATTCGACCGGTGCCGGCGCTCGGCACGCTTGAGGTGCGCATCTGCGATGGTGTTCCAACGCTGACAGAAGTCCGCGGGATCGCCGCGCTCATCCAATGCTTGGTCGAATATCTGTCCTCACACCTAGATGAAGGAAAGGAACTGCCCAGGCTTGAGCGCTGGCAGGTTGAACAGAATAAATGGCGGGCAGCGCGCTACGGCACCAAGGCGCAGCTTATTCTCGACCGGGCGGGGACCCTTGGCTGCGCTGAGGACTCACTGTGCGACCTGGTGCATCGTTTATACCCCACCGCTCAGCGCCTGGGTTGCCTGGATGACCTCGAACTCATTGAACGAATTTTGGCGGCAGGCACCCCAAGCGCTCGGATGCGCCGAGCTATCGGCATTGACCCTGCGGCAGATAACCCAGATGCCACGCCGCCAAACATTATGTCGGCGGTTATTGAACCCCTGACTCTCAACGAGCACGCGTCCCGACATCTCACAACGTCGCTAATGCGGGCTACCCGTGAGAACAGCCTCGATATCCCCCCAATTCAGTAACAAACCGCCCCACATGCGTCCACCTCGCCAGCGATCATCATTCCTACGGAGACGGCGACCATTGGAGCGCACTGGGTTTAGCTCCGGGGTCACTTTTTAGGGCCAGGAATACGTATTCGAGCGGACGACTTGCAGCACCCCGCGCCCGATTCAAGCCCAACGCATGGGGGTAGCGCCACAGATCTCGACTAAAGTCTCATGTCGGCTCTGCCGAACGTGATCTCCATGTGTGGAAACAACGATCTACAGTACGACGTATGGACACCCCCGATGCCAGCACCGCTGCCCGTCCGGAACCGAATCCCACACCTGAGTTCTCCCCTCCCCCGGCACCCGACCAGATGAGGCGAGGCCATATCGCACCGTTGGCAGCTGATCTTTCAGCGCCCGCTCTAGCCATCCGCGGCCTCCGAAAGTCCTTTGATCGACGCGAAGTTGTCCACGGCATCGACCTCGACATTCCGCGCGGATCATTCTTCGGCATGGTGGGGCCGAACGGTGCAGGAAAAACCACCACCCTGTCCATGGCGACAGGATTGCTGCGCCCCGATGCCGGAACCGCGGTAGTCCTCGGACACGATGTCTGGCAGGACCCACCCGCAGCAAAGCAGGCCATGGGCGTGCTCGCCGACGGCCTACGCGCATTTGACCGGCTGACCGCGCGCGAACTGCTGACCTACGTCGGGTTGATCCGCGGGCTGGACCCGAACGTGCTGAGCGAACGCATCCAGAGCCTGCTTGACACGATGGACCTTGCCGGCGAAGACGGGAAACTGGTCGTCGACTTCTCAGCCGGTATGACGAAAAAGGTTCTGCTCGCCTGCGCGCTCATTCACGCCCCGAAATTCTTAGTCTTGGATGAGCCTTTCGAGGCCGTTGACCCAGTATCTGGGCAGGTCATCCGAGAAATTCTGAACTCCTTTGTCGCTGCAGGCGGCACCGTCATTTTGTCTAGCCACGTGATGGAACTGGTTGAAGGCCTGTGCAGTCACGTCGCGATTGTGTCCAACGGTTCAGTGTTAGCCTCCGGCACGCTAGATGAGGTCCGCGAACAGGACTCCTTGGTGGATACGTTCATTTCCCTGGTGGGCGGCAAGCGCGTTCAGGAGGGGCAGCTGTCATGGCTCGTGTCCTGATTCGTCTCAAGTTCCTGCTGTGGCGGCGATCATTTCGTAAGAACATCGGCAAGCTGATCGGGACCATTATTGGCTGCCTGTACGGAGTCGGTTTTCTTTTCACTATCATGGCCGGCCTCATCACGATGTCCACAGCAGGCAACGATTATTTTGGAATGCTTGCCCGCGGCCTGGGCGTCCTCGCGATTTTATTGTGGTTGTTAGGACCGCTGTTGGCTTTCGGTGTCGATGACACCCTGGACCTTCGTAAGTTCGCGGTTTTGGGGCGACGCGCCCGCGATCTACAGCCCGGGCTACTAGCGGCAGCAGCTATTTCACTGCCCTCCCTGTTCACTCTGCTGGTTGCCCTCATGGTGGGAGTTGTCTCCGTGTTCTGGGTGCTCATGAACCCAGGCGTCGGAACTCTCAACACGGTGCTGACAATTATCGCGCTACCCATTGCGATAGCCGCAGGCTACATCACATGCTTACTGGGGCCACGGGCTGTTCTCGCTCGGGCGGCTTTGCAGACGTCCTCGCGTAAACGCCGCGAGATCATGGGTCCAATACTTTTGATTCTTTTCATCGCGGTTCTTTTCGGCGGTGAGTTCTACCTGATCAGCTCCGCCACGGAATTAGGGATGCCGGTTTCGGTTGAGGCACTAACCGCGGCGATTAAGATTTTGGCTTGGACGCCTTTCGGCGCCGCCTTTTGCGTTCCATTCGACCTCGCCGATGGGGACTATCTCGCAGCCATTGTCCGGGCGCTGGTCGCTGCGGCCACCATCGTCTTGTTGTGGCGCTGGTGGCGCCGAACCATTGAGGAGTCAATGCTTCAAGCACTGCTCGGCGATGAGTCCTCAGGAACCACGAAAGTCACTGCCCTCGTCCCGAAGTTCCTGCCCTCAAATCCACTCGGCGCGGTCGCCGGGCGCTCCCTCAAATACTGGCGACGCGACTCACGCTATGTCGGTGCTATTGGAATCACCCCGCTCATGCTCATCTTTTTCATCGGCATGGGCCTAGTGAACCCTCATATGTCTTTCCTGGGCATTTTTGGCATCCTTTTAGTTGCAAGTTTGACCGGTGGTTCGCTCATGAATGAGATCGGCATGGACGGGCCCGCCGGCTGGGTCAATATCACCGCCGGTCTCGATGCTCGCTCAAACCTACTGGGACGCATAATTGCCGAGGCACTGTTTACCCTACCCTTCATCATCCTGGCCACGATCGTGGTTCCGTCACTATTCGGACTCCCAGTACTCATCGTGCCGCTTCTGCTCATATCCATCGGGATGTACCTAGGCTCGGGAGCGATTTCACTGCTCACCGCCGTAATTCTGGCGTTCCCAGCAGCAGCGCCTGGCACCAGCCCATTTAAAGACCGGTCCTCTAACTCGGTGAATGCAGTTCTTGCATCTTTTATTGCGACCTTCGGGATGTGGGTGCCGATGATTCCCGCATTTATCCTCGGGATATTTGGGTTCTTCGGACAGCGTTGGGCGCTCTGGGTTGCCGGTCCAGTCGGGCTCCTCACCGGAGTGGGTCTCTTCTTCTTATTTATGCACATCAATAAGAAGATCCTTAACAAACGGTACGTGGATATCTTCCAGAAGGTTCGCGCCTTCAAGTAAACGCGCATGCATTGGGCCGTGGCGATTAAGCTGTAAAGCTAGATCGCCACGGCCTGCGCATCACTTAATTAATCAGTCGGGTTCATAGGCGGCAGATCAAGCGCCATGACCACCGCATCGACCGGCCCGCAAGGCGTGCGGTAGTACCCGCGCCGAATCCAGATTTCCCCCCACCCATGCGAGCGGTAAAAGGTTCGGGCACGAGCATTGTCCTCCCGAACTTCCAGGAAAATCCGTTGAGCACCGGCTTGCTGGGCTGTGAGTGCACACCAATCCAAAAGTCGAGTCCCAATACCTCGACCGGGTTGCACCGTTCCGATGGTGTGAATCTCTGCCTCATCCGGTCCCAGCATGATCCCCGCATAGCCGATCACCGTGTCAACGTCGTGGGCCGGACACGCGATCACATAGCGTCGGGCCGGGTGCCCTATTTCCTGAAGGAGCATCGATAGGTCCCACGCCTCGTCGGGAAAAAGAACCTGCTCCAGCTGAGAAAGCTGGTCCAGATCCGCCCATGAGGCGGGTCTCAGCACCACATCGCCCGAGGCATCAGACCTCGGTGCCGTTTTGGGTACCGTTTGATGCACCGGCATGCCCTGCCGCCCCAACCTGGTTTGTCCCCCGGATCCGGTTTGTTTCCCGGGTCTGGGTTTTTTCCTCGTCCCGGCTTGTTCCACCGATCCAGCACACTGTTTCGGCATAGCCCGACCGCCGTCCATCGCTCGGCTATCCGCCTAACGCGCTTTTGCGCCGGGTGGGAACCGCAGCGTCCGGCTGACGCAGGTATAGAGGGTCCGTTGACTCCAGCTCCTCGGACATCGACAGCGCCGCATAAGCAGATGCCACGTGAATCAGAGCTTCCGCCTCCGCATCCAAAATGTCTCGGACATCAGGTGTAGCCGCTAAAACATCCGGGTATATCGCTGCGCCCCGACCCGCGACAATATCGCACTGAGCCAGAGCCGCAGCGGCCTCCTGAGGTGAGGACACCGCTGGACCTTCCTGACGCTGCACATAACCACCCTCGTACCGGTAGCGAGCCCAGTACACCTCACGGCGCCGAGCATCGGTCGCAATACCAATGGTCATCCCATCCCGCGGAGCTAACCGATCTATCACCTGGCGGGCAAGGCCATCCAGCGAGCAGACTCCACGCACAGGAATCCCGAGAATAGCGGCAATGCTGCGGGCAGTTACCAACCCAACCCTCAGCCCCGTGAATGGGCCCGGGCCCCGCCCCACCACCACGGAGGTGAGGTCTTGCCTCGTATAACCAGCAGCGGTAACCACCTCATCAATGAGTGGAATCACCACTTCAGCATGATGGCGAGCCCGGGTATCCGTGCGCTGGGCAAGAATCTCAGCGCCGGATGCATCAGCGAGAGCCACCGACACCGCGCCGGAGGTGTCCAAACCGAGGATCATACGAAAGGGCCTTCCTGTGGGTGGGGGTCGTGCGGGTGTGCACGGTCCGCACTAGCGCAACGGATATGCGGGTCACTCATGAGCATCATGCGTGCCGAGGTTATGCACCGGGTTAATTTGGGCGCGATTATCGTTCGCCTGGGTATCGTTCGACAGGGCATGACTCATCTGGGCATGGTTTATCTCGGCATGGTTCGTCTGGGTATCGCGGTCAGAGCCGACATTCTTAGAGCCGGCCCGAAGTGCCTGCGCTAGCTCGTGGAACCTCTCGCCCTGCCAACGCGGCCCGTATGCCGTCAAGCGAATAGACCGCTGCTCATCCAGGTCCTCATCCCCCTGCATGGTTGAACGAGCCTCGGCATCATCACCCCCACGAGATCGCAAAATCTCCACCCTCAGGTGCGAATCCGTCAGATGCTCGACACGGCCCCGGCCCCACTCGACCACCGTCACCGCCGTATCCAGATCGGCATCGAGATCGAGATCGTCAATATCGAGGACGGAATCAAGGCGATAAGCATCCACATGAACCAAATCGACCGTCCCTGTTTCAGCCGGGTGAACCCGCGCGATCACGAACGTTGGGGACGTGACCGGACCGCGGACACCCAGCCGCTGCCCAAGCCCCTGAGTAAATGTGGTTTTGCCTGCGCCCAACTCACCATCCAGGACCAGCAGATCACCGGCGTTCAGATGGGACGCGATGATATCCGCGATCCGGCGCGTGCACCCCGCGCCCGAGGTCGGCACGCTCACTGAGGATGCGTCATCGAGTGTCATCAGTCCTCCTGGGTCTCGCGCGGAATCCTCGACGACACCGAGGTCAGCACTTCATACGCAATCGTTCCGGCAGCTTGGGCCCAGTTATCCGCCGTCACCGGGCCATCACCGAAGAGAACCACTTTATCGCCTACCCGCGCCGCCGCATCCGGTCCGAGATCGAGCACAATTTGGTCCATGCAGATGCGTCCGATTTGCGGGACGCAAATAGCGCCCGCTGCCGTCTCCACCAGGACCCGCACACCGCCAGAGGCCGCACGATGTAAACCGTCGGCGTACCCCACCGGAACAATCCCCAATACGGTGTCGCGGTCGCACATATGGGTCAGGCCATACGACACCCCTTGACCGGCGTTCACTCGTTTAACCAGCGCTAATTCTCCGCTGAGGGTCATAGCCGGGCGCAGAAACGGCTGTGGCTGAGATTGTGAATCCGGCTCAGGCCGAGACTTAGGCTGGAGCCGTGGCTGTGGCGGCGACGGAGGCTGAGGCTGAGGGCCAGCCTCCGTCCTACGACGGATCCTGACCTCGGCATCCTCGATACTCTCATCGAGCACATCATCCGGCATCGACGCAGACACCGGGGGGTACCCGTATAGCGCGATACCCGCGCGCACCAGGTTGTAGTGCGCATCCGGACGGGTGAGAATCGCTGCGGAATTCGCGGCATGGCGCCAGCGCAGAGCAGGCAGGTCGCGTTCCTTAAGAACCCGCTCAATCAGCGTGCACCCGCGATCAAAACATCGAAGCTGATCGTCGGTTTCGGGACGGTCCGGCTCATCGGCCACAGCCAGATGGGTCCAAGCCCCGACGACCTCCAGCGCGCCCGATGCAGCCAGATCAGCGGCGTGCCCCACCAATTCGGTCACGCCAGATTCAATGACTCCGCCCCGTCCAAACCCGGTATCGAGTTCCAGATGCACCCGAGCCATCCGCCCCGCCGCACGAGCCGCCGTCGCTATCACATCCAGCATGTCAACGGAACCCGCACCCACCTCAACATTGCGGGCGATAACCTCACACAGCAGGTCAGCGGTGCCCGGGGACGGCAGCCAGGCGAGAATCGGCGCGGTGATTCCAGCATCGCGTAGAGCGAGTGCGCTGTCGGGGTGGGCGACACCGAGCCAACTGGCGCCCCCGGCGAGCGCCGCACGTGCCGCCGTCACCAGTCCGTGGCCATAACCGTCAGCTTTCACCACAGCCATTAACTGCGCGCCCGGCGCGAGCACACGGTGCAGGGCGCGGGCGTTGTCGGTCAACGCCTGCGTATCAATGCTGACCCGAGCTGGGACCCTCGCGTTCACTGGGTACGCCCACCGAGGACGATACGTCGGAGCGGAGGGCATCCTTGGGTGTGGGAGCATCGTCTGGCCATAGGTTTTAGCTTAGTCCTGAGGCGTGGGTCCACTCTTGGAAGCAGCCTCAGTGGAAAGTTCCGGCCACGAAAACACATCCGCACATTGCCAGGCCTCATAAACACGATCTTCAGACGGTGGGAACTGCTGCCAGAAACGCTCAGACTAGTTCCGGCCTGGCTACAAGCTAGTGCCGGCCCAGCTACAACTAGGACGTGCGAACCTCAGCCGGTGGTCACGGCGCAACTTAAGCTCGGCGCGGCACCCGGGTTCGACGGATAGTGTGCCCCGCACGCACGGATAGATCCCGACGCCCCAGTGCCCCTACACGTATCGTCTGACCACCAGAAGCCGATGAGACCCGCCGGTCGACCTGTCCGTCGCGCGCATACGTCCCCTGAGCCGCGACCTGCCCCGGCCCTTCATCATGCCTATCCCGCAACGCCGCCAGAACCGTCGGAATCGCGGCAGCGACGTCCGAGGCCCTCAGAGGAATCGGCATCTCTTCCGGCGAATAGCCGCATTGAACAGGCACAGCGCCTCCGCTGTTCAGACTCGGTACCCGGGCGGCCAAGCGCGCAGCCCGACCGTGCACCGCAGCGCCCACAGCAGCCGCCGACGGCCCGTCTACCCCAGCAGCCAGCAGGGTCCCGATAATTCCCGCGAGCACATCACCCGCACCAGCGGTGGCGAGAGCCGGGGTTGCATCCGACTGCGATATCAAGGCATCAGGATCATCGCCGGGCGCTATCAGCGTCGTGGCACCTTTGAGCAGCACGGTGGTTCCCGTAGCCCGGGCCAAGTTCTTCACCAGCACCGCCGGCGCGAGATCGTGGGCCACCCCCAGGCGTTCCGCCAGGCGGGCTGCCTCAGCCGCATGCGGGGTCAGGACCACGTGCGGGCGCACAGGACCCGCGTCTCCATGCTGGTCACGAGCCGGCACAATGTCGAGCGCACCTGCATCGATAACCGCGCGCTGGGCGGTTGTGCATAGCTCCCGGGCGGCCCCATGGGTTGCATCCTCCGGTAGCAGACCAGGGCCGATCACATAGGCGTCGCATTTTTTCGCGTGAGGCCCGATCGCGCTGGCCGGGTTCTCTCCGACTACTTCCGGCAGGTGCTCAACCACCAGGGTTTTCACGGCTTGCGGGCCGATGTAGCGCACCATTCCACCCCCTGAACGCACCGCACCGAGGCACGCCAACACTCCGGCGCCGGGGTAGGCGTTAGAGCCCGCGAAAACACCCACCACGCCTCGCGAATACTTGGTTTCCGTACGTTCGGGAATGGGCCAGAGCGCAGAAATCTCATCGTCCTGGAACCGGCGAACCGCAGAGACCGCCGGGAGATACGGGGCGAAGTCCAGATCGGCTACACGAATCTCCCCAACCAAGGCATCCGCTGGTGGCAACAGCAAACCCGCCATCACACCACCGCAGGCCACCGTGAGGTCCGCGCCCGCCACCGGTTCAGGAATTGCCCCTGTTCTGGGGTCGATACCGCTCGGTAGATCCACCGCTAACACCGGAGCGACTTTCCGGGCAGCCGCAAGCACCTGTCTGAGCTGCGGGGTCAGTCCCGGACGGGCACCGCTGCCCAGGATTCCATCGACCACCAGGTCAGCCCCAGCGAACAGTGCGTCCAGATCGTCGGGGCACGGAACAAGCTGCCCGCCGCTGTCCCGGAACGCGGCAAGGCCCGCCGCATGGATGCGGTCCATCGTCTGCACTGCAACCACTGTGGCGCCCCGCTCACGGAGCGTCACCCCGGCAAATAGCGCGTCCCCGCCGTTTTTCCCGGCCCCGACCAGCAAGATCACGCGCCTACCAGCGATACCTCCGGTGCGTTGTCGAAGCATCTCCACCGCGTGCACGGCAATAGAAAAAGCGGCCCGGCGCATCAGGAAAAGTTCCTGAGCAGCGCGCGCTGCCGCACCGGGTCCGCTCTCGTCGGGCCCGAGGAAGGTTCGTTCCGCGGCCCGCACTACTTCGGGAAAATCTGCTCGAATCATGTCCGCTCCCTTTCAGCGACCACCATGGCAGAGGCGATACCCGCGTCGTGGGTGAGGGAAAGGTGCAATCGGCGCACCCCAAGCTGCTCGGCACAACGGCGTACCTGACCTCGAATCACAAAATACGGTCTGCGCGCGGAGGTGGATGCGATGTGGACATCCTGCCAGGAAAAATCGCCCGGAGTTCCCAGTGCTTTACCCAAGGCTTCTTTGGCGGCAAAGCGTGCGGCCAGTGAGGCACGCGGCAGATCTCTTTCAGCCTCCGTGAACAAACGATCTCGCAGAGCGGGCGTGCGGTCCAGGGCGGCGGAGAAACGGGCGATGTCGACCACGTCGACTCCCACCCCAACGACCGAGTCGCCAACCTCCGGACGGTATTCACTCCACTCCACATCTAGAGCGTATCGCCTCTGCCCGAACACCCCACCGTTGGCGTGCCCGGACAGAGGCTTACGTGGGATCCACGGCCCTGGATCCCACGACTGGACGTCACTCGACGGTGACGGACTTCGCGAGATTGCGCGGTTGGTCAACATCGAGTCCCTTAGCCCTGGCCAGCTCGCAAGCGAACACTTGCAGAGGAATAACCGTCAGCAACGGGGCCATCAGCACCGGCGTGCGCGGAACCCGAATCACAACATCGGCAAACTGCTCGACATCGTGATCGCCCTCTTCCGCGATCACCAGCGTCTTAGCTCCGCGAGCCCGGATTTCCTGAATATTGGAGACCACTTTGGAGTGCAAAGAATCCCGGCCCTTGGGCGACGGCACAATCACGAACACCGGTTGACCGTCATCGACTAACGCAATCGGGCCATGCTTCAACTCACCGGCGGCAAAACCTTCCGCATGGATATAGGCAATCTCTTTGAGCTTCAGAGCACCTTCCATGGCGGTCGGATAGCCCACATGCCGCCCTAGGAATAGCACCGAGGTGGTCTCCACCATGCTCCGCGCCAGGTCGCGCACCTCATCCATCCCGTCCAACACCTGCTGAATCTTGTCCGGGATATCCTGAAGCTGGCGCATCTTTTCCGCGATTTCGTCGGGGAAAAGGTTGCCGCGCACCTGGGCGAGATACAGCCCCAACAAATAGCAAGCGGTGATCTGTCCCAAATAGGCTTTGGTAGAAGCCACCGCAATTTCTGGCCCCACATGCAGGTATAGGGCCGCGTCCGACTCACGCGGAATCGTGGATCCGCGGGTGTTACAGATCGCGACCACCTTCGCCCCCTGTTCCTGGGCGTGGCGCACCGCCATCAGTGTGTCCATGGTTTCGCCAGACTGGGAAATAGCCACGACCAGCGTTTTCTCCGTCACCACAGGGTCGCGGTACCGGAACTCGTGGGCCAGCTCCACCTCCACCGGGATACGACACCAGTGCTCGATGGCATACTTCACGACCGCCCCGGCGTTTGCCGCCGTCCCGCAGGCCACCACGATAATTTTGTCGATCCTGCGCAGCACTCCCTCTTCGATGCGCATCTCGTCCAGGTGCAGCGCCCCGTGTTCGATGCGGCCGAGCAATGTGTCAGCCACGGCTCGCGCCTGCTCTTCGATCTCCTTTTCCATAAAGGAGTCGTGCCCGCCCTTTTGCGCGGCGCTGGCATCCCACTCGATGGTGTACCGCTTCACGTCCTCGACCGGTTTCCCGTCGAACCCGATCACGCGAACTTCATCCGCGGTGATGGTGACGATTTGATCCTGGCCGATCTCCATCGCTTCCTTGGTGAAACCGATGAACGCGGCCACGTCGGATCCGAGGAAGTTTTCACCCTCGCCGAGCCCTACCACCAGGGGGGAATTTCGCCGTGCCGCCACCACGCGGTCGGGATCTGCCGTGTGCACGGCCAGCAATGTGAAGGCTCCGTCGAGAAGGGATACGGCCTGGCGCATCGCCTGGGTTAAATCCCCGCAGCGTCCGAACTCGCGGGCCACTAAATGCGCGGCCACCTCGGAGTCAGTTTCTGAGCTGAACGGGAATCCTTCGGCGACCAGTTCCTCACGCAAGGACGTGAAGTTCTCGATAATCCCGTTGTGGACCAAGGCAAGCTCACCGTTGCGTCCACCGGCGTGGGGGTGTGCATTGGAGTCGGTCGGGGCTCCATGTGTGGCCCACCGGGTGTGCCCGATAGCGACCTGACTGCGCGTGGCCCGCTGTCCTTCCAGGGCCGCAGACAGGTTGGCGATCTTGCCTGCCCGTTTCGTGATCTTCAAAGCGCCGTCATCAATGACGACCACACCGGCTGAGTCGTATCCGCGATATTCAAGGCGTGTCAACCCCTGCAACACCACCTCGGTGGGGTGATCCGTCAGAGTCTCTGTCGCCGGTCCGGCGTAGCCCACGATTCCGCACATAGCGCCAGCGTACGCAACAAAGGCGCACGTCATGAGCGTTTTCGCGGGGAGACTAGGAACCTTCGTCCGGCCCACGGTGGTTCGCGCGCACTTTGATCACGATTCGATGAGAAACGCGCACAGCCGCAGAGATTAGCGCCGGTCAGAAGATCTCCGAGCCGCGGTTATGAGTCCTACCACATGGGCTGGCTGAGCTATCCAAAGATTCAGGGTCTATCGCCTAAACGGCCCGCCTAGGCGGCATCCTGCCTGGACGTCCGCTCGACACCGCACCTATTCGGCCCGCGCCATCAAGCCGTCCACTTGGGCTGCGCACCCGGCCCGTCCACCCGGCCCGTCCACTCGGGCCACACGCCCGGGCCGCGCGCCCGGCAGGACCTTGCCCGACCGGGCCATCGGACATACCCAAAGCCCTCTATGCGACCGTCCGCGTACCGAGTGGGACATCCCGGGTGGAACAATGGGACACCATGAGCGCCCCGTCATCGGCCCCAGCTGCGTCAGAGCACCGGCCGCCCACCTCGAGGTCCGCCACATCGTCGAACTGGACACTATTCGACGAGATTGGTCGCGAGGAATGGGCGCGACTATCTGAACAAACCCCGTTGCCGCTGACCGCGGAGGATGTCGAGCACATCCGTGGGCTTGGCGAACGGCTGGATCTACGCGAGGTCGATGACGTCTATCGCCCCATCTCGCACCTGCTCAACCTGCAAGTTGCGGCAGCTCAAAAGCTTCGTGAACAGCGCAGCGCCTTCCTGGGCGACAACTTAGTGCGCACCCCGTTCGTGATCGCAGTCGCCGGTTCGGTAGCGGTTGGTAAATCCACCACGGCCCGGCTCCTGCGTGAGCTCATGGCCCGCTGGCCCGACACCCCTCGGGTTCAGTTGGTGACCACCGACGGGTTTTTGCGTCCCAATGCGGAACTGGAACGACGCGGACTCATGGCGCGCAAGGGTTTTCCCGAGTCGTATAACCGTCGATCGCTGCTGCGGTTCGTCTCCGATGTCAAAAGCGGTAAGGAACGCGTGGTAGCTCCGGTGTATTCGCATCTGGTATACGACATCGTGCCGGGTGCTGAGGTGGTGGTGGAGCGGCCGGACGTGCTCATTCTCGAAGGACTCAATGTCTTGCAGCCGTCCAGGCCGCGCACCGACGGACGAGTCGGAGTGGCAATCTCCGACTTCTTCGATTTCTCGATTTACGTCGATGCCAAACCGGAAGACGTTCAACGCTGGTATGTCGAGCGTTTCCTATCGTTAAGGCGGACGGCGTTTACCGATCCCAGCTCCTATTTCCGGCGCTTCGCTGATCTGTCGGACGAAGACGCGGTCGAGCTCGCGGGCAGCATCTGGCGAGAGATCAACGGCCCAAACCTGATGGAAAACGTGCTACCCACGCGCGGACGCGCGGACCTGGTATTGCGCAAGGGATCAGACCACCACGTGCACAAAGTGCTCCTGCGCCGCATCTGACTGCGTCCAGGCCACAGCAACAGCACC
Source organism: Devriesea agamarum (assembly GCF_900070355.1). Taxonomy (NCBI): domain Bacteria; kingdom Bacillati; phylum Actinomycetota; class Actinomycetes; order Micrococcales; family Dermabacteraceae; genus Devriesea; species Devriesea agamarum. The sequence continues at coordinate 2,552,433 of NZ_LN849456.1, read as the reverse complement.
TCCGCGTCACAGCGTACCGGCCCTTCTAATCCGGGCCATGGCGTCGACTCATGCGGGCTGCAGCGTCAGCCCATCCGGGTCACGGCGTCAACTCATCCCGGCTACTCATCCCGGTCACAGTGACAGGCGTGAACGCACCACGCCGGCCAAATGATCGGCGACGCGCTGAGCCTCCTCCTGTGTGGCTGCCTCAACCATCACGCGCACCACCGGCTCCGTGCCAGACGGGCGCAGCAGAACCCGACCGGAGTCCCCGAGCTCGCGCTCAGCTTCTTCCACCGCATCGAGCACTTCATGATCAATGGACGCGCGCGCTTTATCGACCCCGCGCACATTCAACATGACCTGCGGCAACCGCTGAACCACCGAGGCGAGATCAGCAAGTGAACGACCGGTCTGCGCCATACGCGCCAGCACATGCAATGCCGTCAACTCACCGTCGCCGGTGGTGGCATGGGCGCTCATAATCACGTGGCCGGACTGTTCCCCGCCAAGCGAGTACCCACCGCGCGCCATTTCTTCAAGCACATAGCGGTCCCCCACCGCCGTCTGGTTCAAAGACACCCCGTGCTCACGCATACCCAGCCGCAGCCCAAGATTCGACATCACCGTGGTCACCAGCACGTTGTCCACGAGCTCGCCGCGATCCTTCAAGGCGAGGGCGAGAATACCCATGATCTGATCGCCGTCCACCACATTGCCGTTGGCGTCCACAGCCAGGAACCGGTCAGCGTCACCGTCGAACGCAACCCCTGCATCTGCACCAACTTCGCGCACGCGGGCACACAGCGCGTCCATATGGGTTGAGCCGCATTCCTCGTTGATTTGTTTACCGTCGGTGAGGTCACCCATCACGTGCACGGTGGCGCCAGCGGCCCGCAAAGCGAGCGGACCCGTGACGGCGGCGGCCCCATTTGCGCAGTCGGCGACAATCACCAGCCCGTCCAAGGGCCTCGGCACCGTTTGGACCAGGTGGCCCACATACTGTTCCACCGGGTTCGGGTAAGGCGTGATGGTGCCGACCTGGGTTCCCTTGGGTCGGTTCCAGTCCTCGCGCAGACGGCTTTCAATGGCGTTTTCAACCTCGTCGGGCAACTTGATCCCGCCGCGAGCGAGGAATTTAATGCCGTTGTCTTCCATCGGGTTGTGAGAGGCGGAGATCATCACCCCGAGGTCGGCTCCGGTGGACTGTACCAGGTAGGCAAGGCCCGGGGTGGGCAGCACCCCGGCGTCTTGAACATCCACCCCGGCGGAGGCGAGACCCGCGCACACAGCTGCCGACAGGAAGTGACCCGAGGGCCGGGTGTCCCGGGCGACGATGGCCCGGGCGCGTCCCTCATCGAAGGCCCCGAAGGTAGCCAGAATGTGGGCGGCCGCGACCGCTAGGTCCACCGCGAGTTCTGCGGTGATGTCCTCGTTCGCGGTTCCGCGCACACCGTCGGTGCCAAAGATTCGGGTCATAGTGTTTCCTTCCATTAGCCCGACCGTCCGCCGCTTAGGTCTGCGGCAGACAGCCGGTGGTAAAAGTCAACCTCAGGTTACAGTGTGAGACCGCTCGGATTGAGCGAGTGGCTCAGTTCATCACGGAGGCGCAGGTGCCCCGAGTGGCCGCCTCCACCGCGTTATCGAGCCCGCCATAAACCAGGTTTTCCACCGCGGTGTCGGTGTAGAACGCGACGTGAGGGGTGACGAGAACAGCCGGGTGATTGAGCAGCGCTTCCAGAGTCGGGTCACCCAGGTCGCGTTCTCTCCAGTCGGCACGGAAATACCGCTGTTCGTTCTCGTACGTGTCGAGTGCAGCCCCGCCAAGTTGACCGGAATTCAGCGCTTCCAAAAGCGCCTCGGAGTCCACGAGAGCTCCGCGGGCGCAGTTCACCAAGATGGCGCCGCGGCGCATACGAGCGAACATGTCCGCGTTAAACAGATGATGGTTATCGGCCATGGCAGGCATGTGCAAGGAGATGAGGTCGGCGTCAGCAACTGCCTCCTCAATAGTGTCGATGTACTGACCGATCTCATGGAACTCATCCCGAGGGAACGGGTCATAGCCGATCACGCGCGCCCCCAGGGAACGGAAGTGCCGGGCGGTAACAAGACCGATCGACCCGGTTCCGAGAATCGCAACGGTCATGGTGGCCAGCTCGCGACCGATCATCCCTGCGAAACGGAAATCTTGTTCAGCCATCCGGTCCAGGATCACCGGGAAACGACGGGTCAGATGCAAAGCGCTGGTGAGAGCGAACTCGGCGATAGCATTGGGGGAATACACCGGAACGTTGCTCACGCTGATGCCGTATTCGCGTGCACGCTCAAGGTCATACATATCCACCCCGGCGGTACGGCTAGACAGCTGGGTGATGCCCAGTTCACGCAGACGCGGGTAGACCTCAGCCTCAGGGACGATGACCTGCTGAACGGTGACCGTGTCGTAACCCTTGAGGGTATCGACCGTCTTAGCCGTCAGAACATCAGTGGTGGTGGTGACGTCATGTTCGGGGTGAGCGGCGCTCCATGAGCCAACCGCGGCGCGTTCGTCGTCGCGCACGCCCATAAACAGAATTTTCATCAGGAACCAGCCCTTTCATCATCGAGTCCGCTGGCGTCGGATGACGTCGCGGCGGGTTTGTCTGTCTCGGTGTCCGACACCGGCGCAGAGGGACTATCCACCTTGTCGCCGTGGTTCGTTGCGGAATCCTGCTTCGGCGCGGCGTCCTGTTTCGGTGCGGGCGCAGCCTGCGCGGAAAACGCGAAGATCGACGGCGCGTACACGCCAGTCCGGTAGGCGAGCAGCCAATGCACCAAAACAGCCAATCCAATCGGCACCACAAAGTAGACCACGACCAGAATGCCCATATTGGCGAGCACCGATCCATGCATACCTTGCAGGGCAGCAATTGGACCGACCAGACCCGAATGACCAAAGCCCGCGGAAGCGGGAGTGCCGGTGATGCCTACCAGCCCGCCAACCAGGCCCGTCACGCCGGCAACCAGGGCCAGCGGCAGCACCATAATCGGATGCTTAATGAGGTTACCCATCATCATCTTCATCGCACCCAGGAACACCGACCAGGTCACGCCGGCGGAGTTGATCCGGAGGCTGCCCACCATGAGCATGGCAGCGGCCGCTGCGATACCGAGATTGGCGGCACCCGATGCGGGGCCGTCAATGCCGATTGCGAGGGCAACGCCGACGGTAGAGATCGGGGAGACGATCATGATGGCGAAGATAACGGCGATCAGCACCGCCGCGAAAACACCGAGGTTGCTGTCTTTGGCGATGGCGTTGACCAGCGCCCCAATAGCCCCGGTGATCGACCGGACATACGGCAATGTCAACAGGCCGATGAGCCCAGAAAGCCCGCCACCGATAATGGGCAGGAAGAGCACGGTGAGACTTCCCAGGCGGTTACCGACCAGGGCGAGGATAAGCACCGCCACTGAGGCGGTCAGCATGGTGTTGATGAGGTCGCCGATTCCGACTAGCTTGACCACCCCGTCGGAGGTGAACTGCATGGCACCCGATCCAACAAAGGTTGCGGTACCGACGATAACCGTTTGGACCGCGGTGAAAGAGAACTGCATCCCGATGAGAACCCCGACGATCACGGGGACAGTGAATTGGAGACCGACCACTACTTCGTGCAGGGTGGAGAACAGGCCGATACCGGGATAGGTGCGAGCGAGGAATTTAAATAATTCCCCGGTGATGGCGTTGGGAACGAGACCGACAACGATTCCGATTGCCGCGCCGTTGAGCACGCGGTCGAGGAAGAGCTTCGGCGTCATACGAGTGTCGAACACAATGGGTCCTTATAGCGAAGGCGCCTTGTGGGGGCCAGGGGAAAGGGAGATCCAGCTGGTAAGCCGGAGCCGAGCAGATGAGATCAGCTGGTAAGCCAATCGACTGCTGAGCCAGAGTGGAAATACGAGGTCAATAATGCACAAGGCCCCCGTTGCGTGTGTAACGGGGGCCTTGTGCTGTGCACAGTGAAGAAGGAACTCAGCGCTTGGAGTACTGCGGTGCCTTGCGGGCCTTCTTCAAACCGGCCTTCTTCCGCTCGATGACGCGGGCGTCACGTGTGAGGAATCCGGCCTTCTTCAGGGTCGGACGGTTGTTGTCCACGTCGATTTCGTTCAGCGCACGGGCAACACCCAAGCGCAGAGCACCGGCCTGGCCGGATACGCCGCCGCCGCTGATGCGGGCGACGACGTCGAAACGGCCCTGCAGGTCGAGAACCTTGAAGGGCTCTCCAACGATCTGCTGGTGGACCTTGTTCGGGAAGTACTCCTCCAGGGAGCGCCCGTTGATCTTCCATTCACCCGATCCGGGGATCAGGCGGACGCGGGCGACGGCTTCCTTACGGCGTCCGGTTCCGGCGCCGGGTGCGGTGATGGACGACCCGCGGCCAACGACGACCTCCTCGACCGACTCGGTCGTGTAGCTCGTCGGCGCGTCGTCGACATCAATGTCTTCGGTGGTGGTGGTCTCTGCCACGATTCTCCTCAGATGTCTCTACGTGTGGTCTCAGCGGAGCACGGGCCGGGCCCGTTACTGCGCCACCTGGTCGATGGTGAACGCGACAGGCTTCTGCGCCGCGTGCGGGTGCTCCGGGCCGGCGTAGACCTTGAGCTTCTTGAGCTGCTGGGCCGCGAGGGAGTTCTTGGGCAGCATGCCCTTGACAGCCTTCTCGATAGCCCGGTCGGGGCGCTTCTCAAGCAGTTCGGAGTACTTCGTGGAGCGCAGACCACCGGGGTATCCGGAGTGGCGGTAAGCCAGCTTGGTCTCGCGCTTGTTGCCAGTCAGGGCAACCTTCTCAGCGTTGATGATGATGACGAAGTCGCCTGCATCCACGTGGGGTGCGAAGACCGGCTTGTGCTTGCCCCGCAGCAAAGTTGCAGCCTGGGAAGCGAGCCGGCCGAGGACGACATCCGTTGCGTCGATGACGTACCAAGAACGCTCGACATCGTCGGCCTTCGGGGTGAACGTACGCACTCGTGCCTTCTTCTCTCGTCGGGTGCCTTGTGCCCGTGCGCCGATGCGCCCGGTCTGCAAAGCACGGTTCGATGGACCGTGGACACGCTTCCTTCGGCAAAAGCATGACCGTGTACAGGGGTTGCGCCCAGGCCTGCCCCATTCGGGGATCGGTTGCGTGTGAGGACCCGCAGGCTGACGGTGTGAGAGACGGCAGCATTCCGGGTGCGCAACAGGGCACAACGACCTCAAAGGTTACGGGGCAATGACGCTCCGGTCAATGGGTCCCAGCGGCTAAACGAGCGCGCGACCTGCAATTCTGCTTGTCAGACGGGTCTTGCCATAAAACCCTGGAAAAAAATGTGTCCGACTCCACGCAGTGTCTATGTCAATGGGTAGTTTTCAGCGTTGACCAGAGCGGTTCATATCGTCGTATCAGTTGGGCCACGTCGGGTGCGCGCAGCTCGTACTTGATCCGCCAACATCCCCACCGGCGGATAGACAACGCTTTCCAAGGTCAAGCCCGTGGCCGGCGCCATGGGGGCTGCCCCTGAGGACTCCCGTGTGCAGGCTTCTAGCAGTTCCCTCGGCCAGGACACCGGGCGCCGCCCCTCCCCCACGGCGAGCGCAGCCCCCACCAGGGACCGCACCATGTGGTGACAAAACGCGTCGGCTCGAACCGTTGCCACCACCAGCCCGGCGTCGGCATGTCCCTCATGGGGTCGCTCCCAGAACAGGTCGATCAGTGTCCGAATAGTGCTAGCCCCCTCACGAGGCCGACAGAACGACAAAAAATCGTGTTCGCCGAGAAGGGCTTGGGCACTGTTCTGCATTGCCTCGACGTCGAGCGGGCGGCGATGCCACAGCACATCGCGCCGCATCGGATCGCGACGCTCTACCCGGTCACAAATCCGGTACCGGTAGGTCCGATGTAAAGCCGCGAACCGCGCGTCGAACTCGTCGGGAACTCTCCGAGCCCGCTGCACCGCAATATCCGCGGGAAGCAGCGCAATCAGGCGTCCAAGCAGCGCATCGCCGGGAGTCCGGTCGGAGCGACCGGGCAACGCTTCCCACGCCTCAGGGTCAACATCCAGGTGAGCGACCTGCCCTCGCGCGTGGACCCCGGCATCCGTCCGCCCCGCCACCGTCACGCTGACCTCGCTGCGCATCACGGTGCTGAGCGCGGCCTCGAGGGCACCTTGCACGGTTCGTTGCCCCGGCTGGCGCGCCCAACCGTGGAAAGCTGTTCCGTCGTAGGCGAGGTCGAGGCGGACGCGATAAGACATATCGAGATCGTAGTGGCAAGATGCCCAGTCCGATGAGCGCGCGGACCGCTACTCTTTCCCTGTGACTACCAGCCCCCTGAGTATTCTCGTCATCGGATCCGGAGGGCGTGAACACGCCATTGTGCGCGCGTTCGCCCGCGAAAACCCCACCCCCGACATTCATGTCGCCCCGGGTAACCCCGGGATGAGCGACCCGTCCACGTGCCACGGCCAGACCGTGACCCGCCACAACGTGTCTGTGAACGACCGAAACGGACTGATCGCTCTGGCTCGGGAACTACAACCCGGCCTGATCGTCATCGGACCCGAAGCCCCGCTGGTCGCTGGAATCGCCGATGATCTGCGGGCCGATGGGCACCCAGTGTTCGGCCCGAGCGCAGCCGCGGCCCGGTTAGAAGGCTCAAAGTCATTCGCCAAAGAGGTGATGCGCAGTGCCGGTGTGCCGACGGCAAGCGCCGTGGTGTGCACCGCCCTCGATGAGGTGGACGCTGGTCTGGACACGGTGAATCCACCCGGGGAGCAGTCCGCCGATAGGGCAACGTCTCCCGATCTGGTGGCAGATCCCGGCGCAGGTCAAGACCCCCATCTAGACACCGTTCCCTATACGGCAGCTATTCCCTATGTGGTTAAGGCCGATGGTCTCGCCGCCGGTAAGGGGGTGGTGGTGACCCCCAACCGGGATGAGGCACTCGCCCACGCCCGGACCTGCCTTGCTGAGCCCGGCAGTTCGGTGCTGCTCGAAGAATTCCTCGACGGCCCCGAACTGTCCCTGTTCTGTATTTGCGACGGTGAGGACGTCATTCCGTTAGCGCCCGCCCAGGATTTCAAACGGGCCTTCACCAACAATGAAGGCCCCAACACCGGGGGTATGGGGGCGTATTCGCCGCTTCCATGGGCCCCGTCCGAACTCGTTGACGAGGTCGTCGAACGCGTAGCCCGGCCGACTCTGCGCGACATGGTGCGCCGTGGCACCCCGTTTAGTGGTCTGCTGTTCATCGGTCTTGCGCTCACCTCGCGCGGTGTGCGGGTGGTCGAGTTCAACGTGCGCTTTGGCGACCCGGAAACCCAGGTGGTCCTGGAACGACTGCGCACCCCGCTGTCTAGCGTGTTGCTGGCCGCGGCCACCGGAACCCTCGACCGGGTGGGACCGCTGGAATGGAGCGAGGACGCAGCAGTGGCGGTGGTTCTCGCTGCCGACGGCTACCCAGGCACGCCGCGCACCGGAGACCCGATCACGGGCCTTGACCGCGTTCCAGCCACCGGCGCCCATGTTCTGCACGCGGGAACATCGTGCCATCAGGACGGACAGCTGATCTCCGCCGGGGGCCGGGTGCTGTGCACGGTCGGCACGGGAGTCGATCTGGCGTCGGCGCGAAAGGTCGCCTACGCCGGGCTTCGCGAGGTTTCACTGCCGGGTGCGCATTTCCGCACCGATATTGCTCTTGCAGCATCCCAGGTAGCATCCCGACCCGGGTCCCGGTCCGCAGCCTCCGAGGACGGTGAGTCATGAGCGTGCCGACACTTCCCGGCTGGGATCACGTCGCCTCAGGCAAAGTCCGCGAGCTGTATGTACGCACTGGCGAGGACCCAGCGTCAGCTCACGACGTGTTGATGGTTGCCACCGACCGCATCAGCGCGTTCGACCATGTGTTGAGTCCCGAGATCCCGGACAAGGGCCGGATTCTCACCGCGATCAGTCTGTTCTGGTTTGAACAGCTGGCCGATATCGTCCCGCACCATGTGATTTCATCCGATCAGGTGCCCGCTGAGGTCGCAGGGCGCGCGCTGCTGTGCCGAGGGCTGGATATGGTGCCTATCGAATGCGTGGTGCGCGGATACCTCACCGGATCGGGGCTAGCCGACTATCAGCGCGATGGCGCCGTCGGTGGGCATTTACTGCCTGCCGGTTTGGTCGATGCGTCCCCGCTCCCGCAGCCCCTGTTTACTCCGGCGACCAAAGCTGAGCAGGGCGAGCACGATGAGAACATCACGGTGGCGCAGGCACGAGACCTGATCGGCGAGCGCCTTGGGACCGACCTGGAATACCTCACTATCGAGATCTACCGTCGTGCACAAGCCATCGCCTCGGAGCGGGGATTAATCATCGCGGACACCAAACTGGAGTTTGGGCACAGCCGGCTCGACGGGACGCTGACGCTCGGCGACGAAGTGCTCACGCCTGATTCCTCACGGTTTTGGGACCGCGCCGATTATCGGGTCGGGTCTGCTCCGCCGAGCATGGACAAGCAGGTGCTGCGGTCGTGGCTGAATAGTCCGGCCTCCGGTTGGGACCGGCGAAGCGATACTGCCCCGCCGGTCTTGCCATCCGAAGTCGTTGATCGCACCCGTGCCCGCTACGTTGAGGCGTATGAGCGTTTGACTGGAACCCGGTTCTAGTTAAGCGATTCTGACCGGGAGCTGGCTCTAGTCGAGCCTCGATGGCCGAGCGTCAAGTTCAGCTGAGGCTCGACGCTGGGCCCACCCGCTCAGTGAGACCGCAGGCGATGCGGTTTAGAAGTCGATACCACCCACGTCAGAACGAATGGTGACCGTTTGAGAGGTCGGCCAGTCCAGGATTTCGGTTCCAGCCGGGGCGTGGGCGATCAGCTGGCGCATGTACATCGCACGACCCTGCGGTGTCAAAAGACCATCGTGCACCGGCAGAAACCGCTTGGGACGAGCTGCCCGCACGAACTCGATGGTCTCGGATAGGTTGCTCCACGGGGCCATTAACGGCGCGGCGAGAACATCGACCCCGGTCCATTCGGACAGCACATCGAGACTGTCACCGGTGATTCCCAACCGGGGTTCACCCGGTGCCGTCACTACTAAACCGACGTTGGCCACCCGCGGGATATCGGAGTGAATCACCGCATGCTGGCCGCCGATGGCGTTAATGCGAATATCTCCAGGCAGGTGCACCTCGTGTCCCGGGGGAAGCGCCTCAATATTCCGCTCCGCTTTTCCAAGCGTGCGAGCGGTCTCAGGGTCGGCTAATAGCCGGGCAGACGGATTGCGCAGCACCACCCGGTCAATGAGATCCGGGTCAGCATGGTCGGCATGTCCATGGGTAAGCAGCACCGCAGAAAGGCCCGTCAGGCTGCCGACCACGGGGTCGGAGAAATTGCCTGGATCCACGAGCAACTGTTTCCCGGCGAGGCTGACACTCATGCACGAATGGCGGTAATGGCGAATCTTCACGGCAGGCCCTTTTCCTCGTCGTAAGCCCCCATCTTCGGGGTGTATTACCAATCTAGTGCCCACAGCGGACTGCGTCATCACCACCTGCCATTTCACTCTAGAATGGTGCGCGTCATCTGCCGCCCGCGCACCGACCCCGAGGGAGAGCACATGGGACGCGTTGTCGTCGACGTCATGCCGAAGCCCGAGATTTTAGACCCTCAAGGTAAGGCGGTCGCCGGGGCGCTGCCCCGGCTTGGACTGCACGGATTTACCGGTGTGCGCCAAGGTAAGCGCTTCGAGCTTGAGGTGGAGGGCGAGGTGACCGAGGAGGTCCTGGCCCGCGCCGCTGAGGCCGCCCGAATTCTTTTGTCCAACCCGGTCATCGAAGATGTGGTGTCCGTTCGCGCCGCAGAGAAGGACGCCTGATGCGGATCGGCGTCGTCACGTTCCCCGGATCCCTGGATGATCGGGATGCGTTGCGCGCGATTCGTGTGGCCGGGGCGCAGCCGGTGTCGCTGTGGCATGCCGACGGCAATCTGCATGGCGTCGATGCGGTGGTTCTTCCCGGCGGATTCTCTTACGGCGACTATTTGCGCGCCGGAGCGATCAGTCGGTTTGCTCCGGTCATGGAAACGGTGGCCGATGCGGCCCGCGGCGGAATGCCGGTGCTCGGGATCTGTAACGGATTTCAAATTCTCACCGAAACGCATCTGCTGCCTGGCGCCATGATCAAGAATGCTCACCGCACCTTCATCTGCCGCGACCAGCCGTTGCGCGTGGAGAACAACCGGACGGCATGGACCTCTGATTTCGAGGCCGGTCAGGTGATTCGGATTCCGCTGAAGAACCAGGATGGCCAGTTTGTGTGCGACCAGCGCACCGCTGATGAGCTGGAGGCTGAGGGACGGATCGTCTTCCGTTACGTGTCGGGGGCGGTGGGTGGCCCGGCGGGTACCGAGGTGAATCCCAACGGCTCCGTGCGTGACATCGCGGGGATTACGAATGCCGCAGGCAATGTGGTCGGGTTGATGCCGCATCCGGAGCATGCCGTCGAGGTCGGTTTCGGTCCTGACGAGCCCGGGCAGGGCACTCGCACTGGAACCGATGGCCTGGCATTTTTTACCTCGGTCATCTCGGCGTTCGCGGCCTAGGCTGACTACCCTTAGCCGGGGTCGGCCTGACCTTGTCGGGGTTGGCGTGCATCCAGTCGGGGTCGGCGTGCATCCGGTCGGGCTCGGCCTACCCGTAGTTGGATTCGGCTCGCACCCAGTCGGGCTTGACTCGGGCCTAACCGGGGTCGATCTGTCTCTAGTCGGGGTCGGCGAAATCTAGCCGGTCGAGGTCGAGCTGTGCGGTCATTGCGCCGGTAATCCGCAGTCCACGCGTGACAAATAGGTGCCATAGATTGCTGATGATGGTTGTCATGCGGCTACTGTTGATGATCAAATGATCATATGCAACGGTCATCTCGACATAAGACGATCATTCGCGCGTTGGGTACACAACCCGTATCAGTCGACGCACTAGTCCAGCTCACCGGCGCCTCCGCAATCACCATCCGCCGAGACCTCGCCGACCTCGCAGGTCACGGCCTGCTGCGCCGCATCCACGGAGGGGCAGTAGCTGTCAATTTGCGCGGAACCCCGCAGCCATACGCCTTACGCGCCGCAGAACACGCGGACGACAAAGAGTCAATCGCTCGCCTCGTCGCCTCCCTCATCCACGACGACATGTCGATCATCCTCGACAACGGCTCCACCACCGTCGCGATCGCGCACGCACTCGTCGGCAAACCCCTGACCGCACTTTGCCTCTCCCTGCGCTCAGCCGTTCCCCTCGGCGAATCAGAGGCCGCCACCGTCATAACCCCCGGCGGACAGATCAAACCCGGGAGCCTGCGCACCACCGCCAGCGAATCCATCGCCGCACTCAAGGACTTCCGGGCCGACGTCGCCATTATCGGAACCTGTTCCGCCACCCCAAGCAACGGCCTCACGGTCACCACCCACGAAGACGCAAAAGTCAAACAAGCAATCATCGCCTCCTCGGCCCACGTGATTTTGGCTGCGACCGGCGACAAACTTTCCCGCACCTCAAGCTTCCGCTTCGCCGACCTCGACGACATTAACGACCTCGTCACCACCGCCGACGCCCCCGAATCTGCGCTCGACGAATTCCGCACCGCCGGGGTCATAGTTCATATCGCCGACTAAAAACACATAGCTGATACGGAAAGGACTACCCCGTGAAGATGCGGCCGACGACCTCCTCTAGCCTCCAAGACCTGGTATTTCGCCTAGTTACCACCGTGGCTGTCTTCTTACTGCTCGCGGGAGGCGCGGTCTGGTTATATTCCGCCATCACCGACAGGAGTCTGGGCGATGTCTTGGTTTCGCTGTGGATTCCGTTAACAGTGGCCTTCGTGGTTATCATCGCGGCTGCGATTCGAGGAGATAGGCAGAAAAGTAACCGGCGGCGCTCACCGTCGCGATAACTCAATCAATGACAGCCAATGCGTCAGTTTTAGGAGCAGCGGTGCACAGGGCGCAGTTGATCGACGTGCCGGAGCTGGTCCGCAGGTCGTACGTAACCTTGGCATCGGCGGCTCATAGGGCGTAATTGATCGGCCTGCCCTGCCAGAGCTAGGCCGGAAGTCGTACACAAAATCCGTAAGCAGCGCCACCGGTTCTTAGCAGGACGAACCTGAGATGCCCTTGGTGCCGTCAGCAAGGACATCTCAGCCACCCACGAGTCCCAGCAAGGCTAATCAGCGCAATCGGTCGATGTACTCTGCGGCGGATATTGGGCCGTCATCGTTGAAGGCCCCCTCAGGGTAGGTACCTCTGCGGGCAGCTTCGATCACTTGTTCCGGCGCAAAGGGCTCGTCAACCGGTGCCGATCGCAGCATGGCAAGCAAAGCAGGGACATCATATTTGGTGAGCTCCTTCGCTTCATCAAGCGTAAACGGTCCGTCGACAGGAAACCGGCGGAGCAGACGTGCGGTAACCCCTGCCTGTTCGAGAAGTTCGATATCTGCGGGCGAGAGCGGCTCGTCAATGGGATACATGACGCAAGTTTTGCACAGGCGGACCAGCTTTTAATCCATCGACCGGCTTTACCCTGCGGAGTGTTTTACGTGGAGGTAGGAGGATCTTTCGACGACGTGCCGTGCGCGATCTGACAATGCAGCAGGCCTCGATGGTTCTTGGTGCTTTGATGACGCACGCAAAAGAGGTCACACCAAGGCAGCGGCACTGTTCGCGCCCCCTTTGACCTCGGCAATACTGCGGCTATATCGTCGCGAGAAGGACGCCTGAACTATCCCTTCTTTATCCCGTTCGGAGACCCCAATGATGCGAGCTATCCGATGCACAACCACGCTGATATCGGCGAGCGCCCGCTACAAAACGCCCCGTCCGACAGCCATCCAGCGCCTGACATCACCCGTCGGCTGAGGGCGGTGAGTACCGTTGGTTTCCAACTCTCATCCTGCCACTGCGTCAATACGGCTCGAGCAGACGATGCGGCTCATGCTCGAGCAGGTGAGCGTCACCTACTCCGGTTTCTCGTTGGAGATACCAAAACTTACCGTCACATGCGGCGTCACTCTGCTAGCTGGTCCGAATGGGGCAGGGAAAACTACGCTGCTGCATTCTTTAGCCGGTCTGATTCGCAAAGCCAAGGGACGTATCACCCTCAATGGTGCGCCGTTGCAGGCTGAAAACCTCGGCATGCTGCCCCAAAACCCCACGCTGCCCCGCGACCTCACTCCCGTCGAGGTCCTGCGATACACCGCCTGGCTTCATAGGGACAGGTCAAACGCCACAATCGGTCAGGCCCGAACTCTCCTCGAACGTTTCGACCTCGCAGAATACGCGGAGCGGCCCTGCCGGAAGCTCTCGGGCGGCACCATCCGACGCCTCGCCATATGCTGCGCCATCGCACACTCCCCGCAGGTCGTCCTCCTAGATGAACCGACCAACGATCTCGACCCGATCCAGCGTCGCAGCATTTTGTCGATGATCCACGAGCTCGGACAGGAACGAATCGTTATCGTCTCCTCCCATGCATTAGCGGATCTGAGCTCCGTCACTGATGACCTCATTCTTTTGCGTGAGGGCACGTCGCTTTTCCACGGATCTGTTCAGGAGTTCCGCACCGCCTATCAGGCATCGGCCGACGATGATCTCGACGAGGTGTTTATCGCTGCGATGTCGAGTCCCCTACCGAACCCGAAGGCCATCCCATGAACATCTCGAGTCGACTCGTGAGTGTTTTGAGGGCCGCCTCATGAGAGACAGACCGTTAACAGTCGGGCCGATGAGAATCAGACTTCCCCACCTCGCATGTCTTGCCGTCCTCGTCTCCGGTGCCCTCCGGATGCGGGAGGACACCTCGTGGATAGGAGATTGGAACGACACAGGTCAGAGCATCGGTGTAACCGCTCTCCTGTGCGGATTGCTGGCCTCCCTATTGATCTGCCTCGACGCACAGCGCAATGGACGAGCACTGCACCAGCTGCGCCAATACGCACCGGGCTGGCGCGGTTCGCTTCACGCGATGTGGCAGGTGATCTGCTGGCCATTAGCCGGGTGGGTCATCCTCGCACTCACTGCCTATGCGATAACCCTGGCGGTCAACCCCCGGCCTTCGCACCCTTCCGCATGGCCTGCGATCGCGTCGCTGGCGTTCTTCTGCTGCCAAGTGTTCGCGGGACATCTCCTTGGCCGCATCTGGCATCCGGCATTCGCCTTTCCTACGCTGGTAATCCTCGGCTTCCTTGCCCCCGTCATTGGCGCTGCTTTCGACCCTTCAATCTTCACCAACTTCAGCGTTTCTCCGGGCATTTCTATGCCACTCCCTTTAATGCCGGCGCATCGGTTCTATATTGGGCAGGTTTTCTTCTTCATCTCCCTTGCCATACTTTTAGCCGTTGCGGGATGTCTCATATCCCGCTCCCGGAGAACCATCACAACGTTAAGTGCACTGTCCGCCATAATCGGAGCGATATTGCTGGTCACCGGGCCCATTGAACGAGCGAACACCATCAAAGACTCCACGGCTATGAGCTGTCAGAGCACTGGGCACACTGAGGTGTGTGTCTTCACCGACCACGAGCGTTTTCTTCCCGCTCTGCTCAACGGCGCAGAGAAAGTGGAAAAGGTTCTTCCAACATCGGCTAGGCCAGCTCGTTACGTCGAATTAGGGTTAAAGTCTCAGGCCAATGACGCAGAGCTTCCCACGTCAGATATTGCTGCTTATCCCGCCCAGATGCTCGCTTTAGCCGCATCTGGGCGGGAAACCTGCGATCACCTGGTTAAATTTCAGCGTTTCGACTGGCTTTCTTTCCGCTTGGGCTGGACCCCCACCCCCGACGATTCTTTGGGCAATCTGCCCTCAAAGAGCGTGGAAGACCAGCTCGCCTGGTGGCACCACGGATTGGGGGCGGGATGCTGACCGACCATCTACCGAGTAGCCAGGGACCGAAAGACCGACTGCCAAAGGCCCGGACCTCGGACAAGCGCCTGCCAGGTGCCAGAATGCTGTGGTTGCGCGTACACCGTCCGATGCTTCATGGGCTGGCCTTCCTCGTGGCCGCGGGAATCTGCGTCGCGATTTCGTCCTTCCCGGTTCCCGCTGCACCGCCGGATCCCCTCAGCGCTAAGCGGGACCACCTAGCCTACGGCTACCTGTACCTACCACTGCTCACCCTCCCGATTATCAGCTCGTTCTTACAGTCGCCCATGCGCTGGGTGGAACGTTTAAACCCTCGTCGCTGTGCAGCAATCGATGCTGGGATTCTCGGTATCGTCGCGGTCTGTAGCAGCGCGGCCGCCCTCCTCACTGGACTCCTCTCCGGTGACCCTGGGGCCTGGGTGGTGGCGCTGACTAACATGTTCGCCGTGATTGCCCTGCTTGGGGTATGCACGCATCTGCTGAGCGCGGCATGGGCATGGCTGATCCCATTCGTCTACGCGGCCCTGGGAATTATGCTGAGCTCCAATCCGATTCTGCTGATCAACCGCATCGAATCCCTGCCGCGCCTCATCGTCAGTGCCGCGGTACTGATCGTCGTGATCGCGCTCAGCGGGCTGGGAGTCCTGCGGCGGCGCAACTAGCTGCCCCCAGAACGAACTAGTCGCCACATCGAGCGAACCGCCAGCACCGCCTCGATGCCGAGCATCTATTCAGCGGTCATATGCACCCTTCTCAGCGCCCGCGCACACCCTACACGGCGGTGGCGCGCAGCACGGTGAAGCGACGGTCCCGAGCTAACTGATCCACCGGACCCACTCGACGCTCCATCTCCATCCGGTAGCGCAGGTGCGAATTGTGTACCACCCAGAGCTCGCCACCCGGACGCAGAACCCGCGCGCAGGCGTCGAACAAAGCCTGGATCTGACCGGGAACAATCGCATACCCCTGATGGAACGGCGGGTTGAGCACAATGAGATCCGCCGACGCATCACGTTCCTGGGACAGCGAATGGTCCCAACGCACGTGAATACCCTCCCGCTCAAGACCGCTCGCTGCCAGAGTGGCCCGGGTGGACGACACCGCGTCGAGGTCGTCGTCGCTGCCAATAATCTCTGCGTCCGGTAGGAGCCGTGCCAATTCGGCGGTGAGTAAACCGTTGCCACAACCAAAATCGATGGCGCGTTCCACCCGGTTCACCGGGTGGCCCGACGGTGCCTTGCGAAAACTCCGACGCAGAGTCTCAAGCAGAAGCACACTGCCAGCATCGGCTTTTGCGCTACCAAAGACGCCACCGATACCGCGCAGCTCGATCCCGTTCCACTGGCCTTGGGTAGGCTGCGGCGCACGCCCTGGGGCCGCGCCCCGGATGGTTTGGAGCGTCTCCTGAATGGTTTGGAGCGTCTGGGGAACCTCGCGATTGTCCTTCGCCCACTCGCTGCTTACCGCCGACGCCTCGCCTGCCTCAGGCATATGTGGCGATGGGCCTTGCGCGCCATGCGCCAATGGGCCTTGCGCGCCATGCGCCAATGGGCCTTGCGCGACGAGGCATCGCGCTTTCTTCAGGCCACGGGTGGCGTGCACCCGTTCAAACCCCCGACTCAGTACCTCATTCTGAGAAAGGTTCATATGTTTAATTCGGCCACCCGCGACGATGGCTGAGCATCCGTGATGTGCCGCCGAATACACGGTTCGTTCCAAAGCCGCGAGTGTCTTTGGCAGTCGCATCAATAGCATCGACACATTGTGCGTCGCCATCAGTTCGCCGAGGTCAACCGGGGTATTGGGGTCCAGACCCGCAATCTTCAGCTGGGCGTGCGCTCGCTCATCCAATGCACCCGCTGTGATAGCAGCGTCCACGCTTTCGCGCACGGCGAGCGCCGCCGACTGGGAGGCGCACCACACCACCACATTGCGATCTAGACCAGCAGACGCGGCATCATAGCCTGTGTCACCTGGGCCGACACTCCCTGGACTGGCACTCTCTGGACTGGTATTCCCTCGGTCGGCGTTCTCTAAGCAGGAATTGGCTAGGTCGGCGTTCTCTAAGCAGGAATTGGCTGGGTTGGCGTTCCTTGGATCGGCATTCGCTGAGACGGTCACTCGGCGAAGCGTGGCTAGGGTGAGCGCACCATGCGCGTCGTCGATAATCAGCACATCACCGTCACGCTCACATAACCCCTCATCCTCCGCCGTGGACAGAATCAGACGGTCCGTGTCGTCGGCCAAGACGGCATCGACGGGCAGGCGAGCAGGCCCAGGGGCAAGGTATGCGGTGAGGTCATCGAGCATGCTGGCAGTGTATCGGCGGCGGGGCACACCTTGACGCCGACCGGCGCCCACCACGCGCTCACCATGACACTGCGCGACGACTAAACGTGGGTTTGATGAGTCAGCCCCGTTTTCATAACGATGCGCCCTTTAGTGAGTTTGAGGAGTCAGCGAGGTTTTAACGTCACCCTGGGTAACGGTGGCGCAGGAATCGGATCCGGGGTATCTAGTGCAAACGGTCCGAAGAACGAGGGGTCGCAACTGAATGATTCACCGTGCAGGAGATCGTGGGGCTGCGGCTCCCTTCGCCTGTAGCGGCGTTCGTACTGGCGTTCCTTCGCCTCATCGAGATGCTCGCGCGGCCCGTGCCTATCGCTTAAGGCCTCAGCCCGATCATCGCTCGTGCCATACCGACGATCACGTGCCCCGTCGGTGTCGCTATGCGCCCCGGGGCGATCACCTGATGTCCCGCGCCGGTGATCACGCACAAGAGGACCGCTATCAAAGATAAAACCAGCCTCATCCAACGGCACACAGCACTCGTCATCGTCGTCGATGTGGTCCTCGCACACGGTTTCCCAGCGGGTCGGTTTCTGCTGGACCATGGTGGACGAGGTCGCGCTGCCTGGTCTGTCACCGGGATGCAATCGTTCAACATCGGGATGTAATCGTTCATCACCGGGATGCAGCTGTTCTCGCCGGGCGCGTCGCCCCAGATGCGTCATATCGCCATGCTCTGGCGATAAGGGGGAACCCGGAGCCGCCAGAGCACGGGACGGTACCTCACGAGGACCATCCGACGATGTTGAAGCAAGGGCCTGCGGCGTCAGCGGGAAGGACGCCTCCGCGAGCGGAAGGTTCGAGGGCCTGAGCGCAGGCCCAGAGGGCGATGCCTTGCCCGGGTCGATGTTCTCATCATCATTGGCCCCGATTGCCGTGTGCCACGCCTGACGCAAGCTCACGATCTCACCGTGGCTACGACCAATAAAGTTCCACCACATGAGGATCTGCTCGCCGAGCGGTTCTCCCCCGAGCAGTAACAGCCGAACAGAACTGCGCCCTGCCTTCAACCGAACTTTGGAGGCTCCGGGCCACAGTACGAGCACTTTGCCCGCGTCCGCTGTGACCCCACCCAGGGGCCGCGCAAAGTTGCGGGCGTTCAATGCGTCGACATCACCAGTCATATCGAGCTCAAGAACACCCAGCATTTCGCGCAGCACCGACGTCCCGTTTGTTCCCGGTATCACGACGGACAGATCGCCGTGGTCGACGTAGATCGCGTGGTCCCATCCAGGCACGAGGTCTAGTTCGACCGCGGTACCCGGTTCCAGAGCAACCTCGGCTAAAACCGTGCCCCGAGGGGTATTCACTGGACTCGCTTCAGCGAATATCCGCTGCTGACTACCCGAGCCGACCCGACCGCACACACTGCCTAGCGCGGCCCGCAGGCTCACCCCGCAGAGAGCACGCTGAGGCGCCTCGTACAGCTGAAAGGACGGCGGGGCGCAGCGTGCCGTCTCTGGCAGTGCCAGCCACAGCCGGATACCGCGCAGGATCGTGGCGTCTGCCACCGAAAATTCGGAGTGCGACATGCCGCGGCCAGCGAACATAAAGCTCATGGCTCCCGGCTGTACGAGAACATGATGTCCAAGCGAGTCCCGGTGGGTGATCGCTCCATCGAAGAGCCAGCTGACATGTGCGAGCCCGGTGTGAGGATGCCGTGGCAGACCCACCCCACCTCGACGGTGCATGCCTCTGGTTTCAAACGCATCCAGCAGACACCAGGAACCGATCATGGTTCGGCGGCGGCAGGGCAGAAACTGCCGCACAGATAACCCGTGTTCTTCTTCCCCGGGTGGAAGCAGTTTTCCAGTCAGGGTGATTGGTGAGCCTGGTGGGTCGGCATGTCCGTCAAGCCCATGGGCGTGCGGGTCAAACCTCTCGCGATGTCTTTCGGACCCGTCGGCGCGGCGAGCAGAGCCCTCGACGCGTCGAGCAGGCTCAAGAGATGGCGCTGGCCTTGTCGAGGCTCCTGCGGCAAAGGAGGTTCCTAAATGCATGCTCGCCATCGAGCCGTGGGTTGAGGGGGTGTTCATATGGGTTTGAAAAGGCAAAACCTCGACGCCGTGATCCGAGAACGTAGACGCAACGGGGTAGCGCGCCCTTCGACCCCGACGAGGGCGCGAAGGACACGGGGCCGTTGCGTCGTAGTCCGGGTCCGTGCTCACCCGGCAAGTTTACGAAGCATCACCCACTGTCGTCACAGCGCCTACAAAATGGCGACGTGCCGGTGAGTTTCCACAAACAGGACGCCAGCCGACATAATCGGTAACCCCCGGGCGGTCCCGGAATGCCAGGTCAACGGTTGCCGGTAACTTAACGGGCGCTTCAAAATCTACGTCCCACCTGAGCGGTTTACTCATATCGGGGCGCGCAGCCGTCAGCGCACGGGATGCCGTATACATCCCGTGGGCGATTGCTCGATCGAAACCGAAAAGGCGTGCGGTGGGGGCCGATAAATGGATGGGATTCACATCCCCGGAGACCTCCGCATAACGACGTCCGGTCTCCGGGCCGAGACGCCAGCGGGCTGTGGCCTCCGGCGGGGTGAACGACGCTGCTGATCTTGCGGCCCGTCGACCCGGTGTCAAAGCAGCCGTCGTCAACCCTGACGTGATCTGACGAGCCGCCGCCCCGCGCGACAGATACGTGGAGACGTCGGTGGCAATAATGTCGCGCCCGCTATGCAAGGTGGTGACCGCTTCAAAGGTGGCCCCTTTGGGATGCGGGGTGAGGTTTTGCACGCCGCATTCGACGTCCACGGTTTCACCGAACCGTAAGGGGCGGTGTTGCAGAACCGAGTTTCGCATATGGATCAGCCCCAGCAGAGGCACCGGGAAAGTGGGCGAGGCCATTAGGGCGAGGGAGACGGGGAATGCGAGTACGTGCAAAATCCCGGGGTGCACCACATCGGTTGCAACCCCGCCGACTAAATGATCAAACGCCGCCGCGCGGGCCGGGTCGATCCGAACTTTTCGCACTCGATAACGCACCTGCGGTAGCTGCCGGTGCCGATGGCGGCGCAGCGATCTGCTGAGCGCCGCAGCGTAT
Organism: Devriesea agamarum; assembly: GCF_900070355.1. NCBI lineage: Bacteria > Bacillati > Actinomycetota > Actinomycetes > Micrococcales > Dermabacteraceae > Devriesea > Devriesea agamarum. The sequence continues at coordinate 2,532,135 of NZ_LN849456.1, read as the reverse complement.
ACGGCAGCGAACGAGGGAACATCGCTGAGGTCACGAACCTGCATCACTTACCCACCAGACTTTGGCCGCAAACCCTCAAGGTTTGCCCTTGGATTCCGGCGGCAGCCGGGGAGGCGAAAAAGGCAACGGCTTCAGCTACATCCACAGGAAGCCCTCCCTGGTGCAGGGAGTTCGCACGCCGCGCCATCTGACGGGTGAGCACGGGCATCCGGGCCGTCATCATGGTTTCGATAAAACCAGGTGCGACGGCGTTCGCGGTTCCGCCGTGTTCGGCGAGCTGGGGCGCCAGGGCGGCGACCATGGCGATTACGCCTGCTTTGGCGGCGGCATAGTTGGTTTGTCCCCGGTTTCCGGCGATGCCGCTGGTGGAGGCGAGGCAGACAATCCGCGGGTCGGGGGCCGTCTGTTCGGAGGCGAGCAGCGCATCGTCGAGGGCCAGCTCTGCCGCAATGTTGACGTCGATGACCGGATCCCAGCGTTCTTCTGTCATGGCGGCGAACATGCGGTCGCGGGTAATCCCGGCATTGTGCACGACGATGTCCAGGCGCAGGTCGCGGTCGGCGAGGGCATGAACTAGCCGTTTAGGCGCATTGTCAGCCGTAATATCCAGTTGAATGGGGACGGCATGCAATTCGTTGGCGAGGTTCGCGAGGTCGCTTCCGGCGCCGGGTATATCGAGGATGACTAGTCGGGCTCCGTCGTGCGCTAAGACCCGCGCAATGGAGGCGCCGATTCCGCGGGCCGCGCCGGTCACCAGTGCGGTGGTCCCGGTCAAGGGCTTATCCCAATCGTCCGGGATTCGTCCGCCAGCGGAGGTTACAGGGAGGAACTGTCCACTGACGTAGGCCGAGCGCGCGGAGAGGAAAAAGCGTAGGGCACTGAGCACACCGGGAGCTTTGACGTCAACCCCCGACCCCAGTTGAATCCCGTTGACCGTGGACCCCGCGCGCATTTCGTGGGCGAGGGAGCGCATGAACCCTTCGACGGCCCCGCGCGCCGCGTCGCGGGCGACATCCTTCCCGTCGGGGATCCGCGAGAGCGTCACAATGCGGGCACCCGGGCTCAGCGCCCGCAGCATGTTCGCCGCGGGTAAGACCTGCGGTCCGAGTTCACTGGGATGGTTGAGATCGTCGAGGACGATAACGATCGCGCCGATGCGACGCAAACCCTCGGGGCGGCGTCTGACGTCGGCGTTCCAGGACAGCAGTGTCTGGGCTAGGTGGTCGGCGGTTGGCCCAGCCCCGAGGATCACAACCGGGGATAGGACGGCTTCGGGGCGGTCGGCGCGTCGCGCAAGCGTAGCGGGTTGTGGCAGGGAGAGAGTTTTCGCCAGGCCCGCTCCCAGTCTGCTCTCCACTAGCTTGGCGTACGTATCCGAGGTGCTGTCTGTTCCTAGAGCTGCCGCGGAGTTCGCGATAGAACGAGCCCCCGGATTGTGCGATCGTGAGTCTCGGTTTTTCGATGAAGACGGCATGGTTTTTCCGATCTGTCGGGCGGCCATTTCACAGTACGGGATAGCGCGACGTTCGCGCGGTCAGCGGCGGCAAAGCAACACCACGGCTATGACGGGTCCGATTCGAGCAAGGCGACCACACCCTGCCCTCCGGCAGCGCACACCGAGATCAGACCGCGGGCAGTCTTGCCCGTCTGACGAGCGCACTGGTTCAGCTCTTTAGCCAGCGTGGCGACGATGCGACCGCCGGTGGCTGCGAAGGGGTGGCCTGCGGCGAGCGATGATCCGTGAACATTGAGCCGTTCTCGGTTCACCGTGCCGAATGCTTGCCTCAATCCCAGCCGGTCACGGCAGAACTCCTCGGATTCCCAGGCGGCTAGCGTCGCTAGCACAGTGGAGGCGAACGCTTCATGGATTTCGATGCGGTCGAGGTCGTCTAGGCCCAGGCCGTGGGCGGTCAGCAGCGCAGGCACGGCGTAGGCGGGCGCCATGAGCAAGCCTTCGTCCCCGTGAAGGAAGTCAACTGCGGCGGTACGCGCGTCTACGAAACGCGCCAGAACTGGAAGGTTTCGCTCTGCCGCCCAGTCGGGGGTGCCCAGCAGCACGGCAGACGCGCCGTCGGTCAGGGGGGTGGAGTTTCCTGCGGTCATGGTGCCGTCTGCCCCTCCGAATGCCACTTTCAACCGGGCAAGGTTTTTCATGGTGGAGTTCGGGCGCAGGTTTTCGTCGCGGCTGAGCCCTTGATACCCAGTGAGGAGGTCGTCGAAGAATCCGCTGTCGTAAGCGGCGGCGAGTCGCGCGTGCGAGGTCAGGGCGAAGGCGTCTTGGTCTTCGCGGCTGATGTTCCAGCGGCTGGTAGTCAGTGCCTGATGCTGGCCCATGCTCAGTCCCGTACGCGGTTCAGCAGCCTGGGGGGCGACGGGGGCGAGGTCTTTGGGTCTGATCATTTTGAGGAGGGCGATGCGCTGGCTGAGGGTGCGGGCGCGGTTTAACCGATGCAGTAGCCGACGCAGCCGGTCGGAGACCACGATGGGTGCATCGGAGGCTGAGTCGACTCCTCCGGCAACGCCATTATCGATTTGTCCCAGCCGGATTTTATTCGCAATATAGTTGACCGCTTCGAGCCCGGTTGCGCAGGCTTTTTGCAGGTCAATAGCGGGTGTCTGCGGTGCAAGTGCTGATCCGAGCACGCATTCACGGGTGAGGTTGAAGTCTTTGGAGTGTTTGAGAACAGCGCCGCCAGCGACTTCGCCGAGCTGGGCGCCTTGAAGTCCGAATCGGGCGACGAGCCCGTCCAGAGCGGCGGTGAAAAGATCTTGGTTGGTGGCGTGGGCGTAGGCACCTCCGTGTCGGGCGAACGGTAGGCGGTTGCCGCCAATGATGACGGCGTCACGGACGGTGCTCGGCGATTTGGTCTGCGTCACGGTGTGGCACTCCTCGTTGAGGGAAATTTTCGCGAAACCATTACCTGGAACCGCGAGTACTTGATACTTTAGGTTTCGTGAACATCGACGCGCAAGCCCTTCGCACTAAAACCGCCCCACCGGCACCCTCGACGCCCTCCGCGTCAACGTCGGCTGGACGGCCATTGTCGCGCCCCATATCGGCAGCGGTGGCAGCGCTTATCGACGTCACAAACACCACCGATCACACCACCACAACCTCTGCCCCTCATACCGACAAGAAGGGCCCATCCTCTGCGTCAGCTGGCGGCCACACTGATGGCCGTACTTCCCGCTGGGTTCGACACCGGGAAGAACGTCGGGCGGCTCTTTTGGACGTGGCCCGGCATGTCATCCACGAAAAAGGCCCGGACGTGACGATGGAGGACATCGCGGCAGCCTCAGGCACCTCGAAATCCATCGTCTACCGCTATTTCTCCGACAAAGCCCAACTCCAACGAGCCATCGGCCTGCACATCCTCACGGCAATGCACCGGCGGCTCCTGCATGAAATGGCGCAGGTTGAGGGCACACTGCCCACCCTGAGTGCCGATGATTCTGCACCGATTACCCCTTCGTCTGACACCGATAACACCCGCCGGACCACCCCCTCCCCATATCCCCATGACGGCGGCGAAGCTCGCATCCGCGCCATGGTCGGCGCATATATCGCAACCGCAAGTTCCTCACCGCACGTCTACCAGTTCATTACCCGTCCCAGTGACGGACTGAACCATTTCCTCCAGTCAGTCAGCCGCCTGATCGCCGCATCCGTCCACACCGAGCTCGATGCCGAGCGCACCCGGGCCTGGGCTACCGGCGTAGTTGGCTTCGTCCAAGCGTCAGTCGACTGGTGGATGCGAACCGAAACCCACCTCACAGCCGAAGATCTCACCGATGACATCGTCGGCTGGCTCATGAAGGGACTACCAACATGACCACTCAACGACCGAATGGCACGAGTCACCTGTCATACATCACCAGCCCCCTGTCTAGCCTCTCGGCGCCACTCAATCGCTTGCGCAACGCCGTCCCCCAGCTCGGTCCAAAAATCCCCCACGTCGATGCAAACCCGTCCGAGCTGAGCTCCGAGAAATCCACGGATTCAGCCCGAGCAGACATTGACATCCTGCGCACGATGCTGCTCGGGTCCTGGCCGGAAGTGCGCCGTACCGCGCGCGAACGCGTCAAACGCCCTGAGCTCCACCGTAAAGACGACCTCAGCGTCGCCGAACACCGAGCACGGGTGCTCGAACAGCTTCATCTTCTCGCCCGCGACGGAGTCTCCCGCATCATGCTGCCCGAATATTTGGGCGGGGCCAACGACCACGGTGCGAATCTCGCCGGGTTTGAAGAACTTGTGCTCGCCGACCCGTCGCTGCAAATTAAAGCGGGGGTCCAGTGGGGACTGTTCACGGCCGCTATCTTGCAGCTGGGCACCGAAGATCAGCACCGGCGCTGGGTCGAAGACGCCATGACTCTGACCACCCCGGGCGCTTTTGCGATGACTGAAACGGGCCATGGTTCGGATGTCTCCGCGCTCGGAACCACCGCCACCTACGATGAGTCTGCCGACGAGTGGGTGATCACCACCCCCTTCACCGCCGCGCGTAAGGACTACCTAGGAAATGCGGCGCTGCACGCCAAAGCGGCCACTGTCTTTGCCCGGCTCATCACCCGTGGCATCGACCACGGAGTGCACTGCTTCTACGTGCCAATCCGCGATGACGAGGGGAACTTCCTACCCGGCGTGAACGGCGACGATGACGGTCCCAAAGGCGGGTTAAACGGTATCGACAATGGACGGTTGTGGTTTGACCAGGTCCGAGTACCGCGTACCAATCTGCTCAACCGCTATGGGGACGTCGCCCCGGACGGCACCTACACCTCCCCCATCGCCTCACCCGGGCGACGCTTCTTCACCATGCTCAGCACCCTGGTTCAAGGCCGTGTATCCCTCGATGGCGCCGCAAACCGTGCCACCCAGTTAGCGCTAGCCATCGCCCTCACCTATGCCTCCCAGCGGCGACAGTTCGGCGTCGGTGAGGGTGACGAAACAGTTCTGCTGGACTATCAGGCGCACCTGGACCGCCTCGTGCCCAAACTTGCAGCCACCTACGCCGGAGCATTCGCCCACGACGAACTGCTGATCGGATTCGACGAGGTCTTCTCCGGTCGCGGCGACACCCCGGAAGCGAGGGAAAACCTCGAAACCCTAGCGGCAGCGCTCAAACCCACCTCGACCCGGCTGGCGCTGGACACCATCCAGGAATGCCGAGAAGCCTGCGGCGGACAGGGTTTCCTCGCGGAAAACCGGCTGACTTCACTGCACCACGATCTGGATGTCTACGCCACCTTTGAAGGCGATAACACGGTGCTCTTGCAGCTCGTGGCTAAGCGTCTGCTCGCGGATTATTCGGCGGAGCTTCGCTCGGTTGCCGGGCTCGGGGTCGGGAAGTACCTCGCGTCGAGGGCTGAAACTCTCTCCCGTCGGCACACACCGTTTCATCGCCTCATGCAAACCGCTGTGGACGCTGGTTCGGTTAAACGCTCTGCTATCACCATGCGCCACGCCGACTTCCAAGAAGCGATGCTCACCGAGCGGGCCCGGCTCACCGTCGAAGAACTCGCGCTGGCCCTGCGCCCAGCCACCAAGCTCAGCCCGGATAAGGCGGCGGCTCTGGTCAACCGTCACCAGCTCGAAATGCTGGATGCCGCCCGGGCGTATGCGGATTTGGTGCGGTGGAAAGCCTTTACGAACGCCTTACACGAGGTGAAAGATCCCGGCACCCACAAAACGTTAAAGCGTCTAAGGGATCTGTTCGGGCTCACGCTGATTGAAAACGAGCTGTCCTGGTATCTGCTCAACGGCCTATTGTCCGCCCAGCGTGGCCGCACGCTGCGGGGATATATCAACCGGTTGCTGTGGAAGCTGCGGCCCCATGTCATGGACTTGGTCGCGGGTTTTGACTTCGCTCCTGAACACCTGCGGGCGCCTATCGCTCTGGGCGAGGAAAAGCAACGTCAGGAGGAAGCCGCGGCCTGGCACCGTCGTGAACGGGCACGCTCAAACGCGCCGGTCAGTGAGAAAGTCCTGGCGCGAGAGGCCCGGCGAACCGCTCGCGGATAACGCGCTGTCGTGGGGCGGGACTGATTACTCGGCCGAAGCCGACGGGTCGGCGCTAGATCACATCCGCACTTAGGCCGCGATCACGCGTCGACGCGTGAGCACAGCCTCCACCAACAAACTGCTTCCTACCTCTTCTAAGGCTCCTACAAGCATCATAATCCCGGCATACATGATATTACCGAAACCGCCGTGGATAACACCTTCAGAAATCCACCCATCGGATTCCCACAACACCGCCCAACACAGAATAACCAATTATCTAATAAATCATTCAAGAATTAATCTAAAATCCGGATTCCAAATATATCGGGTCGCAGCCATAACCGCTCTGGATAGCTATCAAGCAAACCGTTCGAGGTAGTAGAGTCGATCGCCCGGGACGCTACAAATTATAGCTTATCGCCCAATAAAATCAAACACTGAAACTTGGAACCCAAACCAACCAATCTAGGAACTAGATATACCTAATCTAGATTTTTCCTCGTTTCTTTAATTTGTGAAATATAGCTACGCCGGCCGCAATCATGAACACTACAAGGATAGTAAGACTGATAAAAATTAAAGTACCATTTCGCTCCCATGCAGACTGATGGGCAGGATCATCATTCACGTCATTAAATGCACCATCAACTTTTTGATAATCCTCAGGCTTCTTATCGCGATTTTGTAGACTATTTTCCGCATCCGCTGCAGCCACGATGGACAAGTTTTCCAACTGAGACAGATCTGTGATCTCGACCTTGTTCCCTTGTTTAACACCACCACTAGTACTTTTAACCAGGCCTGGCATTATGATCGTAAACCTAAACTTTGAGACAGAAAAATATGATTCCGGAAAATTTTCAATTGAGCTAATATAAATCAATATTTCATCGTGTTTGATTTCAATATCGACATCCGGATGATGAACAAGGCTCCCTTCAAAAGAGCAAAGTAAATCTTCGCGGGTATTTTTTGTCTGTACTTTCAATGCCGATATGGATAAATCATTGCCAACCAAGTCCCTGAGCACACGTTCACATGTAAGTTTTTGCTCATCAGCGGTAGCCTTCGGGAAAGAAGCGGTAGCGACGACATGCACACTTCCATCCCTATTAACATTAGCTGTGCCCCGCAGGTCGCAACCAGTTAAAAAACTAACCAAAATCAGACATACTCCCAAGAAGCCAATATGACTACGTTTCAGCATAGAAATATCCTCTCATGCGGCTAAGCTGCCAACAAGCAGCCAGTATGACTAACATAAAGCTTAAAACGAAGGGAAAAGCAAGTAAAGCTGTGAAATTAGTCCCTGTGGTGAAAGACTCAGCAATATATGGGTTAAGCGACGCGGTACCAAAAATAACTACTCCTGCAGATCCCGCACCTAAAATCCAACTTATCAACGACGTTAGAAGGACTAGGGCCCGGATTTGATTAGGCAAATAGCCCAGATCAAGTAACTTCAAACTATCCTCGCGTAACGAGGCAGCGCCAGCCATAGTCATATTTACCATGTTGGCGCTGACAAAAATATATATGGGAAGCTGCAGCACCATAAACGCTCGCATGAATTGCGCATTATCGGTCGCCTTGATGGTAACCAAAGGAATGGCCGAAAAGCTGATAAACGCAAGGATTCCAGCGGTAAGACTATGGCACGGGTTTGAAGTATCCCGATGATAGGATAACGCTAGATGCAGACATGGAATGTTAAATGAGCGCAGTAAACGTAGTCCAACTCTAACCCATAGCGAACTAATAAATCCACACAAACATAGTGCGGAAATCGTGGCCGCAATCCCAACTCCGGCAGAGTAACTAGCCCGATTAACCAAAGAGAACTGTTGCAAATACGCCCTGAGGGAGCCGGCAAAAAATACCAGCGCAATAATGTTGGAAATAATCCATGTAAAATTCCAGTATTTCGAATACGGGCGGCGTGATATCAAGGTAATGCCTGGTCCCGCAGATGCAGCCAAAAATACCAATAGCGAAATAGTAAAAGAACTTGCAATAAGCACAGCTTCACAGGATGGGAATATCCTCCCATCTTGCGGAAAAAGATTTGTCTTACTTAATAGTTTCATATATCCGTATCTGAATATAAATGTTGTAAATATTCCCAAAATAATGCCCAACATCCCAGATAATGCAGCCTCAAAAAAGTAACCTGCACGTAACGCAGTAGTAGCGACCCCCATATCCGATAGAACTCGCCACTCTCGCGACCGGGCTTGGATACTAAGGCTAATGGCTTTTTTTAGAACAATTAAACATAAAACTCCACACAAAAAAACCCCTATGCCCACAAAGGACCAAACGGCGCGATAACTTTTCGGACCCAAAGCTCCATTGAACATGCTTACGTCTAATAATAGAATTAGAAGTGTCGATAGAGCCAAGCAAGAATAAGTTATACACCAGTCATGCAGTAGATGAATGCGAAGAGTTTTTAGAATGTAATATTTCATCCTCCAACCGCCCTGACTACCGCTGCAGAAACGTCCTCTGCAGCAACTGCCTTTAAGGTTTTATGCACCATACCTTCGCGTATCACATGAACAGAATCGGCCTGAGCGGCAATAAATGGATCATGCGTTGAAAGCACAACGACACAACCTGTACAAACCGCAACCCGCCGAAACACCTTTATAATCTCGAGGCTCGTATAAGTATCAAGATTAGCAGTCGCCTCATCTGCCAACAGTATGCGAGGCCCTAGCAAAATTGCGCGTGCCACCGCACAACGCTGTTGTTGTCCACCCGAGACCTCGCTAGGAAATCTATCCAATAGAGATGCTATGCCAAGATTATCCGACATACTCACTATGCTTTTCAGTGGGATATTCTGCCCCACCAACCGAGCCGAGAGTTGAATGTTCTCTTTTAGGGTTAGAGCCGGCAATAAGTGAAAATCTTGAAATATCTGTCCAATATAGCGGCGTCGAAAGGCCAATCGCTGTCGCTGATTCATAGCCCATATATCCATGCTATCCCAAAAAACTTTTCCTGAAGTGGGACACGCAATACCGCTTAAAATGTTTAGAATCGTTGATTTTCCTGCACCAGAAGGGCCCACGAGAGACACTATCCCTCCATCGGGAACAGTTAAATTCAAACCGGACACACTAAATTCATTAGGGCCTACACTGCGGTAATTAAAGCTTACTTCCTGAACGCTAAGCACGAGAATCTCCTACATGTACTACTTTGCTATGCAGATCCGAATTTTTATGTGTCGAATAAATGAAAAATTTATCAGACATAAGAGTAGATACATTTTTTAAGACTGCACGCTCGGTTCTAGGGTCCAAATTGCTTGTAGCTTCATCTAAAACTAATAAATCAGGTTTCGCTAAAATGCATCGAACAATTCCTATTCTTTGCATCTCGCCTGACGAAACCTGAGTGCTTTTTGAGATGACCGTATCTAGGCCATCTGGTAGTCGATTAACAAATTCTCGAAGGCAGCAAGCATCTATAGCCGAATTAATTTCTGATAGCGACGGATCACTAAACAGGAGAATATTATCTTTAATAGTGCCATCAATAATCCATGGCTTAGCAGAAATATAGCACGACCGAGCTATTGATGTCCAGTCTGTACTACATGCATCAACATAACTATTAGCTGAGATTAATCCGCATATAGTTCTCATTATTGTAGTCTTACCCGCGCCCGAGGAGCCTGCGATCCGTACAGGTACACCTCTCTCAACTTTGAAAGGGTCAACACAAATAGGTTGACGATCTTTAGAATAGTGAATTCGCATTTCGGGGATAGTCATACTGCTGCTAATTGGCTTTCCGCAATAGTCATTACCATTCGCACCTTTGGTTAGTTCTGCTATGCGCGACAGAGAAAGCTTAGCCCCTGAAGCCATAGTGACTATGTTAACAACCGATCCAATAGGGTTAAGTAATTTCATGAATAAGGCTGCTGCTGCGACAATTCCTCCAGAACTTACGGTCCCTTCTGCCGCGTGAATAGAGGCTACCAGATAAGCGCTTGTTGTAGCTATACCAGCGATGACATCGAGGGATAAACGCAAATTAATAGACGTTTGCAGTAAGCTTAACGACGCATTTCGCTGCCCGAACAATCGCTCGGTTATATAATTTATCGGATTGGAACTGGCATTCAGTGTAACAATTGTTTGATGTGCTGATTCAGAATATAACTGGCTTATCATCGATGTAGCAGTAGCCCTGCGATTCATTTCACGGGCCGAAGCATTTTTTACATATTTCCGCATTATGCATATAATAGTTAAATACGGAATAGTCGCCGCAAGAGCGACTATCAATAGCAGGTTATCCAAAAAAGCTAACGCAGCTAGTGCTACCACGAACCCTATAGTGCTACGTAACAACTGGGGTGCCGATAAGGCCAAAAACTCACGCCACGCAAGAATATCCCTTTGAATCCTCTCTACTATTGTCGGAACATCCCCAATGACGAATTGAGTATTGCGTACGAGTGTGGAACTTATAGCTTTGGTCCGAAGAGAATACACTGAATCTTCAGCAATCACAGCAAACGCATATTGCGAAAAATATACTATTCCGCCCACGGTAAAGGTTAAAAGCATAAGTATTGTTGACCAATATACCACCCCGGTCATATCCTTTGAGATGACTCCGGCATCAACAATGTTTTTAGCAATTAATGCCGGGCCAACCGAGAGTCCAGCTTCAATGCAGATAGACAAAATTGCAAAAGCTGATAGAATCGGTTTATGGCTTAAAGCGTTTCGCAGTGCCGCAATCATACTCATCTCGACTCTTATAAACTGCCGCCGGTAATATAAAAAAGGGGTGGATAAAACATGCATATGGGTATGCAGTATCATCCACCCCAATTCCAGCTAGCTGCAGAACAGACTTATCGTGCTGGTGTCATCACAGTGATTGCTCTGGGTACTTACTGCCGCCGTAACTGTGACATCGCTAGACAGCCCTTGCAATTCAAAAACTGACATGCTTTTCACCTCCTTTCTATCATCTCTAAAACCTTGGCATCCCAAGAGGAATAAACTCTGTTGAACTTCCCTGACAATAGCTCACAGCGAGTAAGTACCCAGCTGATCCAGTTCCATAGTCATAGGATAGTTTATGAGCGAACGCGCCAAACGTTGTCGCCTGCCCCTCGGGAGTCTCAACGCCGTACAATTGGTAGTCCCGCACTAACCTATCAAGACACAGGCTAGATGTGTTATCACCTTGATAAGTTAGTGCGCACATCTGACCGGCTAATCCTGCAAGCATCCCACAATCAGTGTACAGAAGAGAGCCACAAGCACGTTTTAAAGAATTTTCCATATCTGATTCAAGTTCGTACCCAATCAGCTTGGCGGCGTAGAATACACCTGAAGAACCGGACTCGAGATACGGGTCTTGTTTATAACCCTTATCAAGGCCAGCAGTTCCAAACCGAGGATGTACCCTTAGTGTAGCGATATCCCGCTCGATGCTATCTCTCGCAAGGTCAATGCATTCCAAATCGTTAAATAACTTCCCCCAGTTATTTAAGGCGACTGAAACACCAGTCCAACCGTCCATCAAACCCCAGTTCCTAGGAACAACGTTAGTAGGCAATGGAAAATCGGCCGTGAATTTGTTTCTTGCAAGGCTGTTAAGTTTTACAAGCTTCTTAATTTCTTCCACTAACGGTAACGCACAGCTCTTTATTTGGTCGTGATCAACAACTCCATACGCCGCCGCCCTAGCAAGCGCAACTAATAGAGCAGAAACACCGTGTCGAATAGTTATTAGAGGCGTGCTATTCAAAAGTCGAAGTCCGCATTTCAGCAACCTCTTGATGTATCGCGACGATCCGAGTGAAGTTTCCGTAATTATTGGACCAGCAACACCAGACTCTAGACCAATGCTATTAAAGCTCCGGTTTTCATAACTTTCACGTTGCCAGGCAATCCATTCCTCGGGAATTTCATAACCACACTTGTCTAAAGCCCATATAACACCAGAGCTTCCGTAAAAAAAAGATGCGGGATGGGAATCGAAAACCCTATAGTTTCCGGGCACTAATCTATCTTTTCGGTTAGGGTCATGAACATTTAATAACCCTCGATGTAACGAATTAGAAATTGACTCGGACTTAAGTTTAAGATCTGCATTTTTTCCAATATCAGTGATAGAACTGATTTTGCTGTGCAGTGGTAACTTAAGATGTAACCCATAATTATGCTGTATACGTTCTACAAGCTTTTCATATTTGGTGGGAGCAACATCTAACATATACACTAGCGGATAATATGCCCATAACAATAACCTCTCCAAGGCGTACAGATCCACATCTATACCACCAAGACCCTTCGGAGCACCGAAACCCGCTGCGGCCAAGCGCTGTTCATAGTTTACAACATCAAAAGAGGCAGTTTCAAAATCTATAAATGATACTTGCCCTTCTTCGTCGATTAAAATATTCTTTGGATGTAAATCGCCATAAATAATACCCGCATCATGAATTTTTCCTAGCATATCTCGCGTCTGAGCCAATATCGATTCAACCCAAATCGTATATTCTTGAATCTGCGAGTCGCTAACGCGGTCGCCTAGTAAAGGATTACGTTCGGCCGCCAATTGGTGGAACGTATGGCCTTGAATTCGCTTAAAGGCGGCAAACTCACTACATTGAATAGAGAACTTTTCTAATACAACCGGAACCCTTACATCTAAACATACAGTGTTGAGATGTTCGAGTATGTTAACTTCATTTTTTAGTCTGACAACGGCATCATTTAACCCTGCATCAAGTCCAGCATGAGTTCTCGCCTCTTTTACAACAAACTCTTGGCCACTTTCGTCACTACATAAATAGACACCTCCGGAATTTGAATAGTGCAACACATCAATCACGCGGTAAGGAAACTTTTCTTTTTCCTGATCACTTCGACGAGCTACCGATTCTTGTAGTACCTCTGGAATTTTAACCCATTTCGGTGGCCTAAAGATTGGTAATCTCGGATCGGCTTCAAAATCGCCTTTGGGAGTTTTAATAGCAGGCAACACTATGCCATTGGTGGTAGCACACAGCATTTTTTTGAACGCCCCGTATCGGACGTATAGTTGACTATCGGCGATTTGGAGATCGCTTAAAATATATGCACCCGGCTTGCCGCGCAGAATAGGAGCCAATTCTTCAACGAGTACTTTTAAATCCTTCTGGCTTGTAAGATATATTGTTATAAGCTTCCCAGAGGATTCTCTTGAGGCCGCTTTCGAGCACGCAAATATAAAGCTTCTTAACGTGGGAGCGCTTTTAAAAGCGAATCCTTTTTTAAAACAGAAACGACTAACTAGATTAATTGTTTTAAGATAGTTATCTGGAGTTGCGCCGATATGAGCTTTCCAACCTTGTTCAGGCAAATTGAGATCGCACGGAGTGTATTCAATCCAGGCGTCAGAAACATGCCGCTTATACCCATCAACTTCCACCTCAAGTTCCGGTGGCACCCTATCAATCTCGTGCGTGCCATAGTGAGGTCGCTCATAGTATAGAGATGATGCGAAAGAGTATCTCTCGGCTTGACTATCCACTTTAGGCTCCTCTCTGTGCCTGGACTTAAATCTATTGGGAAACCAGCTGCAATCACAACAGGATTTTACTTTTTCTTTACTTTTATCGAATCCTGATCAACATAATTCAACATTTTCGCGGGACCAATGTCCCCCTTTGCGTATTGCTTAAATACTTAATCACCCGTTATTTATAGACTTTTACGGTTTTATAATTATTTCCGATATATTTTTATTTGCTATGCTATAACTTTTAAATAATATTTTTGATAAATACACTCTTTGGTGGGCATATTATTTACACAATAAAGCGCTTAGCGATTTATTTGCTTAAATCTGCGCTATAAGTGTTCTATTTGCCTAATATTTAGCCAGTGCAAAAGCCTCGCTAATGTGATGCAATTAAAGCGAGCTCATGCATTATTTATATTTCTCAAGAAACGTTCGTCCTGCGTTTCAACCTCAAAGTCCAACACCCTTTAAACCCCTGGACGCACCGCGTAGAGATAGCCGCGCGCCGCGTTGTGTGTCATTTTGTAAAAACGGTTAGAGTTGAGTGTCCCTTAGCAACCAATTCCACTAGTGTCAACGCAATCATCCATGCGATATTGGCCTAATATATTGCCACAGAAATACGGCCACCGCAAACCATTATAAACGGCAACACAGTATGGGGGATATTAGTGAATCCTTTCACTTTCCGTCTATGTAGCTTTATATTATTTCTCGATTGACTAACCGAAGTTTCAGTTGTGTAGAGCGACAAGGATCTCGCGCATTTCACCAACTCATAGACAGAGGTAAGATTACAACGCCCTGCCATTTGTGTTATCTAAAATTTATAATTTTAAGATCGGGTAACTTAGGAGAAGTTACTTCCTGCATACAATATCTCTTAATCCATCTCTCGGGATGTATATCCTGACGAGCTTGGCACCAGTACTCGGTAGACTCGGTGCTGCATAGTGAGAATAGCTTACTTGTTACCTCTAATCACTGCCAAACAGAGAGGCTTGGATGCACATCCCAAAGTGGACCCGGGCATCGGGCGTGCAGCGCACAGAGCGCACCGTAGACTAGTGCGCGTCATCCGCCCCTGCTCCACGACGGGATCTTCACGCCGTATGACCGCCACCGAGCCCCCAGCGCCGACCACTCCCCCTGCGATGAACCCAGCGACCGCCAACCAACCATCCCCGGGGACCAAAACCCCGTCGGTACAGCCCTCGGGGGCACACTCCCCGCAGGCACAACCGCCGGACACGGTTGAGCACGCAGCCGCAACCCCAGATCTACCCCTACCGTTCGCTGACCTGGGGTTGACCAGCGACGAATACGAGCACATCCGCGAAATCCTAGGGCGACGTCCCACAGCAGCGGAACTCGCCATGTACTCCGTCATGTGGTCCGAGCACTGCAGCTACAAATCCTCCAAAGTGCATCTGCGCCAGTTCGGCGACAAAACCACCGAGGCCATGCGCCAGCACCTGCTGGTTGGCATCGGAGAAAACGCAGGCGTGGTGGATATCGGCGAAGGATGGGCGGTGACCTTCAAGGTCGAATCGCACAACCACCCCAGCTTCGTCGAGCCCTATCAGGGCGCGGCCACCGGTGTGGGCGGCATCGTGCGCGACATTATCTCCATGGGTGCGCGCCCCGTCGCGGTGATGGACCAGCTGCGATTTGGCGCCGTCGACCATCCCGACACCGCGCGCGTCGTCCACGGCGTCGTCGCCGGGATCGGTGGCTACGGCAACTCACTTGGCCTGCCCAACATCGGCGGCGAAACCGTATTCGACCCCTGCTACCAGGGAAACCCGCTGGTGAACGCCCTGTGCGTCGGGGTGATGCGCCATGACGACATCCACCTCGCCAATGCGTCAGGCACCGGAAACAAAGTGGTGCTGTTCGGTGCCCGCACGGGGGGCGACGGAATCGGCGGCGCGTCCATTCTGGCGTCGGAAACGTTCACCGAAGGTGGTCCCACCAAGCGCCCGAGTGTGCAAGTGGGCGACCCCTTCATGGAGAAGGTTCTGATCGAATGCTGCCTGGACCTGTTCGCCCACGGCCTTGTCGAAGGCATCCAGGACCTCGGCGCAGCAGGAATTTCCTGCGCCACCAGTGAGCTCGCATCCAACGGTGACGGCGGGATGCACGTGGACCTTGAAAAGGTTCTGCTGCGCGATCCGACCCTAACCGCTGGCGAGATTCTGATGTCGGAGTCCCAGGAACGCATGATGGCCGTGGTGCGTCCGGACAAGCTTGAAGAATTCCTCAACACGACAGCGAAATGGGATGTGGAGACCGCGGTCATCGGTGAAGTCACCGGCACTGGCCGCCTCACCATCGACCACAACGGACACCGGATTGTCGATGTCGATCCGAAGACGGTTGCGCACGAGGGGCCGACCTATCAGCGTCCATATGCCCGGCCCAGCTGGCAAGATGAGCTGCAAGCTGACCGCGCCGAAGCGTTACCTCGACCCAGCAGCGGCGAGGACCTCGCGCAGACCGTTCTCGCACTAGCGAGTTCCCCGAACTTGGCATCCAGCGCGTGGATCACCGACCAGTACGACCGGTACGTCGGCGGCAACATTGCTTTGGCGATGCCGGACGACGCAGGAATTGTACGCGTGGATGAGAGCACCGGGCTTGGCGTGGCCATAGCCACCGATGCTAACGGTCGCTACGCGAAATTGGATCCGTATACGGGAGCTCAGGCGGCACTGGCTGAGGCCTACCGCAATGTCGCAACCACTGGTGCGAAACCGCTCGCGGTCACCGACTGTTTGAACTTCGGCTCACCGGAAGATCCCGGCCCGATGTGGCAGCTGGTCCAGGCCATCACGGGGCTCGCCGATGCCTGCCGCGAGTTGGAGGTGCCGGTTACCGGTGGCAACGTGTCGCTGTACAACTCCACCGGTGAACCTGGGCTGATCGACTCGGCTATCCCCCCCACGCCCGTGGTGGGTGTTCTCGGGGTACTCGACGATGTGTCCCGGCGGACCCCGTCCGGATGGAAAGATCAGGGCCAAGCGATTTTCCTGCTCGGGACGACGCGAGAGGAACTATCAGGCAGCGCCTGGGCGGATGTCATCCATTCCCACCTCGGTGGCATGCCCCCGGTTGTGGACCTGAAGGTCGAACGGGAACTCGCCGAGATCCTGGTCGCAGCCTCCCGCGACGGAATGGTCGATGCGGCACACGATCTGTCCGAAGGTGGTCTCGCCCAGGCACTGGTTGATTCCTGCCTGCGATTCTCAGTGGGTGCACGGATTGTGCTGGATGGCCTATGTGAGCGCGACGGGATCGACCCGTTCGTCGCTCTCTTCTCAGAGTCGCAAGGACGCGCTTTAGTATCGGTCCCGCGCAGCGAAGAGGTCCGGTTTACCGACATGTGCACGGCACGCGGTTTCCCGATGCTTCGGCTCGGTGTGACCACAGGTGACGCGCTTGAGGTCCAGGACCAGTTCCGTCTTCCGCTTTCGCAACTTGCGCAGGCATCGCGGGCCACGCTGCCACGGTATTTCGCAGGGTAAGCTCAGAAATAGCCATTGCTTTCTGTATCCAGCGGTTAGGTTCGATCACCTCGACCTAGCCGCTGCACGCGAGATTGCGAACCGCATTCACCGCTATGTTGTTTACAGAATGTGCTGCCCACCTGGCACAACGCGAGAACTCGCGTGGTCTGCCAGTGTGTTCGACGCCGAGGAGAGTTCCCCAACATGCCTCACCCACCGCTGATTGCCGTGGTTGTCCGCACGAAAGATCGACGGGTGTTTCTGCGCCGTGCTCTCGCGAACATCGCGGAGCAAACTCTGCAACCGCTGGTGGTAGTGGTGAACGACGGCGGCGAACCTGCTGCGGTGAACCAGGAGGTAGACCGCCTCACCGGTGCTTTCCGCGACCGGGTGCGAGTTATTCACCACCAGCAGCCGCACGGTATGGAAGCTGCCTCCAACGCTGCTATTCGGGCTGCCGACGCTTGGGCTAGTGAGCTCGGCGAGCGCGTGGACGCTGTTGCGATTCATGATGACGATGACCTGTGGGAGCCGGAGTTTTTGACCCGCACGGCTGCTCACCTGCGTGAACACCCTGAGCATGCGGCGGTTGCGGTGCGCACCGTGTTACTGCATGAGCATGCCGAAGGGGACCTGCTGATTGAGGATCGGCGCGAATGGTTTCACCCGGAGCTGCGCCACCTGACCATTCAGGAGTTCCTTCGGTATAACCGCGTTGTCCCCATCTCCTTGCTGGTGCGTCGGCGAGTGTATGACCAGATCGGTCTCTATGATGAGCGACTTCCCGTCGTGGGCGACTGGGAGTTCAATCTGCGTCTGTGGGCCCGGTTTGACGTCGGGTTTTTAGCCGATGAGCCTCTGGCTTTGTGGTCGCGTCGTCCTGCCACGGGCAGCGCGGCGGACAATAGCGATGCCGAGCCGTCCCACCATCACGGGTGGGATGCGTGGGTGCGTCAGAGTCATATTCGGTCTGGTCTCGATGCCGGGCAGACGGGGTTGTTCTTGTACCTCGCTCATTTGCACGAGCTCACCAGCATCCAGCTTCGTGACCAGCAGCGTATCTTGGATCAGTTGGTGCAAGAGCGTCACGACACTGGGGACGACGGTAGGGCTAGTCGGGGCAACGGCACTGGTGGTGGTCGTCGCGCGGGATTGTGTAGCCGAGGCAAGGAGTCCGGCGGCGGCACCGAATATCAGGACGCGGGTGTGGTGACCCGGCCCGGCAGTGCGGGGCCCGACAGTACGGGGCCCGACAGCGGCGCCTCAAACGGACGCGGCAGCTCGGACGCAGACAGTGCCACCCACACCCCCGATGTTCTGCTCGATACCGACCAGGCGCCGCGTCAGGATGGACGCATTGATCTACCCACCCGTCCGCTCCCCCGCTGGATCACCCCGAGGCCGGGCACCGGACGGGTGCTGGTGCTCGGCGACATCGGCCAGGAGCGCTATCACGCAGGCGATGAGGCGATGGCTCACGCCGCAGTCGACGAACTGACCGCACGCCAGCTCACCCCGGTGCTGCTGACCCGCGATGTCGAGCACACTCGCCGACACTTCGGACCGCAGATCGAGGCGGTCCCCACGTTCACATTCCCCCCTGCCCCTGCCGAGCGCGAAATGCTGCTCGACAATGTGGTGGAGCATGTGCATTCCCGGCGCGAGCTCGCCCCTGAGCACCGTGAACCGGTGGCGCGGTTGATCCAGCAGATACAGGGCTGCGACGCGGTGCTGATCGCCGGTGGCGGCAATATGAACTCGCGGTACGGCTGGCTGTTGATGGAACGAATCGCTGTGATCGCCGTCGCGGTTGCCTGCCAACGACCGGTGATTGTTTCCGGCCAGACGTTTGGCCCCACGCTGACCGATACGGATCGCGACCTCATGCTGCGGGCGCTTGCCACCGCGGACCTGGTGTCGGCGCGGGAGCGTTTCTCCTCAGATTTGTTGACCAGCGCGGGGATTGATTGTTTCGCTGGTCTGGACGACGCCACTTTCTTGGAGTCGGGGCCGTTTTCCGACATCGTCGACCTCGAGCAGCTGCCGGTTCCGGTACCAGACTCATTCTTGGCCGTGACCGTCACCCCGGGAGTGCACATTGAGGCGTTTACCCAGCTACTCGAACGCATCTACAGCATCACGGGGCTTGAAGCGGTTCTGCTTCCGCATATGGCTATCCCGGGAACCAACGACGGGGATCTCGGCATCAATCGCATGATCGCGGCACACGCGGCCAGCCCGGTGACCCTGCTTCCGATCCTTCCCGCTCGTACCGTGGCGTCGGTGACGCGTCGGGCACACATGGTGCTAACTTCCCGGTATCACCCGGCTATCTTTGCGCTACCAGCCGGTGTTCCGACACTTGGGCTGATTCCCGATGATTACACCGATGTGCGTCTGCGCGGTGCCTTGGATGCGTGGGGCATGGGCCAATGGTGTACCTGGGCCGATGCGCAGGGCATGGAGCTGGCCGCCGAGGCCGCTCAGGAACTGTGGACTCGCCGCGATGAGGTCGGTAAGCATCTGGCGCAGCGTCGCGCTACCTATCGCGCGGGCCATGATCAGTGGTGGGACCGGGTATCGGCGGCGGCGCACGGTGAACACATCGCAACCACCACGCCGGCCTCTGACCTGCCGACGGATGCGCCAAGCCTCAACCCGACCGGCGACTGGGCCCGCCTCACGGAAGCAGTCCGGATCACGGCGCTTGCGTTATCGCGGGAAGCTGACCATGCTCGCGCCGATACGGACCGGGCTCTGTCCTGGGATCATCAGCGTTCACTGCAGTTAGCTGAGGCTGAACACGCCGCACAGCGTGCCCGTCAGGATCTTGAGGCCCTGGTGACGTCTCGGACCTACCGCGGAGCCAACCGGGTCCGCCGCACCTATGCAAAGGCGCGCGACACCTATTCCCGTGCCAAGAACATGTACCGGGGGCTTCGTCCCGGACGTTAAGAAGACGGATAGGTCGCGGGCCCGTCGCCCCAGAAGGGAAACGGGCCCGCGACCGCTACAGCTCTTGGAGCTCTTTGACGACGAACCCCTCGCAATGACTGATCACACGCGCTTCGGAAGCCCCTGTTCCTCGTAGCGGAAGAGGAAAGCGGCCATGGCGTCACGTTGTACCGGCTCACCGGGTCGGAAGGTTCCATCTGGATAGCCGGTGGTAATGCCGGTGCGTGCCATCCAAACCACAGCCCGGTAGTGCTGGCTGGTGGATGAAACATCTTTAAACGGCGACGATGCAGGCAGTGATACGGGCGGTGCGCCTGCGATCCGATAGAGGAATGCAGCCATTGCTTCCCGGGTCATAACCGACCAGGGCCGATAGGTGCGGTCGGGCCATCCGGCGCTAATACCTTTGGCTTTGAGCCAGGTCATTTCCCGATAGAACTGCGTGGACGGGTGAATATCCACAAATGGGGGCACCTGCGGCGGGGTAAATGCGGGGGAACCGACCCAACGGTAAATGAACGCGGCCATGGCGTCGCGATTGGTGCCGGCGCGAGGGCGGTAGCTACCGTCGTCCCAGCCGGTCGATATGTCCCGGCTGCGCATCCACCGAATTTCGGTGCGGAACATGGTGCCTAACGGAACGTCCGTGAAGTCGTCGCTCGCGAATACCTGCGCGCTGCCGTCCGGGTACTGCTTGATGGTGTAATCCTCGGACGTACGCGTGAGGTAGATTCCTCCGCTGAGGGCCGCCGAATGGGTGACTGTCCCCAGCGTTTTGGCTCCCCCGTGTTCGCGCCACGCCTGGTAGGAGCTGGTGCGATATTTTTCAAGCCGTTCGGAGACCATGGAGCGCACCTTGGGCAGGGCTCGGTATCCAGCGTCGCCAGGGCACGCGGTTCCGCCGGAGTGGGCGTCGCGGTGTCCGAAGATCCTCGGCTGGGATTTGGTATCGATCGTTACTTTAGTGTTGACGTCGAAAATATAGGTTCCGCCGAGCCGCCAAGCCATCATGTCGGCGACTGCGGCGAGCTGAGCGGGCGTGGGATCGACCGTTGTGTTGTCACCCATCATGGAAATGCCGAAGGTTCCGGTATTTGAGCCCTTTGCATGAGCGCCCACGACGTTGCGATTTAATCCGCCGAATCGACCTTCAAAGATTTGGCCGAACCGGTCAACTAGTGCGTTATAGCCGATGTCGTTCCATCCGAGGTCCTGGGTATGGTAGCGCAGGATTCCACGAATAATCGCTGGGGACTGTTCGCGGGTGTAATTGTTCGAGCCGTAGGTGTGGTGCAGCACCGCGGCTTTCAGCTCCGGGGCGTAGGTCGGTTCGCCTTTGCGCATGGATTCATCGGCGCCCCATCCTGCCCGGGAGATGACCCGCGGGGCGAGATACCAGGGCGCGGGGCTAGCAGATCGTCCCCCGCTGGCGAGTCCAGCCGTGTCGACGGATGTGCCCGCACCGAATCCCGACAGGGCACTTGCCGCGCCCCGTCCGGGCCCACCCGTGTGGGCGGAGGTGACATGTTTATCCTCTGCTGTCACGGGTGTCCCGATCCGGGCTAACACCAGCTCGGTTGACACATCGGATCCACCTCGTACGGCACGCACCGCAACCGCTGTGGCATCTCCAACCCACACCGGTTCGGTGCCGCGAACCTGCCCGTCGGTACCGTGCGCAAGTTCAGCCACCATCCAGCGTCCCCAGCTGCCGTCCGCGTTCAGCGACCTCAGTTCGACGCGGTCGGGGGCGGGACATCCGGGCCAGGTGACGCCGACTAGACCGTGGTCAGGGGTATCGACTGCTCGGGCGGGCAGGCTGTGGAGAACCGGGTCTTCAAGGTCGTTCATGCTGCGAGGACTGGGAACAGCGCGACCAGATTTTTCGGGGCGAAGCGCCCGCCCTTGGGACAGGGGAACCGAATCGTGCAGAGCTCCGGGCACATCGGCGCGGTCGGTTCCAACGAGAACGGGCGCTAGCGGTGTGAGGCCGTTTCCGGGCGACGGTCCGGCTGCGGGAATCAGGTCTGCTGCGGCTGATGCAAGCGTGG
This sequence comes from Devriesea agamarum, assembly GCF_900070355.1. NCBI lineage: Bacteria > Bacillati > Actinomycetota > Actinomycetes > Micrococcales > Dermabacteraceae > Devriesea > Devriesea agamarum. The sequence goes on along the minus strand of NZ_LN849456.1, from coordinate 2,510,062 downwards.
CCGGGCCTAGGGCTAGTGAGGTCACCCCCAGTGCGGCAAGCTGCAGCGGAACTCTACGAGGTACGGGACGCTGAGAAAATGAGGACGACATATCTGACTCCATTGCTTGGGGAAGCGGGACCCATCGTCTATGCCTACGAGTCGAGTTACAACCCCGAAAACGATGTCCCGGACACTATCGGTCAGGGGTGCATACCGGTGGGACCAATCTGCGGTGAAAAAGGGTACCGAACACCTACTCCCAAAAGCCAACAAGTCATTTTACTTGGAAGTAATAACGGGGCGCGAATTTCACGAAAGATAAACGAACACCAAAACCCCGACCGACAAAACAATTCCACAAATCCCAGCACCCATCGTCAACGCCACACGTTTTGGTCGATCTTCTTGATAATGGTCCGCAACGAGTACAACACCATATGTGGTGATACACCACCACCAATGTCCAATATCTGCGAACCACGACCCAACCTCGTCACCATCCGGCATCCGATGCGCTGTGATGACGTAATGAAAGAACGGCAATCCGATCATAACTGTCACAAAACAAATTGAGAGCCAGCTAATTATAAATATCAACCTCTCCTTTTTCATTAGGCACCACCTCCACATTGCGATAAGCGCGGCAACATCGACGAACCCCGTCATCCTGAATGATCTGAACCCGCAGGCAGGTGTTAACCCGTGAAAACCGACCAAACAGGGCCGCATCTCTACACCTCGAAAACTATCCGTTTACCATATTACATCTATTTTCCAGACAGTAATCTGCGACCCCGCAGATTCTCCGCCGACGCGAGCCTGTTGAACCGATCTCCCCGACATCGGCATCTGTGTCATTGCTCTCACCCACCGTTTGGTTAAGCGGCAACACCCCCGGTGGCCCGCACCGCTCCGCAACGAACACCACGCCCATTGAACACTCACACCGCATTGAATACCCGACGCATGCAAAGGCGCACATCCGGCGCGTGCAAAGGTGCACACCCAGCGGATACAAGGGCACACATCTAATGGAGGCAAAGGCAGACACCCAATGGAGGCAACGGCACGCATCCGGCGAACGCAAAGAGCGGGGGTCGTATCCAGATGGATACGACCCCCGCTCTTAGGGTGTCACGACGCGATCAGGCGTCCTTCGCCTCGGTCTTCTCCTCGGAGGCTGACTCCTCAGCTGCGGCCGTCTCCTCAACCTCTTCGGCCGGGGTCGCGGCCTCATCAGCCGGAGTGTCAGAGCTATCCTTGGCTGCGTTCTTCGCCGCTGCCTCGGCCTCCTTCACCACAGCCTGCTTGGGGCTGTAGGCCTCCTGGACGAGTTCGATAACCGCCATGGGGGCGTTGTCGCCCTTGCGGGGAGCGATCTTGATGATCCGGGTGTAACCGCCCGGACGCTCGGCAAAGGTCGGCGCGATCTCTGTGAAGAGCTCGTGCACAACGCCCTTGTCCTTAATGGTGCGCATCACCTGGCGACGAGAGGCAAGATCGCCTTTCTTCGCGAAGGTAACAAGACGCTCCGCGTGGGGACGCAGACGCTTGGCGCGGCTTTCGGTGGTCTTGATGGCCTTGTGGCGGAACAGCTCCGTGGCGAGGTTCGCCAGGATCGCCTTCTGGTGGGCCGAGGACCCGCCGAGGCGTGCGCCCTTGGTGGGTGCAGGCATGGTCGTTCTCCTTGCTTAAAGAATCTCAGTACTGGTCGTCGCCGAACTCGTCGTCACCGTAGGAGTCGAGCACGGTGGACGGGTCAAATCCGGGCGGGGAATCCTTCAGTGCCAGGCCCATTTCGGCGAGTTTCGCCTTGACCTCGTCAATCGACTTTTGACCGAAGTTGCGGATGTCGAGCAGGTCAGCCTCACTGCGGGCCACGAGCTCTCCCACAGTGTGCACACCCTCACGCATGAGGCAGTTGTAAGAACGCACCGTCAGGTTGAGGTCGTTGATCGGCAGCGCCAGATCGGCGGCGAGAGCCTGGTCCGTCGGGGACGGGCCGATGTCGATGCCCTCGGCCTCGACGTTGAGCTCATGAGCAAGCCCGAACAGCTCGACCAGGGTTTTACCTGCCGACGCCACAGCATCACGAGGGGTGATAGCAGGCTTGGTTTCGACGTCAATCACCAGGCGATCAAAGTCGGTCCGCTGCTCAACACGGGTGGCCTCAACCTTGTACGTCACCTTGAGAACCGGCGAGTAAATCGAGTCAACCGGGATGCGGCCAATTTCGCCGTCGCCCGACTTGTTCTGCTGAGCGGAGACGTATCCGCGTCCGCGCTCGACAATCAGCTCGACCTCAAGGCGACCCTTGGAGTTGAGGGAGGCAATGTGCAAATCCGGGTTGTGGATCTCGACACCAGCAGGCGGCGTAATGTCTGCCGCGGTGACCTCGCCTGAACCCTGCTTGCGCAGGTACATCACGACCGGTTCGTCGTTCTCGGAGGAGACGACCAGGTTCTTGATGTTCAGGATGATCTCGGTGACGTCCTCTTTCACACCGGGGACGGTGCTGAATTCGTGCAGAACACCGTCGATCCGAATGGAGGTGACGGCTGCACCGGGGATGGAGGAAAGCAGGGTCCGCCGCATGGAGTTGCCCAAGGTGTACCCGAAGCCGGGTTCCAGCGGTTCGATCACAAACCGTGAACGGTACTCGGAAACGACCTCTTCGGTCAGCGTGGGGCGCTGTGCAATAAGCACGTTCTGTCCTTTCTGCGAGCGTCCGCCATATGACGCTCAGACGAGATTGGGTCTGGTGTCCGCCGACCGTCATCGCTGCGGATCGCGAAAATGTGACGCAGCGACGGGTCGGCGGAGGGTGTCAGACGCGCCGACGCTTGGGCGGGCGGCAACCGTTGTGGGGCTGGGGGGTGACGTCCTGAATCGAGCCGACCTCGAGGCCAGCAGCGGTCAGGGAGCGGATGGCGGTCTCGCGACCGGAACCCGGGCCCTTGACGAAAACGTCAACCTTCTTCATGCCATGCTCCTGAGCGCGGCGGGCGGCAGCCTCGGCCGCGAGCTGCGCGGCGAACGGGGTGGACTTACGAGAGCCCTTGAAGCCAACCTGGCCGGATGAAGCCCAGGAGATCACCGCGCCAGTCGGGTCGGTGATGGAGACGATGGTGTTGTTAAACGTGCTCTTGATGTGAGCCTGACCGCTCACAACATTCTTTTTATCCTTGCGGCGCGGCTTGCGGGCTGCGGAAGCCTGACGGCTCTTGGGAGGCATGTGCCGTTACTCCTCGGGTAGGTAGAGGTGGTCTATGCGAGGCGCCGAACGGAACCCCGCGGAGCTACTGCTGGGGTCAGCGGGCCTTCTTCTTGCCGGCCACGGTGCGCTTGGGGCCCTTACGGGTGCGGGCGTTAGTCTTCGTCCGCTGACCGCGCACGGGCAGGCCACGGCGGTGGCGCAGCCCCTCGTAGCAGCCAATCTCAACCTTGCGCCGGATGTCAGCGGCGATTTCGCGACGCAGATCACCCTCGATCTTGTAGTTACCCTCGATGTGGTCGCGCAGTGCAACCAGTTCTTCGTCACCGAGATCCCGAACTCGCTTGTCCCCGGAGATCCCGGTTGCAGCCAGGGTCTCCTGAGCGCGGGTTTTACCCACGCCGAAGATATAGGTCAGTGCGACCTCGAGCCGCTTTTCGCGGGGGAGGTCAACGCCTGCCAGACGTGCCATGTGTGCAGTTCTCCTACTGTTTTCCGGAGGCCTGAGCCGACACCTCGGGGTACGCACGTTCTCCCCGCCGCGGCCTCCGTACCGCGGGTTTACCTCGCCTAAGCCTCAGGTCAGGTTGATGTCGGATCTTCAATTGTCGTGCCCTGGATCATTGATCCGTTGGGCGGGTAGCGCCTTCACGACTGTGCCTCAGCTCAGTGCGTTAGCGCCGTTTTCTCAACCCTGGCGCTGTTTGTGGCGCGGGTTTTCGCAAATCACCATGACGCGGCTGTGGCGAGAAATCACCTTGCACTTGTCGCAGATCTTCTTAACACTCGGGTTAACCTTCATGACACCCTTCTCCGTTACGGGACGGCCGGATCACTTATAGCGGTAGACGATGCGTCCACGGTCGAGGTCGTAAGGACTCAGTTCCACAACGACCCGGTCCTCGGGCAGAATCCGGATGTAATGCTGACGCATTTTGCCGGAAATATGCGCGAGAACCATGTGCCCATTCTCCAGTTGGACCCGGAAGAAAGCGTTGGGCAGCGCCTCAGTGACAGTCCCCTCGATCTCGATCACACCGTCTTTTTTGGCCATGGCCTCCACTGACTCTCTCGCCCCCGCAGGGGCGTCAACCGTCGTTCATCCGAGATGTGCTCTTCCCGGACGCAGCTGTTCATCCGTCAGGACGGAATCAGAACATGCAGGGACGCGGGCACACACCCAGTTATCCATCGTACGCGGGCTCACGCCGTTTGACACGGGGCGACCAGCATGAAGTGCCTCACGCGGTAAGCGGATCACTGACCGGTGTTACACCAAACGGTTCCAGGCCCGCTACCCCACCGTCCGCGGCGGTCAGCACCAAGATCCCGTCATCCGTCCGCGCCACCGAATGCTCCCAGTGCGCTGCCCGGCGACCACTGGTGGTCACAATCGTCCAGTCATCTTCGAGCACGGCGTAATCCGCGGGACCATCGACCAGCATCGGCTCAATAGCCAGGCACATCCCAGCGCACACTTTCGGTCCGCGATCGCGGGTGCGAAAGTTCATGACGTCGGGCGGTTGGTGCATAGCGGTTCCAATGCCGTGGCCGCCGAAATCTTCCAGGTGGCACAGCTCCTCACCGACCAGGGAAAACACTTCGTCTTCCACTGCCGCACCGATATCACCGACCCGGTTTGCCGAGGCAAACGCCGCAATACCAGCCCACATCGCACGTTCGGTGACGTCCACCAACCGCACATCCTCGTCGTTTCGCGGCTGACCAGCAATGGCGGTAAAGGCACTGTCGGAATGCCAGCCTTCGACGACACATCCCCCGTCCACGGACACCACATCGCCGTCATGAATCACACGGTCACCGGGGATGCCGTGCACAATTTCCTCGTTGACGCTGACGCACAGTGTCGCGGGAAACCCTTGGTATCCCTTAAAGTTCGGGGTCGCGCCGTGGTCACGGATGATGGTTTCGGCCAGGGTGTCGAGCTGCAATGTCGTAACGCCCGGCTGAATAGCTTCGCGCACCTGTCGATGCACCTCAGCTATTAATGCTCCCGCACGTCGCATGAGCGCGATCTGTTCGGGGGTCTTCAGTTCAACGCGCTCCCGGCGCCGCCAGCTCACGCGGGTGAACCCAAAACGGCCATGAGGCGCCCCGTGACCTCGTCAATATTGGCCATGCCATCGATCCGATGCACCAGGCCGCGCTGTTCGTACACGTCGATCAGCGGGGCGGTCTGCTCAGCGTAGACCTCTAGCCGATGCCGGATGGTTTCTTCGGTGTCATCGCTGCGGCCCTGTTCGCGGCCTCGCTGCACCAGGCGGCCAATCACCGCGTCAGTGTCAACCTCCAGCAGGAGCACGGCATCGAGACCGTCGTCGCCGAGCATCGCATCTAACGCCTGCACCTGGGCAAGGGTCCGGGGATACCCGTCGAGCAGAAAACCGTCCTGTGCGTCATCGTGGCGAAGCCGGTCCGCCACCATATCGTTGGTGACCTCATCGGGGACGTACTCGCCCTTGTCCATATAGGACTTGGCAAGCACCCCGAGCTCCGTGGACTGTGACACGTTGGCACGGAAAATATCTCCGGTGGAAATAGCCGGGATGCCGAGCTGCTTTGAGATGCGAGCAGCTTGGGTACCCTTGCCCGCACCCGGCGCACCGATGATGAGCAGTTTGCGCAGGCCACCTCCGGTGTGGGTGTGGGTGGCTGTCTGGGAGGCGTCGGAGGTCTGAAAGCTCACCGGAGAATTCCTTCGTAATGGTGTTGCTGAAGCTTGGCATCGATCTGCTTAACCGTATCCAGACCCACGCCAACAATGATCAAAATGGAGGCTCCGCCGAATGGGAAGTTTTGGTCGGCTCCGAGGAACGCAAACGCGAGCAGCGGGATCAGCGAGATCACACCGAGGTAGAGCGAACCTGGGGTCAGGATCCGGTTGATCACGTATTGCAGGTAGCGTTCGGTGGGCCGTCCGGCGCGCACACCGGGGATGAAACCACCGTACTTCTTCATGTTGTCGGCGATCTCTTCCGGGTTGAAAGTGATCGACACGTAGAAGAACGCGAAGAAGATAATCAGGATCAGGTACACGGTGGTGTACATCCAGGAGAAGCCCTGGCCGGGAACCAAGTTGTTGTTAATCCACTGCACCCAGCCTGCGTCCGGCGCGCCGAAGGAGGTTGCAAGGTGCGGCAACGCGAGGATTGAGGACGCGAAGATCACCGGGATCACGCCAGCCTGGTTGACCTTGATCGGAATGTAGGTGGAGGTTCCGCCGTAGAGCCGGCGGCCAATCATGCGTTTGGCGTACTGCACCGGGATCTGCCGCTGGGACTGTTCCACGAAGATCACGCCGACGATCACCAGCAGACCCACCACGATGATGATGGAGAAGGTAAACCAACCCTGGCCGGTCAGGATCTGGCCGAGGGAGGCTGGGAATCCTGCGGCAATGGAGGTGAAAATGAGGATCGACATGCCGTTGCCGACCCCGCGCTCGGTAATAATTTCACCCATCCACATGATCAGACCGGTGCCCGCGGTCATCGCGACGATCATCAGCAAGAGCACGATGATGTTGTCGTCGGGGATCGGGCTGACAGCGCACCCGTGGAAGAACTGGCCCGTACGCACCGTCGTAATAATGACCGTGGACTGCAGCACTGCGAGCCCGATGGTCAAGTAACGGGTGTACTGGGTCAGCTTGGCGGTGCCGGACTGCCCTTCCTTATGGAGCGCTTCAAAACGTGGGATCACCACGCGCAGCAGCTGGATGATGATCGACGCCGTAATGTACGGCATCACGCCGAGCGCGAAAATGGAGAGCTGAAGCAAAGCGCCGCCGGAGAACAGATTGATCATGCCCAGCACGTTCGCGTCACCAGAATGGCGCTGCTGGTCAACACAGAACAACACGTTCTGGTAGTTCACTCCGGGTGCCGGGATGAAAACCCCGAGCCGGTAGATGACGAGCAAAGCGAGTGTGAACAGCAGCTTATTGCGCAACTCCGGCGTGCGGAATGCACGGACGAAGGCGTTGAGCACCTGTCCTCCTTTAGTCAGATCACCCCGGGGTCCCGGGAGCGAGAGCGCCGACAGCGTCGGCTGAGCCGCGCATGCAGGCGTGGCCAATAACGGCCCTGGATACAGAAACGGGGCACCGGGGCACAGACTATTCTGTGCCCCGGTGCCCCGTCAAAAAGTCACAGCGTGGTGACGGTACCGCCAGCGGCGGTAATCTTCTCCTGCGCGGAGCCGGAGAACTTATGAGCCGTCACGTTCAACGCGACAGACACCTCTCCGGTGCCGAGCACCTTCACCAGCTGGTTCTTGCGCACCGCGCCCTTGGCTACGAGCTCTTCCACCGTGACGTCGCCGCCCTCGGGGAACAGCCTCTGCAGCGTCATCAGGTTCACAACCTGGTATTCCACACGGAACGGGTTGGTGAACCCGCGAAGCTTCGGCAGACGCATGTGCAGCGGCATCTGCCCACCTTCAAACGTGGCGGGAACCTGGTAGCGGGCTTTCGTACCCTTGGTACCACGGCCAGCAGTCTTACCCTTGGACGCCTCACCGCGACCCACGCGGGTCTTCGCGGTTTTGGCGCCGGGGGCCGGACGCAGGTCGTGGAGCTTCAGCGGGCCTTCGCTCGTGGTCTTATCGCTCATGGATCACTCCACCTCTTCAACCGTCACCAGGTGGGTGACGGTGCGGATCATGCCGCGGATTTCGGGGCGGTCTTCTTTCACCACGACGTCACCGATGCGCTTGAGCCCGAGGCTACGCAGGGTGTCGCGCTGGTTCTGCTTACCGCCGATCTCTGACCTGGTCTGGGTCACCTTCAGCTGCATCACGCACCTGCCTTTGCTTCACGATCGGCACGAGCCGCCGCACGACCAGCAGCCTGAGCCCGCAGGAGCTGCGCCGGAACGACGTGCTCCACAGGCAGGCCACGGCGAGCCGCAACCGCTTCAGGTTCCTCAAGGCCCTTCAGCGCCGCGATGGTTGCCCGCACGATGTTGATCGCGTTGGAGGAACCGAGCGACTTGGAGAGCACATCGTGCACGCCAGCGCACTCGAGCACGGCGCGCACCGGACCACCGGCGATTACACCGGTACCGGGAGCGGCCGGGCGCAGGAGCACGACGCCGGCGGCTTCCTCACCCTGCACCGGGTGAGTGATGGTGCCCTGGATGCGGGGAACACGGAAGAAGCTCTTCTTCGCCTCCTCAACACCCTTGGCAATCGCCGCGGGAACTTCCTTAGCCTTGCCGTAGCCAACGCCGACGGTGCCATCGCCATCGCCCACCACAACCAGTGCGGTGAAGGAGAAACGACGACCGCCCTTGACGACCTTCGACACGCGGTTGATGGTCACAACGCGCTCGACGAACGCTGACTTTTCCGCTTCCTGGCGGCCGCGGCCTTCGCCGCGACGTCCGCCCTGACGCGAATCGCGGGACTCGCCCCGACGATCCTCGCCCTCGCCCCGACGACCGTTATTCGCGGGACCGTTATTCCGCTGCTGTGCAGCCATGGTCAAATCCTCTTCTCTTCCGGTCCAGGGGCGATCACAGGGTCAGCCCAGCCTCGCGGGCGCCGTCAGCAACGGCGGCCACGCGGCCGTGGTACTTGTTCCCCGAGCGGTCGAAGACGACGCTTTCGATCCCGGCCGCCTTGGCGCGTTCGCCGACCAGGACGCCCACGCGGCGAGCCTTGTCGGTCTTAGTCGCCTCGGTGGCGCGCAGTTCCGCCTCGAAGGTGGAGCCAGACACCAGGGTGATGCCCTTGGAGTCGTCGACCACCTGGACGAACACGTGCCGCGAGGAGCGGGTGACAACCAGACGCGGCCGCTCGGCCGTGCCCACGATGCGCTTGCGTAGACGCAGGTGACGACGCCCCCGGGCACGGGTGCGGGTACCGGCTCCGCCGCTGGTGTGCTTGTGTGCGTAACCCATAATCACTTACCAGCCTTTCCGGCCTTGCGCAGGACGTTCTCGCCTGCGTAGCGCACGCCCTTGCCCTTGTACGGCTCGGGCTTGCGGATCTTACGGATGTTCGCCGCTACTTCGCCGACCTGCTGCTTATCGATGCCTGACACCGAAAACTTCGTCGGGGTCTCCACGCTGAAGGTGATGCCTTCGGGGGCCTTCACAATCACCGGGTGGGAAAACCCGAGGGCGAACTCGAGGTCCGAGCCCTTGGCGACGACACGGTAGCCCGTGCCGACGATTTCGAGCTTCTTGGTGTAGCCCTCGGTCACGCCGAGGACCATGTTGTTCACAAGGGTGCGGGTCAGCCCGTGCAGCGACTTGCTCACGCGCTCGTCGTCCGGGCGGCTGACGACGATGCTGCCGTCTTCACCGCGCTCGACCGTCAGCGGCGCGGGCACCGTATGGCTGAGTTCTCCCTTGGGGCCTTTAACGGTCACGACCTGACCGTCAATGGTTACGTTCTCGATCTTCTCCGGCACCGGGACCGGCAGACGTCCAATTCGAGACATGGTCTGGATGCTCCTTTCCCGGTTACCAGATGTAGGCGAGGACTTCCCCACCCACACCCTTCTTGGCAGCCTGCTTGTCGGTCAGGAGGCCGGAGGACGTGGACAGAATTGCCACGCCGAGGCCGCCGAGAACCTTGGGCAGGTTGGTGGACTTGGCGTAGACCCGCAGGCCCGGCTTGGAGATGCGGCGAACACCAGAGATGGCGCGCTCACGGCTCTTGCCGTACTTGAGGTCCAGGACCAGGGTCTTGCCGACCTCGGCCTCTTCTTCATGCCAGCCGAGGATGTAGCCCTCAGCCTTCAGGATGTCCGCGATGCGGGACTTCAGCTTGGAATACGGCATGGACACGGACTCGTGGTACGCCGAGTTGGCGTTCCGCAGGCGCGTGAGCATATCCGCGATCGGATCAGTCATTGTCATGTCGGTTGCTCTTTTCTCACCGTGGTTTCCCTACGTCCCATGGACGCTGGGACCTGTGGTGTTGTCCTTACCAGCTGCTCTTTGTCACGCCGGGCAGCTCACCGCGGTGAGCCATCTCCCGCACGCAGATGCGGCACAGGCCGAACTTGCGGTACACCGAGTGCGGACGTCCGCACTTCTGGCATCGGGTGTAGGCGCGCACCGCGAACTTCGGCTTGCGCTCCTGCTTCTTAATCAGGGCAGTCTTGGCCATGTCAGTTCTCCTTGAAGGGGAAGCCGAGCAGCTTGAGCAGCGCGCGTCCCTCGTCGTCGGTCTTCGCGGTGGTCACGACCGTGATGTCCATACCGCGGACACGGTCGATCTTGTCCTGGTCGATCTCGTGGAACATGACCTGCTCCGTCAGACCGAAGGTGTAGTTGCCGTTCCCGTCGAACTGCTTCGGCGAGAGGCCGCGGAAGTCGCGGATACGCGGAAGAGCAGTGGACAGCAGACGGTCCAGGAACTCCCACATGCGGTCACCGCGCAGGGTGACATGGCAACCAATGGGCATGCCTTCACGCAGTTTGAACTGGGCGATGGACTTGCGGGCCTTGGTGACCTGCGGTTTCTGGCCGGTGATCGCCGCGAGGTCGCGGATCGCACCGTCGATGACCTTGGAGTCGCGTGCGGCGTCGCCGACGCCCATGTTCACGACGATCTTGGTCAGGCCGGGCACCAGCATGACGTTCTTGTAGCCGAACTGCTCGGTGAGCTTGTTCTTAATCTCGTCGCGGTAGACGGACTTCAGCCGCGGGAGCTGGCGGGGGGTCTGGGTCTCGGTCATCAGATGTCCTTCCCCGTGCGCTTGGAGTAGCGCACTCGGACCTGCTTGGTGCGGCCGCCCTCGACCTCGACGGACTCGACGCGGAAACCGACCTTGGTGGGCTTGTTATCGGAGGGGTCAACCAGCGCCACGTTGGACACGTGGATCGGCGCCTCGCGGTGCTCGATCCCGCCCGCGCGGCTTCCGGCCTGCTGCCCCGGCTTCAGGTGGTGGGTGCGGCGGTTAACGCCCTCAACCAGAACCTTCTGCTCGTCCGGGAAAACTTCGAGCACGCGGCCCTGCTTTCCCTTGTCGCCAGCCTTCAGATTGCGCTTGGCAGCTTTGTCTTCATCGCTGGTGCGACCGGTGATGACCTGAACCAGGTCACCCTTTTTAATCTTCATCTTCGGCATGGTCACAGCACCTCCGGTGCCAGCGAGATGATCTTCATGAACCGCTTATCGCGCAGCTCACGGCCAACCGGGCCGAAGATACGGGTGCCACGCGGCTCGCCGTCGTTCTTGAGGATCACCGCCGCGTTCTCGTCGAAACGGATGTAGGAACCGTCGGGACGACGACGTTCCTTGGTCGTGCGCACGACGACGGCTTTGACGACGTCGCCTTTTTTGACGTTGCCGCCGGGGATGGCGTCCTTGACGGTCGCCACGATGACGTCGCCGATGCTCGCATAACGGCGACCGGAGCCACCGAGAACACGGATGCAGAGAATCTGCTTCGCCCCCGTGTTGTCGGCGACTTTGAGTCGCGACTCCTGCTGGATCACTACGTACTCCTGTCGTCTCGCCGGTTCTCGGGTCCCGGCGGACGGGCCGAGGGCCGTGGACCGGGGTGAGCCTTGCGGAACGGATGGTGGACTTGTTGCCCAGACCGCGGTCTGGGCGGGCACTGGGCACGAAAAAACCTCCGACAGACTCGGGCACACGAATTTGCATCCGGTGCGAGGTCTCCGTCGGGGTCCATCGCAGTGTCCGCTACCTCCGCTTCCCTAGCGCCTCGTCCTCGCGGACGATTCCCGTGATGCTGCCATCTGGGATGGCATGCACTGTGGGCGCGATATTCGAGTGCGCGGATTCGCAACCCGTCAAGCATACGGGATGGCGCACAAGCGGCGATAGGGGTCTAACACGGCTGAGACTATGACCTTGCTCATGCGGGGCGACCTGCGGCGCCAGTGGGCTTTGTGGGGCCGTCCAGTTTGGCGGAACGGCTGATCAGCTGGGCGCACTGGAATGAACTTCAGGCGCTGCCGGTCAGCTGAGCAGGAGGGTTTGGTCGGCTTCGGCGGCGAGCTGGTCGTCATGGGTTGCAACGATCACGAGAGCTCCCGAGCGGGCAGAGCTGACCAGAAGCTCGGAGATGGCCTTGCGGTTGGCCGCATCTAGAGACGCGGTCGGCTCATCGACGAATAGGCACTCCGCCTTCTTATATAGCGCCCTGGCCACTCCACACCGCTGTTTCTCTCCCCCGGACAGAACGCTCACTGGTTCAGATTCACGGCCTCCGAGGCCGACCGCGTCCAAGCATTCGCGTAGCCGGTTGGTGATCCGTGGGCGGCGACGGAATACCGGGATGTCGGAGAGCGCCACGTTGAACCCGACCGATTCTTCTTCGACGATACCGTAGTCCTGATATACGAAGGCCGCGCTTTGCCGCCAGAACCGGGCGCGCCTACGGTCTGACCAGTGCGAAGCTTCCTCACCGTTGATCCGAATGCTTCCTGAACTGGCCCGTTGCAACTGCCCCAGACAGTTCAGCAGCGTGGTTTTACCCGACCCGGAAGCGCCGACGAGGGCCACGAGCTGGCCGGACTGGCATGACAGGTTCACATCGCTAAATATCTTGCGGTGGCCGATGTCAACGGCTAGGTCCCGCACCTCTAATTTCATGACATCCCCTTTAGTAAGTAGCACTCGGTAAATATCGAGATCTTGACGGTGTTTATGGGGCGGTATTCGCGCAGGGATTCTTCATGTAAAGGCGCTCGGAGATATGCCAATGGACACCACACCGTCCCGTGGCGTGTGGGTTCCCAGTGCGGCGATACCTGCGGCGCCAGTCCCCGGAGCGCATACTCCGGCCCTCGGTTCACGTGGTTAGGCATGGCGCCCCACCACAGTGCGAAAGGCCGCATGAGCCGCGAACCGGTAGCACGCCACACATAAACCGATATAGATCAAGGGAACCGCAATCGAACTGGCGATGATTAAATCCACGGAAAGACCCTGCACCCAGGCCACGAGCAAGGCTATGGCTGCCGCGAAAGCCGCTACGATGCCTTCGAGTAAGAGCGCACGGGCGGAGATAGCCAAATACGAAACTCCGAACGAGTGCCGGGCAAAGATCAGCCTGCGCCGCGCGCCGGCCCACAGACCCGCGCCCTGGATTGCTGAAATACCCACAGAGAGCACGGCCACCGCGATTCCCGCGAGCGTATCGCGTACCTGCTCGCTGGCTTGTCGGGCAACGATCCGATAGCTAGCCGCCACGGAATCGACAGACGAAACCATTGAGGTCACACCGTTGCGCGCAAAAACAGTTTTGACCTGCTCCGGCTGTGAGAAGACTAGATTTCCCGACGCTATAGCCGGTTCCAGAAAAGCCTCGGTTTTGAACACCGATACTGGATCATCAACCACGAGGAGCAGAGGGTTGGAGGCACTTGTATATCCGTGGCCTAAAATCGGGAAATCCGATACTCCCGGGATAGCCGCGTATCGAATATGACGAGAAATCTGTGACGGATCCTTCACGAGGATTTGCAGGCTCTCGTACAACATCCCGCTCAGTTCAGGAGACAGATTGCCGCCGTCTATAAAATCGACCTTTTTCGATGTAGGCGCACCGTTGCCAGTGTAGTTCATTTGTCGCAGGAAGGATTCAGAGACTATGACGATATGGTCATATTCACCGAGAGCAGACGGAGGAACTTCGACGTTCCGATCGAGTGGCAATGAGAGCAGCAGGTTCCGACGCACATCTGCCGAGTCCATTGTGCGGTTTAGGTTTTCTAGAAAACTGGCGCGGTAAGCAGCATCATCAATAGCCGTCAGGAACGAGACCGACACCGCATCACCAACGTTGTTCCACCGTTCAGCTTGTTTTTGAACAGCTTGCGCACCTAACAACATTGTTAAGCTATATGGGACCATTACGGCAACCAGTATCACAATACAAAGACGTACCCCAATACCAGCAATCCGTAACTTCACTAAAGGGACTCGCCGAGCCGCCACATTTCCGATGCTAGGCCGGAATACTCTAGCGCTTAGCGCAACGATCACAACCATAACGCCGATAAAGAGTGCTGCCAAAACTAACCAATAGCTTAAGAACTTTTGGATATGCTGAGCCCCGCGGGTAGCAATGATCCATCCGCAACATATAGCAGCGCCACATGCGCTCCAGGCAAGAATCGTCTGGGTTGGGGAGATGGTTGCTCTAGCCTGGATCCGTCGAAGCGAGACCCCTCCCATCAGCAGGAGGTTATTGGTTCGTGCAGATGCTGAGGTGAGCGCGATGAAAGCCGCAATAACCAAAAGGATTGCCGATATGAGCGCCATACCGGTACCCGTGTTCAGCAAAAAACCTTGAATGTGCTGATGAAGGCTCCGTATTGGCCCCCAGTTGATTTCCGCTCCGTGGCCTTTTGCCCAGGTTGAGAGTTGTTCCTGACATGATGCGTCGCATTCACTGGTGACATAGCGGCCACCGAGCGGCGCATCGCCAATGTCGTGCGGTCCAACCACGGCACCTTTACCCCCTGGAGAGAACCAAGGTATTTTACCTAATGAAACACGTCCAAAGCCGATTAGCGTGCGATCACCCTGATCGGTACTCAGTCCTGTTCCGTCTTTATACAGCGATATTCCAGTTTCTTGCGCGACGGCATCCAGGCTTTGAGCCACCTCGCTTTTCAATGCCTGGCTTTGATCCAGCATCAGGGTCAAGCTTTGCTGGGTCCCCATCGGAAATTTGGCCTCATCTTGCTGGATCACGGTGACCGTAAAAAATCCCAGCATCAAGGCGAAGATGACACACGAAAAACGCAGATAGAAACGAAGGACCACGCATACCAGCTTAAGTAGGATGAAGACAAACATAAAGAGGTGCCAATTCCACTCAATTGGAATTGACAGTTCAATATTTTTTAGCAGACAACTTAGCGATACTGATGATCACCCATCATGACGTACGCTTATAT
Organism: Devriesea agamarum; assembly: GCF_900070355.1. Lineage (NCBI taxonomy): Bacteria > Bacillati > Actinomycetota > Actinomycetes > Micrococcales > Dermabacteraceae > Devriesea > Devriesea agamarum. The sequence continues at coordinate 2,494,951 of NZ_LN849456.1, read as the reverse complement.
TCATTAAGTGAATATTTTTCAGCAAAAGGACAGATTTAACGGGATGACATTTTTATGTCATAAAAATTGAAGAGCTGCAACATCTGTTAACTAGATAGCAGGAATAGTATTTACACAAATTTACCATACCCCCTCCCCGAAAGTCGACAAGGCGATACAATACTATAGTTGGAATCCCAATGAACTCTTTCGTATCATTCTATACACGACACTGCAACGCCATCTCGGACAGCACTGTAGACATCGAACATATCACACGGCAGCATGCCGAGTTCACTAGCCGGTTACGACTGTATGGTTAAATTATGACGCCCATGTCAGCAGAGGGTCGGCCTACCCAAACAGGCAGACCGACCTACAATTAATTAAACCGCAAATTTAGCCTGCAATACTCAACAAGCACTGATATGAATCTACTCAGGTAATGTCCCGTCGATTCTGAACCACAATAGAGATCGCGATAGAAACGATGATCCAGATACAGATTACGAGAAGAGCCATAACTCCACTATTTACAGCGTTAACACCCGGGGTATTTTCCGCTGGGAAATTTCCATCAGCAAGGGCACTCGAAAGAGACCCAACACTCGTTGAAAGTAAGCCATGCTGAATATACGCGAAAAACCCGACAAATTTTGCCAGAGTCCCAATTATCAGCATTTCGACACCCAGCATCCAGCCCATAGCGGTGAGCATCCCGGTCATAGCACCTTTAAAGATATATGACAACGCAGCTCCGAAACTCGCGTAGGCAAATAATGCCAACCACGTTGCACCAGCGGCAGCAAAAAATCTACTTGGATCAAAGCTATCAGAGTCACCAAGTACAACACCGACGATTGATGCTGCTGCCAAGGCAAGGAACACCGTGGAGAGCGCCATGACACCCGTAACTATCAAGATTGAGATACACCTTGCCAGAGTCAGCGTAGACCTTCGCCGAAGACGCCCTACAATGAGACCCAACGATCGGGCTTTGTGGTCAGCAGCAGCAAGAACTGCTCCCACGACGACCGCAACAGGCAATCCGAAAAGCGGGACAGAAACCAGAACCTGATTGCCAGACCCCGACACAGTAATCTGACTCCGCATGATTTTCGCATATACAAGTGACTGCGGGTCTCCAGCACTCTTCAGCGATTGATATCCAATAAATTGGATTAAATAAGCGAAAATTCCAATTTGGATAAACCAAACAGCAATACATACCCATACCGCTGGGCGGGAGAACGTCGCCTTGAGGTCCGTAAAAATAACCCTACCAAGTTCTGGCGACATGGATGGGCTCGAGCCGTGCACAGCGTTCATGTCAGGCTTCCTCTCTGGTAATGGCCAGGTATGCAGCTTCTAGCGAATCTTGACGCTCGAAGCCACCTACTTCTATACCGCCTTCCACTAGCGCTTTTATTACGTCGGGGGCGGATTTTTGGGAACCCAGATACATAATTAGCGCATGCTCACCAGCGCGTTCAACACTTTGAACCAATGGCCGAACAATATCAGTGGCTCGCGACACATCATCAACATTTACTTGAACGGGCGCATTTTGATTAAACCGATTACGCAACTCGCTCGGAGTGCCTTCAGCAATAAGCTTTCCAGCCTCCAAGATGCTTACACGATCGCATAGCTGGTCAACCTCACCTAAAAGGTGGCTAGACAGAAGTACCGTTATCCCTTGGTCACGCAACAGGCGGAGTGCGTCACGCATGTCAGCAATAGCTTGTGGATCAAGCCCATTGACCGGTTCATCCAGGATGAGCAATGGGGGATTCCCCAACATCGCAATAGCCACGCCTAAGCGCTGCTTCATTCCCAGCGAGTATTTCGTCGCTTTCCCTTTCGCTCGCTGCGTCAATCCAACGATCTGGAGTACCCTATCCACCTCAGATTTGGGCACACCAAAGTAGTTCGCAAATAACTCTAGATTACGCCGCGCACTTAGGTGAGGGTAAAATGCCGGCGATTCAATAAGCGCACCGACCGCCCGACTGGAACCCGCCACACGCACATCCTGCCCCAGAACAGTGATGTCCCCAGAGGTAGGCTTCACAAGGTTAACCAGACACTTCATCAACGTGGTTTTACCTGCACCATTACGCCCCACAAGACCATGAATATGACCCTGCTCCACCTCTAGAGTGACGCCATCTAGTGCAGTAGTGCCGGTTTTATACCTTTTTAACAGATTCCGACAACTGATAGCTACAACCATTACTGTTCCTTAGCTTGGGATCAGAGTTTCCAGAGCACCCGACCGCTAACTCGCTCAGGCCGATACCACAATGTATAGATTCTCCAAGATCAACCTTTCGTGACACCCTCTCCCAGGATGTCATCTCTCCATCGCGGACTAACCAAATGGCCAGGTTTGACCATTCGACCTGCCCAGATGCAGGAAAACCTCGCGGGCAGACACTTGCCGCCTGAGCGTGGATGCCGCTAGCGGACTCCCGCTTGACTTCGTAGTCGAAATTGATTATACACAACTGCCCGCACACCGCACAAATCCTACACACACGGTCACCGGCACATCAGGCTAATCAGACTCGATACCCTTAGATTTTAATGCCCCTCATCTAAACCTAGATGTTAGATCCAGGCAACTTGCCACACAAGTCGTCGGGGGAGAACATCATCATTGGCCAATGACGACTTCGGGGACAAGCATAGTGACCCGGAAATCAATACAGCTATTTATCTTCAGCGCCTTCAAATAGAAGCCTTACCCGTAGGCGTCTTAGGCACATCCAGTGCATACCGTAGTTCTAATGCCTATTATCAAGTTAATAGATTCAATATCGACCGATCAACTTCTCCACATATACTTAAAAACAGCTCCACGAAAACTCCTTATACATGGTTAAATCTGAGTTCAGCAACAGGATTATTGCACTACATTCGCATGTGTACTGGTTCCGCCGAGGCGCTCCACCACAGCGGCGCTTTTGACATGCATGGTCCACAAGACGTCACATAGCTGTTCCGTTTCGCCGACGTAATACGCTATAAACAGTGCAATCCGAGCTATGTTATCGGACTTTTAGCAAACAACCATCGATTGCTGAGATTTTAGCGCGTGGTTCAACGAAGATGATATACGCAAATATTGAACAACGGTACTCACTGCATCAAGACGTACCATGCAGTTTCGCCAGCGACATTAGATATTCATGGTAATATCTTCTAAAGGAATAACGTCACCTTCGGGGCTGGCTAACTGAACACATAAAAAGAGACTTTGTGGGTTGCAAACCGAGCGTGAAAGTCACAACATCATCCACTCTTACCTCTTGACACCTACAACACAGCCAAAGAGTCTGGTTTTCGCCTTCGCCGCCGGACCAGGATCAGTGATACAGCTAAATGTATAGCCCCGCCACTTAGAGTCCGCCCCGAATAAAAGTATATATATTTTAGCGCAAACCAGGAAATGTTCGATACTCGTGCGTAACGTTACAATCGACATATGCATCGCGGGGATTTTGACTCTAAAAACCTACACAAATGCAATGCGCCAGACAGTCTTAAAGCATTCCCACGGTCGAGTTAACTAACCCTACCGTGACGGAACAAAATGACATAAAACCTAGACCACTAAATAGAATAATTTCTGGGATGCGATACTCGAGGCATTTAGATACCTAAAAGATGCTCGAATCCTATTCGAGACAGTCCTAGCGTTAAAAGTATATTTAGCTTGAATTCCCAAATAACACCAATTAAACATAGGCCACCGCAAAACCCCGGTGGGCCGGTCCTCCGTAGAGAACCGGCCCACCGGGGTGAAACAGATAGCGCCGCAGCGCTAACCGCTCAGATCACTTGGCCTTTTCGAGGATCTCGACCAGACGCCACCGCTTGGTGGCCGACAGCGGCCGAGTCTCCATAATGAGGACGCGGTCGCCGATACCGGCGGTGTTCTCCTCATCGTGGGCCTTAAACTTCTTGGTCTTGCGCATAACCTTGCCGTAAAGAGAGTGCTTCACGCGCTCTTCGACCTCGACCACGATGGTCTTATCCATCTTGTCCGAGACGACGTAGCCGCGCTGCACTTTACGGTAGGGGCGCTCAACACCCTCGGCCTCAACGGCCGGGGCCTGATTCTGGTTCTCGCTCATGTCTCCTCGCTTCGCTTTCACTCGGCGGCGTCGGGAGCCTGGCGGATCCCCAGCTCGCGTTCGCGCAGAATCGTGTAGATCCGCGCGATGTCCTTCTTCACCGAGCGCAGACGGGCGTGGCTCTCAAGCTGCCCCGTGGCTGACTGGAAACGGAGCTTGAACAGCTCGTCCTTAGCCTTGGCTAGCTCGGCGGCCAGCTTCTGGTCGTCCATCGCGTCCAGTTCGGTCGCGGTGAGTTTCGTCGCTGCCATCAGATGTCGTCCCCCTCACGAGAGAGAATGCGGCACTTCATCGGGAGCTTGTGCACGGCCAGGCGCAGCGCCTCGCGCGCGACCTCCTCCGGGACACCGGCGACCTCGAACATGACCCGTCCGGGCTTCACGTTCGCAATCCACCACTCCACAGAACCCTTACCGGAACCCATACGGACTTCGGCAGGCTTCTTGGTCAGCGGACGGTCGGGGTAAATATTGATGAACACCTTGCCGCCACGCTTCATGTAGCGGGTCATGGCGATACGGGCCGACTCGATCTGGCGGTTGGTGACGTAGGCGGGCGCAAGCGCCTGAATGCCGTACTCACCGAACGCGAGCTCGGTGCCGCCCTTGGACATACCGCTGCGACCGGGATGGTGCTGCTTGCGGTGTTTGGTCCTGCGCGGGATCAGCATGTCCCTCAGGCCTCCGTTCCGTTCTCAGCGGGCGCAGCAGCCGGCTCTGCACTGGCGGCGGCAGGGGCCTGCTGGCTCTGCTCCCGACGTGCGGCGGCGTTGCGCTCGTTGCGACGTCCGCGGGGGCGCTCGGCGCGAGGTCCACGGCCAGACCGGGGGGCCTGTGCCGCAGCCTGGGCCGCGAGCTCCTTGGCGGTGACGTCGCCCTTGTAGATCCAGACCTTCACGCCGATACGGCCGAAGGCGGTGCGGGCCTCGTAGAAGCCATAGTCGATGTTCGCGCGGAGGGTGTGCAGCGGCACGCGCCCTTCGCGGTAGAACTCGCTACGGCTCATTTCGGCGCCGCCGAGGCGACCGGACACGGCCACCCGGATGCCCTTAGCTCCGGCGCGCTGCGCGGACTGAATGCCCTTGCGCATAGCGCGACGGAAGGACACACGGCTCGCCAGCTGCTCGGCAATACCCTGGGCGACCAGCTGTGCATCAGCTTCGGGGTTCTTCACCTCGAGGATGTTCAGCTGAATCTGCTTGCCGGTCAGCTTTTCCAGCGCACCGCGCAGGCGCTCGGCTTCGGCGCCGCGGCGGCCGATGACGATGCCCGGGCGGGCGGTGTGCAAGTCGACTCGAACACGATCGCGGGTGCGTTCGATCTCAACCTTGGAGATGCCCGCGCGCTCCAGGCCCTCGGACATGAGCTTGCGGATCGCGACGTCTTCTTTCACGTAATCGCGGTACCGCTGGCCCTCCTTGGTGGAGTCGGCGAACCACCGGCTGGTGTGCTCCGTGGTGATCCCTAGGCGGAACCCGTTCGGATTGACCTTCTGGCCCACTAGCGGGTCTCCTTCTTCTTCGCGGGGGCGACCACCACCGTGATGTGGCTGGTGCGCTTCTTAATCTGGTCCGCACGACCCTGAGCGCGCGGCCGGATGCGCTTCATGGTCGGTCCTTCGTCGACGTAGGCCTGCGCGACGACGAGCTCGCGCTCATCGAAGCGTTCACCGGCCTGGTCGGCCTTCACCCGGGCGTTGGCGATTGCAGACTCGACCAGCTTCAGAACGGGCTCGCTGGCGGCCTGCGGTGCGAACCGCAGAACGTCCAGAGCTTCGCTCGTCTGCTTGCCACGGATCAGGTCCACGACGCGCCGGGCCTTCATGGGCGACGTGCGGAGGTACCGCACCTGCGCCTTGGCTTCCATTGCTGTCCTGCTTTCTTCTCGCGTGAAGAAGAGCGCTGCTACTGACCCGGGGGTCAGCGGCGGCGGCCCTTCTTGTCGTCCTTAACGTGGCCCTTGAAAGTCCGCGTGGGCGCGAACTCGCCGAGCTTATGGCCGACCATCGACTCGGTGACGAACACCGTGACGTGCTTGCGGCCGTCGTGCACTGCGAAGGTGTGGCCGAGGAAGTCCGGGGTAATAACCGAACGACGCGACCACGTCTTGATGAGGTTCTTGGTGCCCTTTTCGTTCTGAGCGTCCACCTTCTTTTGCAGGTGATCGTCGACGAAGGGGCCTTTGCTGAGGCTACGTGGCATCGTTGTGTCTCCCTATCAGCGCTTCTTGCCGGTGCGCCGACGACGCACGATGAGCTTGTCGCTTTCCTTGTTGGGGCGCCGGGTACGACCCTCGGGCTTGCCCCAGGGCGACACCGGGTGACGGCCGCCGGAGGTGCGACCCTCGCCACCACCGTGCGGGTGGTCGACCGGGTTCATCACGACACCGCGGACGTGCGGACGCTTGCCCTTCCAGCGCATGCGCCCGGCTTTGCCCCAGTTGATGTTGGACTGCTCTGCGTTGCCAACCTCGCCGACGGTGGCGCGGCAGCGCGCGTCGACGTTACGGACCTCACCGGAGGGCATGCGCAGCTGCGCGTACGGCCCGTCCTTAGCGACCAGCTGGACCGAGGCGCCTGCGGAGCGAGCGATCTTGGCTCCGCCGCCGGGCCGCAGTTCGATGGCGTGAATCACGGTACCGAGCGGAATGTTGCGCAGCGGCAGGTTGTTGCCGGGCTTGATGTCCGCGCCCGGACCGTTTTCGATCCAGTCGCCCTGACGCAGCTTGGCCGGTGCGAGGATGTAGCGCTTATCGCCGTCCTCGTAGTGCAGCAGCGCGATGCGTGCGGTGCGGTTGGGGTCGTATTCAATATGCGCGACCTTGGCCTTCAAACCGTCCTTGTCGTGACGGCGGAAGTCGATGAGCCGGTAGGCCCGCTTGTGACCGCCACCCCGATGACGGGAGGTGATCCGGCCGTTGGCGTTGCGGCCACCGGTCTTGTGCAGCGGACGGACCAGCGACTTCTCCGGCTCGGAGCGCGTGATCTCGACGAAGTCGCTCACGCTCGAGCCGCGACGGCCCGGCGTAGTCGGCTTGTACTTGCGAATTCCCATGGTGGGTTTTCCTCGTGCTCTCTAGTGCTTCGCGGATCGGCCGCCTCAGGCGACCGAACCCCCGAAGATGTCGATGGTGCCTTCGGCCAGGGTCACGATGGCGCGCTTGGTGTCCTTGCGCTTGCCCATGCCGAAACGGGTCCGACGGGTTTTGCCCTGCCGGTTCATGGTGTTCACGGAGGCGACCTTCACGTCGAAGATCTTCTCAATGGCCACTTTGATTTCGGTCTTGTTGGCGCGCGGGTCCACCAGGAAGGTGTACTTGCCCTCGTCCATCAGGCCGTAGCTCTTTTCGGACACAACCGGCGCGAGCAGGATGTCGCGCGGGTCCTTGTTCAGGGTCGTCACTTCGACTCCTCCTCACCCGCGGCAACCGCGGTCTTCGGGGCGGCGAGCGTCGCACTGGCAACAAAATCCTCAAGCGCACCCGAGGTGAACACGACGTCGTCGCTGAGCATGACGTCGTAGGTGTTCAGCTGATCGGCGTAGAGAACGTGCACGTCGGCGAGGTTGCGGGCCGACAGAGCGCCGAGGTCGTCGTCGCGGCGGATCACCACGAGGCGATGCGGCCGTTCGGACACCGCGGAGAGGGTCTTCACCACGGAGCGAGTCGACGGCTTTTCACCTTCGAGCAGCGCGGTAATGACGTGGATGCGGCCGTTGCGAGCCCGGTCAGAGAGGGCTCCGCGCAGGGCGGCTGCCTTCATCTTCTTCGGGGTGCGCTGGCTGTAGTCGCGCGGCACTGGGCCATGCACGATGCCACCACCGGCGAACTGAGGTGCGCGGGTCGAGCCCTGACGAGCGCGACCGGTGCCCTTCTGCTTGTACGGCTTCTTGCCGCCGCCGCGAACTTCGCCACGGGTCTTGGTCTTATGTGTTCCCTGGCGAGCCGCAGCGAGCTGGGCCACGACCACCTGGTGAATCAGGGGAACGTTGGTCTGGACGTCGAAGATCGACGCGGGCAGCTCGGCGGTGCCGGACTTCTTGCCCGCTGGGTCGAGGACGTCGACGGTCAGGTTGGCTGCCATCTAACTCAGGCCTCCTTCGCGGGGCTCTTGACGGCCGACCGGACGAGCACGATGCCGCCCTTGGGGCCGGGAACGGCACCCTTAACGAGCACGAGGCCCTTGTCGGCGTCGACCGCGTGCACGGTCAGGTTCTGGACACTGGCGCGGACGTTGCCCATGCGGCCGGCCATACGCAGGCCCTTGAACACGCGTCCGGGGGTGGAGGCGCCGCCGATGGAACCGGGCTTGCGGTGGTTACGGTGCGCGCCGTGTGACGCGCCCACACCGGAGAACCCGTGGCGCTTCATGACGCCCGCGGTGCCCTTACCTTTGGTGGTGCCCACGACGTCGACTTTCTGACCGGCCTCGAACACCTCAGCGGTGATCTCCTGGCCAAGCTGGTAGTCGGCGGCGTTGATGGTGCGCAGCTCCACGAGGTGACGGCGCGGGGTAACCCCAGCCTTCTCGAAGTGTCCGCGCAGCGGCTTGGTGACCTTGCGGGGGTCGATCTGCCCGTAGGCGATCTGGACCGAGTCGTAGCCGTCGGTCTCGGCGGTGCGCACCTGGGTGACGACACACGGGCCGGCTTGGACGACGGTGACCGGCACGAGCTTGCCGTTCTCGTCCCAGACCTGGGTCATGCCGACCTTGGTCCCGAGCACACCGGTGATGACACGCGCACGCTGCCCTGTCAGTTCGTTGCTCATGTTCCGATACCTCAGAGCTTGATCTCGATGTTGACGTCCGCCGGCAGATCGAGGCGCATCAGCGAATCCACAGCCTTGGGAGTGGGGTCGACGATGTCGATGAGACGCTTGTGCGTGCGCATCTCGAAGTGCTCACGGGAGTCCTTGTACTTGTGGGGCGACCGGATGACGCAGAACACGTTCTTCTCGGTCGGCAGCGGCACCGGGCCCACAACCGTTGCACCAGCGCGGGTGACAGTGTCGACGATTTTGCGCGCCGAGCTGTCGATCACCTCGTGGTCGTACGACTTGAGCCGGATGCGGATTTTCTGTCCCGCCATGGGGTTCGACTCTCTCTCTTGAAACCGCTGCTGACATTTCCAGGGGATCCACCGGCACCCGCGGTCGGGTGTGTCGCCCTAGTAGAGCGCGCCACGGGCGCGCCGAAGCACACCCGCCGCTCCGGACGGATCCCTTACTGACTGCGTTACCCTCAAGCGATGCGCATTCGATGCAGTTTCACATCGTTCGCATCCTCGGGCCGAGCCTTCTTCCGGTGATCATTCGCAGACGGTGAGATCTTGAAGCTCGTGTGACCTTCAAAGCTCTTCGCCGCCGGAACGGAACCGGGCATGACGACTCGCGCAGACAACTCCATTAGTTTGCCAGAGGGATCCGCGAGCAACAAGATGAACTTCTGGTGTGTCCGATCACAAGATGTGTGCCGAACGCTGTGAACGCGCTGATTTAAACACTCTGAACGTGGCCATCCGGGCGCGTCTAACCCGAATCTGACCGCTGACTCGGCGGTGCGATCTCAACCCATCCCAGATAGACACCCTTCCCAGCTCGCCACCTTGGCAAATTTCTCAGCCGACACACAGCTAATTTCCAGTCGATTTTCCTTGCCCACCCCTAGTGTCATCACATGACAACGCCAGCCTCCTCCCCCCTCACCGCCCGCCTGTACCGGCTGGAATACCCCCGCTCACTCGGGGTGTACAGCACCTACGAAGAAGTCCAGGCCGTGGTGGACACCCTCGCTGACCACAATTTCCCGGTCCAAAACACGATGATCGTCGGCACCGACCTCAAACTCATCGAACGAGTGACCGGACGCCGCACCTGGGGGCGAGTCCTGCTCAGCGGCGCGCTATCGGGGGCCTGGCTCGGCTTATTCGTCGGCGCCATGTTCATGCTGATCTCCCGCACCCCGTTTTACGCGGTGATTTCAGTGATCCTCATGGGGCTGGTCTTTGGAGCGATCTGGGCTGCCATCGGAAACGCATCCCTCGGTGGCAAACGTGACTTCACCTCCATGACCGCGACGATCCCCATGCAGTACGAACTCATGGTCGAGCACCGTTACCTCGACCAAGCCCGAAACCTCCTGCACAACGTCGGGAGTACCGGCCCGGCCCAACACTATGCACCGACCCATCCCAGCCACTATCCCCCGGCCGCCCAGCCGCAGCACACCCGGACACCGCACTACCCCTCAGCCACCGGGCACCCGCCACAGGCCGCACATACCGCACCTACCCAGAACCCCAACCGTCCGACCTATGGCATTCCCGCACCAGCCCACGACCAGCAGCAAACTGGCACCGAACCGCCTGCCCGGCCCCGCCCCCAATACGGGATGCCCGCGCCCACCGATGGTTCCACTCACCCCAACAGGTTGAATGAATCCCATAAACCCGCCGGTGCCAATGGTGTCGATAACGTGAATGGTGCCAATGAAAACACAGGACCCGATACACCGAACCAGCAGCCCGGCGGACCCAGCACCCCACGCTCCAACTAACGGATCTAGGAACGACCTAACCAACTGGCCCATAGCCTCGACTGTGGCTACGGCTGTGGCTGTGGCTGTGGTTGTGGCTATGGGCCAGCACCACACCCAACCGAAACCACACCCAACTGCACCGCCTACCGCCTATCTCAAACCTCATACATATAAACAAGGGCCCGATCCCCTGAAGGATCGGGCCCTTGGTGCTCCAAGATCAGAGCGCCTTAGAGGCGGTTAATCACTTGGTGACCTTGGTGACGCGGCCGGAGCCAACGGTGCGGCCACCCTCACGGATAGCGAAGCCGAGGCCCTCTTCCATAGCGATCGGCTGGATCAGCTCAACCGACATCTCCGTGGAGTCGCCGGGCATAACCATCTCGGTGCCCTCAGGCAGCGTGATGACGCCGGTAACGTCGGTGGTACGGAAGTAGAACTGCGGACGGTAGTTCGAGTAGAACGGGTTGTGACGGCCGCCCTCGTCCTTGGACAGGATGTAGACCTGAGCCTCGAAGTTGGTGTGCGGGGTGATCGAACCCGGCTTCACGACAACCTGGCCGCGCTCGACGTCCTCACGCTTGGTGCCACGCAGGAGCAGACCACAGTTCTCGCCGGCCCACGCCTCGTCCATCTGCTTGTGGAACATTTCAATACCGGTGACCGTGGTCTTCTGCGGCTCGCGGATACCCACGATCTCGACCTCGGAGTTGATCGGCAGCTTTCCACGCTCGACCTTACCGGTGACAACGGTGCCACGACCGGTGATGGTGAAGACGTCCTCGATGGGCATGAGGAACGGCTTGTCCATGTCGCGAACCGGATCCGGGATGGACTCGTCGACAGCAGCCATGAGGTCCTCGACGGACTTGACCCACTCCGGGTCGCCCTCGAGAGCCTTCAGAGCCGACACGCGGATAACCGGGGCATCCTCGTCGAACTCCTGCGAACCCAGCAGCTCACGGACCTCCATCTCGACGAGCTCGAGGATTTCCTCGTCGTCAACCATGTCAGCCTTGTTCAGCGCGACCAGCAGGTAGGGAACACCCACCTGGCGGGCGAGCAGAACGTGCTCGCGGGTCTGAGCCATCGGACCGTCGGTGGCGGCAACCACGAGGATCGCGCCGTCCATCTGAGCCGCACCGGTGATCATGTTCTTGATGTAGTCGGCGTGACCCGGGGCGTCCACGTGAGCGTAGTGACGCTTCTCGGTCTGGTACTCAATGTGGGAAATATTGATCGTAATACCGCGCTGCTTCTCTTCCGGCGCGTTGTCGATCTGATCGAAGTCACGCTTCTCGTTCAGATCCGGGTACTTCTCGTACAGCACCTTCGAGATGGCCGCGGTCAGCGTGGTCTTACCGTGGTCGACGTGACCAATGGTTCCGATGTTTACGTGCGGCTTAGTCCGCTCGAACTTGGCCTTCGCCATGGTGGTGTCCTCCTAGGACTGGTCTCGTAATTGGTTCCACACGGGTGGGCGGGCCGCCTTCGGAGCGACCTCGCCCAGGTCAGATCCCTGTGGCCTACGGGTCGGAATATCCTACCTGTCTGACCGTGGGCCTTACTCGCCCCGGGTCTTCGCGACGATCTCCTCGGAAATGTTCCTCGGGACCTCCGCGTAGCTGTGGAACTGCATCGTGTACATCGCGCGACCCTGGGTCTTAGACCGAAGGTCACCGACGTACCCGAACATCTCCGACAGCGGGACGAGAGCACGGACGATCTTGACCCCGCTCGCGTCCTCCATCGACTGCACCTGCCCGCGTCGCGAGTTCAGGTCGCCGATGACATCTCCCATGTACTCCTCCGGGGTGCGCACCTCGACGTCCATCAGGGGCTCCAGCAGAACCGGATTAGCCTTCTTCAGGGCCTCTTTGGCACACATCGAGCCGGCGATCTTAAACGCCATTTCGGAGGAGTCAACGTCGTGGTAGGCACCGTCAATCAGCGACGCCTTGATGCCCACCACCGGGTAACCGGCAAGAACACCATTTTGCAGGGCGTCCTTAATGCCCGCGTCCACGCTCGGAATGTACTCGCGCGGAATGCGGCCACCGGTGACCAGGTTCTCGAACTCGTAGAACACACCCTCTTCGGCGTCGGTCAGCGGGGCGAAGGTGACCTGCACCTTACCGAACTGGCCGGAACCACCGGTCTGCTTCTTGTGGGTGTACTCGTACTTTTCCACCGTGCGGCGGATGGTTTCACGGTAGGCCACCTGGGGCTTACCGATGTTCGCCTCAACTTTGAACTCGCGACGCATACGGTCCACGAGGATGTCGAGGTGAAGCTCGCCCATACCGCGGATAACGGTCTGGCCGCTTTCCTCATCCAGCTGCACCTGGAAGGTCGGGTCTTCCTTGGCGAGCTTCTGGATCGCCATGGACAGCTTCTCCTGGTCGCCCTTCGTCTTGGGCTCGATGGCCACCGAGATGACGGGCTCGGGGAAGCTCATGGATTCCAGACGCACCGGGTTGTTGATATCGCACAGGGTGTCGCCCGTGGTGGTGTCCTTCAGGCCGATGAAGGCGTAAATGTGGCCTGCAAAGGCCTCCTCCACCGGGTTCTCCTTGTTGGAGTGCATCTGGAACAGCTTGCCGATGCGCTCTTTCTTACCGGTGGTCGCGTTCAGCACCTGAGCGCCAGACTCGACGTGACCGGAGTACACACGCACATAGGTGAGTGAACCGAAGAACGGGTGGGTCGCTACCTTGAACGCGAGAGCGCTGAAGGGCTCCTCAACCGACGGGGTGCGGGTGATCTCTACATCTTCGTCGCTCGGCTTGTGGCCGACCATTGCCGGAACATCCAGCGGCGAGGGAAGGTAATCGATCACAGCGTCGAGCATGGGCTGCACGCCCTTGTTCTTGAACGCTGAACCGCAGAACACCGGGTATGCCTGCGAGGTGATGGTCAGCTCGCGGATGCCGGCCTTGATGTCCTCGATGCTGAGATCGCCCTCTTCGAGGTACTTCTCCATCAGCTCTTCGGAGGACTCGGCGACATCCTCAACCAGCTTGGCGCGGTACTCATCGACCACGTCGCGCAGATCCTCGGGGATCTCGACGACGACCTCGAGCTGGCCCTTGGTGTCATCGCCCTTCTTGGCGTTGAACTTCGGGTTGTCCTCGGGGAACTTCTCCGGCCAGGTGTACGCCTTCATTTCGACGAGGTCGATCACGCCGGTGAAGTCGTTTTCGGCACCGATCGGCACCTGCATCACGATGGGCTTAGCGCCGAGGCGATCGATGATGGTGCGGACGGTGAAGAAGAAGTCCGCCCCCAGTTTGTCCATCTTGTTGACGAAGCAGATACGCGGCACGTTGTACTTGTCGGCCTGCCGCCACACTGTCTCCGACTGGGGCTCAACACCCTCTTTACCGTCGAAGACTGCAACGGCACCGTCGAGCACGCGCAGCGAACGCTCCACCTCGACCGTGAAGTCCACGTGACCAGGGGTGTCGATAATGTTGATCTGGTTATCGTTCCAGTAACAGGTGGTCGCGGCGGACGTAATCGTGATGCCGCGTTCCTGTTCCTGTTCCATCCAGTCCATGGTCGACGCGCCGTCGTGGGTCTCACCGATCTTGTAGTTAACACCGGTGTAGAACAGGATGCGCTCGGTGGTGGTGGTTTTGCCGGCATCAATGTGCGCCATGATGCCGATGTTGCGGACCTTCTTAAGGTCCTTGAGCACTGCGAGTGCCACGGGCAACTGCCTTTCTAGGCTGGGGGTCGGACCGTCTTCTTGTATGTCGACGGTGGGTTCCGGTTAGGAACTCACCAGCGGTAGTGGGCAAATGCCCGGTTGGACTCCGCCATCTTGTGGGTGTCCTCGCGACGCTTGACGGCGGCCCCGAGGCCGTTGGAGGCGTCGAGAATCTCGTTCATCAGGCGTTCAGTCATGGTGTGCTCGCGGCGGGCGCGGGCGTAGGTAACCAACCAGCGCAGCGCGAGGGTGGTTGCACGGCCTGCGCGCACCTCGACTGGCACCTGGTAGGTTGCGCCGCCGACGCGGCGGGAGCGAACCTCAAGGGTCGGACGGATGTTGTCCATAGCCTTCTTGAGGGTGACGACCGGATCCTGGCCGTTCTTCTCGCGGCAACCTTCGAGGGCTTCGTAGACGATGCCTTCGGCGATGGTCTTCTTGCCGTCGAGCAAAACCTTGTTGATGAGCTGGGTGACCAGAGGCGAACCGTACACCGGATCGACCACGAGCTGGCGCTTGGGAGCAGAACCCTTACGAGGCATTACTTCTTCTCCTTCTTTGCGCCGTAGCGAGAGCGCGCCTGCTGGCGGCCCTTCACACCCTGGGTATCGAGGGAGCCACGGATGATCTTGTAGCGAACACCGGGGAGGTCCTTCACACGGCCACCGCGCACGAGCACGATCGAGTGCTCCTGGAGGTTGTGGCCGACGCCCGGAATGTAGGCGGTCACCTCAATGCCGGAGGACAGGCGAACACGCGCGATCTTGCGCAGCGCCGAGTTCGGCTTCTTCGGGGTGGTGGTGTAGACGCGCGTGCACACGCCGCGGCGCTGGGGGCTTCCCTTCAGCGCGGGCGTCTTGGACTTGGCAGACTTATCCTGCCGGCCCTTGCGCACCAACTGCTGGATTGTGGGCACTTGTTCTCTTCTCTGTGTAGCCCTCTGACCTGTTCGGACAGAAGGATCGACTGCTTGCGACCACCGGTGATAGCCGGCGGCCTCGCGACCCGCAACCTCCCACACCCGAGCTCGGGCGTGTCGAGGCCTCGACGGCGACCCGCACGGATCCGGGAGTCGTCCCCGGGCCCGTGTGCGGCCGGCACCTTATCCCTTTTTCCTCGTCACTGTGCGGCACCTTGCGTCGAGCAGCGAAGGCACTGTGGAAAGCGACGTGTTCAAAAAAGGCCAGAGGGCACCTTGGACACAGTTCCCCAGTCTACCGACGGGCGCATGACCTCGTCAAAGGTGGTTTCTGGCGGTCTGCCTCACAGTTTGAAGCCTAAAGACACCGCAGGGGTCCCGCGCTTCACGCACGGAACCCCTGCAAGGAGCGGCAGTAGCCGTCTCACTGGGTGGTCATTACTCTGCTAGCTAGGCTCCTCGTTCTATGAGCGAGAACTCCATGAGCTGTTGCTCCGCCTCAGCTAGCGACGGCAATTATCCAATCACCTGGTAGCGGACCGTCATCACGCCGGAACTGAGATTGCCGATCTTGGCAAAGGCGCCGCGTGACAAGTCCAGGCACCGGCCACCGACATACGGGCCACGGTCATTAATCCGCACCACCACGGTCGCTCCCGTCGAGGGATTGGTAACGCGGATCTTGGTTCCAAACGGAAGGGTCTTGCTCGCCGCAGTCATCGCATTGGGGTTGAAACGTTCACCATTGGCCGTCATCTGACCCTGCCAGTAGTTAGACGCCTGGCAGGTGGTACCCGAACCCGCGGGAACTGCCGACGCGCCGTCACCTGAGTCACTATCCTGCGCAGGGCGGGTACCCTTCAGCACCACTTCCTCCACCGGCTGTTTGGTGACACTGTCTGAAACAACCTGGGTGCCGACAACCTGGCCATCAATCAGCATCTGCAACGTCACCACCTCACGGGTGCCGTCCACGCCCTTGGTCTTCACCTGAGTTTTCCCTTTGTCCAGGGAATCAGAGTCGACACTCTTGGTGCCGTGCGGAATCGTCTCAACGTTCACGATGCGCTTTTGGTCAACCGTCTTCACGGTGACCGTCATACCGCTCTCCAACGGGGTTTCACGTCCGGGGGTCACCTGGTCATCGCCATCAGCGATCGGACTGGACGGATTTTCCGTCAGCATTCCGCCTACGGTGCTCGCATATGAGGTCAACGGCTTGGACTGACCGCCCTGAACCAGCGTGATGTGCTTGGCGAGCTTGACCTCAATCCGCTTCGGGTTATCGCCGAGCGGGGTCGAAGGATCCACAGAGTACTTCGCATCCGACAGATCCAGCTTCAGCCCTTTGAGCGCATCAGCATAGGTGGAACCGGTGGTCCACACCGCAGTGGTTTTGGTGCCCACGGTGACACCCACCAGCTTCGCCGTCTTCACTTTGATAGTGGTGCCACTGCTGAGAGCAGTATTGGGACCGGGTGCCACAAAGGTGTGAGGCTGAATGTCGATGCCGTGCGAACCCAACACGTCACCCACGGTCCTGTCGAACGTGCGGATTGTGCTGACGTCACCGTTCACATCGAGGTGAACTTCGGTCTGCGAGGCGTAGGCGACAGTTCCGCCTCCGAAGACGAGGGCAGCGGTCGCACCGAGCACTGGCAGTTTCTTCACAAATACTGTCCTTCACATCGTCTACACCTGAACACGGTGCTCAGGCGGAGCCTCCGGATCGCGCTCGCGCACGTCATGCGGGGCCTAGCTACGGCGCCTCACACAGTCACAACTCGTCGCATGCGCACCATCAGTTATGTACATGTGCGCCGTCCATGAAACGGCGCGGGACCACGGAGGTGGAGGGGATATATAGATCCTCGCGTTCAATCGGCCCACAGTCACGGGACATCGCCTGAGTTTTGCCACGGACCTTCAGAGGTTTTACCGACCGTTGACGGGAGGCGTGAGGTGTCCTACAAATACGGCGAAGCCGCCTCCCTCATGGGAGACGGCTTCACAGCGGTCAAACTATTGAGTCAGCGGAAATCCGTGCGGAACGGGTCACTGAAATCCAGATCATCCAGGTTCACGGTGCTGTGTCCGGTACCGTACCCCGAGAAATCCAGCTCGTCGTAGCTCGGCACCTGGTACATCGACGCCTTGGCTTCATCAGTCGGCTCAACCTCGATGTGGCGGTAACGAGACAGGCCCGTACCAGCCGGGATGAGCTTACCGATGATGACGTTTTCCTTCAGACCCAGCAGCGAATCGCTCTTGCGGTTCATCGCAGCTTCGGTGAGCACGCGAGTGGTCTCCTGGAAGGATGCCGCCGACAGCCACGATTCGGTGGCCAGCGACGCCTTGGTGATACCCATCAGCTCAGGACGACCCGACGCAGGCTGACCGCCCTCGGCGATCACCCGACGGTTTTCCTGCTCGAAGCGCACGCGCTCGCTGAAGTCACCCGGCAGCAGATCGGTGTCACCCGACTCGATAATGGTGACCCGGCGCAGCATCTGCCGCACGATCACCTCGATGTGCTTGGCGTGAATGTCCACACCCTGCGAGATGTACACCTTCTGGACCTCGTCCACCAGGTGCTTTTGCACCGCACGCGGGCCGAGGATACGCAGCACCTGCTTCGGATCCACCGAGCCCTGGGTGAGCTGGGTACCGACCTCAATGCGGTCACCGTCTGCTACCCGCAGGGTCACGCGGCGGGACACCGTGTAGGTGACCGGCTCGCCGTCGCCCTCCGGGGTGATGGTGATCTTGCGCTGCTTCTCGGTTTCCTCGATTTCGACGCGGCCAGCCGTGTCGCTGATCGGGGCGAAGCCATTGGGCGTCCGGGCCTCAAACAGCTCCTGAACACGGGGCAGACCATGGGTGATGTCACCGTCAGCGCTAGCCACACCACCGGTGTGGAAGGTACGCATGGTCAGCTGAGTTCCGGGCTCACCGATGGACTGGGCAGCGATAATACCCACGGCCTCACCGATATCCACCAGCTTGCCGGTGGCCAGCGAACGCCCGTAGCACAGGGCACAGGTGCCGACAGCAGAATCACAGGTGAGCACGGAACGCACCTTGATCTCGGTGACGCCCGCAGCCACCAGCTTGGCGATCAGCACGTCACCGGCGTCGTCCCCGGCCTCTGCGAGAACAGTGCCGTCCTCAGCAACTACCTTTTCGGCCAAGGTCCGGCCATACGCGGTGGTCTCCACATTGTCAGCAAGGACAACGTGGTCGCCCTCAACCTGACCAATAGCCAGTTTCAGACCCTTACGGGTGCCGCAGTCGTGTTCGCGAACGATCACGTCCTGGGACACGTCCACGAGACGACGGGTGAGGTAACCGGACTGGGCCGTCTTCAACGCGGTATCAGCCAGACCCTTGCGGGAGCCGTGGGAGGCGATGAAGTACTCCAGCACCGACAGACCCTCGCGGTAGTTCGAGAGGATCGGACGCGGAATAATGTCACCCTTTGGCGACTGCACCAGACCGCGCATACCGGCGATCTGACGGATCTGCATCCAGTTACCACGGGCCTGGGAGTGCACCATCCTCATGATGGTGTTGTCCTTCGGGAAGTTCGCCCGCATGGCCTTGTCGACTTCATTGGTCGCCTCGGTCCAGATGTCAATCAGCTCGCTGTTGCGCTCCGCTTCGGAGACCAGACCCAGCTCGCGGTTCTCCTGCACCTGAGCGGCTTTGGCCTCGTACTTCGCGAGAATTTCCGCCTTGTTGGGCGGAGCCACCACGTCGGAGAACGCGAAGGAAACACCCGATCGGGTGGACCAGGAGAAGCCGTAGGACTTCAGGGCGTCCAGCGAAGCCGACACCTGCACCTTCGGGTAGCGTTCGGCGAGTTCATTCACGATCGTGCCCAGACGCTTCTTGCCGACCTGGCCCGTCACGTACGGGTAGTCCTCGGGAAGGGTCTCGTTGAAGTACACGGTGCCGAGGGTCGTCTCCAGCAGCAGCGGATCGCCCGGCTGCCAGCCTTCGGGCAGTTCATAACCTTCCGGCGGCACGATGTCGGTGAAACGAATCGTAACCGGGGCGTTCAGGTCCAGCTCACCGCGGTCGTAGGCCATGATTGCTTCGGCCTCGGAAGAGAAGAACCGTCCGGCGCCCGGAGCATCTTCCTTCAGCGTGGTCAGGTGGTATAGACCGATGATCATGTCCTGGCTGGGCATGGTCACAGGGCGTCCATCCGAAGGCTTCAAGATGTTGTTGCTGGACAGCATGAGGATGCGGGCTTCAGCCTGTGCCTCTGCGGACAGCGGCAGGTGAACAGCCATCTGGTCGCCGTCGAAGTCGGCGTTGAAGGCGCCACACACCAGCGGGTGCAGGTGGATGGCTTTACCTTCGACCAGCTGCGGCTCAAACGCCTGAATACCCAGACGGTGCAGGGTCGGTGCACGGTTAAGCAGCACGGGGTGCTCGGTGATGACCTCTTCGAGGACGTCCCACACCTCGGGGCGCGCGCGGTCAACCATCCGCTTAGCGGCCTTGACGTTTTGCGCATGGGACAGGTCGACCAGGCGCTTCATCACGAACGGCTTGAACAGTTCAAGAGCCATACCCTTGGGCAGACCGCACTGGTGGAGTTTGAGCTGCGGACCATTCACGATCACGCTTCGGCCCGAGTAGTCCACGCGCTTACCCAGCAGGTTCTGACGGAAACGACCCTGCTTGCCCTTGAGCATGTCCGAGAGTGACTTCAACGGGCGGTTGCCCGGGCCGGTCACCGGACGTCCACGGCGGCCATTGTCGAACAGTGAGTCCACGGCCTCCTGAAGCATCCGCTTCTCGTTGTTCACGATGATCTCGGGAGCGCCGAGGTCGATGAGGCGCTTCAGACGGTTGTTGCGGTTGATCACGCGACGGTACAGGTCGTTCAGGTCGGAGGTCGCAAAGCGGCCACCATCCAGCTGAACCATCGGGCGCAGCTCCGGCGGGATCACCGGAATGCAGTCGAGCACCATACCGGTGGGCGAGTTGGTGGTGTTCAGGAAGGCCGACACCACTTTCAGACGCTTCAAGGCGCGAGCTTTGCGCTGGCCCTTACCGGTGGCAATGGTTTCGCGCAGGGAGACCGCTTCAGCGTCGAGGTCGAAGTCCATCAGGCGGCGCTGAATCGCTTCGGCGCCCATGCCACCTTCAAAGTAGGTGCCGTAGCGCTGTTTCATGGCGCGATAGAGCTGCTCATCACCTTCGAGGTCAGCGACCTTCAGGTTACGGAAACGCTCCCAGATGGCGGCGATCCGGTCGATCTCCGCGTCGTACTTCTTGCGGATCTGGGCCTGCTCGCGTTCTGCGGAGTCGCGGACCTTGCGCTTGGCATCGGCCTTGGCGCCTTCGGCTTCCAGCTGGGCGAGATCCTTCTCCGCGGAGACGGCGCGGCTATTAATGGCCGCATCCCGCTCATTGATCAGTTCTTTAACTTCGAGGTCGTACCGAGCCTGAAGGTCGGGCATGTCCTCGTGGCGAGCCTGCTCGTCCACACTGGTGATCATGTAAGCCGCGAAGTAGATGACCTTTTCGAGGTCCTTCGGGGCGAGGTCGAGCAGATAGCCGAGGCGGCTGGGGACACCCTTGAAATACCAGATGTGGGTGACGGGGGCGGCGAGCTCCACGTGGCCCATGCGTTCGCGCCGCACGTTGGCCTTGGTGACCTCCACGCCGCAGCGTTCGCAGATGATGCCTTTGAAGCGCACCCGCTTGTATTTACCGCAGTAGCACTCCCAGTCGCGGGTGGGGCCGAAGATCTTCTCGCAGAAGAGGCCGTCCTTTTCGGGCTTCAGGGTGCGGTAGTTAATGGTCTCCGGCTTCTTCACTTCGCCGTGGGACCAGGTACGAATGTCGTCAGCGGTCGCAAGTCCGATGCGCAGCTCGTCGAAGTAGTTGACGTCGAGCACAGTGTCCTTCTCTCGTGTCAGGAAAAGTCAGGTCTGATGGATCTGGGGGGTCGAGGAGGCAGGTGGCGTGTGCCGCCACCTGCCGGTCCGTCAGACCTCTTCGATGGAGCCGACGCCCTCGTGGGGCCGGCGCGACAGGTCAATTCCGAGCTCCTCCGCAGCGCGGAAGACATCTTCGTCGTTGTCCCGCATCTCGATCGAGTCACCCTCGCTGGAGAGGACCTCGACGTTCAGGCACAGGGACTGCATTTCCTTCAGCAAAACCTTGAAGGACTCGGGGATGCCCGGCTCGGGGATGTTCTCGCCCTTCACGATCGCCTCGTACACCTTCACACGGCCGGGGACGTCGTCGGACTTGATGGTCAGAAGTTCCTGCAGCGCGTACGCCGCACCGTAGGCCTCCAGGGCCCACACTTCCATCTCACCGAAGCGCTGACCGCCGAACTGCGCCTTACCACCCAGCGGCTGCTGGGTAATCATCGAGTACGGGCCGGTGGAGCGGGCGTGCAGCTTGTCGTCCACCAGGTGGTGCAGCTTCAGGATGTACATGTAGCCGACGGAGATCGGTGCCGGGAACGGCTCACCCGAACGTCCGTCAAACAGTCGCGCTTTACCCTGCTCACCGATCATCCGCACACCGTCACGGTTGGGGATGGTGGACTCCAGCAAGCCGTTGAGTTCCTTGTCCGATAAACCGTCGAACACCGGAACCGCGACCGGGGTGCCGGGCTCGCCGCGGAGCGCAGCTTCGGGCAGGTCCTTCGCGAAGTCGGCTTTCGGATCCACTTCCCAGCCTGATTTGGCGACCCAACCGAGGTGGGTTTCCATCACCTGTCCGATGTTCATACGTCCGGGAACACCCATCGGGTTCAAGATGATGTCGACCGGGGTGCCGTCTTCGAGGAAGGGCATGTCTTCGACGGGGAGGATCTTCGCGATCACGCCCTTGTTGCCGTGGCGGCCTGCGAGCTTGTCGCCGTCGGTGATCTTGCGCTTCTGGGCGATGTAGACGCGCACCATTTCGTTCACGCCTGCCGGAAGGGTGTCGGACTCATCGTCCGCGTTGAAGACCCGCACACCAATGACGGTGCCGGACTCGCCGTGGGGTACGCGCAGCGAGGTGTCGCGCACCTCGCGTGCCTTCTCACCGAAGATGGCGCGCAGCAGGCGCTCTTCCGGGGTGAGCTCAGTTTCACCCTTCGGGGTGACCTTACCCACCAGGATGTCGCCCGGCTCAACCTCGGCGCCGATCCGGATGATGCCGC
Organism: Devriesea agamarum; assembly: GCF_900070355.1. Taxonomy (NCBI): domain Bacteria; kingdom Bacillati; phylum Actinomycetota; class Actinomycetes; order Micrococcales; family Dermabacteraceae; genus Devriesea; species Devriesea agamarum. The sequence continues at coordinate 2,472,482 of NZ_LN849456.1, read as the reverse complement.
GCTCGTCGAGGTCGGCGAGTACGTCATCGCCCACGTTCGGGATGTCGCGGGTGATTTCTTCCTTACCGAGCTTGGTGTCGCGGGCGTCGACTTCGTGCTCTTCGATGTGAACCGAGGTGAGGACGTCGTCCTGAACCATGCGCGAGGACAGGATGATGCCGTCCTCAAAGTTGTGGCCTTCCCAGGACATGAAGGCGACCAGCAGGTTCTTACCCAGCGAGAGTTCGCCGTCATCGGTGGAGGGGCCGTCAGCCAGAATCGAGCCGGCTTCGACACGGTCTCCCTCGTCAAACAGCACGCGCTGGTTGTAGCAGTTGCCCGCGTTGGAGCGCTGGAACTTACCGATCGGGTAGGTCTGGCGGGTACCGTCGTCAGCCATCACGGTGATCAGATCGGCGGAGAGCTCTTCGATCACACCGGCCTTCTCGGCCACGACCACGTCGCCTGCGTCCACGGCGGCGCGCCGCTCCATACCGGTGCCGACCAGCGGCATCTCGGTGCGCAGCAGCGGCACAGCCTGGCGCTGCATGTTCGAGCCCATCAGGGCGCGGTTGGCGTCGTCGTGCTCCAGGAAGGGAATCATCGCGGTGGCGACGGAGACCATCTGACGCGCGGAAACGTCCATGTAGTCAACTTCAGCGGTGGGCACAAGGTCGGGCTCACCACCGGTCAAACGCACCAGAACGTGGTCCTCAATGAAGCGACCGTTCTCATCCAGTGGCGCGTTGGCCTGGGCGATCACGTGACGGTCTTCGTCGTCAGCTGCCAGGTAGACGATCTCGTCAGTGACCTGGCCGTTTTCCACCTTGCGGTAGGGGGTTTCGACGAAGCCGAACGGGTTGATCCGCGCGAAGGTCGCCAGCGAGCCGATCAGGCCGATGTTCGGGCCTTCAGGGGTTTCAATCGGGCACATGCGGCCGTAGTGCGAGGGGTGAACGTCGCGAACTTCCATGCCCGCACGGTCGCGAGAAAGACCACCGGGGCCGAGCGCCGACAGACGACGCTTGTGGGTTAGACCCGACAGCGGGTTGTTCTGGTCCATGAACTGCGAGAGCTGGCTGGTGCCAAAGAACTCTTTGATTGCAGCGGTCACCGGACGAATGTTGATCAGGGTCAGGGGCGTGATGGCCTCGACGTCCTGGGTGGTCATGCGTTCGCGGACCACGCGCTCCATACGGGACAGACCGGTGCGCACCTGGTTCTGGATCAGCTCGCCCACGGCGCGGATACGACGGTTACCGAAGTGGTCGATATCGTCGGTCTCAACGCGCACGCGCTTGCCGTCGACACTGGTGACCTCTTTAAGGCCATCGTGCAAAGCGACGATGTACTTAATGGTGGCAACCACGTCCACCAGCGTGAGGGTGGACTCGTCCAGCGGGTTGGTCAGCCCCAGCTTTTTGTTGATCTTGTAGCGGCCGACCTTCGCCAGGTCGTAGCGCTTTTCCTGGAAGTACAGGCCATTCAGCAGGTTTTCACCGGCGTCGCGGGTCGGCGGCTCGCCCGGGCGCAGCTTGCGGTAAATGTCGATCAGGGCTTCATCCTGCGAGGTGATGCGGTCCTTTTCCAGGGTGGTCCGCATGGACTCGTACTCGCCGAACTCTTCAAGGATTTCGGAGTGACTCATGCCCAACGCCTGCAGCAGCGTGGTCACGGACTGCTTGCGCTTGCGGTCGATACGCACACCCACCTGGTCGCGCTTATCGACCTCGAATTCCAGCCACGCGCCGCGCGAGGGAATGATCTTTGCCGAGTAAACGTGCTTGTCACTCGACTTATCGATGCTTTCCTCGAAGTACACGCCGGGGCTGCGCACGAGCTGGGAGACGACCACGCGCTCGGTACCGTTGATGATGAACGTGCCCTTGTCCGTCATCAGTGGGAAGTCGCCCATGAACACGGTCTGGGTTTTAATTTCGCCCGTCTCGTTGTTCATGAACTCCGCAATGACATAGAGCGGAGCTGCGTAGGTGAGGTCCTTTTCCTTGCACTCTTCAACGGTGTATTTCGGTTCGTCGAAGGTGTGATCGCGGAAAGACAGCGACATATTGCCGCCGAAGTCCTCGATCGGGGAGATTTCCTCGAAGATATCGGCGAGGCCCGAACGCATGGACTCGTCGTTGCGTCCTTCGGCCTGGGCGAGAGCGATCCGCTCCTGCCACCGCTCGTTACCGAGAAGCCAGTCGAAGCTGCGAGTTTGCAGCGACAGAAGATCGGGAAGCTCAAGAGGGTCTCCCAGTTTCGCGAACGTGACGCGAGGTGAGAGAGTGCGGGCGGCGGTGTTTTCGGTGCTCGTGGCAGCCAAGGTGATCCTTCCACAGGCCAACGACTGACGGGGATGGCGCAATTAGGGCAGCGCAAACCATGAGCATAACAAAGGGCACGGATGGATTCAAGGGGTCTCAGCCCTCCCTGACCCATCCGCGTCGACCGCCATATGCCTGGCGCGGAAGGCGGAGCCTCCTGTCCGATTGTCAACCGCAAAGCGGGTGCGAGGGTCACACAGCGTCTGTGCTGAGCGCTATCGCGGCGACAGGAACAGCTCTCGTCGGCAACCAGCATGGCGAGGTTCCTCCTGAACGTCAAGCGACACGCTCAAACGCATGCGTCTCGCGGACTCCCAAATACCGTTGGACACCCGCGAAACTACCCTTATCCAGCAGAAATGGAAACCGGTGACCCTTTGACCGGTCCCGTCGATTCGCGCACGATCAGCTCCGGCGTGGCGGCGACCTGTTCGATCTCCCCCGCGTCTCGCCCCTCCACAATGGCGAGAATTCGGCGGGCTGCGAACCTGCCGTAGTCCACGGCATCGCGGCCAATTGCCGTGATGCTGGGACGGTAGCTGCGGCACGCCACGGAATCTTCAAACGAGACCAACGACACATCGCCGGGCACGCTCCATCCGAGGTCGGAAATCATGTGCAGAGCGGCCATCGTCATCGCGTCGGAGTCATACACGATGGCGGTAGGCGCGGCAGGCGAGGACAGTAGCTCTCGCGTGGCCCGTTCAGCTTCCGCCGGGTCAAACCCGACGCTCAGCTGGTGCCCCCACATTCCGAACTCCACGCACACCCGGGCGAAGGCAGCATGGCGCTCGACCGTGTGTAAAAAGGTGGGGTCACCTCCGATGCGCGCCACCTGGCGATGTCCGAGCGAGTGCAGGTGGGCCAGGATCGCATGCACGGCGGCGGCGTCATCCACCCACACACTCGGAAGGCTGCCATGATGTCCCGGTCCCCCCACAACCAGCGTGGGTTTGCCGAGCTTTTCCAAGACCGGAACCCGCGGATCCTGGGAACGCAGGTCCAGCAGCATGATGCCGTCCACGCGACCTTGAGCAAACCACCGTCGATAGGTTTCGGCTTCTTCCACCACTCCCGGCACAATCTTCATTTGCAGTGAGTAGTCCGCTTGGCTGAATACGTCTTGGAGCCCAGCCAAAAACGCTCCGAAGAACGCTTCCTCCCCCAGGACGTCGGCGGGCCTGGATAGTGCGATACCAATGCACTTCACGCTGGCTCCGGCGAGCGCCCGGGCGGCGTGCGACGGCTCCCAGTTCATCTCGCGAGCAATTTCGAGGATGCGCGCCCTCGTAGCATCCGATACCCCTGACCGGCCATTGACCGCCATGGATACCGCGGTGGGCGTCACTCCGGCGACGCGGGCGATTTCGGCAATGGTGGTGCGGCCCGCGCGTCGTCCTCGTTTGGTTCCGGTGTTACTGCCGGTATCGGTTGGTCCGGCTGTTTGTGCCGCCCCATCCTCACCCGTGAGGACCTGAGTGTGCGGGGCTTGTGTTGTCGTCGTTGAGGTATGCGTTGTTTCTCTGTCTGCTACGTCGTCGTGTGATGTCACTGCTTTTGTGGTTGCTACGTCTGCCGTTGCTGCTTTGGCTGTTATTTCTTGCGTTGTCACTGCCTGTTTTTCCGTGACCTCTGCTGCCCGCGACGGTTTCGTTGTCGCAGGCTCAAATCCTGACTTAGACATCTAACCCTCGGTTCCTCATTATCGGGCTCCCTCGCACCTACATCTCTTATGTGATCGACCATCTCCGTCCGTCCGACCATCTCTGTCATCTCTGTCCGGTTCGATCCGGGCGATTTCCATGCGCGCTGCCATCTCCGTACGGGAAGGCAACGATCTCTCACACCGGCTACACATTTTGGTCGATCTGGTATCCGTCGGTCGATGGTGATTGATTCACAGGAGTTTAGGCCCGTAAGAGCGCATCGAGCACACCGCGCGCACCATATGCGGACGACTCCTGGAAGATAAGCCTGTCACATGTCAGACATCGCAGTCTGACAATGCATGGTCCCGCCAATATCACTGGCTCTAGCTTTAACGATAAAGTAGGCTCATTCAGAAGCGGCACCATACGACGACCAGGAGACCTCAGTCGATCTATGCGCCGCTACTTTTGTCAATTCCATCCATCGAAGGAGCCGTGATGGCCGACGACTTCCCCCGCGCGACGGTACCCACCGCCACGCACACCCCCGCGGCCCAGCGCATTTCCGGGCCACGTTTTGGAGTGAACTACACACCTCGCGAGGGTTGGTTTCATCATTGGCTCGACCTGGACCTCGACTCGGTCCGCGCCGATCTCACCGCGATTGCTGAGCTCGGGCTCGACCACATCCGACTTTTCCCGCTGTGGCCTATCCTCCAGCCCAACCGCACACTTATCCGGTCCGCGGCCCTGGACCAGGTGCGTTCGGTAGTCGACGCTGCTGCCGAGGTGGGACTCGACGCCACCGTCGATGCTCTCCAAGGACACCTATCCAGCTTTGACTTCGTACCGTCCTGGCTCACCACCTGGCATCGCCGAAACATGTTTAGCGATACAGAGGTCGTCACCTCCACCGCCGAGCTGGTTCGCCGACTCACCGAGCGCCTGGCGGACGCCCCCAACTTCCTGGGCACAACCCTCGGCAACGAAATCAACCAGTTCTCGGGAGACCCCCACCCCGACCCCGACCGCGTCAGCGTCGCCGGGGCCGAACAGTGGACCCGCACCATGCTCTCTGCCTGCCGCGAAGCCCACCCTGAGGGCCTACACACCCTGGCTTCCTACGACGCCGCCTGGCATTTGGATGCTCATCCATTCACACCCACCCACTCGGCGCAACTCGGTGACGCCACCGTGGTGCACTCTTGGGTTTTTAACGGCACCGCGCAACGATATGGTGCCCGCTCGTTTGAAACCTCCCACCACGCCGAATACTTCCTCGAACTCGCCCGCGGATTCCAGACCGATCCCAGCCGCCCAGTGTGGCTGCAAGAAGTCGGCGCCCCGCTGAACGTGCTCGATATCGACGACGTCCCTGGATTCATCCACGACACCGTCACCACCTCCCTGGACTGCACCAACCTGTGGGGCATCACCTGGTGGTGCTCGCACGACGTCTCCACCGACCTCGCCGATTTCCCCCCGCTCGAGCACACCCTTGGCCTCTTCGACGCCAACGGCAAAGTCAAAGAATCCGGGCGAGTATTCGGTGAACTAGCGGCCGCTTTCTCCACCCCTGCCGGCGAGGCATCGCGCGTTACCCCCGCACCGCGCACTGAGGTGCTGGATCTAGAGATTGGAACCGGAGAACTGCCCTTGCGCGCCCAGTGTGCCCCGGGCGGGGCCTTCTTTGAACGCTGGATGCAGGCCGCTAAGGACGGCGCTCGCCCCGCCGTGCGAGCTGTCCGGCGCGACCCCTCTGACGCAGATTGCACACGTCGAGAGGCAATTCAGGTCGCTGCGACCGGAGGAGCCGCCGCCACCCGCGCTGGCTGAGACACCACCTGCGAGGCTGAGTCGACCCACAAAAAGGGTCGACCCCCAGCAGAAATCTGACACATAACAAAGGCGCCGAGGCATAACGAAGGGGCCGACACATAAAAAAGGGGCCGTCCCGCATATCGCGGGATGGCCCCTTTAAGCGTCATATTCTCCGACGCAATGCCGCCGTATCGACGGCGTCAAATCACTTCAGGGTGACGGTAGCGCCAGCGCCCTCAAGCTGCTCCTTGGCCTTCTCGGCAGCGTCCTTGGCAACCTTCTCCAGGACCGGCTTCGGAGCGTTGTCAACCAGCTCCTTGGCTTCCTTCAGACCGAGCGAGGTGAGCGCACGGACCTCTTTGATGACGGCGATCTTGGCCGAGCCAACGGACTCGAGGACGACGTCGAACTCGTCCTTCTCTTCCTCGGCGGCGGCGGAGTCGTCACCGGCGGCACCGGCAGCAGCCACTGCAACGGGGGCAGCAGCGGTCACGTCGAAGACCTCTTCGAACTGCTTCACGAACTCAGAGAGCTCGATGAGGGTCATTTCCTTGAAAGCTTCGATGAGCTCTTCGTTGCTGAGCTTCGCCATGATGGCAAGTCCTTCCTGCTTGGTGGCGCGCACTCGCGCCGGATTCCGGGGGTGGTAGATGAACTGACGTCGAGCCCGCAGGCGCGACCTCAGCCCTCCTGCTTGGCGCGCAGCGCGTCCACGGTGCGCACAGTCTTCGACAGTGGCGCCGCGAGAACAAATACGGCCTTGGACATGGACGCCTTGAGGGCGCCAGCGGTCTTGGCCAAAAGAACCTCGCGGGACTCGAGGTCCGCCAGCTTCTTCACGTCATCTTCCGAGAGGGCCTTGCCCTCGAAGTAACCGGACTTGATGACCAGTTGGGGGTTGTCCTTGGCGAAGTCACGCAGGACCTTGGCCGGCTGCACCGGCTCGCCCTTGATGAACGCGATAGCGGTGGGACCCTGCAACTTGCCTTCAAAGGCATCGATGCCGGCATCCTTCGCCGCAATCTCGGTCAGCGTGTTCTTCACCACGGCGTAGGTGGTATCGGCTCCGAGTGCACGACGAAGCTCCTTGAGCTTCTGCACGCTGAGCCCGCGGTACTCGGTCAGCACGGCCGCATTCGACTCACGGAACAATTCCGCGAGTTCGGCAACGGCAGCTGCCTTGTCAGGCCTCGCCATGGCCCTCCTTCCAGAGGTCGGCTGCCGGTCTGAGGGCCAGATACGGAAAAAGCCCCGACGCAGGCGTCGAGGCTCGAACATAGCTCTGCACATAGCAAAGCCTTCAAGAACTTCTCACACCTGCGCAGGCCGTCCCGTTCGGGAACCTTCAGTCATCTCCGATGGGCGGAGATAACGACCGGCGGTCTTCGGTGATTACAGGGTACGACAGGCACCGAGAGTGCCGCTACGACGCGGCGGGCGAGCTGCCTCACATCAACGTGGCGAGGTCGGTCACATCAGGACAAGCCGGGGACCGTTGTCCCGCGTCGCACCCACCCGGACACCACAACACCACCATTAGGGGGCGCTCCTGGTTCACGGTTCTTCGCACCCAGGATCTATTTGACCATCAAAACCCCTGGCAGGGACGGGACCTTCGCCCCGTCTTACAGTGCGGTCAGCGCCCGACCGCGCCACTCACCACCTCGATCAGTCCCCGCCCAGACCTCACCCAGCAGCATCCCAAATACCCCAATGAACCCGTCTTGACCTGCGGTTTTTCAATATTTAATCCGCCATCACACCGAGACACGTCACTAAGGCAACGCGCCGTTGCCGGTCCCGCTCCCCATCCGTAGCGTGAGGCTCGACGCCACTGACAGCGCGTCATCCACCGAGCACGAGGCAAGGACATGACCCCATCAGCCACCCAGATGCCCGATTCCCCCGACGTCGCAGCCGTCATCGATGAGCTAGCAAGCCGCGCCAGCACGGCCCTGCAAGCCTTCGATTCTTTCGATCAGGAGCGAATCGACGCTATCGTGCACGCCATGGCGCTCGCCGGCGTCGACCAGCATATGCAGTTGGCCAGACTCGCCGTCGACGAAACCGGACGCGGTCTGTACGAAGATAAATGCGTTAAGAACGTTTTCGCGACCGAATACATTTGGAACTCCGTTAAGTACAACCGCACCGTCGGCGTCATCGCTGAGGACAAGCAGCAGGGCATTACGGAGATCGCAGAGCCCGTGGGCGTGGTTGCGGGTGTAACCCCGGTCACCAACCCGACCTCGACCGTGATGTTCAAGTGTCTAATCGCACTGAAGACACGCAACCCGATAGTGTTCGCTTTTCACCCCAGCGCCCAGCAGTGCTCCACCCGCGCGGCCGAAGTGATGTATGAAGCCGCACGCGCAGCAGGAGCCCCCGAACACTGCATCCAGTGGATCAGCCAGCCCTCGCTGGAAGCCACCAAGCTGCTGATGAACCACCCGTCCATCGCCTTGGTGCTGGCCACCGGCGGTTCCGGAATGGTGCAGTCGGCCTACTCCACCGGAAAGCCTGCCCTCGGCGTGGGCCCCGGCAACGTGCCGGTCTACATTGAGAAGACCGCCAAGATTCAGCGTGCCGTCAACGATCTACTCATCTCCAAGACCTTCGACAACGGCATGATCTGCGCCTCCGAGCAGGGAATCATCATCGATCAGGAAATCGCAGACGCCGTGCTCGCAGAGTTCGCGGCCTACGGCGGTTACGTCCTCAGCCCCGAGGAAAAGAAGAAGCTTGAGGCGTACATGGTCACCGAAGGCGGCGGCATTAGCCCCGTCGTGGTTGGACACACCGCCCAGTGGATTGCCCAGCAGGCAGGGATCGAGGTTCCTGCCGACACCAAACTGCTGATCGCCCCCATCGAGAGCGTAGGCCCCCAGGACCCGCTGTCTCATGAAAAGCTCTGCCCGGTTCTCGCGATGACCACCGTGTCCAGCCAAGATGAAGGATTCGAGTTCGCACGCCAGATGCTCAATTACGGCGGTCTCGGACACACCGCTGTCATCCACACCACCGACCGCGAAGTCGAACTCGCCTTCGGTTTGGCGATGAAAGCCTGCCGCATCATATGCAATGCACCGAGCGCACTCGGCGGTATCGGCGACGTCTACAACGGTCTCGTCCCCTCGCTGACCCTGGGCTGCGGTTCCTACGGCCACAACTCGGTATCCCACAACGTCAGCGCCGTGGACCTCATTAACATAAAGCGCATCGCAGAACGGCGTAACAACATGCAGTGGTTCAAGATCCCACCGAAGACCTATTTCGAGCGCTACTCCGTGCAGTACCTGCAAAAGATGCCCGCGATTGAGCGCGTATTTATCGTCACCGATCCCGGCATGGTGCAGTTCAATTACGTGGATGTTTTGATCCACCACCTGAAGAAGCGCAAGAACGAGATCGCGTGGACGATTTTCTCCGAGGTGGAACCGAACCCGACGTCAACCACCGTGTTCAAGGGCGCTCAGCTCATGAACGAGTTTAAGCCCGACTGCATTATCGCGCTGGGTGGCGGCTCTGCCATGGACGCAGCCAAGGGCATGTGGCTGTTCTACGAGCAGCCCGAATCCTCATACTTCGGCATGAAGCAGAAGTTCATGGATATCCGCAAACGTACCTACCGTTTCCCCAAGCTCGGCGAGAAAGCCCAGTTCGTCGCGATCCCGACCACCTCGGGAACCGGTTCGGAGTGCACGCCGTTCGCCGTGATCACCGACGCCGAAACGCATGTGAAGTATCCGCTGGCCGACTACGCCATCACCCCGAATGTCGCCATCGTGGACGCCCAGTTCGTCGACACGGTTCCGCCGAGGACTGCCGCCGATTCCGGCTTGGATGCGCTGACCCACGCTATCGAGTCCTACGTATCGGTCATGGCCAGCGACTACACCCGTGGTCTGTCGATGCGGGCCGCACAGCTCATCTTCGAGAACCTGCGCGCTGCGGTTCTGGATAAGGACATGGACGCCAAGGAGAAGATGCACAACGCATCGGCGATGGCCGGTATGGCATTCGCGAACGCCTTTTTGGGCATTGTGCACTCGCTCTCGCACAAGTGCGGTGCGGAGTTCAATCTCGCTCACGGACGCACCAACGCGATCTTCCTGCCGCATGTCGTCCACTACAACGCGCAGAAGCCGTACAAGCACTCGATCTTCCCGAAGTACGAGTCCTACCGCGCTGACAAGGATCTGGCAGAGTTCGCCCGCTACATGGGCTTCAAGGCCAACACCGTGGAGGAGGGCGTTCAGTCCCTCATCGACGAGATCTATAAGCTCGCTCACGACCTCGGTATCGAGACCTCGCTGAAGGCCAACGGCGTGGACAAGGCTCATTTGGACCGGGTGGTGGATCAGCTGGCTGATCGCGCCTTCGAGGATCAGTGCACCCCCGCGAATCCGAAGCAGCCGCTCGTGTCAGAACTGAAGGAAATCATTTACGACGCCTATGAGGGCGAGGTTGGCTTCACCAAGAAGCAGGCCTCAGCTCCTAAGTCCTCCAAGAAGGACAAGCCAAAGGCTAAGAACTGATGAATTAGTCGTCAGTGAGGGGCGGGCGCGGTGTGAACACACACCGCGCCCGCTTCTTTATGCGCTCGGGTTAGTTGCTAACCGCTCGATCTTCCGTCGCGTCCCTATCGCGGTGACTGTCTGCCGATGAATTCGCGTGTTCAGCCCGTCCCAATAGGGTCCGTTGTACGCAGGGTCCATGGTCAACGGGACCCGCCGTATGCAGGACCCGCTGTCAACAGGGCCGGTTGTATGCAGGGCCCGTTGTCAACAGGATCCGATATAAGCACAGGCCCCCGATCCGTTGTGGATCAGGGGCCTGTGCGATGTCAGCGTTGAGCCTCAATCAGCGAGCGATGAAGCTCAGGCGTCCTCGCCCTCGGTGAGGTTACGAGTACGGTTCACGTCGACCGGGATGCCCGGGCCCATGGTGGTGGACACGGTGATCTTCGTGATGTAACGACCCTTGGAGGAGGACGGCTTCAGACGCAGGATCTCCTCCAGCGCCGCCACGTAGTTCTCCATGAGCTGCTGATCGGTGAATGAGGTCTTACCGATGATGAAGTGCAGGTTCGCGGCGCGGTCGGTGCGGAACTCGATCTTGCCACCCTTGATGTCAGCCACAGCCTTAGCGGTGTCCATGGTGACGGTGCCGGTCTTGGGGTTCGGCATGAGGCCGCGGGGGCCAAGCACGCGGCCCAGCTTGCCAACCTTGCCCATCAGGTTCGGGGTGGCGACAGCGGCATCGAAGTCGGTCCAGCCGCCTGCGACCTTCGCGATCAGCTCGTCAGAGCCAACCTCGTCGGCGCCAGCTTCCACTGCGGCCTCGGCCTGCGGGCCGGTGGCGAACACGATCACGCGGGCGGTCTTACCGGTGCCGTTCGGCAGGTTGACGGTACCGCGCACCATCTGGTCGGCCTTGCGGGGATCCACGCCCAGGCACATCGCAACCTCAACAGAGGCGTCGAACTTAGCCGGGGAGGTCTTCTGGGCCAGACGTACGGCGTCGAGAGGAGCGTAGAACCGCCCGGCCTCGATCTTTGCGGCAGCGTCCTTGTAACCCTTGCTACGAAATGCCATCTGTCTCAGCCCTCCACCGTGATGCCCATGGACTTCGCGGTTCCGGCCACAATCTTGGCTGCCGCGTCGATATCGTTCGCGTTGAGATCGGGCATCTTAGTTTCCGCGATCTCTTTGCACTGAGCCATCGTGATCGAACCGACCTTGACGCTGTGCGGGGTAGACGAACCCTTATCCAGTCCGGCGGCCTTCTTGATCAGCTCGGCAGCCGGCGGGGTCTTGGTGATGAAGGTGAACGAGCGGTCCTCGTACACCGTGATTTCAACGGGGATGACGGAGCCGCGCTGCGACTCGGTTGCCGCGTTGTACGCCTTGCAGAACTCCATGATGTTCACGCCGGCGGCGCCGAGTGCCGGGCCGATCGGCGGGGCGGGCGTTGCAGCACCCGCGTTGATCTGGAGCTTGATGAGGCTCGCGACCTTCTTCTTAGGAGGCATAGCTCTTCCTTGTGTGTCGTGGTCCGGGCAGGGCGGTGACGCCCCTCCCACTGCAACCCGACGCGTCCCGCTCAGCGGAACGGTGCGGGATAAGCCCGCGGCTCAGATCTTGGCGACCTGGTTAAACGCGAGCTCAACCGGGGTCTCACGCCCAAAGATGGACACAAGAACCCGGAGCTTTTGGTGTTCGCCATCGATTTCGGCGATAGTGGCCGGCATGGTTTCAAACGGCCCTTCCATGACGGTGACAGACTCGCCTACTTCAAAGGCGGGAACCTTCTCCGGCTTAGAAGACTTCTTGGAGGTGGGCCGTTCCGACAGTTCAATCATCGGCAACAGCATCTGGTAAATCTCATCGAAGCTAAGCGGGACCGGCTGATGGCTATTGCCCACGAATCCGGTCACACCCGGGGTGTGCCGCACACAGCCCCAGGACTCATCGGTCAGCTCCATGCGAACCAGCACGTAACCGGGAACTCGTACCCGGCGCACCATTTTCTTCTGGCCGTTCTTAATCTCGACGGCATCCTCCATCGGAACCTCAACCTGGAAGATGTAATCCTCCATGGACTGGGTTTCGATGCGGGTGGTGAGCTGGTTCTTCACCCGGTTTTCGTGCCCCGAATAGGAATGTACGACATACCATTCGCCCGGCGCGCTGCGCAGCTTACGGCGCAGAAGGGCAGCCGGATCTTCCTCTTCAGGCAGGTGGGAACCGGAATCTTCGGCCTCAGCCTGGTCCGCAGTCTCGTCGGCGCTATCCACGGCGTCAGCCGATTCGGCGTTAACGGTGTCGTCAGCTGATTCGTTGTGATCATCGGCCGCAGCGGGGGCCTTAGGCATTTCGTCGGCCTCGACATCGTGGTCGAGGATCTCCTCCGACTTCTCGTCACTCACCGTGCAACCTGCTTTCGTATCCGACGTAGGGGTGGTGGTCAGGGTTCAGCCCTGCGCCACTGGTGCATGCGTCCGGCTCAGCCGGCGGCAGACCCCGCAAAAGTTACGCGTGCAAGCCAGCCGAACACGATGTCGAGTCCGAACACGATCAGGATCATCACGATCACAAACAGCAGCACGGTGATCGAATACGACCACAGTTCCTGCTTCGTCGGGGTGACAACCTTTTTCAGTTCGGCGATGACCTGACGCACAAACAGCCCGATCGCCAGGAACGGGTTTCCCCGACCCCGCGTAGCGGGCTCGCCTGAGCCGGGCTTAGCCGGCTTCTGCGCTGAGTTCACGTTCCTCGCGTTCCGTTCTCGTCGCGTCATCGTGCCTCCCCTCGGTGGATCCGGGGGGACGGAGCAGGGTAGACAGGACTCGAACCTGCAACCTGCGGTTTTGGAGACCGCTGCGCTACCAATTGCGCCACTACCCTAAACAGTTGCCCTCATAACCGAGGGACAGACCGAGGTCCATCATAGGGTCAGCGGGCCGTTCGGTCGAATCGGATTGAGCGACCTCACATCCAGAGCGCATTGTGAGGCTTCAAATGCGCTGCACAGATCCCGAGCACCTATCTTGAACACCGATCTCGAGGACTGAGTTCTTAGGCCCGGGTGATTCCCCGTCTGCATGCCGCCTAGTTCTTACAGCACCCGCATACGCCAATCTCAGATTCCTATGACATCCCAGCTGCCATCTGCCACGATAGGTGTCGTGACCGACAACACCCGCGCCCGTATATCCCATCTCATCGGATCCATTTCGGAATCAGCCACGCTGGTCGTGGATGCCAAAGCGAAACGACTTAAAGCAGAAGGCCGACCGGTTATCGGTTTCGGTGCGGGTGAACCCGACTTCCCCACTCCGGCACACATCGTGGCGGCGGCCCAGGAAGCCTGCGCCGATACCCGCAACCACCGCTATACGCCGTGCGCGGGCCTGCCCGAGCTGCGCCAGGCCATTGCCGACGCGACGAAGCGCTACGACCACATTGAGGTTGAACCGTCCCAGGTGCTTGTCACCAACGGCGGCAAACAGGCTGTATACCAGGCGTTTCAGACTCTTTTAGATCCGGGCGACGAGGTTATTCTGCCCGCACCGTACTGGACCACGTACCCCGAGGCCATCCAGCTCACCGGCGCCCGGGTGGTTGAAGTGTTTTCCGGAGTTGACCAGGGATACCTCCCCACGATCGAACAGCTTGAAGCCGCCCGCACCCCCGCGACCAAGGCGCTTGTGCTGTGTTCGCCGTCAAACCCGACCGGTGCTGTCGCCAGCCCCGAGTTAATCAAGGACATTGGACGCTGGGCCCTTGAGCACAACGTGTGGGTGATTTCCGACGAAATCTATCAACACCTGACCTATGACGGGGCGGTGTTCACCTCCGTCCTCGACGCTGTTCCGGAACTTGCTGATCACTGTGTCCTGCTCAACGGTGTCGCCAAGACGTTCGCGATGACCGGTTGGCGCGTGGGATGGCTGATCGGGCCTGCTGATGTGGTGAAAGCCGCCTCAAACCTTCAGTCCCATCTGACCTCCAACACGTGCAATGTGGCCCAGAGAGCCGCAATTGCCGCACTGACCGGCGAGATGGATGAGGTCACCCGGATGCGAGAAGCGTTTGACCGCAGGCGCCGCACGATCATCCAGATGCTGTCGGAGATTCCTCAATTCAACGTTCCCACTCCGCAAGGCGCGTTTTACGCCTTCCCGGATGTCTCAGCTGCTTTGGGCACTGAAATCGCCGGTCACCGCGTCTCAACCTCCGCTGAGCTGGCTGAACTGATTTTGGACGAGGCCGAAGTCGCGGCCGTGCCGGGCGAAGCATTCGGTGCACCGGGCCACCTGCGGTTTTCCTACGCCCTAGCCGACGATGATCTCGTCGAGGGAATCGAGCGCGTTCAGCGTTTGCTCGCCCGCTAAGGCGCGGCTCGTGCCTCGTGATTTGCGGGACCTTCCCAAAGCGCATTTGCATCTGCATTTCACCGGCTCGATGCGCAGGGACACCCTGTACGAGCTTGCGCATCAGCACCGTATTCGGCTGATGCGTGGGCTCGACGATGAAGATCCCCTGCGTCTTGAGCCTACTGCCCGTGGCTGGTTTCGCTTCCAACGGCATTACGATGCCGCACGGGCGGTCGTCCGCGATGAATCCGCGATGCGACGTATTGTGCGCGAAGCCGCCCAAGATGATGCCCAAGAGGGCTCTGGGCGCCTGGAAATCCAGGTTGACCCGACCAGTTACGCGCCGTTTGTCGGCGGCATTACACCAGCCTTGGAGATCGTGCTCGATGAGGCTGCTCAGGCGGAGAAGGACACCGGGGTCAGCATCGGGGTTATCGTTGCCGCCTCCCGGACCCGTCACCCTTTAGATGCCCGGGTGCTGGCCCGCCTAGCCGCCAAACATGCGGGACGAGTGGTGGCGTTCGGCCTGTCCAACGACGAACGCCGCGGGGTGACGTCGGAGTTTGGACCCGCGTTCAAAATTGCGTCCCGAGCGGGATTGGCCCTGGTTCCTCACGGCGGAGAGCTGCTCGGTCCGGAGCATATTCGCGAAGTGCTGAATAGTTTGCGTCCTGACCGGCTCGGTCACGGGGTGCGTGCGAGCGAAGATCCCCGCCTGCTCGACGACATTGTGCAGGCTGGCGTCGCCCTCGAAGTCTGTCCAGGATCCAATGTGTCGCTCGGTGTGTACCGTCACGAGAATGAGGTCCCCCTGCGCCACCTGGTGTCAGCGGGGGCCCGGGTTGCTCTCGGCGCGGATGACCCCCTGCTGTTTGGCACTCGTTTGCTGGACCAGTATGAGACCGCGCGGCGACTCGGATTTACCGACCGGGAACTCGCAGATCTCGCCCGCTCCTCGGTGCTCGCATCGCGCGCCGAAGACGAGGTGAAACAGCGGCTCCTACGCGGAATAGATCGCTGGATAGCGGCGTAGCGAACCTGATATCGGCATACAACCGGGTGTCACTACTGACGGACAGGGCCGGTAAAGGATCGTAAGACATGTGTGTACCCACCACGGATACATCGTGAGCTCGCGCCGAGGACACAGAGACAAAAGCGCCCCGGCACACACAAAAAAACTGGACGCGAGGCGCCATCAATGACGGTGTCTCGCGTCCAGTCAAGACGTTAGCGGTCCTGGTCGGTCGCTAGCTCAAGCTCAGCGTCTCTGCAGGCCAGCAGTTCAGCGGTGCTGAAAGGCCACCGGCTCAGCGGTCCTGACCGGCGCCGTCAGCCGCAATCGAGACGATGAACTGCGGAGCACGCAAACCCTGCGCAGCAAAAGCGTCAGCAATCGCCTGAGCAGTTTCCTGGACCTTGTCCTCCTCCACCAAAGCGATGGCGCTGCCACCGAACCCGCCGCCGGTCATCCGGGCACCATAAGCGCCCGCACTGCGGGCCGTGTCCACCGCCAGATCGAGTTCCTTGCAGGTCACCTCGTAGTCGTCGCGCAGAGAGTTGTGCGAGGCGTTCATCAGGGCGCCGAGAGCGTCCACGTGAGCCCGCACCGTGCCCGCGTTCAATAGGTCCGCGAAATCACGGACCCGCTGAATCTCGGTAACCACGTGTCGGGCCCGACGACGCACGGTCTCATCCTCAATGCGAGGCAGCAGCGAGTCCAGATCAGCCGCCTGGACCTCGCGCAGAGTTGCCACACCCAACGCCTTAGCCGCAGCCTCACTATCGCGGCGGCGCGCAACATACTCACCGTCAACATGGGAGTGCTCGGCCTTAGTGTCGATCACCAGCAGCGCAAGACCTTGCCGCCCCAGATCCCAGGGCACCGACCGGGTGCTGATATCGCGACAGTCCAGAACAATCGCGTGCCCCTCGGTACACAGAACAGACGCCGACTGATCCAAACCACCCGTGGACGCGCCCGCGAATTCGGTCTCCGCACGAATAGCGGCGCGGATCTTCTCCGCGTCGCTCATGCCGAGGCTGAGCAGCGAATCCACGGTGGTCACTACTGAGCATTCCAGGGACGCCGAGGAGGACAAACCCGAACCCAGCGGAACATAACCATCGACCAGGATGTCCACGCCGCCGGGCTGAGAGCCCGCCATATAGGGGCGAACCGCCCACAGCACACCGGCAACATAGGCGGCCCAGCCCGGGACTTCGCCCGGAGCCAGGTCGCGGAAGTTCCCTTCAAAGACCTCATCGCTTTGCACACTGCGCAGACGCACCACATCGGCGGGGGTGCGGGCTGCAGCCACAAAACAGCGATGTTCGATCGCCATCGGCAAGCACAGGCCGTCCTGATAGTCGACGTGCTCTCCAATAATGTTGACGCGGCCCGGCGCCGACCACACCCCGTCCGGGCTGTACCCGAACACCTCAACGAACTGATCACTCACCCGGGCCGCGGCATCTACGCGGTCAGGGGCCTCCGTAAAGATGGGAGAAGGGCTGGTGTTCACGGGGTAATCCTCCGAGGTGGATATGCACTCACGCCCGGAGCTTGGGCGCGATACAGGTCACAGATGGGCTGGGTACCGGGTCGGCAGCGATTTCCAACTCGCCGTCACGAGACCAGCGGACGAGGTCAATACGGTCGGCCTCCTGGGCCGCGACCAGCACGAGGTCCTCGACATGCGCGAAATGGCGCGGGGAAGCTCCAACCCCGATTTCGCTCACATGTTCGGGGATCATACCGCCGAGCGAGAACGCGCTGAGCGAATCCGGGCCCCGATTAGCGACCAGCACAAAGTTTTCACGCTGGGACACTTGAATGTGGGAGACAGCATTCGGGCCGCTCACACTGGACGCCGGGATGCGCGAGACCACCGAATAGGTTGGTTCCACCCGCGGCCACACAGCCTCCGACACGTGCTCCACATCACGCCGAACAGTCACGAGCGTGCCATCCAGCTCGCATGCAACATACAGGTTCCCACTCTCGTGGTCCGCAGCGACATGACGCGGCCCGCTCCCCCGTTCCAGGACGATTTCACCGGTCATCTCGATGTGACCGTCCCCGGCCTGTTCGTAACTGAACAGGCGGTCAAGTCCCAGGTCGCTGACTAGGAACCGTTTGTCGCCGGTGCCGGGCATCAGAATGCACTGGTGCGGGTGCGGCGTGCGGGTACGCCCGTAGGAATGGTGATCGTCAACGTCGATCACGTCGCCGAGGGAACCATCCTCCGTGAGGGAAATGGTCTCCACCATTCCGGAGGTGTATTCAGAGATGATCACTGTCTGCGCGCGCGGACCCACCACAATGTGGCAGCCCCCCTCGCCGCTGAGGGTCAGCGTCCCTGTGGATTCCAAGCTGGGCGTATCGCTGTCCTCTCCGACCAGCCGGAACGCGCTGACCTGCGTCGGAGCGGTTTCGTGTACCGCGTACAGAACCGGCAGGGTGGGATGCCACGCCAAAAACGAAGGAGAGTCCGCCTCCACGTACCCGAGCAATCTCAACGCGAGGGCATCAGAATCGAGCTTCCACAAGCCGATCCCTTTACCGCGGCCTCCGGTCGCGGTGGTGTAGCACCCGGTTGCGACAAGGGTGTCCATATTGACTCCTAGGGTTACGTGAGATCGGACGGCTTGGTGGTCGTCATCGTATCCACGCTCGGTCCCGTCTGTCTGCGATTCCAGCGTCGTCCCATCGAAGTTGCGCGCCGACGACGACGCACAGTGGAGAACGGCGCGGAGATCACGGGCATGAATGCGCTACCGGCTCGAGCTATCCGCCAACTGAGCGCTGTGGCCACAAATTGACCAAAAACGGCGCCCGCGGCGAGCGCTATGGCAATCCCCGCCGCGGTCAGAAGATCCAGCATTCCCTGGTCAGGATCGTTTTGCAGCCCGAACAAACCGCGGTAAATCACCGAACCGGGCACCAACGGCACCACCCCGCACATCACGAACAACAGCGCCGGGGTGCGCAGCCTGCGCCCAAATATGACCGCGGCAAGGCCCACCGCGCAGGATGCAAAGCCCGCCGCCCAGGTTCGCTGCACCCCGGCGACTTCTAAACCCACCGTGATGGCGCCCGCCACAGCTGACGTGGCAACCGCCGCCGGAAGGACCCGGGCTGGCATATGAGTTCCCACCGCATAGCCCAAACCGATCAAAGAGTTCGCTATCAGCAACACGGTGAACGACGCGAGGGTTACCGGCATCGACGTCGACACCGAGATATCCGACCCAAACCGGTCGGCCAGCAGAATTCCGCCTTGCACCCCGACGACCAATCCCAGGGTGAGTAACACCGTCTCTAGGATTCGTCCGTTCGCAGTCAGATACCATCCGGTGATGGCGTCTTGCACCGCGCCAATCGAGGTCAGGCCCGCGAGCAGTACAATCAGGCAGGAAATCACGACCAGTGAGGAGTTGACGCCCGGGTCGACGAACTGCACCACAATCGCAGCGATGGTGGCCACGAAACCACCGCACACCTGAATGTAAAAATCGGGAACCCGCCGTGACCCCAGCATCTCGATCATCACGGTCAGCACCATGGCGGAAATCGCCGCCGCGACCGCAACCAAGGTGCCACTGCCCAGTCCCAGGGCGGCTGATCCTCCCATCAAGCCCCACGCGGACAAAACTAGCCAGCGAGGGTATCCCTGCCGACGCTGCTGAATTGCCTCAAGTTCTTCCACCGCTTCTGAGAGCGAAATCTCACCGGTGCAATAGCGCTGGGTAGCGTTCTCCAAGGCGTCTAAGCGCCCGAAATCTTGGGTTCGTGCCTCTACCACCCGCATCCGGGTGAAGGGAACCGCATAGGGCCCGGGCAGATGGGACAGCGATATTTCCGTGAACGTCACGGTGGCCGACACGTCTCTGATCCCCGAGGCCGTCACAATACGCAGTATCGACGCGGTGACGTCAGCAGCCGACGCTCCATTGGCGAGCATAAGCTCACCTGTCCGGATCGCATGATTGAAGATCGCGTGAAGTCGCTGGCTCTCGCTGTTCACGCCTCGATCGTGACATACGGACCGCTCGCCGTGCGAGAGTCCATCGACCCTACGATGGGTCACATTCCCCAACCGCCCCAGGAGACCTCGTGCCGCATCGGATTGCCGCCTCCCATCCCGGACCTCATCGCGCACTGAAAGCGCTGCTCGACGGGAACCAACGCTTTGCCGAGGACGCAGCGGTCCGCATGAACCAGCATCCAGGCCGTCGCGATGAGCTTTTGGCCGGGCAGGAGCCGTTCGCCGCAGTGCTCGGATGCTCAGATTCGCGAGTTCCTGTGGAAATCGCGTTTGACCACGGGCTCGGCGATCTATTCGTCATCCGCAACGCGGGCCAGGTGGTCGGGGATTCATCGCTTGCGTCCATTGAGTTCGCCGTCGCGGTGTTGCATGTGCCCCTGGTGTTTGTGCTCGGTCATGAAGGGTGCGGGGCACTCGCCGCAACTCGGGCCGTGATGGCTGGTGCGCCGCGACCACCTGGGCGCATCGGAACCTTGACCGACCGCATCAGGCCTCATCTGGAACAACCCGGCGAACCGATCGTGGAACCAGCCGCGGCTATTCCCGATATTGACCAGCATGTTCGGGCCACAATGCTGAGCATCGCACAGTCATCGTCAATCGTGTCTAAGACGGCACAGCGGCATCAGCTTCTGATCGCAGGCGGGGTGTATCAGCTCAATGACGGACGCGTACGTCTCGTGTCACCACCAACCGGTGACATATTTGCGCAGGTCGACGCGACCTAGAATAGGAGGACCTGCGTGAGAACAGGGGTTGAGTACGCACCGCTGACCGCGGCGTCTTACTGCGGCGCTCCGTCAGAGGTTTGGTGCTGACAGAGCGAGCAAAACCAGTGCCACAGCAAACGTTGTCAAGACTGCGACGTCTACGGCCCGCGTCCGCACGGCAAGCGCCCCGACCCAGCCGATAGGCAAAACCGCCCGCAGCACGGCGAGCGCTCCTAGCAGCACGGCGAGTGCAATCCCGGCCTCCGCTGCGAATCCGAATGCACCGAACACGATGATCAAAAATGCCAGCGGCAGGGCGACGACGAGCACAAGCTGACGCTGAATAGCCGCGCGCAGTGTGAAGGGATCCCGTCGTGATGTCACTCCGGCATCCTAAAGGGATCACGGCGTCTATGTCGTGTTGATGGGTTCTCCGCGGTGATCGCGCCGACAACGACCATGATCGCGCACGGTAAAGCCAGTCATTCTTTATCGCTGGGATACCGATCATGCATGACCGAGGTACCGATCATCACTGACTGAAACATCGCTGAGACACTCTGAGACACCTCTGAAACGCCGATCATGCACGGCTGGACAGCAAATCGTGCACCTCTGGACAGCAATCGTGTACGGCTGGACAGCAATCGTGCACGGCTGGACAGCAGTCGTGCACGGCTGCGACGGGCCTAGCACAATGAGAACGTGACTTCTTCCGCCCACACGTCTGTTCTGGTGATCGGGGCATCCGTTTCAGGGCTCGCCTTCGCTGCTCACCTCCTGCGCACATCACCTCACGTCAGGGTGACAGTCATTGACGCTGCTGATGCCGAGAACTTCGCCGCGGATCCGAGATCGGTGACCAAAGATCTCTTGCTCCAACCGCTTCCCAACCCACAAAGGATGGCAACTTCTCAGTCGTTAGCTGACGCTCCCCGTTCGGTGCAGAGCCCGTCTCTTTTAGCGGGGCGAGCGGCCTATTCAGCGCAGAGCGCGCCGCAGATAACGGACGCAATTCTCTCCCCGACGGCTCACACTCCCCCGTCGCTCATGGAACAGTTCCAGCTCAGCGCCGAGTATGCCCAGCAGGGCCGCCTGAGGCTGCACCCGAAGACGCGGGCGCTTGGTCTGCATCTGCCTTCTTCTGCCACACCACCCTCGTCAACCGGCGGGAAGAATCGAGCGACCGAGCCCATCCAGGTGATCGTCGATGACGGCGGGGATGGTTCAGGGCAGAGAATTATGTCGGCGTCGTGGGTAGTGATTGCCACGGGAGCTGTTGCACGCACTCCGATCAGTGATCACCGCACAACTCGGGGGGATCGCCTTTCGCTTCGGTGGCCGTCGGATGCCAATCGGTTGCGCGCGCAATGGGCTGAGGATGCCGCATCTGCTGGGCGAGGAGTGCTCATCCATGGCGGCGGATGGATCGGCCTCGAAACCGCTTCCGCCGCGCGTCACCACGGCGTACCGGCCACCATTGTGACCCGGCGGATGCCGTTGCTCGCCTCCCATCTTGGCGCGCTCGGGGCTATTCCCACCTCCTGGGCGCTCGACTCTGGAGTGAAAATCCAACTGTCTACGCATGAGGACACCGAAACGTCCCCGCAACCCACGGTGTGGGCCATTGGAACTCATCCAGCGACCGCATGGCTAGCGGACACCGATATCGCACTCACCCCGCATGTGGCGACCGATTCCCTGCAGCGGGTGCTTGACGGTAACGGTCAGGTCCTCGCACACGGGCGCGTGCTCGCGATTGGGGACGCTGCGCAGTGGTGCGCAGGGCGCTGGAACCGGGCGGTCGCCTCAGGGCAGGCTGGTGCCGATCTGCTCGCTGCGGCGGAAGCGGAGAGGAAAGCGGCAGAGGAGAAGAGAAAAGAGGTGGAGGGGAACGAGACCTGTGAGCCAATGTCTATGGGCGACACCGTCGGACATCACCACAGCTCACATGGGCAATCTAACCGCACCGCAGAGCCTCACGCCTCCGAGCCGGGCACGCTCCCGGTTGCCGCTGCTCTCCCGGCATTCACCACGCTGTTCGGCCGAGAGATTCAGGTTTTCACCGCCGGTCACGACGACAATGTGCAACGGATAGGCGCGGTGGTGGTGCGCGGGCGCAATGCCGCCCAATGGATAGGCGCCGACAAGACTCGTGATTTCCCCGGTGACGTGGCCCTAGCGGCCCGCGAATGTGCCCCATCACCGGGTGATCCGCTCACCGCCATTGGGCTGATTGCTATCGGTGGCGGGTGGGCACTCGGACCCGTTTTAGCGGCGGATGCACCCAAAGACACTTCGGCGGTGCGCTCTACGCTGCGCCGATGGACATCGCAGAGCCCGCTCTTTGTTGACCCCCAAAAGTTGATCGACCCAGCCATCACACTTAAACGCGGGTTAGCATGATCTACGTCGGTGATGATGCCGACAAACCGATTCCCAGGAGCTAAGAGTTCATGAGTAATCTGCGCACCGAGCACGACCTGCTTGGCGACCGCGAAGTCCCGGACGACGTCTACTACGGCATTCAAACCCTTCGGGCCCGGGAGAATTTCCGCATCACCGATGTTCCTCTGTCGCACTTTCCGCATCTGATTCGGGCGCTGGCCCTGGTCAAGCTCGCTGCTGCCCGCGCCAACCAGCAGCTTGGCGTGCTCGAAACCGCACAGGCTGAAGCCATCGAACAGGCGTGTCAAGAGATTGCAGGCGGCGCTTTGCACGACCAGTTTGTGGTCGATGTGATCCAAGGTGGCGCTGGCACCAGCACGAATATGAATGCCAACGAGGTGATCGCGAATCGGGCGCTGGAGATACTCGGGCATCGCAAAGGTGAGTACGAATATCTGCATCCCAATAACCATGTGAATTTGGGACAGTCGACCAACGATGTGTACCCGACTGCGGTGCGGCTAGCTATTTTGTTGTCGTTCCCTGCGCTCGCCGAGGCGATGGACACCCTGATCGCTGATTTGCGTGCCAAGGGGCAGGAGTTTTCCGATGTGCTGAAAGTGGGCCGCACCCAGATGCAGGATGCGGTTCCGATGACTCTCGGGCAAGAGTTCCGCGGTTTTGCCACCACTATCCATGAGGATGTGGAACGGCTGACCCGGACCGCACGGTTGTTCCATGAAATCAATATGGGTGCCACGGCGATTGGCACCGGGATTACTACCGATCCTCGCTACGCCCCGGCAGTGGTCGCGGAGCTGAGGAAGGAAACCGGGATCGACTTTGTGCTCGCGGATGACCTGGTGGAGGCGACGAGTGACACCGGCGCGTTCGTCACGTTCTCTGGGGTGCTCAAGCGCATTGCGGTCAAAATTTCAAAGATCTGCAATGATCTTCGTTTGCTGTCGTCTGGCCCGCGCACCGGGTTGAACGAGATTAACCTTCCGGCTACTCAGCCGGGCAGCTCGATTATGCCGGGCAAGGTCAACCCGGTGATTCCCGAGGTCGTAAACCAGGTGGCGTTCGAGGTGATTGGCAATGACCTCACGGTCACGTTCGCAGCGGAGGCTGGGCAGTTACAACTGAATGCTTTTGAACCGGTTATCGCATTCAACATTTTGGAATCGACCCGGGTGATGACCCGGGCAATGCGTACACTTTCTGAACGGTGTGTGCGGGGTATTACCGCCAACCGCGATGTGCTTGCGAACTATTTGCATTCGTCTATCGGTGTGGTGACCGCGCTGGTTCCAGTGATCGGATACTCCAAAGCATCCGAGATCGCTGAACGGGCATTGGAAACCGGTCGGCCCGTTGCCGATCTGGTCATTGAAGCGGGGCTTTTAGATCGTGCCCATCTGGATTCGCTGTTGTCTCCTGCCCGTATGACCGCTCCGTACCGCCCGACCGAAACCGGCACTATTCCGGTGCTGGATGTTCCATTGACCGATTCCGGCGAAATCGCCTCGCCAGCCACGATGGAGGCCTCTCATGACCCCGACCCACAGGGCAGCTGACCACGCAGGTGGTTTCGACCGCCCCCGCACGATCACAGTGACAGGGGCCAGCGGACGCATCGGCTATTCGTTGTTGTCGCACCTCGCGCTCGGTGCTGTGCACGGCGGTGATGTGCCGATTCGCTTGAATCTTTTGGAGATCCCTGCCGCGCAGCGGGCTGCCGAGGGGATTGCCATGGAGCTGAGCGATCTGGCATCGCCGGTGCTGTCAGACATTCAGGTGTTCACTGATCCTGAAGAGGCTCTGCGCGATACCGATCTGGTGATGTGCGTGGGGTCTCGTCCGCGCGGACCGGGTATGGAGCGTCGGGATCTGCTTGAGGCTAATGGCGCGATTTTCCGCGACCTAGGACGGGCTCTTTCGGCGGCGCGCCCGGATGTGCGGGTGGTTGTGGTGGGCAATCCGGCAAACACCAATGCTCTGGTGCTCGCGGCACATGCGCCGCATTTAGCTCCGTCGCAGGTCACCGCTCTCATGCGGCTGGACCATCAGCGCACCGTAGCTCGCCTCGCTGAAGCTGTTGGCGTTCTTCCAGGTGAGGTCGACGGGGTGGTGGTCTGGGGCAACCATTCCGCATCGCAGGTTCCCGATATTTCTCATGCCACTATTGGCGCGCAGCCCGCTCGGGATCTCGTGGATGCCCATTGGGCCCACACTGAACTGCGCGTGGACGTTGCGCAGCGGGGTGCCACCATCATCGACGCACTGGGCGCTTCGTCGGCTGCGTCCGCTGCGCACGCGGTGGTGTTGCACTGCCGGGATTGGGTTCGCGGTACGGCGAGCACGACCAGCGTCGCCCTTCCATCCCAGGGCTGGTATGGCGTACCCGAGGGGGTTGTGTTCTCTGCACCAGCCCGTTCGGTCAACGGATCTTGGGAGGTGGCCACGGAGTTGGTGCCCGATCCTGAGCTATCTGAGGCCTTTGCGGACACGCTTCAGGAGGTTCTGGATGAGCGGGAGGCGATCAAAAGTCTCGGGTTGCTTTCGTAGTTGAGGGGTGGGCTTTCGGGCACCTGGCTTGCTGGAATCTGATGCCCATCCGGGTTTTGACCTAGTCACCACCCCTTATGGCGTGGCGGCGCAGCGAGGCGGCGTAGCGTGGCGGCGCAATTCAACTCGCCGCCACACCGAAGCACACCTCGTCGGAATTGTGACCAGGTCCGCCTTAAAATGTGATGAGTGCAACATCAAAACCTGGGGCCGAGAGGGCGAATCCATCAGGATCGAAGAGTATAAGTAAAAGCCAGGTAAAGAGAGGGGATGGAAATTCCCTCAGCACGCGACTGAACACTTGTACGACGAGGAGGAGATATACCTGTGGAAGCACGCCGCCCACGCCGCCCATGGCAGTCCGCTGAGCATTCCGATGGTGGCCCAAACCGACGGGCCGTCCTCGCGAGCGGAGCTCTCTCGGTCGCCACGATCGCGGCGGTCGCTGCATGCACCAATGACACCACGTCCCGTCAAGGTGGTTCGTCAGCATCGAAAGGCTCCCCCTCGCCCACCGCAGCCCCGCATGAGGCCGCTATTCAGGATCTGCCGACCTTAAACGACAAGGTCGAAGGATTCACGATGGCGGACATGTCAAAAATCGAATCACCGATCGACGTTCAGTTCCCTGTCCCCGGCCCCGCCAGAGGACTAGTTGAAGGTATCGATATCGCGGTCAATAAGATCCTGAGGGAACACAGCTATTTACAGGACAAAGGCACGCTGAGTATTCGCGGGAAGATTTTCGCCTCGGCAGCATCCGTCCTCGGCGCTATTCTCACCGGAACCGTCGGCAAAGATACCGCCCCGAGCGTGGTCTGGTACGACGCCAGCCGCGACCGCGCAGTCACCTCGCCAGCCCTCATCCTCCCAGAGAAATGGGGCGAGTTCTCCAAGGCGGTTCAGACTGCCGGCGCAAAGGTTAAGAACCTCGACACACAAGGACTCGACACCTTTTTACAGGAACAGCCGCGACCGTTCGGTAACGGACCCGCCATCATGTTCTCCCGCAAGGGCGAGCTACAGCTGCTCTTCCCAGCCGCCAAGGTTGACAACACCCAAGGCCCGCAACTGGTCACCATGGACGCCGCCACGGCTGAACCATTCCTGTCCCCCTTCGGTCGCGCCGCTAAAGCTGCTGTCATGACCCCGGCTGCGTTCGATAAAAACAGTATTAAGCGACCCGACGGATCCGGCAACAAGCGTTACGACGGTGACGCCCTGTACGAGCAGGTCACGAACCTGCCCGAACCGCAGAAAGCCCGCGCCGCCGACCCGGGCCCCGGCCCCGTCTCCCAGCTGGCACCCCGCTCAGGCCCCGGAGTCCGTCCGGCCACGGTGTGCGCCCCCGACGGTTCACGACTCAAAGCTATCTGCATGTCCTTTGACGACGGGCCCAGTCCGGAACTCAACGGGGAACTATTGACCACCCTGCGCACCAACAAAGCCGCAGCCTCATTCTTTAATATCGGCCGCAGCTCTCATGCCGCCCCTAAATACAGCGCAGACACCGCCGCCGCCGGGCAAGAACTTGGCTGCCATTCCTGGTCACACCCACCCCTGACGAAGGTCGCCCAAGGACCGAAACTAGATCAGCAAATCATCGGAGTGACCGACGAACTGGCCAAGCATATGGGCCGTCGACCGCTGACAATGCGCCCGCCCTACGGCGCACACAATCACCTCGTCGACGACTCGGTCGGCGCCCAGAGCCAGAGCGTTCAGCTGTGGTACGTCGATACCGAAGACTGGAAGTACCGCAACGTCCAGCACAATATCGACTCTGTGAAGAAGAACGCCCGCCGCGGCGCGATTGTGCTGATGCACGAAATCCATCCGACCTCAGTGAAGGCAGTGCCGCAGATCCTCAAGAATCTTGAGGCCGAGGGCTACACCACCATGACCTGTTCGGAGATCGGCCAAAACCAGATGTACGCCGGAAAGTGGTACACCCGCGGGTTCGACTTCACTCGCTAGTTCGAGGTCGGTCACCAACTCGCAATTAGCCATAAAACAATGGGCCCTTAAGACCACCTCAGGAAGGTGGCCTTAAGGGCCCTCCTCAGTTAATAAACTGATATCAGTCAGAGATTAGGCTAATTATCAAATTTACCAGCAATAATCGATTCGTCCCAGACAATAGGTTGCAATCGAGGCGTCAGGTGACATACAATGAAGTCTCCTGACCGGAGGCCGGCGAGTTTTACACCCCTTACTCGTCGGCCTCTTCATTTTTACCGCGCATGACCAGCTTCGGGTCGGGCGCGGTCACCACGTTCGGGTCCTTGCCGTCATAATCGAACTGATTCAAGAAGTACCGCATCGCATTCAGGCGCGCCCGCTTCTTATCGTTGGAGCGGATAATCGTCCACGGCGCGTACTTCTTATCCGTCCGGCGGAACATCTCCTCCTTGGCCGCCGTATAGTCCTCCCACCGGCCCAACGACTCCAGATCCATTGGGGAAAGCTTCCACTGCCGAACCGGGTCGAGCTGGCGGATCGCAAACCGGGTGCGCTGCTCGGTCTGGGAGACGGAGAACCAGAACTTCGTGACGTGGATCCCGGAATCAACCAGCATCCGCTCAAACTGCGGAGCCTGAGCCATAAAAGTCTCATACTCCCGGTCAGTACAAAAACCCATCACTCGTTCCACGCCTGCGCGGTTGTACCACGACCGATCGAACAGAACCATCTCCCCCGACGTGGGCAAATGCTGGATATACCGCTGGAAATACCACTGCCCCAGCTCACGGTCACTCGGCTTATTCAGGGCGACAACCCGGGCTGTGCGGGGATTCAAATGTTCTGTGAAGCGTTTGATCGTGCCGCCTTTGCCCGCCGCATCACGCCCCTCGAACAAGATGATGACTTTTTTCCCGTGGTCCTCCAGCCAGTACTGGAACTTCAGCAGTTCAACCTGCAGTCGATACTTCTCCAGCTCATATTCGTCCCGATCCATTCGGGTCTTGTAGGGGTAGCCCTCCTGCCAGGTGTAGACCGGGTTGCCCTGGGGATCGATCAGATCTGGATCCGGGGTATGGCCCTCCGTCACCCGATACCCAGCCTCGCGAAGATGCTCAATATACTCGCGCAGATTCTGGTTGGGGAACTTATGCGGTGCCATCAACGGCCTCCTCGAACGTCGCAGGATAGATGGCATCCACCCTATCGAGCACAGGCCATCGACGAGGGCGAAATCGACGGGACCATGGACCGTACGCGCCGCTGAAGGCTAAGATCACCGGCCCGTCGACAACCTAGAGACGCCTCGCGCAAGTTTCCAACCGCGTAAGCAGCAACGAACCTTAGGGAACCCGTCAGGGAAGACCCCGCGGCACGAACACCGAAAGGGCAGACAGCATCATGGCTATCTCTCTCGTTGTGTCCCCCGGGATCTATCCTCAGTGGGCAAAGTGGCGAGTCCCCGTGACATACATGGTGATGCCAGCGGCCTCACACGCGGCAATCACTTCATCGTCGCGAATCGACCCGCCCGGTTGCACAATGGCACGCACCCCGGCATCGATTAATAACTGTGGGCCATCGGCGAACGGGAAAAACGCATCCGAGGCCGCCACGCTGCCCCGTGCCCGCTCCTGACCGTCAGATGCGAGCGTATTAGCCCGTTCAATCGCCAGTTTGCAGGAGTCCACCCGGTTCACCTGACCCATCCCAATTCCGGTGGCCGCCCCACCCTTGGCCAGCACAATCGCGTTGGACTTTGGCGCACGCACGGCGCGCCAGGCGAAGGCCAAATCTGACAAGGTCTGATCGTCAGCGGGAGCGCCCGCAACCAACGTCCAACCTGAGGGGTCATCGCCCGGTGCATCCACGGCATCGACATCCTGCAGCAGGCGGCCTCCCCAGATCTGACGCGTCTCCAGACCACTATCCCGTTGCATCGCCACCCGCAAGATACGCAGATTCTTCTTGGTTCGCAGCAGGTCCAGCGCATCCTCGTCGTAGTCAGGGGCCACAATCACTTCGGTAAACACCGGCTTAATCTGGCGCGCAAGGCCAAGCGTGACCCGGCGATTCACCGCGATCACACCGCCGTAAGCCGACACCGGGTCCGTGGCATGAGCTTTAGTGTGCGCGTCGGCAATCGGATCATCCGCCTGCGGGTCACCCACCGCGATACCGCACGGGTTATTGTGCTTCATCACCACAGCGCACGGGGCGTCGTGATCGAGCGCAGCGCGCACCGCGGCGTCCGCGTCCACGTAATTGTTGTAGCTCATCTCCTTGCCACCCAGCTGCAATGCACCGGCAAGTCCGTACGGTTGTCCGTCAGGAGCATCGTCGTCCCACTGCAGACGCGCACGCTGATGCGGGTTCTCTCCGTAACGCAGAGCTCGCAACCCGAGCAGACGCATGTCTTCGTCCGCCACCGAGAACAGATCGAATGTCTCGGACTGTTCATCCTGGGTCTGGGTCTTATCTGCCCGCTCACGCATCCACAGCGCGATGGCCGCATCGTAATCCGCAACGTGATCAAATGCCACGGTCGCCAAACTCAGCCGCTGCTGTTCAGTGAATCCACCCGTTCGCACCGCCTGTGCAACCCCGTCGTAATCGCGAGGGTCAACCACCACCGCACAGTTCGCATAGTTTTTCGCCGCACCGCGCAACAAGGTCGGTCCGCCGATGTCGATCTTTTCGATCACTTCATCATGCGTACCCCCATCCGCCACCGTCTGCTCAAATGGATAGAGGTTCACTACCACCAGGTCGAATGCCTCGACACCCTGATCGGCGAGCTGTTCACGATGTTCAGCGCGTCGACGATCGGCGAGAATCCCCGCGTGAACGGCAGGATGCAAGGTTTTCACCCGACCATCCAGACACTCGGGGTAACCCGTCACCTCGGAGACCTCCCGCACACGCAGACCAGCCTCCCTCAGCACCGCGGCAGTGGAGCCCGTGGAGATCAGCTCCACTCCCTCCGCGGCTAACGACCGTCCTAGGTCCGCCACACCCGTCTTGTCGAATACGGATATCAACGCGCGCCGCACCGGCTGCCGTTCACCTTCAAATGCGATCGAGTGGGTCGACGATGCGGTCACAGTTCTCCTTAGGTTGACGAAACGGGAGGGGAAACAACAGATGCCGAAACCGGCACGGATATAGGAGAGGCCGCCTGCGGTTCGGGACCGGACGCGGCCTGCGATTCATCACCGGAGGCCGAACCAGAGACCGGGCGGGAGTCCGCTCCTGACAGAGGTGCCGAGCAGCCAGGGTCGTGGGACGCGCCCGAGACACCGGAAGACAGCCCGGCGGCCAGCTGGCGCACCACCTCAACGAGCATGACGTGCTCAACAGCTTTGATTCGCTCGTGCAGGGTGTCCTCGGTGTCGTCGTCCAACACTGGCACGGCGGTCTGCGCGAGGATACGGCCGGTATCAACACCCGCGTCAACCTCGATCACCGACGCTCCACTGACTTTTACCCCATAGGCCAGAGCATCGCGGACACCGTGGGCACCGGGGAAGGCGGGAAGAAGCGCGGGGTGAGTATTGATGATGCGGCCCGGGAACCGATCAAGCACCGACGAGCCCAAAAGTTTCATGAAACCGGCCAGAACCACTAAGTCCGGCGCGAAGCTGGCTATGGCCTCGGCAAGGGCACAATCCCAGGCGGCGCGGTTTGAATAATCAGAGCAGCGCACGATTGTGGTCGGGATACCGCGACGGTCCGCATGACTAAGGCCGGGAGCCTCGCGGTCGGCAATGACACCGACAATCTGGTACGGCGAATCCTCACCACCACGATGGGCATCCTCAAGCAGAGCGAGAAGATTGGATCCGTGACCAGAGATAAGTACGACGACCTGGGTGCGCACGGTCCAAGAGTAACGGCCCCACTCGGTCGCGTCGATTTGGTGCCACAGCTCGGGCAGCAGCACCGGTGACGCGACAGGATGTCTTGTATGTGACCGGTGTAGACCACATCGAGACCGAGCCGACAGTGGAACAGGGCGCAATGTCAGGCAGAATAGTTCGGTGAGCACTGAGCACCGCCCCCGTCCTGATCGAGCAACCTCCATGTACACCAGGTCGCTGGGCTATGTGACTTTGTGCTTGGTCTGTGCCTGGATCGCCATGCTGTTTCCCCTGCCCACGAGTCTTTTCTCCGGGGTATTCGGGATCATGGGGATGGTGTTTCTGATCCGCATGCTGATCGCAGGGCTGCGCACGCCCCGCCGAGCCGTCGCCGTATTGACCACGCTGTTCGGTGTACCCGCGTGTCTGCTACTGATCGGTGGCAGCGCGCTCAGTCTGCTGTTCTACGGGCCGATTTCCTCCGCTGAGGAATGCCGCAGCCAGGCGCTAACCCATGAGGCCGTTGCCAGCTGCACTCAGCAGACTCAAAACGACATTACCTCGTGGATCTCAGGGCTATCAGGCCGCTGACCTCGCCAAACACACCTTAGGGGCTCAGCGTATTCGCAGCGCAGGCCCCGAGCTGTCGATTAAGACGCGGCTATACCCGGCCAGGAATCACTCGTGATCCGCGGGGTCGTTTTTAGCATCCGTTGGGGTAGCTGTCGGAGGCTTATCGTGCGCCGCCAGCCCTGGCAGGCGTGCACTGAAAACCTGGCGCCGCGCACTGGAAGGGATCGCGATGCCAGAGGCTTCCGAGGTTTCCTCAGAACCCTCTGCACCTTGTTTAGGCGTCCCTGGATCCGAGGAAGAATCCGCTGAACTTGGTACGGCGGTCTTAGAACCTGACAGTGCTTCGTGTTCCTTGCGCTCAGCTCGTTCAACCCGCTCCCACAGACGCGCTACCGTATCGCCGATCCCAGCCCTCACGTTCAGTAAACGAACCCGCAGCGGACTCACCACCACCAGCAGCACCACCCCGGTCGCCAACAAAATCAGACCACCAAGTGGCCCCACCGTCGCGGCGATATCTGGCCCGAGCGAACGCAAACGGCCATTACCGATTCCCCCGCGCGCCGCACTAATCATGATCAGCACACCGACCAGCACACCGACCGGATACAAGATGTATCCAATGATGCGCTCTCGCGTGGACAAATGCCGGACCTCCCGAGTCAGGCAGACCGCCCCAAACCCGATAATGAGCGCGGGCACCAGAAGCAGAGCCCAACCTCCAGCGGTCGCCGTGCTCGGGCCGGGAAGAGCAGCTAGCAACGGAAGCTGAGGAAGAACCCCACCCGTCGTGCCCTGCAATGAAAACGTGGTGCCTAAACCAACGTTGAATCCACCACCGACCAGCACTGATAGGGCCCACAACCCGAACGTCGGCAGCAAGGCGAGCTGAATCAAGGTGAGCACCGCACCCCCGCCGATCCCCGGATCCAGACGCGTTTGCATTCCTGCCACCTGTGGAAACGCAACCACAATCGCGACGCTGACAGCCAGCATCCCCGCCCCGAAAAGTCCGGCGAGGGTCAGCCCCACACTGCGGAACAACGCACCGTAAAGGCTCGGAAGACGATCTAACGGACTGCCATGACCGGTGTCTTTCAGTTCCCGACGCAGCGCAAGATAGTAGCCGACCACGAAAGACACCACTGCGACCAACAGGCCGGATGCCACCACAGAGACCAAGATCGCGTGAAAGGAATGGTGGCGGCTCACCATCGTCACCACAAAGACTAAACTGGCATAGGTGATAATATGGGCTAGCCCCAAGCTCAAGACATCGCGGAGGCCACCGTCTCGCGCTGAGCCGTCCTCATTAATCGGATACAGCGATCGAACCATTCGCCGCACAAACGCAGCGCCGATCCAGATCAATATCGCGGCAAGACCCAGCGGGGTGAGCGAGAAAATTCCGTCGATCACCCCTGTGGTCAGTAACAGACTTCCCCCGTGGGACAGCAAGAATGCGTTCAGACCCAGCATGATGGCATCGAGCGTGGTGAGTCCGGATCCCCCTGCGGTCATCAGGCCAATAAGTGCCGTCACCACGCATAGCGTGACCCCAATCAGAGCTGTCAGAACAGCCGAGGAGATCCCCATGAGGACAGGTGAGGTGATCTTCTCGGTAGTGTTCGCGCTCACGCGGCAGCCTCCATCCTGGACGGCCCGATGGCCGCATGCCTGCTCCCATGGTGTCGTTGCAGGTCGGCAGTGTCCAGCACGGCGGACGGGTGTCGCACAATCACCGGTGATGTCCTCACCACAGAGTCCCCTATTTTGGTGCTCCACATCCGTGTGGGCCGCAGCCGGGACGGCGTTGCATCTGAGTGCATCCGGCGTACCGGCGACCCTAAAGACGCGCGATGGCCAGGGCGCGCCTCATGATGTTTGCATGAGTGCGCCCTGGCCGATCTCAGTCAGGTTCAGACAGGTCTATGACGTTGCAGCGACCGCAGCCAGGTTCCGACCGTGTCAGCTTGCTGACGACAGGTCCCGACTCCGCAGCTCAATCGCTACGTGGTTCCGACCGTGTCAGTCTGCTGACGACAGCTTGATGTCGAGCACCTTTTCGTCCTGTCCGCGCAACACGGTGAGCTTGTGGGACGAGCCAACCGGCAAGCTGCGCACATACGCGGTGAGGGCGGTGGCACTGCCAATATTGACGTCATCAACCTTGGTCACAAGATCTCCTACGGCGAGACCACCGCTTGCTGCCGGCGAGTTCGGAACGATCTCCACAACCTTCGCGCCGCGGTAAATCGTGGTGCCCACGGTGGCGGTACCGTCAGTCGCCGTGACTCCCAGCAGGGCATGCTGCGCGGTTCCCTTGCTGATCAGCTGATCAGCAATGAGCTTGACCGTGTTCACGGGGATCGCGAAACCGAGGCCGATGCTGCCCGCGTTCTCCCTGCCGTTCCCGGTAGAAGCAATCGCCGAGTTGATGCCGATCACGTAGCCCTGGGCATCGACCAGAGGACCACCGGAGTTGCCCTGGTTGATCGACGCGTCGGTCTGGATCGCGGAGGTGAACGCCGAGTCCTTCGGGTTCGACGAATCAGAGCTAGTGCTCACGGGCCGGTTCACCGCCGAGACAATGCCGGTGGTCACCGTGTTTTGCAGACCGAGCGGCGTACCGAGCGCCATCACTGGCTGACCTACCACCACCTTGGCGGAATCGCCGAGAGTTGCAGGCTTCAGGCCTTTCGGCGGATCCTGCAAGCGGATCACGGCAATATCGGTGGAGGGGTCAGTCCCGACCGTGCGGGCCCAGTAGGTGCGACCATCGTGCAGGGTCACCGCAATCCGGTCAGCACCCTGCACCACGTGGTTATTGGTCACGATAGTGCCGCGGGCATCCAAGATGATGCCGGTACCCTCGGCAGCGCCCTGGCCGGTCTGCACCGTAATAGCGACCACGCTCGGGGCCACCGCTTTCGCCACGTCTTCCCAGTTCGGGGCGTTAGCGGTGGAGTTCTTCGCAGGTGGCTCCGCCTGTTGTGGCGCGGACACGGTGTTGGAATCGGCCGCCACTCCCGCAATTGCGTTGTATCCGATGCCGGCGGTGAACGCTCCCACGGCGCCGAGAAGTGCGGCGACCACCGCGATAGCGATGACAGCAAACCATCCCGGCCCACGGCGTGAGGCGGTCGTGACGGCACCGGGGGTAGGTGCGCCGTAGCCCCCAAACGGAGGGATCGGGCCTCCTGGCGGAACCGGACCGTTCCCACCGGGAGGTACAGCGCCGCCTGCGGGAGGCATCCCCCCGCCGGGAGGTACGGAGAACCCGCCTGCAGGAGGTGTGAATCCCACCTCGGACTGCGAGTTCGGATCGGGCTGAGCCTGCGCGTACGGCGACGGCTCATAGGGCGATGGGGAGCCTGGTAAAGGCAAAGTCGGATTGGATGGCGCCTGGTTATAGCTCGCTGTCGATGATCCCGCGGGGAACTGACCTAGGCGTTCCGTGGGTTGGTCAAAGGATTCAGTCGGATATTCCACTCGCTCCGTGCGCTGCCATCGGCTGCGCTCCGGCTCCGGTGCGGCATGGCCCGGCTGATTTTCCCCCGGCGCCCCCTGCTGGTCCTGCCCCGACCCCGGCTGGCTGTGAGCTAACCCCTGCTGCTGCGGAATCTGATTAGGAGTGTTCGATGCAGGCTCGGGGCGCACAGGGCGTCCAAACCCGCTTCCGCCATGTCCAGACCCAAGCTCTTGGTCTCGTTGTTCGCTTGACATCATGCTGCTCCTCGTTGTGTCGGGCACGAGACAGATAATCGCACCACCCTAGACCGGCCCTGGACTCTAGCTGTGCACGAACTGTGCATATACGACCAGTTCACGGGGAATTTTTGGCGCTAAGCAGGGTCATCGTCTCGAATGACGATCACCCGAACCCCCACTGACGGGGTCTTCAGAACCGAGGGCAGCGCGTCACAGTCTGCCGTCACCACGCTCGCACCCAGACCTTTAGCTATCGCAGCGATATCGGCCCCGTGAGGGGTGGTGAAGAACCTGCTGAGAATGTCCTCACCGGCGGACGCGTGCTCAAGACCCCCAAAAATCCGTCCGCCGCCATCGTCAACAACCACCACGTCGAGATCAGGGCGTTCTTCAAGGGGGCCAATCAACAGACCCGTCAGATCGTGCAACGCGGCGAGATCCCCCAGCAGAGCCCGACACCGAGCTCGATCCTGGTTAGCCTGCGCCGAATCGCCATCACCATGCTCTAAGTCACCGGCGACACACTCGGCCCCACTGACGGCGGGCTCGGCCCCACAAACGCCATGTTCCGGCACACCAGCGCCATGTTCTGACACACTCACGCCGGGCTCGGCCCCACAAGCGCCATGTTCTGAGACACCAGTGCCATGTTCCGGCACGCCAGCGCCATGTTCTGGCACACTCACGCCGGGTTCGGTCCCGCCAGCAACGTCTCCGAACCCGCTCGCCACGCGTCCGACCCGTCGTGCCATCCCTAACGCCACGCCAACCGCTGTTGCGGAGGTTCCGTCAATACCAGCCAATCCCCGATGAGAAAGAATCCGGCCCGAGGTGGCTGGGGCATAGCGTTCGAGGTCGCGAATTAAACTCGACGACGCCAACACCAATGTGTCGCGCGGACCCGTAGCCTCCCAGACCGCGAGAGCAGCACGGGTTTGCCAGGGAAGAGTCTGCACGGTGAAGGCCTGACCGAGGTCCTGTTCGGCGCGCTCCCAAGCTTGCGCAAACAGATCCTGTTCACGATCGGTTTCCGCGTCCGAGTCGAGCTCAATCCGGGACGCCACTAGGCTGGCGCGCCGAGCAGCGTCAGGCCATAGCGGATCATCCGACATAACCACGAGCTCAATGTCATCCGCAGCCAACAGCCCGCTGAGAACAGACCGAGAAAGCGTGGTATGCCCAGCCACGATGACCCGACGGGGACGCAGCGGATGCCCTGGGGTGGCAAGTACATCGGGAAGCATGTCCAGGTAGCGGGTGATGAGACCAGGACCAGGCCGCCGAGCGCCTGAACTAGGTTCGGCAAAGAGCGGCAGTCGATGCCGCGCGGCCCAGTCCGCAATCCGGCCATCTGGACCCCCGGCGTCTGAACCCCAGCCATCTAGACCCCACCCATCTGGACCTCCGGGGCCCGCATCCCAGCCGTCTGGACCCGGGTCATGTGGGCCACTCCCCCAGATCTCTGCCTTATCACCCGCCATCACCACGGTGCGGGCGCACGCGGGCAACAGGACCGGCACGGGCCGGGACACGCCCACGCGCCGCGTTAACGGGAGAGCGATCGGCGCAGCGGACCCATTAACGGCTGGTACATCACCGGCAGACGAGTCGGCGACGGTTGTGTCCGTCACCGCTGGCACAAGCGGGTCACGGAATCCAAGGTTGAGATGAACCGGTCCGGGGTGATCCCCGGTCGCAATCGCCATGGCGCGGGCAGCCACATTCGCCATCGTGCGCAGTTCTAGTTCGGTCGCATCCAGCGCACCCGGCGCTGGCACATCAAAATGCCATCGCGCAACATCCCGAAACAGTTGCGCCTGGCGGCCCGCCTGGTTGGCACCGGTCTCGCGCAACTCCGCCGGGCGATCAGCCGTGATCAAGATGAGCGGAAGCCTTGAATGATGCGCCTCCGAGGCCGCAGCCATGAGGTGGGTGACCGCGGTTCCCGACGTGGTCACCACGGCGGCGGGCCGGGACGGGTCCTCCAACGCGAAACCCAGCGCTGTAAATGCGGCGGCCCGTTCGTCAATACGCACGTGAACACGCAGGTCATCGCTCACTTCGTGCACAATCGGATTGCGCAGTGCATGCACCAACGGGGCAGACCTCGACCCTGGCGCGATCACCACTTCTCGCAAGCCCAGTGCGATCAGGCTGCGCCAAAAAACCGCCGCGGCACGCACCGCACCCGAGCCACACGGAGCAGGCACGGGACAGCACACAGGAGACGGCAGCGCAGAGAGCATAATCCGAGCCTAATGCGCGCATCGGAGAGTTTGGGTTTCCGCCCGGCGTCCTCACCAGGCCGATGACGGTGTTCGGGGATCGAGCGTGGCGAGGATCTCACAGTAAAGCGGCGCAGGCATCGAGTCGATGCTGCCACCGGCTCCGCAGGTTCGGGTCGGCGGCGAATCGGGCGAGTAACCCCGGATTGGGGCAGGCCCGGGTGGCGGGCACCTCCAGCATTCCCCCAGTCGGGATTGCGGATCTGCTCACGAGATCCCCTGTAAATAAACGGATGGTACCCAGACCACCGTCGTGCGCGGTGCCCGGCAACGAGGCTGCTAAAGCAATTCCCGCGTCGAGCCCAACGGTGGATTCCAGCGCGCTCGAGACCACCACCGGCAGCCCAGCTTGCTCGGCAAGCTCCAGACAACGCCTCACCCCACCGAGCGGCTGAACCTTCATAATCAGCAGATCCGCCGCACCGCTGCGAGCAATGCGCAACGGGTCCTCAACGCGCCGCACCAGCTCATCCGCGGCGATAGGCACGTTAACCAGGCGACGCACCGCGGCTAAGTCCTCCTGCGTCGGACACGGTTGCTCCACATAGTCCAGGCCGTTCGCGGCACGGTCCAAACGACGAATAGCGTCCACAGCGCTCGGAACGTCCCAGGCAGCATTGGCATCAACCCGAATCATCCCGCCTGGCCCCAGCGCATCGCGCACAGCCGCTACCCGTTCCACATCCTGATCCAGGCTGGTCCCCGGATCAGCCACTTTCACTTTGGCCGTGCGACACGAACTGCTCGCCACCAGCTGGGCAGCGCATTCGGCAGATACCACCGGCACCGTCACATTCACTCCGACTCGATCCCGGAGCGGACGGGGATAATCCGAGGTCGCCACCTCAAGTGCGGCCCGCAGCCAGGCCGAGGATTCCGGCGGGTCATAATCCCAAAAGGGAGAGAATTCACCCCACCCGGCTGGTCCTTTCAGCAGCACTCCATCGCGAACCGTGATCCGGCGAAACCGAGTGGTCATGGGGATCGACCAGCAGATGGCGTCGTCGATTCCCTGCTCACGCAAGGTAGGGGGAACTGTGAGCCGTGCGGGTGATTCAGCCATATCAGCAGGGTAAAACACGACCGGACCGGCCACGGGGCGACCCCGCGACCGGCCCGGACACCGGTGACACGGGGGCAAAAAGCTAGATGCTCTCGCCCGCCGTGTCGTGCTCAGATGGCTGATGCGATCAGTACTTCAACACGATGCGGCCATCAATGCGGCCGTGCTCGAGGTCGTCGAAGATCTCGTTGATATCGGCCAGCGGACGAGTCTTAACCGTGGGCTTAATCTG
This sequence comes from Devriesea agamarum, assembly GCF_900070355.1. NCBI lineage: Bacteria > Bacillati > Actinomycetota > Actinomycetes > Micrococcales > Dermabacteraceae > Devriesea > Devriesea agamarum. The sequence goes on along the minus strand of NZ_LN849456.1, from coordinate 2,433,419 downwards.
GCCGGCAGCGTAGAACTCGATAGCTTCGACCATGTCCTGACGCGTGCCCACGATGGAGCCGCGGATGGTCAGACCGCGCAGCACGATGTCGAAGATCGATGCCGGGAAGTCGCCGGGGGGAAGACCGTTGAACACAACCGTAGCGCCGCGACGAACCATGGCGGTGGCCTGCGCAAATGCCTGCGGATGCACAGCGGTCACCAGCACACCGTGGGCGCCGCCGATCTTCTCCTGAACGAACGTACCGGGATCTTCGGTGGCCGCGTTAACCACCAGGTCCGCGCCGTGGCTGAGCGCGAGGTCCAGCTTCTCCTGGGCGATATCCACGCCGACGACCCGCATCCCCATCGCCTTCGCGTACTGCACCGCGATGTGTCCAAGGCCGCCGAGACCGGAGATCACAACCCATTCGCCCGGGCGAGTCTCGGTCATCTTCAGGCCCTTGTACACGGTGACCCCTGCGCACAGGATCGGGGCCACCTCGTACGGGTCCACACCCTCGGGCAGACGAGGTGCGTAGGTGGCGTCCACCAGCATGTATTCACCGAACGAACCGTTTACGGTGTAGCCGCCCATCTCCTGGGATTCGCACAGGGTCTCCCATCCGGTACGGCAGTACTGGCAGTGACCGCATGCCGACCACAGCCAAGCGTTGCCCACGAGGTCACCAACCTTGAGATCGGTGACGCCTTCGCCAAGCTTCTCAACCCGTCCGACGCCCTCATGCCCGGGGATGAACGGAGGCGTAGGCTTCACCGGCCAGTCGCCTTTAGCGGCGTGCAGATCGGTGTGGCACACGCCGGAGGCGATGTTCTTGACGAGGACCTGTCCGGGGCCGGGCTCCGGGATCTCAACCTCTTTCACGTCGAGCTGAGCCCCTAGCGATGGGACAACGGCAGCGTGCATGGTGGTCATAGAAACTCCTAAGAATGATGGGGGTGCCTCTAGGAGGAGACACCTCCATCCTTGCCCTATCAGACCCCTTCTGACCGGGACTTTTGACCTCAGAGGCAGCCCGACGGAGGCCACAGCCCGACCCGGGTTCTCCCCCATTGTTCGGTCCCACCAGCAGCGCCGTACCTGCGGCCCAGTATTCTGTGCATATGCCAGATTCTGAGCGCCTGTCCGCCTCCGCGCCCGCGACCGATAAGCGACCGCGCCAGGTTTCCGAAACTTTCGACCCTGACCGGTGGCGGGACATCGGCCCCGATGAGCTCTCCGGTCCCGCCTTCACAGACATCACTTATCACCGAGCGGTTGACCGTCAGGCCGACGGCACCGTGCGCGATCTGAACTGCGTGCGGATTGCGTTTGACCGGCCCGAGGTGCGCAATGCGTTTCGGCCGCACACGGTGGATGAGCTTTTTAGGGCGTTGGACCATGCGCGGCTCGACCCGGGGGTGGGCGTGATTTTGCTGACCGGGAATGGTCCGTCACCCAAGGACGGCGGATGGGCTTTTTGTTCCGGCGGTGACCAGCGCATTCGTGGCCGATCGGGATACCAGTACGCCGACGGTGTCAGCTCGGCCAGCGTCATCCCAGGGCAGGCCGGACGGTTGCACATCCTGGAATGTCAGCGGCTCATCCGCACCATGGGCAAAGTGGTGATCGCTGTGGTTGGTGGTTGGGCGGCAGGCGGGGGGCATTCCCTGCATGTGGTGGCCGATCTGTCGATTGCCTCGCGCGAGCATGCTCGGTTTAAGCAAACCGATGCGAATGTCGGCAGTTTTGATGGCGGGTACGGGAGCGCCTATCTTGCAAAGCAGGTTGGCCAGAAACGGGCTCGGGAGATTTTCTTCCTGGCCGAGGAATACTCAGCGGAGGATGCCTACGCTTGGGGCGCGGTCAATAGGGTGGTTCCCCACGCCGAGTTGGAGGATGCCGCCTTGGAGATGGCCCGCATTATCGGAACCAAATCGCCGCAGGCTATTCGGATGCTGAAGTTCGCTTTCAATCTCACCGACGACGGCCTGATGGGTCAGCAGGTTTTTGCGGGGGAAGCTACCCGGCTGGCCTATATGACGGATGAGGCTGTGGAGGGACGGGATGCCTTTTTGCAGCGGCGTGAACCCGACTGGTCGCCCTTTCCCCACCCCCAGGGCTAGGCGTGGGTATGAACGAGCTGGATTGGCGCATCCCTGCGCCCTATGACAGATCTCTTGCGTCGTTGCGCGAGCACTGCGAGGCGCTGCGTCCTGTGGCGACATCCTGTCTAGATGGCCGGCGCCCCGCCACCCCCTTCCCCGCCGTATCCGGGGATGGCCCCGGTGTCATTGCACCCAGCGCTGTCGCATCCATCGCCACTGAGGAATCTATCCCCGCCCGGGTATGGCTGGGCCCGTTTCCTGCTCCGGGGAGGTTACCGAAGGCGCTCAACAGCACTGTTTTGGTGGTCCCGACCTCTGGCAGCACAGGCACCGCCAAAGCCGTGGCGCATTCCCTGGCGTCTTTAAAAGCGTCATGGGACATCACCGATCGTGCCCTGGGTGGTGCTGGAGTATGGCTGTGCCTGCTTCCACCCACCCATATCGCCGGGATCCAGGTGCTTTGCCGGTCGCTCGCCGCCGGATACGAGCCCGGACTAGCAGACCTCTCCCAGACGTTCACCCCCGACCATTTCCTACATGCTGTCGAGGCGTTTCATGTCCATGCCCAGAGCCAGGGCGCACCCCGACGATTCACCTCGCTGGTTCCCACCCAGCTACAGCGCCTGATCAACGCCGCCACCGCAGATGCCGCTACCGCGCGGTCCATAGCCGATGCGCTCAGCAGTTTCGACGCGATTCTGGTCGGCGGCGCCGCCACCTCCCCTGATCTCCTGGAGGATGCCTGCACGCTCGGCGCACACGTGGTCACCACCTATGGGTCCAGCGAAACCGCCGGGGGATGCGTCTATGATCGTCGTCCTCTGCGCGGGGTCCAGCTCACCCTTCGCGATGACCGTCTGCTGATTGACTCCCCCACCCTGGGTTTGGGGTACCTATTCCCCGACGGACACGCTGACCTTTTCCCGAGGCCTTTGCCCACCTCAGATCTGGCGCGGCTGGATCCCACCGCATCCACCACCGTCACCGGACCCATCACCTCTGCGACCCCCGATGTGCTCCTGACCGTGCTGGGGCGGGCGGATGACGTCATCATCAGCGGCGGGCAGAAAATCCTTCCGCAGGACGTCGAGCGGGCCCTGGCAACTATGCCGGGTGTGCGTGAAGCAACCGTGGTCGGTATCCCCGATCCTGAATGGGGCCAAGCACCCGTGGCGTTGCTGGTGTGTTCACCAGAGGCGGGCAAGCAGCTGCCCTCGCGCGATGACGTACGCAATCACCTACGTAGCCTCGGGCTCAAACGCTGGCACACTCCGCACCGGCTACTTGCCGTGGAAGAACTTCCCCGGCTCGGGATCGGTAAGATCGACAGGTCCGCAGCGACAGACCTTGCGCTGTCTCAGCTTCACGACGGCGAACAGCCACAGTGACCAGCACCTGAGCACAGGCCCGCGGCTACACCCGTGCCAGCCGTGACAACGGCTACACCCGTGCCAGGTGCTTCAGCCGGTTGCCTCACAGCACCGTCTCAGTCCATCGATATTGCCTCAAGGAGTTCCGTGGCCAGTCCCGCCCAGTGGATCAGCGCAGCCCGCCCCAAAACGTTACCCGCCGCCGTCGCGCCCGTTGCCGTGGGCACCGCGCTGGCGATTATTGAAGCGGGTCTCAAACCAAGCATTACCATCCCTCGTGCCCTGCTGGCACTCGGGCTTTGTCTCGCACTGCAAATCGGCGTGAACTATGCCAATGACTATTCCGACGGCATCCGGGGCACAGACGACCAACGAGTCGGACCTTTCCGCCTCACCGGTTCCGGGGCAGCTCGACCCGCCGCGGTCAAACGCGCTGCCTTCATCTGCTTTGCCGTCGGCGCCATCTGCGGATTGACCCTGGTCGCACTCGCCGGAGCCTGGTGGATGGTGCTGGTCGGCATCGCCGCAATCGCCGCCGCCTGGTTCTACACCGGTGGAACGAACCCGTACGGGTACCGAGGGCTCGGCGAAGTCTTCGTGTTCGTGTTTTTTGGGCTGGTGGCAGTTTTGGGCACCAGCTATCTGATTGCCGGCACAGTCAGCATCGGCGCGGTGTGTGCGGCGTGCGCTGTCGGGTTACTCGCCGTATCGCTTCTGGTCATTAATAATCTGCGGGATATCCCCACTGACCGGGCTAGCGGCAAACTCACCCTGTCGGTGCGCATCGGCGACTCAGCCTCGCGCCGACTGATCGTCGCATTGCTGCTGGTCCCGTTTGCTCTCATGATTCCGGTGATCATCTCAGCCCCCTGGGTCGCTTTAGTGGCCGGCGCATTGCCGCTGACTATCGCCCCGCTTCGGGATGTGCTGATCAGACGCCTCACCGGATACGACCTCATCCCGGCCCTCGGGTCGAGTGGCCGCCTGGAACTGGTGTTCTCGTTACTGGTTCTCGCCGGAGCGCTGTTGCACCGCACCCTCGGGTGAGGAACCGTCGATGAGCTGATCTTCAGCATCGGCGTCGTGATCGCGGACCGGAGCCTTGCGCGCACGGCGACGCGCATCCGCTTGTTCCCAACGCAACGCAATGCCCTGCCGGGGACGCCCGAGGACAAGAATTGACACCAGCATCGCGAGAACCGCGGCAAAAATCCCGCTCAGGGCTAAACTCCCGAGCCCAATCCAATACAGCAGCCACCACAGGGCCGCGAAAATGAGGACGCGAAGAAAGACATACAGCAGAAGGTCTCGCACGGTAAACCACTCTATCGGGCGGAACAAAAAGCTGCCGATACACTGGCTACATGCCCAGGGTCATCCTCGCGATCGTGATAATTGCTCTGACCATCTATGCGATTGCCGACTGCGCGTCCACCGACGACACGCGAATCAAAGGGCTGCCAAAATTCGTGTGGCTCATCGTGATTGCACTGGTCCCCGTCGCGGGGCCAATCGCATGGATCTTAGTCGGCAAAGATCGCAGCATCGCTGGTGTCACCGGCGTCCGTCGAGAACTGCGCGATGAGCTGGCTCGCCGACGGGAAGCTACCCGCCGTCGACGCCCCATGGCTCCCGATGAGGACCCAGAGTTTTTGCGCAAGCTCGATGAGGACATCAGACGCCGTCGCCGGGAACAGCAGCGTAAAGAGCAGCCGGACGAGAATCCTCGGGGCGAGCATCCACGGCACGACGACTGATCCCGAGGCGTTCCGTGTGGGCTATTCCGTTAACAGTCTTGAGTGGCGTCTTACTTGCCGTGCAGTCGCGCATCAATGGTCAGCTGGCCGCTGAGCTCGACGATGGCTACGTGGCCGCAGCCATATCGTTCGGGAGTGGCTTGATTTTGGTGGCCACATGTACCTTGGCTCTGCCCCGGGCCCGATGCGCCACCGCCCAGTTCTGCCACGACCTTTGGCAACGACGTTTTCCCTGGTACCTCGCTCTTGGAGGTGTCGGGGGCGGCATGCTGATCCTGGCACAGAGTCTCACCGTGGCGTCCATCGGGGTGGCGCTGTTCGTTGTCAGCTTGGTCGCCGGACAGACCGTAACCAGCCTGGTGGTGGACCGCGTGGGGCTCGGACCAGGCGGACCCCGTCAGCTTTCGGTCTCTCGGGTACTGGGTGCGGTGCTCATGGTGGCGGCGGTGATCCTCGCGATGTCGGGAGAAGGAATCACTACGGCGCAACACAGCATCCCGTGGGGGCTGCTCATTCTGCCGGTTATCGCCGGAGTGTTTGTCGGCCTGCAACAAGCGGTCAACGGGCGAGTCTCCACCCATTCGGGCCACTATTTAACGGCGACCCTGGCGAATTTCGTGCTCGGCACGATCTTGTTGGTGATCGGTGCGTTGATTCACGTGGGTGTGAGTGGCCCGCCGCGGGCTCTACCGACGGATCCGATTCTCTACATTGGCGGGGTGATCGGGGTGGCTTTTATTGCTATTTCTGCTCAGCTGGTGCACACCTTGGGGGTGTTGACCCTGGCAATGACCACTATTGCCGGGCAAATCACGGGGTCTGTTCTGCTGGATACGATCGCTCCCGCGCCCGGAACCCATCTGGTGTGGACAACCTTGGCTGGGGCCGTGCTCACCCTGCTCGCGGCAGGTATCACCGCCCGGCGTCGCCGCGTGTAATCCGCCGCACCTCATGAGACCTGGCGCGTTGGCACATAACCCCGCGCACTCATCGGCGCCAAGACACGCTAGCTGGTCGGCACCCTTATACGACCCAGACCTGCCATGACATCACTGGTGCCGTCACCGGCAGAAAGCTCCGTCAGACGGTCACCACAATTTCGTCGCCGTCGCGCCACGCCGCGAACATGGCCTCCGCGTTCAGAGCCACAACGATCCGTCCCCGCGCATCCACGCCGATAATGCCGCCGTCTGCGCAGCGCGGTCCAATCTCCTCATCCAGAACCCCGGCGAGCGCCGTTTCCAGGTCGTCTTCGCGGTATCGCATCCGTGAGGCTATCTCGTGCCCGGTGCACGCCTCGATGAACGCTTCCCCGGTGCCCGTGCAGGAAATCGCCACCAGGCCGGTTCGGGCATAGGTTCCGGCACCTGCCACCGGGGTGTCCCCGACCCGTCCGGGGGCCTGGTTGACCAGGCCACCGGTGGAAGTGGCCGCCGCGAGGCGACCCGACGCGTCCCGGGCCACTGCTCCGACGGTGCCGTGTTTTTCACCTTCTTCGAGTCCGGCGCGCACTCGTTCCAGCTGGGTCCGCCGCGCCTCGGTGATGAAATAGGCCGCCGGGGCGGTCTCGCATCCGTAGGCCGCGATGCGCTCAGTATCCACCCCCATCATCAGCACATGGCGGCCTTCGTCGAGCACTGCACGTGCCATCCGGACTGGATTGCGCGCACCCGTCAGGGTTGCCACCGCGCCCGCTCGCGGCAGACCGTGAACCGGCTGGGCCTGCGTATCAGCCATCGATGCCATATCCGCTGCCGCATCCGGGCGGGCAGAAGTATCTGTGGGCATGGCGTTACTGCCGCCGTCCATCACACAGGCATCGAGTTCGACGCGCCCTTCGGAGGTCAACGCTGCACCTCGTCCAGCGTTAAACAGGGGGTTATCTTCCAGTTCCGCGACCGCGGCGCACACCGCATCCACGGCGCTGCCGCCGCGCTCTAAGATCTTCTCCCCTGCCGCGTGCGCGGCGCGAAGGCCCTCTTCGTAGTCGGCTTGGGCTTCGAGGCTGAGTTCCTCGGTGCGCGAACCTGCACCTGCATGCACCACGATGCTAAATGCCCGGGTGGGGCACGCGGTGGCAGTGCGGGCCGGGCCAGGGATCGTCAGGCTGCTGGTGGGGTTGGCGGGATGCGCCGAGAGTTTTTCCGGGGATGCGGGAGTGTTGGACACGGTTGGCATGGTAGCGCTTCGCCGATCAGCCTGTCCGAGGATTTATTCAGGCTTTCATGGATACTGCCCCATCTCACGCAGACGACCACGGGTCCGGCCCAAGGCCAAAACTCCGTGGTCGTCCGCTAGTTGCGGGGTGAGCGAGTGCTCCCGTTGTGGCGATGCCCTAAATTTCTTCCAGCGACTTGCCCTTGGTCTCCCGTGCAAACAGGTAGGTGATGGCGCCGATGATCAGGCAGATTCCGAAGAAGCTGAACGCTGGGGTGATCACATCCAAGGTGACATTTTGTTTCACCGCGTTTCCGCCGATCATGAAACCCAGCAGTGCGGGGCCGATGATTTTCGCGGTGGCGCCGATGCCGTAGCCGAGGCCAAGGCCGGTTGAACGCGCCGCCGTCGGGAACTGTTCAGCGCCGAAGGCGTTGAGAATGCCGAATGCACCGTCGCCAAACATCATGATGACGAGAACCGCAATGAAGAACACAACACCGCTGTGATGTGAGAAAGCCGCGATAAAGCAGCCCACCGCACCCAGCAGGCCGAACAGGAACATGGTGGTGCGGCGGCCAATTAAGTCCGCGAGGAACGCCGATCCGAGACGGCCAATGAGATCGGCGAACGAAACCAGCATGAACAGCAGCGCTACGGTGCCCACGCTGTAGCCAAACCCATCTTTGAGCAGGGTCTGTCCCCAGGACTGTACGGCGAAGCCACCCATGATGAAGCAGAATGAGCCCAAGGTGACCACGATCAGCGGTCGCAGATACTTTGTGAACACCACACGGTAGGAGGCTGCCGAGGTTTCTTCGAGCGGCGGCAGGGATCCCACTTTCTCGATCGGAAGCTCCAACGCCCAGGCGAGGGCTTTGCGCGCGTCGTCGTCACGGCCTTTGCTCTGGAAATACCGGGGCGATTCCGGGACGAAATGCAACCAGATCAGCAAGAGTACTGGCAGGCAGCCCAGTGCGATCAGCAAACGCCAATCGTCACCGACGATTTTCTGCGAGACCGAGCCGAGGAAGAGTCCCAGCGGAATGAACACGGACCCGAGGCCCGCAAGCAGGCCGCGATGCTTGGACGGCACGAACTCTTGGACGTACGGGATTGAGGTGATGTTCAATCCGCCGACGCCGATGCCGACGCCTACCCGCAAAATGGCGAGCATCCACCAGCCGCGGTCCGGTGTCAGCAGTGTGAGCGCGGTGAAGCCGACGAACATGACGACGCACCAGAAGAATGCGTGACGTCGGCCCATGTGGTCGGCGAGTCGGCCCCAGAGGATGGCGCCGAGAACCGTGCCGAGCCCCGAGCAGGCCAGGATCGTCCCGGCTTCAAAGCCGGTGAGGTGCCATGGTTTCGTCAGCAGTGCCACGACGAAACCGATCAGGAACATGTCGAAAAACTCCGACAGGTTTCCCATCACGACCAGGGAAATGAGGCTCTTTTGATTCTTGGTAAGAGGACGGGAGTCGATCTGTTCATACGCGGTGGGCGATGATGCGGTGGCGTTCATACGATCACCTCACAATGTCTGTCGTCACGGGAATATCGAGTTCTCGCGGCGAAATATGGGTGAGATCGCCGTGGTGGGTAAGGGCGTAGGCTGCGGTGCGCATTCCGAAGGAGACGCCGTCCATAACGCTTCCGGCCAGGACACCATGCAGCGTTCCCGCAACGAAGGAGTCGCCGGCGCCGGGCCGGTCGACCACGGGAACCCGCTGCACCGTAAAGGTGTGTTCGCCGGCGTCTTCTGAGGACAGGTAGACACCCTCCACCTGGTCCGTGGAGACGACGTGCCGGCTACCAAAGCGCGAGCGCAAAGCGTGGCAGACCTCGGGGCCATTTCCGTTGATGCCAAAGACGGTGGCGCCGTCTTTGCGGGAGCAAAACAGCACCGTGGCTTTTTCTGCAATCGGGGTGAGGACCTCGCGGGCCTGGTCGCCACTCCACAGCATGGTGCGATGGTTGACGTCTAGGACGATGTCCACGCCGCGTTCGGCGGCGGCGTCGGCAGCATAGCGCACCAAACGCGCCGTGTTCTCGGTTAGAGCTGCGGTAATGCCGGTGAGGAACAGGATTCGGGCATCGAGCATGGTGTCCCAGTCGAAGTCCTCAATTTTCGCGTCCCTAAACGGGGTGCACTGGCGGTCGTAGGTGACTTTGCCGGGCATCGGGAACTCACCGGGTTCCATGAAATATAGGGCGACGCGACCCTCGGGAACCCGCACCATATGGGAGAGATCCACACCTACACTGCGGAATTCCTGAAGCACCCGCTCGGAGAGGTCCCCCTGCGGCATCACCGATGACCAGGAGGTGTGGCGTCCGAGTTGGGAGAGCAGACCGGCAACGTTCGCTTCGCTGCAGGCCGCGGTCATGCGCAGCTGCCGGGCTGAGACCAGGCGTTCGCCTTTATCTACGGTCAGGCGGATCTGTCCTTCACCAATCGTGGTGAGGTCGTAGGTCATGCCGTCACCCCCAGACTGGCAGCCATGGTTCCGTACCGGTTGTGGTAGCGGTCGTAGTTGGCTTCGATTTCCTCGTCGGGCAGGATTTCGATGTCTCCTAGAGATTCCGCGATGGCGACGGTGCGTGCCACGTCTTCGACCATGACGGCGGCTTGCAGAGCCTTGTTAATGGACGGTCCGATGGTGAACACGCCGTGCTGTTTCATCAAGATAGCCGGGGAGCGCCCAATTTTTGCGAGGACTTCGCGCCCGATGGCGTCGCCGCCGATGGGTGCGTACCCGCCACAGGGCACAGGTCCCCCGAATTCGTCAGCGATAGCGGTCAGGCAGCAGGGGATTTCTCGACCCACTGCCGCAAAGGCAGTGGCGTACCGCGAGTGCGTGTGCACAACGCTGCGCACGTCGTCTCGACCCCGGTAAATCCCAAGGTGGGACTGGGTATCGGAGGATGGTCCGCGATGGCCTTCAATCACGCGCCCGTCCATGGACACTACGACCATATCGTCCGGTGTCATTTCGCTGTAGCGCACGCCGGACGGCTTAATCACGATCACGTCGCCGCTCTCGTCGCGAGCGGAAAGATTCCCTCCGGTCCACGCGACGAGTCCGGATCTCGCAAGCGCGAGGTTGCCCTCGCACACCTCTTCTTTCAACTGTTCAAGCATCTTTGCCTCCTGGTGGGGTGCGGTGTGGTGGGGTTTAGGCGTGGGTGCTGATCGTCAGACCGGCTGTGCGCAGCCATCCGGCGATCAGTTCACGCGAGCGGGCGCTGATCGCAGCGGAGTCCGGGGCGTCGTCGTTCCACATTTCGAGCATGATTCGACCTGACCATTGCTGCCGGGCGAGTTCATCGAAAGCGGTTGGGAAGTCCGCGACACCTTGGCCAAAGGGGATCCGCCGTGGTTCACCGACCAGCACGTCTTTGACGTGCAGGGCCAGCATGTGACCGCGTCCAGCGCGCAGTTCGTCGCGGGTGTCCAGCTGCTGTTCAGCGATGTTTCCGATGTCTGGGTAGAGCTGAAGCCACGGCGAGTCAATGTCGCGCACGATCTCCATCGCTCCGCTGATCGAGGTGACATCGTTGCCGTCGACGTTTTCGATGCCGAGTAACACCCCGGCGCGGGCCGCGTGGGGCACTGCCTGGGCCAGGGTCTCGATGTAGCGGGCACGCTGGTCCGGGTCGGGCTGTTCGTAGTACGCGTAGTAGCCGGCGACTTGCAAAACGGGGATGCCAAGGTCTTGGCACAGGTCGATTCCGTCCCGGAAAATCCGGGCGGCTTCGGCGCGCACGGCTGGGTCGGCTGAACCTGGTCCGACGGCTCGGTGGACGGATAGGCATAGTCCGCCGATCTGTATGCCGTATCGGCGGGCGGTGTCGCGCAGGACTCGGCGTTCGGCGCTGGGCCAGGTGAGGCGTTCGCGCCGTTCGGGACTTTCGTCGACGCTGAGGTCAACGAAGCTGAAACCCGCATCGCGGGCGTCAGCGAAAAACGCGTCCCAGTCCCCGGTGTGGCGCAGGGCCTTCTCGTAGATCCCGAGGGAGATGGCGCCGTCGTTGTGGCGGCCTGGCGAGCATTCGCATCCGCAGTGTTCGCTCATGAGGCGCGCCCATCTGCCCAGACTTCCGCAATGCGCTGCTGCAGCTTGGCGGCGGCGGCGTGGGGGTCATTGGCTTTGACGATTTCACGTCCTGCGATCACGACATCTACCGGGGCACCTTGGAAGACATCGAGTTCGTCGGCTTTGATTCCTCCGGTGACGGTGACGGTGAATCCCAGCTGTTTAACTTCGGCGATTCGGTCGAGGTCGCGGGAGGTCCATTCGAGGATTCCCGCGGCTTCGAGGTCGCGCGAGCGTTTGACGATGACGTGTTGCACGCCGATGTCGCGCCATTGGCGGGCTTTGTCGAGCGTGTAGTGGTCGTCGTTCAGCTCTACCTGAATTTCGCCGCCGAGTTCATCCGCGACTTTGACTACCTGTTCGATGGTGGTCAGGGAGGCTCCGGCGACACAGCTGACCCAGTTCGCGCCAGCGTCTAGGCAGTTGCGGGCGATCAGGTTGCCTGCTTCAGCGATGCGGACGTCCGCGAGGATCGTGGTGTTGGGGTAGAGCGCCCGGATTTCGCGGACGGCACGTAGCCCCTCGTTGATGATCAGGATCGTGCCGCATTCAATGACATCGACGTGGTCGATGGCGGCGTTGAGCGGGCGCAGCGCGGAGGGCAGATCGGTTGTGTCGAGTGCGATTTGCAGGCGTGGGTGGCGAGCACCTTCCATGGTTCTTAGCCCTCGACTCGCATGGTGAAGAAACGCTGGCCGTTGAGCATGAGGAGCTTGTGGACGTACTCGGGGTCGAATCCTTCGGCGATCATGCGGGGGCCGTCTACCGCGGGGTTGAAGTCGACGCCGGTCACTGCGCCGTATGCCTTCTGGTATCCGCGTTTGCCGGAATCGGTGCCGAGCAGGATGCGGTCGCCGTAGCCTTTCTCGCCGAGTTCACGCAGTTCCATGATGCGGTTGGAGTCGGGCTGGTATTTGATGCGGTAGGTGCCGTCGATTTCGAGGTAGACGCCTTCGTCGAGGATCTGCTGCAGGTAGAACACGTCGGCGTTGCGCTGGATGTGGCCGATGGCGATCCGGTCGGCGGGAACTCCCATTTTTTTGAGTTCTTGTGCTTGTTCGAGGCCGCAGGTGCCGTAGGTGGTGTGGGTGTTGATCGGGGCGCCGGTTTCGATGGAGGCGATGGCACAGGCTTCCATGCATTTGCGTTCAAACGCGGTGATTTTGCCGTAGGCGGTGGCGACTTTGATGCAGCCTGCCTTGTAGGGGGTGCGTTCGACGACGGGGCCGGAGTAGTCGTGGCGGTCGATGCCTTCTTCGATGTCGGCGATGATCAGTTCAGCGATTTTCTCTACGCTGTAGCGGCTCACCCAGTGGGATTGGGTCTCTAGGTAGACGTGTTCGCGGTGGAAGCCGGTGGTGGCAATGACCTGCAGACCGTCGACGGCGGCCTCAACTTCGGCGAGTTTGTCCAGGTCGCGGCCACAGTTGATGGGGCACATATCGACGACGGTGCCGCCGTTCGGGCTCCATTTCTTGGAGGCTTCGGCGAAGTAGGTGCCTTCTTCGATGGCTTTCTCGACCGAGTCGAGCTGGTGGTCGCGGTCGATGTAAACCTCTCCGGCCCCCACCCGGATGAGGTGATCGTGGGCGTTAACCACACCGAGCGTCGCCGGATCAACATCGCCTCGGATAGTGCGGGCAAAAGGCTTAGCTGCCATGGGACGATCTCCTTCGATAATGGGGCCGGACATCCTCGGTAATCCGCGCCCTGGATACGTTGTGAATGTAGGCAGCTCGTAGAGCATTCACCACCACCCGCATGAACATCGGTTCACGCATCCACTAGATTGCGACGTCTTCCCGTGATCTAACTGGGAGTTCAGTCCCGAAACCATTATCGTGACAGCGATAACATGAACAGATGATCACGCGTACCGCGACCATGGAGGAACGGCACCACATCTCGTTGCTGTTGGACGTGGCACGCCTGTACTACGAAAACAACCTCAGCCAGGGCGCTATCGCCCAGAGAATCGGTTACTCGCGTCCGACTGTCTCCCGGCTCCTTGCCGAGGCCCGGCGCCGCGGGATCGTCACCGTCCACATCTCCCACCCGTTAGAACGAGTGCTCACCGTCGAAGAAGCACTGACGCGCCAATTCGGCCTCAAAGCCGTCCGAGTCGCAGAATCCGGCGGCGCCATGTCCACCCCGACCGCTGTTGCCCGCTGCGCCGCCGACCTGGTCATCGAAAGCACCCAGGACGACGTCGTGCTCGCCATTTCAAACGGGATGGCGGTCGCGGCCACGGTCGATGCAATGCCGAAACTTGAACGCACCCAATCCCGGGTGGTGCAGATGATCGGCAGCGTGGGGCGCTCCGACACCTTGTTGGACTCTCCCGAAGCCTGCCGTCGCATGGCGGCTAAGCTTGGCGGCCGCTACCACGCCCTGCCGGTTCCGCTGGTGGTCGCCTCATCGGCCTTAGCTATCGCCCTTAGGCAAGAGGACCAGGTGGCGACCACCCTCGAGCTGGCCGCCCGGGCTGACGTTGCCCTGGTCGGAATCGGTGCCGTGCTGCGAGGCCGCTCCGGACATATTTTCGACGGGCACGAGAACGTGGAAATGTCGGCCCACCTGACACATTCCCAAGCTGTGGGCCATATTTGCGGGCACCATTTCGCTGCCGACGGTTCCCATGTAGACACCCCGCTATGCGCGAGAACCATCTCCGTGGATCCCTCTCGCATGCGCTCGATCCCACTGGTGATCGGCGTCGCGTGGGGGCGTGAGAAAGTGGAGGCGATCCGGGCGGCTATCGCAGGCGGATTCGTGTCCGCGCTGGTTACCGACCGCGAGACCGCGGTTGAACTGCTGGTTGATGACACCCAGCGGTAAAACCACACCCTGATCAGACCGCCCTGTAGACAAGGTGTACATCCAAGTTAAAACGTTCACAAACAACCCGCCTGTGAGCCGCCGACCACACCACCGGCCACACTGCCTCAATGCTCACCCCTAGGACTTCAGTCATGGCCAGGTAGTAATTCTCGGAAAATCCCAAGAAGCCACACCTAACCTACTGCCGTATCCAGGCCTTCTCGTTCTCCCCCCGAGAACTCGTGACAGAAAGCGTCCCATGGCACCGTCGCACTTTTTCGCTAAGCCACGACCCACGACGAGACTTCTCTGCTTCGTCGCCACATTAAGCGCTATGACTGGCCTCGCCGCGTGCGCGGGAGCACCACAATCCTCAACCCCATCCGCATCCTCATCTTCAACCTCAACCACCGCAAACGCTCAGGCCTTTACCCTCACAAATTGTGGCCAGACCTTGCACTTTGATCGCCCGGCCACACGGGGAATCACCGTGAACCAGGGCGCCACGGAAGAGGTTTTGAGCCTCGGCCTCCACAAGCACCTTGTGGGAACCGCCTATCTAGACAGCCCCGTGCCGGAAAAATGGAAGGCAGCGTACGAGTCGGTCCCCGTGCTCGCCAAAAACTATCCCAGCAAAGAGAAACTGATCTCCGCGACACCCGATGTGGTCCTGGCATCCTATGCGAGCGCATTCACCGACAAAGAAGGAGTCGGCACCCGCGAAGATCTCGCTAAAAAAGGGATAAAAACCTATCTCAGCCCGTTCTCCTGCCCCGACGGGAAAAAGGCCGACGCAACCTTCGACAATGTCTGGGGAGAGCTGAATGACGTCGGCGCGATCTTCGGCCAACCGGACGCCGCCAAAAACTTGATTGCTGAACAGAAAAAGACCCTCGCTACGGTGGAAAAAACCGCTGCCGGTAAGGGGAAGAAGATTTTCTGGTACGACTCCGGCGATAAAACACCGTTCGCAGGGGCAGGTGCCGGCGGCCCGCAGCTCATTATGTCGGCGGTGGGTGCCACGAATATTTTCGGCGATATCGATAAGGGATGGGCCAGCGTGTCCTGGGAAAACGTGGTGAAAGCCAACCCTGATGTGATCGTTTTCGCTGACGCTGATTGGGATAGCGCACAGAAAAAACAGGACTATCTTGCCAATGACCCCGTGCTGAAAAATCTACCCGCGGTGAAATCCAAGGCATTCATTGTTATCCCCTTTGCCGAATCCACCCCAGGAGCACGCCTAGTCGACGGAGCCAAAGCTGTCAGCGATGGCCTCCACACCCTTTCCGCCCGGTGAAGGCCGGCACTCGCACTGGAATCTGGCTCGCCGTCCTGGCGTTCGCTCTAGCTCTCAGCTGCTTAATTGTTCTCTCCATTGGGTCGGTGCACCTGTCACTTACCGAAGTTATTGACGTAGTAGCACGTCGGATGCGGCTGAGTGAAGGGCGAAACGTCACCCCGCTCACGGACCAGATCGTCTGGGACATGCGGGCGCCAAGGGTTCTCGGAGCCGTCACTGTCGGGGTGATATTGGCTCTGTGCGGTGCCGTGTTACAGACCCTCACCGGTAATGAACTGGCCGACCCGTATTTGCTGGGCATCTCCAATGGCGCATCCGTTGGGGCGGTCGCCGTTCTCGTGCTTGGCATTTCCAGCGCCTTTACCCAAACCACCCTGATGGCATTGGCATCATTTATCGGTGCTATCGGAGCATTGGTGTTGGTCCTGGCGATGGCAACCGGCCGGTCGGGGCAGCTACCACCGGGACGGACCATTTTGGCAGGCGTTGCCGTCGGTCAGTTATGTGGAGCAGCCACCTCCCTGCTCATCATGGTGGTCGGAACCCGCGACGCAGCCCGTTCAGCAATGGCTTGGACCCTCGGTGCTTTTACGGGGGTTCGCTGGTCACAGGCGATTGTGCTCCTTGCTGCCGCTGCGCTGTGCACATTTGTGGCGATGATTTTCGCTCGGATCCTCGACGCCTTCGCCTTTGGGGATGTATCCGCGATGTCCCTGGGCATTCCGGTGACCTTCGTGCGCTGGAGCTTTATGGTCGGTACGGCGCTTGCAACCGCCCTGTGCGTGTCCTATGTCGGTCCGATCGGGTTTGTTGGGCTCACAGTGCCACATATCGTCCGTTTAATGGTGGGACCGCGCCATCATTTCCTTTTACCCACCAGCGCATTCGCGGGGGCCCTGCTGATGGTTTGGTCTGATACCGCCGCACGCTCTCTGGCACCAGGGGAAGAAATACCTGTTGGGGTGGTCACCGCCGCGGTTGGTGCTCCAGTTCTGGTCATCTTGCTGCGCCGACAGGCCAGGAGGTCCTAAGCTATGACTGAGTCCGCAGGTCAAGTGATGTTTCGGACCGAGGATTTGAGCTGGTGCGTCGACGGGAAAACCATTGTCGACGGCATCACCATCCAGATTCCGCGAGATCAGATGACGATGATCATTGGGCTCAACGGTTCAGGGAAAACCACTCTGCTTCACCTACTCGCCGGACTGCGTACCCCCACTACCGGCACCGTCTGGGTGCACGATAAGAAGCTCGCTCAGATTCCCCGTCGACAACGGGCCCGAATCATGGCGCTCTTAGAGCAAGTTCCTCGGGCTACCGTGGATTTAGAGGTGCGCGATGTGGTTGCATTGGGCCGTATCCCTCATCGGGGCCGCTGGGGGCATATTCGCGAAGATGGGGCGGTTGACCGCTCCATGCGCATGACCGGGATTGCGGATCTGGCATCCCGTCGCTGGTCGCATCTGTCCGGTGGCGAAAAACAACGGGTTCAACTGGCACGCGCCCTTGCCCAAGAACCGCAGGCTTTGCTGCTGGATGAGCCGACGAATCATCTCGATCTTCGGCATCAAATCGATTTGCTGAGTCAGGTCCGCGAGGTGGGGCTGACCACCGTCGCAGTGATCCATGACCTCGATTTAGCCGCTGCATTCGCTGACTACCTCCTGGTCATGAATGCCGGGCACGTGGTCGCCGCCGGACCGGTTCAAGAAATTCTCACCGATGAGCTCGTCCGACAGCATTTCCAGGTCAACGGCACAGTTGAAGCAACGGATCGCTTACGGTTTTCGTGGTCTAGCCTGGCTTAATTAACGCCATCCACCCGCACACACCTGCGCACACACTTCGGTGAGCACCGAAGCATTTCGGGTGCACGGTGGAGGTATGCCGAAGTCGCACGCGAATGCACCACTGAACACCGGGCCCCGTCGAGGATTTGTCACCGCGATGTGCCTTGGATACTTCCTGATCCTGCTCGACGTCACAGTTGTTAACGTCGCCCTACCCGCAATTTCGTCGACATTTGCGGTAACTGGCCCTCCCCTCGCCTGGACTGTCGACGCCTACGCGATCCCGCTCGGAGCACTTTTGCTTGCGGCAGGGTCAATCGGCGACCGACTCGGACACCGCCAGATCGTGTGCGTCGGACTGCTCGGGGTGACCCTCGCCTCCGTTGCCTGCGCACTCGCCCCTACCTTCGCAGTTCTGGTTGTGGCGCGACTCGTTCAGGGGATAGCCGCCGGCCTGATGCTCCCCGGAACCCTCGCCCTGCTCACCAATGCGTTCCCCGACCCGACAGCACGGTCCCGGGCCGTCGCAATCTGGGCTGCTATCGGTGGAGCCGCCCTTCCGGCAGGACCTTTGCTCGGAGGCATTCTTGTGAACCTATTTGGGGTGAGGTCCGTGTTCTGGTTATCGGTTCCACTCGGACTACTTGCGCTGCTCGGGGTGATGCGCACCGCGCCGAGAACCGCGCCAAACCGGGGGCAAGCGGTGGACCTGTGGGGAGCCGTCCTGTCGGCAGCCGCCCTCGGGGCGTTCATCGCCGCCGTGATCGAATGGGAGCGTTCATCGCTTCTGAGCGCAGGATTGCTACTGGTGGCACTGGTATCGCTGGTGTTGTTTTGGGTCCATGAACGCCGACATCCCGATCCGATGCTGTCCTCTGCGGTGATCCGCCGAGGACGACTCATGGTGCCGGTGCTCGTCGCAGGGGTCATGAATCTGTGCACGCTCGGAATTCTGTTTGTGCTCACCCAGGCACTTCAAAGCATTCATGGGCTATCCGCCTTGGCATCCGGGGGCGCGGTGCTGTTCCTGTTCATTCCCACCCCGCTCGCGGCGCCGCTGGCGTCCCGAATGGTTCGGTGGATCGGAGCGCTGCCCACCGCAGCGATTGGTGCGGTCATCGGGGCCATCGGTTTTATCGTCCTGGCGATTACCGATCTCTCGTTCGGACCCGTCCTTGCCATCGGCCTGGTGCTCTGGGGGCTCGGTATCGGGATTTTGGTGGTGGGGGTTGTGGATGCCGCGATGGCCGCGCTTCCTGACCGATCAGGGACCGCATCCGGGCTCTCGAACACCGCACGTCAGGTTGGCGGAGCGGTGGGGGTGGCGATCTGCGCCGCTCTCGCAGGTAGCACCGCATCCCCATCGACGTTTCTCTCCCACACCGACCTTCTGCTGATTACAAGTGCTGTGCTCTTCGTGATCGCCGCGCTGGCCTGCATCGGAGTCCAGCGCAGGGTACTCTCGCGGCCATCGCACACAGCCCCGGAGAACACGCAATCCCCCGATACTGGTGTGAACACTGTGCATGAAGGACACTGACGCTATGCCCACTCCGCTGTCATCCACCGGTGAGGAATATCGGGTTGCCGAGGCCGCCGCGTGCCTGGCCGATCTATCCCGCGCCCGGCTGATCATCGCCCTGTGTGATGGCCGTTCCCTGCCCGCCTCATATCTCGCCGCCGAGGCCGGTGTGACACCCTCCACCATGAGTGGGCATCTGAAGCGGCTACAGAACGCCGGTTTCGTCGAATCCTGGACCTCAGGACGACACCGCTATTACCGGCTCACCAATGAACGCATCGGCGAAGCGCTGGAAACCCTCGCGGCGATTGTGCCCGGTCCCCCAGCGGGACTGGCCCATTCGCTATCGGGCTCAACCCGCCTCGCCCGGTTAAAAACCGCCCGCACCTGCTACGATCACGCGGCTGGGGAACTCGGCACCGGCCTATTTCGCGGTATTGTCGCCGAGAAGGGCCTGGTTCGGACCGACGGCGACCCCGGAACCCGGCGGGGACCCAATGAACCCGTGTCGGCCACTCTCAAACATGCACCGTACGAGTTCGGCGACCGGGCCGAGCAGGTCTTTACCCGATTCGGAGTGGATCTTCCATCTGTTCTCGCGGCGCGGCGACCTGCCCTAAAAGTGTGCGTGGATTGGACGGAGCAGGCTCATCATCTTGCCGGCGGGCTCGGCGCCGCCTTGCTGACCAGTCTTTTGGAGCGCGGTTTAGTCAAGCGTCGCTCTAAGCCGCGCGAACTGGTCCTGACCGATGCCGGGCATGCTGAACTCGATCAGTATCTTCAGGGGTGAGGTTTCGGCAGATCGATTACCTACCGTTTCGGCAGCCCAGTTGTCCATCGTTTCGTGAGGTCAGCTGGCCATCCTTCCAGCACGCCGGTTGACCACCGTTCCGATACACCCGTTACATATCCCGGTATCACACGTCGATGGATAGATCCTCATCTACCACCCAAACAGCGGCCTATGCGCTATATATCGCTTTAAGCGGTGCGTTGTGTGGGGCATTAGGGAAGCCCTTAAACGCGTTGATCTTCTCCAGCTGGTCTTTGTTCTGACCGACCCTACGAGCAGCAGCTCCTCTGCCAGGCTCAAACTCCTGCGCAGCACGGCCCGACGAGACACAGCCCCTCACAGCCATTAATCCTCACAAAGGTGCACAATGGCAGGGTCACCACTAGTAAAGGAGTCTCCTTGCCCGCGCACCGCGACACGGACATGCTCGTGCAGGCCGCCCGCCTGTATTACGACCAGGGACGCTCCCAAGCCGAAATAGCGCGCGAACTCGATGTCTCTCGCTCAAACGTGTCCCGGATACTTTCACAGGCGCGTGAGCGGGGCATCGTCGAGATCACCATCCATGACCCCGACGCTCCGGCAGTCCGCGACGGCGCCCTAGAGCGGGCTCTGCGGTCCCGATTTAACCTGCGAGAACCAGTCGTCGTCGCCCCAGGCCCACGAGAAAAACCGCTGGACGTAGTCGCCCGCACCAGCGCCGACCTCCTGTATGAACGCGCCCGCAAAGTCCGCTCCATTGGAATCAGCTGGGGGCACACACTGCAGGATGTCGTCTCCCATCTACGCCCGCTGCGCCGCCCATCAGCCCCCGTAGTGATCCCGCTGGTCGGGGGCCTGAGCGCATTAGACACGCTGGAAGGCGGCGATTCCGTAGCGCAACGGCTCGCAGACCGGCTCGGCACTCGAGCAGAACGCGTGTACGCCCCCGCAGTGGTGGAATCGGCCAGAGCCTGCGAAACGTTTTTGCAGGAGCGATCCATCCGCACCGTATTGAGGCAGGCAGCAGCAGTTGACCTGGCCATGGTCGGTATTGGATCCCACGGCATGCATTCATCGCCTCATCTATTGCAAGGAATGAACCTGTCCCAGGACGAGTACGCCAAGTTTCTGGCTCAAAAACCCGTCGGCGATATGTGCGGACAGTTTTTCGACGCGCTGGGCAAACCACTGGGTCCACCCACCTCACAGCGGATTGTCGGGGTGACTCTCGACCAGTTGAAAAGCATTAAACAGGTGATCGGAGTGGCCGCTGGGCTTGAGAAAGCGGGCGGAGTGATCGGAGCCCTCAGGTCGGGAATTATCAACATGCTGGTCGTCGATACGTCCCTCGCCGAGGCGGTGCTCGCCCGGAGCTAACGTCCCCAGGGCATAGCACCGCCGCATCCGCGGACACGATCTATGGTGCCCGCTGGCGCAGGCCAGGCATAACAACCCCGATTACGATGCCTTTCCGAGCACCGCCACGATGAAGTTCCCGCCGTCGTGCCACGGTCGCAGATCCCAGGTCGAAAAACAGTTCTCAACCCGTAACCCAGCATCCTCGATATCGACGAAAAACGCGTCGGCTGGATAGCCACGACCCGTACCAAAACCGACCACAGCCCTGCCGTCGGGGGCGAGAACCGCGCACATTGCCGCGAGCGCATCGCGCTGAGTCCCCTCCGCTAGGAACGTCATCACGTTACCGGCGCACACGATCAGGTCGAAGGGATAACCCGGAACCGTTTGCGGGCTCATCGTGCAAATATCGCCGACAATGAACTCCGGCTGTCCTAGACACCGGGATGCAGCATCTCGCTGGGCCTCTTGAATCAGCACCGGGTCGATGTCGATCCCGGTCACCGTGTGGCCTCGGTCGGCCAATGCGATGGAGACCCGACCCGGCCCACATCCGGCATCCAAGATCCTCGAACCGCGAGGAACCATCGCATCCGCGCACCGGGCTTCACCGTCGAGATCATCGCCCCGTTCCCGCATATCGCGGAAACGCTGAATGTACCAGGTGGAATGTGCGGGATTCTGACGCGTCATGCGCTCCCAGTGGGATTCGGGTCGGGTGGCGCTCACGCGTTCTCCCCTCGGCCGCTGAGAATGGCAAAGATGCGAGTGTCAAGGCCATGATCGCGCCCGAGCGCGGTCTCATCCAGGTGGTTAATCGGTGCCACCAGGCGACTGCTGGACAGCAGCCAGGCAGCGTCAGCAGACTTCACCCGCTCCAGGCTCATCAGTTCCTCGGTGCACGTGTACTGTCCGTTGAGAGCATCAAAGACAGACCGGATGCAGGTCCCGGCGAGAATTCCCGCGTCAGCCGGAGTGGTCACCAGGTGATCTCCCTCTTTGACCAGCAGCGTCGAGGTGGGACCTTCGAGTGCGTATCCATCGGAGGATACAAACAGCACGTCCTGCGCCCCACGGCGGGCAGCCTCGCGCAACACTGCCATGTTCACGGCATACGAAATGGTTTTGGCTCCCGCGAGCAACCACGGGCTGGTGCTCGCCACGGTGGAGGACAGTCCCCGGTCCAGGCACACTACGTCGATACCTTCGCGTTCAGGGCCGTAGTCAGCTGCGGTGCGGGCGTGCACCCAGCCGGTGGGGTGTCCGTCGCCTTCGACGCCGCGCGTCAGCACCACTCGGACGGTCAGTTCAGCCACCGGGTCATGGGCGTCAATGCCAGCGGTCGCTGCTTCAGCAATCAGGCCCTGATCGATATGGCCAAGATCCAGCATCTGCGCACTGTGTGCGAGCCGCTTCAGATGCGGCCCCAGGTTCATCGGAACACCATCGAATACACCGATGGTCTCGAAAACCCCATCGCCGCGGGTCAGGCCCAGGTCAGTGGCCCGCAGTTGCGGGTGATCTTCGGGGACCACTGTGAACCGTGGGAGCTTGGTCAGCTCGGTATCCGATGCACCGGGTCCTTCATCGAGCACCCGGTGGATCATCACTAAAACGGCGCGTTCAGGTTTCGGCTGATCGACACCCAGAGTGCTACCGGGGGCCTTGATGGACGAGCCGGAGGACACGGCGGAGGAGTCAGAGGGGGCAGCAGACGGATCAGAGGGCGGCGTTGCGGCAGCATCAGTCGACATAACGCTCATGCTACGCCGCCCGGTTCAGAGCCTGCTATCCACAGGATCAAACCGCCGCAGGTCCAGCCGAGACGGGTTTCCAGGGGGTCATCGCCGGTGTCGAAGGCCAGCGGGTCAACCACCGAACCGCTAGCCGCCTCGCGCAGATCAGCCCAGGCCACGGCGTGATTGGGAAGCTGAAGATCAGCGGCGCCCACAGCGTCGATGCCCTGCCATTGCACGATGGGCGCCTCACCGTGGGCTCGGTTTTCACCGTCATCATCGGCACGCTGATCAACACCACCGTTGATCAGCATCATCGCGATCTGTTCGACGTCCAGCGCGGACTCCGAATGATCGAGGGCGAACTCCAGTACATCCGCTGTCAGGCACAGGAATCCGGCAAGGTCCGACGCCAGGTAACTGACCGACAGGTCTTCCCCAATTCCGAGCACGCTCCCAGGATTTCCGTCCGCGTCAATCGTGAGAATCACGGCGCTCTCACCTGATTCCATCAGGGGGTAGAACGTCGTCGCCGCTCCCAGCAGCGTGTACGGACCGAGATCGCTGCGCTCATCCGCAAGCAGAGACACAGCGAGCCCATCCCCGACCCGGACCCCGGCAAATTCTTCGGCCAAAGGAACCAGCACAGGAGGAATGTCAGCAGCCGTGTCCGCGTCATCCATCAGCGATGGCACCTGCGCGAGACGACCAGATGATCGCTCCACCAATGACGTGAGGCGCTCAATATTCGGGCGCAGTAAGCGCACATCGAGCGGATGCGGTGGTTCGGGCCAGCGAATATGAGGTCTCATGACACCAACTTTGGCATACCTTGCCTGCCGCGCGTCGCAGACCCTATGCCCCATCTGAATGCTCTAGCCGTCCACCCCTGCACCGAGGCCGCGAAATTCTCGGCCACACGGTCTACTATGCGCCCATGCCCGATCAGACCTCCTCCCCTCCAGGCACTGACAGCACCTCGACCTCAACACAGTCCATCGGTTCCACCGACCTCGCAGGCCTCAACGGCAACGGGCGCCCCGCCAGCTCGTACGTCCCGATGCCGTTACAGGTGGCAGCTGCGTATTCGTGGCGACTGATCCTGGTCATTCTGGGGCTTGGCATCATCATCTGGGCCGCCTCCTCGGTGTACGCCACCGTGATCCTGCCCGCTCTAATCGCCCTGCTGTTAGCGGCACTGCTCGCCCCGGTGGTGAACTGGCTCGTGCGCATGCATCTGCCGCGCGGGATTGCCGTGATCACCACCGTTATTGGTTTCATTCTGCTGATTCTGGGTCTGCTCACCATCGTCGGTCAGCAGCTCGCCGAAGGTTTTCAGCAGATGCGCGACCAGGTCTCGCACGGTCTGGACAACATCGACAGCTTCATCAAAGCGGGGCCCTTCGGGCTCAGCTCGTCCCAGGCATCCGACATGCTCGCCAAGGGGCTAGAGCAACTGCAAAAGGCGTTGAATGAGCATTCCTCCGACATCGTGGGAGGCGCAGTTGGGGCAGCAACCGGTGCCAGCGAATTCCTGATCGGCGTCATCGTCGCCCTGTTCACCACGGTGTTCTTCCTGCTGGACGGCAAACTCATCACCAGCTGGATAATGCGCCTGCTGCCCGAACCGGCGCGGGCGCGCACCGCGGGCGCCCTGGTGTGCGGCTGGGACACTCTCGCCCACTACACCCGGGTGCAGATCCTGGTTGCGGCCATTGACGCAGTGGGGATCACCATTGGCGCGGCGATCCTGCAAATTCCCGCGCCTCTGTTGCTCCCGGTGTTCGTGCTGGTGTTCTTGGTGTCGTTTGTGCCGCTGGTTGGCGCCGTGCTGTCCGGGCTTCTGGTATGCATCCTCGCCTTGGTCACCCAGGGCTGGGTCGCTGCGCTCGTCATGCTCGGCATTGTGATCGTCGTTCATCAGGTCGAGGCCCACGGGTTGCAGCCGTTCATCATGGGCCGCGCCGTAGCGGTGCATCCGCTGGCGGTAGTGCTCGGCGTCGCTGCCGGAACCGCGCTGATGGGGATCTCGGGAGCGCTGCTCGCGGTGCCTGCCATTGCGACCATCAACCGCATGGTGGTCTACCTAGTTGGTCGCGATCCGGGCCCGTTGGAAACCAATCAGGTCGCGAACTTCGCCGCTCAGGTGGTGGCATGGGCCGGAGCCCGGCGGCGGGGAAAGGGCGCGGGGGTCAGCCCCGATCTCACGACATCTGACGGTAAAGCGAAGATCGACACCGATGCGGAGTCCATCTCGGACTCAGCCTCCAATTCGGACTCCAGCGCGAACTCGGGTTCTTCAGGGCCGAATGCGGCAAGCTCTTCCGGACCGGGTCGGGAATGACCTGTTGTGCTGACCCGGTATCGGACGTGAAACTGCGTGGACCACGCTGATCCACCTGGCTACAGACGGGCTGGTCACCTAAATCAAACCCTTAGACGGGCCCGACACCGCGCAGTGGAAAATTTCCCCTGACACTACCCACACCCTGCCGATCAAAGTCGGTCACAACTGAATGACCATGCGGTCGATGTTGACCTCGAGTTGTAGTTGATCTGTTAGGTGTCGGTTGACGCGCCCAAAACGGTCGATTCCGGAAGCCGCAGTATCCGGTGCCGCAGGCCCCGGTGAGCACTAGGGAGGAGGACCTGCAGGCGCAGGAGGCCGAGTTGCGCGCCGCCGGCGGGTCCGTCGCCGACACCGCCCGCGCGCTCCGCGTGGGCGCCTCGAGCGTTCGGCGGGCATTTGAGCGCACAGAGTGATAGATGTGTCTATCACTATTGATAGGGTTTCCTATAGGAGGTGGTCGAGATGACGACTACTCAGGTTCCGGCGGAGGTACGCGCAGCGGTGCAGCTGCGCCACCGTCGCGAGATCGACGATCTGGACTACCATCGCCAGCTGCGACAGCTGGGCGGGCGATACACGCAGCGGCAGATCGCGGCGTGGCTGGGTATTGCACAGCCTTCCGTGTCGGCAGCGTTGAAGGCTGCCGAGCGTGTGACCATGCCCGTGGAGGGGTTTTCTGGAGCAACGCCGATGGAGATCTGCGAGCGGTTCGCGGCAGGCATCATTGACCGCAGTCAGCTTGAGGATGAACTCGCGCGTTTCCCCTATGCGGAGCGGGGGACGAGTGATGGGTACGACGGCCTAGCTGTGGATCCGCCGGGAACGTGGGCCGAGGTATCGGCGGCCGTGCGTTGCGGGCTTATCGACGATGATATCTACCAGGTCGTGTTTAATCGTCGTCATGGACTCTGAGGAGATCGCCCGACATATCGAGACGGTCCGACAGCTCTCGAAGCCGGGGCAGGAGCTTGGCGTCAATACACCGACCGCCACGTCAGCGGGACCGTCTCCATCGTCGGCTGCTTGAGGAGGTTCGCGCTTCGTTCCCCGACGTCGCTCTCCGGGGCCGGGTATTCTTGGAGGTGCTCTAGGTGGAGTCAAGCCGGCTCACTAGAACATTTAAGATTCTATGGGAGGATCATTATCTACAGCGATAGGGCCTATACCGAGAAGGTACGAAGTGCCTCTGCGTCCTGCCTAGATTCTGGTGGTAGGGAGATCCAAATTATCTGGCTCTCCCTACCACCAGTTGTTCTGGTCACTAGCGTAACCCTAGTGGAGGGGCTTAGTAGGATATTATTTTTAATATTCTTTTTTTCGCTGATCTGGTTGACTGCTGCTCAGAGTTACAAGCGGGGCGCTCTGAGGGTAGCAGGATTGACGGTGGTAGCACATATTTTTATGACAGCAGCGATTCCTGTGGTTCACTTATTCAATAGCGGGAACATGCTGCTGTATGCCGCAATGGCATGGTCGGTGTTTTATAGATTTTTTACAATAAAACGCAAGAGCTTTAGATTAGATACTTCTGGGGAATAAACAGCTAGCCCCAGCTACCGAGACACCTTGAGGTTTATTGTGGATTTCGCGTGAGGGTTTAAGCCCGCAGTGCATACCGGGTTGTGAAGGGCCGCCCAGTGTCGCCCGCTACCGGGGCTGGCGGACGAGGGTATGAACCTCGTCGTGCCCAAGCTGCCCTTATTCGTGATCCTGCGGTCATGGTTCCGTCAATCGCACTGACGCCGTGTCGATCTGCCCAGACCGGCCCCTGGTCGGGGTCGGTATCCCCGCTGCGTGTCAATGCGGTTAGAGATCGATCCGAGTGGTGCTCATGGTTAGTTGTCGTGTTGTGTGGGGCGGCCGAAATCGGTGAGGAGCCAGTGCTGGACGGACTCGTGTGGGAAGTGACGGGCCTCGTATCCCTGCGCTGGTGTCCGCGATCATCCCAATCACGGGCCAGTCGACCGCATGGGTGGTTGTGAGGACCTGGGTGGTAGTGGCGGTGGCGACGGCCCGTTGGCGCAGGCTGGGTGGCAGGAACCGTCCCAGCTTGGTTATCACGGTGGTCGCGGTGACGTCCTCAAGGCCTGCTTCAAGGAGCAGGAGCCCCGTGATGAGCGTGCAGACCTCGTCGGCGTCCAAAAGTAGCGGCGGGATCTTGATACCCGCAAGACGTAGGCCCCGCCGAGGCCTGGGTGGGACTGCACGTCGTAGCCCAGCGTTCGCAGCCAGGCAACATCACGGCGCACCGTCCGAGGTGCCACGTTCAGCCGGCCCGCGAGGTCAGCCACGGTCCATCGGCGGCCCGTTTGGAGCAGTGCCAGCAGGCGTAGTGATCGTGATTAGGGACTGTCCATGCACTGATTCTCGATCAAGAGGAGGCCAGGAACAGGCCTCATCTGTCGTTAGTGTCATAGCAAGAGCAGCCCCGAGAGGAGACTCCCATGCGTATCGCTGTCACCACCCTGACAGGAAACGTCGGCGCCCACCTGACCCGAATGCTGATCCGTGCCGGGGTGCGACCCCTCCTGCTGGCCCGCACCCCGTCCAAGATCCCCCACGAGGTCCTCCCTTACGCCGATATCGTGGAGGCCGACTCCACCGACCCCGGCAGGTCACCGAGGCCACCCGCGGAGTCGATGCCATCTACTGGGTTGATCCCAGCACCGCGTCAGCCGATCCGCTGGGCGACTACGCTCGAGTCACCCAGGCGATCGTCACCGCAGCCGAGGCCAATACCATCGGCCGGATCGTGTTCCAAAGCAGCGTCGGTGCGGAGAAGCGCCACGGCGTCGGGGAGATCGACGGCCTGGCCGCCACCGAGGTCGCCCTCGATGCCCTGGCCTCCGATGTGACCCACCTACGTTGCGGCTACTTCTTCACCAACCTGCTGCTGAGCCTGGAGGACGTGCGCCAGGGGCGGCTGCGCACAGTCCTGCCCCTGAGGCAGCGGCTCAGCTGGGTCGCGCCACGCGATATCGCTGAAGTGGCTGCGCTAACGCTGTTGAACACGTCATGGCACGGCCGCCGGGTTCAGGCGGTCCACGGGCCCCTGGATCTGTCCTGGAATGACGTGGCCAAGCTCCTCACAGACCAGACCGGACTGCGCGACGACTTCCACCCGGAACAACCGCGCACAGCAACCAGCACGACCCCCACGCAGCTCGCTGGCTGGATCCACGACACACTCCTCCCCGCCTTGTGACCTGGCATTCCACCACCAACGCAGTGGACGACCCATCCTGGGGCCGACCACTGCGTATGGAGAACCCATGACCCGCCCCAACGCCTAGCCTCTCCTGAGACGCAGGCTCAATGTCTGGGAGCGTTGCAACAGATAAAAAGTAGGGTGCGAGCATTATCGAGTGGATGCCAAAGATTACTCCGATAGTGTTCCGGTCAAGCAACAGTCCACCCAGAAGCGGCCCAATGATTTGGCCCATGTTCATGCTCAGCATGTAGAGGCTCATCGCAGCTGGGACAGACGAAGCCGGTAGGAGGAATCTGATGTAGGGCGCCGGGTAGGGGAGGTGAATGCACCGAACGCCGACTGAGCAAATATCAGGATGTACAGCAGCGCCAGCGAGAAGTCCATGAAGACGGTCGTCGCAAGGAGGAGCAAGGTCGCAGCAAACTGCCCTCCAACCCCCACGAGACCCACGGCACGAGGACGACGGGTGACGTGAGGGCCAAACTCGAAGCGGCACAGCGCCATGCTGAGGACGACCCGGAGTTCCGGATTAACGTTAAGGCGCTCGCTGGGGTGTTGCCCGCTCCGCTGGGCAACACCCCGATGCTGTAGCTCAGCGGCACTCCGGGCCGAGCCCGTCGACGATCGTGGTGGGGTTGGCGATGATCTGCTCGCAGCGCAGGCAGCGCGCGCCGCGAAAGATCACCTCCGGTTCGCCGTGGATGCTGCGTTCGGGTTCGACCTCGTAGAGGTCCGCGTGTGCGGTGAACAGGCGCGGGTGGTTCTTGGCGATGGCGGCGTGGAATTGCGCGGACGTGGTCGGCGGGTTGAGCTGACGCTCGACAAACAGGTCGATCACCGTCGAGTAGGCATCGCGGGTGAGCCGCGAGGCGAGGAACAGATCGGGGTTCGCCGCCGAGATGCCAACGCTAGCAAGATCGTCCAGTCCGTAATCGTCCACATCCTCGGTGACCAGGAAGCGCGCGCCCGCTGCCGCAGCATCGGCAAGGATCTGCCGATCCGCGCCCTTCGTGCCTCCGAAGCGTTCCGCACCCGCGCCGGTCGGCCCGAGCAGGAGATCGAATCGTTCCCGGACACTCGATGGCGACAACGCCCTCGGGCGCATGTGCACCTGGGCCTCCCGCTCAGCTGCCCGGCTCCAGAAGGCGCGGAAGCCGCTCGGCACCCCGCCGACGATCAGCAGAGTCCGAGTGATGGGCTTAGCGATGATGTTCGCGTCAAGGAGAACGCGCGTCAGCTCACTGATCACCGAAGAGGTCGCCACGGAGTTCATCGCGTGTCAGCTCCACAAGGTCGCCCATCGTCTTGCGCCAGTACCGCTCGAACTCCTCGTAGGGGATGCGATTGCGATTGCCGACCTTGACCGCGCGAATCTCCCCCGCTTTGATCTTCCGCGAGATGGTGGGACGAGACACGCCCATCGCGTCGGCGACCTGCTCAGGGGTCATCATGCGGCGCTTTGCCGTCAGCGTTACCGTCTCGCCATCGGCTGCCGCCTGTTGCACGTACGCGGCGACCTGCTCCAGCCAAGCCGGGTTCGCCCCGGCGCTGGAGCGCACGTCCTCCGGGTTGATTGTCAAGGTCGTCATGGTCATGCCCCACCCTACCTCTATCTGCACACTCTGAACAATACAAGTGTTCATAAGTTATCCCCTTCTTGAGCCTTAATGTTGGTACTGCTGCGCCCGAGCAGGTAGCGTGCGACCTCGACGCCAGCCGTGTCTGATACTGCGACAGCGACCGCCTTGCGGAGGCTGCCGAGGTGAGATTCTCGGCGTCATCCCCAATAGCCACCAGTTCCGGCTCGAACTCGCAGCGGAACCTCCTGAGCAACTCGCCGACCACGCTGGGGTCGCGCGGACGGCCCCGCTCTGCTGTGAACAGCACGTCGCATGGATTGCATTCGGGGTTGAGAACGTGGCTCGCCACAACGACCGCTCCGTACCGTGTGTTGTGAATCGACCCGGCAGCCGAGAAATACCCCTGCTGGATCGCCCAGTCGAACATGAGCGACACCATGTTCCGAACCTTGTTCGCGGTCGTCACCGACTTCTCCCGTGCGGAGTCCATAAGCAGCCCATCAGCACATTCAGCCGTGATGTCGGCGATGGGGATGACCCGGCACGCGATGATGAAGCCGTTCGGCTCGACGGGGTAGGCCACCGTGCCGAGTTCGCCAAGCGCGCGACGAACGGCAGAACCAGGCTGTCCCCGTCACGCACCTTGCCCAGCCTAGCCCGGGGCGGAAGCTGACCTAGTCCGAGGTATCCATCGCGAGCACCGCGACATCGACTTTGCCGGGCCGTAGATTTGCGCGGCGTATTTGCTCCCGCACCCGGGCCCGGACGGCGTCCGCGGTGGCGGTCGCCGGATAGCGCAGATCAGCAGCGATTTCGATCCGGACCGATAGTTCCTGTCCATTGAGCTCCGGATACAGGCCGCTACGCCCCGCGACTCGCTCACCGGAGTGTTCCGGGCGCAAGGAGGCCGCAGCCACCACACCGCGTCGAAGAGCGTGAACCACACTGCCCCGCACGGACGGTTCAAAGCGGATCACACCCGGCGTTGCGAGCACCACGCCGGCAATGGCATCGAGAACGTGCATAGGCCCGCTGTCGGAGGTCGCCTCCGGATCGGTCAAGGGGCCAACGGTTTCTGGGGTCGTTCCGCTGCCCGCACGGGTTTTGTGGGTATCAGCCGTCTGTGCCGGTGGACGCCCTGCCCTTCGCGCGGACTCGTCGGGACCCAGCACAACCCCTTCCAAGACCGGGTTGCTAGCCGGTCCTGTGGTGTGCGTGCGGTCTCCGGTCGACTTCGTGTTCTCCGTTGCCTGGTTCGGCGTCATATTCGTCCTCCACTCCGACTAATGCAATCCCCGTCGATCATGCCGATATAAAGCGTGTAGCCGACACTGACCACATCAATCAATATTGGCTAGGTCTCCGATATCGGTTATGCATCTATTTATCGCCACTCTCCCATTGAGGCCGCGAGCTTTGTTCGCGCGCGGGCAAGTCGACCTCGCACAGTGGATGATTGCACCCCAGACACTCTGGCAATGTCCTCATAGCTCATCTGATCGACCTCGCGACGCAACCAACACACACGCAATTCAGCGTCGAGGGAATCCAGAGCAAGCCCCAAACTGCGAACTAGCTGACGCTGTTCGACCACGTCGGCTGGATCTTGATCTGAGACGCCACCGCTTTGCCAGGGCCGCAAACCCTCCGGCAAACAATCCGGCTCCCAGCTTCGGGTTGCGCGACGGGCCGCGGTCCGGACGGCAGATGCACACCGGCGTTGAAGCGAGCGGTACACCCAAGCAGTCATGGCCTCCGGTCGATCTAAATCACCGAGGCTACGCCAGGCATCAACCAAGGTGTCCTGCACCAGGTCTTCTGCATCCAGTGCGCCTCCGGCGAAGCGGCAGGCGTAGCGGACCATGCCCGGTTCCAGCCGCGCAATCAGGCACGCAAAAGCCTCTGAGTCACCATCTTTCGCCCGGGCCACCAAAGTGGCGGGATCCGCCGCAACGGCGGTGCCAGTCGTCACCACATCAATAGGTGCGGCACCATTTTTTGCATCGTCGATCTTTGCGGCCTCAGCCAGGGTGGCGGTACCAGTCGCAGATTGGGCAACATAGGACCCCAGTTCCCGCGAAATTACCGTGTGCTCGACCATTACCTCCAGACTACTCTTCCTAGAATGACCTGCACATTTCATCAAAATGTCTCGCATCCTGAGATAGTCAGACGACTTGCGTGACGTTCTATCTCTATATAACGTCCTATGAGAGCAAGGCCGTTTGTCGGCTTTGCAGCTAAAGCCCGTCATCAGCGGGTGCTCCCAGCTCAAGAGAAGGATCTCGACATGGCTGCTAACAACGTTTCAAAGGACCTCACCAAGGACGTCAAGGAGAACGAGGTCGAAGCCACCAAAACCAGTGGCGAGATTGAGTCCCCCCTGAAGACCAACGAAGGCACCACGACCATCGCCGACGGCGTGGTTCAGAAGGTCGCCGGCATGGCCGCCCGCCAGGTCCCCGGCGTGCACGCAATGGGCAGCACCGCCCGTCGCGCCCTCAATGCGGTAACCGAGCGTATCCCCGGCTCCCGCACCAACGTCTCAGGTGGCGTGAGTGTGGAGACCGGTGAGGTTCAGGCCGCCATCGACCTCACCATCATTATCGAGTTCGGCTACTCCGCTGTAGAAATCGCTGACCAGGTGCGCTCCTCGGTCATCGACGCTGTGGAATACGCAACCGGACTCGAGGTAGTCGAGGTCAACATCAGCATCTCTGACGTTCATCTGCCCGATGACGACGGCGAAGACCACGACAAGAAGTCTTCGCGCTCCGATTCTCTCGCCTGATTCTCGAACCCACCGGAAGGACTGAGTCATGAGCGCATCGCGCATCGGACTGATCTTCGGACTCATCATCGGTTTCGCCCTCGCCTTCGGCGGCGTCTGGGAAGCCATCGTGGTCGTCGTATGCGGCGTCATCGGACTGGTGATTGGGCGCATCGTTGAGGGAAAGCTGGATGTGAAGGATCTCTTCGGATCCTCATCCGACCGGTGGTGATCCCATGAGTGCGCCTGGCACCACCACCGCCCCGTCGCACTCCCCGCAGGTGAGGTCCGGGTCTAACCCGGGCCTCAGCTCGCGGGGGCGTCTTGAGATTGCCGACAAGGTAGTTCGCAAGACGGCTGCGACCATTGCTTCTCAGGTCCCCGGTGTGGGGGCCCCTCAGAGCACGCCGTTCGGACTTGGCGACCGTGCCGATCTGGATCGCGCCCCTAAGGTCGATGTCCGGCTCGACGGCCGGATGGCTTTTTTAACCTGCACAATCGCCGTGGAGTATCCGCGCAATATTGAGGAAACATGCACCATCTTGCGTGAACGCATTTCTCGCGAGGTTGAACGCCTCGCCGGGGTGCGGGTCGGGCAAGTTGACATTGTGGTGCGTCGTCTCGTCAGGGCCAGCCACGACTTAGGCACCAGGAGGGTCTTGTGAAAGCTCCCAGCCTGCTTCATCGTCCGTACCGAAGCATTCCCATGATCATTCTCGGGATTATTCTGCTTCTGATCGGAATCCTCGTGTGTGCTGTCTCGATCAGTATGCTCAGCAAAACCGAGATCCCGTCGTGGATCACCTCTCTCGGTGACCAGATCCGCGCGCTGGTGATCGATTCACCTGCCGGGTGGACCATCGCCATTGTGTTGGTGTGCCTTGGCCTGATCTGCTTACTGGCGGGCATCATCCCTGGCGCCCGCTCTGCTTTGGAGCTGTCAGCTCCGGATCATGCACCCGGTCAGCAACGGGAAATTGTGATTCCGCCGCGGGATCTTGAGCAGTTTGCGTCCGCTAGTGCCCAGAGCCTCGACGGAGTTACCTCTGCCCGGGCCACCTGTCGTGGGCGTCGGATGGAGATTCGCGTGCAGACACCGCTGCACGAGTCCGGTGATTTAGGTGACCGAATCCAAAAGCGGGTGCAAACTCGCTTGGACGGGCTCGGATTGGTCTCTACTCCGCGCGTTCGCGTGCGTATTCGCACCTCCTGAAAGGGGATACACGATGAGCAGCAGACCTCATGCCTCCAATCGCGTCATCCTGATTATCGTCGGCTTGCTGGTGCTCGCCGTGGGCACCGGCTGGATCCTGCTCGCCGCAGGCGTGGGTAAAGGCGCAACCTGGCCGGGAACCTCGGCGAAGCTTCCCGCTCCCGGCGATCACCTTGTGCCGGAGTCAGCGGTGTCAGCTATCGCTTCGACCACCGGCTGGTCAATCGGTATAGCAGTCGGCGTGATCTTGGTGATTATCGGCCTTTTCTTCGCCCTGCGACAGATCCCCCGTAGCCCCAGCCCCTCACAGTTCTCCTACTCCTCGGACGGAGAACCCAGCCGCACAGAGGTGGTCACGAGCGCCATCAGCGATGCTATTGCCGATGACGTGCAGGATCTCAGCGGCGTCAGCGGAGCGAGGGCCCGTCTTGTGGGAAGTTCTCACAACCCAGGCCTGATGATGGAGATTCGGGTGGAGGATCGAGCAGATGCCCGCCAGGTTCTCAACGACCTTGAATCGCAGGTGATCCCCGATGCTCAGCGTGCGCTGGGTGTTGAGTTCACCGAGGTGGGTGTGCGCATCCGAGCTGGCGGTTCGGCTCCGTCGCGTCGCAGTGTAGTTCTGGCTTAGAGCTCCTACGTCGTCGCGATATCGTCGTCGGGCCCAACGCGTTCTTGACCTGGCCCCGGCTGTGGCACGGTCTTTATGTCCAGCTCGGCTCGGGTAAGGCGTTGGCTCTGTGTCCGGCCTAACCTCGTACGATTCCGGCTCTGATGTAGCCGGACAATAGTTGTGCCCCGTTGGCTATCTGCCGACGGGGCGCAACTATGTGAAGTTGTAGCGACACTCAACGCGCAACCTAGGGCGCCAAGGGCGAGCTGCACTCACCCCAATACCGGCGATACGCGCCCTATAGCACCCGGTGCGCAGGAGGCCCGGGCCTGGTCACCAGCACTGAGCTGGCCTTGGCCTCGGTGGGAAACTCCGTTGCATAGGCTGACATCCATCGCTGGGCGAAGTCCTCGGCGTCAGAGGATGGGACCATCGCCCACACGCTTCCACCAAAGCCTGCCCCGAAAGCGCTGGCGGCAATGGCTCCGAGGTCGCGGGCGAGGCGCTGCATTCGGATCGTCTGCGGAACCTGGTTGCCAAGATCATCCTCGGCGTATCGCTGAGACTGATCGACCAGCCGGCCGAACTCGTCTAGATCGCCGGCCCGAAGTGCCTGCGCCGCGGCGGGAACCAGATGTTCACTCTCGCTGACGAACTGGCGCATACGACGGGTGAGGTCATCACGATCTGACACGAGCGCAGCCAGTCGATCAGCAGCCTGATCGTCTGCGCGCACCGCGGCGGCCAAGGTGGCATCTGCCCGCCCGGTAGCTCGCTGCCAGTGGTCGAGGAGGTCTTGTGTGGCAAGGCTCGCCTGGTTGTACAGCCCCATGGCCGCGCCTGTTTTTTCGGCGCTCACCCCGGATACCCCGACCACGAGTGCCAGATCATTGGGGAAAGGAATGGTGGCTTCGTGTTTGATCGGGCAGAAGGAATACTGCACGAGCGCAGCGTTTTGGCCGCACAGCATCGCGGTGTGGTCTTCACTGCCGCCGAAGGTGCCCACTCCCCGATGCCCGGCTAAAGCGCCGTAGCTCTGACCGTTTTCAATGCATCCGCAGTATTCAGCGAGGCTTTCCAGGCCGGTGATGGCCTGTTGGAAGGCGGGATGCTCTCGCAGACCGAACAGGTCGATCAGACTGAGCGCGAGTCCAACGATGAGCGCTGAGGAGCTGGACATTCCTGCCGCGAGTGGAAGGTCGGATTGCACGTGCAGCTGCGCGCTGCTGATCATACCGGGGAAATTGGCGTCCAGACGCTTAACAACAGCCTGCACATACCCAGACCATAGACCTTGGCCCGGTGTCGATTCGGCGTTCTTGTCAGGGTGGTCGAGGTCCACCGTCACCACGTCGGGGGCACTTGCGGACGTCGCTGTGATGATGCGCGGGCTAGGGGCTAACGTTGTGGCATTTGGCTGAGCGGAGGGCGCGGCCTCATCGCCCTCGCTCACTGTGGTAGCTGTGACGGTGTGTCCGCAATCAACCGCTGCGAGCAGCGAGCGCCCACCTGCGTAGTCGGTGTGCTTACCGAGTATTTCGATGCGGCCCGGCACGAACCAGCTCACCCGTGTGGTTGCGGTCATAGCGATACCTCCACGTTCGCAAGTGCCGCAGCCACAGCGGCGATGTCTCCTCGGCTCCCTATATCCAAAATGCCTGCAGCTGCCGGTACCACGGTGAAGACCTCACCACCGGCGAGGGCGAGTCGCACAGCGTCGACGATTTCCAATTCTCCACGAGGTGATGGCTGAACGCGCCGGCAAGCGTCGAAGATCGCCGGGGTGAATAGCCAGCAGTTCATGCTGACTGCAGCGGTGGCGCCGTATCTCGCGAGGTCATGGGGGGCTGGTTTTTCAATGATGTGAGTCAGTCGGTTGCTGTCGGTTCGCATGAGGGCGAAGGCACTGATTCGCTCGGCGGGGATGTTTGATCCGGCGATCAGTGCCTGGCGGTCAAACCCCACGGTGGCGCTTCCGGGGGCTTCTCGCAGTGCTGCCAGTACTTCGGCGGGATAGTAGTTGTCGGAGTTCAGCACCAGGATTCGGTCCCCGGCGGCGAAGCTTTCCGCGGCGGCGACGGCGTCCGCTGTCCCTTTGGGTTCGGCCTGGATGGCGGTGGTGACCTTCAACCGGCTGGCGGGAAGCGAGCAGACATACTCGCGGACGGCATCGTGCTCCGGGCCAATCACGAGGCACACCTCAGTGAATCCGGCGTCGGCAAGGGAGCTGAGCAGGTAGTCCATGAAGGGGCGGCCGACATCGATCATTGCTTTTACACCGGATGCGGCTACCTTGGCTTGATCCTCGGTGAGCTGCGCGGCGGCGTCGGGCGCGCGCATTCGAGTTCCTAGCCCGCGGGCCATGATCACTGCTTTTGTGGGTGCAAGTGCATGCGTCACCCTGGTGAGTGTAGTGCGAGGTGGAGGGGACATACAGCTCATTCACTACCCCTCAATGGCCAGGGCGAACGGCAGCACCGGCCCAGATCCGGCTCGGCGCAGTTCCCGGGCAGCGAGGTTGATGCTCCACCGGGTGTTGACAATGTCGTCGACCAGCAGAATCGGCTGCCCACCGAGTTGGTGCAGGCGGTCACGAAGGTCTGGGCCGATGACCCAGCGCCCCCAGAGTTCGGCGATTCGGAAAACGCTATTGACTGCGCCGTGCGGCTGCTTAGCGGTGGGGGCGAAATCGAGAGCGCCAAGGTAGGGCAGGTTCCCGGTCTGGGCGATGCCTCGTGCCAGGGAGTCGATGAGCTGGGGGCGTGAGAGCGATGGCATTGCCACGACGGCAACGGGGCGAACTTCCCAGTCCCAATCCGCCAGTGTCCGCACCACGCCGCGTCCGAGGTCGTTTGGGATGGGGGCATCCACGGGGTGTCCGTTGTCATCGCGCCGAAATACTTGCGATAGTCGCGCGGCCCATCCGAGGTCGCTGCGCCGGGCGAGCGCTCGACCTGTTTCGGGGCGTTCGGCTGTACTGATGCGGCCTGTGGGTGCCGCCCAGGACGATCCGCGCGATGTGCTGCCCGATGCGTTGCCTTGCTGTGCCGTCGGTGCGCCAGTCCCCTGGGAGTGTGAGCTCCTGAATTTGGCGAGTTGGTCGAGCCCTTTGGGCCAAAGCTTGCG
This sequence comes from Devriesea agamarum, assembly GCF_900070355.1. Lineage (NCBI taxonomy): Bacteria > Bacillati > Actinomycetota > Actinomycetes > Micrococcales > Dermabacteraceae > Devriesea > Devriesea agamarum. Next base: position 2,395,780 of record NZ_LN849456.1, on the reverse strand, counting down.
GGGTTCAATTGGAATGCCTACGGCAGAGGTGATGGCCTCAACTTTGGCTGAGGCATCGATAAGTTCCTGACCGGGCAGCGGATACCAAGGGCCGGCACAGACATCGCAGCGCCCGCAGGTGGCGGGGGCGATGTCGTCCAGTTGCCGGGTGAGGAATTCCATCCGGCATATCACGCCGTTTTCGTACTCGATCATCGCGTTTTGTTCGGCGTGGCGGCTGGCAGCGATGCGTGCGTAACGCTCGGCGTCGTACGTCCAGCTCTGACCGGTGGCGATCCACCCACCATGGACGCTGCGCACAGCTCCGTCCACTGCGAGCACTTTTAGCAGCAGCTCTAATGAGCTGCGGCGCAGGTTAATCCTAGATTCCAGAACAATCGTGGACAGCGGGGAGGCTGCGCGATTCAACGCATCGAGCACCTGGTCTGCGGCCTGCTGCGAGGGCATGGTGGCGGACGCGAAGTACTCCCAGATGCGCCGGTCTTCGGCTCCGGGCAGAAGTAAGACGCAGGCGTTGCTCACCCCGCGCCCGGCGCGCCCGACCTGCTGGTAGTAGGCGACGGGCGAGCTCGGGGCACCGAGGTGGATGACGAACCCCAGGTCGGGTTTGTCGAATCCCATCCCGAGCGCACTGGTTGCCACTAATGCTTTGACCTGGTTGGTGCGCAGGGCGTGTTCGAGGTGTAGGCGCTCATCAGCGTCTGTTCGACCGGTGTAGGCCCGCACGGGGCGATGCGGTGCATCCAGCAGACGAGCGACATCTTCCGCGGCGGAGACGGTCAACGTGTAGATGATGCCTGAGCCCGGGAAGGCATCGAGGTGAGCGGATAGGTAGGCCAGTCGGTCGCGGTCGGTAGGCAGGGCCAGCACACCTAGTTGCAAAGAGGTGCGTGCCAGCGGTCCGCGCAAGGTCAGCACCGCACCTGAGGCCCGGTTTTGTGATGGCGACGGATCTATGGCGCCCTGCCCGGCTGAAGAATAATCGGCCAGACAGTGGTCAGTTGGAATATGGCCAGGTGACGCATGGTCAGTCGGAGAATGCTCAGTTGGAAAATGGTCAGTTGGAACATGCTTGATCGGAGAATGCCCGGGGCGTCCCCCGAGTTGTTCCTTGATATCGGCCACGACCCGCGCATTGGCAGTGGCCGTGGTGGCGAGGATGGGGATACCGGTCCCGAGTTCGGCGACCAGGTCGCGCAATCGGCGATAGTCGGGACGGAAATCGTGCCCCCAGTCGGAGACGCAATGCGCTTCGTCAATCACGAGCAGTCCGCAGCGTTCGATCAAACGAGGGGCGTGGCGTTCTCGAAAAGATGGGTTGACCAGTCTCTCCGGGGAGATGAGCAGGGCATCAACCGCGTCGGCGTCGAGTTGATCGGCGATGTCATTCCATTCAGCCGCGTTCGACGAGTTGATGGTGAGGGCATGAACACCTGCGCGGTGGGCGGCGCTCAGTTGGTCGCGCATAAGAGCCAACAATGGAGAGATGATGAGCGCGGGGCCATAGCCACGACGCCGCTGCAGCAGGGCCGCGATGAAGTACACAGCCGACTTACCCCACCCTGTGCGCTGCACCACGAGCGCGCGTCGACGCTCAGCCACCAGGGCTGCGATCGCTTCGTACTGACCATCGTGGAAAACGGCTTCCGGGTTGCCCGTCAGTTGGCGAAGGATGTCCAGCGCTTCGTGTCGCAAGGAATTGCGGTCCACTGCCCCACTCCTTTCGGTCGGTGCCCACAGTGTGGCAGTCAGATACGACATACGGCCGACAGACGCGCCACACGGTAGCCAGATATGACAAACGAACCCAGAGCCATATATAAACCCTGAGCGCATATGTGTGGATACCGCCATGCACACCATGATGTGCTAGACATCACATCTCCATTTCTGTATAACTATGCACTCAGTGCGACCGACGTCGCTGAAAAAGTTGCATAGGTGTGCAGCGTCACATTTGCTTCACACACCAAAAATAGGGATTTACCTGCGGGGACTATGGTCCTTGGTACGCATGTACCACTTCATGGCAAGCTAAGCACTAATCGATACCCATTCATTCGGAGCCGAGACCGCACACAGCAGTGCCGACTCCCGAACCTGGAAAGCGACACACGATGACGTACCGAGTTGACTCCGAGGTCGGAACCCTCCGGCAGGTGATCCTGCACCGCCCGGGGCCTGAGATGACCAGACTCACTCCCACCAATAAAGACGAACTACTCTTCGACGATGTGCTGTGGCTCGACGAAGCCAAAGTCGAACATGATGCCTTCGCCAACCTGCTGCGCAACGAGGGAGTCGAGGTCATCTATCTCACCGACCTCCTCACCGGTACCCTTGAGGTTCCCGAAGCTCGCGCGTTCATCCTCGATCACGTCATCGACGAACGGCTTTACGGTCTCGGCGGAACCGACGCCCTGCGCAGCTACGCCGAAAACCTGACCGCCCCCGAACTAACCGAACTGCTGATCGCAGGCATCAGCAAAGGTGAGCTCTTCCAGCACACTGGCGATCCCCACTCCGTCGTCTTTGACGGTATGCGCCCCGACGACCTCATCCTCGCACCCCTGCCCAACCACCTGTTCACCCGCGATACTTCCGCGTGGATTTTCGACGGCGTCAGCGTCAACTCGATGCGCAAACCAGCCCGTCAGCGCGAAGCCATCGCCTTTGAAGCGATCTACCGCTGGCACCCCTCCTTCCGAGACGCCGACATCAACCACTGGGGCGACCCGCTCTACGAAGGCCCCGCAGGCCTCGAAGGTGGCGACATCCTGGTGATCGGCAACCGCAGCGTCCTGATCGGCATAGGCGAACGCACTACCCCACAGGGCATTGAGCGCCTCTCGCGCACCCTGTTCGACGCCGGACGCGCCGACCAAGTCGTCGCCGTCCACATGCCCGCAACCCGGGCCATGATGCACCTGGACACCGTCATGACCATGGTCGACGAAGAGTCCTTCACCTCGTACCAGAATCTCGGTTCCGTTCCGACCTCCGTCATTCGCCCCGGTGCGAGCAGCGGCAAGATTGACGTCCGCCACGAACCGCCAGAACGGATGCGCGAGGTCATCGCCCAGGCACTCGGTCTCAAAGACATCCGACTGCTCACCACCCCGCAGGATTCCATCGCCGCCGAACGGGAACAGTGGGACGACGGCTGCAATCTGCTCACTATCCGCCCCGGCGTGGTCATGGCTTACGAACGCAACACCGCCACCAACAGCTATCTCCGCTCGCAGGGCATTGAGGTCATCGAAGTACCCGGTTCCGAACTGGGACGCGGCCGCGGCGGCCCCCGCTGCATGAGCTGCCCGGTCACCCGGGTGCCGCTGGATCAGAAGAACTCCTGATCGTCCCAGGCTCACCGCATAGCAAACCAGGGCAACGGTAGGTCCACTTTGACGCCTACCGTTGACCCTCTAAGACCCCTATATCAGCACGACAACAAAGCAACTATTACCACCACCGAAAGGACCCTCGATGCGCCACCCACTCCACGGCCGATCCTTCCTCCGCGAACTCGATTTCACCACTGAGGAATGGCTATCCCTGCTCGAACTATCCGGCGAGCTCAAGACCGCGAAGAAGAACGGAACCGAGGAAAAGCGCCTCGTCGGCAAGAACATCGCCCTGATCTTTGAAAAGACATCCACCCGCACCCGCTGCTCGTTTGAAGTGGCTGCCTACGACCAAGGCGCCAACGTTACCTACCTCGATCCCAGTGGCTCCCAGATGGGGCACAAAGAGTCCGTCGCCGACACCGCCCGCGTGCTCGGACGCTACTACGACGGCATCGAATTCCGTGGCTCTAAGCAGAGCCACGTCGAGACCCTGGCCGAGCTGTCCGGAGTGCCGGTATGGAACGGTCTCACCGACGACTGGCACCCCACCCAGATGCTGTGCGACCTGTTCACCATGAAGGAAGCCAGCGGCAAGGACTACTCCGACATCACCTTCGCCTACCTCGGAGACGGCCGGAATAACGTTGCGAACTCCCTGATGATCGCCGGTGTCATGGTGGGTATGGACGTGAGGATCGTCGGCCCGCGCTCCCTATGGAATGACCAGCACTGGATCGACGAAGCCCAGCGCATCGCTGAGCGTACCGGCGGACGCATCACCCACACCGAAGACGAAATCGAAGGCGTGCGCGGCTGCGACTTCCTCTACACCGACGTGTGGGTCTCCATGGGCGAACCCAAGGAGGTCTGGGACGAGCGCATCGAACTGCTCAAGCGTTACCAGGTCAACACCGCTTTGATGGAAGCCACCGGTAACCCGGACGTGAAGTTCATGCACTGCCTTCCCGCATTCCACGACCGCCACACCACGGTGGGCGAGGACATCTACGAAAAGACCGGGATGCCATCCCTCGAGGTCACCGACGAAGTCTTTGAATCAGACGCCTCAATCGTCTTTGACCAGGCGGAAAACCGAATGCACACCATCAAGGCCGTGATGGTCGCAACCCTGGGCGAGTGAGGAACACCAACTATGCGTATCGTCATCGCTCTCGGAGGCAACGCCCTACTCGAACGGGGTGAAACCCCAGACGCCTCCGTCCAGATCAACCACGTTGAAGAAGCCGTTAAAGCCCTGGCCCCGCTCGCCGATGAGCACGAGCTCATCATTACCCACGGCAATGGCCCCCAGGTCGGCGTGCTGGCCTTGGAATCCGCGAACGACCCGAACCTCACCCGCCCCTACCCCTTCGACACCCTGGGCGCTATGACCCAGGGAATGATCGGGTACTGGCTGCTGCAATCCCTGCAGTCCAACCTGCCCGGACGCCATGTGGCGGCAATTATTAACCAGACCCTCGTGCTCGCAGGCGACCCCGCCTTCGAGAACCCAACAAAATTTGTCGGCGAGGTATACGACGAAGAGACCGCTCATAAACTCGCCGAAGAACGCGGCTGGGTCATGAAGCCGGATGGGAAATATTTCCGGCGTGTGGTCGGCTCGCCCCGCCCGCAGCGCGTCATCGAAACCCGCCTCATCCGGCGACTTCTCGATGCCGGAGCGGTGGTCGTATGCGCAGGTGGCGGCGGTGTTCCCGTGGTCCGTGACGAAAGCGGACGCCTGCGTGGCGTGGAAGCTGTGGTCGACAAAGACCTCACGGCAGCCGTTCTAGCCGAAGCCCTGGAAGCGGATCTGCTGATGATCCTCACTGACGTCGAAGCCGTTATGGACGGGTACGGCACACCCGAACAAGCACCCATTACGCGCGCCACGCCCGCCATGCTGCGGTCCAAGGGATTTGCTGCCGGTTCCATGGGCCCCAAGGTCGACGCGGCTTGCCGCTTCGTCGAACTCACCGGCGATAACGCGGCCATCGGACGCCTGGCTGATGCTCAAAATATTGTCCGAGGAACTCGCGGCACCATCATTACCCCGCGGGGCGATTACGCCGGACCAGAGGAAGTTATCCCCGCGCTCCCCGAACCGGGAGGCGATACCCGCCTGCGCCGAGGTTAATCGACGCTCTCATGAGACGTGCCCGGATAGCCAACCTCGGGTATCCAGCAATCCAAGCACCGGCCCCGTCGGTCGTTCGGGCACGTCAGCCCCTTATACGTCAACCCACCACACAACCGTGTCCAGATTGGACACATCACCAACCGTGTCCGCAGAAGGACACACACCACTCGAAGAGGAGAAAACAATGGCAAAGATCGTGAATTCGTGGAACGACTTCGATCCACTGAAGCACGTGATTGTCGGGGTCGCCGATCATTCAGTGATCCCACCGGAAGAGCCCGCCACCTCGGAGAAAGTGCCGATCGACTCGGCCATGCGAGGCATGTGGGGTCCCCGTCCGCTGGAAACAGTGGAAAAGGCTAACGAGCAGCTGAACAACTACGTCAAGATTCTTGAAGGCTTGGGAATCAAGGTTGACCGGCCCACCCCGTTGCAGTGGAACCAGCACATCCAGACGCCGGACTTCCGCAACGATTCGATGATGACCTGCATGCCGCCCCGCGACATCCTGCTCACCATCGGTAATGAAATCATGGCCTCGGCCAACTCGTTCCGCTGCCGCTACTTTGAGTACCTGGCCTACTGGGATCTGATGGACCAGTACTTTGAAGAAGACCCCGAGTTCAAGTGGACTCAGGCACCCCGCCCGCGCCTGACGGACAAGTCCTACAAGCACAACTACTACGACGAGAAGATCTCCCTTGAGGAGCGCCTGGTGCGCACCGCTAACAAGGACTTCGTCACCACCGAGCACGAGCCGATGTGGGATGCCGCTGACGTGATGCGGGTGGGCAAGGACCTGTTTATCCAGCACGGTCTGACCACCAACCGCAAGGCGATGGAATGGTTCAAGCGCTACTACCCAGACTTCCGGGTGCACGCGGTGAACTTCCCGGGCGATCCTTACCCGATTCACATCGACGCGACCTTCGTACCGCTGCGGCCGGGCCTGATCATCAACAACCCGCACCGCCCGCTGCCCGAAGAACAGCGCAAGATCTTCGAGGCAAATGACTGGCAGATCGTGGATGCGGCTCAGCCCGCTCACACCGAACCGCCGGCACTGTGCTACTCCTCCGTCTGGCTGTCGATGAACTGCCTGGTCATTGACCACAAGACGGTCTGTGTGGAAGCCAGTGAGGTCCACCAGATGGAGCAGATGGACAAGCTCGGGATGAACGTGATCCCGGTACCGTTCCGCGATGCCTACGCCTTCGGCGGCGGCCTGCACTGCGCCACCGCGGACGTTTACCGTGAAGGCACCTGCCAGGATTACTTCCCGAACCAGGTCGAGGATCCGACGCTCGTCTGAGCGTCCCCAACAGCGCGCGGTCCGGTCGTCATCATGGCGCCCGGACCGCGCCGCTTGAAAGGCACCGCAATGTCCTCCACCTCATCTTCTGGCTCCGCCATCTCGCCCAATGCGAGCACACCAGGACCCATGACCGTCACTCCGCTCGGAACGGTTATGAACAAGAAGCTCGGCTTCCTCACGATGATTCTGTCTGCGACGGGTATGGGATTCGTGGGGACCTTCGGTCGCCTGGCCACACCTGTCGATCCCGCGACCGGATCGAGCTATATCACCGGGGACTTCCTCGCGCTCGGACGCATGGCCGTGGGCGCCCTCGGGATGTTCCTCATCATCATCGCCGTGCGCAAACTGAGTCGTCTGCGTTCCACCCGCATCTCCTTCACGGTGGTCGCGGGCGGCGTGGCCATTGGCGCATCACTGGCGCTCTACGTTTCGGCGACACTGATGACCACGATCGCAAACGCGGTCTTCCTGATCTACACTGGACCGCTCTTCTCAGCGATCCTGGCCCGTATCTTCCGCAAAGAGCGGATATCTCTGCGCAACGCTGCGTTCCTGTGTCTGGTATTCATCGGAATGCTGATGACCATCGGTCTGATCAGCTGGACACAAAATGAAGGCTTCAAAATCGGTCTCGAATTAGGGTCCGCCCCCGGATACCCACACAAGCTGGTCGGTGACCTGTTCGGCTTGGCATCCGGTGTGTTCTACGGTCTAGCTCTATTCTTCTACCGGTACCGCGCAGATATCGACTCCGAGGTGCGCGGCCTGTGGAACTTCATCTTCGGCGCCGCCGGGGCCCTCATCGTGATGGCTCTGCGCCTGACGCTACTGGACCCCACGAACCCGTTGACCGTGATGACCGGCACCAACTGGGCTTGGGCAGTTGGCATGTTCATCTTCTGCGGACTGTTTGCCATCGGCCTGCTGGTCGTGGCCGGCAAGCATCTGATGGCGGTTGAACTGTCCACGGTCTCCTACTGGGAATGCGTGGTGGCGTTGGTTCTCGGAGCGCTCATCTGGCATGAGTCCCTGACCCTGATCGGAGCAATCGGCGGTCTGTGCATCATAATTGGCGGTATGGGACCAATGCTGGTCGAACTCGTTTTATCTCCGCGCCGCCGCCGCGAGGCTCAAGCCGGTCAACCGGCGCACGCCTCCGCTGGGCTCGGTAGCGCCGACCCACCACCATCCGACTCTCAGACCGGGTCAGCTCATGAAAGGGCCTAACCCGTGACCACGACCAACGGACCGCGGCACGACACCTCACAGCATGTGGTGCGTCGTGCCGCGGCCGCGGGCTTCCTCGGCAACTTCGTCGAATGGTTTGACTACGCCTCCTACGGCTACCTCGCGGCAACTATCACCACCGTTTTCTTTCCGGAGACCTCCCAAGCGTCCGGTCTGCTCGCCACCTTCGGCATTTTTGCGCTGTCCTTCATTTTGAGACCCATTGGCGCGATGCTATGGGGTACCTGGGGCGACCGATACGGGCGTCGATGGGCGTTATCCTGGGCGATCCTGTTGATGTCGGCCTCATCGTTTTTGATCGGCCTACTTCCGGGATACGCCACGATTGGACTCGCCGCGCCCTTGGCTCTGCTGCTGCTGCGCATGGTGCAGGGCTTTTCCGCCGCCGGTGAATACGCCGGAGCAGCTACCTTCCTCGCGGAGTACGCCCCCACTCGCCGACGCGGTATGTACACCTCGCTGGTGCCAGCCTCGACCGCTGCCGGGATGCTCGGCGGCTCAGTTCTGGTGACCTTAATGTATGCCCTGATGCCCGCCGACATGATGGAGAGCATCGGCTGGCGCATTCCCTTCCTGCTTGCTGGGCCACTCGGACTGGTCGGACGCTACGTCAGTGTTCGGCTTGAAGATTCACCGGTGTACCGCGACATGGTGGAACGAGTGAGCGGATCGTCAAGCTCAGCCGCAGCCAGCGCCGATGTAGATTCCGCTGGCAACTCGGACGCCGCAGCGAAGCTGAGCAACCAGATCCAGCCAGATGAATCCACACCGTCCTACGATCAGCTCGATGATGAGCTTGTCGGCCGGACTGTGCTCGATGGCCGGACCATCGAGCACACGGATCTGTCGATAGCCAATGACAGCCTATCGGCGACCCCGAAACGCCCCCTGCGGACCCTCATCACCCATTATCGACGCCCGCTCATGATCGCATTCGGCGTCAGTTGCCTCAATGCCGTCGCTTTTTACATCGTGCTGAACTACATGCCGACGTATTTGAATAAGGTGATCGGACTCCCGCAGCAAGACTCCTCACTGGCAACCACCATCACCCTGGTGGTCTATATTGCGCTCATTTTCATGATGGGTCATCTGTCTGACCGGTTAGGCCGGCGGCGAATGCTGCTGTTCGCAGCCATCGCGTTCGTGGTTGGATCTGTACCCCTCTTCATACTTCTTGACCACACCTCGCTCCTGGTGGTCATCAGCGTGGAAATCATTTTCTGCATCATGCTGACCGCCAACGACGGCACGTTGGCCACGTTCCTCACCGAGACCTTTCCCACCGAAGTTCGGTACTCGGGATTCGCCATCAGTTTCAACGCCGCCAACGCCATCTTCGGAGGCTCCGCTCCGTTTGTCGCCACCTGGCTCGTCGATATCACCGGTGACCACCTCGCGCCAGCTTGGTATTTGGTCGCAGTCTCACTGTTCGCCTTCTTCGCCATGCTCGCGGCCCGTGACCGCTCCGGGCACTCTCTAAGCTCGGTACCCGAGGCACATCCAACACCGACCGGGTAGGAGAGGCCCGCAGAATCTCGCCGCCGCGAGCCCGGCCCCTTGATGAGGTGGGCCGTGCAACCGTCAGCAATCTCAGCTGTCCGAGTTCTGATACTTCGCGTTGGAGCCGTGTCCGTCATGTGCCAAGATGCCACAGGCCCCCGCCCGGGCCTTGCACCCCATCAAACCCATCCGAGGTGAGCAGCATGACCGCGTCCGTTAGAGGAGCCCGCCGTCGAGAAGAAATCATTCTCGCCTGCGCGGACATCATTCGTGAATCCGGTCCGGCAGCTGTTTCTCACCGCAGTGTGGCCCGCCGGGTCGGCTGCTCCCTCTCCGCCACCACCTATTACTTCGCGGGATTGACGGAGCTGTTGGCTGAGGGTGGGAAGGTCAACATCGAACGCTGGGCCCAGCGCGCAGAACGAGTCGCCACGGAAGCGGAGGCTCGAGCGGATCCGCTCAGTGAGGACGAGGTCACGGACCTGATCATGCGAGCCTGTCTCCCCTCCGACGAGACTCTGCTGAGTCACTATTTGCAGCTGCTCTCAGCAGGACAGTTTGAACCGGTCGCCCAGGCCTATGCGTCGGGGCGTGCCCGCTTGGATGCAGCGCTGCAACGGGTCCTCGCGCGGTCGTCGGCAGAGTCCGTCTCACCGCAGCTTTTGCTGGCCGTGATCGACGGCGCCGCGGTGTCCGCTCTCTCTGAAGGGCGCGCCGTGCATGACGACGCTATTCCCCTGGTTAAACATCTGTTGAAAACTGCATAACATTGGATTCACCAGGTGTTTTACGGTGTTCCACCGTCTATAGCCGTTAGCTTTCACAGCTAAACACAGGTCCGGGTATTAATTCCCAGGAAAGCCGAAGGTCCACCACAGTGAAAACCCTGCTTAGAGTAGTTATATAAGTCTTACGCACCGCCGGAGCGGCCACCCACTGAGGAGGGGGTGTCCGCAGCACAACCGGTAGTGCTGGGGAAAGGGATGACCCCGGCCTGTGGGGACAGGCCGGGGTCCACTTTTTATGAAACGCGGCCACGATGCAATAAACACACCGAGGCGCTACACCCGGAAAACTACAGGAGATCCGCCACCACCGGCGCGTGATCACTCGGCCACCGGCCACCGGGCCGCTCTGTCACCAGCGAACAGGTGAGAACCTGCCACTCGGGACTTACCATAATCCAGTCGATCCGCACCCCACCGGGCTGAGGCTCTCCGTAGTCAATAAAACTGCCAACCTCAGGCCCCGCCGGCGCCTGGGCACTATCCCACGCATCGAGCAGGTCGCCCGTCTCCGTCAGAATCCGATGAGCAGGACTTGCCGACCCACAGTTAAAGTCCCCGGTCAGCACCACTCGATCACCGCGGTCCGCAGCAGCCTTCGCCGTCGCGAGCAGGATTTTGGCCCCTTCCCGCCGCGCCTGCTCGGAGGCATTATCGAGATGAGTATTGAGGTGGGTGAGGACCGAGCCATCGCGTCGATCCCGAAGCCGTGCAGACACCACAATGCGGGTGCACCCAGTGTCCCAATCCCGCGACCCGATGACATCCGGGGTGGTGGAGAGCCAACGCTGATCCCACTCCAGCACCTCAAAACGATCCCGCCGCACCAGAATGAGGTTCGCTTCGCCATGGCTGCCGCCGTCGCGCCCGTAGCCGAGCACCTCGTACTGACCTATCAGCGCTGGCATTAAATCAGCCCGCTGATGAGGCAAAACTTCCTGCAATCCCATCAGGTCCGGCTCGTGCAAAGCCATCAGAGCCAAGGCGCCCGGACCCCTCGATGGCCAATGGTCAGGATCTCCCGGCAGAGTCTCCCCGGTGTCCATCCGAATGTTGTAGGTCATAATTCGCAGGCCATCACTACGGTGCAATCCCATGGCACCAAGCTAACCCTAGGATGTCCTTATGGAACACCGGCCATCGTCCGCCGCCCATCTACACTTCTCACCCCAGGAAGAACGGTCGCAAACACCGGGTACCCCACGTTCACCACTGGTCATCGGTCATCGCGGAGCCGCCAGCTTCGCACCCGAAAACACCCTCTCATCTGTGCGGCATGCTCTGAATGACGGAGCCCGCGCGGTTGAAGTGGATGTCCACGCCACTCGCGACGGCGCGGTCGTCGTCCACCACGACGCCACCTTGGACCGGACCGCAACCGCGGGCAGGACCACAGGCGCTATCGCCGATCTCACGCTTGCTGAGGTGCGGGAGTGCCTTCTCGCCGATGGTGAGCCGGTGCCAACGCTGGATGAAACCCTGGCACTGATGGGATCCGCACCCCTGGCTGACGGGTCGGCTCCTCAGCTGCTGATCGAGATAAAGGCTGATGCGGCCGCCGAACCGGTAGCACGACGTGTCCGCGACACTGACGCCGCCGTCCGCGTGCGGATCATTTCGTTTTCTGTGACAGCTCTTGAACGGGTCCGCCAGCTTGCACCCGAGCTTCCCTGCACACTTCTGGCCGACGTTCCCTCCCCGGAAGTAACCGAGGCCGCAAACGCATTGGGGATTGATCAAGTTGCCTTTAGCGTGGCAGGAATCGACCCTAAGGCGTTTGCAACCGAACATGCGGCCGGTCGCACCGTCGGAATCTGGACTGTGCACACCTATGACCAGGTTCGGCGGGCCCTTGCCTGCGGAGTCAGCACCCTCACCGCAGACGATCCGGCGTGGTGCCAGGCTTGCGTGGATAAGCTGCTGACCTGATCCCGCCAGCGCTATTCCGCCGCACGGAGTTCTGACCAGGGGCGACAGCCTCCCATCACGCGCTGCGCCAACCACCTCAGCGGGCACAGTTCAGGTTCGCAGTTCACGTTCACAGTTCAGGTTCGCAGGTCGATCCCGAATACACGCCGCACCTGCGCCACCACGTGACGCGAATAGCGCACATCGGAAGGGGAACTCGACCACGGAACAAAAAGCCCCGGGTAGTCCGGATGCGTAATTCGACCGTGTGTCTTCCCAGAGGTACGCACCTCAAAACCCGCCTCCCGCAGCCGGGCGAGGAGTTCACGGCTCGTCGTGGGGTGCCGCGTCCCTAGCCCACCCGATCGAGGCCGAGCCGACACATCGGCGACCTCCCCCTCACCGGGCTGACCGTGTCTAAATGCGGCGCCGCGAACATACTCGGTGATCTCAGGCCGCACGGCGAGTGAATACCCCCGCGTAAACACCCCGACCACCGTGTTGTGTGCCCGCTCCACCTGGACGCATAGCTGGCCGCGTAGAAAATGGTCGCTGCGCCCCGCATCACTAGTCCACGCCTCGTGCGGGTCGGCAACCGTCAACACAATCGCGTCGCGGTCAAGGGAGTCGATTCCTACGAGCCGCAGCTGTTCTTCGCCGGGAATAGTCAGCGGCTTCATCGAACGGTCGTCATCCAACGTCACCAGAGCATCTGCGGGAGGCGGGGACGGCACCGGCACGATGGATATGGCGGTAGGCCGCCGACGGGGGCTGCGTTGAGCCTCTAATCGGCCTGGTGTGGGTTGGGCCGATGGTTGGGTCGGGTTTCCCAGGCCAAAGGATTGGCAGTCACCAGGGGCGGGAGCCTGGGAGCCCTCCCGAGAAGACGAACTCAACGTGTCAACATCCTGACGCGGTCGATCGCGAAGGTGACTGGTCCAGTCCACGGGGCGCACCCGGCGGGCAGGGTCAATACTCCCGCGCAAAACGCCCGGGTTCGGCTTGCGAGCCTCCCGCATCTGCCTTCACCTCTTAAGTGTCTAAAAGTCGCCACGCGTGACGGTGCGTACCCAGTTTTCGTCACACACATGGCCTGCACCCGGCTCAAGAAACGCTGTACCTGCACGCATATCTACGCGAGCAGGTTGGTATAGGACGACCGTGTCAGCGAGGTTACCGTGTTGAACAGATATAGTCATGCGCTCACGCCATCGTCACACCCGCAGTCCCGCGCGGTTCACTGTGAAACCTTCCGCCCCAGCCAGCGGTCGGCTACATTGGGCCCCGCGTGCCCTGTCATCGCCACCCGTGCGCGACAACCCCACTGTGAGCCGTGACCATCACGTTAGGAGCCTCATGCGCCGAGTTCTTGTGCCCGCGTCCCTCCTCATGGTCGTCACAGCCTTAGCCGGCTGCTCCGGAGGCAATGAACAAACCACCCCGTCGCCATCCACGGCCTCCTCATCCACCCCCTCAGGCAAGGTGGTGGTCACGGAGAAAAGCACCGCCACAACCACACCTAGTGCCCCGGACGGCGCATACCAGCCTCTCGACCCCTCAGCCATTGCCTCGACGTGCACATATGAGGGGACGCACCTCCTGGTGAAGGGAGCGGAGGCATCAGATCCGGCTGTGTCACCGCGTCAAGGCAGTGAGCTCACCCTGAGGTTTGGCAGTGTGCACGCTAAAGCAAACCATTCCGCTCAGGTCGATATTGTGACCATCATGAATGGCCAAACCACAGCTCATACGAACCTAAGTCTCGGCGATACCTTCTCCCAGGGCCCATGGACATTCTCGGTCAGCAGTATCTGCGAGAACCGGATCGAAGTGGACCTGACCAACTAGTTATCTCCTAGTTGCGACAATGGCGTCGTGCCCAGACCATCTCACCCCCATGCCGCGCCCTCATCGACACGTCCGTTCAACCTTGAGCGCATAGGGCGCGGTCTCGCGGCGGTCGATCTGCTGGCTGCGCTCCCATCCACACTCGCCCACGGCAACGGGGTGGCCGTCATCCAGGCACCGCCAGGGTCGGGGAAAACCACGCTCATACCTCCTGCGATCGCGAACCTCACCTCAGCCCAACGCGTGATTGTCACCCAGCCCCGTCGGATCGCCGCCCGTGCAGCAGCCCGACGTTTAGCCCAGCTGACCAGCACATCCGTCGGCGACATAGTTGGATTCAGTGTCCGCGGCGAGCATCGCATCGGACCCGAGACAGTGATCGAGTTCTGCACCCCGGGTGTGTTACTGCGTCGTGTGCTCACCGACCCTGAACTCGCCGAGATCGGCGCCGTCGTCCTGGACGAAGTGCACGAGCGCGCTCTCGACACCGACCTACTGATCGGTATGCTCCGCGATCTAAGAGAACTGCGCGATGATCTGAGCCTGGTCGCAATGTCCGCCACGGTAGATGCGGACCGCTTCGCCCAGGTGCTTGGCACCGACACCTCGCCGGCTCCGATCCTCAGCTGTCCGGCGACCCAGCACCCGCTGAGCGTGCGTTGGGCACCGCCGTCCGGTACTAGACTCGGCCCGCGCGGGGTGGAACGGGATTTCCTCGACCATGTCGCCCGGGTGGCGGTAACCAGTTTGCGCGAAGCACTCAGCGATGAGCCGCTGAGCAACGCGCTGGTTTTTGCTCCCGGTGTGCGGGAAGTTGAACACATCGTCCAACGCGCCCGCTGCCTAGCCAACGACGATATGGACGTCCTCTCCCTGCACGGTGGGCTCACCGCGCGCGACCAGGATCGGGTGATTGCGGGGCGCAGTGCCTCAGACCGTGCGCGCCTCATCGTGTCGACGGCTGTCGCCGAGTCCTCCCTGACAGTGCCCGGTGTCCGCCTCGTCATCGACACCGGGCTTGCTCGTGAGCCACGGCGCGATTCCGTGCGGGGCATGCACGGCCTAGTCACCGTCTCCGCAGCATCGGCTTCATGCGCGCAGCGTGCCGGTCGCGCAGCCCGGCTGGGACCGGGCACTGTGGTGCGCTGTTACAGCGAATACGATGCCGCCCGCGCTCCGGCCTTTCCCACCCCGGAGGTCCGCACGGCTGATTTGGTTGATGCCGTGTTGACCCTCGCGTGTTGGGGCACACCTCGCGGACGAGGACTGCGTCTGCCCGAGCCGTTACCGGACAAGGCCGCCGACGACGCTGAGCAGACACTCAAGAATTTGGGCGCCGTGCACCCGGATGGATCCGCCAGTGCCTATGGCAAAAGGTTAGCCCGTATTCCTGCCGACCCGAGGCACGCCCACGCCTTGATCCGGGGAGCTGCGGTGCTGGATGCGGACGGCAGATCATCGCGCCCAGGTGCCCGACGGGCGGCTGAAGTCATCGCTCTGCTCACCTCAGATGTTCGCTATCCGGACGCGGATGTGACGGCCGTTTTAGGGCGGCTCCGACGAGGTGACGACTCCGCTTTGGCGGCATCCTGGCGGCACGAACGAGATCGGCTGCTCCGGCTACTCGGGACACCCGAGGCAAGCTCAGCCGGGCTGCCGGTGGCCAACCGTCTCCCAGGTGCTGATCGCCAATCGGAACCCGGCCCTCCAGGCGTCACCCAGCCAGACGCTACCCATCCAGCCGTCGCCCAAACAGACATCACCCGACCAGACATCGCCGATAACGTTCGCCGTGATGGAATTCCAAACCAGCTGGCTGACGGCCTGATCCTCGCCCTGGCTGCACCCGAGCGTATCGCCCGGCGGGTCTCACCCAGAGTGACCTCCTCCGACCGCACCCAATATCTCCTCGCGTCAGGAACTCGCGCCACAGTGCCGCACGGATCCGCGCTCGCACACCACGAATTTCTTGCCGTTGCGGATGTGACCCGAACCCCCGGGGCCAAAGCCCATGAGGCCGGTGCGGTGATCCGGGCGGCAGCACCGATCAATCTCGACGTTGCGCTATTGGCCGCACCTGGGTCACACCGACACACGGTGCTCACTGACATCACCCGGGACGGCGCCATCTCAGCGCGCCGGGTAGCCAGGCTCGGTGCCATCGAATTATCGTCCACTCCTATGAGCCCGCCCGCTGAGCAGGCCATTCACGCTGTCGCCGAGCATCTGATCCGCGAAGGCATAGGGCGCCTTCGCAACTGCCCAAAGGCCGACGACCTGCGCCGCCGACTGATGTTTGTGCATGCTCATGTAGGTGCGCCATGGCCGGATGTCAGTGACGCGGGTCTGGTGACCGTGCTGACCCAGCATGAGGATGTTCTCGCCACGGTAATGTCATCCTCCTCGTCCCCGACGCGAGTTCCCTCTCTGCTCGAGGTGCTGCGCACTCTACTGCCCTGGCCGGAAGCTTCCCAGCTCGATGAGCTAGCCCCAACGCATCTGAACGTTCCGTCCGGGTCCCGGGTTCGGCTGACGTATCCGGCTCCTGAGGACTATCCCCGCCCCACGTCAGAGCCCGTATCCGATAGCAGCAAGTCCTCGAACGTGCTGCCGACACCCGCACCCGGTGGTGATGCGAGCGCGAGCACCTTGCCTCGGCCCGTCGTCGCCGTGAAACTTCAGGAGTGCTTTGGGCTTGAACGCACTCCGTCTCTTCTTCACGGTCGGGTCCGACTCCTCTTCAATCTGCTCTCCCCGGCGCGCCGACCGGTCGCAGTGACCGACGATCTCGCGTCTTTTTGGTCAGGCCCGTATCAGGAGGTTCGCAAGGAGATGAGGGGACGGTATCCGAAGCATCCGTGGCCCGAAGATCCTTGGACGCATGAGGCAACTGCTCTCACCACGCGCAGGCTACGCGACGCTTAGGGCGACTGGAACGGTTATGAAGCTGCTCTATAGCGCTGAGGGAAAGCATAGGCAACGGCGCGGCGCATATCTGCGGGCTCTGCCGGCCCGATATGGCGTGTTCTGCGCAGCGAGCAGGAGTTCCAACTGAGTGATGAGCAAGCAATCAGCGACATCGCGTCGTCTCCTGCATCCCGGTGAGCTACTTCGATACACCTGGCCACCGCTGCTCGCCTCGGTCGGCAGTATCGCGGTCGGGCTCACGGATTCACTGCTCGTCGCTCACTATTCCACCCCGGCGCTCGCCGGGGTTTCTTTGGGCGCAGCGCTGTACGAGCTTCCTATCAACGCCTTACTCAGTGGGCTCATGGCCTACCGGATTCTGGCGCCGAGACTTCGCAGCAATAATGCTGGCTACCGTGAAACCGCGGGCTTGCGCATTATGCTCGGACGGCTTTTACCGATCGCCGCTTTTCTTGCAGCTGTCATAGCAGCATGTTCCGTGATCGGATATTTCAGCACAGATAATGCCATGTGGTCCGACGCTTTAACGTATAGCGCGGCGCGATCTCCCAGCCTCGTTTTCGAGATTGCTAGTTCGGCGATGGCTGTCACATTGGTGGTGTGGGGGCGGACCCGAATACCACTTCTCGTGTTTGCAATTTCTGCGCCTGCAAATCTGATTTTTGACTTCTTTTTTGTGTACGGCATCGCTTTGGCACCTGAACTCGGCGCTCTGGGCGCGGGAATCGGGAGCACTCTCAGCACCGTGTTACCTGTTCCCATTCTCCTGGCACTCATCGCAAAGTATCGCACTCGACAACGCACTGACCACACGGTGCTCAGCACGTATGCAGGATGGCCAAAACTGGCCTGGCCAGCGGTGGGGTCTGCCGTGGTGGACTACGGCGGGAACATTGTGTTCACCCTGCTTCTATCGTCGGCGGGAGCGGCGACGCTGGCCGGAATGCGGTTCGGAGTTCAATTGCACCTTCTGGCATTCATTGCGATATCCAGCGCATCCTCAGGAGCGTTATACATTCTGGGCCAAACGTACGCGGAAAACCCTGATCATATACGACGCGGAGCCCCACAGGTGCGTCAAATGTTTTGCGTGATCGGTTTTATTGTGGGCGCGACTATTCTTCTGACCGGTTTAGCGGTCTCGCCGATTCTTTCCCCGGATCACACCGTGGGCGATGCTTTTCGATTATCGATCGTTATTGTGTCGGTACTGTGCCCTATCGCCGGTTTAACCTACGGCAATGTCACGCTGTTACGTCTATATGGTCTGACCAACCGGGAGTTCGCGGGTAATGCGATGGGAGTATGGGTCGCGCAAATCCCCGTGGCTCTGATCCTTAGCCTTATCGTCGGCGGCATTTTCCCCTTTATTGGGCTCGCCGCCTACTGGATTCTTCGATGCACGATCAGTCACGTCCAGGTCAGAGAGTATGTTCTGCGGCAGGGCACAGGTGCCGGGTGAACAGCGAGCCTGTGCGCTTTTACACTGGTTCTGCCATGCCTTCCACCTCGCTTTCTCGCAACGCAGTTGCCTCACCCCGCACGCTGTGCAGCCATTTCGATGCGCACCGCTGTCGCTCATGCACCCTGCTCGATATTCCGTATGCGCGTCAGATTCATAGTGCCCAGCAACGAGTCGAGACCATGCTCGCACCCGTCGCGCCTAGGTTGCGCTGGCTGCCGCCAGTTTCGAGCGCTGTCACAGGTTTCCGCAATAAAGCAAAAATGGTGGTGGGCGGTTCCACCAACGCCCCTGTGCTCGGACTCGTGGATCCCGAGGGACGGCCCGTCGACCTCACTGATTGTCCGCTGTACCCGCCGATTATCCACGCTGTTCTTCCGCTGGTGGCCTCGTGGCTGCGGCGTGCCCAAGTGCCTCCCTACGATGTGAGGCTCCGCCGGGGCGACGCGAAATTCGCACTCGTCACGTGCTCGCCAAATGATCAGGTGATGGTGCGGATCGTGCTGCGCAGCCCTAAACCCGTCCCGCGTCTGCGCGAGCACCTGCCGGCCTTGCTGCAGGCCGCGCCTGCGATCCGGGTAGTGTCGATCAATATTCAGCCCGAACATAAAGCGGTGCTGGAAGGCCCACAAGAGATAGTGCTGACCGAGCACAGCACCCTGCCCATGCCCCTCGTGAGCGCATCGGCGGCAGCACACACCCCGGCTACGGTGCAACCGTCTACAGCGCAATCACTCGCGGCAGCACACACCCTAGCGGCGGCGCACTCACCGGTGTTGGTGGGCACGCAGGTGTCCGCACAGACCCAGCCCGAGCACCCCACCACCGCAATTACGCTGCATTTGCGCCCGCAGAGTTTCTTCCAGACGAATACCGCCGTGGCCGCCGCCCTATACGACCAAGCTCGCACCTGGATTAACGCCCTCCAGCCTGCGACGGTGTGGGATCTTTTCTGCGGAGTCGGTGGATTCGCCGTGCACGCGGTGGCACCGGGCCGTTACGTCACCGGGGTGGAGCTGTCAGACCAAGCGATCGACAGCGCCCGGCGCAGCTTTGCGGCGCTGAGAGACGCTCACGCCGAGATGAACGCGAGTATGCAGACAACCGCGGGCGCACATACGAGTGCTGAGCTGAACTCGAGTGCGGAAATGGACGTGAGCGCTGACAAGACAGCCGAAAGCCTGCACGCGCAGTTCATCGCCGCCGACGCCCTGGCCTGGGCACGCGCACAGCTCACCCATCCCGATCTCGTGATCGTGAATCCGCCGCGGCGCGGTTTGGGTGAGCTTGCGCATCTGCTGGAATCCAGCACAGCCCGGCACGTCATCTATTCCAGCTGCAACCCCGAGTCGCTAGCGCGGGATCTTGCGGCAATGCCGTCGTGGCGGGCCGAGGAGGCGCGACTGCTCGACATGTTCCCGCACACCACGCACGGTGAGGTCATCGTGCGTCTGGTGCGCCCCGCTGGCAGCTAAGCACCCATACGAGCGGCCCGCCGAGGTGACCTGGACAGTCATGTCCGTCCAGGTCACCACAGTCAGACGAAGTCGCGCCAGTCAGCCGAGGTTCAGTTCGTACCGCGGCCCCGATCGCACCCTCAGTGCGCGGTCGGGCTCTGGTCGATGAACTCCCGCATCCACAGCTCGACGTTGACCAGGCGCCACAGAGGCGCATTTGCATTACCGATCCGACCAGCGATGTAGTCATCAAAGGCCGCGAGAATAGCTTTCTGGTCGAACCACGGGCGCGAACCAAATGATTCCGAGGCCAAAATGGAACGGATTTCTGAGTGCATGGAGCGGAACCACTCGTCCTGAGGCGTCGTGAAGCCGATCTTGTTGCGGCGCCCGGAAATGCTGCCGGGCAATAGCCCCCGGGTGGCGTCGCGTAGGGCCCGCTTATTCCAGCCCGCGTGAATAATGGCGTCGTCGGAAAGGCTGAATAGAAACTTTACGACCTCCTTGTCGAGGAACGGCACGCGCCCCTCCAAGGAAAACCGCATGGTGTTCTTGTCTTCGTACCGCAGAAGAGACGGAAGTGAGTTCTCAAAAAGGTCCTGCACTAGGCGCTTTTTCAGATTGCGTTGCTCCACGGGGAAAGATTCGCCTCGATAGGCTTGCACGAATCCCTGACGCAGGAACGACCGGTTATCGACGTTCTTGGCCCGTTTCAATTTACCCAGTACCCTAAAGCGGCCCAGGCGCCACAAAATGTCGAGGGAACGCACGAATTCCAACGCAAGTTTCAGGTAGCGACGGCGGTCGCGCAGCTGACGGAAGTACACGAAGTAATACGGGATGTATCCGGCCATCATCTCGTCGGCGCCCTGTCCGTCCAGCAACACCGTGACGTGCTTGGTCGCTTCGCGCATCACGCAGTACTGGGCGTAAGGGCCGGTGGAGATGATCGGTTCTTCCTGGGTGCGCACGAAGTCGCGCAGGTCCTCTAAAAATCCGGACGGCGAGGGCTTGATTTTGTGGGCGTTGACCTTACCCGCGCAGAGCTCAAGCACATCGTCAACGTACTTTTCTTCATCGTTGATCGAGTTCGGGAACACCGCCGAGAACGTATTTTGCTGCGACCCGACCGATGCGGTCGATGTTTGTTCCCCGTCGGCAAGCAGTTTATTAATCACCACCGCGACCGCAGACGAATCGAGTCCGCCAGACAATGAGGTTCCCACCGGAACCTCTGACTGCAAGCGCAACCGCACCGATTCCACGAATCGGCGTCGGTATTCCGCGACCGCAGCGGCGTCATACGTCCGTTCGATATGGGAATTCTCGAGCAGTTCCTGGCGCAGCCTGGTGTAGGGCTCGCGGCGAACCCCCTGATCGGTCAGGATCATCATTTCGCCGGGCTGGAGACGTTCAATCCCGTGGAAGAAGGTTTCCCGGCCCTGCTCGTGGATGCGGTGCATGATGTAGCGGTAGATCGCGCGTTCATTGGGCCGCGCGGTTATTCCGTCGTACGCGAGAATGCCTTTGATCTCCGAGGCGAAAAGAATCCCCGGTCGGCCATCGTCCTGCGACACCTCGGCGACATAAATCGGTTTGATCCCAAAGTGATCTCGTGACAGCACCAGAGTGCGTTCCTGGCTGTCCCATATCGCCAGTCCCCACATGCCGTTAAAGCGGTCGAACGCTTGTGTTCCCCATTCGGCATACGCCTGAAGAACAACTTCAGTGTCGGAGTCGGTGCGGAAGGTCCGACCCAAGTCCTCTAGCTCAGCGCGCAATTCCAGATAGTTGTAGACCTCACCGTTGTAGGCAAGGGTGAAGCGTCCATCCTCGGAACGCATCGGCTGTTGGCCGTGGTCCACGTCAATAATGGCGAGCCGCTGATGAGCGAGGCCCACACCGTCATCCACAAAAGTCCCGGTTCCATCCGGACCTCGATGCTGCTGGCAACAGTTCATGTTCTCCAGCAACGCTTCACCGGCATTGGTTAGCCCGTGATATCCCGCAATTCCGCACACAGCTCGTCCCTTTCCGCCGAGCCACTCGGCCCGTACGACATGCCTTGAGTCTTCCAATGAATAGCCCGGTCCGTCTACTCAGCACACGGACGCTTCACCAATCCCGCATTTTTCACACGCTCGGTCAGCTTTCGTCTCGCCCCGATAGATCTCGTCGCTTGCCGCGTGCACGCAGGGAACGAAAGAACTCTTTAAGCAGATGGGAACACTCGTCACCGCGCACTCCCGTCACTAGCTGTACCCGGTGATTTAACCGAGGCTCACGTACCAGGTCGTACAGCGATCCGGCGGCGCCTGCTTTGGGGTCCATCGCTCCGATAATCAGACGATCGATGCGGGAGAGCACAATCGCCCCGGCGCACATGGTGCACGGCTCCAGGGTGACGGCCAGGGTGCATCCGGTGAGGTTCCACCGGCCACGTATCCGGGCAGCTTCCCGCAACGCAAGAATTTCGGCGTGCGCCGTGGGGTCTTGGTCGGCCTCCCGCCGATTTCCCGCCACCGCGATGATGTGACCGTTTTCGTCGGCAACCACCGCACCGATGGGAATATCTGCGCGCGCTGTGAGGTCATTCCCGCCATTACCTGCGACATGTCCAGCACTGGCACCATCATCCCCACTCTGCGCAGCCTGCCGGGCCACCTCTAAAGCGCGGCGCATCAACTCATCATCACCGGGGTGCCAATTTCCCAGGTTGTCCGATTCCAGATGCTCGTTGCTCTGCGCGGAGATTCGAGGGGTGACGCGACTAGCTGTCTCGCCCCGGGGGCTAGCGGCTGTCTCATCGGTAAGTTCGCGCGTGGTATGGCCCGCATCTGGCCGCGTGAAGTCCGCTGATCCCTCCGTCATGCTTCCATTGTCCTGTAGATTCAGCTCATGCGCGTTCTGGAGATCAATCACCCGCTTGTCGCCCATAAGCTCACCGTGTTGCGGAACAAAGAGACTCACTCTTCTGTCTTTCGGCAGCTGGCTGATGAGCTGGTGACACTCCTGGCGTATGAGGCGACCCGCAATGTTGCGGTGGCCGATGTGAACATTGAAACTCCGGTCGCTCCTATGGTGGGAACCCGGTTGACGAATCCGAAACCCATGGTGGTTCCGGTGTTGCGGGCAGGGTTGGGAATGCTCGATGGGATGACCCGGTTGCTGCCTACCGCTGAGGTTGGATTCCTCGGGATGGTTCGCAACGAGGAAACTCTCGACGTGACCACTTATGCGAACCGGCTGCCGGATGATCTCACCGGTCGGCAGTGCTTCGTGCTGGATCCGATGCTTGCAACGGGGCACACACTCATTGCCACGGTTGAGTATCTGGTGGCTCGCGGCGCTCACGACATTACCTGCGTGACCTTGTTGTCAGCTCCGGAAGGTCTGGAGACGATGCGTCAGGCTGTTGACCCCGAGGCACATGTCACCGTGGTGACCGCTGCAATTGACGAGCGTCTAGATGAGAAGGGCTACATCGTTCCGGGTCTTGGTGACGCGGGCGACCGCCTGTTTGGTGTCGTCGACTAGAACCCGCTGATGTCGCCGCCGCAACAGTGCGATAGGTAGTTGCGGCGGCAGGGCCGATGTCAGCGCCGCGTACCCGGGAGCTGTCTTCGCAGGCTGACCCCTCAGATAGCCCTCTTTGGCGGCGCCCTTAGGCAGCACCGGCATAAGCCGCGTGCCCGAGACGGCGGTCCGGTGATGGCGCTGACGTGCACTGTCTCGAATTGCGAACAAAGCGTTGCGCAGTGTGAACGCATCGCACCACAATCTTTTCTATGTCTACCGCTTACCGCCCCCTCGTGACCGCGCCCTGCGCGCCTGTCATGATGCCGGCGATGTGCGGCATGTGCATGTCGATGATGCGACGTCAGCCGAGCCTCTAAGCGTTCGATACGACCAATAGGTGGCCGGCTGACAGGAGCCAGCCACCGGCGTGGGCTCCAGGTGCCCCGGGAGCACGGCCCGAC
Source organism: Devriesea agamarum (assembly GCF_900070355.1). Lineage (NCBI taxonomy): Bacteria > Bacillati > Actinomycetota > Actinomycetes > Micrococcales > Dermabacteraceae > Devriesea > Devriesea agamarum. The sequence continues at coordinate 2,371,856 of NZ_LN849456.1, read as the reverse complement.
TTCTGACGGGATCCCGGTTTCACATCAGGCTTTCATGCATCGGAGTCATCCCATGAGCATCGCACCCTTGGCCCCTGTCCCCTCTGCTCAGCGCGAAGATATCACTGTCATTTTGACGCTGACCCTTCCCCCTGGCAGCACTCCTCACGATGCTGCCCGATTCACCGAAACGCTGCGGGCCCACGCTCACGCCCTCGGCGCGGCATCCACCGCTCGCGCCGTACGTGCGGTGGATCCCATTCGACGTCGTGACGCACACCTGGCAGCATCACCGACCACTAATCGTCGGGTCACGGCTCTTGCCCCCTCCAGCGCAACGCAGCCCCGTCGGACCGGCGTGGTCTCGCCGAATGCCCCGGCACGCCGCGATTTGGCAATACTGCGGGCCCGCACCCAGAGCGCCACGGCGGTGAGCCCCTCCTTCACCGGCTCTGACCTTGCTCCCGGGCTGAGCATCGACCTGCACGGACGTCGCGTACGTCTGGATGGCAACGATATCGATTTCACGTATAAGGAATTCGAGCTGTTGGCCTACCTTGCGCGCAATGCACGGAGGGTCGTGGAGCGCACCGAACTCATGAATACGGTGTGGGCCCAGAATCAGGGGGAGACCGGCGAGCGAACCGTGGATGTTCATGTGCGGCGGGTACGCAATAAGCTCGGTCGCTACCGTCGGCTGATTAGCACGGCCCGAGGCAGTGGCTACCGTCTGGATCCAGGCAGTGACGTCCACATTTTCGGCTGATTATCTGACTAGCTCGGAACGATAAAAATGGCGAGCGGTCCGGAGCGCGCGCCCGATACCGGGGGCTCACGGACCGCTCGCCTTCCTCGTTCCCGGCGGGGTTAGGACCGGGTTTCCGAGGAGGCAGACCCGCCGAGGTGGGGGAACCTGGAAAATGGGCCTGCCCAGGACGCCGCCAGCGAGGGGGGTCGCTCGGCGTCCGCAATGCGAGTCTACGAGGGCTTCAGCACCTGTGTAAACATGCCGCGTGAACCCGAGATAGGGATAGGTTTTCCCAGGTCAAACACTGTTTACACCCGTCTCTCTACCCCATTTCCCCACCTTAATGTGCGGTTCGTCACGTTAAATATTTGTCTGATTACTCCTCGGCGTGCACCATCGCGCCCACAAACCTTTCCCATATGCCGCTATTACGGCATTCAGTCGGGTTAGAGATACCACCTCGTACGTGCGAGCAGCATCTACGACCGATGGGCGGCAATCCTCGTATGTCAGTGCCCTCCCCTACGATCGAGGACATGCCAGATCGCCGCCTGCACCTCACCGCAGACCCCCAACTGGGGCCTGTGGCATGGGTGCGTGAGGCGACTTCTCCCGGTCGTTCCCGCGCCGTCGACTCCGCTGAAGAGCTTCTGGCGACACTCACCGCGGGCGCGGCTAACCTCGCGCCCGCCCTGCATCGAATCTTTGGCGACGGTCGGCTGCGGCACCGATGCGAAGTTCTGGCAAAGCCCGGCGGCTCCATGCGCACAGTCCCCTGTCGGCCAATTCACCCCGACGATGCCGTCGCGCTTCTCACCGTGCTCAGCACGCATCTGCACAGCCTCAGCTCACACGGCACGAACACCCTGGATAAAACGACGCCCACCGCCCTCCTCGCTGACCTTGCCACTGCGAACACGGCGGCACGCCTGGATGATGAGTTGCTGGCCCCGCCCGATCTAATCGCCGCTGCCCTAGCTAGTCACCAGGCAGCTGCTGCTGTTCACAAGCGCCTAGTTCGCCCCGTGGTGGAGGATGTCTGGACCGCCGACTCCTCGGCAAACCGCGCCCGAGCACGCTGGCACGCCACTGATCTAGTTCCTCCTGACGCCCTCACTGCGCGGCTCGGGCAGGGCCCGGCGCAAGTGCTGGTGGATCATCTCGTGGATGCACATGCGCGTCGCGCCGTACGCTCATCCCAGGTGCCATCCCCCGCGCGTCCTGAATCTCCTGTGCGCGACTCCCCATCTGCCGAACCCCTCACCCACCCCACAGCCAAGCAGACGACGGAATCTGTTCTGGTGCGGGCTCTGACCGGGCCCGATCCAGAGTTCACCATCGATCTGCCGCGCAGGCGAGCGATCCAAACGGCGCTCGATCGCTTCATTGCTTCCGGGCGCAGTTCAATCCAGCTCCTCGATAGCCGCCGAGACCTTCTGGTCCGACTCTGTGAGCCGCGTACTGCCGGTGGCGGCGGTGCGGGCGACGGTTTTGACGGCTTTGATGGCGCCAGCTCGTATGTCTCCTCGCCACCCTCGGGCACACGGCCATCTGCGGGGGCGGGACAACCTCCGGGATCAGCGCATCGGTCCCATATCAACCCCGCCGCCACCGTCTGGCCACTCCAAACCTGCGTGCGGGAGGAAGACGGCACCGTCCATCCGGTAGCGGACCTGCTCGCCACCCATGACCTCACAGCCTCAGCCGCCTCCCAAGCCGCCGGTAACATCCTCCGCCTGGTGCCACATCTCGCCGATGCCACCACCGATGCCACCGGGTTTACCTGGCTGCTCAGCACCAACCAGGCATCTAGATTCCTCACCGACGACGGTCCGCACTTAGAGGCCCGCGGTGTGACAGTGTTGCTGCCGCGCGAGTGGACAACCGTCAAAGCCACGATCCGGCCTCAGGTCGAGGACGCTGCCGCATCCGATGAACAACGGGAAGCAGCATTCGGCTTGGCCTCCATGGTGCGGTTCTCCTTTAAGACCGCTATCGGGGATGTAGAGCTGACCGACGAAGAACTCGAACAGATTCGCCAGTCTCAGGCTGACCTGGTCTATCTGCGAGGGCAATGGGTTCGACTAGACCGGTCCACCGTGCGGGCCGCAGAACGGTTCATGGAAGCCTTCCGGTCCGGGCGGCGACGTCCCGCCTATGCGGCCTGGCCGTCCAAAACCGGCGGCATCAAGGCAGCCTCAGCCGATGCAAGCGCGTCAGCCACCAGCACAGATACCGGCATGTTCGGCAGCCTGATTGATGGTTCAGCCGAGGGCTCAGGCAGCAGTTCACTGGGCAGCTCACTCGAGGGCGAACTCACGCTTCAGCAGTATTTTGCGCTGCTCGCATCGCCTGAGGCCGACGGGGTGGCGATCGCCCCCATCACAGCGCGCGGCCACCTTGAGGCACTGTTTTCTCGGGTCAGCGCACACAACACATCGACCGGTCCCCGCGATCAACCTCAGACCTTACAGGCTCAGCTTCGCCCGTATCAGAAGCGCGGCCTGGACTGGCTCAGCATGCTCGATGACCTCGGTCTCGGAGCCATCCTCGCCGACGATATGGGGCTTGGAAAAACAATCCAGCTAATCGCCCTGCTATGCCGCGAACGAGAACACGCACAGACCCCACCGGGTCCCACCTTGCTGGTGTGCCCCATGTCGGTCACTGGATCTTGGCAGCGTGAGCTGGCGCGTTTCGCTCCCCACCTCACGGTGCATCTTCATCATGGAGCCGCCCGCTACCACCGCGAGGAATTCACCCGCGAAGCATCCCAGCACGACATCACCGTCACCACGTATAGTCTGCTGGCCCGTGACCTGAGCGACCTCACCTCAGTCAGCTGGCATCGAGTGGTGTTCGATGAGGCTCAGCACCTCAAAAACCACACCACCGCAGTCTCCCGCGCCGCACGCAGCCTGCCGCAGGGTCGGCGCATTGCACTGACGGGAACACCGGTCGAGAATCGACTCGCCGACCTACGAACGATTCTGGATGTGGTCAACCCGGGACTGCTCGGTTCCGCAACGGCATTCGAGGAACGCATCGCCCGGCCCATCGAGCACGACAACGACGAATCTGCGTTGACCCGTCTCAAAGCGCTAACCGCACCGTTTATTTTGCGCCGCGAAAAATCTGACCGCTCCATCATCACGGACCTGCCTGAAAAACAGGAGATGACCGCCACCGCCACACTGACCCCCGAGCAGGCCGGCCTGTACGAAGCGCTCGTGGCCGACATGATGCGCAATGTCGCCGAAGCCGACGATAAACGCCGACGCGCCGTGGTCGTCTCCACCCTCACCAAACTCAAACAGGTGTGTAACCACCCTGCGCACTATCTGGACGATGGCAGCGCGCTCCTGCGCAACGGTGAACATCGCTCCGGCAAGCTCGACCTCCTCGATGACCTGATGGACACCGCATTTGCCGATGGCGAGAAAATGCTTCTGTTCACCCAGTTCCGACGCTTCGGCGACCTCCTCGTGCCGTACTGGCAAGAACGCTTCGCAATGACCATCCCCTTTTTACATGGCGGCCTATCAAAACCGGATCGAGACGCCATGGTGGAGGAGTTCCAGCGCTCGCCCGGGCCCGGCGCAATGCTGCTGTCCCTTCGAGCCGGTGGCACCGGCCTCACCCTGACGGCAGCGAGCCAGGTGGTGCATATCGACCGCTGGTGGAATCCAGCCGTCGAGAATCAAGCAACCGACCGTGCCTACCGCATCGGACAAACGCGAACGGTTCAAGTGCGCCGCCTCGTGTGTGCAGGCACAATTGAGGAGCGCATTGACAGCGTGCTCGCGGATAAAGCTGCTCTCGCTGAGCTCAGCGTGGGCAGCGGCGAAAGCTGGATCGCTAACCTCGACCCGTCACGTCTGCTCGACCTCTTCGCCCTCGATACGGCAGGTGGTATCGGATGAGCATTGTTTTGCGATCACAACGCGGCCCTATCGGCAATAACTGGTGGGGGCGCGCCCTGTGCGACACCGTCGAAGAACTATTGGGGCGTCCTCGGGCAACGCGGGGGCGTCGAGCCGCCCGGGCAGGTCGGGTGCAATGGATCGATGTACAGCCTGGCCGCATTGCTGGAGCCGTCACAGATACGGCTCCTGGTGTGGCCGATAACGCCCTCTTTAACGGGTCCAATACCGTCAGCGGGTCCGATGTCGGCACCAAGAACGATACCGCCAGTAAGGGCGATGTCATCAGAGGGTCTGGTACCGGCGACAGCGGGGAGTCGGTACACGCTATAGCGCACCTGTGTCTAGCGCCCTTGTCCCCAGATGATCGTGTTGTGGCTCTGCACTATCTGCGGGCCGCACCGGGGTTGGCTGCTCAGCTGGCTGGTGGTCATTATCCCGTGGAGATCGAGGCGCGTCTTCAAAGCGATGACGTTTCGCTCCTACCGGCTGGTCCTGCGGCGCTCACCTTCGATTGTTCATGCCCTGAGTGGCCTGGCCCGTGCATCCATGTGTGTGCCTTGGTTTTCGCGGTGGTTGAAGAACTCGATGCTGCTCCGGCTCATCTTTTGACCTGGCGCGGCCTCAGCATTGAGGACCTAATCCGCACATCTGGTGAGACCTCAGTCAATGGGCCATCACCTGGCGCCCCTCACGGCAATGCGTCGCCGCCCGGTCCCCCTCACCGTGATGCGCTTGTGGCGGATACGCGTACGACCTGGGCATCTCCGCCCGACAGCCCTGGGGTCACGTCTCGGAATGATCCCGATATAGCCGGGCACTCAACCCATAGCGAGGCGGCACCGTCGTCTTTGGGCATCGAGACCAATTCGATGGCTTCGCGCGGTCCAGCTTGCTCAGGCAGTTACGCGGCGGGGGACTCTACATCTGGGCAGGGGCGGTGTTCTGGTGGTAGTCAGGCGCAGGGTCGCACAGGTCATCCAGACCAGCTGTTATCCCCAAGTAGCCCGCCGCCCCCGGGTGACCCGTCCTCCCTCGACGGAGACAGGTTGACTACACACTCCGATGCGAGACGCGAATTTTCACCCGCACGGGCTCAGATCTCGCTTCTCGCCGATGTGCTCAACCCAGATGAGTTGGCGTTCTTTGCAGCGTTCTACGGCACGGAGGGCAAGGAAACGTCCCCGGCTGACCAATAAGGCCGATGCCGCGCCCGCGAGCCCCTGAAGCCCTGAAGCCCTGAAGCCCTGAAGCCCTGAAGCCCTGAAGCCAACCTACGCGGGGTAGCTATGCGGTTTACTCTCCCTCCTTATTTTCAATATGAGAGAGATGAGGAGTGGGGCGAGAGATCCCGCTAGCGCAGCGCAAAACACCACGAATCCCGGGTATGAAACTGCGACGATGATCAGCAACACATAGCCCACAATCACGGCGGCGAGTTTTAAAATGTTAAACTCCACACTAGTCACCCCAGCATTAAACTTCGTCGTATTTTAACAGTTGAGTTATATAGAGTTATTTTCACGATATTCTAACAAATCATCCAGGCATGCACAAGAGGTCTCACCCTTACGCATTGCAAGCAGAGCTAAAGAACGATCGGCAACGTCTATCCCCAACTCAACTAACAGTAGTTTCTCAGCAATATCCAATAGAGCTGCATACATGCATCAGACAACATCAACACCGCACCGAATAGAGCACCTTCACCCAAACATCAAATTCAGTGCACCAATGCCAGTCAGAATGAGCATCAACGCATCGAATAGCCGTTGATCAATTCGGCGAGCAAGCGCCCGCCCACCCCACGCAGCAACGATCACCAGCGGGGCGAGCACCAGATCAAGCAGCAGAATGTGCGGACTCAGCAACCCGATTCCAATTTGAAATGGCAACTTCACTAGGTTCACCGCGAAGAAGAAATACGCGGTCGTCCCAAGAAAACGAGTGACCGGTAATCGCATCGCCAAAAAATATAGGCTCATCACCGGTCCGCCAGCGTTAGCCACCATCGTGGTGAACCCGCCAAGCGCGCCGTATCCACCGGCCTCAACCGGGTGCACCGGGCGCCGTTCAAGCCCCCTAGACTGCGGACGTGCCCTGCGAGATGCAAGCGCGCGACGCACGAGGGTGAGCGCGAGCAGCGCCAGTAAGACGATCCCGATGACCCTGCGCACCGTGGAATCCGATGCATAGTCGAGAAATATCGCACCCGCAACAACGCCTACCAGCACCGTCGGGATCAAACGAAACAGGGTCCGCCAGTCCACATCACGCCGGTAGGACCAGATCGCCAGCAGATCCCCGATTAGCAGCAAAACTAACAGCGCACCGGTGGATTCGCGAGCAGGCAGGACACTCGCGAACATCGCCACCGCCACCGTTGTGGCGCCAGGAATTGCGGTTTTAGACAGTCCAACGATGAGCGCAGCCACCGCGAGCAGAATCCAGGCAGTCGCAGAGGCCACAGGTACGTCAAACACCACCAAAGATTAGCGCGGACATCACGGGGAAACGTTTGCAGCTCAGGGAAACATGCGCAGCCCCGCATACCTCCGCCGCCCGGCAAGATGTCCACGAAGCCAGTGGCATACCCAAGGCCCCACCAGGCGCCCGCGCCAGAACGAGCTGGAAACGAGGCACACCACCCAACTAGCCAGCCTCAAATATCGGCGACCTAGCAATTACCAGTGGAAGCACCTCAGCCATAACATCACCTCCACCCAGACCCCGGACATAGTAACGATCTCATCAGCTCCAACTTATGGGAGTCCAAAAAGCCTTCCAGATAAGAACCTCAGGGAGTTCCATCGACCATCATTTGAGCGAAATACGCCAGACCAAAAATGAGAGGAAGAGAAAGCCATCCAACCACCACATGCAAGATAACCAGCCACACCGATCTGCTGAGAGCCGACAGGATTATTCCCGAAATAGTGAATGCGATGACAGTTGAATATATTGCAATCCTAAACTCGAACACATCGATGCCTAGTATAACGCCAATAAATACGACGTTTGCAATAAGCATAGAAAGTGATATCTTCTTAAAAACAATCTCTCGGCTTTGCGTTTTCATGCGAGCACACTCCACACATCCAAATCCGCACTCAAGCTCACGCCCGAGTCCGAACCTGCATTCGCGCCACGGTTCGCACTCGATTTCCCAGTCCCTGCCGTCACCGGACGCTCTGACAGCGCACACACGTCACACCTCATAAGACTCCTCACCTCGTCGGGGCTGTGGTGATGCCATACACGCCACGCATGCGTCATTGCAGGCCACATCACATATTATGCCTTGTCTTTCGCGCCAAGAGCCCGTCACGTCCCAGACTCCAATGCCCTCCCTTGCCACAGATTTCAAGACCCTTCCGTGGCACATATTGCAAGGCTCTACCGTGCCACGCATTCCAATGCCCTGCCGCGCCACCGCCACGACCACCGATCCCCGCCGTATCCCCAGCTCATCGGTTCGGCCAGCGATACGCTGGGGACCATGCACGATATGACCGCTGCCTTGCAGAGCCTCGCCGACAAAGCCGTTGCAGACCATCGAACTTGCGGACTGGCCTGGGGGTTAGTCGGAGGATTCGGTACCGATCATGAGTTACTGGCCAGTGGCGGCGCGGGAACGACGTTGATCCGCGATGGTCAGCCCGATGCCAACAGTCAGGTGCCTGGACCGCGCACGATCTCGCGGATTGCCTCGATGACCAAGTCGTTTACTGCCGCAACGATTCTTGCGCTGCGCGATGAAGGCCGTCTTCGCCTGGACGATGCCGCCGCCAACTACGTTCCCGAACTGTCCGAGGTATTGCTGCCGACCGCAGACTGCCCCGCGATTACAGTGCGGAATCTCTTGACCATGAGCGCCGGGTTGGTCACCGACAATCCGTGGGGCGACCGGCAAGAAGCAATGACGCGGGAGAATTTCTCCACTATGTTGCGGGCAGGGCTCGGATTCGTGCATCGGCCCGGGACCGGTTTCGAGTATTCCAACACCGGCTACGTGATCCTCGGCGAGATCATCACCCGGATCACCGGGCACTCGTATGCCGACGAGATCATTCAGCGTTTTATCAAACCCCTCGGCATGCGGGATACCGCGTTTGATCGCGAAGGTCTGGACCCGCAGCGAATCGCCGCTGGTCACCGCCTGGCAGACCGTGAGGATGCCACTAGGTTCGAGCCGGTTCCCTTCGACAGCCCCGGAGTGTACGGCGCCATGGCGGGTTTGTACTCCACGGTGGAGGATGTCGCCCGCTGGGTCCGGTTCCTTGCCGCGGCAAACAGTGCGGATGCCGCGGATCAGGACCAGTCGCTTCTCAGCACGGCATCCCGTCGGGAAATGCAGCAGGCGTACCGGTCACTGACGCCACCGGTGCTCCCAGATGGTCGTGGCTTTGATCGCCTCGCTGGTTACGGATTTGGCCTGGTGGTCGAGCGATTCCCAGACCTTGGAGAGATCATCTCTCATTCCGGCGGTTATCCCGGCTACGGGTCGTTTATGTGCTGGCATCGCAGTAGCGGCCTGGGCATGATTGTGCTGGCTAACTCGAAATATGCGCCAGGGATCGCGTTGTCGATGGAGGCGATGCGCACCGTGCTGCGCATAGAGCCTCAGCTGCTGACTCGTCCAAAGCTTCGTGACGGTGAGCCGTCCCAGGATCCTGTGGACCTGGCGCAGCTGGAACGCAAAGGACAGGCCAACGAATCAAACTTGCCGCTAGCTGACCGCACCCGTGACGCTATGCGCGCCGCTATGGACTGGCTGCGAACCGATGATTCGGCGCTGGCTGATCAGTGGTTTGCCGACAATATGGATCTCGACATCCCTCGGGCCGAACGGCGCCGTCGCCTCGATAAAGCCATCGCGGATACCGGTATTGACCTGGGTGATGACTGGCCTGAGCCGGTGGTGCTCAGCCCCGCGCAGGTTCGGTGGACGTTCCCGGGGAAGGTATCAAACCCCGATGGAGAGCCGAAGAACCTGCGCATTGACCTGTTGATGGATCCGCGGGCTCAGGCTCTGATTCAGGCGCTCGATACGGTTGCCGTCGCACCTCCTAAAGATGAATCCCTCAGCGGTATCAAGAGCGCCAGTAGCGCCAATGCAGACAGCGATAAAGCGGGGAGCTCGTCTGCCTCATGACAGGCCGCGTTCACGATCATGACGTCCCCGTGCCGCATCTCAACGGCACGGGGCCTGTGATTGCGTGTGAACGGGTGTACGTCTTCCGGTCCGAACGTCACGGCCAGCTGGTTCACCGCGCTGAGCAGGCGTCGCACCCGAGATCAACGACGCCTGACGCAAGGTCATCGGCACCTGACACAAAGTCATCGACGCTTACCCCGCGGGCATCGACGCCTGAGCTCAGGTCACCGGCGGAACCTGCCACCGCCTTTGTCCTGGTCGATCGGCTGTGGCCGCGCGGTGTGAGCAAGACCGACCTCCAGGGCGTCGAGTGGGCTCAAGAGCTCGCGCCGTCGCCAGAGCTGCGTAGGTGGTTTGACCATGAGCCCGAACGTTTTGACGAGTTCTCCCGACGCTACCGAGCTGAGCTCGAGGCCGCACCAGCCCTGATTGAATTCGTGAACTCTCATCGGTCGGTAGGGCGGATCGTCATGCTGTATGCGGCACGAGATCCGAGAATCAACCACGCGGTGATCCTTGCCGACGTGTTGCGTTCTGCGTTTGCGACGGCTCAGCGGTAAGCATACGTACCGCCCATGACCCGGGAGCAGGATACATAGCGCCCGTCCGGTAGTCTGCCGATGCTTCCTACCTGGGCAGGTGGGCAGCCCTGATGCTCGGTAACCTCGGGCATCCGGGCCGCTGTCGGAGGGGCCGTCCGCGTCGTGTCGGCCTGCGGCGCGTCGGCCTGTAGCCCTGTATCCGAGGGCGCAGCTCCGGATGATGTCTGCCTAGTTTTAGTCGGCTCGGGCGACGTAGCCGCGGACCGTCCAGCGTCGGGGATCAGATAGCCACTCAGTGAGATCCCGCTCAGGGCGAGCACGGCTGCCCCGGTGACCGCGGTCGCGATTATGCGCTGTGGTCTGTCGGCAATCCACCGGATAGCAGCTCGGGGTAAGCGAAGCTTTCTCGGTGGCGACTCATCATCCGGTGGCGACTCATCGTCCGAGCTCAGAGCGGTAGACGAGGCGCCAAGCGCGGGCGACGCCACACCCGATGCCACACTCGACGCCACACCCGATGCCACACTCGACGCCACACCCGATGCCACACTCGACGCCGACATCTCGGGGATCAGCGAAGAGTCAAGCGGCGGCAAAACATCCACAATGTCGATGGGCGTGCCATCCGCAAACGTCACAGGCAGTAGGTCCGCAGCAGGTTGAAACTCATAACGCGCGACCTCGGCTGCGCGATAGCGTTGCTCAAGATTGTCCGCCACCAGACCTCGAATCACCTCGGACAGAGCCGGTGACGCAGAGGCGAGGTATTGATCCGTTTCCTCCGAGGTGAGCGGCCCGTCGTGCAGCTCAACGGGCCAATTCAAGGCCACCAGGGCAACCATGCCTGCCGCGTAAAGATCGTGCGACGGTTCGGGCTCAGCCAGGTGGAACAGTTCGGGAGCAATGTAACCCGGAGTTCCGTTGATCATGCCAACCCCGGTAAACCGGATGTCGGCGCGGTGCATCGCGATTCCAAAATCCGTCAGACGACTGCGCAGAGGCCCAGTCCCACTCGGCTCGAACAGGATATTGGCGGGTTTGACGTCCCGATGCACCCAGTCGTGGGCATGCACCACACTCAGCCCGTCGAGTAGCTGAGAGAGGATGACCGCGACGGCGCTTTCTTGGAGTCTGCCGTACCGTCGCAGCAACATCTCAAGGTTTCCGCCGCTCACCAGCGGCATCGCTAGCACAACGTGAGCATCCTCAGCGCCCCACCCGTAAGGCGTTAGCACATGCGGATGCTCGAATGTAGCGCTCTTTTCTCGCACAAACCGCAATAAGTCAGCTGAATCGCGCTGGCGTAAAACCTTCGCCGCGCAGACCTGCCCACGTTTTGCATCCCAGGCTCGCCAGACCCACCCCGATCCACCCTTCGCGATCAGATCGATGAGGATAAAGCGACCCGCAAGCACATCAGCCATAACGCGCCTATCGTAAACACGCCATACTTCCTATTGGGTACAAACAATGAAAACGCCTCGTCAATACCTGACAATCAGAACCCCACATAAGGCAAAACCGACACTTAGGCACGCAGTCGGTCTGGCCGCCAGACCGGACAGTCAAGCTGGCCGCTAGACCGGACAGTCAAGCTGAACGCCAGACCGGACAATCAGACTGGACACCAGACCGAACAATCAGGCTCGACACCAGACCGGGCAATCGGGCCAGACGACCCTTTTACAAACCCAACCCCAAACTCAAACCGAAAAAAGTCTAGACATACCTTAGATGTCGGATGCTATCGCTACAGTGATGACATGGATGAGGGATCCATACCCAAAGCAAAACACGGGACCTTGACCCGGCGCAGGCTTCTCGCCTCAGGCAGCGTCAGCCTGGCCTGCGCGATCTCTGGATGTGCCCGCAACCAGTCGATGCCGGGTGCCGCGGATATGTCGGTCGATCCGTCTCCCACTGCCGACCCCTCATTAAGTTCTGCACCCTCGCGCTCTGGGTCCGCCACCGCTATTCCTCAGGATCCCCTCGCTCACCTCGACCCCGCACTCTGGGTCGAGGGAACGGCAGATAACATGCGCAAGCTGCCCGTGACCCCTCACCCCACCCCAATTCCCGCACCAGGCACACCGAGCCCCACCGATCCGCAACACCCCGGGCTAGAAGATCCAGCACTGGTCTCAGCCCGCGACGCTCTCACCCGTTTTCTCAGCGCCGCGTTCCTCTCCCCTGCCCAATACATGCACAAGTCCTGGGAAGATCAGCGAAAGCTTCTGATTGCCTACGCCCCGACGACTTGGGCTCAGGAGCTTCAATCCGCTTGGACACAGGACAACGGCTACTTTTTCCGCACCGCGTTTGCCGACGCCTACGCCATAGTGGGTTCACCCCGAATGTGCGCCTCGTGGTACGTCGAGTCCACCAATCCCGCTGCAAACCGGCTCATTTTCGGGGGCGTGATCGCCTACACCGTGCTGAACCCAGCCCGGACGCGGGCCGGGATTTACGCGGTCCGCGTCGGGGCATCACTGCCGACCAGTGAATCTGCAATCGGTAGCTCCACGAAGACAATGCAGGCAGCGGTGAGCGGTCTGGACGTCTGCGCCTCCAAAGCTCACCAGGGCATGGTGATTCCCGCCCTTGCCGACAACCCCACTGACCAACGGGTTCAGCGCCTCACGATGGAACACGTCATCAACCATCCCACGGTTACGCCCTCAGATCTCGACAACCGGAACTCCGCGCTCAATCAGGGAGACCCGCAGACAGCGACGTTCTGCCCATGAGACCATCTACATCTGTGAATCCGCCTTCATCCTCCCGTCCCGGCGCAGAGAGGATTCCCTCGCACCCTGGCGCTGAGTTCATCCAGTCATGGTGGGCGCAAATGAGCCCGATTCTCGACGAGTTCATTCGGGAGATCAGGCCACTGACAGGGGCGGACTCATTCAGCCTTACCGCACTCGATGTGGTGCAAGATATCGCCTTCAACACATTTCCGAGCAGCAAAGACGTCTCGCTGGAAGCGGCTACCCCGTTTGCATTGATGATCGGGCAAACAGCCATCCATCAGATCGGCGGCACCTGGCAGCCCCACGACCACGACCACGACCACGACCACGACCACGACCACGACCAGCATTGTCCGGCCTCGACCCCCTGTGTCAACTGGCCGATTGTGGCCCTCACTGGACCCCGCGGCGGCTACCTCAATCCCATGTCGTGGATCATGCGTGCCGCAGACGAACGACTCAGCCACACCTGGTCCCATGAGATGCACCAGCTCATGGAGGCAGCCCACCCGAATCCCAGCAACACCCGCCCGAGCGAGAACATCAACCCGAGTAAGAACGCCGAGCCAGGTGAGAGCAGCACGCCGGGTGAAACCATCGACCCTAGTCAAGACATTGATGTAGCCATGGACGCGGTGTGTCAGCACATTCTGTCCGGAGCAGACGACGACATCTGCGAGCAGCTGATCGGCGAACTGCTGCGACGTGGCGGCGGGGATTGGTACACATTCCAGCCCACCGGGCACCTGGTGAATAAGGCGCTCGCCCATCCGCATGTGATGCACACTCAGCGTTCAGGTGCCGTGCTGAGCATGCAACCGTGGGCCATTTTGCAGGATATTCAGGCCGCAGTCTCATCCTCAACCGAAGCAGACTCCTCACAGGTCGCCCGAGACACCCTCACTGAACACTGCCTCGCCTGGTACCACGCTGTACGAAAGGACGTTTCCACGGGTCCAATGACCCGCTCAGAGGAAGCCGACGGCTGGTAGTCAGAAACTGATATCCGGGCGTCAGGCCCTCATATCCGGAGGCCCTCTACCACCCTCGGGATAAACGAAGCCTGCTGCGGACCCGGTCCCACCAGGTTTGCGGTTCCAATTGCTCGCGGATTTTTTCTATCTCCGGGGCGCGCAATCTCAAGTGGTAATACGCGTCATGGACTGCCGGATGGCCCGGGATATCACGCGAGGTGAGGCCCAGATCAAAACTGGCGCAGATAACCCGTTGACCGGTTCGATCCACCGCAATTTCCAGTGCATCGGGTTCTGGAAAACCTGCCACAGCGATGTCGGTCCGAATCTCACGGAAGTCATCACCCAGCCTGCCCAAAAAAGCACCATCCCGACGCGCAAAAGGCCTCAGCGCAAGCGGAACAAGGTTGCCTGCATGGTCGATAATCGCGCCGCCGACACACACGCGCCTGCGCTTTACGAAACTATCTCTCTCATCCCCTGCACCCAGCGAGTCGCCGTCCATGACGATACTCGGTCCGTACCCGTCGTCGCCTCCGGCAACCGGACTCACCCGCAAATCCACCATCACAATGCGCAGCCATCTCGCAGGTGCCTGGTCGATGATGAGATCCGCAATCCTGTCTAATGCGCGTGGTGAACCCTCCCACAGCATCTCGCGAGAATGAGGAAGCGGAGTCTGCTCAGCCAGCAAGAGCGGAAATTCGGCGTCGAGATCTTGCTGCCCTGGCGGAGCACCCGATAACGCACCCAGGGGAACATCGCCGTATTCGCGACGGAAACGTGCGAGTTCATCGGCCGCAATCTGGCGTCGATGACCGCCATCAACGAGCGCGCCGGCGCCTCCACGCGCGCCCCCAACTGGCGCCTCATCAGCTCTGAGCCCGCCGACCTGCCACTGCAACGGCTGATCCCTGGATACAACCAGTCGCAGCCAGTGATACTCGCTCTGGGCGAGAAAACTGTGCACGCTGCGGATAAGATGCTCGTCCACGTCCACGCTGAATACATCCCAATGATCACCACCGTGGACGATCGCCACAACGCTCCCCGCCAGGGCGCCGCCGTCGTCAAGACTCCAGTGTCCGACGGTGCGCTGAGTGTACTGAGGGGAGGATTGGGCGAGGTGATCGGCTATGTCCAAAAGCCGCGAGTCAATCTCTTCAGCAGCCATAGCAAAGATAATCCCCGATCCCTTCCCATATGGGAAACGGACCGGGGATATATCGCTTACAACGCCGATCAGTTGCCGGTCAGACCATCTTTAATGTTCTTGGCAGCATCCTTGACGTTCTCGCCTGCCTGGCGCACGCCGGCTTCAGCCTGGTCGCCCTTACCTTCAGCTTCCTTGCTCTTGTCATCCGTGAGATCGCCAATGACTTCCTTGGCCTTGCCTGCGAGCTCCTGGGCCTTGTTCTGGATCTTATCGCCGAGGCTCATAATTGTTCCTTTCTGTGGCGGTCTTGGAACACCCACATTACGTGTTCCGGGCAACATAGGGCTAGTCGGGTCAGCGGATCTGCCGATCTAGATGCCCAAGATACCCACGTTCATCCGGTTACCTATGATACTCAATAATCCGAAGGTGCTCTAGACGGACAGTCCCGCCATACAGAAAGCCTGATCCACCAGTTCCACGCGGGGAAGGTTCACCACCTCGCGCAGCGGTATCCACGCGGCGCAGTCGGTGCTTCCGCCGATTTCAGACACGAGCTGCCCGCCAACCACCCGTGCCCGGTAGATCACCCCAACCCCTTTGAGCGGACGACCCTGTGCCTCAGGGCTTAACCGCTGGTCGCTGGGAATCACTACGGTGCGCACACCGATCACGCCGTCGAGTTCCGCCTGATACCCGGTTTCCTCGCGAATTTCTCGGATCACCCCCTCTTCCAGGGTTTCATCCAATTCGACACCTCCCCCGGGCAGGGTCCATCGTGGAGAGCCAGCCCCCACCCAGCGTGCAAGCAGAATCTGTTGATCACGCACGATCACTCCGTAGGCAGCGAGGCGGGTGTCGAATCCACTGGGCATGGACCCAGGCTATCGCTGGCTCGAAGCGGCATACGCCGACAGTCCGGCGCCAGCCAGCCACACAACCCCAACAGCTGCTCGGAACTACCCCGCGAAACCGCCTCCGGCCATGTCTTTGAAGCGCGAATAGTGGCCTTCAAATGCCACCGGAATGGTTTTCGTGGCGCCGTTACGGTGCTTGGCCACGATCAGGTCCGCTTCGCCCGCGCGAGGTGACTCCCGTTCGTAGTAGTCCTCGCGGTGAATTAGCACGATCAGGTCAGCATCCTGTTCAATCGACCCGGACTCGCGCAGGTCACTCATCATCGGTTTTTTGTCTTGGCGCTGCTCGCTGCCGCGGTTCAGCTGCGAAATCGCGATGACCGGCACATCTAATTCTTTGGCCAAAAGTTTCAGGGCACGGGAGAACTCACTGACTTCCTGCTGGCGCGACTCCACCCGTTTTCCGGAACTCATCAGCTGTAGATAGTCGATGACTACCACTTGAAGATCGTGCTTTTGTTTAAGCCGCCGACATTTCGCGCGGATTTCCATCAGCGTCATATTGGCGCTGTCATCCATGAACAGGGGGGCATCGCCAATCCGGCTCATGGCTTTGGCCAGTGCCTGCCAGTCACGGTCATCCATGGTGCCATCACGCATCCGGCTCATCGGCACCTGCGACTCCGCTGACAGTAAACGCATGGTGATTTCGGTACGGTCCATCTCCAAGGAGAAAATGACCGACGTTTTACCGTTGTGGATAGACGCGCTGCGCAGCACATCCATCCCCAGGGTGGTCTTACCCATGGCGGGCCGACCCGCGAAAATGATCAGCTGCCCGCCGTGCAAACCTTGCGTCAGCTCATCGAACTCCGCGAAACCAGTGGGCACACCGGTCACCTGTCCGCCGCGCCCCTGGGTCGCTTCAATCGCGTCGACAGTGCTCTCGATCACCTCGCCGAGAGGAACGAAATCTTCAGACTGATTGCGCTCGGTTACCGCATAAACCTGCGCCTGGGCCTCGTTGACCACGTCCACCACTTCACCGCCGTCGGCGGCATAACCCAATTGAACGATGCGGGTTCCCGCCTCCACCAGACGGCGCAGCACCGAACGCTCAGCCACGATATCGGCATAAAAACCCGCATTGGCTGCGGTGGGCACCATGTCGATGAGATCTGCGAGGTAGGCGCCTCCCCCGATCCGCTGCAGCTCACCGCGCTTCGTAAGCTCATCAGAGACCGTCACCAGGTCAGCGGGTTCACCGCGCCCGTACAGGTCGATAATGGCCTCGTAAATCATTTCGTGTGCGGGACGGTAAAAATCATTCGCCCGCACCCGTTCGACCACATCGGCGATGGCGTCCTTAGAGAGCATCATTCCACCCAAGACGCCGCGCTCAGCGTTTAAGTCCTGCGGCGGCGTGCGTTCGAGCCCCCGATCTGGCCCCGGCTCGAAAGCATCGTGCTGGCTCATTTCACTCCTCGCTGATTCCGTACTCGGACGGTTCACACACATGCACCCGGCACCTGACGAATCTTCCGCGCGTCTCTCGCCGCCCAACTCACACCGTGTAGCCCGCTTATTCTAGGAAGCCGGTCTGACACCCCACTCGCCGATCCTGGCGCGCCCATGAGGCCGTCACAGCCACCCCTGACCTGCAGGGGTTGCCCAACGCGAGATGCCAGGTGAGGATAAACGGTCATGAACAGCGACCACAAGCTACACGGGACCGCGCATGAGCTGGAAAAACCATCCCAGGATCTCATGCAAGACGTCACCGTGGACACACAAGGTACCCCCGAGAACATCGATGAACATAACCCGTCCGGGAAAACTTTTTTCGGTCATCCGTTCTCGTTGGCGAACCTGTTTTGCGTCGAAATGTGGGAGCGCTTCAGCTTCTACGGCATGCAGGGCATCCTGCTCATCTACATGTACTACACCGCCGAGCGGGGCGGACTGGGCATTGAACAGTCAGTAGCAGCCGGAATCGTTGGCGCCTACGGTGGCACGGTCTATCTGGCATGCATCCTCGGCGGCTGGATCGCCGACCGCCTGCTCGGCCCGGAACGAATGATGTTCTACGCCGCCATCCTCATCATGTGCGGACACATCTCCTTGGCCCTGATCCCCGGAGTCCTCGGACTCGCGGTCGGCCTGGTCTGCATCGCCCTGGGTTCAGGATGTCTCAAAACGTCGGCGACAACCCTGGTGGGAAGCCTCTACGCCATCGGCGACACCCGGCGCGATGCCGGATTCTCGGTGTTCTACATGGGGATCAATGTCGGCGCGCTGTTTGGCCCGCTACTGACCGGTCTCGCCCAGGCCCAGGGCCCTGACTTCTTCCGAACGTTAGGACTGACAAGCCTCGGCAACCCCGGAGCCGGTTTCCACGCCGGTTTCGGTCTGGCGGCGGTCTTCATGGCACTGGGCCTCATCCAGTACGCCATGAATCGCAAACACCTTCCCGACACCGTGCGCGTCATCCCCAACCCGCTGCCGCGCGCACATCGCCTGCGGGCCATCCTGATCGGTCTGGCGGGTATCGCACTCATCGCACTGGCGTTTATCACTGGAATTGTGACCACTGAGAATCTCGCCCCCACGGTAATTGTTGTGACGGCGCTAGCAGCGGTTGCCCTGTTCGCAGTTATTCTCACCTCCTCCAAGATCGACAGCACCGAACGCTCTCGCATCTATTCGTTTATCCCCATGTTCATCGGGTCGGCCGCGTTCTGGGCGCTGTATCAGCAGCAGTTCACGGTAGTCACTATCTATTCCGACAAACGACTGGATCGCCACATTCCGTTCCTCGACTTGGTGATGCCGGTCTCGTGGGTCCAGTCCATCAACGCGGTGTTCATCATCCTGCTCGCACCGCTGTTCGCGATGCTGTGGACCAAGCTCGGTAAGCGCCAGCCGAACACACCACTGAAGTTCGGGCTCGGCATTATCTTGATGGGCTCCGCGTTTGTGCTGTTCCTGCCGATGGTGGGAGTCACGGGTGTGCCGGTGCTGTGGATCGTGCTCATCCTGGGCGTGGCCACGCTGGGTGAGCTGTGCCTGTCACCGGTGGGGATGTCCTTGGCATCGAAGCTCGCCCCCAAAGCGTTCCCGGTGATGATGGTGGCCCTGTTTTATCTTTCGGTGGCCTTGGGAACGGCTCTGTCGGGTTACCTCGCAGAGTTCTATTCTGCCGAGAACGAGGGCGCATACTTCGGCGTCCTCGGAGCGATCACCATCGGAATCGGCGTGGTCATGCTGGCGATATCCCGGCCGGTGCACCGTGCGATGCGCGGCATCGACTGAGACGATACCGTCACCTGAGCTGGCGTCTGTGAGCTGGACTGGCGGCGGTAACTGATCTAAAACCAACGACTGGGCTGCCGCACCCTGTGAGGTGGCGTCTACGGTTGCTGCCCACAGTGTGATCGGCGCATCGCGAAAGCAGCCGCCTGGACCTCATCTTCGGATGGAGTTCAGGCGGTCGTTTTTGTCCTTGCCACCGCAATCAGCCGCAGCGCCATATCCACCGCCCGGACAAGGTTATCCGGTGCTGCCGCCAACGCCTCAGCCAGCGACATCGGGCAGGGTGTGATCGGCACCAGCGCGTGGAAACCATGCTCGTACAATTCCTCAGCCCCAGCGCCGATCCGCCCTGCAAAAGCGATGCACGGAACCTGTAGCTCCTGTGCCACACTCGCGACTCCGGCGGGGGTCTTCCCGGCCAGGGTTTGAGCATCCACACTGCCTTCCCCCGTCAACACTAAATCCGCCGACGCAATGCGTTCTCGCAGGCCAACGGTCCGCGCCACCAAATCCACTCCCGGAACCAGGCGCGCACCGAGTACCCGACCAAAGGCATACCCGAGGCCACCGGCGGCCCCGGCGCCAGGGGAGTTGGCATTAAACTCCGCCCCACTATCAACCGAGTGGCATTTATCCGGCTCGACACCATTTGTGCGACCATCAGGATTGTCATGAGCTGCGCGGTCGTACCCTGGGCCAGCATCATTCGGGCCCTCATTGGCCCCACAGCGCCCCGGAGTAAGCCCGGCTGCGCTCACGGACATTGACGGTATCAAAGAGCTTGCGGGGATGGCCTCCCACAGCCCGGCCATCCGCGCGAGAAGCGCATCCAAGACGATCACGTCATCCGCCGACGCCCCCTTTTGGGGACCGAAAATGGCACTGGCACCCGCAGGACCGCACAAAGGCGCGGTCACATCGCAGGCAACCTCGATCTGGGTGCGGGCGATCCGAGGGTCAAGCCCGCTGGCGTCAATGCGCACCAGGCCCGCTAAAGCGTGCGGTGACGGGTCGAGATCCCGCCCGTGGCCGTCGAGGAAACGGACGCCGAGCGCAACTAGCATTCCCGCCCCGCCATCGTTCGTGCAGGTGCCCCCGAGTCCAACCACAATCCGTCGCGCCCCCTGATCGAGCGCGGCCCGAATCATCTCCCCCACGCCCCGGCTACTGCGGAACAAAAGCCCACAATCCCCGGGGCCAAGCAGATGCAGGCCGACCGCTTCGGCCACCTCAAGCACCGCGCAATCACCCGCCCACGCAATACGAGCGGTCACGGCGGTGCCATTCGGGCCGGCCACCTCAATCTCCTGCCATCGAGCCCCGAGCGCACCCGCGAGCGCGCAGGCGAAACCCTCACCCCCGTCGGACATTGGCACTAGATCGCAGACGGCATCGGGCCACAACCGTCGCACCGCATCAGCCATCACCTGGGCAACCTGATAAGCGCTCATCGAACCTTTAAAGGAGTCCGGGGCCAGCACCAACCGAGGCGGGGTCCCACCCGGATCGGATGATATGTGGCGTCGGCACTGCCTAGCTTCCATGAGCTGAGCCTACGCCGATACCCAGACAATTCCCGAGCTCTCATGTCACTATTAAGTTCTGTGACCTCCAATGATGCAGTCTCCGATGACAACGCTCCAGCTCGCACCACCTCATCCAGCCCCGGACGCCCTGCAATAACCTCGGCCTGCGTCAAACAGAGTCCGACAACCCCAACAGACCCCGAGCGGGACGTCGTCAATGAAGCGTTTACCGATGCGGCGAACCGCGCACAGCAGTGTCGACCGCCCTCAGCGATTTGGGGAGACGAGTCTGACGCGGTGTCGTCCGCACTCGCGTGGGCCGCTGAGCATACGGTCGCCCCGTCGGACCCCAAACATACGGCCCGCTCAGCGTCAGATTTGATGCGCGATCTCGGCCAGACGGTGACCCCGGATGGCATCGGATATGAGCGTGCGCTCGAACTTTTTGACCGGGTGATTGTCCCTGCGACCCGGGCCGCTGATGACCCGATGAACCTCGCTTACATTCCGGGGGCGCCCACCCGGGCCGCGGTTGCCTTCGACACCGCCGTGTCGGCAGCAAATATTTACGCGGGGATTTGGGAAGCCGGCGCGGGCGCGATCTGCGCGGAAAACCAAGCTCTGCGCTGGATTCTGGACCTTCTGGAATGGCCTGAGAGCGCCGGTGGGGTCTTTGTGTCGGGCGGAACCTCCGGGAACCTTTCTGCGCTGGCCACGGCCCGCCAAACAGCCCGGACCTGGCGCGGTCGCCGTCCAGCGAACGGATGGAAGCTCGTATGCGCAGAATCCGCCCATTCCTCGGTCCGATCCAGCGCATCCCTGCTGGACATCGAAGTGGTGACCGTACCCGCCGACGCTCACGGGCATTTGACCGGTGCCGCCGTGGAGCAGGCGTGTGCAGAGCATCCAGAGATTATCGCGGTGGTCGCCTCAGCTGGATCCACCAATGCTGGCATCGTGGATGACATCGCGAGTATTACCGAGGTTGCTCACCGCCGCGGCATCTGGGTTCATGTGGACGGCGCTTACGGCGGAGCAGCCCTTGCCGCCCCGAGCGCCCGGGAACGGTTTGCCGGGATCGAACAGGCCGATAGTTTTATCGTCGATCCTCACAAGTGGCTTTTCGCACCGTACGATTGCTGTGCGCTGCTCTACCGCGATCCGGCGCTCGCCTCCGCAGCGCATTCCCAGCACGCCGATTATCTGGATCAGATCGCGCGGGATGAATCCAATCCCGCCGACCTCGCGGCTCATCTCTCACGCCGTGCCCGGGGCTTGCCCCTGTGGTATTCGCTGGCCACGCATGGTACCAATCGGTACACCGCCGCCGTGGAGCGGTGTCTGGACACGGCGCGCACGGTGGCTCGGGCGATTGAGGCGATGGATCATCTTGAGCTCGCGCTGGAACCAGAGCTATCCGTGGTGGTGTTCTTCCGCCCTGGATGGGACGCGGCTGCGTATCAACGCTGGTCGGATCGACTTTCTCATAGTGGTCAGATCCTGTGTATTCCCACCCGACATGGGGGACGCACCGCGTTGCGGCTGGCTTTTACCAACCCTGAAACCGATCCGCAGGCTGTGATTGAGGTGCTCGGAACCACCATGAACTCACCTGACGGTTCCTAACTTGAAATCCTCTGCTCCCAGGGATTATGCAAAGCCGGACGATCCCATGGGCACTGAGGGCTCGCGCGATCTGGCGCTTCCTGGACCCTTGAGATCTAAGGTCTGTAGACCATCACCTATCTGAGCCATTGCGGCCGTATACACGGGCAATAGCGCCGTGGTTACCGGCGGGATCGACTGCGACGGGATCGAGATTTCGGGGCGCCGACGAACTGTTCAAATTCCCGGGCGAGACGGTCGCGGTGAACAGACTCCCCGAGCCGATCCCAGCCTGCCAGTGCCGCCCGTCCTCGCGTCATCGCCAGTTCGCGGTCACCTGCGGTCGCCAAAATCGTGAAGGCCCGATCGTCGATGTAGACGCTCCAGAACCGGGCACGCGCCTCGGCGCCGGTGGGCACATCCTCGATGGCGCGGGCGACTTGATCCAGTAACCGTTCAAAGCGCCGCAGGGTCGGCGGAGAAGTGGGCACGACCGGGGAGGTGGGCCGGTGCGCAGCCAGAGCGGACCCCTCGGCAAGCGCAATCATCATCCGCACATCCACCCCGTGGTCCCACACTTCAATGCTGCGGGCGGTATCGGAAGTCTCATCGGGCATGATGGTGCGAATCGCACTGGTAGTGGCGCCTTCGCGGCGGGCGCGTCGCCCCGCGATGCGTCGTGAACGTCGTCCCAAATAACCGGTACTACCTCCGCTGGTCCCAGCCGGCCCGGCGCCCTTGCCCTGTGCTGGTGTGTTCAGGGCGGCAAGCGCAGCGCCGCATAAGCTCACGGATTCTTCGAGACATCCGGCTTCTAGCAGAATCCGGGCAGCAGTCGCCCGGGCAGCTCGCCTTTCTTCTCCTGGATCTCGGGTCGGAGCAACATCCGGTCTGAGCACAGATCCATCAACGGCAATCGGATCCTCCGGCACAGGTGCCATCTGTGCCGGGGCTATCGGAGGCGAGACATCAGGCAGCGCGGGCAGATCAAGGGGAGACGGCAGATCAGAAGGCGATGTCATCGGCAGGTTCTCGCGGAGCTCCAAGATCGGCGTGAGGTTTGCCGCCAGGTGGCGGCAAACAGCGTGGACGGTAGCTCCATAATCTCACGAGAGAGCATCATCGAACCATGGGGGATGGCCTTAACGATTGTGATACGACTTCCTATCCTCGCTCTCACGGTGGCGTTCAAACGGAACGCGGTGTTCATGGGCCATGTTCCCGGACGACATCGTTTTGCTCGCTCCCGAGCTTTGCGCATCATCTGTTGCCGTGGGTGCACTGTAGGTGGGCATGGGACCACCGGTGGCTTCGGCGACGGCGCGCCGGATGTCGTTGTAGTCGTACGTGCCACTCATGGGGGCTAATGCGGCTTGTCCGTGCACCAGCGCGTTCTTGAGCAGCGGAGTCTTCGCCGAGGCAATGCCGAATCGGACGGTTTTCTGGGATGCGCCCAGGTCGTTAGCGAGGGTGCGTGCCTGTCCCACCGACAGGTTGGTCGACACGTGGTTGCTGAGGGCCTCGATCAGTGAGTTCACCTTTTCAGGATTGGTCAAAACCCCTGCGCTCATCGCTTGGGCACGCAGAGCTTCCATGATCTTTTGCTGGTTTGCTTGCCGGTCAGCGTCACCGTGGGCGAGTCCGCGAGCGCGTGGCTGACCTGGTTTGTAGTCTCCGCGCGCACGGGCAAGGGCGAGGGAGTGGAGGCCGTCGAGGTGGTAGTTACCGTTGTGCGGATAGTCGACCATGTGGCACATTCCGCGGGCGTCAGCGCCCTGGTCTTTGGAGCAGTGGAGGTCGAGATTCGCATCGAAGATTCCGTCGGCTCCGTCACCGGTGATGTTTATGTCGATTCCGCCGACGGCATCCACGGCGTCACGCAACGCGGAGTAGTCCACGTGCACCCAGTACTGGGGTGTGATGCCGGTTACGTCGCCGAGTACTTTGGTGAGTGAGCCAGCACCGGCGGCATCGTGCACGTTGTAGGCCGAGATTTTGGACTGCGGGGTGTCGAAGAATCCGGCGCCGCATTCGTATATGGCGTTGATCTTGGATCCGCTGCCCACGATGCATTTTTGGGGTTGCTTCACCCAAAGATCTCGGGGAATCGCCACCATCGTGGTGGAGTGGTGCTTGGGATCGAGCACCAGCATTTGGATGGAGTCCGTCAGCCACATTCCCTGACCGCCGGGGCCGTTGGCGTGGGAGGCGTCGTCCTGGGAGGTTCCGAACACGACGATTGCGGTTCTGCCTTGTGCGTCGTGGTCCAGTGGCTCACCGGTGACGAGGTCGGCGAGGTTGCCGCCGCCGCGAAATACTTTCGAGGATGCCATCTGAGCGTGGTACGCGGTGTAGGCCAGCATGCCGCCGACCACCAGCACAATCGCAAGAAAAACCCCGAGAATGACGCGTCTGCGACGTACGTGAACGCGACGCCTCACAGTGCGGGTGGAAACAGACATGGAACCTCCTGGGTAGTCGAAGGGACCCTAAGCCCCTACTCCGGATGCCCCATGAACAAATTCTGAATATTGCCTGAGGATACGTTTGTGCTGATGCCAGGCAGCCCTGCACTCACCCTTACGGGGCGAGCACAGGGCCGCATCCAACAAAACTCGCACCGCCGACAGCCCGGACCGCGCAATCTCCGGCCACCAGATCACAGTGCGCAATGGAGAGCGCAGCGTGGAACGGGTGAATCAGGCCGTCGCAGCGGGGTCGGCGAGGATTTCGTCGTTGCCGTCTTCCGGTCGCACCACGTCGCGATTCACCAGCTTTTGCAAAATCCTCGGGATGTTCAGGCCAATGGAGAGGATCACAATCAATGCGAATCCAACCGACAGCACAGCCAAAGCCGTCCCCAGCGAATACGTGCTGGCAAGCGCTGCGCCGAGCACCGGCCCCACGGCGCCGCCCAGCGCACCGACGTTGTAACAGAACCCGAGACCAGCAGCTCGCTTTTCCACCGGGAAGTAGCTGGAGACCCATTTCGGCAGCAGACCGGACACACCCTGCCCGAACATCTGGTTGAAGAAGAGCAAAATGCCCACCAGCAGCACATACTCGCCACCCTGCATAAACAGGGGGAACACCAGAATCTGAGAAATGATCAGGCTGATCGCATACCAGCGCCGCATGCCAATGATGTCTCCGAGGAATCCCGCGAGGATGTAGCCGCAGGCGTTACCGAGCCCTGCGAGGCTGACCACGTTGGCGACCGTCTCGGGATTCATGCCGACGTCTTTGAGATAGGTGGGCAGCAAACCCTGGATGGGCCAGGTGTACATGAACGAGGCGAAGATCGTCACCATAATCGCGACGCCGATCATCCAGCGTCGAGAATCAAACTGGACGATGAATCCGATAAAGACTGCTGCCGCGATCACCGCGAGCACGGCCACCGCCCAGTGTGGCAACCCGAACTCTCCGAAGATTGCCAGCAATGTGGCGGCGGCCATGATCACACCGATGATGTTCGGGATTTTGCGCGTCCCGGTGAACAGGACGGTGAGCATATCGGTTTCGCGCGGAGCATCTGTTGCTGCGGCTTTCTGCTTTTGGGCCTCCTCCCAGTCGGCGGCTTCGGGCAGGGTGCGGCGCATATAAATCGCCAAAACGATGGGGACGATACCGGTCAAGAACAGTGCGCGCCATCCCCAGCCGGGGAACCACACCTCAATGGTCGACATAATTAGCTTGTCCACCTGAGCGGCGAGGATCACACCGAATGCGAATCCTGACAGCAGGAATCCAGAGGCCTTATTGCGCATGTGCTTGGGCCAGGACTCGATGACGTAGGTAGCGGAGGAGGAGTATTCACCCGCCATCGCAAACCCGATGACGAGTCGGAAGAAGAAGAGGAACCAGTAGCTCGGCGCGAATGCCAGAGCGACGGAGCCCGCGGCAAACAGCACCATGGAGATGACCATCGCCGGTTTACGTCCGAACCGGTCTCCTACGGCTCCGAGGATGAGCCCGCCGAGCCAGCGGGAGATAAACGCGGCGGAGATTAGCGATGCGCCTTCGACGAGGCTGAGGTCGAAGGCGACGATGATTGACGGGAGTGCGAATGAAATCAGGACGAAGTCGTACCCGTCGAGAAGAACTCCTAGCCAGGCGGCAAAAAATGCTTTCCAGCTTCTGCGGTCTAGGTGTTGCCACCACCGTTTAGCGGGGGCATCGGGTGGGGAGGGATTCATGAGGGGCTCCTAGTCCACTAGGTCATCAGACGTCTGATGTTGCGTAAACATAGTGGCAACTAGGGGCGTGGTCAACTAGCTTCCACCCCGTAACGAAAGGGTTACAACTCCACACCCAAAGGGTCCAGCCCCACGGCGAAAGGTACGACCCGCGGCGAAAAGGCCCAGCTTCACAGAAAGGCCGCAGCCCCATGTCGAAAGGGTCGCAACCCGATAGCGGAAGGACCACAACCCGATGACGGAAGGACCGGGGTCGCAAACCCGGCGCCTGGGGAGTTGTGTCCCAGAGATCACTGTGGAAACATAAGACATCAGATGTCTATGTGGTGATGTGTAACACAACCCATCACTGCCACGTCCCCACGACCACCCTCACCGTCCCGCCTACCACGCCACACCACCGAAAGGACACCAATGCCCGAGCACCCCGCGGACAACGCACCGACCCTCATACGAGATGTCGCCGGGGACTCACGTTCCATTCAGGCCGCCCTCAGCGATATCCGCGATCTCGCTGAGAACCGCTCCGGCACCCTCCTACTTCAGATCTCCTCTCGAATCGACGGCCCTGTCCTCGTCGCCGAGGGCGAGAACGGCGAACTCACCCTGGCTATCAACGGCGGACGCCTATCCGGCACCGTCCGACACAGCGATGAACACCGCCTCCTGGATGCTGAAGACGCCCGTGGCCTCGACGACGGAGTCACCCACACCCTCGGCCTCACCGTGGACCACACCGGCACCCACGTCATCGTCGACGGCTACGAAGCGTTCTCGGCCACCACCACCGCCTGGTTCGCAGACATCGCACTGACCTCACTGCGCATCGACCCCGAGGGCATTATGGAGCCCTCCCGCCTAATGATCTGGGACGCGCCCCTCTCCCCTCGCGCCACCGTGGCCCAGTGCCCCCCGGTCAAATCATTCGTCGAGTTCGCAGCCTCCGCACTATCGAACCGCGACGCCCGACGATGCGGCAAGCTCGATGACGGCGCGCTACGGGCACTCTTCCGCACCCGCGGACGCGGCCAGGGCGGCACCATCATCGCAGCGCGCGGAATCCGCGGAATGCTGGAACTTGCCATCGACAACGGTTCGCTGACATACCGCGCCTACCAGGACGGTGAACAGATCGCCGACGTCTACGCCGGAGGCCAGTGGGACGATGGCCAGTGGCACGACGTCGTACTGGTTAGCGGACGCGGCGCCGTCGACCTCTACGTCGACGGATACCAAGTGGCGCATGTCAGCGGCACCGCATTCTTCGCCGACCTCGGAGAGGTTGAGCGGGTTGTGGTGGGCATCGACCTCACCGGAAGCCGCCTCTTCGGCGAAGCGCAGACCGCCATGATCTACGACCTCTATCTCAGCGACCACCAGGTTAAACGCCTCGCCGGGGTAGAGCCTCTGCCCACCCGCGCGCTTTTTGACACGGGATATCAGAGCTCGCGTAGCTACCGGATCCCCTCACTGATCACCCTTGATTCCGGGGTTATCCTCGCCGGAGCCGACAAACGAGTGAGCATCCCCAACGACAGCCCCAACGACATCGACTTTGTCATGCGTCGCAGCCTGGACGGCGGGCAGACCTGGGATGAGGCCCGTACTCTGATTACCTATCCGGGCAGCGGAGCTCTCGGATCCTCCGTGATCGACTCCGTGTTGGTTCAAGACCGCAAAAGTGGGCGAGTTCTGGTTCTGATCGATCATTTCCCCGGTGGTATCGGCCAGCCCAATAGCAGTCTCGGCACCGGATTTGCGGATGATGGTCGGCGTATCCTGCACGACCGAGCGGGCCACGCCTTCCTCCTCGACACCGACGGCACTGTCTGCGATGCCGACGGCAACCCGACCACCTACCGAGTCGATGCCCAGGGCAATGTGACCCGGGACGGGGCTGCGGCCGGCAATATCCACCTGGCACCGGGCGTGGACCCGAACGAAACCCTGCTCGCCGTACCTACCGCATACCTGCAGATGATCGTCAGCGACGATGACGGTCAGACGTGGAGTGACCCCATTGACCTCACCTCCCAGGTCAAAGAACCGTGGATGCGGTTCTTCGGAACGTCCCCGGGTAACGGTATTCAGCTGCAGCGCGGTGAGCATGCGGGCAGGATCCTGGTGCCGGTCTACTACAACCACGAAGAGGGCATCACGTTCTCCTGCGCCGCGATCTTCAGCGATGACGGCGGCCACACCTGGACGCGGGGCGCCTCCCCGAATGATGGGCGTCTGCTTGACGGCGTGGAGATTTCTTCGCGAGATCTGAGCGATGACCGCGGCTCACTGCACGAATCGGTGCTCGTGGAGGGCAGCGACGGTGAGGTCCACGTGTATATGCGCAACCAGCATCCGTCGGGTCGGGTGGCGCATGCGGTCAGCCGTGACGGTGGCCAGACCTGGGGGCCGGTCGATTTCATTGACCAGCTCACGGAAATTTTTTCGCAGCCCAACGCCGTCCGGGTGACTGATGATGCGGGCCGTGAGGCCGTTGTGTTCGCGAATGCATCGAAGATGCTGCCATTCCGCGGTTGCGGTGTGCTTCGCCTGTCCTACGACGATGGTCAGACGTGGCCGCATAACCGGGTCTTTAACCCGCGTCACTACGTCTACCAGTGCATGACCCAGCTCCCTAACGGCGATCTGGCGCTGTTGTGGGAGCGGGAATGTCAGGGGCTGTTTCTGACGATTTTGCCACTGACCTGGCTCACCCAGTCGCGCAGCACCTGTAGCTGACGCACTGGCCCCGATGGGGCAAAGGTGCATCGGTCTGACATCCCGCCTGGACCCCGATCTGCGGTCCGGGCGGGACATTGTCATCGTGACGTGCGCCCACGTTTCGACTTTCCGCGTTGCCGACGCTCAGCGATGATCCCGACAATGCCGCCGCGCTCTTTGAGCTCTTTCCCGCGGCGACGCACCGTCTCAAGGACCGCGTTTGCCGCTCGTGCACCGCGTGACCTGGGGACCTGACCTTTCGCCGAGCGAACTGGACCGTTCACAGGGCGCGCGGCATAGTTCGCTGAGTGCCCCGGTGCGGTCGCTGAACGCATCGGTGCGGTCGCTGAACGCATCGGTGCGGTCGCTGAACGCATCGGTGCGGTCGCTGAGCCCATGGAGGAGTTCGCTGGACGCACCGAGGTGTTTGCTGAGCGGATAGAAGTGTTTGCTGAGCCCGCGGTGGCGGTGCCCGACGATGCGTGGACAGCAGCCCCCATCGCAGCCCTGCGGCCCGGGACAGCATGACGCCCTGAGCCAGCATCACGACCCGAAGCAGCATCACGCCCTGATACGGCGCCACCGCCCGGCATAGCATCACGACCCGACATCACAACATCACGACTCAGCGCAGCATGACGGCCAGTCACCGCATTGCGGCTTGACGCACCGCCCCGCCCTGTCGCACCGCTCTGCACTGCGACACCGCCCTGCCCTGTTGCGGTACCCCGCGCAGAGGTTGCGGCGAAATCCGTGAAAGCGCTCGCTGGACGGCCGGTGACGTTCACGGGGCGCTTAGTGGCATTCCCGGGACGCGCAGTGGCATTCCCGGGACGCGCCACAAAACTCGCGCCAGCCTGCTCGTGGCGTTCCCGGGTTGCACGCCGATCACGTTCAGCCTGCTCAGCCTCACGGCGGAGTCTGCGCTTTTCACCCGGGCCTTCGACCATGCGGTAGAGAACCGGTACCAGCACCAGCGTGAGCAGGGTTGAGGACACCAAACCACCGATGACCACCACGGCCAACGGCTTCGAGATGAAGGCGCTGTAGCCGGTGATGCCCAATGCCATCGGAAGCAGCGCGAAAATCGTGGCCGCAGCCGTCATCAAAATCGGGCGAAGTCGTCGCCTCGCACCGCTGCGAATGGCCTCGTCGAGCGGCATCCCGTCACGTCGATATTGGTTGACCAGATCAACCAAAACAATTGCGTTGGTCACGACGATACCGATCAGCATCAACAGGCCGATCATGGAGGGCAAGCCCAGCGGGGTGTTAGTCAACACCAGCAGGCCGAACGCACCGGTTGCCGCAAAGGGAATCGAAACCAGCAGAATCAGCGGCTGCACCAGAGACTTAAAGATCCACACCAACAGCACGTACACCAGCAAAATTGCGGCGAGAATCGCGATACCAATCTGGCCGAAGGTCTGGGAGATGTCGTCTGCGGCGCCGCCCACGCTCGCCCTGGCACCGTCGGGAAGTTTGACAGCGTCAATCGAATCCTGCGCCACCTTCATCACCGCACCGACGTCCTGCCCTGCCGGGGTCAGAGCAATGGTGACCGTAGCTTGCGTGTTCTTGGTAGACAGCTCCGGCACCACATTGCGTTCTTCGATGGTTGCGAGGTCAGTCAGCGGGACGCCTGCGATGGAGAGTTTCGTCAGATCGTTCAGGGTCACAGGCTTGGTGTCACCGGCGACGTAAATATCCGTGTCGGTACCATCCAGGGACACTTTTCCGATGGAGGACGGGTTCAGTTCCTGAGCTACTAGCCCCACAATGGCGGACTCGGTTAAGCCGCGAGCGGCGGCCTCCTTCGATTTCACACTGATCACCACGGCGGGCTGGTCAGCGGTCAGATCGCTAGTCACCTGCGACACACTCGCCGGAGGATTCGCCAGCTGATCCATGATCAAGTCATTTGCATCGCGTCGCGCGGTAGCGGTCGGCCCGGTGATATCAATATTGACCGTGGATGCGCCGCCGGGGCCTCCGGAGGCCTGCATAGAGATATCGCCATGGTCGGGCAGAGATTTCAACGTGTCATCAATGCGATGGCGCAAGGCCTCTTGGTCAGCGTCATCCTTCGTGGTGATCGCATAGGTGATTTCGTTCGGCTGACCACCGGTGCTGAATTGGCCCGCACCGATGGTGGTTTGCACTGTCGTCACACCGTCGATGCCCAGCAGCGCTTTCTCTGCCTCAGCAGCTTTTTCTGATGATTCTTTCAAACTGGTGCCGTTGGGCAGAGTTTGCGAGAAGGAGGCAAGATTCTGCCCAGAGTCACCGAGGAAGTTCAGCGTCATCAGCGGGAATAGGAATCCGGTGCCGACCACAATCGCTATCGACACCAGAATCGTCACGATCCGGTGCGCCTGGGTAACTCGCAGCACTGGTGAATAGAGCCGGTGCAAGATACTGCGTTCTTCGCGCTGCTCCGCCCGGTCTCGGATTGCCGCGGTTTCCCGAGGATCTTTCCCGTAGTTGCCTTTAAGGAACCAGAAGGCGAGCACCGGAACAATCGTCAGTGACACGAACAGCGACGACAGCATGGCAATGGCCACGGTCAGCGAGAACGGTCTGAACAGCTCGCCGGCCATACCGGTGACGACGGCGATCGGCAGGAACACGATTACGGTTGCCAGGGTTGAGGACGTGACAGCTCCGGCGACTTCCTTCACCGCCGCGACCACCGCCTGCATCTTCGGTTCGCCGTAGGTCAGGTGCCGCTTAATGTTCTCGATCACCACGATCGAGTCATCCACCACCCGCCCGATGGAAATGGTCAGGGCGGCCAGGGTGAGCATATTGAGCGTGTACCCGAAGACCAGCATGCCCAGGAATGCCATGAGCACACTGAGTGGAATCGAAATGGCGGTCACGAGGGTGGATCGCACCGAGAGCAAGAACAGCAGGATCACCACAATGGCGAAACCCAGACCGAGCAGACCTTCTGTGGCGAGCGAGTCAATGGATTGCCGAATAAATGGGGCCTGGTCGAATACGACGTCACTGTGCGCGTTTCCACCCACGGTCGGCAACAGATCATCGAGCTTCTGACTGACTTCCTTGGATACGTCGACGACATTGCCATTTGCCTCAGCGGTCACCACCAACACCAGTGATTCACGCCCGTTGGTACGGCTAATCGAGGTTGCGTCCTTTTCGACGTGTTCCACGCTCGCCACGGACGACAGCTGCACCGGTTTGCGTTGCACTGTGTTGCGGCTCAGCGTTTGCGCCCGGCCTGCCTTGGGGGGAGGGGTGGCAGCCGGGGCTGAGGGCGTCACCATGAGCGTTCGCAGCTGGTCCAGCGATGAAAAGTCCTTGCCGATGGTGACATCCAGCGCCTGGTTGCCACGGGTGACGGTGCCGCCGGGGAGCGATGAGCCAGCATTTTTAATTGCGTTCTCGACATCGGAAACCGTCAACCCTGAGGCGGTGAGTTTCTCCTGTTGAGGAATGACGCGCACAATTTTGGTGGGGGCTCCGGCCAGCACCACAGAAGAGACGCCGTCGAGTTTTTCCAAAGCGGGTACCACGGTGGTGCGCAGACGATCGGCCAGCTGCCCCTGGTCGGAGTCGGAGGATACGGCGGTTACCAGGGCCGGAATCTCCGAGGCCCCACCGGCAATCACCTGCGGATCGACTCCCTCCGGCAAGCGATCCTTTAACCGCCCAATCGCGGCATCCACCTTATTGGCACTGCGGGCGACATCGGTTCCATAGGTCAGCTCAACCGTAACCATCGAAACACCGGATCGGGACGTCGAGGAGGTACTGTCGACGTTTTCCAGCCCGCGTACGGCCTGTTCAATCGGCGCCGAAATCTTCTGTTCGATCTGCTCCGCCGACGCGCCAGACTGCGAGGTGACGATCCGAATCTGTGGAAGATCCAGCGACGGAATGAGTTCCTGCCTCAAGGTCGTCATCGCGTACGCGCCAAGAATCGAGACCACCACACACACCAGTGCGATGAAGGACCGGTTCTTCAAGCTCACGTTGGCAAGTAACTTCATCAGATTCCGTTCCGGTCGGAGACAGGCAGTCCAGGGGCGATCGACGGGCAAGGTAGCGCGACACCGATGGATCCACCGTGCACCTGGATTCACAATCCGGGTGGACCCACCATGCGAGTTGATCCACCATGCGCCGGGGCCCTTGCGTCAACGCCCGCTCCATATCATCACGAACCTATGACATTCAGCCATCCGCCATGCGCCGGCCATAGATGAAAGGTGAATTAACCTCTGGACATTCCCGCACGATACTTCTACATGGCACCGCAAGGGAATATCGGCTATCTCATTGTTTATCGATCCGAATTACCTCAGAACATTCACCCCAATAACCCAGCGTTAACCCATTCGTCGCCCGACCCGTACTAGTCCAATCTCACGCGGCACCTGCCCGGTGCGGGCGATCTCACCACGCCCCGCAATGTGGAATGTCGTACTCCGCTACCACAATGGCTTCATGCCCCACGCAGCTTCCTCGCCGCCCTCGCCGCCGCCTCCTTCACCACCAGATCATCACCCGGCAGCATCCCGACGCCACCACGACCGAGAGATCATCCGCTTGGCCGGGCCCGCTCTCGGCGCGCTCGTGGCCGAACCTCTGTTCCTCCTCGCCGATTCCGCATTTGTTGGCCACGTCTCGACCGACGCCCTAGCCGGCCTCGGCATTGCC
This sequence comes from Devriesea agamarum, assembly GCF_900070355.1. NCBI lineage: Bacteria > Bacillati > Actinomycetota > Actinomycetes > Micrococcales > Dermabacteraceae > Devriesea > Devriesea agamarum. The sequence goes on along the minus strand of NZ_LN849456.1, from coordinate 2,337,714 downwards.
TCCACAATTTTGACCACGGTGGTCGGCCTGTCGGTGTTCCTCGCCTACTCCACCACCGCATCGGTCTCCCGCGCTTTGGGCGCTGGCCGTCAGACCGAAGCGCTGTCCAAAGGAATTGACGCCTGCTGGCTCGCGCTCCTGGTTGGCCTGCTGTGCATGGCTGTGCTCCTGCCCGGCTCCGGTCTGATCGTCAACCTATTTGGTCCCACCTCCGCGGTGGGGCACGAGGCCACGACATACCTGCGGATCTCCGCTCTCGGCCTTCCTGCGATGCTGGCCGTGCTGGCAGCAACCGGGCTGGTCCGAGGCTTACAAGACACCCGCACTCCGTTCCTTGTGGCAGGCGTCGGAGCAGCCGTTAATGTGCCTTTGAACTGGGCATTTGTCTTTCCCGCCGGGCTCGGCATTGCGGGGTCAGCACTGGGGACCGTGCTGGTGCAGTGGGGTATGGCTATTTGTTTGCTCGCCGTCGTTATTCGCTCCGCGCGCCCCAAGGGCGTGAGCCTTCGGCTGCGGCATGCCGATGTGACATCAGCGTGGCGCGAATCCGTGCCGATGCTCATCAGGACGCTGTGTCTGCGAATCGTGCTGATCACAATGACCGTCGCTGCGCTCCGGCTCGGAGCCGTGCAGCTCGCCGCGCACCAAGCGGCCATGTCGGTCTTCAACCTGGTCACCATGGCCCTTGATGCTCTGGCTATCGCCGGACAAGCCTTGACCGGGCGAATGCTGGGGGCAGGTGATCGCGCCGGAGTACACGCGGTAACCCGACGACTCATGCTGTGGGGCGTGTGCGGAGGAACCCTCGTGGCGCTAGTCATGTTGGCATCGTCGTTCCTGTTGCCGGACATATTTAGCCCGGATCCAGCAGTGCGAGCGAATTTGCGCGCTGTGCTGTTTGTTTTGCTGCTCGCGCAACCACTGGCCGGCTATGTGTTCGTCCTCGACGGGGTCTTAATGGGCGCGGGCGACGCCCCCTACCTCGCTAAAGCCGCCGCCATCACCCTCGCAGTCTTTCTTCCCGCCACCGTTGCCATATCAGCTCTCCTCCCAGGTGGGCTGTGGGCACTGGTCGGCTTATGGTGCTCGTTTTGCTTCGTCTTCATGACCGTCCGGGCCGTTACCCTCGGCCTGCGGGTGCGCACCGACGCATGGATGCAGCTTCACTAAAACGCCCTGCACCCCCGGGCAAAGCATCCCGGCCACATGGAATATCCTGAACGCCACCGAAAACCGCGCCGAAAGGTGTCCTATGAGAACCACCCGCACCGACCTCACCGGCACATCCAGTGTGAAACCTTTTCCAAAGGGTTTTCTCTGGGGTGGCGCCGTCGCTGCGAACCAGGTCGAAGGAGCCTATCGGGACGGCGGCAAAGGGCTGTCCATTCAAGATGTCATGCCCCAAGGGGTGCAGGCACCGCCGACCGCAGAACCCACGGGTGACAATCTCAAGCTACAGGGCATCGACTTTTACCACCGATACGCGGAAGACATTGCTCTTTTCGCCGACCTGGGTTTCACAGTTTTCCGGTTCTCCATTGCGTGGTCGCGCATTTTTCCGCGCGGAGATGAAGAGCAGCCAAACGAAGAAGGCCTCGCCTTTTACGATCGCCTCCTCGATGAATTAGAGCGCCACGGCATCGAACCGATGGTGACTATAAGTCACTACGAAACCCCGCTGCATTTAGCGAAAACCTATGGCGGGTGGACTGATCGCCGCATGATCAGGTTCTACGAACGCTATGCCCGCACACTTTTTGAACGGTTCGGACACCGCGTCAAACTGTGGCTGACATTTAACGAAATTAACTCGGTGTTGCATCAACCGCTGATGTCCGGAGGAATCCTCACACCGGCTGACCAGCTCAAACCCGCGGACCTCTACCACGCCGTGCATCACGAACTCGTTGCCTCCGCATCGGTGACCCGCATGGCGCACGAGATGATGCCCGAGGCCAAAGTAGGTTGCATGGTCATCGCTCTTCCGGTCTATCCACTCACCCCGGATCCACGAGACGTGCTCGCTGCGCAGCGCACCGACCACGATTCCCTCGCATTCAGCGATGTTCACGTTCGCGGTGAATATCCGGGCTATTTCTTGCGCATGTTGCGCGAGCACGGCATCGATTTGGATATCACCGCGGATGACCGAGACACCCTGAGGCACACAGTGGATTTCGTATCCTTCAGCTACTACATGTCTATCTGCGATGGCGTTACCCAGGACATCGAACCAGGCGAAGGCAACCTGATGGGCGGTCTACCCAACCCCACCCTCCCCGCCTCACAGTGGGGGTGGCAGATCGACCCCATCGGTTTACGCATCGTGCTCAACCAGTTCTGGGACCGATGGCAAAAACCGCTTTTCATCGTGGAAAACGGGCTGGGTGCTCGGGATGTTTTGACCACCGGCCCCGATGGCACGCCCAAGGTCGAGGACGACTACCGCATCGCCTATCTCAATGATCACCTGGTGCAGGTTCGCGAGGCCATTGAGGACGGCGTGAAAATCTTGGGATACACCACCTGGGGATGCATCGACTGTGTGTCAGCATCCAGCGGACAAATGTCCAAGCGCTACGGGTTCATTTACGTTGACCGCAACGATGACGGTACTGGCAGTTTAGCCCGCTATCGTAAGAAGTCTTTTGAGTGGTATCAGCGTGTCATCGCCACTCACGGGAGCTCATTGCAACCTCAGCCTGAGTCGTAGGACCCGCATCGGCATCAGCAGGTTTAGACCGCCGAACGGCCACCACATCCAGCGCGACCAGCACGTTATGGACCCCTCACTGGGTTATCCACAGTTTCTTCCGCAACACCCTTTATAGGGCTTTCTGGGTCTAGCATCGCTCTCGTCCACCCCTCCAGGGGCCACCTGAGAACGGACACGACCACCAGGCCACCTCGCGCATGCACTCGAACGCACCGCGACGGTAACGAGCCAGCCGCGTCCAGAAAGAAACACCATGACGCTGCGCGCTAAGAAAACCAGCACCGCACCCCCGGATGCGCACTCATCGTCACCATCCGCACCCGGGCCTAAGTCGGCGTACTCCACCCCCGCCACCCCACAAAGCCCCGCCACCCCACAAACCCTCGCCCAGCCGCTTCCCTCGCGGCGGCGTCCATCTCTGATTGCACTCGGGATCGCACTCATCGCTGTCTGCGCCGTCGGGGCCTGGTGGATCGCGAACCAGCTGTCGGCCACCGAAAAAGTTGTGGTGAGCACCCACGACATCGCGTGGGGCCAGACAATCACCCGCAAAGATCTCGCCGAAACCACCGTCAACCTGCCCCCGGGCGTTAAACGAGTGGAGGCTTCCTCCCTCACCTCACTCATCGGTCGGCACGCCACCAGCACAATTCCCCGCGGAAGCATCCTCAGTCCGAGCCAGGTATCCGCTACCGATCTTCCCGAGGCCGGAAAAGCCATTATCTCCATTGAGTTCAACAGCGCCCAGGTCCCCGTCGACAGCATCGTTCCCGGCGACAAAATCTGCCTGCTCAGCACCCCGCGCCCCAACAGCGACCCAGTCAGCGACAGCCCCGATTCGAGCACGGACAGCCAGATTGACGCGACGGTGCTTCGCGTCGGATCAGCGAGCCCGCGCGGCACCATCGCCATCCAAGTCATTGTGTCCAGCCAGGATATTCACGCCGTGACCTCACTCTCGGCATCCGGGCGCATTGGGCTCGCCGTCATGTCGCGGGAGAAATGACCATGCTCTACGCACTGTGCTCGGCTCACGGATCGCCCGGCGTCTCCACCACGGCACTCGCACTCGCTCTCACCTGGCCTCGTGACGCGATTTTGGTGGAAGCAGACACCGTGGGATATTCGCCCACCCTCGCCGGATATTTCGCCGGTCGTATCGCTCCCACTGCCACCCTCATCGACTTTCTTCCCGGTCCTGACCTAGAAGAGCAGCTTCTTCATCAGTCCATTCCGCTCACCGGTGAACAGGACCGCATCCGACGGGTCATCCCGGGGCTGCTCAATCCTCTGCAGGGCCGGGCACTGGCCACTCGATGGGACATGCTCGGATTCGCGTTCCGTGAACTCGACCGCGCCGGAATCGATGTCATCGCCGACCTCGGTCGGCTCCATGCACCCTATTGCGCCACCGCGTTACTGCACAGCGCCGACCTTTCGATGCTTCTGCTGCGCCCCACCATTCCCTCCGTGATGGCGGTCCGGGCAGCCCTTGCACATCGAACTGATACTGCCGACCAGGACACCACTATCCCGTCGCTGCACCTGGTCGCCGTCGATGCGCCCGGAACCTACAGCGCCCGTGAAACCCGAGCCACGATCAAAAGGCCGCTCCTGGGGACGGTGCCGTGGAGCCCGAAAACAGCTATGCATCTTTCATCGGGTAGCCCGCGCCCACGCAATTTCGAGTCCAGCCGACACCTGAAATCCATCCATCGTCTCGCCTCGCTCGCATACAAAACAGCCACCACCAGGCGGACTCTTCTGGCCGGGGAAATCTCATGACGCAGCCTCAGCACCTTCCGCTCTTCTCCGACCTCCCCCTTAGCGAAGCGTGTGCAAACCAGCTAAGCCGCACCGCTGAGCCGCACAATCATCACGCCTGGTTACCCCACCGCCCAGACCGGGATGGCCCTGACCAACCAAACACCGACAATAAGCGATCATGCTCAACCCACCTGGGGCGACCGCGCTCAGCCGACGCGGGCCAGGCCAGCTCCTCCACCATGCTGGATCGCGACACCTGGGCAGCGGTGACCGATCTTCGATCAAAGGTTGCCCAAGCACTAGCCCTCAACGTCGACGACGGGCTGGACCCCGATAGCCACCGTGCACGCGCCATGCATCTGACCACCGGCTATATCTCCGATCACGACCAAGATCGGATTGACCGGGGCCTGCCGTCGTGGACAAATGCGCAACGACGAGACATCTGCCGAGCAGTCATGGAAAGCCTGTTCGGCTTCGGGCGGCTTCAACCCCTGCTCGATGACCCCACCATCGAAAACATCGAGATATACGGCTCGGATGACGTGCTCATTCAACGCGTCGGAAACGTCTTCGGACAGTCTGAGCCCATCGCCGACAGCAATGACGAACTGCTCTCCACCCTGGCATTCTTCGCAACCCAGCAGGGTAAAAGTTTTGACCCGGCACACCCCCGACTGCACATGAGCCTCGGCCCGCGTGCGCGCCTTCAAGCAACCGGCTGGATCGTCGATCCCCCGTGCGCCACCATCAGAGTGCACCGGCTCATCGATGTCGACCTCAACAGCCTGGTGGAACTCGATGTGATGCCCGCCGACCTCGCCGACTTCCTGCGCGCCGCAGTGAAGGCCCGTAAATCCATCATCGTGGGCGGGGCCCAAGGGGCCGGAAAAACCACACTGCTACGGGCACTCATCAACGAAATTGATCCCTGGGAGAAAATCGCAACCCTGGAATCTACCTTTGAACTGCATCTGGATCTGCTCGGACACGACCGTCACCGACGCCTCATCGCCTTAGAGGCGGTGCCGGGAAGCGACGAAAAAGACGCGCAGGGGCGCCCCATCGGCGAAATCACCATGGACGACCTGGCACGCGACACCTTCCGGATGAACCTCGACCGACTCATCGTCGGCGAAATTCTGGGGCCCGAAGTGATCTCCATGTTTGAGGCCATGCAAACCGGTTCGGGAAGCCTGTCCACCATCCACGCGAAAAGCCCCTGCGCTATTCCCGGTCGGATTGTCACCCTCGCCCGCAAAGACGGCAGAGTGACCGAAGATTTCGCGCGACGCCAAGTCGCCGAAAATATCGACCTCGCCGTATTCGTTGACGTGGTTCGCGTCGTCGGACCCGATGGCCTCGCCTCACCACAGCGCCGCGTGACCGCCGTCAACAGCTACGAACCAGGGGAAAACGGCGCTGTCGCCACCACCGGGCTGTGGACCTATTCCCCGCACGGCGCCGTCAACGTTGCAAAGCCCGTCTGGTATCGCGACCTGGAGCCGTATTTAACAGCGGGAGGATCCCGATGATGCCGATTCTGGCGGCCCTGCTCGTCATCATGGCAGGGCTGGGATGCTGGGCGGTGTGGGCTGGAGTGCGCCCGCAGCGCATCCGCGACCTGGCCACTCGTCCCCCACGCCGTATCGCACTGTCAGCACGCAATAAATCAGCCGGGATTGCTGCCGGTGCGGTCGGCGGCGGGATCGTAGCGTGGCTGGTGACCGGGTATATCGCATCGGTGATCGCGGTACCCGCCATCATCGTGATCGCCCCGAAGTTCATTCCCCGCTCCACGTCCACCGCAACCATTGCCCGGTTAAACGCCATGGAAGAGTGGACCCGGTCTATGGCGGGTGTTCTCGGTGCCGGTGCCGGCATTGAACAGGCCATTCTCGCCTCTCAACGCTCAGCTCCTGCACCAATTGCAGATGAAGTGGGACTGCTCGGCGCGCGGCTACATGCGGGGGTTCCAATTGATACCGCCCTGGGGCAGTTCGCTGATGATCTCGCCGACCCCACCGGGGATTTAATGGTCGGCGCACTCATTTTGGGTTCGCGCCGACGCGGTCAAGGACTTGCCCGGTTGCTGACCGGGTGTGCAGAAACCATTGCCGACGACGTCGCGATGCGCCGACACATCGAAGCTGACCGGGCGAAACCGCGAGCCAATGCGCGCATGATCAGTCTGATCGCCATTCTTGTGCTCGCTACAGAATTCCTGCTCAACCCCGAATATGTCGCCCCGTTCCACACTGGGCTGGGGCAGCTGATCCTGGTCACACTGATAACGCTGTTCGCATTCGCCCTGTGGTGGATGCACCGCGCCACCGCCGAAACCATCCCCGACCGGATTTTGCACGGCCCCGGGATCAGCCAGTCTCCATCAACCTCGCACTGTGCCGGGAGTATCCGATGATGGCGTTCATTTTGATAGACGGAGCCATCGCCGGCCTCGGACTCACCCTGCTCATATACGCCGCTATACCCGCGTCACCGCAGCTACGCGCCGCCTTATCTCATCTCGACGGCCACAGCGCATCGCAGGCTCCGGGCCTTACCGGCGACAAACTTCCCATCGAATACAGACTGGGCCAGCAAATTGAACGCCTCGTCACCTCGCTTCCAGGCATTGTGACCCCCACCCGAGACCTCGCCCTGCTCGGCCTGACCTCAACTGCCTTCTACGGGCGCAAAGCTCTGCTCAGCTTCTTAGGATTTCTTCTTCCCATCGTTTTGGGTGCCTTTGCATTCATCCTCGGTTTAGCCCCACCGCCCTTCCTCACCGTAGGGCTGATGGTGATACTCGGCATCGTCTTTTTCCTGCTTCCTGATCTCGCGGTTCGTAAACAGGCTGCACGCGCCCGCCACCGCTGCAGCCGCATTCTTGCGGCCTACATCGACTTCATAGCGCTCGCAAAAATCGGCGGGGCCGGATCCACCCAGGCCATGATCGATGCGTCCCTGGTTGGTGACAACGAGCTGTTCCTGCGCATCCGGCAAATCATTGAACGAGCTCGGCTGCGCGGCACCAATGCCTGGGATGACCTGCGCGAACTCGGTGCCGAATTTGGCCTAAAAGAACTCGACGAGATCGCCGACATTGTCCGTCTCTCCGGCGAAGAAGGCGTATCGATCTGGGAAAGCCTGCGGGCGCGGGCCCATGCCGTCCGGATCGGGCACCTGCGCGATGACCAGGCCCAGGCCAATGCTCAGTCCGAAGGGCTCAGCCTCCCGGTCGCCCTGCTCGCCGCGGCTTTTATTGGGCTGCTGATTGCTCCCGCCCTGCTCAAGCTCGCCGTGCCGTCATAGCTGCGCGGACTCAACAACGCCACCCAGCCAACCCGCCACCTACTTAGCCGCCTGAACCTCACCAGCTAACTCACCTGACAACTCTCGAAAGGTATCTGTTATGACCGCGCTACTCAGCACCATCTCATTTCTCACCGGGCTCATCCAGGTCCACTTCCACAAAGCCCGTACCTCTCGTTCGCTCGGAACCTCAACTGTCGAGTACGTGCTGATGGCCGTGGTCGGAGTCGCACTCGCCTTCGTGGTTCTTACCGGGATCAAAGCGTTCATCGAGACCAAAATGGCCGAGCTCAAATGACATCGCGTCGATACTCCTGGCTGAGTCGCGGAAACGCCACCGAAGCTGCCATCACTCTGCCCGCTGCCCTCGGCTTAATTCTGCTGGTCGTGCACTGCGGTTTCTGGTTTTCTGCCCGAACCACCGCGATGTATGCGGCGCACGACGGATCGATGTCTGCCGCACTGCATGAGTCTCCCGAACCGTCCGGTGTCGCCGTCACCCGCGAGGTGCTCCGCGCCGAAGACAACGGCATTTTGCGCGACTACACCGTGACCAGCCGTCGGAACCCCACGAGTGTCAGCGTCACAGTCACCGGCCATGCTCTGTCGTTGATCCCCGGTCTGGAGCTACCGCTGATCACACAAACCTCAACCTCTCCGATTGAGGAGTTCACACCATGATCCCCGCGACGTGCACCCCGGCACTACCAAGGTCGTCGTTGGGGATGCGGCGGCTAGGATGCGGGCCATCCGGCACAGCTCAAAACCGTGGGCCATCCGGCACGGCGCGAGGATGCGAATCGACAGCGGCGCCGGTGCACCAAAGCACGGCATACACCTCGTTGGTGCGACAGTGCGAACGCGGATCCTCCAGTGTTGAACTCGCGGTTTTAGCCCCGGTGCTCCTTCTCATTCTTGGGCTGGTTCTCGTCGGCGGCCGCCTCGCAATGGCACGTCAAGCAGTTGACTCCTCTGCCTGGTCAGCAGTCCGCAGCGCCACCCTCGCCTTAAATGCCAGCGAGGCAAGCGCACACACTCGCGCCCTGTTCACCCGGGAGCTGCGGGCTCAGAACCTCTCATGTGCATCAGTGCGCGTGGACATCGACCCAACTGCGTTCACCTCGCCGCCGGGAACCATCGCAGCCGTGCGATCCACCGTGACCTGCGATCTCAAGCTCGACCAGGTCTTTCACCTCCCTGGGCTGCCTGGCCACACCGAGGTCACCGTCACCACTGTGTCCCCGCTGGACCGATACCGGGAGAGGTCATGAACGCACCACTACATGCCAGTCATTCTTGGGCTCAAGCTGGTGTCTGCACCCCACCTCGCACGACGTCCCCTCCCCAATGCCATGCCGCAGTGTGGTCCCGTATTTGGAAAGCGCGACGTAGCAGGATCTGGCGGGGTGAACGCGGTCTAAGGGTGTGCGAACCACGTATCTGCAGGCGTGCACGCACCACCGCGGCCCGCGACCGCGGTGAGATTTCGCCACTAACAGCGGTCCTAGTCATTGCATTAGTCCTGGTCGCAGGGCTGATGGTTGACGGCGGAGCCAAAATGACAGCCGGCTCCGAAGCAGCATCCATCTCCCAGCAAGCAGCCCGCAGCGGCGCTCAGTACTTGGCTGCCCTTCCTATCGCATCCGGAAGGCCACCCGCTTTAAGCACTCCGGCCGCCATGGAATCGGCCACGCGTTTCCTGCACCAGGCCGGTGCCACCGGCGCCGTGGACATGGTCGACGGACACACCATACGCGTGAGCGTCACCGTCCATAGACCCACCGTCTTTCTCGCAATGATCGGCATCCAGGACGTCTCGGCCACCCGCACCGCCCAGATCGACCTTCTCGCCACACCGCCCGGGGAGGGATAACCATGACAACCTCAGCCCGAACCACTGTCCCCGCCGTAACCGCGCACCCGAGGTTTTCTGTCGTGAAAGCCGCCAAGGCCCTGGTCGCCCTGGGCATATTGGGGGTGCTCGTCGGCGGAATCCCCTCCGCGCTTGTGCTGTGTTACGGCAACCCCTTCCCATCCCGTCTGCCAACGCTGGATGAGTTCTCAACGCTGGCGACCTCGACGAACACCCTTAATATCGCTCTGGGCGCTGTGGTGTGGATCGGATGGATCGCCTGGGGCACGTTCGTGGTCTCCGTCGGACTCGACCTGGTCGCCAGAGCCAAAGGGGTACGTATTCCCCACATCCGCGCGCTGACGGTGCAGCAGGGTGCCGCCACTTTGCTGATTACCGCTGTGATCAGTGGTTTTGGAGCTCCCGTTCTTCTGCGCGGGGCCAGCATAGCCCTCTCCGACAGCTCCCCGGTACCCGACCGCGTGGCATCCGCGCCACTCGCCTCCGGGACGTCCGAGGCGCAAACAATGGCGACTGCGGCCACCGCCCCCGGAGGACATCTGGTCGGCCCGTATCCGGGCGCATCTCTTACGGAGTCTTATCAATCGGTCTCAGCGGCCTACCAGCCATCCGTGGCTAATAAGCCGCCCAATGCGGATGCCGAGCCACCCAGTACGGATATCCAGCCACCCAGTACGGATGTCCAGCCACCCACTGTGGATGTCCAGCCACCCGCCCACGATCAGCAATCCACATCGCCTGCCTATGCCGCGGCCACCAGAGACGCGCAGGCCGAAAAGCTACAGCGCCAACGTTCGGAGATCGTCTCCCATCTTGGGGGTGATCACGACTCTCCGACCCAGAGTGTCACCGTCCGATCAGGGGATACCCTGTGGTCGCTTGCGAACACCCACCTCGGTAATGGGAGCCGGTGGCGGGAGATCTCCGAGCTGAACAGCGGAGTCACCCAGCCAGACGGCGACGCTCTGGAACCGGGCCCCAACGCCTGGCTTACTCCGGGATGGACCCTGCGCCTACCCGCCGCTCAACCGGTCGTGGTGACCGTCGGACCTCATGACACACTGTCCGGTTACGCCAAAAAGTACTACGGGGACGCACACCGCTGGCATCAGATTTTCACCGCGAATGCTGGAGTGCGCCAGTTTGACGGGCGTGCGCTCAGCGACCCGAATCTCATCGTCGACGGATGGACGTTGACCATTCCGAACACCACCCCCGATGCAGCGACTAAATCGGTGCATCGGCCCGACGCGCCGGGTCAACAACCGTACGCTTCGCCTCGTACTCCGCACCGATTGGAACCCCGACCGCATCCTCCGCACGCTGGGCGGGATAGTGCACAAACCCAAAGCGATCCGCACGGTCCGGCGGCTGTTGCTCAGCAGACAGCTAAACCGCCGCACCCACTGAGCGCACCAGCTCCCGTGGACCCGGACGCTCCCGTCGATACCCGCGGACGCGCTGACACCACCGAACAAAGCACATCGGCTGACGCCGCCAGACCAGCCGCACCAGCTAGCCCCGTCAGCCCAGCCGAAAGACCCTCCGAAGACGCACAGGGCAGCGGATCTGCCGGCACTGCCCCCTTCAGCGGAACCGCCGCGTCAATCGACACTTCCGGCCCCGCCAACAGCACGACCAGACCTACCGACAACGCTGCCGGCATCACCAACAAAGCCGGGCCTGCCAACACAACCGGACCCACCAACAACGCTGCCGGCCCCACCTATAACGCTGCCGAACCTCACGACGAGTCGTCTCTATGGTCGAGCCTCGGCACATCTGCCCCCTGGGGCGGGCTCGGGGTGATCGCTGCAACCAGCATTATCGGGCTCCTCGCCGCCCGCCGCCTGCGTGCTCAGCGCCAACGCAGTGCCCGCGAGGCTATACCGGGTCTGATCCAGCGCCTTGCCGAGGATGAACGGCATCTGATCCGTCGAACCAACCCCGAACTGACCACACGCATCAGCAGGGCTGTACGAAAGGTAGTAGCCGTCAACGCGGACATGCGCGGGTACCTACCCGATCTGGTTTTCATGAGGTGCACCGAGGAGTATCTCGAGTTTCGCTTTGCTTCCGCGGCGGTTCTCCCGGCCCCCTTTGAACCCACCTCGGAGGGGTCGTGCTGGCGACTCCCCGCAGCATTCCCATTGGGTGATGACCTGGACTCACCAGCTCCTTTCCCCTATCCCCTCTTGCTTCCACTGGGTGAAGACCACGGTGAACCTTTTCTGGTGAACCTGGAACATCTCGCCAATCTCGGTGTCACTGCGCGCGATGGCGATGCCCGGTCGGTGCTGCGGGCAATGATTTTGTTTTGCGCCACCAGTCCGTGGGCATCTGATCTGCTGATCACCGTCATAGGACTAGGCGAGGATATCGATCGAGCGTTTGATCCAGGGCAGGTTCATTGCACACCGGATGTGCCTTCACGGTGTCGTGAGCTGGAGCACAAGCTCGTGCGTCGGCGCAGCGCGTTGGCTCAGCACGGTTATTCCAGTGCATCCAGAGCCAGACTCGACGGCGTCACTAATGAGCTGTGGCCACCCGAGCTCGTCGTGATCGGGCCTGATCTCTCCGCGACCGACCGTCAGCGCCTGATCAACCTGATTCGGGCTTTTCCCGATCTGGTGAGCACCGTGATCGTCACCGACAACAACAACCGCCTCGATCACCATAGTGAAGCCCTATCCGACGATCATTTACCCTCGCCGTGGACGCTGAATATTTACTCTGATCAAGCGGCCATTTTGGACCCGATTGCGGTGAGCGTCGTACCTCATTGTGTATGCGAGGAGGACGCCTCCCATCTTCTCGATGCCCTCGCCGCGTCGTCGGTGACCGAACGAGCTGCGGATGCCACCGCGCTCAGACCACTGCCCGTTGTAGACGACCGTCCGACATTGATCTCACCGCAGGCGCCAGCATCGGCGCGACCGCCACACCCGCACGCCAAAGCCGACACCGGCACTAGCACCAACACCAACACCAACACCAACAGCTATACCCCCGGAATCAGCGGCAGCCCCATCCAGGTTCTTGCCCTGCCTAAGCGAAGCGAGCAGCTTCTCAGGGCCGAGGACCTTCACGATAGGCCCAGCCACCCGCCGACCGCTCCATTTCTGAGATGTTACGGAACGCCTGCCGTTCAGAACGCGCGCGGAGCGGTCGATCCAGCAGCTATGGCCGAAACCGTCGAGGTCGCAATCTACCTCCACCTGTTCCCAGACGCTCCCTGCACCGAGCTGTGTGCTGACCTGTGGCCCGGCCAAACCGTGACGCGAAGCGCGCGGATGAGAGCACTATCCCAAGTGCGCCGATGGTTTGGCATGAACGATGACGGGCACGCCTATCTTGACCTCCCCGATAGTGACACCGCCCCAGTTCACTTCAGCGAGGACGTGACCAGCGACTGGGCCCGTCTTCACCGCATTGCAAATATCCGCGGCGAAGTCCCCGCGGAACATCTGGCCGACGCACTTCGTCTTGTCCGTGGACAGCCGTGCGCGTGGGACGGTGCAGGCAGATACGCCTGGGCCGCACCCGCCCGTGCCGTCATGATTCAAGATGCGGCAGATATCGCGCATGAACTCGCGCAGCGAGCACTCGATGTCGGCGATACCACCACCGCATTGTGGGCCGTTGAGCACGGTCTGCGCACCGACCCGCTCATCGAAATGCTCTGGCAGCTTAGGCTCCTCGCCACCCGAGATAACCCGGAGTTGCATCGCCATCACGCCGAGGAACTTCTCGCATCCGCCACACAGCACAACTTTGAGCTCTCCGCGGCAACCAAACGTCTTACCCACCAAGTTGGCCGCAGACGTCGAATGACACCCCCACCACATCACAGTAAGGACACGCTATGACCTCCGTTATGCGTCGCACCGCCACCCTCACCTTGGCTCTGCTCAGCCTCGCCCTGACCACGGCCTGCGCCTCACACACCCCACCACCCACCCCAACCCACACCACAACAGCCTCTCCCACCCCAAAACCCATCGCACAACAAAACCCCAAAGAACGCGTCCAAAACTTCTTCAATGCCGCCGACCAAGCCGCCGCCCACGGCTGGAAAGACCTCCGCTACAACCACGAATTCCTCGTTCCTGACGTCGCCGCTAAAAGCGAAGAAGGAGATAAGGACAACGCAGCCACCGGAGCCATCATCACCGGGCCACGACACCTCACCGACTGGACCACCATCAACACCACCAGCACCACCTCCATCATCGAATTCTGCAACAACATCCGCGACCAAAAAGCCAGCAAAGACGGTCACCCCGTGAAGATCAAAAACCTCGGCATCGGGGAATGGGTCGGACGATTTACGCTCACTCGCCGAGACGATAAATCCCCCTGGATGATCAAAGAAATGGGCTACTACCCGGAAGGTACAACATGCGCGCAACACTTCGGAAAATAATTACCACCTTAATAACGTGTGGATCTGTCCTAGCAATCTATCCGGCAACAGCTAGAGCGGATCACAACGAATCGATCGAGGTGAATAACTACGGCGGGCAGTACAAAGGTTCGGTCACGGTCCGCGCCACGGAAACCACGACCACCACGCCCACCGCTAACACCAGTGGCCACCCCCACGCCAGCGCCGTGCCCGCCACACCACCCACCACAACCCTCACCCCCACCACCCAGGGCTACACCATCCACTTCCCCCACACCAACCTCACCGCCACCATCAACGCCCCACACCCCACCACACCAACCACACCCACACCCAACACACCACCCCACACACCCACCACCATCACCACCACCATCCTCAACACCATGCACCTCCAACCACCCACCCTCCACTCCACCCCCGACAACCCCCACACCCCCGGAGCCGTCGGCCTTCCCGTCTGGTTCTGGACCACACCCAACCCCCACACCACCGGACCCCTCACCATCACCGCCACCACCCCCAACCACACCACCACCATCACCGCCACCGCCCACCTCACCCACCTCACCATCACCACCGGCGATAACACCACCCTCACCTGCACCACCACAACCCCCTACCCCGGACACGGCACCAACCCCTCCCCCACCTGCGGACACACCTACACCCACACCAGCACCCACCAACCCCACCACACCTACACCATCACCACCACCGCCCACTGGACCATCACCTGGACCACCCCCACCCAACACGGCACCATCCCCCTCACCCTCACCACCACCAAACAACTCCTCATCACCCAATACACCACCCTCGCCACACCCCTCACCTAAACCACCCCACCCACCAACACCAACACCAACACCAACACCAACCAGCAAACACCACCCACAGCCACCAACCGACGTCATACACCGCCCGCGCAGCGATGCCCTCAAAGGCAAAGGCCCCCGGTGAAAGCCAGAACCGGCATGCAACATTTCAACGAAACTGGTGAGCACATTGTTTCTTACTCAACCTGAACTATGGCCCGCTCTAGCGGCATTCATCATCATCGGATTCCGCCTTACTGTATCCGACTGGAAATATCATCGACTGCCATTCACTTGGAACATTGCCCTCATAGTCGCGGGCGCACTTTTGCTCAGTTTTGCTTCGCTTCACGACAGCGCCATGCATATTATTTATGCCTTAATCACGGCTGGAACAGTGTTCGTACTGTTCAATATCCTGTTCGCAATATCGCGAGGTAACCTCGGTTTTGGGGATGTTATTTTAACCGGGGGTCTTTCGCTATATACCGGTTACATTTCGCTCACAGCAACTTTCCTCGCCCTATGGTGCGGCAGCCTCATCACACTTGGCGTTGCTATAGGGCAGAAACGAAGACACCGCGAATCAACGCAATTCGTTGCCTACGGTCCCGGCCTGATCATCGCCACCTGCGCCGTCTTAGTTATTCCCGGACTTTAAGTCTCTCGCACCGGGTCGGGTGGCGTCCGCGAGCCACCCAAACAGCTAGCGGCCGACAATGGGGCCCATCCGCCACCTCCGCGCACCCAACCGGATGCCTACACATCGTGGTCACACACACATCGGAAAATCTCTCGCCTACCGCCACAAACTTCCGTACCCTATTCCGGTGATCGACGATTCCCCATCCAACTCAGTGGTCTATCCCCCAACGAGTCATCGCCCAAAAGACTCCCTACCGCAACGGCCCTGTGCCGGGGCAGCCCCTCACGCTGGTAGCTTCCAGCGGCATGAACGCTTCTGAACGGACACAAGTCTGCCTACGCATACCTGAGCCGATGACTAGGTCGCGCCTCCCCTGCTAGGGGTATTCCACCGACCCTTTGCCCGGCGCCCTTGTGCGGCGACGGCACCCGCAGACATGTCAGCACAACCACTCCAGGTGTAGCCCAGACCCACCCCCGGGTACAAACCTGGACACAAACACCGACACCGACACCGACACAGACACCAAGCACACCTTCCGAAAGAACAACCGGCTACTCACCAGATGCAAAACACCACTCAACCCCGCGCACACCGGCTCGTCATCGCGATACTGATGGTGAGCACCTTCGTTGTCATCCTCAACGAGACCATCCTGTCCGTTGCCCTCAACCACCTGATGCACGATCTGGACGTGGATGCGGTGACCGTCCAATGGCTGGCGACCGCGTTCATGCTAACCATGGCGGTTATCATCCCGATCACGGGATTTCTTCTGCAAAGGTTTCCGACGCGACAGGTGTTCATGCTCGCCATGAGTCTTTTCAGTCTTGGCACGCTGGTTTGCGCGATTGCACCGTCGTTTTCACCGCTCCTGTTCGGACGGATAGTGCAAGCCAGCGGCACAGCCGTCATGATGCCGCTTTTGATGACCACGGTGATGGATCTGGTCCCGGCTGACCATCGGGGCCGGGTGATGGGGAACATTTCCGTGGTGATCTCCGTGGCCCCTGCGATTGGGCCGACGATGTCCGGGCTGATTCTTCGATTTTTACCGTGGCGGTTTTTGTTCCTGGCGGTGCTTCCCATCGCTATAGCGATGTTGATCGTGGGGCTGCGGCGTATCGAGAACGTCTCCCAGACCAGGCATCAACGTATTGATGTCGTCTCCATTGTGTTATCGGCGCTGGGTTTTGGGGGCCTGGTGTTTGGTTTGACCTCACTCGGTGGTGGGCACGAAACATCAGGCAGCGCAGAGACCGTATCCGGTGCCGGGTCTGGCCTTGCGTCCGCCGCAATTCCGGCAGCTGTTGGGGCGGTTGCGTTCGTACTGTTCATTATCAGGCAGCTACAGCTGCAAAAGCATGACCGGGCACTGCTGGATTTGCGGACGTTCACTCGGCACACGTTCTCGTTCGCCACCGCAACATTGATGCTCGCTATGGCGGCCCTGTTCGGGATCGTAATTTTACTGCCGATTTATCTGCAATCATCGCTGGGCCTGGACACATTGCAGGTGGGTCTGATGCTGCTTCCGGGTGGTCTGCTCATGGGATTGCTGGCACCCAGCGTCGGACGTCTTTACGATCGGATCGGTGCTCGGCCGTTGCTGATCCCCGGATGCGGCCTGGTCATGGCCGTGCTGTGGGGCTTTTCGATGATCAGTGCAACCACGCCTTGGTGGGGCATTCTGGTCGGGCATTTGGTGTTGAGTTTCGGGCTCGGTCTGACCTTCACACCTCTGTTTTCTACCGCGCTCGGGTCCCTTCCACCGCACCTTTACAGTCATGGCTCTGCCACGGTGGGCACGGCCCAGCAGGTGGCGGCAGCTGCCGGTACCGCTCTGTTCGTCACCGTGATGTCTACCCGCAGCGCGGCGCTTATCGCCGATGGGGCTGCGGCGGCTCAGGCGGTGGCACATGGCGCGGCTACGGCTTTCACATTCGGCGCCGTGTTGATGACGGGGGCGTTGGTGTGCACGCTTTGGGTGCGTAAAACCGAGGCCCAGGCAGAGGTCGCGGACGACGCGGATACGGGAGAGGATGTATTGAGCAGGTCTGAGGGTCTTCCCTAACCCGAGTCGCCTGCGTATGGCATAGACCCGCTCGGTGCTGGGAACCAGGTTTAGACCCGCACGGGCCGGGTGCGGGTTAGGGTGCGGAGTGTGATGGCGCAGGGTAAGGAGCGCGGGAGGCTGAGCTAGCTAGCAGCTCGGGTTTACGTCGGGGATAGCATGCGGTGATATCCGAAGCACCCACGAAGCCACTATTTAGTTGCGTTATTCCACGAGACGATAAGACTGTGCATACGGGACAGCCTTGGGCATCGTCGTCAGCATAACGACCTGGGGCTACCAGCGAACGCAAAAATGTATTCATGTTCGGAGATACAGGTGTCCGTCTCCTCGTACTGGATTCTAAGGTCCACGCTACTGGTAATAGATATTTATCCATGGTTTTTATTGTGTACGCCTACACTCACAAGCGTCACGGATCCCCTGCCTCCAGCGGAGCGTTCCTCGCCCCTGAACAGGAACTATGCCACTATATCGCTGCTGAATACCCAAATACCCAAACATCCTCTTTAGGAAAACCCGTCACAATAAAAGCTACCACCGCACACCCGCCGCCTAGCATCAGCCAATGCTTGCAGCTTCTCGCAGTAGCTTCGTAGTTTTCGTCCGATTGCGCGTGGTCATGCGCAATCTTTTACCGATATCCAAGACTTTGCATAAACGCTCATGCTAGGCCACCGGTGCACCTTTACCCGCCATTGAGCCTCCATACGGTGGAGTTCATATCCTTATACATGTAAATATTTAAGCATCATTAGCCAAACGATATGATTGCACCGACGGAATCCCATTGGGAAAACTTTTCATGATAACTCTAGAAAACCAGCCAATTTCAAAAATATATTCATGCCCCACCTTAAATGATCTTGCCAGCTTATCCCTATTGCTGTCATTAACACCCCAGGAATATATGATTCGACCGCACTCCTTCGTGTATATGACTACCCCAGGCGAGCCTATACTATTTTTACTTCCCCCCTTATTTTTAATATATGTTGACGTTGATTTCACTTCGCAAAGCCACTCCTGAATGCCCAGCGTATCTAAGTAAGGACTCGCAAGAAACGTAGCATCAAAAACTAAACACAAGAACAAAAAGATAAACGTTAACCAAGTTTTAACGGCATCCCACCACGTCCGCTTATTTTTCGGTCGACTACACACGGCCATGCACGCTCCTCACTCTACTCGGATTCTTAATGTAAATACTTTACACAAAAATACACAGGACTGATATTTTGAATTACCATCACCGGCATCTGCGGTACGATCTTTATGGCGTCAATTTATCACAAGATAAGACTGCGGCGAAGGAATGTTCCGACATCATGTTCATCCAAATAATTCGAGAAAACTAGCATATGTCAAATAAATATTCCCGTTCAGGTAAGATTGCTTCGTAACTTCCTCCTTATACTTTTATATTTAAACCTTTACCGATTGCTATCGGCCCACAGTTTTTGGCCTATACTGAGTACTGGTAAAGGCGGTTGATCCTTCATCAGTAGCTACGACACGTGAGTGCCGTGAGCCGAAATTACTTCACATTACTATTGTTTAATGTCAACCTTATCAGAAAATAGATTGAAAAGAAAAAGAATGATAATAGCAAACAGTGATAGTACAGTGCCGTGCAGCAGCCGATCTTTATTCTCTCCTGCCGTGATCTAGCACTCTTCGCTAGACTGCGTTTGACCATGCATACTCCTCATTCGCACCGAAGCCCTCGCGTGAAGACCCGAAGTTGGGCCACCACCGCCATTAGCTGCCCCTTCAATTATTGCTTCTAATACTGCTTTGGCTTCTGAAGCACCTGGTTCTAGAAGAACATTCGCCATGGAAGTCGCCGCCCCAATCGTCCGATCAGCAAACTGTTCGTCGAGAATACCCGCAACATTCCTTGGGGCAGCATGCCGCGCAATTTTAGATACGACCTTATTTAACTCCGGATGTTCGGTTGCTACACGCGCCCCATAAGCCGGACCGGCTTTACCAGCCACAAAAGAGCCCGCACCACTGACCACAAAACCCCGTCCCGCGGCACTCGCATACCCTTGAAGGCTGTGATCAGCGTTAGGATCAAGCGCTGTCGCGGCGACGTTACCCGCCGCCCCACCAAAGCCATTAGCAAGGGACCCACGCACCACACTGCTACGCAAAAGGCTTCACAATCCGACTCCCACGTCCAGCTATGCCTGCAACCTTGCCCAACACTGTCGCACCACCACTCACCGCACCAGCAACAGCATCCTTACCAACCTGGCCCTAGTCAACCTCACCGGCAACGGCTTTTTGCGAAATAACGCATGCACCCGCAGAGGTCATAGCTCCCAATACAGCCCCGATGATCACCACGCCTATTGGACCGCCGAAACCGGTACACATCAACGCCACGCCCGCTATAACGAGTGCGGTGCCAGCGAAGCATTCCCAATGACCCCGACTGGACCGGTCAAACTCCTTCAGCTCCGCATCCGTTAACGGGCGCAGCCCCGTCGGGTCCACCATATTTAACGGGTTGTTCCCCGCGTACGAGTACGGGTTTCCTGCCCAGTCTGATCCGAGGATGGGTTCTAACGGATCCATCGACAAAAAGCCACGCGTTGTCGGGTCATAGGCCCGGGCATCCATCCACTCCAAGCCACCAATCGATAGACCACCCGTGCCCACACCCGGAACCGAGAGCACCTGACTCTCCCCAACACCCATTAGTGTCGGGTAGGGGCTGGCGGTATCCCACCACACCGGGGTGCTGCCGATCACGGCGAGCTCACCCACAGCATCAACCCGCACCCGACACTCACGAAGGGCCGTCCCCTCCGCATCACGCATAGTCACAGTGTTCAGATAGCTACGGGTATCTCACCCATACTCCCTCACCACCCCATCCGAACCGGTCTCCCGGACCCGTCGTCCGAGCCCATCACACACAAACCGCGCCGAGGACACATCCGGATACATAACCGCGGTGAGCTGCCCCGCGGAGTCATAGGTATAGGTTCGGGTCCCCTCCGGACCAGTCTCACGGATCAGCCGACCACCTGAGTCATGCACCCACGATCGCAACCCCACAGCATCCACCGGGCTATCAACCTGGAAAGCATCACAACCCGTGTTATCAGCCAGAGTCACCACACCACTTACACACCCCAAGGTCGTCACATCCTCCCCAACCCACCACACCCTCCCGCATTCAGTTAGAGCCCGCACACACCGGTCCACCCCACTCGCATGTTCCCACCCACACGGGGCACAGTCCCGTTTCACCCATCCACACACCCGAGACGACCCTTCAACCACAAGAATTGAGCCCGGCCCATGACGGAGGAAAGTATCCTCTCGTCGCGGCCGAGCTCAATCGTTAATCGCTCACATGGACAACAATGATTTCAGAATCCAGACAGATCTCAGTAGTCGGAGTACTTAATCTGGAGGCTCTTGCTGTCCGGTGCTATCGTCACATCTCCAGCAACAGTGAAAGTGCTATCTTGCTTCTCTTGCGTTTGAGTCCCGTCAAACCCAGTTCTCTGATAGCTGAAGGTGGCTTTCCCTCGACCTGACGAGTAGTCGGTGCTGAAATGCCAACGACCATTACGGTAGTCATCGACCTCAAGGGTCGGGTAGCTGACTATAGCCCACGAGCCTTTCTTTTCCTGATTTTCACCAAAGTAAACATATGCCTCCAAGGGGCAATCCACAGGATTAGTTTCAGTAGATTGAGCACATTTGTCGATCTTGGCTCGCACCTGTTTGTCGAGCTCTTTTTTCCCAGCTTCTGTCAGGGAGAACTTGAGATCTCTAGCCTCGACTGAAAAACCTTGCCCTAAGTAGTCGGCCGAGACCCAGGTTTTTGAGTTGCTCGACTCAAAAAGTTTTCCATCCGTAGGGATGCTCACCGTGTATTCTCCGGGAAATACCGGAAGCGACAGCGATCCGTCTTTAATTAACCCTTTCACATCGACAGCTTTCCCGTTCACGAGGATCTTCTGAGTCCCCTCGGGGACGGTGGCAGAAATACTTGGAATTTCCTGTCGGTCTAACGCCCAACGAGGAAACACTAACCATTCGGTTCCGGAGCGGCGCAGATTAAACTTCACCCACGCCGGCCTACCATCTTGCGTTACCTGAACATCCACGGTTGCGGTATCGCCCTTATCCTCGACCGTGGCGATCGTGTACCCGTCGATCTTCTTTTTAGCTGGACCGTAAACTTCATCAGTCAGAAGAACTTTTTTATCCTTCTCAACAAGCGGGTCAGCAATCTTCATCGCCTCCTCAACCCGCCCATCTTTGAGCGCGTCGAGGTACGACTCGACGGTGTGACGCGGCGAGAACATACTGCCCACCACATTGACCGTGATCAGCAGTGCGACCGCCACGACCAAGACTCCGCCACCGATCACACTGCCGAGGACGAGGCGCTTCTTGGCTTTCGGTGAGAGTGGCTTGCGTTCGGTCGTCGGGAGCACAGACGCGGTTGCGGTATTCCCCTGCGCACCGGACACCTGGGGGCCAAATGTCTGAGCACCGGGCGCCTGAGCGCCGGATATCGGCTGCTGAGCCGCCGGGGCAGCGCCCAGCTCAGGACCACCTGTACCGGGAACTCCGGCACCCGGACCGCCCGTGGCCGCAACACCGGCACCCGCAGGCACGGTTGCAGCAGCTGCCGCCACCAAAGCCGCTTCTGGACGCAGACGGCGCCCAATCCGACCGGGGATGATGCCCTGTGCCAAGGGGCCGAGCACGCGGGAGAGTCCTTCGATAATGGCGCCCAGCACAATGCCGAGCAGCGGGGTCCACACAGCCAAGCCGATCGACATGTTGAAGTTTGCAAGGCGACCCATGGAGGCATAACCAGAAATGCCACCAATCATCATCAGCAGAATCGAACCGACGAAGTACACCACGGGCAAAGCCGCCCACGACACCACGTTACCTACCGTGTCAGTCGGACGGGGCCGGTAGCGATCCCAGGCGATGGACATCAGCACAAGCAATGCCAGACCAATCAGGATCCACACCAGCCAGACGTACCAGGGCAGCATGCCGAACATCGACATGGAATCACTGATGCTGGTTTGGCCACCAAACATCAAGTTCGAGGAGCCTTCTCGCGAAACCGAGGACAGCATTCCAAGCCCCGCGACGAACGCAATGACCTGGCCCAACACCACCGGGACGATGAGCAAAACCGCGAGGAAGCCAAGTCCATCCCCCGCGAGGAGGGACGCCACGGTGATGCAGAGGAAACCCCACACGCCCGCGAGGATGACGAAAACCACCGTGTGGCCAATCGCGAGGCGAATAGCGGCCCACACATCGTGCAGGCGGATCCACCATACGGAATTCGGACGCACGCTGAAACGTCCGCATGCCAGCATCAGCGTCGTGATGATGAACGCGCCGAAGAAGCTGCGCGCCCCGGCACCATGGAAATCTCCCCCGGCAAAACCGGGCCCTGCCGGCACGTTGAACGCCGCCATAAAGGCGAACAGGACGACCACGATAGCCATCACCAGGCCGCTCAGGAGAGAGTGTGCCCAGATCCCGAGCGGGCTGGTGCTCGGCTGACGACGCTGAATAAAGCGTCCGCCCAGCACCATGATTCCCGCATTGATGAGGAGCAATAAGAAGGGCACCATCACCACGCCGGCTTGGGTCCCGTCCACGCTGTTGATGCCCACCTCACCGAAGAAGGCGAGCGCGATGAACTGGAATGCGGAGCGCACGACGAACCCGAAACCTGAGAAGGTTTCTTGAAGGCTGGAAAAGTCTGCGCCCCTCCGTGGCCCTGAGCTGGAGAATGCCATGGCGGTTAAGAAGAGCGCCATCACCCCCAGCCCAAAGGACACGATCAGGGTGACCAGATAGGAAATCCCGGTCACGGCCAGCGACGGAAGCGGGTTGGTGATACCGAGCCGGCTGAAATCCAATCCGGTATTCGCTGAGGGCGGGGTCATGCCCGGGTGCCCGCCGGGGGACTGCATGACGGCAGATCCCGGCGCACCGGCGGCAGGCATGTTACCAGGGCCCTGCGGACCAGCCGGTGGCCCCTGTGGTCCAGCCGGAGGAGTCGGCGGGACCGGGCCGCTGCCCTGGCCTGGGCCTCCTACTGGTGCGCGATGGGTTGGGGCCGGACCGCCAGCAGCGGGCGGAGGACCTGGCGGGGGTGACGCTTCACCCCCTTGGCCCTTCTTCGAGTGTTCGCCACCGTATTCATATGGCTCGGGCATCCTGGCTCCCCCTTCGGGACACTGCGGGAAATGGGATCGAGAAACCTCGGATCCGACTTCCGTGTCACAGTGTTTCCGAAGTTTCCGCCATTACCCTACACCGACCAACCCCGGGACAATGTGCTCGCGAACCTGGCGAGTAGCGGACACCAGATTAATGAGGCTTGCCTCCGTTTCCAGGTAGCCGCGGGTTTTCAAACCGCAGTCCGGGTTAACCCACAGTCGATCCGCGGGAACATGTCGCAGCGCTGAGCGAAGCAAATCACTTATTTCCTCAGCGGATGGCACCCGCGGGGAGTGAATGTCCCACACGCCTGGACCAATCCCACGGGCAAAGTCGCACGTATCCAGCGCACTGAGAATCTCCATTTTGGAGCGGGCAGATTCAATGCTGGTGACATCGGCATCGAGGGCGTCAATAGCATCGATCACCTCGCCGAACTCGCTGTAGCACAAATGGGTATGAATCTGCGTGGAATCTTGCGCCCCCGCCGTAGCGAGCCGGAACGAGCCGACAGACCAGCGCAGATACTCGCCCTGGTCGGCCCCGCGCAGTGGCAGCAGTTCGCGCAGCGCCGGTTCGTCGACCTGGATGATGCCGATACCGGCCGTTTCAAGATCTGCTATTTCATCCCGCAGTGCCAATGCCACCTGGTCTGCGGTCTCGCCGAGGGGTTGGTCGTCGCGCACGAAGGACCAGGCCAGGATCGTGACCGGACCGGTCAGCATGCCTTTAACCGGACGCGCGCTGAGCGACTGCGCGTACGCCGACCATTCCACGGTGATCGGCGCGGGCCGTGTGACATCTCCCCACAGGATGGATGGCCTGGTGCAGCGCGATCCGTAGCTTTGCACCCAGCCATGAATGGTGGTGGCAAAGCCATCTAGGTGTTCGGCGAAATACTGCACCATGTCGTTGCGTTCCGGCTCCCCATGCACCAGCACATCTAGTCCGATGGACTCCTGCACATCGATCACCCGACGGATTTCGTCCCTCATGATCCGGGTGTACTCGTCCTGAGTGATCCGCCCCGACCGCACACCGGAACGAGCTTGGCGCACGTCGCGGGTCTGCGGGAAGGAGCCAATTGTGGTCGTGGGCAGCAGAGGCAGCTGGTGGGTTTCACGCTGCACACCTGCCCGGTCGGCGTACGCGGTACGAGTGCGGTCGGCGTCGGTGAGCGCAGCCACTCGCGCCCTCACATCCTCGCGGCTAACTCCGTGACCGGTGCGCGCCACCGACTGTGGGCCATCAACCCGGCCGACAGTAATCGCCAAGCCGTCATGGGTGTGGCCTTGTGCCAGGGCGAGCACTTCCTGCACTTTCTGGTCGGCGAAGGCGAGTGCGCGCACCAGGTGGTCGGGCAGGCTGGTTTCCCGGGTGACGTCGTGGGGTACGTGCAGTAACGACGTGGAGGTGGAGACTGATACAGCGGACGCATCGCCGCCAACCTCAGTCACCAGCTCACCCAACGCAGCGAGTTTCGCGGCAGCGGTGCCAAGATCAGTGCGCCACACATTGTGTCCATCAACCACCCCGGCCACGAGCTGGGTCGAGCCGAGACCGGACAGGTCCTTCACCGATGGCAATGCGCCGCGGACGAGGTCAAGGTGCACGGCCTCCACCCCGGTGGCAAGCAGGGCCGGCAGCAGAGAGCCGAGGTCGCCGTAGGGAGTGGTCACAAACAGCGCCGGCCGGGAGGCGAGAGCAGCTAAACGTCCTTCAGCACGAGCGATGGCATCGGCGAGCTGGGTGGAATCAATTCGCTGATCGGCTACCAACCCCGGTTCATCCAGCTGCACCCACTGCGCTCCGGCGGCGCGCAGTTCGGACAGCAATTCGGCATATACCCCCACCAGATCATCCAAGCGATCCAGCGGATCAAAGCCCGCGGGTGCTCCCGGCTCAGGCTTCGCGAGCAGGAGGAATGTCACCGGTCCCACCAGCACTGGCCGCACAATGTCGCCGTCGGCAGCGGCTTCTCGCACCTGATCGATGAGTCGGCGCGATGCCAGTCGCAGCGCGGTGGAAGGCCCAATTTCAGGCACCAGGTAGTGATAGTTGGAGTCGAACCATTTGGTCATTTCCAACGGCACCTGGGTGGCGTGTCCGCGGGCAAGCGTGAAGTAATCATTGAGGTCGATCGGATGCGAGGGATGAGCAATGTTTCCAAACCGGGCAGAAATAGCACCGACAGTGACGGCCACATCAAGCACCTGGTCGTAAAAACTAAATGTGTCTGGACGGGCTGACGGCTCATCCAGTCCCAGTTCAGCTAGACGAATCCGGGTAGCAGCGCGGACACGACGGGCTTCGTCCTCTAATGCGGCCTGGTCGATGCTCCCAGCCCAATACGCTTCCTCGGCTTTTTTCAGCTCGCGGTCACGGCCTATCCGCGGATACCCGATGATGCTCGCAGCAGGGAAACGAGGTGGGGACGACAGCCGGTCGGCAGCGGTGGTGCGCAATGGGTTCGCGGGCATGGGTCCTCCAAGAGTGATGGTGTTGATGTCGAGGGGCGGGTGGATGAGTGAGGGTGAGTTGGGCGAGGGCCGCGGGTAGCGATCCACACGGCAGGACGATCCGGGATGGCAGAACAAGCCGAGGCGACAGGATTGACGGCGCAGGTGAAACGGTGGGCGGTCTACACGGCGAGCGCCGGAGCGCGATACCGGCTGAGGTCGAGCTGGTCGAGCACATCGAGCGCGTCGGCGTGCTCGTTAAACGTGAAGAGATGGATACCGGGTGCTCCGGCATCGAGCGCCGCCCGAGCCAGTTCCACCGTGGCGCGCACTCCGATCCTGCGGCGCTGCGCGTCACTGGTTGCCACCTCAAGCGCATGAAGATGCTGGTCAGGGCAGTGCACCCCGGACAGTTCTGCTAGGCGGGTGAGTCTGCGCACCGAGGTCATTGGCACGAAGCCGGGAATGATCGGAATGGTGACACCGGCACGGCGCGCCCTGCTGACCAAGTTGGTGTACTCCAACGGGTTGAAGAACACTTGTGTGATTGCGAAGTCAGCGCCGGAGCGTTCTTTGCTCAGGAGTACTTCCACGTCGTGGCGAAGCGATGGAGATTCGGGATGTTTCTGTGCGTACGCAGCAACTCCCACCGCGAGGCGCCCAGCCGCAAGAGCTGCGGTCTCTTCGCGTTCCACGCGGCGAATGAGTTCCACGAGGTAGCGGGCGAACGGAAACTCGTCCTCGTCAGGGCTGTAACCAGAAGGGGTGTCTCCGCGCAGGGCGAGAATGCCACGCACTCCGCGTCCAAGCAGGTCGCGCACAACCTGTTCTAACGCCTGCGGCGTCGATCCGACGCAGGTCAGATGCACCAGTGGCCGTAGCCGGGTGCGCCACAGCAGATGGTCGACCAGTTCAATCATCCGATTCAAATTGGTTCGGCCCGATGCGCAGGTGACCGACACATAGTCCGGGGCAGTGGCTTCCAGTTCGGCGACGGTGTGGCGAAGCTTGTCAAAACTCTGATCGCCGCGAGCAGGGAACAGCTCGTAGCTGACGGCCGGCCTGCGAACCCGGGATGGCCCGAGCGCGGGGGCTGTGGGCGGTGGTTGCGGTAAAGGATTGGGGCACATAACCGCGACGTTAATGAGGTGCTTGTGCACCCGTCATCGAACGCGGCGTTGGATGACTCTATATGACGGTGTGGGTCAGATGGACCGGCATTTCACGTGGTCAGCGGATGGTATACCGCGGTGTGCCGATGTGCCTGTTCGCGTTAATCGAGCGGGGTATCTCGTCCGCGCACCACACCGAGCGCTTTCAAAGCGGCACGGGCAGCCGGGCGAATTGGCGGACGACCCAGAGCAAGAGTGTCTGGCAGGAGCGGTTTAACCACCACCGGCTTGGCGTGGGTGAACGTCTCTAACCCCGTGCGTCCGTGGTAGGCGCCGTACCCGGACTCCCCCACCCCGCCGAACGGCACCGCGGGCGCAGCGAGATGAGCCAGGGTCATCCCCATCACCACGGAACCAGACGAGGTGTGCCTGGTCAGCAGGGTCCGCGCGGTCTTATCGCGGGTAAAGACATATATCGTCAGTGGTTTGTCGCGGGATCGGATGGCATGAATCGCCGCTGCGGGACCATCCACCGCAACCAGCGGGAGGATCGGCCCAAAGATTTCGTCCGCCATCACATCGTCGTCCCAGGTCACCGGGGCCATCACGGTGGGTGCGAGGTAGCGGGTCGTGCTCTCGTGCTGTCCCCCGTGCACGATCCGATCCGGGTTCAGCAGCCCCACGAGCCTACGGTGGTGCTCAGCCGAGATAATCCGTCCATAGTCCGGGGAGGTGGCCGGGTTTTCACCGTACATGGCGGTGATGGCGCAGCGCAGAGCGGGCACCAGACGCTCAAGCATCGCCGGGGATGCCATGACATAGTCGGGGGCGACGCAGGTCTGCCCCGCATTCGTAAACTTTCCCCACGCGATGTGGCGTGCAGCAACTTCTAGTTCGGTCTGTCGAAGGTCATCGCCCACATACACCGGAGATTT
Source organism: Devriesea agamarum (assembly GCF_900070355.1). Classification (NCBI taxonomy): domain Bacteria; kingdom Bacillati; phylum Actinomycetota; class Actinomycetes; order Micrococcales; family Dermabacteraceae; genus Devriesea; species Devriesea agamarum. Next base: position 2,309,354 of record NZ_LN849456.1, on the reverse strand, counting down.
TCCGCCAAGTTCGAGCGTGACCGGGCTCAGATGTTCGGCTGCTGCCCGCGCCACGATCCGGCCCACGCGGGCCCCACCGGTGTAGAAAATATGGTCGAAACGGTGACGCAAAAGTTCTTTCTTCACGTCGGCGCCGCCCTCAATCACCCGGCAAAACCCGGTGGGTAACCGCGAGGACACAATCCGGTGAAGCACGCGGGACGTGGCGGGGGCGAGCTCACTGGGCGCCAGCACCGCACTGTTTCCTCCCGCGATAGCCGCAACCAGCGGGGCTAGCGCTAACTGCACCGGATAGTTCCAGGGCGCGATCACAAGGCACACCCCGAGCGGTTCCCGCCAGAGCCGAGCCGTTGCCGGTCGCAAGGACAGCGGTAACGGCAACCGCTGCGGGTTCAGCCAGCGCACAAAATGCTTCAGCATATGGTCAATCTCGGACACAACCAGAGAAATTTCCGTCACCCGGGCCTCATCGGCTGACTTCCCGAGGTCCTCGTGCAGAGCCCGGCAGATCGCAGGGGTCTCCTCGAGGACAGCCGTGCGCAAGGCGATTAATGCGTTGCGGCGAGCAACAAGCGATGCCGTGCACCCCACCTCAAAAGCCTCGCGTTGAGCCGCCATCACCTGGGCTACCGCCGCGGGCACATCCTCAGGTTCACGTTCCCCACACGAACCAGCATACGAGCCAACGGTCGAAATATCAGGCGCCGATGGTTCATCATGGCGATCCGGCGAGGCGGCGCCCACCTGGTCTTGCGCAGAGGTCATCGCGTCTCTCCTCCCCACGGCGTGAAGCACAGTGAACAACGTCGGCCCCATCGTGTCACGTTCCTCAGCTCCCACTGTGTCACGTACCACCACACCCGCGTACTTGCCCAAATCCCCATTCTCTAATACACATGTCAGGGTGAACGCTCAGCGGGAGACCAGGACACCTCGCGGTCGCCGCCGCGCCGCCACCCCCCAAGCCCCCGGGGGATCCCCCCGGTCGGGATCCCTTGCCTCAGCGCCAGCTGCGTCAACACCTGCGCCGTCGCGGCCACCGAGGGTCCTATTCGTGTGCACCGGCAACGTCTGCCGGTCCCCGTTTGCCGAGGTGGCGTTAGTCCACCTGCTGCCCGATGGGCTGCCCACCAAAGAGCGTGTCGGGGTTGCCTCGGCTGGCACCACAGCCATGTCGCGCCACCCGATCGCCCGTGAAATGCATGCTCCGTTGACCGACCGCGGATGGCAGGCCCCGCAGTTTCGAGCCCGTCAGCTCGACTGGGAGATCATGAGTAACTCCGACCTGGTGCTCACCATGACCTGGGAGCAGCGGTCGCGGATTATCGAGGACTGGCCGGTTTTTGCGCGCCGCACGGGTGTGCTGACGGGCGTGCCGTCGCTCGTGGTGCTCGGCCCGCCAACAGCGCAGACCATCGCCGAGTGGACGCGCACCTTGCGCGCACGCGAGGTACCCGATATCCCGGATCCGTACCGGCAATCCCCCGAGGTGGCTACGACCGCCGCCGCATTAATTGAACAGCACGTACGAACCCTGGCGGGATGGCTCAGCCCAACCCCACGGTTAGGGCGGCATCGCAGCTGAGCTCGCCACTGTTCCTTGGCCTTGGGCCTAAACCCAGGCCTTAACCGTGGCCCTAACCCTGGCCTTGACCTTAAGCCACGCTTTAGCCCTGACCTTGGCCTTGATCTGGGTCCTGATGTCGGCCCTGGTCTTGTGCCTGTCCCCGATCCGGACCCGGGCCCGGGTTGTGAGGCTGGCCCGTAACGTGGCTCTGATCTTGACCCGCGGTATGGCCATAACCTGTGCCTGAGTCGTGTCCATGGCGGGGCGCATTGTGTGCATAACCCGATCCATTGTGGCCGTAGCCAGGACCATTGTGGCCGTGCGGCGTAGAGGCGGAATACGAGTACCCCATACCCGAGGTTGAGGCGATATCCCGGCGCGTGAATGGATGCGCCACCTGAATATCAATGGTGCGCGGACCATCGCTGTAATCGACCCCGGGATACCGACCAAATTGCGGCTCCAGCTGCGGGTTGCGCAGGCCGCGGGTGCGATCGAGCAGATCCCGCACTTCCTGCGGGCTCGGCCAGTACTCGGTGAAATCATGACCGGACGGCAACGGCGACTCATAGCCCTGCGTACGCGGACGGAAGAACAGACGCCCGGGGCGATTTCGGTCCCTGAGCGCGTGAGTTCGCCACGTGATCACGGGATGAGATGAGCGCCAGTTCACCACGTGTACCCAGAACCCTTTTTCGCTGGCAGCGCGGTCGGCAAGTTCGTGCACATTCACGTGGGCGTTTAAATATTTCCCTCCGGACAGCAGGGCCATGACACCGGGTGCACCCTGCGGACAGTGCGCATACCCGTAGTTATCGGCGGTGTATTCCTGGGACCGAGAGAACGCATCACCCACAAACGGTATGACCCGAAAGAGCTGGGTAAACAGCAGCCGGAAATAGCCCACGTGACCAGCTGCGAGATGGCCTACTTCATGGGCGATCACAAACCGTAAGGCCTCGGGGTCGCGGGCCGTACCGCCCACCTCAAATAGGTCAGAGTGCACGGTCACGAACCGCCTGAATCCATGACCGACAGCAAACGCGTTCACCGTCCCGCCTCCGGAGATCACATAGGCGTCGGGAACCCTGCGCAGACCAAAATCTTCTGCCGCCTCAACCACCATGCGGTACCCCTCGGGGAACTGGGTGAGGGACATTTTCACGCCGTTCGCTCTCATCCGTCCGTACATAAACGCACGGGCTACCCATAGGAGCAGTGGCAATGCCCCCAGCACCATAAACAGGTCGAGATAATCGCTGTCGATGCTGAATATTGTGGGGCCACTGCCGCGTGCCAGGTTGATGACGGTGAGGATCAAGGCGAACCACCACCCCAGGTAGACCAGCACGGTAAACACAATGCCGATCACCAGAAGCGGGATCTCTCCGGGATGACGAATACGGCGTCTACCTAGCAGACCGTGCGTAGTCGCCCCGTTGATCAGGTTAGGGGCTGGCACTTTACCCGGCAGACCGGGTCCCATCACTGTCGGCGGCATGACACTCCTGAACACTTGGCATGGTGGCGGAAACTGCTTCCCCACCCAAAAGCTTCTCTAGCCTAAAAGCTGGTCTCGTCAGGACTATCCGACCTTCGTTGGTTCCATGGCCATATAAAGATGGCCCGCCCGGCTGCCAGGCATCGACCGCCGCAGCGGAAGACGCGAGAACACAAACCGGACGGGCCACCGACGGGCTCCGAAATGTTACTGCTGGACGAGTGGTTACTGCTCTTACGGCACCTACTGTTTGCGCAGGGCTCGCGCCGCAAGAATCCCGAGGGCGATACCGCCGCCGATCAGAACCACACCGGCTGAGCTCAGCACACCAGCCCAAAAACTCGACACAGTCTCAACGGAGAGGGCCTGCGCGGAACCGGGAGCCGCGACCGGCGACAGCGGGGTGAGCGCACGCGCACCGGGCGTGGACTGTCCTGGTCCTTGCACTGCACCTGCCTCTCCCGGGGCGGGAGCGGGCTCATCTGCCGGCGGTAACGACGTGTCGGTTACCGAGTTGCGAGCGAGCACGGCAGCAGCCGGGAGTGCTGAGTCTGGCCCTATCGGCCCCGGACCAGCCGCGAGGTTGGGCTGAGGAGCCATCGGTGCCGCCGGAGGGGCAGGTACCGGCGCCGGAGCCGGATCAGACGGAGTGGCAGGGTTAGCAGGCCCCGGAGGAGCCGGCGGAACACTCGGGGCGGGGGGCTGACCCGGGTCACCCGGTTGACCGGGCTTACCTGGCTTATCGGGCTTACCAGGGCCCGGCTTTGCAGCGAGTAGGGCATCACCTGCTGCCACATAGGCGTCACCGACCAGGAAGGAGGTCTTCAGATCCTTGCTCACCTTCTGACCGTTTTTCAGGGTCGCGGTGAAGCGGAAGGACACTTTGTAGGCGCCCTGTCGGGTGAAGAAGAAATTCTGATGGTCGTGAGCAGGTGCCGAATACACCAGTGCGCTGGCTGGGTTGGTGGAATCCAACGCGGTTTCGTTGCCGACAATGCCAGTGTGACCGGTGAACATGGCGCCGGGGCCTGAGAACTCACCGATGGTGACGGTGACCGCTGAACCCGGGGCGAGCTGACTGTAGTCAATGGCTTCGGTTGAGAATCCGAGCCAGGGCAGATGCGGGTCTTGCACCTGGGGCAGCACCCATACCTGATCCTTCTCGGTGTGGGGACGGATTTTCTCGAATCCTCGGGCCTGCGCGGGGATGGTCAGCTTTGCCCGATCAGGCACCGCATAGCTGAAGGTTCCCGACGGGCGCTGAACTTCGTGCGTCGGGTCGGCACCATCCTTGAGGGCTACGCGCAGCCCTTCTTTTTCTAGGTAGGCCGCCTGGTCCATGTGTCCGGTGTGGATTAAAACCTCTGGCAGACCCCAGATTGCCGAGACTTCTTTGCGGGCTTTATCCGCGTCGGGCTTTACGCCGGGCTCAGGGGCTGGTTTGGGTCCGGGCTCAGGCTTAGGAGCCGGTTTGGGCTCTGGCTTGGGTTTCGGCTCTGGTTTGGGTGCAGGCTTCGGCTCAGGAGCCGGTTTCGGATCCGGTTTGGAATCAGGTGAGCATGACGGATATTTACCCGTCGGCAATTTGTTTTTATCGCCGCGTAGTTCCCGCACATAGTTAATTGCCTCGTTGCCGACGGCAATATACATATTCCGGTCGCCATTGGCGAACTTATCATCACCTTTGTAGGCGCCCATGACAGACACGGTCGCGGCATAAATTCCGGGATGCGTGAAGTAATAGTCGGAATACGAGAGGCCGGGCTTCTCCAGCTCTTCGATATCGCGCGGGCCCGTGCTGTCACTGCGCATCAACGGAGTGAATGAGGAACCGTCCTCGCTCCATTTTCCGCTGGCCATCACACCGCGTTCCGGTCCGACCGCATAGCTGAGGTAGGCCCACAGCGGTCGCACCAAGCCCGTCCGATCCGCTTTCGTGCTGTCAATACCGATACGCGGCGCTACCGACCCGGGTTTACTGCTGAGATGCCACGACCAGTTGCCCCGGGTGTGGGCGCGCAGGTCGCGAACACCCGGTTTATCAGGCAAACAGGTCAGGGTCGCATCGGGAACCTCAAGAATGCGTTCATAAGGATCCACTGTGTCGTCGGCGGTCTTACCGTCTTTATTCCGTAATGCCCAGACGGCATCAAACGGCGCAATGGAACCATCCGGTTTTTGACCACCTCCGGTTGCCTTCAGAATGAGGCTTTCGGCAGTGACCGGATGCTTGGGAGCAAACTGGTTGTCCGTCCAGGCCTGTTTAGCCTGGGCCTCAAGCTGATCTCGGGTAACTGTCGGCGGTCGCTTGTCATCGGCCGGAGTCGGCGATGGCTTATCGGGTTCCGGGGCCTCCCCCGGGTCTTTCAACCCAAGTTCGGTGCGAATATCCTCCGCGGTTTTTCGGATCGGGTACAAGCCGGTAGTTGTGCCCTGCGGAAGCCCCACCTGTTCGTCAGTCCCCACCAGCCAGGTGACGGGAGTCTTGGGGGTTTGCTGTTTTTCTCGGGTGCTCTCAACCACCAGCGACGCTTGGAACATCAGCTGATATGCGCCCGGTTTAGTGAAGGTCCAGTTATTGTGCGTGTGCGAACCGACGCTCAAGGTGACAGTGGAGTAATTCTTATCCACCGATGACAGCAGCCGACCACCGCCGGGGGCGCCCTGCTGATAGGAGAAAAGTTCCACCCGCCCGGGCCCGCGGGTCTCCACAAGCGACAAATCTGCGGCGCCAAACCGAACATCTGTCGGTACCTTATGTTCGTGAGCGGGATCAAACGCGCCAACCCCGGCCCACACCGGTTCCCAATTCCCCATATTGGTGATCGGTGCCCACCACACAATCCGGCCCGGGGCGCCCAGGAAACGGTAGCGATCCTCGACGGGAACCACCATGCGTGACACCTCGGTGCCGTCGCTCGCCCTACCTTCCTGCGGCAGCCGGATGCAGACGTCATCGGCGTTGGTGACCGCGCTACCGTCTACGACCATCACGGAGAGTTTGCCGTTTTTGCGGGTCACATATGCAGCGTCCACATGTGCGTGGTACACCAGTCGCTTACCAGCGCACATATGCGGAACCTTGCCGGCAGTGTCAGCTTTCACTCCCGGGGCCGCGAACGGTGAATCCTTCGCCACTTTGAGGTCACGGGGTACCACCGGGCCATCGCTGCGGATACCCGGCTTGTGGTCGGAGTCGCCCGGCACATCTACGGTGGCCTGGGCGACGGGAATCGTGAGCATCAGCAGCATCGCCGCGATGGCAACGGCTGCGCCCGGGACCTTTCCCCAGCGACGAAGCATCTGGACGATGCGATGCCATCTTGGGGATCGGAGCGGCGAGCGCTCGGGGAGACGACCGGTGTGCATTCCGGTCGTGGGAGGACTTGTCATAACAGTATCCTTTCGACCACGCGTTTTGGTTCTCGCGATGTGTGCGGCTCAAGGCCTATGCGTACATGGGTGCGGTCAGCTAGACCGCTAAATCTGGGGAGTAGGGGTGTCTGCTCAGCCCGCCTGGGGGCAGATCCGTTGACAACGGATCTATCGGAAACGGGTCTCTCGGAAAAACAATCAGGCCACCTCACGTGTTGTGCTGCGCCCCCTCCAGGAGCGCACCAGCATGCTGATCGCACCCCGTCGAGGTGCCGCGCACCAGGTGAGAATGAACAGGACGGTGGAACACAAGACGATCGCAGCACCGGTCGGAATCGCCAATGACCAGGACAGATAGATCCCTAAACAGGACGCGACGAGTCCGAATGTGGGTGCGAGCGCCATCATCGTGCCGAGCCGGTCGGTCAGCATCCGGGCGGTGGCCGCGGGTGTGACCAGCAGCGCGAGCACCAAAATGTTGCCGATGGTCCGCACGCTCATCACGACGGCTGCGGTCACCGACAGGTAGATGAGGATGTCTATCCAAAACACCGGCAGGTGTGCGGCTCGGGCAGATTCCCGGTCGAGTCCGGCAGCCACCAGGTACCGCTGGAAAAGCAGCAGCACCGCGAGCACAACGCCCCCGATCACGGCAACCACCACCACGTCGTCATCGGTCACGCCGGTGAGGGACCCGAAGAGGAACGACTGCAACGAACCGGTGTATCCCGGGGTTCGGGAAATCACCACCAAGCCCACGCTGAATGCAGCGGCGAAAAATACCCCGATCAGGGTGTCTTCGCGTAGGCGACGGTTCTGGGAAAACACCGCGATCATCAGGGCCACGGCGATGCCGGAAACCGCCCCACCCAGCAGGAGGGAGGTTTGCAGGGCAAACGCGATGGTGATGCCTGGGAACACCGAGTGGGCCACGGCTTCTCCAATAAATGCCATACCGCGCAACACCACATGGCAACCGACCACACCGCAGATCACCGACGAGAGGGCCGCCACGACCAGCGCCCGTGGCAGGAATGCTAACTGTGGGGTGAACAGGTCGTGTATGAAGTCCAGCGGAGAGATCACGCGGACACCTCCGATGAGCACACTGCGCGCCGCACAAGCGAGGTCGATCGGGTGCCGAACGTGTCAATCCACATCGACGGTTCGGTGAGCTGGCTGGGCGGCGCATCGGCAACTAGTCGCCCGTTGATCAGCAGCAACCGGTCACAGATATCGACGGCGGAGGCGAGGTCGTGGGTGGACATCAGCACAGTGCGTCCTTCAGCTGCTAGCTCGCGAAACAGGTCCATCAGAAGGTCCTGACTGGGGTCGTCCAATCCGGTAAACGGCTCATCGAGCAGGAGCAGGTTGGGGTCGGTCACCAGTGCGCGGGCGATCAAGACCCGCTGCCGCTGCCCTCCGGATAACTCCGCGAGCGTGCGGTTGGCAAAGTCCGTCATCCGCACTTTGGCAAGGGCTTGGGCGACTGCGCGAAAATGCGTCACACCGGGGCGTCGCCAAAACGGGAGGCCGCGCCCGGTAAACCCCGATAGCACCACCCCTTCCACGGAGATGGGGAAGTCCCAGGTCACATCGTGTCGTTGCGGCACATATCCGAGGGCGCTGACCGCGCTGCGTCCGCTGGTTCCCGAGATTGTTACCGACCCTGATCGGGCCGGAATCAGCTGCATTATCGTCCGCAGCAGGGTGGTTTTCCCTGCCCCGTTGGGGCCGAGCAGGGCCGCAAATTCCCCGACCCGTAGCTGCGTGCTGACGCCGCGCAGTACGGCCCGACCGCCGAGGTCCACGTCGAGGTCGCGGATCACGAGGACGGGATCACCCGAGTGCCGCTTAGAGGTGGCTGACTCCGCTGAACCGACAGGAGCTGCGGGGATGGCGGGGGCGGCGGGGGCGGTCGCAGTGCCCTCGGTTCCCATGCCTTCGGGTCCAGTTCCCTCGACCGCAGCCGCCATAGCGCTTGCCGCGGGGGTCGCCGATGACATCACGAACGCTCCCCGGGTCGGCTGCTGCTGTCCTCACCTGTCTGGGTCCCGTCGGCTTGTTGGCCTCCGGAGCTGTGGCCTTCAGCCCCGTGAACTCCGGTATCCCGACCGTCAGTACCCTGACCTGCGGCGTTTTGTTCGTCGGCTTGCTGCGCGTTCTCCGCATAGGCGGCGGCGCGGGCCCGGCGGCGGGAGCGTGCGGAGAGCACCGCAATCACGATCACGATGATCAGGACAACGATGACGGCTATGACCACGCCTGCGACCAGTTGGAGCGAACCGTCGCGGCCTGCGCTATCGGATGCGCCGGGTGCTGAGTTTTCGGCTGGGCTGAGCTGGTGGCCGCGGTCCCAGGTGGCGGCGAGTGCCTGCTGCGGGTCGGTGCCCTGTCCGACCGCAAAGCGCAGTTGCCGGGCGTCGGTCACCGTGGTGCCGTCGGCAAGGGTCGTACGTGCCCCGATACGAAGCTGGTGTATTCCCGGTTCGGTGAATACCCAGTTGGCGTGGGTATGGGTGCCAAGGTCTACGAAGATCGACTGGGCGTGGTCAATCGCAGAGCTGAACAGTTGCTGTGGTTTACCGAAGTTTCCTGACTGTAAGAAAACCGTGGCCTGGCCCGGTCCCTGATGCCCTTCGTACGACAGGGTGACACCGTCACGCGCCGAGTGGGCGACCTCCGGGGCTTGAGTGTTCCAGCCGAGCCAGACCACTCCGGGGATCTCTTGTTGCGGCACCGTATATACGGTCTGACCAGCGCGGGCACCGGTGAAGTCATAGTCATGTCCGGCGGGAAGGGTCTGGCGTCCGGCATCGCTGACCACGAGCACCACATCGTCAATGTGCCGCCAGATCGGGGTCTGGCTGGAGTCGTCGCGGATCATGAGTTCCCACGTCCCATTCAGATAGCGCGGACCCATATCGACGTGTCCGGCGGAGATGGCGACCGGGGTTCCCTTGGGGGCAATTGGTTCGTTCGCGTTGACCTGTTGGGTGAGCGCGGGGTCAACGGGTTGCTGAATGGTGGGCGCGCGATGCTGGGAGGGGTCCGGGCTCGGAGCCGGATTATCGGCTCGGGCGCTGCCTGCCCAGATCGGGAACAGTGCGAACACAGCGAGCACAGTGGTAAGCAGGGCAAGCACCGTGAGAACTGCCGTGTGGGCGCTCTGTGCGGCGGGATGCGGGGTGTGGGCCGCATCCGCCCGGGGGCGGAGGCTAGTCATGTCGGTTCCTTCGCGGTTCGAGGCGATGCCGGGGATGAGCCGGGGGTTGAGGTATTCGGGATTGAGGTGCTGATGTGCTGCGGGAACGCCGTGGGTCCAAACCGTGGCGGCGGCAGCGATTCGGGAAGCAAACAGGTGGACAGCTGGTAGGCGTTCTCGGTCACCAGGCCGACATAGGAGTGCACTGGTCCGGCGAACGAGTCCCCGTAGATGGAGCAGATCTGCACCCCGGCGGCTCGGGCAGTTGCCATCAGGTCGCGGGAACCGTTTGCGAGGTTGGGTTCGACGAACACGGCCGGAATGTGCAGCGAAGTCAGCGTCCGGGATAGGGCAACCAGGTCCCGCGTGGAGGCTTCGACCCCGGGCGTTGGGGTGACGAAACCGGCGATCTGCAAGTGCTCTGCCGCGCCGAGGTATCCGAACGCGTCATGGGCGGTAACCAGGCGTCGCCGGTCCACCGGTATCCGCGCCAGCACGTCATGGATATACCGCTGGGCAGTTCTGAGCTCCCCGATATACCGGTTGGCGTTCTCCCGATAAGTCGAGGCGCCGCTGGGGTCAACAGAACTCAAGTGGTCACGGATCGCTTCGACATAGGCGATGCCGTTGTCGACGTCGTGCCAGAGGTGAGGGTCGATTTCGCCGTGAACGTGTTTGCCGAGCACGGCCTGCGGCAGTTGGTAGATTTCACGGCCTGGGTTGCCCAGGAATCGAAAAGCTGGGGAGGGTGGGATTTCGGTTAATGCGGCCTGGGGTACCGCGATCACGGTGTGCGCGGGGTCGAGGTCGCGGTGCCCGCTGGCGGGGAGGTGATTGTCCGCAGGCGGGGCAGCGCGATTCGCCGTCGGGGCGGAGCGGTCGGCAGTCTCAGGGGGCTTGGCAGCGGTGTCGGCCTGAAGCACAATGTTTTTCTGGCCGAGGTCGGTGGTGATGTCGGTGTGACCGGCGTCGAGCACCTCGGCACCTTCCATCCCGGGAATTGTCCGGGGATCGACGCCGACGGCGATGGTGATCACGCTTGAAGACAAGGGTTGAGCAGCGGCATCGGGGTGTGCGATCAGGTCGCTGCGTACGTGCAGACGGTAGACCCCGGGGGTGCTGAACGCCCATGACATGTGGGTGTGCGCGTTCAGCGGTAGCGCGATGCGGTCGTGGTCGTCGAGTCCGTTGGCGGAGTCGATATAGGACTGAGGTTGGCCGAACGTTCCGGTGGTGTATGCGAACAGCGCGCCGGGCCCCTCCACCCGGGTCGCGATGGTCCGCACTTCGGCGTTGTTGTAGGTGGTGGGGTCAAGCCCCGCTGCGCGTCCACGCACCCGCAGACCGAGCCAGATTGTTCCCAGTGATGGGTCTTCCACGAGTCTGCGATGCACCCCTCCGTACTTGGGTGCGAGTTCCGCCAGGGCCACCGCATCGACGCCGTCGGGAAGATTCGCGGTGACGGCGCGCAGCAGCGAGGTTTCTTCAAGCAGCAGCCCGTTAGTAAACGCTGCGTCGGCGTACGCGATGGAGCGCACATTGGCAAGGCTCGGCTCGTAAGTGTGCGGGTCGGCGCCCTCGGGGATCAGCGTGGTGACGTGCCCTCGGGTCCCTGCGACCTGCCGGACCATATCGCCGATGAACCCGGTGGTGGCGACCAGGTTTAAGGGGGTGCCTCGGCCGAGTTGTTGGGCATCGGCGCGCTGGGAAGACGCGCCGATGCCGGCCTTGGAATCAGCTGATGAGCCAGAAACCTGGCAGCCGCTGAGAATGAGCGCTGCGGCCGTGAGTGCCGCAGCGATCCGGGGGGAGATTCTCATGCTTGGGGCTGATCAGGGGTGTCAGAGGGCTGAGAGGTCTCTGAGGTTTGGTCGGCGGTCGCATCTGTGGGAGCGGCGGCGGACTGCGCCAGCTTGCGACGGATCGCCAGGTAGATCACCAGCGCGGTGACGAACACGGCAACTCCGGCGGCTGCGAGGGCAATGCCGATCAAAAGTGCCCAGGATGGTCCCTGCGCGGAGACTGGCTGGATGGCAGCCTGGTTGCTGGGTGCGTGGGCTGCCGGGGCGGGCGCAGCCGCGCGGGGGTTCGCGGTGCTGGCGGCGAAGGGGTCGCAGGGCTTGCCTTCGGGGTCAACACCGACCGTGGTGGTTCGGATGACGGTGCCGTCTTGATTCGGGCTGAAGACGGAGGCGGCAGAGGCTTTTACCCCGCCGAACCAGCGCTGCCCCACGACCGCTCCGAAGTTACCGGAGGTAAAGGCGGCGAGTGCGCCGGGGCCCTCGACGGCGTCGAGTGTCCAGGTCACCGGTCCGGTGGTGCCACCGGTGATGCTTTCATGCTGGGTGTTGGCTCCGAGCCAGGGAACTCCTTCGACCTGGGTGGAGGAGATCATGTGGATGCCGCTGCCTTCGGGGGCGATGAAGCCGATGCCTGCCGGAGCAGTGGTTTTTGCTCGATCCGATAGTCCGAAGGTGAACGTCTCTGGGGGTGCCCAGGTGGCGGGCTGGTGCCGGTCGTCTTTCACTTCGGCGATCAGCTCACCGCCGCGCAGGATGCTCCCGAGGTCGAAGTGCCCGTTGTCGGCGTTGCCATGTCCGCCAACGTCAAAGCGCAGGGTGACTGGTGCGGTGACCTGTTTACCGTCGGTCCGGGTGGCTTTTTGCGTGATCCGCACGGTGTACTGTCCCGGTTTGGTGAATACCCAGTTGGGGTGAACGTGGGTATTGGCGGGGATGGTGATCGTTCCACCGGTTGCGGTGAGTTGCTGCGGGCGCAGTTCATCGGCTTGGGCTGTGGTGATGGTGTCGGTCTGGGTGCGAGGCGTGCACATGGTCGGGGCTTGCTGCGCTTGGGCGCCGGGGGCTGCCGGATTCTCTCCGGCGGGGCGGTCAATGCCGCCGGGTACCGCACCCGGGTCGGTTCCGCCCGGGGCACCCGGTGGCATGGCCCCTGATTGTGCCTGGCCTTGTGGTGCGGCCCCTGGTGCGCCGGCGGGGCGTTCGGCTCGGCCTGGGCTGCTGGCTCGTCCGGGTTTGGCTGTGCCCTGTGCGCCGGGGATGTTTTTGGTGCCGACGGAGAAGGTGTACCAGTAAGCGGGCGTTTGAGCCCATTGCCCGCCCTTGTGGGCGCGAGCATAGACCGCCATGGTGTACACGCCGGGCCTGGTAAACAGCCAGTTTGCGTGGGTGTGGGCGGGTTCAGCTTGGGTGAGGATGGCCCCTGAAGTGATTCGGGCTGATCCGTTGGCGAGCATTGGCTTTACCCCACCAGCGGGGTTTTGCTGCCAGAGGTACACGTTGCCCGGCCCTTTGACCTGGGAAAAGATAATGTCGACGCTGCCAAATCCGGCTTGCGCAACACCTTGGGTGTCCCATCCGGGCCAGGGCAGGGAGGGGTTTTGGGTTTGCGGCAGGGCGTATCCCGCAGTGCCGATGCCGGGCAGGGACGCGGTCGAGTTGGTGTAGGCCTGGTCTTTGACGCCGACGATGACCTCGCCCGGGTTGCGTGACACGTGGTGGCCGGTGACGTCTTCCTTGAGTGCGAGGGAGAGCTGATTTCCGGATGCGGTGACGGTGAAGAGGTCCATGTGTCCGTGGTCGAGGACGATCACGCGCGCGTGGGCGGCGGGTCCTCCGACCAGGATGAGTCCGCTGGCGAGCGCGAAGGCGAAGATTGCCGCGAGGATGCGGTGGCGGAAGTCAGAGGGCTGAGTGCGGGTTGAGGAGTGGCTTGGGCGTGCGGGGGTCACGGGCGCCTCGGTCTTTCCATGTTTCAGCGGGGTGTTTCAGTGCCGATGCTCTGTGAACGGTCACCAAATCGGGAAGGGTGGTGATTGTCATTCTCAACAGGCGACAAGTGTACGACCTCTCATCTGGGCCACTCAACTACACAAACGAACAGTCACACACATCACAACAACCCCCTCAATACCTTCCTGTGCACGCATTTACCAGGCGTTTTAACACCCACAAAAGCCACAGCCACCGAAACGTTGGAACCACCCCGGGCGCCACAAGAACATCCCCCAACTACCCGCACACCCCAACCGACCCACAGTCCCACCCGCCGACAACACTGTCGCTAATCTTCTAAATCTCACGATAAAACTCCGACGGCCTACCCCGGCGTGACACGATGGTCTCGTGTCACAACCCGTCCCCCCGCGCCGACCCTGGCAACCCCCACATCTGCGCGACGTTGCGCAGCGGGCAGGAGTATCCATCCCCACCGCCTCACGAGCCCTGTCCACCAATCACCACTCGCCACGCGAGGACGCCTCCAGCTCCCCAACTCACCGCGCCGTGCAGGAGGCAGCCCGCGAACTCGGCTACCTCAAAGGCAGAAGAAACGAACCCGCCCGCCCGCATGTCGCCATCCTCACCAGCGATATCAGCCGCAGCGGATACTGGATGACACTGGCCGGCGCCCTGGACACAGCCCGCGATCTAGACGCGAATCTGACCATCCACCTCGTGCCAGGCGCAGTCGCATCGCGCGCCGACACCATCGCCCAGCTCCTGACTGAAAAACTCGATGGCGTTGTGGTCATGGAGTTCGATACCCCCTGCAACACACTGATCCACGAACTACCCGTAGATCTCCCCCTCGCAATCGCCGGTGGCCAACCAGACGGAGAAACCGAACAGTACCCGCGCGCTTGGACCGACGACCGCCGCGGAGCACAGCAGGCCACCGACTATCTGCTCGACCTCGGGCATCATCACGTCGACTACATTGGCGTGCCCCCGGCCAACTATCCAGACCCTCGTGCCCAAGGCTGGCGCGACGCACTAGCCGCTCGCGGACTGAACCGGCCCGAACCGCTGGGCGTCGGTTGGTCGGTCACTACGGGTCGTCGACTGGCCCGCATTGTCGCAGAGCGCCGGACCACCGCGGTGCTGTGCGGAAATGATGACCTTGCCGCTGGCGTCGTTGCTGAACTCACGGCTTTGGGCATCTCCGTCCCCGGCAAGGTGTCAATTATCGGGTTTGACGACCACCCGTACGCCTCCGCGATGACTCCCGCCCTGTCTACCGTACGCTTGCGTTTCTCACAGATTGGCGCTGCTGCCACCCGTCTCGCGCTAGGACTGGACACCGAATCCGTGGAGATCCCAGCCGATCTCATCCTGCGGGGATCCACCGCCCCGCCGAACAGCTGAGCACCGGACGACCCATTCAGAATGCCCGCGGGCCCTCTGAGACACAGGCGAGGCCTCCAAAATGCTGATCGGACCCAATAACGCCGCAGTCCCTCCGGAACGCGGGTGGGGCCTCAAAACGCTGATGGACCATCCCGCGCGCCCGACAGAACATAATTGAATGACACATCACCGGCAGAAACCGCCTGGCTGAGCCGCAGCGCCGCAGAACGCAGCGAGACGGAAAGTGAAAGGAAATCCTGGCATGTTCGTCGTGATCTGCTGGTTCGTGCTGACTGCCGTGCTGGCGGTCAGTGCCATCGCCAAATACCTGGATGTTCCTGGGACCCGTCGGGCCGCACGTGACCTGCGTCTACCCCGACCGTTCGAGAAAACCTGGTGGGCGCTGTGTCTGCCGACCATCGAAGCTCTGCTCGCCATCGGGTTGACGCTCACGGGCCTAGGAGGTGCGGCGGGGATGCTCGGACGCGCCGCGGCGTGGGCAACGGTCGCCCTCATGCTGGTCTATACGGTGCTCATCGCGCGGGCGCTGCGGTTCGATGATCCTGTTGACTGTGGCTGTTTCGGCAAGCTTGCCCCGATGCAGGTCACCGTCCGCACCCTAGTCCGCAATCTTCTTCTGCTCGGCTTCGCCCTTGTTTTTTCGCTGGTATCTACGCTTGGCGGCGGGCTATGGTCCTACTTGTCTGAGCATGGATGGTCTGCGCTATGGGGCCTGATCGCGCTGTGCGCCGCCGGGGTGCTGGCGTCGCTCATCCTCAGCCCGGGCCGAGCAGCTGCCCCCTCATCCGGTTTATCCCCGGCTGAAGACGACTACCTCCGCACACCCATCCCGATGGGTCTTGCCACAACGTCTGCCGGTGAGAATGTGACTCTTCGCCAGCTCGCCAGCACACGGGCCGTCGTGCTGGTCATGGTGACGCCCTGGTGCCGGTACTGCCACGATGTGTTGCCCCTCGTTCCCGAGTGGACCCGCTCACTATCAAGCATTCTCGATGTGAAAGTCATGGTTTTCGGCACCTCGGACGATGACGGAATACAAAAAATCCGTGACCACGGTATTGAGGATGCGAACATCCTGTTCGACCACAACGACAGCGTGTCACTGGTCATGGACTACCCCGGCGCACCTTCAGCGGTCTTGTTAGGAGCTGATGGCCTGCTGGCCGGTGGGCCAGTATCCGGACCCGACCAGATTATTCAGTTTGTGCGCGACATTCACACCGAGGTGACCGAGCACCTGTCGGAGAGCACCTCGGCCCCGGGCATTCCCGGGTAACCAGAGCACTCCCGGGTAACCAGAGCAAACCGCTCCGATCCAGGGCGCTCCGCAAGCCTTACGCCCCGCAAACCTTGCACCCCACGAGCCTTGCACCCCACGAGCCTTGCACCCCCAATGCACACGGAAACGCTCGGCCCCTTGCCCCGCTCTGGTATAGCCAGTTGCGCCCGGACCTACGCCCAACTCCCCCGGGTTTCTGTCAGCCAGCCCGTATCTGTGCCTTAGCTGGGGAGAGTCGTCGCTAGCCGGTTGCCAATGAGGCTGCTCAACGCAGTGCGCAGACCGTCCTCGATCAGGGCGGGAGGAACGTCTTCTCCGGAGTTCAGCGCATACTCTAAAAGCTGGGCATAGGACAACACGCCATCTTCGTACAGGGATAGCCACACGGCAGCGCCAGCCCCGCTCAAGGTGATGACCTGACTGTCGCGCAAAATCATCAACCCTTCCGGCAGGAGCCCCGCATCAGCAAAGGGAAGCAACTGGTAGGAGCAGCCGGTTAAATCCTTACCCTCAATGGTCTCGGTTCCTGAGTCACTGGGCTCGACCGGATGGGCGGGGCCAATCGTGCCCGCTAAGCCAAACGCATGTGCGGATTCGATCATGCGTGCAGAGCAGACCGTGCCTGAAAAATCACCTGAGTTCTTCGTCGTCTGCCCCGCAGCCACACCCACCGCCTGCGAGAGCGGCAGATGCTCCCACATCTGTTCCGGGGCGCCAGTCAGGGAACTGCGCAGCGCTGTCACCAGATCACCAGCTTCCCGGTAGGACGCCTTGAGCACCCCAAACTGGCCCCGGCACAATCGCACTAGCAGCTGCAACGCGTCCGGCAGCGCCCACACCGAGCTGGACTGGCTCACGATAAAGGGCAACGCTTCCATCAACGAGGCCGACGTGAGCACGGGCGGCCCCTGGTGATGGTCACTGCGTTCCAGCAGCACCACCGCGACCGGCGCACTAGCTCGATCGCCGACGCGCATGCCCAGCGCCGATGGCGCAAAGTCTTCTTTGTAGCGCGAACGAATCGAATCCGTAGGTCGTTGTCCCTCACTCACCACCCGAGATATCGGTTTGGCATAGGCCTCAACCGCGAGGGTCCGCGGGTCTAGGCAGGCCATTTCGTCGGTGAGGTAAAGTCCGTGGCGAGCCAACTCGATGGTAGCGGTCGATTTGCCCGCCCCTGAGGGTCCGATCAGCAGCACCGGACCGAGATCATCGACATCAACCACCCCGGCATGCAACAGCAGTCGCGACCCCACCAGGTGGCACAGCAGTTCCAGCGTGAGCTGACCCGATAGGTCAAAGTCGTAACCGGGCCCCAAACTTGTTGGTGGACCGACCACGATCGAAGGTTCGGCAGACATCCGCTGTTCAACGCCCGCCAACCGCCCTTGGCACACGGGCGAATCAGCGGCACGCAGATGCCCCCATAGAGAGATCAAATGCGCTCTAGCATCAGCATCCTCGGGCAATCTAATGCGCGCCCAGCAGCCAGCAGCTTCAATATCTAAGTAATCCGGGTGCGACAGGGAATCGGAAGATCCCACACTCTGGGTATCTCCAGTGCACTGGGGATACTCAACGCCCCGCATATGCACAGCACCTTGCGCATCAATGGCACCTGTGAAGCCATGTCTCGGTGGATCCTGGTCAGAGTGATTCATCGGCTAGGTCGCTCCTGCTGGGGTCGTCCTGGTCGGATGTGCTCCCGTTCCCCCGAACTCGCGGACATGCCATCGCTAACCACCACAAAGCCGTGAGCGACCAGATCATTGAGCAGCCCAAGAAGCTGATCCCGCGCCTGATCGGGAACATCATCGTAGCTTTCGAGGACTTCCGTCAGCAGATCGTCAACGCGCAAACCTGGGCCCTCCTGCTCTCGGCGTGCGATCAGCAGATCGCACAGGATGGCAACGGGCCCAGATACCCGCACCACGGGCCCATCCGGAATCCTGCCCAGTGCTAAGTCCTCGCCGTCGTCGGTAAAAGCCACCCACGGGTGAAGTGTCACCATGTTTCGTGACGATACAGGCGATGACCCCGACCCACCCGGAGTGTTCACTACGCGGGACTGAGTCACGGAACCGCCCCCTGAACCACGCACCCGCAACCGCCAGCCCACACGTCCCCATCCTCGTCGGCGACCAGCACGGCTTCTCCCGCGCGCACCAGCATGCGGCCCGTTCCGGTCTCCACCAAGATCTCCCCCTCAACCGCCAGTAAGATCCGAGCCCCGGACCCCGGAATCCGAGTGCGCGGCTGAAATGACCTGCCGCCTTCTAACCGGGTTACCGACAGTTCAAAATCATCGACCGGTGCGTAAAACACATCGGTGCCGCCGACAGCCCGTTCAGCGGCCACCCGCATGGGAGGAGCTGCCACACAACTGACGCAGCGCAGCATTTCGTCCGCGTCAACCCGCTTGGGCGTAAGCCCAGCTCGCAGCACGTTATCTGATGCAGCCATAATCTCCACAGCGAGCCCGCTCAGGTAACAGTGAACAGCCCCCGCCGGAACAAACATCGCTTCCCCCGCCTCAAGCGTGACTGGATTCAGTAGAAGGGCGGTCAGCACCCCGGGATCCCCCGGATGGTGCTCGTGCAGCGAAGCGACAATCGCATCGATACGGGGCGACGGCGACGTGCCTTCGCACAGGCGATGCGAGCAAGCGACAACCACCTGTTCAATCATCGTGGGTGTGACTTCAATGTGCGGGGACAGCAGTGCCCGAAATGCCGCACGCATACCTGTCGCCGTCGGCTGCGAGCACAGCAGTGCGTGCAAACGATCTGTGAGATCTACGCCCAGTCCCTCCAAGATGGATGCCGCGCGACGAGGGGTGCGAAAGCCGCACAGAGCCTCGAACCGGCTGAGGGCGAAAATCATTTCAGGCTTGTGATTGTCATCGCGATAGTTGCGCGCCGGATCATCCAGCGCGATACCGGCTGCGTTTTCCGCAGCATAGGACTCCCGGGCATGGTTCAGGCTCGGATGCACCTGAAGCGACAGAGGTTTGGCCGGAGCAATCATCTTCAGCAGATAGGGCAGTGTGGGCCCGAATCTACGCAGTGAAGCATCCCCCAGCACGCGCCGAGGTTGGGATTGGATGAACGCATCAAGCGTGATCGGCCCGCCATCTCGCTGCACTAGTGCCGGCGCCACGGGATGGGCACCGAACCAGATCTCAGCAAATGGATCCTGATCGGGCTCCACCCCCAGGAGACGCGGCAACGCATCGACCGAGCCCCAGGCATAGGACTGGCGCCGCCCCTCAAGCATCCACATGTCGTCGTGTCCTTATCGTCGTTCTCGAGGGACGTACTGTTCCGTCCTGAGCGCCTGCCCATCCGGACCTGGTTCGGTCCGATGTCCGCAATGCACCTACGATGGTCACATGTCCATCGATCAGGTTTCCATCCCGGCTCTTTTGGAGCTCGGGCACGCCTGCCTTGAATTCATCGGACGCGAGGCAGGCGCCCGCATTCTGCATATCAAAGGAGTGGCTCTGCATCCCAAGCTTGCAGATGGACGCCCTGCGAGCAGCGATTGCGACGTCATAATTCACCCACATGACGTCGAACAGTATCTTAGCACCCTGATAGCGCATGACTGGGAGCAGATCACCCACTTCCGGCATGGCTCGGTGTTCCATCACGCCGCGACGTTTTACCACCGCACCTGGGGCACGGTGGATGTGCATCGCACGTTCCCGGGCCTCGACCAGGATCCGGTTCGCACCTTCGAGACGCTGTGGGCGGAACGGGAGAAAGTCACGCTGGCAGGCTGGGATATCGAGGTGCCATCGCTGCGAGGTCAGCGTCTGCTGCTGCTTTTGCATTCGGCGCGGGATGCAATGGGCAAGTCTGGGCATGATCGCAACCGCACCTGGGAGATTCTGTCGGCAGATAAACGCGAGGATCTGACCCGCCTCGCCCACGATCTCGGCGGTGAGGTTCCGTTTGCCGCTGCCACCGGAAACCTGCCTGCGATGCGCGGTAAGCCCGGCTTCTATCTGTGGACGGCCGTGCTTGCGGGAGAGGACCCAGGTGAGGTGTGGCGTGCGCGGTTCCGCGATGCACGCGGGGTCCGTGCTCGCGCCGCGATTTTGTGGGATGCGCTTCATGTCAACCCCGATCACCTGCGTTTGCGCCTGGGGCGGACGCCGACCCTCCGGGATTGCATCCAGGAGTGGTTTTTGCGTTTTCCACGTGCGGCGATGTCTCTGCTGCATCACCGGCGTCGTGTGGACGATTAGTCACACCTCGGGCGTCTTGGCGAATACCGCCCCGGTGACGGGTGTGACGGGCACGGCTGACAGCGATCCACCACATGCCACGCCCGATCAGGGCGCCGATGAGAACGCCGCAGCTATTGGAGATAACGTCGGTCACCGTGCCATACCGCTGTGTCATCACTAGGGCTTGGAAAAGCTCAATACCGCCACTCAATACCACCCCGGCGACAACCCACCACCACGTCCGCCGAATAATGGTTAACGCCGCGACCAGCGGAACAAAGAGCGCCACGTTGAGCAGGTCATCAAATCGGTCGAGACTAATCATCTCCGCTAAACCGAGCGGTTGCACAGCGCGGTAGTAGAGAAATACCACTAAACGGTTAACGGCCCAACCGCTAGGCCATAAAACGAGAACTCCTCCGGCCACGAGGCTGAGCACAGCCACCGCATAGGCAACCGCACACAGAGACCGCGGCACAGAGCTATCCAAATGAGTGGGGCGTGACGTCACGTCTCAGTATGCCCCGCGAGGCGAGAGAACAGCCCGCGCGGTGCGCAGTAAAATGCTTACATCCTGTACCAAGGACCAGTTGTCCACGTAAAACAGATCCAAGCGCACGGTTTCCTGCCAGGATAGATCACTGCGCCCGGAGACCTGCCAGAGCCCGGTAATTCCCGGACGCACCGACAGTCGCCGCACCGCCATTTCGTCATATCGAGCAACTTCGCGGGGTAAAGCAGGTCTAGGCCCGATCAAGCTCATATCGCCACGCAGCACGTTATACAGCTGCGGCAATTCATCGATGCTGTAGCGGCGCAAAAACGCTCCCGGGCGGGTGACTCGCGGATCTTTGGACATCTTGAACATGATGACGTTTCCGCGGTCGGCCGTTCCCGGGGTGAGTTCGGCAAGTTTTCGTTCCGCATCCGGAACCATGGTCCGGAACTTCAGAAGGGTAAATTCCTTGCCGTCTCGACCGACTCTGGTTTGCCGGAACAGCACCGACCCCCGGTCGTGGAGCCGGATCCACAGGGCAACTATCGCCATCAAAGGAGCGATGCAGGCAAGGATGCAGGCAGCCCCGGCGATATCGACCATGCGTTTGGTCCAACGGGTGGCAGCTTCAGCGCGGGGCCGCTCAAGGTGAACGATGGGCAATCCCGCAACCGGCCGCATCGACACCCGGTCACTGGAAATCTCCGACAGCGACGGGACCACGATCATCTCAATCTCGCTCGCTTCCAATTCCCACGCCAAGCGCCGAAATTCATCAGTGCTGCGGGAAGCCCCTTCGGTAAAGACCAGCACCGAAGGACGCACAGAAGTGATCACATCATGGAGCTGGGTTTGGTCGCCGAGAATCTGGATTCCAGTTTCTTCGGCTGCATTGAAATCCTGCGCGTTCACGACGGCGCCGACCACCCGATACCCCAACCAGGACTCACGCGTCAGCGTTGCAGCAACCGACTCCACATGGTGTAGCGATCCGACCATCAGCACTCGGTCCAGCAACATGCCGCGTCGATGCATCAGGTGCAGGATCCGGCGCACGAAAAACCGCGATATCAGCAGACCGACCAGGGCAAAGAGCCCCATCGCCACGAAGAAGCCGCGCGATAGCGGGATCTGCAAAAGATACGCGCCAACCCCTATCAGCCCGGCGGCTGTGAGGCTGGCGCGCAGCACGTTGCGGTACATTTCGGTGCCCTGGGTCAAAAGACGCGTCCTATAGGCGCCGAAAACAGCTAGGGATACAAACCAGGCCACCGCAATGACGAGACTGGCTTGACGGATCGCGTCGTCGAGATCTCGGGCATCAACAAGAACAGGGATAGCTCTTCGTGCTTCGCTGCCAAACCAGGTCGCAAGCGCAAGAACAGCAACATCACCAACGACAACTAGCGATGACACAAGACGCCGGTAGTGGCGCCGGGGACGCCGAAAACGTTGACCGCGCAACGGACCCGTAGCTATCGCAGGCACCATGGGATCGACGCCAACGTGCCGATCAGAATGAACCAAGGCCACGAAGACTCCTGGAGTCGAGAAGGCAGACAAATGATGAGGAACCGGCGTGCGCTCGGCATTAATCTGCATCCCGCACAGGGCCTGACCCCGAATTTCATCATAGTGATGAACAATACGGCTGTCACGGCATTTGGGGTG
Organism: Devriesea agamarum; assembly: GCF_900070355.1. NCBI lineage: Bacteria > Bacillati > Actinomycetota > Actinomycetes > Micrococcales > Dermabacteraceae > Devriesea > Devriesea agamarum. The sequence goes on along the minus strand of NZ_LN849456.1, from coordinate 2,286,858 downwards.
GGATGTACCTCACCAAAAGCCACCAAACGCAGGACGACTCACACGCAATTCCACCTTCACCAGCAACTCCTCCAATCGCACCATAGCTAGAACCATCGAGATGTCCCGATAGAGAAGATCATCACACTGCTGGAGAAGCGATAGTCAGGGCACAAATCCGTCGAGGCACCGTAGGCTTGAGCGGCATACGTGCTGTCTCAGGCACTTACCTCCATTGAACGTTGGAAGGTTCCGCATTGCTCTCACTTCTCGCCCGCGCTTACCGCGTCATGTTCACCAAGCGGGCCCGCTGGCTTCTCATCCTCAACGTGATTGCGCTCTACGCCGTCTCCATGCTCGACCTCGTCGGAGTGGCGGCCATTCTGCCCCTGGCCGAGCTAGCCATGGGCAAGAACACCGACAGCGGATACCTCAAGCTGATTTCCGATGCCCTAGGAAATCCCGAACGGACGCAGCTCACCGTCATCATGGCCGCGATCCTCGTTGCCGCCTTCGCTTTTAAAGCCCTTTTTTCACTCACGGTGAAGTGGTGGAGCAGCGGCTTTATCTTCGGAGAACAGGTGCGTACCAGCACCCGCCTCATGCGCACGTATCTAGAAGAACCCTATGAGCAGCATCGCCGCCGTGAAGTGCCGAGCATCTTAAATTCCGTCAGCGATGCAACGTCAACCGCTTACGCATCTGTTGTTAACGCCGTCATGGCTGTGGTCGGCGAAGGCCTTACGATCCTTCTCATCATGATTCTGTTGATCATGACGATGCCCGGCCCATCACTGTTTGCCATCGGTTACTTCATCGTCTCCGTATCCATTTTGCAGTTAGCGCTCGCGCGGGCTAACCGCTCGCTCGGCGCCCAGCTCATGAACAGCATTCGGCACCAGTGGAAAACCTCCTTGGACGCTGTATCCGGTTTCCGCGAGGCCCGGATTCACGGGGTTACCAATCGCTTTTTAGAGCGGTACCGCCTGGCCCGGGTGCGCAACACTCAGCAGGTCCGTCGGCTGATGCTGCTGACCGATCTTCCGAAATACGCCATGGAGATCATCTTTATTGTCGGCATCGCGGCGGTGCTGGTGGTAGTTGTGATGACAGCCCACGGAAACGACACCATTACCTCCATCACCCTGTTCGCCGCGGCCAGTGTTCGCATTCTTCCCAGCTTCATCAGATTGGTCAGCTCACTCGGCGCGATCCGGGCCGGAGAAAAGGCTGTCTGCATCGTCTTAGATCAGATTGAAGCGGCCAGTACCCCGGCATCGGGCCTTGGCGAGACCGAATACCCGCACCTCGCCGCAGAACACGACCATGACCAGGGTCAGATCGTCCGGGTGGCCGAGCCTGATTGCCCGATCAGCCTGGGCATCGACGCAGTCAGCTTCCGATACGTCGATGGTTCCGAGGACGTGCTGAAAAACGTGTCCCTCACAATCCCTGCTGGCACCTCAATTGCCCTGTGTGGATCCAGTGGCTCCGGTAAAACCACATTGGTGGACAACATTCTGGGGCTTTTAGAGCCGCGCAGCGGACGCATTCTGGCCAATGGCACCGATATCCGCAAGAATCTTCGGGGCTGGTATGCCTCCATTGGATACGTGCCCCAAGACGTCTATATCCTCAACGGCACTGTCGCCGAGAACGTGGCGTTCGGATATCTCGGTCACGATATTGATCGTGACCGGGTCGAACAATGCCTGCGCCAGGCCCATGTCTTTGACGCGGTCTGTGAAATGCCGAACGGAATTGATTCCCACCTCGGTGAAGGCGGTGCGCGTATCTCCGGGGGGCAGCGTCAACGCATCGGGATTGCCCGGGCACTGTATTCAAATCCGAGTCTTCTCATCCTCGACGAAGCCACCAGCGCCTTGGACAATGAAACGGAAAGCCGGATAACCAGCACCATAGAGTCGCTGAACGGAGAGCTAACGGTCATTATTGTCGCCCACCGGTTATCTACGGTGAAGAATGTTGATCAGCTTGCCTTTATGGAACACGGTGAAGTCACCAGTATCGGCACCTTCTCTGAGGTGCGCGATCAGAATCCCGCATTCGCGCGGCTCGTCGAGCTCGGCTCCCTGAAATGAAGGGCCCTATGACCTCGTCTCACCCCGATTCCCCGCACACGCCCACGCACACCCCTTCTCATAACCCACATACGCCCACGCGCATCCCTTCTCATAACCCGCCTAGTGCTGCTCCTGCGGCCTCGCTTAACAGCGCGCATGCTGTCGGCACTGCACAACCATGCCTGGACATCGTGGTGGAGGGCGTGTCCACCGGCGGATGGGGTCCCGTCGGGATGATGGCCCAGCTCGCCGCGTCCACCCTTCCGGCTCGGCTCATCCGCTTAGACCACATGTCGCCCATTGCGGCGGCCGATAAACTCCGCCTGTTTTTACCGCCACGCCGCTCAGGCACCCGACATCTTCTGGTCATCGCACCGAATCCTGAGGCCCTCAATCTCATTTTGCGCGATCATTCGGTCAGACGCCGTTACGCCTCAATCAACGGCTGGGTTATCGACAGCTTCTGGTCTGATCGGATTCCTCGCATTGCCCGGACCCGCGGATGGTACGACCACCTCTACGTCATGGATGATGGCGATGTTGCGGACTGGATGCACAATGCCGCCGGAACCATCGGGGTCTTGCCCTGGGGCGCGGACACCCTGTCGGTTGCTGATGTGGCGACGTCATTCCCTCGCCCAGTCGACCTCCTTCGGGTCGGCAGACAACCCGAATCCTGGGATCACGACGCCGAGATCACGGCCCTGGCCCACAAGTTCGGGGTGGCCTACGCGGGCCGACCTGGATTTGGCCGCACCGAAGAGGAGTCGATGACCCTGCTGCATCGCGCACTGGGATCAGCCCGTGCTGTCCTCGCATTTACCAATCTGCTCAGCCCAGCGAGCTACACCCATCCCACCAAGGACTATCTGACGGGCCGGTGGACTGATGCCCTCGCGCACGGCTGCGTAGTGGTGGGGGCGGTTCCTTCCGCGTCAGCTGCCCGGCAGTTAGTTCCTGAATGGGCGAGTATCCGCATTCCCCACGACGATCCCGCAGCTGGTGTGCAACTGGTCGCAGAAGCTTCTCATAGCTGGACCCCACACCTCGCGAAGAGAATTCACCGGCACGCCCGGCACCAGCTGGACTGGCGGCATCGGTTCGCGGTGATCGCACGTGATCTCGATATCCAGGCACCGAAACTGGAGCGCGAGCTAGCCCTGCTGACTGAGTGACTCCAGGCCCCTCCGCGTGGCCGCTTACCCGCCGTGTTATGACCGGTCACCCTATGAGGTACGACAGTGAAGGGCGGCTTATCCCACTACGACCCGAGAGGCCGTCTTATTACGTATAACAGTAAAGGGTGGCTTATTAAATGCAGGGTTAAAAGGCAACATTAAGCGCGGCATATAAAAGGCGACTTAGCTACGCATGATGCTAGTGGCAGACCCACGGTCCGCGCTTTCTCTATTTATACTGAGGGCCCGTTATCCTGAGGGCTCGTTCAGTATTGGGCTCAGCCTGCGATGTGGGCTCAGCTTATGGCTTTGGCTCAACATCCAGATCGCGGATACGGCGGGCGGGAACACCAACATACAACCCGTCCGGCTCACAATCGCGGGTGACGACCGCTCCCGCCCCAATAACGCAGCCTCGCCCAATGGTGACATTCGGCAAAACAGTCACGTTCGCACCGATCCAGCAGCCGTCCTCAACAACAATTGGGCCACCAGCAAACCCTCCCGATATTCGATGCTCTGACGGGCCGAGCCGGTGCGATGCGGTAATAAATTTCGTCATCGGACCCACTCCGACATTGCGACCCAGGATGACCGGCGCATTATCATCGAAATAGACACCGTAATTGATATAACTACCTTCACCAATACGAGTGGAAAACCCGCGAAATATGCAGCGCTGCTGAATAAAGCAGCTTTCCATCCCGTGCACGCCGAGCATCTTGAGCAATTTCCAGCGGTGGCGCCCATGAACAGAATCGGACATCACCAAAGGAAACATGGCTTTGCGCAGGCGAGTCCCCAGGCCCATTCCCATATCAAGTCCCTTCTTATGAACCCACTCTCGGGCTCGCACCTATCTACCCAGCCGCAATGAGCACCACATAGCCCAACCGGCCTATCGTTGGATCAGTTTTCGTTTGGGAATCCGCCGCAGGAACCGGTAGAGAACATGACCTTCCAGCGACCCAATATGCCCGCCCAGGTCATGCATGAGGGCAAACCTCTTGTCAGCCGACAACGACTTCCAGCGCAGCAGGGCAAGGACGGACTTGATAAAGCCCTTCACAGTCCATTTAAGACTTGCACCCGAGGAGAGCCCGCTCTTGTAAAAGCGCACAAAGAAAAGTATTTTGCAGCGGGCAAGGGCTCTTTGCTGACGGAAGGATCCCAGCGGATTATTCCGCAGCCAGTAATGGATAAGAGCGCGCTGACAATAGTTAATGGGAATCCGGGCCAGGTGGGACCGGACACAGTAGTCGGTGCCCTCTAGCCCACCTTCATAGGACTCATCCATCCCGCCCACCGCCAGGTAATCATCTTTCCAGACCGCGAAGTTCCCTTCCCCCACGTCGCGCAGCTCAGACCCATCATCCAAAGGCGGATCGGGCGCCAGCGAACGGTCCGGTTCATTCGGGTCAATACCGTAGGCGCGAAGCACCTTGGGCGAGTTGACCACCGTGTGCATCATCTGGCCACCCACAATGCCGTGATGCTGCTGAACCATGTTGGTGAGCTCCACCAGCCAACGCGGAAAAACCTGGTCATCCGCGTCACAGAAGGCCAGAATCTTTCCGCGGGCAGCCAACGCCCCGGTATTTCGTGCGCCCGCTCGCCCCGGCGCCGAGCCAATAATCCGCAGCGGGAAATCCGGATGCTGACGTCGATACTCCTCGGCAACATTCCAGGTTCCATCGGTTGAACCGTTCACCACGAGAATGACTTCAAACGGCGGGGCATCTTCAGATGCTCGAATCGCATCGAACTGGCGGCCAATAACCTCAGCCCCATTTTTACACGGGATGACAACACTCACCGTCACCTCATCAGAGCCGGCCACCGGCTCGCTGGGCGCAGCATCATCCACGGTCAGACTCTCCTCAGAATCCGAGGGGCAATCGCGAGACACAGAATCATGAGGCACAGAGTCGCGGACCATTCCTACTCCAAGTTCCGGAGCGGGGATGCTTCGCCCCATCGCAAAACCTAACCTTCCTATCGCCGTACCAATTTGCCGACCGAACGAATCTGCATCCCAGCGGGAACGAGATTGCGCTGTCTCCAGTACATACTTTAATGGACGTAAAACCCAATGGCCCCGGTATGCCGGAGATGACTGCCAGGCATTGTGTCGGGCGCACAGCAGAGCATGTGCCAGTCCCGCTCGCATACCCTGTCGGAATGTTTTTTCGGAGCTTTTTCGCTGACGATAGGCGATGCACACCTGGCTAGCATCAAGAACCGGCACGCCCGCATTGCGGATGCGAAAAGCGAGGTCATTGTCCTCCGCCTGGCTCGCGAAGGCGACATCGTATCCGCCAATTGCCTGTGCGAACTGTGCGGTCATTCCCGAGCTGCACCCCATCAGCAGCGGATAGTCTTGGGAGCCGCTCAACAAAGGCTCGTAATCATCGGGCTCAACACGGGGCAGAACATAATCGAGCACCGCAGACCTACCCTGCTCCATAAGCTCCGCGGTCACCGAAATAGCTCCGCCTGAAAACGCCGGCGCCTTATCGAGTTGACGGCTCCCGCGCGCAATCCAATGCGGCATCACCAGGTCATCAGCATCGGCAAAAAGGAGCTTAGGAGCGCGAGCTTCACCCATGCCTCGGTTGCGGGCATAAGCAGTTCCTCGACGTGCTGTCGCATCCACAATCCGCAAGCCCGGCAAGACATACCGCCAGCGTTCAACCAGCCCGGCTAGGTCCCGGTTGCCACCGTTGTCGCACAGCAGCACTTCAAAGGGCGGAGCATCCTCCTGATGCGCCAGAGCGTCGAGCTGAGTGGGTAAAAAATCATCGCAGCGAAAACAGGGAATAATGACGCTCACCTGATACTGCATGCCCGGGGAAGCGCTCTTCATCGATGTTCCCGTAGCTGCTTGCACCCGGTCAGACCCTTCTGGTTTCGAGGAGGATTCGAGGCGAGCAGACGCAATGACACCAGGGGGCGGGTCGGTATCAGCCATCTCATGAAAGTCCGAGTTTCCATCTGATGCACGATGTTTACCTGCATTCATAGCCGCCGCCTAAGGTTTGGTCAGATCTCGGACGCAATGCCGTAACTTGTCGATAAACAGCGACTCCGCAAACGTTTCCGCCTGAGCACGAACCGCGGTGCTGTTCCAGACACGCTGTTCAAAAGTATGTATCGCGCCAGCAATTGCCTTCGCCTCAGCCTGGTCAAAGAACAACCCGTTAACCCCGTCGCGAACCGTATCCAGATACCCTCCCGCCCGCAAAGCAATGGTGGGCACCCCATGTGCTCCAGCTTCGAGCGGCGTCAGACCGAAATCCTCATGACTCGCTGCGACCAGCGCCTTCGCATGGGCATACGCCCAGCGCATGTTCGCATCGCTCAGGCCTTCAGCGAAGTGAACATTGTCCGGCGCAGACTCCATCAGGCGCTCTCGCAGCGGACCCTTACCGATCACCAGCAGCTGACGCTGAGGCATAGTGCGGAAAGCGTCAATCACGCGATCAACATTTTTATATGGCTGCAGGCGAGAAACCACGACATAGTAATCGGCGCCCGCATTGAAACCGGGGATCGCAGGCAACGCGGTTTGAGCGCCGTCCACCAGCAGCGGTGAATACGGCGGAAATAACGTGGGGGCATCGATTCCGTATACCCGCGCGATCCGCTCCCGCACCACAGAAGAATTCGCCACATACATGTCGGCTGCCCGGGCGGCGCGTTGATCCCAGCGTGTGAGCGGGCGGCGCAGCACCGCAAGCCCCAGCCGTTTCGGGTCAAACGGAGACGCATCACCCAGATAATCTTCCGGAAGGTACAGCCACCGGGCCGGGGAATGGCAGTACACGATCTTCCGGCCTGTGGTCGGGAACGCGTGCGCCCAACCCGATGAGGATGCGATCACCACATCGGCCTCGATCTTTAGAGCCGAGGCTGCCCCGGCGAGAACCGGCAACGCCAGGCGCGGGTCACGACGGAAAACCCCGATCCGGTTTAACGGCGAGACCCTAATATCCATGTCCCGGTATTCGGGATAGGTCTGGTCTGGCGCATAGAACAGGGTGTGCACCTGCGCCTGGGGAAACGCCCGACAGATCGAGAGCACGAGCCGTTCCGCACCCCCGCGCTGAGTGAGATAGTCATGCGCAATGGCAATTCGCGGACCCGTCACAAAATCACCTCCGGTGTCCGTGCACTGCGGTACCCAGCCACCGAAGCTGCCTCCACCGCGAGCGCCGCCAGCTTTTCCCCCACCCGGGTCGGCACCACACCGAGCAGGCGATCAAAAACCGTCGCCACCCGTCGAGTGCGCTGTTCGGTCAAGACTCTCGCAAGCGTCCCAACCCCCAAACCCCAGATACCGGAGCCCGGTTGTGGCGGCGCCAGCCTAGCCTCCGGATGCTTGGCGTCAAACAGTCGCCGCGCCGCACCAGATTGGTAAGCCCTCAGTGCCCGGGAGGTGAGATTCGGTGCGGCCCCCAAATGGTCAGCCTGGCATCCGCCAGAGACGACAACGAGGTGACCGGCGCAATGGATGCGGTAGCCGTAATCGACATCCTCCCATCCGTAATAGCGGTAGTCGGAATCGTAAGGGCCTATCTCTCGGTATAGGGCACTAGTCACCGAACAGTTCGCTGCCCATAGCCGCCAGGTCTCCCCCGATGGCCTGCTGTAGGCATGTTTCAGCATCGCCTCCGCGTTGCGCCTGCCGTAAGCCCGCGCATAGGGGGTGTTCTCGAAGATGTTCAAGGTCGGTCCCACGACGCCGACTTTCTCCCCGCGGACAGCGGCGTCGTCGTGTTCGTGTACGTGAGCGGCGATAAATCCGGGCGGCACACGCAAATCATCGTCGCAGCGGACCAGAATGCTCCCCTGCGCGGCATCGAAACCCGCGTTTAAAGCCGCGACCCGGCCACGGTTTTCCGGAAACTCAACGCAGCGCAGCGCAAACCGGTGCTCAGCATCCACCACCGCGCGGGACCCGTCGATATCGCCGTCTAACACGATGATCACTTCAAAGTCGGGGTCCGTCTGCTGTGCGAAACCGTCGAACACGGTCGGGAGGCGATGAGCTCCTCCGCGCGAGGGTACGATCACGGATGTTCGTGGAGTGCTCACGCAGTTCTCTCCTGTCTGAGCGCATGCAGTAACCGGTCCACTCGTTCGAGCCCCGCCTGCGGTGAATACTTCTTTTCCCAGCGTGCCCGGGCACGGCGGATATCGGTGAGGTGGTCGGCGCACGCCATCTGGCGCACTGTCCGCGCAATCGTCTCCGCGTCACCTTTGGGGGCACTCCACCTGTGATGTGCCCCTGCGACTTCCCGAAACGGTGGAATCTCACTGATCAGGAATGGCACCCCGGCTGCCATCGCTTCGGCGAGGACCAGGCCAAAGGACTCCCCCGTCCAGACTGACGGAAATACCGCGATGTCGACCTGGCGGAAGAAGTCCTCGGGGCGGATCCAGCCGACTCGCTCCGCAATGCCGTCGATGTCAGCGAGCGCATGGGCGACCACCTGCCGATCCTCAGCGTCCGTAAAGCGTGACTCTCCGGCGATTAATACTCGGCACTGCTCGGGGTATTCGGCGTGGAACTGCCGCATGGCGCGCGCAAAAACATCGACACCTTTATCGCGGGATAGACGCCCAAGGAACCCGATAGTCAGTGGCCTCGTCGCGGCTCCTCGCCCGGAAAGCTGACGCGAGAACGGCTTACCGGGGAGCAACTCACCTGGAGTGGACCCACGAGATGATGCTTCACCCGAGGATGGTTGAATCGGGGCACACTCGCCCGGGGCGAAGGGAATGTCGCGAGTCCAGTTTTCAAAGACACTGGCACCGAAGATCACGTCGGACATTGCCCGGGACGGCACAAGCACACGTGCCGCGCCGCGCTGAGCAAGGACTACAGCCGGTTTCTGTACACGGTCGGGGATCCGGTGCAAATGCACAATCCTCGGACCCATGCCGGCGGTCGCCATGGCCGGTACCAGCCCGTTGCACCACAGCCCAATACCCGGGTTCCGCATCCTCCACCAGGCAAGACCGGCCATATAGGTGCGGCGGTCACGGCAAGCGATGACGCGGGTATCGAAACCGCGCTCGGCAGCAGCCGCCACCAGGTCTCCCGGGGTCGATGGACCCACCACCAACACCTGATGCCCAAGAGCGCGCAGAGCCTCAGCGATCTGAAGCTGCATCACTTCACCACCGCCGATGTCGCCGTTATTTGCGGCAATCGCGATCGCACTCACGAATGCCTCCATGGCACGCTGGAGGACGCGGGCATCTTCTGCGCTTTGCGCAGGGCTCTGCTAAGCCGCGGGTTGAACACGGACACCTCATCCCAACTCACTCCGCGATCCCTCATCAAAACAGTCACCATGCTCACCATCAGCACCAGCGCCCAGGTATTGGTGAGGAACACTTCGCCGAGCTTCCACGCGCACACCATGAGACAAGCCATCGCGCCTTCTGCAATGCGAATTTCCCGGGTATACAGGGTGTCACGAAGCGGCCCGAACCCGATGATGACGGTGGCCCCCACAATCACGAGCGCGTAGATCCAGCCCCCTTCGACCAGCAAAGACAAATACGAATTGTGGTAGAACCATTTATTGTCATCGATGATCACATACGCTTCCCCCAGGCCACGGCCTTGGAGGGGTGACGCCGCGGTTTTGAGGCTGGCTGCGGCGTCAATGCGACCACGCAGCTCGTCCGAACCGAGCCTGCTAGCGAACTCGCCGACGCGGGCAAAGTTTTGTTCCACGAAATCCACGACCAGCATGATGACGACCGCGGCCACTATCCGAGGCCACTTGCTCCACCGCGTCACCAGCAGCATCCACACGAACGCAACCAGCAAACCGGTCAAAGAGGTACGCGAACCGGTCAGCCAGGTAGTTGCGGCGAGAAATACCACCACACCCGTGATCTGCCACCTGCTTTTAGCCAAAAGCAGCAATAGCAGACCGCCGCAGGAATACAACAGGCCAGCCTTGTTTTTGTCCTGAAGATACCCAGTGAGGTAGCCGCCATATTCGTCCGGGGCGACGCCGACATAAAACAGCACAGTGTTGGCGATAAGCCCGACGAACAGACCTTTAAGAAGGGATCGCAGATCCATTCGTCCCTCGGCCGCTAAGAACGCGAACAGAAGCAGTGCCCCGATGCGCAGTGCCCGCCGTCCCCAGTCACTAGCAAGCGCCGAGTGATCCGTAGTAATCGAGACCGCCACCACAAAGCACAGCGCGAGCGCAAAAATGACGGGGGCTACCGAGAAACGACCGAGGCTACGCTGGCTGCCCCTCACGATCATTGTGACCACGAGCAGTCCAACTCCGACAAGGGACAGCGGGAAATTTAGCTCGGGGAGGTTTACGCCGTCGGTCACCAGCAGCAGGCCGCCGATGAACTCGGGAATACGAATGATACCGACGGTACGGTGTGCCTGATCACTGACCGCGCGGGCGAAAGTTTCGCGGGAACCGGTAAGCGTTACGGAGCTATTTGCCATCTACCTGTCAATCTGTCGTACTCTTCGCTGAGCCGAGCGCACATAGCGGCCCGGGTCCAGCGCCAGGAGGTGGGGGAGGGCCTGGCCGAGAGGTCGAGCCCCTGCGCGATGAGGCGTTCAGCGACCGTGGCGGTGTCGTCGGCGTGGACCAAGCATCGATCCGGCACAATTTCCGGGTTGCCACCCACCGGGGTTGCCACGACCCCGAGGCCATAGGCGACGGCATCGAGCAGGGTGTAGGAACAGTTCTCCCAGGCGGATAACTGCACTACCACGTCGTGATCGAGCAACGCCGAGCGGGCATCGATGTGCCCGGGGAAGTCAACTACGCCCTGCAGATCCAACCGTGCAGCCAAGTCGCGCAGGTAGTGTTCGCGTTCGCCGATTCCCGCCACCGTCAGCCGCACCTCAGGATGGGTTTGGCGCACCGCAGCAATGGCCTCGATGACCCGGTCAATGCGTTTTTCCTGAGATAGGCGGGCTAGAGACAGCACTCGCAGGCCAGTAGCCGGCACGGGTGCCGGGTCGGGGTGGTCAACGCCGTTGGGGATGACCAGCACCGGCGGCATACCCGGCCCGTATCCCCACTGGCGCAAAATCTCGCGTTTAGTAGACTCACACACCGCAATCACACAGGAAAACCGGCGCAGGCGCATGGTGTGGGCTAGACGTTTCGCTGTTGAGGTGAGCAGCGATGCGTTGTACAGGCGTGAATCTGCCGCGATGCCGTGTTCGGTGCTTACACACCGGATGGGGGTGCCGACGGCGGTGCGCAGGCCGAAGGTGGCCGGGACGGCCACGATGTCCGCGAACGCGAGGTGGGTGTGCACGATGTCGGGGCGCAGCCTGGCTGCCACTCGTCTCAACGTGGCGATGGATGCCTGAGCACTCGCCTTGCTGCTTCCTGCGCACCCGGGACCAATCTGGCCGGTGATCACCGCTCCGTTGAGCGCACGGATCGCCTCGGCGAGCGGCCCGGGAGGACATAGGACAATCACGCGCCATCCAGGAATCCCCGTCTTCACTACATCCAGGACGTGCCGCGCAACACCTCCCAGCTCCGCGACGGGAGCAACCCACAAGGCAGTCCGTATCCGGAAATTGCCTTGCGAATCGGGGCTGTGCGCACCTACATCAGCGGTCTGCACCTCCGGATCGGGAACATCTGCCCCCGGATCAGACGGATGCACACCAGAACCGGCAGTGGTCACAGCCATGCCCGGAGTCGGTCGAGAGCGATAAAGAAACCTTCGCCGTTATTGACGTGACCCTGCCAAATCTCGGGGATGAAGGAGGCGTGAGGAGCATGGACGGCCAGGCGCTCAGCTAGATCCCTGAAGTCCACTTCGCCGTTGCCCACCTGAACACCTTCACCGTCGACACCGACGGCGTCGACAATGTGCAGATGCTCAATGTGGGGGCCCATTAAGTCCACGTATTCGCTAAACGGACGGCCCGCGAAATTCGCGGCGAGCTTGGAATGGGAGACGTCGAAGGTGAGGCGGCGTCCATATTTCTCGCAGAACCACACGGTGTCTTCGGGATCCATGAACAGGTTGTGGAACTGCTGGCCACCCATCAGCCACGGGAACGGCGGCAAAGTTTGGGCGGTCAGTCGCACACCCGTCTCATCCAAGCGCTCCAAGCCTCGCTGGATGCGCTCGTACATGGGGTAGCGCTCGTCGAGCGAAACATGCCGGTCCGGCAAGAAACCGCCCATGGTCACTACGACTACGGGGTCCTGCTCGCAGGTGAAGTGTTCACGCAGCTGCCGGGTAATGTCGATGACGTTTTGCACTTCGCGGATCGACCGTTCCCAGATTCCCTCGTCGGGGCTGGCGAGGTCGATCAGGAAATCCCCGGCGTACAGGTCCGGCGCATGGGTGGTGAAGAATTGCGGAAGTTTTTCTCCCGGGGCGAAGATCGCATGCGGGTCCGCTTCCATGTCGCGGTAGGAGAAATGGAATTCCAGGAAGTCTGGGGCACTGACCTCAAGCAGCGGGCGCACATCGTGGTAGCGCACGGGCAGACCCCACGGCCGTTTAAACGAGTACTCGTGAACGGTGCTGGCTTCACCGACTAAATCGCCGGGATAGAAGAAGTCCCCGGCTGCGACCGTGCGGTGCACAACCTTTCCGATCAGGTCGGCGCGGCGGTTCGGTTGCAGTCCACGGCCAGGGCTTTTCACCGTCACATCGCTTTCAGCGATCACATCTCCCGGCGCAAGATCCCGTGTGGCGACCAAGGACTTCGCAAGGTTCACACGGTTCATCAGCTCACCCGTGGTCACTTCGCGGGGCCGGTCACTTCCCAGCGCCAGCTCCACATCGCGGATCTGCTGCACCATCTGGGCAAATTCGTCTGGGAGCAGGGACACCTTATGGTCGTTGCCTTCGAGGGATTTATCGACCGTCACGTGCTTTTCGATGATGTGGGCGCCGCGGGCGACAGCAGCAATCGGCACATGCCAGCCGCGTTCGTGGCCCGAATAGCCGACCGGGCACTCGCCGATCTGCGCCAGCCGGTCCATGTACCGCAGGTGAACGTCCTTGTACGGCGCAGGATAAGTGGATTGGCATTGCAGCAGCGCATACGGTGCCCCGTGCGAACGCACCAGGTTCACGGAGTCGCGGATTTCCGCTTCGGTGCTCATCCCGGTGGAAATAATCATCGGACGATGCATTCCCGCAACGTGGTGCAGCAGCTCATGGTTAGTGAGGTCGGCAGAGGCAATCTTAAAGCCTGGCAGTCCGTAGTCATGGAGCACATTGGCCGACGGAATATCCCAGGGGGTGCAGATCGCGTCGATGTCGCGGGCAGCGCAGTGGTCGAGCACTCGCAGCATGTCGTCAGCGCTAAGCGAATACTTTGCCAGCAGGTTCATGGTGTATTGCGGTCCGAGATCTTCTCCGTAGCTGGAGCTACCGCCGGACCGATACAGGGCTGCCATATCGCGCAGCTGGAACTTGACCACGTCCGCGCCCGCTTGCGCGCAGAGGTCCACCAGACGCTTGGCGAGGTCGACATCGCCTTGGTGGTTGTTCCCGATTTCAGCGATCAGCAAGGACCGGTGGCCGGGACCCACGATGTGGCGACCGATTCGCAACGTCATCTTTTCCGTGGTGGCGACCGCGACCATTCGGCCTCGCTCATCTAGCACCGGTATGCGATCCAGGCCCGGGCGCGTCATGGCCTGCATCTCGTCCAACGGGGTGCCTTCAGCCACCGACACAAACGACCGATTAGCGATCTGCAGAGCGGGGGCGGAGAGATCCGGTTGGTCGTGGGCGATGAGCCAGCGGCGCATGTCGCCGTCCGTGAGGGCGCCTTGAACGGTGCCATGTTCGTCGACCACGAAAACAATCCGCGCCTGGTTCTCATTGATGCGACGCAATGCGTGCAGCGCAGTGTCCTGAGCCGACACCGTGTAGGGGGCGATCTGGCGGTCGAGAATCATGAGGCGGGGTTCCATCCTGTGCGAGCAAGCATTTGTTCGGCGGCGGCGATATCCGCCGGGGTATCAATGTCGACGCCTTCGAGTTCATCCAGCACGAACAGCGAGATCTGGCCGCCGATCCTGTTTTTCTGCTCGCGGTAGATGCGGGGGGAGGTGATATACAGGCTGCCGTTCTCGAAATAGGTGAGCTGATGCGGGGTGAGTTCCTGGCGACGCGGTCGAGCCGTCCAGTCGTAGTCGGCGCGGGGCTGCTGACCGTCGCTCTCTGGCAGATGCCAGAAGAATGGCGACTCTGGCAGCACACCGACCAAACTGTCACAGCCCGTGTCGCGGAATTGGGCTACCGCCCGATCTAGGGTTCCGGGAAGCCGCACCGGTGAGGTGGCTTGCAGCAACATGACCGCTTCCAGGTCGATGCCCTGAGATTCGGCCACGTCCATGGCGTGCAGGATCACCGGTTCGGTCGGGGTGGTGTCCTGCGCGAGGTCGGCGGGGCGTTGGATGACATGCGCGCCGTGGGCTCGGGCGACGTTCGCGATTTCGGTGTCTTCGGTGGAGACCGTGACCAGTAGATCACTTGCTGGGGCCGCCGCTAGGCACTGCTCGATCGTCCATGCGATCAGGGGCCTACCCCCAACTGGCAGAAGGTTTTTGCGGGGTATGCCCTTGGACCCGCCGCGGGCGGGGATCACGACGAGGATCGTCACGCTTGGTCCTTTCCGGCGGGCCGTTGCCCGCGCCCGGAGGGCCCGTTCGACACGGACTCACCTCTTTTGCCCTGATCGACCATTATATCCTGCCCAGATGTCCGATGCGTATCCAGCGCTTCGGGACCATCCAGGATCTGGGCGACGCTGACCGCGGGCTCATCTTCGGGGATCACTGGGGCGGAAGTGGGTTCACCGCCCCAAGCGCGCATGTTGTATCGGTCCCAGAACTCGCGCACCCACGCAGGTGCGCCGGGGCAATACACCCACGAGGCGATGCCGCGTGCCGCAGATTCCAACACTCCCGTGGAGAACACGGCCACTACGGGGCGGTCGAGTTTGCTGAGTGGCACGTCGGTGGGGGCGATTTGTAGTCCGAACCGTTTCCACATGTCCAGACGCAGCCGGGAGGCGATGTCTTTTTCTGAGGGGTGGGGGCGGTAGGCGGCGTCGTTATCGCGGCAAAACCGCAAGGCGGCGCGTCCCATGAGCCGACGCGGAAGTTCGATGCCGTGCATCTGCCCGAGGAATACCGGGGCTTCACCGATCCATCCTTCATGCGGGCGGTGACCGGCCTGCCACAGCAGTTGGGAACCGACCACCACACTGCGCACATCGTGGCGCCCTACCGTCCAGAAGTCAGCGTCGGCTGCGGACCAGGCCAGCAGGGTGGTGTCCTGCGGCAGAGGCGGCGTGTACGGGGTGAGCGCACCGTGTTGCACCACGTATGACGGCCATGATCGGGAGCGGGCGAGGTTGTGCACGAGCTCCCCCACCGGAAGGTGGTGCCCCAGGGAGACGACCGCTTTGGCTCCTCCGGCCTGGTCAACGGCTGCCGCGAGCTCTTCGGGGGTGGCGTCGATGAGGTGGGAGGTGGGTCGCTGTCCGCCCGCTGCATCGGCCAGGGCGCGGTTTAGCGGAAGGGTTGCGGGGGCCACCACCAGCACGCCCGAGCGCAGGTATGCCAGGGAGTCCAGCAGCGCAGCCTTCGAGGTTGGTGTCAGGGAGTCAATTGCCACCAGGATGGGAGCACCGACTCCTTCGCGGGTAAACACTTGCCAGCGGGCTGGTGCGCGATCTGCTTCCGAACGGCGTACACGATCGGCGAGCGCGTGTTTAGCCCGCCGCAGACGATGTCGGGACGCCTCCCATCGTCGCCACGCGTCCATATCCCGGGGGTGGTTCAGTCCCATAGCTCATCCACCTTCCGCATCCGGTGATCAAAGGTGTGCTCGGCAAGGGTTCGACGCCGGCCTCGTTCACGGAGCCCGTCTGCCCAGGGTCGGTCTGTCCGGGCACGGGTGCACAGGTCATCTAACTCGTCAATGCTGTGCCATACCGCGACTTCCTCGCCGACGTCGTAGAAGTCCGCCACGTCGTCGCGATCGACGAGCAGCACCCCTGCCATACCGGGCACTTCAAAGGTACGCATGGCGTGGCCCGTTTGCAGTCCGTGGATGTTGACTGCCGCGGCGGCGCGGGACCCGATCCGGTATGCCTCGTCTAAGGGCACATCGCGCGAGGCCTCAAGCGCTGGACGAGACCAGGACCAGGTGCGCAGTCGGTCCAGGGGGTGCCGGGAGAAGTCCCTCCCCCACACATGGACTGGTTGTCCTCGCTGCGCTAGGCCTTCTAATAGCTCGACTCGGTTCGGATAGCTGGCGCCGACAAACACGATCTCACCTGTGCGCTGAGTAGCTGGTTCAGCGCGGTAGGGGTCAAACGCATTGGGAATGAAGGTGGCATCCACACCGTGCTCAGCGCGTAGCATCTCGGTTTCTTGCGCGGAGTAGGACAGCACCGGCCCGATGTGGCGCAAGAATTCCGTGGTGTAGTCGTGTCGGTGCAGGTCGTCGTAGAGCCACAGGATGCGCGGGATGCGATGCTCATCCAGCAGCTGCCAGAAGGTGTCATCCAGCAGGTCACCTTTAATCACGATGATGCCGTCGGGGCGCACTGTCTGCACTGCCAGCCGCACCCGGGCTGTGATACGCCTGCGTTCGGCCACTCTCGCAGAGTGCGCTCCCAGCCGCTCCGGCAATTCCACCGCGAGCTTGAGCCGCACTTTGTCTGCGACCCCGGCGTATTCGTCGTAGCGGATTGTTACTACCTGGTGCCCGATCCGTTCTAACGCCTCGTGAATACTGCGCCAGTATCCATGAAAGTTTGGCGTGACCAGCATGAGCCGTCGCGTCGTTGTCACCGGGCACTCCTTGCCGCTTCGCGCACGAGAGACACCTCGAAGCGTGCGACCGCCAGCGGATCCACGGCGCGGCCCGCTGCTCGCCGCCCGAGATTCCACAGCAGATTCACTCCGGTCGCACTCAGCAGACCGAGCCGAAGCAGACGAGGCCGACCAAATTTGCGGGCGTACCGATCCCGGGCTGCGACTAGCCAGCGTCGGCGCCGTTCAGAGCTGGAGGAGCCTCCTCCTTCATGCACCACGGTCAGATCTGCATCTAAGAGCGCGGGAACCCCGCGCTCAGCCAGCCGCTTTTGCAGGTCGACTTCTTCGCAGTACATGAAGTACTCCTCGTCGAACCCGCCCACCTCACGCACCTGTTCCACGGGCAGCAGCATGGCACAACCGGATACCCAGTCAACCGGGACCAGTCCGTGGGCGCGGTCTGCCCGAACGTCGTGTCCCACGGCTTCGTGGAGTACCGCGCGGTGGCGTTGAGAAGCAAGCGGGACCAGCCATTCGATCACCTGCTGTCTGGTGGTGGTCCAATAGCGGCCCGAATATGCGGAGCGCCCGTGCGGGTCAACGGCCCGTGGCCCGATCACGGCGGGCTGAAATGGGCTCGCGTGCGCCAGAAGGTTCGGAATGAAACCGTCTGGGATCGTCAGGTCGGAGTTCAGAACCAGGGCGTATGTGGTGCGCACCAGGTTGAGTCCGGTGTTGACCGCCGCCCCGAATCCACCGTTGCGGTCTCGCCGCACGATCTCAACCGATGCCGGCAGTTCATGGCTGTTGACAGGAACCGGGGAGGCGTCGTCTACGACGATCGTGCGCACCGGCGGATTGGTGTGGGCGACCGCCCGAAGCAGGGGTAGGGCTTCGTCAGCCGGGCCGTATACGGGCACGATCACCGTAATGTCCACGTTAAACCTCGGTGCTGTCCGTACTGGGCCGGGCATGGGTGGCTCGCGCTGAGACATCGGCACGACGTCCGCTGGCCCGACGATGCTCCGATCCGGCCTCTGCGGCGAGAACTGGTTCCACCTCGGGAATCACTTCAACATCGGTTTCCGCGTGGGAATCGGATCCGCCCCGCTTGCGGCCTGAGCCTTTAACGTACCCGGAGCCGTAACCGTAGGCACTGTAACCGTAGACGCCATAGCCGTATTCGGCGTCGCCGTACGCGAGACGTTTCACGAACTTGGTGGAGGCCTGGTTGATGACCGCGCCGAGGACTTTGGCGTCCACGGTGCGCAGCTGATCCACCGCACGCTTGAGCACTTCGCGCCGGGCTTTACCGGCTCCGATCACGAGGATGGCGCCGTCGGCGTGGCGGGCTAGCAGCACACCGTCGGTCACGGGGAGGATCGGGGGCGCGTCAATCACGATGAAGTACTCTTTGCGCAGTTCGCGCAGCAGGGATTCCATGCGGTGGGAGCCCAGCAATTCACTGGGGTTCGGCGGGATCTGACCGGCGGGCAGTACCTGAAGGTTCGGCACGTTCGACGGGATCAGGCAGTCGTCGAGCCCTGCAGCGCCGGACAGCAGCTGGGTCAGTCCGAGAGAGCCGTCGAGTCCGAATTCTTCGTACACGACGGGGCGACGAAGATCGGCGTCGATCAGCAGGGTTTTCTGCCCGGACCGGGCGAGCACTCGGGCGAGGTTACCTGCCACGGTGGATTTACCTTCGGCGGGAATTGCCGAGGTCACGACGATCACGCGGGGAGGATTATCGACGTTGAGGTACCGCAGGTTTGTGCGTAGTTTGCGGATCGATTCTTTGACGGCGAAGTGGGTGGGCTCCGGCAGTGCTTCGCCGGCGGAGCGCTTCATATCTTTCATTGCTGGCATCACGCCGAGCACGGGAAGGTCGAAGTGGCTGGAGACGTCTTCCACTGACCGCACGCGGGTATCGGAGCGATGTAGCAGCCAGGCGATGGCGTAGCCAAGCACGATTCCGACGATCAGACCGACACCGAGGTAGCTCTTCAAATTTGGCGACACGGGGGCGCCGGGGGTCAGTGCCGTCTGATATGGAACGAGCGCCACAATCGGTCGTGCATTGGGATTGTCGCTGCCGACTTCCAGTTTCCGGGCTTCAGCGGCGGCTGACTCTACGGCCGCGTTGGCGATATCGCGGGCTTGCTCGGGGGTTGCTGCCGGGGCCGTCACCGTGATCACGGGTGCTGACGGCGCAACCGTCACACTCAAGGATCCGGCGATAGCGTCTGGGCTTGCATCGGCCAGGTCCAGCCGCTTAACAATTCCCTCACCGACGGCACGGGTGGTGAACAGCGGGAGGTAGGACTGTGCTTTGTCCTGCTGGAGCTGCATATTGCCGCTCGCCTGGGTCACCGGGTTACCGTTGCTGTCGGTGCCTCCGTTGGCCGAGACGTAGCCGAGGGCGCTAGCTTGATAGACGGGCGTGCGCAGGGAAAACATCCCATATGACGCCGCAAGGCACACGATTATCGAGCCGATCAGTATTCCGATATGACGCAGCGTCAATCGGAAGAAGTCTTCGATGGTCACGGTCGCCCTATCTCCTTGAGGTCAGCCTGGCGCCTTCACGCCATCGGCGTGACGCTTCTTAGGGTGGGGATGGCACCAAACGGCGTTACAACGCGTTTGACCTCATTACTCTACCGATCTCCGCGCAACCGTACAGTCGCAAGGCCCATGATTTCGCACACCAAACAACGGGCTAAATCACTCTAAGCCCGGCAGCGACCCGGTTTTCCTTAACGGACCGACGTCAAGTGGGACGCATGGAACATCTTGACTCCGGTCGGGGCGCGCTCGCTTTTGACGTTCAGCTCGCGCCCCGGCCAGCCTTTTCGCGGCGTATTCTCGGCGACGTCCTCGGCGACGTCCTTGACGGCATCCTCAGTGCGAAAGCCCTGGTCCGCGGTTTAGGGCAGGAGCCCTGATCCACGTCTTAGGCAGGAGCCCTGGTCAGCTTCTCGTGGCGAACCATTGCTTTTCACGTAGGGAGGCTGGCTCTCGCTGAGGATTGCTGCTTGTCACCGAGGAATATTGCGAATGTTCGAGCGCGCCATGTCGAGCATCTTTCCGACACCGCCGGTCAACAGGACTTTTGTGGATGCCATGGCGAAACCGCGGATCTGTTGGGCGGTAATCTTCGGTGGCATGGAGAGTGCGTCGGGGTCGGTTACGACGTCGATCAGCATTGGTCCGGGGGTATTCAGGGCCGCTGCGAGCTCATCCGGTAGGCGTTTGGGATCGGTGATCCGCACGGATGGAATCCCGCATCCGTTGGCGATGGCGGCGTAGTCGACGGCGGCATGGTCGGTTTCGTAGTCGGGGATGCCTTCGACCAGCATCTCTAGTTTGACCATCCCGAGGCTTGAGTTGTTGAAGACTACGATCTTCACAGGTAGATCGTGCAGGCGTACGGTCAGGAGCTCGCCCATGAGCATGCCGAGCCCACCGTCGCCGGACATCGATATGACCTGGCGTTCGGGATGCGAAGCGGCAACCCCGATGGCCTGCGGAAGGGCGTTAGCCATGGTTCCGTGATGCCAGGAGCCGATGACGCGCCGATGTGGTCCGGGGGTGATGTAGCGCGCGGCCCACACGTTGCACATTCCGGTGTCCACGGTAAATACGGCGTCATCGCGGGCGAGGTCATCGAGCACACTCGCGACATACTCGGGGTGAATGGGCTTCATCTTTTCGACGTTGCGGGTGTATGCCTTCACGACCCCTTCTAGGGCTTTGCAGTGCTCCTTCAGTTTCTTGTTGAGGAAGGAGCGGTCCGCTTTTTCGTGTACGAGCGGCAGCACCGCCTGCACCGTGAGCGCCACGTTGCCGTGTATCCCGAGCTCTAGGGGAACCCGACGGCCTAGCCGAGAACCGTCGGTATCTATTTGGACCACTTTGGGTCCGCCGTTGGAAGAGGGAAGGAACTCGCTGTACGGGAAGTCGGTACCGAGCAGAATTAGCAGGTCTGCTTCATGCATAGCTTCGTAGGCGGCACCGTATCCAAGCAGTCCCGACATACCGACATCGAAGGGGTTGTCGTATTGGATCCATTCTTTGCCGCCGAACGCGTGGCCGATGGGTGCCTTTACTTTTTCTGCCAAGGCGAGGACTTCGTCGCGGGCACCGCGGACCCCGGCGCCAGCAAATAGTGTGACCGTCCGGGCCTCGTTGATCAGGTCTGCGAGTGCGCCTACGCCTGAGGCAGTGGGTTGCACTGTGCCGAAATCGGTAACGAGGGTGTGGCCAAATGGGGCGTCCACTTCTTCGTCGGCGATATCGCCGGGCAGGACCATGACCGAGACCCCTTTGGTGGCCAGCGCCGTTTGGGCGGCGATGTGGAGCATGGTTGCTCCGTGGGTTCCGGAGTTCACCATCTCGCAGAAATTCGAGCACTCGTCGAAGAGTTTTTCGGGGTGGGTTTCCTGGAAGAATCCGGTCCCGATCTTTCCGCTGGGGATGTGCGAGGCGATGGCTAAGACTGGGGCTCCGTCGCGGTGGGCGTCGTATAGGCCTTGGATGAGGTGGGTGTTACCGGGACCGCAGGATCCCGCGCACACTGCCAGGCGCCCGGTGATCCGTGCTTCGGCTCCTGCGGCGAAGGCTGCGGCCTCTTCGTTGCGAACGTGAATCCATTCGATGCCGTCGGTGGTGCGGACGGCATCGACCACGGGGTTTAGGGAGTCTCCAACCAGTCCGTAAATGCGTTTCACGCCGAGATCGCGTAGTTGGGTGACGATGAGACGGGCGAGTGTGGTGCGTGCCATGAGGCGCTGTTCCTTCCTCGGCGCGCTGGTGGAGCGCGCTGATCGTCTGGCATCCGCGGCATGGTCTTTCGCTCATGGCGTGGTGCGCACTGGGCGCATGACTGATGCGGAGCGAATGCGACTGGTCGTCGGAGCAAGCTTTTGTTCTTAGACGGTACGCCTCAGAATCTGCAAGCTTTCCGAGATCCTGCTGAATGCATTCCCGTAGGTTCCACCCGGCGTCGGCCAGCATCCGAGCCGGCCAAGCAGCACCGAGTGTGTATGCGGCTCACACTCAAGGCGCATACATGCCGACCGGATCGTCTGGGCATTTAGCCGGAGTGAGAGTCCGCATTTCGCCGGGTGATGTCATGGGTCAGGTATGCAGCAAAAGCCGTCCACGCGGCATAGGGAGCCAGCAGAACCCCGCGCCCGGACGACGCCGCACCCACCCGGCGCACCAGATCCGCGGAGCTTGCCGCCAGCACTACCGATTCCACCCGGGCTGCGCGCAGCTTGTGCGCCCCGAAGAACAACACGCTCCATCCGGCATTCAGGGCGAGATTGGCCCCTAGCGCCCGAGAAAACGCGCGACGTTCTTTATCTCGGCCTTCGCGATCGAGTTGGTTTAAAGTGCGGGTCGAGGTCCAGGCGATGGCGCCGTACAGCCCGGTCCACACCACCGGGAATGCGATCCGTGGCGGCTGCCAGGACGGCTTCTTCAGATTTCGATACCAGTGCCCGTCCGCATCGGTTACCGCAGTTCCGATTCCTGCTGCGGCGGCCACTGCTCCGGTGGTCAACAACGCTGTCACCCAGGGACGCCGGGAGGATCCATGGCGGTTCTTGGATTGCTTATTTCGCAGCTTCATGACGCGCTCCTTACGATACGGGCCGCACAGCGCACAGCTGGCGGCGTGTACTCGACCGAGAAGTGGCCGGGGCCAGGCAACTCGACCATAGACAGCCCAAAACCGTCTATCTAGATCCCTCGACCGTACTACACCCGTGTGATGTACGACGCATCTAACGGACACTCCCCCCCCTGTAGAGCTTGACAACCAAAACCGACAGGCGTCCTCACATCCCCCAACAAAGAACAAACCAGCTACTTACTGCTAATAGCGCAAATAGTTTCACGCACATCACGGTTGAAAAATGCACGACACTCTAATTCCTGTTTGATACATCACCACCAATTGGCGGTTCACCCAACTTTGACTAATGCTGCACATAACGAGGAAAAGGTCGTTCTATGCACATTTAGCAACCATCCTCGCAACCGGGCTCACGATGCGAAACATGTCTCATCTCAACACGTTACCTAACATCAAACGCTCTAAACCTCCACGTCACAAATTGCTCACACTCGTAGATATCGTCTTTTCGCAGGCGTACTTTAGTGCCAAAAACTTCCGAACTTTGGGCCGGTTTTCGTGAAGTAGATTCCGTCGTACCCTCTATTTCATAGAGAGCCCTCTCCCACCCAGTTATCCTCAAAGTCATACACTGGGGAATGCCCATTATTTACCTCGAAATGGAGGTCTTATTTAAAAAATAAAACATCCCTCGTGTAAACCGTGTCCCGCACTCTGTGTGCTATATACCGTAGAGAGCGCACCGCTGCGCGAACACCCGATGTCCCCACTTAAAATCTCGCTGAAGGAACCCCAGTGAAGAAAACCCTAAGGTCCACCGCGCTGGCTCTGGCCGCATCCGGAACCATGATCGCGTCCGGACTGATGCCTATCGCCGCGTCCGCCGACCAAGCAGTATCACCCGTCAAAGACGCCAACCATAAAGCCCAGGGGGTCACGCTTAACGCTGTCAACCCCAAGTTCACGGCTGAAGTCACCCGGATGGCTTTGTCCGGGCAAAAGTCCAGCTTGGCTGGCACCGATAAAACAGCAGCTCAGCTGACCCGTGAAGGCAAAGGCGCTGCGGCTATCCCGAACCCCGTCACGACCGCGACCTCAGCAACCAGAACGCGCTCCGTGACCGCGACCAAAGACCTGCCTGAACGCTACGATCTTCGCGAGCACAACAAACTCACCCCCGTCCGCAACCAAGGACCAAACGGATCCTGCTGGGCCTTTGCCGCTATGGCCACCGCCGAATCCTTCCTCATGCCCGGCGATCCTGAGGACTTCTCCGAAGCCAATATGCGCAACACCCACGGTTTTGACTGGGGACCCGAGCAGGGTGGCAACCGCAGCATCTCCACCGCCTACCTGGCGCGATGGAGCGGCCCGATCGCTGAAAAAGACGATCCATACCAGCCCAAGAACTTCGTATCCCCCAAGGGCCTGAAGCGGGTTAAGGATCTCTACGAAGCCGAGTACGTTCCCGATCAAGGCAGACGCGGTACGAACCTCGATCCGATCAAGGAAGCGGTGTACACCTCGGGCGCCGTGGAGACCACCATCAACGGCAACGAAAATGGCGTCTTCAACCGGAAGACTGCTGCCTCGTACAACCCCGGCTACGGTCAGTCCAACCACGCGGTAGCCATCGTGGGCTGGGACGACAACTACTCCGCGTCGAACTTCCTGCAGGCGCCCCCGGGAAACGGTGCCTGGATCGTCCGCAACAGCTGGGGCGCGAACTGGCCCGGCAGCGATAAGGGCTACTACTACGTGTCCTACTACGATGCGTTCGTCGGCCAGAACAACGTCGTCTACAAGACCCGCAACACCGGTACCAGCGACAACATCTTCCAGTACGATCCGCTGGGCATGACCTCCGGCGCATCCTTCGGAAAGACCAGCTGGTTCTCGAACGTGTTTAGCTCGGATAAGAACCAGTCCGTCAACGGCGCTGGATTCTACACCACCGAGCCGGGCGTCACCTACGAGATTTACGTGAACCCGAAGGTGAACGGGTCCCTGATGAACAGCAACCTCAAACCGGTTGCAAAAGGCACCATTAAGGATGCCGGCTACCACGTCATCAACTTCAACCCGGTCCCGGTCACCGGAGGCTCCTACTTCGCACCGATCGTGAAGGTCACCTCTCCCAGCGGTCGGGCCTCTATCCCGCTCGAACGCCCGGTCTGGGGATTCGCATCGCGGGCCACCGCGCAGTCCAACCAGAGCTTCGTGAGTGGCGATGGCAGCCAGTGGTCGGATGCCACAAGGAACTGGTCCAACACCAACGTGGCGCTCAAGGCCTTCACCGTCAACGCACGCTGAGTCTAGATCGCCATATACTCAGGAATCACGATGAAGCATCAGACTATGTCGCAACGCTCCCTCAACAAATCGATCAACCTCAACACAGGTTCGACCAAACCAGTCCGCCGGGCTGCTGCCACGGCACTGGTTCTGTTGGCCCTTGCCACCGGTTGCTCGGCGCAGGGAGAATCACCGACGCCGTCACCAGCGAAGGACACAGCTCCGGCCGCCACGGAGAGCACTAATCCTGCCCCCGAGGAAGGGACCAAACCCGCCCCTACGGTGTCTGGGCCCGCACGCCTCGGAAAGGATGTTCCCGTGGACTCTAAGAAACCAGAGGGCGCCGCACGAGCCTTCGTTGAAGCGCTGATGCGCAACGACGCCAAGGCCGCATGCGGAAGCTTCACCGCCCAAGCGCGCCAACTCATGGATGAGGTGCCTGGCGGATGCGAAGGACTCTACGGGCGTCAAGGGGAGTCGGGGCCATTCGCCGCGAGCTCCATTGACAAGATGGAGTTCAGGCTTCAGAAGCAAGGCGATGGTCGAGCCCTCGTGACCGTCAAAACCGATGAAAAAGATGCGTTAGCGGTTCCGTTTCACATGGTGAAGCAGGGATCCAGCTGGCTCATCGACAAAATCGGCGACTAACTCATAGCCGATAATAGCCGGGGGTGAGGTCCTGATCAGGACCTCACCCCCGGTCTTTGTCTCAGCTGGCTTGGCGGCTGTGGTTGCGGGCCGCTTCGCCCAGGGCCGTTTTCAGTGCCGCCACGGCAGGGATCCGTTCAGCTCCCGGACGGTGCACGAGGCCCAGCGTCCGGTTGCTCAGTTCCGGGAGCGCCCGAAATGCCACGCGGTCACAGCGGTAGGCGTCGAGCGCGATCGCCGGCAGGAGCGCAATCCCCGCGCCGTGGGTGATCAGGCGCTGCACAACGTGATAGTCGTCGGTGGAATGTCGGATACGCGGGGTGAATCCGGCATCGCGGGCGGTCTCCAAGAGGTGGGCTCGGCAACGTTCACACCCCGCAATCCATTGCTCGCTGGCGAGGTCGCTCAGACGCAGCCCGTCTTTGTCCGCGAGTGGGTGATCGGCGGGCATCGCAAGCAGCACCGGATCGTCCATCAGTTCCGTCCATTCCAGCGTCCCCTCGCATTCGATGTCGGTGCACGAATAGCGGAAGATCACGGCGAGGTCGAGCTCGCCACCGAGTAGACGAGCAATCGCATCGGGCGGCTCAAGTTCATCGAAGGTGATCTCGACCCCGGGGGCATGGGAGGAGACATGCGCAATCGCGGGGGGAAATATGGTCGCGGCGGCTGATGGGAAGGCGGCAAAGCGAACACTGCCCCGGCGCAAGGCGAGTAAGTCTGCTATTTCTTCGTCGGCAGTGCGCAGCTGCGCGGCAATAGCTTCTGCATGAACATGCAAACGGCGTCCCGCTTCAGTGGGGGTAATACCTGAGGAGCTTCTCAGCAGGAGTTGCGTCCCCACCTCCTTTTCCAGCGCGGTGAGGTGCTGACTGACGGCGGGCTGGGTCCACCCCAGTTCACGTGCGCCCGCTCCGATGGAGCCGTTGCGCACAACGGTACGAAAAATAAGAAGACGTCGAGGATCCACACGGATATAGTACCCCGACAGTCAAAGGTATTGCTTATGTATGTTTCAAGTATTACAGGTATTGCTAAGCGGGCTGTCGTCGGTCACGATGGATTACGGACGCGCGATCTTGCACCTAGACCCGCCGTCCGCGCAGGACCCACGTGCATCCCGAAAGGCAAACCATGCGCACCATCGGCATCATCGGCGGAATGAGCTGGTACTCCACCATCGAGTACTACCGCATCATCAACACGATCGTCGCCCAAGAACTTGGCGGTCACTACAGCGCCCCGATCTTGCTCGAATCCCTGGACTTCAAACCAGTGAGAGCATGCCAAGTCGCCGAAGACTGGCCCGGAGCCGAAAAAATACTCGCCGATTCTGCACGCCGACTCGAACAGGCGGGCGCTGAGACCGTCGTCATCGCCACCAACCTCATGCACCGCACAGCCCCCGCCGTCCAAGCCGCCGTCACTGTTCCACTCCTTCACATTTGCGATGCCATTGCTGCTGTAGCGCGTCGCAAAGAGGTCACCACCGTCGGCGTGATCGGAACCAAATGGGTGATGGGCGAGACCTTCTACACGGACCGGCTAGCCCAGCACGGCATCACCACCCTGGTACCTCCCGCCTGCGAACACGCCGACATTGACCGGGTCGTATTCGACGAACTCACCAAAGGCACCGTCACCGATGCCTCACGCGCCTACTACATCCGCATGATTGAAGGTCTCAAAGAACGCGGTGCCCAAGCCATCGTTTTGGGCTGCACCGAAATCGAGCACCTGATTACCGACGAATGCTCTCCGCTGCCCATCATCGACTCCATGCACTCCCACGCCGAGGCATGCGCTGACTTCGTGCTCGGCCGTTGGGACGGCAACCCGCACTAAACCCACCGGTTTCGGCTTCCCCTCGCAGACTCGCCCTTTTGCCATTCGGATTCGCCGGTTACGCTTCGGCCATGACCGCTTCTTCCGAGTACCACGACCGTTCTGCGTCCGCACGCCGTGAATCCTCGTCCCACTCCATCAGGCGGTGGGCTCGATCGCTCGTGTTCATTGCGCTTGCCATCGTCTTCGGGGTTCTGCTGTTCCGCATGCAACCGGTTGGCGCCATCGTCGTGGCGGGCTTTTTCCTCTTCATGTCGTACTGGGTATCCCCCGCGCACCGAAGCCAGCACACCCCGCTCGCCCAGGCCATGGAGCGCAAGGGCCCCCACCACGCCATCATCTTGTTCCAGCCTGCATGCCCATACTGCAACCGCCTACAGATGGCGCTTCGCGGTACCCGCAAAGACGTCACCTGGGTAAATATTTGGCAGGATGACGAGGCCGCAGCCTATCTGCGCTCCATCCAAAACGGTAACGAACTGGTTCCCACGGTTTTGGTGGGCGAGCGAGTACTGACCAACCCATCTGTTAGCGAACTCTTAGATGCCCTCGCGGAGGATGGGCCAACCTCCGCCTAAGGGGACGGCTGTTCTCGGCGCAGTGCACCTACCCCAGGTCACGGGGGCCAGTCGCCGTATGCGACGTCGATGCAGACCGCAGCAGTGCCGCAATCTCCGGGTGCCCCTTTTCATACCCCTCCAGCAGAGCGCGTCCCAGCCGAGGAGAATCCACCAGCGGATGACAGGAAAAACCCTGCCAGGCACGTTCGCGATCACCCGTGAGTGCGGCGTGCATGATGAGCCGTTCACTCGCCCGCAGACGAGCCATGCGCCCTAGGTGATCGAGCCTCACCGGCCCCACCGCCCGCGGATGGATTCCATCAGCGTCCACATCGCACGGCACTTCAATGACCAGGTCGGCGGGCAGTTCGGGCACAACGCGGTCGCCACCCACTGGACTAGCGCTGCGGGATGACCCGTTATCGCCCAGTGAACCGTCAGCAAAACCCAGTGAACCGTTAGCGACGTCGAGAATCATGCGGGCTTTCTGCCCCGTCGCGATGGCATTCATGAGCCTGAGCGCAACCTCCTGATAGCCCCCTCCCGCGATGTCTTCCTCACGACGTTGCTGATCCTGCTCACGGGATTCGGCCATATAGGTGGCTTCGCGCTGGCGCAAGGTGCGCCGCCACAGCGACAGCGGGCTATCACAGCACCCACCAGCCAAGACATCATCAGCCACACCGGCCTGACCAGTATCGATGCGCCGGGCAACGGCGTCGTAAAAATGTCCTTGCTGCGCGAGCAGGAACTCGCCGCGAGTAGTGTCAGCCGCCGCAATCCGCCGGCGCGCATCCTCGGCGAAGAGGTAGTAATACAGATATTCGTTGGGTAGGGCGCCCTCGGCTCGGACCCAGTCGGCACCGATGAGCCGCGCCTCCTCGATCGCATCCAGGGCAGCGTCGTCCGCAATAATCCCGGGGAGGGCATCGGCACCGTCAATCCGAACCCCGCGCAGCCATCCCAGGTGGTTCAGGCCCACATAGTCATAGTCGATCCGTTCGGCTTCAGCGACGAGGTCCAAGTCCAGCAACCGCACAACCCGGCGCACGAGTCCAATCGGAGTGTCGCAGATACCGACGACGCGGTCGCCGAGAACGGCCTGCATCGCCTCGGTCACGATGCCCGCGGGGTTCGTGAAGTTTATGACCCACGCATTTGGTGCGCGATTCGCGATGGTCTGCGCTAGGTGGTGGGCAACCGGGATGGTGCGCAGGGCGTAAGCGAGCCCTCCGGGGCCGATCGTCTCCTGCCCCAAAAGCCCGAGGTTCATCGCCACTCGTTCGTCCACAGTCCGGCCCTGAGCGCCACCGACCCGGATCGCACAGAAAATAAAGTCCGCTCCTGAGACGGCGTCGTCAAGGTCAGTGGTGGTGCGCAGTCGCGGGGCCCGTGCCGGTTCGGGTAGCTCGCTGATCACGCCGCGGATAACGTGTTCGATCGCGGTGAGTCGGCGTTGGTCGACATCGTGCAGAACTACGTCATCAATCCCCATACCTACGCCGGTGCCGGGGGTGGCCGCCCCGCGAGCAACGGCTTCGTACACCAAGGGGACCCTGAATCCTCCGCCGCCAAGAATTGTCAGCCGCATGGTCGTGCACCTCCGAGTGGATAGGAGACCGTCGAGTGGACCCGGCTGGGCGCTCATCTCCACGATAGTCTCCGCGTTACCCCCAATTCCCGCCGAATGCGCAGTCGCCGCGAGTGATCACCGCACTCATCAGGGCTTCCGCATCACCGAGGACCGTGCCAGGATGTTTTGCAGCGAAGGAGTCGCCATGCATCCGTTGCCGCCATCGCCCAGGCAATCCACCACCCGCCATGAGCCCGAGCACGACGAGGAGTTTTGTGCCGCGTGTTGGTCGTGGGATCCCCTCGCTCAGCAGCGTAAAGACTCCGATCCGCCGCTCGATGTTTTACTGTCCGGCACGATTTTCTTCGACATTGTTTTTACCGGTCTCGACCGGATGCCGGGGCCTGGAGAGGAACTGTGGAGCAAGGGGTTGGGATCGTGTCCGGGAGGAATTGCGAATCTCGCCACCGCAACGGCTCGTCTTGGCCTGCGCACCGGTCTTGCCGCGGGTTTCGGCGACGATGCCTACGCGGACTGGATGTGGGATACCCTGCGCGACCAAGAACGCATAGATCTCAGCGCGTCGCAGCGGTTTAAAGATTTCCATTCCTCGCTCACGGTGTCGATGGCTTACGGGGGTGATCGAGCGATGGTGACGCATGGGCATGATCTTCCGTCCTCGCTCACCGCAAATATCGCCCAGGCGCCCCGAGCGGCGACAGCTTTAGTGGATTTAGCCGGGGATACCACCTGGTGGCGAGAGCTCGCGCATCGCGGCACGCGTATTTTCGCGGATATCGGATTCGATGAGACTGATCGTTGGGATCCCAGCGATCTCGACCCTTTGGAACATTGTCATGCGTTCACGCCCAACGCGGTGGAAGCTATGCGCTATACGCGCACCGACAGCCCGGTCTCTGCGGTACGGGCACTCTCTCGCCGTGTTCCCTTGGCGATTGTCACCGACGGTGTTCACGGGGCGTACGCCATCGATCAGTTGAGCGGTGAGGAAGCGTTTTGCCCGGCGGTTGCGGTGAATGCGATTGACCCCACCGGGGCGGGCGATGTGTTCGCAGCTTCGATCGTTCTCGGCACGCTTGCGAACTGGCCGCTTGATGAGCGTCTCCGCTTTTCCGCGCTGTGCTCTGCGCTCGCTGTGCAGCAGTTTGGTGGGTCGCTCGCTGCGCCCGGCTGGGGCGATATTTCTGACTGGTGGCGTTGCGTGAGGGATCGCGCTCAGGCGGGTGATCTCGACGCGCTGGCTTTGCGGGCCCAGTATGGATTTCTCGACGATATCGTGCCGCGGCACCGGGTGCAGGGTGTGCGTCGTGCGGAGGGAACGTTTGCGCTCGCTTCAGATGCCGGGCATGGGGCGATGTCACACGGGGGCCGCAACTGCTAGCAGCCTGTCTCGCGCTGACATGTTTCCGGGGTTTTCTGCGACACGCAAACAAATGAGAATGAATATAAATATCTGAACGTTTACTTCCTGTTAAACGTCATTTTCATCGACGTTAATTCACAGCCAAGTCCTCACGAAACTGACCGTAAAATTGACCACATGGAAGGTCAGCCCATTTCCAGAGAAGCCGCGGTCTCCGCTTGCGACTACATCCCTCGCTGGGCCGAGATTCGCCGTCAGGCATACCGCTTGCCCGGCCTACAAATTGCTGTCTGGTACGACGGCGACGTCATCTTGGACGAGGCCCAAGGAATCGCCGACCTCTCAACCGGCACACCGCTGCGTACCGACCATCGATTCCGGCTGTCCGCCCACACAATGTGCGCAACCGCCGCCCTCACCTTGATGCTGTGCCAGGACGGCCTGCTCGAACTCACCGACCCGGTACGAACGCACCTTCCGGAAACCGATGGCACAGCGTGCGGCGATGTGATCCTGCTGGAACTGATGACCCACATGTCAGGGCTCGCTCGCGATGGGCACGACGCCCGCTACTGGAACATCGAACGGCCGTTCCCAGACATCCACGAACTGATGCAGTTCATGACCTCAAAAACCGCCCGGGTCATCCCCCGCTACGCCCACTTCAAATTTTCCAACATCGGATACGCCCTGCTGGGGCACGTCATCGAGCGGGCCACCGGGTCCAGCTTCTCGGAGCTGCTGTACGAACGCCTGCTATGGCCCCTATCCATAGAAAACATCACCGCCGACGCAGACGAACGCGACGCCCACATCCTCGCCCGAGGCCACACCTCCACCGAGTTCGACGAACCCGCCCACCCCATCGAACATGTGTCGGCAGGTGCTCTCACTCCGGCGGTCGGCATGGCCGGAACCGCCGCCTCCACCGCAACCCTGCTCGGCAACCTCATCCACAATCAACGGTTGACAGTATCCCTGCACCGACGCCTAATGACCTACCGTCACTGGACTTTCGACGAGAAAAACTTCTACGCCCTCGGCATGCAGGGAATTGAAGAACCCCGCTGTTTCGGACACGACGGAATCCACCCCGGACACACGGGCCGCACCTGGGTACTCAATGACAGCCCCCTGGCGGTCACCGTGTTCACAAATACCATCACGCGGGCAGTTGAAGAAATAGCCCGCGGCATTCTCGATATCTTTAATATCGCCGCCGGCAGCGGCCAATGCGTGGGAGCTTTAGACCAACAGTCACTGAAGATGGCCCAACGCGTCAGCGGACGCTACCGCAATATGTGGGAGACCTCCGATCTGATCGTTCTCGGTGACCGCCTATGGCGCATCAACCCGTCTCTTGTTCGGCCCTCTTATCGGATCGAACAATTAGAAGTAGTTGACGACGAATACCTGTTACCACTGTTGGACAACGGCTACGGCTACCACGGGGAACTTGTGAGCTTCGATGACGTCGATGGACGCCCATACGCCATGCACGAAGGGGCAGAAGTCAAAATCGCAGACGAGTTCTTCTCCCTCCCCGACAGAATCTGCCTCCCGCGCTCACTCTAGAACGAGAATAAAGAAGGTCATCGACGCACACCCCAGGTGAGGTACCGAGAATCCCACCGGCCTCAACCCGAAGTCGTATCATCCCTCATCGGGGCATACGGTGTGTCCACAACCTCACCTCTACACATCGCGTTCCCTTGTTCCCTGGGTCCGCATTGCGGAAGGTACCAATGATGACCACAGCCCACACCCCCTCGCAGGCGATGTCCGAACATCCCGCAACCTGGCGCGGGATCATCTGCTTCACGATTCTCTCCATGGGCCTGGCTTGGCTGGTCTGCCTGCCTCTATGGCTGGGCGACGGTTTACTCAGTCCCCTTTTCTTGTTTGTCGTAACGGGCATGATGTGGACCCCGGCAATCTCAGCGGTTATCGTCAGCCGATTTGTCGATGGCGAACGTCGCTGGTGGCGGACACTCGGATTGGCCGTTCCCTACCGCGGATGGCGCAGACTTCTGCTCGGGTTACCCCTGGCATGGGTGATCTTTTTCCTTATGGCGATCATCGGGATAGCCGCAAGTGTTCTGGTCGGCACCTACCGCCCGGATTTAGAGCACTTTTCGGGGATGCAGGAGGCGTTAAATGCCCAGCTGTCGGCGGCTGGGCAAGCGGCTCCGCAGCAAGCGCCTGCCCTAGCCATCCCCATGGGCATAGTCGTCCTCGGAAGCATTCTGGGCTCCACGGTAAACGCAGCTATTAGCATTCCCGTCACCCTGGGGGAAGAAATCGGGTGGCGCGGCTATTTGTTCCCGCAGCTGCGCAAGCTCGTCGGTCCGCGCTGGGCGCTTGTGATCAGCAGTGTGATCTGGGGGCTGTGGCATGCGCCGCTCATCCTGCTCGGCTACAACTATCCAGATTCGCCGCTACTCGGCTTAGTCATGATGTGCATCTTCTGCTTCGGCATCGCAGCGGTCTTAGTGGCGTTGAGAGAACGAACTGGGAGCATCTGGGCCTCGGCCTACGGGCACGGCGTCGTCAATGCGGTTGTCCCCGGCGCCATCATGTGGTTCTCCACCGCCGGCGACCACATCAGCACCTTGACCGCAACCTTGATGGGCTGGCCCGGGTGGATTGTGATTGCGGCCGTTGTGCTCATCGCCGTATATGGAGGCTTCCTGCGCCGCTGGTTCCCGCCGGTGCGACCTTAGGCCGTACCCTCGAAGAATGCGCGAACCGTATCTTCCAGCGTCAGGTGATGTTTCCGATCTTCCCGTTGAGAATAGCGTCGCTGATCGGTCACTATCCGTTGATACTGCCGGCGGCGACGTTCCCTTCAACGGCATCCCTGACGAGGAGGTTCTGGGCACCGAGGTTCCAGATGTGCCGCAGTGGGCCCGGCACGCAATTGGCTACCAGATCTACCCCCTGGGATTTTGCGGCGCCCCCAGATCCCGCGCCGACGAGTTTCCCGATGGCAAAGCCACTGACGCTGTGCAGCATCGTCTGCCTCACCTGTTGGGCTGGCTAAACCACATCGTGTCAATCGGGGCGAACCTCATCCAGTTAAACCCCGTGTTCGATTCCCTCACCCACGGCTACGACACCATCGATCACCTGCGGATCGACCCCCGCCTGGGCGATACGGACGACCTCGTTCACCTGCTGACCGCCTGCCACGAGCGAGGCCTGAAACTGTTACTCGACGGAGTCTTCAACCACGTCTCACGCGAGCACCACATTGTTCAACGCGCGCTAGCCGCCGGGCCCGCAAGCTCTGATGGCCAATGGATTCGGTGGACTCACGACGGTGCCCCGCAGTGTTTTGAGGGGCACGACGCCCTCGTGGAACTCAACCTGGAACATCCAGCCGTCGCCGACTGGATACTCGCCATTATGCGTCACTGGCTAGATACCGGGATCGACGGTTGGCGTCTGGATGCTGCCTATGCCGCAGGGCCTCAGGCGTGGGCGCCAATTCTTCAAGCCATCCGCCGTAGCCACCCCGAATCACTTCTCGTCGCAGAGGTCATCCATGGCGACTATCCGGCATTCATTGACGAGTCGAACGCACATACGCTCACGCAGTATGAGCTGTGGAAAGCAATGTGGTCGTCTCTCACCGACGAGAATTTCTTCGAGCTGGACCACGCCCTCACCAGGCACCAAGGTTTCCTGCGCACGTTCGTTCCCTGGACCTTTATCGGGAACCACGACGTCACTCGAATCGCCTCGCGTCTCAATGATCCGCGGCAGCTCGTTCACGCCACTGCTTTGTTGACCCTGCTTCCCGGGATGCCCTGCATCTATGCGGGCGATGAGTTTGCGCTCACCGGGGTGAAAGAGGATCGGGAAGGCGGTGATGATGCTGTCCGCCCCGCTATGCCCGATCATCCCGATGAGACAGGGCTCTGCCAGGGCCAGCTTGGATCCACGCTGCTTGAAATCCACCGTCGGCTCTGCGGGTTGCGCCGACGTCACCCTTGGCTGTATGACGCGAATATCGAGGTCACGAAGCTTTCCAACCGTGATGTTCATATCTTGCTGAGCTCACGCACAGGCTCTGACCGGCTCACCTTGGCGTTAAATCTTCTCCCTGACGATCTCCCCGCCCCTGGCGAGATCATCGAGCGCGCTGCTCTTGGCGAGGACGGGCGGCATCGCGACATGGGCCCGTTGCCGCCCGCTGCAACGCCATCAGCCAGCCCGAACTCAGAGCATGACGCAGAGTCTCATCGAAGCCAAAGACCGGGGCAAGGCCGACGGCAGGGTCAAGAACCGGGGCGCAGCCAACGGCAGGGCCAGGCGCCGGCGCGTAGCCATGGACCGGGGCAGGGCCGGGAGTCAGATCAGAGCTGGGGCGTCGTTCCGGCCATGGGGATTGCGGTGTGCCGCTAACGGCTCATTCGCACTACGGCTTGTGTGAGCATCTGGGATATATGCGTTCCCGGTATGCGGTTCTGTCCTCAACACGGGACTGTCGGTAGCGACGCGGAGACAGCAGCACACCCAAAAATCCGCGCGCGGGCTGAACGGTCGGTTCAGAAATTGACGCGCAGGGTCAGGGAGCAACTCAGGAATCCACAGGCGGAGTGGGCTGGCGCGAGCGAGTTAGTGGATCCGGTAGGTCCAGCACAATGCCGGTAGGTCCAGCACAATGTCAGTGCCACGGCGTAGCGTACGAATATGAAACCTCACGCTAAAACTCCATCTCATGTCAACGCGTTGAAACCGGCTGATCAGGTCTCGACAGCAGCGGTCGTCGCCGTCGGCCTTATCGGTGGTTGGCTCACTGCCCGCGAAACCGGGATGAGGCCCCTCGGAGGTGTTCTGTTCGGTGCCGCCGGGCTGTGGGCGGCTCGCTCCTGGCATGCGCGGGGCGGACCCGCAGCCGCCGGATTGCTCGGCGCCGGTTACCTGGCCGCGTTTGGTCTATCCCATCCGCTGGCCAAAAAAATCGGTCCCTGGCCAGCTGTTTTAGTGGTCTCTAATACGATGGCTGGCGCTACCGCCCTGGTGAGTGACCGCGCCAGCCGAGTTCGTTAGCCGGATGAGAGCGTTTACCGGATGAGTGCGCAAACCGGGTTGCGCGGTAGCCGAGTTGCGCTAGTCGAGTTGCGCTAGTCGGGTGACGCTACCTAGCTAGCGTCACCGCGGGAATCCCTGGAGTGTCAAAACCGAACACCTGGCCATAGAAGGACAGCGACGCCTCCAACGCGCGGATTATCGATTCTGCTTTCCGGAATCCGTGCTGCTCACCGGGGAAAAGCAAGTATGCGTGCGGGATCCCCTTCGCTGCGAGCGCATCGCGGAATATTTCCGACTGGCTGGGCGGAACAATCCGGTCCTCATCGCCCTGCAACAGCAACACAGGGCAGGACAGTTCATCGACGTGGCTAAGCGGAGCACGCTCACGATAAAGATCTTCACGCTCCGGATAGGGGCCGACTAAGCCGTCAATGTAGCGCGATTCAAAATCATGGGTATCGCGGATAAAGTTGATCAGCTCCGCAACACCGTAGCTCGACACGCCCGCGGAGAAACGATCAGTCCTGGTCAAACAGGCCAGCGTGGTCCAGCCACCCGCGCTGCCACCCTCAATCCCAAGCCGTGCACCATCAGCGATTCCCTCGCGCACGAGATGGTCCATCACCGCGACGGTGTCCTCAACATCCACCACACCCCACTGACCTTTGAGGCGATCGCGGTAGGCCCGACCATAACCGGTTGACCCGCCGTAGTTGATATCCACGACGCCTAGGCCCCTGCTGGTGTAGTAGGCGACACCGAGCGAGAGCACCCCGTTTACCTGCGCGGTCGGCCCACCGTGCACGAACGCGATGTACGGCGGCAATTCATCGGACGGACCGCTGTACCCATCGAGCCGCGGTGCATAGCAAATCGCATGCACCTCCCGACCATCCTTACCTCGCACCGTGATCGGTTCCGGCACCGGAAGTGCTCCTGGATCAATCACGTCATCGCGTGAGCTGCGCACCGTTTGTAGGGCGTCAATCCGGTAGGCGATGGCGTTCGTGGATTCGTCTGAGCCAGCTTCGTCTGAGCCAGCTTCGTTTGGACTAGCTACATGTGGGTTGGATGCGTTCGTGCTGGCTTCGTGTGCGCCGGAGTTGTCAACGCCGGATGCGCCGCCGGCGGAGCTCGGATCCTGCCGCACCAGTGTGCCCTTCAGGATCGAGCGCAGCATGGTGGGCGAAGCACCGGTGAGAACTACCTGATCATTCGGGCCTATGGCAATGCTGCTATAAGCGGTCAGCGGGGCTTCAACGGGGGTGAGCTCTCCCGTGGCGACATTCAGCACGCTCAGTGAGGTCATGGAGGTTCCATGCGTCACGAGCAACGTGTTCGCATCCAGGACTTTAAACCAGGTGTCACCAACGCCCCACATAGGCCCGGCGAACTCTTCTTCACGAGGCGCAATGGCTCGCGTCGTGCCGGACGTCAGGTTGTGCTCATAGAGGTTCCACCATCCGCTGGTATCCGAGGCATAGACCAGGCGGTCGTCATCGAGCCATTCGGGCTGCACCACCGAGGTGGACGTATCCCCCGCAATAACCTGGTCGACGACGGTACCGAGCACCCCGGTCACAACCTGGCTCGAATCCTGATCCTGCAGACGTATATCGGCGATGTGCAGCTGGGTACCATCCCAGGGCATCTGCGGATGCTCCCAGGAGATCCAAGCCAGTTTGCGCCCGTTGGGGCTCACCCGAGGGTAGGCCACAAATCGACTGGTCGGAGTCAGTCGCCTGATACGGGATGGGTCAGTTGCCGCTGATCCGTCGACCGGTATCACTGCGAGATACCGCTCAATGTTCCCGGCTGCATGGGCGACTGGGCTGGGAGCGGCGACCGGGCTAGAGACAGGTTCAGGGCTTGGCGCGGGCGCAGGACTGGGAGCGGACGCGGGCGCGGGGTCACGATGGTGCTCGCAAATAGCAATGACGTTCTCCCCGTCGCAGAAGGGGGCGGGGCATGCCCACCGCAAGGACGGCCCACCAGCCGCTGCCACCTCGGGGCCTTCCGGGGTCAGCGGTTTTGGCTTTTCGCCCTCTTTGAAGGCGTACAGTCGCTGGTCAGCAAAGTTCACGAAAACGATCAAGGGGTCTTTATTCCCGAGGGTCGTCCACGATCCGCCACCGTATTCATGCACTCGCGACCGAGCGTTGTACGGGGCTGGCAGCACTACGATGCGGTCGGCAGAGGCCATTACATTTTCGGATGAAGTGCCCCCGGTGCTCGATGGGTGGGGGCTCGAGGAATGACTGGGATCTATTTTGGACGAGCGGGCAGCGCGAACAATTGCCTGCCGGCCCTCTTCTGCGGCGATACCTTCAATCCACCAGATGTCGTCCCCGACAAATATTCCTCCGCCGAGCGCTACGCCGCCGGTAGCGAGCTGCTGTGCTGAGATCGGAGAGGGCCACGAACCATAGGAAAGCGTCGTCATTCCCCTAGCGTAGTGCGGTCTGTTCTGGGAGAACTGTGACTAGACCCGAGCAAGGCATGAATCGAGGAGGTAAATGAGGTACCGAGACAGCATTTCGGTTCACGCACGCCATGGAGAATAATTTTCTTAATATAGACACGAGAACACCAACCGATCTCGACGATGTACTCCTTTCCAGCTTGAATTGTCACTTAGATTTGGGCTTAGCTTCGTGATACCCGACGCTCTGACTTACGACCATCACCTACTCCACCATGCGCCACGCGAGGTGTAGTGCGGCTTGGTACCACTTCCAGCACGAGCAGTACCGTGAATCAGAGAGGATAGTGTGCCACATTTTCGGATCATCCAATTTCAGCCCAGTAATCACTACAGGCATTGTCGCCTTGCATAATCGACCTAGGGTTGCTGAAACGATTTCTCCCCTACAGGTTATTTCTTGACTGCACGCCGCATCATACGTTGCGGTTATCTCAACTCCGCCTACACCCACCGTCGCCCCATCTCCCACCGCCCTCCCTGCATCAACCCCGCCCAGAAACCACCGCCGCACAGTCTCAACCGGTGTGGAGCTACCCCCACTACAAGGATTCTGGGTCTAACCTGGCCTGCATGAGCACCACTCCTACTCCTGCCGCCGCGTCGAACACTGTTCACGATGTTGTGAAGGCGCTCGTCGCCTTGGATACCACCTCTGCGCTCGGAAACCGTCCTGCGATTGAGCTTTTGGCTGAGCTCTTCGGGGCAGCGGGGGCGCAGGTGCGAACCTTCGCTGAACAAGATGAGGTTCGGGTTAACCTCCTCGCCACGTTCCCGGCACAAGACGGCTCGACAGACGGAGGGATTCTGCTCGCGGGACACGCCGACTGTGTTCCGGTGACGGGTCAGAACTGGTCGAGTGATCCGTTCAGCCCGGAAGTTCGCGACGGCAAGCTCTACGGGCGCGGAACTGCCGATATGAAGTCGTATCTCGGTATTGCCGCCGCGCTCGCTCCCCGTTTCGCTGCCGCTACTTTGCGTGAACCGATCCATATTGCGGCCACTTGGGATGAAGAAACTAACTGCAATGGCGCGAGGGCACTGGTAAAGCAATTAGACGAGGTGGGAATCCATCCTCGCATTGCCTTTGTCGGGGAACCCACCAGTATGCGGGCTGTGAGCGCGCATAAGTCGATGAATGTTTTGCATGCGCATTTCCGCGGCATTGCAGCGCACTCATCGCTTCTTCCGCGCGGTCTCAATGCGATTCGATATGCGGCACGTTTTACCGACTGGTTCCACACCGAGATTATCGATAGCTTCCGACTCAATGGCCCGTACGATGAGGCGTTCCCGGTCGCATGGTCCACGGGCGGTGTCAATGTGTTCCACGGTGGTATCGCGTGTAATACCGTGCCCGACACCGTGGATCTGGAACTCGAGTTCCGGGCGCTTCCCCATGTCGAGGTGGAGCCGATTGTCGACCGCATTCTTGCGAAGATTCACGAGCTGGATGTCGAGATGAAGGACGCGATTCCCGCTGACCCCACGAGTGCGACGGACCAGGTGGGGGCGTCTATCGATATTGTCAGTTTGCTGTATGGGCTCGATGGTGGCCCGGATTCAGAGGCAGCACGTTATGCCGTGCAGCTTGGTGCTATTCCCTGCGAGGAGAAGGTCACCTACGGCACGGAAGCTGGGATTTACGAGCATGCGGGTATGAGCGTGGTCGTGGTCGGGCCCGGGGATATTTCCCAAGCCCATGCTGCGGATGAGTTTGTGACGCTGGAACAGCTTGAGGCATGTGAAGCGTTTTTTGATGCACTGATCGCCGATCTCAGCGATGACAAACCGTCCCGATAACAACCCGGTGCGGGCCACATCATGACATGCAGGTGCGCGGTGCACTCCCGCCATCCGGCGCACCAGGTCCGTCATCCCGTCTATGACGAGGTGGGGCCATCATTGCCGGGGCGCGCACCGTGGTCACCGCACATGAGATGCGCCTGGCTGAGGTGAACAGCATCTTCTGAGCCCAATCTGGGCTGAGAAATCAGAGCACCAGATCGTGACGGCATAGCCGCCGGAATATTAGCTCCGGTCGGGGTCTTCGGCGAGTTCCTGCGGGGACGTGCGCGGATCCACCGCAGCACCGGACAGGTAGGCGGCTCTGGCCAGCACATTTGATCCCACCGATGACACGATAATCAGCGCGATAATGGTCATCACCACTTTGATCAGCACCAAAACTGAGAATCCACCGACCCAGACGTGCTGGATATATGCGCCGAGCACGATCATCGGCAAGCCCAGCCCGGTCGCCGGCGAGAGCACGTTAATGCGGGCGAGTGCGTCGTGGGCACGGAACATTGAGACCGCAGCGGTCAGCATGAAAAATGCCCCGCCGAGGACGAGCACCGCGACGACTACGGTCACCACGATGTCTGGCACAGTCATCGATTGCATTAGCGTCTCCCTCGGGTGAGGATGCGGGCGAGGGCAATGGTCGCGAGGACTCCCAGCAGCGACGCGATGAGCGCGGCGTCAATGGCTGCCACAGAATCGTTAAACAGCCCGAGAATCACCAAAATCCCAATGGCGGAAAAGAACACCAGGTCACCGACGACGGCGCGGCTGGCGGCGTCATGGGCGCTGGCGATGCGCGCAAGACCCACCAGGATGGTCAGCCCGAGTAGCGCAATGGTGATCCATAAAATGATGGTCATCACTCGCCTCCTGTTCCGTGCTCATCGATGTCCGCGGATGAGCGACGCCGCGAGCGGGTTCGGGTGTGGTGCGGTGACTGTTGTGTTGGGGTTTGATCTGTCGTTGACGTCACCGCAGAGGCCTGGCCGGTCGTTGACGGCACTACCGGCACCTGACCTGTCGTGGATGGCCCTGCCGCACCGGCATGGCGTCCTCGATAGACGGCCTCTTCCCCTTCGAGTGCGATACGTCGGAGTCGATTGGTCTCCCGTTCCGGGTCTGGTCTGCCCGCGCGGCGGCCTCGGCGCCGAATGGTGCCTCCATCCGTACGGTCGGTGACCGGCTCGGCCACAGGTGGACGTGAAGCAGGTACCTGCGTGGATGATGCAGAGTCCGGTGGGCTCTGCTCGGGTGCTGGTGCGCGGTCAACAGCTGCCTGCGTAGCTCGTGATCCCTCAAACGCTTCGGAGCGACTCAGCTGTTCTTGGGACTTCTCAGACTCATGCCGAGATTCAGCAGTAGGCATGACCGCATCGCCCGTGTCCTCCTTCGCACCCACAGTCTCCCCCGCACTCGCAGCCCCGGCAGCCTCCTTCACAGCCACAACCTCTGCCGAACTTGCAGCGCCCGCAGCCTCTGCGCCCGCTGTCTCCTGCGCACCTGGGCCATGCACATCCGCACCCTGGCTCGGGCGGGGCAATGCCTGAGCAGCTTTACGGCCCCGCGTTGCACGCAGCAGCCGGTCCTCCATGTCGGTGAGATCCTCGATCACCTGCTCGCGACTGTCAGCGAACAAGGCGTGAACGAACAGCGACGCGTTCTCTAAGTCCGTGCCGTGCGCAACCCCAACCACCAGGGTGCCCGGGGTAATGGTGATGGATGAGGCCATGGAGACGACCTCAACGTCGGTGGCGCACCGCATACGGTATTCGACAATGGCGGGAGAGGCTTCACCGCGAGGGCTCCACGCAGCCCGCGCCACCTGGATGGATCCCTTCACCACTTCACGCACGATGAAGAAGCCGTAGGTCATGCAGTACCAGGGGTTCATCATCGTCCGAGCACCGCCTTCACATAGGTTGGGATATCCACCAGGGAGCCGGCAGCCCGGTTAACCTCCGGCAGCAGCACACCGACGCCGACGAATATCGCCACGGATACCGCGATCATCAGTGTCGACGGCAGCAACAGTGATACCGGAATACGGACATCGACGGGAAGGGCGACCGGGGCGCCGCGACCCATAGTTTCGTCGTCGGGACGGTAACTTTCCATGGGTTTACCCCAGGCGAGCATGCGCCACACTTTCTGCAGGGACATCATGGAGGCGATCGACGCCACGATGATTGCAGCGATCAGGAGGTATCCCTCGACGCCGCCGTCCGTCCCGCTGGCCGTCATCAGACCGATCTTGCCCCATAGCCCCGAGGTGGGCGGGAGCCCGACCAGGGAAAGGAAACCGAGCGCGAGAACCGTCGCTACCCACGGTTCGCGTCGGGCGAGGCCACGAATATGGTCGAGTTTGCCCGAGCCATAGATGTGTTCTACTGCGCCAATGGCCAGCACCAGAGCAGACATCGTCACGATGTGGTGGATCATGTAGAGGATCCCCGCTCCGAGCGCCACCTGGCCCATCAGCACCACCCCGATCAGGATGTGCCCGACCCCGCTGACCATCTGAAAACCGAGCGCAGCCCGGATACGACGAACCCCAGCGGTTGCGATGGCTCCCACCAGCATCGTGACGATGACGAGGAC
Organism: Devriesea agamarum; assembly: GCF_900070355.1. NCBI lineage: Bacteria > Bacillati > Actinomycetota > Actinomycetes > Micrococcales > Dermabacteraceae > Devriesea > Devriesea agamarum. The sequence goes on along the minus strand of NZ_LN849456.1, from coordinate 2,243,916 downwards.
GAGCGCCACCACGTCGTACGGTAAACGACCATCAAAGGTGACGGCGATGATGCGGAAAATGGCGTAGAGGGCAACTTTTGTGTGCAGGGCCGAAAACAGGCCCATGACGCCGCCGGAGGTAGCCGGGTAACTGCGGGGAAGCCAGCCGTGCACGGGAACCACACCCGCTTTCACCGCCAGAGCCAGCAGCACAATGCCGAGAGCAGCCGCCGTGACCGGGTTTTTTGCACCGGCGCCCGCGAGTTCAGCGAGATTGACGGTACCCGCTGTCCCGTAAACCATCCCCACGCCGATCAGCAGGATCGTCGAGGTCAGAAGGTTCACCAACACGAACATGCGGCCAATTCCGAGGCGTCGCCAGGACCCGGTGACAGCGATCAGCGCGTAGGACGGCATCAGCATGACCTCAACCCACACGAATAGGTTGAATAGGTCGCCGGTCAGCAGCGCGCCGTCCACCCCGGCCACCAGTAACAGGATCAGCGGGGGAACGAATCGGTAGCGGTCTTCGCGGGTGCGGATCATAAACAGCACGGCGGCCAGTGTGCTGAGCGCAGTGACGGCAAGCATGAGTGCCGTAAACGAGTCGGACACAAACGGAATCGCGAGACCTTCGACGTATCCGCCAACAGAATGCGCGATCACCGGTTGGCTCCGATGGGTGATCAGAAGGCCGATAGCGCCAGCTAGCACTAGCAGCGGGGTTGCGGTCAGCACAATCCGGCCAATGACCGGGCCGCGGAAAAGGACCAGCAGGGCCGCTGCGAACATCGGGACGGCCACGAAGAGAGGTAGAAGGACAGGGCTCACGAGTCGTGTGTCTCCCCCGTGTCGGGGTCACGCGACAGGTCGTCGTTGTGACCGATGACGGCAAGCATCAGCATGAAGATAGTGACCGCTAGGGTGATGACGATGGCGGTGAGCACGAATGCTTGGGGCAGTGGATCAGCCATCTGGGAGGGGTCAGAACTCCCGGTGATCGGTTCACCTCTCCAACCGGGGACTCCGGCGGCTAACAAAATAAAGTTCGCGGCGTGGCTGAGCAGGCTGATGCCAAATACGGTGCGCACCATACTCCGCTGCAAAAGCAGATAAGTGCCACCGGTCACCAAAACGGTGATGGTCGCTGCGAGGATCATCGACGTCCCGCCTCCTTCGGTTGCGTTCCGTCGGTCAGATGCGAGGTTCCGACGCCGACGCGGTGCCCCCGCCGCCACGAGCGCCGGTCGCCGCGAGTGGTGTCGAGCGGACCAGGTAGTTCACCTTCGACGGCTTCGTCGGTGCGTTCGCGGGTTTGTTCACCCGTCGGGGATAGTTTGGTGGCGGCGGAGGTGCCCAATAGGTTAAAGGCCACCATCACCAAACCGAGCACCGCCATGTATACGCCGATGTCGAAAACCATGGAGGTTGAGACGTGCTGGCCAAAGATCTCTCCATGCAGCGGGGTCAGGAAACCTCCGGCGGTAAAGCCGATCACTCCGGTGAGAACAGCCAGGGCGATACCGCCTCCGATGAGGAACAGCGGCAGACGCGGCGGTCCGATCTGTCGGTCTTCGGAGGTGGAGAGGTAGATGAAACCGACGATGGCTGAACCGACCAGGGCCGCGATGAAGCCACCCCCGGGTGCGTTGTGCCCGCGCAGGAACAAAATGGCCGAGACCAGGGCGAGAAGCGGGGCGAGAATGCGGACGGCTAGTTGCAGGGCCGCCGCGTTGCCCCAGGCCGAGGCGATGGCACGGTGGGCGGCGGTGCCTTCGCTGCGCAGGGCAATGCGTGGTTCGTCCACGTGTCCGCCGTCTCGCCGCCCTTGCGGGTCGACGAAAATGTGCCGGACGGTGGACAAAACAGCGACGATCGCAACCCCGGCCATTCCTAGAACCGCCAGTTCGCCGAGGGTGTCTAAGGCACGGAACTCGACCAGGATGACGTTGACGATGTTGTGTCCGCCAGTGATTTCTTCAGCGTTGTGGATGTAGTAGTCAGCGATGTCGGAGCGTCCGCGGCGTCCCATAAACATGAAGGTTCCGCCGCCTGCTGCAAGCCCGGTGAGGATCGCCACGGCGAGTGCGCCGCCGCGTCGTTTGCGCCCGGCGCGTCCGAAAGTGAGCGGAAGTTTTTGCAGCACCAGCATGATGACGATGATGGTGAGAGCTTCGACCAGCAGCTGGGTCAGGGCGACGTCGGGCGCACCGAGTGAAAGGATCTGCACGGTGGCGAGGATGCCTACCGCCGACAGGGAGACGGTCGCGGCGAGTCGGGAGTCCGCGGTGCATACGAGCAGAACGGCGGCGGTGATGAGCACTAGGAGCACGGCGTCTAAGGCTGTGCTGGTGCCTGGCTGTGCTGGGGCGAGCTGCGGGAAGAGCAGGGCCAGACCGGACAGCACCACGGCTGCGAATGCCACCACGATGGCCCCGATGTGCCGCATGGGGTCGTCCGATGCGGTGGGCCGCTCCAGCAGACGGGCAAGCTGATAGTGAAGCCGTTCGAGCATGCCGATGGCGCGCGCCCCGTCGATGGGGAACGGGTGGCGTTCGATGACGGGGAAGATCTCGCGACGGAATCCCGCGATCAACACTCCCAGTCCGATCACGATCAGGGTGACGCCTAGTTCGAGGGTCATACCGTGCCAGAGCGCTAGGTGCGGTTCAGCATTGGGGTGACCGGCTGCGGTCACTGCCGCTCCCAGTGGGGCGTCAAATATTCCGACGACTATGGCTAGAGGCAAGCTCGCCACGATCGGTAGGCAGGCGGTCAACACGAGCAGGAGGTCGGGCCGGCTCACGTCGCGGTGATGCCCGTGACTGTCGTCCGCGGTGCGATCCTTCCCGTCGATGAAGGCGCCGAATACGATTTTCACGCAGTAGGCGAAGGTGAGCACACTGGCTCCGGCGATACCGATCAGAACTAGCCAGCCGATGGTGGGGGCTCCGGGGGCGGTCATGGCCCCGGCCAACAGGGATTCCTTGGAGACGAATCCGAGCAGGGGTGGTAGACCCGCCATGGAGGCGCATCCGAGGATGGTGATGGCGAAGGAGAACGGAAGCTTCCTCCACATGGGCGGCATGCGCCGGAAGTCGCGTGTGTGGGCTGCGTGGTCCACGACGCCAACCATCATGAATAGCCCGGACTTAAACAGGGCGTGGGCGATGGTGTGCAAGATGGCGGCGGTCAGCGCGGTTTTTGTGCCCACCCCGATGAGGGTGACGATCAGGCCGAGCTGGCTCACCGTCGAGTAGGCCATGAGTTTCTTCAGATCATTTTGCTGGAGTGCAAAATATCCGCCGACAAACGCGGTCACTAGGCCGAGCCCGATCAGTAGCCCGTTCCATACCGGGTTGCTGTGGAAGGCCGGGGAGAACCGCAGCAACAGGAAAATCCCGGCTTTGACGACGGCAGCCGCGTGCAGATAGGCCGATACCGGAGTAGCGGCTGCCATCGCGTCGGGAAGCCAGACGTGGAAGGGGAACTGGGCTGATTTTGTGGCGGCTGCGATGATCACCAGCACCGCGATCAAGGTGGTGAAGGCGGGGTCGGTGCGCCACACCTGGGAGTTGAGGATGTCGTGCAAGTTGGTGGTGCCGAGCGTGCCGACGATCAGGGCAACGGCTGCAAGCAGGAACAGCCCGCCAACAAATGTAATGAGCAGAGTTCGCAGTGAGGGTCCCTGTCCGGCAGCCCCCGACCGCGCGATTAAGAAGAAGGACGCCAACGAGGTGAGTTCCCAGCAGATAAACAACACGATGATGTCATTGGCGAGCACGAGGCCCACCATGGACAGCGTGAATGTTGCCATCAACAGGTAAAAGCTGATGTTTGGCCCTTTATCTAAATATCGCGCGGAATAGGCGAGGACTGCCGCACCAATGAGCAGGGCGATAAAGGTAAAGACCACTCCCAGCCCGTCCGCCTTGAGGGCGAATTCAACACCCCAGGTGGGAACCCAAGGAACAGCGAAGCTGGCCGGATCCGTGCCGGTACCTGCCGCGGGGGATTGCCCGCCACCGCGCACCACTGCGAGGGCAGCGGGCAGGAATGCACCTGCTGCCCCAAGATAGATAGCGGCGAGCAGCCATCCTGAGGCGCGTCCCAGCAGTTTGGAGCCGATCGGCGCGAGAATGACAGCGGCGAGGAGGATGATGAGTGTCCACAATAGGGGCATGAGCTCAATCAGCCTGACGATGTGGGGTGGGAACCATGCGGGCCAGTGTACCGATCAGCGCTGCTCAACCCCAAGGTTTGCCGGTTGTGAACGTGCACTGCTTCACTAAAAGGCACTCTGTTTAGCGCGATATTCCCGGTCCCGACCCTTACCTACTGTCGCATCCCTTCTTTTCGGAGAAATATTTGCGCCGCGTTTCCCAGCTTATCTTTCTGGTCTTCGGCCCGGCCTTGTCATGACGCCCTTTAATTCCGACCGCGGCGGGGATAGATCTGGACGACCGCTGGGCGCGGCAGGGTGCCGTCGTAGTCGGGGAAATAGGAGCGTTGATCGTCCCAGGTACCGTTTTCACCCGGATGCTGCACCGCGACGAATGCGGTGCGGTCCTGGTCTCGCACGACGGGTCCGCAGGTTTCTGCTTCCCGGGGAACCGAGATGAACTGTTCGACCCGACCCCGTTGGTGTCCGTGCAGGGTGACTCGGAATAGTCCGTCGCAATATCCCATGGTCGATGGTGCCCCGTCGGTGGAGATCCACAGGTTGCCCACGGAGTCGAAGGTGAGGTTGTCCGGACAGGAAATCGGTGACACCTGATCGGAGGGGAATCCACCGAAATAGGTGCTGTTATTTTTCGTTGGATCTCCGCACACCAGCAGCAGGTTCCAGGCAAATCGCTGCGAACTGTGGTTTCCACGTTCGTCGATTTCCACGACGTGACCGTCGCGGTTGCGCGCTCTCGGATTCACTTCGTCCGGGCCCGCTTTCCCGTCTTTTCCGCGGTCGGTGTTGTTCGTACAGGCCACATACACCCGACCCGAATGCAGGGACGGTTCCACATCTTCGCACCGATCCATTTTGGTGGGTCCAACCTTGTCGGCGGCGAGCCGGGTGTTGACCAACACTTCGGCAACGCTCATTCCCGGAACCGCCGATTTTCCGCCGACGACCAGCGGCAACCAGCAGCCGTACCCATCGAATCGACCATCGGAGGGCACGGTTCCTGAACCGTCAATTTCTGAGGCGGGAGAGTCACCGAAGAACTTCGCGACGTAGAGATCTCCCTCTTCGAGCAGGGTGAGGTTATGTGCCCGGTCATGCGGTCGATATTTCGCTCTGGACACGAATTTATACAGGTAGTCGAAGCGTTCGTCATCGCCCGAATAGGCCACCACTCGACCGTCTTTGGCGATGATGACATTGGCTCCTTCGTGTTTAAAGCGCCCCAGGCTGGTGTGCTTGCGCGGGGTGGATGTGGGGTCCCACGGATCTACTTCCACAATCCAACCGAATCGATTCTTCTCGTTTTCGTAGCCAGCTTTACGGGTGTCGAAACGGTCCTCTACTTTTTCCCAGCCGCGGACTGTGGGCTCTGAGGTGAGGCCATACCGCTTGTCTTCTGCGCTGGTTCCATTCGTGACGAAGTAACCGTTGAAGTTTTCTTCCCCTGCGAGGAAGGTTCCCCACGGCGTGAGACCGCCGGAGCAGTTACCGAAGGTTCCGTGCACGGTGCGTCCGCCCGGGTCCTGGACGGTCCGCAGCAGCGGATGCCCGGCGGCGGGTCCGGTCAGCCGGTAGGTGGTGTCGCTGACAAAGCGCCGGTTGAGCTTCGCGCCGCGCACGTACGAGTACGGAGAGCGGCGATTCTTGCGGGCGATTTCGACGACGGTGAGGCCGTGCGCTTCCATCCCGATGCGGGCCTTCTGGTCAGCCGGCATATCGTCGGGAAACATGATGTTTTCGTTGGTGTATTCGTGGTTGACGAACATGAGTGCCCGGCGGCCGCGCGAACCGGGAACTTCTTGAATTTCGGTGTAATCGTTGTTGTATCCGAACTGCATCCGCTGCGCCTCAGCACTTTGGTGGTCGGGATCGAACTCCGGGGAGTCGTGGAACAGCGGGTCGCCCCAGCGGATCACCGGACGCCATGCGAATCCGGGTGGGGTGATGAACCGGTCGGTCTCCGCGGGCACGGGCGCAATCGGGGCAAAGCGCAGCGGTGTGCCGCCCGGGCTGCTCAATCCTCTGTGGCCTAGGCGGGCCTGGTCGACTCCGAGCGCACTGGAACCGGCTGCCTGCGCGGAGGGGGTTGAACCTGGCAGGTTCAGCGCGAGGGCGAGCGCTCCCGCCGCCCCGGCACCCATCAGTACACGGCGACTCAGAGCAGCCTCAGCGATGTCGCGGAAATACTCGTTGGAGGAGGTATTGCAGGCGGGTTTGTCACAGGCGTTATCGCATTTGAGCGCACACGTGATGGGCGACCGCTTTCCGCGGGTGTGGCCGAGCATCGGCAGAGGAGGCAGGGGGTTCACGGGGGACCTTTCGTCATGGGGATGACGGTGCAAAGGCGGATCGACCGTTGTGCGCCTCCGCCTTTGCACGCTGTGTCGCCGACCACCCTGACACCGGGATATGACGGGTCGTCGTCTCCTCCGTGAACGCTGCGTTAAATCCCGCCCGTGACCTTATTTCTGGACGGGCACCTGTCCGGGCTTCACCGATACCACCGGGCAGGGCGACTCCATCAGCACCCGCTGCGCCGTGGAACCGAGCAGCATCTTCCCGATCGGGGTGCGCTTACGCATTCCGATCACCAGCAGGTCGGGCTCAATGTCTTCAGCTGTTTCGAGGATGTCGTCAGCCGGGTCATCGCGCCGCGGCACCTCGCGGATTTCGTGCTGTAACCCGGAGGCGGCAAGCCGTTCCGCAAGCGGAATCCCCGGTTCCACGGTTTTGGACCGGTTTCGTTCGAGCGCCTGCTGGGACGCGACCACGATCAAGCTCGCGTGTTTGTCTTGCGCTTCCTGAATCGCATATTCCAGGGCAGCTTGGCCGGTATGGGTGGGAACATATCCCACAAGGATCTTCACTAGGCACTCCTCACGAGCTCAGCAACTCTTGCCACGGTCATTCTCATGCATAATTCTCGACGATGCTGCGTAAGCGCTATTCACGGTCGAAGTCGAGATCCTCGGGGTGCCGGATTCGTGTGCGATGCGCACGCACCAGGCTGTTGTACAGATAGGTGATCAGCCACAGAACAAAACCGATTCCGAGCAGCACCCCGGCTATTTGGTAGTTGATGGTCTTCTGCGCCCACGGACCCACCAGAGCGAATGAGGTGATGGCGCCGATAATCGGCAGCGCGCTCGGGGTCCGGAAATGACGGTGGCTGACCTTATCCCGCCGGTTCACCAGCACAGCGATGTTCACCAGCGCGAACACAGCGAGCAGGAGCAGCGCGGTGGTTCCACCCAGGGCCCCGGAGGTGGCAGAACCCATCGCATTCTTCACCGTCCAGATCAGGCCGATGGCGAGGACGGTAGAGAACACGACGGCTGTCCACGGGGTGCGGCGCCCCGGCAGCACCGCACCGAGGAACCGGGGCAGAACATCCTGGCGAGCCATGCCGTACAGCAAGCGGGAGGCCATCATCATGTTGATCAGCGCCGTATTTGCCACAGCGAACATGGAGATGAACGGGAAAATATCGTCAATTGGCAGGTTGGGAGCGCCCGCGTGCACGACCTCAAGCAGGGGCGTGGACGATTCGGTGAGCTTTCCGACCGGAACAATAGCCACCGCGGTGATGGACACCAGCACGTAGACCACACCGGTCAGCGACAGGCCGCCGATCAGCATGCGCGGGAACGTTTTGACCGGGTCCTGGGTTTCCTCCGCCATGTTGACCGAATCCTCGAAGCCAACCATGGAGAAGAAGGCCAGAGCGGTCGCTCCAACGATCCCTAGGAACATTGATTTGTCGCCAGGGGTTTCAAAGACCACGGTGCGGGAGAAGTCAGCTTTTCCTTCTCCGATGGCAATAAACCCGACCAGGACCACGAGGACCAAACCGGAAAGTTCGATGAGGGTGAGGACAACATTTACTTTCACCGACTCGCCGACGCCCCACAGGTTCACCAGGGCCACGATCACAATGAATGCGATCGCCACCGCGGTCACCTCGGTGGTGCCCCAATCCAGGTGGAAGGCTTTAGAAAAGTTATCTGCGAGGAATGTCGAGGCGGTGGAGGCCGAGGTTATGCCTGAACACAGCACGGCGAACGTCACCATAAAGGTCAGCACGTGAATACCGAAGGCTTTGTGCACGTAGAGCGCAGCTCCGGCGGCCTGCGGATATTTGGTCACCATTTCGAGATATGACAGGGCCGAAATCATGGCGACGGTAAACGCAATAATCACCGGTACCCAGCCGGCACCGCCAACTTCACCCGCGACCTTACCGGTCAACGCGTAAACGCCGGTACCGAGGATGTCTCCGACGATAAAGAGTAGTAATAGTCCCGGGGTAATCGCCTTTTTCAGGCCCCCTCCGTCATGTCCCTCGGGCGCTACCGCCGAGGTTTTCTGGGTGGTCATAGGGCACTTCCCCTCGTTCGTGTCAGCAAAGGCCACGCCAACGTGGTCATCAACCCTGTGCTGGCTCAGGCTTCAAAGCGTCTCAGGTCACCCGTAGCAGAGAGTTTCACTCACTGTCTGGCATGACCAAGGCGCTCACCCCTTCCTGGGATGAGTCTGTGAGGGGAGGTTACCGGGCTGCTAGGGATCTGTCATACCCACGACCACCGTCGTGGCCGAGTCGTGACCTGAATCCGTACCTTTTCACACGCTTTGGCGAGTCCGTCACACCCGCCGTCACCGACCGCAACGCCAGTCGTCGCAGCTTTCGCGGATCACACTCCCAGCAAAGCGGGCAGAGTTTTTCCCCAGGACTCGACCGCATCGAGATCTCTGAAATCACCCATCGGGCTGCCCACGGCTTTGAGCACTGCCCGCTCAGCCAAGGTCAGCTTGTCGGCCAACATCCACCCGGCAAACGCAGCCGTTGCGACTGGGGCGGACGGCAGTTTGCTGGCTGTTTTCGCCAGGATTTTCGCGGGGTCATCATTGTCCGGGTCGACCGCCCCACCGGAACAGGTAAATAGGGCGAGCGGGCGCGTAGCCAAGGTGTCGCGATGAGCAGATACCCAGGTGCTTGCGCTCTTTTCGATTTTACCGATGCGGATCCCGCTGCCGAGCACCACCGCGTCGTAGGTCGCCGGATCGGGATCGCGTTCAACGTCAATTGCTTCCGCGGCATACCCCATCTCCGCAAGCACCACCGCTAAACGTTCGGCCAAGGTCTGGGTGGCACCGGTGTGGCTCGCATAGACGATCACAATGCTCATGCTTTTGATTATGCTCCCCTGTTACCGGGATCGACTCCACACGATGACATCAGCAGCGACGCAACCGGTCTATTCGCTCGGGGTGCGCACCCACAGTCGGGCCGCATCCGAGGTGATCGCCATCAAAGCCATCGCCGACAATCCGACCCCGACTAGTTCTGAATGATGAATCTGGCTGCGATCCAGCCCCGACATCAGGACCAACCGCAGCACCGCATCACCGAGGTAGAGCGCCATCAACCCCAAACGACACCAGCGATTTCGAGCGATTGTGCCCAATACCAGCAGCAACGCGACCGCGGCGACGACGGTCGCCACAATACCGGTCCACGCAAAGCTAATGCCCGACGGCAGCAACACCGCAAGGTCCTGCACAATCGAGTCCAGGTCCAGGTCGAGGTTCCCGGCAATCCACATTCCCGCGATAGCCAGCACCTGGAGCATCGCAAGCAGGGCCGTGAAGACAATCGTGGGCGGCGGCAGGTGGTGGTCGATCGCATTGTCGAGCGCGTCGTGCACATGGCCCGAGATTCGCCGGTTGCTGTGATGGACCGCTAATGTACGGCTGCCAATCACCGCGATTCCGGTTGGGCGGTGGCGGGGAAGCATCATCGCGGTTGACCCCTGTGAACGCTCACTCGCGCCGGTCAGGTTGATAACCGGCAAATGCCCGTCGGTGCGCAACCGGTCCCCGCCACCGTTGCGGTCGTGGTAGGCGGTCGAAAAGTCCTTGATCGTGCGCACCTCCACCTCGGGATCGGCGTAGCGCAGGGTGTCGATGATGTAGTCGCGTTCGACATCGATGTCTTCATCAATTTTATGGGTGATTTGCAAGGTAAACATGGATAATCCGACCGCGCGGTCGAAGGTTCCAGCGGCCAACCACTGCGCCCTATGCCCGCCGGGCAGAACCCACCCATCGGGAACCCGCCAAAACCGAACATGATGCCGACGCGTGGTTGATCCGCCGACTTCCTGCTGATAGGCAAAGTCGTGTCTGCGTCCGAACAGGAACAGAGAGGATACCGGGGCTGCCGCGTAGGAACGTCTAAACACGGTTGAAATCGCCATTTTCCAGCTAGAACGCAGGGTGATCTCATCGGCAAGCACCCACCCAGCGCGCCGCATCGCCACGTGAATATCCCATTCATCGCCGTCCATCGCCAGGTTCACGGGGTCCCCCAGCACCCCGTCTGAGGTGCGGGTGCGGCCAATAAAATAGTCGGGCAAATACAGCCAGGTGAGCACCTGATGCAGCCGAGGCAATGTGAGATATGACAGCATCACCCAAAAAACCAGGAGGTACAGCAGCCTGGTCGGCGACAGCGAGAAACCTTGGCGTAGGTACACAATTGCGAGCCACACCGTAATGGCCCCGGCCGCTGCCACAAATAGTGCGTCTAACAGTGGATAAAACTCCCAGTGACGGGTGCTGCGAACACGGCGCGTGGGATGGTGATAAACCGGAACTTTCCGTGGTCGACGGCGGTCGGCGGACTTCACGGAAATCTTTGAGGAGTAATGCTTGGCTCGACGGCGACGCACCGGCGGAGCAGAAGGGGATGAGGAACCTGCTAAACGCACCCTGACATCGTATCGGGCCTCATTCATGGAAGGATCGGACGGTGACCGATCACCGCACGCCGCACCGTCTCTGCTCGCGTGCGTCCACGCCGTCACCCACGGGATCGACGCACACCGCCCCGATGGAGGACAGACCGAACACGATAGATAGCACACACCCCACAGAAACCCTCTACACAACAGATATAACAGCTACGACGGGCACAACAGGCACAATAAGCATGGCAACCTCTTCCAAGCGGCGCGTGACCACGATGGACGTCGCCCAAGCGGCCGGAGTTTCTCGCACAGTGGTCTCCCTGGTGTTAAACGGTCGAGCCGACGGGGAGGTCGGCAACGCCACGCGCGAGCGCGTCCTCACCGTGGCAGCCCGCCTCGGATATCGCCGTAACAGTGTGGCCATGGCGCTGCGCGATTCATGCACCCGCACTATCGGCGTCATCACCGACCGGGTCACCACCTCACCGTTTGCCGGGTTGATGCTGCGCGGTGCCATGGCTGAAGCCTCCCGCCAGGGCTATATGACGCTGCTGTCGGATGTGGCAGTTGACGATAGTCCGGACCGTGCCGCGGGCGCATTGCTCGACCGCATGGTTGACGCGTTAATTTTCGTGACCGTGAGCCTGGATGCCGTCACTCCCCCGGCGGTGATGCGCCAGGAACCGTTGGTTCTGCTCAACTGCTTTCCCACTGCCCTGGCGGCCGAAGCTGAGGCCGCTCAAGGCCGAGTGATTCCCACGGTCACACCCGATGACGAACGCGGCGCCCGGGACGCAGTTGAGCACTTAACTCAGCTCGGTCATCGTCGGATCGCCATGTTGCAGGGCCACACCTGCTTAGCGGCCGACCGGCGCGAGGCTGCCTTTATCGAGGTGATTTCGCAGGCGGGCCTGAACCCTTTGCTGTGCCCGGTGGTGGAAACAGCCTGGACCATGGCCGGGGGTTACCGGGCCACTGCGTCGCTGATGACACTGCCGCCCGAGATCCGCCCCACGGCCCTGTTTTGTGTGCAGGATCGGGTCGCTGCGGGCGCGGTGATGGCGGTGCGCGATGCCGGGCTGTCGGTGCCCGGGGATATCTCCGTCGTCGGCTTTGATGACGAACCAGAGTTCGCGGATTCTTTTGTTCCCGCTCTCACCTCGGTCAGGCTGCCTCATCCCGACATGGGAGCAGCCGCTATCCGCATCGCGATTGGCCTTGCACAAGGACAGTCGGATGAGCACGCCGTGTTGCCATGCAGTCTGATCGTGCGCCAGTCCACCGCCCCAGCCCGGAACTAATCCGGCCCGGAGCTAATCCAGTTCGGAGTTAATCCGGCCCAGGGCGATCCCGACTCACCGGGTGCGGTAACCGTCAGACGTATCAGGATCCACGCCGGGCCGGTTTCACGAAGGGGAACGTCAGCACCTCGCGGATATTGGTGTCGGTCAGCAGCATCACGATGCGATCCACGCCGAGCCCGAGCCCGCCCGCCGGAGGCATAGCGTTTTCGAGCGCGAACAGGAAGTCCTCATCCACCTCCATGGCTTCAGGATCGCCTGCGGCTGCTTTAAGAGACTGCTCGGTCAGACGCGCCCGCTGTTCAAGCGGATCGGCGAGTTCGGAATAAGCCGTCCCGATCTCCATCGCATTGGCCACGAGATCCCACCGCTCAACCAATCCCGGCGTGCTGCGATGGGGGGCGGTAAGCGGCGAGGTTTCCGCGGGAAAGTCAATGTAGAAGGTCGGGAAGATGGTGGCCGGTTCGACCAGTTCCCCGTACAGCTCCTCAATTAAAGCTCCCGCACCCATGTCATCGCGGACGTGGATCTGGTGCTCATGGGCAAGGGCCAGCAGCTCCTCAAAATCAGTGTCGAGCGAAATCTCGCGGCCCACTGCCGCCGAGACCGCATCGCACACGCTAATGACAGGCCACGGACCCGACACGTCCGTGAGAACGGGCTCGGCTCGCCGACCGTCAGAATCGTCCCCAGGCGCATCATCACGATGCACATCGCGCAGCGGTAGCATTTCCTTCCCGTACATCGCGCGGGCAGCGGCCTTCAAAAGATTTTCCGTGAGCTCACGCATCACGTGGTAGTCGGCAAAAGGTTTATACGCTTCGAGCGCGGTGAACTCAGGGTTGTGCGTGGCGTCCGCACCTTCGTTGCGGAAGTTTCGTCCCACTTCAAAAATCGGTCCCATTCCGCCGACCAGCAGCCGCTTTAAATACAGCTCGGGGGCGATCCTCAGGGTGAGGTCCATCCCGTAGGCGTTGATGTGGGTGCGGAAGGGCCGTGCGCTGGCCCCGCCGTGCACCGTGTTCAGCATGGGGGTTTCAACTTCGTCGTATCCCTGAGACACGAGGTAGCTGCGAATCTCCCGGACGATGCGGGAGCGTGCAGTCAGCAGATGTGTCGCCTGCGGATGCACAACCAAGTCCGTGGAACGCCTGCGCAAACGCGACTCTGGATCCTCGAAACTGTCGAACGGAATCGGCTGCAAGCATTTGGATGCCATTTGCCACGAGCTGAGCATGAGGGAGGGCGTGCCATTGCGGGATTGGCCGAGCACACCGGTCATGACCACTAGGTCTCCGGTATCCACGCAGCTGCGCAGCATCCGGTGCTCAGCTTCCCCGATGACAGATTCTTCCGCCACGACCTGAACCCGCGTACGTCCATCCATGAGGTCAATAAAGGTCACTCCGCCGTGGCTGCGTAACCGCACAACCCTGCCCGCGGTGACGTGCGCGGTCTGGTCAGCATGCTGAACTCGCACCGCGTCCCCGCGCTCATCTGGATCAGCGTGCAGGAGCGCAGCCACATCCGCGAGCGGTTCTGGGGTGCCAAGACCCACCGGGTACGGTTCGCGTCCTGCTTCGCGCAGCATCTCCAAATGCCGCACCCGGTGGCGGGACTGATCCGAACGTCGGGGAGCGAGATCGGCGACATCGGGTTTCTCAGCTGCGATCCGCTTTACCTCCTCCAACTCAGCCGGGCTCAGCTGCCCGGCCTCGGTGTCGCGGGGCCGCAAGATACGGGGAATAAATCCCTCGGCCACGCCTGCCGCCCAGGCCACGCGGGCAAGGGTCAGCAACCCTTCGGCGCAGAGGTAACGCGGGATCCATTCCGGCTGGAATTTCTGGTTTGAACGGTAGAGACGTTCGAGCTGGAAGATCCGGTCCAGTCGGCCAAGGATGTGTGAGTTCAGGCGAGTGACCGGGTTCGCGCCGATCCGCTGCGCCTCGGCGAAGATGCTGCGGAACATTGCGAAGTTGAGGCTGACTCGGGTGATGCCGAGGCTAGATCCGTCCTGCATCATGGCGGCGACCAGCAGTTCATTCGTGCCGTTGGGGGCTTCGGGGGCGCGCCTCATCAAGTCCAGTGAGGCCCCGCGGCGCCCCCAGGGAACAAACGACAAAAAGCCGACCATGCGGCCCTGTTCGTCGTGTGCACTGACCAGAACGCATTGCCCATCAGCGGGGTCTCCTAGCCGGTTCAGCGCCATGGAGAAGCCGCGTTCCACCCCGCCTTCGCGCCAGGTTTCTGCGAGGTTCTCCACGTCCCGCATGTCCTCGTCGGTGAGGTCTTGATGTCTACGGATTTGCGTGGTGAGCCCTGCTTTTCGGGCGTGAGCCACCGCCCGACGCACCGGGGTCATCGAGGTGTTGGCCAGATCGAACCGGTTGCTGTCGAGGATGGCTTCATCGCCGAGGGCGATTACCGCCAACCCTGCGTCCGCGTAGGCCCGTGCGCCGCGTTCTCCGGCGGCGAGCACCGCGGGCATCCACCCGTAGGTGCGTGCCCGGGTGAGCCAGGCATCGATGGCACCGGGCCAGGCGCTGTGCGGTCCCACCGGGTCGCCCGAGGCGAGGCACACCGAACCCACCACGCGGTAGGCGATGGCGGCCTGCCCGTCGGGCGAGAAGATCAGGTCTTTGTCGCGTCGGGTCGCAAAGTATCCCAGGGAGTCAGCCTCACCGGAGCGGGCCAGAAGCGAGCGCAGGGTCACTTCCTGTCGGCCTGTCCACAGGCCCCGGCGTCGACTGGAGCGAAGGAACATGTAGGCGGCCAGGAAAATGGTGGCGCCGATCAGGAATCCGGTGAGCCCCGGTATCCAGCGGGGGATCACCCCGAACTGGTGAACACCGGGGTCGACCAGCCCGAATGGCCTGAGCAGGGCGTAGCGGAGAATCCGCCAGTCCATGCCGTGCAGGTGGGTGGTGGTGATGACCAGCAAGTGTGTGAGGGCGACGGATACCACGAACCCGGTGGCTAGCACCGCAACCGCCAGGAGGACGGAGCCGCGCGACATGCGGGCGGGGAAACAGGGCCATAGCCACCAGGTCAGCAGCACCATGGACAGCGCAATGAGCACGCTGATCAGGTCCATAATGCTCCACAGGGTGGTCATCCCCCAGCCATCGAGGTCGATCAGAAGCTGGAAGTTGAGCACATCCGCGATGATTGCTTCCAGCGCCAGGATCAGGCCGCCCAGTTGCAGTATGCCCACGACCAGCAGGGCCACTCGTTTACGCCGGATGAGGGCGCTGGTGAGCAGGGTGAGGAGCGCAACCGATGCGAGCGAGGGAAACACCGGGATGTTCAAAAGCATCCCGAACAGGTACTCGGGGAATGAGCCACCGTGTCCGCGCCGGAAGATGGTCAGACCGATCGACCACACGGTCGCTATGACATACACCCAGGTGAGAATGCTTGCCCATAGTTCTTTGCGCGGCGATATCCGAGTCACAGCCGACGGTTTACTCATTCAGGACTCCCCATACCTTTACATTTCCTGATGCCTCACCATTCGCTATCGCGTAACGTATGTGCGGGCACCCAGCGATACTACGCGCATATACCTTTGAGAATGCTGCTGCAGCAATCCGACCTGGGATAGTGAGCTAGCCGTCTACGCGATGAGGCACCGAGAAAGGGCGAAGAGTGGAAATAGGACCGTTTGACCTGCTCAGCCCACTGCTGGGCTGGATCACGGGGATTGCCACCGGAATATTGTTCATCGTCGGCGCGGTGGTGGTTCCGCGGCTGCTGCGTACTCGGCGCCGCATGGGTATCACGATCCAGATCTTGGTGCTGATCTTTTTGCCGGTGCTGGCGATGCTGACCGTCTTTTTAGCCGTTAATCGGGAAAACAATATCTACCCCACCTGGTCCGATCTGATGGCGATGTCAGCGAAGCCTCATATCACCACGGAGCTGGTTGGTCCTGCGCCGGGCACTCACCACGCTCAGGTCGCGCACACTGATGCTGAACCGGATCCGGCGCATTTATCGCACTTGCAACGCAATCCTCAGCTCAATCCTGCCTTTCACGGGAAGATTCAATCCACTGCGGAGGGGCAGTGGGTGGCGGTGTCGATTCCGGCCCGCGCTAGCGATGTGGTGGATCAGGCCAGGGTGTATTTACCGGCGGGCTATCTTCAAAATCCCGACCGCATCTATCCGGTGATCTATGCGTTTCAGGGGCTTCCGGGGACGCCTCTGGTGTGGGAGCACCCGTTTAAGCTCGATCAGACGATTGAAAAGCTTGCCGCGGAGAACAGTGCGCGTCAGGCCATTGTGGTGGCGCCCAATGTGTTTCCCGGACAGCTCGACACCGAGTGTGTAGATCCCGCACAGGGCAAAGGCCATTATGAAACGTGGATAACTCGTGATGTGGTGGAGTGGACGCAGACGCACTTGCGCGCCATTAATAATCCTCGCGCCCGGGTCACACTCGGTTATAGCGGCGGAGGCTGGTGTGCATCAATGCTTTCTGTCCGCCATCCCGATCTCTTTGCTAATTCAATTAACTTGGCCGGGTACTTCACACCGAGTTACGCGAAGGGACAGCAGCGCACTCCCCCGGGTGACCCCACCTATGATCTGCCGCGGATTGTGCGCGAACGCAAACCTCCGGTGACCATGCTGTTCTTTGCGGGGGGCCAAGACAAGATTCCTCAACGCACGCTGGCCTTAATGAAGGATGCGGTGGCCTCAGCTAAGGGTCCGACCTCCCTCACCGTCGAGTTGACCAGAGCGGGCGGGCATCTCATCCAGCTGTGGATCAATAAAACACCGGGCGCGTTAACCTGGCTGGCCCAGTACGAGCCATTTTTTGCCCCGCCGTCAGCGTCAAGGGGACCTCAGCAGGCCGCTGCCTACCATCTGAAACCGCATCCCCGATACATGTCAGGATCCTTTCAGAGTTCATTCGAGGATCATTCACACTAAGGTCTTAGGTTCAACGAGAACTCTGGCCCAATCTGCCGAACGGTGTCCCGACGGCGCCAGCGTGACTCACCTCGGGAACAATGCAATAAAGGAGGAGCCCTTGGGCCCGTTCGACATCATGAGCCCCGCACTGGGCTGGATATTCGGCATCGCAGCGGTGATCGTTTTCCTCCTCGGAATCATCGTCGCGCCACGCCTGCTGTGGCTACACCGCAAAGTCGGCGGAATCATCACCCAGGTAATCGTGGTGGTGCTCCTACCAGTCCTGGTCATGATGACGGTGTTCCTCGCGATCAACCGCGCAAACCAAATGTTCCCGACCTGGTCCGATCTGCTGAGCTTCGGAAGCGCCGACGACCAGACCTCCGCCGAAGGCTTCGGCGGCACCCCCGGCAAAACCGGGCACGAGATCATATCAGAGCACGACGCCGACAAGGGGATCACCGCCCTCCAGCGCAACCCCGTCGCCGACCCTGCCTTCGGCGGTGCCGTCAAAAATGTGTCCACCGGCCAATGGGTGACCGTTACCGTCCCTGGCAAAGCTAGCGACGTCACCAACACCGCTCTGGTGTACCTGCCGTCCGGCTACATGCAGAATCCGAACAAGAACTACCCGGTGATTCTCGCGTTCCCGGGGATTCCCGGTGCCCCGGAAGCCTGGATCAAACCCTTCCCGCTCGGCCCCACCATGGACGATCTGGTGAAGAACGGTGAGATGCGCCAGGCCATCGTGGTCTCACCGAACGTGTACCCCGGCAGCAACGACACCGAGTGCGTGGATCCGTCCAACGGTAAGAATCGGTGGGAAACCTGGATTACGCAGGACGTCGTCAACTGGACTAAAACCCATATGCGCACAATTAAGGACCCCAAAGCCTGGGCAACGCTCGGCTACAGCGCCGGCGGTTGGTGCGCCTCCATGGTGACGGTTCGCCATCCCAACATTGCACCCACGGCCATCACCTTGGCGGGGTATTTTGAACCGGACTACGCCAAGGGCCAGGCCCACACCTCAAGCCGCGATCCCAAATACAACCTGCCTGATCTTGTACGCCACCATAAGCCTGCGGTGAGCATCTACTTCTTCTCCGGAGGAAAAGATGACCTCCCCCGTGCATCCCTGCTGCGCATGAGAAACGCGGTCAGCGCAGCGCACGGCCCCACTGCACTCACGGTTGAGCAAACTAAGACGGGCGGACACTTTGTGAACCTGTGGGTGAATCACCTGCCGAATTCACTGAAATGGCTCGCCAAGAACGCGTCCTACTTCGCCACGGAAAAGTAGAGTCTCGCTACCCTCAGCCTGGTCTCAGGCCGATCTCAGCTGCCCACCTCGGTCGCAACCTCAGCCGTCATCCTCAGCCGCAGCTATCGGCCACTGGACTCAACCCAACTTGTGATGCCGCTCATAAGCTGACCATACTGAGAGGGTCCGAATCGTTCTCGCCGATCACCGGCCCGAAAGGATAACTATATGCTCACCGCCCCCAACGTTAGTTTCCACGATGGCAACACCATCCCCCAGCTCGGATATGGACTGTGGCAGGTCGATAACGATGTTGCCGCCGAGGTAACGGAAAAAGCCCTGGCCACCGGATACCGCCATATCGACACCGCGGCGGTGTACGGCAACGAAGACGGCGTAGGGCGGGCCCTCAAAGCAACTGACGTTCCCCGCGACGACATCTTTGTCACCACCAAACTGTGGAACACCGATCAGGGATACGACTCCACACTGCGAGCCTTCGACACCTCCATGGAAAAGCTCGGGCTCGACACCCTTGACCTCTACCTCATCCACTGGGCAAAGCCCCAGGCCGGTCTCTTCCTTGACACCTGGCGCGCATTTATTGAATTACAAAAGCAGGGGCGCGTGCGTTCTATCGGTGTATCGAACTTCCCCGAACCGCAGTTGCGGGAGTTGATTGACTCAAGCGGCATCGTTCCTGTGATTCACCAGATTGAGCTTCACCCGTTCTTCCAGCAGCGGCGTCTGCGCGAGGTCCACGAGGAGTTCAAGATCGTGACCGAGGCCTGGTCACCGCTGGGACAGGGCAAGGATGTGCTCACTCACCCGGTCATAACCGGCATCGCCAAACGACACGACGCCACCGCAGCCCAGGTGATCTTGAGCTGGCATCTGGCGCTGAAGAATGTCGCCATCCCGAAGTCGGTCACTCCGGAACGCATCGTCTCGAACTTTGAGGCGCTGAAGGTCACCCTGAGTGATGACGACATCGCCGCCATTCATGAGCTTGACCGCCCCGATGGCCGGATCGGACCAGATCCCTCCGATATCGATTTCTAAGCTGTCGCCCGCACAACTCTCCGTGGGGCCCGCGGTTGACGCAACGGCTCCGCAGGGTTTGTGAGACCCATCCCGCGTGATCGCGCCCCGACAGATTCCTCTCTGCCGGGGCGCGATCTATCGAATAGCGATCTTGACGGATGCGGTTCGTCGGGATCAGGTGGGCGGGAACGATGTCACGGGATGAGCGTGTCAGCGACGAGCCCCGAGCACGTCGGCGTGGGCGCTGCGCCGGGCGACGCGAGCCACTTGAATAGCGCCAATCAGGCCGAGCGCCAGGAAGATAGCCGCCCCGAAAATGCTCCACCGGCTGGCGTCGGTAAACATCGTCAGCAGCGGATCGAACAGAGCGTTGGGAAGGTGCTGGTCCCTAAAGGCCATGAGCGCTGCCCCCGCAGAGTCTTTAACACTGTGCGCGAGCTGCGCGGCTTGCCCGTTCATATCGGCGATTCCCGCGCTCAACCCTCCTGCGAGCAGAGCTCCGGCGATGGAGGCACCGAGCGCCGTCCCTAGCTGGCGCACCGTTGACTGGGTGGCAGATCCCTGCCCGGACTGATCCGTGGGGACATCCGCAAGAACGGTACTGGTCAGCTGGGCGGAGGCGAGACCGAGGCCGACCCCGTACACCATGAGGACCGGCACCAGCATCCAGGGTGAGGTGTCTGGCCCGAGGATGAACCCGAGGGTGAGCACTCCGGCAACTTCCAGGGCGAGCCCGATGATGACGGTCGCCGGGGCTCCGAAGCGGTCCGCAACGTGCCGAGCGGAGGCACCGGAGAAGAAGGCACCGAGTGCCATTGCCGCGAGCACAAACCCGGCGTGCAGGGTGCTGAGACCGAGGACGTCTACGAGGTAGAGCGGCAGAACAAAGAGGAGACCGAATTCGCCGACCGCAACGGTCATCGCGGTGAGGTTGCCCCAGGAGAACGTCGCCAGGCGGAACAGGCTGAGGTCGAGCAGCACGCTGCGCCCCCGCTGTGCGCGCCAGGCTTCCCAGAGAATGAAGGCGATGAGCAGAACTGCCCCGAGGCCAATCATGATGGGGGCAAGCGACATTCCCGCCGGACCGTTCAGGTCGTATCCGAGCACGTGCAGCGGGTGACCCTGGGTCCACCAGCCGAGCGTGGTGGCTTCGATAATGCCGAACACGATGCTGCCCAGCGCGAGGCCGCTGAGGACGGCACCGAGGATGTCGATCCCTTCATGACGAGCACCATCGGTGGATGAGCGGGTGTTGGCAACCCAGAGCAGGCCGCCGACGATGACTGCGAGGCCAATCGGTACGTTCACCAGGAATATCCACCGCCAGGAGAAGCTGGAGGTGAGCCAGCCTCCGAGCAGTGGGCCGAGCGCGGCGGCTCCGGACATCACGGCGCCCCACACACCGAAGGCAGCGGCGCGTTCTTTGCCGCGGAAGGTTGCGTTCACGGTGGAGAGCGTGGCCGGCATGATGAGCGCGCCGCCGATGCCTTGTACTAGGCGGGCGGTGATCAGCCCGGCCCCACTACCGACGCAGGCGGCCCACACTGAGGCCCCAACGAACACGATGATCCCGGCAATGAATAGGGTGCGGCGTCCGAGCCGGTCGCCCAGGCGGCCTGACAGAAGGAGGAGTGCGGAGAACACGACGGCGTATAGGGAGTTCACCCATTGCGCGTCGGTGATGTCGAGCCGGAGGTCACTGATGATGTCCGGAAGCGCGACGGAGACGATGGAACCGTCGATCACAATCAGCGCGAGGCCGAGGGCTAGAACACCCAGGGCTTTCCAACGCCGGGGGTCGGCGGCAGGTGCCGGTTCTGTGGCGGCCGGCGTGCCGAGTGGTGCGGTTGACATGCCTCAAGTTTATGACGCCGCGTCATAACGATCATCCACCAAAGGGTTGACCTTGAAGAATGTGCGGTCCAAAAGGCCCTAACATGCAGACCAAAATGCCTGACCTATTCACCCATGAAACATTCAGCTAATCTTCAGTATGCATATTTCACACATGCTCGAACCCTGTTTGAACCACAAAACGAGATCAACATCTCACCACCCCTCGGCCGCGCCCGAGGGCTTCTCCACTGCCATCACAACACCACCCTCACCACCGCCTCATCAACACCGCACCAGCTCCTCACCACCGATATCCAGGCACCACCCCGCCCCACCGAAGAACACCCACTTTGCCCTCGCAGGTTCCCGGCATACCGTGTTGGTATGCACGAGGCACAGTTCGACCCCTCCAGGCACGGGGCAGACGCAGCAAACAGCCAGACCTGCGATGCCCCGCGCATCACAGGCTCGGAAGTCAATGTCCGCCGCCTTATGCGCGGCCCCCGCCCAGATGTGTGGATACTCCTCATCAATAAATGGATGCCGCACTGGCTCGGAATCGACCGCCTACCTCAGATGATGGGCGCAACCCTGGCAACCCATGGCCGCAAAGTCGGCCGAGTGATCGGCTGCCAGGTCGGAACCCACATCCGAGTGCGCTGGACTCCAGCTACCCTCAATCACGAAACCGTTTTCCAGGTGAGGCTGCACGATCACCCGTCAGGCACCTATCTCGACATCCACCACGAGCACCTCTTAGGCCCCGGCGAGCAATCCGGTCTCATCGAGCGTTGGGCCCGTGCCTTAGACGATGCCTCCGCCGACGTCCGGATGGATCAGGACATGCTGCGTCGCCTCCACGGGCCCGAAAACTGAATTACACGTGGAGAGGCACCATAACTCCCAGCAGCCATTGGCCGCATACCTCGGCAGCTGAGCGGACCGTTACCGGATGATCAGGCTTATTACCGGATGGGGTCCATTAACCAGCTCCCTCGACCTATGGCCTGACTACCGAGCAAAAACGCGCTCCCCCTGAATCCACGTTCCCATCACCTGGGTGCGTGCAATCTGGTCCGACGGAACAGTGAAAATATCCTGACTGAGCGTGATGAACGCGGCCTCATACCCCGGAGCAATTCGGCCCAGGCGCGGCATGTCTACTAAGCCGCGAGCGCGTCCGGTGTACATGAGCACGGCTTGCTCAATGGTGATCGCCTGGTTCACCGTGATGGGATCACCGGTGTATGCCCGACGGGTAACTGCGGCCTGCATGGAGTAAAACGGGTCGTCGGGGTCGGGCCAGGTGGTCGCTGGGCAGTCGGAGCTCAACGCACAATCCGGGACCCGCTCATACAGAGCCTTCACCATGTACGCCCGCGCGAATTGGTCGGGAGTGAGATTATCCCGATAGGACTCGTATTCGGCGTACAGGAAATCGATATTCGAGGCCACACCAAAATGCATACGAGCTGCTGCCATGCGTTCCATCAAGTCGGGATCCAGCATGGTCGCATGCTCGATTCGCACTGACGGCACAGAATCGAGCCACGGCTCCTCATGTTCATAAGCCTCAATCACCGCTTCAATCGCCCGATCCCCCATCGCGTGCACGGCAATCTGCAGCCCGCGAGGCCGCGCGTACTCGAGGGCCTGCTGCATCTGTTCTGGGGAGGCCGTGCCCATACCGACATCGTCAGTGGTTCCGGGATAAGGGTCGCGCATCCAGGCGGTCCGATTGGACATGGACCCGTCGGCAAACAGTTTGATTCCGGCGAGCGCGACCCGACCCCGCAGGTCCTCTGGCTGAATCTCCCGCACAGGCGAATTCTGCAGACTGGCGAAGTCGAGGTAGAAACGGCACTGCTGCGCAAATCCTCGGACAGCTGCTTCACGGAAGAGATCTCGGTAGTCGTAATCCGTGGGAACACAAAAGAGATCCGTGACGCCGACGAGGCCGCGCTCGGCGAAATGGAGGGTGGAATCGGCAAGCATTTGCACTGCCCCATCGAAACCAATCATTCCTTTGGCTTGATTGACCACCTGGTTGGCACCGTGTTCGATCAGCACACCATTGGGCTCACCACTGTCGTCGCGTCCGAAACGTCCATCCTCCGGATCAGGGGTACTGGCGGTAATCCCCGCGAGTTCCAGGGCCCGGGTATTGCAGACGCCGGAGTGGAAGTCTGAGCGCTGCAGGTAAACCGGCTGATCCACAGAGACCTGGTCGAGATCGTGGCGGGTCGGGGTGCGGTGTTCGGCGAGTTTCGACTCGTCATACCCCCATCCTTCAATCCAGCCGCCGCGTCCATAATTTGGGTGTTCGCGCAGAGCCTCCAGCAACGAAGGTATATCCGTAACCTTCGGCGCGGTGCATGCGACCGCACGCCCCATCGCGGAGGTGTAGGTGGCGTGAGTATGCACATCCAGCAGGCCGGGCAACACCGTACGGTCACCGAGGTCGACCTTGCGGGCTCCGTCGGGAATATCCTCGGCGGCGCCGACCCAGGTGAAGGAGTCGCCATCCACCGCGAAGGCGGTGGCGAAAGTCGATTCGTCCTGGCCGGTGAATACCTTGGCCGCGGTGTAGAAAACCTCTGAATTTTTCATTCTGATCAGACTCCCTTCATCTGGTCCGCTCTATGTCTCCGGCGCATCCCGGGCGTCGGGAGCCCGATATCCATCTGACTCCCGACCTACCGAGGATGATCCGTTCTGGCTATAGATCCTCTTTCGCGACCGCGTCGCCCCGGGAAGACCCCGGTCCGCCTGCCGGACCCGTATCACCGGCGGAACTCACCCCTCCTGAGGCAACGGCTCCGCCTGGAGTTACCATCCCGCCCGGGGCAACGGCACCACCCCATGCGACGGCACCACCAGCCAGAGCAGAACCCTCCGATCCCGAGGCGAACTGTGCAAGGGCCTCCTCCACTGTGGGGTCACCGGGTCGCTCAGCCAGCGAGGTAGACCCGTAGCGTCCGGTCTTGATGTACAGACCCATCATCACAATCCACCCGACGAGGAAGGCAATGAAGCCGATGAAGACGGACGTCTCTCCGGCGCCGTAGATCATGTACACCGAGAAGATCAGCGCGATGATCGCGATCACGACTTCCCGCGGGAAGGTCCGCGGATCCAAGCGGCGACCCTCCGTGTACAGGTAGTACAGCTGAGCCAGGACCGAGAAGAAGTAGGGGACGCCGACCGCCACGTTTGACATCAACACGATGGTGTTAAAGACGGCAACCCCGCTCTGACCGATCGAGGCCACGGCGATCAGCACAAACGAAAGCACCTGGCCGCTAATAACACCCCAATACGGAACATTCTTGCGATTGACACGGGCGAAGAACTGCGGGAACACCTTATTGCGGGCTGCCGCCTGGGGAACTTCGGCGGTAATCATGGCCCATGAGTTCAGGGCGCCGATACCGGAAATTACTGCAAAGAGCGCGACGACTTTACCGCCCCAGGTGCCTCCAAATATTTGGTCGAGCGCCAGTGAGAACGGAGCGGTGGTAGTGCGCAGTTCCTCGCCGGGGACGATGCCGTACACCGCGATGGTCACCAAGATGTACACCACGGCGGTGCCAACGGTGCCACCAACAGTGGCCAAGGGAACGTTACGGTCAGGGTTTCGCACCTTCGAGGCGGCGATGGATGCGGTCTCCACACCGACGTATACAAAGGCTGCCAGCGACAGCGACGTCGCCAAGGCGGTGAAGATATTCTGCCCACTCGGGTTGAACTCGGGCCAATTCCCATATCGGAAAGCAAATACCAAGCCAACCGTGCCCATGAACACCAGCGGGGTAATCTTCAAGATGGTCGTGATGATCTGGAAGGCCCCCATCGACTTCACGCCGATCAGGTTAATAGCCATCGGAACGAATAGACCAACCGCGCAAATAGCGAGCTTCAGAAGGACATTTTTGTCGTCCCAGCCGAACAGAGCCATGACGTATCCAGCCCAGGCTACAGCGATAGCTGAGTTACCCGGCCAGGCCGCGCACCAATATGACCATGCGTTCGTAAATCCGGCGAAGTCGCCATAGCCTTCACGAGCGTACGCGTACGGTCCGCCCTGCATTGGTCGACGCTTAGATAAGGAGGCGAAGACCAAAGCAAGCGCAACCGCGCCAACGGTTGCCATGATTAGGCCAATCATGCCAAGCCATCCATATTCGGCCACTGACGAGGGAAGAATGAATACCCCGGTTCCGATAATGGAGCCCATGATGAGCGCGACCGCCGTGGACGGCCCCATGGTTTCGCCTTTGCTGTCAATGAGAATAGAGGTATCGGGCTTATTTGGCCCTGAGGGCACATCGGACATGACGTCGGTTCCTTTCTACCGGGCACCCCGCGATGGGCCCCGCCTCACCGTTACTCTCCCTACCTTCGCGCCCCGCACCCGGGTCCCGCCACGGATGACGAAGAATGGCTTCAGGAGGTTTTTCAATGTCGATTTCTAGCTTAAAAGCATCGCATGTCGTCGATGACAGTCTCAGCGAGATCGATATTCGTCTCCTCAGTGTGCTCCAGCACGCTCCAAGGGCCCCGTTTTCTCTCGTCGGAGAAGTGCTAGGAATCTCTGATCGCACCGCCGCCCGGCATTGGCAGGGACTACTGGCCCGGGGTGCGGCATTTAGTCGGGCCAAATGGCACGGCATCGACAACAACCTAGTTACCTCCCTGATCGCGTTGGACAGCGCGGGCCGGGACGATGATCGCCTGCTGTCCGACCTCGTGGAACTTCCAGGCGTCGTGACGGTCGAACGCACTCTGCGCGGCGCCGATGCCCTGCTGACTACCAGCACCCGGGGCATCCGCACCCTCGGCAGAGATCTGCTCCCTGCGATCCGACGAATACCGGGAGTCCGGCGCACGCGCACCACGCTGGTGACCCGTCGTCTTGCTTCTGGCTTGGAATGGCGCATGCGTGAACTGAGCACGTCCCAGCTGGAACTGCTGAAGGCGGCTAACCCGCCAGCCAAAGCGCGCCGCGCGTTGCGCCCTGATGACCTCCCTATTTTGCGTGAGCTCATCACCAACCCGCGTATTTGCCTCAAAGATGTTGCACATATGACCCACACCGGTATCGGCACGGTACGCGGCGCACTGGATTCCGCGCTCGCATCGGGCACCCTTCAGCTCGGCGTCGAAATAGATCCGTTTCTACTCGGCTATGACATTGAGTGCGTATTTCAGTTTCGGATGAACCTGGCAGACATATGGACATTACGGAGTATTCTGCGCACACTCGGAGTGCTGCGCTTTATGGTGACCACTGCCGGTCCGGAGAACGTGACATTCGGTCTGCTGGTGCGCTCCGCAGATGACATCGCAATGGTCAACGAGACCATCCAATCCCGTATCAAGCACGCCCGCCTGGTGGATACGATTTTGGCTTTTCGCTGGGACAAACTCGGCGGCTGGTTATTAGAACCCGATAGCTTCGCGGCGCAACGCTTTGTGCAGCCACCGCTCTAATACTCGGGGCACACGCTCATAGACCACCCAATGAGGCGTGCTATTAGCCGCGATCCTCACGCCGGGCAGAGCACACTTGTGCGCCAAGTGGCACGCCGGTTCCCCATAGCGACCCGTAAAACCCGGGATTCATGAGGCGGACTTTTATGGGCTTGAGCCTATGGAAATGCGATGATGTGATGCACCACGCTAACCACTGCGTGGCGCAATATCGTTCGTCGGATTTGGCGTTCGTTATTGTCCTTCCGTCCGGCATATTCTCGCTCAGACACCGCACTGATCGGAGACTCCGTGTCCACCTCCCAGGCCCCCTCCCCCGGTTCCCCTCACACGAACCATCCCGCCGATTCAGCGCACCCTCGCGAGAAAACCGGCAAGCTGATTGAAACCACCGGCATCGACATCATCCGTGAAAGCGAACGCACCGCCCGCCCCCGAGATTTGTTCTGGCCGTGGTTTGCCGCCAACGTATCCGTGTTCGGCTTGTCCTACGGCTCCTTCGTCTTCGGATTTGGGGTGTCGTTTTGGCAGGCCAGTGCGGTCACCGTAATCGGTGTCGTGATCTCGTTCATGCTGTGCGGGCTGATCGCTATCGCTGGTAAACGCGGCTCCGCCCCAACCATGGTGCTCTCACGCGCGGCGTTTGGGGTACACGGACAGAAAGTTCCCGGAATTATCTCCTGGTTCACCTCTATCGGCTGGGAAACATTCCTCGCCATTATGGCGACGCTCGCTACCGCCACTGTGTTCTCTCGCCTCGGGTGGTCCAGCGGTGATGCGGTGAAACTCCTCGCCGCGGCTGCCGTGGCCGCGCTCATCGTGTGCGCCTCCATCGCCGGGTACCACACGATTATGCGTCTGCAATCGATCCTCACCTGGATCACCGGCGCCGTCACCATTGTGTACATGGCGCTGACCATCCCGCACATCTCCATGGATTCCGTGCTAGCCATTCCCAACGGATCATTCCAGCAGGTCATTGGCGCCTTAGTGATGGTGATGACCGGTTTTGGACTCGGCTGGATCAATATCGCCGCCGACTGGTCGCGCTATCAAAAGCGCACCGCATCCGGTGGGGCGATCGTCGCCTGGAACACCTTCGGCGGCGCCGTCGCCCCGGTCATCCTGGTGGTTTTCGGTCTGCTGCTGGCTGGGTCCGATCCCAAACTGTCGGAGGAAATCGCCAACGATCCGATCGGTACCCTGGCGACGATTCTGCCGACCTGGGTGCTGATCCCCTTCTGGCTGACCGCCGTGCTCGCCTTGGTTTCCGGCGCTGTTCTCGGTATCTACTCCTCCGGCCTGACCTTGCTGAGCCTTGGGATCCGCATCCCGCGCCCGGCCGCTGCCGGAATCGACGGGGTGATTCTTACGCTTGGAACAATCTGGGTGGTGTTTTTCGCCCAGAGCTTTCTCGGACCATTCCAGAGCTTCCTGATCACGCTCGGCGTGCCTCTGGCCGCCTGGGCGGGTATCTTCATCGCAGATATCGCACTGCGCCGCCGCGACTACGACGAACATGCCCTATTCGATGCCCGCGGACGCTACCGGGCATTCGACTTCACCTCGCTCATCACCATAGCGGTGGCATCCGTCATCGGTTGGGGGCTGGTGGTGAACTCCTTCGCCGCAGATGCCCCCTGGAATAACTGGCAGGGATACTTCCTCGGTCCGCTCGGCGGCAAAGAAGGCCCGTGGGCGGCTGCCAACCTGGGGGTTTTGATCGCCCTGGTGCTGTCGTTCGTCGTGACATTGGTTTTGCGCGCCAAGACTGTTCGGCGTCAAGAAGAACGGTGACGGGGGAACACACCGAGGAAGGACTGACGATATGGCCCCGTGGCTGGTTGCCATCGACTTACAGCGTATCTTCGCTGCCCCCTCGTCGCCGTGGGCATCACCCGATTTCGACCGCGCCTTTTCGGTCATACAGGAGCTTGCTCCTCGGTTTGGGCCGCGTGTGTTGCTCACCCGGTGGCTGCCTACCGCCGACCGCTCAACCTCGTGGGGCGAGTATTTCGCGCAGTGGCCGTTTGCCGACCGCAACCCGGATGATCCGCTGTTCGACCTCATCGACGACGCTCGGGTTCTTTCTGCCCACCCGACGCTTGATCTGCCAACCTTCGGTAAATGGGGCCCGGAGCTGGTGGGAGCCATTGCGCAGGCAGAACGCCGAATAGGTGGGCAGGCTGTGGACACGGCGGAGGGCACCGCAGAGTCGGCGGAGTGGACCGTAGGTCCAGTAGACAGCAGAACGGCCCCATCCTGGTCCCTGGATAGGGCCCCGTCGTTGATACTCACCGGTGTGGCGACCGATTGCTGCGTCATCGCGACCGCGCTCGCTGCCGGGGATGCCGGGGCACGGGTCCAGGTAGTTGCCGATGCGTGTGCGGGATCGACACCGGATAACCACGCAGCAGCCATGCAGGTGATGGGGTTGTTTCCTCCCCAGGTGAGCATCGTCGACTCTACCGCGGTGCAGGGGTAGGCCCAGCGTCGCTCCAGACTGGACGTAGAAACCTGACATCGTCGGCCGATATCCACAGCTAGATCGCGACCAAAAATAACATCGCGTTCTTGTGGCTGGCTTGTTATAACGGGCACATGGACCACCATTCATCCGCCGCAACCACAGCGTGTCAGCATCCCGGACCCGGGAGTGAACCTTCTGGAAGGGCCCGGGTCGCTGTTCTCACTGGAGTTGGTCGCAGCCAAGGCATCGGTGCCGCCATCGCACGTTGTCTAGCTGCCGATGGCTGGGACCTCACCCTGTCGTTTCACGCCGACTACGACCAACGGGTGCTGGGCGCCCACTCTGACACCGACCGCCTCGCCGATGAGCTGCGGGAGCTCGGGCGAAGGATCATCCTGGCTCCCGGCGACCTCTGCGACCCGGCAGTTCCCGAGCAGGTGATCGCACGGTGCTGCACCGAGCTCGGTTCACCCAGTGCTCTGGTCATGAGCCATTGCGAATCTGTGGACTCCTCTATTGCCGACACCAGCATCGAGAGTTTTGATCGCCACTACGCGGTGAATGTACGCGCTAGCTGGCTGCTGATGAAAGCTTTTGCCCAGCAGCTACCCAAAGACGAACCGGTAGCGGGTTTAGAGGTATCCACACCTCATGGTGATCAGCGCGCATTACATCATCCAGCCGACCCCAGCGGTCAGCATCGCGAAATCATCGCTCTGACCAGTGATCATACGACTCACAATCTGCCGTATGGCGCCACGAAAGCCGCTTTGGACCGGCTGGTCTTAGCTGCAACACGCGAATTAGCGGATCTGGGAGTGCGGGCGAATGTCATCAACCCCGGCCCTATCGACACCGGGTGGATGACGCCCGAACTCCACAGCTCATTGGCCGCAGCTACCCCGGGCGGACGGCTCGGGAATCCTGCCACTGTCGGTCATCTAGTCCGTTTTCTTCTGTCCCCTGAGGGCGCTTGGATTAACGGTCAGATACTCATGAGCAATGGCGGTTTCAGCACACCCCACGTGAACTAAGCGCACTGACCTTCCGCGCCGAGGAGACCGGACTTCAGCAGTCACAAGACAGGCGCCCCGTCGGCACCCGTCATGTCACCGACGTCAGTGCTGGTGGCCCTCGTGTCCGCCGTGGTCGTGGCCTTCTTGCGAGCCGTGTCCGTCACCCTCATGTCCATCGCCCTCATGCGAGTGCCCTTCGTGATCACCGTGGTCGCCGGTGTGCTCATGCTGGGCGTGACCACCGTCCTTCGTATCGGGGGCGGGTGCTTCAGGTTTCCCGGTCACGACGGCGATTTCGTTCGGAGTTTCGGGCAGGTTAATGGTCTTGGCGATCTTGCCCTGTTCGATATCCACGATATGGAGCTTCTTCGAGGCAGCATCCGTGACATACGCGAAGTCGCCCGCAACCTTGAGCGCGGGGCCGGGCTTTTGCCATTGAGCATCCTCCCGCCAGGGCTCGATAACTTTTGTTTCCCGAACCACCGTGCCCTTCACCGGATCAATCACATTGAGTTCGCCGTCGTAGGTCAGCACCAGGGCTTCGCCGTGCGGCCCGCGAGCGAGTGAGCGAAAGCGGTACGAGGAGCCGAGGTCAACCACTTTGAGGGCGTCAGCTCGGGTGTCGATGAGGGCAACTCGAGTGGGCCGTTCAATCTCTCCTTCGGGCTTTTTGCCTTCGGTTTTGTAGTCACCGAGCACAATCTCGGATTCTTCACTGCCGACCAGATTCCCGCTGCGCTGATAGGCCTCCTGGGCTTTGATCTTGTGGAATGCTCCGTCGCGGTAGACCACGGGGCCGTTTTCGCACCCGAGGGCCACCACATCACCCTGGTCGGTGGGCTTCGCGGCGGCCTCCCCGTGCACTCCGGGGCAGTCTGTGGTTTCTGCGATCACCGCGCCAGATTTGTCTTTCACCTGCACGGTGTGACGCTCAGATTCAGTGCCCTGAGTCATGAGCAAAGCACCGTCCTTCAGGGGAACAGCCACCCCGTGGTGCGGCGCATTGGTTTTTGTCGTGTCAATAGCTGTGGGCTTTTTCCCGGCGAAGAGGTCGCCGGAGTTCATCACCTGAATGTCCCCGGTGCCGTCAGCGAATAGGGCGGTTTTCCCACGGTGGGTCACGACGTGTCCGGGTTCTGTCGCCGCAAAGCTGGCGCCGGTCATGGCGGGGTTTTGGGTGTAGTAGTGGAAGTGGTCGCCGTGTGCCTGGGCGATCAGACCGGAGTCGAACAGATGGAATGCGTTGCCATCGCTGACCATCACGTGACGTCCATCGCCGGCATTGTTGAGCCGGAAGAAGCCATCGCGTTTTTCGGTAGCGATGACGTTGCCGCTGGCTGTGTCGACGGTCATGATGCCACCGTCGAAAGTGAGTAACACTCGGGGGTCCAGGCCTGCCACTTCTTTGCGCTGTGAGGAGGCGGCAGTTGGGGATCCACTCGGCTGCGCATTTTTATCGCCGGAGGTGGCGCCTTGGCCGCAGGCGGCGAGGGTGCCGATCGCGAGGAGGAGAGAACCGGTGCGTAGAGCAAGGGAGGTCGTTGAGGCCATGCTTCAGGGTAACGGCATCGATAGCCATTCTCATCCTGGTGTACGGATTTGAGCAGCCACAGTTTTATCGGCCTCACGCAAACTAATCGCGACCCCACCCAAAGCCGGCGCGACGGCCCGACGACACCTCGACACCACGACACCACGACACCACGACACCACGACACCATCGTCCACTCGTCATCGAGATTCGGTAGACCTAACTTTTAATTCATGGCAGACTAATCCTGTGGGATTTGGGAGTTGCACCACCCCTTGCTCGCCGGAACCGCAGGCCACCGTCACCAGGCCTACCCGCGTATCGAGTCACTCGATTTCAGCGGGATGACCTCAGCAACCGGTACACCCTCCGGTTTTACAGGCCACAGACGCGCGGTCCGGCGAGCGCACCCACTCACGGCGGCGAAATGCCTGCCGCGGAGACAAGGCATCCATTCACGCTGACAAAATGCCTGCCATGGCGACGAGGTACCCACTCACGGCGACAAAGTGCTCCCCACGGCGGCCGATCCATACCGGAACCAACAAAGTGTCCACCCCTTGCGAGGGCCCCACCGTAGCCGGACGACCCTCCCCCTAGACTGGCGAGCGCCCCGCAATAGCTAGCAACCAGACACCAAGGATGCCCGTGCCTGCCACGCCCCTCCCCGACGCGCCGCCGGCTGACTCTCCCGCAACCGGGCATGCTCTCGCATATGCCATCAGTTCAGGGCGCCTAACCCTGGGTACTGACCAGTCCCTCACCCCGCGCGCCCAGCCGACACTCGTATCGGCCCATCTAATCGGCGCCGGTGAATCCTTCGCCGCCTGGCGACTAGACCACCGCGCCGAGCAGCCACCATCACACTCGGCACCACCTGCACCCGCAGCTGCCACTCGCCTCAACTCAGATAACCCGCAACCTCACGTCGGCCCCCAACCCGGCGCGGCTCGACCCGCCCCAGACTCACCAGCCGCCGTGGCACCAATCGAAGCAGCCCAGCCGCTAGCCATATGCCGAGTCACCCGTCGAAGCCCTGACGGTCACGCAAAATCCCTGGCCCGCGAGGTGGCAGCTCTGAAGGTTTGGGAACAATACGATGCCCACGCCGACGCCTCGTCCGCACCCACCCCTAGAGTTCTGGAGTGGCAGGAGGACCCCGCCGAGTCGCCGTGCGGCCGAAGTTTCTTAGTGACCTCGTACGTGCCGGGCACGGTACTTGGCCCTGATCAGTGGGGAGAAAATCAGCTGTTGGCTCACGCCCGCGCCCTCGCAGCCCTGCATCGCGTGGATGAACCAGCTGAGTCTTCCATGGGTCTGGCAGCCCAGGCCATCGAACGGGGTCCGCGCTCGCTGCTCGTCGAGTTCGATTCAGCCATGTCATGGTGGAACAGGTCCGATCCCGACCTCTTCGATCAGCATCGCGAACTGCACGATCTCGCGCGGGGACTTGTAGCATCCTGCGAGCGCACCGCCGGCCATCCATGCACCACCAAGCGACCAAGCACCACCAGCCAACCATGCACCACTAAGCAAGTACATATCGACAGCCACCCGGCAGAGGAGTCACACCGACGCCCGCACCCGCACTCACCGGAGCATCGGTCGTTTGGGTCGCCTCGTCGCGCGCTCGTGCACGGGGACCTCGTGACCACCAATATTTTGTGGACCACGCGAGGCCCCGAAGAGGGCCAGCTGGCCGCTTCACACCCTGGCCGCAGCGCGTTATCACCCGCCGAACGCCACGCGTGTCCGCTCACCGATCGAGACACGTTTCCACCCACTGATCGGGACACGCTTCCGCCCACCGATCAGAACACGTTCGATCTCGAACCCCGATATATCGACTTTGAGTGGGCCCGGTTCGACGACGTCGCCCGCGATCTCGCAATTATTGGCGGAGAAGTGCACGGCGGACCTTGGTATGTGCCGCTAAGCCGTGACGCTGTGCGATTTTTCGTCGATGCCTACGCGCAGGAAGCGTCCCGTCTGCGACCAACCCAGTCGGAAGAGCCTGAGACCCTATTGCAGCGGCGTGAGGGCTGGGAAGCATACGAAAAGCTCGCGATGCTGCTGCACTGCTCACAGCGCGCGGATCGCGAGAATTCCGAGCTCCATGCGGAGGCCGCGGGATCATTGCGCACCACACTGACGCGGAAACTTCGCGCCTGGAGTATGCGCAATTAGGGGCGCCCGCACCCGGTCAGACCGTCAGCGCCTCCACCCGCAAAGCGTCAACTGCGGGCATTCCCAGTTCAACCAGGTCGGTGTCCGGATGGGCGATAATGCCGGGCCCCTTCGAGTTCGCACCCAGGAATTTATTCTGGTCCATGCCCGATGTTTTCCCAGGTCTGGCCGCGCGGTTGTCACCGGCACTGTTTTTCGGCAGGATCCGCAAGGTGGTCAGCCCGGCATAGACCCTCACGCGCACCACCTCGACCTCAACACCCGGCACGATCCCTTCGTCAGCCAGGTGGCGCAGGAGTTCCGGTTCCTGGTCACTGACCCGTACGATCCGACCGCGTTCTCCTTCCGATAAGGAGTTCAAAGGGACCGAGGTCGGTCGGACCAAAATTCCGTCGTCATCGGGGATGGGATCACCGTGAGGGTCTTCTGAGGGATGGCCGAGCTTGTGCCACAGTGCGTCGACAAGATGGTCGGAGACGGCATGTTCCAGCACTTCCGCCTCATCGTGCACCTCATCCCAGGCATATCCGGCGTAGTCCACGAGGAACATTTCAATCACTCGATGGCGCCGAATAATACGCACCGCGAGGGCGTGCCCGGATGTGGTGAGCTCAATTCCACCGTAGGGTTCGTGGGCGACCAGCCCGGCGGCGACCAGCTTCTTCACCGCCTCTGACACGGACGACGGCGAGTATCCGAGACGCTCGGCGAGAGCCTTCACAGTGACCGGGTCCCGCGACCACTCACGAAGACTCCAGATGACCTTGAGGTAGTCCTCGAAAGAGGCAGAGACCTGCGATGCTGACATGTCATCCACTGTAGCGAAGCCTGGCTATCACGCCACGTTGTCCGAAAATGGCACACAGTGCGAATACAACACCCTGGACCAGCACGATGGTGCCTGCCGGTGACACGTCGAGGTGGAAGGAGGCTTCCAGACCGACCAGGACAGACAGTGCGGATATGGACGCTGCGACCGCTGCCATGCGCGCAAACGAGTGCGTCAAGTGTGCCGCCGCAGCTCCGGGGGTAATCAGCATCGCTACCACCAGGATCACACCGACAGCCTGCAATCCAGCGGTGACGGTCAGGGCTAGAAGCGCGAGCATGAGCCCGCTAAGCAGACCGACGCGCAAACCGATGGCCCCGGCATGCGCGGAATCAAAGGCCATGAGTCGAAAATCGCGCCACCGAATCGCGAGCACCACCAGCACCACGAGGCCAATCAGTGCGACTTGCACGATCTCGCTGTCGGCGATGCCGAGAAGATTCCCGAACAGGATGTGCCCGAGATCGATGGAGCTAGGGGTGATCGAAATCAGAACCAGCCCCAGCGAGAATAGCGTGGTGAAGACGATGCCAATGGAGGCATCCTCTTTCATGACGGGCAGGCGCCGTAGTCCACCGATGAGGCCGACCGCGATCAGGGCGAAAATGAGGGCACCGACCGCAAATGGCAGCCCCAACGCGTAGGCGAGCACGACGCCGGGGAGCACCGCGTGGGAGACTCCGTCCCCGATAAGTGACCATCCGAGGTGCACGAGGAAACACGACAGCAGGCCGCAGACCACCGCGATGCCGAGGCCAACCCATAACGCACGCTGCATGAAAGGCAGGGTGAACGGCTCAGCAATGGCGTGTACGAGGTGAAGAATGTCCATCAGGCCTCCGTTCCCACGAGACCGAGCGCCGCCGCGAGCAGCTTTGGGGTGAGCACGTCGCCGGCGGGGCCGTGAGCCACGATCCGGCGGTTGAGCAGCACAATGTCATCGCACCAGGACTCTATGGAGTCGAGGTGGTGGGTTGAGACCAGAAGACAGGCTCCCTCCTGGGCAATGTCTGCGAGCACACTGACAAGACGCTCCTCGCTGGTTCGATCGACCCCGGCGAAGGGTTCGTCCAGCAGCAGAAGCCCAGCTTCCTGGGCGATTGCCCGGGCGATGAGAACTCGTTGCCGTTGCCCGCCCGATAGAGCGCCGAAGGGACGGCTAGCTAGGTCCGCTAGACCGACTCGTTCCAGTGCCTCGTGAACGCGTTCGCGGTCGCGGCGATGGGCACGGCGGGTGATCCCCATGTGGGGGTAGCGTCCGGTCATCACGACGTGGCGAACGTCGATAGGGAAGGTGGGGTCGAGTCGGTCGCGCTGAGGTACCAATGCGAGCCGGCCGAGTCGGCGCGCCCGGATGGGTGGCCCTCCGTCAATGGTGATGCTGCCCGCCTGCACGGCCACCGATCCCGAAATTGCGTTGAGCAGGGTCGATTTACCGGCTCC
Organism: Devriesea agamarum; assembly: GCF_900070355.1. Classification (NCBI taxonomy): domain Bacteria; kingdom Bacillati; phylum Actinomycetota; class Actinomycetes; order Micrococcales; family Dermabacteraceae; genus Devriesea; species Devriesea agamarum. The sequence continues at coordinate 2,207,671 of NZ_LN849456.1, read as the reverse complement.
GTTCATTCCCACCAGACCGGTGATGCGTCCCGCTGGCAGGCTGAGGTCGACACCGTCGAGGGCAAGCGTCTGTGCGTAGCGCACGGTGAGACCCTTGACCTCAAGGGCGGGGTTGAGGGCGGGATTCGCAACCCTGGTCACTTGCCGCTGAGCCCTTTCACAATGGTGCGGGCGTCGTGGCGCAGAAGGTCGAGGTAGGTCGGAACCGGGCCTTTGGGGTCGCTCAGGGAGTCCACGTAAAGGATTCCACCAAATCGGGCACCGGTTTCTCGGACGACCTGCTGCATCGGGTCGTCGGAGACGGTTGACTCACAGAACACAGCGGGGATCTTGTCTTTCTTCACAGCGGCGATAGTGCGAGCAAGCTGCTGCGGGGTGGCCTCGTTCTCAGAGTTGACCGGCCAGATGTAATGCTCGGTGAGGTGCATATCTCGCGCCAGGTAGGAGAATGCTCCTTCGCAGGTTACGAGTGCGCGTGAGGTGGCGGGTAGGGCGTCGAGGTCGCGGCGGAGTTCATCGCGCACGGTGGTGATTTGGCCGATGTATCGCTGCGCGTTGGCGTGGAAGTCGGCGGCGTGATCCGGGTCGAGCTCAGAGAGTGCCTTATCGATCTGCTGCACGTATTTGACAGCGGCGTCGGGGCTCATCCAGGCATGCGGGTTGGGCTGACCTGCGGCGGCATCTTCGCTGATCTTAATCGGTTCAACGGTGCTGCTGACGGTGACGTGTTTGACCTTGATTTGCTCGGTGAAGCGTTCAAACCACCGTTCGAGGTGGAGACCGTTGTCGAGGACCAATGAGGCTTTCGAGGCGGCGGCGATGTCTTTTGGTGTTGGTTCGTATCCGTGGATTTCAGCGCCGGGCGGAACGATCGACCGCACCTGAACGTGATCGCCTGCGACGTTCTTGGTCATGTCTTCAAGCACTGAGAATGTGGTCAGCACCAGCGGTTTTTCCGTCGGCTGCTCGGTTGAGGCGATGCTGCCGCAGGCTGTGAGGACAATGGCGCCTACGCACAGCACCGCGATAAAGGACAGCAGTGTGCGCAGGGAACTCAGCGGTGATCGACGACCGGGACGCTCAGTGCCGGTCTGTGGACTAGGGGTGGTAGACCGGGCAATGCAGGTCTTGGGTCGGGTTTGGATGGTGAGCTCTGCGGCGCAAGAGCGAGGTCGGGGGTGGGTGCTGAGTGGCCGGGTGGGGCGATGACGGCGAGGAGATTTCGGCATGCCGAAATAGTGTCAGGGGGAGCGCCTAATATTCAAATGCGTCAGGGTGTGACACCCCTCTCCCGGCATGCGCCAGGGTTCGGCACATCAACTAAGGCCACCGCGTGCATGCCGGCATGAAGCCCCTGCGTGCAGGCAGGCCCGAGGCCACGGCATGCGAGACCACGGCATGCACGCTGGCCCGAGGCCACGACAAGGGGCAAGGTTCAAGACGCTAGGCACAAGGACCTATGGCACGCGTTATCGCGACACCTGCATTACGACGTCGCCGCAGTCCCCATATCTGACGAGCGGGTACCCGTGACGGGCGCAGCCGTCTTCACATCAGCGAGTAATTCCGCAACAGTGCGGGGAAGCCGACCCGGTGTGAGCTCTTTGGCCAGCTGCGCGAGTATCGGCACTCTTAAACGCGACCGACGGATCACCAAAGGATCCACTAAGAGGTCGATACCACCGCTGGTTGCTTGCCCATCAGCAATGACCGCGACGCGATCAGCCCACTCCCATGCCAACTCCATTTCGTGTGTGGACAGCACCAGAGTGGTTCCATATTCCTCTAACACCGATAGCGCATCGAACATCTCCGCCACCCCCTCAGGGTCGAGCCCAGCGCTCGGCTCATCGAGTAGGAGCACGTCCGGTCGCATGGCCATAGCTCCGGCGAGGGTGACGCGTTTGCGTTCGCCATAAGACAGCTGGTGAGTAGGACGCCGGGCGAGATGCGTAATCTGCAATAGCTCAAGAGCTTCGTCGACTCGCCGCCTCACCTCATCCTTGCTAAGGCCCAAATTAATCGGACCAAAGGACACATCAGAAAACACCTCTGCGCTAAAGAGCTGGTCATCAGGATCCTGCATGACCAACTGGACTCTGCGCCTCAGCTCGCGAAGTGCGGGCCGCGAATAGGTGAGCGATTGGCCGTCGAGGGTCACGGTGCCTGCTGTCGGCTGCACCATCCCTGTGCATATCTTGAACAGGGTTGATTTACCCGAGCCATTGGCCCCTACCACGGCAAGCCGGGTGTGATCAGTAATGGTCAACGACAAACCATTCAGCACCTGGTGACTGTCGTAATGAGCGTCTACTTGGTCTAATTCAATTTTCACCAGGTTATTCTCCCCGTGTAAGCAGCAGCAATGACCAGCCCCAAGACGATCACACTACCCACGACAAATCGCCATGACACAGGGCTGGGTGAGGTGAGCACCTTAAGCTCCCCGTCATAGCCGCGGCAGGCCAGGCCTGCTTCTAATCGCTGCGCGCGTTCCCACGAACGCAGCAGCACCGAAGACAGCAATAAACCGAGACTGTGAAAACTCCGGCGAAAGCCGACGTATCCCAGTCTCTGTTCTTGAGCTTCACGCACCCGCCCCGTGACTTCAGCTAGGACGAACAACAACCGATAAGTCAACGATGCAATATCAATGAGTGGAGCAGGTACCCGTAATCGCTGAAGAAAAGTAAGCACGTCAGTCATGGGGGTCGTCGCCGCAAAGAGAATGAGCGCGGCCATGGCCGAAAATCCGCGCCCGGCTAGAGTCCCCGCCATAGCCAGCCCTTGGTGAGTCATGGATAGCCATCCCCAACTCCACAGTTTCGGCATGTCGGGGGGAGCGCCAATACTGATGCCAACTGTGAGCACACTGATCGCGACGAAAGCCGCTGGAGCAGCCACCATTCGCGCATAGAGCTTCCACGGAACTTTGGCAATCAAAACCGCCGAGCAGGTGGCCACGATAAAGACGATGAGCGTCCCCGGCCATACGGGGACACTGATCGTCACAATCACCAGGCCGAATGAATACAGCGCTTTTTCGCCAACGGACCGGTAACGCCAACGACTCGACCAGGCAGCCCTATCCAGAGCTGGCTGGTGTGACACCTCAGTTCTTCTTTACCGTGGTCGGCTTATTCGCCTCCACCGCACGTAAGGTACGGGTCCGACCGTGAAAGTGGCCGAGCGCAAAGCCAACGAGACCAGCACCGATCGCTGCCTGAATGGCGAACAAACCAGATTCGACCTCACCGCTACCCGGTTCAAAGACCGGCGAGAACCATGGCTTGTACCCGGGATGCGATGCTTCCACCTGGGCCGTCGCGGCATCATCCGTCCCACCGAAGTTTTCATCGCTACCAGCTCTGGTCGGAGCTACCCATAGCGGAATAATGAAGAGCAAGATGAGAGCAATCACGAGGCCAAGGGTGATCACCCATGAACTCTTGCGGCTCCCAGACTGCGCGTCACTCTCAGGCTTATCTTGGCCTTCGATATGGACCGGATTTTCGACAACGTTGTCAGACATGGCCGAGCTCCTCCACGCTCTTAGCTTTCTTGCTGTTCTTATCGTTCCAGAAGTTGAGAATCTTCAGCTCCTTGCCAGCGATCTTGCCGAGATAGCGGAATAGCAAGACACCGAGGACTCCCTCGGCTGCCGCCAGCGGAATTTGAGTGATAGCAAAAATACCGAGGAATTTCTCAACCGAGCCCAGGAAACCTGTTGCGGGATCAGGCCACGCAGCCGCCAGCTGTACCGAGGTGACACAGTAGGTCGACAGGTCAGCAAAGAACATGGCGAGGAAGATCCCCACCATCTGTGGACCACCCAGCATGAGGGTCAGCCGATAAAAGGCATAACCGCACCATGGGCCCACAATGGCCATCGACATAATGTTGGCACCGAGCGTAGTGATGCCTCCGTGCGCGAGAAGAAGCGCCTGGAAAAGTAGCACGATGGCACCGAGGAATGCCATGACAGGAGGTTTAAATAAAACAGCCCCGGCTCCCGTTCCGGTGGGGTGGGATGAAGAACCGGTCACCGACGGAAGCTTGATTGCGGAAAGCACGAATGTAAAAGCCCCAGCCGCACCGAGAAGAAGTTTTGTTTCCGGCTTATTCTTAACAATTTTCACCACTGAGTAGGCGCCGTGGATTACAAAAGGCGCGGACGCAACTCCCCAGAACACACAATGCTCCGGAGGCAAAAAACCTTCAGCGATATGCAACGATCGTTCCTTTCGCATCGATCAGCCATGATCGGGAACCATGCCTTTGACAGCGTCATTAAGGCCGTCCCGCGATACGTTTCGTCAAACGCTGCAATCCAGTATTCCGAGAGAATAACGATGAAACAAGGGACGAAAGTCACGACTTGGCGCAGGCTATATCATCTAGCCGATATCGGGAATCAATATAGTTAAGCCAATAAGGCAAGTAGATCGTTGCTTAATATGGAAATTGTAGCGAACTCCTTGCGAGCCCACAATATAGAAACGTTAGGGTTTTCTATTTTATGCTCGGCCGCGGTGCCGACTCGCTAGCCGACAAATCAAGGCGATCCGCGCCGGTATACAGGTTGAAGCGCCCATCCGTCTCAGCCAATTCCGGGACACCGTGACTGCGCGCTTTCGCTGCCTGACCCCGCCCTACTGCACCTTTGACCCGCCCTAACGCACCTTGACCCCGAACCGAGGCGGATAGCCCCTCAGGTTGAGCAGCCCGAGTGAAACCACAGATCGTCATCCCAACCCGCTCTGCGGTTGCCAGCGCCAGAGAACTGGGCGCCGACGCACACACCACCATGGGCACTCCCGCCATGTAAGCCTTTTGAACAATCTCAAAACTTGCCCGCGAGGACACCACAAGCATCATTCCCGCAAGCGGCAGCAAATCCCGCTGTAACGCCCACCCAATCACTTTATCCACCGCATTGTGCCGCCCGACGTCCTCGCGCACCACCAACATGTCACCGGTCGGAGCAGCGATTCCCGCCGCATGCACTCCCCCAGTCCGTTGAAAAACACTTTGTCCGTCACTGAGATGGCGAACCGCGCTAAGCACCGCATCAGGGGTGATCCGCATAGGTGCCGGACAGCTTGCATCAGCCGATACCCGGTAGCGCCCCTCCGTCACGACCGCATCAATACTGGTGGATCCGCAGACCCCGCACGATGAGTTCATAGCAAAGCGACGCTGATCGCGTCCATCCAGAAGGTCCCGACGATGGGTCGAGATATCGAGGACGTTATAGGTGTTGCGTTCGAGCCCGTCCTCACCAGCCACCACGGCACCATCGCAGTAACGGGCTTCAATCACATCCTGCCGCGATGCGATCAGCCCCTCAGCGTGTAAAAACCCATGTGCCAACTCAACATCGTGACCGGGGGTGCGCATAGTCAGACTGAGCGGTTCACCATTGAGGCGAAGGTCTAAGGGTTCCTCCACGGCCACATGGTCGGGTTTTTCGGAGTGGAAAAGGCGTCCATCGCGTACGCGGACGGACGTAATTTTTCTGCTAGCGGTGATGCGACCCATCTCTTCAGGGTACGACCAGTGGCTTAACAGCCATGACCAGCTCAGGAGAGGGCAAGCCCACTGGCAGAATCGAACCAGCGAACATCTTCGAGAATCGGACGCACTGCCAGCTCATCCCCGGGATGGGCAGAGACCTTGCGATCCAGTCGCACCGACACCAGCGGAGCCGTTGTGCTCACGCCCGCGGCCAGTTCAAGGGGCTGACAGTACGCGAAAGACTCCGAGCCGAGGGCTTCAACCTGACTCACCCGCAAGCGCAACGCCGCATCGGTGTCAGGGCCACACAGCTCCCACTCCTCCGAGCGAATACCCGCAACAGCTTCTCCTCCGGCATCCAGCGGAGCCGCCAAAGCGAGTGTATCGGTCACAGCGAGACGGCCTTCACGAATCGGACCAGTGAACAAGTTCATCGCCGGTGAGCCCATAAAGGTCGCCACGAAAAGATTGGCTGGCTGAGCGTAGATATCTCGCGGCGTCGCCACCTGCTGCAGCTTGCCGTCAGACAGCACAGCCACCCGATGCCCCATAGTCATGGCCTCAACCTGGTCATGGGTGACATACAGAGTGGTCACACCCAAACGCCGCTGCAGTTCCGCGATTTCACCACGCGTGGACACCCGCAGCTTCGCGTCGAGATTCGACAGCGGCTCATCCATACAAAACACGGCCGGACGCCGCACAATGGCCCTACCCATCGCCACCCGCTGACGCTGCCCACCAGACAATGCCTTCGGTTTACGGTCGAGCAGAGTATCCAGATGCAGAATGCGCGCTGCTTCGTCCACCCGGCGCTTAATCTCATCCTTCGGGGTTTTCACATTGCGCAGAGCAAACCCCATATTTTCGCGAACGGTCATGTTCGGATACAGCGCATAGCTTTGAAACACCATTGCCACATCGCGATCCTTCGGAGACACGCCGCTGACATCACGATCCCCGATCAAGATCTTTCCCGACGTGGTTTTTTCCAGCCCCGCCAGCATGCGCAATGACGTGGATTTCCCACAGCCCGACGGGCCGACCAGAACCAAAAACTCACCGTCGTCGATCTCAAGATCGAGGGCGTCAACAGCGGGAGTGTCGCTACCCGGATAGGTAAGCGTCGCGCGGTCATACCGCACTCGTGCCATGATGCTCCATTCTTACGTGACTCGGTACAAGACCGAGCCGGTCAAATCTAGGGGTCTATAAGCCCTAGTCGGCCCAGCAATGCGCGCCGACTAGGGCCACGCTCACTTCACTTTCTTGGCGAGATCATCCAGCTTGGGCTTCATCCACGCCTGGAGATCACCGAGAACCGTGGGCACACTCTGGCCTTGGACGATCTTGTCCAGCGCGCCACCGATCTGCTTGCCACCGCCAGCAACAAACACTCGTGCCGCATCCTGAGGCTTGGTGTATTCCAACTGATCCAGCGCGGTTTTCGCCTGCGGAACCTTCGCTAGGTAGTCCTTGATTTTCTGCGTCTGCAACGCGGAGGTGCGGACCGGCATATACCCGGTGGCCTCCGCAAACGTGGCAGTGGAGTCGGTGTTGGTGAGGAAACCGATTGCTTTGAGCGCATTGATCTTGCGCTCTTCGGAAATACCCGCGGGAATAGCCAATCCCGCGCCACCCGTCGGGCAGCTGCGACCCTTCGGACCCGGCAAGAACGCGGTACCCACCTCGAACTTTCCTGCTGATCCCTTCAAGATCGCTTGTAACGATCCGGTGGATTCCACAATGCAAGCGGCCTGCCCCGAGGAGAACACCGGAGCAGGGTCTGGGGAGACGTCAAACAGTCCCGACTTTTTGAATTCCTGCACGAAGGTTGCGGCTTTTACCGTGTTCGGGTCGGTGAAGGTTGCCGTGAAATCTTTGGAATAGGCTCCGTCCATAGACCACGCGAGTCCCTGGAAGGTCCAGTCGAGGTAATTGGCTCCATTGGCCATGGCGCAAGCCAATTTCGCGCCAGCTTTTGAACGCAGCGCATCAGACCATTCGCGCAGCTGGTCCCACGATTCAGGCCCCTTATCCGGCAGGCCCGCAGCCTTCCACATGGTCTTGTTGTAATAAAACAGCGGCGTCGAGCGGGAGTACGGCAGCGCATAGTGCTTGCCCTCGAGCTGGTAGTCGGCATACAGCGGCTTCACATAGTCCGACAGGTCCAGACCCGCTTTCTGCGCGAGATCATCAATCGGAGCCAGCTGCTTATTGAGTGCGAAATTGAACCAGGTGACATCGGAGACCACCACAATGTCGGGCAAGTCTCCGCCCGACAGCGCGGCATTGAATTTCTGGGCGACTTCCTCGTAATCCTTGCCGCCATCCACCAGTGTGATCTTCACGCCCTGGCTGGCCTGCTCGAACCCCTTAATGAGTTCCTGTTCAACAGATTTGGAACTGCCCGGATGGTTGGACCAAAACTGCAAGTTATTGGCATCGCCAGACTGCTGGGATCCGCCACCCATCCCGGCACAGCCGGCGAGCGCAACGGAACTGGCGGCGAACCCGAGGCCAAACAGACCGCGGCGAGTATATGTAGCCATGAGGCTCCTCAGAACTAGTGACGGTGGATGAGCGGGGAATGCAGGAGGAACAACAGTGGAACATTCAGGGGTATATTCCGCGGGCGCAAACTGGGGGCGGCGACAGTCATCCCTTCACCGCTCCGGAGGTGAGGCCCTTGATCATGGGTTTTTGCAGGATCAAGAACACGATGAGAACCGGCAGCATCGTTAGCAGAGTTCCCGCCATAATCGGTCCCCAGTTCGAGGCACCCTCATTGTTTTGCAACAGGGTCAAGCCGATGGGAAGAGGGGCCGTATTGGCCTGGTCGGACATGAGGAACGGCCAGAGGTATTCATTCCACTCGTTGACCAGGGTGATCAGAACAAAAGCCACCAGAGTGGGCCAGCTCATCGGAAGCACAACCCTAAGCAGCAAAGTCATCGGACTGGCAGCGTCCATCCGGGCTGCTTCGATCACTTCACTGGGCAGGCTCAAAAAATGATTGCGCATGAGGAAAGTGCCAAATGCGACGCCTGCGAGCGGAACGATAATTCCGACGAAGGTATTGCGCCACCCGAGCTGTGATGCCAACGCATAGTTGGAAATCACGGTGATCTGATTAGGGATCAGCAGCGCGGCGACAATCACCACGAACAAAATATTGCGGAGCTTGCGCGAAACGTCGGAGAATACCAGCGCGAATGCGCTCATGACGCCGAGTAGCACCTTCACGACGGTTAGCGTGCCCGCAATGATGAACGAGTTACGCAGGTAGGTCAGGAACGGAATCTGCTCCATTAGATACTGGTAGTTCTCACCCGTGACGGGGCGGGGAATCCAGGTGGCGGGCACCGTGTGCACATCCGGCGGGGTCTTCACACTCGCGATGAGCACCCATAGCAGCGGCACCCCAATGATGAGCAGCACTACCGCCATCCCCCCGTATCCGAGGAGCTTGCGCGCTAGGGAACCCTGGCCTGCGGCAGTATTCATCGGGCTCCGTCCTTATCCATCATGCGCACTTGAATCAGGGTGATGATGAGCAGCACCACGAACATGATCGTGGCGACGGTCGCCCCGTATCCCGCGCGCTGGTTCACGAAGGTTTCCACATACACCTGGTAAATCATGGTGGTGGTGCCGGTGTTTTGGGGACCGCCGCGGGTCTGCACGTTGATGATGTCGAAGACCTGCAGAGAGTTCAGCATCACGGTGATCGAGAGGAAGAAGGTGGTCGGGCGCAGCTGCGGCAGGGTGATCCGACGGAATGTGGTCCATCTCGATGCCGAGTCGATAGCCGCTGCTTCGTACAGATCTTGGCGCAACCCTTGCAGCGCGGCCAGGTAGATCACGAAGCTGTACCCCACGTTCTTCCAGATGTAGGTCAACGTCAGCATGACCATGGCCCAGGTGGGATCTTCGTAAAAGTTGGGCACGCCCAGTCCAATGCGTCCGGCGAGATCGCGGATCATGCCGAATGTGGGGTCAAAGACGAACTGGAAGGCCAAACCAACGGCGGCACCCGACAACACGAACGGCGCGAAGATCGCTGAACGCACAGCATTGCGTCCGAAGAGCTTTTGGTCCAGCAGCAGAGCCAGGCCCAGCCCGAGCAGCATGCAGCCGACCACAGCGGCAATGGTGAACACCACGGTATTCAGGACGATCTGCCAGGTGTCGTCGCGTGCGAACCACTCAATGTAGTTCTGTAGCCCGACAAAGGTTGACGTCGGGGACGAAATATTCCAGTCGAAGAACGAGAGGCGGATATCGTCCAGCAGGGGCCGGTAGGTGAAAACGCCGAGCAGAATCAGGTTGGGGGCGATGAGTCCGGCAAACAGTAGCCAGGTGCGAAGTCGGCGGCGTCTAGCGGGATGTGCCCCCGCAACGCCAGGTTCGTCTGCGAGGGATGCAGCATCGCGGGATGTGTCGGTGAGTGGCACCGCACCTGTGTTGTGACAAGCGGAAACCTGCGGCGTCGGAGGCGGTGCGGTCGAGCTCACGTTCTAGGACATTAGGGATCGCGGATGAATACGGTGGGAACAAAAGATGAACAGAAGGTGACGCGCAGAGGGCGGTTCCCCCTCGACGCTATGGATATTGGCTCACATCAGCGCTGATCACAAGCATAATCTGGATCAGAATGGGCATTGGGGGTAGGGCGTTGACCGACGCGGGGCTGCTGCGCGAGGACAAAATTCCCTTGACGCAACAGCCCCGATTAGTACGGGATCGACTGCTTACAGCGTCGGTGTCAGTGCCCTGTGGCCCGCCGCAATAGTTCGCGGTGCACGGTGTCGTCTCCGGTGAGCTCAGGATGGAACGACACTCCGATGACCGTCGCCGTGTCAACGCCGACAATCGGTCCCTGGGTGAGGGGTTGGGAGTGCGGCTGGACCCGGCTGCAGGACTCCAGGCGGTCGCTGCCATCAGCGTGATCCCGGCGGGCAATCACGTTGATGCCCGGCCCGACCCGTTCCACCGCAGGCGCTCGAATAAAAGCCGCCGCCACCGGACCATACGCGGTGTGCACTATTTCGTCCGCCGAATCAACTTGTCGCCCAAACGCATTGCGCCGCACCGAGATATCCAGCACCGCGAGGCTCTTCTGTCCAGGAGCCGGATCGATCACCTCCCGCGCAAGCAGGATTAAACCAGCGCAGGTGGCCAGTGTCGGCAGGCCCGCGCGGATAGCCTCTGCCAGCGGCTGCGCCATCTGGAATCGACGCAGCAGCCGGTCGATGGTCGAGGATTCCCCACCCGGCAGAATGAGCCCGTCCAGAGGCGGGGGGCCTTTGATCGCGGCGATGCCAGGACCGGGTACGTGTCCACCAAGGTGCGGGGAGACATCAATCTGCTGGGAGACATCAACCTGCGGGGGTTCATCCTCCAGCGGGGGTTCATCCTCCGGCGGGACCACGCCCTCACGAGGTGAACTCTTATCGTGGGATGCGCTCCCACCCTGAGACGCGGTTCCGGCAAGGCGACGCGGGTCCCACACAATGTGCTCGGCTTTGCGCACCAAAACCACCTCGGCACCGAGCCACTCCATCATCCGGGCATGCTCGGCCACTCCACCCTGGAGGGCGAGAATGCCGATACGAGGGGTCACCGGATGGGAGGAGTGGGCGCAACTCGGGGCGCGGTATTTACTGAACGACACGTTCGTATCCTTGCCGCTATCACCAACCGCGTTCGGCCAGTCGGTGCGGTGCGGGCAGATCCGCCACGTTGATACCGACCATCGCTTCGCCGAGCCCGCGCGAAGCCTCCGCAATGGCCCGCGGATAGTCATACTGGGCGGTGGCCTGCACAATAGCTTCCGCGCGCCGGGCCGGGTTCCCGGACTTGAAGATGCCGGAGCCTACGAACACTCCGTCCGCGCCCAGCTGCATCATCATGGCGGCGTCCGCCGGTGTTGCCACGCCCCCGGCGGTAAACAGCACGACCGGCAGCGTTCCGGTCTCGGCAACCTCGCGCACGAGGTCGTACGGGGCCTGAAGCTCTTTGGCCGCCACGTACAGCTCGTCGGGATTTGCTGTGAACGTCGCGTGCAGTTGTGCGATCTGCTGGCGGATGACCCGGATGTGCTTGGTGGCTTCGGAGACGTCTCCGGTGCCGGCCTCCCCTTTGGAACGAATCATCGCCGCACCTTCAGCGATCCGGCGCAGTGCTTCCCCGAGGTTGGTCGCTCCGCAGACGAACGGCACGGTAAAGGCCTGTTTATCGATGTGGTGGGAGTAGTCGGCGGGGCTGAGCACTTCCGACTCGTCAATGTAATCCACCCCGAGTTCTTGCAACACCTGAGCTTCCACGAAGTGCCCAATGCGCGCCTTGGCCATCACCGGAATTGACACGGACGAAATGATGTCGTCGATCAGGTCGGGATCAGACATGCGGGCCACACCGCCCTGGGCGCGGATATCGGCAGGGACTCGTTCCAGGGCCATCACCGCAACGGCTCCGGCGTCTTCAGCGATCCGCGCCTGTTCAGCAGTGACCACGTCCATAATCACGCCACCTTTGAGCATGTCGGCGAGTCCGCGCTTGACCAATGGCGATCCGGTTCCGGCGGGGCTGGGTGAGGCGGGGCTGATACCAGTGGGGCTGGTTCCAACGGAGCTGGGTGAGGCCTGGCCCGAGGAGCTAGCGCCGGATGCGCTGGCTGAGCGGGTATCCGTGGGGCGATTGTCGTCAGCGAAGCGGTCGCCCGCGGGGTCAACCTCGGCGGACTGGGCCTCGGCGGACCGGGACGTCGTGAGGAGGTCCTCTGACGAACGAGTGGTGGCGGAACGGGCAGTGGTGGCGTGTACATCGGCAGACATGTTCGCTATCGTCCGCCACCCACTGGTCCTTTTCTAGATCCATTTCCTACGCATTGGATTAGACCAGTTGGGGCGCGAGGGTTCAGAATTCCCGTATGACGGCCCGTGTAGACCTCGCTGTACCCCTCAGGATCGACCGCCGCGATCCACGGTCACTTCCCGTGCAAATTGCCGATGGTTTACGCGAATTGGTCGCGAATGGGACGCTCACTCCCGGCGAGACTATTCCCTCTACGAGGCACCTCAGTAGTCGGCTCGGTATTTCGCGCGGCAGCGTGGTCGCCGCCTACGATCAGCTGCTCGGCGAGGGGTATCTATCAGCCGGTCAGGGCCGATCGACGTGCATCAACCCTGATCTCGAACGAATCCACCCGCAACACATTCTTGGCGCAAGTCCTCGCCTTAGCCCAGACAATTCAGAGGTCGACGGGATCGGGATTCAGAGGACCGAAACATATGGGAAGAGGGCATATGCGTCCGGGGGTGATCAGGCGGGTTTTGGTAGGTCCGGAGCTCATGAGGCGGGATTTGGCGAGTCCGGGGCCCATGAGGCGGGGTTTGACGGAACCAGGGTCCACAAGACCGGACCACTCGCATCCCCGCTACATGGCTCCGCACTGAACACCCCAGCTAGCACGAAGCAACTCGCGTCACCTCACACCCCACCACATGCTCTATATAGCACCACGAAACGCACATCGAACAGTCCCACACCTGGCATATCCGGGACTGACGTGCTGGATCTTCGCCCGGGCCGACCTGATGTCAGTCGGCTCGCCGGACCAGTGTGGCGTGCCGCTTGGCGCGAAGCGGCCCGTCATCATGCGGGCTCGGCTCAGGTCCCTTGCCCTACACCCACATCCGTATGCGCAAGCACCCCCGTAACCGCATCTGGGGCTAAGGCTCACTATCCGGATAGCTCCGGAGCAGCAGGTCGACGAGAGCCTGCTGACCGAGCTGGGTCCCGTGACCGAGCCAGGTCCGGCACCCAGTCCGCCTCTCGCAGTCAACCCGGTCGCGGTCATCAGCTCACCACGGGCAACAGCCTCATCGGCGACCCGACGCTTCAACTCGCAATCTCGTCGTATCTTCGGCGTACCCGCAGTGTTCACACCAACCCGCACCAAATCGGCATCACTGCAGGCGCCCGAGAAGGCCTTTCCCTGCTTTTGCTCGCACTCACTCAGCCGGATCGGACGGCGTCAGCTACGCACGTTGATGTCGGTTCACGGGAGCGGTCGCTGCCAACGGACCGCATAGGGCTAACTCAGGCCCATGAAGCGGATCTGTTACCCCGGCCGATGCTACGCATAGGAGTGGAATCCCCTGGCTATCCAGGGCTTAGGGCGGTACCAGACCTGCTGGGGCACCGTGTGGTCCCGTTCCCCGTCGATGATGACGGCCTTCGCACCGACAATCTGCCCAGCGGTTCCCACGCTCCGGACGCGCTAATCATCACCCCCAGCCATCAGTACCCGCTCGGTGGCTCGCTGCCTCTGTCGCGCCGTCTTACGTTACTGGAATGGGCTCGGAACAACGATGTGCTGCTCATAGAGGATGACTTCGATTCTGAGCTTCGATACGTTGGCGCACCTCTACCCGCACTTGCCTCACTGGATACCAATGGCACCCACGTGGCGCTGCTCGGGACTTTCTCGACGGTCCTATCGCCCGACCTAGCAACTGGATATTTAGTTTTGCCCCCCCAATTGGTGACGCAGACCGAAATGCTGCGTGCAACGCTTGGAATGCCGGTGGCCACCCTTACTCAGCGGGCCGTGGCACATATTTTGAACTCTGGGCATTTGCATCGCCACACCCGGACAATGCGGGCCATGTATCGGCGGCGACGCGATGCTGTTCTTCACGCCTTCGCAACGGCAACTCGAGCACGTTTAGCGCCGATGCCCGGCGGACTGGACGCGGTTGTCCATACATCAGACCCCGATGCCGAGGTCGTATCCCGTTGCCGCACAGCGGGACTTTTGGTGAGGCCATTGAGCGATTACTGGGGACGTTCGACCGATTCCGTCCGCCACGGAATCGTATTCGGATATGCAGGCATCGACGACACTGTTCTAACTCAGGCATTGCCACATCTGGTCGCAGCATGTGAGGGAACATTTACTACGTAAAACCGTCGCGGGGTAGCTATAAATTTAGCCTTATCAAAATACAAGATAAATCCTTCGAGGTTCCGGATGTCATCTTTTAGCAATTAATGGATTTAGGCGATCACCTATTCATGACAATCTTACGGTCTGCCTCGCCATGAAAGGCTCCGAGCCGGTCATCATCAGACTCCATGCTGGGGACCGTCAGAATCCCATCCACCCAAAGATGCCGGAACCCAAGCTCACCAATCCCCAAGCCCCCGCCGACACCCCACCCATCACCAAGGCCCCACTGACACCCTACCCATCACTAAATAGGGCCTTTATTCGGATTTCACACCTGACAATCCGGGCTACCAACCAAGCTCCGCCCCCGCCTCAATACCTATGCCACGAGCAAACAACCACGTCAGCAGCCGCAACTGCTTCGGCGCCATGCCGCAGCTAGCTACCTGAGGCTCGAGCTAGCTACCTGAGGCTCGGCCTGACCTCACGTAGATGTCGAGTCAGAAAGGTGTCATGAACGATTGCTGGGTGAAGCACAGGAACTAACTGAGAGGTCGTGACGGATTGTGATCATTTAAGCGAGGTAATCTAGCGAAAGCATTCATTCAACTCACAGCTAATCTGAGTTCAATCTATCTTTCGTATACTCTCCTCCTCTCTCTGGGATATATCCCGGCTTCTGTTTTCTTTTCTGTTTTAACCTTCCTGCGTGACGAGTTCCCCGCCCTCGTCGCACCACAAACGCATAGCATTCAACTGCAAAGGACCATCTCATGCATCGCCGCTCGTTCTTCCAGACCGCTGGCATCTGCGGGCTCGCCCTGACCGTTCCGTCGGTGGCTTACGCAGCCGACACTCCGGTTAGCCTCGGCTTCATGGATACCCCTGAGGATCCGACCAAGCAGCTGGAGACCATCGTAGGCCGCCTCGACGCACTTCCGGCGGACCTCAAGAAGGCCGACCCGAAGTCGTACCCCAACTACGAAGAAAAGCTGCGCGCTCATCTCGGTGACCTCAAGGTTGTCACCCCGCCGCAGCCGCGCCTGTTCTCCACCCCGTTAGGTAACACCGTCATGGTGACCAACCCGGTGAAGTGCGCATTCTCTGTGGTCTCGGTCGTGGTGAAGTTCGGGATCTCGGTCATCAAGATCATTCAGTGGATCGTTCAGGCTTTCAAGAAGTATGGCGGCATCAAGGGCGTGTGGGAGGCTCTGCGCTCAGGCAAGCTCAGCATCGACTTTGGTAAGGAAGCCGAGAAAGTTCTGAACGAGATCATGGGTATCCAGCAGGTGGTTGAAGCCTGCATGTAAGGGTACTGCTCTATATAGCAGCTAACGACCTTTACTAGAGTCTATTCAAAGCACGAGGTGCTCGGACAAGTTTGTTCGAGCACCTCGTGCTTTTGGCTGGTTTACGTCGGCGGATCACATAAACGCTTCACAGAGAATCGGCACCAACCTACTGTTCGACGTACCCCTGCGTGGCCGCATTAACCATGCGCTCAGCCACTGTTTCAACATCGGACGGTTTGAGAAGGCGGCGCACAAACTCGCCGTGCGTGTGCATCGCCTGCTGAGCAATCGCAAGATGAGGCACATACCCTTCAAAGGCGTGCGTTCCACCCGGTAGGACATGCAGTTCACAGGCTCCACCGTCTCGCCAGATCGCGGACGCGAAGGCAATGTTTTCGTCACGGAACGGCTCGGCACTACCCACCTCAATGCACACGGGCGGCAAATCGCCGAGCCAGGTTGCGCGAGCGGGCACGTTATAGGGCGAGACCTGCTCGTCAGGTCCGGCGTCACCGAGCAGAGCCGCCCAGCCGATAGCGTTGGCACGTCGAGTCCAGGTGCCGAGCGTCTCGAATTGTTGGCATGACAGGGAGTCGTTCCGATCATCCAGCATCGGGCAGATCAGATTGACGCCAAGCAGGCTCGGGCCTCGACGGTCGCGCGCAAGCAGCATGGTTCCGGCGGCGAGTCCGCCACCGGCGCTGACCCCGATCAGGATCAGCCTTTGCGGATCAAACCCGAGGTCATGGCCGCGTTCGGTCAGGGCGACGAGCGCTGCGTAGCAGTCTTCAACCGGAATCGGAGCGGGGTGTTCCGGGGCGAGGCGGTATTCGACCGACATCAGCACTCCGCCGTGGTCAAAGATCCAGGGAAGAAGCAATTCAATCCCGTGGAAGCGATTGCCGAACATCATGCCGCCGCCATGAAAAAACACGAATCCCGGTCCCTTGGTGGCGGCGCCCTGCGCAACGTCCCCCTGCGCAGCATCGCCTTGCGCAGCGTCGCCCCCATTCTGAGGGTGCTCAGCGCCGTGCGCATCGGGGCTCGCTGCACCAGTCCCCACCTCAGCTCCGGCCTCTGCCTCTGCCTCTGCCTCACCATGGCGGGCATCGCGGAAGAGCGACACGGTCAGCGCATGCCCCTTATATCCCGGCACCTGTATTTCGTCATGAGCCACGCGGTCCCGTTGCTCGGGTGAGAGCTGTGCCAACACATCGCGCAGGGTCCGTTCGCTTCCGGCCCGACGAACCGGAATATCATCCGCACTATCCAAAGGAGCAGGGGGCACCCGCTCTAAAAACGCTGCAACTGCCGGATCGTAGGCAGGGCGGGGTGTGCGCCCGAACTGGTCGCGGCGCTCGGCGTCGCTCGGGGTAGCGGACGCAGCAGAGGCGACAGAGGCGGTCGACATAGGTTTCTCCTCGAAGAATCGGCGCACCGTGAGCTGGAAATCTATCGAGCATCGTCGCATATCGCTGCGGGATTTACACCGCGGCGAGCACTTCGCCCAACGACACGAGACCGGGTGCGGCGCCCTTAGAGCATCCGCTAGTCCGCCACCGCCGTGCCAGGCCCGTCATCACCCCGGCATCCCCATCAAGCCGTCGAGGTCCGCCGCTTCCTCACCGCGAGCCACCCGCACGGCGCGCTGCACCCTGGCCACACCCCAGTCACTCAGACACGCAGCATCCTGGGGATCCACGAGATCCCAGGCGTCCAGCTCGCTCTGTTGCAACACAATTTTCTGGGCGATCTCGGCGGCGGGCAGCACGCCCCCGTCGAACACGAAATGCACGCCCATTGGGGCGCCTCGCGCAGGCGATGCGGGAACCCAGGTCACTACCAGCAGTCGCCCCACCTCCACGTCCAGCCCCAGCTCTTCACGCACCTCCCGGCGGGCGCATTGCCGGGCGTCCTCGCCCTCATCCAGACAGCCGCCGGGCAGCAGCCAGTGGGTGCGATAGTTGGGTTTCACGATCAGAACACGATCTTTTTCGTCACGAATGAGCGCCGCTCCTGACGTGATGACCTTGGGTAACGACGCGAAATACACCGGATCGGGCAGCAACAGGTTCACGCTCTCACTGTCTCAGAAGGTACGGCGTGGAACAATGGCGACGTTACCGTGACCCGAGAGGAAGGTCTCCATGGACATCGACTCCCTCATTGCTCGTCCAGCGCCGCGCGATGACAAGGGCGACCGCGATCTGACGATCCACAAACCTGAAACGTGGGCTACCGGTTTGCCCGCGGGTCTGAATGCTTTGAAAACCGGTATGGAGCAGATGGGGCCGCGGCGGACTGCGCGCACGCTGCTTCGGGTGAACCAGCACAACGGGTTCGACTGCCAGTCCTGTGCATGGCCGGATGAACCCGCCGAGATCCGCAGGCCGATCGCGTTTTGTGAGAACGGGGCGAAGGCTGTGGCCGATGAGGCGACGCTGCGCCGGGTGCCACCGGAGTTCTTTGCGCGCCACAGCATTTCTGAGCTGCATGAAAAGTCTGACTACTGGCTCGGCGAACAGGGTCGGCTCACCCATCCGATGGTGCTTCGGCAGGGGCGTGAGCATTACGAACCGATCACCTGGGAAGAGGCGTACACCCTTATCGCCGATCAGCTGAATTCTTTGGATCATCCCGACCAGGCGATTTTCTATACGTCCGGTCGCACGGAGAACGAAACCGCGTTCATGCTGCAATTGTTGGCCCGTCAGCTGGGAACCAACAATCTGCCGGACTGCGCGAACATGTGCCATGAGTCCTCGGGCGTTGCCATGATTCCGACCGTGGGCGTCGGCAAAGGCACCGTCACGCTCGACGACGTGCAAACCTCGGATTTGATCATCATTGCAGGTCAGAATCCGGGAACCAACCATCCGCGAATGCTCGCATCGCTGGCGGAGAACAAGAAGCACGGCGGCAAGATCGTTGCGGTCAACCCTCTGCCGGAAGCGGGCCTGCTGCGTTTTAAGGATCCGCAGTCACCGAAGGATGTGCTCGGGCACGGGCAGAAGCTCGCCGACGAGTTCGTTCAGGTCCGGCTCGCGGGTGACCTCGCGTTTTTCATGGGTGTGAACAAAGTGCTGCTGGAACACGGTGCTGTCGACGCCCAGTTCGTCGAGGAGTACACCCACGGCTATGACGATCTGGTGGCGGCATTGGACCGCGTCTCATGGGAGGACATCCTGCACGCCAGCGGTGTTGCGCGGGCGCAGATCGAAAAGGTCGCGCAGATGGTGATGGATGCGAAGTCCGTCATCGTGTGCTGGGCGCTCGGCGTCACGCAGCATCGTCAATCAGTCGCGACCATTCAGGAGATCGTGAATCTGCTGCTGCTGACCGGCAATATCGGTCGGCCCGGGGCGGGACTGTGCCCGGTCCGCGGCCATTCAAATGTGCAGGGGGACCGCACCCAGGGCATCACCGAGCAGCCCTCGGAACAGTTCTTGCAGGCGATGGATCGCGAGTTTGGCATCACCAGCCCGCGTCAGCATGGAGTGGATACCGTCCACGCGGTGCGCGCGATGGCCGAGGGCAAGGCGACCTTCTTCCTGCAGATGGGCGGGAACTTCGCCCGGGTCACCGGCGATTCTGACTACACCGAAAAAGCGCTGCGTAACTGCGACATGACGGTGTACATTTCCACGAAGTTGAACGGAACGCATACCGCGCCCGGCAAGATTTCGCTGATTCTGCCTACGCTCGGTCGGACCGAGCTGGATATGACCGGTGGTAAGCCGCAGCGACTGTCCGTGGAAGATTCCATGTCGATGGTGCACGCCACCCGGGGTCGGTTAAAGCCTGCCTCGAACATGCTGCGCAGCGAGCCGTCCATCATCGCTGGCATCGCTAAGCGCACGTTCCCACTCAATCCGAAGATCGACTGGGACGCTATGGAACACGACTACGACGTGGTCCGTGACCATATCTCCCGGATCATTCCCGGTTTTGAGAACTTCAATGAGCGGTTGAACATTCCTGGCGGGTTCCAACTGCCCAACGGGCCGCGCGATTCTCGGACCTTTAATACGCCGACGGGTAAAGCGAATTTCACGGCGTCCGAACTGGATGTCGTACGGATTCCTGAGAAGCATCTGCTGTTGCAGATCTCCCGGTCCCACGACCAGTTCAATTCGACGATTTATGGTCTCGATGACCGCTACCGCGGAATTGCTGAGGGCCGTCGGGTCATCTTTGTAAACCCCGACGACATCGCGCGTCTGGGGCTGAGCGACGGGCAGATCGTTGACATCACCTCCATTTTCGAGGGTGAGGAACATACGGCGGTCGCGTTCCGGATTGTGTCGTACCCGACCGCACGGGACTGCGCTTTGGCCTACTTCCCGGAGGCCAATGTGCTGGTGCACAACCGACAGGTGGCGAAGGATTCGTACACGCCGGTGTACAAATCTGTGGTGATCCGTTTGGAGCCGACGAAGCACCGGGGTCCGGTTCCGCTCCGCTGAGATTATGCGCGGCGAGGCGTTCCTCGGGGTCGATATCGGCACCGGCAGTTCCAAGGCTGTTCTGGTTGATCCTGACGGCTCGGTGATCGGTGCAAGGACCGTCGAGCATCGCGTCACCCATGCCTCGGGTGGCCGGGTAGAGATGGATATGCGGCTGTGGTGGGACGAGTTCAAGGCTCTGTTCTCCCAGCTCATTGCCGCCTACCCGGTGCGAGTTCTCGCGATCGGGGTGTCGGGGATGGGTCCGTGCGTCGGGCTGACCGATCACGCGGACCGCCCCCTCGCCCCGGCGGCTTTATACGGCGTGGACACCCGGTCGGGTGCGCAGATTGCTCGTCTGCGTGATTTGCTCGGCGATGAGAGGGTGCTGGCGACCTGCGACAGTCCGCTCACCTCGCAGGCTGCCGGTCCCAAGCTCATGTGGTTCCAGGACCATGCTCCTGAGGAGTTTGCCGCGGGGGTTCGCTTATATATGCCCGCATCGTGGCTCATTCGGCACCTGACCGGTGAATACGTCTTGGATCGGCATTCGGCTAGCCAGTGCACCCCGCTACTGGATGCCGAGACGTTGACCTGGGATAACAATCTGGTGCGCGATCTTTTACCCGGACTGATGCTGCCGCGTTTGGGTTGGGCTCGGGATATTTGCGGCGAGGTCACGGCGTCGGTGGCTGCTGAACTCCCGGGGCTTCAGGCCGGAACCCCTGTGCTGTACGGGACTATTGATGCTTGGGCTGAACAAGAGTCTGTGGGTGCGGTTCGGGCGGGGGAACTGTTTTTAATGTACGGTTCCACGATGTTCCTGATCGCAAACGTGCCGCGGCGGGTGCGGCATCCGGCGATGTGGGGGACCGCGGGGACGCAACTGGGGATGCGCCATCTAGCCGGAGGTCTCGCCGCCTCCGGTAGCATCACGTCGTGGTTTCGGGATCTGACCGGTGGTATCTCGTATGCGCAGCTGGTTGCCGAGGCCGAAAAGTCCCCACCCGGCGCTAACGGCCTTTTGGCTTTGCCGTATTTTGCGGGTGAGCGTTCGCCTCTGCACGATCCGGATGCGCGCGGCGTGATTGCGGGGCTGACCACCCGTCATGTGCGCGGCGACATCTACCGGGCGATTCTTGAATCCACGGCTTTCGCGGTGCGCCACAATCTGGAGGCGATGCGCGGTGCAGGTGTGGAGATTAATCGCATCACCTGTGCGGGTGGCGGTACTCAGGCCTCGCTTTGGACCGCCGTGGTCACCGAAGTGACGGGTATCCCTCAGGAGGTTCACCGTTATTCGGTGGGGGCTTCTTACGGGAATGCTTTCCTGGCGGCGCGGGCGATCGGGATGTGCGCGTGCGTTGATGAGTGGAATCCGGTTGAGCATCGCATCGAACCGTCCTGTAGCCTGAACAGCGAGGCGCGCGCTGCGTTCGGGTCCCTACAGCCCGGTGAGGTCCGCGACGCCCATGAAGCCCTTGTGCCCCACGGTTCCCGCGATACCCGGGGCCTGTACGAGGAGCTGTATGGCTTATACCGGGATCTGCACCGAACGACCTCAGGGCTGCAGCATCGTTTAGCGTCGCTACAGCCCTGAGCGGGTCATTCGTGTGAGTATGGGGCGGTCACAGACTCCTTGTCACTGATACCCGATCACAAACTGACCGGGTTTCCTCCCTGCGCGAGGCTCTGACCGGCTGCTTCCGCGACCCGGAGGGCTTCGTACCCGTCGATCACTGACGGGCTGACCGGCTCCCCCGTCTTAGCGGCCTTAAGGAACGCCTCGATTTCGATCCGATAGGCGTCGGCGTAGCGGGCAAGGAAGAAGTCCAGCACCGGTCCCTTGGCTAGCGTGGTCTGGGCATCGGCGCGGCGCACTGCGGTAGCGGTCAGATTGTCGGCGCTGAGCGAGCCGGTGGCCCCGAAGGCTTCCAGACGCTGGTCGTAACCGTAGGCGCAGGTCCGGGAGTTCACGATCACGGCTGTGCGCCCGGCTGCGTTCCACAGCGTGACGATGGCTTGGTCGATGTCGCCT
The DNA here is from genome assembly GCF_900070355.1 of Devriesea agamarum. Lineage (NCBI taxonomy): Bacteria > Bacillati > Actinomycetota > Actinomycetes > Micrococcales > Dermabacteraceae > Devriesea > Devriesea agamarum. The sequence continues at coordinate 2,185,420 of NZ_LN849456.1, read as the reverse complement.
TGTTCGCCAATCGCGGGGTCGATCACGGTGCCGCGGGCCGAAACTCCGGCGATGTCTCCGAGGAAATGGCGGGCCATGTCAAAGTCGTGGATTGTCATGTCCTTAAAAAGTCCACCGGAGGTAGCGACATATTCCACGGGAGGGGCGGCGGGGTCACGGCTGACGATGGTGAGCTGCTGAAGATCACCGATTTCTCCCTGCTGCACTCGCTGATGAATTTCCGCGAAGGTGGGGTCAAAGCGACGGTTGAAGCCCATCATGACGTGTTGCGCCTGGTCGCCGAGTTCGTCGAGGCACCGCTTGGCCTGGTCGAGATCGAGGGCGACCGGTTTTTCGCACAGCACCCGCTTGCCGGCGGACACAGCGGCCAGGATGTGCTCAACATGGAAGGGGGTTGGTGACCCGATGATGACGGCGTCGACGTCATCCCGGCGGAATGCATCCTGGAGGTCGGCCGAGTGGTCGGCTCCGTAGACGGAGGCGATCTGAGCGGCGCGGTCCTCAAACGGGTCGCAGACCAGGGCGAGCTCAACCCCGGGTGATGCGCTTACGGCGCGAGCGTGCACAGTGCCGATGCGTCCGGCTCCGATCAGGGCAATGCGGGTCATGGTGGAACTCCTCGTTGATCTCCGGTGGTATGTGTGCCGTTTAGCTTCGCGATATCGAGCGCAGTCTCAGATGTCGCACTGATAGCCAGGTACCACACAAGCGTATGTCCTGACATTATCGCGCACAAGACGCGGGATTTGTTTGGTAGTTCCTGGGAAGCGAGGCGGTTCCTGCGGGGTGCGCTCGAGGTGTCCAGCCACGGCCACGCCGCGCACATCACAACCCGCATCCGTCAAACTCGCACCGGTGTGCTCACGTGCTGACCGAACGCCTGCGTTCCAGCCTGGCGATTCCGCTCCAGCGCGCAAGCAACACCACCGCCACCAGTTCAATGGCCGCGCCGATCACGATGACCAGGCTCATCCCATCGAATCCATGAGCGTGTTCGGTCCGGTAACCAACCTCTTCAGCAATAAAGCCCCCGAGCCAGACTGCAATCGGGTACGGCCCCTGGGCAAGCAGCCGACGGGCACCGAAGATCCGGCCCTGCTGCTCGCGGGGCGTTGCCTGCTGCCAGATCGCGAGCAGAGGAGCATTGGAAGCCTCTAGCGCAGCGGACCGAACAAACCCGATCAGCGCAACGCTCAGCCAGGTTGCAGTCGCGAGCAGCGGAAGACGTCCACCGAGCACCCCGATCATGAGCCCGGCAATCACCCAACGCGAGCGTGACCCGGGCAGACGCCAAAGCATCATCGCCACCGATACCCCGAGCACCCCCACGGTGCCGGCGGTCGCATACGCAGCCACCGATGTTTCCGGGTTCGAGGCTCGGGAGATCACAAACGCTGAGATGACGCCGGCGCTGAGCCCGTTGCCGACGTTGGACAGTGAATACGCGAGTTGGGTACTGCGCATATCCCGGTCGCGCCACAGCAGCGCGAGGCCATCACGCGCCCCGCGAAACGGCATGGTGATCCACGATCCATACACCGCCTCGGGCCGATGCCGCGGCAAAGCCATGGCAATAACGCCCGCAAGCACGAATGATGCGGCGTTGGCGTAGCTGATGTGCAGGAAATCGAAGCTGACATAGAGCCATGCGCCGAGCGGCGGTCCAGCGATCAACGGGGCGTTTTGCAGCAGAACGGTCAGCGCGTTGACGCGCACCAAATCGTGGTCATCCGAGAGGTCTCTGACGGCAGCCTGCAACGTCACAGCAATCACCGCGTCGAAGCCGCCGGATATGACGATCAGCGCAAACAGTGCCGCATATCCCTGGTCAGAAGTCGCACTGATTCCTATGCCAACCGCAAGGGCAGCTAAGCCTAGGTTGGCAATCAACAGGACATTGCGCTTGGGAAAATGGTCGGCGAATCCACCCGCAATCGGGGACAGATAAATCGAGGCGAGCATACTCGCAGCTAAAACGGATGACAGCACCACCGCAGAGCCGGTGTTGTGAAACAGGTACAGCGATAGCGCCACCGTGACGGCGCTCGACAGAGTTCTCGAAACTCCTTGAACACTCCAGATCGCGACCACTTTAGGTAGGACCAAACGCGCGTTCCCCCTCCATCACGCCCAGCACAGTTCTGCCCGCCCCTGCTCGCATTGTGCGCGTCTGTATCGCACGTGCCCGCATTGCACTCACATAGCCCATAGCCCATAGCCCATAGCCCATAGCCCATAGCCCATAGCCCATAGCCCATAGCCCATAGCCCATAGCCCATAGCCCATAGCCCATACAAGCATAAATATCGGGCAGGTCGGACGCCTACCTTAGCATCCGACCTGCCCGTATGATCCAACGTGAGACGTAGAAGCTCACGATCGACCTAATCTATTGCAGATCTGCCTCGACCTCACTCACTGCGCACTTCACGCGCACTACCGAGCTAGGCCACTAGCGACCTCAAAGATCAGCCGTAGAGCGCCTCAACATCGTCGTCCACCCAGTCAAAGGCCTTAGACACGGCTTTCTTCCACAGCCGGAAGTAGCGCTCACGAGTCTCGTCGTCCATGCGCGGCTCCCACCGCTTATCCTCGGCCCAGTTCGCAACCACATCTTCTTCACCGGACCAGAAGCCCACAGCAATTCCGGCTGCGTAAGCGGCGCCCAGCGCGGTGGTCTCAATAACTTTCGGACGCACCACGGGAACCCCAAGAATGTCAGCCTGGAACTGCATCAGGGTTTCGTTTTTCACCATGCCGCCGTCAACCTTCAGCTCAGTGAGATCGACACCGGAATCAGCATTCATCGCATCGAGCAGCTCACGAGATTGGAAGGCGGTGGCTTCAAGCGTTGCCCGGGCGATGTGGTTCTTATTCACATACCGGGTCAGGCCGACGACCACGCCGCGAGCGTCAGCTCGCCAATGCGGTGCGAACAGACCGGAGAACGCCGGGACGATGTAGCACCCGCCGTTATCCTCAACCTGCTTGGCCAGGTCCTCGATCTGGGGGGCATTGTCGATCAGGCCGAGGTTATCGCGCACCCACTGCACGAGCGAACCGGTCACGGCCACGGAACCTTCCAGGGCATAGACCGGCTTGTTCTCGCCGAGCTTGTAGCACACGGTGGTCAGCAGACCGTTATCGCTGCGCACGAGCTCTTCGCCGGTATTGATCAGCATGAAGTTACCGGTGCCGTAGGTGTTCTTGGCCATGCCGACCTCGAAGCAGGCCTGGCCGAAGGTGGCGGCTTGCTGGTCGCCGAGGATGCCCGCAATCGGGGTGTCGATCAACAGACCTCGTTTACGCCCGTACCCGTAAATCTCAGAGCAGGACTTGATCTCGGGCAGCATCGACATGGGGATTCCCATGTCGGCACAAATATCGGGGTTCCAGTCGAGGGTGTCGATGTTCATCAGCATGGTGCGCGAGGCATTGGTGACGTCGGTGACGTGCACACCGCCGTCGGAACCTCCGGTCATGTTCCACACCAGCCAGGAGTCGGTGTTACCGAACAGAAGGTCGCCACGTTCAGCTTTCTCGCGCGCACCCTCGACGTTGTCGAGGATCCACTTCACCTTGGGGCCGGAGAAATAGGTCGCCAGAGGAAGTCCGACCCGCTCCTTGTACTTATCGGCTCCGTCGTCCCCGGCGAGTTCGTCGCAAATCCGCTGGGTACGCGTGTCCTGCCAGACAATCGCGTTGTAGACGGGTTCACCGGTGGTTTTATCCCACACCACCGCGGTTTCACGCTGGTTGGTGATACCGACGGCAGCCAGATCGTGCCGGTTGATCTCGGCGTTGACCAGGGCCTGTCCGACTACGTGGCGGGTGTTGGCCCAAATCTCAGCTGGATCGTGCTCAACCCACCCTGATTTAGGGAAGATCTGCTGGTGCTCTTTTTGCCCGCTGGCCACAATGTTCCCGGAGTGGTCGAACACAATGGCGCGGGTCGAGGTGGTGCCCTGGTCGATGGCAAGAATGTACTTAGTCGTGTCGCTCATGATGGCTCCTTCGGAATCTGGTGAGCGGAAGTGGTGTCAGGATCAGGGAATGTCGTGTCAGGTTCAGATGAACGCTTTGGCCAGCAGACCAGCCACCACGCCACCGATGATCGGGCCCACGATCGGCACCCACGAGTAGGACCAGTCGGAGCTCCCCTTGTGCGGAATCGGCAGCAGGGCGTGCGCGATACGCGGACCGAGGTCACGGGCAGGGTTGATGGCGTAACCGGTCGGACCACCGAGGGAGACGCCAATGGCCACCACTAATAGAGCGACGGCCAACGGGCCAAGGCCCGAGGGGCTACCGCCGAACAGGATGACGACAAAGACGAGCACGAAGGTGCCGATCACCTCGGTCAGCACATTCCATCCGTAGGAGCGAATCGCAGGTCCGGTGGAGAACGTGCCGAGGATCAGACCCGCGTCCTGCTCTTCGTCGTAGTGCTTCTTGTTCGCGAGCCAGCACAGGATGGCGCCGACGAATGCACCGCACACTTGCGCGATCAGGTAGGTCAGGATGTTGGGGAGGGTGGCGTGAATGGCCGGCAGGTTTCGAGCTGCGTCACCGACGTACAGGTCACTGCCGTTGGCCCACAGGCCTAGGGTGACCGCCGGGTTGAGGTGGGCACCCGTCCGGTAGGCCACGTACACACCTGCGAAGACGGCTAAACCCCAGCCGAAGCTGATCATGAGCCAGCCACCGTCTTTACCTTTGTTCTTGGTGAGCAAATTGTTGGCGACGACGCCGCCGCCCAGCAGGATGAGCATCGCGGTTCCCGCGAACTCGTGCAGGAAGATAGTTCCCATGCGTTCTCCTCGTTGAGTGGGATTCGCCGCGGGGACAGGGGAAGCGGCGAACCGTCATGGCAATGGTTGCGGGGCGGCAGACTCTTGATGCTCCGCACCCAATTTACTGAACAGTATCACCCGGCGTTTATCCGACGGGTTGATGGCAATGACACGGTCGCCGCATCCGGTCCGGTGCTGCGATGAACCGTATCGCACAGGGGAAATCGGCGGGCGGCGACGGCTCTTCCGGCTCCGCCCGCCGAGTTCACAAGACCTACGTCTTCGGCTTGAGGTTCCCCGGTCTAGCTCTCAGTGTGAGAAGCAGCGACCAGCTCAGCGACAGCGCTGGCGTCATCATGTGTGCCCTCGGCTGCGCGCTGTGCTGCGACGTGGCGCTTAAAGGCTTTCACCTCTTCACTGACGCGCTGCTCATCCCAGCCGAGATCTTCAGCCACCAAGGTGGCTACTTCGTCGGCGACTCCGACACCGCGGTCGGCGACTTCGTAATTCAGTCGCATACGGCGTTCGAGCAGGTCATCCAGGTGCACCACGCCTTCGTAGCGTGCCGCATACACGGCTTCGGCGCGCAGGTACCGTTCGGCTCCGGCTAGCGGCTGGCCGAGGGAGGAATCCTCGTCGATCAGCGCCAGCAGGTCGGGAAGCAGCGAACCGTAACGGCGCAGCAGCCGCTGAATCCGCTCAGCACTGAAGCCGTATGTGCGGGCGATGTCGTCGGCGCGGCCTTTGAGTTCTCCGTAGCCCTGGGCGCCGAGCAGCGGCACCGACTCGGTCAGGCAGGTCCGGTCGCGGTAGTGGTCGCGGATCGCGAAATCGACGACGTCCTCCGCCATCACGCGGTAGGTGGTGTATTTGCCGCCTGCAATCGCGGTCAGGCCGGGTTCGACCTCCATGACAGTGTGTTCGCGGGAGACCTTGGTGGAGGCTCCGGCATCTTTTCCGACGGGTTGCAGCAGTGGCCGCAGGCCCGCGTACACGCCGATCACGTCATCGCGGGTGAGGTTGTCGCTGAGGACCGCGTTGGCGTGCTCCAGCACATAGTCGATGTCGTCCGAGGTAGCCACGGGTGAATCCACGGCTTCATTCCACGGGGTGTCGGTCGTGCCGATAATCCAATAGGTGTCCCAGGGGATGATGAACAGCACCGACTTCTCGGTTTTGGTGATGACGCCGACGTCGGGATCTGCGGCGATGCGGTCTTTGGCGACGGTGATGTGCACGCCTTTGGAGGCCAGCACTTTCAGCCCGGTATCTGCCTGGGCGAGGTCTTGCTGCTGTTCGGTCCACACACCTCCGGCGAGGATGGTGCATCGCGCGTAGACGTCGAACTCTTGACCGGATTCTTCGTCGCGAACGCGAGCCCCTACTACTCGGTCGCCCTCGTGCAGGTAGTCCACCACTTTGACATAGTTGGCGGTGGCTGCTCCGCGGGCGCGGGCCGACCGGACCAGCACCTCGACGAAGCGGGCGTCATCTACCTGCGCGTCGTAGTACTCGAGTGCACCGGTGATGACGTCCAGATCCAGGGCGGGGAAACGCTTGCGCAGGGTGCCGCGGGTGTGGTGGCGATGCATGGGCACGGCCCGCTTCACGCCGGGCCGCACGGCCATCGCGTCGTACAGCAGGACGCCGGAGCCGATGAATGCGCGGTCGATGAACGGTTTTTCAAACGGGAACACGAAGCTGATCGGGTGCACCAGGTGCGGTGCGGTGTGCCGGATCATCAGGTCCCGTTCGCGCAGCGCTTCGGCGACGAGCTTGAAGTCGAGCATTTCTAGGTAGCGCAAGCCGCCGTGCATGAGTTTGGATGAGCGGGATGAGGTGCCGGATGCCCAGTCGGATGCTTCCAGCAGTCCCACATCCAGACCGCGCAGCGCGGCGTCGTAGGCGGCCCCCGCTCCGGTGACGCCGCCTCCGACGACGAGAACGTCGAGCGGCTTTGCGGCACTGGTCGCCGCTAACCTTTCAAGATCTTCGGCGCGCGTGGCGCGGGACAAGACTCCGGTGTCGGCCATGAACCTGCTCCTCGTTGACTGCGATACTGCCTTCGGGTCGGCGACGCGGCGCGGGCCGCGCGGTAAATCTGCCGGTGGACATCGTGGACGTTAATGGGTGGACCGCCAGCAGGGTGCCCACGCCTCAAGGCGCGGGCACTAGCGGGACCTATGTCCCCAATAATGCTGCATCTGTGCAATCTGGCGCGACCGAATGCACGTTCGTGCAGTTTTCGTGACATGATAGGGTGATGAGTCGCAGGTCACGCCAGGACGACGCCTACACCGCTGCACAGATGTACTACAGCGACGGCGACACCATGGAAGCCATCGCCTCCCGCCTGCGCGTATCGCGCTCCACCGTCTCCCGCCTGCTGCGCGACGCCCGGGACAGCGGAATCGTCCAAATCACACTGAAACCGCCCGGGCACGACGCCTCCCGCCTATGCCAGGAACTCGCCGAAATCTGGGGCGTGCGCGTGCACATCACCACCGTGCCCAACGAGCTCTCCGACCGCGAACGCATGGAGCGGGTAGCTACCGACACCGCCAAGCTCATGGACCAGCTCATCGCCCCCGATATGACAATCGCCCTCGCCTGGGGAACAACGATGGCCGCCGTCGCCCGGGCACTCACCCCGCGACCCGAAACAGGGGTCACCGTGGTCCAGCTGAACGGCGCGGTCAACACAGAAGGCGGCGGGCTCGGTCACGCCTCCTGGGTAATTTCCCAGTTCGCCCGCGCCTACGACGCCCAACCCCACCACTTCGCCGTACCCGCCTTCTTCGACCACGTCGAAACCAAACAGGCACTGTGGCGCGAACGATCTACCCGCCGCATCCTCGACCTGCAATCACGAGCACACCTCGCGGTATTCGGGGTGGGAACCTTTACCTCCGGGGTGCCCTCCCACGTGTACGCCTCCGGGTATCTCGAAAAAACAGACCTCGACCGGCTGCGCCGGCAGCGAGTCGTCGGAGATATTTGCACCGTTTTCCTGCAGGAAGACGGCACCTGGCAAGACGTCGATATCAATGCCCGCTGCTCTGGCCCCTCGCCCGAGGCGCTCTGCCACATTCCACGCCGCGTGCTGGTGGTCAGCGGCGCCAAGAAGGTTCCCGCTCTGAAGGCAGCGCTCATGGCGGGAGTCGCCACCGACATCGTGGTGGACGACATCACCGCCCGGATGTTGCTGACCTCATCCGACCGAGCAGCGGTCTAGCATCGCTGATTAGCCGTCTGGCAAAGAGCTATGGCGGGCAGTTACTCAACCCGGCGCCAATTGCGCAGACCGATCAACCCCAGCACACACCCCACGACCAGGGTCAGACACATCTTCCATACGCTGTCACCCGGCAGGCCGGAACCGGTGTAAACACTGACCAGCGCATCAAACCAGACCTTCAGCGGATTCCATTCGAGGATGTTTTGAACAATCGAGGGAAGCGCATCCAACGGCGCCGCGGCCCCCGAACCGAAGAAAAGAATAAAGAAAACAGCGGCACTGGCTGCCTGAATTGTGCGAGATCCAAACGGAAGAGTGCCCAAGAAAAACCCGGCCGCGCACAGGAACGCAATTAAGCCGAGGTTCAGCAGCAGGAAGATCGGATCAACACTCTCCGACCGCAGACCATGCCGAAGCCCGACCACCAAGATGATCACCGCGGATGCCAATGCGGTCAGCGTGAGCATCGACAACACCACCGCAACACCGAAAACACTTCCCGGCAGCGGTATAGACCGATAGCGCTTATCCACCTGGCGGGTGCGCAACTCGGCGATGTAAATAGGAAGACCCATCAGCAAGAGATTAGCCGACACGGTTCCAACCAGCGACGGAAACATCACGTCGATAAATCGCGACTGAGTATCCGGCAAGACCTCATTGGCGTACGGCATACCTATAAACACATAGATCACGAGCGGGAATGCCAGGGAGAAAAATATCGCCACGGGTTCACGGATCAGAAGAAGAAGTTCTTGACGATACCAACTGCCGATCATGCGGCCCCGACGTCCGGCGAGGGTTTGAGCCGACATTATCGCTCCTCAACTCGTAATGTGTGTGCGTCCTCGACGGTCTCATCGCCTATCGCGCCGTCCGATTCTTTCCCTGACTCAAGGTTGTTCATGACCACGGAGAACACGTCTTCTAGCCGCATAGGCCCATGCAAAACGTCGAGGTTGCCCTCCCCAGCAACAGACTGGATCTGCGCGGCAAGCGATGCCATCTGCTGAGAATTACCGATTACCACCAGCGAACTTCCGCTGCGGCCATACGGCCTGCCCGATGTAGCTACAAGCTCCACAACGGGTGGCGGAGGACTTGCGATACGCAACCGTTGGTCACCGTCTAAGGCCGACATCACCTCCGACACCGACCCAGACAGACGGATCTTCCCAGCGGCCATCACCAGCAATTCATCGGCGAACGCTTCAGCTTCTGCCATGTCGTGCGTTGACGCTAAAACAGCCACTCCCTGAGCGCTCAACGAACGCACGAAATCCCAGACAATCGCTCGACCTTCCGGATCGACCCCGCTGGTCGGTTCATCGAGAACCAACACCGGCTGCCTGCCGAGCGCCGCACACAAAATGTCGAGGCGCCGCCGCTGCCCGCCCGACAAATTGTCGACAGTCGCTTTCAGAAAGGCATCAACGCCCAACCGTTCGGCCATATCCCGCCAATCTGCAGGGTTCGCGTAGAGACAGGCGGTGGATCGAATAACCTCAATCACCTTAATCTTCGCGGGAAGCCCCGAACTTTGCAGCTGAACACCGACGTGATACCGGTGCTCGCCAGCGGGAACGACGGGAATCCCGGCAATCTGCGCCTGACCAGAGGTGAGCCGGCGCAATCCGACCAGCATCTCCATGGTTGTGGTTTTACCCGACCCGTTGGGGCCAACCAGAACAGTTGTCTTCCCTGCCTGAAGCGACAGATCAACGCCGTCCACAACATTTATGCCGTTATATGTTTTCACCGCGTGGCGAAGCGTGGCGACCATATCCGTATTACGGGAACTTCGGTGTCTAGCAGGTTGTGTAACCATCATTCACCATTCCTTCTCCAGAGGGGCGATTACTCAGCTGCATCCCTCAGCAGTGCGGGATGCCTGTTCACGGTATGTAGTTGTGCGACCTAGAAACCAATGCGACCTAGAAACCACATTGCGACGGGAGGACCTCGGCGACACCGGCGTCCACTCCAAGCGGCGAGCGCCACCGCCGAGGATACGGCAGTGACCGGCCTCCTCAGTTCCCTAAAGCGTTTTGAATCAGGGTAAACACCGACACCACGGTCAGGAGCACACTAAACAGCAGGGTGAGGGTTGACGGCCTGGCTTTTGCCGACAGTGGCCCACCGAGCAGCCCCCCAACCGCGGAGCCCACAGTGAACAAAATTGTAACTTGCCAGTCAATGACGACATTGGTCCCGATCCGTGATATCAGGCTGCTCGCGGAGGCAATCACCATCACCAGCAACGAGGTACCGGACGCCTTCTTAATGTCAAGACCCAAAACCAGCACCAGCATCGGAACCACGACGAAGCCTCCGCCGACCCCGAAGAACCCGGTGAGAAACCCGGTGCAGAGCGCCGCGAGAGCCACCTTCACTATCGAAATTGAGGTAGGTGCGGCTTTCATGCTCACAGGGGCATCCGGAGCGTCAGGGACAGACCCCCCAGCCTCTGGCACCCGCACCAGGGATGCCGCTGCTGATTCCTTGCGTCTGAGCGAGATGCCTTTGTACCCCATGAGAACGGCCACCGTCAGCAGCATCAGGCCAAACAGCACCATCAGCAGCCATCCCGGAATCAGCAGTGCCGAGCGCGACCCCACGAAGGCGCCAATAATGCTGATCAGGCCATACACCAATCCGCGCCCCCACACCACGTGCTTGCTGCGGGCGTGATGCACAATGCTGGTCAGTGCCGTCGCCAGGGCGATGAGAAGAGAGCTCACCGATGCGGCATGCGGATTCTGACCCAGGATGTAGACGAGAACCGGTACCGCAAACACACTACCCGCCCCGAGCGTGCCTACGACAAGTCCAATCGCAAGGCCGACGAAAATCGATGCAATGGCAATTTCCATGCGATTGGTCTCCCGAGCCGATGGTGCCCATTCACTGAGTCGCCGACCGCGCCGGGAACGAGATGGACATTCAGCCCTATGGTAGACAACAAATGGCAGGGACCTCGCCTTACCTCCGCTTAACCTGGCGCGTCCGGTTCGCACTCGTGCAGGTCCTGCTCCTGGCGATGCTCCTCCTCATCGTGTTCACGCAGGTCGCCCACACTCTTGCAGGTCCTGCTTCTGCCCGCAAAGCTATAAGCAGTCACCGATGTTCTCACGCCCGCACTCTGCCTGAGCATGCGGCGGCTCGGACCCTTCACCTCGGCAGGAGCTGTGATGCCACGCCCCCGAATTGTGGTATGCGGATTGCATATCGAATCCAGCACCTTCACACCCCATCGTTCTCGCGCCCGTGACTTTTCGATCCGCAGGGGGCAACAGCTGCTCGAACAGGACCCGCTTCTATCGGGTCCGCTGAGGGATGCGGCTGATTGGGTCGGAATTATGCATGCTCGCGCCCTGCCAGGTGGGCAGGTTGTGCGTGAGGATTACCTGGCTTGGCGAGACGAAATCTGCTCAGGGCTGGCCGTTGCACAGGAGCACCAGCCTTTGGACGGTCTCTTTTTCGATATTCACGGCGCGATGGCGGTCGAAGGGATGCTCGACGCCGAGGGCGACCTGATCACTGCGATTCGCCAGGTCATCGGTAAAGACGTGATGGTGTCGGCATCAATGGACCTGCACGGGAATGTGTCGCATACGCTGTTTAACGGTTGTGACCTGCTGACCTGTTACCGCACGGCCCCGCACGTCGATGTGCAGGAGACCCGCGAGCGCGCGGTGCGAAATCTCCTGGCGGCTATCGACTCATACCCGGTTCGACCCTACAAGGCCCTCGTCCACGTCCCGATCCTGCTGCCTGGCGAAATAACATCGACCCGGGTCGAGCCTGCTGCGTCGCTGTACGCGGAGATCCCGCACCTGGCTGCACAGGACGGGGTTATGGATGTCTCGTACTGGATCGGGTTTGCTTGGGCCGATGAACCGCGCTGCCAGGCTGCGGTCGCTGCCGTCGGATTCGACCGCGACGCGGTGGATGCGGCAGCCCTGCACCTCGCCCGGGCCGTGTGGCGGGCTCGGCACGAGTTTGCCTTCGTCGCTCCGACGGCCAGTATCGAGGAGTGCCTGGATATCGCGATGGCATCGTCTCAGCGACCATTCTTCATTTCTGATTCCGGAGATAATCCGGGAGCGGGCGGCGCCGACGATGTCACGGTGGCGCTGGACGCGCTTTTGCGCCGCGACGAGGTCCGGTCGGGTGCGACGACGGTGTTAGTGGTCTCGCTGGTGGATCCAGTCACTGTGCAGCACGCGTGGGACCTCCCGGAAGGTGGAGACGGAACATTTACGGTCGGCGGTCGGATCGATTCGCGTCCCCCAGGTCCAGTGCCGTTGAGGGCCCGGGTGGTGGCGCGTTCTGAGGCCCCCGACACTGGCCCGGCGGTCCGGCTCAATGTCTTGGCCCGGGCTGATTGCCCTCAACCAGGCCATCACTTATCGGCAGATATCGCTAAACCGACGTGCAGGGCTAGCTCAGATGGCGTCGGGGCTCCCTTGGAATCCAGCATCTCGGCGGATCGTGAGGCGCCAACGGGCCTGGACTTGGTGCTGACCTCCCGCCGGGCTCAATACGGCAAGGCGGAGATGTTTTCGCGTCTCGGTGTCGATCCAGGGGATTACGATCTCGTCGTGGTGAAGATGGGGTATTTGGAGCCGGATCTCTTTGCCGTGCAGCAGGGTTGGATGATGGCACTGACGCCGGGTGGGGTGGATCAAAACCTTAGGCGACTGGGTCATCGGCAGATCGCTCGCCCCATGATTCCGTTCGATCCTGAGATCCCTGAGCCCGGCGACGCGGATATTGTTCGGGGTTGGTGAGACCTCGTCGGCACGGTGGGGCGACAGGGGCAACACGGCGACATGGGCAACACGGCGGCGGAGCGGCAGCACTGAGGCACTGAGGCACTGAGGCACTGAGGCACTGAGGCACTGAGGCACTGAGGCACTGAGGCACTGAGGCAGAGTATCGCCGGGCATTTAGGTGCTGAATCAGCGTTGGTTTCCCTTTCAGTGGTCAGCACCCTTTTAGCTGATGGGGATCCGTTTCGAGGGTCGCCGTCCCATTCGACGGTCCCGACGTGCCGGGCTAAGGTGTACCGCGGTGGAGAATCATTATTCTCTATTCTCTGTCCTTGCCAACGATGCAGTAGCGCCCCCAAAGCGCAGCAAACACACCGATCGGAGCTTTATCGTGCCCGCCACCACAACATCGAACCCTTTACTTGCCTTCATCGCCCACCTAGACCGTCTCGGCGCACACCTGACCCGCGTGGGATTAATCGTGGTCACACTGTGGATCGGATTGCTGAAACTGGCCCGCTACGAAGCCGACGGCATTGTACCGTTCGTAGCAAACAGCCCCTTCTTCAGCTGGATGCTGACAAACCCCGAACAGTATCGCCAGCACAAGAACCCCGAAGGCGCGCTGAACCCCACCAACCGAGCCTGGCATGAGGCCGCCGGCACCTACCCGACAGCACTGTTCATCGGTGCAATTATCGTGCTGCTCGGCCTTCTGATCGCCGCCGGATGGATCAACCCGTGGTTCAGCATGATCGGCGGCCTGCTGCTCACCGGCATGAGCCTGGTCACCCTATCCTTCCTGGTCACCACCCCCGAAGCCTGGGTACCCAACCTCGGTGCCGAAACCCACGGCTTCCCGTTCCTGTCCGGAGCAGGACGCCTAGTCATTAAGGACGCGATCATGCTCGGGGCATCCCTGTGGGTCGCAAGCGATTCGGCCCGACTGCTGCTCGCCCGTCGTCAGGCAAAAGCTGCATCGAACCTCAGCGATACCGCCACCGCGAGCGCATAACCCACACCCGACGCCCCGCATGCCCCACACGCACCACATGCACCCCGGGGCCTTAAGTGATCCGTCCCACCTCAGTGACCCAGTGCTTGCGCAGAAACTAAGGTGGCCCTAATTTCGTTTCCGTGATGACAATGTTTCGGAATTCTGAGCCGTCGCGCGACCGCGCCTCAGCGCAGGCGCACAATGCGGCCCAATCTGCCCCGTCCACGGGTGAACAGACCTCCGAAACCCCCCTCGGCACGCGCTCGGTATGCCTGGCCTACGACGGCACCCGAGTTGTTCACGACGTCGACGCCAGCATCCAGCGCGGCCGAGTCACGGTCCTCATCGGGCCCAACGGAAGTGGAAAATCCACGCTGCTGCGCGCCATGTCAGGCCTGCACCGAGCCCAGACAGGTCGCGTTGAACTCGGCGGACGCAGCATTAGCGACCTCTCGCCGCGCGAACTCGCCACCCACTTAACACTGCTCTCACAAAACCGCCCCACCCCGGGCGGTTTCACCGTCCAAGACGTCGTCGCATTCGGACGGCACCCGCACCGCTCCCGCTTCACCTCCCGCGACCCACACGGACCTGCCGCCATCGCCGGCGCGCTCGAGGCAACCGGACTCACCGATCTTTCTCACCGCCCCGTTGACACCCTGTCCGGTGGCCAGATGCAGCGGGTTTGGCTGGCCTCATGCCTCGCCCAAGACACCGACATCCTGCTGTTGGACGAACCCACCAACCACCTCGACTTGCGCCACCAAGTTGAGCTCCTGCGCCTGGTCCGTTCCCTCGCCCGCAGCCGTCACCTGGCTGTCGGCATTGTTTTGCACGACTTGCAACAAGCCGCCGCTGTCGCCGACGACATCGTCCTACTGTGCGAGGGGCGGGTCGTCGCCACCGGATCCCCCCGCGAGGTCCTTACGGCTGACCGCCTTCGGGAGGTGTACGGCGTCGACGTCGACGTCAGCACCCACGAAACCACCGGCCTGCTGCGCATCGACCTGCTCGGTGCCCTCGCCCATCTCGACGACAACACCCCCACCGCTCAGCATGCCGCCACACTCGGTGCCGCATGAACTAAACCACACCGACAACCGCACTTTGAGCAGGTCAGCGCACCGTTAACGACTGCATTACAACCCATTGCACGTATCCCCTCTCCCCCACTCGTAGCCCTGGAGGCACCATGTCACTGTCCCGCCGCTCTCTCATCCGCTTTGGCACCACCGTTCCGTTGCTCGGCCTCGGACTTGCCGCCTGCGGCACTACCGAACCTGCCAAGGATGCGCCTGCCGCATCCAGTAGCGGAGGCGGACCCATCACTGTGGAGGATGTCAAAGGCAAAGATGTCACCCTTCCCAAGCCCGCCACCAAGGTTGTCGCGCTCGAATGGAGCAGCGTCGACGACGTGCTGTCTGTCGGCGGCCCGCTGATCGGCATCACCGATATCAAGGGCTACGGCGAGTGGGCGGGCAAAGCTAACCCTCTGCCTGCGGGGATGAAAGATGTCGGGTTGCGCACCACCCCGAGTATCGACGCGGTGGCGGCGCTCGCCCCCGATCTCATTCTCGGAATCGACGCATCTATTCCCGACAATGCTCTGGACCAAATGGGCAAGATCGCGCCGGTGTTGCTGCTGAAGGGTGCCGATGCCACCCGCCCCCTGGACCTCATGCGTCAAAACCACCTGGTGACCGGCGAAGTCGTCGGGAAGAAAGCTCAAGCCGAGGAAAACCTCGCAGCCTTTGACAAGCATCTCGACCAGGTGAAGGCCAAGCTCACGCCCGCAGCTGACCAGCCCTACCTGTTTATCTACCCCTATGTGACCGGTGGTCAGGTGACCTTCCGCGTGCATGGAAACCGATCGCTGCCCGGAGCCGCCGCCAATAAAGCGGGACTTAAGAACGCGTGGAATGAGCCGGGGGACGACGGCTGGGGCCTTGGCACCTTGGATCTGGAAGCACTCACCAAGATTCCCGAGAACACCCGCATCTTTTACTGGGCCGATCCGACAAACGACCCCGTCAAGAACGATCTGAGCAAAAACGCGGTGTGGACCTCAATTCCCGCGGTCAAACGCGGTGACGTCCACCCCGTAGCCCAGGGCCTTTGGATTTACGGCGGCCCGAAGCCTTTGAGCATGTTCATCGATCAGCTGGTAGGCGTCTACGCGTGAGCGCAGCCGCCGCAGCTAACCTGACCAACCCCTCCGATTCCATCCGCTCAGCTGGTCTCACGCAGTGCTCGAGCCCGGTGCGACCCACAGGCGGCCAGACCGGCCGCCCTGACCACCACCCGGCGCGACGCAATCATCACCCGGCGCGGCGCCGGGGAGAGCTCATACCCTTTGTGCTGGTCGTTGCCCTGCTGACACTGGCGATCATTCCGCTCAGCATCGTGCACCTTTCCCAGGGCACCTCTGACCTCGGATGGAATGACGTGGTGCAAACCCTGACGGGCACTGCCGACGCCCAGACCAGCACGATCATCACCACCACCCGCGTGCCCCGGCTGCTCGCCGGGATCATCGTAGGGGCGATGCTCGGACTGTCAGGTGCGCTCCTCCAGAGTCTCTCGCGCAACCCGCTGGCATCAGCCGACACCCTGGCGATCAATGCCGGAGCGTATTTCTGCCTGACCGTCGCTGCGGTGGCCGGGTTCGGGGTCGGAACCCTCGGCGGGACCATCCTCGCCTTCGGCGGCGGCATGGCTGCGGCTCTTATCGTCATGATGCTCGCCCGCGGCGCCCGCGACCCGCTGCGGCTGGTGCTCGGCGGCACCGTCCTCACCATGGGACTCACCTCCCTGACCGGCCTGCTGATCCTGCTCAACACCGAGCGCACCACCGGGCTATACGCGTGGGCATCGGGGACCCTTTCACAGTCCAGTATGGGACCGCTAGCCCGCATCACTCCGCTAGCCATCGTCGTGGCCGCGGTCATCTTCCTGCTGTCTCGGCAGCTCGATGTGCTGTCACTCGGAGAGGACGCGGCGCGCACGCTCGGCGTCCGGGTCGGGCTGCTGCGTTCAATCAGCGTGGTCTGCGCGGTGCTGTTGGCCGCGGCGGCGGTCAGCGTGGTGGGACCACTCGGTTTTGTCAGTCTGGTCGCCCCCGTCGTCGCACGGCTGCTCGCCCCCCGGCTGCGGATGCTCCGGCTGACCGCGCCGCTCTTTATCGTCTCGGCGCTGCTGGGAACGCTCATCTCAATCGGCGCCGACGTCGGCCTGCGGGCAGGTCTTGGGGCTATGGGCGCACTCGAAGTACCCACCGGGGTGGCCACCAGTTTGATTGGCGCCGTGGTGATGGTTGTGCTGGCGGTCGTGCTCGGGCGGGCGCGTCCAGTCGGTTTAGACTCGGCGGCGCTGCTAGCTTCTCGCGGTCTGCCCACCAACCGCTGGTGGGGGCCACGACGCACCGTTGCGCTCGGCATTGCGTTAGCCGTGGTCGCGATCCTCATCGCGGTTTTGCTGGGCGATGCGAAACTTCTGCTCGGTGACGTGGTGAATTGGCTGCGAGGACAGGCCAGCGGACGCATCGAGTTAATCCTCGATTCTCGGTGGCCTCGGGTGGGAGTCTCGGCTCTGGCCGGAGGACTGCTTGCGCTCTCCGGGGCGCTGGTCCAGGCCACAACCCGCAACCCCCTCGCGGATCCGAGTCTGCTCGGGGTGAGCGCGGCCGCAGGCACCGGTGCGATCACCTCCCTCATTCTGGTTCCGTCTGCGGGTTTCAGCGGTGTGATCACCGGTGCGTTGATCGGGGCTGCTATTGCCGCGGCGATTGTGCTGGGCCTTGGGGTGAGCGGAGGCGGCGACGGCAGCACCCGTTTGGTATTAGTTGGCCTTGGGGTCGGTACCGCAGCTCTGTCGATTACCACCCTGATCATCGTGGGAACTGACCCGTGGGATCAGGCCAAAGCGTTGACCTGGCTCTCTGGTTCCTCGTACGGTGCCAGTGGAATCCGGGTAATTGTGGCCGCTGTGGTTCTTGCCATCGGTGTGGCTGTCGCGTTTGGCATTGCTCGTGCGCTCGACCTGGTTCAGCTGGACCCCACCACTCCGCGGGTGCTCGGGGTTCGGGTGGGTGCCTTGCGCTGGGTGACGCTCGTTCTCGCAGTGGTCTTAGCAGCGACTGCGACCGCGGTGGTCGGGGTGATCTCGTTCGTCGGTCTCGTCGCCCCTCACGCTGCGCGAATGCTGGTCGGCCCCCGGCACCGTCCGCTGCTGATTCTTGCAACGGCTTTGGGCGCGCTGCTCGTGGTGGTTGCCGACGTGATCGGGCGAACTGTGATCGCTCCAATGCAGTTGCCTGCTGGTACCACGACCGCGGTCATCGGCGCACCCTATTTCCTGTACTTGCTGGTGCGGCTGAACCGGGCCGGGCGCAAAGGATAGACGCCTTTGCAGGCCGGCCCTTCGGGGTCGAAAGCTTTGCAGGGTTCAGGGGTGAGCTGCGGCCTTTGAACAGCAGATACACCGATGGTTCGTGATCGTCGGGCTTAGACGTCGCGAAGATCAACCCCGAAGATGCGGTTGAGGTCGGTGACGGTGTTGCGCATTCCGCGCGCATCCGAGGGCGTCAGCGGGAACGGCATGGATTCGCCAGGATGATCAGGGTGAGTGACTTTCGGATGTCCCTTGCCCCAGGACACGTCGAACCCTGCCCGACGCAAACGAGCAATGAGATCAGAGTTGGTCGTGGGATAACGGTTTCCGGGGCCTCCGGAGTAAGAGCGTCTGACAACCTGCACACCGGTGGATTCAGCTCTGGCTTGGTCACGCAGGGCTCGGGAGCGGGAATAGACGGACAGGATCGACCCAGTGTCGTGGGCGACGACCGCGCAGACATCCCCTTTGAGACGGTAATCCGCGCTACCTCGATCCGATAGCCATTCTTCGTCAGGTTCGCAGGCCGCTTCGACGACTTGGTCGAGGGTGAAACCGCAGCGGTCAGCGTATTCCCTGGCGCCGGGCAGAATTTCAAAACCTCGGTACAGGTTTTCCGGGGGCACGATGTGGTCGGTGCGGCGGAATGTGAGTTCGCCACCGCTTTCAATGGTGGCGTACCGCTGGGCACCGTCGTGGGCGGCTGATCGCTGCGGACTGCGCACCAGCACAGGGTGCGACGCCTTGTTGAAGGGATTCGGGCGTTCATCACCGAGGGCCGTGGTGGGCTGGTGCGCATCGCCGGAGTTTGCGCTGGGCGGTAGGTGTCCGTCCCGGGGGCGGATGCTTTCTTCCAGCGCCTTCATGAGGTCCAGTGGCGAGGGAGCGTGCGCATCATCGTCGTGATGTTTGCCTTGCGCCTGGTCAGAGCCCGGGGTTCGGTGGCGGCTCGGAGTTTTCGCTAGGTCCAGTGGTGACGGGATCGGACGCAGAGTCGCCACTTTGGCTGCGCCGGGAGGTTGGATCTCATACTGCTGCGCCATCGCCTCGGCAACCTGGTCCATTAGTCTTGCGGCAAGGCGGGCAGCATCGACGGGCGCAATTCTCAGCGCGCGGTCATGGCCGTCCCCCTCCACGCTAAAGTCCAGGTCGTCGCAGGAGATCAGAAGTTCTGCCAGGCTATGGCGTGTCCGGTCTCCCACGTGGGGATGGGCATCTTCCGAGGACACGTGATGGGTCCTTTCCTCAATGATGACTCATTGTTCAACTACCGCTAGGTCAGCCACCAGGGTACGCCGCACGCACACCAGTACCTACCAACACAACCCAAATTTGGCGCTCAGGCAACCATCAAAGGTACCCCGAACTCCGCACCAAAGAACTGCGTTTATCCCAGCAATTGTTGCAGTTCACCACAGCAACATACCGCAACTTTACGTCACGTGACGGCGTCACTCCCGCAAAACATATGGATTTCCACAGCTTCAGACACGGTCACTCGCGGATATCTGACCACTCGGTCGAACACTGCCGCACCTGCTCAAAACGCCATCCGACAACTCCCACCACAATGCCGACCACATCGGCAAGAACATCCCAAGCATCCGCCGAACGCCCCGACAACAGCCACCCCTGAACCAACTCGATAACCCCCGCATGACACAGCAGCAGCAACACCACCCAGCCCGCCGGGAACCGACGACGCGGCGCAAGAATCCTCAGCAAAGCCCACGCCGTGAGCGCAAACACCACACCATGAACAACTTTGTCCAAGCCCGGAATAGTGAGGCCGCCCGGAACCGCAGGCACCTTAGGCAGGTAAAAACCGACGTTGGCCACAATAGCCACCGCCACGAACACCAGCCGCCATACGGTTGAGGCGCCCACGGCACGCAGCTCCTGCGGAATACGGGCGATGAAGTCCGACATGCACTCATGGTACGGGTAGCAAAGCGAAAGCTCACTCGCAAGCCCCTAGAGGTCGGATGTTCTACCCTGATGGCGGCATCACTCGTTAATCCCTCATGTCACGCTAGGTGGTACGACCCGCGAAGTCGCAGCAGCCTGCTTCGTGGGCCATCCCCAAGCCACAAAGAACTCCACACCGAGACAGGATGCGGCGCCGGTGCTGAAAGTTGATGAAGTTTCTCTTAAGTATGGGCGCCGCCTTGTCGTCGACAAGGCGAGTTTGCACCTGGAACCAGGCACAAGCGCTGCGATTATCGGGCGTTCCGGGTCCGGCAAATCATCCCTCCTATCCGCGATCCTCGGCCTCGTTAAGCCCTCGACAGGAGTCATCACAGTCAATGGCGATGATGTCTCGAAAATGTCTAAGCAACAAAAACAGGAATACCTAAGACACACTGTCTCCATGGTGTTCCAACACGGCGAACTGATCGATGAACTTGAACCCATCGAGAACGTCGCAGTAGCCGCTCTGCTGTCCGGGTCCAGCAGAACCGAAGCTTTCGACGCCGCTAAAAAACTTCTCGAGGATCTTTCCCTTCCCACCACAGGCATCCTCACCCGCGACATATCCGGCGGCGAACGACAGCGCGTAGCCATCGCCCGGGCGCTAATCACCAAACCCCAGCTTGTGCTGGCCGACGAACCCACCGGATCCCTCGACACCGAATTCCGAGACATGGTCGGGGATCTAATACTGTCCATCCCCGAGCGTTGGGGAAGCGCAGTCCTCATGGTCACCCACGACCTCGACCTCGGACACCGAGCCGACGCGGTCTACCAACTTGTGCCATCCGAAGACGGCCCGGCCCACCTCAATGCCCTATGAACACCGCAACCAAACATCACCCCCAGGCGGCATCCAAAACAGCAACCCGCTCGGCCCGGGAAGACCGACGCTACTGGTACACCCTGGGGCGCACCATCCACCGCTCCCGCCCCGACCGACACATACCCTCAATCCTGCTCGCCTTGGCCACGTTCTTCCTGATCCTGTCCTACGCAGCTATCGGCATCATTTTGGCGGCATACCAAGAAGGACTTGAACGAGACTACAAAAGGTCCCCAGACATCACCGCAGGCTACGCCCTTCCCGGTGAGGGAGCGCTAAAAATCATAAACGTAACCGCGCTTAATTCATCGTTCATCGCGATGATTATCGCGCCGGGGCCTAACTCAGTATTACCCCCTGGGCTCTCTTCGTGGCCCGAACCGGGCGAGGTGCTGCTATCTCCCGCCTTAGCCGCGTCCCCTGAAGGTGACACTACTGTTCAACGATATGGCACACGGGCACCGGGAACCATCGGTCGCGAAGGGCTCATCTCACCGGACGAAAAACTGGCCTACATACGACCTCGAGCAGGAACTTTCGACGAATCTTCCGCGCACCCCCTGAATGGCCGGAAGCCCCCTACAGATATCTCGCCATTCAATAGTGCAGATGCGGGAGGAATAAGTTCGATTCCACCGGTTGAAACACCGCTCGGTTTAGCGATTATCTTCTTGATCCTTCCCGCCACCATCTTAATGCTCGCCGGCGCACGCGTCGGTTCCTCAAAGCGCGACCGACAACAAGTTGTCATGACGATCCTGGGGGCCAACGCGGCGCAACGCAGGGCATTCGTGGCTGGCGCTACTCGACGCCCCATGTTGGTGGGGGCCTTAGCTGCCACCGCCGTGCTAGCGACCATCTGCTTAGTTGACGTCCGTCTACCGTATGTCAGCTACCCCATTCTCTCTGCGGACATGCGGGCCAACTTGCCCCTACTTATCGGGTTCTATGCACTCGGAGGGATGACCAGCTTCGGGATTGTGTGGTGGACTAATCGCACCCGCCTAGCAGCCATGTCCACACGCCTTCACGGAAAGCCATTTCGCGAGCGTTGGTGGAAACTCGCCGCACTTCCCATCGCGTGTTTTTTACTAGTTACGCTCGTGACCTGGAGTCTGAAACACACCGACAACTACGCCCGCACACTGATTGCTTATACGGGGATCTTTTTCGTTGCATTAACAATTCCCTCATTCATCGGATCCCTTTGCGCGGGCGCGGCCCGAGTCCTTGTGACCATAGGTCGCCACACCGGAGCCACCGGCCTACTCATCGGGGGTCGCCAAGTTCTTAACGGTGCAAAGTCGACTCGCCGACTCACAGCAGCCATGACCCTGGTCATCGTTCTCACTGGCCATGTGATGGTGATGAGCACAATGACCGACACCGCAGAAGAACATGCACTGACCCAGGAAAATCTCTCCCGTGGGACCATCGCTCGTGTTGAGTGGGAAAATATTCCCCAGCTTCAAACAACATTGCGTGCAATGATCGATGACCGCTTTGGTTACCTTAAAATTGAACGGCCCGACTCCCAGAAGCGCCCTGGAGATGCGATCATTACCGGCACGTGCCCAACACTCCAGAAAATCGTGTTCAGCTGCCAGAACACCACTCTCACCGTTGATCAATTTCCCAAGTCCCGAGAAGTAGAACTCATCGTCACGAACGACGGATTTTCCAAGCTTGAAGTCATCGTTGAAGACCCTTTAATTCCTCATAAAGATCACCACAATTACCTAGGAAGTGCTTCATACTACCTCACATCCCTAAACGAACAGCCCATTCCATTCGAGCATTTTCGCCAGCAACTTGTCCGCCACATCATTCCGGGACCAGGTCTCACAGACCCCGGTCAAGAGGCACGCGCCCTTTCAGATAGCCGCCTAGAGCAGGCGCGCTGGCTACCGTTTTACGGAACCTTAGCCGCAGTTATGCTCGCTTTGGCGATCAGCGGCAGCATCCTCGGAGATTCTCGTACTTCTAGCGACCGTACCGGCGTGCTAAGCATGTGGAGTCCAAAACCAGGCGTGCTGATCAGTATCAGTCTGGCGCGAGTCCTTATCCCAATGTGCATCGCCATCGGGGTTGGGATCGGTGTTGCCTACTGGACCACACTGCCCTTCACCCTCCCACCAATCAACGGCTACTTCCCGCCGGGCTACGTCATCGCCACCACCGTACTACCCCTGCTCGCAGCCCTCGCCATGACCGCCATCTCGGTAATAACCCAACGCGAACGCCTGCGCCAATGGCGACCCGGAGCCACCAACTAACCCGACGGACACAGCGCAGCAGCAGGGCCTGATTCAAATCACGATCAGGCGAACACCACACAGCTCCAGCCCCACGCGAACACCCGTCCTTGTTAGTCCAGATGCCCTAACCGCCCGGGTCCACGAAAGGACCCGGGCACCGGCGACCCCGCGCCGCACACCTGTCTAAGCCAAAGGACCGAGCACCCGCTCCACCTCAGCGAGCAGACGACCAGTGGCCAGCAGCGATTCAGCGGATGCGAGATCCGGGGCGAGGAAACGGTCCGGCCCTGGGCCGGGCACGCTCGTGCGCAGCAGGTTAAGGGCCGCTTCGGTGGCGGGCGACGGAGCGAGCGGCGAGCGCATATCCATCCCGCGCGCTGCCGCCACCAGCTCAATTGCCAGCACTCGACGCAGATTCCCCACCGCCAGGCGCAGTTTGCGAGCGGCATGCCAGCCAAGCGAGACGTGATCCTCCTGCATCGCGGAGGAGGGAATCGAATCGACGCTCGCCGGCACCGCAAGGCGTTTATTCTCTGCGACCAACGCAGCCTGCGTGTACTGGGCGATCATGAGCCCTGAATCCACACCCGGGTCATCCGCGAGGAAGGCGGGCAGGCCGTGCGAGCGTGCTGGGTCGAGCAGGCGGTCGGTACGTCGCTCGGCAATGGACGACAAATCGGCAACGGCTACCGCCAGGAAGTCCAGAACATAGGCGACCGGCGCGCCATGGAAGTTCCCGTTCGAGGTGACAGTGCCGTCTTCAAGCACCACCGGGTTGTCGATCGCCGCGGCGAGCTCACGGGTTGCCACGGTGCGGGCGTGCTCGAGGGTGTCGCGTACTGCCCCGGCGACCTGTGGGGCGCAGCGCAGTGAATAAGCGTCCTGCACCCGGGAGGCACTGCGATGCACCTCCTCCACGATGCCCGACCCTTGCAAGAGCGCAAACAGGTTGGCCGCTGAGGCGCTCTGGCCGGGATGAGGCCGCAGCGGGCCGTGCAGTTCAGGGCGGAACACCGCGTCTGTGCCGAGCAGCGCTTGCACACTGAATGCGCAGGTCACGTCCGCTATCCGCACTAGTTGGTCGAGGTCAGCAATCGCCATGAGCAGCTGGCCGAGCATGCCGTCGGTGCCGTTAATCAGCGCGAGGCCTTCTTTTTCGGCCAGCACCACCGGGGTGATGTCGTGTTCTGCAAGCAGGTCGGCGACGGGTCGTTCGTGTCCATCCTGATCGCGCGCCCGTCCCTCTCCCATCAAAACTAGTGCGCAGTGCGAGAGCGGGGCGAGGTCGCCTGAGCAGCCGAGCGAACCATACTCGTGCACAATCGGCGTGATCCCGGCGTTTAGCAGGGCGAGCATGGTCTCCACGACTTCGGGACGCACCCCGGTTCGCCCTGAGGCCAGGGTGCGGGCGCGCAGCAGCATCATGGCGCGCACCACCTCGCGTTCTACCTCGGGGCCGATGCCTGCCGCATGTGAGCGGATTAGTGAGCGTTGCAGGGCGGTGCGCTGACTGGGCGGGATGTGTTTATTCGCGAGCGCACCAAACCCGGTGGACACCCCGTAGACCGGGCGGTCGGCGTGGGCGAGGGCGTCGATATGGGCGCGGACCTGCGCTACCGTGCGTCGGGATTCCTCGGTCAGCTCAACTCGTGCCCCGTCGCGCGCCACGGCCAACACATCAGCTGCGGTGAGCCCTTGAATCCCGAGGCGGACGACAGACTCAGCAGCAGCTGTATCGGAGCCCAGGTGGCCTCCTCCCGGGCAGCCTCCTCCTATGTCGGGAGTCAGGCCGTCTCGATGCACGTCGGGGGACGGGGTGGGCTGCTGGTTCATCAAACGTTCTCCTGATTTATCGAGTCAATGGTCGGGGAAAGAGTCGGATTGGTTACCGAGGGTCAGCTCGGCGGCCGAAGACCGGATCGGTAGCCAGAGACCGACCCCACGGGCAAAGGCCAGACCCGCGGTAAAGTTCAGACCCGCTGGCAACGGCACGATCTGTGTCCACGGCCAGATCCGCCTCCAACGCCTAGGGCTCACACGATGCGCTCGCCTGCCCGCCACACGCTGTGCGTCATCGGCATCCCTGGCCGGTAGGCGAGGTGAATCGCGGCGGGGGCATTAAGAACATGAAGGTCAGCGCGATGCCCGGGGGTGATACGGCCAATGGGAGCCCAGGTCTGTTCAGGGCCGGGATGGGTGCGCGCTGCCAGCGATTCGGCGTCCCGGCGCAGAGCTCTGGCCCCGCCGAGGGTTGCCGCCGCCACCGCTTCGGCGATGGACAGCCCCATCTGCAACACGGCGGTGCTCACGCAAAATGACATGGACGTCGTATAGGAGGTGCCCGGATTGCAATTGGAGGCAAGAGCGATGCTCACCCCGGCATCCAACAGGCGCCGCGCCGGGGCCAGCGGGGCCCGCGTGGACAGATCGCAGGCGGGCAGAACCGTCGCCACGGTTTCCCAACCCGGTTGCGCCCTAGCCCCGTCGGCAGCGTGCCCACCCCCGGACCCGGCGAGCGCATCGACGTCTCCATCGCTCAGATAGTTCACGTGATCCACGCTCGCAGCGCCGCATTCCACCGCGAGCCGAACCCCGGGCCCAGGTCCAAGTTGATTGCCGTGAACCCGAAGCCCCAAGCCTGCGGCCTTCGCTGCGGTCAGGACCCGATGGGATTGGGTCTCATTGAACGCGCCGCGTTCACAGAACACATCGGCCCAGAACAGTCGGGACCCTCCAGACTCTCCCGCGGCGGTGATCACTGCGTCGAGCATGGGGCCGGCCACGTCCTCGGTGTACAGGTCGGCGTCTTGTCCGTCGGGAACTAGGTGGGCTCCGAGGAACGTCACCTCGTCGGCGTGGCGGGATGCTATGCGGGCAGCCCGCGCTTCCTGGTCGATGCTCAGCCCGTATCCGGTTTTGGTTTCGATATAGGTGGTACCGCCTCGACGCGCCTCGTCGATGCGTGCCGTGATCAACGCATCCAGTCGGTCATCGCTAGCTGATCGGGTGGCGTCGGTGGTGACCGAAATACCACCGGCCTGGTACGACTCCCCTGCCATCCGGGCCGCGAATTCTGCGGACCGGTCGCCATCGAAAACGAGGTGAGTATGGGAGTCCACCCACCCGGGCAAGACGGCTCGGCCTTCCAGGTCGGTGTGCCGATCAGCGGCGGGGGCGTGCGCGGCGGGTCCGACCCAGGCAATTAAACCGTCGTCGATGACGATGGCGGCATCGTGCAGAACCGGGGCGATATTTGCGTCGTGCAGCGGTGCATCGAGAGTGGTCAGCTCACTAATCCCGGTTATCAGCTCACTGGTCATCAGGCCTCCTGACCCGGTCGACCTCACCGTGACGCGTCATGGCCCGTAGTCCTTTCCGCGGGTACTTCTGCATGTTCTTCCGAATCTCTCAGACGGGGCGGCATCGGGATCCGCACACCGCGCTCGGTAGCGACCTGGGCCGCGCGGGAATATCCGGCGTCCGTATGCCGCATCACGCCAAGAGCCGGATCGTTCGTGAGTAGGCGGGTGAGTTTTTCCGCAGCTAAGTCCGTGCCATCAGCTACCCCCACTTGCCCCGCATGGATCGAGCGGCCAATACCCACGCCTCCGCCATGGTGAATGGAGACCCAGGTCGCGCCGGAACTGGTCGAGGTCAGGGCGTTCAGCAGCGGCCAGTCGGCGATGGCGTCCGAGCCGTCTAGCATGCCTTCGGTCTCTCGGTAGGGTGAGGCGACGGAACCGGAGTCGAGGTGGTCACGGCCAATCACAATCGGGGCTTTCACTGCGCCGTCGCGCACCAGCTGGTTAAACAGCAGCCCTGCCCGGTGCCGTTCACCGTAGCCCAGCCAGCAGATACGTGCGGGCAGACCCTCGAACTCCACGTATGTAGCCGCTGCGTCCAGCCACCGGTGCAGATGCTCATTCTCGGGGAACAGGTTTTTGAGCGCGGCATCGGTGACCGCGATGTCGTTCGGGTCACCAGACAGCGCCACCCACCGGAATGGTCCCAGCCCTTCGCAGAACAGTGGCCGAATGTAGGCGGGGACGAACCCGGGGAACTCGAAGGCGCGGTGGTATCCAGCCAGACGCGCTTCGTCGCGGATCGAGTTCCCGTAGTCAAAGACCTCTGCGCCTTCGTCCTGGAACTCCACCATGGCGCGCACATGCCGGGCCATCGCTTCGCGGGATTTCTTGGTGAACCCTTCCGGGTCGGCGGCAGCCTCGGTATGCCAGTGCTCCACATCGAACTCGGTGGGCAGATAGCTGAGCGGATCGTGGGCGCTGGTCTGGTCGGTCACAACGTCCACATGCACCTCGCCGGCACGGTGGCGGCGCAGCATTTCGGGGAAAACCTCCGAGGCGTTGCCCACCAGCCCGACAGACAATGGACGACGTTCCTTGACAGCTGCCGTTAAACGGCTGATGGCCTCATCCAGGTTGGGCGCCACCTCGTCGAGATACCGTTTGGCAAGGCGCCGCCGCAGACGTGACTCGTCAACGTCCACCACCAGCACCGCGCCCCCGTTCAGGGTCACCGCAAGCGGCTGGGCTCCACCCATCCCGCCACAGCCTGCGGTCAGTGTGAGCGTCCCAGCCAGGGTCGGTTCAGACAGTCGGCCTTCGGCGTTCAGCTTTCGAGCCACTGCCGCAAAGGTTTCAAAGGTGCCTTGCAGGATCCCCTGGGTGGCGATGTAGATCCACGAACCCGCAGTCATCTGGCCGTACATCATGAGTCCTTCGGCTTCGAGCCTGCGGAACTCGGGCCAGGTCGCCCAGTCGCCGACCAGGTTGGAGTTGGCGATCAGAACTCGCGGCGCCCACGGGTGGGTGCGGATGATGCCGACGGGTTTCCCCGACTGGACTAGCAGTGTCTCGTCGTCTTCCAGTTCTTTCAGGGAGGCGATGATGGCCTCAAATGCGTCCCAGGAGCGGGCTGCACGCCCGGTTCCGCCGTACACCACGAGGTCATCGGGGCGTTCGGCCACCTCGGGGTCGAGGTTATTCATGAGCATTCGCAGCGGCGCTTCGGTTTGCCAGCTCTTGGCCGTCAGCTCGGTGCCGCGGGGGGCTCGGACTGCGCGAGGACCCGCGGGGGTGTGGGTCGAGTCAGATTGCGGGGGCATGAGGTTTGACGGCGGGGACAGTGGTGCAGGTGACGTTGCTGGCGCAGGAGTGTGTTCGGTGGTCATCGTGGTCCTTCCCCATCGAAAAGTGGCGCTCGGGCCCGGACGGCCCTTCCAGGAGACCACATTGAACCGACGCTGCTTCACACTCACCACACGGTACTGTCCGGGATTACGGATAATGCGGTGCTCTGTGAGCTACGGCTTCCGACCGTGCAGGGCCCGGGTCAGATCATCGGCAGCGCGACGCACTGCCCGCGCAAAACGTGCCGCTTCCTCCTCCCCGGCTCTCGTATCAACCCAGGTCAACGCCACTGCCGCTGCAGGCATCCCAGCATGATCGCGGGCAAGCGCCGCCACTGAGGCGAAACCTTCCGTCACCTCCCCGCACTCATGCGCCACCCCATCGCGACGGACTTGCTTGAGTAAATCCTTCAGTTCCCGCGGACTGCGTGGGGCGGCCGCTGAGGTGCGATGCGTGAAATCTTCGACACTGCTATACAGCACGTTGACGTGCGCCGGAGGCAAACCCGCCAGCAACGACCGACCGCTAGCCGTCAAATGAGCGGGGATACGAACCCCCACATCCGTCACCAGCGACGGTCGATTTCGGGCGCGTTCTTCAACGATGTACAGCACATCCCGGCCATGCAGCACCGCCAAATGCCCGGACTCTCCGATCTCATCGACCAACCGTTCCATCACCGGTCGACCAACCCGAGCCAGAGGCGCCTGCCGCGAATAGGCACTGGACAGAGCGAATGCGGCGGGCCCAAGCCCATAGAGGCGTTCTTCGCGCAGATGAAGAACGAACCCGTGCTCGGTCAGCACCGACAGCAGGTCGTACACGGTTGAGCGCGGCAACTGAAGTTCAGCAGCGAGTCGAGCGGCAGGCACCGGTCCGCGCTGAGCAGACAGATGCGCGAGCACCCGCAAAGTAGCATCGGCGGCGGGAACTTTTGATGACATGATGTGGCCAGCATGCCACCTAGGTGGCAGGGTGTGCATATGGGGTGACGGTGCGGGGCGAGCCCGCGCCAGACGTATACCCAGGATGAGGAACTCATGAACACCGGTATTTCCGACGACGTTCCCGGCGCCGATGAGGCTGCCACGGCCCAGCACAATCGGGCTAGGCGCGACGCACTGTCGACCGCGGCCGCAGACCTATGGACGGGTCGCCACGACGGCGACGGCGCCCAGCACGCCCGTTGGCACCAGGTGGTTCGCAGCGCTCCCGGATCAAACTCACCCTCTTCCCCTCGGCACAGACCTGTATCCAACGCACATCAGAGCTCGGCAATGGACGCACATCAGGACCGGCTGTCCAGCGCACAGCAGGGCTGGGCATCAAACGGGCACCACGACCCGGCGCCCACCGATCCACACCATCTAGCCATTCACATGGCAGGCTTTTGTTCCGACGAAGGTGTGCGCCGCAACCGCGGCCGAACAGGAGCAGCCCTAGGCCCCGATCAGCTGCGCCGCGCACTGGCACCGCTCGCATTGCATGATGCGCGCGCCACGACGGATGTTCCCGTATTCGACCATGGAGATATCCGGGTCCATGGGCATGACCTGGAAACAGCGCAGGCGAAGATGGGCGACAAACTCGCGGCTATTCTCCGCGCCCGTCCCCACGATCTCGCGGTTGCGCTCGGCGGCGGGCATGAAACAGCCTGGGCTTCCTACCAGGGGCTGCTTCGCTCCGGACGCTTGGGCGGCGACGTGCGCTGGGGTGTGCTCAACCTCGACGCCCACTTTGACCTGCGCCATGAGGACCAGCCGACCTCCGGCACCCCGTTTTTACAGATGGCTAATTCTGAACAGCGCTGCGGCAGGGCGCTTCGTTACGCCGTCCTGGGGATCAGCGAACCATCCAACACCGGCGTGCTCTTTTCAAAGGCTCACGACCTCGGGGTTTCGTATCTCACCGATGTGGAGTGCGCTGAGGGAGGTTTCTCGGCGGTGCGCAGTTTCGTTGAGCACTTTGTTCGGGATCTCGACCTTCTCTATCTCACCATCGACCTCGACGTACTCCCCGCTGCGCACGCGCCCGGGGTATCAGCGCCCGCCGCATACGGTGTGGCGATGCCGTTGATTGACTGCGCCGTACGCACAGCGGCCAGCAGCGGGTCACTGGCCTTAGTCGACGTGGTGGAACTCAATCCGCACCTCGACATTGATAACCGGACCGCACGCACTGGAGCCCGTCTCATCGACACCGCCGTGACCCACTGGATCAGAGCTTCCCGGTCATAACAGGGCGCTCCGGTCGCAACGACCGCACCCAGGCGCAACCGAGGCCATAGCGATAACCGAGGCGACAGACATAACCGACCGCTCCACGAACACCGTGGACCGGGTCGACAGACATAACCGAGCGCGGCCATGAACGCCGTGTGCAGCTATTCCTTCACGGTGCGCCGTTAAGGACACGACGGGCGCCGAAAGCTTCCAACCGCGACAATTCGTGACCACATTGTGTTCACGCATTTAATTTTTATATTCAACGGTAATATTCAACTGTCACACTCCATGGCCGCATATGAGAGTTCATTGCGCCATATGAACGGACTTCATCTGCTCATCGCACAGTAGTCCGATAGGTCAGAGGCGGGACTTTCTGCCGGGGTCAGCGGGACCATCGCACCTAAAATGAATCCGCTTAATCAACCGGCTATATCCCCGCATCACCACATTGTTCTTCTAATAACGTCGTTATATTTGTCGGCTATGCCGGACGGCCCTCGCCATTCAAAGGTCGACCCGCTATAACAGACGTTGACCATCTGGTCAGGTTCCGCATTAGTCTCTAGCCACCAGCTAAGACGAGCCTGATCAGCCGCCGTGTCACCCGAGGAGTGCCCGATGCCAGCCACTGCGCCTGACCTGTTCGTCCCCCCGGGGATGTCGTTCGTCAGTCAGCGCACCGTGATCCAAGTCCTGCGCCGTGCCAGCACCCCCGAAACCATCTCTGATATCTGCCGCGCGTCAGGATTATCCAGGCCCACGGTGGCGTCAGCCATCAACGCACTGTTGGAAGGCGGGGTGATCACCGAGGAAGCCCCCACCGGTTCCACTCCTCGCGGTGGCCGCCCCAGCAGACGCTACCGGCTCGCTACCCACGCGTTTTTAGTCGGCGCAGTGGTTTTACACAGTGACCGGATCGAAGTGCATATCACCGACCTCGACGCCACGCCGCGCGCCCAGCGTTCCCTCGATGTACCCGACAACTTTCGCGGTGTCGATGACCTTCCGCTCCTGATCGAAGAGCTCCTGAACGAAGCCCTCGCCGAGAACACCATCCGCAACACTCCCCTGGCGTGCCTCGTGGTAGCCGTGATGGGCGTCGTGCAAAATACCCGCATCATCACCCGCTCAGGGATTTTTCACCGCTGGCGCGGCTCTCTTCTCCACGATTTTTTGACCCAGCGGTATCAAACCACCGTCATCGTGGAAAACAATGCCAACCTGGCAGCGCTCGCCGGGGCAGTCAATGTTCCCGACACCGGCACCATGATTTGCTTGCTTCTCGGCTCGCATATCGAGTGCGGCCTGGTCCTGGGAGGGTCCATCCACCGCGGCGCCCATGGCGAAGCAGGGGAACTCAGCAAAGGCAACTGGGACCAGCTATACCGACTTCTAAGCACCGGTCCGAGCCTCGAACGCCGGGGCCAGAACGTATATTCTCGTGCCTTCGCGGGCGACAGTGACGCCGTGGCTTTCGTCCAGCAAGCCTCGCACATGATCGGGGACGGGCTCGCCCCGGTGATCGAATTTATCGACCCCGACCGGATTGCCATTGGCGGTGAGGCAGCGGCAGCAAAAAGCGTGCTCACCCGCGGCATTGTCGACACCCTCACCAGACGATTGGGTTGGAGCCCCGATATCTTGACGATCCCACTCGGATCCCGCGTGGTCGCCACCGGCGCCATCATCGTCGGCACCAGATTCGCGCGCGAACGCTTTCTCAGTGTCAACGGAACAAAGACCGCCCCAGAGCCTGAACCCGTGTCCTAGGATTTTCACGCCAGCGCTGCGCGGATGGATCCCACACCCCTTCAGCGAGGGTTCCGTCAAGCACCGTGTTCAGGCAGCGTCCTGCGCAGCTAAGCGACTGGTCGAGATCGTGAAATGCTGCGGGGAAACCCGTAAATCGGCGGGCAGCAGCCGGATATTCACTGATCCAAGACTCGTGTGGCGCACAAAGCGCTCTGGGTAATTCATGGATTCGGCGCCGCGAACATTCATAACGAAGCATGGTTTTGAGTCGAGCACCATCGATCTCCAAATCCAGCACAATGCGAACAATGTCTGCTAAATCTCGGTAACGCGTCGACCAGGCTGTCGGCCCGTTATGTTTTTCGTATAATGCACAGACCTTATCTGCTATTTGATTTTCGATTGGAACGACAGGGACCTTTGGGAGGTCACCCAACACTTCGTGATCTATTACGGGGTTAAGAGCTAGATAGTCCACGGGACCAGTAACATGCCGGCGCACTGTGAAATCAATGGTAAACCACTCAAAAACTTTGGGACCGAGAAAGACGGTGAGGTGCGCCGTCGCTGTTTTAGATCCGTAACCATAGGGGTCGCTACGGTCATGCGAAGTAAAACGATCGATCACGAAACTGAAAGGATCCCCCACGTCGCGGGTGAGAATTTCTTGAAACTCAGCTCTCAATTCATCATCGCTTTCCCATCCTTCGGCGCGCGCTAAGTCGACATCCTGGGTGAAGCGGCCTCCTCCGGTACGGAGCAATAGGGCATTACCGCCGAGAACTATCCATCGCCCATTGTCCTCACTAAACATGCGGCGGAAAAGCAGTTGGAAGGCGAATTGCTTGCGCACCTCTTCGATCGATGCACCCTTCACGTTAACAGCATTCTTGAGTTTTTGGTTTAATGACGCCCGCAGCGCTTGGGGCGTTTGAGGTCGTCTTCGACGCTTAGAATTAACCACCTTTATTCTTCCATATCAGCTTCGTCGTGATTGTGGGAGCGAGCACGATCAGAGTGTTGAACACTGGGGTCTTCAAATATACCGAGCTGTATTTTGGGGAGTTTCCCCTTTAAAGGTCCTTGAACCGCATCGGAACTAGACTGGAACGGACTTCCATGTTGGTTAAAGGCCTCCCCGATAAGGTGAGCGAGCCTCTCAACCAGTCCTGATTTTTTGAGTTGCCGAGCAATAGCCTCATCAAGCCCCGAAGCAAGGTTAATCGAGCTCTGGGACGCAAAAGCCTTCGCCAGAGCGCGGGTTGCACTGAGATTCATCGCCACAGCGGGAAGGCCCACCACCTCTAGGCTCGCCTCGACGAGCAAAGCGCCATTCGCATAACCGTATCTCCCCGCATAGGGATCAAGTCGGGCCGCAAGGTCACGAGGACGCACATCAGGAAAGGCAAGCGCATCGCTAATGATGGTTCCAAGATGGTCGAAATCGATCGATGTCGCGGCGAGATCTGCCACGGTTCGCGGAATGGAAGTCACCGGCAATCCGTGGACGATGACGACATCACCCGTGACATCCGCGCGGTGAAACCGAAGATCTGACTGAATGGTTTGTCGACGCTTCGGCGCGGTGAATTCATGCTGCTGGGGAATGAGATTTCCAAGACCGTGCACGGTGGCCGCCGAGACGAACGACACGACGACATCGCACGGGTTTAAGCGTTCCCCTCCAAGCGCTTTGGAGTTTGTACTCAGCCACGCTGCCTTCAAATCCTGAAGGGGTCCGTGGTCCGCCGAAGGCAATGCCCACACGCCGCGTCGCACAGGCGAAATGATGGCGTCGTCGCGGAGCCTCCCCATCGTGACCCGGGAAATTCCGTATTCCTCAGCCTGGCCGGTGGTGACGAGTCCCCATTGAGAAGATCCGAGCTCTTCAAGCGTGGTGATCACGTCGACAGAGCGCATCAGACACCTCCTGAGCTGAGAAAGTAACACCTATGATGTTACAAGATAAGCACAATACTCATGCAGGTGCTTAGTATGTTACTCCAGGAGGGTCAACCGAACAGCTGCTGGCCATGGGTTACGCACCGGCGCCATCATCGTCGGCACCAGATTCGCGCGCGAACGCTTTCTCAGTGTCAACGGAACAAAGGCCGCCCCAGAGCCTGAACCCGTGTCCTAGGTGTTGGGCGCGATACGAGGGTCTCCGCCTCAACAAGGTCTGCGGGTGCCGCAGCGGCCACGACTCCCTACTGAAAAACGCCGAGCATTTCACGTAACTCATCGGTCAGTCCGATAACGCGAACCTCCACGTCGGGTCGCACGAGCGTGTCCGGGGTGACAACAAATCGCTGTTCCACCACCGATCTTCCACCTGCAGACTCAACACTCGTACCATTCAGCTCATAGCCACAGACTCGGGACACCCCGAATGATGCCTGGTTGCCAATTACCGCGGATGATTCTGCGCGGGTCGCCCCGAGGTAGTCGAACGCAAACACCAGCATCATCTGCCGCATCAGTTTGCCAAATCCGCGGCCCTGTTCAGAACGTGTGAGCCATGATCCTGAACGAACGCATCGCGTGACAGAAAACTGTTCTGCCGATATTTCCTGCGACCCAATGATTCGACCATTTTTGAGTACCGCCATGGGCAGGCGCCAACCGTCCGGCTCAAAACCCGCACGCACCTTCCACTGATATATGAGGGCACCGCGTTGACGTTCGCTTGGGTTCTGTCGATACCACGGGAACACGTGGTCGGCTTCCTCATCCTCGAAGATCGGGGAGTCGAGAAGTTCAAAGTATTCCGGGAAGTCCTGATCCCGCATGAGCCTCAGAGTGAGCTCACCCGCTTCAATGCGTACACCAAACGGCGGAAAGGCCTTCGCTAAGGGATCGGGTGCACTGCTTTCATCACAATTCGCCATTCTCATACCCTACGACGGGTACATCTGCCTACGACAGGCATAGCTGAGGGGTGCCGCAATGTGCGCGACACCCCTCAGCTGTCCATGGATCCGAGCCGCCGCGAGCATGAGGGAGTGAACTTCTACCTGTACACCACAGGTCAGATCCCGCTCGTCACCTCGTGTGAGGATGCCGTAGCGGCGGCGTGGTCTTATTCGGCGACGCGATCAGCTTCGCCAGTGATGGTTTTCTTTTCATCGCGGTGGGCCACGGAAATCTTGCGGGGCTTGGCTTCCTCGGCCATAGGGATGGTCAGTTCCAAAACACCGTCGTGGTAGCTGGCCTCGATGCGGTCCAGCGCCACCCGGGTGCCCAGCGTGAGTTGACGTGCGAACGTTCCCACGGGGCGCTCGTGCGATAGCCACTGGCGATCTTCGTCAGCTGGAGCCGACGTGCGTTCCGCGCGGATGGTCAGGGTCCGATCCTCGACGTCGACGTCGATCGATGCAGGGTCTACACCCGGCAGGTCGACCTGTGCCACGAACACATCACCGTTGCGGAAAAGGTCCATGGGCATAGCCAGTGATGCAGGCGTCCTGGTCATGTCCGAGAGGATGCGGTCCATTTCATGCAGGGGGTTGAACGAGCGTGCCATGACTTGGTTCTCCTTCGTCGTGCGATCATGCTGTGATCTAGGGGGAACAGACCTACGGTGCGATCCGTGACCCGACATCCACGCGGCCATCCACAGGGGTGCCAGTGAGGCATGCGGGCCTGGTTTCTATCACCTCAGATCCGAACTTACGTGAAGTGCAACGCCGCTCGCACCCCACGTATTCCAAAGTTGAGTCTAACGCACTCAACCCGGGTCCGCAAAGGACTTATCGGGCACACCTATCGCCAAGTATGCGCATCGACGAATAGGCCCACCTCAGTCGACGGGGCTCACACGAATGACATTCCCGTCAGGGTCAGCAACCATGAAGGTGCGACCAAACACATCATCGTGGGGCTCCTTCACCACCCGTGCCCCCTTGGCTAACCATTGCAGGTAGAGGTCATCGATCTCGGTGGCCGAGTTGGGAATCATCAGCCCCACCTCACTCGCTCGCGAAGCGGTCCCCGATAGATCGTGGCTATGCCCGCTCCACACCGCAAAGAGGACTCCTGGAGCTACCTCGAAGGCGACGTAGCGAGGGCTAACAAAGACCGGCTCAATGTCGAACAGATTGCTGTAGAACGCGGTCGAACGTTCCGTATCACTGACGTATATCAGAAAAAGATTTGGGGCTGGCATGGAGAGATCACTCCTCGGTTCGATTTATTCTGTCACCACTCAGACCATCACTGATATACGACAACTAATGTCATCTTTATGAAAAGATCAGGCCCGTGAAATCAGCCCGCCTGCTGTCCATGCTGTTGCTCTTGCAGACCCATGACCGATTAACGAGCAGAGAACTAGCCCGTCGGTTCGAGGTATCTCAACGCACTATCCTGCGAGATGTCGAGGCGTTATCAGCCGCAGGCGCACCTATCCGCACTGAGCGGGGTCGATATGGAGCCATCGTCTTAGATAGGCGAGCCCGGCTAGACCTGGCACGACTCAACCCCGCCGAAATTCAACTCTTAACCACGACTGGCATTATTCCGAGCACACTCGCACAGATCGGCCTCGGCAACGTGAGCGCCCAGACCCAACAAAAACTTGCTGCCGCCGCATCCCGGATGCCCCACGATGAAGCTTTACCTCTGGCAGACGTCCTGCGCATTGATTCGTCGGGATGGTTTTCCAACGAACACAATATGGACCTGCACGACTTGCTAGAGGCCGCACGTAATCGACGCCGTATCCGTCTCCGCTACCGACGAAGCGGAGAGCTAGTAAGTACACAGCTCCTTGTTGACCCCTACGGCCTGATAAATAAAGCGGCCTCCTGGTACCTCATTGGCGATGTCAAAACCGTTCCTCGCATGTTCAAAGCGAGTCGCATTGAAACCTATGAGGTTCTTCAGGAGCAGGCAGATCTCCGCGCAGGACAAACACTCACCAGTGTCTGGGACCGTCTGATGGACGAATTTTCACCAGCACGGGCGGTGACGATTCATGCAAAGCTGCGGGCCACGCGTCTCGACCTTGCCCGACGCATCCTCGGATCACGAATCATCAACATCGCGGAAACACAGGGTGAATGGGTTCAGATTACGCTCGCATATCCCGAGATGGAGTCTGTTCGCCAGCTTCTCCAGTTCGGGGATCATATTCAGGTGATCAGTCCGCCTGACGCAGTTCGACGAATACACGATCTAGCGTGCCATCTAGCACAGGCCCACCCCTCCCCCTAAGAAAGAGGTACTCCGCATGGGAACCGACGTTCTACTCACCGGATTCGCTCCGTTCGGCGGAAATAATGCCAATCCCTCCTGGGGTGCCGTCTGCCACGCCCAAGAATTGCTCTCCCGCTATGTTGACGTGGAGGTAGCCGAGATACCGGTGACCTTCGGCACGGCAGAAGGTGGCGGCGGGGCACAGGTTGTTCTAGATCTAATCGCGCAGCATCGTCCACGACTCGTTATCGCAACCGGTCTCGCCAGCGGCCGAACAGCTGTCACGGTTGAGCGCGTCGCCGTCAATATTCGCGACGCTCGCATCCCTGACAATGACGGCGCTCAGCCCATCGATGAACCCTGCATTCCCAGTGGCCCGGTCGGATATTTCTCGACGTTGCCTCTGAAACGTATTGTGCACGCCCTCACCTGTGACGATATTCCCGCAGCGGTGTCTCAAACCGCAGGTACATACGTATGCAATGACGTTTTTTATCGGCTCATGCACGTCGCGAGCACTAATCAGCAAATCCGCTGGGCCGGATTCATCCATGTGCCTGCGGTATCCGACCTACCCGCACGCACGAGTGGTATCGCACTTGCCCGAGCCGTGGACGTGACCCTCAATCTGGGCAGCGACGCAAGCGATATGAAAATCTCTGGTGGGTCAGAGCACTGAGATACATCACTCCCCACAGACCCCAATCGATCGACTGCGAGGGGATGCCCACCAAGACGCGAAAAGGCCCCGACAGCCCGCCGCCAGTGTGAAAGACCCGCCTCTGATCTACGCTCCCACAGAGTTATCCACAAAATTATTCACAGCTGGGGACTAATCACACGCTTGTTATTTCGCAGGTGTGCTCGCGTGTCGCCCCGTACCGGTTGTGGATGACTGCCGCCCAGATGCGCCACCGCGCCTGCCGTCACGCGCTATTCGCCGCACCCCCTCGAGCGCACCTCGCCCCCCTCGGCTTCACCTCCGCACCGCCACAATAGGTATGAGCAGCAGACCAAACACTGTCCACTGAGGCTACAGCGCCACTTCGGATCGTATTCTCCGTTCTACCAGCAAAGATAGCCATCTAAATGCGAGAGGGGGACATCAGGCGCGCCCGCCAAGCTCCCCCAACATCGCGCCGCGACCCGAGCCCATGACGCCCCTCATGCCTCCCGCCGCAGCGGCGGCCAGAGGCGGTGGAAAATAAGCGCACCGAACTAGGCCCGAACTGTAAAACCGTCCTCGGATCGCACCACCGCAGCCAGTTCAGCGGCGACACCCAGAACACCCTCCGCAGCAGACACACCCATGAACGTCCACAGAATCCCCGCGGTTATCCACAGTTTTCAGCTTTAGTTCAGGTTTCTCCTCACTCCATCCCCAAAGTTATCCACACCCTGGGGATAGTCACACCGCTGTAGTTTCACGGTCGGTGTTCACCCCGATGTTGATGAGGCACCGACGCCAAGCCCAAGGCCAAGGGCACCCGCTCAACTTCCCATGCGATGTCGGTGCCAGATTCTCTGATGCCCGGCCCGGGTTCCACGCACCCGACGACGCTCACACCCGATACCAGGGGCGAACCCGCGGACGCACATACAGCATGACGGTCGCGATCGCCGTCCCCACCACTAAGCCCCCGACATGCGCCTGCCACGCAATGTTCGGGAAATAGAACGTGATGAAAAGGTTGATGGCCACCAGAATCAAGATCTGTCCGGTCGGCTGATGCATCTTCTTCGCCAGGATAAACAGGGCCCCAAACAGGCCAAACACGCCACCACTCGCGCCCACGGCCCACGTAATCCAGGTTTCGGCGGAGGCCAACGCCGTCACATACATGGTCACGTTCCCGGCGATTATCGATACC
Source organism: Devriesea agamarum (assembly GCF_900070355.1). Taxonomy (NCBI): domain Bacteria; kingdom Bacillati; phylum Actinomycetota; class Actinomycetes; order Micrococcales; family Dermabacteraceae; genus Devriesea; species Devriesea agamarum. The sequence goes on along the minus strand of NZ_LN849456.1, from coordinate 2,145,976 downwards.
AGGTAGATCGTGAGATAGCGCCACCAGCCGTACGCCTGTTCAACCGCGCGTCCCACCACCCAGAGCACGTACATGTTGAACACGATGTGTATGACCCCGGCATGCAGGAAACCGGCGGTCAGGAACGTCCATGGATGGTCGGCGGCGAGCGCGGGCATAAACGCCCCATAAAACTCCACCTTCTCCGGGATCAGCATCTGCCCCAGGTAGGCGAGCACACACAGAGCGATCACCGTGTACGTCACCACGGGAGTTCCTGGAGCGATAACTCGTTTGGTTACCGTACGTGGCTGCTCCGGGGTTTGATACAGCCCTCCAGGTGGAGTCTGGCCTAAACCACCTGAGAGGCCCGTTTCGGTACCACCGGATCCTTGTGGCGGGTAGACGAACACCGCGCGGGCTTCGTCATCCAGCGTTTCGTGCTGCTCAGCTCCGGTTTGCGACGGACCGGGTAAGCCATAGGTAGGGCGTCGACGGGGCGAATCTTGAGGCGATGGAGACGTCATCCCTCATTCCTACACCACCGGTCAGACATTCGGCGCACGGAGGCTGTCACCAGCAAAGTCAACCGTTCGATTGATCTGACAGAGCGTCATAAAACTTAGCGTGAAAGCGCTAAGACCGACGTAGCCGTAACAAACCTACGCGTCTGAGCACGACCGTATTCATCGCCACCACATCGATTTTGAGGAACCAACCGTGGCCATTTTTTGAACGATATGAAATACACTATTATTAATGATATACTTAAGAAGTACCTTGGTCAATGTCAATATCTCATAGGAGAGAGCTTGAAAATCCAAAAAGTGATCAGTGTATCAACTACCGTCGTGGTTGCTTCGGCGCTCGCGATGACGACCATCGCGCCCGCCACTGCCGCGCCACGAGCAGCGGAACCCATTGCGGAGACCGTCGTCTCGGTCACGGGTTCCTCCGTCGGCGACGCGCAGCAGATTGAAGAGCTACTGCGGGCGATCGACCAGATCCCCGAGTCTGTCCTCCTCAAAGGAGACGCGGCGACCCGCCTCTGGGTGGCTCAGAACTTGCAGGAGAAGCCCTTGACGATCGAGGGCATGGTCGTCACCGAGCCCACCGGCTTCCTAGAGTGCTCAGGCGCTATTCTGCTGGCCATTGGCACCACTGCGATCCCGATTGCCAAGATCATTAAGATCAAGAAGCTGATGGATTCGTTAGGCGGCGTGACTAAGGCAATCAAGCTGATGTGGGGAGCGAGCTTCTCTCATGAGAAGCTGAAGGCTCTCGGCGGGGCTGCTGCCGCGTTGGGAGCCGAACTGCTCGGCATTGCAGCCGTCAAGAAGGCCTGCCCCTGGAAGTGGTGAAGGAAGTTAGGGGCGAAATGAAACGGAACCTCAGGTACACATTGGTATTCGCCTGCCTCGCGGCAGCGGCTGTCGCCTACGTGGTATTTGATACCTGGCTCGTGACCGCGATCTTCGGGGCGTGGGCCATCATGATCCTGACGTTCTTCGGAAGCAAGCAGGAAAACGTCAGACCCGGTGCTGCCGACGGCATCGATCCGAAAGCTGTCAAGGAATACCGGAAGCAGCACCCAGAAGCATCGATCATCGAAGCAGTGAACGCGATCAGCTCGTAAAAGCGGGCATGACCGGCCCCGGAGCGGCAGAAAAACCGCTCTGGGGCTTTGTCGCGCCCGCGCCAGTTCCGAGGGTTCCCTCTAGACGGACTCAGTTGAGCGGAGTATCGCTGACACAGGGCAAACACGCGGAGCGCGTGCGGCAACCCGCCGGGATGGCTAACGCTCCCCGGCGTCCTCCGCTTGCTTCGACGCCCAGCAGGGGCAGTCATCGTCATGGTTGCCACAGTCGCACGCGTGGGGGCCGCGGTGGTAGTGGAAGCCGTGCTCGCAGCGCATGATGTCAGTCATTGTCACGCTTCCCTTCTTCCAGAGACGATCTTGATGGTCTCCAGTGTCTGCTCGGTAGTTCGCACCCTGCGCCCGTGGCCAACGGATTGGATGCGCACATCCATCAGCGTTTCCACGGTGACACGCTTTCGAGCCAGAGTCAGCCGGTCCCACCAGACGCGCACGTCCTCGCGTCCGACGGCCTCGGCCAGCGGGTCGCGGCGCACCGTCCGCGCGATCTGCTCGCTGACGCTACGCAGTTCCGAGTGCAGCTCGTCGAGGGCGGGCTCCACGGCGGCGGGTTTCATCTTGACCCCGACGATCAGTAGGGCGATTGACGTCTCTCGGCCCTCCAGCTCGACGAGACGGGCGTTCAGGGCCGCAATGTCGGGGCCGTCGTCTGTGGGCGTCAGCAGGTCACTTGCGTCGTCACGCGACAGCCTGGCGACGGCGAGCTCAGCGACCAGTTCGTCGATGACGTCACCGTTGCGCATGAAGTGCCCTTCGGACGTTAACCTCACCGTCGTGATCGCGCTTCTGACTCTGATCGCAGCGGTCATGCCCGCGACCCGCGGCCTCGGTATCGCGGCTGCGGTCGGCCTGATGACCGCGCTTATTTTGGTGCTCTTCATGCTGACTCCCCTGCTCGCGATCACCGGACGCGGCGTCTTCTGGCCCTTCATTCCCCGCCCCGCCGTCGCAGCAGGTGAGCCACCGACACGTCATGACACCAGCACAGGGGATGACACAGCGGCACATCACGGCGGCGCAGGGGAACCTCATGGCACGAGCACAGCTCAATCCTCCATTCCCGCTCAGGCTGCTGCGGCACCCGATATCAACACACGCACAGCCACGCAGTCCAGCACTGCCACGGACAGCGCCACCGACAATGACCGCGGGATTTTCCACGCGGTGGCCTCGGCAACTACCCGGCGGCCCGTCCTTGCGACTGTTGGCACCGTCCTTCTTCTGGTCGTGTTCGCATGCGGACTAATCGGAACCAGAGTCGGACTCACTCAGCTGGAACAATTTGCTGTGCCGAGCGATTCGGCGGAAGGCCTGCGCGTCATGGGTGAACATTTCCCCGCTGGTGAGGCCCAACCGCACCTCATCGTCGCCTCCAGCTCATCGCAGAAACAAGTGATGAATGCCGCGGCCCATGTCGACGGTATTCGGCGCGTCACCCCGACCGGCACCAGCCCCAGTGGTCTGGTTCAACTGCGGGCGGTGGGCTCGGCAGAACCGGATTCCGCAGCAGCGCAGCGGGAGGCCCAGGATCTTCGCGACGCCGTCGGAAACATTCCGGGGGCACACGCCCTGGTCGGCGGATCGAGCGCCACGGCTCTGGACATCCGCCATGATTCCATGCGCGACCTGATGGTGGTCGCCCCGTGGATTCTCGCGGTGGTGCTGATCGTCTTAGCCGTGATGTTGCGCGCGGTGGTTGCGCCGCTGGTGCTGGTGGCTGTCAATGTGCTCAGTGCCCTGGCAGCTATCGGGCTCGGCAGTTTTGTGGGAACCCATCTGCTGGGATTTCCAGCCCTGGACATCACGGTGCCGTTGCTGTCGTTCCTGTTCCTGGTTGCCCTCGGGATTGATTACACGATTTTCCTCGTGCATCGGGCACGGCATGAAACTATCCGTCTGCTCGACGACGGGATTCCGGGCGGGATCCGTCGCGCCACTCGGATCGGCATGGTCCACGCTGTCAGCCGGACGGGGGTGGTGATCACCAGTGCGGGTATTGTGCTTGCCGCCGTATTCGCAGCGCTAGGGGTGCTGCCGCTAGTCGTGCTCGGACAGCTGGGGTTGATCGTCGGTCTCGGCGTGCTGGTGGACACCTTGCTCGTGCGCACGGTACTGGTTCCGGCGCTGTTTGCACTGCTCGGACGCGCCATGTGGTGGCCTGGACGGCTAGCTCGGCACACCCGGCGCGGTTGAGCTGCCCCACCGGCACAGCTGGGCAAGCCTCACCCCCAACGGCTCATAGGTCATGCAGCAGGCCCCGGACTCTTTGCACATGAGCGTAGAGTCCGGGGCCTGCTGCATATCGTCATGAGCTCTCACCCAGCCGACGCATCGTGCAATCAGGTTGTGGTGAGAACATCAACCGCGCAGTGGCGCAGGTGGGTTAGTCCTCGACGGTCACCGAGTTAATGGTGATCTCCTCAAGCGGGCGGTCACGCATATCCGTCTTGGTGGTCGCAATGGAGTCCACAACCTTCTTGGACTCCTCGTCGGCGACCTGGCCGAAGACGGTGTGCTTGCCCATCAGGTGCGGGGTCGGGCCCACAGTGATGAAGAACTGAGAGCCGTTGGTGCCTGAAGGACGACCGGTAATAGCGTTCATCCGCTTGCCCGCGTTCGCCATAGCCAGAACGTACGGGGAGTTAAAGTCTTTTTCGGGGTGAATCTCGTCGTCGAAGGTGTAGCCGGGGCCACCGGTTCCGGTGCCGAGCGGACATCCACCCTGGATCATGAATCCGTCGATGACACGGTGGAAGGAGATGCCGTCGTAGAACGGACGGGTCACCTTCTGGTTGGTCTGAGGATCCGTGAATTCCTTGGTGCCCTTCGCGAGACCGACGAAGTTCTCGACGGTCTTCGGAGCGTGGTCCGGGAAAAGTTCGAGACGGATGTCCCCGACAGAGGTGTGCAGTGTTGCGAACATGGGCTCATCCTCGCACAGACGACACGGTCCGCGGGACAACTTGCGAAGCTCAATCCCCGTCGATGCATCCGATTTTCACGTCCGCAGCAGCCGTGACCTGGACTTTTCTCGGTGGTAGGTTCTGCTGCCCGCTTACCGTTTCGCCGATGGATTGCGGTCTCTCCCACGACCGCATCACCCGGTCATGACACCACGACTGTCACGCATCAGGGTCACGCCGTCGCTCGGACCGCGTTCCATGGCACCAGCCCTAAGTTAACTGACCGCGCCATGCATCACGGGTGAACGCCCGAGAGCATCCCTTCACGTCGCACGTAGCAAGCAACCTCCCGACCATTAGCCCGCCACGTCACGCGCATACAGCTCCTCGAAGGCGGCCATCCGCTGACGGTAGTGTTCGGCGAACTCGGGGCGCGGCTGCACTACTCGTGCCGATGGGACCGGGGCACGCTCACCGTCCGGATCAATCACGTCCAGGGCCAGCAAGGCAGCACCCCGCATGGTTGACCGTTTCAGCTCGACGTGGTGCACGGGGGTTTCTAGCACGTCGGCCAACACCTGAACCCAGCTGGGCAGAGCGGTTACCGCACCTCCGGAGAGCATGACCTGCCTCGGGCGTCCGGCGACCTCAACCAGCTGATCGAACACACGCCGATAAGACAGCGCAACCCCTTCAAAAACGCCTCGCACGAGGTCCTGAGAGGTGGTCGCCGCCCCGATTCCGGTCATGGTCAGCCGGGCGTTTCCGTTCCATCCGGTGGAGCGTTCCCCGGACAGGAACGGCAGAACCAGCGGGGTTGCGGGCGTGGGATCAGCGGTAAAGGCGGTATCGAACCAGGCCACTGGCAAAGTCCCGGAACGGTCAGATACTTCCGGTTCGGCACGGTTGACCACGGCTTCCACCCATTGGATGAGGCGTCCCACATCGTTGAGGGCGCCCCCGACCAGTGAGCGGTGATCATCAATCCGGTAGCACCATAAGCCGGTGGGCAGGGTGTCAATATCTGTCTCGGCCACCACCCGCACGGCTCCGCTGGTGGCCGCGGACATACCGAATGTTGAGGCGCCGACAGCTCCGATACCGAGATTTGCGGTGAGCCCGTCCCCCACCACCGGCAGCCACCGGGCACCGGCGAGTGCCGGCCACCGCGCATCGGTTCGGGTACTGCTGAGCGTGTTATCGGGGTTGTGCACGGGGTTCAGCTGCGAGGTTTTAATGCCTGCGGCTCGCACAATGTCGGTGGACCATTGCCCGGTACGACGCTCAAGCATTCCTGTCCAGCCCGCTTCAGCGGTTCCGATCGCCGACACCCCGAGTAGGCGCGCATGAACGTATTCCCCGATGGTCATAAAGGTTTCGCAGCGTGCGAAAACTTCAGGTTGCGTGCGCGCCAGGTAGCGCAGTTTCGCCGGTAAATACGAGGTGTGTAGCCGGGTTCCGGTGAGCTGCTGTATCTGGGCTTCGTCGAGTTCCCGGCGTAACTCATCGACGTCACCTGTAGGGCGGGAGTCGGCGTAGGTGGTGCATGGGGTGACTGCCTGACCGTCCGTATCCACCCCGACCAGGCTCGCAGAGAACACATCGAAACCGACTGCGTGCACCTGCGGCCCAGTTATCTCCTGCGACGCAGCCGTTTCTTGCGCTCCGGCGGTCTGCAAGGTCCTAGTCGTGGCCTGCGGCGTGGTCTTCTGATGCGACTCAACGCCGTGGTCTCCATCATCACCGGTCAGAGCGGAGCGCCTGGATCTCCGCCATCGGTCCTGAAGTTTGGCGAGCACTGTGTCGATCACCCGAGCTACTTCGTCAACCAGTTGATCTGCGTCAATTTCACTGGTGCCGTCGGTGTCCGTAGTGAACGCGTGAGCTATTTTCGCTCGGACTCCGGAGAGCGGACGACCGGTGGCATCGTAGATACCGCCGCGTGTTCCGGTGGACCCGATATCTAGGGCGAGCACGAGTGGCAGGCGGGCATCATCAATGGTGATGGCAAACGGATCAGGCACTACTTCCTCCGGACGACGTGGGGTTCTCGGGGCCGGTCGCTGCGACGCGCGGCCCGTTGGATCACATCTGAGCGTAGCGGGAAGGGCACCGGGCCAGATCCATAACGCCTAAACGACGCCCCAAATCCTCAACGAGCACCGATTCGTCTTTGACTATAAAGACAAAGAAAAGTCACTAGGGGCTGTTAGCCTTTAGGCTAACAGCCCCTAGTGACAGGGATGGTTTTCAACGTACTCGTGGAAGGCTTAAACCTACTCACTACATGACGGCTACTCGCAGTGGTTTACATACATCCGTTCACTGTTTAACGAGCCGGGCGTTTAGTATCTGGATCGCCTTCCCTGAAGCCTTCTTTCACATACCCGATGAAGACGTACCCAAGATAAATCACCAGCGGAGCCCAGATGCATGCGATCAGCGCAATTTTAAGCCCCGTCGAAATTTCAGGAGACGAGCCTATTGCGAGGTAGAGAATGATGGCTATGAGGACCCACACCCAGAACCGCGGGGAGTGCTGCAATCCTCTCTTCTTATATCGTTCCATTGGTCACCTCATGTGCAGTTATGGGCCCACGTTGGACTTCTTCAACGGTTAGCCAATAGTTAATCTTGATACAGTTGCCGCGATCATAGTATTCACCAGCCTTAACTTCCCACCAAGCCCTTCCGCAGGTGGGCAACAACCTTACCCTTTACAGCTCCCTCGGAAACGCTTCCTTGCTTGTCGATAAAGTAAGCGTACTTCTTGCCGGTTCGAGCGTCATCAAACTTATACAGACCCCCCTGATCCGTATTCATAATTTCTGGCTTGGTGAAATGAACAAGCGGGTTGCCCACAACCTCGGAGCCCTTCTCAACGAGGGGCACGCGATTCCCAATCGTGGGCCTGGCGCTTGCGACCGCACCGCCACCCCACGAGAGACTCATCGTTACTAGTGCGGTTATCGTAGATTTCCCTACCTTCATTGGCCTGCTCCGATCTTCGGATATCCCCTCCTGATAGGTATCGCACCTATAGAAGGTTAGACATGGCCGGTTGGACTAAGTCAACACGTCCACTCAAATTGACCGAAGCGTTATAAACAACGATCAGGTCGCACATTTCCCTCGCCCCGCACACACATTCAACTGGACAGCAGACCCACCGACACCGTCATGTCAGCGAGTAAGCCCCTCCTCTAATCAGTCGAGTCACACCCACCCTTGCCCACGTACCCGCGCTAGACCGGGATCGCTATTCGATCGTCATTCGGCTATAGATAGCTGCTGTAAATGGCCGCGGATCACCACCGCTCATCACCGACTTTCGGCGATGGCCCGCCGCGTCCCAGCGCACGGTGAGCCGCGACACGGTAGGCTGAGACGGTATGGGACGTCCGTTCGTCCCGGACCGTTCATATCGTGTGGTCTCACCACGGTTACACATATATGTACTGTGGGGCGCAGGCCCGGTATATGTATGGTCCGGTAAGGATGTACAGGCATCCCGTCACGCCTCCGTCGGCGGTCGCCGTAAGACGTCTGCCGTATCGATTGCGAAAGGAAACCCGCGATGGGCATCATGTGCTGCAAGAAGAAGGCGACGAAGAAGGGGATCGAGCAGGCCAACGCCGGTCTTAGCCGCGTCTTTTCCAACGTTGGCCCCCTCGTAACCGAGGGTGCCCACGAAGCGCGTATGCGCGCCACGGATTTCTACGACACGTACAGCCCGGTCGTGGCCGATCGTGTTCGCCGCGGCGTCGCCAAGCAGAACGAGCGCGTTATGAATCTTGCCGAGAAAATCAATCCGAACGCCGCAAAGCTGCGGGAGGACGTGCGCCAGGATTACCTTCCGCGCGCTAAGAAGACCTACGGCGCCACCAATGCCACGGTTCAGGCAACTGTTGCCGCCGCTGTGGACGCTGCCCGTAAGGAATGGGAGAAGGGCTACAAGGACATTCACTCGGCAGTCACCACCCCCACCAAGCGCAAGAAGAAGCGCTCCGTGGGCAAGACGCTGTTCCTGCTGACCCTGGTCGGCGCAGGTGCCGCAGCCGGATATGTGGCCTGGAAGAAGACCCGTCCGATTGAGGATCCGTGGGCACCGCCCGCTGATTTCGCTCGCGCCCACTATCCGGCCGCCGGTTCGGACGACAAGGATGGCGCCGAAGTGTCCGACACGGTTGCGGGCGCCGAAGCCGGTGACGTTGCAGGTTCGCTGACCTCTGACACGGCAGCTGAGAAGGCTCGTCGCGAAGAGGACGAGAAGAAGCGCGGCACCCACCGCGGCGATCTCTGATCGGCATGTAGACCGTCGTTGGATTCCACTGCCGAGCACGCGTAGCCAAACCCGTCCTACCACGGCGTGTGGCCGTTGCTCGAGAGCAGCTGGGCTCTAGCGACCCACCATCGCGAGGCGGTGACCGTGACAACGCGGTCACCGCCTCGCGATGTCACGGCTCAACCTCGTGGTGCTATGGCATGACCTTGCGGTGCTATAGCTCAACGTCAAGGCGCCATGAAAGCCGTGCACCGGCACGTTAAAGAGGGCATCCTCACCGCGCGACCTCGCCTCGTAACCCTGTGCGCTTGCGCCACATACCGCACCCGCCTGACGTCACCTTCCCGCATCGATCCCCCTACACTTGCTGGCGTGTACACACCCGTGGACCGACCGCTTCTCACGCCCCGTTTGGAGCTCACACCGGTGACAGCGCACGATCTCCCTGCGCTGTGGAATATCCACTCTCATCCCGCGGCATTCGCGGACGATTCAATTGGCCCGCTCAGCACCGTTGACCAAATGCGGCATGTGCTCAATCGCTGGCTGCTGAAATGGCACACCGATGGGATCGGTTACCACTGTGTGCGGCTTCGCCCGGAGACGGGTGCGCATGGGCGCGTGGTAGGGGTCTGCGGCACCAAGTTCCTGACCTTGAACGGTCGGAAAGTCCTGAACTGTTATTACCGGATGCTGCCTGAGGCCTGGGGGCAGGGGTACGCCACCGAGGCGATGCGCGCCCTGTTGGGCCTGGCTGACCGGATGCTGCCCGGGACAGAAATCATTGTGCACACGGCGAGCGCCAATCTACGGTCGCGGCGTTTGGCCTCTAGGCTTGGGTTTTTACCCACTGATGAGCGCGATGAGGAGGATCCCACCGATCACGTGATTCTGCGTCGCATTGCCGGGGCGGGGCGTTATGCTCCGTCGCCGAGTGGTGACTTACACCTGGGCAATCTCCGCACCGCTGTGCTGGCGTGGATGGCGGCGCGGCGAGAAGGTCGCCCCTTTGTGATGCGCGTTGAAGATCTCGACCGGGTGCGACCCGGGGCGGCGACCCGTCAGCTTGAGGACTTGGCGACCTTAGGGCTCGATTACGACGACGAGGTGTTGTTCCAGTCTTCCCGCTCTGATGCTTATGCGCGTGCCCTATCCACGCTCACGGAACAGGGCTTGGCGTACGAGTGTTATTGCACCCGCCGGGAAATTCTGTCGGCACCATCCGCGCCGCATTCCCCACCGGGGGCCTACCCAGGTACCTGCCGGAATCTGAACGAGGCAGCGCGGGAACGGGGACGAGCCCGGATGCGGGAGCTTTCGCGCGAACCCGCACTCCGCCTGCGCTCTAGCGTCCGATCTTGGACCGTGCATGACCGCCATGCAGGGATCGTGTCAGCCTCCGTAGACGACCTGGTGCTGCGACGCGGCGATGGCGTGGTGGCCTATAACCTCGCGGTGGTGGTGGATGACGCATACCAGGGTGTGGGACAGATCGTGCGAGGTGATGATCTGCTGACCTCTGCGCCCCGCCAGGCCTATCTGGCACACCTGCTCGGCCTACCCACCCCGGATTACGTGCATGTTCCGCTCGCCGTCAACACCTCGGGGGCACGGTTAGCTAAACGCGATGGCGCCGTGACCCTGCGGGAACGGCTTCAGCGAGGGGAGAGTGTTCCGCAGGTTATCGAACAGATCTCAGCCTCTCTCGGATATCCGGGCATTGACGATGTGCATGATCTCGTGCTCGCCTTCGACCCGGATGCTATGCCCTCTACGCCCTGGGTGGTAACTGGCGACTGACCCGGTGCCGGGATGGTCCTGTAACGATTAATGCTCCGAGCCTGGTGCTGGCCGGCCCAACAGTGACCTAGTTGTGCTGACCGACCCGACGCCGACGTAGTGCTGGCGGGCCCAACACTGACATGGTGCTAGACGACCCAACACTGACCTGGATATCAGGCGATTCCTACCCCGAGCAGTGAACCAATCCCGAACGTAATCGCCATCGCGAGGATGCCACCCACAATGGTGCGGATTGTGGCGCGCCCGGACGCGGCTTGGCCGAGTTTAGAGCTGACGAACCCGGTCGCTGCCAGCGCTAAGATCACCGCGACCACGATCATGGGAATGGTCCATGGGGCCGGGGTAAGCAGCGATGCGAGTAAGGGAATGAGCCCGCCCAGGGCAAAAGCGCCGAGTGAAGCACATGCTGCCGCACCGGGAGAGGCCATGGACGCCTCCTCAATCCCAAAGCGCACCCGGGAATGAGCATCTAACGCGTCGTGCGCGGTCATCCGAGTGGCGGCCTCTGATGCCAGATCTCGGGGAATCCCGGTCTCTACCAGGGCATCCGTCAAAGCCACGAGTTCGCCGTGCGGGTCGGTGGCAAGCGCGACGCGGGTGCGTTCAAACAGTGCCTGTTCGGTGTCTTTCTGGGTGGACACCGATACGTATTCCCCCACGGCCATCGACAGTGCTCCCGCCGAGAGGGCTGCGACACCGGCCACCGCAATGGCGGCCGCGTTCGATGTCGCTGCTACGACGCCGATCACGATGCTCGCAACCGAGACGATGCCGTCATTGGCTCCGAGCACCCCGGCCCGCAATTGGTTCAGGCGTCGAGAGGTCGCACTTCGGTCGTGAGACACGCGGAGCTCGACCAGTTCCGCCTCGGGCTTGGCTATTTCGTTCTGTGGATCGTTCTCTCGGTTGGCGACATCTGTTTCAAACCTGACTTCCCCTGTCTCGGACCACTCCAGGCAGGGATACTCACCGCAGACAGACTCCGCGGCACACGGCTGAGGACATATCTTGACGGTGCTCATAGCGGGGACGCTACCCCTCAGATCTCTTGACATCAAGCAAGCTGAGGCTTGCCTTCCCAGGTCAGAGACCTATTTATCCGGCACCTTGGGCTCGGCGCAAGCGCTTGGCGGCGGCGACGACATGAGCCAGTGGACCCGAAAGACGCGCCAATATCGGGCCGATCACAGCGAGCAGCAACACGTACACCGTTGCCAGCGCACCAAATGTTTGCGGGACCGTTCCGGAAGCCATAGCGAGCGAGGCGATCACAATCGAAAACTCCCCGCGCGTCACAAGTGTGGTGCCCGTACGAATCTGACCGGGCAGAGCAATCCCCTGTCGTCGGGCAGCCCAGATGCCCGTCGCAATCTTGGTGATGGCGGTGATGATGGCCAGAAGAAGAGCCGGTGCCAGCACGCCGGGAATTGTCGCGGGACTGGTGGTGAGCCCGAACACCACGAAGAACATCGCAGCGAAAAGGTCGCGCAGAGGTTCCACCAGCCGGGTGGCCTTTTCCGCCGTGGAACCAGCAATCGCGATTCCGAGGAGGAACGCACCGACCCCGGAGGACACATTGATCTGCGCCGCAACCCCGGCCACAAATAGGGTTGCCCCTAGCATGACCAGCATGAATGCTTCTTGCAGTTCGCTTTCGATGAGCCGGGAGAGCACGTGCCCGTACCGCAGGGCAATCACCATGACAACCGCCACCGCGCCGAGCGCAATTGCCAGGCTACGGGCACCGGTCAGAAAGCTGACCCCGGCCAGTAACGTGGTGAGCACCGGCAGATAGATCGCCATGACCAGATCCTCAAAGACCAAGAGACTGAGGATAATCGGGGTTTCACGGTTACCGAGGCGCTTTAAATCACTCAGCACCTTCGCAATGATGCCCGAGGAGGAAATATAGGTAACACCGGCGAAAGCAAGTGCTGCCAACGGGCCCCATCCCATGGCCAGTACGAGCAACGCTCCCGGGAGCGCGTTGAGCACGATGTCGAGAACACCTGCTTGCCAGGATCGTCGCATGCCGGTGACGAGTTCCCGCGCGGAATACTCCAACCCGAGGACGAACAGCAGCAAGATGACACCGATTTCGCTGGCCACCGATGCGAAATCCATGATGTGAGGGAGTTCGAGAAACCCTCCGTGTCCAAAGGCTAAACCGCCGAGCAGGTAAAACGGGACCGGAGAGATGCCAACCCGGTGCGCGAGTCGTCCAAGTAGACCCAATGCGAAAAATACGAGTCCCAATTCGAGGATCGCAAGCGTCGAAGCGTGCACGTTATCCTCTCTCTAGGGAACTGGGGGCCAGAGGCTGCGAACCTCGCGGTGACTTAGCTTTCGCGCAGAATATCCAGGGCCATCTGGTGCCCCTGGGGCGTGCCTACCACGACCACGCGGTCACCGGCGTGGAGAACAAAGTCTGGCCCGGGTGAGGGTTCTGTAACTCCGTCGCGGATGACCGCCACGACGGACGCACCGGTGCGGGTGCGCAGACGGGTTGAGCCCAAGGGCTGCCCGACGTACCGGGAGGTCTTGGGCAGAGTAAGCTGGTGGGTGCTGACTCCGTCGAGGTCTTCTTGCTCACGAGCCAGGCTGCGGGCTAGCTCAGGCCCTCCCAGTAGGCTGCCGAGCGTCGCGGCCTCTTTTTCGCTGAGCGGCACGCTAATTTCCATCGCGTCGGGATCATCGATGCTGGATACACATAGGGTGGTGGTGCCGTCGCGCAAACCGACCAGGCATAACCGTCGCCCCGATTCCAACGCAAGCTCCTGGCGCACCCCGAGGCCCGGGAGGATGGTCTCGTTGATCTTCACGGCGATAGCCTACGCCACCGCTGTCACTCCCTTTCCGGCGGTTTCCCGCTCGACTGCATCCAGTTTCGGACATACCTGGCCGAGAGATACCTGGTAGAGAAATACCTCCGCCGGCGACGGGGCCCGAGTGCTCCGGGGTAGGACAGCTGACTCGGTCAAACAGCGAATCTGAAAGAAAGCTGAGCACTAAAGTGCAGTCCCGCTAATACATAAGGACTGTCGAAAGGTATGTCTCCCTGACTATTTATGATCGCCAACACGGATGATCGCTAGCTAGCGATCATTATGGGGCACTAAACCCTGGATAAAGGGCGGACATAGCACAGAGAGAACCCTCAGCAAACTTCCACAGTCCTGAACCGCTGTGGTTTCATAGTTTCCCGACAGTAGTACCTACGACACAGAGCTCGACGAGGAGAAGTTATGCCCGACGCTCAAACCGACGCCACCCCCAATCGACGACGTCGCCCACTGCTATCTCGAACGGCTGCCATTGTTCTTGGGGTCTCAATGCTAGTGGGGGGTTCTGCACTCACATCAACAGCCTCACCTATACCCTCCACGGGTAATAGCGCCGCCGATATTGCAACATATCCCTGGCTGAACAAAGATCTCTCACCGGAAGCTCGGGCAGATCTTTTGATGAAGGCTATGAATGAAGATCAACTCATTCATATGCTCCACGGAGACGGTGGACTCATTGGCGGCACAGCCCCCAAAAAAGGACCAAAGTACATCGGCTATATACCCGCCATTCCGGAATTACGGGTGCCTGCCGTCATCATGACTGACGGCCCTTCAGGCCTGCGAAATGGTGACAAAGCCACTGAGATGCCAGCCCCGATCACCCAGGCTGCGAGCTTTGACCCGGGTCTAGCTCGGTCCTATGGAAAAGCAATCGCTCAAGATGCTCGCGACCGCGGACAGGACGTCCTGTTCTCACCCGGCTTTAACCTTGCCCGCAACCCCACCGCAGGCCGCACATTTGAATACTTTGGCGAAGACCCCCTGCTATCAGGCGAGATAGCCGCCGCTCATGTCGAAGGCGTCCAGAGCACCGGGCTGATGGCCACCATTAAGCACTATGTGGCCAACAATCAGGAGACCAACCGGACTCAGAACTCCTCAAACATTGACGACCGGACCCTGCACGAGATCTACGAAAAGCCGTTCCAGATCGCGATCGCAAAGTCGGATCCCGCCATCGTCATGTGCGCCTACAACAAGGTGAACAACAAGCCCGCCTGCGGCAACCCGGAAACGCTGAAGCGGGACCTACGCGAAAATATGAAATTCAAAGGCTTCGTGGTCACTGACTACCCGGCAGCCTGGTCGCCAACAGATATTAAGAACGGTCTGAACGTCGAACTTCCCGGCAACTTCTGGACGTCAAAGCTGCTCGTCACCCGGGCTATTAAAAACGGCGACATGAGCTGGGATGACGTGCGTACACGTGTGCGCGAAACGCTCGTGCAGATGTTCCGCTTCGGCCTGTTTGATCACCCGTGGGATTCCGAGCGAGGTGATCGGCAGCGCACCATCCGCGAAATCCCAGTCTCGCGCGGCCAAGCTGTTGCCCAGAAAGCATCCGAAGCTGGTTCCGTCCTGCTCAAGAACGACGGGATTTTGCCGCTGAACGCCAAGGATCCCAAGATCCACCGTGTAACCGTGGTCGGCGATGGAGCCAAGAGCGCTCTGAAGGGCGGCGGATCATCAGCCGTCAACGCCATCACCCGCGACAATCTACTCGACCGTATTAAGGCGCGTTACGGGGATCGGGTGGAGGTGGACTGGGTCTCCGAATGGAACCCCGCCGGTATCGCTCTATCCGCGAAGAAGTCCGACCTGGTGATTGTCGTAGCCACCACTGTGTCTACCGAGCTGTTTGATCGCCCGGGTCTCAATTTCATGCCCCATGTCAACAACTCGGTGAATATCGCAGCGCGACGCGCACCCACCATCGTGGTAACCCAAAACGGCGGCCCCGTTCTCATGCCGTGGCTCGACTCGGTAAAAGGTGTTCTCAACACCTGGTACCCGGGCGAAGCGGGCGGTGAAGCAACCGCTCGCCTCTTGTTCGGGGAAGTTGACCCGTCCGGACGCCTGCCGCAGACCTTCCCCGCATCCAACGAGCAGAAGCCTGCCTCGCACAGCGACCAGTTCCCCGGATCAAAGCTCGGTTTCCAAGCCAATTACACCGAGGGCGTATTCATGGGGTATCGGTGGTACTCCGCGAACGGTCAAAAGCCCCTGTTCCCATTTGGGTACGGATTGTCCTACACCACGTTCTCCTACTCCAATGTGGCTCTTGTGAAGGACCACGGGTCATCGAAAGACCCGCTCAAGGTCCGAGTCACCGTGACAAATACTGGCAAACGCACTGGCAAAGTGGTTCCGCAGGTGTACATCGGAAAACCCAGCACCCCGGATTTGACCACTCCTCCTCGCGAGCTCGGGGCCTTCACCAAAGTCGAGCTGAAGCCGGGCGAACAAAAGACCGTCGAAATGACTGTCGATCCGTTGCAACTCGCTATATGGAAGGGAGAAAAAGATAAGTTTGTCGTCCGTCCAGGCACCTACCGAGTCATGGTCGGAAATGACGTCAACGATATCGCTGGAACCGCAACCTACCAGGTGAAGTAACAGTCCTACGGATGAAATAAGTCAGGTGCGGGGCGGCGATCCGCTCCACCCCGCACACACCCTTCATGACATCGGCATCACATATCCCATATATGTGGTGCCGATGTCATAAGAACCGAAAAATCTAACCTGAGAAGGAGCAATGATGCGTTCTCGTCTGCTAAATGTCGGTTTCGCACTGACGCTAATAGGTTCGGTAATCACCGGCGCCGGTGCCGCACAGGCATCGACACCGCTGCCTACCCCCGAGAATCCCGGCGGCGTCGAAGCTGCCACCAGCCCGGGTGGCATTCCCTCCACCCGTCAGGGAGCCGAACTCCACACCTTCATCGCCGCCAAAGCCGCGGCCGGGATCACCCCCGGTATGTGGCCCCGTGGCGCAAACGATTTCAGTTGTAAGCCAAAGAAGGGCCAGAATCCCATCGTCCTAATCCCCGGGACGATTGAAGACGCCTTTTCTGCCTGGTCATTCTACTCGCCACATCTGCGCAACGCCGGATACTGCGTGTACACCTTCAACTACAACCCCTCGACCAACCCGACGAATGACTCCACGTCATTCGCCGGCGATATTCGGCAGTCCGCCGCCTTCATGGCGGGATTCGTCGATCGGGTTCTGAAGGCAACCGGCGCAAAGAAAGTCGATCTGATCGGACACTCGCAGGGCGGTGGCCCGCTTCCGCGGGCATACATCAAGTGGTACGGCGGAGCCTCCAAGGTCAATCACTTAATCGGTCTCGTGCCCTCTAACCATGGAACCACCATGTGGGGCTTGAAGAACCTGATTCGCGATGTATTGAAAGAAGCCCCGTCCCTTAAGGAAGAGATTATCGACAAGCACAACCGCACCTCACTGCTCCAGCAATTGGAGGGCTCACCGTTCTTGAAAGAACTCAATGAGGGTGGCCTGACCGTGCCCGGCGTGAAGTACACGGTCATCACCACCAAGCTGGATTTAGTGGTCACCCCGTATACGAACGCGATTATTGATGAGCCCGGCGTCAAGAACGAAGTCGTGCAAAATGTGTGCGGCCTCGATGCGCACGGACATCAGAACTTCACCTACGACCCGGTCGCCTATCAGATGGTTGTGAACGCACTGAACCCAGCTGAGGCAAAGCCCGTGAACTGCTGGTGGATTCCACCGTACTTACCGGCACCAAAAGACCCCGCGCCAGCCCCCGCTCCTGCGAGCTGACGCGCTCTCCATTCGCTGGAGTTGCTCATCGGCTGGAGCTGTCCATCTGCCATAGCGGGCCTTTAGGCTATCCCCCGACCCGCCGAGCATTGCCACGCCACTGTGTACGCGTCGCAAGGTAACGCGGTGGGGACCCCTTCGGTGGCCCGAGGTGAACAACACCGCGGCGCACCGTACACAACTAAAAACAAAGATGAAGCGGCCTATCGTGGGCGGCACCGATGGCGTGAAGCACGGTGCCGCCTGCGGTAGGCCGCTTCACACCAACTTATGGACGAGACGATCACAATTATCATTCTCAGAAAGATGAACCGGGGCCGCGGTTCATGACGCAGAAACACGTAGCCGCACCGACTAAACACCGAGGCCACAAGACATATGAGACACCTAAGATCTTGGCTCCTCCACGACAAAACCACTCGGATCCATCGGGACACATAACACACTCACAATCGGCTCAGCGGGACCGAACCAGCTGGACTGACCAGCATCGCGACATTGTGCCTGCATATGACATTAGGTCCAGTCCCGTTGGGACGGTACTAATTGGTGGTACGGTCTAACTACACCGTAAGGCAATGGTTGCGGCATGTCGCGCGGAAGCATTTCATAGTGGACCATAACAGCATTGGTCGGTAGTGATGTCGTCGCACGAACCCATCAGGAGATACCAGGAGTAAACGTGACACCCGATCAAGAAAAACTCGTCTCTCGGCGGACCCTCGCCAAAGGCGCGATGTGGGCGGTGCCAACCGTAGCAATAGTCACCGGTAGCCCGGCCTTCGCCGCTTCGGCAGCCTGCAGGCCAGAAAACCTGAAGAAGATTCAAGATTACTTCGACGGTTACATCCGCAGCATTCCAGACCAGACCGGCGTCACGTTGGAGATCAACTACTACCAGCCTGTCGGCAGCGCCAACGGCTTCCTGGGCAACAGCTACCTCAACGTCAAGAATGTTGGCTCCAAAGCCCTGAAGCTGGGCAGCCCGAACTACAAGTACGACCTCATCTACAAGATGCAACTGGTGAACCTCCCGGACCACGGGCGCGTCACTGACCACCGCGCGTTCACCACCTCCAGCTCGTACTACGGCTACGAGGACCTCAAGGGGAACTACCTCGGCACCATTGGTAAGGGAGCCGGTAACACCACCACGGAGACTACCTTTAGCCCTGGCGACACCCAGGCAATCCTGCTGCGCATGCTGAGAGACGATCAGCCCGCCGGCAAAGAGTTTGACTTGAACCTACAGTGGCAGGACGGCATCACTGCTGGTGGACGTCTCAACACCAAGGTCGTTCTCGAACCCATGGGCATCGCCGCCCCGTTAGCCACCGATGTCCAAAAGGCCACCGGCGTGGAGCTGACCGACTCCTCACCGTGCTATCCCGCATTCCTCCAGGCCGTCCAGAACTACTACGCTACCGGGAATAAATTCGGTGGTATCAAGTACGTGATGCGCGGCCCGAACCCGCCATCGTCCGGTAAGGATGTTCCGCTCGTCAATGGCCGCGCTGATTCGTCCACCATTGGCGACTTCGCATTCTTCGGCGCAAAGGGCGACGGTATTTACTGATATACCTCGGCGGCATCTCGTCGATCGAGCTCTGAGATATCTGAGGACTGGACGTGCAGGCTCCAGCCTCAGATATCTCGCTGAGCAGGCGCGAGCCTGCACCGCGGATATTCAGCATCCCGGCATCAAAGCGTGAGGCGCGCTGATCGTAAAATCAACCTACGATCAGCGCGCCTCACGCTTTATGGTGTCCAAGCAGCCGAGTGGGCTCCTGCGCCGACCCGCATTATGCGCTGGATCGGGCGAGGTCCACCGGCAAAGCCGAACCAGGAGTTATCCCCTGACTCCGGACGGGCGTTACTCCTTACCCGCATCGGGGCTGTGCTCGATGCTTTCGGAATCAGCATCTCGATCCGCGTTGCGCCGCGAGGCCAAGGACGCAACGGTGGCAACCACCATCGAACCGATAATCACCGTAAGCGATAGCCAAATCGGGATTTCTGGCACCTGATGGATCGGCTGCCCACCGTTGATGAACGGCAGATTATTCTCGTGTAGAGCGTGCAGGACGAGCTTCACGCCGATGAACGCCAAGATCGCAGCGAGACCGTAGTGAAGGTACACCAGGCGATCCATGAGCCCACCCAGCAGGAAGTAGAGCTGACGCAACCCCATCAAAGCAAATAGGTTCGCGGTAAACACCAGGAACGGATTCTGGGTGATACCAAAGATCGCGGGAATGGAGTCCAGGGCGAACATGACATCGGTCAAGCCGATGGTGAGGAACACCAGCAGCATCGGAGTGAACATGGCTTTGCCATTGATCCGAGTGCGCAGTTTATTTCCCTCGTAGTGTTCGGTCACCGGGATGAAGCGCTTGAGAGTGCGCATGATGAAGGAATCCTGCTCCTCATCCTCATCCTCCCCTTTGACCTGCTGCCAAGCAGTCCAGAACAGGAAAATGCCGAAAATATAGAATAGCCACGACAAGTGGTTAATCGCCACGGCGCCAATCACAATAAAGATCGCGCGAGCGATGAGAGCAATAATGATCCCGACCATCAGGACTTCTTGCTGATACTTCCGTGGCACCGCAAACTTGGTCATAATCACGATGAACACAAACAGGTTGTCCACGCTCAGCGAATACTCGGTGAGCCAGCCAGCCACGAATTGCCCTGCCACCTCGGCGTTGCCCACAAAAATCAAGATGATGGCGAACACAATGGCAAGACCCACGTAAAAACCGATCCACGCCGTACATTCCTTAATGGACGGTTCGTGCGGTCGTTTGAAGACGATCAACAAATCGAGCAGAAGGATCGCCACGAGAACCGCCAAGGAGACGATCTCGAATGTTAGGGATAGTTCACCCATAAATGGTGGACCTCTCGAAGAGTCGGGAGCGAGCGGAGCGCCGCAGCGCGTACGCCTCTCAGGTTAGCGTCAGGTTGTCGTGCTGGTCATCTGCGAGGGGGGCAACTCACGTCCCTAGGACGTCATGACCTCGCGGGCTTCCCGCCCCGACGCCACCAGGCGCGCCATCGCCCGCAACCCAGGCAAAGCAGTTTCATAAAAATGACGGTAACCAGCGCACAGGTAATTCAACCCGGGTTCGCCATCCTCAGAATCAATGAACCGATCCTTCGGGCACCCCCCGTGACACAGCGGACGGACCGAGCAGCGCAGGCACTGCGAAGGCAGGTCAGTACGCTTTCCCCGTCCGAAACTGCGCTGACTCGGCGAACACAGCAAGTCGGCGAAATCATCGGTGAGCACGCTACCCAGGCGATAATCCGGCTCAACATAGTGATCACACGAATAAACATCGCCGTTATGCTCCACGGCGAGCGCCCCGCCACACTCCGGAGCATGCACACACAACGTGTACTGACCGAACATGGCCGACAACGCCACATCCACATCCTGAACGAACACGGTACCTACGTCGTGGGCGATCCACTCGGCAAAGATCTCGGATAGAAAACGACCGTATGCCGCCGGGTTCACCGACCGTTCGGTGACGGCATCACCGTGCTGAAGATAGAGCAGGCGCGTGCCACCGTCACCGTCAACCCATCCCTGGTTGGCGAGCTCAAGATCCTCCGGCAGCACCCGCTCCACAATCGGAATGAACTGCATATACTTCGCCCCGAGGTCATCGCGGAAATGACGATAGACCTCCAACGAATGATTCTGGTTCCCGGCGTGAACGGTGCACAGAATATTGACCTCGGCGCCTTGTCGCTGTAGAGCCTCCCAGCCCCGCACCACCTGGCCATACGTTCCGCGCCCCGCCTTGTTCACCCGATAGGTGTCGTGGATATCGGCCGGTCCGTCCATCGACAAACCCACCAGAAAACCTTCGCGGGCAAAGAACGCAGCCCATTCATCGGTCACCAAAACGCCGTTGGTTTGGATGGACTGCTGAACTCGCTGGCGCGGTCGAGCGTACCGCCGCACCAATTCGCAGGCGCGGCGGAAAAAATCCAGACCCATCAGAGTTGGTTCCCCGCCTTGCCAGGTCAAGGTCACATCACCGTCAGGTTGTGCGGCGAGATAGGCACGGATGTACCGCTCTTGAACTGCCGGAGACATCCGCAGTGTGTCGTGCGGATACAGCTTTTCTTTGGACAGGAAAAAACAGTACGTGCAGTTGAGATTGCAGGCCGCACCGGTAGGTTTCGTGACGACGGTAAACGGCAAACGGCGCGGCATAGGTCCACCGTAGGTGACAGCTTCAGGATGAAACCAGTCCCTATCCAACGCGTCGAACGATGCGAATTTGTGTCCGGGGAATCTCCCCCTTACATTGGGGCGAAATATATCCGGCTGATCGACACAGTTCATCTCGTCGACACGACTCACCAGACAAGGCTGATGGGCGGTAAAGCACACTCCACCTTCCGGCCGCGCTCCCACTTTCCGGGGGCCGAGCTCGCATCGCTCGTGGTCAGTGCCGCCGCCACCGGATTCGGAGTGATCGACACCTGGCACCAGATCCTGACCACCCCAACCACCACCTGGAGTCTTCTAGCCAGCATCGTCTATTCCGGGTGTGCGCTTGCCATCGTGGCGGTGTATTGGCCGTTACAGACCACCTGCTTGCGCAATCTCACCACGATGCGGTGGCGCGTGCTGAGTCTGATCTGTAGCGTCATCGTCCTGCTGGTCGCCACAGCAACACCCGGTATCCACGTGGCCGGGGTGATCCCCATGGCCGTATTCCTCGCGCTTTCTCGACGCTATGCCTGGTGGGGGCTCGTCATCACAGGGTTGGTGGAAATCTTCCTTGTCTCCGCTGGTCCGTTCCAGATCTTCACCCAGACCGAAATCATCATCGCCGGGCTCACCATCATCACCGTCTTGATGAGTTTCTTCATGCTGGCCCGGTTCCGCAACGAAGCACTGATCGCCCAAGAACAGTTGACCCGCGCGAACATCGACAAAGAACGCTTACGGATCTCCCGCGAGCTGCACGACGTCATCGGCCGGACATTCGTCGCGGTCTCCCTGCGTCAACAAGCAGCATTAAATCTGATCGATCAGGACGTCGAGCGGGCAAAAAACCAGATTCAAGAATCCCATCAGGCGATCCTGTGCGGGCGGCAGCAACTTCAGCAGCTCATTCGCACCTCTATGACCCCGGATCTGAGCGACGAGCTGTCCTCAGCGAAAGTCATCGCTAAGGGCCTTGGGATCACCGTGCACGCCGACACCGAACCCATTCACGACGCCGCCCTCAGCAAAGCCATCGCAGAAGTTCTGCGCGAAGGCATCACCAATATGCTGAAACACTCGCAACCGACCACCTGCTGGATCACGGTGCGGATCGTGGATGATCGCGCGCTCATCCGGTTGATCAACGATGGTTGCCCACCCGATGCAGCATCTCCCGATACCGGAACTGGGCTGAACCATCTGCGCGAACGCTTATCGCGACGGGGCACAACCGTGCACGCCGGCCCCTGTGAGAAAAACTGTTTCCGGCTCGAAGTACAGCTGCCGATCGACAATCCATCCGACTCGGAGAAATAAGGCGATGTCGGGTTGGGGCTGGGCCTGAGGGGCGCTAACGCCGGTCAGGATGGGCATCAGCGCAGGGTCAGGTTACGAGATTGAGTAGGTGAAAATAGTCGGGAGGCACCATCAGGATTAAGCGACAGGGACAACGTGGTACGGATAATTTTGGTCGATGACGACGAACTCGTCGCCGAAGCTTTTGAGGTGCTCCTACAGACCGACCCCGAGTTCGAGGTAGTCGCTCGGCTGAGCAACGGCCACGCCGTCATTCCCGCACTAGAGCAGCATCACCCCGACTTAATGCTGATCGACGTCAAAATGCCCGGCCCCAACGGCATCGACATTACCCGCGCGGTTCGCCAACACGGCTACACCGGCAAAATCATTCTGCTCACCTCACTCGCCTGCAGCGGTTACCTTCAGGTTGCGATCAAGGCTGGGGCCAACGGGTATCTGCTTAAGACCATCACCGCGGTGAGACTGATTGACTCCATTCATGAGGTTCTTCAAGGCCGAACGGTTCTCGACCCCGACCTGGCAGCTGAGGCTCTTCAGCTAGGTCCGTGCCCGCTGAATGAACGGGAACTGGATGTGATGCGTCAACTCGCACGCGGTGTATCCACCCTGGAGATCGCCAAACTGCTGTTCCTCTCGCCCGGCACAGTCCGCAACTACATTTCGTCGGCGATGACGAAGCTAGGGACCAACAGCAGAATCAGCGCTATTTCCTACTGCCAAGACCGGGGCTGGCTGTAAACGAGCAGCAAATGACACTCGTCATGTCGCGCGCATGACATAGCCATGACCTGCGGTTGCGTTTATCGGCAGCAGCTCAGAATCTAGTGACCGGGGCTCCAAGCGTGCATAGCCTGGCTATCAGTCACTCACCTTTGAGCACCCGGAGACCACGATGCACACGCTATGCCACGAAGAGGTTCGCCTCAGCGAGCTGTTGTGGCACGAGCAGGTCGATTCCGAGCATGTAGATGCGCTGCGCAAAGACCTCAGCACCAGCACTTTGCGCTGGCCCATCCTCGCCACCGTCTACCGGGGTCAAAAGATCATCCTGGACGGAGCCCACCGGGCGCTCGCCGCACGGCAACTCGGCTGGACCCACATTCCCGCGACCGTCATCTCGCTGCCGGCCCACACCCGCATTCCTAGCTGGTCATATGTTTTAGATAGCCTCCAGGCCACCGAGATTCCGCCGCACCTCGCGAGCGATGACACCAGGCCTCTGGGCTGTGTGAGCACCTGGGGACAGCGGCGGTTTCTTGGCCAGCGTCCTCACCACACGCGGCATCTCTTTACCGCTGTGCACGCGGTTGCGAGCCAACTACAGCTGGGATTTGCCCGGCGAGTGCCGTCCACCCTCGGGCTGGATCCCGCCATCCCCGTCTTCACCTGGACTCCCCTGCTCTGGCGCGATATCGCCCAGCTGGCGATGGACTACGGCCCGCTTCCTTCGGGAATTACCCAGTTTGCTCCGATACTTCTGGACAAGAATCTGGCCACCGGGAGTCTCTGGCCGCCGCCACGATCTGAGCACGATGACGTCGCCCTGACGATCCCGACCTGAGCCAGCACCGCCAGCACCCGTAGTTCACACCTTGAAAGCGAAATGATGAGCACCACCACAGCGTCCACCGCCTCAGCCGCATCCGGTGACAGCGTTCCCGATCCGAACACCGCACTGCGGATGGACCGGGTCACGAAGACCTTCACCATCTCAGAGCAGAAAACCATCACCGCCGTGAATAACCTGTCGCTGTCGATTGGGCGCGGTGAAGTTGTCGCCTTTCTCGGCCCCAACGGCGCCGGCAAGTCCACCAGCATTGATCTTCTGCTCGGACTGACCAAGCCCGATAGCGGAAGCGTCAGCGTTTTTGGATTAGACCCCATCACCGCCGCTCACGCCGGGCTCATCTCGGCAGTGATGCAGAGCGGCGGGATGCTTCCCGACCTCACCATGGGCGACACCATGAACATGATTGGCTCGCTCTACCGCGGGGCCGATGTTGAAGAATGTATGAGACGCGCCAACATCACCCAGCTCGCCGACCGCACCGTCGGCAAAAGCTCAGGCGGTGAAGTCCAGCGCCTTCGGTACGCGCTCGCCCTGCTGCCCGACCCCGAGATCATGATTCTCGACGAACCCACCGCAGGCATGGATATCAACGCACGCCACGACTTTTGGAAACAGGTTCGCCAAGACACCAGCCGGGGTCGCACCGTTGTTTTCGCTACCCATTATCTTGAAGAAGCCGACAATTTCGCAGACCGCGTCATCATGATTAAAGACGGCCAGATCGTCGCCGACGGCAGCGTCGACGAAATCCGCACCGCCACCGCCGGACGCGTGTTGTCGTGTGTTCTTCCCGACGACGCCGTGAACGCATTGCTGAGCGACCCCAAAGCCAAACTGATCGACCGGCGCGGACACCGCACCTATTTCGACCACCCCGACAGCGACGCATTTGCGACCGCGCTGCTCACCGCTGGTGCCAAAGAACTGGAAATAGCTCCTCGCAGCCTCGAAGAAGCCTTCCTCACCCTCACCAGCAAATAACACCGCTCACGCCGCCGCTGAACCCCACATACTTTTTATGAAGGACCCGTCATGACCTCACCCTCGCCCACTGTCGGCACCCACCGCGCCCTGCGTCCGCTCAGTTCCCGCAAAGCTGGCGGTTTTCAGCTGCGCTATTTGCGCTACGAACTCAAACGTCCTTTTAAACGCCAAGCTCTGATCTTCTCGCTTGCGCTACCCGCCGTGCTGTATTTAGCACTGTTTAAAACCGGGCCCGCACACGCCGGAATACCGCACGGCAATTTCGCCGCCTGGATGATGATCGGCATTGCCGTCTATGGCGCGGCAACCTCAGCCACCGCTAACGCCGTCGGCATCAGCATTGAAAAGTCTTCCGGCTGGATGCGCACCATGCGCCTCACCCCGCTCGGCACCATGGGATACATCCTGTCTAAAGTTGCTGCCTCGATGGTGGCGGCAACCCTCCCCGTCATTTTGGTCGGTATTTTGGGCGCTGTCACCGGAGCCGACGCCCCGGCACAGGTCTGGGTTATCGGATTAGTCGTCGCCTGGTTGGGCTCTGCTATCTTCGCGGCTCTTGGGCTGGGGCTCGGCCTCGCGGTGAAACCCGAAGTTGTCATTCACGTTCCCGGTATCACCATCACCGCGCTCGCGTTTATCGGGAACCTCTTCATCCCACTGTCAGGCATCATCCTGGAGATCGGCCGCTGGACCCCGATGTTTGGCATCTCCACGCTCGCCCGCTACGCCCTCGACGGCGGCTACTCGCCCAGCGGCGCGCACTCGTCCCTGGTGTTAGCCATCGTCAACATGTTGGCCTGGTTCATCGGGTTCGTCATCTTCGCTGCAGTGCGGTTCCGCGCCAGCGGCGGCCGCAACTAACCGCGGCCCCGTATCGAGGAGATTCCATGAGCATCGTCGTCGCCCCCGGACAGGGCGCCCAAAAACCGCGGATGCTCGCGGCCTGGCTGACCTCGCCGGACCACGCGGAGCAGATCCTCGCGTGGTCGCACGCGAGTGACACCGACCTCGTGCAACTCGGAACAAAGGCCACCGCGGAGACCATCCAGCTCACCGAAAATGCGCAACCACTTCTGGTCGCACAGGCGATCCTGGCCGCATCGGTAGTTACGGATGACACCTCGGCGATCGCCGGTCACTCCGTCGGAGAACTCGCTGCCGCCTGCCTAGCGGGCGCACTGAGCCCCTCCGATACAGTGCGGCTGGCCCGGGCTAGAGGTCTGGCCATGGCAAAAGCTTGCTCCGCGCAGCCCTCCGCGATGGCCGCGGTGCTCGGCGGCGAGATGTCCGAGGTGCTGGCGGACTTGCGCTCCCGCGATATCTACTTGGCGACTGTTAATGGCGCTGGTCAACTGGTCGCGGCAGGAACAGAGGAACGCATCGAGGACCTCGTGCGCCAACCTCCGTGCGGCGCCGCGGTGCGACGCCTCGCCGTGGCCGGGGCGTTTCACACTCCCTATATGAATCCCGCCCGGGACGAATTTCGTGCGACCATCGCCGAGGTTCAGTTCCATGACCCTCGCATTCCCGTGATCCAAAATCTGGATGGAGCCCTGGTCACCTCAGGTGCTGAGCTGCGAGAACGCCTGATTGAGCAGATCACTGAACCCGTGCGTTGGGATGCGTGCATGAGGAGGATCGCTGCCTGCTCTCCCGATGAAGTGATCTGCCTTCCCCCGGCGAAGGTGCTCAGCGGTCTGCTGCGCCGAGAGTTTCCCGATTTGCCTCAGCGCAGCATCAGCAGACCGCGAGATCTGGTGCTATGCGGCCCCTGTGTTGGACGAGGATGGCGTGAGGTGCAGGCCATCGACCAGGAAGAGACCGCCCATGTTGGTGCATGAGCTCCTTCAGCGCTGTGCCCGCTTATGGCCGGACGACATCGCACTAATCGACACTCATCGACGTTTCACCTGGCGACAGCTCACCGAACGAGTGCAGCGGGTTGAGCAGTGGATGCAAAGGCACGGGGTTCGCCCCGGAGACCGCGTCCTGTGCTCTGCCCCATCCGACGCCCTGGTCGTCCTCGCACTGTGGGCGACGCTGAGCCGCGCAGCGGTGTTCGTGCCAGTGCACCCGAATCTGACCGACTCCCAGATCCGGGAACTAGTCGCCGACTGCTCCCCCACCCTGGTAATCGGGTGCCACCCCAGCGGCGCCGGTCACAGCACCGATAGCGCTGCTCATCAGCCCGACTATTCCCCGGGTCCGCCGATACACAAATCCACCATCCCCGCACCTGCCGCCGACCAGCCCGCTACAGCAGGGGCGGCCACCTGCGCACCGGCTACCTGTGCATCGGCTACCTGTGCACCAGCCATCGTGGCGACCTGGGATGAGATCGCTCTCGTGGCGGAACAACCGACCACAGAGTCAGCGAATACACCACCAACTACTGCCGCAGCAACTAACCCACAAGCTGCCGGATCGACGACTCAGTTGGCGGCAAAGCCATCGAGCTGCACACCCGACGCCCTGGGGCTGCTGATCTACACCTCCGGCAGCACCGGGAAACCCCACGGCGTGATGAGCCCCCACAGCTGCATCCTGTCAGCCGTCCAGGCAATTGCCGACACCCTGATGTACACCCACTCCGACGTCATCCTGTGCCGACTGCCCTTGGCCTTCGACTACGGGCTCTACCAGATTTTCCTCGCAGCCTGGAGCGGGGCTCGGATCGTGCTAGCCGACCCGCAATACGACATCAAGCTGCTCGATCTCATCCGTCGGGAACATATCAGCGTGATCCCGCTGGTCCCAGCCCTCGCCCACATGCTGCTCACACTCAGCCGCAACCGCGCCATCCCCGCGCCGGTACGACTGCTGACAAACACCGGCGCCAGAATGCCCGCAGAGATCATGAAACAGCTGCTCGCGCTGCTTCCTGGGGCAGAGTTCGCCTCCATGTACGGCATGACGGAGTGCAAACGCATCTCCATTTTGCCGCCATCGGAATGGACCGCCCACCCCGAGTCGGTCGGACGAGCCCTTCCCGGCACCCGCATCCGGATCATCGCTGCCGATGGCACTGCTCGTCCCGTCGGTCAGCCCGGAGAGATCGTGGTGTCCGGACCCACCGTGATGGCCGGGTACTGGAACGTTCCGATGTCCACCCAGCAACGGTTCGTTCCCACTCCAGACGGATCCCTGGAGCTTCATACCGGTGACCAGGGCTATCTCGATGCTGAGGATCGACTGTATTTCCTCGGCCGAGATGATGACCTGATTAAACGTCGAGGAATCCGGTTGTCCGTGTACGACATCGAAACCACTGCCGAACAGATCAGCGATCTCGACACCGCAATTGTTCCCCGCCCTGCCAGCGAGGATGCCGACCTCACACTGTTCTACACCGGGACCGTGGACCCTGCCCGGGTGGCTGAGCACCTGGGCATCGAGCTGGACCCGGCACGCCAGCCCGACCGCATTGTCCGCCTGACTGATGTGCCCTTGACACCCAACGGGAAACCCGACCGGACCCGATTACACAGCGCTCCCATCGCTCAGGAGTACCACGCCCCGCATGGCAGCAGACCGCATGCGAATGCCAGCAGACCGCCGGATGCCAAGGCAGATGTACCTGCGGATCGCGCCCCGAAAGCCCTCGCCTCCAGCGTCTAAACCGGCATTCCGCCCCGGTTTAGTTCGCTCCCCACACACGTGAGAAGGATGCCCCCATGCCCATGACCCTGACTGAGTTCACCGATCTACTCACCCAAAAATGCGGTCTGACCATTGATGATCCCACTCTCCCCTTCGCTAGCTGCGGGGTGGACTCCCTGACTCTGCTGGACATTCTGGTGGCGGTTGAAGATACCTACCGGATCGACATCGACCCCGCCATGTTGGCTGACGGCAGGCTCGGCAACGCGGCGGATCTGCACGCCTTCGCTGAAGCCACCCGTGTCAGTGCGGACAAGTAACGGACCCTCACCATGAGCCCCCACCACCCCACGGCCCACCTGGGGACAACACAACGACCGTCGGCAGAACCCGCCACAGCCGCACCCGAGAGCACCACGAATCGAGCTACCGACCGCAACCGGCCCCGCCGAGGCGTCGAGATGCCAAACCTATTCGAGCTGCATCCAGGCACCATTTCGTTTGCCGGCGGCCTTCCCGACCTCACCGACCTGCCCGCATATGAACTCGCCGAACACATCGCCCGTCGGCTCCGGCTCGGCGCCTCAACCCTTTTGCAGTATTCGCCGCTCACCGTGCGCGGTCCCCTGACCAGTGCCATCACGGACCTCACCGCCCGCGAACACATCCCCGCCAGTGAGCATCTGATCCCCACCTCCGGTTCCCAAACCGCTTTGGTCGCCGTGGCCCGCGGACTGGCCGAACCTGGAGACGCGGTCATCTGCGAATCACCCGCCTACCCGGGGGCTAGTGCGGCCTTCCAGTTCGCGGGGCTGACCCTGGTTGACTGCCCCATCGACGAGCACGGTCTCAATCCCAACGCACTGGTTGAATGCGTGAAAGCAGCTCGGCGGGCCGGGCATCGCGTGCGTTTTGTATACACCGTACCGACCTTCCATAACCCGACCGGCATCACCCAGCCCCCTCAGCGTCGTCGCGAGCTGATGCGCGTCTGCGCCGACCTGGACCTGCTGGTAGTCGAAGACAATCCATACGGGTTACTGTCCTTCACCGACCAGACCTTCCCAGCGCTGAAATCTATCGCTCCCGAGCGGGTGGTCTACCTCGGGACCTTCTCCAAAGTGCTCGCCCCCGGGCTGCGCTGCGGTTGGATTGACCCGCCCACCTACCTGCATGATCAGCTGCGTTCTGCGACGGAAGTTCTCACCCTGTCGCCGTCGGCACTGGCCCACGACATCGTCGGGATCATCTCGCGTGAGGCGGGCTGGGACGCGCTGATTAACGGTTACCGGCAACGGTATCGAGCAAAGCACGAGAGCCTGCGTCGTGCCCTCGCTGAGAGCGCTCTGACCGATGCCGGGTGGCGGTGGACCGAACCGTCCGGAGGGTTTTACCTCTGGCTCACCGGGCCCGACGGAATCGACACCTTTCAACTCGCCGAGCGGGCCACGCAGCACCGAGTCATGTACGTTCCCGGCTGCCACTTCGCGATCAGCGAGCATCACCCGTACCGGACCTGCTTGCGTCTGTCGTTCAGCCATTGTCGCCCAGACCTGCTGGCCGACGGAGCGCGGCGACTAGCCTGCGCGCTCACCGGCGACCTGAACCACACCCACGACTCACATGACATCCAGGGCTCACACGACACCCAGGGCTCGCACGACATCCACGACGGGCCGCGGCCCCTTCCCACTGACGAAATGACGGCGCCATGAGCACCACCACCATGACGAACTACTCCCACCGTGACCCGGCCAGCGTCGGGGATGACGCGCTCAGCTCCACGCATGGTTCCGCACCCGCGATCCGGGACCTGCTGCACCGCACAGTGCCGCTTGGCACCACCCCGTGGGCAGTGTTCGGAGCCGGGTTATTGCGCAGCGCAGGCTTCTCCGCCGACGGCCTAGACCTATTACAAAGCGATGCATTAGCCAAAGCGTTAGAGGATCTGGATCGCGGCGACCTCGACGCCGACGCCTTCACCGAGCTGTTCGAGGCTGAGCGCGTGCACTCATCCAACGCGATAGCCAAGCTTTGCGCAGACCCCGACCTGTTGACCGCGATCACCTGGCAAAACCCTCAGCTCATCGACACCTGTGTCGCAAAACTCGGCCCCATCGACACCTACCCGAGGTCCAAGCGTCGCAACCGCGAGCGCGCAGTCGCGAGCTACTGGCAGCGCTATTGCAGCAAAGCCGAATCCATTGGCTATTTCGGCCCGATTTCCTGGATTCCAATCGGTCAGACCGACACGGCCTGCCTACCCACCGCGTTCTCTCGAACCCCGCGCGCCACCGTCGTCCGACTAGAGGCCTGGGCAATTAACGCGATTGCCGCCCAACTGGCTGATGCCGGAGCCCGCTGGTGGTTCCCTCCGCTGGTGCGCGTAGACCACGCGATTGACCCGGAGCACGGGATCATACGCCGGCGCTCGCTGCCGCCGCTGCGAGTGCCCGCTGCGGATCTCGCGGTGCTGAGCCTCATCGACGGAATGCGCACCGGACCGGACATTCTCACAACCTTGCGCGAGCGCCACCCCGGCCAGGAATTCACCCGGGAGATCGTCGAAAAGATCATCACCCGATACGCGCGCAAACGTTTGGTGCACTGGAACGGGGCGCTGCCGATCTCGCCCATCTCCTGGCAGCTCCTCTCCGACCGGGTCGATGCTATTGACTGCTCGGTCACTCGCATCCGCTGCCAGGAGACCTTGGCCCGGTTTAACCAGCTAATTGACCAGCTCACCGCGACCCTAACCGCAAGGCCACGCAGACACCGGGATATTCGCACGCTGATCCGTCGGCTCGATCAAGAGTTCACACAGCTCACCCAAGAGAAAGCCCAGCGCCATGAAGGTCGGGCCTATGCCGCTCGCACTATCGCCTATTTCGATTGCGACCAGGGGATTGACACCGGTATCGGACGGGATCTGCTAGAGCGTATTTCCGCCCCGCTGGACCTGGTTCTGCGCTCTGCCGATTGGTTTGCCGCAGAGCTCACCGCCCGTTACACCGAGCAGCTCACCACCCTGATCTCCTCCCGGATGAGGCCCGGACACACCCTCACCCTGGCCGACGTATGGGCGCCGTCCATGTCCCTGTTCTGGGGCGATGACACCCCCACCCTCACCGGGGTCACCGCGGAACTCTCCCAGCGGTGGAATGCCATCCTGGGCGACGCCTCTGGTCACGCCAACCGGGTGTGCATGAAATCCGCCGACATCGCCGCCGAAGTCCACCGGCAGTTCCCACTGCCAGACCACCTGATTCCGGCGATGGCTGTGCACAGCCCCGATATTCACATCCTCACCTCCTCCGCCGAGGAGATCGCTCAGGGCAACTACCAGGTGGTGATCAGCGAGCTGCATGCCTGCCTCGCCTCCTGCGAAACCCCACTGTTTGAATGGCCACTGGCCGACAGAGCAAACCTGATCGTGCGCGACGCCATCAATACCGTGCTCGGCAGCAGCAGGATCGTGCCGCTTTTCCCCGAAGCGTGGCGGCGCAACACCGGACGCACCAAACCCGCCCGGATCGGTACCTCCGAAACCGGGATCGGCTTCACCACGGCAATCCCGACTGACCCGCGCCATGTCGTTCCTGCTGGCTGTATCGAACTGCGCCCCCACGACACCGGTTTTATCGGCGTGTTCCCAGATCAGCGCACTGCCACCCTGGCGGAGCTATGGGCCGTTCCCCTCTCAATCCTCGCGTGCGATGCGTTCAAAATTGGCCTTCCCGGCTCCTCAGCTCCGCGTCTGACGATTGATGATCTGGTGCTGTTTCGGCAGACCTGGCAGGTGGGTCTAGATGACCTGTCGTTGCCCGGTCACGCCAGCGAAGCCGACGTTTTTGCCACCGTGGACCGGTGGCGCCGGGCCCACCAGCTGCCGAGCTGTGTCTTTATGAAGTTTCCCAGCGAAACCAAACCTGTCTATGTCGACTTCACAAGTCCGCTGTTGGTGTCAACATTTACCCGGCTGGTACGCCAGGAACGCCTCAGTGGAGGGTCGCGCGTCACCGCGAGCGAGTGTCTTCCTCATCCGCAGGAAAGCTGGCTGACCGACGAGCACGGGGGCCGCTACACCAGCGAGTTCCGCTTCCATGTGACCCGCAAGCACTGGGTTGCGATGGCGAAAGGCGAACCGCGATGAGCCTGCTAGCCACCGCCACTATGCCCGAACAGGCCCCCGAGCTCCCGCTGCATCCCAAGGACGGCTCTGCGCCGCCCGAAGAGCGCACCGCACTGTGCAGCGAAGGCCTGGCACTGCCCAGCGAAGATCCTGTGCCGCACCAATCAGTGACCCACACCCTGGCAACCATGGTTGGGAACACCCCGCTGATCCGACTCGATAAATTCCTGTCTACCTCCGCGTTCACGCTGTACGCGAAGCTCGAAAAATACAATCTGAGCGGCAGTATTAAAGCTCGAGCTGCCCAGATGATGCTCACCCGGGCTCTTCACGATCACCGGATTATCCCGGGCGTCACCACGGTGGTGGAATCCTCCTCCGGCAACCTCGGCATTGCGCTAGCCCAGCTGTGCACCGCCTACGGTCTTCGTTTCCATTGCGTCACCGACGTCAAGGCAACCCCGACCAATATCGCCTTGATGCGCGCCTACGGTGCGCAGGTCGAGGTGATTGAGCATCCAGATCCTGCCACTGGTGAATACCTGCCCGCACGGTTGGCCCGGGTCCACGAGATCTGCCGGACAATCCCGAATACCTGGTGGCCAAACCAGTACCAAAATCCTGATAACCCGCGTGCGCACCGCGCAACCATCGCCGAGATTCTGCGCGACGTACCCGACATCACTCACCTGGTGGTTGCCGCCGGGTCCTGCGGCACCCTGCGGGGATGTTCCGAGGAGCTTCGCCGTCTTGGCCGGGATGTCACCGTGATTGCGGTGGATTCCATATCGAGCCGGATCTTCGGGGAGCCCCTGATCGACGGCCCCCGTTACATCCCCGGACACGGAGCTGCCGTGCGCCCGCAGCTCATGGCTGACGGGCTCGCGGATTACCTCGTTCTGGTGACCGATATGGACTGTGTTATCGGCTGCCAGGAACTCTTGCGCACTGAATCGCTGCTTCTCGGTGGCTCATCCGGCGCGATTGCGACCGCCATTGTGCGGTGCGCCCGGCAGCTGGGGAGCGAACTGGCCGGGGCTCACGTCGTGGCCCTGATGCCCGATGGCGGTAACCGATACCTGGACACCGTGTACTCGCCGTCCTGGGTGCGTGAGCGCCTAGGCCCTTTGCCGAGCCCCGAGACCTGGGCGTTCTCTCTTGAGAACCCGCAGCCGATTGACCTCACTCCACAACGCCTGTCCCGAAGGAAAGCCCAATGAAAGCGCTCAATAGCGCGGATGTCGCCCGCGCCCTCTCTAGCCCCGAATTATCGACCGTCGGCACTGTGCAACACGCCTACATGATGCATAGCCTCGGCCACACCGTTGTGCCGTTCTCGTGTTTTCTGCGTCCGCTGAATCACCCCTCGGATCGCATCATCGCCCTTCCAGCTCATCTGGAGGGGGATCACGAAGCCATGGGGATGAAGTGGATTGCTTCATTTCCGAGCAATACCGAACAGGGCCAGCAGCGCGCGTCGGCTCTGTTGATCCTGAACTCCCCGGACACCGGTTATCCTCTGGCGGTTCTTGAATCCAGTCAGATCTCCATCGCTCGCACCGCGGCCAGCGGGGCTTTAGCCAGCCAGGTTTTGCACTGCGGTCGTCCCGTGCACACCGTCGGGGTGATCGGGTGCGGCACCATCAACTTGCAGACCGTGCGCGAGCTCGCGCAGCTGCACCCCGATTTGCGCACCATCGTGGTGCACGACGTTTTACCGCACCGAGCCCAAACATTCGGCGGGTTACTGGCCCTAGCGCATCGCGAGATCACCGTCACCACCGCTGATTGTCCCGCGGACGTTTTTGAAAGCAGCGATACGGTCACCATTGCCACCACCGATTCCAGCCATTCGCTAGACCTCTCGGAGCTGCCTGGTCCTGCGCATCAGGTGGTTTTACATCTGTCTCTGCGCGATCTGACGCCTCAGTCGATTCTGACCGCCGCCAATGTCGTCGATGATCCCGACCACGTGTGCCGGGAAGAGACCAGCCTGCACCTGGCCGAGAAAATTCGCGGTCACCGGGACTTCATTGATTGCTCGCTGGGCGACATGCTGTTCGGTGCCGCTGCCGTGCCCGAGGCCAAACGGATCGTGTTCTCCCCGTTTGGGCTAGGCGTGCTCGATATTGCTCTGGCCAGGGAGGTTCTCACTTACTGCCAACGTCACGGTGTCGGCGTGGATTTGGAGGGTTTCACCCCCGAGCATCACCCGGTCACCGGCGCGAGCCACGGCAACTTAGCGCCAAGCGACCTCACCTCGCAGGGAGAGTCCACACAGGACGGCCCCGCGCATGGCCACGCCGCACAAGACAGCCCCGTGCAACCCAGCCGCCCTGCGCAAGACCACTCCGCGCAAGATCACGCCGCGGATGAGGGTGAGGTGACCCGTGGCTGAGCTGATGAATCTGTTTACTCCGGGCACTGTGGCACTTGTGACCGGTTCCTCCCGCGGAATCGGTGCCGCCACCGCGGTCGCGCTGGCGAAAGCCGGGTGCGATGTCGCCATCACCTATCGCTTGCGAGCAGAGGCGGCGCAGCAAATCGCCGAGCAAGTTGAGGATGCGGGCAGGCAGGCCCTGGTCTTGAACCTGGACACCGCTGATGATGCGAGCGTACTCGCCGCCTTCCGCGCGGTCCGAGAGCGTTTCGGACGCCTGGATGTGAGCGTGCTCAATTCCGGGATCACCTCTGACGGTCACGCCGCCACGATGAGCACCCGCAAATGGCACGACGTCATCGACACTAATCTCACCGGCACATTCCGATGCGCTCGCGAATCCGTAAAGGCCATGTACAGCAGCGGCGGCTCCATTGTGGTGATCAGTTCCACCAGCGGCATCGCCGGTCGCAGCGGACAGATCAACTACGCCGCCAGCAAAGGCGGATGCATCGCCCTGACCAAAACCCTCGCGCTCGAAACCGCCAGCCGAGGCATCCGCGTCAACTGCGTGGCTCCGGGTTTCATCGACACCGATATGGTCGCCAAATTGTCAGCCTCTTCCCGCGAACAGGCAGCCAGCGCCATCCCACTGGGACGACTTGGAACCGCCAGCGAGGTTGCCCAGTGCGTCACCTTCTTAGCCAGCCCAGCCGCCTCCTATGTCACCGGCAAGGTGCTCACCGTGGATGGCGGCATGATCACCGGCTGACTTGACGCTCTGTCGCTGCCCATCCGAACCAACCAGAGCACCCAGCGCGATCCCGACAGAGCTGAGGCGAAAGAGCTGAGCCGACGAGGCCGCAACCGGCCCATCGCCCCTCGAACCCATCACCGTTTCACCACCGAAAAGGACCCCATATGTCTACATCACATCTCAATGCCGCCTCTATTCGCGACAAAGCCGAGCAGCGAATGGCGACGAACTGGAAACTCAAAAACAACATCATTAACAGCCTGGGCCTAGAAACTAGCCCTGACATCATTTCCGATAATCAACCTCTATTTGGACGAGGTTTGGAAATGGATTCGCTGGACACCCTCGAAGTCGTGGTGATGGTCAATAACGAATTCGGGGTGTCGGTAAGCGATGACGATTCCCAAGCCTTCGGTTCCATTAACGCAATGGTCGACCACATCGAACGCAACACTCCCGCATCATGACCTCCGTATCGCTACCCCTACGAGAAAGTTCGACCCAGGGACCTGCCAACCAAGATAGGTACGCCCAGAAAACATGCCCACAAACAGGGGACACATCGCAGCAGCTATATTCCTATTCCAGCGACGACATTAAGCAAATGCTGCCGCATCGTTGGCCCATGCTCATGATCGACCGCGCTCACAATGTCCACCCCGGGCTGAGCGGCGAAGGAATTAAGGCCGTCTCCATTAACGAGCCGTATTTCGCCGGCCACTACCCCGATCATTCGATCATGCCCGGGGTGATGATTGTTGAAGCCCTCGCACAGCTCATCGCGGTGATCTATATCGCCGAACACAAAGAAGCCGCAGCGAAAGCCACCGAGCAAAGCGCCCGGCAGACAACCCATCAGGTCACCGGGTCACCCGATGACGGCGCCACGTCTTCACAGCTGAGCCAACACGTCGGCTATTTGGGATCCATCAACAAGATGAAGTTCTCACGGCTGGTTGTGCCCGGCGATGTTTTGAACCTGTCTGCCCGGCTCGGCGCACGATATTCCGGTCTGCGCGAAGCCCAGGTGCGGGCGACCGTGGATCGCAAGGTGGTTGCCGCAGGAACACTCATCGTGACCGAGCGACTCGGTTAACACCCGCGAAAGAACACCACGATGGTCATTATTAGGGATTACCGGGAAAGCGATGCTCCCGCCGTCGCCGATCTCTTTACCTCCCACGCCGACAACCCGAATCCGGTGAGCAGCGGCGTCACAGCACAGCAGTTTCATCGGGAAATTACCGACCGGGGCCCATATTGCTTTCTCCTGGCCTGTGACGATGACCGGGTTATCGGCACGATCGGAGTATTTCGCAGCAATGGCCGACGCACCGCACACCCCGGTGAAGGCATTGCCGACATGTTTTTCGTAGCCCCGCGCTATCGCCAATCAGTGGTCACAGGACGATTGTTCAGCGAGGCCTCTGACTGCATGCTGCGCGAAAAACTCAGCGTTCTCACCCTCACCGTCAACCCGGCAAATACGGCGGCCCTGCGGGTCTATCGACGGGTTGGGTGCGTGTGCATCGACCATCCTCAGCCGGGAGCCGACGGCAACGTGCAGCTGGCGAACTTCATCCCGCTGATTGTGCGCGCCATAATCGACGATCTCGACGATGACATGCGTGCTGGTCTGCGTTCGCTCACCGCGTTCGGGGGCCTGACTACACGGCTAAGCAACCAGCTCCAGCCGGACACTTTTTGGGATCGCGGACGGCGCTCCGTGCGCTACCACCTCGGTCTCGGCGCCGTTCAGGTGCGCGCTGTGGTGGATGTCGATGCCGCCACGGTGACCACGGCAGAACTCGAACTGGCCAGCGGTGATACCCGGCCCGTGGTGCTCACCAACCCACCTGCCCGACCCATCGCCACCCCTGGCGAGCACACCCATCACCGAGGAGACTTCGCTTTGAGAGTCTCCGCCGCCGATGGCACCGTCACTCTCACACACCGGCACATCGACGGTCCATTGATGCAGTGGGCTCTGCCCGCTCATGTCCCCCATCGGGCCGGCGGCTGGCGCGAGTGCAATCCTAGGCCGCTCACCATCGCACGCGTACCCAACGGATTCGTCATCACTCAGCACGATCGGGCGGATCAGGAACATCGGGACGCGCCGGAGCACCGGGATGCACAGGAAGACCAGAGGGCACCGGAAGACCGGGGGCAGGAACCGTGCGACCTGTCGTGCCGCATAGAGCTGGGGGCGAATACCGTCACCCACACTATCCACGGTCTTCCGGATGCCCCGGTGCGGATGTTTCAGTGGGTCGGAGTGCGCCAGGGTTGGTTGACCGTCGGTGCCATCGAGCCTCTACCCACGTCAACGCCCACCTCTGACCAGCACATATCCCCGTCTCTTTGCCCTGTCGGCGACGATGTAGCCGTTCCCGACGCAAGCGAAATGCCCGCCGCGGGCACTGCTCTACCCCCGAATTGCGTGATCACCTGGTACGACAGCGACGCTCGCCCCGTGGCATCCACCGCTGGCCCCGCCGATACCCTGGTGCACTCGCATTTGCTGGATCGGCGTCTGCGCACTGACCGAACCGGCACGGTTCACCTGAGCACGTCGATCATGCTGTGCGACGCAACCGAGCAACGGCCGTCAGCCCCGAACAATAGTGAACCCACGGCAATACCCGTAGCAGCCGAACCCGCACCCGAGCTCGCACAGGAAAAGTTCACCGTGGATGCCGGCTCCCACGCGGTGACGCGATGGATAGTCAATGGCCGATCTGTGGTGCGCTCTGCGCCGTCGCGACGCCGAGCCTTCGCATGCAACCCCGTCTGGTCCCACGGCATCTGGACCAGCCAGGAAATTTCCCGCCAGGACAGGCGACACGGGATCGGTTGGGGTCTGCGGCCCGCGGAGGATGACCCCGACGCCATCATCCCCCAGCTTCGACACCGTGTCGGCGATAACGGGCCAGGCTGCCACGACCTCACCGTGCTAGCTCCACCCATTTTTATGCCCACTTTTGCGCCTGCACCCGCACCTGTACCTACACCTGCTCCTACACCTGCGCCCGCACCTGTACCAGTAACGGTTACCGCCAGCGAGAACGTCCTCTGGGTCACCCCGCGTCATCGAACTGGCGGACGCATCGTGTTCCCCGGCCCGTCCGGCCTATGGTCGCTGACCGCATCGAGACGCTGGCAGCGCTGGACCTGCGGCGTCGCCGTCGAACTGGATGCCGGATTCTGGTTCCAGATCGGGCCCGCACCGGGTTATCACGACGCGTTGAGCCCGGAAATCCTGGTGCGTTCGACCTCGTCGGGGCTCCTGATCGGTTGCGTCAGTCGGGCCATCGGGCCCGACGCACCCATGACCTGGCGGCTTCGTATAACTGGCGCCCCGACGGGGCCCTGCCAAACGGTCCGGCTCCTCGAGCAATCCCATACCGACCAGCTTCCCGCGGCCCTAAACCCGGAAGCTACGCAACCGGTCCATACTCGCCCCTCACAGTTCACCCAATATCCGGTCTCGGA
Organism: Devriesea agamarum; assembly: GCF_900070355.1. Lineage (NCBI taxonomy): Bacteria > Bacillati > Actinomycetota > Actinomycetes > Micrococcales > Dermabacteraceae > Devriesea > Devriesea agamarum. Next base: position 2,106,211 of record NZ_LN849456.1, on the reverse strand, counting down.
TAGCTCACTCCCCCACCGAAAGGATGACTGATGACCAGTCAGACCGATTACCAGGTTATTCGCCAGTCCACGGCCGTCCACCCGATTGAGACTCCGCTCGTGCGCATTGTCGGCGACGAACGGCTTGATTTTTGCGATGCGTTACTGTCGCGATCCAGCGAATTCATGGATCCCGACACGACGCATGAATGCCTGGCGTTGACGTCCGAGGGCGAGCCTTTCGCCATCTTTGCCCACCTGGAATTGACCGATGAATCCTGGTTGTTGGCGCGTACACCGGTCAGCGCCGATGAGGTCCAGGATTACCTGTCAGATATCCCGGTGCCTGACGGCGTGATCTGGGAGGTGAGCCCGTCCGGATGGGGCGCGGTCGCGTTCCAGGGCCCCTCCGCGTGGAAAGTTGCTCAAACATTCCTGGATTTCGATATCGCAGGACTCCCCCTGCACGGCATTACCGATATCTCTCTGCCGGAGAGCACTCTGCCAGAGAGTGCTTCGCCGGAGACCAGCGCGTCTGGCTCGGCCCTATCCGCACCGGGAGGATGTACCGGTGACACAGATGCGCGCGCGCATCTAGTGCGAATCTCCACCACCGGTGAATACGGCTATGTTCTGCTGAGCAATGCGCCCCACAGCGCCACCGCCATCGTCACGGAACGGGCCAGGCAGCACGGCGGCGATGTGGTCGGCATCGACGGGCTCGCCCGGGTCGAAGCAGAAGCCGGGGTTCCCTATTACCGGATGGGCGTGCACGGACTGAACGTCAACCAGCTGGACCTCTCCTGGATGGTGGATTGGAAGCGGCTCGGTGATTTCCGCGGGTCGCAGCATCTCACCCCGCCCACTCAAAACCAGGCCAAGCTGGTACCGCTGGTCGCCGCCACCGGAACCACGCTGCCTGAGGGCACGCCGGTGTGCGCCGGGGAGGAAGGCATCGGAGAGATCGTCTACCAGAGCCCGTCCGCGAACCCCGACGAAGAACTGTTCTTTGCCGTGGTCGAAGCCCCGTTCTGGGTGCCGGGTCTAGATCTCACCGCGACTGGACCCGACGGTGACCAGGGCCTGATAACCGTGTCACTGCCCCGTGTGCTGTCACGATCCGCCACCGAACCGATGGGCTGAACCATGCCTCACCACGCCGACGCTCTCCCATGCGGCAACGCTCTGCCTACCAACAGCACTCTTCGCGGCGGCAACACCGTTGAGAACACTGCTGACAACACCGTCGCGGTCACCGGTATCTCACTGGTCACCGCCAACGGAGACGACACCGACACCAGCTGGCGCAATATCTGCGCGGGACAGTCGGGCATTGTCACGAACACGTTGTTCGACACCTCGGATCTGCTCACCACCTGGGCCGGAATGATTTCCACCGCGCAGGATCCCGAGATCGACCGCTGCTACGCCCTGTCATCTACCGCGGTGGACCAGGCACTGCACAGCGCCGACCTCCGCCTGAGCCATTGTGATCCCAGCCGGATCGCCGTCATCGTCGGATCCAGTCTCGGCGCGATGCCCACCCTGCAACGCGCCCACGCTCGCGCCATCCGCGACGGTGACATCGACGATGAGGCGGCGCTGACCTCCCAGTTGCACTGCGTCGCCGACCATATTGCTACCCACGTCGGCGCCAAGGGTCCACGAGCGGTGACCTCGAACGCCTGCGCAGCCGGTGCCATCGCCATTGGATTTGCCGCCGAGATGCTGTGGGCCGGGGACGTCGACGTGGTGATCTGCGGAGGTGTTGACCCGCTAGCATCGCTGAGCTCCTACGGCTTTTCCTGCCTTGGCGCTTTAGACCCCAACCCGTGCAGCCCCATGTCGGCCTCGACCGGTCTCACACTGGGTGAAGGGGCAGGTTTCCTGATCCTCGAACGCCACGCCTTCACCCGCGAGCGCAACGCCCACTCGCTCGCGGTGATCGCCGGGTATGGCACCAGCTGCGACGGCTACCACCAGACCGCACCCGACCCCAGCGGACAGGGTGCCTACCGTTCCATGAGTGCGGCCTTAAACTGCGCGGGACACACACCCGACCAGGTCGATTACATCAACCTGCACGGAACCGGCACCCCCACCAATGATGCCGTCGAACCCAAGGCCATTAGCCTGCTATTTGGCGATCAGCCCCGCCCTCCGGCCAGCTCCGTGAAGTCCAGCCTCGGCCATACGCTGGGTGCCGCGGGCGCCATCGAAACCGTGTGCACCGTGCTGGCCATTACCCAGCAGATGCTTCCACCGACCATTAATACTCGCGACCTGCCCGCCCCGTCGGGTCTCGATATCGTCCCGGACAGCGGACGGCCTGCCCGAGTGGCAACGGCGATGTCGAACTCGTTCGCCTTTGGCGGTAACAACGCGTCCATCGTGGTGTGTTCACCGGACCAGCGCATCGAAACTCCGGACCCCACCAGGCATGACGCGGTTATTACCGGGGTGGGGGCACTCGCGGGTTCAATCATCGGTTGCCGGAAACTGGCCTCGTTGATGGCCGGGTACATGGATCGTGATGGAGATGGCTTCGACCCTGCCCTGGTCGGGGGTCGAGCCGATCTGAAACGGGCGGTCCGTGGTGTTAACCCGGCCAAGGCGCGCCGTCTGGACCCGTTGTCTATCGTGGCGGCAGCGAGCGTTAACGATCTGTACTCAGAGTTCGGCAAGCTCACCCGAGTCCATGCGGAAACCACCGGGATCGTGTTTGCTACCGGATACGGCCCGGTGTCTGCGCTGCTCGAATTTGATCACGGCATCATCACCTCGGGTATCCAGGGAGCAAACCCGCTGGTCTTCCCCAATACTGTGGTGAACGCGGCCGCCGGGCACCTGGCAGTGCTGAACCGCTACCGGGGCTACACCGCCACCATCGCCTCCGGAGGGACTAGCTCTGTGATGGCGCTCGATCTGGCGAGCCGGGTGATTCGACGTGGCGGAGCCGAACGGATCATGGTGGTCATCGCCGACGAGTTCCCGCCGCTAGCGCTAGAGGTCGCCGCCCAGCACAACTCCCGGCACGGCACGGGCACCGGGGTAAGGGCACCGATTTCTGACGGGGCCGTGGCTGTTTTGGTGGAGTCACGAGCCGCAGCCACGGAACGGCAGGCCCGCATTCTCGGCACCATCCGCGGATTCGGCGCAACCGGCCAGCTGACGGGCCTGGGTCGCACCGGCGACGACGGTCACAGATGGGGGCAGGCGCTCACCACTGCGCTGACCCGCGCCGAGCTCAAAGCCGACCAGATTGGCACCGTGATTTCAGCGGCTCACGGGAGTGGCCAGGTAGAAGCAGCTGAAGCCCAAGCATTCCAGGACGCGGGTCTTCGTGGGAGACGGGTATTCAGCCCGAAGACGGTTTGGGGAGATACCCAGGGGTCTTCAGCTGGTTTAGGTCTCGCTGCGGCGCTGCTGGGCACCGACCAGGCTAGCCCGATTCTGCTGTCCTCATATGCCTTGGGCGGAGCCTACGCCGCCATGGTGATTGACGGGCCATGCTCAGCTTAAGCGGTGTCATCGACTGTGTGACGGTTCGCCAGTCCGGTCAGCATCGCGACCAGTTTGGCCATCACACCAGCGGAGGTGGACGCTACCTGCTCCAAACCGTCGCGACCGCCCGGGGTGTGCCCGCTGGTGAGATCCTCACCCGTGACCCCGATCAACGCTGGTGGTGGCCGGGTGCAGGAATGCATGGATCGGTGTCGCACTGTGGCCGGTGGGGTGGGGTGGCGCTGTCTGATCACCACATCGGTATCGACCTACAGGATCACCGTCATCGTCCGGCTGCCCTCGGTTATCTCGCCGAGATTCTGCGCCTCCCGGCCCACCAACCCGCCACCATCGCCCAGTTCGCCGAATCCGAAGCGCTCATCAAAATGTCTGGTCTCAGTGTCGAGGACTTTCGCGACGTTCAGCTCCCTGGATGGACGTCCGGATGGCGGAAGGTACAGGGCGTGGGCTGGGTACAGAGCCGCCCGTGCGACGTAGGCGTTCTCGCCCTCGCCGCCGCCCAGCCTGAGCCGGTGCGTTGGTGGTCCGGCACTCTTAACCGCCGCCTCGGCCTGCGTCTTGAACCCACACCGATCCCATCGGAAGGACTGCTCACGTGTCCGTGACCCACACCGATACCCCGCGTGACCGCGATATCCCGTATTACCGGCGCAAGATTTCCTCCACCGAGCGCGGGTACCTCAACGCTGCCACTCAGGGATCGCATCCGGTGATTAACCTGGTCATAGACGGTGTCGGTGAGCTGTCCGCGAAGCGGTTACAACCGGCCGTCGCGATCACCGCGCAGGCTAACCCGGGTCTGAACGTGGTGCGCCGGGGCGCATTCTGGGTGGAGTCCGACCTTGTGCCGGTCGTCACCGAGCACTGGATGGGCGCTGGACCTAGGGATGATGCCGACTGGACCTGCGCCCCGTTCATGCACCAGCCCTTTGACCCGGTGCGCGGGCCACTGTGCGCCCTTCACATCATTCACCAGCCCCACGGGGTCAGCCTGGTGGTTCGGGCAAGCCATCTGATCACCGACGGGCGCGGGCTCGAACACTGGACCGCCGAGCTTTTTCGGGTCCTGCGCGGCGAAGACCTCGAAGGATCCCGACACAACACGCTCACCGAGCAGGATTACGCGGATGCTGCCCGCCAGCGTAAGGCCGTGCCCGCCCCGGTCAGTGGGTCGCTGATGTGTCCGTCACCGCTGCGTTCCAATGGCCGGTCCCCGCGCGATCAGCTCACCTGGTACCGCCTCACCACCCCTCATACTGCGTCGGCGATGACGGCTCGCATGATGGAGGTGCTCGCAGGTTTCCTAGTCGGGCCGCAAGCACGGGTTTTCATCCCGGTGGATCTGCGTCGCCACGACCGCCGGTCTGCGTCCACCGCAAACCTGAGCGTCCCGCTCTACCTGGATATCGACCGCGATACCCGGTGGCGCTGCGCTTATGGAATGCTGCTGCAGGCGCTTTCCCGGGGCGCTGAGCTGGCATCGGTCACCTCTGATTTCCGACGCACAAACCCCGTGGCACGTACCATCCGGCAGGCGCAAGATGTCGGGCGCGATGGGCGTTTCCCCTGCCTAGCGATTATTTCCGACCACGGAACGGCCAGGCTGGCTGATTACACCTGTGCATCGTTCACCGCCACCGGAATGCACACCCTGCCGATGCTGGTGCCGTACGCCGCAATGTTCATCAGTTCCTACACCATCCCGGGTAGGGGCACTGACCTCACCCTCGCCTGCCGGCACGACGATGACGCCGAGATCGCTCGCGCGATCCTGTCCGCCATTGCGAACCACATCGCAGCGGCTGACACCACTGACACCGCTGGCCCCGCGGTGGCCGACCAGCCCGCGACAACCTCCACGGCTGCAGCTACCTCCATGGCTGCAGCAACTTCCATGGCTGCGGCACCTTCCACGGCCGCGCCGAGCTCAATGGCCGCAGCGAGCTCAACGACTGCCCTGAATCCCGCTCACTGATTGCGAGAGCCACGTGACCACCACGTCTTCCGACACCACCACTGCCAACACCGCCGTCGCCGGCCCCAATCCCGCGGCATGCGCCGTCGGCACTGCATCCGCCGTTGGTCCTGCATCCGCCGTCGGCACTGCATCCGCCGTCGGGCCTGCACCCGCTGCCGGTCCTACGGACATCGACGGCGCTAGGTCTGGCCCCATCCCCACCACTGGCGCCAGCCCCACAGGTGAGGAGCCCAGTACCATGACCTCCTCGGGGACCACAACCGCCACCCTCGTCATCGCCATGGCCGGATCGTTCATCGCCATGCTCGACACCACCATCGTGAACGTGTCACTGCACGCCACCGCCGAATCATTCGGTTCCATCGGGTCCATGCAGTGGGTGCTGAACTCGTATCTGATGGCCTTCTGCGCCACCATGACGCTGACATCCTGGCTGGTCCATCGCTACGGTGCCGGACAGCTTTTTACCGCCGCGCTCGTAGTGTTCGGGCTGAGCTCACTGGCGTGTTCACTGAGCCCATCGCTGTGGTGGCTGGTTGCTTTTCGCGCCGTCTCGGGATCAGCCGCCGGGATCCTGACCCCGGTCGCCATCATCTTGATCACCCAGGACATCCCGAAACAATTCCTGGGCAAAGTGCAGTCACTGAACGGGACGGTCTCCTGTATCGCTCCTTTAGTTGGCCCGACCATCGGTGGGTTGCTGATTGCATTCGCCGGGGGCTGGCGTGCCGTGTACTGGGTTAACGTTCCCTACTGCGCCATCGTGGTGGTCGCCGCGCTGCGGCATCTTCCCCGACGCGACACCTCGCATCGCCCCGCCCGAAGTTTGGATGTTTTTGGGCTGGTCACCGGCATAGGCACGGTGCTGGGTTGCGTCATCGTCATTAACTCGCTCGCGCACCATCCGCTCTCAATCGGGGAGGTCGGCGCAACCAGTGCGATCACACTCGTGTTCGCAGCTGTGTTCGTCTACCGGGAATTGCATGCCAAGCACCCGCTGATGGACCTTCGCCTGCTGCGAATCCCGGTTTATACCTGGTCAGCGATCAACGTGTTCTTTTTGGGGTTCATCCTGTATGCACCGATGGTCATCATCCCGCTGTACCTCGAAGCTGGACGCGGTAACAACACCATCGTTACCGGCCTGCTGCTGTCCATCAGTGGTGTCGGCGTGCTGCTTTCCGCCATTCTCTGTCCCCGGATGATGGCGAAAATCGGGGGTGGAATGACCATGATCGTTGGCATCGCGCTCACCATTGCGGCAACGATTCCACTGGTGCACCTGTCGGCGACGACGTCTTACACCCTGCTTATGATCATCTTGATTATCCGGGGCGCAGGTGCCGGGCTGACAATCGTCCCCGCCATGACGCGTGCCTTTGAATCTATTCCGCGCGAATCCATCGGTGAGGCATCTCCTCAGCTCAACCTCGTGCAGCGGCTCGGTGGCACGTTGGCGGCAACCATCATCATGGTCGTCCTACAGACCCTTTCCGTTCGCAACCACGGGCTGACCCCGCATGTTTTTGCGGCATCCAGCTGGTGGCTGCTCGGCGCAACGGCACTGTGTGCGGTGCCCGCGGGGATACTCGCCGCGGTCGAGAAGCGACACCACGGATAGACGATGCGATACCTCAGATAGATGACAACACCATAGGTAGGTGACAGCACCGCAGATAGTTGGGCTGTGCCACAGGTAATTAGGTGGCACCGCACGTAGCTGGATGGATGATGACGGCTATCTGATCGCGGCATCCCCGCGCCCATCCCGTATATAAAAACCTGCCGTGGGGGACACACTTTGTACGTGTCCCCCACGGCAGGTTTCGAGGGTAATCCGTGAGAGGTCAGAGTCTGTGAGCCGGAAGCTCGCTGATGCGTGAACGCATCAGCGGCTTCTCGGCCTCACCGGCTCCGAGTCCAGTCTCAGTCATGCAGATCGTCTCAGGCCAGAACGGCAGTGCCTACCTGCTCGTTCATCGCGGCGGCCAGCTGCGGGGCTTTCAGGCCCGCTACCAGATGCCAGACGGTCGGCGAGATCTTCACGGCACCGGGCAGACCAGCTGCGCGCAGAGCGTCCTGATCCAGCTTTGAGCCGTCCTTCAGTTCCACCCGCAAACGAGTCTCGGCAACCGCATCGACCTTCACCAGGTTCTGCGCGCCACCGAGAGCCGCGAGCCACTCGGTGGCCTGCTTCGCCTCGGCCTCGTCCACGGCGATGGCGGCGGGAGCAGCCGCAGCGGACTCCTCCTCAGTGTCAGCCGAAGCACCAGCCTTGGCGGCCTTGATCTCAGCGCGCTGTTCCGGGGTGCGGTAGTCCACGAAGATCACCAGCAGCATGGCGGTGAAGAACGCAACGGCGATACCGATCGCGTACAGCGGGATATTGTCGAATGCGGGGATGGTCAGCAGCGAGGTAAATACGAAGGCGCTGGTCTTCACACCGCCGCCAATGCCGATGACGATACCGCCGAGGAGGCAGCCCACCAGCATGAGCGGGTAGATCCGCTTAAAGCGCAGGTGAATACCGTAGAGCGACGGTTCGGAGATACCACCGAGCAGACCCGCGGCGAGGGCACCGGTTGCGGTCTGACGCATCTGCATGTCGCGGTCGCGCCAGGACAGGACCAGCACACCGGCGGTGGCACCGAAGCAGGCGAAGTTCCATGCACCCATGGGGCCCTGAATGAAGTCGTATCCGAGGGTCTGGATGTTCAGCAGCATGATGGCGTTGATCGGCCAGTGCAGACCGAGCGGCACCATGAAGGGGTAAGCCAGCGGCACGATAATCGCAAACACGAATGGCGACAGCGAGTTCACCCACTGCAGTGCGTCGGCGACGGCGGCACCTGCGTACACGCCGATGGGGCCGATCAGGAAGGCCGTCAGCGGCAGCATGATCAGCATGGCGAAGAATGGCACGAAAATCAGCTGCAGGTTGGCGGGGATGATCTTCTTTAGCAGCTTGTACAGCAGACCGAGCAGCGCCGCCATGAGCAGCGGCGGGAACACCTGCGAGCTGTAGTTGAAGATGGTCAGCGGCACGCCGAAGATGTCGATCAACGTCACCTTGGAGCCGAGGAACTCCGTGGTGTGCGCTGCGGGGGATTCACCGAGTTTCGAGAAGCCCGGCAGCATTACCAGTGCCATGATCGCGAAGCCAACCCATGGGTCAGCTTTCAGCTTCTTAGACGCGTTGTAGGCAACCATCAGCGGCAGGAAGATAAAGACCGACTGCCACAGAAGGTTCATGAACTGCCACGACGGCGGCAGGTCGGTACGAGGGTCGGCCCAGTTCCCGATCACGCCCAAGGTACTCATCAGGGACATGAACGTGATGAACAGCGACGCACCGAGCAGGGCGCCGATGATGGGGCGGAACGAGTCCGACAGGAACTCGAAGAACGAGTCCATAAAGGCGAAGCGTCCGCGCGGACCGCCAGCACGGGCGGCCGCCTTCACTTCGGCGTCGGTCAGCTGTTTGGGAGCTGACATTTCGGGAAGTCGCTGAATCTCGTCAAATACGTTCTGAACGGCGCCACCAATGATGACCTGGAAGCGGTTTCCGCCCTGGGGCACAGTGCCCATGACGCCCTGGATTGCCTCGACCTGCTTCGCGTCCACCACGGAGGAGTCCCTGAGTTGGAAACGCAGGCGGGTAGCGCAATGGGTCAATCCCTGAATATTCTCAGGACCACCGACTGCCTTGACGATGTCTGATGCGGTGTTACTCATCTTTATCCTATTTTGGCCGGGTGTCACGCAACGTCAATAGGGACGAGAGCGCGCACTTCTGCTGGGGTTGCGCAGGAAGCGGCCTTGCGGGCCAGATCCTTGCACTGGGTCATTGAGTAGGCCCGCACCATCGATTTGATGGACGGGATAGCGGGGACGGAGCAGCTCAGCTCGTCCACGCCGAGCCCGAGGAGGATCGGGACAGCCTGGGGATCCGAGGCGATACCGCCGCAGACTCCGAGCCATTTACCGTGTGCGTGCAGAGCCTCGGCCGCGTGACCGATCAGGGTCAAAACGGCTGGGTTGCACGGGTCAAGCTGAGGGGCGAGTTTGGGGTGCCCCCGGTCCATCGCGAGCGTGTAGCTCGTGAGGTCATTGGTGCCAACGCTGAAGAAGTCACAGCCTTCTTCCTTGGCGAACTGGTGTGCCATCACGCCGACCGACGGAACTTCCATCATGATGCCAACCGACACCTTGGTGGTCACTCCGCTCTTGTCGCGCTCTTCGTCGAAAATCGCTTTGGCGGCGCGCCATTCCTCGATGGTCGAGATCATCGGGAACATCACGTGCAGGTCGGCGCCGGAGTTGGCCGCGGCGAGGATCGCGCGGATCTGGGTGCGCAACACCTCGGGCTGTTCCAGGCCGAGGCGCACCCCACGTACGCCGAGGAACGGGTTTTCTTCGGCGGGCATCGGCAGGTAGCTAATCGGTTTGTCGCCGCCGACATCGAGGGTGCGGATCACCAGCGGCTGGCCGAGGGTCAGGGCGCGCGAGCAGTCGGAGTAGATCTTGGCCTGCTCAGCTTCGGTCGGGGCGGTGGTGCGGTCCATGAACACGAACTCACTGCGCAACAGACCGACACCCTCAGCACCCATGGTCATGGCCTGGCGGGCGTCCTCAACGCCACCGATATTGGCGACCACCTGGACGCGGTGTCCGTCGGTGGTGATGGCGGGATCGTCTTTGCGTGCCTCATCGGCAGCCTTTTTCTCCTCGATCCGCTGCTGACGGACGCGAATCTCTTCGATTTCAGCGTCGGACAGGTTCATCCGCAGAGTGCCCTTGGTGCCATCCAGCACCACCTTGGCGCCGTCGGCGATGGTCAGAGCGCGGGCTTCGATCCCCGCCACGGCAGGGATGTCGAGTGACCGGGCGATGATCGCCACATGTGAGGAGGCACCGCCGCCGGTGGTGGCGAATCCGACAACCTTGGTGCGGTCCAGCTGTGCGGTGTCGGACGGGGTGAGGTCTTCAGCGATCAGGATGCTGCCCGCTGCGAGGGTCGGGGCTTGGGAGCGCTGACCGGTGAGTTCACCGAGCACCCGCTGGCCTACGTCGCGCACGTCGGTTGCCCGGCCCGCCAGGATTTCATTGTCGAGTGCAGCCAGCTGTTCAGCAAAGCTGGTGAACGCGGCCCGCCACGCGAACGGCGCGCTCTTGCCCTGTTCAATGCCGTTCAGGGCAAGCTCTTCGAGCGCCGGGTCGCCCAGGATTTCCTGGTGAGCTGCGAAAATGGCAGCCTTGTCGGCTGAGGCTTCCCGCTCCAGACGGTCCTGCAACTGTTTCAGCTCACCCATCGCATGATCGATAGCGGCGGTGAGTTTGCTCTTCTCAGCCTCGGGGTTATCGGCGTGTTCGACAACTTCGATCTCTTCGCGGCGCAGCTGCACCACGGTGCCAACACCGAGGCCCGGGGAGGCGGAGACACCGATCAGGAGGTTCGGATCGCCAGACAGCGGCTTTGCCGGTTCCTCAGCCGCTTTGGGAGCGGGGGCAGCTGAGGTGTCGGCTGCAGCGGCAGCAGTGGCCGCGACGGGGGCGGCAGCAGGTGCATCGGATGTGCTTGCACCGTCCAGGGGCGGGCAGTCCTCGCCGAGCCCTTCTTTAATGGCCTTGACGACCTCGGTCAATGCGGTCTGCGCGTCGGATCCGCGCGTGGAGACAGTGATGGTTTCGCCGCGGCGCACCCCGAGTGCCATCACGGACACAATGCTCTTCGCGTCAGCATCGTCAGATCCGCGGTGCAGGTGGATGTCGGCGTTGAAGGTTTTGGCGAGGTTCGCCAGCGTGGCGGCGGGGCGCGCATGCATGCCGGTCGGGTTCGGCAGCTGGACGTCCTCGGAGAGAACTTCCTGTTCACCGGCGCTCTGCGCGGCTTGGGCAGCGTCCACGGCCAGGGTGACCTCGGCGGCAACGTCTTTGCCGGCGGTGACCATACCGGTGCGCGGGCGCAGCTCGGAAATGCGGTCGGAGTTGGTAATCACGACCTGGGTGAGCAGGCTCTTGGCTCGGGTTGCGACCTTGTCTAGGTCGACGTCAATGAGTGCATCACCCACACTCACCCGATCACCCTTGGCAACCTTGGGCGTGAAACCTTCACCCTTCAGCTTCACGGTATCCAGGCCGATGTGCATGAGCACTTCCAGGCCTTCGTCCGAGCGGATGGTGATGGCGTGGCCTGACGGTTGCAGGTCGACAACTTCACCGCTGACGGGAGCTACGAGCTCGCCGCTCAACGGGTCAATTGAGAAACCATCGCCCACCATTTTCTGGGCAAATACGGGGTCCGGCACCTGCTCAATGGGCATCATGATGCCCGTCAGGGGTGCCTTGATCCTGATCTGGGTGGCATTCATTGGGTCACTCACCAGCGTCCCTCCTCTTCAGCGACAAAGAGGATGGGTGCGACCCTGCCAGAGGCGTATGTCCAACCCATCCCGTGAACCCACGGCAATCGGGTCCGCACCTAGTGTGAGGCCATTCCCGTGGGACCGCGCACCTAAAATTAGTGGATGTGCGCTTTATAACATGATAGCCAAAGCGCCCTGCACATTCGCCCTGCACACGTGTTCGGATCTGCATCCTAAACACGTGTTCGGCACCTGCCAAGGCTTGACATAATCGCAGTTACCGAGGCGTGAACTTTGTCTGGACATAGTGGTTGGCTCGGGGTTAGCGGCAAGGAGGATGGAGCTCCGGGCGTTTCTAAGGTGTTTCTCTAGGAGTGCGACTCCCGAATTTCGATTGAACCGAGGGTGATGAAGTGGAGAAGTGGGAAGCTCAAACGGTTCCGTGGTAGTGCCGTTTCCCAAGGGTTTCAGTCACCCGGGTTTTCAGTCGCCAGGGCTTCCAGTCGCCGCCCGCCCACGACATCTTGTTTCCAATAACTAAATACTGGCAGCCCCTACCCTTCCCGTTTTCCCCATATGTCCCGCACACCGGTCTACGCCGCTACTTTGTGAGCGGCCTTGATCGTCGAGGGTTCTGGCCACTAGGACGGGCATGGCTTCCCGCCCCACCATTAATGGCCCAGAGGCACCTTCAGCTACCTACGCCGACACCGGCAAGCGCAAAAGACCTACAGGAGGATAACCAGGTGGCATGCAACAGCACAAAAGCCCTCCTGGATACATAACCGACCATGGGAAGCACGACGGGGCCGCCTCGCATCGCCGACTCTACGCACACCACCATGATCATTTATGTGTCTAAGGCGTCGAGTGGAATCGTGACCCGCCAAACATCTAGTCAACAAATTCCCTAAACCCGGTTCACACACGCTTTCACGGGAATAAGCTTCTGTCATCGCCATGATAACCAAGCTCTCACGAGGTGGGACGACTATACCACTATACTCAGGCAGGACTACTCCGAATGACCTCGATGACAAAATTAGAAACCGTTTCCTGGGAACAGGCCAGGGCTGAAAAATTGGCCACGATGAGCGACGAAGAACACGCCAGATACGCGGAAGCCACCACCATCGCGGAAGCGCGACTACATATTGTTGAAATGGTCTATAAGGCCCGCATAAATGCAGGTCTCACGCAAACTGAGCTCGCCCGACGTGCAGGCACTCGCCAAAACGTCATCTCAGCTATCGAAAATGGTGCGCAGGTACCCGGAGGGGTAATGCTTGTACGCATTGCCCAAGCTGTCGGCGGAGTATTAGAGATCCGGATTAAAGACTGAAATCTGCTTACCAGCCGAACGTATTTTTAGGAATTATTTTCATGATCTTTAGTACGAGGCACAGTAAGCAGACCACTGGCTCCTAGCGTACGAACATCCACACCTTGGCATCGATCATTGAAAGCCAACCTCGGCACACATTTGAAGATACGTCCAATCAGATGGAACCGCTTGGACTCGTCACAAAATATTGCACATGGAGACTACGAAGGGAGACCACACCACCCCACGGATTGTGCAAGCTATCTTCGCAGAAGCCAGCCCTACGCCTCCAACGGCGCAATCGCCACATGCGCCGAAGCCTCGCCGGGAACAATTAACGGGGCAATAGAGACCGCCCGTGCCTGTGGTGCGTCGAAACGCGTAACGCGATTGTCGATAATTTCGACCAGCAGCGGGTCAATCGCGAGACCCCAGCCAACCGCTTTCAACACTGCTTCTTTGGCCGTAAACGCCTCTGCGGCATCCCCTCGAGAATGCAGCCGTGCTCGTTCCTGCGGGGTCAGCACAATGCGCATCACCGGGTCCTCTGCGCCAGTAAAAGGCAGGGAAAAAGACTTGTGCATTTCAACGTCCACCCCCACCTCGAACCCCATCGCAAAAGCGACCACCACTAAGTGCCCGCTGTGCGATATCGATACCTCGGGTAGATCCGGTGGACCCGCGGGATCCGATGTCCAGGCGAACCGAGGTTTCCGCTCTCCTACCTCGTCAACCAAACGACTAAACCGCAGGTCATGAGCCGAATCGCCGAGTATTTGGCGTGCCATGCAGGCGACCAGAGCCCGACCGGTGACGAAGCGCCGCACATCCTCCTCGCGGCGGTATGCCCGCATTCGACGTAGGTCGTCGGGCAGAAGACGTAGCCAGGCGGGCGGGCTCGCCGACAATAATCCGTCGGCTATCGCAATAGTGACCGTGACAAAACTGCCCGGCATCGCCCCCCAACTCGCCCGCGCCGCGACCGAGCTACTTACCGCCCCCGTCTCGACCGAACGACCTACCGCCCCTGCTGCAATCGCGTCGACTCCTCCGCCGGTCCGGCAGGCTTCAGCCATCCGGACACCCTCAATGCTCCCCCACCCGCGTGGACGGCGGCATCGGTTCCCAGACCAGGAATAGTTCTCGGATCGGGGAGCTGGACCGTCTGACGCAAGATCCTCACCTGCGCGGACGCAAGGTCTTCGGAGAACGGCATCCTCATGACATGAGCCCGTCACGGTTGCCGGTCCGATCATCCATTCGGTTAGCGTATGCCGCAACTGTGCCGTTTTCGATTCGATACACCGTGCTGAGCCGGTCGAGAGTGCTCTCTCGATGAGCCACCACGATCACTGTGCGCGAAGCCGCCAGTTGATCGAGCGCGGTTTCCACCAGTTCAGCCACCGCCGGGTCAATGTCTGAGGTGGCCTCATCGAGCACAATGACGGGGCTGCCGCGAAGCACCACCCGGATAAGACCCACCAGCTGCCGTTCCCCCGCACTCAGCACTGATCCGGCACCCACCGGGGTGAGCAGGCCATCGGGGAGACTCGTGAGCCAGGATTTAAGTCCGAGCACAGCGCAAGCCTCGCGCAATGTGTCGTCATCGGCCTGCGGTGCAGCCAGTCTCAGCTCATCGGCCAAGGTGCCCGGCCCGAGAATCACTTCCTGAGGAACAAACGACACCAACTGGGCCCGCTCGTGCGGGGTGAGCGTTGACAGGTCGATGCCGCAGCAGCGCACCCGACCCGCCTGCGGCTCATAAAGCCCGGCGATCAGCGTAGCGATGGTCGATTTTCCGGCGCCGGACGGGCCCGATAGCCCGCATCTCGCACCGGCAGCGATGCTGAGCGACAGTCCGCGCAGCACCGGTTCGGTGTCGTACCCGAACCACACGCGGTCGAGTTCAACGGCGGGCGTACCCGCCTCGTCAACATCGGGTGTGCGCGACGCGGTAACCCGGTCCACATCCGGCACGGCACCTTGGCCCTCATCTCGCACCGCGCCCCGGTCCGTATCTCGCGTTGCCACTTGGCCCGCAGCTCGCATAGCCTCCCGGCCCGGATTTCGGGCCACAGTCCGGCCTACACCTCGCACCGCACCCCGGCCTCGACCTCGACCTCGGCCTCGATCTCGCGACGATGCCCGGCCCCCGCCTTCCTGCTGGCGCCGGTCGGACCCATTGGTGCTCGCCTCAATGAGCTCGTGCACCCGAGCCGCACCCGTTAAGACTTCTTCGATGTGGCCGACCAGCGTGACCAGATCCGAGAACCCCGCGAAAAGCGTGACGCTGGCCAGCACAAATGTGACCACCACGCCCACGGTCACCATGCCCTGCGCTACCAGGTAGGACCCGACAGCGATCAGAACCACCATCGTCAGGCCCTCAATCACGGTGGTGGCACCCACCCACCGGGCGAGCCTCACCGTCCGTAGCTGCGCCGACACCGCATCCTGGTTCAGCTGCGCTGCCCGGTTCGCGTGGCGCTCACGAGTGATCTCGGGGGCTGAGGCGAGCAAAGAGCGCACCCGAAAACTCTCAGCTAAATCCGCAGCTACCTGGGCTTCCGCCTGTGCCTCCGCACCAAAAGCGGTAGCCGCTTGCGAACGGAACCGATGCATCACATAGAGCGAAGGCGGAAGAAACACGCCCAGCAGAACAACCACCAGGATCCACGACTGGGTGGCCAGCACGATCACGAACAGCACCACGGTCGCAACCGTGACAACCAACCCTGCCAAAGACTCGCGTACAAATGCCGACAGCGCCGACACCTCCGCTGTGGAGCGTTGCAAGAGCTCACCTGTGCGGTGACGCTCAATAAAGCGCAACGACACCGTCGCGAGCCGGTGCGCGACCGTGTCTCGGACATCGCGCACCAGATACTCACCCGACGCAGCAAGCTGCGCCCGGCTGAGTGCCGACAGCACCACCTGCCCGAGTGCCAGGGCAACCCCGATCACCCCGAACATCACCACCCGCTGCCGGTCTCCGTCTAGGAGAGCATCGGTGAGGCGTCCAACCACCACCGACGGCAAGGTCGCAGCGAAACTCCCCAGCACAGCGAGCGCTACTGCCCCCGCAATCAAAAAACCGTGGGGTTTGGCAAATCGCCACGCAGCCCGGGCCACCCCGCGCCGTGACGGATTATCCGCCAGTGTGGTGACCTGCGCGGTCTTGAGATCTGTCGCATCAGAGTTTGTCATAACTAAGGTGTCACCTCCGGTGCTGATGCGCCGAGATCGATCACGAGGTCTGCCTCGCGCAGCAGAAACGGATTGTGTCCCGACGCCACCACAATGGATGTTCGAGATACCTTTCGCATCGCGGTAACCAGGCGCGATGCAGTGTGTGGATCCACCGCCGAGGTCACGTCATCCAGCAGCACGAGTCGGGGGTCAGCGACCAACGCCCGGGCGACGGCTAGACGCTGCCGCTGACCTCCAGACAGTTCTCCGCCGCCCTCGCCGAGGTCTAGATCCAGCACATCACGGGCGGCACGGCTCGATAGTTCAGTGTCCAATCCGACCGTATGTAACGCCTCCCGGTAGCGGGCGTCGTCCGCCTGACAATCGCCGGTGGCGCAGCCGAGCGCAAGGTTGTCGCGCACTGTGCCGGTGAGCGCAAGCGGACGCTGTTCGACGACCTGGATACCAGTGGCCTCAGGTCCGCTAGCGGATCGGGCGCGGTGGATCGGCACGCCATCGACCAATACGTGCCCGGCATGTGGCTGTTGGTCACCGGCCAGCACCCGCAAGAGAACCGATTTCCCGCTCGCTACCGGCCCCGTCACCACCACTAAACAGCCCGCTGTGAGGTCGAGATTTATCGGGTCAGCCCCGGGGATCGTAACCAAATCGCAGACCTGTAACTTGATGGGCTCCCCGCCCATCTCGCTCTGGGAGGTGAGCCTGGCTTCAACCCGGGCTCTGGTCCCGGAATTGGCATCATCCCGAATCCTGGCCCGAACCCCACCCCGGGCCTTGGCTGGACTCCCGACCCCGGTACTTGCCACGTCTTCAGGATCCGAGCGGTGATCTGGCGCAGACCGTTCCAGCCTCTCCGACCGAGGGCCAATCACCGCGAGCAATCGGGTCGCACCGACTTTCGCATCCACCCCCTGGGTCCATCGCATCAGCCCGACCTGCACCGCGATACCCACCGTCGCCATCCACCCGGTGAAGGTCACCAAATTGCCAATACTCAGTCGACCCTCTAAGGCTGCGAGAGCTCCCACCAGCACGCCAACCGCCGTGGCGATAGCCGGTACTCCTTCACCGAGTGCTGTCCACCGGGCCAACACCCCGGAAGCGCGCACCGTGCGCTGCGCCAGATCCTCGGAGGCCTCCCGATGCCGATCCAGGATGACGTCCTGCGCTCCGATACCGCGCAAGGGCAAACCGGCACGCACAATCTGGTCCACCACGTTTGCTCGCATCCCGTGGGCCGCCGCCGCATGGCCGCTGGCCCGTTCAAAACGGCGAGGGTATAGCAGTGACAGAGCCACTAGACACGGCACAGTTCCCGCGGCAACCATCAGTAACCATGGGTCGAGCGCGGCAAATCCCGGCACCAACACAAGCACGGTCATGACAATCACAGCCCACGTCGGCAGGCCATGCACCCACACCCGAACCGCATCCACGTCGCGTCCGGCACGCACCACCAGATCCCCGGTGCCCACCGCCTGCGAGGATGCGCCGGAACTCAGCACACTGGTGCGCAGCCGCGTGCGCAGCGCCACTCCTGCCCGCGCATCCGCCCGGTTACCGAAGTATTCCCACACGCACAGTCCGAGGTATTGGGCCACCGCAGCTAGCGCAATCGCACCGCACCACCAGGCGGTGGCAGCTGGGTTACCGGGTTTTACCCCG
Source organism: Devriesea agamarum (assembly GCF_900070355.1). Taxonomy (NCBI): domain Bacteria; kingdom Bacillati; phylum Actinomycetota; class Actinomycetes; order Micrococcales; family Dermabacteraceae; genus Devriesea; species Devriesea agamarum. The sequence goes on along the minus strand of NZ_LN849456.1, from coordinate 2,088,165 downwards.
TCGTCAATGGCCCGACTGAGCAGGAAGGGCGCGGCGAGGAACCCACTCTGACGCAGGAGCGAACCGAGGACCGCCACTGCCAAATCACCCCGGACGCCGAGTGCGACTTCGTACAGCAATCTCCGTACCCGCGCCGCCTGCTGTTTTTGGGGTGGCCAGCGCAAACGCGGACGGGGAACCGTCGGTGCAGGCTCCGCGCTGGCCTGCGCGGTCATGAGACCTCTCCGCGGAGCCGGGGCGTGAGCACCCCTCCGATCCTCTCCCAGGACGACGGGGCGACCAGATCGAAATGATCGGTGTCTAGCGACATCACCTGGAGGTCATCGCCCAGCAAAGCGCCCCAGGCTTCCGGGTCGGGATTTTCGCGGGCCGCGAGCACCAGCAGGGTCGGCACCGAGGTGGTTGGGGAAATCGAACGGGCCATGAGATCTGATGCCCAGGCATGGCTTTTGACGACCAGCTGAGCCGTCTCCTGGTCGGCAAGAGCTGGGATGCTCCGGGCATAGCGAATTGCTTCGCGCAGGTCAGTGTCCTGATTCTCGGTCGACAGCTCGCGATCGTCAGTGTCGTCGTCTCGACCATCGCTATCTAGGCACCCGTTATCCAGGCCTTCGCTGTCCGACCGTTCACCGTCCGTCCCTTCGCCACGGGAACTAGCCTGCCCGCCCGGCCCATACAGCGGAGCGGGGTCCAGCAGAGCCAAGAGCTCAACCCTCTCCCCCGACGCGGTCAGCTGCGCCGCCATCGCATGGGCGACGTTCCCGCCGAAGGAATACCCCAGCATACGGTAGGGTCCATGCGGCTGCACGGCGCGGATCCGCGTGAGGTACTCACTCGCCAAGTCGTCGACAGATTGCGCCGTGCTGGCGCTGCCTGACAGCAACGGAGCTTGCAGGCCGATCACTCCCACCTGGCCGGGCATGATCGTGACCAGCGGAGAGAACTGCCAGGCAAAGCCCCCCGCCGAGTGCACGCAAAAGAGCGGGGGCTGTGCTCCGGGTTCGCGCAGTGTGAGCACGGGGGCAAGCCCCGCACTGTGGGCTGAACTTTCATCGGAACCGGCGGATGCGGGTGCAGCGGATGGAGCGGCGGATGGAGCGGCGGATGTCGCGGCGGATCGGGTCAGATCAGTTTGGGCCGCGCCAGATGTGCCCGTGCCAGATGTGTTCGTGTCAGATGTGCCCGTGCCGGATGGGGCCGCGTCAATGGGGGCGGCGTGCCCACCGGGATGCACAGCGTGAGCCAGAGCTCCGGCACGCGCGGGCGCCGCCAATGCTGCGGCGAGCCCGGCGACTGTCGGATGCACCATCACCGTGCCGACGGGAACCGGCGCCCCCAGCTCCTCGGCGAGGCGCGCTGCCACCCGCATCGCCAGCAGAGAGTGTCCGCCCAGCTCGAAGAAACTGTCGTCCCGACCCACGTTCTCAACACCCAGAATCTCGGAAAATATCCTGGCCACAGTGATTTCTCCCTCGCCTATCGGCGCATCGCCGGAGGCCATCGAGGGCGGTTCGGGTAGGGCCTTGCGGTCGATTTTTCCGTTGGCCGTCAGAGGAATCGCGGCGACCACCGAGAGCAGGCGCGGCACGGCGTATCCCGGCAGAGTCTTGGTCAACCAGGTCCGCACATCCTCTAGCAGGGCCTCGTCCGATATTCCATCGCCCGGCTTTTCCTCATCCGATACCGATACCGGCTCACCCGCCATAGGTAACAGCGCATCCGTGACGTACTCATCGCCGCCAGGTTCATCCGCGATCAGCTCATCCGCCACCGGCACCAGATGCAGGCATAGCGCCTCGGCGCCGGTCGGACTGCGTCGAATCGAAGCCGCTGCCTGCGCCACCCGGGGATGCATGTGTGCCACCGATTCAATCTCCGACAGTTCAATCCGATATCCCCGGATCTTGACTTGGTCATCGCCGCGCCCACGGTATTCGATGCCGCCATCTGCCGTACGGTGCACGACGTCTCCGGTGCGATATAGCCGCTGACCAGGTCCATCGAATGGGTTCGCCACGAATCGGGAGGCCGTCAGGCCGCTTTGACCGACATACCCTCGGGCTATTCCAGCGCCACCGAGGTACAGTTCCCCGGTTCCTCCCGGTGGCACCTCCCGCAGCGACGAATCCAGCACGTATGCCTTGGCATCCAGGATCGGGCGCCCCAGGCACGGGGTGTCACTGGATGAGAGGTCAACCCCGAGCGCATTAATGGTGAACTCGGTGGGCCCGTACAGGTCATAGGCCATCAGATCGGGGTGTTCGCGCAGGAGGGTCCACAGTTTGGCCGGGATTGCTTCCCCACCTAGCAGCACTAGCACGGGCGGACGTTTATCCAACAGGCCTGCACGGATGAGTTCCTGCGCATAGGACGGGGTCACGTTGACCACGTCGATCCCGGTGTGGGCGTAGTGCTCGACCAGCGCGGGCACGTCCAGACGACTGTCCTCATCTACGACGTGCACCTCATGCCCATCGAGCAGCCAGAACAGTTCTTCCCAGGACATGTCGAAGGAGAACGACACCGTGTGCGCAATGCGCAATGGGGAACGTCCAGCGCGGTGGATTGCGGGGTGGAAAATGGCGTCGAGGTGGTTGTCGTACATGGTGACCAACCCGCGGTGAGGAACGGCAACTCCTTTGGGTTGACCGGTGCTGCCGGAGGTGAAAATGGTGTACGCCAGCTGGTCGGGGCGCACCGCGGGGGGTGCGAAATTAACCGAGGGCACCTCTGGCACAGCGGTGACATCGAGCGACCCAAAGCCTTCGATACCGAAACTTCCCGGGGGCACTAGCACCAATTCGGCTCCAGCTCGGCGCGCCATATCTCTCTGGCGTTCCGTAGGCAGGGACAGATCGATCGGAAGGTAGGCGCAGCCTGCCCGGAGCACCGCAAAGATCGCCGCCACGTGTTCCACAGTGCGAGGCAGGGCGAGAGCCACCACCGCTTCCGGCCCCGATACGCGCCGAAGGATGAGGGCGGCAAGTTCGTCAACCCGTTGCGCGAGCTGGGCAAAAGTCCATCTCGCCTGCTCCGATCCACTCAGATCCCGGCCCACCAGTGCTGTTCGATCAGGGGTGCGAGTCGCCGCATCCATCAAAAGGTCGGCGACGGTTCGTGTGCCTCCATCGTCGTGCCGATCCTCTGGCGCAACCCGCGTAGCTTCCTCGTTAACCCGATCTACCAGCGACTTTTCATTATCGACCGCGTTCTGTATGGCGCCGACCGGACGATCTGGTCCGACCAAGGCGCGCAACGTCTCCAGGTAGCGCGTGAGGTAAATAGCCGCCGTCGGGGTCTCCACCACATCGGGGCGATACGCCAATGCAACTTCGAGTTCCGCACCAGGGTTCACCGTCATCGCCAGGGAATAGTGCGTGCCATCGTAGGCGTCAGCTTCGGTAATCCGGTGACGGGCGAACACGGCAGACTGTTCCTGTTCATCCACCGGAAGGTTGCGGAACACGTACAGGGTGTCGAACAAAACCGGGTGTCCCACCGCCTGCTGGACGTATCCGAGGCCAATATGGTGCGCGGGCATAACGCGTCCCTGAGACGCTAGGTGCTCGCGTAACTGCTGGGAAATATCGTGGCCGGGATGGATCTGGACCCGAACCGGCACGGTGTTCATGAGCAGACCGACCATCCGATCCACGCCGTCAATCTCAGCGGGTCGGCCCGACACGGTGGTTCCGAATACGACATCGTCCTGGCCGGTGAGACCTCGCAGCACATGCGCCCAGGCATAGGACAACACCGTGGACAGGGTGACCGAGCTACGCCGTGCCAGCTCGGTCAGCTTGCCGGTCAGGTCGCGATCCAATCGCTGCGAGACAGTGTCAGACAGCACGGGTGGTTTCACCACAGATTCGGGTCGTACCAGGGTCGGCGTATCCAGCCCCGACAGTTCACGCCGCCAAATCTCAAGGGAAGATTCCCGATCTTGCGCCGCCACCCACCGCAGATATTCGGTGTAGTCAGCCGTGGGTGGCAGGTCTGCGTCAGTGACTGTGCCCGAGGAGTGCAACGCCAGGTCGTAGAGCTGGAAAAGATCGTCCAGCAAAATGGTCTGCGCCCAGCCATCGGTGAGGATGTGGTGGTGAACAATACTGATCAGCCAGTGCTCTGGGCCGCGGCGCACCGCGACGATCCGGATCAACGGCGGCTTCGCAAGGTTAAAACCATCTGTAACCTGCTGCTCTGTCAGCTGTTCAAGCCATGCTTCCTGATCGTTGAATGCCATATCGGTCAGGTCGTACTCTGCCACCGGCATGGGCACCGCGGGAATGGTGAACGCGACCGGTGCCTGCATCCCCTCCCCAACAAAACCGGCGCGCAAGCTGGGATGCCGACGCAGCAGCGCGTCTCCCGCACGGCGCAGCGCATCCACGTTGACCTCGGTGCGCAGCGTTAAACGGTGCTGAACCACGTACACATCCAGCGCGTCACCGCCGAGCTGCGTGTGCAGGAAAAGACCTTCCTGAAGAGGTCCGAGCGGACTCACGGTTTCCCGATGGGGAACAACCTGATCGAGCACTCGTGTATCGGTCTCAGACAGCGACACCAGCGACAGCGTCGCGGACTGTCCGGCCACAGTGTCCACGTCGGAGGGATCCTCCGAACCGATCTCGCCGGATACGGTGGCTAGCGCCTTCGGGGTGCGGTGTTCAAAGATGGCGGACAGCGAGAGGCTCAGACCCGACCGCCTGGCCAGCGCCGCGAACTGGATCGCGGAAATACTGTCGAGACCCGCGGCAAACAGGTCTTGGTCCCCGCCGACATCACGGCCCAGCACCGCGCGGGCGATCTCCATCAGGCGAAGCGCCCGCGGATCGGTGGCTACCCCCGCCTCCGCGTGGGGCGTAGATTGCGCCCGCGCGGACAAGCGGGCCTCATGCACCAAACGGAGGGCTTCGCGCTGATCCAGTTTTCCGTTCGCGGTGACCGGAAGGGATGTAACCGGCACTATCGCGGCGGGCCTTTGCGCCTCCGAAAGCGTGCTCGATAAGGCATTATGTACCCGGTCGAGCAGCTGCGTGACCTCGTGTGAGACCGGGGATTGTGACCGCTCTGGCCCACTCAGGCACACCAGAGCTACCAGTGCCGGACCAGCCTGGGGATCGACCAGAACTGCCGCCTGCGCAACCTCGGGCAGAGCGTCGAGTGCGGCCCGGGTCTCTGCCGGTTCCACTCGCATACCCCGGATTTTCACCTGGTCATCGCTGCGTCCGCGATAGATCAGACCATCCGGGGCCAGTTCAACGATGTCCCCAGTCCGGTACAGCCGCATTCCGCTGCCCTGCGGATCGGCGATAAACCTCAGCGCAGTGAGCCCGGGTTGCGCTGTGTATCCCTGGGCGAGCTGGCATCCGCCGAGGTACAGCTCACCCACGCCCCCCACTCCGACGGGGCGCAATGCGCTGTCGAGCACGCGCAGGATCGTGCCGGGAACGGCGGACCCGATCGGGGCTACAGCCCGGCTCACCGATACAGCAGAGCCCGCCCTCTGATCGACCTTCTCAAACCGCTCGACCTCATTCTGACCGGCCTGAGCCCCTATATTCCCTTGGTCTCCTTGGCGATACTGATCCCCCTGGTCTACGCGCGCAATATCCTCGCAGGCGGTCACGTCAATCGCGGCTTCCGCGGGTCCGTAGAGATTGTGCACGGGGCTGGCGGCGACGGAACTGGCCTGCGCGGCGAGCGCCGCGGGCAACTGTTCCCCGGAGCAGATGATTCTGCGCACGCTGTTCCAGGATGGAGCAGGCACCAGGTCCAGATAGGCGCCGAGCATCGACGGTACGAAATGCACCGTGGTGACACCCTCGCGGGCAATCAGCGCATCCAACCTGTCGGGGTCGCTGTGGGCCCCGTCCGGTGCCAGCACCAGCCGCGCCCCGGTGACCAGCGGCAGCACCAGTTCCCAGACGGACACGTCAAAACTCAGCGGGGTTTTGTGCAGGATGACGTCATCCGCCCCGATGCCAAAGCGGTCCCGCATCCACGCCAGACGCACGGTGAGCCCGCGGCGGGTATTCACGCACCCCTTAGGTCTGCCGGTGGTGCCAGAGGTGAACACCAGGTAGGCGGCGTCTTCTTGGCCCTCAACGCTGAATTGGCCCCCACCAATCTGATGACCTACAGCGGCAGCACCTCGGTCTGTGTGGGTGTTCGCTTGATTCACTGAATGGCGCTGGACAGCCAAACGACGCTCGTCTGTCGGGACGCTCGACTGTTGCCCTGTCATCCGCCATACCCGCGAGGTCCCGGGGACAAATCCGAGCTGGCGTGCCACCCATTCTTGCCCGGCGGACACAATGAGGGTGTCAGCCCCTGCATCTTTGAGCATGGCGCGCAGCCGGTCGAGTGGAGTTGTGGGATCCAAGGCGAGAAACGGGCGCTTTGTGCGCAGCGCGGCCAGCACCCCGGCCACCAGCGTGATTTCGCGGGGGGATAAAATCCCCACCACCCCGCGGCCTGGAGCAGCGGATATATCGTCCATCAGGCATTGAGCCTGGGCGTGGAGCTGAGCTGTTGTGATCGCATTGTCGCCCTGCACAACCGCAACGTCATCAGCGTGTCGGTTGAGCACCTGATCGAGCAGATCATCCAGGTTATCTTCGGGCGCGGGTCCACCGTCTAATACCTCGGAGGCATCGGCTGCGGGGAAGGTGATGGCGGCGACCGTGGATGTGGGGGCATCCAGCACAGCGTTGAGAACAGCCTGCAAAACAGTGCTGACGCCGTCGATGCCTCCGGGGACGTCCGTGCGCACGGACAGTTCCAGAACTAGGTCTTCGCCGAGGGTTGCCAGCAGTGAAACTGGGTAGTGGGTGGCGTCGTGCGCCCAGGTTCCGGTAACTCGCACAGCGCCGTCGGTGGATTGCCACTGAGATATATCGCCTGGGTAGTTCTCGACCACCAGCAGTGCATCGAATAGGGTTCCGTGCCCTAGGCGGGTCTGCACCTGTCCGAGATCTGCGGACTGGGCGTCGGCTAGGACGCCGTAGCGTCGGTGGGCCTGGCGCAGGACGTCAGCCCGGGAGTCGCCCGGAGCTGCCGAGATCCGCAGCGGAAGCGTGTTGCCGAGCAGCCCGATAATCCGGTCTGCGCCGGACAGGTCGATGCTGCGCCCCGACACGGTGAGACCAAGGACGACGTCGGATTCGTTGGTAAGTCGGCCCAGTGCTATTCCCCAGCTGGCACTGAGAATCGCCGCTGGAGTGACGCCAAGTTCCCGTGCACATTGGCGTAACTTTCTTCCTATGGGGAGACTGATGCGACGATGCTCCACCGGGCAGTCCAAGGCCACTCCCGCCGCGATCTGTTGCGGGGCAAGTAGCGTCGGACCAGGTAGACCGGCAAGCGTGTCACACACGGCGTCGGTGTGACGGCTTGTGCGTTCAGCGTCATCCTCGGGCATTACGACGTCGAGGTAGTCGAGGTAGGTGGCGGAAGCCTCGGGCGGAATATTCCCGCTCGCGCGATCCAAAATGTCCTGCAGCAGCAGAGGAATCGACCATCCATCGAGCACAAGGTGGTGAGCGGTGAGCAGCAGAACTGAACGCGCGGGGGCAAGTCTCAGCCAGCACGCCCGCAGCAACGGCGGCCGCGCCAGATCGAATCCGCGTTCCCACTGATCGGCTGCGATTCGAGCGACTTCAGAGTGCGATGGCGCCTGCCCACGCGGAGCCGCATTCGCGGCGCTCAGATCCAGCACCGTCAGCGGCACCTGCGCGCTATCGACAATGAATTGGACGGGCCCTTCTTCACCCTCCGGGTAAAAGCCCGCACGCAGATTCTCATGAGCATCCAGGGTGTCCGAAAGGGCCTGCTCAATGGCAGGTTCCAGACCCTCTCCCTCGATTTCCACAGCGCATTGCAGCAGGTAGGAGCTGGTGTGGCCAGACTCCTGCTCCCACAGAGAGTGGAACAGTAACCCGTTTTGCAGCGGGGTCAGCGGCCACACGTCGATCACGGACGGCGTGACCCCCGCTGTCCTCGCTTCGGTCACCGAATTGGCCTGTGCGGATGGTGCGGCGGCGTGGGTGCTCATCGGGGGTCCTCCAAAAGTCGTTCGATGGCGCCGAGGTCGCGCGCGTTCAGACGCGCCCTGGTGCGACGGGTGCGGCGGACAGGTTCTTGGTTCAGGGGTTGGGCGGCGGCGGCGAGGTCCGCGAGGTTTCCTTGGGAGAACACCAACCCGGGGGTGATCACAAATCCGCGTTGCCTCACGAGCGCAACCAGACGGATCGAGGAAATGCTGTCTCCGCCGAGTTCAAAGAACGCATCGTCCACGGAAATATCGGGGCGGCCAAGGGTCTCGGCGACCGCATCCACCACGGCCCGTTCAGCGTCGGTGCGCGGACTGCGCAGCTGCCGGTCCTCGCAGGTCGCCGGGTCTGGCAAGGCGTTGCGCGCAATCTTCCCGTTCAGTGTCAAAGGAATCTCGTCGAGAACACTCACACTGCGGGGAATGTAGGCGGCGGGTAGTTTGTCGGCGAGCGCCTGCCGGATGCCGAGAACATCCAGCTGCACTCCCGGTTCCGGAACCACATAGCCGAGCAACCGGGCACGGCCCGTGTGGTCGGCTCGCACCACACTGGCGGCGCGTCGCACTCCTCGGATCGCACGCAAAGCGGCGTCCACCTCACCCAATTCAATGCGGTGACCATCGACTTTCACCTGGTCGTCGACGCGGCGCAGGAAGCGCAGAGTGCCGTTGCCGTCACGGGTGACCAGGTCACCGGTGCGGTACATCCGTTCACCCGGCTTTCCATACGGGTCCGCGACGAATCGTGAGCAGGTCAGGTCGGGCCGCCCGAGATAACCGTGGGCGAGCTGGGTACCGGACAGATACAGCTCCCCTGGCACACCGTCGGGCACCGGACGCAGCAGGGCATCTAGGACCTCGGCCCGGATTCCGTTAAAGGGGACTCCGATCGGCAAGATCGACGCCGAATCCTTGCCCAGCTGATCGGGCCGGTTCTCAGCGGCGATAACGTTCTGCGCCGTGGCCCACACTGTCGCTTCGGTCGGCCCGTACACATTGCGCACGGACCGGCAGGCTGAGCACAGGGATGCGGCTAGGTCGGCGGGAAGCGCTTCCCCACCGGACAGGGCCATTACCCCCGCGAGGGCATCGGGTTGAGCTTCCAGAAGTGGCCGCCACAGCGACGGCGTGGCCTGGAGAATCGTCGCCCGTTCGGCACGGATCAGGCCCGCCAGCCGGTCAGGATCTCGTACCTCCTCGCGGCCAGCCAAGACCACGGTGGCCCCACTGACGAGCGGCACATAGATTTCCAACGCGGCGATGTCGAAGGACACCGTGGTGACTGACAGCATCCGGTCGCTAGCCTTCAGGTTGAGCGCGGCCACCTCGTGGGCGATAAAGGCCTCCAGCGCATTGCGCGGAATGACCACGCCTTTGGGGCGCCCGGTCGAACCCGATGTGTAGATCACGTATGCGGCGGAATCGTGCGGCGTGGTCGAGTGACGCAGGATTTCTGCGAGTTGCCGTGGATTGGCTGGTGTTGTCGCCAGAGTGTCATATACGGCGGCGAACTGACCGCCAGAATTGCCAACATGGCCGGCACCACTATCGTCGCCATACTCGCTGCCGTACTCGCCGCTACGCTCGATACCCATGTCGCCGCTACGCTCGATACCCATGTCGCCGCTGCGCTCGATACCCATGTCGTCGCTACGCTCGATACCAATGTCGCCGCTGCGGGCCACCACTAGTTCGCGGCGACCTCGACCAGCGCCCCGGGTAGTCTCATCGACGATCACCATGGCGGGATCGGCATCATCCAACATGGTGATGATCCGCTCGTCGGGATAATCAACGTCCAGCGGCACATAAGCCGCTCCAGCAGCGAGCACGCCGAGCAGGGCGACAATCAGCTCTGGCCCGCGACCGGTCGCCACAGCGACCCGATCCTGCGAGGTGACACCCGCCTGAAGCAGAGCATTGCGCAGCGTCACGACTCGACGGGCGAGCTGCGCATACTGGATCCGGTCACCGCCTGCAACCAGCGCGAGAGCTTCCGGCGTCGTCTCAACGCGATGTGCAAACGCGCTCAGCAGCGACAGGGCCTCGGCGTGCACACCCGAATCCACAGCCTGACGCTCTCGCTCCCGAGGCAATCGGGCATCGAACGCGCTAAGCGGCACGTGCGGGGTCATGGTGGCCTGGTCAAGCCATTGCATGAGGCGATCAGCCAGCTCAACTGCCGTCGATGAATCGAACAGGTCTGCCGAGGCGACGAGCGCAAGTCTTGCCGAGGTGTCTGAAGCCTGAGCACCCTCAGCGACACCACCCCGGTCAGAAGCATCCCGGTCGAAAGCAGGCCGGTATCGAACGGCCAGGTCGAACCGAGCCGCATCGACCACACCTTCCCGCTCTTTCGCGGTGATGTCACCGAAACTCAGGTGCGCATCCACCGGCGCTTCAATCGCCACCATGGTCTGGAACAGCGGATGGCGAGAGAGGGCACGGGGCGGGGTGAGAGCATCAACAATCGCGTCGAAGGGTACCTGCGCGTCGGCGAGCGCATCCAGCACCGCATCCCGTGTGCGCTGCACGAGCTCGGCGAAACACACTGTCGGGTCGCTGAGGTTCAACCGGATCGGAAGCGTGTTCACGAGGTAACCGACCGTACGCGCAGCTCGCTCATCCGTGCGGGTGGAAACCGGGGATCCGAGCACCACATCCTCACCGGCACCCAGCGCCTGGAGCAGCGTGGCTACCGCCGTTTGCAACACCATGAGCGGGGTGACGCCCCGATCTGCCGCAAGCTGGTTCACGCGTCGGGACAGGTCATCGGGCACGGTGAGGTTCACGGTCTGCGCCCGGTATCCGGGTCGATCCGGGCGCGGATGATCCGTGGGTAGCTCCAGTTCTACCGGGATACCTGCCAGGCGTTGCCTCCACCGGTCCAATGCCTCCGGATCACCGCCCGCTTCCTGGGAAGAAACAGTCGGTGATATAGCCTCCGCGAACGACACAGCAGGTTTCGGTTCCTTACCGTTTAATACCGCAGAAAGATCCTCCAATATGACCTGGATGGACGTTTCGTCGACCGCGATGTGATGGGCAGCAAGCACGAGCACCTGCCGAGCACCACAGGTCAGCAGGGTCAGCCGGACGGGCGGCGCATCGAAGAGGTCGAAGGTGCGTGCCTCCTCCTGGGCGATGCGCTGTTCGAGGAGGTCAAGGCCGCACCGTGCCCGTTCCCCAGAATCGACTGATCCGACGACGCCACGGTCGCCAATCCCAGGCATCCCGGGGTCATTGACCGCCGGCATCCTAATCTCCTCGACCGCGAATGAGGGTGGCGGATCGGAGAGAACTTGCGCGCCGAAATCACCGTCGAGTCGGCGATACACGGTGCGCAATACGGGGTGATGCCTGACCACCTTCTCCCAGGCCGATGCAAGACGCTGAGGGGCGACCGGCCCGGACAGTTCGAGTGAGACCGGCACCGTATAGGTGGAGTTTGCTCCCTCAACTTCAGCGAGGAACAGTAATCGGCGTTGAGCCCGAGAAATCGGTACAAACCCCGAGGTCACCCCCCGGTCGGTGTCCTTCATCAGCTTTGACGGCGCCCCTGATTCAGACATCATCGTGGCGATGCGTCGTAAGGTGCGCTGCCCGAAAATATCCGCCACCCCAAGGCTCCAGCCGGCACCGCGCAGGGCTCCGATCACGCGCAGCGCCGTCAGAGAATGCCCACCCAGCTGGAAGAAATCGTCACTGACCGATACCTGCGCACCGAGCGTTTCAGAAACCGCTGCGACCAGAGCTTTTTCCTCCGGCGTCGACGGCGGCACCAGCACCCGGGTATCGCCTCGACCGCGCTGTGCAGCCAAGTCTCGCAGCGCAGATTTATTCACTTTGCCACTGGTGGTCAGCGGCAATTGGTCGAGCACCAGCACCTGCGAGGGCACCATATAGTGCGGAAGCGAGGATGCCAGAGCCTCCTTCACCGCGTCGGGGTCAAGGTTTCCATTCGCTTTATTACTGCGAGTTACCGCAGCGAGGAGCCGTCCCGCTACTGAGCCCGGAACGTCAGCAAACGCCGCCGCCTGTTCAACCTCGGGCAGAACACGTAGAGCCGTCTCCACCTCGCCCGGTTCAATTCGATAGCCAGAAATCTTCAGCTGGTCATCCACCCGGCCCAGATATTCAACATGGCCGTCCTCAGCGACTCGCACCAGGTCACCGGTGCGATAGCGCCGCACTCCGTCAGCAGCCGCCACGAAGCTCGCAGCGGTCAAACCGGGCCGACCCGCATAACCGCGTGCAAGCTGGCCTCCGCTGATATACAGCTCGCCCACCGCACCGCGCGGCACCGGACGCAGCCACGGGTCGAGAACCGTGGCGTTAATCCCCGCGACCGGGGTTCCAATCAGCGGAGTCGGAGCATCGTGGACGAGCTGGCCAAGCGCATCGACGGTGGTCTCGGTCGGACCGTACAGATTCAATGCCCGGGTCCGATCAGCCCGGTCACGCAAAGCACTCCACAACCTCGGAGTCACCGCCTCCCCGCCGAGAAACACCTCAGGCAGAGGGTCGTCCCCGTCGAACAGCCCCACCGCCAGAAGCTGCTCGGCGAGCACCGGGGCCACATCGATCACGTCGGCCCCGCGCGCTCGAGCCGCAAACAGGGCAGGATCGCGGCGTTCATCTTCGTCCAACACCAGCAGTTCATGCCCGGCAAACATCCAATGCAGCTGGATAAACGAGGTGTCGAATGAGAACGATGCGCTGTGCACCGCAATAATCCGTCTGCGCCCGCGCTGCGCGGTGATCCGCTCCACCAGTTCGGCGTGGCGTCCGGTGCGCAGTCCTTCAAAATGGGTGTCCAGCGCATCGCGTGTAATCACCACAGCTTTGGGACGCCCCGTCGATCCCGACGTGTAGATGAGATATGCCGCCGATTGCCCCGGGACCGCGCGTGGGGTGAGCGGGCAGGGGGTCAGCGCCTCCGGATCAGTCGGGTCGATCACCGGAATGTTGGCTTGATGAGCACGACGGGCCACGTCGCTGCCGGCGGGAGCCATCACGAGGCTAGCGCCGCTGTCGGCAATCAAATCCATGACCCGGTCAGCTGGCAGCGAGGGGTCCATGGGCACAAAGGCAGCCCCGTACGCGAGGCATGCCGTGATTGCAGCGACAATCTCAATGCCGCGGGGAAGGGCTAACGCCACCACAACCTCATGGGCATCATGGAGCGCAGCCCTGCGCTCACTCACACCATGAGGGACAGTCCGCGCCCCCATGCCGGTGGCGGGATCGATCGCGGCAAGATCCGTCGCGGCAGAATCAGTGGTAGCGGGACCAGTGGTAGCGGGATCAATCGCGGCGGGATCAGTGACAACAAAATCCATCGCGGACGCGAGAACGCCGCTGATCGCACGCTGAATACCACCCGCCAAGCGGATTAAGTCACGGGTGCCGACCGCGCGATCTTGATAGCGCACGGCAATAGCGTCCGGGTCGGCCTCAGCAGCCCGCACAAGACTGCGCACCACCGCGCAGGTTCCGTTGCCATCATCCGGAGTCTGGTCCGGGGTCGGGCCAACCAGAACCTCAACCACAGGAGGAGCCCCGTTAGAACCGGCGGGCACAGTGAGCGGCGTGTGGCGCAGGTTCCTGCCCAGCGCGCTGAGCACCGCAGCCAGTTCATCTGCCAATGCCCGAGCCGTAGTGGGCGATATCCGAGCCCGGTCGTAGTCCAGGTCAATGCGCACGGTCTCGGATCGTTCGTCACGACCGGTCGGCACGCCCGCCATATCAGGGAGCAGCGTGATACCGACCGCGTAATGCGTTGCGCCCGCCGCTTCGATCCCGGCGATTCGCACACCACCCGCGATGTCATCAGTTCCCGCTGGATAGTTCTCGACCACGACCAGGGTGTCGAAAAGCGATCCCACCCCGGCGGTGGACTCAATCTCTGCGAGCGGTAGCGACTCCACCTCGTGCAGCTCAGCGCGCTGTTTCTGGAAGCGGCGCAGCTGATCCTCAAACGGTTCGTCGGGGCGCATTCGGTACCGCGCGGGAACCGTGGCAGACAGCAGCCCAATCGCCTCGGTGATGCCCTCCACCGCTGCGCTGCGCCCGGACGTGGTCACGCCGACCACCACGTCGGTACGCCCGAGAGCGCGACCCACGACATGCGCCCACGCTCCGGTCAGCACGGTTGACATGGTCAGCCCAGCGGTGCGGGCAGTCGTGGCCAGCGCCGCACCATCGTCGGCGGCAAGCGGAACAGCAATCGTTTCGGTGATGACGGGTGCCATATGGTTCTTCGGGTTCTGATCACCGCCAAGCACAGTTCCACCGGACACGTCATCGAGATACTCGGCCCATACACGCCGAGCATCCTGGTCATCGCGATGCTGCTGGGCCGTGAGTGCACGCCGCAGGCAGAGCCATCCCTCGCTCCCGCCCGGCGCATGACTCGCACCCGCCGCCTGACTCACACCCAGCGCCTGACTCGCACCCGGGGCCGTGCGGATCATCGTCCCCGGCGCTGTACGGGTTTCGGCGAGGATTTGGTCGATCAGCAGCGGCGTGGACCACCCATCCATCAGCAGGTGATGGGCGGCCAACACCAGGGTTGCCGTATGCCTGCCGGTGCGCACAATATGTGCGCGCAGCAGCGGCGGCCTCGACACGTCAACCCGGCGAGCGAGTTCCGACTGGGTTAGCTGCGCGATGAACTGGTCGGGGACGCGGCCAGTGTCCGGGAGGCGGTCGATGTCGGAATCGCTGCACTGCCTATCCGCGGTGTTTTGATCGGCACACTCCATATCGGCGCCAGCGTTGAGGCCGTGCACGCTCACCTGCGCCGTGGGGTCCCGGGGAATCAACTGCACGGGACCCTCCGCTGCACCGACCACAAATGCAGCGCCAAGCTGGGGATTGTTCGTGACCGCGACGCGGACCGCTTGGGCGATGAGCTCGGGGTCAATCGGTTCCCGACGGCCCGTACGGTCCGGGGCCATCTCCAGGTGGACGGTGGTGGTCGTGAGGTAGACGTCCTGGTCACCGTCTTTGAGCGCGTGGAAGAGCAGACCTTCTTGCATCGGTGAAAGCGGCGCGATGTCTAGGAGCGGACCGTACTCGCGTTCGCAGCGGCGCACCGTCGTGAGGTCGAGACCCGTTGCGGCTGCCTCCTCGGGTATGAGGGTGGGTGGCGTTCCCGCGGGGTTTTCGGCGATGCGATCCGCGAGGGAGGTGAGCGCACTCAGTGCCCGTTCCCAGGTGGCAATGATCCGGTCCGCTTCGACGGCGAGCTCCGGGGCAAAGCTCCATTCGACGTCCAGACCGGCATCCTCCGGCCGCACGAACACGGCCACTTCCAGGGAATGGGCGATCTGAAGGTCAGGGGGAAAATGCACCTCAAAGGGGCGCTCACCGGCTAGGCGCACGGACGTGTGGTCTCCGTGGGGTTCTTCGGAAAAGCGTCCTAGATAGTTCAGCAGCACACTGGGGCGCGCTCGCATCGGGGTTCCGCTCTCATCGCGAACGCGGTCAGCGCCCAGACCATCGCGCGGGGTACTTGCCAGAGCGTGGCGGGCAGCTCGGATAGCCTCGGCAAGTTGCTGTGGATTGGTGGCGTCGGCGGATGCGAGTGTGCCAGTCGCGGTGCCGTTAGAGGATTCTTCGCCCAGACCGAGGTCAATTGCGATCGGGAACTCAGCCGTGAACCACCCGAGGCCGTGTGCCATCTCGTCACCGGGCACCAAAGGATCTCGACCGTGAGTTTCCCAATCCAACAGGAAGTTACCGTTAGTTACGCCGCTCCATTCCCGCAAGGTTGCGGTTAAAGCACCGGCCAGCACGGTATCTGGCCGTGCGTGTAAATAGGCCGGGAGGGTGCGCAGAACTGCTTCGGCAACCTTCGAGTCCGCGCCGTGCACAATCCGCGTCACCCGATGACAGGGCGTGGCCGCAGGTGGCTGCGGGAACAGTGCACAGGGACTCTGGGCTATGCGGCGCCAATGGTGTTCTTCGTCCGGCTCCAGGGAGAGGATATCCAGCGCTAATGCTCGTCGACGCCACTCGGCATCCACGGCACGACCGGCAAGATTGGCATCGACTCCCGCGAAGGAGGTATCCGATCCAGCAGATTTGACGTCGGATCCGACCGGATTGAGATCAGCTCCGACGGACTCATGTCCCCCTGCGGCACCCCTGTGCCCCGTGTCCACCAGCTCCGAAAGCTCACGGATCAAAAGACGCCACGACACCCCATCAATCACCAGGTGGTGCGCAACCAGCACGATCTCCACCCGGCAGCCATCGCCATCCATACCAGCCTGGCCCGAGCCGGGCGCATCGACACCCGCCTGAGTAGCGCCCTTCGGACCACCCCGATGCACGCCGCCCAGATCACATCCGCGCGTGCCCTCCGAATCGTCCCGGCACAGACCCACCGCGAGCATCTGGCCCGAGGCCGGATCGAGGTCTTCCACTAGTTGGGTCCGCAATATGTCCAGGTCATTCCCTGTGCGGACGGTAAACGGGCACGCCGGCACAGCTGTCACGGCAGCCCCCGCCGCCACAGCAGTGGCGGTACCGCCCGCCGACTCGCCGATCACGGCGTCATGGACCGGCTTAATGGTCGCGCCGGCAGCCGCCTCTGGGATGACGAGGTCCCACCCGTCAGGCCCCTCGGTCACTGTCATCTGCAAAATGGGGTGCCGTCGGGAGAGCTCACACAGAGCCTCGCGCAGCCGATCCTGGTCGAGGTCAGACACGGTGAGCACCACGCTGTGTGCGTAGCCCGCCACCGCACTCAGGCTCGGGGATAATCTCTCGAGCTCTCGCACCACCGGAGTAGCCGGAACGGGCCCCGTCGCCGACACCCTAGAGGTGGATTGCCCATCGGACGCCGGTGAGGCGGCGTTCAATTCCTGAAGCAGCTGCGCCACACCACGGGCTGTGCGGGCCGCAAACAGATCCCGCGGACGAGCGACCCATCCTCTGCGGCGCAGAGCAGAGACGATGCTAATCGCGGCAATGCTGTCGGCACCGAGCGTCACAATGTCGACATCAACCGGCACGAATTCGCTGCCCAACACGTCCCCGATGGCCGCACACACGGCTCGTTCACGGTCGGTCTGGGGAGCCTGGCCCGAAGCAATCGGCAGATCAGGCTCAGCAAGAGCAGCGGTATCGAGTTTCCCGTGGGCGGTCAGCGGAAACTCATCGAGGATCCCCAGGGCATGAGGCACCAGATGGTCTGGCACAGTACCGCGTACCCGATCCAGCAGCTCAGATGCATCCAGGTGGGCCCCATCGTCGGGGATTACAAATCCGAGCAGCCGGGTCGCGCCGCCGGTGGTGCGCACCACCGCTACTGCCTGCGCCACCCCGTCGAGTGAGATGAGGGCCTGGCGCACCTCCCCTAGCTCAACCCGATGTCCGCGGATTTTCACCTGGTCATCGCTGCGACCTAGGTAGGACACCGTCCCGTCATCCTCAATCCGCACAATGTCACCCGTGCGGTAGAGCCGCCCGCCACCGCCGCGGGGGTCGGCGATAAACCGGGAGGCCGTGAGGTCAGGTCGGCCCTGGTAGCCGCGCGCTAGATGCGGGCCGCTCAGATATAGCTCTCCGGCTACACCGACGGGGACCGGGTGCAGAGCCCGGTCGAGCACCAGTGCATCGGTGCCAGCGAGCGCCCGGCCAATCGTGGGCCGTTCCCCCGCCACCGGGGCTTCCAGCGCATCGACGGTTGCTTCGGTTGGGCCGTAATAGTTGTGGCTGCGCAGATCCGAGTTGGCAAGTTTTTGCCACAGATCTGCGGGAGCGGCTTCACCGCCGATCAGGAACAGTTCTGGCCGGTGAACGGTCTCTAACAGGCCGGCTTCGACTAGGCCGGTGGCAAATGATGGGGTCACATCGAGGGTGTCGAGGCGCAGCTCGTCGATGGCTTCGACCACGGCGCGGGCGTCACGCCGATCATCTTCGTCAAAGATCACCAGCTCATGCCCGAGCAGCAGCCATAAAAGCTGTTCCCACGACGAGTCGAAAGAGAACGATGCGGTGTGGGCTGCCCGTAGCCTGCGTCCGGCCCGCTCAGCTGTCGGGCCGAACAGGGTGGCTGCATGGTGGGCCAGGAAAAAGGCCAGGGATCCTCGTGAGACTCCCACGCCCTTGGGGGCGCCCGTGGAACCGGAGGTGTAGATCAGGTATGCGAGGGAGGCCGGGTGGTAGGTGCCGGGCAGCTGGTGCTGGTCTCCGACGGCCTCTTCAGACCGGGTAGCCGATCCGTGCACATCGTCCAGGTCACGTCCGCCCCGCCCAGGCTCACCGTCGATCAGAAAAGCCCGTGGATGCTGCGCAACCCAGGTATCCCCGCTGGCTAGCACCAGCACCGGGTCACAATCATCCAGCAGGTAGGTGATCCGTTCCGGCGGATATCCCAAGTCCACCGGGGTCAATGCGGCGCCTGTTTCCAGCACCGCAAGGATGGCGACCACCAGGTCGATGCCGCGGGGTAGCGCAATTGCAACCACCCGTTCCGGGCCCGCTCCTTCGTGTGCCAAACGCTCCGCAAGGAGGCGCACGCGGGCGTGCAGGTCGGCGAAGGTCAGGTTGTCATGTCCGCTGCGCACGGCGACGTCATCGGGGTAGCGTCGGGCTGCGGCGGCGAGCGCATGAGAGACATCGACCAGCGCAAAACCGCTCTCGGGCAGCGGCTCAGAGGCGTCCGCGCCTGTGTCTCCCACCGGCAGAGCCGGGATTCGTCCCAGCGGCAGATCAGGATGTTCCAGCGCCTGCTGCACAAATCCACGGTAACGTGCAGCAATTTCGGTGAGTTCATGGTGGGTGTAGGCGTCTGGATTGGCCTCGAGGCGCAGAGTCAGACCGTCCGGACCAGCGGCAATGGAAAGATCCAGGTCATCCACCGGACCTGCGGTTTCGGTGCGCATCCTCCCCTGGGCAACGCCAAAGTCCAAGGTCGGGGTGTATGGCTTGAGGTTTACTCCCGGTCCGCGCAGAAGAGTGGGCACTTTGAGGTCGGCGGCGAGTTGTTCTCCGCGCAGATGCTGGACGCGCCGCAGACTCGATAGGTCCTTGCCGACATCTCGGGCGAGCTCTTTGATCGTGTGCTGCGGATCGATTCGCACCGGGAGCGGCAGCACCGTCACAGACATCGACGGGGTAAGCGCCGCCAGCCGGGTTCCACGCGCGCTGAAGGGGATGCCGAGCACCACCGCGTCGGTTCCTGCGGCCCGGGCAGCGAAGGCAGCGTACAGCGCGGTGTGAATGTCAGCCCAGGTGAGGCTGCGTTCGCGTGTAGTAATCCGGGTCATGGCTTTGGTGGCGTCGGGGTCGAGCACCACATCGATTCCGATGGCACGGCGCACTGCCGGGACGCTACGGCCGGAGACGGTGGGCACCTGTCCGTCGACACAAAGCGATGCCACTGCCCGATCCAGCACCGGTTCGATGACCGATGAGTCGGCGGTCCTGGCCGCCTCAATGTCGGCGTTGATTAAGGTCTCAAGGGATCCGAATCCGGGCTGCCAGTCGCCCATGGGTACGTCGTCCACAGTGCGCGCCGATCCGGTTTCTGCACCGGTCGGAACGGACCTTGCCGCGCCCTGCACCGCGTCCATCGCCGCCAATTCGCGGTAACGTTCGGCAACTTTCTGGGCAACTAGCGATAACCCGTACCCATCGGCCATCACATGGTGGCAGCGCATCAACCACACCACGTGCCCCGCACTCAGCCGCACCACCAGGTGCCCAACCAGCTCCTGGGCCGACAAACCGCCCGCGCCCCGCGCAAGCTCCGCTTCAATCAACTGCTGCGCAGCCGCCTGGGGATCAGCCTGCGCAGACACGTCATAGATGCGCACCCGCGCCTGCACCGGCCCAGCCATACGGAACGGCTCACCCGTCACCTCATCACACCGGACACGGGTTCCGAACGCTTCTGTGCCCGCCGACGTCTGTTCAATCGCCCGTGCCAACAGAGTGGTCGAGACCGTCCCACGAATATCGATCCGGTCAGCCACCACGAACACATCGGAATCCGGGTCCAGCAGCTGGGCATCGACGATGCTGCGCTGAGCCGGACTCAACGCCAAAACCTCTTCCGACACTGCATCCGATCCGACCAACGCGGCATCACATGAATGCACGGCAGATTCTGGCCGTCGGTCCGGGTTCGGACGGGAATCGGCGTATGGGGAAGGAACAGTACTGGTCACGAAGAAAACATCCTGGTGGTGAGGGGGGAAGGAACAGGTGGTCTCGTCACAGACGCGGACGCAAAGTCAGCTCGGATTAATCGTCGCGACCGCTTACTCGTCGTCGTCGAGATGTTCGTGGGTGTCGGCGCTGCCGCGTTTCCAATAGCCGGTAATCGAGGAGTGTTCCTTGGTCAGACCCAGCTCCTGACGCACCCAGCGGCGAAGCGGCTTAATGGCACCCGCTTCCCCGGCCAGCCACACAAAAACCTCCGCACCCTCAGGAATCTCCACCGCGCGGGTCGCATCTTCCAACACCGTGGAGGCGACATGTCCGCCGTAGACCCAGGTGACGCTCACACCCTCCGGCGCCTCGAGCGGCTGCTTAGAGCCCGGCCCAGCCACCTCAATCACCACAGCTCCCCGACGGTCACGAGGACTCTCCTCCAACCACCGGGCCACCGCAGGAAGAGCCGTTTCGTCAGCGGCAAGCACATAAAAGTCGTAGTCGTCGCTGATCCGGTAACCTCCCGGAGGACCCGCCACGTGCACGCGATCGCCCGGGACCGCCGCACGCGCCCAATCCGAGGCCAAACCGACCTCGTGCACAACGAAATCAATATCGATTTCACGGCTTTGAGGACGGTAGGCCCGCACCGTGTATTCCCGCGACGTCGGAACCGGCCTGGGCCAATCCAGTTCATCGCCATCCGGGGTAGGAAGGCGCAGTTCACCAGTGTCAGGGTCGGGGAAAATGAGCTTGACATGCTCATCAAAGATGGCGCTTTCAAAGCCGTCGGCACCCGGCCCGCCCAAGGTCAGCCGAATCATGGTGTCCGACAGCACGGTGGTGCGCACCACCTCAACGTCACGGATCCGCACCGGATAGTCGACGTACTGGATCGGTGCGGCGCTCATGAGGTACTCCCAGCCAGTGCCTCACGCAGTGAACGTGGACGCAGATCCGTCCAGTTCGCCTCGACATAGGCGATGGCATCTGCGCGTGATGACTCGCCGAGCACCACACTCCAGCCGGAGGGGACCTCAGCGAACGCGGGCCACAGTGAATACTGTTCTTCGTCGTTGATCAGTACGAGAAAGACGCCGTCCTCGTCGTCAAAGGGGTTCGTGGTCATCGGGGTCCTTCCGGATCGGAGGCCTCCAGGGCGGAGGCGATGATGGTCAGGGTCGGGCCGCCAGCGAGGTCGGGGAATCCGAGCTCGCCTCCTGCGGCATTCACGAGGGCGATCAGGTCAATCGCGCGCACCGAGTCGAGGCCGTAATCTCGCAGGTCTTCCTCGGCGGTTGCCTCGGAGATGTCGTCGGGAACAACCTGGGCTACGAAGTCGCGGGCGCGGGTGAGCGCGGTGTTAGACGGCGGCATGAGGTCCTTTCTGGTTGGGTTGGGGCTGATCTGGTGAGGGCTAGTTGCGCCGAGACCGATCACTCCTGGTCGGGTCTGATGTCATCGGCGCTGATCTGGCCGAGGTCACGAGGCGGTGCGCCTGGGGCCTGGCTGAGCCTACGGCGGTCGATTTTCCCGACACCGGTTTCAGGCAGGGCTTCTACCAGCGCAAATACGTCCGGGATTTTGTAGGTGGCTAGGCCCTGCGCGGCGAGGAACCGCCGCAGATCCACGGGCCGCAGGCTGCGAGCCTTCACATCGGGGCCAGCCGAGCCCCCGCTCGCGCCATCGGCGCCATCGTCTACCCCCTGCCCGCTCTGCTGCCCCTGACCGGGACCCGTCCGACGCAGCACGATGTGCGCGTGAATGCGCTCACCGAGAACCTCGTCGGGGATGCCGGTGACGGAGACATCGTGGATGTCCGGGTGGGCAAGCAGCGCGTTCTCTACTTCTTCCGGGGCAATCTTTTCGCCACCGCGGTTGATCTGGTCTTTAACCCGGCCCACGACGGTGAGGTACCCATCTTCGCGTTCGATCACCAGGTCGCCGGTGCGGTAGAACCCGTCCGGGGTGAACGAGCGCGCATTGTGTTCGGGAGCCCGGAAGTATCCGCGGATGGTGTAGGGCCCGCGGGTCAGCAGCGCGCCCGGCGTACCCGGGGGAACCGGCTGATCGCGCTCATCTACGACCCGTACTTCGTCGGCGGGGCTGATCCGCAGACCTTGGGTGGAGACGATGGTGTCGAGGTCATCGTCTATCCGGGTGTAGTTGACCAGGCCTTCCGCCATGCCGAAGACCTGCTGGAGGCGGCAACCGAAGGTGGGCTCAATGCGGGTGGCGACGCTGCGGCTGAGCTTGGCTCCGCCAACTTGGAGAACTCGAAGACTGCTCAGGTCGGCGTGTTCAATCTCTGGCGAGTTCATCCAGCCGATTGCTAGGGGCGGGACGGTCGGGACGATGGTGACGCGGTGGCGGGCGATCAGCTCCAGGGCGGTGGCCGGGCTGGGGTCCTCGGTGAGCACCATGCAGCCGCGGGCGTGAATGATGCCCAGGATGCCGGGGGAGGACATCGTGAAGTTGTGGGAAATCGGGATGGCCACCAGCATGCGGCTGTCCGGCCCGAGTTCGCAGATGCGTGCGCTCTCCCGCACGGAGAATAGGTAGTCGTCGTGGGTGCGGGCAATGAGTTTAGGGGTTCCGGTGGTTCCCCCGGAAAGTTGCAGGAAGGCCACGTCGGCGGGTGAGACCGCCACGGTGCCGGCAGGGGGCAGGTTCCGTAGGTCTTCTCTTAGGTCATCGACGAGAACCAGATCGCGCATGGTCGGGGCTATGTCGATGACCTCGCGGGCGAGGCGGGCATGGTCGAATCCTGCGATCAGGCGTCGGGTCACGATGCCCACCGCATCGCCGGTGTGCGCGAAGTGCAGCAGGTCGGTACGGCGGTGAGCGGGCAGCGCGAAGATGGGGATGACGCCCAGCCGGAACATGGCAAATGTGATGATCACAAACTCGGAGATGTTGGGCAGTTGGACGATTACCCGGTCTCCGCGACTCAGCTGAAGACGACCTCGCAGCAGGGTGGCGGCGCGGGCGACCAGATGATCCAGCTCGCCGTAGGTGATCTGATGCTCGCCGTCAATAATGGCGAGACGGTGTGGGTCCCCCGCGACTGCTTCGCGCAGGAACGCATCCAGGGTCTGGCCTATCCACAGGCCGTTGGCACGGTAGCGCTCGATGTACTCATCGGGGTATGGCACCACACCGTCAATCGGCAGCGGCACCACCGTCGCGAGGGACCCACCTGTCATCGTGTAATCACTTCTTTCCCGCGGCAGCGGTGGACAGAATCGGCACCAACTGGTCCACCAGCCAGGGCTCACTGAGCGGGGTCGGGTAGGCCAATGGGGAGGCAATCTCGTCGGGAACCACCGCGTAGTGACCGCCAGACACCACCTTGAGCTGCTTAAATAGGGGGTCAGCTTCGAGCTTCTCGCGGCTCATCAGGCCCTCGTCGCCGAAGGGGTAGCCGATCAGCAGGATGTCGGAATCAAGCACGTCCAGGTTCTCCCGGCTGACGCCGTTGTTCTTCGCCCCGAACTTGGAGGCCATCTCCGGCTGGGTGAAGCCGAGCCGGGTGAAGAAACTGACGTCGCCGCCCTTGTAGGACTCATAGGTGATCTGCTGAGGATGGATCACCGCGTAGGTGAAGGACTTGCCCGCAAACTCGGGGTGCGCGGCTTTCGCGGTGTCAAACTTCTTGGTGACCTCTGCGATCACGGCCTCTGCTTTGGGCGTCTCATCCAGGGCTTTGGCCGCTTCCTTGGTTCGCTGATCCCAAGTCATCGCACTCAGCCCGTCTTTGCCCTGGTAGGAAACGACCGGGGCGATCTTCGACAGTTGGGCGTAGTCCTTATCCAGGGACCATCCGCTGGTGGCGAGGATGACGTCGGGCTTAGCAGCCGCGATAGCTTCAAAATCCACACCGTCGGTGGAGTTGTAGGTGGTGAGGTCACCGCCGAGCTTTTCGACCACGGGGGCTTCCCACGGTTCCAGCTTGGCATCCCCGTATCGGGGGCTGATCACCGGTTTAATGCCCAGCGCTAGGGCAATGTCGAGATCAATATCCGACACCACGGCGACCCGCTTGGGCTTTTCCTTCAGCTCCGTTTTTCCAAACGGGCTCTCTAGCGTCATCGGGTAGGCAGAGGCTGCGCCCGAGGACGGTGCAGCGGACGGGGTGGGCTCGGACTTCGATCCGCAGGCCGTGAGGCCGACGGCGCTCAGCACGAGAGTTGCCGCGGCAGCGACAACTCGACGTCGGGTCATTCTCATCATGGTGGTCTCACTCCTTGGTGGGGTGGTGGGGAGGGTGCGGGATCAGGGTGTCCTGGCCGCAATGGGGTGGGGTGCTGGGATCCAGCGGATGCCGCCTACCTGGGGCGTCGAGGCGACGGGCAGGCTCTCAGGACGACAACATTGGGATGCATATCGGGTCGAGGTGTAGACAAGGTCGGCCATACAGATAGTCAGGTCTAAGACGGTGTCGCATCGTGGCGGCTGCGCGGCAACACCAGGGGGGAGCCGGTATCCGGATCTGGGATGACCCGTGCCCGCACCCCAAAGACGTCGTGCACACACGAGCTGGTGATCACCTCATGCGGACGGCCCAGCCCGACAATGGTCCCCTCTTTGAGGACGACGACGGTATGGGCGTATTGAGCAGCCTGATTGAGGTCGTGCAGCACCACCACAATGGTGGTTCCTGCCTGGTTGAGTTCCACCAGAAGGTCCATCACCTCGATTTGGTGTGCAATATCGAGATAGCTGGTGGGTTCGTCCAGCAGCAGCAGCGGGGTGCGTTGGGCGAGCGCCATCGCGATCCAGGCCCGTTGACGCTGACCGCCCGACAGTGAATCCACGGGCCGGGTTGCGAATTCGCCCATGTGGGTACGCACCAGGGCCTGCGCCACGATCTGATCGTCCTCGCTGGTCCCGGCACCGAATCGCCGGTAGGGGTGCCGGCCCCGACGGACGAGTTCAGCTACGGTAATGCCCTCCGGGGCGATGGGTGCCTGCGGTAGCAGACCGAGCTTTCTGGCGACCTCCCGGGTGGGTAGGCGATGAATCGCAGCACCATCCAGGTAGACGGCGCCGTGCCGGGCGGGCAGCAGCCGGGCCATAGCTCCCAGCAGTGTCGACTTACCGCATCCGTTGGGGCCAATCAGAGCCGTGATCTGACCAGTGGGGATCTCAAGATCGAGCTCGGTCATCACGAGGGTGTTCCCGTACCCGACGGCGAGGTGGTGTGCGGAAAGGCTCGGCGCGGTGAGCGTGGAATCAGTCGCTGTGGAACCGGTCGCCGTGGAACCAGCGACCGCAGAGTCGATGACCGTGGCGTCGGTGACCGTGCTGTCCAATGGGCGGCGTACGGTGGTCATCGGCTATTGGCCTTCCGTTTCATGAGCAGGAACATCAGGATTGGAGCCCCGACGAGACCGGTAAGCACCCCGGTGGGGATTGGGCTGATCACAGGAGCCGACTGGGCGGTGACGTCGGAGAGCACCAGCAGTGTTGCGCCAACTAATGCGGCTGGCAGCACTCCTCCCTCCGGAAATAGCCGGGTCGCAATCGGACCGGATACCAGCGCGATGAATCCGACCGGACCCGAGACGCTGGTGGCGATGGCAGCCAGGCTTGCCCCAAGCACCAGTGCCGCAATACGCAGTAACTGAACCCGAGTGCCAAGGGCTGCGGCCAAAGGGTCACCCAGCCGTATTGTTTCCAGCGACGGGCCGATGATGAGTGCAGCTAAAGTTCCAATGACCAGGGTGATCACCAGTGGGGTAATGTCGGCCCACTGCACCCCGGATAGAGAACCGATGAGCCAGCGCATCGCCCGGTTTGACACCTCGGTTCCCGCGAAGGCCAGTAAATAACTGGTAATAGCAGAGAAACATGCACCAACACCAATGCCGACTAGCACCAGGCGGTAGGTGGATGAGCCTTTGCTCCAGCTGAGTCCGAAAATCAAGGCGGCTGCCAAGGCCGCGCCCATGAGGGCCCCGGCCTGCACCGCCACCCCGCTTGCTGCCGCCGAGACAATCACGATCACGGCGCCGGTGCTGGCTCCGGCAGACACCCCAATAATGTCGGGGGTCGCCAAGACATTGCCGATCAGCCGCTGATACATCACCCCGGATAGCCCAAACAATGCCCCAACCAGCACCGCTGCCAGAGCACGCGGAAGTCTGGTCTCAAAGATCACGAAGTCGGCAAGGCCCTCCCCTTGTCCGATTACCGCCGCCGGGATCTCAGAGAGCTCAATGCGCGCACTGCCACCGACCACAATTTCGGCGATCATGCCGATCAGCAGGATCGCGGTGAGAACACTCGCGGTGATAAGTGCCCGGGTGCGGCGGCGACGGCGCTGAGCGTGCAGCATGTCCAGTACCTGGGCGGAGGTCCTGACCTGCTCGGGAACTGGGGCGGGCGCAAGGGTGCTGGTCATGCCTCCACCAGCCTCCGGGTACGGGCCAACGCGATAAAGAACGGAGTCCCCACGACGGCGGTCATAATCCCGACCGCAATTTCGCCTTGACCTGGGACCAATCGTCCGAGCACATCGGCTGCCACCAAGACGGTGGCTCCAAACAGCATCGCAAATGGCACTAAAATCCGCTGGTCAGCGCCAACAACGAGCCGGGCTAGATGGGCTCCGACCAACCCGATAAACGCAATCGGTCCGGCTGCTGCCACTGCCGCTGCGCAGAGCATCACGGCAACAAACGCGGTCCACAGCTGAGCCCGGTGCACCTTCACCCCGAGACCCGCTGCCACGGATTCACCGAGCGACAGCGCGTTTAAGGTCGGCCCGCTGAAAAGGGCGAGGATCAGCCCGACCACGGCAAAAGGCCACAGCTCCCCGAGGGTGTCGCCGCGTCCCGCCACCTGACCGATGGACCAGAATTTGTAGCGGGAAAAGGCTGATTCGTCGCGGATAATCAGCAGGTTAATGAGCGCCCCGAGCATCGCCGCGGTGGCGGCACCGGAAATCACCAGCGACACCCCGGAGGACAGCGACCGCGTGCAGCGGGAGACCGCATAGACGAACCCAGCAGTCGCCATCGCCCCGACTAGAGCAAACCAGAAGGTGGCAAACGTGCTGGTCAGGTTCAGGTACACGATGCCGAATACCACCGCGCAGGCCGCGCCCAGCTCGACCCCGAGGATTCCTCCGTCGGCCAGCGGATTGCGGGTAATGGCTTGCATGATCGCGCCGGCTGCCCCGAGGCACAGCCCGACGAGCAGACCCACAATGGTTCGGGGCAGACGCTCGTTGGCGATGACCACGGCGTCGTATCCGGTAGGTGTGTTGCCCGACAGCATGGACATGATGGTGCGCACCACCGTGCTGATGCCGATGTCTCGGGCCCCCAATGCGAGCGACAGCAGGCACACCATGACCAAAGTGGCAATCAGCGCAAGCAGTCCGATCACGCGTCGTCGAGCACTGCTGGTGACCGCTCCGAGCACGGCCCTGGGGTCGTTGGGTTCAAGACCCCGGCGAGTGTCGTGGCTGGTTGTGTCCCCGTCCTCTTGAACGGTGGGGGTGAGTACGGGCGTCATAGGCCCTGGCCGGTTAAAGCCACAGCACTGAGGTGTTCTGCATTCACAGGCCGGCTCTCCGGTTCCGCGATGACTGGGTGCAGCGCCTCAATAATTTCCCCGGCGCGCAGCGCAATGTTGGACAGGAGCGTGACAGACAGTCCGTGCTGGTGCTGAGTGACCCCCGTAGCAAACAGCTTCGCCGAAGCCTGGGTATTCCAGATCAGCGAGTAGTCACGCTCGGCACGTAGGCGTCCGGCGTGATCGCGCACCAGCTCCGCGGCGGCTTCGCCCAGCAGGGCGGAGGGATCGACGGGTTCGTAGCCGGTGCCTGCCACGACGAGGTCGGCGTCAATGCTGATCTGTGTGCCATCCATTTCATGCAAAACATCAACGCGCAAGGGGGCGCTGTCGGTGGAGTGTGCGGCGGCTTCCTGGGATGCAGCGGATTCCGTCACCGTCACCCCCAGCACTGTGGAAACGTCGTGCAGCACGAGCTGTTCACGACCCGTCCACGACCCGATGTACCAGGCGTCGTAGAGTTCCTGGAGGGTGTGCTCATGAACCACCGAGTTATTGGTGTTGGCGTGCACTCTGTGCAGGCGGTCGCGTACGTGCTCCGGCGCATGGAAGAGGGTGTCGACAGACGGGTTGTCGAAGATGCGATTGGCAAAGGGGGTGGCGTCGGAGGGGATCAGCCCGAACCTGGAGTGCACCAGGTGAACCGTGGCATTCGGGAAACGACGGTGGGTTTCTAGGGCTGCTTCAGCGGCGCTCTGGCCTCCTCCGATCACGACGGCGGTGCGCACGTCGCGCAGGTCGCCGATGCGGTGCAGATATTCGCCACTGTGGAAGGCGGCGGGGTGGTCGGGGAAGTCCTCGGGAAGGTGGGCGCGTAGTCCGGCTGCAATCACCACGTGCCGGGCTCGGCGGGTGGTGATGTTCCCGTCGCCGGTCACGGAGTCCACGTCGTAGCCGATAATCTCGCCGTCTCGACGCCGCGGTCGTACCGCTACGACGCGTTCACCCCGGCGGACCCACTGGCCGAGCTGTTCGGCGGCCCAGCGCAGGTAGGCGATGAATTCCACGCGCAGCGGGGCGAAGGATCCGCGGTTGAAGAAGTCGTGCACTCGGCCTTGGTCGACCAGGAAGTTCAGGAAGCTAAAGGGTGAGGTGGGGTTGCGGAAGCTCACCAGGTCTTTGGCAAAGCACACCTGGAGGCTGGCGTCCTCGAAGAGCAGGCCCGGGTGCCACGTGGTTTCGGTGGATGCTTCTAAGAACAGGGCGCGGGGCGCGCGGTCGGAACCGAATGTCTGCTGGTGATCGGTCGCATTGACGTCGGTTGAGGCGCTTGCCCATCCCTGTTCTTGCAGCGCAATTGCCAAGGCCATGTTTGACGGGCCGAAGCCGACGCCCAACAGGTCAATGTCAACACTGTCCTGAGTATCGAGGTTGTATTCCCGGGTCGGGACAGGGATGGGCATGGAGATCCTTCCAGGGGACTCAGGGAGCGTGTGCAATGCCGCGTCGGTGGGACCGGTGTCTATGAGTCCGGAGCGGACCGGACCGAGATCACCGGAACTGGACCCTGCACGAGCAGGACCAACCCAGCACGGGGATTACGCTACAGGTATGTTTCTTATTTAAGCAAGGCTACCCTATATATGAGACGCGGTCTGCGCAGACCGCCCCCACCCCACCTGCAACCGCTGCCGCTACTCCCACCCTTGCCGCCACCCGTTCCCACCGCAATACCGGGCCACTCCCAGTCAATTCACATTGTTGCAAACGATTCTCAGTAACGGTACGGTGTGGGCGCGGTTACCAATCGTGACCGCCTGCCAATGGGGGTGGCAGAACGCCAATCGGTCGCACATGAGGCCTGGCTACTGCCACTTTTTTGGGGGAGGTGTCACCCCAGGGACTACCGTTAGTTAGGTTAGCCTTAGCTAACCATCTAGAAGTGATGTGCGGAGACATATGAGTGGCGTGTTTGCAGCCAGCCCCATCCAAACGGCGTACGCGGTCGGTGCCGACCCCAATCAACCCCTAGGCGGTCAACACTGTCTGGGCTATATCGAGTTCGGCGGCAACCACATCGCACCCGAAGCACTAGAGGTGGCTCTGCAACGCTTACACCGCCACCCGTCACTGCGGGCAACCATACCCGACCCCACCCACCTTGTGGATCAAGAACCGCAGACACTCCCCCTGCAGGTACATGACCTGCGAGCCCACGCAGATCCCGACGCCGCCGTGGAACACATCCGCAACCGCCTCATGCACTTCCCTGTCGACCTCGCAGCCGGGCGAACCTGGACCGTTCAGGCATCGCTCCTGCCCGACGGAACCACCACCATTCATCTACTGGCCTCCCTCATCGTCACCGATCTCGCCGGCCTCGGCCGCATGGCCGCAGACCTCGCCGAAGGCCTTAAGAAACCCGATTCCACGGCCCCCCGATACACCTTTGCCGACCTCAGCAGCAGTCTGCGCCAACGGGGCAAGCGACCAGACACCCACGCGCCCGATCCACGCCGCAACGCTCTTCTGCCCGCCCCGGAACTACCAGGCGCCCAGCCGAGCACACCACCGGCTACTGACCGACTAGAACGCCTCATGCCACTCGAACAGTGGCAGAAAATCAGCGATTACGCGCGCAAACTCCGAGTCGCCCCCACCGCCCTCGTGCTCGCCACCTTCGAGGAATGCGTGCGCCGATGGTCATCGGTGCCGGAGTTCATCCTCACGGTCACCGGGGTAGATACCCGCGGCAGCGAAGACCACGTCGCCGACCGCACCCGGACCTTCGCGTACCGATCCATACCCGCCGAGAACCTAGCCACTTTAGCCACCGGAGCAGGCCACGAACTGCGGCACCGCCTGGTGCGCGGCGTGGACGCCTCCGATGAGCTCCGACACGCCCTAGCCACCGAGGGCCATCGCGGCCTATCGCCCTACGTGTTCACCTATGCGCCCACCACCCCGCTATTTCCTCCGGACGTGGTCTCCATCCTGGGCGAGTTCCGCTGCGTTCGTTCCTCCACACCCCAGGTCATCCTCGACTGCCAGATCATCCGGTTTTCGCAGGCTGGCATCACTATCTCATTCGACATCAGGCGCGGGACCCTCCACCACGATGTCGCTACACAGCTGTTTGCGACGTTCAGCTCCGCTCTAGACACCCTCGCTACCGCAGATCCACACGATGCCGCGCTAGACCTCGACCATCTCATCACCCTGCCGCCGCAAACCCTCGCTGAACGCCACCGAGTCAACTCGACACCTCCCGTCGCCGCCGGACTTTTGCACGCGCCTTTCCTGGACGCGGCACAGCGCACCCCGGATGCCCCCGCGCTGCTGTGGGACCCTGGCGATCACCCCGACCACCCGCACGGATCCATGACCTACCGCCAGCTGCTCACCGCCGTGAAACAGCTAGCGGCCCGGATTGCCGACAAAACCAACCCGGGTTCCGTCGTGGGTGTGCGGCTACCCAAAGGCCCCGACCAGGTGATAGCGGTGCTCGCCGTGCTCTACGCGGGCTGCTGCTACCTTCCGCTAGGGGTTGACCAACCCGAGGACCGCGTAGAACGCATCCGCACCGCCTCGGACATGACCCTTCTCATCGACGCCGAATTTCTCACCCAGCCCGACGGTAAGGGGCTGACCACACCAGGCAGCACCGAGCTCGCTCAATCAGGCAGCAAAGAGCTCGCCCAACCCGTCGATGTACCCGATGGCCAGCTGGCATACATCATCTACACGTCCGGTTCCACCGGTGAACCCAAGGGTGTTGAGATCCGCCACCGCAGTGCCTCCAACACCATCGCCGATGTGAACGCGCGCAACCACGTCGGGCCGACCGACCGCAGCCTGGCCGTCTCCGCCTTGGACTTCGACCTGAGTGTGTACGACATTTTCGGTCCGCTCTTCGTCGGCGGCGCAGTGGTCCTGATTTCGGAAGATTCGCGCCGCGACGCATTTCGCTGGGCTGAACTGATTCGCGCTCACCAGGTCACCATCTGGAACTCGGTACCAAACCTGGCCGAAATGCTATGCGTGGCCGCTGAGCACCCATTGGGGTTGCGTCGTGTGCTGTGTTCGGGGGATTGGATCGACCTGGGCCTACCGGGCCGCCTCGCCAAAACTGCCCCCGAGGCAACGCTGGTAGCAATGGGCGGAGCCACTGAAGCAGCGATCTGGTCCAACGAATTCGTGATCACCTCGCCCGCCGATCTCGACCCCGCCTGGTCGTCGATCCCCTACGGGGTGCCGCTGTCCGGTCAGCGTTACAAAGTGGCCGATGCGAAAGGCCGCGACTGTCCTGACCGCGTCGCCGGTGAGCTATGGATCGGCGGGGCAGGAGTTGCCGCAGGTTACCGCGGTAACCCGGACCTCACCTCTGACCGATTTCTTGAGGCCGACGGAGAACGTTGGTACCGCACCGGGGACCTGGGGATGTGGCTGCCCGGCGCGATCCTGGTCTTCCTCGGACGCAGCGATACCCAGGTCAAAGTGCGCGGGCATCGCATCGAATGCGGAGAGGTCGAGCATGCGCTGCGGCAACTGCCCGGTGTGCACGACGCCGTGGTGGTTCCGATCCGCAACCGGTCCGCCCTCGGCGCAGTCCTGGTCGGCGATAGTCCCTCCGATACTGAACTCACCGCCGCACTCAGCTCCCGACTGCCCGGATATATGGTCCCCGCGGTGTTCGC
This sequence comes from Devriesea agamarum, assembly GCF_900070355.1. NCBI lineage: Bacteria > Bacillati > Actinomycetota > Actinomycetes > Micrococcales > Dermabacteraceae > Devriesea > Devriesea agamarum. The sequence goes on along the minus strand of NZ_LN849456.1, from coordinate 2,055,717 downwards.
CCATGCCGACCAGCTAAAACTCACCAGCAACGGCAAAACTGACCGTCGGTGGGCAGAGGATTTACTGGACGCTAGCCACTCGGATACACGCGGTCGCGTCGACGGACCTGTCGCCGCTGAATGGGCCGCAGTGCTCGGAATCGAGCACCCAGATCCAGACCAGAATTTCTTCTCCGCCGGCGGTGATTCACTGCTGGCAACGGAACTGTGCTCACGATTGCGTCGACTCGGATATGCCGTAACCGTCGCGGAATTGTTCGCAGAGCCCAAGCTGCGAGATCTGGACCGACTGTGCCGCGCATCCCGATCCGGCGCTAAGCCCACTGAGACCGCCGACCCCATTGGGTCTGCTGGACCCATTGAGCCTGCTAATCCGTGGGCAACTGCTGGCCCATCGCCGGCTGCCGATCCGTCGCAGACTGCTCACCCATTGCCGGCGGCTAACCCATCGGCAACTGCTGGCCCATCGGCAACTGCTGACCAGACAGCGGAATGGGAACCAGACCACGGCCCGTTCCCACTCACCGCCCTGCAACGGGCATATGCCCTGGGCGCCGACGGCATGGTGGGAGTTGTCCGCACACCCCCGTTATTCGCCACCGTGCTCGCGACTCGGGACGGGTCCGCACTTGACCTCTCACAGTTATCCGCAGCGGCACATGCGCTCGTCAACGGGCTCGACGTGCTGAGGTGCCGCCGCGTAGACGATGCCGAGCAGGACGTCACCGGCCCAGTTCACGTTCCCCTTCGCCGAGTCAAGAATCTGATCGAATCGCTGCGAGATCCGCACCTAGAGCTCGAGCAATCGCCGGTCATGGAACTGCTGACCGACGGCTCCCCGGACCGAGTGGGAGTGCGCTTCAGCTACCTGCCCATGGATGCCCGCTCACTGGCCACCGTGCTCACCTGCCTGCTCGATGACATCGCCGAAACACCCCGACGCCTGCCGGTAGATCCCACCTTGGATGCGTTCCGGGCCTACACCCGTGCGGCGGAAAACAAAGAAGGCTGGGCTGCACTCGACGCTGCACCCGATGCAGGCGACCTGCCACCAGCCCCCGCCCTTCCCCACCGCCGCTGCGAGAACCGTCCGGTCCGACCGGCCAGCCGATCACTACTGCTGACGGCTCAAAGCGTCACGAAGCTCGCTGCCCAGGCTCAACGGCTCGGCGTCACCGAATCAGCGCTGCTGCTGCACGCGTTCGCCAACGCCCTCGGACAGCTCACCGGACAAGCCCGAATGGGAATCACGGTGCCGGTCTCGCGCCGCCCCGAGGGAACAAACACGGAAATCCTCGGTAACTTTACGGAACTTGCGCTGTGTACCGCAGGCCCGGATATCGACATTCACCACGTCCACACCGCTCTCGGTCACGCAGCCAGCGGCAAAGCGCCGACCAGTCGAGAAATCATCCGTGCTGGCCGAGCCGCATATCCGGTGGTATTTACCAGCACCATCGGGGTGGCCTCCGCACGTGCTCTCGCTGACGGCATGCTGCGGCCAGTGTGGTCGGTGACCGGAACCCCAGGGGTGCTCATCGATTGCCAGGTTGCGCATCAGGGCGACGGGATAGAAATCCGTCTCGACCACCCCGACGGTGTGCTGAGCACGGACCTCACTGATCAGATCCTCACCTCTGTGGCGGACACGCTTGACCTTGATTCAGATGTAACGCTCAACCTGAGCCGGCCCGCAACCCCGTCCACGCTAGAGACCACCCCGCATAGCACCGCAAAACCCTCTGCGGGCCTCCGCGCAGCGTCTCCCCCGATGCCCGTGTCGAGTTCCACCGCCACCCGTCCTCGCTCATTGGCATGGCAGGAATCGCTGCTGATGAACGCGCGCGCCCTAGTCAACGACGCCGACGTGCGTCCGGGACTGGAACCGGTTGCCAACGCCTGGCGAGCGCACCATCGCCGCGCTGAACCAGTTGAGGTGCCGCAGGAATATGCCCAGCTGCTCGCCGACTGCCTCACCGGCCGCGTTCGGGCCACCGCACTGCTAGAGCATCCCGAGTTATCTCCCCAGGCACTGCTGCTGTCCTCCGCTGGTTTTGAGGCGGCACGCCGCGATCTGGTCCGCACGCTGCGCGAATTACCACACCATGCCGACGTGATTGAGCTCGGTTGCGGAACCGGACTGGTGCGCGAGGCCGCCCTGTCTGCCCTCCGCGCAGTCGATCCCGACCGGGCCGCCACATTGAGGTGGACCTGCGTCGAAACCGACACCCTGCTGCGCGACCTTGCGCTCGACAGGGGCATTCCCGCCCGACACAGCGCACCGCGTGAGCGCGCCGATCTGGTCGTCGCCTGTGCTTCGCTGCACCGCGACCCCCGGCTGGTGACAGAACTAAACCGGATCACAGCTACCCGGTGCTGGATAGCCGAGATTCCCACCGTGAGTGTGGCCTCGCTGCTCTCTGCGGCGCTGCTTGACCCGGAAATTCTCGACGAGGACGGACCGTTGCGCCCGCTGCCGCACTGGTGGCAACAGGTAGAAGAGGCCGGATGGCGCCCCGTGTCGGTGGATGCCTCAGACCCCGGTTTGCTGATCCTGCACGCTCACGCCAACCAGCGTGCCGTGACATCGACCCTGGCGGCGGACTCGGCGAAGCCGGCAACAGCGGTGACCTCGGCGGCTTTGACGACCCAGGCAGCACCCTCGGCCCCGTCGGTAACCCCAACTCAGCCCTTCGCCCCATCCACCCCAGCAGCCCCTACCCGCGAACACATCCGAGAGCTGCTGGGCACAATCTGGCGGCGGCACCTCAACGTCAAACCCGAAACCAGCGCCCTCAGCGATGAGGCCGACTTCTTCGCCCTCGGCGGGGACTCACTAATCGCCACTCGGGTGCTGGCCGATCTGCGCGGCGCCGGGCTCGCTCTGCGCCTGGTGGAGCTGTTTAACCATCCGCAGCTCGGAGACCTGGCCGAACTGTTGTCTCAGCGAACCGATACCGATTTAGAACCTCGCGCCGGTTCGGAACCTCCCACCAAAGAAGGGCTTTCCCCTGACAAGGCCCTGGTCCGACATCCGCTAACCGAGGTGCAGCGGGCATACCTGACGGGGCGAGAACCGCAGCAATTGCTGGGCGGAGTATCAGCCCACTGCTACTTCGAGTTTCATTGCCCGAACTTCGACGCACAGCGATTCACTGATGCGGTGGCCACAGTGGTTGCCCGACATCCGGGGCTGCGCACCCTGCTGCGGGGCGACGCTCACATTGTCGATACGGTCCCTCCGGTGGTGGTTGAACACCCGGATCCGCGTGCAGCTACCGAAACCGAGGTCGTTGACCTTTCCGAGCGCTCCGCATTAATGATCCGCTGGCGCCGCGAGCACGACGACACAGCCGCCATCGGTAACGGCGCAGCTATCACGGGCGGGACCACCACGGGTAATGCGACGGCCACCACGGGTAATACGTCTGAGACCGCGGGTAACACGTCTGACACCGCGGGTAACACGGCGGCCACCATCGGTATCGGTATGGACAATGCCGTGCTCGACGGTGCCTCCATGCTGCTGGTTCTGGGCGACATCGGTCGGGGCTATGTCGGGACCACTGCCGATGCCTCAGCGCCCGAGCCATCCTGTGCGCTACCCACAACCCGAGAACCTGCTCCCACGCAGTCAGCCCCTAACCCCGATGCGCCGTCGTTCGCCTCCCACATCGCCGCACACCCGTGGCTCACCGGCGATCTGCCAGATCGAGATCCTGACCAAACCCGGGTTGAGACTGACCGACGCTACTGGGATAGCGTCGCCGAAACCCTGCCAGCGGCCCCGACTCTAGCGCCCCGCGAATCGTTAGCTGGCGTGGAGCATCCGCATTTCACCCGCGTAAGCGCCGAACTCGACGCGTCGACGTGGCAACGCATTAAAACATCAGCCGCCCGGCATGGATTAACCCCAGCCGCCGTGGTTCTGGCGTCCTATGCCGCGGAATTAGCTCAGTGGTCCGGAGCATCTGATCTCACCGTCAATGTGACGCGATTCGACCGCGACCCGTCACAGCCCGGTATTGAAAAGGTTCTGGGTGATTTCACCTCCCTGATCCCGATCGGGTGCCGTCACTGCCACCAGGAGGACTTGTGGGGGCTTGCCACCGCGATCCAGACCGATCTGGCCGAAGCTGCTGATCACAACACCACCGGCACCCTGTGGGTCCAGCGGCGCATCCTCCAGAACACCGGTGACCCGGTGGCGGCCATGTTCCCGGTGGTGTTCACCTGTGGTTTAGGGCTGGTTGCTGAGGATCAAAACCTCAACGATTTCGGTTTCGGACCAATGGTGTACGCGTCCTCGCAGACCCCACAAACTCTGCTCGACGTGCAGGTATCCGCCGATCAACGCGGCCTGCATATCAGCGCGGATCACATCAGTGAGCTGCTTGATACCGCCGATGTTCAGCATCATCTGGATCACATGGCGGCCCGTCTGGCGGAGGCGGCCGATGGCCGCTCCCAGGTTCCCGGTAACCGCGCCGACACCGTCGGTCAGGAGGGACGATACCCCGATCCCCTATTCGACCGGATCGCTAGCATCTGGGCGGAGGTCCTGGGGCTGTCTACCCTCACGGCCGTTGATGCCGCGGCGTTGAACTTCTTTACCGCTGGAGGCGATTCCCTGCGCGCTACCCGCTGTGTGCGTTTATTGCGCGAACGGGTTCACCCCGGCATCGACCTGCGGATGTTACTGGTCAACCCCAACCTGGACCAGTTTGTCGGTGTCGTCAGCGCCCTTCCCAACGCGGGCCCTACTACAGACCCAAGCCGCACTACAGACCCGAGCCGCAATTCAGACACAAGCCCCAGGACCGGGCCCAACCGTGGCGCCGAATCCAGCCACGGTAGCGAATCCAGTCATGGGACTAGCCACACGAACAGTCCGATCATCAGCCCCTCCCCAACCCCACAACCCGCACCACTCGCAGCCTCCGATGTTGAGGAAGGAACCCTGTGACCCCGACCGCTTTACTCGACCATCTCGACACCATCGGTGTTGAACTGTGGCTGGAGAACGATACGCTGCGCTTCCGGGCACCCCACGGGGCTCTCACCGCGGACCTAAAAGAGAAGATCAAGCAGTCTCGGACCGAGATCATGCACATGGTGCGTGAGCGCAGCCGTAACCCGGTCATACGGGATCGAGACAACACCTACGAGCCGTTCCCTCTCACCGATGTTCAGGGCGCCTACCTGGTCGGACGCACCAGTGCGTTCTCCGACGGCGGAGTGGGCTGTCATGGGTATGCCGAGTTCGATATCGACCCGGCATTGCTCGGGAATGATCCTGCCGATGCGCTGACCACCGCATGGCAGCACGTGGTGAAGTGTCATCCCATGCTGCGGGCCATTGTGCACGCGGAGGGCTGGCAGCAGGTGATTCCTGAGCTCGACGTTCCGCTGGTTATCCACCCCGCAACTGAACGGGAGAGGGTTCGAGAACGTCTGCAGACGCGGATTCACCCTGTTGCCACCGGGTCGGGAACCAACCCCGCCGATCTGGAACCACTGATCGACATCGTCGCCACGATCGGTATCGATGACATTGTGCTGCATCTGTCAGTGGATCTGCTTCTGACCGACTATGTCGGGTTGAGCGTGATCCTCGCCGACCTGGAGTCGGCGCTCACCGGTCACGTGCCGCAACCACCGTCGCTCACATTCCGGGACTATCTGGCAACCGTGCGGGCATATGAGGCGTCTTTGGCTAGCCGGGTCGAGCGGGAGCGGGCAGAACGATTTTGGACCGAGCGATTCTCCACAGATCGAGCGGATGAACTGCCCGATCCGATCACCCTCGCCCCAGAGGCCGGCCACCCTGCCGATCCTGCGCCCGCACCACACGGTCCGGTTCGATTCACCCGCCGCAGCCACCTGCTCTCCGCCGATCACTGGCGTCGGTTGGAATCCATCGCCAGAGAACAGGGCGTGACCACTACATCACTGCTGGTAGCTGCGCTTGGCCGGGTCCTTCATCGGCACGGTGGGCCCGCCCGAGGACTGGTCGCGATGACGGTCGCTGATCGGCGTCCGGTCGTGCCCGATGTTGCCCGGATCGTCGGGGACTTCACCAGCACCGTGCTGGTTGAGGTCGATGGTCAGGCCAACACAGGATTAACCGAGGCAGCGACCACCGCCCAGAATTCGATCTTCGATGCCCTCGAACACCGCGCACTGTCGGGGGTTGAGCTGGCCCGTCTGGTTGCCCAAGCCCGCGGTGAGGACCGATTCTCTGCACCGGTGGTGGTCACCTCCACAATCGGTGCCAGCGACACCACCGCTGGGACCGTGCTGCGGCCACGGCCAGGATTCGGGCTCAGCCAGACCCCGCAGGTGCTGCTGGATGTCCAGTTTTCTCCTGTTCCTGGTGGGGGCGGCATAAGCCTTGACTGGGACTGCCGAGACGGGGGTTTTTCCGGTGCCGTTTTAGATGACGCGTTCGCAGACTTTACGGCTCTCGTCGATTCTCTGGTCAGCTCCGGTATCCCGCACGGGGACCCACTACCGCGGAAGGCGCCGCTTCCGATTCCCCGCTCGGGCCGACTCGATAGAACCCCCGCAACCCTGCACAAACCGATCCTTCAACGGTGGGCCGAAGATCCGTGCGCCCCTGCCATCGTGGACGGTCATCGCGAGGTAACGCGTGACGCGCTGGTTGCTGCAGCGGCGGCGGTGGCGCGCTGGCTGAAGCCTCAGATGGGCCGGGAAGTCACGACCCGGGTCGCGGTATCACTCCCACCGGGAGCCGCGCAGATTGCGGTTGAACTGGGCATTCTCATGACTGGCGGGTGTTATGTGCCGGTCGAGCCTGATTGGCCGTCCGCTCGTCGCAAGGCGGTCATGCAGACCTTGCGCGCTGAAGGGTCGGCCCTGCTGATTGACGCCGATTCCGCTGTGCTCACCGAAGTGGCTCATGCCTTGGACAAGGCGGCTGTGACACCAAGCGGCGCGGCCACTGGGCCGAACGGCACCCCGGAGGGACTGCCTGAGGCGACCAGAGCACTGTCTAACGTGCCCAGTTCATTGACCACTCTCGGCCTCGCCGACATCGAGGTGGATCCCGACTCCGAGGCATACGTCATTTTCACCTCCGGTTCCACGGGGACACCCAAAGGCGTCGTCATCACCCACCGGCAGGCCCGCACCACGCTGGCAGATGTGACCGACCGGTTACACCTCGGGCCCGCAGATACCGTACTCGCGGTGTCGCGGCACAGTTTCGACCTATCAGTGTTCAACGCATTCGGGATGTTGGGGGCTGGCGGTCGCGTGGTGATCCCATCCAGTGGCACCACAGCTGACCCACAAACCTGGGCTGCAGCGGTCAGTGACCACCGGGTGACGGTGTGGAACTCGGTTCCCGCCCAGCTACAACTGCTGCTGGACCATCTGGCGGGTGAGGCCACCGGCTCGATGCTTCCGTTGCGAGCAGCTTTAGTCTCGGGCGACTGGGTGCCGGTCACCCAGCCCGCTGAGCTCTGGCGATACGCCCCGTCGGCACGATTTTTCTCTCTGGGAGGGGCGACCGAAGCAGCGATCTGGTCGGTATTCCATGAAGTCACCCGGCCCTTACCGGATACCGCCCGGTCAATCCCGTACGGCACGGCGCTGGATGATCAAGGCATCTGGGTGATGAATGCCGAAGATGAACCCGCCGGGGTGGGGCAGATCGGCCAGCTGGTGATCGGTGGCGACGGGGTTGCCCAGGGTTACCTTGGCGATCCAGAACGCACATCCGCGGCGTTCTTTACCCATCCGGGACACGGCGAGCGCTGTTACCGGACCGGCGATACGGGTCGGCTGCTGCCAGATGGCCAGATCGAGTTCCTGGGTCGAGTGGACGGACAGGTCAAAATCCGTGGTCACCGGATTGAACTCGGTGAAATCGAATCGGTGCTGTCGGGCTGTGAAGGAGTTTCCCGGGCAGTGGCGGCAGTAGCTCACAGCGGCGCCACCAGTTTGGTCGTCGCGGTGCTACCCGAATCCTCCGAGGAGTATGCCCGCCACAGCGCGGCGCGCACCGACGCGGTCATCGAAGCGATGCAGCGAGCCGACCGGGACATGATCCGCGATGTCGATGCGGATGCTCTCATTGAACTCGCAGAGACCGTCGAGGACTCTGCCGTGCGCCGGATGACAGCGCACGTTGCCCGCGGTGAGGGCCGCACCGTGACGGAACTGATCGAGATTTTGGAGGCCCGACCGCATCGGGACCTGGTCGAACGCTGGGTATCGCTGCTGGTTGAGCGCGGTTGGGTCACGATTGATGACGGTCTGATCCGAATTCTTAAAGATCCCGATCTCGACGGTGAGGATGGTCGCTGGCACCGGATCTACGAACTCGATCAGCGGATCGGGTACGGGGTGCAGCAGCTCGATTATGTGCGTCAATGCCTGGACGATTTACCAGGTTTACTCACGGGGACTGTGGATCCACTGGCCCTGCTGTTTCCCGAAGGAAACACCGATGTGGCTCGCGCAGCATATGGACATAACCTCTTTAGTCGCTGGATTAACACGGTGATTGCGGCCGGAATCACCGAGCGGGTCCGCTGGGCGCACCAAGCCGGGCGCACACTGCGAATCCTAGAGATCGGTGCCGGGGTGGGCGGCACCACCGCACCGGTCTTGGAGGCTCTCACCGCAGAGCTAGGCGAGGATCTGGCGGGAGTGGACTACCTGTTCACCGATGTGTCGCCATTCTTCTTCGACGAGATCACGGCGCGCTGGCCCCAGCTGCGAACCGGCCTACTCAATATCAACGACCCCGCCGGCATCGTTCCCGGTTCAGTGGATGTCATCTTGTCGGCCAACGTGCTGCACAACGCCCGGGATATTCCAGAGACTCTGCGCCGCATGGCCGCACTCCTGGCCCCGGGCGGCGCACTCGCATTTATCGACTCCACCGCGGTCAATGCGGCACTCATGACCTCAATGGAGTTCAAGGAGGGACTGACAGATTTCGCCGATCTGCGCGTCGAGACCGGCAGTCCGTTCCTCAGCTTGGACGAATGGCACCACGTACTCCACAACTCTCCGTTCCACCTGGCCGGATGCTTCCCAGCAGCACCGAATCACCCAATGCGGATCGGTCATCAGCATGCGATGTGGGCAACCACCGGGGATGACCGGGCACCACTTGATGCACAGAACCTCATCGATCAGCTTGCACAGGAACTCCCCCGCTACATGGTTCCGCAGATGGTCGCGGTGGTCGATGAGATTCCGCTGACCCGAAACGGCAAAGTCAACCGGGCCGAGATTGCACAGCTTGCCAACCATCCCTCCCACACCGCAGTAACAGCCTGCGCGCCGGTCGAACTAGACCCGACCGAGCATCAGGTTGCCGCCATTTGGCGCGATGTGCTGGACCTAGGTGTCACCCCTCTGACACCCGATGCAGATTTCTTCGATCTGGGCGGAGATTCACTGCTGCTGGCCCGCTGCATCGGCAGAATGCGCCGCGACATTGCCGGTGCTGAGGCCGTGGCCTGGGACGATGCGCTGCGACGGATTGTCGCCGACCCCACCATTGCCGGGTGTGCCCAAGCGCTTGGCACCGGCGCACCGCACGAAAGCGACCGCGACCAGGAGCAACCGGGCTCGGTCACAGAATTGTTGCCTGCGGTAGGCGTCGAGGACCACGTGTTGGTGCTCGTCCATGATGGATCCGGCGGGCTGGGCCCCTACCGCGATGTCATCACCTCGCTAGAGCGCGCCGACCGGCGGCCACGGGTGCTCGGCCTGCACCGGGTTCCCGGTGACGGCTACCTAGAAACCGCCCCGGATGATCTGTTAGATCACCTCGCTGACCGCTATACCGCCGAGCTCGTTGCGCTCGGAATCCAGCGGGTTCACCTGTTCGGGTACTGCATGGGCGGATTGATTGCCGCTGGGGTCGCCACCCGGCTCGCCGAAGCGGGTATCGACGTCTCCGGGTGCACGGTGGTCAGTTCATACCGCATCCCGTTTGCTGTCCAGGATGACCTGTTACTGGATCATTCCCTCGCAAAGCTCCTGCATCGCAATCCCGCCGACGCCGGAATCGACATTGATGAGCACGCGCTCGGTCGAGCACTGACCGCGGCCCGTCGAGAAAATCCGACCATGGTCGGTGCCGGGTCAATCCGTCGGCTCGCCGAGCCTGGTCTAGCCGCTGATATAGACCGTGCCCCCGTGAACTCTCAAGAGCGCTTACGCAGACTCGCTGAGACCGATCCTCATCGCACGTGGACGCCGGAGACTCTCCGGTCAGTGAAGGAGATCTTCAAACAGTCCCTAGCTGCGGTGGCCACCTGGCAGGCACCGCCGTACCTTGGCCGGATATGTTTCCTGCGCCAACGCGGTGACCTGCATTTTCTGCCCACTTTACGGGAGGACATGACCGAGTTCTGGTCGGAGTTCTGCCTCGGTGAGTTAGAGATCCGCGATATTGACGGCACCCATTTCGACTGTCTTCGAGCACCGAACGCCGACGCGGTCGTCGCCGGATTGGCTCGGGAGTGGGTTCAATGAGAGCAGTGGTATTGGGTGCTCGGGGCGCGGTCGGACGCGCCTGTGTGGCACATTTGCTGGCAGCGGACGCTGAGGTGATCGCGGTGGGCCGCAATCCCGCCCAGGTAGCGGATTCCTGCCCGGGTGCGGTGATCCATCCGGGGCTGGACCTGGATGCCCTGGTCGCAGGAACGGTCTCAGAGCCGGTCATCACGGATCTGCTGGCCGGAACCGATGTGGTGGTGTGCTGCGCCGGACCGTCACACCGGTACTCCGCTTCGGTCGGGCGAGTGGTCTTGAGTGCCGGGGTGCGCCTGGTCGATCCGGGGGCGGAACGGCTGGTGTCCGAACTCGATCCCATCGCCGCTGCCGCCGGGGTGAGCGCGGTGCTGGGAGCAGGCGTCCAGCCGGGACTGTCCGGGGTGGCGGTTGCTATCGCCACTGCGCACCTGGGGGTGCGGCCACAGCGGGTGCGTGGCTGGTGCGGCGGGCTGCAACCGTTAACCGCTGCCGGGGTCGCGGAATATCTGCACGCGGCTGGGATTGGGGACCGGGCTGGAATGCGTCTAGCCCGAGGACGCCGGGTCGGGGTGCGACCTGAACGGGTCGATGCACCGCCCCCGCCATTCCCACCCACTGCCACCCCCCACATTCACCTCGATGAAGAAGCTGAGCTGCGGGCCGTGCAGGCGGGGGCGGAGGATGTTTCCTGGGCCAATATCACCGACGGTCCCGTCACCGAACGTGTTCTACGGCGGTGTCTGAGCGGGGATGCTGATCTTGCCGAAGCCCTCGCGGCGGCGCGCACCGATCTATTTGGCCGAGCCCCCTATTTCCATATTTTGGTCGAAGCGATCACCGGGCAGGACCGAGGGTGGGCACGGGTCTCATGTGCCGATTCGTACGCTGCCACCGGAGCCATAGCCGCCGCGTACGCCCTGCTTCCCGAGCTTCCGCCCGGGGCTCACCTTGCATCCGATGTGGACGATTCAAAATCCAATGCGGGAAAAACAGAATCCGATACGGGAAAAACAGAATCCGATGCGGGAAAGACGAAACCCGATACGCCCCACGCCAAATCAGTGTGGGCATATTTGGCCGATGCCCTTACTCCTCAGGTACAACTCAGCGCCGGGGTCGGCCCGGGCTTCGGTGAAACAGAGGCCCTTGAGGAGGGTGAGCTGTGAGCGCACGGGACGACACGGGGGACGCGCGGACAGGCATCAGCGGCGCGCAGGTGGCGCCGGCAAGCGCGCAGGTGGCGCCGGCAAGCGCGCAGGTGACGCTGGCGAGCGCGCAACCACTCCCGCAGCGTCCACGGGTAGCCGTCGTGGGTGCAACATTTGGCGCGCAGTATGCCCGGGCCTTACAGCACCCTGAGTCCCCGGCGAAGCTGGCCTGCGTGGTGGGAGCAGGCGGTACGCGCTCGCAGGCACTCGCGCATGAGTGCGATGTTCCTCTGTGCACTCTCGATGAGGTCACTGATGTAGATGCCGCCGTGGTGGCGGTTCGTTCCTCGCTGGTCGGCGGAGCCGGTGACGACATTGCGGCTGCTCTGCTGAGCCGCGGAATTGCGGTGCTGCAAGAACTGCCCGTGCACACCCGTGATCTTACGGCTTCGATGCGGCACGCCCGGAACGGAGGAACCGGGTTCGCGGTCAACCCGTTTTACACCCATCTGGAGCCGGTGCGCCGGTTCATTGCCCGTGCTCAGGAACTACAGCGGCATGCCCCGGTCTATCAAATAGTTGCTCGAACCTGTGGGCAAACATTGCATTCCACCTTGCATGTGCTCGCCGAAGTGTGTCCAGGTCCGCCGCCGCGACATCCTGAGGTCCTATGCGGCACAAACGGGCATCTGGTGCGGTTGGACTGGTCGGGAATCGACGTCGATGTGGTGATCGGTGCCCGCCTGGACCCGAAAGACCCGGACAATCTAGCTCAACCGTTGATGTCGTACACGCTCAGCCACAGTGACGGTGAACTGCACCTGGACCATCCGCATGGGCCCTGCCGCTGGCTTCCGCGTCCGCATGTGATCGACGGATGTTCCATCGCACCGGACGTCCCTGCCGCCATCACCTTGCCGCCAACTCACGAACCGACCGCGAGGCAGGTGCTCGCCCAGCTGTGGCCCAAGGCCATCCACCGAGCCCTCCGTGACCTGCTTGCAGCACCCAAAATCCCAGACCAGCGCACCCTGGCGGTGCTGAGGCTGTGGGAAACCATCAGCGCGAAGTTACCGCCCGCCACCCCAGCGCATGCTGAACAACCACACGATCGGACGACTTTGCTGGCGGGTATCCAATGAGCCGGATCGTCGAACAATTACCCGGATGCTTAGGCCAGGGCCGACCTTTGGTGCTATTTCCGCACGCCGGTGGCAGTCCCCGGTTTTTCCGGCATTGGTCAGGTCACGTAAAGGGTGCCCAGCTGCTGGGCGTGACCTATCCGGGGCGGGATCACCGGATCGGCGAAACCCATCCCGTCGATCTTTCGACCCTGGCCGAGGACATCGCCGGAGAACTGAGTTCACACTTGGAGTCCCATCTGGAGTCGCACCTGGGGTCACATCTGGGGTCACCCACAAACCCGGTGCTGTTCGGACACTCCATGGGGGCGCTGGTCGCACATGAAGTGGCACGTCGGCTCACAGCTTGTGGATCCTTGCCGACATTGGTCGTGTCTGGTCACGACGCACCCGGATCACGCACGTTTCGACGCACTATGCACCAGCGTCCCGACTGGGAACTCATCGCCGACCTGGTGCGCTTGAATCAGCGCAATGCCGAAGTGTTCGCGCTGCCGGAGCTGACCCAGATATTTCTGCCGACAATCCGCGAGGATTACCGCATGGTGGAGACCCACCGTGCTCACGACGCAGCCGAATCCGGTCCGAAAATTCCTCGGATTCTGGTGATCAACGGCGATGCAGATCCCGAGGTGACATCGAAGGGCGCCCATGCCTGGGGTGAGCATGCGGTCCGTTTCGATGGGGTACGGCTTGTGCCGGGCGACCACTTTCATCATGCAGCCCCACAGCTTCACTGCTGCCGGGTCCTCAGCGACTATCTGTCCCCCCATCTCGAAGGAGCCGATGGTGAACCACACCCCGCCTGATTCAAAACCCCTGCTGAGACTGTTGCGGCCCATAGCCGCACCCACGATCATCGCGATGATATTGCAGACCGGCGCCGCAGCGGTGTCGATCCTGCCCTACCTCGCTATTTTGCGTCTCAGCGAGGCCCTGCTCATGCATCCCGCGAACCATGAGGCCGCGTGGACGCAAGTCGCCTGGTTCCTGGGGGCGGTGGGGGTGCAAGCGTTATTGTCCTCGCTCGCTCTTTTGCTCACTCACTTCGCAGACGTCCAGTTGCAGGCGAAACTCCGTCGCGACCTCACGAACACCTTGGGGCGAGTTCCCCTGGGTTGGTTTGACGATGCAGGCTCGGCCCGGGTTCGTCAATGCGTTCAAAACGATGTCGATGCCCTGCACCATCTGGTGGCGCACAGCGTGGTCGAGTCGGTCGCGGCGGCACTGACTCCGCTCGCTGGGGTGCTGTTCTGTTTCTGGGTGGATTGGCGTCTGGGGCTGATCTCGCTGCTGCCGATGGGGTTGTATCTTGCGGTGTATTCGCTGCTCTCGCGCGGCGATATGCGGGAGATTATGCGGCGGATCGCCGCGGGTCTGGCGATGGTTAGCGCCGCCATCGTGGATTATGTCAGCGGGGTTGCCGTTTTAAAGGTGTTTGGCCGCGGTGGCGAAGGGTCGGCGCGTTTTCATCGGGTGTCGCGGGAGTTTCGCGAGGAGTTTTCCGAGCTGGTCGGGCCGCAGATGAAAGTTCAGTCCATCGCGTTGCTGGCGTTGGCCGGGCCCGTTGTGGCACTGATCAGCCTCGGTGTTGGCAGTTGGTTCGTGCACGCTGGGTGGACCGGCCCCGGTGAGGTTTTGGTTGTCACCATCGTGGCACTCCTATTACCCAGCACTTTGTACACGGTGGCGTCGGCTAGCCAAGCCCGCAATGAATCTTTGGAAGCGGCCAGCCGGATCACTTCCCTGCTGGATGAGCCGCAACTGCCCGAGCCGCAGCATCCGAAGGTTCCGACCGGACACGACGTCGTGATCGAGAACGTCAGTTTCTCCTACGTTCCGGGGCGTCGTGCGCTCCGGGAGGTGTCGTTGTGCGTTCCCGAAGGGGGCACGTTGGCGCTGGTGGGTAAGTCCGGGTCGGGGAAGTCCACCGTGGCGAGTCTGGTGGCTAGGTTCCGGGATGTTGACGCCGGGTCCATTCGGATCGGTGGGGTGGATGTCCGGGAGATGAGTTCGCAAACTTTACGGCGCACTGTTGGGATCGTGCTTCAGGACGTGCAGCTGCCCGCGATCAGCATTGCCGATAATCTGCGGCTTGGACGGCCCGATGCCACCGATGAGGAAGTGTTTGAGGCGGCGCGCGCAGCCCAGATCCATGACCGGATCATGGAGCTGCCTCGCGGCTACGACGCGATTGTCGGGTCGGATGTGCGCTTGTCTGGTGGGGAGGCTCAACGGGTGGCGATAGCTCGGACGCTGCTCATGGATACCCCGGTGCTGGTGTTGGACGAAGCCACGTCCGCAACCGACCCGGAATCTGAGGTGGAGATTCAGCAGGCCCTCGGCGAGCTGACCCGCGGACGCACCGTCCTGGTGGTCGCGCATCGGCTGTCCACCATCGTCAATCTGGATGCCATCGCCGTGCTGGACAACGGGCGGGTCCTCGAGCACGACACCCACGAGAATTTGCTGGCCTGCGGCGGAACCTACGCCGCTCTGTGGGCCGATCACCAGGGGGTGAGCGCATGATTCGGGCTCTGATCGACATCGGCGGGCCAGCGGCTCACAGCCAGTTGCGGCGCTTTTTAGCGTTCGCAATCGCAAATGGGGTCAGCCAGGGGCTGGCGCTGGCAGCGATGGTTCCGGTGCTGGTGTCCCTGTTCGACCAGAATTGGCGGGGCGTCTATATCTGGCTGATCGTGCTAGCGGTAGCGGCGGCTCTCAACGCTATCTTGGTGGTCTCCTCGACTCGGATCGGGTTTATCACCTCGATGAAGGTGATTGAAACCATGCACGACCGGCTGGGCCGACATGTGGTTCGGCTGCCGCTGGGTTGGTTTGAACCGCGTCAGACGGGCCGGGTCTCTCATATTGCTGTCCGCGGCACGATGTTCGTGGCGCAGACGTCCATGGACATTTTGGTGCCGTTCGTGGTCAACATCTCCACCCCAGCCACGATTGCGGTGGTGGCGTACGTGTTCGATTGGCGGCTCGGGCTCGCCCTGACCGTCGCCGCGCCGGTGATCTACTTGACGGCGCGCTGGGCGGGGCGCGGAACTGCCCGGACCGAGGATGCGCTGCATCATGTCGCTATCGACACCGATAACCGGCTTTTGGAGTTTGCCCGCAACCAGGTCGCGTTGCGTGCCGGCGGCCTTCAGGGCACCGATTACAAGCCGCTGGCCGATGCCATTGAAACGCAGCGTACAGCGGGTCGACGGGCACTGTGGTCGCAGGTCATTGGCATGGTGGCGCAGGGTTTCGTGGTGCAAACCGTATACGGCATCCTGGTCGCTCTGGCGGTGTTGTGGGCGCTGGGTGGGACCGCGGATCCGGTGCTGATGGTGGCAATCATTGGTTTGATCGCCCAGTTCACGGGCCCGTTGAGGATTTTGGCTGACCTCGGCACCGCCTTGCATCGCGCGGGCACTGAAGTGGGCGAGGTGCGCGACATCCTGTCCTTGCCGACTCTGCCTGAACCGGAGACGTCACAGGGCGTTCCGGATGGCCATGACCTGGTTCTGGACAAGGTCTGCTTCAGGTATAGCGATGAGCCGCTGTTGCGCGATCTGGATCTTAGCGTGCGACCTGGCACCATCACCGCTCTGGTTGGAGCGTCTGGGTCTGGCAAAACTACCGTCACTCGGTTAATGGCCCGGTTCCATGAGGTCGATAGCGGCGAGATCCGGATCGGCGGCGTTCCGTTGCCGGCGCTTACCGAAGCTGACCGGATGCAGTATCTGTCGCTCGTGTTCCAAGATGTCTATCTGTTTGATGACACGCTGGAAGCCAATATTGCACTCGGTGATCCGGATGCCGGTCAGGAGCAGATTCGCCGGGCAGCCACATTGGCTCGGGTCGATGAGATTGCCGAGCGTCTTCCGGATGGCTGGGCGAGCCGCGTCGGTGAGGGTGGGCGACGGTTGTCGGGGGGCGAACGCCAACGGGTGTCGATCGCTCGGGCCCTGGTCAAACGGGCCCCGATTCTGCTGCTGGATGAGGCCACTGCGGCTTTGGATCCGACTACCGCTCGCGCTGTGCAAACAGCGCTGACGGAACTGCCCGACCGTACGGCGGTGCTGGTGATTGCGCATCAGCTCGAAACCATTGCCCGTGCTGATGTCATCGCTTTTTTGCACGAGGGTCGGATCGTTGAGCAGGGCAGTCACGAGGATTTGCTTGCGTTGAACGGACGCTATGCGCACTTTTGGCGTCAGCGCGAGCAGGCCCAGGGCTGGCGGGTCGCGTCGTAGAACACCATCGTGACTCCCGTAAAAAGCACTGGTGCATATTCCTTATTTATATTTCGGACGCACACAGTAGTAATTGATTCACCACGATAACAAGAGAAAGAGAATCATGAAATTCACCGCGAAAGAGCTCATTTCTTTGGGCATCTTCACCGCTGTTTACACCGTCATCTATTTACTGTTTAACTCAATCGGTGCAATCGCGCCGGTGCTGCAGTTAGTCGGTGCCATCATCGCCGTTCTGCTGAACGGAATCACCTACATGCTTTTCCTGACTCGAGTGCACCACTTCGGTCTGATCACGCTGATGGCGCTCCTGCTGGGCATCCTTGTCACCCTGGGTGGACATCCTCCGATCAGTATTCTGACCGCGCTGGTGGCCGGGCTCATTGCGGATGTGATTGCCGCCCGCGGGGGTTTCCGTGCCGCATGGGCCACGGTGGTCTCCTACGGCGTATTTTGTCTCTGGGTCATCGGGGCTTTTCTGCCGCTGCTCTTTATGCGCGAGGAGGTGTTGGGCGAATATCGCCGCCAAATGGGTGATGAGTGGGCCAACGCTTTTACCTCACTCTTTAGCACTCCGGTCATCATCGGCATGCTGGTGGCGATGGTGGTTGTCGGAATGATCGGCGGGCTGATTGGTCGACGCGCACTGTCCAAGCACTTTGAACGCGCCGGACTGGCCTGAGTGTTCGACGTCCGCACGTTAGTGGCGTCCGTCGTCATCGTCGACGCCCTGCTGTTGGCCAGTTTGCCACGTCGTATTGATCTGGTGGCGGTGGCCGTGCTGGCGCTGCTGCTCATCATGTATCGGTTATGGCGTCAGCTTGGCTGGCTGTTGGTCGCGACTGTGTTGTTGGTGGGTGGTGCTGAAGTGCTGAAGATGATCGGTGGCTCCGTTGCAGGAGCGTTTGGAATCGGCATCACCTACCTGTGGCGGTATTGCCTAGCCGGAGCGTACGGATGGTTCCTCATCACCGTGGTGCGGCCGACAGAGTTCATGGCGGCGATGACTCAGATCCGAGCCCCTCGGTTTCTGCTGGTGCCGATTGCAGTGGTGCTGCGGTTCGTCCCGACAGTGGTGACCGAAGCCCGAGCGATTGGGGATGCGATGCGAATGCGCGGGCTCATCGGCGGTCCGTTGTCGGTTGTTTGTCATCCGTTGCGCACCGCGGAGTATCTGGTTATTCCGTTGTTGGCGACCGCGGTCCGTTCGGGTGATGAGTTGACGGCGTCGGCGCTCAGCCGCGGTTTCGGTGGGCCGGGTCGCCGCAGCACTATTTTGACGCTGCGGTTTTCTTTCGCGGATATCGTCTTGGCGGTCCTCGTCATTGGGGTTGCCGCCTATGGGCTTGGAGTGTTCCTATGACTGTGGCCGCGCGCCTTCGCGGTGTGACCGTGCGTTACCCCGGCAATGCGACGGAAGCTCTGCACGAGCTTGACCTCACCATTGATGCGGGTGAGGTGGTGTTGGTGACCGGTCGCAGCGGATGCGGTAAGTCCACTCTTACCGGGCTGATCAACGGGCTCGTTCCGCATCTTTATTCTGCGGAGATCACCGGCGAGGTCGAGGTGTTGGGTTTGCGCCCATCCGATCAGGAATTGCATCAGCTGGGGCGTATGGTCTCGACGGTGTTCCAAAATCCGCGGACTCAGTTTTTCTGCGCGGATTCGACCGCCGAGTTGGCTTTTGCCAGTGAGAACGCGGGTTTGGAACCGGATGTTATCCGTGAACGGATCGCCACTGTCACGGGCCGGCTCGGGATAACGGACCTGCTTAACCGGCGCATGGCTGAGTTGTCGGGCGGTCAGAAACAGCAGATCGCCATCGCTGCCGCCGCGGTCAATCATCCTCAGTTCTACGTCTTCGATGAACCCACCTCGAACCTCGACGATATAGGCGTTGCGGCCGTGCGAGACCTGCTGACTCGGCTGCGATCCGAGGGCGAAACCGTTGTGATCACGGAGCATCGGGTCTCGTTCCTTCGGGACGTGGTGGACCGGGTGGTGGTCCTGGATCGTGGGCGCATGGTCCTTGAACTCGCGGCTGCGGAGTTTTTTGCCATGGATGATCAACGGCGTCGGCAACTTGGGCTGCGGCGCCTTGGCGACACTGTTTGGGAGTTGGGGGACGTCTCGGTACCGGACGCCCCCGCGGGTTCAGTTCAGGCAGCATCTCCGCATGCTGCCGTGAACCCGGTTAGAAACGCGGATCCGGTTGACAAGGCGGATCCGGTTGACAAGGCGGATCCGGTTGACAAGGCGGATCCGGTTGACAAGGCGGACGGGGATCAGAAGGTAAACCCGGTTGAAACATCGCACGGGGATGACCCTGAAGGGATCACGATTGATAACCTGTCGTTCCGATATCGCCGCAGCCTTCCCCCCGCCGTCGAGATCGATCACCTTCACCTGCCGCGCGGCCGGGTTAGCGTCCTGACCGGCCGCAACGGTGCCGGGAAATCCACACTGGTACGGCTGCTCTCGGGTTTGGCTCGCCCCACCCAGGGCAATATCCGTCTCGATGGTCGACCACTTGACCGGCGCACCCTGCTTAGACGCAGTTACGTCGTGATGCAGGACGTCAACCGCCAGCTGTTTTCCGACACCGTTCACGGGGAACTGAAATCCGGGGCCAAGGCAGGTCGCGGTCAAAGCATCGACGCGGACGCCATCTTGGATGACTTGGGCCTATCCGGTCTTGGCGAGCGCCATCCGATGGCACTGTCGGGTGGGCAACGGCAGCGGGTGGCGGTAGCAACCGCCGTGGCCGCCGACGCGGATCTGGTGTTATTTGATGAACCGACGTCGGGGTTGGACCACGACGGCATGCTAGCCATTTCCGGACTGCTGCGACGTCTTGCCGACGATGGTCGGGTGGTCGTGGTGGTCACCCACGATCATGAACTGGCCGCTGAGTGTGGTGACGTTGTGATCGGGATAGGCGGGTGATGGTGGGCACGGCGGTGCCATCGCTACCGCATGCCTGCCCCATCTCGTGGGATCGCACAGGTCAGATCAGGCGATTCATCCCAGGTCACCCGATCCGCCCGAGGTCATCCGACCGCCCCAGGTCACGCGATCCACGCCCGGCCAGGAGGCCTACGCCCGACTTGAGCTCAGGCAGTCCACGGGGTGACGAACTCGTTGGCTGGCCATCCCTTGGCCGCGAATAGCAGTTCCAGCGTTTGAGTGCCATCGATCTGCTCACGGATGATGTCGGCGTGGCCCGCGTGCCGGGCGAACTCCTCCACGTAGTGGACGTACAGGTAACGGAGTTTCGCCGATCGTACCTCGTCCATGCCGTACCACGGCATCGGGCCCACGGGTATCTCCTCTTCGAGGTCTCGCTGGCGGCACCTGGACATGTATTGGTCACGGACATCGTCAAAAGTGGCGAGGAGGGCGTTGATCGTTTCATCTTGGGTCGGTGAGAAACTGGCAACGAATGCCTCATAAGGCTGGTCATGTTGGTGATGGCCGGCCTCGGAGAGCGCTTTCTTCATGCAGAAGATGATGTGCTTGATGATCCCGCTGATGCTCAGAGCGCTGCGCACGGGGGTTTGACGGGCCTGGTCGTCATTGAGTCCGTAGGCGCCACCGCGACGACCGCCACGACAACTGGGAAAACATGACCTTGGCCTGGGCGCAAGGCATCAACACCCGCTTCCCCGAACCACTACCCAAACGCGAAGTCCGCGACACCGCACGCTCCGTCGCCACATGGATCTGGGAACACTTCAGCGAAGACAAGTTCCGCAAGATCCAACGCCACCGAGCACAGAAACCCCGGCGCAGCGCACCAAAGCACCAGATCACCGACGACATCGAGGTGGAGTCATGACTGCCCTCAAACCCGCTAAGCGCAGGCAGACCGCTCGCGAGCTCGCAAAGAAGTTCGGGGTCTCAGAGCGCACAATCCGTCGCACTGTGGCGCAGCCTCGCGCTGAGTACGTGGCGGACACGCATACCCGGCAAGACCGCGCTCTCGAGCTGCGTGAATCGGGACTGAAGTGGCGCGAGGTCGGAGAGCAGCTGGGCGGGATCACCGACTCAGCGGCCTACCAGCTTGCCGCCAAGGCCAGGATCCGCCGCTCTGAGAACGTCACCGCGTGAGCACAGAACCGGTCCTGTCGCTAGCTGAAGCGGCCCGCGCATGCGGTGTTTCGGTGTCCACGGTGAGGCGTCGCCTGGCACGTCTCACTGAACTGGGTGCGACGCGTCATGACACGTCATGGCGCATCCCGATATCAGCGTTGGTGGCAGAAGGTTTGATGCCCCGCGTGGCACCCCCTGACACCCCTTCACATGACACGTTGACACGTACCATGACACCCCTTAGTGACACCCCTTTGATACGACGTTAAAAACCCTCTATACGCAACTCGCAGACGCCGAGAAACGCGCTGCCGTCGCCGAAGCCGAACTCCGTGGGGCACGCGCTCAAATCGATGAGAAACAACGCACCATCGAAGCCCAGACACACACCCTTCGCCTCCTCGAAGCACCAAAACCAACCACACCTGAACTCCCGACCACCCCACTTGAACAGACCATGAACCCCTGGATCACCGCGGGCAAAGAAACCCGCCACGCTCAGTAAAGCATCCCATAACCTACAGATAATTCATATAGGATATATAGCCTTATCTAGAAACCCGTACATATAACACAAAAACTATCTAGCCTGCGGCAATACTCTTTTTCTAGCAATCTTCCAAATAGCCATCTGATTATTCGTTATACGAAACGCTTCGATGGAGTCGTTTTACAAGAAAGTAGAAGAATATTCCCATGAGAAATGACACTATCAAGCCAAAAGTTAAAGTTAAATAGACATTTATCGGTTCCGTGTCCCTAACGATTGCCGCAGACGAAAAAGAGACGCATGAGATGAACGCTAAGATGGCCGCCCTCAGCGGCTCCGCCACAATATACAAACTCATCGGTGAAGAAAAAATTAACGTAGATAACACATATGAAAACACCCCAAGACTACCTGACATGATGGCAAGGACGAAGAGGATGTCACCACTCGAGTCAGTCGCCCGGGAGAAGATGGCGACGGAAGTAAATTGCCTAAGCGATCCCAAAGAAAACGCCAGCAACATGAGGCAGAGGCCGTAGACAGAGGTTCGAATCATCCTACTAGACCGTGTCATGCACATCATGTTACCATAGTGTGCATATTGAAATATCCATAAAGACAATGAGGTTTTACAGAATGAGACTAACTAGACTTGTGGCGGCAACTATGATCGCAGCTTTGCCGCTAGCAACCATCACTCCAGCCCAAGCAAGTGTTTCGATCAGTCATCCTGCGGCGACGTCAACACACATCCCTACTCCCTGCTCCGCGAAAAGGCTGTCCGAAAAAGATTTGCTAGACATTGGTCTCACAAAGCAGGATGCCGAGGATATTGCAAAAGATTTTAGAGATGCAGTTAGGGAGGCCACGAAGTCAGGGGACCTATCCACTAAAGAAGCCACCGATATAATCAGAGCACTGGCCCCGGAAACCGCTCCGGACCCGAGGGCGGAGGAAATCGGTAGCGAAATCATTGTTCAACCTAGGATTCTTCCAGCATGGGCTGCTGCAGCAATTGTTGGATGTGTGGGAAGCATCATGTACGGGTCGGTTAGGAATCAGATAGGTAACCTGCTGAAACATGGGAAGATCGATGAGGCCACGGATATCGGTATCGATGTGGCACTGGACTGCGTCTGGGGGGCAGTTCCGGGTGGAGCTTTAGTTGGTTTCCTAAAGAGCAAGTTAGCCAAACCGATAAAAGATGCCCTTCGGCCCCATGTCAAAAAATTGATCAACAAGATGCGTGGCGACTCGAACGATTGACCCGCTAACCATGTCAGCGGGTTAGACCCCGCCGGGACTCTGGTGAACGAACACGCCGCTGACGGGCCTGGAACTCGCTCAACGTGTGAGCCTTATCCTGCGGCTTACCAGCACGAACACCTACACCCTGCTTCTTCACAGCATTATCAATCTGCCGAAGCGACCTCCACCCACCCTCAGGCTCACACACCTGCCGAACCCGCCCCACCATCGACAACCACTCACGCCGCTGCGCCTGACGCTTCCGGTACACCTGAGCACGCTGCTGAGCAGCACCCACACCCCGGATCTCCGCACCCAGATTTCTCGGCGGCACTGCCTGCGCTAACCGCTGCTCACACTTAGCCGCAACCGCCTTAAGCTCCGCTTGGGCCGTGGCCTGCTGTGCGGTCTCTACCCGCTGCGCATACGCAGCCTTCGACTCGAAGAACCGCTTAGGTTCAGCCTCGACCGGCTGTACTCGGACCAGCTCGATCGCCTCGATGCGCTGCCCTACCTTCGTCCAGGACAACGACCGGTCCAGCTGCGACGCCTTGAATCACACTGGCTTGCCCTGTGCGTCCTGGCTGATCGAGAACCGGTAGCCACTCACCCGTCCCGTACTAGCCACGTTCGCCTCGTACCGCACCCCAGCCCGCTGCAGCGCTTCCTCGAACACGTCTCGGCCCATCCCCTCGGCAGCTTGCATCGCTTTCAGCGTGGCCGACGGAGGATGAACACTGCGCGCTGAAACCAGGGCCAGGGGCAGCACACGCCCGCGTCCGCAAAGGAGGAGACGACGCGCGCTGGATGGTGCAGTCCCCCTAACGTCTCCGACGACCTACGCGACGGTTGCTGGCGCGAACCCCGCGCCAAAGCAATCGCCTGCCGCTACGTCTAAATCAACTCCCCCGGCCTCGTGTGGTGCGTGGTCGTCGACGTCGACCACGACGACGCCGACTGGGCCGCTGACCGCGCAGACCTCCCAGAGCCCTCCTGGACGGCCGTAAACCCCTTCAACGGCCACGCACACCTCGCCTACGTCCTTCAGATCCCTGTGGCCCGCTCAGACGCTTCTAGAACCGCGCCCCTGCGCTACCTCGCCCAGCATATGTTGAGGGTCAGTCGTGATCTCAAGACCCCTCTCATCCTTCTGGAAGATCCCGAACCAGAGACCGCGACGGGAGCCAGCATCAGAAATGTGCCTGGGAGCGCTCATGACACAGCGAGTGCAGAGGCGACGTCGGATGCTGAGGGGATCGCGACTGCGAATGCGTCCGAGTCATTCCGACGCGCCATGAGGCGCATCGCCGAGCAGGCCCGCGGCGAGCACACACGGGGCGATCATTCTTAGCTCCGGGCAGCACCTCCAGTCTCGGTTGCGATGTCCGTCCCAGGGTCCGCGATGGTGGCAACTCCCGCCACAGCCTCGGGTCCACCGTCGGTCGTCACAGGTCCGGGCGTTGTGACCGGACCGGGCACCGTAATCGTTTCGACTTCTGTTGCGGCGTTGGGTCGAGTCTTAGCAACGGCTTCGGCACCAGCTTCGGCCTCAGCCTCAGCACCGACGGTACCCCCACCTACGGCTTCGGCACACCCCGCGCCCCGGACCTGAAAAGCGGGGTGTACCAGAGTAAATGCCAGGCCGAGAATAAACAGCAGCAGGATGCCGATAAACGGAAAGTAATGGTGTACGCCGTAAAGACTGGTGAAGGCAACCGGGGCAATGGCGTAGTTGAGACCGTTATTGGCATTGATCACGCCAGCCAGCCCGCCCTGTTCGTCGCGGGTCATCTGCATGGTGGGGCCAGCGATATAACCGGGCATCGCCAGACCTGAGCCGATCCCTAGCAGAACGCAACCCAGCCCCATCACCCATACCGATGAGGGAATGAGCAGCGCCACCCCGGAAGCGGCCATCACAGCAAAGCCGACTCGAAGGAGCTTGCGCGCTGGCCAATGCAGGCGGCGCACCAGTCCGCCCTGGGTGGCTGCCATAACCACCGACATCACGAGCAAAAGGAGCGCGGTGACCGCAGCCGTGACGCTGTCACTGAAATCAAAACGATCTTGGACCGCGAAGCCGAGGATCGTTGATAGGGCAGAGAACGCCAAGAGAAATAGGGATCCGGCGATCAGGAAGGGCAGCACCCGGCGGTCTCGGAATGACACCGGTCGCGGCTGCTCCACCAGCGCTTTAGCGTCCTGGGCTCGGAATCGGAGAGCGAGCAGCACAATCCCCGCCACCATCATCAGCGGCATGAGGGTAACCGGCAGCATCAGCCCGCCCACAGCAGCCAGAACGCCACCGAGCACCGATCCAAGAATGGAGGATATGCCCTGCACCGCCCCCAAGGCTCCCACGGCTTTCACGCGTTCACGTTCGGAGGTACTTTGAT
Source organism: Devriesea agamarum (assembly GCF_900070355.1). Classification (NCBI taxonomy): domain Bacteria; kingdom Bacillati; phylum Actinomycetota; class Actinomycetes; order Micrococcales; family Dermabacteraceae; genus Devriesea; species Devriesea agamarum. The sequence goes on along the minus strand of NZ_LN849456.1, from coordinate 2,030,421 downwards.
TGACTAGATGGGTTTGGGCGGTGGGGGCGACCGCGGCGATGGCTCCGCCGTAAATAACGCCTCGGGTGAGCAAGATTCCGATGAACAGAAGCGGGCCCGCCAGTATGCCGCGGACACCCAGCCACGCCATAGCGGCGAATCCGGCCAGTCCGCAAAATGCAATGATCATGGCAGCCATCAGCACTTTTTTGACGCCGATTCGCTGGGAACTCCGCCCCCAGTATTGGCTGAAAATCACCAGGGCGAGCGCTGCCGCGGATATGGTGGCGCCGATTTGCCACGGTTGCAGTCCCATCGCTCGCGAGAGAGGGGCGATCACCGGGTTGAGAATCATCTGGCCCAGGAAGGCCAGCATCACCATGGTGAGCAGAAGCTTCGCCTGGGATTCGTCGCGAGGTTTTATGGCGGGTGCGGTCATGAGCCCTCCGAAATCATGAGAATCAATATTACTAGAGTAGAACGATGTTCTAGTATCCTCAAGACGTCGGGTTAGACTTCCCGCATGGCAGGCAAAGACACCTCGCGTCGCGTCGGGCTTACCCCCGCGCACATCGCAACCACCGCCTGCGACCTCACCCGCGACCGCGGACTCACCGCCTGGTCAATCCGGGATCTCGCCACCGAACTCGACGTAGCCCCGTCGGTGATCTACCACTATTTCCCCTCCAAGGCCGATATCCACGACGCCGTCCGTGACCACGTCTGCTCTCTAGTGGAACTACCCGATGACGACCTCACCTGGGATATTTGGTTCCAGGAAGCTCTAATGTCCCTGCGCCGAACCCTCCTGCAGTACACCGGGGTCACCCGGCATATCATCGACCGTGTCGAGGTGGGCGCTTTACCGACTTCCTTGCTCCCGCTCTACGAAACCGCCTTACGCAAACTTGCCGACGCGGGCCTCGGCTCAAAGGCACCGCTCGGCTACGCCATGATCATCAACGTTGCGATGGGCGCCATTGCTCAGCGTGACCGTCAGTCTGTGCGCGCCCCAGACCGTCACGACGTGCGCGCGATGGTGGACAGCCTGTCGCCCCTAGCTGACCGTTCACCCGCCGTTGCTCTTTTGCGCGACGATTTCCTGCGGCCGCTCAGCGGAACCGACGGCGACGCCATCGGCGAACACTATTTTCAACTGCTCATGCAATCCCTGCTCATCGGCATCGCGCAGGTTCTCGGCGAGGGTGAACAGGACTCAGAAATGAGGGCACTCGGCGCAGCCGGATAAGAAGGCGCAGCCGGATAAGGAGCTAAACCCACACGGTGTGCGGCGCAGATTCTGAGTCGGCCTCAACCCGCTGACTCATCACACCCTCAGCGCTTCACCGCGTCTTCTATACTTCACCGGACCTTCAGTGCCTCAGCACATCCTCAGTGCCCCACTGCAACTTCAATGCGTCACCGGGTCTTCAGCACTTCACTGGGTCTTCAATGCTTCACCAGGTCTTCAGTGTTTCACCGCGGGTACGTGATAGATCCTGCTTCCATAAGTTCTAGTTTGGTTGTTCTATCCAAACTAGGGGATTAATCATCACCACTACCCAAACCTCACGAGGATGCGCACGCTCTAGCGTTGCCGCTCCTACTAGAGCCGCAGTCAGCCGGATGGGAATTGCACCAGGGCGCCATGCCCGGCAGGCGGTAGCGATTCTTGACCACCCAGCCATAACCAGCGTTCTGAACCTGCCGAAGACCGGGGACTCGATATAGCGCGGAGAAGATACGAATACCAAGGGCGGCATCGACAGCGAGATTAATCGCCGCCGCTCCGGCGTAGCGTTTCCCCTGACGAAAACCCCAGGCTGCTGCGCGCGTCTGCTCTTCGGTGAGATCAAATTCCTCTCGAACACCGGGGCGTTGGGACGGATGAAGTCGCACCCGGTTGTGCCGATCAAGTCCTTTAACCCACATGACAGAACGGGTGCAAAACCCGCACTTCCCGTCAAAAACGAGATCAATCGCGTCAGCCATCCCTGAACTCCTATCGACAATTAATTACGGTTCCCCATAGACAAAGAATCAATGCTTTATAAATTCTCTCCGCTTACCTGAATACTAACGCACCGGTGGTAAGTATCCATTGCAGGGTAAAGCACTATGCGCCGAATAAAAGTATTGCAGTATTGCGGGAAGTTTACGCATCTCGACATTGCGGAAGCCCAGCTAGACTCCTCGCGACGGATCGCTCCCTTGAGCCAGCTGACCTACCCTGGATCAATCGGACTAAGTAGCCCTACGGAGCCTTCCGATCAGCGCTCACAGACTCTTTCGGTTTCACCCTGCTCGCGACCAAAATCGCCGGGGGAATCCACAAGATCGCCGCCAACCATAGGGCCGCCTGGGGCGAGGTAGGAACACCCATCCCGTAGGCGAGCCACATACCGATGAGTGTGCCGGCGCCACCGAACGCATAGGACCAGCTCATCACCCGGGCGTATTGCGACCCCTTAAAGAAACGCTGTCGGTGGGTCTCTAGCACGGTATTCCGGAGCCGACCCACGATCACGTTCACCACGATAAACCCAATCGCGACCACGACAGAGGGCTTCTCCGCGAATCCCAAATAGATCGCAAACCAGCAAATATTGAGCACCGACATCACCGCGGTCACGACGAGCGATAACTCTGTGGAGAATCGCCCGGCGAGGCGAGATGCGATCAGCGGACCCGCCGCCGCGGATATTCCGAACACGAAGAAAATCAGCGACGTGGCCATGAACGGGCTGACGCCAACTAACCCTGCCGCCCACAACAACAAGAGATGACCCGTCAGAGCGCCAATAACGCCGAGAATAAAAGAGAGGGCGGGGGAGGCGGGTCCGGAACGAAACAGGTCGTGCATAAACTGCCGAGCACGCATCCGCGCACCGACCACATCGAACTCGGATTCGTCCTCGTCAATTGCTGGACCCACGCGCACCTGCCGGGAGATACGGGCCCGGGTCAGTGCCCCGATCAGCGATAGCGCGACGTTTACCAGCAAAATCGCCACCGCCGACTGCGAGGCGATGATGGCCCCGAGCGGGACCGCCACTACGAACCCAGCAATCGAGAGCGTCGCGGCAATCGAGGCGTTGTAGTCCATCGCCAGTTTTTCGCTTACTCGTGCGAGCTTTGCCCCGTAAAACTCATCGGCAATATCGGTAACGGGTGTTAAGAGCATGAGCACGAGCAGGTATGCAATAAGCGGCCATAATCCCCATTGCGGAAACAGCAGGAGGGCAGCCGTGGCAAGGAAAGCGAGGAACGCTTCGGCGAGATCTTCTGTGATCAGCGTCCAATCCGGTGAGAACTTTTTCAATAGCCGGGCGTAGGCCGGGAAGAGGAAAACTATTGACTCTTCGACCGTTGTCGATATGGCCACCCAGATCACTGGAATAGCTCCGGCGACGACGATCCCATCGACGCCGCCTGCCACCACTCGGTCACCCAAGACCGAAATAATCAACCCCAATGCCATGGCTCGACGCGCCTTCACCAGGCCACGCGGACTAACACTCTTCAAATCTGTGGCATGTCGTCCACGAAAATCTAGGATGGCTCGCACAACGCTTCTTCCTGTGGTTTATACCGGTGGTGCTGACCGGGTACGGTCACGAATAGAGGTCGGATTATTAACGGATGGCGGTGTGATGATCGGTCTCGGTTGATCATAAATAGCATCGACCTGCACGTGCCTTCGCACCCTCACCGTCAAGGACGCAGGGGCATGCAGGTGCTATTAAACCCACATGTGGCACCTAGCTCCACTTATTTAATGCGCGTCGCGCCTCGCTGCAGCTTGATCAGAATGTGAGTGTGTCAATAACCCGAGGCGGGACACTAGTGGCAGACACGTCAGATCGCTTGTTCGCGCAGCTGGGCGCTGGGTCCACGCATCAATGGTGTATTCGCAGGGATGAGGAGTATGGCGAAGAGCACCAGCGACGAGGCGACGGTGCCGACTCCCATAGCGAGGATGGGCCATTCAACGGTCGCATATCCCAGAACTGCGTGAGAGACTAAGGCCGCTACCAGGCCGGCGATGCCGACGGGGATGAGTGCAGCGATGGATGCTGCAAGAGCCATCGCCAGGCTCTCGGCAGCAATCAGTGATCGTATTTGTGCGTTGTGCATGCCCGCTGCCTGGAGCAGGGCGATCTCTCGACCTCGACCGCGCGCTGACAGCGCGACCACGGCGGCACTGGTGGCGAGCATAGCCACTGCGACGACGCCGATAATGACCCACACGTCGGTGAGATCAGTTTGGGTGCCGGGTTGGAGCGTCTCTACCAGCGCGACGACAGAATTCACAGCGCATAACAAGAGCCCGATACCGCCGAGTCCGGCCGCTAGTGGGGCGATCGTCGTCGCACTGAGCTGCACGCGGTCAGCTGCCGCACGGACACCGAGACTTGCAGATGTTGCGTGAACGCGTTCAAGGAGGGTGTGAAGTACCCAGAAAACAACTGCAACGAGCTCGGGGCATAGCAGGTAGACGGCGATCAATGCGCTTGCGCCGGCGTCCACAGCGAGGTTGAACAATGCAGCAGGGGTGGTCGACCCCAACTGGGTGGCGAACCCGGCAGCGATGACGAGACTGACGACGATGAGGATGAAGAATGCCCCGGCTACAATCCGCAGGATCGCCGATGCAGCTCGGTGCTGCTCGGTGCTGCTCGATCGGATCGCGGCACTCGGAGACGTTCGTGAGGCGCGTCTAGCTGGCACGACCCCACCGATGACAGCCGTCACGATACTGAGAACGACCGTAGCGAACGGGGCCCACCAAACGACCGTAAAACCCGGCAGAGAAGCTGAGGGAGCAACAGCGCTGTTGAAGGCAGGGACCGCCCAGGAACTCAGCAGGGTGGATAGGATCGCACCGATGATTGCCCCGCACGCGGCGACGACGACAAGCACGAGGAGCGTTGCCATGAAGACTGTGGCAGGAGGGGCCCCATGAGCAGCCAGAGAGCATGGGAGCTACGTGTGACATGGACGCTAGCTCTACCCACAACGGTAAGGCTGACCCAGGAGACTAGAGCGATGACGGTGTAGATCGTCACCGAGAGAATCTGGAACTCCGCGATGGGCACCCCAGCGTTAGTCACTGCGGCGCGGAAAGCAGGGTCACTGGTCCAGGCGAACTGATGCACGCACACGCCGATCATGGTCGCGATGACCGCAACCACGGCGATAGAGGGACTCCATTGCCGCCATTCATCGGCGAACATTCGGACAACATAGCGCGGCATCGTTCACCCCTTCAGCTCGGTCATGACCGCCAGAATCTCGTGGCTTGTGCTGCGTCCAAGAGTTCTCACGGTGCGACCGTCGTGCATGATGACGATGGAGTCAGCCAATGCGGCAGCGTCCAAGTCATGGGTGACCATAACGATCATCTGCCCCTCGTCAGCCATACGACGAAGCGTTCCGAGCACCAGCTGAGTATTCTGCGAATCGAGCGCACCGGTAGGTTCGTCGGCGAAGACGATGCTCGGGCGCCGCGCCAATGCACGGCACAGGGCAGTGCGCTGTTGCTCTCCACCGGACAGTGATCGCGCTGGCGCCTTACGCCGGTGACTTAATCCAAAGGACGTGATCAGCTCAGCCACCACGTCGCGAGGGACTGGCGTATGGTCAAGTCGGAACGGAAGCGTGATGTTTTCCTCCACGTTGAGGAACGGCACGAGATTGTACTGCTGAAAGACGAATCCGATCTCTGAACGGAGCATACTCGCACGACGACTGGCAGACTGCCGGTAGACATCGCGGCCGTTGACACTTACGGAACCGGAGTTCGGTTGATCGAGACCGCTGAGACACATCAGGAATGAAGACTTCCCCGAGCCCGAGTGCCCAACGACCGCGGTAAGCCCACCGCCGTGTAACTCCAGATCACATCCCCGGAGGACATCGGTCGTCACACGGCCTGTGGTCACGCTCCGGCACACATCACGAGCGCTGAGAACGGTCGTCATACGAGATCTCGATTCGTGGATTGGACGTACAAGAATTCGGTGCCCGTAGCAGCGAGCGGCATTGCCCATCCTTTCGAGACGCACCTTAGTCAATATCGCAAGCCCTCATTGGTGAAGCTCGGTAGCAACGAGCCCTCCGTAGTCGTCCACGTTCACAACCATAGGAACATGCTCGATTCGGTACATCTGGCTGAAGTCATGAATTAACTCATGACCGCGGTCATGGGGGTCTCGGGCCTCTTGCGTAGTAGGGAAGTAGAGTAAAACCCATGGGCTCCTCCACGGTGGACGTCGAGCGCACGATGATGGGACTGCAGGTCATCGCACTGTGCTGCCTTGGTATAGCGGCCCTGCTGCGCATCATCGGCTTCACGCAGACAAGGATCCGGTCTGGCAACTGCCATCATGTGGCTCGCACTCGTCCCACTCATCGGCGCGCTATGGATGACGCGCCCGCGTCTTGTCCGCATCGGTCACGGCATCGCGCTGACCGCGGTCACGGTTGTGCTGGCGACCCCAGTCGCCGTGTTCGGAACACTCGGCTTCACCATTCCCGTGCTCCTTTTGGTCGTCGCATTTGCTGTCATCGACGTCTCCCCGAAGGCAGGAGTTTACGCAACGATCTGGATCTCTGGAGCCGGATTCGCCCTCCACATGTGTGACGGTCTAGGGTCTTGGCAAGCCTTCCGCCACGCCGTCATGCAGGCGCTGATCAATGTTGTGCCGTTCGCCGTCATGCTGTGCTTTGGCATTGCGCTCGGTCTCGCTCTGCGCAGATACGAACAACGCAGAGCCACCGATCAAAAAGTCATCGACCGCCTACGGCACGCCGCGGAGATCGAGAAGGAACTCCTACTTTCTGATGAGCGAGCGCGCAGCGCCCGTGAACTTCACGATGGGCTTGGCCACAGGCTCACGTTGGTATCGATGAGCCTTGAACTCGCTGAACGTATGCGGGCCTCTGACACGGACCAGGCTTGGCAGGAGATTCGTACCGCCAAGGACACCTCAAGCGAAGCCCTGGCGGAGATGCGTACCTGGGTACGAGCCCTCAATCCTGTACGAGATGCCAATGCACGGGGACTGTCCGCCCTAGAACTGATCGCAGAATCATTCCGCGGGACAGGCGTCACTGTCGAGGTCTTAGGTGACGACGCCTCGAACCATGAACTGACCCATAACGATGCAACCGCCCTACTCATCTATCGGGCAGTTCAAGAAGGGCTGACCAATGCGCTGCGACATAGCAGAGCACGCAGCGTCCGCATCACGCTGGAAACGAACGGTCATCTTCTGCATCTTGCGATCTCTAACCGCCTTGATCGTGCAGTCACCGTAAAAATGAATGAAGACCCACCTCAACTCGGATTTGGCCTACGTGGCCTCTCTGACCGTGCGACAAAACACGGAGGATCAATGCGCGCGCGTCGTCAAGGCAACGAATTCACGCTAGAAGTCTTCGTTCCGATCGGTGAAGCTTCCCTAAGATCTAAGGATGCCACCCGGTGAACCGCGAACGGCCCATTAAGGTATTGCTCGTTGAGGACCAGCAGTTGATCCGGCGAGGTCTGGCCATGCTCCTTGCCACCAGCACCGGAGTCGAAGTCGTCGCGCAGGCAGAGGACGGTCAGAAAGCACTTGACATGCTCACGATGACAGACGCGGATGTCGTGCTCACTGACGCTCGGATGCCCCGCATGGATGGGATCGAACTGGCTGAACACTGCACGCGCGAATATCCGACCTTACCCGTCCTCGTCCTCACGACTTTCGATGACGATGCGCTCGTCCAAGCGGTGATCGCCTCGGGTGCGTCCGGCTTCCTCCTCAAAGACACGTCCGTGGAAGAACTCACAAGAGCGCTGCACGCGGCGATAGGCGGCGGCATGGTGATTGACCCGCGCGTAGCACGCGCGGCAGTCCAACCCAAAACCACCAAGGACGAACCACTCGCCATCCTTACCCGCAGCGAACGAGTCGTTGCAGAACTCGTCGCACGCGGCCTCACAAACTCCGAAATCGCAACCCATCTCGTTCTCGCCGAGGGGACTGTCAAGAATCACGTGTCGGCACTACTCCGGAAACTCGACGAGCGGGATCGCACTTCACTTGCCCTCACGCTCTATAAGACGCTGTCTGACTAACCTTCACCAGCGAAACGCTGGACAACGGTCCTATCTTTCTCCGGGACGGCTATCGATGTGACAACAGCACACATCAGACCCGGTTGGGGCCTTATATCTCTCGGCGGGTGACACCCCTATACGTCTTCTCGACGGCGGTAGACCACCGCGGTAAGACCCGTGGCAACCGCAATTAAAACCAGGACATAGACGAAGGGCAGCCACGGGAATGGCTGATTGTCGAGCCAGGCCGCGTACAACAGCTCGGCAACGTGGTGGCCGGGCAAAATTTTCGAGACTAGCTGGATGCCGCTAGGAAAGCTGTCTAACGGGAAGATAGCTCCTGAGAGGAAAAGAAGCGGAAAGAATATCGCCGAGCAGATTCCCTGTGCGGACCGGGGCGAGGGCGTAAGACCTGCAATTACGGCCCCCACCAAAAGGAACAAGCACGCAGACAGGAGTAACATCCCGATGCCTGTCACGATATGCGCCGGGGGCAAAGCGTTCCAAAACACCATGAGGACCGCTATGGAGATTCCCATACCGAGCGCCACAATGCACAGCAGCGCGGCTGCGTAGGACGATATCACCAGCCATATTCCGCCGGGCCTCAGGCTATAGCCCGCGAGCGTTCTCGATTCCATCATTGAAGATAAACCGACACTCATGCCGAACAAGCCGATAATCATCACGAACATAACCCCAGCCATTGCTGGCAGGGTGTCCACAACTCGTAGCCCTGGAATGCTGGAGCCTATCGCTTCTGTCTCACCAAACGATATTGCCTCAATGGTGACAATAAATAGCGGCACTAAAACGTTGAAGACGGCAGCTGCGGGTTCACGAAGGAAACATAAAAACTGATTGCGGAATTGCCGTAGCCATGCTTTCGCAACCCGCCCGCGCGGGTTACCAGTGATCACCATATCCTTCTCAGCGTGCCCCATTCTCACCACTCCTTTGGGCGTACAAATAAGCATCAGCAAGGATTGGCGCTCGTGACGACGCGTGACGCAAACTCGGGTTCGTGTGCGCCCAGTCGAGAACGAATTTCTCAGCGGCCTCAGTGCTGCACCCTATAACCACCGATCCTGCATCTTCTTTAAGCAGGCATAGATCATCCCGTTGTGGAATACCGCCCGACGGCAGACCACCGTAGCGAACGGAGACCACGGCATGAAGCTGGCAGCGAGTGACGATCTCGATCGGTGCGCCCTGCGCAACGATCTTTCCCGCCCGCATAATGACGACCCGATCGCCGTACTCTTCAGCCTCCGTTAAATCATGCGTCGTGATCAAAACTCCCGTCCCCGCATCGACGGTGCATGACCGCACCGCTGCCCACATCTCCCCGCGCGATTCCAAATCCACACCCGACGTCGGTTCGTCCAACACGAGCAATCGTGGCCGAGATAGCAAAGCAGCACCTACCTGCACCCTTCTTTGCTGACCGCCGCTGAGCTTTCCATAGCGACGACCTGCAAAATCTGTGAGCTGTAACTGCTGCATCACCTGCTCAACATCCGCCTTGGATCGGCCATAGAGAGCTGCCACAAAAGCGAAATGCTCTTTAGCGGTCACTTGGCTATGCAACGCCGCACCCTGCAGGGTCAGACCCACATGCGGGGCGATATGCTGGCGACCGGATCGAGGAGAGACACCAAGCACGCGAACTGTTCCCTTGTGCACTCGACGAAGACCCATCAAGGTTTCGACCAGTGTGGTTTTCCCGCACCCGTTCGGGCCCGCGAGTACCACCACTTCCCCGGGAGATACCTCGATGCTGACCTGATCGAGTGCCTGAATATCGCCGTATCTGCGACTCAGGTTTTCTGCCTGTATAAGCGTGTCGAAGTTTATTGTCATAAATTGTGCCTCAGTCCGAAATAGATTGGCCTCATGTGCTCCACAAACCGCGCTGCGATCAGCTAGTTCTCTGCCGACTTAGCCTGGCCGTCACCGTTTCACTAATCAGATCTTCTGTTTATTGAGTCGTCATATTCCGCTGATCGCCGCCCTTAAACATTTGACAACATTAAACATCTGACAACATGTCTTTAATTACTGAGCAGCCAAAGCATTTTTAGTGGAGTTTTGTGAATTTCTAGAAACCAAGGTCAAAATAATATTCAGAGCGACATGTACCAGCGCAGCGCTCACCCATCCGGCAGACAATGTCACCCACACAAGAACAGCACCGGTAAATATTTTTATTGTCACGTGGCGCCATCCTCCATACCAGTGACTCAGCCCAAATGCCACCGCACAGATACCAGCCGCGAGAGGCTTGGGTAGATCCCAGATCCCTAGCAGACCACCTAAACCTATGGCACGAAAAACAATTTCTTCTAGCAGGGCAACGAGGGCGAGCACAATGAGCAGCCTGGACCGTCGCGTCGCAATCCAGGCAGGTAGCTGCCCCTCGTAGGCGTCTTCGTATTTGCGTAACTGTTCATCCGTCGCCGTGCGGCGAATGATCTTCTCAGAGATGAGCTCAACCGCCACAAGGATCGCGAGTGCGATCACCGATGGCACCATAAATCGCAGCAACGACCAGCTATGGCTCGAGGGTGCCATCAACGTAAACCATTGCGGGTGCGCCCACAGACCGACGACGGTGACCAACGCTAAGGCAATCACCCACCACACGAAGCCTGACCGGTGGAACTTCTCCATACCATCGGGTTGTCTTCGCGCCAGCGGATAGCCGATTACGCCCATTAGCAGAACTTGCACAACCGCCACCAGGATTGCGCACAACGACACGATGCTAAGCAACATGCTGACCACCTTTCAGCCGGGTGAGTTCGGCAACGGTGCCGGATACAGGCCCGGGCGAACTTCTGACCGGCGACAATAATGTGGGCTCTTCAACCCGGCGATAACCAACCGGCATCTAACCCACCACTTTCACATTCATGAAGATCTTGACATTCATAATGAGTGCCCAGTCTGTCGACTATGACGCCTGGCTATCGTATCGTCTGATTTCGCGATGGTCGATGCGTTAGCGCATGTCACCGCGGTTGTAGAAACCAGAAGCCACCGATCAGGGCCTAGGCCATCCCCGCGATCATGACGATCATGAGCGGAGAGACGATCAGCATAAGAACTCCCGACAGGAGCAACCCCAGCAGGCTAAACAGCTCAACCACGATCATTAATAGACTCATGATGCTGGCAATGGTTGCCTCCGAGGTGTCCCGTTGCACGACCCCAGTTGCTGTCGCCAGGAGGAGAGTCCCGAAGAACGCTTGGAACAGCTCGCCACCACCGAGCAGAAACACTCTGAACGGCTGACTCAACGGGCCAGCAGCAGCTAGGCAGAGCAGAAAATACCCGCTTATTCCCTGCGGTCAAGTCGTTAACAGCGGAAAATCCAATCACTTGGTTGAGGAGTTAGACCGCTGGCAGCAAAAGCACACCAATGGCCATGGAATGAGCTTAAAGAACTGCAAAAAGAGTCGCCGACTGGCCCAGTTGGTTCAGTAAAACAATTGGCATAAGCGCGCCCGAGGCGGCTCTACCGATTCCCGATAGTCCACGCGAGAGGAGGTAAGCATTCCTGCCCGCTCGGAGATCACCCATAAGTCGGCGTCCGCTAATCCTCCACGGTAATCGTCATGCTCCAGTTCTTCTGAGAATCCTTGGGCTCATCGGCATCGGGAACCGCATCAGCGTTGCGGGAATCCGCAGACGCCGCAGTCCGTAGCGCGGCAATAATGTGCGCCAGATCCGTATTGCTATCGATCGTGAACCGAGCCATGACGGCTCCTCCTCCACGCTAATCGCCCCATTTGAGACCGGGTCTTCGGACCATATCACCCCATCTATGTGATCGCAGACACCCTGGATCACGCTTTGGTGTCAACTTGTGAGCCTGCCGAGACGATATGGAATACGTCGCGATGCGGAACACGTCGCGATCATGGAAATACGCCCTCCAGGCCTGTTTCCTCCGAATAACACGTTACGATGCATATCGGTACTCATCGCGGGGTGGCTGGCGGTCGGCACTGCTCCACCGATATAACGAAAGTCCAAGACAAGGAGGTTCGGTTTCATGGTTTCTACGGCCCGGGGACGGGTGGCACAGGCTGTGGCAGGGGGCGCTTTGATCGTCCTGTGCCTAATCGTTCATCTCATGCGACCGGTGATCCGAGACTGGATCGGTGACTCCGCGTGGCAGGGTTTGGGGTGGATCGTGTTGGTGATTGCTTGGGGATGCCTCGTGGGAGGAGCCACCTTGATCGCACGCTCACGGATGGGTCGCACGGACGATAAGTGACGGGGCGACAAATATGGGAGGACCGGCGTTTCTTCCCAAGGGCCACCCGTCCATCGCGCTTGCGATGCAGAGCGCTTTTACTGTGCCACCTGGGTTGCTGATCGCCATCTCACTCGGCACGTTTAGTCCTTCGTTGTTTCTACCTGCTTCTTTGATCGTAGTAGGTGCTCATTACCGCACGTTCATCTCGCTTTACGGGATGCACCTGTACGGCGTCTTGGCGGGTGCTCTGGTCGCTATTGGCACAGCCGCGATCTTCGTTGTTCCGGTGCTGCGAGATATCAGCGGATGGGTTGGGGCTGCGGTATTCCTCGTCTCATCCGTTCCCCTATATGTCAGCTATCGACGTGAGACGCGTGTTTCCTTATCAGGACGGCAGCCGCGACCAGCGGTTGTGCATATTCCACACTCAAGAGGCAGGGCGCGGCATGGGCCAAGGTGACATACGATCCGTTTCATCGTCAACAACACAACAGGCACCATCATTACCGTTACTAAAGGATGATCATGAAAGCTACCTACGATTCCGAAGCCGATGCTGCCTACATTTCCCTCGTAGATGTCATCAAAGCCAGTGAAGCTACCCAGCAGGTGTCTCTGATAGACACTCCGCATGGTGAAACTCAAGCGACCCTCGATTTTGATACCAATGGGTGCCTCCTGGGTATCGAAATTCTTGCTGCATCCCGTGGCTTGCGGCAAGAGTTCCTAGACCATATAACACCTGCGTGAAATTCCCGCTCAAAGTGCACAAAAGGATAAATGAAGTGCTCTTCATATCGAGCGGGACGTTAAATCTTCTATTCTGCTCAGAGGGGGCGGATACCGTCTCTTCCGAGCCGGTAGGTGTACGACCTTCCCGTACTCAGGCTCTCTTCCAGATGGATGGATAGGAGGCGGAACGCCGCGATTTCGCTCGTGGACTCAGGCCAAATCCGCAATGCGTCCTCCGAGAGCATGGAGAGCCGGTGTTGGAGATCGGCTGGGCTGGTCAGGAAGATCGCGTGAAGCGAGGAGCCTTCCTCGAACACGGTCAGTCGTCCAGTCTCGTAGTCGCCGCTGTTTCTGCTGTCAACGGCGCGAAGATGCTGCACGAAGCGGTCGAACAGGTCCGGCGCAGTCTCGTCCATCAGCGCATCTCAGCTCGGGAAGGCAGTGATGATTCGCTCGGTCGTTTTACCGACCGGAACCTTCACCGTGTAGGTGCGCACAACCTGTCCCTTTGAATTCTTGATCTGCAACGGGGACTGGTAGGTGTAGCTGTTATTCGCACTGTTGTATGGAGCGGACGCCGGCGCCCCAACAGTGTTGCCGATGTTCCACTTCGCGAAATCCGACCAAGTGCCGGAGATCTTGTACTTGGTCAGGATGTTCTGCCAATCCTGCCCGTGAGCATTTGCGATATGCCGCCACCCATAGCCAGACGCGGTACCGCACTCGAGCTTCGCAACCCCGTTTGGATTGCGTCGCTGATATATATTGATCCTCTTCGTCGCCTCATCGCTGCTGAAGCAACCAGGTGCGGCCAGCCTGGCTGAGACGCCAGAAGGCTCGATGTACTCGACACCGGCGATCACCGCGGTGTACTCCTCTGCAGGATCAACCGCCGCCCCGTCTCCACTCCCCAGACCGGTGGTCTGAATCGACGTCGACGGCTGAAGCACATCATGCTCGTCCGCCAGCGCGGCGGTGGGTGTGAGCATCGTCGCCACAAGCACCAAAGCAGCCAGCGATGCGAGAGAAATGCGAGTCTTCACGAACGTGTCCTTACGTTGGCGTGCATCCTGTCCCGTGCAGGTCGAGGGGTAACGACAATTAGCGGTGGCCCTCATTAACAGGATTATCGAGAACAGCGTGGGCTGTGACAGCGCCCAAGACACCGTGACCGAATCGTGATTATAAAGAGGTCCACCCAGCAATCGCGCATCGTGAGCTCATCGCCTGGGGACATGGCGGAGGTCCAACCGAGTGCGACGCCTCTCCGGAACGGTCGCAGATTACACGGCTCATGATCGCGCCACCCCACCTGAGGTGCTACTGGCGCGGAGCTAAGGTCCGTGCTCGATCAGAATCGCACTGAAGGTTGCCTGCTTCCACTTCGAGTGCAAGTTCAGCTGGACCAACTGCTTTGGGTGGCATCGGGACGGCGTCCGATAAACAGCGGAAGAGCTGAGATCGAAGTGCATCCTTGAACCACCCCAGGATCGCAGAACCGTTCGGCACCATCATCAGCGAAACCCGCGATCACAGTGACAGGGGAGAAAAAACCCTTACGGGAACATGACAACTCTGCACATGTCATATCTTCCCGTCATACATGTTTGGTGGAGCCTACGGGACTCGAACCCGTAACCCCCTGCTTGCAAAGCAGGTGCGCTACCAATTGCGCCAAGGCCCCGAGATCTCCGGCTAGCGCCGGAGGTACGTCAGGAGTTCTTCGGAATATCGATCCGGGTAGGTACCGGGTCGAAGGATTCCTCGGGGAAGCGCTCTGCTTCGGCCCAGAGGTCTTCTTCGTATCGGTCCGATTCGATTTTTCGCCATATCATGAGGCCGGCACCGACCGCGATGGTCAGTGCGAGGGTGGTCTTCAGGAACTTCATGAATCTCCCCTAACAATCCTCGTGAGTGGGCCTAACTGGACTTGAACCAGTGACCTCTGTCTTATCAGGACAGCGCTCTAACCGACTGAGCTATAGGCCCGTTGGTGGATGTTTCAGTTTCTTCATCCGCCGACGCTCTACCGTAGCCGAGCGCTGGCCGCTGAGTCCACTCAGAGCGGGCGCTTGTACGCGAGGTCACACCAGATAAACGTATCTCTACCCGCGACGGTCTGTCACCCGGTGCCCTCATCTGCTCGGCATCACCTCACCCCTGGCACCAACCGTCATACGCCCCGAAAAGCCGGTCAACTGGCGTCGACCATCACCCACTCGCGTAGCTGGCTTTCCGTCACGCTCAGTCGTCGGTGAAGGTGAGTTTCAGACCGCCGAGCAGAGCCGCCACGATGTTGTAGAGGAATGCGACCAGGGTTCCGAGTGCGGTAATCACCGCGACATTGAGCACCGAGACCACGATCGAATAGCTAATGACCTTGGTGAACTGGAAGTACTCAAACAGCGGCAACGGCTTGTTGTCGTTCATCGACGCGCCGAGGGCCTGAAGCTTGTCCCACAGCGACATCTGATCGATCACGCCCCAGAGAATGGCTGTGCAGATGACGGTCGCAACCCCAAAAGCCACGGCCACTAGGAACGACAGTTTCATCACTGACCAGGGGTCAATCCTGGATAGCGTCAAGCGGACTCTGCGCGGGGATGGAACAGCTTGGGCACCGGACTTCTTCGTGGCATTAGCGCCACCAGTGGTCTCGGCGCCCGATGCAGCCCCGTCAGCAGAGGGGCCGGTGGCACCGGCAGCCTTAGCGGCACCGGCAGTGTTCGCAGGCACAGAAGCGCCGGAGCGGACCGCACCACCGGTGCGCGAGCTACCCGAGGATCCCTCCTCGGTGAAGGTCAACGTCTTTCGGGTGTCCTTAGCGGGCACGGACTCGGGCACGGGTTACTCCTCGTCGTCACTCGACGGCGCCTGGTTTTCCCGGGCGTCGTGTTCATCAGAGCCTAGAGCATCTGCCTGCTCATCGGGCAGGGATGGCGTCTCACCGTCGCCAGCACTCAGCTCATCTAGCTCATCTTCGGTCTCAGAATTACCAGCCACAGCGATAATCCGGTCGCCCTTGTCGGGTTTGGCGAAGACGACGCCCATGGTGTCGCGGCCCTTGGCGGGCACACCGTCCACGCTGGAGCGCACAACCTTGCCTTTTTCCATCACGACCAGAACTTCGTCGCCTTCTTCCACCACCAGCGCACCGACGAGGTGCCCGCGGTCATCTGGAAGTTTCGCAACTTTGATGCCGAGGCCTCCTCGGCCTTGGACCCGGTATTCGTCGATGGAGGTGCGCTTGGCGAACCCGCCGTCGGTCACGGTAAATACGAACGTGCCGGGGCGCGCCACGTCCATAGCTAGTAGTTCGTCGCCTTCACGGAACTTCATCCCGGTGACGCCGCTGGTGGCACGGCCCATGGGGCGCAGCACGTCGTCAGCGGCGGGGAACCGTACGGATTGGCCGTTGCGCGAGACCAGGATCAGGTGGTCCTCGGCGCTGACCGCACAGGCCGCCACCAGTTCGTCTCGCTGTATTTCGTTCTGGCCTTCGCCGTTTTCCGTTTCGACTTCGCGCAGGTTAATCGCGATCAGCCCGCCGGATCGGTTGGAGTCGAACGCATTTAGAGCGGTTTTCTTCACCAGGCCGCGCCGGGTGGCGAGCACGAGATAGTCGGCGTCGTCATAGCTCTTGAGTTCCATGACTTCGGCGATGTGCTCGTCGGGCTGGAAGGCGAGGAGGTTTGCCACGTGCTGGCCCTTGGCATCGCGCGGCGCTTCGGGCAGTTCGTAGGTTTTAGCCCGGTAGACCCGGCCCAGGTTGGTGAAGAACAACAGCCAATTGTGGGTGGTGGTGGTGAAGAAGTGTTCGACCACGTCGTCGGTGCGCAGGCTGGCTCCGCGTACACCTTTTCCGCCGCGTTTTTGCGCCCGGTACTGGTCGGTGCGGGTGCGTTTCACGTAGCCGCCACGGGTAATGGTGACCACGACGTCTTCTTCGGGTATGAGGTCTTCCATCGACATGTCGCCGTCGAAGGGAACAATCTCTGTGCGCCGGTCATCGCCGTATTTATCGACGATTTCGGCAAGTTCCTCGGAGACGATCTGGCGCTGGCGTTCAGGGGAGGCCAGGATTGCCTGGTACTCCTTAATCATGGCTTCGAGCCGGTCGTGCTCTTCGATAATCTTTTGCCGTTCCAGGGCGGCCAGGCGCCGCAGCTGCAGGGCGAGAATCGCATTGGCCTGAATTTCGTCGATGTCCAGCAGTTCGATCAAAGCTGCACGGGCATCGTCAGCGTTCGGGGAGCGGCGGATGGTGGCGATGACCTCGTCGAGCAGGTCCAGAGCCTTTAAGTACCCGCGGTAGACGTGAATCTGTTCCTCAGCTTTGCGCAGACGATACCTCGTCCGCCGCACAATCACATCGATCTGGTGCTTGCTCCATTCGCGCACGAACACGTCGATGCTAATTGTGCGGGGCACCCCATTGACCAGGGCAAGCATATTGGCAGAGAAGTTTTCCTGCAGCTGGGTGTGCTTGTACAGGTTGTTGAGAACCACCTTGGCGACGGCGTCGCGTTTGAGCACCAGCACCAGGCGCTGACCGGTGCGTCCCGAGGTTTCGTCGCGGATATCGGCGATGCCTTGGATCCGGCCCAACTTGACCATTTCCGCGATTTTCCGTGCCAGGGTGTCCGGGTTGACCTGGTAGGGAAGTTCGGTCACCACCAGGCACATGCGGCCCTGAATCTCCTCGGTGGAGACCACCGCGCGCTGGGTGATGGACCCGCGACCGGTGCGGTAGGCCTCATCGATGCCTTTGCGTCCGAGGATGGTGGCGCCGGAGGGGAAATCGGGGCCTTTAATGCGGGCCAGGCACGCCTCTAGCAGTTCTTCTTTGGTGGCTTCGTAATTGGTCAGCAGCCACTGCACGGCTTCGGCAACTTCCCGCAGGTTGTGCGGGGGAATGTTGGTGGCCATACCCACGGCAATACCTGCGGAGCCGTTGACGAGCAGGTTCGGAAACCGGGACGGCAAAATAGTGGGTTCTTGAACTGTGCCGTCGTAGTTGTCCTGCATATCGACGGTGTCCTGGTCGATATCGCGGACGAGTTCGAGGGCGAGCGGCGCCATTTTGCATTCGGTGTACCGAGGAGCTGCGGCGCCGTCGTCGCCCGGGGAACCGAAGTTACCCTGTCCGAGGATCAGCGGGTAGCGCAGCGACCACGGTTGGACCAGGCGAACCATCGCATCGTAGATCGCCATATCGCCGTGCGGGTGATAGTTACCCATCACATCGCCGACAACTTTGGCGCACTTAGAGAACGACCGGTCAGGACGGTATCCACCGTCATACATTGCGTAAATGATGCGGCGGTGCACGGGTTTCAAACCGTCGCGCACCTCCGGCAGTGCACGCCCGACGATCACGCTCATGGCGTAGTCCAGGTAGGAGTGCTGCATCTCCTGGTTGAGGTCGACCTGCATAATGTGGTCGCCCTCATCGACGGGTTCCACCACGGTGGTGGCGGTGCTCGTGGCCGGGAGCGCGGCGTCAGCGCCTGTGTGTGCTCGGGCAGCCTGCTGTGAGGCCGCCGAATCGGCGGAGGATGCCGCCGCGTCTGGCACGATGCGACTGGCCTCGGAGTCGGGGGCAGGGCCGCTACCCGACGGGGTGTTCTGGTCGTTCATGGTGTGCCTTCCAGCGTGTAAGGACGTCGACTATGAGGAACGTGGGCCTGATATCTGCGAGATCTGTGATCAGGTCAGATATCGAGGAAGCGGACGTCCTTCGCGTTTTCTTGGATGAATCGGCGGCGGGCTTCCACGTCGTCTCCCATGAGCACGGAGAAGATCGTGTCGGCGTCGGCGGCTTCATCGACCGTGACCTGTTTGAGGGTGCGCACGGCGCGGTCCATAGTGGTGGTTTGCAGTTCGCGCCAGTCCATTTCGCCTAGGCCCTTGTACCGCTGAATGCCGTTGTCCTTGGGGATGCGTTTGCCCGCGGCGCGCCCTTCGGCGAGCCGGGTGTCGCGTTCCTCATCGGAGTAAACATATTCGTGGGGGGCGTTTGACCATTTCAGCCGGTACAGCGGGGGCATCGCAATAAACACGTGGCCGAGTTCGATCAACGGTCGCATATAGCGGAACAGCAGGGTCAGCAGCAGAGTGCAGATGTGCTGGCCGTCGACGTCAGCATCGGCCATCAAAATGACCTTGTGGTAGCGCAGTTTCTCCGGGTCGAAGTCTTCTCCGATGCCAGTGCCAAACGCGGTGATTAACGAGCGCACTTCCTGGTTATCCAGAGCCCGATCCAGGCGGGCTTTCTCGACGTTCAGGATTTTGCCGCGCAGCGGCAGGATGGCCTGGGTGCGGGGGTCGCGGCCCTGGACAGCTGATCCACCTGCGGAGTCACCCTCGACGATGAAAATTTCGCATTCAGAGGCGTTGCGCGACTGACAGTCTTTCAGTTTGCCGGGCATGCCGCCGGATTCCAGCGGGGATTTGCGCCGGGTCGCATCGCGGGCCTTGCGTGCGGCCTCTCGTGCAGCAGCTGCCGACAGTGCCTTGCGGATCACGTCGCGGGCTTCGCTGGGGTGGGATTCAAACCAGTCGGTGAGCCGATCGGTCATCACCTTCTGTACGAAGGTGCGGGCGATGGTGTTGCCGAGCTTGGTTTTAGTCTGGCCCTCGAACTGAGGTTCGCCGAGCTTAACGGACACCACAGCGGTCAGGCCCTCCCGGATATCTTCACCGGTGAGGTTGGTGTCTTTATCCTTCATGATGCCTTGGGCGCGGGCGTACCGGTTGACGATGCCGGTCAGCGCCGCCCGGAACCCTTCTTCGTGGGTGCCGCCTTCATGGGTGTTAATGGTGTTGGCGTAGGTGTGCACCGACTCCGAGTACGCGGTCGTCCACTGCATAGCGATTTCGACGCTGATCATGACCGAGGTGTCCTCGGCCTCAAAGTCGATGATCTCGGGGTGGACGATTTCCGCGCGTTTTTGTTTATTGATGTATTCAACAAAGTCGCGTAGACCGTTGTCGTAGACGTAGGTGATTTCTTTGGGACCAGCTGGTTTAGCGTCCTCCTCAGATACTTCCACGTCATCGACGGGCTCTATTTCCTCAACCCGCTCATCGCGCAGGGAGATCTTGAGTCCTTTGTTGAGGAAAGCCATCTGCTGAAACCGTTTGCGCAGGGTTTCAAATTCGTAGACGGTGGTCTCGAAGATGTCGGGGTCGGCCCAGAACGTGACGATGGTTCCGGTGCGGTCTGTCGCCTCGCCTTTTTCCAAGGGGGCTTCTGGCACACCGCGCCGGTAGGCCTGCCGCCATACAAAACCGTCGCGGTGGATTTCCACGGCGAGCCGAGTAGATAGGGCATTGACAACGGAGGATCCCACCCCGTGCAGGCCGCCGGAGACCGCGTAGCCGCCGCCGCCGAACTTTCCGCCGGCGTGTAGGACGGTTAGCACGAGTTCTACAGCCGGTTTGTTTTCGGTGGGGTGCATATCGACCGGAATGCCGCGGCCATCGTCTTCGACCCGGACTCCGCCGTCGGGCAGAATCGTCACCGAGATTTTGGTAGCGTGTCCGGCGAGCGCTTCGTCGACCGAGTTGTCGACGATTTCATAAACCAGGTGGTGCAGACCGCGTTCGCCGGTGGAACCGATATACATACCGGGGCGTTTGCGAACAGCTTCCAACCCTTCCAGCACTGTGATGTCACTGGCGTCGTAGTGTTGGTCCGCAAGGTTATTGCGGATATCCGCAGGAGCGGTGTGATCAAAGGTCTGTTCGGGCGTCGCATTCTCGCTCACGAAGGGGTCCGCTCCTTATGGCCGACGGTTTCCGGGTTCTCCCCGGGCGGGGCATACAGTCGGCACTCCACCGTGGGATACCGAACCTTCACGATTCTACCGGACACGCGGGTACCTACGCTGCATATGAGGGTCGGACATCTCTCAAGACCGGGTATACGGGCCGCCAGGGCGCCTGAGACGGCTTCATAACCGCATCCGCGAGGAGGGATACATACGGTGGGTCTTTAGTCGGTTTATGGGCCGCGCCATACATAGCACATAACGCACCCTCGAGGAAACGGACAGAAGCCCTCCGTTCGTCAACATTCCGTGCCGGTGACTGGCCCTCACACCTATCCGTAGGTATCGCGAGGGCCGCGCCAGGTGACGGTCCGTCGCCCTTTTTTCCAGGTGGCGGCCGCCGGACCGGTCACCTTCACCTCGGTCACCACGTTCCGGCCGACCTCTTCATGAATCCGAGTAATCAGCTGCTTTGAAATCAACCGCATCTGAGTAGCCCACGCCGACGAACTGGCGCTGAGCACCAACACCCCGTCGTCGCAGGAGACCGGCGTGCAGTGAGCGGCAATCTGGTCACCGACGATCCGCTCCCACTCCGACATCACGCGACCAACTGCCAGACCGTCCCTCCACCCGAGATCGCCGAGCACCCGAGAGAGCACGGATTCGATGCCCTGAGGGTCGCGGGGGTCCGGCCGCGCCCCGGAATACCCGGGAGCGCTGGTCGAACGGTCGCGCACATCGCGAGCCACCATTTTTTTGCTGGTCGGGAACAGTCCGCGTTCGCGGGCGCGCGCCCGAGCTTGTCCAAGCGCCCGACGAGCATATTCGCTGCCTCCGCAATACTCCTGGGGATCGGGTTCCTCGATCTCCTGAGGTTCCTCGGAGTCGGAATCCCATGGCTCTGTCATGATCACCAGCCCCCGCCGATCTCACCGCCACCTGCGCCACCGCGTACCGGCGGCCTCGGCACTGCCGCGCCTTTGGTCACCTCAACCACGTGCAGCTGGCCACCAGACAGTGACTGTGGGATGTCCGCGTCATTGGCGGTGGTGACCAGAACCTGATGAGCATCCTGAATGATCCGGCCCAGCCGTTCTCGACGGTGCATATCTAATTCCGCGAACACATCGTCGAGAATCAAAATCGGTTCCCCATCTCCGACCTCGCCCTCTTCAATCCGCAGCAAATCGAACGCTCCGAGCCGCAACGCGAGTGCGAGCGACCAGGATTCACCGTGGCTGGCATATCCCTTGGCGGGAAACTCCCCGAGGGTAATGTCCAGGTCGTCGCGATGTGGTCCGACTAGGCACACACCGCGCTCGATCTCATCCTCGCGGCGGCGCTGAATTTCGGTAAGTATCGCGTCGTGCACCTCCCGCAGGGATGGAAGAGGCCGCTGGTCGGGGAGGTTTTCTCGACGCTCATCCAGGGTCGTATCCCAGGCGGCAGAGCGATAGCCGATATCGGCCGGACACTGAACCTCGCCGCGATCAGCGGGCCCCAGGGCGAGTGCGCTTTCGGCTGCGGCATCGGATGAGACCCGCAGATAGGAGTAGCGCATGTGGGGCCTCAGGCGGTTGGTGAGGTGAAGCCGGGCGCGGATGAGTTCAGCACCGGTGCGGGCAAGCTGCTCATCCCACACCGTCAGTGTCGATTCCGCAGCTTCCTGAGGATCCAGCCCTCCCACAGTTTTCCCGTGCGCTCCTCGACGCATCGACCGCATCTGTTTTAACAGGCTCGCACGCTGTTTGAGGACCCGGTCGTAATCAGCTTTTACCGCGGCGAATCGAGGTGCGATGGTGAACAAAAGTTCATCTAAGAACCGTCTCCGACCGTCAGGGTCCCCTTTCACCAGCCCCAGGTCTTCGGGGGCAAAGAGCACACAGCGCACCTGCCCGAGCAGATCACGCAGCCTGGCTAGTGACCGGCCCTGCAACCGGGCCCGATTCGAGCCGCTGGTGGCGATTTGCAGGTCGACCTGTACCGCACGGCCGGCGCGTAGGAAACCGGCTCGCACAATGGCTTGCGCTTTGCCACGGTGTACTAAAGCGGCGTCGTGGGATACCCGATGTGAGGACAAAGTGGCCAGGTACCACAGGGATTCGACGATATTTGTTTTGCCCTGGCCATTCGGTCCCACAAACACCGTCACCCCCGGGGACAACCGAAGGCCAAGGTGCTCGTAGGACCGATAGTCGGTGAGGTCTAACGACGTAAGTTCCATGACCGTGAGGTGGGCGACAACCTGGTGTGTCAGATCCGCATCGGCATGATCAGGTAGCGGTAGCTCTCATCGAGATCGCCTTCCAGGCTCTCCTGGCCGGTCAGAACCGATGCCTTGATCGAGTCGGTGAACGAGAGTCGCGCGAAGTCTGTGCCAAGTGCCCCGAGTCCGTCGAGGAGATAGCCGGAGTTGTAGCCCACCACGATGTCATCGCCTTCGAGTTGCGCTTCTAAAACCTCGGAGGCCTGCGCATCATCACCGGCTCCTGCTTCCAGCGCCACCTGGCCTTCGGTGAATGTCAGACGCACCGGGGTGTTGCGTTCGGCGACCAGGGACACGCGCTTCACAGCTTCGATTAACGGCTGGGTTGCCACGACCGCGGAGATCGGAACCGTTTCCGGGAAGAGTCGACGCACCGGCGGATAATCGCCATCGACCAGCGTCGATGTGGTCCGGCGTCCCCCGCACTCGAATCCGATGAGCTGGTGGCTACTACCTTCTGACAGGGCGAGATCCACGGTGCCGCCGGTGGCTAGCGACCGCGCGACCTCGTGCAGGGTGCGTCCGCGCACCAGGGCGGTGGCGTTGAGTGAGGGTGAATTCGGATTCCAGGTGAACTCACGCATGGCGAGTCGGTAGCGGTCGGTCGCCATCATGGTGATCTTCTCGCCCTCGATCTCGATTCGTACACCGGTCAAAAGCGGCAGGGTGTCGTCTTTGGAGGCGGCGATGGTTACCTGACCGATGGCTTCAGCAAATAGCTCGGCGGGAACCGATCCGGTTTTTTCGGGCATGGTGGGCAGTTGCGGGTATTCCTCTACCGGCATGATGGCCAGGGCGAACCGGGCTGATCCGCAGCGCAGTTGCAGTTTGGTGCCTTCGAGATGAACCTGCACATCCTTGTTGGGTAGGGCGCGGGCGATTTCTGCGAGCATTCGGCCCTGCACCAGGACCTCTCCCGGATCATCGACCTGCGCCGGAACGCGAATCTGGGCGCTGACTTCGTAGTCGAAGGTGGAAAGCTGCAGTTCACCAGCAGTGTCGGCCACAATTCGCACACCCTGCAGGATCGGCATTGCGGGCCGCACCGGGAGGGTTCGGGTGGCCCAGGAGACGGCGTCATTGAGCGCGCCGCGGTCGAGGTGGAACTTCACCGTCGCCACTTCCTTCACGTTGTCATCGAGTGTTTTTCGGTCATATTCAGGCAAAATAGGGCTTTATCTGGTCAGGTCTTCAGACCAAATGTGCTGTCCTGGCCCGGTTTGCGCGCTGGTGTGGTCTGAGGATCTGCATCTCACGTGCGCATCAGCTGTGCATTACCGGGAACTCCACCTTAGCCGGAGTCTCGCCTGCGCGGTCATGGTCTGCCCATGTGAGGACCCGTCCGAGCCTTTTCGCGAGCTTGGCGCAGCACTGCTCGTCATCCACATCTGATCGGCTATAGAAAGAAATACAGCTTATTAACGGCTGTTGATCCTGTGGAAAACACATGTTTTCCCTGATCACAGGCCCTAACGGGCCCGTGCACCGATCGTGGATTCTCCGGTGGGTTTCGTGGATACCCTGTGGATGCTTCACCGAGCCGTTTGAACGCTGTTCACATTGCTGTCATTCGGTTCCTGCGACAACAATTCCTTGCTCCACATTGTCCACAGAATTATCCACAGTGGGGATAAACGTCTCTGACGTGGGATGTCATTCCGTAGTGCGCTTTTACCGTGATCTGCGTCGCATACAGCGACGTACCTGATCCAGGTGACGTTCCGTGCCGGTATCTGGGGTAGAGCCGGTGCCCCACGCAGGTTCTCTCCCAGTTAGCGTCCGCTGCCGTTCTTGATCCGGGCCGTAAGTTCCGTGACCTGGTTGAAAATCGCGCGGCGCTCCTTCATGAGCTGCGAAATCTTCTTGTTCGCGTGAATCACTGTGGTGTGGTCACGCCCACCGAACTCCTGGCCGATCCGGATCAAAGGCAGGTCCGTCAGTTCGCGACACAAATACATGGCGATCTGACGAGCGGTAACTAGCACGCGGGTGCGGGCGGTTCCCTGCAACTGTTCCACGCTCAGACCAAAGTATGCGGCGGTCTGTGCCAGGATGTCCGTCGCGGTCACTTCGCCGGCATCTTCATTGGCGAGAAGATCTTTCATCACGGATTCTGCGAGCGAAACATCCATCGGCTGGCGCGACAGGGAATGTAGCGCCTGTACGCGGATCAGCGCGCCTTCCAGTTCGCGAATATTGGTGGAGATTCTGGATGCGATGTATTCCAGGACGTCGCGGGGAACTTCCTGGTTTCCTTCCATCTCCACCTTTTTCCGCAAAATCGCGATTCGGGTTTCGAGGTCGGGTGGTTGCACATCCGTCATCAGCCCCATCTCGAACCGGGAACGCATCCGGTCCTCAAAACCTCCGAGCTGCTTCGGGGGGAGGTCGGAGGTGATGACGATCTGCTTGTTCTCGTTGTGCAGCGTGTTGAACGTATGGAAGAAGGCTTCCATCGTTTCCGGGGCACGCTGAAGGAACTGGATATCGTCGATCAACAGGATGTCGATATCGCGGTACCGCTTATGGAACTCTTGCGCTTTACCGAACTGGCCGGACTGCACGGAGTTGATGAAGTCATTGGTGAATTCTTCGGAGTTCACATAGCGCACTTCGATGCCCGGGAACAGCGAGGTTGCGTAGTGTCCGACCGCATGCAGCAGGTGCGTTTTTCCAAGCCCGGATCCGCCATAGATAAATAGAGGGTTATAGGCCTTAGCAGGCATTTCGGCCACTGCCGAGGCTGCGGCTTGAGCAAAGCGATTTGATGCACCGATCACAAATGTGTCGAAAGTGTATTTTGAGTTTAGTCGGGATTGCGATCCGAGAGTGGACCCACCGTCCTCTGCCGGTGGCGTCGCAGGCATGGCATCGGTGCGCGGACGATCCAGATGTGGGCGGACGGGGATATCTGAATGCACAGTCGGCATGACCGGTGCGGAGGTTCTATCACCAGCACTCACGCCATGCTGAGACGGGATGGGCCGCGCAGTTATCGGCATGTCATCCACAGCGTTATCCACAGTGGGGCTCGGCGGTGGTGTGGGAGTAACAGCGGGCCGCTGTGGCTCCGACGAACGTGCGGCGGAAGCCCCTCGATGAGGCATTCCGTCGTTGTCGTCTCCGCCCTCCAAGAGGTTCTTATCAATGGTGACAGCGAAGGACGTCTCCCGTTCACGAACCTGCGAAAGAACTTCCCTCATCACCTCGGGGATTCGCTGTTCTAGCAGGTCTTTGGCATATTCGGCGGGAACAGCGATCAATGCTGTGTCACCGAAGAAGCCCATCAAGCGGGAGAACGTCAGGTAGGCCATCGCGCGCTCGGAGATTCGGTCGTCCTGGCGCAAGCGGGTGAGACACCGGGTCCACGTCTCATCTGGGTCAGAGGTATCCGTCGTCATCTCGTCTTCCGTCGGCAGGTGCGATGTCCACTTAGTTATCCACATAGTTTCACACCTGTGAAGCTGACGGCGTTTAAATGGACGGGACCACAGGTCACAGACCCCTCAGGGCAGAGGCTTATGACACTCATATGGGGATAGCTTTTGGGGATAAACAACCGCCGATTCCTGTCCGTCGCAGCTAAGACCAGTGATCAGAGCGATTTTGTTGAATGTGAAAACTGTGGATGAGTGATCGGCCTACAGAGCGGGCTGATGTGGGACAGATCCACATGAGATACCGACCACAAACCGTCTGACCTGCACCATTGCAATTGACCGGTCGGGAGACGGTGCGTATCGTGGACAAGTCTGTGCTGTAGGCGACCGGAGAATGCGCCTAGGGGCTCAACCCGGACCAGCTCAGCACCCCTAAGACGTCCAGTCCTTTCACCAGGAGAACGACATGACCAAGCGGACTTTCCAGCCGAACAACCGCCGGCGCGCCAAGAAGCACGGTTTCCGTCTGCGGATGCGCACTCGCGCTGGCCGCGCGATCCTCAACGCTCGCCGTCGCAAAGGGCGCTCCGAACTCTCGGCATGAGCCAGGCCAGGGTCGTGGTGTCTGACCCAGTCGGCACGCGCCGGTTGTGAAGGCCTGTCACCGGCTGCGGCGAGGGGAAGACTTCCGTCTCATCTCCCGCACCGGAGTACGAAGTGCACGAACCCACGTGGTGATTCATCTGTCGCCCCTACCCGGCGGCGAGAGTCCCCTCGTGGGTTTCGTCGTGTCCAAGAAAATCGGCACAGCTGTCCGACGAAACCTTGTGCGTCGGCGGTTGCGGCACATCATGACCCACCACCTCCCTCAGCTTCCCAGCAGCAGCGGCCTCGTTGTCCGCACCCGGCCAGGAATCGCCGACCTCAGCTTTAATGAACTGCAAGATGAGGTTGAGGATTGCCTTGCCAGCGTCATCTCCAAGTACGTTCGACGCTTTGTACCCAGCTCACCGGATGATCAGCCGTGATCCGCGCGCTGATGGCACTGCCCGGTAAAGCGCTGATGCTGCTCATTCGCGGCTACCAATTGGGAATATCCCGGTATACCCCACCAGCATGCCGGTACTATCCGTGTTGTTCCCAATATGGGTACGACGCCATCCGAATCCACGGCGCCTTCAAAGGAACCCTCCTGACCATATGGAGGCTTCTGCGCTGCAATCCGTTCTCCCACGGAGGCGTCGACCATGTGCCCGCCCCGGGGATGTGGTCGAATCCACGACATCGTGGCGACGACTGACCTCCCCACCATCTACTCTTGTCAGGTACCCGACCATGAGCCGACCGTTCGCATGACCGTCATGCGCTTCCCGGCGGCAGGAAGATCAGGCCGATGAATCCTCTCTACCCGATCGAATGGGCTGTCGCATGGATCATGGTGCAATTCCATGCCGTGCTGTCAGTCGTCCTAGATCCCGACTCTGGGCTGACCTGGCTGCTCTCGATTGTCGGCCTCACCGCCGTCATCCGCATCCTCATCATTCCGCTGTTCGTCAAACAGATCCGCGCCTCCCGGGCGATGCAGCTGGTCTCGCCGGAGATCCAGGCCATCCAGAAGAAGTACAAGGGCAAAACGGATCCTGCGTCCCGCCAGGCCATGACCCAGGAAACGATGGCGGTCTACCGCGAGGCCAAAGCCAACCCGTTCTCCTCCTGCCTGCCCGTGCTGCTACAGATGCCGATCTTCTTTGCGCTGTTCAGGGTGCTGTTTTATCAGCTTCCCGGAGCCGCGCAACCGGGCAGCAAGGGCTTTGGCCCGCTCACCCATGAGCTGGCCCAAAGCGCTCACGACGCTCACCTTTTCGGCGTCGGCATTTCAAACTCGTTCATCACCGACGGCGTGGCCCCGAAAATCTTCGCCGGGGTTCTGATCGCGGGCATGTGCCTGGTCACCTTCTTCACCCAGAAGGAACTGACCATGCGCAATATGCCGCCGACGGCCCTGGAGGGCCCGATGGCGAACACGCAAAAGGTCATGCTGTACACCCTGCCGTTCATCTACGTGCTGACGGGCCCGACCATGCCGATCGGTGTTCTGGTCTACTGGCTCACCACCAACGTGTGGACCCTCGTGCAGCAGTGGATCGTGATCCGCAATACCCCCACTCCCGGTTCACCCGCCGAAAAGAAACGCCAAGAGCGCATTAATGCGCGGCGCGTCCGCAAAGGTCTGGAACCCATCGACTTTACCCCCAAGAAAAAGACGCCCACGGCACAGGCTGCGGTCGAGCCCGTGCGCGTTCAGCCCGTGGGGAAGAAGCGATCCAAGGGGAAGAAACTCAGCGATGAGGAGAAGCTGCGCCGAGCTCGTGAAGCCCGCGCTAAAGCCCAGGAAGAACGGCGCAAACAGCAAGCCCAGAACAATTCCGCTTCCCGCGCGGGATCTGGGAATGCCGGATCCCGTTCCTCACGCAAAAAGAAAAAGTAAGACCTCGCAGCGGCGGAGTCGGGCTGCGGTGCCCGCTCCGCCCGCTGCGCATATGCCACGTAGGAAGGACCCCTGATGACCAATTCCCCCCTCCAGGATCCGGCAGCAGCCGACGACGTTGAGGCCGCAACATCCGTCCCCGATATTGATGTGACCGACGCCGATAACGCGGCGTCTGAGACCTCCGCAGATCACGGTGAAGCCAACCAGGATGCTGCCACGCAGCGCGAGAGCGAAACCCGCGATGATGTGCCCGAGGAGACCCCGCAGGAACGTTTGCGTCGCCTGGAAGAAGAAGGCGACATCGCAGCGGACTATCTCGAAGAACTTCTCGACATTGCCGACCTCGACGGCGACATCGATATTGATGTCGACGGTGACCGCGCCTCCGTCGAGATTCGCAGCGCCGACCAACTGGTGCGCATGAACGGAGCTAAAGGGGAACTCCTGGATGCTCTGCAAGAACTCACCCGCCTCGCCGTACAAACCAAAACCGGAAACCGGTCCCGGCTGATGCTGGATATTGGCGGATTCCGCGCCGACCGTCGACAGCAGCTTCAAAACGCCGCGGCCGCCGCCATCGCCGAGGCAACCAAGAGTGGTCAGCCAGTTGCGCTTGCCCCCATGAACCCGTTTGAACGCAAGGTGATCCACGACTGCGCGCGAGATCAAGGGTTGCGTTCCGAGTCTGACGGCGAAGCCAAAAACCGCCACGTCGTCATCTACCCGGAAGGCTGAGTTCCCGTGGCCGCCGCGCCGCCCCTGCCCGATACATATGCGCCGCTCGCCAAGCGCCTTTTCGGCGAGCGGATCCATCATGCCGAGGCATACGCTGAGCACCTCGCGACTAGTGGGGTGGAGCGGGGTCTGATCGGTCCGCGCGAGGTTGAGCGGCTCTGGGAGCGTCACATTCTGAACTGCGCGCTGCTCAGCGACGCCATCCCTTCCTCGGCGCGGGACGTGATCGATGTGGGATCAGGTGCGGGTCTACCTGGTCTGGTCCTCGCGATTGCCCGTCCAGATCTGCGGATCACCCTGGTGGAGACCATGCTCAGGCGCACGGTCTGGCTGACTGAGGTCGTGCAGGATCTTGGGCTTGACGTTGAGGTTCGCCGGGCGCGAGCTGAGACTTTGCACGGCGAGCTGGATGCGGACATTGTGACCGCGCGAGCCGTGGCGGCCTTGGATAAGCTCTCAAAGTGGTGCCTACCGCTCGTTCGAGACGGTGGCTCTCTCATCGCACTCAAAGGGTCCTCAGCCGCTCGCGAAGTGGAAGACGCCCAGCGCGTGATCACCGCTTGTGGCGGAGGCGCCCCGCAGATTGTGGAGCTAGGCGTCGGGGACGTGCCGAACCCCACTACAGTGGTGGTGGTGCAGGTGCACCGCCAGGGGCTGAGGAGCCGTCCGACGAGAGGAGAACGACGTGGTCGATGAGTCCGCGAAGGCCGCCGATTCCGACGGACCACTCGCCGATATCGGTGCCGATACCCCCCTTTTGCGGCAGTTGCAGCAAGACCACGCCCGTCGTCGGGAACTGGAGGGGCAAGTGTTTCCCACCCCAGCTGAGACCCGGATTTTCACCGTCGCTAATCAAAAAGGTGGGGTCGGCAAGACGTCAACCGCAGTGAATCTCGCCGCCGCCCTGGCCACAGGGGGCATGAATGTGCTGGTGATCGACGTGGATCCGCAGGGCAACTCCTCCACGGCCCTCGGCGTTGATCACCATTCCGGCGTCGTGAGCATGTATGACGTTCTGGTTGATTCGGTCCCCATGATGAATGTGGTAGCTGCCTGCCCGGATATTGAGAATCTCGAATGCGCTCCGGCGACCATTGAGCTGTCAGGCGCCGAGATTGAACTGGTGTCCATGGTGGCCCGGGAGAACCGGTTAAAGAATGCCATCGCTGAATATGTGCGCGAGCGCGAAAATATAGGGCAGAAGCGACTGGACTATGTGCTGATTGATTGCCCGCCGTCCCTCGGCCTGCTCACGGTCAATGCGTTGGTTGCAGCCCGTGAAGTTCTGATTCCGATCCAGTGCGAGTACTACGCACTGGAGGGGCTGAGCATGCTGCTGAAGAACATTGAGCTGATTAAGGCTCATCTCAACCCTGAGCTGATGGTGTCCACCATTTTGCTCACCATGTACGACGGGCGAACTCGTCTGGCCTCCCAGGTGGCCGACGATGTCCGCGCACATTTCCCGGAGCAGACCTTGGAAACCACTATTCCGCGTTCGGTTCGGGTGTCCGAGGCACCGAGTTACGGGCAGACGGTACTCTCATACGATCCAGGCAGTTCCGGGGCAATCGCCTACCGGGTAGCGGCGCGAGAGATCGCTATGAATGCTATCGGCTAGCGGGCGCATCCGATCAGGATGCTATAGACGAGAATAGACAACAGTAGATTTCGTAGAGGACGCGAGCGCGGTAGCTGTAAGGCCGTGGTTCGCAACGATGATGCGGAGGCCGAGCCACCGGTTATCGCGTTCCAGTACGGTACTGGCGCCGATATCGTGGACAGCTCAAGGCCGCATGACCGTGACTTAGGGTGAAGGACAGGACGAATGACCCAAAAGCGAGGACTCGGACGAGGTCTTGGCGCACTCATTCCCGGTGCGGCGACCAGGCCCACGACTCAGGTGCGCACCCCGGCGCACGAGTCTGACGACTCCTTGGCAGATGCGGCCGACCAACCCTCACCGAAGACACAGGTGAAGGAAGGCGATGGGATACGCGAGAATGCGGCCACATCCTCTAAAGCCGCTCGCAGGCCCGTCGATATGTTCTTTTCCGGCCCGCCGGTCGACTCCGACGTCGTGAAAGATTCCGGGTCGGGAACAACACGGTCGTCGGGCGTGCGTCGAGATCTTGCTG
This sequence comes from Devriesea agamarum, assembly GCF_900070355.1. Taxonomy (NCBI): domain Bacteria; kingdom Bacillati; phylum Actinomycetota; class Actinomycetes; order Micrococcales; family Dermabacteraceae; genus Devriesea; species Devriesea agamarum. The sequence continues at coordinate 1,998,545 of NZ_LN849456.1, read as the reverse complement.
AAGACATGGCGCGTGCCGCCGCCGAGCGGAAGAACGGTGCCAAACGTACTGCCCGATCCCGTGCAACGGGTGGCGCTGCGTCTGCGGACAAAGCTGCTACGTCGGCGACACCGGCTAAAACTAAAAAGTCGAGCAGGTCTGCCGCGGCCAGCGGTAGCGCGGAGCCTACCGCAGCTGCTCAACCAACGGGGGCTGCTAAGTCATCTAGTGGTGCCCGGTCTGGCGATGATGCTAAGTCAGAGGGTGCTGCAACGACGAGCGGTGGCGCTCAGGCTGCGGGTAATGCCAAGGCGACGAGTCGTGCCAAGCTGACGGGTGATGCTGACGTGGCGGGTTCTGGTCAGGTACCTGGTGCTGTAAAACCGTCGAAAACGAAGGTAACCGCTGGCTCCGCTGGGGGTCGGGCCACGAAGGCCACCAAGAGTCCCGGTGGCAGTACAAAGGCTTCAGGTGGCACGACCAAGAGCACTGGCGGTAGCGCCGGTGAGGACGTTGGTGCCAAGGCGTCTGGTGACCGTAAGACCGAAGCATCTGGAGCCGCCAAGGCTAAAGCATCTATAACCGCTCAGGCCAAGGCATCCACACCGGATACTAGTGATGGTCAGGACAGTCTTTCCGATTCTAAGAAGGCGTCCTTGACGCCCACAGCATCTGGGACGACGGGTACGTCGCCGAGCCTGACCAGCGCGAAAGGGACGGCTGGAACTAAGCCTGCTGAGGAAGCGAAAGACGCGCAGACTGCACCGGATGTGCGAGCTACTAAGGGTGCGCAGGATCATCAGGGATCCAAGGGGGCTGAGGCTGGGAAGGGAGCGCCGGTTGCCGCCAGTACGCCGAAGAGCTCTGGTGACGCTCAGGATCAGCCCGCCCCGGTTATCAATGATGGGCCTGATTTGGTGTCGGTACCTGGCGCTGAATTCGCTGAAATTCCGATTGAAGAGATTCGCGAGAACCCGCGGAACCCACGCACGATCTTTGACGACGACGAGCTCGATGAACTCGCATACTCCCTGCGCGAAGTTGGAATGCTTCAGCCGGTGGTGGTGCGACCCATTTCCGCTACCGATGCTGGTGAGTCTTTTGAACTGGTCATGGGCGAGCGGCGTTGGCGCGCGGCCAGGCGAGCGGGACTCACCGCGATTCCGGCGATCATCCGTGAAACGAGCGATGATGATCTTCTGCGCGATGCTTTGCTGGAAAACCTTCATCGTACACAGCTGAACCCTCTGGAAGAGGCTGCCGCTTACCAGCAACTACTCGATGACTTCGGATGCACCCAGGATGAGCTAGGCGAACGGATTGGACGCTCCCGTCCGCAGATCTCCAACACTCTTCGCCTGTTGAAGCTACCGCCCCTGGTTCAGCGTCGTCTCGCCTCCGGTGCGCTCTCTGCGGGTCACGCGCGGGCTTTGCTCTCTTTGGATGATGCCGCCCTCATTGAGGAATTGGCCCAACGTATTGTCGCCGAGGGACTGTCGGTGCGCGCGGTTGAAAAGCTTGTGGCCGGCGGGACTCAGCCTGTGCGCGGCCGCACGGCACCGCGCCGGACGACGTACAACCCTCGGGTCGTCGACCTCACCTCTCAGATTTCAAACCGCTTTGAAGTTCCGGTTCGTATCGACATGGGCAAGCGCAAAGGAAAACTTACTCTGGAGTTTACTAGCCTGGATGAGCTGGAGCAGCTGGCTCACCGGATGGGAATCGACCTTCACATCGACGAACAATGATCTGAACGATCTGATGGGTGCCGATCGATCTGGCAATCGCCTGGTGTGTGTTTCACGGCTGTCGGTGGCCTGCCGATAGCTTTCTATAGTAGAACGGCACGTTTTCAGTGGTTTGAGGTGTTAAGTACGGCTTAAACCTTGGTCGGCTGGGTTTGACGATTTGGGGTTGCCGAATCTGATCGCACCCACTACTCATTGTGCGACGGTGAAGAGTGTTGTTTAAGTGCTCTTTAGGGTGTGGCGGGGCATCGTGTGTCGGGTCTGGCAGGGTTGTTTGGCTTGTAATGTTTGACGGTGTGAGGGTGTGACAAGTGGTTTGGCGGGTCAACTCGTCAATGTTGACCTCCACGTGTGAGCCCGGGTTTCTCTAAACATATGCCTGAATGGACTAGCGCGGGGATCTTCGTTGTCGCACTTTGGTTTGATTGTTTGGCCTATTTCTGCTGTGGTCGGTGAATAAACCTCGTGCAGTTGCTGGCAGCTTCGGCTCGCTTCAAGAAGGGATGAAGCCACAAGACGCAAACTGTGGGCAGTGCTGCTCTCGGTTTCACGTGAAACGTGGTGGATAAACGGAACTACCCTAAAACTCGTGTGGAACCCTTCTAATTTTTTGAGCGCCATCGGTCGTGCATCCATGGTTTCACGTGAAACACGAGGAGCATCTGGAGGATGCGAAGCCCGGAGAACCCAGCGATTTATGACCTGGAAAGCCGACGTCCATGATTCCGTTGTTTACCGTCTGGTGCCTCGCTGGGTGCGTCGCTGGGCCGCAATGTCGTAGCGTATCGATCTGGTCCAGAACAGATTCGCTCAGCTGCGCCTTCTGATGGCTGGCAAGACCATGTCTAGATGGTAGGCGGTACCTGGTCATGGTTTGTGCGTTTGTATTCCGCCAAGAACCTAGTCATCGCGCAATAGGCTAGGGAAACGTCTCATAGGCGTGTTGTGATCTAGGGAGTTGTACTCTCGCCCTAAGTAGATGGTGCTACCGCGGATAGGTTGTTACCTCGGATGGGCGCTTATTCTCTTTGAGCTGATAGGGCCAATGAGGTACCTATCTCTGTTGTAGGAAATGGCATCTCGTAGAAACAACGTGACCGCAGTCGAATGCCTCCCGTGATACCTAAACCCCATGAGGCGGCGATATATAGGAACCGTAAGTCCTGTTGGGAAGGCGAGGTGTCGTACTCTCCTTGACACATAGCCGACGTTCGGTGATGCGAGGGTGCACAGGGTTTTTTAACAAACTTCAAGAGTTGAGACGTGCTGCGTAGTACTAGATGGATCCGTGGCGATTGGAGCTCTGTATCGGATTCATTATGAGCTTTGAGGGGAAGATGTTGCGCGCTAGGCTGTTGTTGAAGAGTTGCTGTTGCCGTATGGCTCTGCCCTGTTGCCTTAAGGCTTTGCATCACCGTTGCGTGGTGCCCTGAAACCTCATGAGAGCAGGGAAAAGTGCGGCCAGTCGCGGATGGAATCGTCGTCGCTCTCTGGGGATTGATATTTTCCGTGAGCCGTTCGGTACCTAGGCCGCATCTGTTGTCCAAGTTGGGTACCTATGTGTTTCACGTGAAACGACTAGTAGCTACGGATACCGCGGTCACGTTGCGCAAGTGGTGTTGACTGGGAATGTTTTACGTGAAACCGGTCGAGTAGAAGGACTGGGCCGTTTTCTACGAAACCGTGCGCAAGCTTTAGTAGGTCTGAAGTGAGCCAAACGTTTTTGTGCGAGAGATGATGCGTTTTGCGGATATGGTTTCTCGCGAACTTGGCTCTCGGAGCGTTTGTCTAGAGTCTCGTTTCACGTGAAACCGGAAGGGTGCGATGAGCTAACGATGGTTCCATCTGAGATGAAAACATGACGAGTGATCGAGGTGGATAGCGGCTGCCCCACCTCTACAGAGTTCCTAGTTGGGGAACTAGGTAGCGATATGATCAAAAATTTGTCGCTATGTAAGGTCTGGCTGCCGAGCGGTAAGCGGCGATGGTAAAACCTAGCAAGGGTGCGATGGCTTGCTAAGCCACGAGGTTCAGGGCCGCTAGCGTCGAGATGTGCGAGGTTTTTAGGTGGCATGCTCTCGTGAGCTCCTTTTGAATACCGCTGTTTCACGTGAAACCTTAGGCTGGCGAAGTCCAACTAGTCTCACGCAGCTGGAGCTCGATCGAATTATGTCCCACCTTCAGATCTGGGCAGTGACATCGCGGTTTACCTACTGCGTACGTCGCTAGGTTGAGGACGAAGAGTTTTGATGCTCACCCTAAGAAGACGAGCAGGTAGAGCAGGTGGATAGACAGTATGAGACACCTACTGCAGGTTCCATCTCCTTGGTTAGGCGACTGATATCTAGGGCGTCCGTTTAGGTTTCACGTGAAACCTGTATTTGTCACGCAGCATGATCGAGATTCTGGACGAAAGATAGTCCACAGCGCTTCGCCTCGGGGTTATGGCTCTCGCATTTCAGATTTAGTTCTTCGCACCCGGATCCTCATAATCAGCGCAGGTACCTCGGAGACTTCTGAAGTGGCATCTCATAGAGACTGAGGAAAGCTCGCGCTTCTGAACCTATAGGACGTCACTGCTTGAGTGTGGCCAACCATGGCACGGAACGCTATGAGGTGTATTGTCCACAAACTATGGCGGTAGGTTTCACGTGGAACGTGATGGCTCGCGTATCTAGTCATGGACCAATGGGTATTCCTGTCCAAATCCTGAAGCGAAACCGAAACTTGTTGCCGTGCTTCACGTGAAATTCAAAGAGGGTAAACGTCGCCGAACTTGCCGCCTATGCTCCTCAAATTGAGAGCCTCGACGAGGCTGCATGATCTGCGACGCGCATGAACGCGCCAGCAAGGTCATGATCGTAGGCTAGAACACGTTCTTTTGTTTCACGTGAAACGATCACCACAGATGCTGTACGGACCAAGGCAGGACGGGCAGGTGTGTAGACGGCAGGTAGGTACTCGCCGATCCTTTGGTGCCTGTGCCAAAGCTGATCCGTGATCCGTGATCCGTGATCTGTGAGCCCCAAGCCCTACACCAGTGATGATTGCACGCTACCGATCGAAGTACTTAGTTATCGGTGGGGATAACAGATTCTTGAGAACGAAGTGAGTTTTCTAGACGATTAGGAACGGTCAGGTCCTTGAGTGTAGCGCCCATAAAGATGTGGATTCGATAATGTTTCACGGGAAACGCGAACATCTAGAGAAGACTCCCTGGGTTGCGTGAAGGTCTGGAGGTGAAGGGGTGGGCGAATGCACTACCTTCTGTACGCCAGGTCTGCAACCCGCAATTGGATGTTCATAGGAAGAGATGGGTGTGTCGCCATCTAAGGATGCGCCTGGTCTTTTGATCCTAGATCTGTGGGGAGGGATCGCTTGATCCGGAGAAAGGTATTTAGCTCCGAGGCCGGTTTGTGAATGGCGAATGATTAGGTGTCATTGGCGTTGGTACTAGCATTGGTTTCGCGCTGGTTTGGAGCCGATGTCAGCGAACATTCGACGTTGCTCGACGCTATGGTTCGCCAAGCCTAATCGCACCATTCGTATGGTAGACCCTGGTTTTGAGTAGCCCTAAGCCATAGGGTTACTCCCCGTGCAATCACAGAAGGTCCATCTTCTGCGTTAGTTGGGATACTTGTGACGGATCAAGCTAACTGTTCCGCATTCTTGCATGATCGATGATGTGATGATCAGAGTGAAAGCGCTTGGCCATAGGTTTTCTGGGAACCCGAGATGTGGTCCATCCAGGTGCAGTATGACTAGGCCGAGGTGATAGAGAGGTCTAAAAACCATTGTCTGCGGGGCCTATTGAGGTCGCTAGTCCGCCAAGATTCTAAGGTCTATGCAGGTTGGTAACCCCATCGGTCCGTCCAGCACAGGATTCAGACAACCTAAGTGACGAGCGCAAGGAGGCACTGGATATCTGGTAGATGGACCCTCTGCCCTATGCTCCATTGAGCAGGACAGTTCGGTTGCGGTGAATGGAGCGGAGCTGGTCGGTGTCAGGAGATTCCGGTGTGTCACGTGAAACCTCAAATTGCACACGCTGTTGTGGGTTCATGATGATGCTAAGGATCGCCGCAAAGGAGAACACACAACAGTGGATGCTGCTGTGGATAACCGCACGCTACAAAATCGTGTAGGTGTGTGGATAGCGAGGCGGCTTTGTTGATAATCCACGTTTCACGTGGTCATGGCACTCTGAGCAACTCACAAAATCAAAAGTTATCCACATGATGGGTACCAGAAACTGCTAACCAATCCGTTGCCCTGCGGTGGACATACGCTGCATCGAACGCGGAGTTCACCAAAGGCTAGCAGGCGATTACGTTCAGACTCGCGTAGATAACCCCATTCCACGTGGCCGTCTAATGTAAGAACTAATCACCGCTAACCAGTATCTACAACTACAACACCTAGATATGCTTATAGGTGACAAAACATATAAACAGCTCCCCATTTAATTACTAACTAGTAACCTGTGTTCTCCATGGCCGAGTCCTCAACGTGTACCGTCGTGCATGCTTGACGACTACGTTGAAAACTAGGCGTCGAGTCGGTTGTCCCGTTGGCTAGGTGCTCGGCTTTCATTCGTGCATCTTTCGACCAGGGATGCGATTTGGTGCTTGGCAGCGGATCCCGCTAACCGGTCCATCTCGTGTCCCGCAGGTTTGTCGTCGGAATCGAGTAGTTGCTCTCCAGGTATGAATTGTTGGCAAACCCAGGTGGGAAGGATTTGTAGACGATACGCGTCGATAACGCGCGGGTAGCGATCAACATCGCAGGCCACGGTGGTGACCGTATCGCCCCATCGTTGCGCAAGCTCTTCGGTTGCCAAACGCGCGGGGTTACACGCGGTGCGGCCTGGTGCGAAAAACAAAATGAGTCGTATATCGGGTGACCGGATATCGCGCACCCCATCACCCTCGGTTATCGTGCCCTCATGGCCCTCATGGCCCTCATGGCCCTCATGGCCCTCATGGCCCTCATGGCCCTCATGGCCCTCATGGCCCTCATGGCCCTCATGGCCCTCATGGGGTGAGTTTTTGCGGACGGTCGACACCGAGTCAGACTATCGCGAGAATGTACTGTCGCACCGACCTGTTTTACTCCCCACGGACACCATTCCTGCACTCAAGTTGATACTACGACGCACCTGACCATGGCCCTGTGTCGCGTGGAGGGGTTGAAACCATTAAGGTGTCAACCCCTCCGCCTGTGCTGTTGGCGGTCTACCAGCCTGTCCACCGCCTGCGGGAATCTAGCCCAACTGTGGCGGCTAGCTAGCTCGGCTGATCATCAACACCTATCGCGGTCCCTAGGTAGAGGCCTCTGACCGCAACCCTTGCCGCAGACACCTAGACCGAAGTTACATCTCTACTTAGCTTGCAGCCCCTACCTAGCTCGCAGTCCACACCCTGCGCCCGCCTAATCGTTTTGGGCGGCGAGCCAGCGTTCAGCGTCGAGAGCAGCAGAGCACCCGGAGCCAGCGGCGGTGATCGCTTGGCGATAGGTGTGATCGACCGCGTCGCCGCATGCGAAGACTCCGTCAACCGAGGTGTACGTGGAGCGGTCCTTGCAGACAATGTAGCCCTCGGAGTCCAACTCAATCTGACCTGCGAAAAGATCGGTGCGCGGCAGGTGTCCAATGGCCACGAAAAGGGCGGACACGTTTAGGGTGCTGTTTTCCCCAGTAACAGTGTCGCGCAAGGTCAAACCGTCAACGCTGTTCTCACCGTGGATCACGGTCACTTCCTTGTTCCAGAGCAGAGAAAGCTTGGGGTCGGCCTCGGCGCGGGCAGCCATGATCTTTGATGCCCGCAACGCGTCGCGGCGGTGAATAAGCGTGACCGAGGACGCAAAGCGGGTGAGGAATGTTGCCTCCTCGACAGCGCTATCGCCCCCGCCGACCACCGCAATGTCCTTGTCTTTAAAGAAGAAACCGTCGCAGGTCGCGCACCAGCTAACACCCCGCCCTGATAGCCGCTGTTCATCGGGAAGACCCAGTTCCCGGTATGCCGAGCCGGTTGCAAGAATGACCGACCGTGCGCGATAGACCGTGCCGTCATCTAAAGTGGCGGTTTTGATGTCCGAAGTGAGATCGACAGAAACCACATCTTCCATCACGATCTCAGCACCGAAACGTTCAGCCTGTTGCTGCATGTTGCCCATCAGGTCTGGGCCCATAATGCCGTCCGGGAACCCGGGAAAGTTTTCGACTTCGGTGGTCTTCATCAGGGCACCGCCGGACTCTAAGGCGCCTGCCAGGACGATGGGTCGAAGCTCAGCTCGGGCAGCATAAATCGCGGCTGTGTAGCCCGCGGGCCCCGAGCCAATAATGATGAGGTCGTGCAGAGGGCTTGTCGCCGACGGGTTCTCGGTCACAGGAATCCTTTCACAGGGTCAGTCGGCGTCGTCGCGAAAGCTCGACACGACGCGAACGTCGATGAGTGCGCCATGTTGCAAAACAATCAGTCCGTGGCGGAACACCAGGATCGCATGATTACACCGGCCCCGACATCAACATGACACTACCGTTCCACAGTATCGACGCGTCTGCAGAACTACTGTTTTGCATCCCACACGAGGACTGAACGACCAGCGCACCGACGGCTCCACCGTTGGTACGGAGCTCTTGGATTGTGCGCGGTGAGTGCACGATGATCCAACCGTGTTGATCACTGGGTGACCATTGGATTTCTTCTAACAGCAGGGCCGGTTCAGTCATCTTTAAGCGGCTCATACACAACGCCACATCAAAGGAAACCGGAGCGGGCTGACTTCCCGTGGTCACCAGTTTCTGCACTTCCTGACCGAGCCCAGTTTCAGAAACGACGGGTAAACCGGCTGAGTTGAGCGCTGGCGTGCTCTGGTTGTCGGCCGCTTGAACATCAGAGGTTGAAAAGGCGGTATTAGCCGTGGACATCACCAGTGCTTTAGATAGCAGAAAACCGAGCAGCATGGCGCAGACCATGAACACGATCAGCGTCCCTGTCGGAATGGTGCGGGGCCACCAACTGGCTGGGGAAGCCAAGGGAAGCCGGAGAGGTCGGAATCTACCAACACGCGCGCTCGACGAGGCCCCGGGACGGTGATCATTGGACTCCGACGCAGAGCTCTCGTCAGAGCCCTGGACAGAGCCGTGGACAGAGGAATCGACAGAGGCTTCGACAGGGGTCGCCTCCCCACCGGCACCTGCATTGCGCGTTTCCGCGATCCCAGCGCCGCGTTGCGATGCGAGATCGCTAGGACGTGTCATCGGCTCTGGATCACCGTGTGCCGAGCTCATACGCTGATCACTCGACGCTGACCTCGGAAATACGCACGCGGTAACCTCCCGCATCCGGCGGTAGTTCGGGGAACCAGATCATGAGTTGCTGGGCCTTAACCGGGTTCGGTGGTTGGAGTTTGGTATCACCATCGGCAAGCGGCTGAGACACGAGCACATCGCCAGGGCTACCATCCGCATTTACCTGCCGCAATTCAACCGTTCCGCCTGGAGTTGGCGAGGTGACGGTGACGGCGTGCACGTCGCTTTGATTTTGCAGCGCTATGAGAAGACCTTGGCCGTCTTTCATGCGGCCAAAGTTCGCATTCTTGTAAATCTTCGTTCGCCACTCGGTGGCCGGATTATCATCCGTGACATTCCCGGCTCGATCCTGGTAATCAGCTGCTCCAGAGGGCTGGGATACCACTGACACATTCCCAATCACGGGTGGGGCCGAGGTTGGGGTCGGGGTTGGTGAAGGAGTCACGTTCGCCGGTGGAGATGTCTGCCCAGAAGGAGCCGGCGCAGCGGATGCGCTATGCGTCGGAGCAGGTAAAGCGGTGCGGTCGCGGGTGACTGAGGTGATCGCGGTGATCGCGAGCACCAGGGCAAGCACGATCAGCACCAGGGCCCCGAGCAGAATCCAGCGTGTCTGATCAGACTTACCCTTCGCATCTTGCGGACCAAGGCGATAGGTGTCGGCATCGTCAGAAGCCATCGCCACCCCCATCACATCTCGGATGAGAGTGGTGGGCGATGAGTCCACGGACACGTTTCCTGTCGACTGGCTCAGAGCATTAGTGCTCGCAGTCCAGTCCCGATCTCGTCCAGGCACCACAATGGGGCCTGCTGGAGCTGGGGCCGGCACATCTAGCGCACTCAGCTTCACCGTTGCATCCGGGGGCTGCTGGTGTTTGCGCGTGGGCTGACCTGGGCTGATTGCGTTACGAACGTCGAGTTGCGGGTCGGTGTCCGAATGAGCAGGGGCACTGTGGCTTGATCCAGCCGCTGACTGCGAGGGCGGAGCTGATGGAGTGGACGGCATCGACGGGGGCGATGATATTGGCAGCGAGATAGGAAATGGTCGAGCTGATGCAGCCGCCTGTGGCAGAGCAGCTGTCGATGCCGCTGCCCCGGTCGAGGCGCCGGTCGAAGGGGCCGTGCGATCAGTATCAGAATTGATATCCAATCGGACGGGGTACTGCGACGCGGGACGGTCAGAAGTCAGAGCCAGGTCATTGACTAACGCGTGTGCGTCAGCGGCAGATTCGGAAATCTCCGCAGCGCCGTCCTGCTGTTCCTCGGGCGTCCCGTGAACTTGGCCGGTATGGTCGTCATCCCCAAACGTCACCGAGGAATCGTCCTGTTCATACCCTTCACCACCGGCGGATGTGCCAGCCTGAACGTCAGCAAAATCGCTCTGTGCGGTGACGCTATCCCCGTGTGGTGCGATGTTATCGCCGTGTGTGGCTACGTCATGCCCCTGCAGGGCTGCGTCATCCCCGTGTGCGGCTGCACTACCCCCGTGCAAGGTGGCACTATCATCCGGTGCAAAATCGCCATCGGTGTGGTCATCCTCAGCATCTGCATCATCCTGAGCAGCGGCAATGTGCGCCGGGGTGATGGTCGGAGCGCCCGGCCAGCCAGTGCGAGGACGTTCGGCGTCTCGAAGGAGACCCACGGTGAACTGCATGGTGGGAGATTGTTCGACATGGACCTCCGAATCATCGGATAGCTCAACGGAATCATCGGTCAGTTGATCGGCCTGTTCAGCTCTGTCGTGAACGCTATCCGCGGCCACATCGCCGGGTATATCCTCATGCCCGGGCTCATCCCCATGGTCTGGAATCTCTCCATGGTGGAGGTCATCGTTGGTGGCGTGCGCATCTTCGGCATCATCCGTGTTCTCCGCAGCCTCATCGGCTGCACCGATGATCGCTGTGCCTCCAGCATCGGCAGACCTGACATCGCCGTCAGTCTCAGCCTCGCTAGCAGCGCTTACGGTCTTAGCGAATGCGGTACCACCAGCGCCTACACCCCCGGCCAGCGCGGCGGCTCCGATAACGGTCGCCCCGGCGGCTGTCGCTCCGGCCACGGTTGCAGCGCTCGCCCCCGCGTCACCGATGGCGCCACCGGTCTTTGTGACAGCACCACCGCTATCCGCGGACACGCGTGGCATGAGAGCCGTCGGCACATCACAGACGTCGTCATAGTCATCAGACGCCTGATCGTAGGGCTCATCAGGAACAGGTGCGGACGGAGAATTTGGATCCCATGCCTCCAAGGTCACCGGAACCGACTGCCAGGGACGCAAATCGTCGACGAACTCGCGCACGGTTGCGGGGGCATCACTATCTCCGCGCAGCACCAGAGTCGTGAGCAGGTCGAGATCTTCGGGAATGGGCCGCGACACCAAGCTAGAAGGTGCCAGAACCTGACCGTCGTCATTGACGGCAGAATCATCAGACAGGGGATCAACCCCTGTCATCCCCTGAAACAGGATCGCAGCCAATGCGGTCACATCCAGCGAACTGTCAGATGCCACCGAGCTTCCTTCGGTGGCCTTGCTTCCACCAGCGGAAGTCTCATGGTGAGAGGTTGAATCATGCTCTGGGTCTGACGCCGACTCACCCTCACCGGGGCTGTGTGCCTGGGATGCTGGAACCGGGGCCTGAGCAATGACCGCGGCTTCAATACCGATCCCGACCACACTGACCCGTCCGGAATCGAGATTGACCCGGACTCGACGCGCATCGAGGTTCTGGTGGCGCAGTCCTCGTCGGCGCGCTGAGTCGAGGCCGAGAGCAGCTTCTCCGACAATCGAGCGAATAGTCTCAGGTCGCAATATTGAGCAGGACATAATGTCCCTGAGCGATGGGTCCGTGTTCCGTTCCATCACCACATAGCTGAACGAGTGACCGTCATCATCCTCAACGGTCTCAATGTCTATCAGCCGTGCCAGACGCGGACTTTGAACCAGGAATGCGCGACGAGCAGCATCAGCGGCTTCCAGCGCGGCTGGCCCTTTGACCAACACAACATCGACATCCTCGCCGTTTGGTAGCGCGCGAGCATGGTGATAACTCACCCCTGGCGGTGTGCGCGGGCCGAGATCAATGTCGCCGAGGATCTCCAACCGTCCCGCTAAGGGGCTGCTGTTGTGACGTTGCTCGTTCACACCTCGTCCTTATGTGGTCATCCGGGCTGTGCTCGCGCGGGAACATCGCGACGTTCCCGCACATAAAGCGGTCATGCTCTGTCAACTGAGGGCCAAATACATCCTCACCGTATGCCCCATGGTACGAGTTCTCGTCGATAAGGCCTATGTCATCGTCGTCGGTTGGTGCGGGATGATCCTTTAGTAGTGCTCAGCCTGCGGCCCGCCTGGCGGGTGCCTGATTGGCGACGCCCAGTCCGGGCCCGCACCCCGCCGCGGCGACGGTGTGCTCCCGGAGAGCGCATAAGACCGGTTCCAATGGGACGCCCAAGTGAATCCACATCGTTCAGCAATGCTGCCCCCGACGGAACAGAATCAGCATCCGAGACCCCGTGAGCTCCGCTTCCGCCCGTGTATGACGACGAGGCGTCTGGCGCACCAGGTCCGCCTCGGCCCCGACGGCGAATCATGTCGACCGCCATGCCCAGTTCGCGCACCCGCAGCGCCAAGGCGATACCGCAGAACACCACGGTGACCACCACGCCGACGATGACCCCGACGATGATGGCGGTAATCCGGGAGGACCAAAGAAATGAATCCAGCAGCTTCAGCACCGCATAGCCTGCAATTCCCGACACGATAGCGGCAGCGATCAGCTTCGCATACACCTCGACGGTTTCACGCAGTGTTGAACCGCGGGCCCCACGTCGGCGCAGATGGCGCGACAAAATGAATGCACCCAGAATCCAGCCCAGAAGGCTCCCAATGGATGTGGTCAGCGCGGCGGCGAAGGCAGCCCACCCCGGGTCCACATATTCCAAAATGGGGATGACCGCGACCAAGGACACCGCGGTGGTCGGGATCTGCATGAGGAACGGGGACCGGGCATCCTCATACGCGTAAAAAGCGCGCTTCATCAGGTACGACGCAGAAAAGGGAACCAACCCCAGGATGTACCCGATCAACACCCAACCGGTTGCGCGGGATGCGGCTGGGGTGGATCCGCCCACGATGACCCACATCACGGGTGCCGCAAGCACTGTGAACAGCACGGTGCACAGCATCATTGGCACCAGTAGGATCCGGCTCACCGACGCATACTGACGCTGAACAGCGGTGTGGTCTTGGGCTGCGGCTGCCCGAGACAGGGACGGGAATATGGCCGTGACCAGGGTTACCGCGATAATGCCCTGCGGCAGCATGAAGGCGAGATAGGCGCTGTCGAGGGCACTAATTGCCGGGAACAGGTTTGATGCGGGGTCATGCTTGGCCTGTAAATGGGCGCTCATCTGGCCCGCATTTTCCGTGGACCAGCGGGATGCAAATACGGCTAACTGACCCAGCACGATCATCAGCAAAGACCAGATACCGATTTTGCCGAGCTTCATGAGGCCCATTCCGCGGAAACCCCAACGCGGGCGCAGCCGTAAACCGAGACCGCGGACATATACCACCAGCAGCGCCACCTGAGCAGCCGAACCACCCAGGTTGATAAAGGTTAGGGTCAGGATCATCCCGAGTGTCCACGGACCGTGACCACCCGTCCAGGTCCCGAACAGGACGAGGAACACCAGAGCGCCGATAATGCCGACCACATTGTTGAGCACCGGTGCCCAACTGTAAGGGCCGAAGCTGTTGTGCGCGTTGAGGATCTGGCCGCACAGCACGTAGAGGGCGGAAAAGATGATCTGCGGCATCAGCCAGTACCCGACGGACATCGCCATCACGTAGCCCTGAGAGCTGAGCTGGCCGCTCCCGACCGTCAGCAGCCACGGCACGGCCAGCGTGCAGATCGCGGTGACGGCGAGCGAGAGGATCACAATCAGGGTGACCAGCCGAGACAAATAGTCGGTTCCACCATCGCGATGGGTCATCGCGCGCACGACCGCAGGAACCAAAATGGCGTTGAGCACGCCGCCGCCGACCAGAATCCACACGGAGTTCGGCAACAAATTCGCGGCGCTGAAGGCGTTGGCGGCGATCGTATTGGTGCCGCCAAAAACCATGCCCATGAGGAAGTTCTTTACGAACCCGAGTGCGCGGGAGACGATGGATCCGGCGGCCATGAGGGCGCTGGCGCGCAGCAGGAAATTCCGGCTGCCTTCTGTGCGCCCGCCTGCCGAACTTCCGCTCCTTGAACTTCCGCCCGCCGAGCTCGCATTCTGTGAACTCCCGCTCGCCGAGCTCGCATTCTGTGAACTCCCGCTCGCCGAGCTCGCACTCCCGGAGCGCGCGCTGGCTGGTCCGGGCGATGCAAGGTTGCGTCCAGCAGGCCTACTCCCCGCTGGTTTGTTTCCTGCCGCGTTGTTCCCCGTCGACGTGGAAGCCGCTGCTACTCCAGCCCTCTTTCGACCCTCCTGTGCCCTGACATCACCCGTGGGCTGCGAGGATACCGATCGCGACGCCCTACGGGCCGAGGCCGGATAGCCACTGGAGGACGCGGTCATACGATCCCGATCAGAAGGTGACCCCGCGGTGGCGGCCCGGCGAGCGCTGGTCGCGGACCGAGGCGGCGTCTGCGCCTGATCCGGGCGAGGAATGCGCGGTGGAACCGGTGCCCGTCGTCGGCCCGAGGGCTGGTGAGGGTGCGACGGGGAGGCGCCGGACCTATCGGTATCGGATGGAGTCATGAGTCCGCCGAGTGTTTTCCATCGGACCGATGCTGTATACGTTCCTGATCTGCGGCCCGTTCCTCTTCGAGACCCGGCAACGGAGGTTCAGGGCCCACCTCCCCAGGAACACGCTTATCACTGCCGGTATGTCGAGCTCTCAGCACGCCAACCACCACCAGCAGGCCCATCGCAACCACGACGATCAGCGTGGTGGCGTTTTCCCAGTTGGCGTTCACACTCAACGGGGTGCCCCCGGTGGCGGAAATGGGTGTGCCCTTCGCGGTGAGCAGCTGCACCGTCAGGGTGACTTTGCCGTTGGCAATCGCTTCGACCGGTACCGTGACTGTGCCTCGCCCGTGCGCAGGGATCTTAGCGAGTGGCACGTCCTCACCGATACGGATCAAAGGACGATCAGGTGACAGTTGCGGGCGAACCGATACGGCGCTCGGGAGGTCGTTAGAAATAGTGACGGGAATGCCCGCTGAACTCGAGACGAGGTTATAGCTGGATGCGGCAACCACCTGGACTTTGCTGAGGGTTGCATTGACCTGAGAGGCCAAAGCACCACCAGCCTGGGCAGTTTCCTTGGGGTGACCGCGCAACGGTGTAGACACGGCAGCGAAGGCCTCAAGCCGCAATCCATCGAGGACCTCGGGTTTCTCCAAGGCGGAGGCGAGGTTGCCAAGGCGCGTCCACTGGTCGTTGACCGATTCCACAACCGCGGGTGGCAGATAGGCGGGTTCATCCGAATGCTGGGCAATATCCCACTCCCCGTCGTGAGAGACCGCCGCGTGCAGCTCGGTCACGGGTCCCAGACCCGGCGCGCTGGTGTTTTGGGGAACGGTGGCACCGTTGTCGTGTGCAGCCGTTTTTTCTGTTGAACCAGCCTGGTCGAGCAGTGTCGATAGCGGCTTTGACCTCGCCCATTGAGTGCCGGTCAGCCTATTGAGCAGGGCGTTAACCGTCGCTGGGTTGGGATCGGTATCGGTGGGCAAAGCGATCACAATATGGGCCGCCGGTTTACCGTCGCGGGCTCCCGCGAGCACAGCGGTTTCGGCGAGCATGCGCTGCGAAAGGATGGCGGCATCATCCGGGACGGTGCTGGCCAGATTCCCGAACTGTTCTGACAGCGTGGAATCCGGTGCAATGACAATGGGACCCGTTTCGTTCGCCGTTTTGTCTCCGGAGCTCAACCGGCCCACCATCGAGGGCAGATATTCAGCGTCGGGCTTGCGTAGCACGGTCGCGGATGGTGCCAGGAGAATCTGCGCCCCTGCTGAGGACTCCTGACGGGCGCTGGAGACAGAGGCGCTCTCAGGTGCTAGCCCGACGGCTATTCCGGCGCTGTCGATTCCGGCTGCGGTGAGAGTTTCCTTGGTTTTATCCAGAGCTGCCGTGCGCACGTCGTGGGCACCGGCCCGGGCAACTGAGGCGATATCCGTGCGGGCATATGGCATGGCCAGCACGGTGTGATCGCTGGCGTGTTCGCGCAGGGTCTGAGCAATGATGTGGGCAGGGGTTTTTGCCTTTGTTTCATCATCTGTTGGCGGCGTGGAGGTGGCTGTGGGGCTCGGTGTGGGGGATGCGCTGGGAGCGGATGGGTTACCCGATGCACCATCGGAAGGGGCCGACTGGGCAGGTTGCGACGCTGAGGGGGGCTGCGGGTTCGCGCTCGCAGTGGGAGCGGGAGTGGCCGAGTCTGACGGCTTAGCCCCAGAGTTCTCCTCCGGGTTTGTGGATGGCGGGGCGGTCCCCCCGGACGGTGGCGTGGGCTGAGGTTTCGGCTGCTGAGTGGATTTTTCCTCTGTTGCGGGCGTGGCGGGTGGCGGTGAGAGCAGCGATGGGTCCAGCCACCAGTCCACACCGACCCGTTTAGCTATTTGGACGATGTGCTGAAGCCGCCCTGAGGTGGCCGACGCATTGAACGCCTGAGGTGTGGCCACCGAGGCCGCGGGATCCTGGGCGGCAATGGGCACGAGCACCGAATAATCCACAGCGCCGGGCGGTGCGGCGTCAGCGCTGGGGACCCAGATCATGAAAGTCCGCACCACCGCCACCGGGTTACTGGCTCCATCTCGTACCACCAGTGCGACTCGACGTGGCCCCCACAGCGCCATTTCGGACGACAGTTGTAAGGAATCCGCCGGGGCGCTGACGGTCAGCGTGGCGTTGGCTCCCGGTGCAATCGTGGCTGCTGAGGGCGCAGAGACCCCGCTTGCATTGAGACCGGTGCTGGCAACGAGCCGGCCCAGTGGCTCGTCAGGGGTTCTTCGCGACCACTCGGCCAGCATGGCGCGATCTGTGACCCGCGAGGAACTCACGTGCATTTCTAGGACGGGGTTCGTGATCGGCGTCGCGCCGTTGTTTGTGACCGTGATGCTCGCCTGCACCGTGGAACCGGGCCGGACCACATCGGGACCCAGCTGGTTCAGGCGAACGGTGACGGGAGGCGGGCTAGACTGGGCCGGTGCCGCGATCAGGAGGGCGAGCACGAGGGCGAGCACGAGGGCGAGAAGGCCGACGAGTATCCGTCCCGCAACGGACGAACGGAAGGCAGCCACGGTGCCTCCGTGGAATCGACGCGGCCGGATCACGGCGTCCGGCAGAGTCGGAGCGCTGGACGTCGGGTGACTCGGCATGGCCCCACTGTAGAACGAACGCCTCCGGACGCTGGTGCATACCGACGTATCCCAATGTGAACAGGCCCGCTTGTGACGACATCGCCCTCCGCCCCCGACTCGCGCTCAACAGTCCGGGAACCCGGCCATCCGCAGACCGCATCTCAGCCAAAAAAAACCGCTGTGACCTCGATGCATAATGCCTCCAATGGTGTGCGTCAGACTCGTGAAACGGGTTGTGAGACAGCTTCTGCTGAGACCGCGCGCGTGCGCGAAGAGGTCGCGCGTAAGCGTGCTGAGGTGATGTTTCACGCTCTGCCGCCGGAGATCCACGAACTGGGGCGTCTGTTTGCCGATCACGGGCATGAACTCGCATTGGTTGGTGGTCCGGTGCGCGATGCGGTGCTGGGGCGTTCGAGCGCCGATCTGGACTTTACGACATCGGCCAGACCGGAGCAGACCGAGGATATTTTGCGCGGATGGTCGTCGGCGATCTGGGATATGGGTCGCGATTTTGGCACTATCGGGGCTGCTCGCGGGGACCTCAAAGTGGAGATCACCACGTACCGCACAGAACAGTATGACGCCACGTCCCGCAAGCCTGTGGTCGCCTACGGAGACAGTCTGGAAGGGGACCTGTCCCGGCGCGATTTCACGGTGAACTCGATGGCTGTCCGGCTGCCCACACTCGAATTCGTGGATCCGTTCGACGGTCTCGGCGATCTGGCCCGGGGACTTTTGCGCACCCCGGTAGATCCTCGGCAGTCTTTCGACGATGATCCGTTGCGCATGATGCGCGCCGTCCGGTTTGTCTCGCAGCTGGATATGTCGATTGCACCCGAGACGGCGGCGGCGATTGACGATATGGCTGCCCGGATCGAGATTGTGTCGGCTGAACGGGTGCGCGATGAGCTGGTCAAGCTGATGCTTGGCGGTAAGCCGCGGCGTGGGTTGGAGCTGATGACGGATCTCGGTCTGGCGCAGTATGTGTTGCCGGAACTTCCCGGGATGCGGTTAACCATTGATGAGCACCATCGCCACAAGGACGTCTACCAGCATTCGTTGACTGTGCTGGATCAGGCCATAGATCTGGAGTCGCCGGCGGGGTCCGGGGGGCCGTGTGAGTCTCCGGATCTGATTCTGCGTCTGGCTGCGCTGATGCATGATGTGGGTAAACCGGCCACGCGGCGGTTTGAGGCGGGCGGTGTGGTCACCTTCCGTTTCCACGAGGTGGTGGGTGCCAAGATGACGGCGAAGCGAATGAAGGCGCTCGCATTTGATAAGGACACCACGAAGAAAGTCTCGCGACTGGTGGAACTGCATCTTCGGTTCCACGGGTATGGGGATGGTGCGTGGACCGATTCGGCGGTTCGCAGGTATGTCACCGACGCTGGCGATTTGCTTCAGCATCTGCACCGGTTGACTCGGGCGGACTGCACCACGCGGAATAAACGCAAAGCTCAGGGGCTCTCTCGTGCCTATGACAATTTGGAACAGCGCATTGAAGAGCTTGCCGCGCGTGAAGAGATAGCTAAAATTCGTCCGGATCTTGACGGGCGCGACATTATGGAGATTCTGGGGATCGGTCCGGGCCGTGACGTGGGCCAGGCCTACCGTTATCTGCTTGATCACCGGATGGAACACGGCCCGAGTTCGCGCGAGGAGGCTAAGGCTTTGTTGCTGCAATGGTGGAATAATCGGATGTGATGGGCACCATAAAAAGTGTGTGTCTCCTGTGAGAGATACCGCGACATGGTTCCCGTGTAGGCCCGCAGGCGTCGATACTGAAGCGTGGGCACACTATGTCCGCAGTAAGACGTCGAGAGCAGGAGAGGTCCCGCGTGAGCGCATCCCGCCAACCGAACCGTCGTGCGTCCCGAGCTTCGGGTTCCCAATCCTCGCGCCATTCCTCCCGAACCGCGCCTCGTGAGAGTGGCGCAGCAGCGCCTGCCGCTCGGGGGCGAGGCAGCCGGGGGGAGCGCCCGAAGAAGAACCTTCTGAACTATCCGCGGGCGGGCAAGAAGAACCCGTGGCGCTGGTTGCCGTCGTGGCGTCTGATCTTTACCGCCTGTGTGCTCGGGGTTCTTGCGGTGGCCGGGCTGTTTACCTACCTGTATGTTTCGGTGACCGTGCCGAAGCCAACGGATATTGCGCTCGCACAGACCTCGACCGTCTACTACGCGGATGGCACCACCAAGATGGGGACATTCAGCGAGGTCAACCGGACGATCATTCCGGACTCCGACATCCCGCAGAGCGTGAAGAACGCTATCGTCGCCTCCGAAGACTCCACCTTTTATGAAAACCGTGGCATTTCCCCGAAGGGTATTTTGCGTGCCCTGGTGAATAACCTGTCCGGTGGGGCCAGACAGGGTGCGTCCACGATCACCCAGCAGTACGTCGAGAATTACTACAGCGACAAAAAAACCACGACCTACTGGGGTAAAGCCAAAGAAGCCATGATGGCGATCAAGGCCGACCAGCAGTTGTCCAAGGATGAAATCCTGTCGCGCTACTTGAATACGATCTACTTTGGCCGAGGTGCCTACGGTATTCAGCAGGCAGCGCAGGTGTATTTCGGTAAAGACGCGAAGAATCTGGACGACTCCGAAGCTGCCATGCTGATCGGTATCATTCCGGCTCCATCCGTCTACGACCCGGCGAAAAACCCGTCTAAAGCTAAGCAGCGGTGGGAACGGGTGATTAACCGTGAGGTGAATGAGACCAAGGTGCTCAGCCCTGAAAAGGCGAAGACCTTGACCTTCCCAGCCACGATCCCGGTGAAATCAGAGAACACTTTTGCCGGAACCCGCGGCTATCTGCTGGCGAGTATCCGTAAAGAACTCGCCGCGAAGGGCATTCCTGAGGATGAGCTCAACACCGGAGGGTTCAAGATCGTCTCAACGATCGACCAAAATGCGCAGGATGCCGCGACCAAAGCGGTGGGCGACCTGCCCTATGACCGACCCAAACTCAACCACGTCGGCACCATCACCATTGATCCGAAGACCGGCGCGATTGTGTCCATGTATGGCGGGGCTGACTATCTGACCCAGCCACGCAACGATGCCACTCAGTCCCGGATGCAGGCAGGGTCGATCTTTAAACTGTTTACGCTGGTTGCAGCCCTGAAACAGGGAGTTTCCCTGGACTCTATGTGGCCGGGTAACGGTCCGCAGGAGTTCAATGGTTGGAAGGTCAGTAACTTCGACAAAGCCCAGTACGGCTACCGGATTAGCTTGCTGCGCGCCCTCGAAAAGTCATCGAATACGGCGTTTGCGGCCCTGAACTTGAAGGTTGGGCCCGACGCCACCCGGCGTGTAGCCATCGACCTGGGACTTTCGGAGAAGACCCCCGGTTTGAACTCTGAACCCACCAACGTGCTCGGTACCGCCTCGCCCACGGTGGAGGAAATGGCTGAGGCGTACGCGACTATTGCCTCCGGCGGAATCCATCGAGACCCCCACATCGTGGTCTCGGTGACCAACCCCGACGGCTCGGTTCGGTACAAGTTTAAAGATGATGGCAAGCGGGTTATCGACGAAGGTGTAGCCACTAATGCGATGGTCGCGTTGCAGGGCCCCACATCGTCGGGCGGTACCGCAAACTACATCGCCAAGAATTTCAAGCGCCCGGTAGCGGGTAAGACCGGTACCTCTGATTCATTCCGCTCAGCCTGGTTTGTTGGCTTCACCCCGCAGTATGTGACCGCGGTTGGCATGTACCAGCCCACTCCCGACGGCAAGGGCGAAGCAACTCTGACCCCGTTTGGTGGATTTAAGTCCATCACCGGTGGCACGCTGCCCCCGCAGATCTGGGTCGAAATCATGGATTCGGTTCTGAAGGGTCAACCGGTGGAAGACTTCCCGGACCGGGTCTACGGCGGGTCGCAGTCTAAGGACCGCTCGAGTGAGCCCACAGCTCCGCGCTCTCAATCGCCCACCTCCACGCCCAGTGAGAGTGTGCGTCCGACCACCCCGGAGCCAACGGACGAGGTGGAGCCGGTGCATCCGACGGACACCCCGACTCGAAAGCCTGTGCGGCCCACGATTCCCAGCGTGACGCCGTCGCGTCCAGCGGTGCAGCCGACCGAACGACCGGAGCCCTTAGATAACGATCATCGCCCTGTTTATCGCGGTGACGATGGTGATGATTGATCCCGTGGGGTAGTGAAACCGGGCGTGACGTGAGCGGTTATACCGCTTGGATGTCCGCATGTGATCCCCGGCGCACGGATCAGGATCATCTTCCCGCGGGATGCCGCGGCCCGGTACGCTAGATCAGTCCGTGCCCACCGTCACCCGACGGACCGGGCCGGGCCGCATGACCCTCCTGCCGCGGAAGGACCGCGGCCGTTAAGACCACAGGAGGTGGGTAGATACACATGCGCAAGTACGAAATGGTCGTCATCCTCGATTCGGATGTTGACGAACGTACCGTGCAGGGCTCCTTCGAGAAGCTCGTGCAGGTCATTCCGCAGCACGGCGGGACCGTCGACAACATTGACGTGTGGGGCAAGCGCAAGTTCGCCTACGAAATCAACAAGAAGACTGAGGGCATCTACATCGTCCTCAACTTCACCGCGGACTCTGCGACGGCACAGGAGCTGGATCGTCAGCTCGGCCTGAACGAGACCGTTGTCCGCACCAAGCTCATGCGGGTTGACGCAGCCTGAGCTTGCTCGGGCACCGATCAAACGCATAGTCCCTAGGAGGATCCATGGCAGGCGAGACCGTCATCACCGTGATCGGTAACCTGACCGCTGACCCCGAACTGAGGTTTACCCAGTCGGGCGTGGCGGTTGCGTCGTTCACAGTGGCGTCTACCCCGCGCACTTTTGACCGCCAGTCCGGCGAGTGGAAAGACGGCGAGGCTCTGTTCCTGCGCTGTTCCATCTGGCGCGATGCGGCTGAGAACGTCGCGGAATCGCTGGAGAAGGGCACCCGCGTGATCGTCCAAGGTCGGCTGAAGCAGCGGTCCTACACCGACCGCGAGGGCAACAACCGTACCTCGGTCGAACTGGACGTTGACGAAGTAGGCCCCTGCCTGCGCTATGCCACGGCGAAGCCGGTCAAGGTGCAGCGCGGAGGCGGTGGCTTCGGCGGCAACCAGGGTCACCAGGGCGCAGGTTTTGCCGGCGGTCAGAACGCTGGAGGATTCGCAGGCGATGCGGGTTCGGGTGGCTTCGGCCAGCCTCAGGCAGCCCCCCGTCAGGGTGGGTACCAGGCTCAGCCGCAGAGCGCTCCGTACGCCAATGATCCGTGGGCCGGCGGAGGTAACTCCTACGACGACCCGCCGTTCTGATCAGCCTGATCAAGAGCCACTGATTTCTCGTTGCGGACTCGTTTTATCGAGCCCCATGGTGCCGGGTTCCGCGCGCTCCGTGCGCTGTCACGGAAACCGGTTCACCTTCCACTGATAACTCCATCCCGGGCATAGCCCGGGCTCCCTACATGCTTGAAGGAGCACCACGATGGCCAAGCCTGTTCTTCGCAAGCCGAAGAAGAAGCAGAACCCGCTCAAGGCCGCGGGCATTGAGACGGTCGATTACAAAGACGCCGCCATGCTGCGGAAGTTCATCTCCGACCGCGGCAAGATCCGTGCCCGTCGGGTGACTGGCGTCACTGTCCAGGAGCAGCGCAAGATTGCGAAGGCCGTGAAGAACGCCCGCGAAATCGCCCTGCTGCCGTACTCCACGTCCGGCCGCTGATCTTAGAGGAGAGACACGCATGACTACGAAGCTCATCCTCACCCATGAGGTGTCCGGGCTCGGTGCCGCCGGTGACGTCATTGACGTCAAGGACGGTTACGCCCGCAACTACCTGCTGCCTCGCAACCTCGCCACCCCGTGGACGAAGGGCGCCGAGCGTCAGCTCGAGCAGATCCGCGCCGCTCGCAGCAAGCGCGCGATCGAGAACTTGGAAGAGGCGCAGGCACTGCGCGATCTTCTCCAGACCAAGCCGGTCGTCGTGGCCGAGCGGTCCGGCGAGAATGGTCGTCTGTTCGGCGCTGTTACCCAGGCCGATGTGGCTGAGGCGGTGAAGACGGCCTTCGCTAAGGACATCGACAAGCGCAAGATCGAATTCCCGACCCCGATCAAGGCGCTGGGCGAGCACGTGGCGACGGTGCGTTTGCACCAGGACGTCTACGCGAATCTGACGATTCAGGTTGTGACCGCTAAGGGGCGCAAGGCCTGATCTCAGCTACCGGTATCACCCGGTCAACTGACGGGGTGCAGTAGCCGATTCCGGATCAGTCTGGGGCGCTTTCGCGCTGATGTGATCCGGTGACGGCTTTGAACTGGTGAGGGCCCGGTTTGCGGCAGGAACATTAGTTCCCGCTGCGAACCGGGCTTTTCGTATTCTCCTGTGGACTGAGTTTGCTGGCGAGCGCGAGTGCGGTGATGCCGACCAGCAGAAGGGTGGATAGCCCCCACCGTAGGCTTGTTTCGGTGGTGATAAAACCGACCAGGGGGCTTGTGACGAGAAACCCGACTCGCATAATCCAGTTCACGAGGGTGACGCCAGCGGCTTGGCTCACGCCTGGGATCCGCGCGGCGGCCCCCAGGGCACTGGGTACCAGGGTTGCTGAACCGTACCCGACCGCAGCCAGTCCAGCGAGAAGTTGAATGGGCTCGTGTGCCGTGAGGATGGCGATTCCGCCGAGAATGATGAGGGTTCCGCCGAGGCGCGCAACCCAGGTCCGTCCTCGCTTCTGGATGAGGGCATCGCCGCTGAAGCGTCCGAGGCATTGGCTGCTGATGACGACGCTGAATGCGATACCGGCACTTGCCGCGGGTAGATGGCTGATCTGAACGGCGGCGATGGCCGACCAGTTGTTTGCCACGTCTTCGATGGTGGTTCCGCAGATGGCGATGACGGCGAGCATTAGGGTGCCTCCAACTGCCACCGGCACCGCGCGGAAGCGTGCGATGAGGCGCGATGGCAGGACGGAGGAGACGATGGCCCCGATTACAAACGACGCGACGATAAGACCGAATTGCCAGGCGCTCAGTTCTAGGCGTTGCATCATAAGCGGGTACCAGGGCAGCAGGCCAGCGAAGACTGCGCCGTTGCTGATGAAGAAGACTCCGACGCCTGCAACGCCTCGCGGTCCGGTCCTGAATTCTCGTGCCATCTGATCAACATAGGTGCGAGAATGATCGCCTCCAACGATCAAAACATCAGTAATTGATCATTGGGTTGAGCTTAGCCTTTTATACGCGGTCCCTCAGGCGTGGCTCTCAGGCGCGCTCGGACAAACTCAGATTTCATCCCCGGTGGCGATAGCCTCAGCTTCGTCGCGGGCGCTGAGGTGCAGCTGCTGATGGACGCGGGTGAGATGTTTACGTCCGCCAAGCAGGGCAAGGATCGAGACCACGAGCGCAGCGGCGCCCACGTAATACGGAATAGAGGCCCCGAGCGCCCCGGCGATTGGCCCTGCGATGGCTGGTGCGATGGCCCCGCCTAAGAACCGCACCCCTGAATATGCAGAGCTGGCGACCCCGCGGGGAAGATCCGTCGCTTCCATGACGGCCTCGGTTAGTGCCGTGTTCATCAGGCCGAGCACGAATCCGGCGATCACAATACAGATGATCAAGGTGGCGAGGTCGTGGTGGAAAATCCCGAGCAGAACCAGCAGAACCGTGAGAGCGATCAGGCTGCCAACCAGGGTGGGAAGTAAGCCGATCTGACGGGTCAAAATCGGCGCGATCAGAACGGATGTCAACGCTAACCCAAGACCCCAGCCGAAGAACACGAACCCTAAGCCGAGCGCACCGAAGTTCAGGCCTGCGCGCTCAGCGGCTTCTTCCAAGGGGAATGGAGAATATGCGAGCAGCGTGAAAAACCCGAAGTTATAAAACACTGCGGTCACCGCAAGTGTGCGCAGAGCAGGAACTTTGAGAGCGCTGAGCGCGGCGCCCCAGTGGACGGGGGTGGGACGCTCGGCACCGGGCCGAAGCAGGGTGATCAGCGCGATCACGGCGATCCCCATCAAGATGGCGGTTCCGGCGAAGGGGCCACGCCAGGACACCTGACCGAGGAGTCCGCCGATCAGCGGGCCAAACGCCATGCCGACACCCAAGGCTGCCTCATACAGCACGATGGCGCTGGCCGCGGAACCACCGCTGGCGCCCACGATGGCCGAGAGGGCTGTCGAAATAAACAGTGCGTTGCCGAGTCCCCATCCGGCGCGCAGGCCGATGATCTGTCCGACGCTTCCAGACAGTGCGGCCAGACCCGCAAACACGACCACAAAACCCAGTCCGATCAGCAGCGTTGTGCGGGTTCCGAGTTTTGATGCAACCCAGGACGTGAAGAACATTGCGATGGCTGTGATGAACAGATAGCTGGTGAACAGCAGCATGGCTTGGGCCGGGGTGGCACCGAGATCTTTGCTGAGCGCGGGCAGGATCGGATCGACGAGCCCAATTCCCATAAACGACACGGCTGCGGCGAAAGCGATAGCCCAAACGGAGCGGGATTGGCGGAAGGCGTCTGCGAAGGGGCTGCTTTGCTGTGCTTTGACGCTAGTTTTCGATACCTGGATGGTGGATGGGGAGCTGGTCATATTCAGTCGGTCAGTCCTTCTAAACGGGTTGCGAGTACTTCGAGTAGGGGGGTGGCTCGGCGCAGAATGTCGAGCCCATCTGGTTGCAGGTCGGTCAGCAATGGGTCGAGGCATTCGGCAACCGCCTGTCGCCAACTGGCGAGGCGTTCGTGGCCTTCGGGGGTGAGCTGGACCAGCACGGATCGGCAGTCTTTGGGGTCTGCGGTGCGGGTGATCAGGCCGTCAGCTTCGAGCCGCTGCACAACGGCGGTGGTGGTGGGTCGGGAGGTGCGCTCATAGCGGGCGATCTCTGAGGGGCGAAGCGGTCCTTCGGCGTCGATGAGGGAGACGATGCGCCAGGTCACCGAGAGGGTGTCTCCAGCGGCGCGGCGAGCGGATGAGCGCACGAAGCGGCTGCATGCAATCGCGAGTTCTGTTCCCATGGATGCGCTGTGTCCCATGGATGCATCGTGATGGCTGGGCGATGTTCTGTTCGTCCTGTCGGGACCGGATTCGTGGACGTGCTCACCGCCGGTGTTGGGGTGGCCGCTTTGAGGGGATGATCCGGTGCCGGTGCCGGTGCCGGTGTCAGTGCTGGTGGGTGGTGAGGGGGTGATGGATGACCTGATGTCCACTCACCCCAATATAGTTAGCATGCCTAATTAGATCAAGGGTGCAGGTCACCCCACCGAACATGCCCGCCGAGCACGATCACCGTGTCTATGCCAACATCAGATGTCTACGGATTAAACACGTTTTGCTGATCCCGGCCGCACAGTTTACGGTGCTTCGGTACCCGTCCCCGTCGCCGGCGTGTTCCGTGCGCCGGGCGGCCTTAGTCCCGGAGCCATCATGCCGAGCCCCCTCTCCTCCCAATCTGCCGCACCACCGAGTCCACCCGCCCCCAAGAACGGTGAGTCAGGTCCGGAGAATGTAGGTCTGCGCCGCTCCCTCGGCCACGGCCAGATGGCCATGATTGCGATGGGCTCGGCCCTGGGAACCGGTCTCTTTCTCGGCTCCGGAAAAGCCATTGGCGTCGCCGGACCCGCCGTCATCCTGTCGTTTGCCATCGGCTCCCTGATCGCCGCGTGCATCGCGGTCTGCGTCGGCGAGATGGCATCGCGCTACCCCGTCCCCGGCGGCTTCGGCACCCTCGCCTCACACTTCCTCAGCCCGTTCTGGGGCTACCTCACCCGCTGGTCATACTGGTGGGTCACGGTAGCTGTGACCGGCTCAGAGCTGGTTGCGGTTGCCACCTACCTGACGTTTTGGTGGCCGCAAATCCCGATCTGGCTGGGCATTCTCGTCTTCGCTGCCTTCATCCTGATCCTCAACCTGATCAGTGTGAAAAGCTTCGGAACCGTGGAGTTCGTCCTCTCCAGCATCAAAGTGATCGCGGTTTTCGCCTTCATCGTGGTCGGTCTCCTGCTCGTTTTCGTCGGCCTTCCCGGACACGCACCCGCCGGCGTCGGCAATCTGACCTCCGACGGCGGATTCATGCCCGGAGGATTCAGCTCGGTTTGGGTCAGCATGGCAGTCGTCATGTTCTCCTTCGGCGGTATCGAACTGCTCTCGATCTCCGCAGCCGAAGCCAAAGACCCCGGACGCTCCGTGCGCACCGCAACCCGCACCATCATGATGCGACTGGCCTTCTTCTACGTGATCGCAATCGCCATCATCGTGTGCCTGGTGCCATGGCGGTCGGCAGCAGATTCCCACGGCGA
Organism: Devriesea agamarum; assembly: GCF_900070355.1. Lineage (NCBI taxonomy): Bacteria > Bacillati > Actinomycetota > Actinomycetes > Micrococcales > Dermabacteraceae > Devriesea > Devriesea agamarum. The sequence goes on along the minus strand of NZ_LN849456.1, from coordinate 1,970,887 downwards.
CGTCTCCAACAGCCCATTCGTTCTGGTCTTCCAGGACCTCGGAATCTCCGGCGCCGCATCGCTGACCAACTTCATCGTTCTGGTGGCCGCGCTCAGCGCTGCCAACGCCAACCTGTACGCCGGCGGACGCATGCTGCACTCGCTCTCGACGGACCGGATGGCACCGCGCACCTTCGGCACGATCTCCCCGTCACAGGTGCCCATCAAGGCCACCCTGTTCTCAACGCTTGGCATCTTGATTGCCGCGATCATGGCGCTCACTGGCATCGGCGACGTCTTCGTCGTGATGATTTCCATCGTGCTGTTCTCCGTGCTCCTCGTGTGGGCACTGATCCTGGTCAGCTACCTCAAATACTGGCGCCACCGCGACGGTAAGGCCCCTTTCCGGGCCCCCGGTGGTCCCATCACCGCTGTCATCGGTTTGATCGGCGTGGTGTGGGTGTTCGCCACGGTCACCGTGGTGCCCGACATGACCTTCGCGGCCATGGTGGGCGTACCGTTCATCCTGGTGCTGACCGCCGCATATTTCCTGGTGGTGCGGCGCAAAATCGACCGGACGGCAAACCTCCTACACGAGTGATAGGCGCCGTACAGCCCGTTCAGCGAGAGCCGTTACGCCTTCCAGCGGTCCCCGCGACCACGGCGCCGCAGGCCCAAACCATCGCCAGATAGCGACGATGGCATAGGAACCGAGGATCAAGGCGGCCAGCACAGCCCAGGAATCATCAGACATCGATAAGCCCCGGGTGATGACATACAGCGCCACCACCTGCATGACATACAGCGAAAACGTCATGCGACCAGGTGCGATAAGTAGTTGTGGCACAGCCTGGCCAAGAGTGCGGCCTCGCGTCCAAGGAAGCCTTGTCAACGCGGTGCACCACAAGATGATGCCGATGACCCCGGCGAGATTCCCCACCGTCTCTTTTAGCGTGCCCGAATAGGCGTGCACCGGATCCCCAAGCAAATTCGGAACCACGATAAACAGCGCGGAGATTGCGGTGGCGATCACGGCGGCCAATGCCATCGAAAACACGCCGGTTCGGCTTGGCAGATTCGGCAGCGACGGTAGGGGCACCGCCGTCGGCAGACTCGACAGCAGCATTCGATCCGTCAGCATCGGTGAGGCTGATTTCATCGGCAGATCCTGCCGGGACGACGGGTGCATGAGTCGAGCCGGGCCGCAACCGGTCAGACGGCGAATCACAATGATGCCCGCGCAGGCATACAACACAAACAGGCTGATCCGATACGTTCCTCCGGCGCTGATGACCTGAAAGAAATCTTGGATCGCAGGCGCCGGTGCCGGGATCAACGATAGGAGTTTCGCGTAACTGTCTGGAGAGAATAGACCGCCTGGACCAAACAAGCCAGAGGTGCTGACGTTCCCAGAACTATCAAAGTGCCCACCGGCACTCGGGCGAACCTCGACCCATGCGGTGATCAGCACCCCGGCGAGCCCGCAGAGAACACCGACCATTGCTACAGTGCGCGTGCGCAGAGCAACCAGCGGCAAACACACCACGATCAAGACCCCCAAGTGAATCAGGATGATCACCACGCTCGGCGTAGCTAGCGCCAAGATGATGCCGCTCACGACCAATATGCTGGCGCGCACCATCTGACCAAGTGCCCAGGTGCGAGCGTGGGTGTTGCAGCTTTGAGCCTGCGCCGCCGAAAGCATGAGCGATACCCCCACCAGAAACGCGAACAGAGGAGCGGTAAGGAACTCGCTGAGCATAAGAATGCGTCCCGGGCCATCATTCGGTGCGGTATGCGCCACAAACATGAAAATCAGAGCGAGAGTTCGCGCGAGGTCAACTGCGACCAAGCGATGAGGAGGGGCCATTCACCCAGGATACGGGCGTACGAGACGCTGCCGGGTGACTAGGGCGTAAGGCTGGCTCAGCGGTGGCGGCTAGAAAACTGGGTGAGCTGGCTATCCAAAATCGGTGCGTACACGTCCGACAGAACATGGGCATGGTCGGGGATCACCAGCATCGACACCGGGAAACCATGCTTGCCGTACCAGGACTCGCCTTCCGTGGCCGCATCCGTCGCATTCCATCCAGTGTCATCAGGAACGTTATCCTCACTGCCGACAGACCAGTGCATCGGGAACGACGCAGCGAAACCGCGCGAGGGAATCACTTGCGGCACGATTGGCTGGTCGCCACCCGAAAAAAGGATGGCTCCGCTACCTGGGGCAGGGATGGCGGCTCCGGGGGGAGTCAAAATCGCCGAATGCTCGGCCACCAGGTCAATCGTGACGAACTCTGCGCCACCTGAGAAACCAGCGAGCACGACCCCGCATTTACGCAGGCCGTATTCGGCCCTGAGCTTCGGGATGAGTTCACTGACCAACGTGGCATTCGTTGGGCCGTCCATCCACCAGGTGCCGGTGGCAGGATCAGGAGTGGTAATGCCAACCACGATATATCCGTGATGGGCAGCCGTCTCAGTGATGCTGCTCGGACCCGTCAGCGAAGGGTCATCATCCGGTTCATGGAAAGAGCCGTCACCGTCGCCGTGAAACCACACCAGAAGTCCGGTGGGGCCATGGTTGCCGGCTTCTTTCCGAGCTTGATTCGCACGCACCCAGTATTTAGACGTTTCGCCGTTGCTGGCTGTAAATGAACCTTCGTCGAGGTCACCAGCTGTTGACGCGGTGGCGCAGGACGGAAGAGCCGTGGCTGGTGTGCGCTTCTCCGGCGAGGCGGCATGGCTCATCGCCTCGCAACCCGCCAGACCTGAAGCTGCGAGTGCGAGGGCGACTGTCATAGCGACCAGGCGCTGACGTGCACGGAAGACCACGTTGTGCAGGCTACCGCGCCTTGGTGAACGTACCCAGAGCAGGCGCAGAACTCTGGCAAGCCATGCCTGAATAGTCGGGATAACGTGGTGCCGATAAGGTGCGAGTTGGGGTTAACTTTTCTGATTGATCTGCATTAGACACCGCGTTTGCGTGGCGTTCGTCTCGTACGGGCCTAATGCGCTGGGGCTGACGCAGATCGCGGGGTAAGCTAAAGAAAACCTCGGCGTTGGTGTGCTCGACACCTGGCGCAGAGGATGAGCGCGAGTGGCGGAATAGGTAGACGCGCACGGTTCAGGTCCGTGTACTCGAAAGAGTGTGGGGGTTCAACTCCCCCCTCGCGCACAGAGCAGGAAATAGCCTCTGGCAAGGAGTTAAGTCTCCGAGTCAGAGGTATTTTTATGCCGGGCGACGAGTGTGCTCGCCGCGGCTACGAGCGTTACACTGTCCAAGTTGTTGTGTGTTGGGTGTACATCTCCGTCTTCCACTCTTCTGCCATCTGCTCCGCTGTGCCATCGGTGGTTCGGATCAGATTAGATGGCGGTGTGTAGGGGATGCCAGCGGCCTCTGAACTTCCGAAAGCGGTGAATAAAGCGATGATCGAGATGGGGCAGGCGCGGTGCGCAGCCACCCCGGTCTGTTCGCTGCATCCATGATGATTAAGCGCACCGGTTATGGGATTTGGCTTTTCCTAGTTCTCAGCGGACTAGGGATAGGTTCGTTCAGCGCATTCGATAACTTCTACTTTCGTGAAATGGGCTATTCCGTCACGGTTATCGGCGCGCTTGCTGCGACATTCACTATCTCAGTCGCTTTGGCGGAGATTCCCTCAGCAATAATTTTTGACCGTAAATCCCATTGGGTGGCGATCCAGGTGGGAAACGGCTTAAGGTTCCTCGGGCTGGCCATTTTCTTCCTGGCACTCGGCCCACTTGGTGACTTCTCCGCAGAGGTTCTAGCTGGCATCGGCGCCGCAGCGATGAGTGGCACGTCCGTCGCGTACATCATTAACCGCCTCGGACGATCAACCGACTATCAGCTTCGGCGGGCTATTGGTGCAATTACGCTGCTTGGTGCGGCCACGTCCCTTGCTGGTGCGGGCCTTGGTTTCATAGCTTTCACACATAACCCGCGGTATGTGTGGGGGCTTGGAGCGCTGTTTATGGCGCTCGCAGGAATCGCGTTTTTCTTCGGTAGGCCGTCGGTGCGAGACGCAAGCGATCGGCCGGTAGAACCGCTGAAATCCTATTTAGCTGGCCTGTATACCATTGCGTTCCACCCTCGGGCGCGGGTAGTTATATTTGCGGATGCCGCCTTGGTGGCTCCTTTTTTGCTGTGGCAGCTTCGACTCGGTGACACAAGTTTGACGGCGGTGTTCGCGGGCTTCACGGTGATGAAGATTGCGGGTATCTTGGGTAGTCACCTTATCCGGCATAGACACGTTAAACGGCGAGGTTTTTACGTTATTATTTTCCTTAATATTCTCGCCATTTCAGGTTTTGCAACGTTTGAAAACGTCGCTCTCATTATAATCTGTTTCGGCTTACATGTGCTATTTCATATCGCTGTCAGTGTTTATTGTCAGGCTGAATTCCAATCAGTCATTGATTCATCGCAGCGTGCCGGAGCCACCTCGGTTGTGTCACTCCTGAGTTCATTTGTCACCGGTGTGGTGGCGGTGATAGTTGGTAGATTCGCTGATTTAGGAGACCCCTTCCTTGCGACGCTACCAAGCATCGCCCTGTATGGTGCGGTGGCGTTGTTAGCGTCGTTACCGGAACTGCCGGACGAGCCACCAAAGCGCGCGTGAGTTCGCCGGTTCGTCACCTTCTCCTCTGTTGAGCTCCGCGGTTGAACGACATGAGGTGCCACGGACGGACCATAACCACCCGATGAGATTTCGTTTGTTCTCGATACCCCATCCGGCTTTATCTTCCCCTTGAGTGGGCATGACCCCGTACGATCAAAGCCGAACGCCCGGCACACCCTTAGTGGGGTGCGAGTGATAACTAGGAGCCGCGATGTCCCAACCCACCAACGGTCCTGGCAAGCCTCATCTTGATCGGTCGATTGTGCCTCGGGGGGTTCTGATCCTGGTTGCGCTGGCGTCAGCTTGGCTGGTGTTGCAGGGGATGCAGGAGCTGGCCTCGCTCATCATCCCGGTTTTCCTTGCCCTGAATCTGATGATCGCCGTCTATCCGGTAGGGCGGTTTCTCGTCCGGCACGGGGCTCCGCGCCCGGTGGGAGCGATTTTATGTGCGCTGATTGTGCTCGGGTTGCTGGTCGGGTTTGTTCTGACCCTAGCCTGGGCGCTGTCCCAACTGATCTCTGAATTGCCTAGATACTCGTCTGAATTCAACGGGTTAGCTGGGCAAGTTCTTGATCATCTGCGCAAACTCGGTATCGCGCAGGAAACGGTCGACGATTGGTTCTCAAAGATCAACCTCGGAAGTTTCGTCGGCATCGCCTCGAATCTTCTGTCGTCCATCGGTTCGATCGGTGGTCTCTTGGCGGCCACCATCGCCACCGTGGTGTTCTTTGGCATGGATGCAATCGGCTTGGACCAACGGCTCGAGGTGCTGGGGCGTCACCGTCCTCATGCCGTGACGGCGCTTGAAGAGTTCACCCGTAGCATTCGGTCCTACTGGGTGGTGACCGCCGCGTTCGGCGTGATCGTGGCGGTGATTGACGGCCTCGTGCTGTGGGGTTTAGGGGTGCCGCTGCCGATTGTCTGGGCAATTTTGTTATTTCTATGCAACTTCATCCCCAATATTGGTTTCGTCTTCGCGCTGGTGCCGCCGGCATTGATGGCGTTGCTCGACCAGGGCACTGCCACGGCTATTACGGTGGTGGTGGTCTATTGTGCTGTCGCGATGCTGGTGCAAGGTGTTGTTCAGCCGCGGGTGACTGGTCATGCGGTGGGGGTCTCGGCGACGATTTCCTTCTTATCGGTGCTGTTTTGGTCCTGGGTACTCGGACCAATTGGAGCGCTGCTCTCTGTGCCGATGACCCTGCTCGTGAAGGAGTTTTTCATCGATGTCGATCCTGCGGTGCGATGGCTAAATACTTTCGTGGCCGATACCCCTAAGGCCGCCGACTCGCCTGCCGACTCTCCCAACGACAGCGACGCTTCCGACAACATCGCTGAGTCGGCAGATATTGATGGGTTGGAAGATGACGATGCAGCCAAAGGCATCCACCAGGATCCACCGGGTGGTCACCGACAACGGCGCTAACTATCAGACCCGGGATTTCCCCGCTCATCACAGGCTTGAGCCGGTGGTACCAACGCATCCGTCCTGACACCAAGGCAAAGTGGAGCACTCATAACCGAATCCTGGCCGATAGCGTGCGCTAAGCCCGCTGCCCCTTTCTTTAATACCCGACATACTGCGCGAGGTGCTGCCCGGTAAGCGTGGAGCGGGAGGAGACCAGCTCAGCAGATGTCCCTTCAAAGACGATGCGGCCGCCATCATGGCCAGCGCCGGGGCCGAGATCAATAATCCAGTCGGCATGTGCCATCACGGCCTGGTGGTGTTCGATCACAATCACGGATTTACCGGCGTCCACGATCCGATCCAGCAGAGCTAAGAGCTGGTCCACATCGGATAAATGCAGACCGGTGGTGGGTTCATCCAGAACATAGATGCCGCCTCGTTCCACAAGATGCGTGGCCAGCTTGAGCCGTTGTCGTTCGCCGCCGGATAGCGTGGTCAGCGGTTGCCCAAGGGAGATATAGCCGAGCCCGACATCGACCAGGCGCTGCAAGATCTTATGCGCCGCCGGAATACGTGCGGCCCCGTCTTTAAAGAATGCTTCTGCTTGGCTTACTGACATCGCTAAAACTTCGCTGATGTTTTTGCCCTGTTCATTGCCACCGAGTCGGTAATTCAGCACAGAGGCGTGGAACCTGCGTCCTTCGCATTCCTCGCAGACTGCGGTGACGTTCGCCATCGGCCCGAGATCGGTTTCGATCACACCTGCACCATTGCATAGCGGGCAGGCGCCTTCGGAGTTTGCGCTAAACAGTGACGGTTTGACCCCGTTGACTTTCGCGAAGGCTTTGCGAATGGGGTCGAGTAACCCTGTGTAGGTGGCGGGGTTACTGCGTCGTGAACCGCGAATTGCCGTCTGGTCGACGACGATGACATTGTCGGACGCTGGAATGGATTGATGGATCAGTGAACTCTTTCCGGATCCTGCCACGCCAGTGACTGCCACCAAAACACCGAGCGGAATATTGACGTCGATGTTTCGGAGATTGTGAGCACTCGCCCCTCGAATCTCCAACTGTCCTGTCGGAGGTCGAACGCTGTCTTTCAGTCGGGCTCGATCGTCGAGATGTCGCCCGGTCAGCGTGTCGCTGACCCGCAACTCATCGACCGTGCCCTCAAAACAGATGGTGCCACCTGAGGTTCCGGCACCGGGTCCGAGATCGACAATATGGTCCGCGATCGCAATCATTTCCGGTTTATGTTCAACCACCAGGACCGTGTTTCCTTTGTCCCGCAAACGTTGCAGAAGACGGTTCATGCGCTGAATGTCGTGCGGATGCAGACCGATGGAGGGTTCATCAAAGACATATGTGACATCGGTTAGTGATGAACCTAGGTGGCGAATCATTTTGACCCGCTGAGCTTCACCACCGGAAAGGGTGCCAGATGGTCGGGCTAGGGTGAGGTACCCCAGGCCGATATCGACAAAAGAGTCGAGCAGATGAACGAGCCCGGCCAGCAGCGGTGCCACCGATTCCTGATGAATGCTGCCAGCCCATACGGCGAGGTCATCAATTTGCATTGCGCAGGCATCCGCAATGCTGGTTCCGTCAATGGTGGCGGAGCGGGCGGCGTCGCTGAGCCGAGTCCCCTCGCAGTCGGGGCAGATAGTGAAAGTAATTGCCCGCTCCACAAAAGCGCGAATATGGGGCTGCATGGATTCTTTATCCTTCGCCAGCATGGATTTTTGAATCCGCGGAATCAACCCTTCGTAGGTGACGTTGACGCCATCGACCTTAAGTTTTGTGGGTTCGCCGTACAGCAGGTCGTGACGTTGGCGCTTTGTGAAGGTCGAGATTGGTTTGTCCGCGGGAAAATATCCGCAGCCTCGGAAAATGCGTCCGTACCAGCCGTCCATACTGTATCCGGGAATGGTTAACGCGCCGTCGTTAAGCGACTTGGAATCGTCGTAGAGCGCGCTGAGATCAAAATCGGTGACCGACCCTATCCCTTCGCACCTCGGGCACATTCCTCCGGTGCGTTCATAGGTGGCCTTCGTCGCGATACTCTTATCGCCGCGTTCAACGGTGATGGCGCCAGCCCCTTTAACAGACGGCACATTGAACGCAAATGCCGGAGGACCCCCGATGTAGGGGTGAGCGAGGCGGCTGAAGAGGATGCGCAGTAGGGCATTCGCGTCCGTCACGGTTCCGACGGTGGAACGCGGGTTCGCTCCCATGCGTTCCTGATCGACAATAATTGCGGTCGTCAACCCGTCGAGCATATCGACCTCTGGCCGGGCGAGCGTGGGCATGAAACCTTGAATGAAGGCACTATAGGTTTCGTTAATCATTCGCTGCGATTCTGCCGCAATGGTGTCAAAAACTAACGAACTTTTTCCCGACCCCGACGGACCGGTAAACACCGTAAGCCGTCGTTTCGGGAGATCCACACTGACATCCCGCAGATTATTTTCCCGAGCCCCTCGCACTCGAATGCGGTCGTGCTGGTCAGCGGCGTGGGTGCTCTCAGCAGTGGGTGAACCAGACGGACTGCTCATGCGGTCTCCTTGGAAGCAGGGGTCTGCTGCCAGCAGCAGATAAGGGGCGATCGGAGTTTTATCTGCGGACCGAGGGGCTCGGGAGGAGAGGTCAGGACCGCTTTAGCTTTTTAACGGCGTCATAGAGCGCCCCGGCACTGCTATGGGTGTCAAAATTCTCGCCGTTTATCAGGGCCACCGGGGTTCCCTTGACGCGGGCTTTGGCCTCCGGCTCGACCACCTTAGTCACCCACGAGATATAGGTGTTCTCCCGAATAGCCTTTAATGCTTGTTCCCCAGCTCCTGATTCCTTGGCGATTTTTAGGATCTCCGCGTCGTCGGGGGTGGGGCCTTCTTTCGGTAAGGCCGCCATCATTTTTCTGGTGAACATGAGTAGTCGTCGGGAATCGTCGGCATAAACCGCTGCGGCGGCCCCTGCGGTTTTGGTGGAGTAGCCGATGGAATCTCGGTCGAGCATGGGGCGGGGGTGGAGACGTACCGATGCGAGGCGTTCGTTGGCAATGCGGCGAAGATCGGGACTGAAAACTTCGTCGAACTTCACGCAGTGTGGGCACTGGAAATCGAGATAGATGTCCACCACGGTTGCACGATGAGATGCCAGCGGGTCGCTACTGCTCGGTGACGGCGCAGGGGTGGCTTGTATATCAGATTGGGTGCTTCCGATAGCAAGCTGGGCTGTCGTACCGGGAATACCGAGAGCGAGGTAGGGGAATCTTTTGTCGAAGGGGATTTTGTCCCCGGTCAGGTCAGGGGCCGGGGCGGTTGATTGCCCACACGCGGTTAATGCCAGCGGTGCCACAAGACCGGTGGTGATCAGGGTGCGGCGGTGGATATGCGGGGATGCCATAAGAGAACACCTCGTCGTGAGTGAAGGGATAGAACTGTTACGATCCTACGGCTCCAAAGCTTGGGCTGGGCGGGAGTAAGCCCCGCACAGTATCAGTTTTTACTGTGTTGACCTGTGGCTTTAGTTTTCTTGAACGGTTGTCTTAAGCGAGGTCGGGGATCGGTTGGACGGGCTTTTTCATACCGTAGGACTGTGATAGCAGGCGGTAGGGCCGAGACATAAAGGCGATGATGACGGCGGCGAGCATGAGCAGGCTGGCGATCACGAAGACGAGGGCGATCCCTCGGGCCTGGCCCTCACCTAATAACCACCCGAATGTGGTGCGGCCATGTTCGCTCTTCATCCAGGGAATCGCCCAAAATTGTGCAATTGGACCGACCAAGAATGACGAGATTGGGGTGGCGGCGCTTTCGATGCTCTGGGCGATCCCAAAGACGCGGCCTTGTCGCGAATAGGGAACCACTTTTTGAATAATGGTTTGTTCGCACGCTTCGGCTGCGGGAACGATGCACATGTATACGAAGTTGCCCGCCACAAAGAGCAGCCAGGTTTCCCGGATCGCGAATGTCAGTCCGATGATCGCAATCGCGGCGTTGATTAGCAGAAGTGTTCGCACTGGATTGCGGCCGAGTCCGACCCGCGCGATGATCAGCCCCCCGACGATGAATCCGGTGCTGGTGATGCCAAGCACGATGCCCCAGATTTCCACGCCGAACATCGTGAGCCCGTAGGGGTCGAGCAAAGCCATGAAAGCTCCACCTACCAGGTTGTTAAAGCAAGTGAACAGGATCAGGGCGAAGAGTCCGGGGATGGCCTGGATCGCGGTGAAGGAGCCGTGTAGGTCAAGTTGGTGGGCAAAACCAGGTGGGCGTGCAGCGGCCGGGGAGGCTTCCGGAATCGAGATGGTGAGCAGATGCAGCAGCGCGAGGCCGGTCATGGCGGTGGCGATGACAAGGGTGGGACCCATGCCGAGCAGCCCCACCGATAGGCCCGAAAATACGGAGGTGACCAGGAAAGCGACCCCTTGCACCGCGCCGACCAGGCCGTTTGCTTTATCGCGGCGATCATCGGGCACCAGTAAGGTGACCGTGGTGGATAGCGCAATGTTGCGCATGTTTTCGACCACGCTGCCGATTAAGATCAGCCCGGCAAACAGCCAGAAAAAGGGGCTAGTCCAATCCAGCAGGCTTGTGGTTGGCAATATGAACCAGGCGATCACCGCGAGCAGGTACATGGCGAGGGTGATGACGCTGGAGAACATCATGATGTTCTTTTTGCGATGGTGATCGACAAAAACCCCGAACCACAGGGAACATATCGCGATGAGCAGCATGTAGGTACCGCCGATAAAAGCGGTCGACATGACATTTTCAGTCTCTAGATAGACCCAAAAGGTCAGGGCAAACCACAAATACGATGTGGTCACATTCGCGATGAGAGTGTTGACCAGAACATGATGGAAGGCGCGCATGAAATGTGGCCTTTCGGGCCGAGGAGATGAGACCGGCGCGCCGCGGCGATATGCAGTCGACGTGGGGGTAGCGCGCTGGTCTCATTGTGCCGGAGGGGCTCGGTGCGGTCGAAAATATCGGCGCGATCTTGGGTCTTGAGATGCGCGCGATGTGACGGCCCGGCCCCACCCGGCTAATTCCTAGGCGAACTGGGCGTTGGTGCGTGAGTCGTAGATGGCGCGGTCGAGGATTTTCTCGCGTTTTGCCACTACGGTGGGCACAAGGGCTTGGCCGGTTACGTTCAACGCGGTGCGTCCCATGTCGAGAATTGGATCGATGGCCAGCAGCAGACCGACACCTTCCAGCGGAAGGCCGAGCGTCGACAGGGTGAGGGTCAACATGACGGTGGCGCCGGTCATACCCGCGGTGGCGGCTGAACCGAGCACCGCGACTAAAGCGATCAGCACATATTGCATCAGGCTGAGCTGGATGCCGAAGAAGTTCGCAACGAAGATTGCGGCCAGCGCCGGGTAGATGGCGGCGCAGCCATCCATTTTGGTGGTGGCGCCAAGCGGCACGGAGAAGGACGCGTACTGCCTGGGAACTCCCATGTTTTCGATGGTGACGGCCTGGGTGACGGGCATTGTGCCGAGCGAGGAGCGGGAGACGAAACCGAGTGAGGTTGCGGGCCAGACGTTGCGGAAAAAGGCTCGCACGCTCAGTCCATTGGCCTTGACGATCACCGGATAGACCACCAGTCCAACGATGAGCAGGCCAACGTAAATGTCGATTACGAAAACGCCGAGGGATCCGATGGCGTCCCATCCGTAGCTGACGACGGCGTTGCCCAGCAGACCGATGGTTCCGATGGGAGCGAGGCGGATCACCCACCACAGCAGCTTTTGCACGATCTCAAGCAGCGAGGACACGATCTTTAAGAACGGTTCGGCTTTGTCGCCCACTTTGAGTGCGGCGATTCCGACTGCAATGGAGATGACCAGGATTTGCAGGGTGTTGAATCCGAGGCTGACGGAGTTGTCGTGGAGGCTTCCGGTAATGCCCAGGAAGTTGGTGGGGACTAGGCCTTCAAGGAAGTCGAGCCAGCTGCCTTGGGTGGCGGGCATCTTTGCCGCATCTGCGGCGACGGTGGTTCCATGGCCCGGGTTGGTGATCACGCCGAGCAAAATGCCAATTCCTACGGATATGAGCGCTGTGATGGCAAACCACAGGAGGGTTTTCCAGGCGAGGCGAGCAGCGTTGGAGACCTGTCGCAGATTTGCAATAGAGGACACGATTGCCAGGAATACCAGCGGTGGTACCAGGGCTTTGAGCAGGGTAATAAAGATTGAGCCGACGGTTTGAAGGGTGACGGTGAGCCAGTTCGGGTCTGGTTTGCCTCCGCTGATGGATGCGGGGCCGAGGTAGGCGGCGATTAGTCCCAAGACGATGCCAAGAATAAGGCCGATAATCACCTGCGCCCCGAAAGGTATCCGGAAAACCGCGGTAAGCCAACGTAAGGGGTGATTTCTATGGGTGTTCTTAGCTTCAGCTGCAGTTTTGTGGTGCTCAGGGGTGGTCTGAGTGGATGCTGGCTCAGCGGTATCGGTGGGAAGGTGCGGCGTGTTCACGCCAATGTATGTTACGCCTGGGTATCTAGGAGGTCCATAGGTATAGCTATGTAGTGGCCTAAGTCATGCCTAAGTCACCGTGACGGATGACCCATCCTTCTGGCTTGAGACTATTTCTGTCTGAATGTCGGCGAGGATGACCTCGGGACGGCGGCTCAACCGACGTCAGGTCGCGCATGGGCGCGCTTAGCCTGCTTTGAGTGGATTAAGCCCGCACCCTGACCCGGGCCGACCAGGGACCCTCACGTTTTTCACGATGCCGACACCAAAGTGCTATCCCGTGCGGCGCGGGGCACACTAAGAACGTCCATAACCGCGCAGAGATACCGGAGAACCCGCCGATGTCCACCCGTCCCCTCGTCGTTGGCGCTTATGCCGCGCTACCCGCCACCCCTCACGATCAGGACCTTTTCTACACCCGTCTCGCGGAACGGCAGCTTGCCACCGCACTAGAAATTCCCTTTAAGGGATACGACGGCGACCCCTTGACGGACGGCCTCGATCACCTCGCGGGCCAGGTGCGAGGTCGATTTGTCGACAGCGTGATCACCCTGATTCCCGGCACCATGATGCGCGTCGGCACCAATCCGACATTTGGGCTGGCCTCTGTGGATCCCGAGGGACGCGCCCAGGCCCTCGACTTGGTGCGTCGCGCGCTCAGCGCCGCCGACGGACTGCGTGACCGGACCGGCGAAAACAGTGTGGCAGCGCTGCACGTGCACAGCGCCCCGAGCGTGACCGCCGACCGCGAGGCATTCGCTCGATCCTTAGAGGACCTGCTGCCGATCATCCCCGACGGTATTCGCCTGATCGTCGAGCACTGCGACGCCTACGACCCCAAAGTGACCGGAGAAAAACGCTTCCTCACCCTCGACGACGAAATCGAAGTCGTTCGCGGCACCGGCATCGGGATCACCATCAACTGGGGACGTAGCGCCCTGGAAGCCCATGACGCAGACCGCCCCCGTCAGCAGATTGCCCAGCTGGTGGCGGAGGGTCTTCTCGAAGGAGTCATGTTCTCTGGTGCCGGACCGGACAATAACGCCTACGGGGTGGGATGGGCTGACCTGCACCTCCCGCTCGCAGCGGATGAGCCCACCTCGCTCATGGATGCTGAGGTTGTGGCCCAGTGTCTCGCCGCTGCGGGGGGAACTGAACGATTCAGTGGCGCAAAGATTCAGGTGCCCGCCGACTCGGACGTCGAGGGACGCCTAGATGTGATCGCCTCAATTATCGACGCGATTCGCTCCGCATCTCGCTGAGGATTCCTGGGGCAACACGCGGATAGACGCGGGACATCTTGCCGGATTCGAGATGATCCGACATGATGGGGAACCCAAGTACCTAGGACGCTCAGTATCGGTAAAGGTGGTTGGCGATGGACGAGTGTCCATCGCCAACCACCCGACACCGCACCAGCGTCCGGGTGTCGCGACCGATCCACCGGAGGATCCCGTGAACAGTGTCCCCACCCCGCAATCCGCCGCCGCATCTGCATCGGAGACCGACCAGCAGTCCGTGGCCGATCAGAAATCCGCGCTCGAATCCGCGCTCGACCAGTCACCCGCCGCCGAACCTCAGACCGTTACTGGGACTAATCAGGCGCCAGCTCCCTCGGACACCTCAACCTCCCCGGTCACCCCGGCGGGGTACACCGAACACATCACCCGGATCGAGGTCACCGATCTTGACCATCCACGGCTCGGAACAGTGGCGGTGCTCCGCTTCGCTCCGGCATCCCCATCCGATGGCTCAGGCAAAAGCCGTCCAGCCACACTCGGACCAGCCTCAGTCGCCGCCTACGCTGACGCTTTAGATACCGCGCTTACCCGTGCCGAAGCCAAAAGCATCGACGCCATCGCGTTAACCGGCACAGCGGACGTGTTCCTGGCAGGCGCCGACCTCGCCATGTTCGCCTCGCCGCAGGATAGCCACACCGGCGAGATGATTCACGAGATGACCTCCACCATGCATCGTCTGCACCAGGAGGTGCGTCAAAGCGCTGTTCCGGTGCTCGCCCATCTGAACGGCACCGCCCTCGGCGGAGGCATGGAAGTTGCTCTCATGGCCGACCTGCGCACAGCACAGCCGCAAGTCAAAGCCCTCGGATTTCCCGAAGTGGGGCTCGGCATCATCCCCGGGTGGGGAGGAACCACTGTGCTTCCAGGGCTGATTGGGCCGCAGCGATCACTGCGGCTGCTCATCGAGGACTCCCAGCGAGGCAAAACCCTGTCCGCGCAGGCTGCGCTGGATATAGGACTAATCGATGCGATGGCCTCCGATCTACCCCAGGCCCTTGATCTCCTCGCCGACCGCCTAGAGTCCGTCGATGATGTGTCCGCCCTCCGCAGACCGCCCCTGCTGGCAACGACTGATTCGGCTGCGCCACCATCGCCTGATCCGGAGCTGCCTGGTTCGTCGCTCACGCCATCATCTGAGGTGGCGCCGGCATCAATGTATGGTCGGCCCCAGCTAGCCTCGTCGCCGGAAGACGAACTTCATGAGGTTATCGCCGCAGCTCGACCTCGGGCGGAGCGAGCCCGCCGCAGCGGTGCCGAGGCCCCCGGGCGGATACTTGACCTCATTGAGGCGCTTCCCGGATCAAGGCTCAGCGATGCACTTCAGCGCGAGGCCACCACACTGTATGAGTTGGTTCGTTCGCCGGGGGCGGCGGTTTCCATCTATGCAGCCGAGCTGCTGCGACGCAGACGCCCCGGGCACACCAGCGTGCCTCTGTCGCAGCCGGTGCGTTCAGTAGGTCTGGCCGGCGCGGGTTTGATGGCCTCACAGATCGCGGCTCAGCTAGCTCTCGGGCTGCGGGTCCCGGTCATTATGAGGGACCTCGACCCGGCGCTCGCCGCACGCGGAGTGTCCGCAGCCCGCGATGTGGTGGGCACCAGAGCCAAACTCGGTCTGATCACCAAGCAGCAGGCCGACCAGGTGGGTGCATTGCTCAGCGGAACGGATCGGGTCGATGATCTTGCCGACTGCGACCTGGTGATTGAAGCTGTGCCAGAGGTGATGAGAATCAAGCAGTCGGCGCTGGCCGAGCTTGAAGGCGTCGTGAACCGGAACGCCGTGCTAGCCACGAACACCTCCTCCCTATCGGTGAAGACCATGGGTGAGGTACTGAACCACCCCGAACGTCTGATCGGTCTGCATTTTTTCAACCCGGTGGCCAAAATGCCTCTGGTCGAGGTGATTCACACCGATGTCACCGAGGAGAGCGCGCTGGCGACCGGCTTAGAGGTCGTGCGCTGTTGTCGTAAAACTGCGGTGCGTTCCGCGGATGCCCCGGGTTTCATTGTCAATCGCCTGCTGTTCAGAGTCCTCGGCGCGGTGCTGACGGAACTGGATGCCGGCCGCGATCCTGCCCTGGTCGATGCCGCGCTCGATGACATGGGGATGCCTATGCGCCCGTTGACTCTGCTAGACCTGGTGGGTCCGGGCGTTGCCCTGCACGTCGGATCGGTTCTTCATGACGCCCTCGGCGAGCGCTTTGCGAGCTCACCGGGACTATCCCGAATGGTTGAGCTTGGTGAGCGCTTCACCGTGCCGCCGAACACCGCACAGTCCGGGGGATCCGCAGCTGCTGGGATGCCCGCTGTACCTGCTCCCGTGGTGTCAGAAGTTTTCAAGTCCAAAACGTCGATAACTAACACGGCAGCTTCAGGTATATCAACGCAGATGCCGACGACGCCGAGAGCGGCTGAGGCATCGACCCTCAGGCCGGGGACAGGTCCGTCACGACAGGGGACAGCGCCCTCGCAGTCGGCCGCGGCGGCCTCGCAGTCGGGTATGCCGGACTCGCAGCCGGACCCGGAGTATTCCCCCAGGCTGCTGCGCACGGTTCAGGACGCTCTGGCCGAGGAAGTTCACATCATGCTCGACACCAACGTGGTGGAGAACGTGACGGATATCGACCTGGCAATGCTCCTTGGGGCAGGTTTTCCCCGGCACCGCGGCGGTCTCACCCCCTATCTCGACCAGGTGGGTGCCTCCCGTCGGATCGGAAAGGCCCCGTTTCACGGGGAGAGATTTATCAGCTGACGGCTGGCGTGCACAGTCCCCGCTCACAGCATGGGCGGGGACTCGCCCCCGCACTCCGACTGCCTCCGGTTCCGCCGATCTACGAGTCCGACGGCGCCTTGCGATTGCGCCGATTTGCGCGCACCCGCGCAATCACGAACCAGGCCACGGCGACGATGACCACCACGATCACGATCTTCTGCCAGGTGTCGACGTACCCAGCAACCAGCTCCCAGTTCTCGCCAAGGGCATAACCCGCCAGAACCAACACGGCGTTCCATGCCAGTGAACCGATCGCGGTCAAAAGTGTGAAACGCCAGACCGGCATTTTCTCCACGCCCGCAGGAATGGAGATCAGACTGCGGAAAATCGGAACGAGGCGACCAAAAAGCACCGTTTTTCCGCCGTGACGCGCAAACCAGGCCTCGGTTTTCTCAATGTCGGATACCTGAACTAGCGGCAACTTGGCGGCAACCCACACCAGGCGCTCCCGGCCAAAAGCGCGGCCCAAACCGTACAGCGCCAGCGCCCCGACGATCGAACCGAGGGTTGACCAGAACAAAGCTTCGGCGATGGTGAAGCCGCCCCGGCTGGCGGTTAAGCCCGCCAGCGGCAAAATGATCTCGCTGGGGATCGGCGGGAAAAGATTTTCCGCCGCCACCGCGAGGGCAACTCCCGGCCCGCCGATAGTTTCCATCAGGCTGACTGTCCACCCCGCAATGCCCCCAATTTCTTGGCTTGTCTGAGGGGAGGCATTGAGGGCGGGCGTGAGCTGAGGGATGAGCAGGCGCATCGTCATGCGTCGATTCTGTCGTACCGGAGAGGTTACCGATAGGTTTAAGCCGCCGTGTGATGCTCACACTCGCCGTTCCCAGTCGTTCGTATTCGTTTGCAGTCGTTCGTGCTCATCCCCGGAAGTTCCGTTAGCGACCGGCCCACCGGCGTAGTCGCGCCGCCGCCTCGTGCAAAGTGGCGTCTTCTTTGCAAAAGGCAAAACGGATCAGGGGCCGTGCCCAGTTCGACGATGCGCCGGGATGACACAGAGCCGATACGGGGATCGCACTCACGCCAACGTCGCATGCCGCGTCGAGGCACCAGCTATCGGCATCCTCAATGCCCAGCGGGCTTCCATCTGCCACCACGAAATACCCGGCTTCGGGTGGCGCTACCCGAAACCCGACCTCACGTAGCGCCGAGATCAGCAAATCCCGACCGCGGTGCAGATCATCGGCGATGCGCTGATACTCGGCGTCGGGAAGCCCGAGACCCGCCGCAACAGCAGGTTGGAACGGAGCACCGCTGGTGAACGTCAGGAACTGTTTTACTGCGGTAATAGCTTGAATTAGCGGTGCGGGTGCGCACACCCAGCCGATCTTCCAGCCGGTGACGGCGAATGTCTTACCTGCCGACCCGATGGACACCGTATGTTCGGCGCGCCCGGGCAAAGCTGCGACCGGAATATGGGCGGTCTCGAAGGTGAGGTGTTCATAGACCTCGTCCGTCACGATCAACGCACCGCGATCGATAGCGGCCCCGGATATGCGGTCCAGGCATTCGCGATCAAGCACCAACCCGGTGGGATTGTGCGGGGTGTTGAGCAGCACAATCCGGGTTCTATCCGTCATGGCGTCCACGAACTGCTCGCTATCGACCCGCAGATCCAGGTCGCCGTCGGGAGTTGTCGATACAGACAGGGGAACGGTGCGCAGCGTGCCTCCTGCGAGCGCCACAACTGCCGCGTATGCGTCGTAGAACGGTTCGAGGGCCAGTACTTCATCGCCCGGTCGGATAAACGCCAACAGGGTGGCCGCCAGCGCCTCGGTCGCCCCGGTGGTTACAAGGATTTCCGTTGCGGGATTGAGGTCAATCCCATAGAAGCGCTGGTGGTGTTCGGCAATAGCCTCCCGGAGGACAGGGGTTCCGGGCCCCGGCGGATACTGATTGTGACCGTCTCGGATCGCTGCGCACGCGGCGTCGAGAACAGCTTGGGGTGTACCCCCATCGGGGAATCCCTGGCCGAGGTTAATCGCACCGTGTTTCTGTGCGAGAGCGCTCATACGAGCGAAAATCGTCGGTTGGAGATCGTCGGGACATGCGGGCACAGCGGAGCCACGGAGCAAACCTGCGCCGCGTGCCGCCGCCGACCAAGGACCATCAATCAGCATGGCCGGAAGTGTGTCACAGGATGTCCGCGCTGCCTAACCGACATGTCGTGCGATGACAACTTTCACGGCATGACAAAGCTATGAGAGTGGGTGTTTTAGGTGGATAGTTGGGCGTGTGATGGGTGGTTACATCGTGTGTGACCTGGGTGGTCGATAGATGTTTAGCTAGGTCAGTAGTGGGGCCGCAGACAGGCGCGCGACCGACTCGGTGACGTTTGAGAGGGCGTGCGGCGATAACCAAGAGGTGTTTGATGAATATCGCGGAGGTGCCGGTGGACAGTGCCTTGCTCGCACTGCTCGATGAAACTCGCGTGTTATCCAGGGAGGTAGTACCTGGCAATGTGGTCAGGGAGTGGTCCGCTGATGGTTCGGAGGTACGCATTGTCTATAGCGCGTGTTCGCACTCCGATCTCGCTGCTGTGATCCAGCGCGAACTCAGACTGGCCCGAGAAGTTGGCGCGGACTTCGAGTGGAAGGTCTACGGTCACGATAAGCCCTCGGGACTGCCTGCAACGTTGTGTGCGGCTGGTTTAAAACCGGGACCGCGAGAGATGGTTCTGGCGCTGAATCTCTGTGATGCGCCCACAACGATTAGGAAAAGGGTTGAGGATGCTCACGAGGTGAGAACGGTGAATGTCGCAGATCTTGTCGATTATGAGCGGATCTCACTTGAGAGCGGGCGCAAGGATGCCGCGGACGAGCGGGAGAGACTCGCTGTATCCCTGGTTGCCGAGCCCGAGAGCATTCAGGTGCATGTGGCCTACCGGGATGGGGTGCCAGTGTCGGGAGGAAGGCTCTATCTTGCCGCCAACGGCACAGCAGAGCTGGCGGGCGGTAGAACGATACCGAGATGTCGACGTCAGGGGTTCTTTACGGCGACGGTTCTAAGTCGCATGTCAGCTGCGATTGCTGCCGGTGCGCAGACACTTTGGGTTGATGCTCTCCCCTCGTCGGCACCGATCTTCATCGCGCTGGGATTTAGCGCTGTGACCTGGACCGAGCCCTATGTGTGGTCCCGTTCATAAATGACGACAAAAGTTCTTAGATAGGTTCTATCGGAATATAATACCCATGTTTGCTGCCACAGATATCGAATATGTGACAAGGATGTGGCATCGTTGAGCCATGGCTCTCCTGGATGATTTTGTGGTGGTGCTCGACCTAGCTGCGGGCAATCACGGGTTGGTGACTCGCCCACAGCTCATGGCAGAGGGAATCTCCTCGACCTCAATTGCACGTCTAGCTGATACGCACCGTGCCCTAACCCCGCTAGGGGCTGGACTCTATGTTGTCCCCGCCCTTGAGGACTTGCGATTTGGTCATATGAGGGCCGCACTCCAGCGGGTTGACCCTGAGCGGTATCTCGAGAACATCGCAGCCGACCCTCTCGGGCTGAACTCAGGTGTGCTGAGTCATCATGCTGCTGCCGAACTACACGGTGCAGTTGATCTTCCTGACGAGATTCACGTGACGGTTCCGCGTCGCCGTCGCCTCACTGGGCTCACGACCCACACCCTTCGGCTTGACTCAAAAGACGTTGTCATCATTGACGGCATGCCGGCCACGTCAGTGGAGCGCACCACCTATGACTTGGGCCGGTGGCCGATGGATGGCGAACACCGATCGCGATGGGTTAATCACTGTGTGAACGCGGGTCTACTGTCAGTCGATTCAGCTCGTCATCTTTTGGGACCTTCTGCTGATGACACCCTGATGTACCTATCTGCTACGGCGGCCTGAGATGGCGTACCCAACCTCTCGAGGTCTCGCTGGGGCTATTCAGCAACAAGCACGTACCCGGGGTGTATCGAGTGCGCTCCATGAGTTTTTCGCGCAACGCCTAATAGCTCGGCTCTCGACTTCATTGCCACATACGTGGGTGCTCAAAGGAGGCCACGCGATGCTCGCACGTATTCCTGACGTTGCTCGAACTACCCGGGACATCGATGGTGCTCTGGCATCCACGTCGCGGGAGACCGCGATCACTGAAATAAGGCAGGCCGCAGCATCTTCACCTGTGGATCCTGACTTTCTTAACTTTGAACTAGTGAAGTGGACTCCCGGTCATGTCGAAGACCTCGTATCGCTCTCGTTTCAGGTACTTTTCGGCGGCAAGGATCATGGCGCCCTAAAAGTGGATGTCCAGATTGTTCATAACTGGAGTGAGCTTGGGGAACTCGTGCCGCTGGGACGTCGTGTAGATCCCCCAAAGCAGAGAGGCTGGCCAGATTGCATCCGAGTTATACCGGTAGCAGATCACATGGCTGAGAAGCTGGTCGCCCTCTACAGCGTCCACAATGGGCGTCTCTCAAGCCGAGAGCGTGACATCGTCGATCTTGCTCTGCTAGCCCGGTACGCACCCCCGCAACCATATGCTCTTGGGCCCGCGTTGAGTCGTGCGCTCAAGCGGCCGACAGTGCCGTCGGTCACCGTTGAGCTCCCTCCCCGTTTTATCGCCCCAGAGCGATTTCGTCGTGCGTTCGAGCGAGAAGGGCATGGACTGTCATGGGATACCTCGATGCTGGAAATCGCCACAATTACCGGGCCGGCGTTAAAGGCCATAGCGTCGTAGGTGCCTATATAGCTAAGTTGTTGCGCCGGGACCGATCATGGCTCGCGGAACCCCAGTTACGTTGCAATGCGTAATAGCACATCAGCGATCATGTAGTACTCCATGGCATGCAGGGACGCTGCCACCGCACCCAGGCGATGCCGCCGCGTCGCCGTCAGCCGTTATCGACCAGCCGTACTGCGCCGGCATACTCCCTGTTGGAATCGAACTCGCCAAGCGGCGTGATCTCCACACTGCTCGCTGAGTTGGGGGAGTGCATGATCAAACCATCACCAGCCCAGAACGCCACATGGTGGATGGCGCTCGCCGGAGCATCCTCGCCCCCGCCTTTGGCAAAGAACACTAGGTCGCCGACCTGGAGGTCCTGCCGACCCACGCGATCCCCCGCAGAGCGCTGAGGCCCAGCGTCACGCGGAATGATGATGCCGTGAGCCCGGCACACCGAGTAGGTAAACCCGGAGCAATCAAAACCAAACGCCGACACCCCTGCCCAGAGATACCGCAACCCGAGGAACCGTTGTGCGGTCGCCAGCAGATCGGCCCCGGTCGGTGCGGCAGGCTGATGATCAGGCGTGCGAACAGCAACGTCACGCAAGCGCAAGAAGGCGCGAGCACCGTCCGGAAGGGTGACCTGAACAGCTTTTCCCTGCTTCCGCAGCACCGGTAGTTCAGTGTTTATGGACGTCTCGATCATGCGAGAGCGACCACTCACATCGCGCGACAGCCACGCCGTGGGTGCGGTCACCACTGCGATCTCTGACCGCGTCTGCGCCCGAGCAAATTCGTCACTGACCACGAGCTGCACCGCGGGCACCCAGCCCGGGTAGCCGCGAGAGTCGCGGGGGGTGGGCTGGTCGGGAACCAGGATCTTCGCCCAGTCGCCGTCAATGTCATCGACGATCACGCGAGTGCCCAGCAAAGCCTGGGTTTCGGTGAGACCTTGAGCGAGCCATCGCCGCACAGACGTCTGTTCCATCGCCTGGTTCCACGCCCGCAAATCCACGGGATTCGTCAGCGATGGATCATCGATTCGTGGACGGGCGATGCGAGGCTCGCGCCACAACGTGGCGGCTGTGACGTCGATAAATGCTGAGCGTCCAGGTCGAAGATGCTCACCGGGAATGAGACGGCCCGAGGTCGGGACAGTGGGGGCGGCCTGGGCCCGAGAGGGCCGGTAGGCAGTGGCGGCGAACGGGGCGGCGACCGCAAGTGCGGCAGCTGCTCGCAGACCGGTCCTTCGGGTGACAGGACGCTCGGCGGGATCTTGTGGGGCGCGCAACGCATCGCCCGTCTGTGGCGGACGGGGCTCGCGTGACGGATCGGGGATGTGATCCGTGGTGCCTGTCATGGCCTTCTCCCTGCGATGTGGTGACTGTTATCCCGGTATGGGGTTCTGTGCGTCGGCTACGAGGCTATCGTGCAAAATCCCGGGAGGGAATACCGGCGATATCTTTGCATACTGCCGGGTAAGATATTTTGATTTTGCTGGGAATTGATAATGGCCACAGGTTGGCCCTATGCGTGCTGCGCACCTCACCGGGGGTCAGATACTGGCTTTGGGTTCTGAAGCCGTGCGACGCCTCGCCATTGCTTCTCGCAAGCCAATCACGAGGGATAAGACCCCAATAACAGCTATGAGACCACCGAAGACATAGCTTTGCTCAATCACGAGATCATTGAGCATCAGGCTGGTTCCGAGTAGCATTAATAAGATGCCGAGAGAGACGTAGCTCAAGATTTTTTGAATCTTGTCGTATCTTTTATTTTTTCGGTATGAACCCATGATTCTCTCCTTTGGGAGGGTGCATCGCCTATCTCGTACCTCATTGATGAACGGGACCGAAATATATCAGGGATTGCGAACATCGACGTACGCACATGGTACCAACGGAAGTCCGATTTGTGTTCATGGCCGCGGTGCTCTGGCGGCGAGAACTTGGGGATCCTATGAACCGAGCGGGTGAAGGCGCTAGGTGAACGGGCGGGTGAGCGGGGCGAAGGTGCGAGCTGTGTTGACGGTGTCGCGGAGCGGAGAGGTAGTGGAACGGCCAGGTTGGCAATGCCGCGTCGGGGTTATGGCTCTTCGGGCGGTGCGGCATCGTGCTGCCTGGCACAATGGGGTGATGCGAGTCCCATTCCGATTGTCGTCTGAAGTCTCTCCTGAACCGACCTCCTCGGTGGACGTCGTCCTTCGATCCCCCGCTGTGCAAGCCGCAATGGGCGGGCTGCTCGGCATGATTCCGGCGAACCGGTTTCCACGCTGGATGCGGATGGGTTACATCATTGTTCCGGCAGCCTTTGTTGGTATTACAGCGGCAGTGGTGGTCAGCGCGCAGCCCATGCTGAAGTATGCAGCCGCCCGGAAAGAGTCCCGTCAAACCTCAGAGAATGAACGAAATGTTGGCGGTGCTGAAGCGTCATCAGATGCGGACTCTACGCAATTTTTGCCGGCACATGCCACCCCGAGCGTGGCCGAGGCCAGCCTGACGGAAGCGGCCTCAATCCCTATGGAGAGAAGTGCCGACTCTGCTACGCAAGCTGAGATTTCTCCTGAGGGTGGGGCCTCGTCGCCTGATACTGAGACCTCGCGCCCGCGCATTCAGCTTCATCCCGCGTATGCGCTTCCGATTGGAGTGGCAGCAGGAGGCCTGATCGCGCTCGGCCAATGGACGTCGCTGACGATAGACGGCAAACTCGAACGCTGGTTCGTGCGCCACGGAGTGAGTCACCCACGGATCGCCATTGCGGGGCTGAGCGCTGGCGCCACCTATCTGGTTGCGCTCGCTGACCGCAAAGGATCGCACTAAAAGGAGAGCAGTGTGTCCAGGTCGGTTTTAGAGGGTCGCACGATGGGAAAATACGTCATCTCGTAGCGGTCGCACGCCTTATATGCGGGTGGGACTAGACCGGCAGGAAATGCTGTGCCCTTCACCTTTTACGTGCCAACTGCGGTGTCGGCTGTGCCAATTAAAGATGTTTTTCTAGAATTGGTGCATATATAATTTTTGTCCAGCTCTGCATCTCGGGCGTTAGATCCTGAAACTTTCTGACGACGATCCGCCTGCTCGCCTGCCCTGCCGTGACCTCCTGCAGCTTTCGTTTGCTCTGTAATAAAGGCTTCGACTATCTCCCGGGTGACACCAAGTTCTCTCGCGATGGCTCCAGGGGCATGGTGAATAGCCTCGGCTAATGCGTATTCGACGGGGCTGATAAGTAAACGTGCAGCCCAACGCCAGGCGCGTCGTTCGGTGGCCTCATCGACGCACCAGTCACCGAAGTGGGCGTGAGCTAACTCGTGGGCGAGCGTCGAGACGGTGCGTGCCTCTGTCATGCCGTGGCGCAGCACGATGACGTTTATACCGGGGATATAGCGGCCTCGTTCAGGAAGATCCGGTGACCAAAAGACTCGGATCCCGGCAGCTTCGGCATAGGTGATGAGATCAGTCGTCTTCGCCGGGATCGTCTCCGGGATGCTCGGTATCGGCGGCATACGGCATGTCCTCCCATTCTTTAGGCGCATCGTCTGAAAGAAGCGTAAGTCGAGGGACTGACATACGGGGCGCGCGGGTCTTCTCATCAGAGTTGAGTGTGTCGGTGCCGCGTTCGTTCAGACGCCGGAGGATCTCGTCGGCAAGCTCGCGGTCCGACGCTTCGCGCAGTCCGATGACTTCCCGCACCTGAGTGATGTCATCGGGTCTGAGCAGGCGCTGTGCGATCAGACCTTCCAGGACGTTGGCGTTGTAGGTGTGAGCGATGGCGACGACCGATTCGGGCGAAATCCGGTTCTCTGCCGCTTGACGGGCGAGGGTCGCCTGCTTGATACCTGCGGCGGAGGCGATTGCGCGCAGCGAAGCGCCCTGGGTGACGCGGGTCATCCACTGCTTCAAGGTCTCAGTCATACCACCATCGTGAGTCATTTTGTAGACAACATCCAGCTTATAGGTGTGTGATACGCGTCATATCGGCTACGACTTGCGTCACGCGCCGAGCAGGCGTCTACTTATATCAACAGACGACGCAAAAGTGACTCACACTGAGGAGGTGATATGTCAACCGAAAGCTACGGGCTTCGGCCCGGCATCGTCTCGAAGCTGCGTGAGTACCTCTGTGAACCCAGCGATGCCGCGCTTGCTGCTCGCCTAGGCCTCAATTGTGCCGAGATTCAACGAGCGCGAGCGGCAGAGGTGACGGGCTCATCAGCCGACCGCTTCGTTGGCGAAGCAATGCGAGTAACTGCATGGCCATGGCAGGCGTTTTGTGTACCCCGAAAGGAATGTAACGCCGCCTAACGGGCGCATTATGCGTCGAATATTGGGCCACTTTTAAGTGCGTCCCCGCGATCAAAAAGTTTGACAACAAAATAGAGAAACCCCAGCGGCACCGATGAGTGAAAGACCGCTGACGCCCGCTGAAATGCGGGCAGACCCAGGCTCTAGGGGGGATGAATACAAGTCCGTGACCACGCCCAACGAAAGATGTGGAGCGAGCGCACCCATGCTCATGGTGCGCACCGGCACTGCCGGTTAACAACAGATCCCCTGCGTGATGACTGATCCTGTCCGCATAAAAGGGTGAGCTTTAAACCCCGGATATAACCAGCGCTGCACGGCAGGGGCACGAGATAAAAATGGATGCCACATGGGAATCCGTATCTCGTCGATGTGCTGTCGATTATCTATATTCAATGAGAATAATCCCCAGTCGGCATGCACGTCTTAATTATATTGCACCTAACTATATTTATTAATCTAATTATTAACACATATTTAGAACGGAAAACTATTATGAATACTACTCCCAACGCTAACGCTACCGCTTCTGAGGGACCTCTCTCGAATGAAGCACTTGCGCAGGTCAAAGGGCTTATTGATGCTCGCATCCCAGATCTCGCTACCTACGCAACGAAAAAGGAGATCGCGGCACTAGAAACTCTTCCGAAGGGTGGTGACGCAGGTACGGTTCTCACCCGTGACGCCTCTGGTGCGGCGAGCTGGAAACCGGCTCCGCAAAGTGGTTCCTGGTCAGCGGATGCCCAGGCAAAGGCTCAAGGGTTCTGGACGGTTGTCTCCGCAACCGAACCGAAAGAAGGGCTGTATAAAACGGCAGATGGCACCACTGTTCCGATTGTCTGGCAGAAGCCTCTTGAAAAACTAGTTCCGGTGATTCCTAGTGAACCGGTGTGGGACGACATTAAGGGAACTGTTCTCGTGCCCTCCCTCGTCGGTGTGAAATACCGAGTGCGAGACGGCATCGACATCCCGGGAGGTGAAGTCACGAAGATCGTGTCAAAGGTTCCGTCGAAGGTAACGATTGACGCCATCGCTCTACCCGGCTACAAGATGGTGTCCACCTACTCGTGGACCCATCCCTTCCCCGATCCGAACGCACGCGAGATTATCGCATCAGGGGATTTCGCGACGGACTCGGCAACTATTCCCTTTACCTTGAACAATGCCCTCGGTGGAACCGGCAAGTTCATCTTTTCAGGTGAACATGGTGACCGAAACGCGCACGAAGGATACCGGCCCCAGGGCGGGGTGCTCACCCCTCTCAAGCCTGGTACGGGTAACGTATGGATTTTCGGGCGTGTGGCTGCGCAGAATCTCGAGGTTGCCTTTGATGTGGTGTCTGTCGGTACGACAACGTCGACAGCTAAGAACACTCCGCTCGCAAGTATTGCGATCCGCGCGAGATCAACGGTCGGTGACGGAGGCATTAACCTCACCTTCCAAAAAGACACGGTGGTAGTACACAAGTCCTCAGTACGAATCCCTTGGACTGGTCCTGATGCACAAATTGGGCGCTGGAAACTGTCTTATTACGATGGTGTCGTATCTGTGACGGCGCCGTCGGGTGAGGTTTCCCAGGGGAAGTCGGATATCGATTTAAAGGCCCAGGGCGAGTCCGATGGTCTTCAGGTCCGGCACTATGCGACTGCATCTGGCTTTAAGATTGATAATCTCGTGATTACGAAGCTGGGGGTCTGACCATGACTCGTATCTTTGATTCGGTATCGGGGCGGTGGCAAGCCACACAGCCCTACATGCATGACGGTAAATCATGGGAGAAGGCCATGTCTGATGGCGAGGACTCGGCTGTGCAGTTCCGCTCCATGTTCGACCCGTACATTGGGAAGGGTACCGTTCTTCAGCGATCTGTGGCGGACATGCCCCTCGACCCTGACTCCGCAAAGTACGCGCAGTACATGTGGGACTGGTCTCCGTTTAGGCCGAATGGTGCGTGGGGAAGTCGGACATCGCTGAATACCTCAGCGTACGGTACTCAGCCAATCCACGCCTACGTCGTGGACTCCCGTGACCCCGCGTGCACATTCCAGCAGTTGAACGGGGTCTCAATTCAAACCGACCAGATTGAAATCGATACTTATATGCGTGGATCTATTCCCCTACCCTCGTGGGGGGTAGCCGCACAGAATGGTGATCACGGACTTGCGATCTATGATCGAGGTACCGGAATTATGCGGGAATTATTCTTCGCCATGAAGGATAAAGACGGAGTATGGGTCGCATCTGGTGGATATTCGGTTGCGGAACCTGACTTTAAGAACCTGGCAACGACCAACTATGGTTTGCAGCAGCGACGAGGTCTCTCTAATGTCGCTGGAATGCATAATTCGCTGGGATTCATCGGTATATCGGAAGTGTTAAATGGCAAGATTGATCACGCGCTTACGTTTACCGCCGCCGCATTACGCATGCTCAATAAGGATGGTACCACTCGAATTTCGTGGCCCGCACGCGGTGCTGACGGAAAGTTAGAGCATTATATGAGTGGCGGCCGCAAGTGGAATGAATCGGATCCGAACCGGTATACCGGGGACGGGGTCACGCCGACGCACGGTCAGTGGGGTCGTCTCCCAATATCTGTGGATCCGTTGAACGATCCCCGAACAGGTCAACCGTATCGTCCGCTGACACAGATCCTTATCCGCGCAGCACAAACGTACGGTCTTGTTGCGACAGACACTAACCTCTGGTGTCATGCTTTCAACGCAGAGCAGGGCCGCACGTACGCGCATATCTATGGAGCCGATCCGTGGGCTTTCGATGGTCTAATCGATAAGAAGTATCGGCGTCCCGGCGAGGGCCGAGGTCAAGGCCTTAATATCAGCGATTTCCCCTGGGACCTTACGGAGTGGGCACCGATTGACTGGGGTCGCCCGTCACCTGATATGAACATCCGTCCGGACGAGTACCGGCCGTGGGTTCGTAAGCCGTGACCTGAGATGCCCCTGACCTCGCTTGTTAGAGGTTGGGGGCATCTTGCCGGTCTGCGAGACCGCTAATTTGTCGCGTCACGCTCAGGTGGTGACGTGGATGCGATAAAACGTGAACACGTTAAACCACTCGGGCAAGAAACCCGTATCCGTCCGCAACACCACATCCTTCACCGGCCCTAAATCCTTGACCGGGACCACACTCGTCCACTGATACAGAGGCGACCCATCAGGATTCGCATCCTCCCGAAACTCCCCCACCGAAATAGGAACCGGCCGATGATTCTCACCCACATACGCGGTCAGCATCGGACGCGCGTTATCCACGCGAAGCGGCGGCTGATCACGAGACCCCTTCAAACTCACGGTCATCATCACGTGCATGTTCTCACCCACCTGCCGCAACCCAACCACGACCTGAAAATCACGACCAATCTGGCCCTCACACTGCTGCTTAGCAGTGTCAGCACCAGCGCCACTCGCAGCCCAATGCATCTTCTCGGCCGCTTCACGCGGTAAACCCGCATCAATATAAGCCTGCCGAGCCCGATCACCCAGCACATGCCCCGTGATCGTCTTGGAATCAGCCCCCTGGGCAGCCTGATCACGACACGGCCCAAAATCCAACGGATCAAGACCATGACCCGTGACGGTTTGCGACACCGCAACCTGATCCCCAAACACTGCCGGATCAGTCGCCAGCCTCTGCGGCATCACCACCCGAGGACCAGACGATGCGGTTACCCCATGAGAACCCGCTGTTGACGGCGAGACCGAAGCCGACGCGGGCGACGTGGTTGCTGCCGACGGCTGCTTATCCGCAGAGCTACACCCCGCCACCAACACACCCACCGCGACCACCACACTGGCCACACGAAAAATTTTCACACATCGCATTCTCAAATTGTACCTGAGATGTGACCCATATAAATCAAGTTAAGATAACAAAAATAAGGAGATTGAATCATGGCTGTTCTTTTGGGAAGAGAAATGCTCATCAGTTACCTACTTCGTGAAACTGGATATCGAGAAGGTGAAGGAGAAAAGAATAAGTACTCTCGTGAGCTTCACGGTGACAGCGCTTACTGGTGCTATGATTTCCTTTGTTGGGGAGCACGTAAAGCACTTATCCCTAAGGCCAATTTCCCATATTTTCGATATGTACCTTACGCTGTGGCATGGGGTAAGGAACGAGGGCGTTTTTACCCTAAATCGAGCGACGTACAACGTGGGGACCTATTGATCGTCGGCAAAGGTATGAATCATATTGAGCTAGCACTGTCCGGCGTCGGAACTGATGGACGCATTGAACGGGTCGGTGGGAATACCAATGATAACGGCAGTTCAAATGGTGATGGGGTGTATCACGACCGTTACCGGCTCGCGAAAAGCCTGTACGGCACTGTCCGCCCGGATTACGGCCCCATCATGATGGGAGGAGGATTTGGTCCAGGACGTGGTATAGCCCCCACGGGCGGTGGTGGAACGAGTTCGCATATCACCGTTGACGGTCTATGGGGACGTGCCACGAATCGCGCTATACAGACAGTGCTCGGCGCTCCTTATCAGGATGGAATTCTCTCGCGTCAGCCCGACAATCAGATCACAAGGGCGATTAACTCGAACGCTATTGAGATTGTCTCCGGATATGCCTCCGGCTCACCGACCATTCAGAAGCTTCAATCTTGGTGTGGTGCGAAAGCGGACGGTGCGCTCGGACCAAATACCTATGGAAAGATTCAACAGAAGTTGAAAACAATGGGTTATTATGGCGGCCCTATCGATAAACGTTTGGATCGGCCCAGCAATGGAGTCCGAGGACTTCAAAAATGGCTCAATTCCCAGATGTAAATCCTTTATCGACTCACTGCTCAAGAGAGGCAAGGAATGTATGGCATGGATGCGAACATCCTTGTCGCTCTGGGCGGTGTGCTCACCGTCGTAGGCGGCGGGATCGCCTGGATTGTCACCCAAGTAAGAATCATGAGACATGAACGCTATGAAGACGCCCTATCGGCGCAAAAACTCCGCGCGGAACT
Organism: Devriesea agamarum; assembly: GCF_900070355.1. Taxonomy (NCBI): domain Bacteria; kingdom Bacillati; phylum Actinomycetota; class Actinomycetes; order Micrococcales; family Dermabacteraceae; genus Devriesea; species Devriesea agamarum. The sequence continues at coordinate 1,940,332 of NZ_LN849456.1, read as the reverse complement.
CTATCTCGCTGAGATCGAGAAACTACAGATCAGCCTCGACGGTTATCGAGCCGCGCTCACACAAGTCAACAGCGATCGACTGTCGTATCACCGCCAGCTGATCGCCCACCACATTGAACCGGATCCCGCTTACCGGGAGGTACCCAATGTCTGAGCATGACATCCGGGATGTCGAACAACGCGCCGAACAAAGCGCACAGGCCGCTAGCCGGGCCGAACGTGTCCAGGGCATCATGATCTGGATTCTCACCGCTGGCCTGTGTATCTGTTTAGTGGGAATTGCCGTCCTGACCGTGATGGCTTGGTCCAACGGGAAAACACTTAGAGAACGTGGTGAGCAACTATCGCGCGCTCATGTTCAAGTCCAGGACGAAACGCAAGCTAAACACGATATCGCCCGGTCAGTGGCTGATCTATGCGCCTCTGGTGCGGTGAAGCAAGATACCCAGGGCAAGGCTGTCTGCGCGGATGCACAGAAAACCGCTGCTGAAACTCCGGGTGGCACAGTGATGGATGCGACCGGGGATCGCGGACCCGCAGGACCGCAAGGGCCGCAAGGTGTTCCGGGAATACCCGGGACTGACGGCGCACCAGGTGCACCAGGCATACCCGGTCCGCCTGGACCCGACGGTCAGCCCGGCATACCCGGTCCGCTGGGACCCTCTGGTGTCCCCGGAATCCCCGGTCAGGCTGGCCCGGACGGCGAGCCTGGCACAGACGGCAAGGACGGACCGGCTGGTCCAACTGGTCCGCCGGGCCCCCAAGGACCTGCCGGCCCACCCGGCCCAGCCGGGAAGACGGGGCCTGCTGGACGCGGGCTCGTGAGTGCCACCTGCCACCCAGAGAGTGGCCACTGGATTCTGACATGGACCGATGCGACCGAAAGCGACGGCGGCCCCTGTCTCGTCACAACCCCTCCTTCCCCGCACTCCTAGCCCATGACCCCTAGTTCTTAACCGTTCCCCCTTAATCCTTTACCCCTCACCCCTAAACCTTAAGGAGATTACTCATGCGCACTGAACCTGTGCTCTCAACCGCAACAATCACCTCGGCCGCAGCCGCCATTATTGCTCTCTTGATTGCGTTTGGTATCCCGATCACGGAGGACCAGAAAGTGGCCCTGATCGGTGTCATCGCAGTGATCGCACCGTTGATCGTGGCGATCACACGACGGTATGTCACCCCGAACGTCAATGTGGTCGAACATGCTCGCGGTGGCGAGGTGATCGCCGGACCCGCCAATGAAGCCGCACCCACGGGGACCGTGATCCGCCCCACCGGATCGCATGCCTTCGATGCGGAACTGGATACCGGAAACTGATCACCAGCGCCCCGTCTCTCGACTATGGGCGACGGGGCGCTATTTTCGTGTGCACCCACCCCTCGCATAATGAGATCGGTCACGATCAGATAGGCCCTGCGACAGAATGTGACATGCCAGATCGCGCCCCAGATCACCGGATGTTTCACTATCGGATGTGATCACACTTGACGGCCTGACCAAGGTCTTCCCAGCTCCTGACGGAGGTGAGGATGTCGTCGCGCTTGACGGCATCGACCTGAGCGTGCCCGCCGGGAGCATCCATGGCATTGTCGGACGCTCCGGAGCGGGAAAGTCCACGTTGATTCGGTGCCTGACTGCGCTGGAACGCCCCACCGAGGGCAGTGTCTACGTGGATGACGTGAACCTGACCGCGCTAGTCGGTGCCGCGCTCAGACGAGCCCGCCGCGATATCGGCATGGTGTTTCAGCATGCCAACCTTCTTGACTCCCGCACTGCCGCCCGCAATATCGCGCATCCACTGGAAATTGCTGGCACACCGCGCGGGGAACGCGAGCATCGAGTTGCCGAGCTGGTGGATCTGGTGGGTCTTACCGGACGCGAAAACAACTATCCGTCGCAGCTGTCCGGGGGGCAGCGTCAACGGGTCGGAATTGCCCGGGCACTGGCCACCTCGCCACGGCTTTTGCTGTGCGATGAACCGACCAGCGCGCTCGATTCAACCACCACCAGGCAAATATTGCGGCTGATCAGGGACCTACGCGACCGGCTCGGGATCACGGTGCTGATCATTACCCATGAGATGTCGGTGGTCCGGGAAGTCTGCGACGGCGCTACCCTGTTGGAATCAGGGCGGATTGTTGAGACCGGTTCACTGCAAGATGTCGTGCGCAATCCCCACGGGCGATTGGCGCCGGAACTTATTCCGATGCCGCCCGCCCCGACCGGGGTCGACGGGCTGCTGATCAACGTGTTTTACGGTGCGTCTGAGCGTTTGAAAAGTACCGACGATGTGATCGCTTTTGTGCGGGCTCGCGGCGCGGAAGTGCAGATTGCGGCGGGAACGATAGAAACCATCGGCGGAACCCAGATCGGCAGAGTGCAACTGGCACTCACCAACGCGTCCGGCACGCCGATTAGTGAACATGGGCTCGCTGAATGTCTGCGCGATTTGGAAGCCGAAGGTATCGCTGCGGAGAAGGTGGAACGCTGAATGGACCGCACCTGGTTACATAACCCCGTCCTGACCAGCGCTAGCGGCCTTCCGCAAGCACTCTGGGAAACCATCTATATGGCCAGCGTCACCATGGTGTTCACGGTGCTGGTCGGCTTGCCCTTGGGGATGCTGCTGCACGCCACCTCAAAGGGTGGGCTGGTGCCGATCCGCTGGTTGAGCACTGTTCTTGGCGCGGTGGTCAACATTGGTCGTTCGCTGCCGTTCATCATCCTCATGATTGCGTTGATTCCCTTCACCCGGTTGTTGGTCAGCCAATCCGTGGGGTCAACCGCCGCGATCGTTCCGCTCACCATTGGGGCTATCCCGTTTTTTGCTCGCCTGGTGGAGATCAATCTGCGCGAGGTTGATTCCGGCAAGGTAGAAGCCGCAGCCATGATGGGAGCTAGCCGTAGCCATCTGATGGGACGGGTTCTGCTTCCTGAGGCACTGCCCGGAATTATTGGATCGGTGACCACCACAGCCATCACCGTCATCTCGTACACGGCGATGGCCGGCGCCGTGGGCGGCGGCGGCCTCGGAGCGATGGCTATTCAATACGGCTACAACAGATTTATGGCCGACGTGATGATCGTGACCGTGGTTCTGCTGGTGGTCATGGTGCAGATCGTGCAGGTCGTCGGGGATATTTTGGCCCGCGCTGTCGATCATCGGTAATCGCAACCAGCTGATGTCGCCCCTCGAGTCGCCCCTCGAACCGAAAAGTTTTAACCTCCTCGCCCCATATGTGAACGGAGCAGCAATGAATCACCCCTCGAACCACAACGGTCCGCGTGTGACCCGCCGGTATGCCTTCGGCGCCGCCACCGGACTAGCTGCCCTTGCGCTGGCTGCCTGCGGTTCCTCGAAAACTAGTGAGGGACCGAAAGCAGATGGCAACGGCGTGACCACTCTGACCATTGGGGCCACCCCAGTGCCGCAGGCGCAGATCCTTGAGTTCGTGCAGAAGAAGCTAGCGGGCCCGGCCAAGCTGGATCTGAAGATCAAAGTGATGGATGACTACAACATCCCTAACGCTGCCCTGAACGACGGCGAAATCAATGCGAACTATTTCCAGCACAAGCCCTTCTTGGAAACACAGATCAAAGAAAAGGGTTACAAGCTATTCCCCTTTGAGGGTATTCACATTGAACCGCTCGGGGTGTACTCCAAGAAGTTGAAGGCGCTTACGCTGGACCAGATTCCCGAGGGTGCCACCTTCGGCATCACCAATGACCCGACCAACCAGGGGCGGGCGCTCACCTTGCTGGCGAAGCAGAAGCTCTTCGCTCTGAAAGAGGGGGTCGAGCCCACCGCCACCACGCTTTTTGATATCGCGGAGAACCCGAAGGGAATTAAGTTTAAAGAGGTGGACGCTGCGCAGCTGGCCCGTTCACTGGGCGACTTCGATGCCGCCGTGATCAACGGTAACTTCGCCCTCGCATCAGGGCTGAAGCCCAGCTCAGATGCCTTGGTTCTGGAAGACGGAAAGAACAACCCGTATGCGAACATGCTGGTGGTGCGGGAGGTGGATCAGGATAATCCGGCCTTGGTGACGCTCAATAAGCTGCTGCATTCAGCCGAGGTCAAGAAGTACATCCAGGAAACCTGGAGTGACGGCGCGGTCATCCCCGCTTTCTAACGAGAGCAGGTGTCCGAACCCCTCTTTGTAGAGGACTCGCGAGGCTGCAACGCAGTGCACGGTCTGAGTATGTCGCACGACATGCCTTGTGACGGCCAATGCCGAGCGATCCTGTAAAGCTACGAGCGCGATTGAACCATTGAGCACAGGGCCCCATAGCTGAGAAATGTCCTCAGGCTATGGGGCCCTGTGCACCACTCGCTATGCGGCCTCGGTGATGGGCGAGGGCACCTGCGTCGCATCTAACTGGTCGAGCAGGAATGCGACCTCTTCGGCCCGCTGCTCCCACTGGTTGTATCGGCCCGACCGGCCCCCGTGACCAGCCACCATTTCGCAGCGCAACACGATAGGACGCTCCGCCAGATCATTGGTGACGGTTTCCCGCAGCCGAGCCACCCACTTAGCCGGTTCCACGTAAAAAACTCGGATGTCATTGAGTGAGGTCGCGGCAAAAATCGCCGGGTACTGGCAAGGTTTGATGTTCTCGTACGGGCTGTACTCCTTCATATAGGCGTACACCTCCGGATCCTCCAGCGGATTGCCCCACTCTTCCCATTCGCCTACCGTCAGCGGGAGCGACGGATCCAAAATGGTAGTGAGTGCGTCGACAAAAGGCACACCCGCCAGGATCACCCGGAACAGGTCTGGAGCGAGGTTGGCAACCGCGCCCATTAACAGGCCGCCGGCGCTGCGACCCTCTGCCGCAAGTCGCCCGGACTGAACCCAACCGGAGCTCACGAGGTGTCGCCCAGCCGCCACGAAATCTGAGAACGTGTTCTTCTTGTGAAGCAGTTTCCCCTGTTCATACCACTCTCGTCCCATCTCTCCGCCACCGCGGATATGGGCGATAGCGATCACCACACCGCGGTCGAGCATCGACAGGTTCGCTACCGAGAAATACGGGTCTATGGAGATCTCGTACGAACCGTAACCGTAGAGGTAACCCGGGTTGGTGCCGTCGGGTGATAGATCCGCGCGGTGCACAACTGACAGGGGGATACGGGTCCCGTCCTCAGCGATTGCCCATTCGCGGTGCTCAACGTAGCGGGACCGGTCAAATCCTGGCACCGGGGTTTCCCGCAGAACCTCCGTATGGCGGGTGGAAAGGTCCGCCTCGCAGATGGTCCGCGGGGTAAGCATACTGGTCAGCTGGTACCGCAGAGTGGAGGTCTGCCAGCACAGATTCGTATCCAGTTCGACGGTGTCCAAAGGCCCGTTGGTTCCCAGGTCCCAGGCGGCCTCAACATCCCAGCCAGTGGGCGCCTCGGTCTTGCGCGGAAGAATGCGAACCCGTGCCAGACCCCCGGAACGCAGACTCACTGCCGCCGCAGACTCGAAGGCATCCACACCTGTAATGCGCTCCCCGGGGCCTGCGGTTAGCACGGGCTGCCAAGTGGAGTGGTCCTCGGAGTTGAGCTCGGCCCGGGCTACTTGGAAGTTGATGTGGCCGTCGTTGTGCACGATCAGCAGGTGGTCTCCGGCGACCTCAACCATGTATTCGACGCCCGGGCGACGAGGGGCGATGCTTCGCGGTTCGCTCTCTGGCTCGGACAGATCCTGTAGATAGCATTCCGAACTGGTCGAGGACGCGGAGACGATGACGAAGAATTGCCCATCGCGCGATGCGAACGGATACACACTGAACTTTTCGTCCTTCTCCTCGAAGATGAGCGTATCCGTCGCAGCGTCCGACCCGATCCGGTGACGCCAGACCTGATGCTGCCGCCACGCATCGTTGACCCGGGTGTAAAACAGCCACTGACCGTCGCAGGAAAACGCGAAACCGTAACCGATATTGCGTACGGCATCATCAATCACGTCGCCGCTGTGAATATCCAGAACGCGCAGGTCAAAGTGCTCATCGCCGGTGACATCGACACTATAGGCCAGGCGGGTGTGGTCGGGGGAAGGGCGCACACCACCGAGCCGGAAGAACTCGCTTCCCTCAGCCAGCCGGGGACAATCCAGCAGCATCTGCTCGTCGTCGGTGAACACCCCCGGCGTGATCGTGGGACGCGAACCCGTGTCAGGGATACGAGAATACGTGGGGTACTGCTCGCCTTCGGTGGTACGCATGACGTACCAGAATTCGCCGTCCCGGTCCGGCACGCTGAGATCGGTTTCCTGGGTATGGGATTTAATCTCGGCGACGATCGCATCGCGCAGCGGTCTGAGCGGTTCGGTGACGGAATCCGTGTACGCATTCTCGGCGTGAAGGTGGTCAAGAACAGTCTGGTTGTCCTTATCCCGCAGCCAGTCGTAGGGGTCCCGCACGGTGTCACCGTGGTGAGTGCGCTCGATAAAGCGCTGCTCAGGTAGGGGAGGACCTGGCCGTTCAGTCTTGGCGGTGGTCGGCGTGGGCGTAGTACCTGCGGTGTCAGGATGGGCCTGTGCGGCGCTGCGTTGAGTCATAGCACTAGGCTACGTGGATTGGTCTGTGGACTAGACGGCGACATCCGGGTGGTCTCCAGGCGGCACCGACAGGCTCAGGCTATCCGCCGGGGTTGAACCATCCGACGTGGTGAGAGTATCCGCCGGGTTCCACGATCCGACTCGGTCGGGCCGTTCGGCTCGGTTATACAATCCGGCCTAGGGTCCTCGCTGGGACGTCCCACCTCATTGCGACAACCCGCGGCTCATGACTAGGTTTCGGGAAGTGACGTCGATCCCACCTGACCTGCGTTTATTGGCCGACTCCGTCACGATAGTTAAGATAGATGACGGTAGCGTGTCCGAGCGGCCGAAGGTGCATCACTCGAAATGATGTGTACGGTAACCCCGTACCGCGGGTTCAAATCCCGCCGCTACCGCTCTTGCCGCAAGGTAGAAAAGCCCCCGACTTCGCGTCGGGGGCTTTTCATTGCTCGGGGCCGGGCCAGGCTTGGGGTCGAGGGTCGAGGGTTGGGGGCAGGGGGTCGGCGTAGGCCGTATCCGTGTGAGATCCGGGGCGACCTGCCAGGCGCAGCCGCCGCGCGCCTCACCGTGCGCGCAGTGGCATTTCTTCCCAGCTAACCCGGATATCGGAATGCGGCGTGACGACCTCATCAAACAGGCGGCTAGCGCTCGCTTTCACGGACTCGAACGCATCCTCCCCGCCAGAACAGATTTCCAAGATCACCTGATCCGGCTGCGCTTTCAGCAGGTCGTATTCGACGCCACCGTCGAACCAGGTGCCGCCTTCGCTGCGCTCAAACTGGTTGAGCCAGGTCTGGGTGATGGTCTGAATATCGGATTCAGAGCAGCAAAGATGCGCGCGCAATGGCGCAGCTTTGCGCATCCGCTTGTTCTTGTCATTCCATACCCAGGTGGCGTCGGCGCGCCAGGGTTCACGGGCGCATTCGCTGTAGTAATTACTCATGTAGCCACTGTGCCACAGCTAACTGGGAGGCAGGGCCGGGGGCGAGAACGCTTTAGCTGCGACACCGCTTTAGTTATGTTGTGCGAAAGACTCCGCACGCTTGGCCCATATGATCATTGATACCAGTGCGACGACCACAATCATGATCGGCCCGAGGTCACTGCGCGTCGCCGCAATTGCGTAGAGGAATGTAAGGGTAACCAGGGTTCGCGCAACAGTCAGGAGCTGAACCTTGTGACGAACCAGCATCGCGACAAGAGCAAAACATAACCCCAGTACAAAGACGCCGTTAAATACGTAGAAAATCTCCGGATTAGTTTTGTCGAAGTACTCTCTCGTTGCAATGCTCGAAGCTAAAGGGAAGCCGCATATTGCACCGAAAAGAACTATTTGTTGCTTCAGACTCATGATGATCCTTCCCATCTAGCTCCAAAGATCTGCCCGATCGTCACCCATTCTGAAAAGAAGTTCCGTTAAGGGAAAAATGTTACTCCTGTGGGTTATCGTGCCACGCGCCACAAGAACGTGGCAAGAGCTCGGTGGCACTGCATCCCGCGAGTCATACACGGGCGAACCATCGCAGCAGGTTGTAGCCCCCGCAGCATGACAGGCGGAATCGTCGTTAGAGTCGAACTATGACCGATGCTTCATACCAGGAATCAACCCTGCCCACGGTTCACGATGTGTACGCGGCTGCTGAGCGGATCGCTCCGCATGTGCACCGCACCCCCGTTGTCACATCGCGGCGGCTGAGCCAGATCCTGGGTGCCACCGTGTTTCTCAAATGCGAGAACCTGCAACGGGTTGGGGCTTTTAAAGCGCGCGGGGCTATGAACGCACTGATGCGTATGGATCAGGCGCAGCGGGCCCGCGGTGTGGTTGCCTATTCGTCGGGAAACCATGCCCAGGCGATTGCGCTCGCCGGTCGGGAGCTCGGCATTCGGGTCACCGTGGTGATGCCGTCGGATGCGCCTCGCGTGAAGCGGGAGGCTACAGCTGGGTACGGCGCTGAGGTGGTGTTGTATGAGCGCGGCAGGCAAAGCCGGGAGGAGATCGGTGCTGCCCTGGCCGAACGTACCGGTGCGACGGTGGTGCCGCCATTTGACCACCCAGATATCGTCGCAGGGCAGGGAACTGCCGCCCTAGAATTCTTCGAGCAAGTCCATGACCTCGGGGAACGTCTGAATACGCTGCTGACCCCACTCGGCGGAGGAGGGCTGTTATCGGGAAGTTTGATCGTGGCCCGGGAGGCAGATCCGGGATGCGCAGTCGTCGGCGTGGAACCGGAGGTGGCTGATGATGCCCGGCGGTCTCTGGCCGAAGGCAGGATCGTAAAAATCGAGGTGCCGCGCACCTTGGCTGACGGGGTGATGACCCAGGCGCTCGCGCCACTGACTTTTGACATTTTGCGCGGCGCGGCGGCCGGGGTGCGTGCCCTGGATGCGGTGTTAACCGTGTCTGAAGAGAACATCATCCGGGCGATGCGGCTCATTGCTGATACGACGAAACTGATCGTCGAACCGACCGGGGCGCTGGGTATCGCGGCTCTCCTAGAACATCCTGAATGGTGCGCCGGGCAGAAGGTCGGTGCTGTGCTCAGTGGCGGCAACACCGACCTCACTGCCTATGGCCGGCTGCTCATGCAATAGCTCGGCAGCTCGCCGGGTCACCAGAATGCTCACGCGGTGGCCCGGCGACGTCGCGGTACGTCCGGAGCCAGCCGGGTAGCTACGGAGCCACCCGGCTGCCTCCAGTCTCTCCCGGCTACCTACGGAGTGACCATGCGGAAGACTTTGTCCTTGTGGCCGCATAGATAGTCGACGATATTCTGCGCGCTGATGCGTTCCAAGTCCTCCAGGGACGACGCCGAGTAGAACGAGGAATGCGGGGTCAAGAGCACATCATTGCGGCCGACCAGCGGATGGTGTGCCAGATCTGGGTGCTCATCGGCGAGGACATCGGCGGCATAGCCCCGCACCACTCCGGTATCGAGTGCATCCACCAGGGCGGACTCGTCAATAGCCGTGCCGCGCGCCATGTTGATCAGGATCGGGTGGCGGCGCATACGGCTAAACGCGTCGGCGTCGAAGTAGTTCCGGTTGCTGTCCGTCTGCGCCATGTGATTGACAATGATGTCAGAGCGTTCCAGCAGCTCTTCTTTGCGGACGAGTTCGACCCCAAGATCCTTGGCGATGTCAGGGGGAAGGTACGGGTCGCAGGCCACGACCCCCTTCACCAGATTCGACATCTTGCGGGCGGTGCACTGACCAATTTTGCCGAACCCGACAATGCCCAGTACCTGCTCCTGGGTCCGCGGCCAGGCCGGGGCCGCAGCATAGTCCCAAGCATGGTCGATATCGATGGCTCGCCCATAGGACTTGACGTGCTTGTTGAGGGCGAAAATGAACGCAATCGCCCCTTCAGACACATCGGCGGTGCAGTACTCGCCGACCGCGCACACCCCAATCCCGAGCTCCTGGGCAGCATCCAGATCGACCAAGTCAAAACCCGTGGAGTTTAGCGAGATGAACTTCAACTGTTTCGCGGCACGCAAGGTGTTGGCGTCCAGCGGGATAAAGGCGGTCAGCAGGGCATCGGCTGTGCTGAGTCGTTCCAGGAAGCCTTCCGGATGCTCCGGATCATAGGGGTACACCTCGATGTCGGTGTCCGGGCCGAGACCGTCGGTCAAAGTCCGGATCTCTAATTCGTGATCCGGCATCATCGAATCGGGCTGGTCGCTAATAAGAATCCGCATCACTGCCTCGCTCAGGGTCGTTCAATGGGTTGGGTGAGGCAGTGGGGGCCACCACCGGCGTGAAGAATCTGGTCGAAGGGAACCTCGATAATGTCGAGTCCCAGCGCCCGCATCCGGTCATTGATGTGCTTATTCTTTTCGATGGCAATGACCTTGCCATCGCCGATGGCCTGCACATTGCATCCGTGCTTAAACACATCCTCAGCGGCGACCGGAATAATCTCGAATCCGCGCCGTTTAATTGCGGCCAGGAATTGGTAGGGAAGCTGATCCACCACTGCCAGGCACACCTTCTCCGCGACAATGTTGAAGCACATGTCCAGGTGCAGGTTATCCGGCGGTACTTCGATGCCCAGTACCGTGTACCCGTATTTCCACAGCTGTTCGCGGAGGTTTGCGACACCGGCTTTATCGGTGCGGTCTACGAGGCCGAAGACCAGGGTGTGCTCATCAAGCATCCAGAAATCTCCGCCCTCCATGCACCCGGCGTTGACGCGGGCAATGATCGGAACGCCCATCTGCTTCAGCACCGATTCATAGCGCTCTGTCTCGACCTGACGGGCCGGATGACGGAAATGGCCGATAATCGCGCCTTCCTTGACCATGCACCCGTAGTCCCGGGAGAAGGTCATCACCTGACACATCGGGTCGGCGGGTACCCGAACAACCTCGACGCCATTGTCCTGGTATGCCTGCACGAGGGTTTCCCACTCGCGCACCATCACATCATTTTTCTCGGTGTCTCCCTTACGCATCCATTCTGCGGTGATCACGTTGATCGCATTGAAGCGATAGTGCTCGGGCGAGCACATCATGACTTTGCGCAGAACATTGGTGGCGTTGGAAACGTAAACCTTATCCTCTGACATTGATGAACCTTCCTCTTCGTTGAGTTCCTTGTGAATGAATTGGGATCAGATCAGGACCGCCACGATCAGGAAGACGCAGCACAGCGCGAACAACGCCACCACGTACAGCCAAATGAATCGCAGCCATCGAGCATAGGAAATATGGGCGGCTTGCAGACAGGTCATGAGCACAATCGAGGTGGGTGTCACCATCTTGGCCAGGCCCAGCGCCATACCGAAAATCGTGACCATGAGTGGTTCGGGAATGTTTGCGAACCGGGCCAGAGAAGCCATGATTCCCATGGTGGCTGCGGCCAGTCCGGAGGAGCTGGGGATCAGGCAGGCGATCAAGAAGTAGAACACCAGTGCCACAATCGCGAAGACCACCGGCGGCAGTGACGACAGGGAATCCTCACCCATGTGCAAGATGGTGGGGGTGATCTTGCCGTCATCCATCACCACTTGGATGCCGCGGGCCATCGCCACGATCAAAGCGGTGGGCACTAGGTTTGCGGCACCCGCAATGATGATGTCCACGTTCTTGTTTGCGTCATAGCCCATGACCTTGCCGATGATGAAGGTCATCACCAAGAGCATCATCGAGAGCTCAGCGAAGTACCAGGTGCCCATGGGGGTGATGTCCGAACCGAGAACTTCCCTAAGAACAGGGGTCTGGGCGATCCATGCGGCGATGTCCCCAAAGAACGTCCACGATGAGTTCAGGGACGTCCACGGAATGAGTGAGACCACCATGATGGCGAACGTCGCGATGAATAGACATAGCGCGGCCTTTTGGCGGCCGACCATGCGTTCGACACCGTCGGAGCCGGACGCCGCGAACTCTTTGATGTCGTCGTCGCGACGGAAATGCTGCATCGAACGGCTGGGGTTGGCCTGAACTCGCCGCGCATATAGGTAGATCATGGCGATGGCCACAGCGGTGAAGACTACGAACATGATGGCGCGCATGCCCATCCCGTCGCCGACAGAGACCCCGGCGATGCCCGAGGCGATGCCGACGCCGAACGGGTTGATTGTCGATGCCAAGCAGCCGACCTGCGTTCCGACCACCACGATCATGGCTGCGGTTACTGTGTCTAGCCCCATCACCAGCAGAATCGGCATGAACATCAGCAGGTAGACGACGCCCTCTTCGTACGCCCCTTCAATCGTGCCCATGATCGACATGATCGTGACCAGGACCGCGATCAACAGCAGCAAGCGGCCTTGGCTCGCCAAAGCTACTCGGCGCAGTCCGATCCGCAGAGCGCCGGTGCGATCCATCATCTCCAAGAAGGAGCCGAACAGCATCACGAACAGGGAGATGGGAATAGCGGCCGATATCGTCTTCGACCCGAGCATGCCGGTAATTGGCGCCATGAACACGTCCCACAGGCCCTGGGGCGCAGCCTTAACGTGCTGGAAGGTTCCCGCAATGGCACGCCCAGCGTCGTCGGTTTTGTAAGCACCCCCGGGAATGAACCAGGTGAGGACGGCAATGAACGCGATGATCAGGAACAGAATGACGTAGGTATTGGGAGCCTTGCGTTCTTTTTTCTTGGCTGATTTTGCCGGGGGCACAGGCGGCTGGGGGACGGAGGCTGCGCCGGACGCGGCAGCAGAAGCATTAGACATAACGTGGTCCTTGGGCAAGCCCGACCGGCTCTCAGGGAATGATTAAGCCGGCAGGGGCGGGAAGGGGTGAGCGTGCGGGGGAGGTGCTGAAGCTCAGCTCACGCACCTCCCCGCGACATCAGACGTGGGGAACGTACAGATTGCCAAGGGTGGCGGCCATGATGGCCTTAATGGAATGCATGCGATTTTCGGCCTGTTTGAAGTGCCGTGCATGGTCCCCGTAAAAGACGTCGTCGGTGATCTCCATTGCGGAGATTCCGAATCTCTGCTCAATATCCCGGGCATACTCGGTATCAGCGTTGTGGAATGCCGGGAGGCAGTGCATCACGATGTAATCGGGGTTTTCGATGTGGCTCACGAGTTCCGCGTTGACTTGGTAGGGGCGCATCAGGCGAACTCGTTCAGCGAACTGGTCCTCCTCGCCCATCGCCGCCCACACGTTGGTGTACACCACATCAGCTTTGCGCGCGGCTTCCAGCGGATCGTGGGTGACGGTAATGCTCGCCCCGGAGTCTTTAGCGAACTCCTGAGCCAGTGACAGGATCTCTGGATCGGGGGCTAGCTCCGGAGGGGTTGCATTCACGTAATCCATGCCGAGGATGGCGCTCGTGAGCATCAGGGAATTTTGAACGTTGTTGCGGCCCTGCCCGAAATAGGCGAGGGTGCGGCCCGACAGCTCACCGAACTCTTCCACGATGGTCATGAAGTCGGCGATCATCTGGGTGGGATGTTCTTGGTCGGTGAGCCCGTTCCAGACGGGGACCCCCGCGTATTTGGCGAGCTCTTCAACGTGAGCGTGCTGGAAGCCTCGGAACTCCAATCCGTCGAACATGGAACCGAGTACCAGGGCGGTATCTCGCACCGACTCTTTTTTGCCGAGTTGAATGTCAGCCTTGCCGAGGAATTCGGCGTGGGCGCCGAGATCCTGGGCGGCAACGGTAAATGCTGCTCGGGTCCTGGTGGAGGTCTTTTCAAACAGGAGGGCGATATTGCGCCCGGTCAGATAGGGGTGCGGAATGCGATGTTGTTTGAGTTCCTTCAGATGCATCGAGAACCCGATGAGCCAGCTGAGCTCATCGCGTGTGAAATCGCGAGTGGAAAGCAGGCTGCGCCCTTGAAAATGCGACGTAGACGTAATAGCCATGGGGAATACCTCAATCTGTCTGTAATGAGCAGAAGCGCACTCAGAGTTGAATGCCCCCGACGGTCGACAGTCCGACCGTGATCGGAGTGACCCGTCCCACGGCCTTGAGTGTCCCCTCCTTGGTGGACAAAGGTTAAGCCTTGAAGGGCTATAACCTGACGGGACCGAGGTCCCGCTAGGCATATCACGACTAATGCACCCTCACCGAAACGGTCAGGGTGCATTAGTTATGAGGGCAGCTTATTGGTCGATGCTCAGCTTTCGGCGTCGAGATCTTTCTCCAGCAGGGCTGCTAAAGCGGAGACCGCTTCTTCTGCTCCTTCGCCTTCGGCGCGCAGCGTGACCTCTTCGCCGTGTCCGGCGCCCAGTGTCATCAGCATAAGGATGCTGGATGCGCGCACGGGTTTGCCCCCGGCCTTTTCGATGGTGACCGCAACCGGCTGCCCGGCAGCGGCTTTGGAGAAAATGGCGGCGGGGCGGGCATGCAGTCCGGAGGCACTGGCGATAGTGACGGTGCGTTCTGCCATGGTGAAACTCCCTAGATATATGGTTTTTGTATCGCCGATGGGGTGACGACGACGGTAGGGGTCATGAACGTTGAGAGATTCGGGTTCGCGTTTGAAATAACTGAGCCATGACGCGGTGACCGGTGGTTCCGGGCTCGGCATGGACACCAGGTCTCAGTTATGCATGTATCAGTTATGCATTCCTTTCCAGAACGTTCAGGATCTCCTGTGTTGTGGATGCTCGCTGAAGTCGTGCGACCTGGGCCGGGTCATCAACGGCAACGGCGATTCGTTGCAGGAGCGATACGTGCTCATCGCCCTGGCCAGCGATTCCGATGACAAACGATACCGCGTCGCCGTTCCAGTCGATGGGATTGACATACCGTACGAACGACATGGCGGTGCGCTTAATGTGTTCCTGGGATTCGAGGGTGCCGTGGGGGATGGCGAGGCCGCCGCCGATAAATGTGGAGATGGTTTTTTCCCGTTCGATCATGGAGCGCACATAGGGCGGTTCAACTGCCCCGGCAGCGACCAGGAGGTTGCCCGCCTCGGTAATGGCAGAGGTGAGGTCCTGGGCCTTACCGTGCAGGACGATCTGGTTCGATTCCAGCACGGGTCTGGTGTACGTACTCATGGTGTCCCATCTGGTCGGGGTTTGCGAAGGGAAGATGGTGACTTGTGCCGACGGAAACCGGAGGCTCTGACTCATGCTGATGCGCGTGTGCGTGGCGCTCTCCGGGTAAGATGGCGCCGGGGGTGAAGACGTAGCGTCCGTAGGTGATGTAGCGGAACGAGGTGCTAATCAACTGGCCGATGATGGTGCCGGAAATATTGTCGGCCAGCTGGCTGTCAAAGCCCAGGACGTAGCGTGAGAAGCCGAGGCAGGCTAACTGGAGGAGGGTGGCGATGATATTGACCAGGACGAAGGCGGCGAGTGATCGGGGCGTGGTGCGCGCACCGCGATCACGAAAAGTCCATAACCGGTTTCCGATATAGGTGAGGATTGAAGCGAAGCTAATCGCAATGATTTTTGCGGTTAAAGGCTGACTAAATAGAACTCCTCGACCCCAACCACCTAACCCGATATTTCCGAGTATCCCATCTTCAACCGAGGGATCCCAGAATACGAGTGCGTTGTAAATTGCCGCGTCGACGAAAAAAACCAGTCCGCCGACGGTGAGAAATTTCAGGGTGGGTGCCAGATGTGTGGCGATGAGTTTGCGAAAACGTTCGTACCAGCCAGAGGACTTCTGGCGGGTACGAATGTTTCCGTGGCTCATGTGCAGCACATGATGACTGTAAACGACGTGCTTGTGTTCTCGGTGTGGTGTACCTGGGCAATGGCTGAGGTATCTCGGCATTGCGGATCTTTTGATGGTGGTGGGGTGGAATGTCACAGGGTGCCGGTACGATCGGGCGCAATGGAAAAGGTGGTCCGCCATGCAGCTCACGGGTGTGCCACCGGGCAGTTACGTCGTCGCGCCTCGGTTGGGGTGCTGAACGGGAGGTCGTTATGGTTCAGGTTGCGCTGTCTATTGCAGGTTCAGAAGCGTCGGGAGGGGCGGGTGCGCAGACGGATCTGAAGACTTTCCATCAGCTGGGGGTATTCGGCTGTGTGGCGCTTACCTGCATCGTGTCCTTCGACCCCGAGCACGACTGGGCGCACCGTTTCGTTCCGGTGGAACCGACGGTGATCGCGGACCAGGTCGAGGCAGCAACCGCCGTTCACACCATCGACACGGTGAAAATCGGCATGCTCGGAACTCCGGCGACTATCGAAGCAGTGCGAGAAGCCCTAGGGCGGCAGCCGTGGCGGCACGTTGTTTTGGATCCGGTGCTGATCTGTAAGGGGCAGGAACCCGGCGCTGCTCTTGACACCGACCGTGCGTTGAAAGAGAAAATCTTGCCCTTGGCGACGGTAGTGACCCCGAATCACTTCGAGGCCATGGCTCTATCTGGCATGGAGCGCATCGACACTGTGGAAGATCTCGAAGAAGCGGCGCGGCGCATCCACGATCTGGGAGTTCCCTATGTGTTAGCCAAGGGTGGTGTGGTTTTGGATGGCTCGGATGCTGTGGACGTGTTTTTCGACGGCCGCGAGCTTACCCGCCTGTCAGCTCCGAAGATCGGCCACGAGCGAGTCTCCGGTGCCGGATGCTCGCTGGCGGCGGCGATCACGGCGGAACTAGCGAAGGGAACCGAGCCGTTGGAGGCGGCCCAGATCGCAAAAGCTCTGGTGACCAGCTCCATTGAGAACCGCATGCAGGGCCGTGCCCCCTTTGACTGCGTGTGGCAGGGTGCATACCAGGCGTCCTGAGGTCCGTGCGAGGTACCCTGCGTGAAGCCACGTGGAGACAATCTGGGCTGCACAGGAGGGATCCCGGCTGCATAGGAGTTGCCCTGAGTTACGAAAGTGTCTCTACCAGCATAGATGCCGCAAAACTTGGGGTGTGCCTTCAGAGAGGGTACGGTGTCGGAACGCCTAGACGGCACACCATGGGAGGCACCATGATCGAGTTTGACGCCGTAAGCAAGCACTATCCGGGCGGCTCCATTGCCGTCAACAACTTCTCCCTCAGCGTTCCAGCCCGCGGCACCACCGTGTTCGTGGGTTCCAGCGGCTGCGGAAAAACCACCCTGCTGCGCATGGTGAATCGGATGGTTGAACCCACCTCGGGGCGGATCCTGATCGACGGCCAGGACATCCGGGATCAAAATCCAGTCCACCTGCGGCGCAGCATCGGCTATGTGCCCCAAGCCGCGGGCCTGCTTCCTCACCGCAGTGTGCTGGTCAACATTGCCACAGTGCCGAGGCTGACAGGTTCCTCCCGTCGAGATGCCTGTGCCCGAGCGAGAGACCTGCTGGATGTTGTGGGCTTAGACCCCTCGCTCGGTGACCGATATCCGAGCGAGCTGTCCGGTGGGCAGCAGCAGCGGGTCGCGGTTGCCCGTGCGCTCGCCGCTGAACCGAATATTTTGTTGATGGATGAACCGTTCGGGGCGGTGGACCCGATCGTGCGGGCCGATCTGCAGCAGGAACTCCTCAGGCTGCAAGACGAGCTCGATAAGACCATTGTGTTCGTGACCCACGACATCGACGAAGCGTTCCTGCTCGGCGATAACGTGGTAATTTTCCGAGTCGGCGGTGAGATTGCCCAGGTGGGTACCCCGGAAGAGATCTTGTCTGCCCCTGCCGATGACTTTGTCTCGGATTTCGTCGGCCTCGGTCGCGGCAACCGCACTTTGCGGATTCAAGAACGCCACGGGGTGAAAGTGGTGGTGGATTCGCATGGGCGCGCTGCCGGGATTCTCGACGGCGGAGTGAGCGCTGGACCCGGTGGTGCCAACGCCACCCCTACCGCGCATGAACAGGACGGCTCGGCCTGATGTGGCTGACTCGTAACTTTGACGTCATCACGTCGGCGACGCTGGCGCATCTCGCCCAGGCGCTACCCGCAATTGCGCTGTCGTTTCTGATTTCGGTGCCGCTTGCGAAACTGGCAAGTCGCACCGGATGGTTGCGGGGCACCGTGACCGTGGGAACCGGACTTTTATACGCGATACCGTCCCTTCCCTTGTTTATTGTGCTGCCGTTAATTCTCGGCACCGGTATCCGAGATCCACTGAACATCGTCGTCGCTCTCACCATGTATGGGCTTGCTCTGATGGTGCCGGCGGCCTCTGAAGCGTTCCGCAGCGTCGATGCGGATGTGCTGGCATCCGCCACCGCCCAAGGGTATGCGCCGCTGGCACGTTTCATGCGTGTAGAGCTGCCGTTGGCCGGACCGGTGTTGCTGGCCGGGCTGCGCGTGGTAACCGTCAGCACCGTGTCGCTGGTAACGGTAGGGGCTGTGCTCGGTGTCAACAGCCTCGGTCAACTGTTCACGGACGGAATTCAGCGCGGCATCCTCTCTGAAATCATGACCGGAATCCTCGCCACCGCCGTGCTCGCATTGGTGCTGGACCGCCTGCTGGTCATTGTCGGATTCATCGCAATGCCTTGGACTAGGCGGCGAGGAGGTGCGCGATGACTTTCGTTCTGAACGCTCTCAGCTGGATCTTTGCCCCTGCGAACCAGACCGGTGTGAACGGAATCTGGAACCGGCTGTGGGAACACTTTTGGTACACCGTGATTGCAGTGGCTATCACCTGCCTGGTGATGGTTCCGCTGGGTTGGTTAATCGGCCATACGCGCAAGGGTCGAGGCTTGGCGGTGGCCGCCACCGGTGCCGCTCGTTCACTGCCCACCCTCGGGTTGATCACGCTATTTGCGCTGCTGCTTCCACTCGGGTTGATGGCGCCGATGCTCGCTTTCATCGTGCTTGCGGCCCCGTCAGTGCTGGCTGGTGCCTACACCGGGATCGAAGCGGTTCCCCGGGTCGTGGTAGATACGGCGCGCGCCCAGGGGATGACCGAGTGGCAGATTCTCTGGCGGGTGGAGATCCCGCTGGGGTTGCCGCTTCTCATCGGAGGGATTCGCTCGGCAGTCTTGCAGGTGGTGGCTACGGCGACCTTGGCGGCCTATGTCGGAGCGGGTGGGCTTGGACGGTACGTCTTCCTCGGACTCAAAACCCAGGACTACACCCAGATGCTAGCCGGGTCCATTCTGGTTGTGGCGCTGGCTGTGGTGCTGGAAGTTGTTCTGCTCATCCTGCAAAGAGTCAGCAGGCCCGGAGGTGTTGACGCCCGGTAATCCTGCATCACCGGTCAGCTCTGCTGTCCCGGACACTCGCCCAGGTACACCCTGTATTTATGTATACCCGCCGAACCCACCGTCGACTATCCCGATCGCTCACGTAAGCGGCAACATCTGAGACCAGGAGAGACCGATGACCCCGACCGAGAAGATTCATCGACCATATAGCCGACGCGCCTTTGCCGGAGTTGTTGGGTCAGCCGCGATTACGTTGGCCGTGACGGCGTGCGGAGGAGGTGGCGACCCCCTTGCCCAGGACAAACCGACCCCGGCTGGAACGGCGGATGCCACAGATGCCATTGTGATTGGTTCCCAGCAGTACTACTCCAATGAGATCATCGCTGAGCTCTTCGCCCAGATCATCGAGCATGCGGGTCGCCCGGTGAAGCGGGAGCTGAGGATCGGTCAGCGCGAGGTCTACATGAAGGAGATCACCGCCGGGAAGATCGACGTCTTCCCTGAATATTCGGGTAACCTCCTGCAATACCTCGATAAGAAAGCCACCGCCAAAGATCCCGACGCGATCCAGGCGGCCCTGGGCACAGCGCTTCCCGACGGGTTGCGGGTGCTTCCCGCCGCCGCAGCCAGTGACCAGGATTCCTACAACGTCACTGCGGAATTCGCCCAGGACCACGGACTTGCGTCGCTGGCGGATCTCGCGAAAATCACGACGCCGCTGGCTATTGCCGCTAATAGCGAATTTGAGACCCGGCCTTACGGCCCCAGTGGGCTGGAGACGGTCTACGGCGTGAAAAATGCCTCGGTGACTCCTGTGGAGGATTCCGGCGGCCCGCTCACGGTGAAAGCCCTGCTCGATGGTGAAGTGCAGCTTGCCGACATCTACAGCGCCGATCCAGCAATCGGGAAAAATTCGCTGGTCACCTTAAAGGATCCCAAGCATCTGATTCTTCCGCAGAACATCATTCCACTGGTCAGCAAGAAGATCGACGACAAGCTCGCGGCGGCGATTAAGTCCGTGACGGATGCGCTCACCACCGACGAGCTGATCCAGATGAACACAGCTAGCGTCGATAAACAGCGCAAGGCCGACGTGATCGCGCGCGAATGGCTGGCGTCGAAGGGGCTGACCGCGTAACTGGGTCGGGCCCGTCCACGCCGGCCCGTCAAACAGCTGTGGTCAGTGTGGTTGAGTTACGTCAGCCGGTAATGCGGTAAGACCCCAGGTCAGTGCCGTGCGGCGATCACCGTGCGCAAGACACCGATGATTTCCTGAAGGTCATCTTCTGAGATAGTCAGTGGCGGAGCGAGTCGGATTGTGGATCCGTGGGTCTCTTTGGCGAGCACGCCGTGTTCGGCCATCGCCAAGCAGATCTCTTTCCCCGTGGCCAGTTTGGGATCGATGTCGACTCCGGCCCACAGACCGCGCACTCGCACGGACACCACAC
This sequence comes from Devriesea agamarum, assembly GCF_900070355.1. Lineage (NCBI taxonomy): Bacteria > Bacillati > Actinomycetota > Actinomycetes > Micrococcales > Dermabacteraceae > Devriesea > Devriesea agamarum. The sequence goes on along the minus strand of NZ_LN849456.1, from coordinate 1,919,844 downwards.
CGTCCCCGATCAGTGCCTCCAAGCCATTGTGAAATGGGGTTTCCAGCGATTTAGCGCGGGCTTGGAACTCTCCGGTCTCCAGCATGGCGACAACTTCGGTGGCAACCGCGCAGGCCAGGGGGTTGCCCCCGAAGGTAGAGCCATGGGATCCGGGGGTGATGACGTCCATGACGTCGTGGTTTGCCAGAACTGCCGATACCGGAATGATGCCGCCTCCCAGGGCTTTGCCCAGGGTGATGATGTCGGGCACGACGTGGTCGTGGTCAATGGCGAGCGTGTAGCCGGTGCGGCCAAGGCCGGACTGTACTTCGTCGGCGATCATCAGTGCGTGATGCTCAGTGCACAGTTCCCGGACCGTCTTGAGGTACCCGGATGGAGGGATCATGACGCCTTGCTCGCCCTGGATGGGTTCGAGCAGTACGGCGATCACATCCGGGTGATCGGTCAGCGCCCAGCGCAGCGCTTCAGCGTCGCCAAACGGTACGGAGAGGAATCCTGGGGTGTAGGGGCCGAATCCTGCGCGGGCGGTGTCGTCGTCGGAGAACGAGATGATGGTGGTGGTGCGTCCGTGGAAATTGCCGCCCATGACGACGATGGTGCCGCTGTCGGCGATGACCCCTTTCACCTGATGTCCCCATCGTCGGGCGACCTTCAGGGCGGTTTCCACGGCTTCGGCCCCGGTGTTCATGGGCAGGACGACGTCTTTGGCGATGAGGGCTGCAAGGGCATCGGTGAACGGGCCAAGGGTGTCGGAGTGGAAGGCTCGGCTGGTCAGGGTGATGCGGTCGAGCTGGCGCCGGGCGGCTTCGAGTAGGCGGGGATGTCGGTGGCCGAAGTTCAGTGCCGAGTATCCGGCGAGGGCATCGATATATGTTTTGCCGTTGATGTCGGTGACGCGGCAGCCGTCTGCGGAGGCGATGGTGATCGGAAGGGGTAAGTAATTGTTAGCGAGGTGCGAGGACTGGGGGCGATCGTCAGTGGTCGTCATAGCATCAGTGCTCATGGACTCAGGGTAAGGGGTCGATAGGTGCCGTGTTGGCCAAATCGTGATTCTTGGAGCTCAAAGTCCTTATCTGAATGCCCGCTGTGCGGGACTGTGGTGTGGTAAGTAAGTACTTTTGTATGGCCGTTCGCTACCCCATTCGCCACCCCGTCTGTTCACCCGTGGCCTGGAGCCTGGAGCCCGATGCCTGGAGCCCGCAGCTCGTAGCCCGCTGCGGCTTGTAGCCCGTACCCCAGAACACCTCTCATGCGTCTCATGGGGTAGCAAACCATCGCAAAACTCTAAACTCTTTTCTGGATATTGTCAGGATTAGCGCTTAGGCTCTGTCCATGAAGCTGAATGCAGACCTTGAGAAAATGTTCAACGACCAGATCACGATGGAGTTCCAGGCGGCGATTACATACCGCCAGCTAGCCATCGAAGCAGACGAGCAGAACCTGGTGGGCATGGCCTCATGGCTTCGCCACCAGGCCGACGAAGAGATCGTTCACGCCAACAAGTTCATCGACCACGTGGTGGATCGCGACAACCACGCGAGCATCGGCACCATCCCGGCACCCTCGCTGCGCCCAGGTCTAAGCGCCAAGGAGATTTTTGAGGCCGCTCTGGCACATGAAAAGAAGGTGTCTGAGTCCATCCGTGCGCTGTACCGCGCCTGCGATGCGGCCGGTGACCTCGACTCGCGTCCGTTGCTGAACTGGTTCCTCGATGAGCAGATCGAGGAAGAAGCGACCGCTAGCGAAATCCTCGGTCGAATCGAGCTGATTGGTGACGACGGTTCCGGCCTGCTGCGCTTGGACGCTGAACTTGGCGCCCGTCCGGCGGGTACCACGGAAAACTCCGGTAGCTGACGCTCCCACTCCTATATGGCGCGTGCCCCGAACCTCCATAGGTTCGGGGCACGCGCCATTTCCAGTTATTTTGCGGGGTGCCTGAGGTGGTCCATGAGGCGTGTCTGGGCTCCCTGTATGAGATCGCCTATAGTTCAGATCGGCTGCCCGACCCAGGGTCTAGCCACTGGTCTCGCGGTTTCCTCGTAGGCATCGGCCTGTTAAATCACGCGAGCCGAGACGATCCCATACCGGAGAAGTCCGGTGCGTAGGAGCCGTCGCGGGCAGCTCGCCGGGAGCGGGCCGCAGAAAGTCGCCGGATGCGCGCCGACCGACCGACGAACCACCGTATTCTGGCACCGATCAGTGAGAATATAAGGGCGACCACCAGCCAGTACGTGAGTTCTATGAAGTCCCCGGAGGGATCGACCCAGCCTCCGCCGATAGCGCCTCGGAATGCATCCACTGTGTGTGTGATCGGCAGGTAGGGGTGGACCCACTGGATGAATCCCGGTGAGGTGGCAATCGGGTAGGTGCCGCCAGCCCCCGCGACCTGAAGCGCGATCAGGCATAGCCCGATGAACCTGCCGATGGGCCCGAAGGTGGCGCACAGGCTGTGGTTGATCGTGACAAACACGATGGATGCAAACAATGCAATCCCCACGAAATGCCATTGGTTTTCGATCTGGATGCCAACACCCCAACGCAAAATTGCGTAGGCAATGATGGTCTGCACCACACCTAGGGCCCACGCCGGCAGCAGGCCTCCGAGGGTGGCGCGAATCGGGTTCATGCCCCGCTCCAACGCGTTGGCCCTAAACGGCGGCATCATCAAGAAGATGGCCATACCGCCCAGCCATAGAGCGAGGGACAAGAACAGCGGTGTCAGTCCGTTACCGAAGGTGGTGCCATCGTGCTGGCGTACGAAATCCATTGACACGGGCCGGGCTGCCGCGTCGGCGAGATGGTTTTTCTCATCGGTGGTGTACGAGGGCACATCGTTCTTCGCGGTGGCAAGGCCCTCGGCGAGCTTCGCAGCGCCGGAATCAGCCTGCTCGGCTCCGTCGTGCAGCCGGGTTGCGCCGTTGTGTGCGGAGTCGGCTCCGCGCTGAATCTCTGCGGCACCAGTGGCTATGCGGTTGTTGGCATCGTGTAGACGCTGTGCGCCGCCGCTGGCGTCGTGAACTCCCTCGGTGTAGCGATCCGTGCCGTTGGCGAGGGCGGCGGTGCCACGGTTAAGGGACGTGGCTCCATCGGCCAGGGTAGATGCACCCTGGTGAGTGCGCTCAGCCGCAGATGCGAGATTGCGGGCTCCGGCCGATACCTGCTGCGCTCCGGCGTTGAGTCGGTGGATGCCGTTAATAGCGTCTTGGGCTTGTTGGAAGGCACTCGGCACGACGTTTACGGCGTTGTGCGCTCGCCGTTGGAGGTCCGCCACGATCTCGCGGAGGGACTGCCGGTCGATGCCGTTGGAGGTTGCGCGAGCCCGAAGCAAGGTGTCGTTCAGTGTGCCGAGCTGGCGTTCGTGTTCACCCGTGGTGGATACCAGCGGTTCCAGCGAACGGGTCACACTTTCGACGGACTCTTTGGAATGATCGAGGACTGAGGTGAGTCCCGGAGCCACATCATGCATGTGGGCAGCGGTTTTGGATATTCCCTTTGCGGTGTCGCTCGCTGCGCTCAGCGTCTCGTGAGTGGTTTTCGCGGTTGAGGCCAGGCCGGAAGCGTCAGAACGCAGATTCTTAGAGTCGGTGCTCAGGGTGCTCAGGCGGGAGCAGAAGGCCACCGATGCGCCGGAGGCCGAGCAGTCCCGGGCGAGCTGGTCGGCCGATGCGGTGTAGCTGGTGACGTTGGAGCTGAGCGAGTCGGCGTCGGTGCTGAGGTTCGCGGCGGTTTTCGCCTTGTCCAGGGAATCCGCGAGGGCCTTGGCGTTGCGGGAGGTCTCTGCGGAGTCGGCGGTGAGGTTCTGTGAATCTGCGGACCGTGCGCTGAGGTCACGAGCGGTGTTGAGTGTGCGGTTGTGGGCATCGCGAACACCGGTCGCAACCTCATGAGCACTGCGGCTGGCGCTGTCGGCCTGCGGACCTGCCTGGCTGAGTGCGTCAATCAGCGTGTTGAGCGTGTTTGCCGTTGAGTCGATGGTCTGGTTGAGCTGGTCGGTGACTCGTTGGATCGAGCTGCGGGTGATACCGAGGTTGTGGGCTCCCCGTTCGATGTCGGAGGCTTTGGCATCGAGTTCGCGGGTGCCTGCTGCAACCTGTGCGCTGCCTGCCGCGACCTTGTCAGCGCCTCCGGCAAGGGCTGAGGTGCCATCGGACAGTTGGCGGGATCCCTGGGCGAGGTGTGTCGCTCCCTGGTTGACGGCGTGGGAGCCATCTCGAAGGCCAGCGCCTTGGGTATCGAGCGTGCTGAGGCCGCTCGCGAGCTGCTGTGATCCGTTGGCAGCTTGGGTGGCACCGTTGCTGAGGGTTCCGGCGCCGCTTTGAAGCTGGTTGAGTCCGACGATCAGGTTGTAGCTGCCCGTGGATAGCTGGCTGGTGCCGTCGTGAAGTTTTTCGGCGCCGTCTGAGGCGTGCGAGATTTTGTCGTGCATCGTGGTGAACCCGATGTAGACGTTTCCGAGGTAGTCCTTCAGGACGGATTTTTCCAGGGCGTCGGTGGTGGCGGTGGCGATGGGTTTGGTGAAGTTTCCGCCCACGTAGTTAATGGTGTCATTGGTGGTGACGGTCAGCAGACCGGGGGCGGCCTCGGCAGGATTTTTGGCGCCGAGGGACGCAATCTGGGAGGAGAAGTTGGATGGGACTTCGATGACGGCTGCGTACGTGCCGTTGGCAAGGCCGCGATCGGCGGTAGCTCGGTCGGTGCTGACCCAGGTGTAGTTGGAGTCGCTTCGGGTCGTGGTGAGGTTGTGGGTGAGGGTTTCGCCGACGTTGAGGTGTTCGGTGGTTCCGTCGGTTCGGGTGGTGGAGGCGCCGGTGTCTTCGTTGACGACGGCGGCCTGCATGTGGTTCAGGTTGTGGGTGGGGTCGAAGAACGACCAGATCATGAGGCCGGAATAGATGATCGGCACCATGGCCAGGCCTGCGACGAACAGGATGGTGAGGCGTTTGGTCCATTCGCGGGGGAGTGCGGCAAGAAGGCCGGAGTTGGCTGTGCCGCGTGAGGTGGAGGAACCTGAGTGCGGGCGCTTGGAGTCCGGGGGAGTGGGGCCGGGGGTCGCACGGGGGTGGACGGGACCGACAGAACTGCTCATTCCGCGAACGATACAAACCTGTATTGGATATGTCAATGTATCCTTAGTGTGTTGGCAGGCATCGACGAGTGAGGGGGACCCGATGGGACAGGCGGAGCTCACCGGAGTCGCGCCCCAGAACACAGAGGATTCGGGCAAGGGGTTTGGGCCCCGACGCCAACGCACGCGGGCTCGGCTGTTGGACGCCGCACGCACCCTATTCGCGGAGCGAGGAGTGGCCGGGGTGAGCGTGGAACAGCTCTGCGACGCCGCCGGATTCACCCGCGGCGCCTTCTACTCAAATTTCCGCGATATGGATGATCTGGTCGCGGCTCTCTTAGCGCAGCATCACGAGATCTTCGGCAAAGAACTGCATGCCGCGATCGCTGCATCCTCGGATGCCGCGGGCGTCCAGACCGAACCCGGCCCGGTACGTGACCGAGTCCAGGCAATCGTGCGCGACATCGTGGAGACACTGCCATCTCGGCGCACGTTCTACCTGGTCAGGCAGGAACTCGAATTGCACGCTATGCGCTCGCCGGAAGCAGCCGCAACCTGGAGAGCAGCTCGCGCTGAGTTTCGTCAGCTGATCGGTGAAGGCATACTGCGCGGACTAAAGGACTGCGGTTTGCGGCTACTGATCGATATTGACGATCTGGTGGATATCGTGCACGGCCTCGCGGACCAGCACATGCGGGAAGCATTGCTCGACGGACGCGATACCCGGTCATTTGCGAAACTCTGCGAGGTTCTCACCGAGGTGATCCTGTCGGTGACTGAGCCTCTAAATGGCTGAGCCTCTAAGCGGAGCGCCTGGGGTACGGACCGTCGATAATGCGGGTCGGTAAACCGACAAGCTGATCTGGGATCTGGGATCTGGGATCCAGGGCCTGGGGCCTGGGGCATGGATATGGTGGCAGTGAGGCCCCGGAGATCCATGCCGGGCTGGGCGTCTCACCATTCCAGCGGGCACTTTAGTTCACTTCTAGCTGTGCGAATGCATTTCTCAAAGACGTTCTTACCCCGGTTTGAGGTGTTGGCTAGGACTTCATGGATTCCGTCGATGATTAGGAGGAACTTTAGGGTTGGCGGCAGCCAATCAAGATCCGAAAGGCGTTCGTCGAACGCGTCTAGACCCAGGGCGTAAAAGTTCTCTGCGACGCAGCAGGAACCCTGCAACGTGACGAGACAGCATCCCGCCACGCCCTCAAAACAGCGCACCGACTCTTTAAACACGGACAGCGACTCAAAGACAGCCTCATCATCGACGCCTACGGGCACGCCTGCCGCATTGCCCACGAACGCGATAACAAGGACCTGGAGTCTGGGCGTGACAACCTGCTTGGCCTGGTCCAGTCGTTCGGACTTGAACAGAAGAGCGCGAAGAAGGTGCAGTGATTATGGTCCTTCCCAGGTCTGCCCCTACCTATGAAGAGTCGGTTTTGTGTCCGCGAAGCCGTCCTCGGATTAACCGTTCTCTCGCCTTTTCGGCCGATGTCTCAAGGCCGTGGCAGTTTTTCGGGGCGAGCGAATCTATATAGGGCTAACAGGTTGATTGCGCTAGCGATCACGATGACCACTGCGGCTGCAAGCTCAGATGCTGGTGCTTGGATGTTGATGACCACGTGGGTGGTTCCGACGGCAGCGTAGGCCAAAGGCACGCCTCCGAGCTCAATGGCAGAGTTGAAAGCGAAGGTCCGGGCGAGATGCTCTCGGTCGACCAAGGCAGGGACTCCCGACGACCACCACGTCATGGCTAATGCTAAAAGCGCCGATGCCAAAGCCAGGGAGATGACGACGAGGACACCCGGCATATGAAGACCGAGTGCCACCAGGGGCAGTGCGAGTCCGGTAGAGGCGAAGACGGAAGCGATGATCGGTTGCTTCGTCTGGATCTTCAGGGCCAGGATTCCGCCGAGAAGCAACCCCGCCGTATATGCGGTTCCGCAAAGCCCCCAAAAGGCTGGCCCGCCATAATCGGTATGCGCCAGTTGTGGCCCCAGAAGCTGGTAACCAGCCATCCATGCACCGTTAATGAACATGCCGCAGATCGCGGTGACCCAGAGCCACCGATGCCCCATTGAGTAGCTGATCCCACCGAGTAGCTGTTGCCACGCCGTGGCCTTTCTGGCAGGCAGAGGGTCGAGTCTGATCTTGAGAATCAGCGCCGCAGAGATGAAGAACGTGGAGGCGTCGATGAGCAGGACCGCTCCGTTGGGAATGACGGCGAGGAGGATCCCAGCCAGGCCGGGGCCGAGCAGCCGCGCGGTATCGATGCACAGGCTCATGACCGCGGTGCCTCGCTGTAACTCCTCTCCGTCCACCAGGTCGCGAACCAGCGCTCGTGCCGCAGGAATCGTGTACGAGGACAGTGACGACATGGCGAAACTGAGCAGCGCTAACGACCATGGGCTGGAGAGCCCGCTCAGGACCAGGACGGCGGTTGCGGTCTGCAGCAAGCCGCAGACGCCGCGGGATCCTAGGATCAAGCGTGCCCGGTTCCCATGATCTGCGGCGACGCCACCGATGATCGTCATGATCGCGGGCCCCAAAGCTGTGGCGGTCAGAATAAGCGCGAGCCCACCAAGTCCGGATCCGCGATCCAGCGCCGCGAACGCTAAAGCGATGGGTGCCATGGACGAGCCAAAACTGTTGATCGCCTGGGCCAGAGCGACCCGGGCAAAACGGGGATTCCTTGTGAGCAGACGCAGCGCCGACCCCCGCGGTGTCTCGGCGTCAGTACTCATCCTCCGGCGACCGCCGACATGATCATCACCTGAGCATCAGGTTTCAGGACCTCATCATGGCGTGCATCGCTGCAGCTAACCCCATCAACGACGATCCGGATGTACTTTGGTAGGTGCCCATCAACCGGGGTGAGTGGCTGCCGCAAACTCGGATGCGCTCGCGTGAGCTGCTGCAGGAGTTCAGTGACCGATTCCCCATCCACGTTGAGCCGCTGCGGGGCGCCAGTACTGTTTGCCAAGGCGAAGGTGATGGAGACGGCGTGGGTGCTCATTTCACACCTCCGTCCGGTGGGCGAACTGTGCCCGGATCGTGCTCAGGGAAAACATTCCGGAACGATGACAAGAGTTAGCCTACGGGGAGACTCGAATTACAACAAATGTCTTTCATGAATTCCCATGACATGTCACGGTGCATCGAGTCGTAATCAGGCGCGATTCGGAAACCTGGTTTTCCATGCCGTGTAGTAGAACGAAAGTACGGTGATAGGAGGTTTCACCACGATGCACGTTTTGCAACCTGCTCGTTCCTTAAGGGGTCACCGATGGCAAGGTGACAGCTGGCAGTTCCCCTGGAGGTAGGGCCTGAATGCCGACCGGCGTCGTTCATTCTCCCGCCTACTGACCTCCGGCCGGCTCCGTTTGATCCCACGAGCAAACTCTCCCGGTACGCACCTACAGCAGCCCACTCGGCTTCCTCAACTCAACTCCTGATCCCCACCTTCTCTCATCTTCCGTCCGTTCGAGAGTCTTGATGTCAAGATTCCGCTAGAGTGTCCAACGCGTCGCCGAGCGGTGAGCGCACTCGTCGCCAACGGAGGTGCCTGTGACGGATTCGGATCTTCTTCCCAAGGCCATCGCGATTGGTCTGTATTTCCTTGCGATGCTGCTGATTGGTTTGTATGCCTTTCGCAAAACAGCCACCGGGGATGACTACATGCTTGGTGGGCGCGGACTCAGTCCCTTCACTGCGGCGTTGTCTGCCGGGGCGTCGGACATGTCGGGCTGGTTGCTCATGGGGCTGCCGGGTGCGCTGTATGCCTCTGGGTTGGTGGAAGGTTGGATCGCGATCGGTTTGACCGTCGGCGCCTGGTTGAACTGGACCTTTGTTGCGCCCAGGTTGCGAGAGTTCACCCAAATCGCAGGGAACGCGATTACCGTTCCCACCTTTCTAGAGAACCGTCTGCATGACCGTTCCCGCTTGCTGCGCATTGTGGCCGGACTGGTCATCCTGGTCTTCTTCACCTTCTACGTGTCCTCCGGCATGGTTGCCGGGGGTGTGTTCTTCCAGTCGACATTTGGGGGGACCTACCACACCGGGTTGCTGGTTGTGGCGGGTGTGACCGTGTGCTACACGCTGTTCGGTGGTTTTTTGGGTGCCACCTACACCGACGTTGCGCAAGGGCTCATTATGATGAGCGCCCTCATCCTGGTTCCCGTGGCGGCAATTGCCGCTGTCGGCGGGCCGGGCCCCATGATTCACGCGATTTCCCAGGTGAACCCGACTTTTACTTCGCTGGTGGCGGGCGCGACCGTGGCAGGGGTGGTGTCCTCGTTGGCGTGGGGTCTCGGTTATTTTGGGCAGCCGCACATCATCATCCGGTTTATGGCGTTGCGGTCATCGCGTGAAGCTAAGGTGGGGCGCCGGTTTGGTATCGGGTGGATGGTGCTTTGCGTGGCCGGGGCGACTGCCACCGCGATGGCGGGGATCGCGTATTTCCATCTGCACCCGGAGCTGCATCTCAGCGATAAAGAAGCGGTGTTCTTGGATCTCGCTCAGATCTTGTTCAATCCGTTTGTGGCTGGGGTGGTGTTGGCGGCGGTGCTGGCTGCGATTATGTCGACCATTTCGTCGCAGCTGATTGTGTGCTCGTCTGCGCTGGTTGAGGACTTGGTGGGCCTGTCGGGGAAGACGTTTTCGGCGCGTCGTAGCTTGTGGCTAGGTCGTGGTGGCGTGTTCGTGGTGGCTATTGTGGCGGCTTTACTGGCGTGGGAGCGAAACAAAACAATTCTGGATCTGGTTAGTTTCGCCTGGGCTGGTTTTGGTGCGGCGTTTGGTCCGATCATCCTGCTGTCGCTGTACTGGCGGAAGTTGACGGCGGCCGGAGCGCTGGTCGGGATGGTCGCGGGTGCGGTAGTTGTATTTACCTGGAAGAGCACGCCTGCGGCTAATCTTTTCGGGATGCTCGACGGGGCCCTGTATGAAATTGTGCCGGGTTTTCTCGTGTGTCTGGTGCTTGCGGTCGTGGTGAGCTGGCTGACCTGGAAGCCGCGCCCGGGAGGGGCTGCGGCCCATCCTGATGGTGATGATTTCGACCGCATGATAGCGGCCCTTGACCGAAAAGGTGCAAAAGCCTAAGGCTGGGGCGGGCGCCTTGGGGTTGGCAGCAGACGCCTTGGGGCTGGCAGCAGACGCCTTGGGGCTGGCAGCAGACACCTTGGAGCTAGCAGATTCTTCAGGAGCGCCAGATGCTTCAGGGCAAACGGGAGTTCAGGGGTGCGAGACCTTGGAATGCTGGGAGAGTCGCAGGAATTAACAGTTACCCCGCAATAAACTTGATTAAGTACAGTTCTTGTCAAAGTCTTAAAAGCTTCCATATGTGCTGCGTGGCCCTCGAGGGTGCGGGCAAACCCGCAGCTAGAGTCGTATTTTGAGTGGTGGATGTCAGCTATTAAAGCGGCGCTTCGACCCCCGCGAGTTCGCGATTAATACGGTGCCGATCCTATTTAGGATGCTCGATCACATTGCGATCTCAACCCTCGTGGATAGGTAAGGCGTGCCTTATCCTGTCAACATGTCCGCCACCACTCTTCTCGACGTGCACTTCGACGAGCTGGTCACACTCGGCCACCCCCAGGTCGACGCAGGCTTTCGTCGCCGCCTTGCAGAACTCGGATTGCGCACCGGTGTCAGCGTGCGCGCAATTCAGCGCACCCCCGGCGGCGGACGCCTGATCGGAATCGGATCGAGCAGAGTCGCTCTGGACCGCCGCACCTGCGCGGCACTGCGCATCGCCGGGAAGGGCTGACCACGTGGCCAAAGCACAAACCCCGTCCTGCCACGGCGACGGGGCACTTACCGTAGCCCCCGCAGGCAGCGCCGTGGTGGCCTTTGTCGGTGCCCCCAACGTCGGGAAATCCACTCTGTTCAACACTCTCACCGGTGCGCGCCGCTCGGTCGGGAACTGGCCCGGCACCAGCGTTGAAATTGGGCGTGGCGCCTGGAAACTGCCCTGCGGACGAGTCGTCGATGCCATCGACTTCCCCGGGGCCTACTCGCTAGACCCGCTCTCCCCAGACGAAGAACTCACCCGCGAGCTACTCATCGAACGCCCCGTAGAGGAGCGGCCCGACCTGGTCGTCGTTGTGGCCGACGCCTCTAACCTGGCCCGTTCGCTCTACCTCGCCGCGCAGATTAGGGAAACCTCGTACCGGGTCGTCATCGCGATGACCATGAATGACGTTGCCTCACGTCGTCAGCTCGAATACGACCCCGAGGTACTGTCTAAGCGCCTCGGCTGCCCCGTCGCCCCGGTCGATCCGCGCCGCCGAACCGGCCTGGATCAGCTCGCCACGCTCATCGGGCAAACGCTCTCCCGGGAACCGTTTTCCCCACGGATCACAGCGGCGGCATCTGCGACCGACGGACCCGCTACCGATGCCCCCGCTGCGCCGTCCCAGGATGAGGATGACTTCGCTCTGGCCGATAACCGATTCTCCTGGGTCGATGAGGCCGTGCAGGCGGCAACCGTCCGCGCCGAAACAGTGCGCGCCACCGTCAGCGAACGAGTCGACCGCATCATCTTGAACCCCGTCCTCGGGCCGCTGATCTTCCTCGGCGTGATGTGGTGCGTTTTCCAGCTCACGACTCGGGTTGCTTCCCCGCTGCAAGACTGGCTAGATACCTTCTTCTCCGGTCCGGTAACCTCCACCGTTGATGGATGGCTAAAAGCCCTCGGGCTCGGTAACCCCATCATCACCGGCTTCGTCGAAAACGGGCTCATCGCAGGTGTCGGGATGGTGCTGACCTTCGTCCCGCTGATGATCATCATGTTCCTAGCACTGGCACTGCTGGAAGACTCCGGCTACATGGCCCGCGCAGCGGTTGTCGCCGACCGGCTCATGCGCATGATTGGCCTGCCCGGTAAAGCATTTTTGCCGATCATCGTCGGTTTTGGGTGCAACGTTCCGGCGATTGCCGCCACTCGAGTACTGCCCAACGCCCGCCAACGCCTGCTGACCGCACTGCTGATCCCGTTCACCTCGTGCAGCGCTCGCCTCACCGTATATCTGATGGTCGCCAGCACATTCTTCCCGGACCATGCGGGGACCGTGGTGTGGGCAATGTACGTGATCTCGGTGGCGCTCGTGGTCGTCGTGGGACTGCTGCTGCGTTCAACGCTGTGGCGCACGATGGGTTCTAGCCCGCTCGTGTTGGACCTACCCACCTACCAGATCCCCGTGCTGCGCCTGATTGTCCAGGCCACCTGGGTGAAAACCTATGCGTTCCTCAAAACCGCGGGCGGCATTATCGTGGCCACGGTGGTTGTCGTGTTCGCGCTCCAAGCTATCCCGGTGCGCGGTGACGCCCCCTTTGGCGAGGTGCCCCCTGAAGACTCGGTGTACGCCACCGTCTCCGGCGCTATTTCCCCGATCTTCGCCCCGGCTGGATTTGATGACTGGCGCACCACCGGCGCCCTGGTGACCGGTTTCGTTGCTAAAGAAGCCGTGGTGTCCTCGTGGGCTCAGACCTACGCGGTTGAAGACCCTTCTGACCTCGATGATGTTGAGCGGCGCAAGAGTCCGCTCGCCCAGGATGTGCGGGAGACCTTCGAGAAGTCCTCTCACGGCGCAGCTATTCCCGCTGCCTGGGCCTTTATGGTGTTCCTGCTTGCCTATACCCCGTGTGTCGCCACCATTGCCGCTCAGTGGCGGGAAATTGGTTGGCGGTGGACGCTGATCGGCGTCGGACTGCAACTGGTGGTTGCCTGGACGCTTGCGGTGGCCATTTTCCAAATCGGACGCCTGCTGTGGTGAAGGATCGACGATGAATAACCTACGCCCCGAAAGCGCCGGGATCGACGGAAGAATGCCTGGTGACGGAAGAATGCCTGGTGGTGCAGGAATATCCGGCGGCGGGGGAGTGCTCAGCCAAGTGTGGACCGCCGTCACCATGGGGGCGGCCACCGGACAGGATGTGTCCCGGCGCACCGGTCTATCGGCGGCGACCGTGGCAGCAGCCCTGGATCAACTTGCTCGGATGGGGCGGCTCGACCGCACGATTCCTTCAGGTTCCTGCCCGTCCGGAGGGTGCGGCTCGTGCGCATCGGCATCCGATAACGCTCCTGGATCCTCCTGCTGCGGCAACGGTGTATCCGAGGGTGAGGCGACCGCCCCGCGTCGTCGCGGACCGGTCTCGTTGCGCCTCATCAGACGGCGATAGCTCGACTTAACTGTCTGCGGGCGCGGGGGATTTGCATGAGAGACGCCTTAGCTATGCCCGAGATTTTCGTGACCTCGGTGTCGCGCGGGCTCAATCTGGAACGTAGAGTGCTCCACATCAAAATGCCCGGCTAGGCACGCTTGCAGCTCGTCGAGCAACGCGGGAATTGACCCGTCATAAAAGCATTCGTCCTCGACCGTGACATGTCCGCTCAACACAGGCAGGTTGGTTGAGATTCGGGAGACGTGCAAGTCGTGTACCGCCAAAACCCGTGGCCGCTCTAACAGATGGTGGCGCAACTCCTCCACATCGATCCCCGCGGGAGTGGACTCCATGAGAACGCTTGCGCTTTCGCGGAGGATCGACAGAGCGCGCGGAATAATCAGCGCGGCAATAATCAACCCGGCAACTGCATCAGCCTGCTCCCACCCGGTCAGTGCCATCACAAGTGCCGCAACAATGACCGCTACTGATCCGAGGGCATCGGCAACCACTTCCAAAAATGCAGCCCGCAAATTTAAGGATGAATCCTTCGATGTGCTCAGCAAAAAGACCGCGACAATATTGACCGTGAGTCCGATAATGCCAAAGATCAGCAGACCCCAGGAGGTAATCGGTTCCGGGGAAAACAAGCGCTGGATACCTTCGATGACGGCATAGATACCGACCCCCAGCAAGATGGTCGCCTGAATACCGGCCCCTAGAACTTCGGCCCGTAAAAATCCCCAGGTGCGTCGATCATCGGCGGGCCGGGTGGCGAGGTGCGCAGCCATAGCGGCGATGCCGAGGCCAATCACATCGGTCATCATGTGGCCCGCGTCGGTCAGCAGAGCCAGCGACCCGGTGAGCAGGGCGCCGATGACCTCGACCACGAACACGCTGGCCGTGAGTACCGCAACCAGGATCAGCCGACGCGGCGAACCTGAATGCGAATGCGAATGCGAATGGGAATGGGTGTGGGTGTGGGTGTGGCCGTGGTTCGACGAGCGGTGCGGGCTGTGAGCGCCCCGGAGCTGCTCGGAATTGCAGGTGGGTGTATCGCTGTGAGATGGCTCCGCCGGAGATGCTGTGGGCATTTACTTAGGATGCCATGAGCTCACAGCTCATAAAAGAGTCAGTGCATGTGGCCTTAAATATTTACGATATGAGAATCATTATTGTCTAGGTAATGTGATTAGCGTGATCAGTCTGGGAATGCACTGTGTCAATGTGTGTCATGACGATAATGTGCATGATGTCGAGAAGGCAGGTAATAAAGATAGCGCACGCGATGACGGAAGTGCCCTGTTCGCCAATGGTCGGCGAGCGGCAGGAAAAGCGGAGGTCTTAATAACCCGGATGCGGTTATGAAAGAACCCGTTCAACCCCGGGTGAGTAATGAATTCTGCTCATAAATTGATCGATGGTGATAAAGAAGCACGCTGATACGCGGGGAAGCATGTCGCCCTGGGTGGGCGCCACATATGAAAAGTCCGGCCCCACCTTGCGAGGTGGAGCCGGACCGACTGCGGAGGATGGGGGATTTGAACCCCCGAGGGCGTTAACCCAACACGCGTTCCAGGCGTGCGCCATAGGCCGCTAGGCGAATCCTCCAGTGCCCTGGTTGATCACGTGATGAACTCACAAGATCTCCTAGAGCGTTTAGAAGTGTACCTGATCTGCTGTGAGCAGCGGAACCGCAGGTGGCGCGGCGGGATCAAGGTCACAGCTTCTGGTCGGGCTCTTCAGGGTGACGCAGCAGGTTCACAATGGCCGCGACGAGGCCGCCCCACACGGTGACTATGGCGACGAACATCATCGCAATTGAGATTCCGGACATCTCAGCCTTCCTTTCCGCTGGTCGAGGTGGTAGCAGCGGGCGCTTTGGCCGCAGACGCCTCAGCTGCGGGCGCTGCAACCCCAAGCTCCTGAAGCCCCTTGCCCGGGATTACCGGGTCGGGGATCGGATCGCCATCACTATCGAGAGTATCGTGATTCGAGCGACGCGACCACGGCACCAAAGATAGGCAGATCGACAAAACAATCAGCAGAGCCGCCAGACCCCAACCGAAGACGCCGACGAACCAGGTGGGCATATCGCCGTAGCCATCCCTCAGGGTGTGAGTGAGGTCGCCGCCCAGGATTATGACCAGCAGGATCGGGCTGACCACACCGACCAGCAGCATCCAGATACGACCCACCTTGAACGAACCGCGCGCGTTGAGATGGTCGCGCAGGGTGGGCAACGCACGCACCCCGTAGGCCAGGGCAACGGTGGAGACCAAAGCGATAGCCACGATACCGAAGTAGTTGACGAAGTGGTCGATCACATCCAGCAAGTTCAGGCCGGTGGTGGTCGGGAACAGTAAGAGCGAGATGATCGCCATTGGCACGCACACCACGACGGTTCCGGTGATCCGGCTGAGCCCCAGCTTGTCCTGTATCGCTGAGATCACAACTTCCAAGATCGAGATGATGGAGGTGAAACCGGCGAGCAGTAGCGAGGCAAAGAACAGCACCCCGAGCAAAACCCCGGCCGGAGCCTGGTTGATGATCGTCGGGAAAGCAATGAAAGCGAGGCCAATGCCGCTTTGTGCAACGTCGGACACAGGCTGGCCCGACGAGGTGGCCATGAAACCGAGCGCGGCGAAAACGCCAATGCCGGCCAGTACCTCGAAGGACGAGTTGGCGAAACCGACCACCAGGCCCGACCCGGTGAGGTCGGTTTTCTTCTTCAGGTACGACGAATAGGTGAGCATGATGCCAAACGCAACCGACAGGGAGAAGAAGATCTGCCCGTACGCTGCCGCCCAGACAGCCGGTTTGGTCAGCGATTCCCAGTTCGGGGTGAACAAGGCCTCAAGACCTTTCGATGCGCCCGGAAGGAATAGGGACTGCACGACCAGAATCAAGAACAGCACCATCAGGATCGGGATGAAGATTGTCGAGGATGCCCCGATGCCCTTTTGAACTCCGAGTGCAAGCACCAGGATGCAGGCAATCCATACCAGCACCAACGGAATCATGACGCCGGGCACGATGTCGAAACCGATGCTCGCATGGGCACTATCCACCGACTGGGTGTAGGTGGATTTGAAGAAGGTGCCGGGATCATCACCCCAGGCCTTGGTGAAAGAAAAGACCATGTAGCTGGCAGCCCAGGCAATAATCACCGCGTAGTACACGGCGATCACAAAGCTGACCAATACCTGCCACCAGCCGATCGCCTCGGTTTTACGGGCGAGACGCCGATAGGCGAGCGGGGGCGAGGAACGCCAGCGGTGACCGATTGCGTAATCAATAAATAGCAGCGGAATCCCGGCGGTCAGCAGTGCGACCAGGTAGGGAATCATGAAGGCCCCGCCACCGTTTTCATAGGCGACGTACGGGAAGCGCCAGATATTGCCGAGACCGACAGCGGAGCCGATCGCGGCGAAGATGAACGCGGAGCGTCCGGCGAAGGCACCGCGATTAGCGCGCGGAGCCGCGGGCGAAGAAGCCGTCATGAGGGTAAGTCCTATCGAGAAGCTCAACGATGGGGCGGGTTTCCGGGGGAGTGGCCGACTCACGGGGCAGTCGGTCGCTGGATTGGACCGCCCCGGATCCGTCGTCGTGGTCCCGAGGAGACCACACAGTATCCATCGTGTCCGCCAGGTGGAGTGCGGCCGTCTCGAATGGTGAAATATCTCAGAGAGTTCGCATGTGCCGGGCGGATTGTCATGTGACCCCCGGCATGCGATGAGGAGGCGTTACCCTGGCCGCATGAACGACGACGATCCCGCCTGCGCCAGCCATCGCGACCACAAAACGACGAGCACTCCCCACGAATCGCCACGGGAGACACGCGTGATCATCGGCCCAGATCCCGTCCCCGTATCGGATACCTATCTACGGATCGTTTCGGCTCGAAGCGCCCAGGTTGAACGCGATCTTGGGCCCGCGACCAAAGCAGCTGAGGATCCCTGCCACTCTGAAGGGAGTGGCATATCCGGGGCCATCAATGGTTCTCTCGACGACGTTCAGGATTACACCGGAGCGCCCGCAGACGTCGTAGATCTGATCGAACAGATCGTCGACGGTCTGCGTGACGAGCTCGTGGCACTGTCCGACGACCTCCATGCCCATCCTGAAACCGCCTTTGAAGAACATCGCTCAGCAGCCCGCATCGCGGAGGTCCTCGCCGGTCATGACATCGCCGTACGCACCGGCGCCCACGACTGTGACACCGCGTTGCGAGCAGAGTTGACCGGCGTCGCATCGGTGAGCGACCCGGTCCCTCCATCTCAGCGGAGTATCGCCGTGCTCTCCGAATACGATGCGCTCCCGCAGATCGGGCACGCCTGTGGACACAACGTCATCGCAACCGCTGGTCTCGGGGCATTTCTTGCGCTCGTCGAGCTAGAACGGACCCACCCCGGCGCGATTCCCGGTCGCGTTGTATACCTGGGCACCCCCGCCGAAGAGGGTCACACCGGTAAAGAGGTGATGGCTCGAGCTGGCGCTTTCGACGGTCTCGATGCCGCGATTATGGTTCACCCCTTCGCCCAGGACATCGCCTCCCAACCCTGGCTCGGGCGACGAGTCCTCAGTGTCGTCTTTCATGGGTTATCGGCCCACGCCTCAGCCCAGCCCTTCATGGGTCGCAATGCGCTCGACGCCGCTTCCCTCATGTATCAAGGGCTCGGTCTGCTCCGGCAGCAAATGCCGCCGTGCGACCGTCTGCACGCCGTGATCAGAGAAGGCGGCGACCGGGCGAGCGTCATCCCAGATCGCGCCGTGCTCGACCTCTACGTGCGCTCGCTCTACCCCGAAACCCTGCGCGAGCTCTCCCAGCGCGTGGAAGATGTCGCCCGCGGAGCAGCGCTCATGACGGGATGCGGACTCGACCTCGCCTGGGATCGCTGCCACCCATCGCTGCCTGTGCGCACAAACAGTGCGCTCACCTCGCGCTGGGTCCGCGCTCAGCAACGCCGCGGCCGCACCCCGCTATCTGAGCACGCTGCCCCCCGCACCACTTTGGCCTCGACCGATTTTGGCAACGTGAGTTTTCGTGTGCCGGGCATACATCCCCTGATCGGGATCACCGGTGGCGCCCCCTGTGGCCTACACACCCCCGAGTTCGCACAGGCTGCCGCCACCGAGCATGCCCACCGCGCCATCGCAGACGCGGCTTTCGGACTCGCCGTGACCGCCCTCGATTTCCTGCGGGATGACGACCTTGCCGCCCGCGTTATCGCCGAATTTGAAGCAGACGGGGGAGCCATCGACGTGCCGCACTTCTTCGACTGAGGGCGCGAAGTGAACAGATCTATATGGGATTAATAGGTCTAGATAGGGTTGATGTGGACCGTTAGACCGGGTCTTGCACGGATCTGAAGCCTGGGCGCCAGATGGAGCTGCATGCGGGATTCATTGCGGATCTATGCAGACGGCTTAGACAATTACTCTTCCGCAGTTTGCTCCAGCTCCAGTGTTCGGTACAGTGGTGCTCGGACTCCTCGTGCGGTGTCATCTCGCTGAATCCCCCCAGGGCCTGACGGCAGCAAGGGCAGGCGGGCTCTGTCAGGTGCGCGAGGAGTCCTTTTTGTGAGTCCTCTAGACCGGGCAGAGACGCTCAGGGTTGGAATGTCGGTGGGCTGAACTAGGGTTGGGGCGTGGTCACCGCTCTGTATCGTCGCTATCGCCCGGAGTCCTTCGCCGATGTAATCGGTCAGGACCATGTCACCGAGCCTTTGATGCGAGCCCTGCGCAACAATCGCATCGGCCACGCCTACCTTTTCTCAGGACCGCGCGGATGCGGGAAAACCACCTCGGCCCGGATCCTCGCCCGCTGCCTGAACTGCGCCGCAGGGCCGACCGACACCCCCTGCGGGCACTGCGATTCCTGCCGGGATCTTGCGCGCGGTGGCCCGGGCAGTCTCGATGTCGTCGAAATTGACGCGGCCAGCCACGGTGGTGTCGATGACGCCCGTGAACTGCGGGAACGTGCAACCTTCGCCCCGGCCCGCGACCGGTACAAAATCTTTATCATCGACGAAGCCCACATGGTGACCTCAGCGGGCTTTAACGCCCTGCTCAAGCTGGTGGAGGAACCACCAGACCATGTGAAATTCGTGTTCGCGACCACGGAACCAGACAAGGTGATCGGCACCATCCGCTCGCGCACCCACCACTATCCGTTCCGGCTGATTCCGCCCCAGGTGTTGACTCCCTATCTCGAACAGGTGTGCTCACAAGAAGGCGTTCCCGTGGGGACCGGCGTGCTACCCCTGGTGGTTCGGGCGGGTGGAGGCTCTGCGCGCGACACCCTGTCGGTTCTGGACCAGCTGATGGCAGGTGCCGGGGGCGAAGGCATCGACTATCCAATGGCGGTGTCCCTGCTCGGCTTCACCGACGCCGAGCTGCTTGACCGAGCCGTCGAAGCTATCGCCGCGGGGGATGCTTCATCTCTGTACGGAGCGGTGGAGCAGGTGATCGGCTCCGGGCAGGAACCGCGCCGCTTTGTTGAAGATGTGCTGGAGCGGCTGCGCGACCTCATTATTCTGGCGGCGGTTCCAGACCGAGGCGCAGACCTTCTTCCGGAAGTACCCGCTGACCAGCTATCGCGCATGATGTCTCAGGCTGAAGTTTTTGGTCCCGCGGAGCTTTCACGCTGCGGCGATATCGTCAATGACGCTTTGAGCACGATGACGGGAGCGACCTCACCTCGTCTGCACCTGGAATTGCTGTGCGCCCGGCTACTGCTGTCGACATTCGGTCCGGGAGCGGGCGCTATGGCCGCGAACGGCCTGGCCAGTGCATCGCATCCCACCGGATTGCCTCAGCATAGAGGGGCCGAGTCGGGAGCGGGCCGCAGTAGTGGTCGTCAAGCATCCTCCGCACCGGATTCCTCGTTCAGTCAGAACCAGACCGCGGCCCCTGCGTCCCCGGTGGCCCCTGCGGTCTCTGCCTCCCCGGTGGCCCCCGCGCCCCCTACGGCTGAGATGTCCAACGCTCAGGGCGTATCGGGTCGTGAACGCGCACGTCAGATAGCGCGCGAGCGAGCAGAGTCGGCACGTAGAGCCCGGGAAGCAACCCCGGGCGCCGCGCCCACGTCGGCCCTTAGCCAGGTCTCCGCCCCCGCAGGCCACCCTGTCGCGGAACAACATCATTCGAGCACACCCGCCCCGGCGCAAGCGCCGAAGCAGGCCCTTGACGACGGCTGGGGTGAAGTCGCCCGGATTCCGGGCTCGTCCGCCGGATCGGATAACTCATCCTCCCCGCACGACAAGGCTACTCAGCCGCATGGCACCTCATCCTCCCCGCAAGGAGGCTCGGCTCAGGGACAAAATATCTCGGCTCAGCAACCAGCTGACGTGACACCAACCGCACCCACGCCCCCGGGTGCTGGGGCTGACCGCGCCGAGGAACTGCGCGGACATTGGTCTGCTCTGATGGGTGCCTTGCACGGTATTAGGCGTCCATCCTGGGCGTTGATCTCCCAGAACGCGCAGCCACACGCATTCGACGGTCAGCAGCTCGTGCTCGGCTTCCGGTCGCAGGGGCTAGTTGACGCATTTGGTCGCGGAACAGCCGCCGACAATATGGCGCAAGCAGTCCGACAGATCCTGCACCTCGACGTCACCGTGACCGCGATGGTCGCCGATGGTTCGACCCCGTCCGCCGTGCCGAGCAGACAGGCAGCGCCCGCGAGGACGGAGACAACACCCGCTACACCCGAGGTCACACCCCCTAAACCACAGGCCGCACCCACAAGGCCCGATAGCGCGCCGGCTAGGCCTGAGGCTGCATCCATGAGGCCGGCGGCTGACCCAGCCAAGCCTGAGGCTGCACCCACCGGGACCGAACCCGCGCAGATCGCCTCACCTCCGCGCGGGGGCACACCCCGATATAGCCGGTCCCCCATACCGGATGATCTAGTGCCGCCGCTCGACGACCAGGTGCCGCCACCGGACGACCAGGTACTGCCACCGGACGATCAACTGCCCCCACCGGAGGACGATTGGCGGCCCAGTGCCCAGGCCAGCGCCCGCCCCAGTGCCCAGGCTAGTGCCCGCCCTAGCGGCCACTGCGGTGACCAGGCCGCCGGGCAACGGGCCAATCGTTCGGCATCATCAGCTAGTTCGGCGACGTCAGCATGGAGCGGCCCCCTGCCGGAGTCAGTCGGGCGCGATGGTCTCGGCCCAGACCATCCACGCACCCACGGGGCATCGGCCCTGAGGGCAGCGATCAAAGCCCACCGCGACGGCAACGATGCGCTGCTGGCCGCGGCGCAGGAACTCCAACGCGTAGCCCAGGAAAGCCACGCTCAACCGCAGGCTGCCCAGTCCGTAAACCCGCCGGCGAATCGACCCGTGAATTCGGCGTTGAACTCACCGGCAACCCCGCCATTGAGCTCGTCGTCGCCCATGACACCTGCCGCACCGTCTGCGGGAACGCCCAGCACCTCCGTCCACCCTTCGGCAACAGCCACCCCGCGGATGAGCGGGGCAGCGCTCGCCAGAGAAGCCGCCCGAGAATCCGCGCGGGCAGGGCTGAGACATCAAGCACTGCGTTCGCAGGAGGCTCTACCCGAGGATGAAGATCCCACCGGCGGGGCATCCCCTGATGACGCCGACGCCGGACCAGGAGCCATCACCGCAGGTCGTGAGGTTATCGCCACAGTTCTCGGCGGCAAAGTGCTCGAAGTGATCGACACCAAACCCGGGGAGTGACGGCAAACCGAGAAGGCATCTGCCATTGCGGTGCACACCGAGCCAGGCTGCGTGCACGCATCGTCGTATGAGTGACTTAAAGTTAAACGCGTGTACGAAGGCATAGTTCAGGACCTGATCGAGGAGTTCGGCAAACTGCCGGGCATCGGCCCGAAGTCTGCCCAGCGCCTCGCTTTTCACGTGCTGGACACCGACGCCACAGAGATCCGCAAGCTCGCCGACGCCCTCATCTCAGCCAAAGAAAAAGTGCGGTTTTGCGAAGTATGCGGAACATTTGCGCAAGACAATCGATGCCGGATCTGCGCTGATGCCCGCCGCACCGACGACATAATTTGCGTGGTGGAGGAATCTAAAGACGTCGTCGCCATTGAACGTCTGCGCGAATTTAAAGGGCGGTACCACGTGCTCGGCGGCGCTATCGACCCCATCGGTGGAGTCGGCCCCAACGACCTGCGAATCAAAGAACTCATGGCACGCCTCGGCTCTGGTGAAACCCGCGAGGTGATTCTCGCCCTGGACCCCAACATCGAAGGGGAAGCCACAGCGAGTTACATATCGCGCCTGCTCGCCCCGATGGACATCGCAGTCACCAGACTCGCCTCTGGGCTGCCCGTCGGCGGCGATCTCGACTACGCCGACGAACTAACTCTCGGCCGTGCGTTCGCGGGACGGCGCAGCGTATAGACCGGCTTGCTAAGTTGGGTTTGTGAGTATCGACTGCGCCTATGACCAGGGCTTCATCCGGGTAGCCGCCGTCACCGTTCCGGTGTCGCTTGCTGATCCCGCCACCAACGCCGCCCGGCACATCCAGGAAATTCGTCGCTGCGCCACAGAAGGCGCTGACCTGATTGTTTTCCCTGAGCTGTCCCTCACCGGCTATTCATTAGATGACATCGTGTTGCAGGCGCCCCTGCTGAAAGCGGCACTGGCCGCGCTCGCAGAGATAGCGCAGGCAACCATCGATCTCATCCCCCTCGTGGTCGTTGGCCTGCCGCTGGTCAAACAAAACCGCGTCTACAACTGTGCAGCCGTCCTCCACCGCGGCGCCGTGCTCGGAATCATCCCCAAATCGAATCTGCCGACCTACCGCGAGTTTTATGAGCGGCGATGGTATGCGCCCGGCGACGATCAGCGAGGGCAAGCCATATCCCTTCCGTCCGCACCCGTGCCCGCCACCTCCTCAGCATCCGGGGGACTTGCTGGCTCCACGTCGCCCGATGAGACCATCCCCGCAGCCCAGGTCTTGGGCCAGGACGTACCGTTCGGCCCAGATCTCCTGTTCGATATTGCAGAGATCGACGGGTGCACACTCCATGTCGAAATTTGTGAAGACATGTGGGTGCCGATCCCACCCAGCGCAGAGGCGGCGCTGGCGGGAGCGAGCGTGCTCGCAAACCTGTCCGGTTCCCCGATCACAATTGGTAAAGCAGAAGACCGCAAGTTGCTGGCCCGGTCGGCGTCCTCGCGGTGCGCGGCTGCCTATGTGTTTGCCGCCGCAGGGGAGGGAGAATCCAGCACTGACCTGGCCTGGGATGGACAAACCTTCGTGTACGAAAACGGCGACCTGCTTGGAGAAACTGAGCGTTTCCCCACGGGGCCGAGAGCCACGGTCGTCGATGTTGACGTTGAGCGCCTGCTGGCTGAACGCCTGCGCCAGGGAACCTTCGACGACAACCGGCGCACACACGCGCAGCGCACCGCAGAATATCGTCGCATCCAGGTGCATCTTCGCGATCCTCAAAGCGCGAACAGGAGGCCGCTGGCCCGGGGTTCACAGCTGCGGCGCCCCGTCGCACGGTTCCCATTCGTTCCGCAGGATGCCGACCGGCTCGCACAAGACTGCTACGAAGCATTCCAGATTCAAGTCGCGGGCCTAGTGCAACGCTTGCGGTCCATCGGCGGAGATCGTGACGGAGGATCCCGTCCCGTCATAGGCCTGTCCGGAGGGCTCGACTCCACTCACGCCCTACTGGTGATCCTGCGCGCCATGAAGGTTCTCGGTAGACCAGCCCGGGACGTTCTCGCCTTCACCATGCCGGGTTTTGCCACCAGTGACCACACCCGCACCAACGCTCAGCGTCTGGCCGAAGCCACCGGCGTCACGTTTGAAACCATTGATATTCGTCCGGCTGCCACCCGCATGCTCGAAGAAATGGGTCACCCCTTCGGGCGCGGTAAGCCCGTCTACGACGTCACCTTTGAAAATGTGCAAGCTGGTCTGCGCTATGACTACCTATTCCGTTTGGCTAACCAGCGGGGCGGAATCGTCGTAGGAACCGGTGATCTTTCCGAACTCGCACTCGGTTGGTGTACGTACGGGGTGGGCGATCACATGTCCCACTACACGGTGAACTCTGGGGTTCCGAAAACACTAATTCAACATCTCATCCGGTGGGTGATCGACACCGGCGACCTGGGAACCGACACCGTCGATGTCCTCGATTCCATTCTCGGCACGGAAATTAGCCCCGAGCTGATCCCGGCAGGAGAGAGTGGGCAGGTGCAGTCCACCGAAGACACCATCGGGCCGTACGCGCTGCACGACTTCGCGCTCTACTATCTGCTGCGCCGCGGCTATGGTCCGCGTAAAACGGCTCTGCTCGCTGAAGCGGCGTGGTCCGATCAGATGAGAGGAAGTTGGCCCCCTGGTTATCGTGATGCGGATCGTCGGGCCTATACCCGCGAGGAGATTGACCATTGGCTTGAGGTGTTCTGTCGCCGGTTCGTATCCCAGCAATTCAAACGGTCTGCCATTCCCAACGGGCCCAAAGTGCTCGCGGGAGGGTCGCTGTCGCCGCGCGGGGATTGGCGGATGCCGTCCGATGCGCGGGCCAGGATCTGGCTGGACGAGATCGCCGCAATGCGGGCAGCCCAACAATCTGTCGCATGACAAGCCGCCGATGGTGCCGTATGACAAGCCATTGATGGTTACATACCGCAGCGGTGAGCGCTAAAGGTTAGAGTGCTGATCGCTATATGACGCCGTGTGGTAGCAAAACGCGGCCTTGTCGGTGGTTACATACCGCAATGTCGGTGGCTACATACCGCAGTGTCGATAGCGAAATGTCATAGCGGTGGCGGACGTGAACGCAAAACGGGGTGCGGGGCGTCGTAAACTGGGCGCGCTGTGCAGGCGACCTGACCCAGGAGTCATCCCTCCCCATGTGTGACCCCAGTTCGCTGCACCCTCATCCCCGAGAAGCCCACGGCCGGAAGGACATCCACGCATGAGCCGCATCGTGCAAAAGTATGGCGGGTCATCCGTCGCTGATGCGGAGAGCATCCTGCGGGTCGCCCGGCGCATCACCCGGTACGCCCAGGCTGGGCACGAAGTCGTGGTTGTGGTCTCGGCTATGGGTGACACCACCGATGACCTGCTGGATCTCGCAGCCCGCGTAACCGATAAACCTCCGGCGCGGGAACTAGACATGCTGCTGACCGCGGGCGAACGGATCTCCATGGCCGTGCTGTCCATGGCATTAAACGGGCTCGGAGTTAAGGCGCGATCCTTCACTGGTTCGCAGGCGGGAGTCATCACCGATGGCATCCACGGCAAAGCGCACATTCTCGATATGACCCCCGGCCGGGTCCTAGAGGCGCTCGACGCTGGCGACGTGGCGATTGTGGCCGGATTCCAGGGTGTGTCCCGCCTCACCAAAGACATTACGACGCTCGGTCGTGGCGGGTCAGACACCACCGCTGTCGCCCTCGCGGCAGCACTAGATGCCGATGTCTGTGAGATCTACAGCGATGTGGACGGCGTGTTCACCGCCGATCCGCGGATTGTGCCGCGCGCTCGCCGTATCCCCGTTATTTCCCCTGAAGAGATGTTGGAAATGGCAGCCTCGGGATCGAAAATCCTGATGATGCGCTGCGTGGAATATGCGCGCCGCTACGGAGTTACGCTGCACGTGCGTTCGTCTTTCAGCGGACGCGTCGGGACGATTGTGGCCCCTGAAAATAAGCGCGACGTGCTGCTTGACCCCGACGATCCGCCGGCGCGGGTGCTCGACGCTCCCGCTGCCCGCGCCCAGCAGGTGCCGCCGGACATTCAACAGGACGCTGCCGACATTCAGCAGCCGGCCCCGCCCGCAAACCAGGCGGCTCTACCCGCAAGCCAGGCGGCCCCGCAGACCTCCCTCAGCAATCCCCCGATAGCCTCCAAGGAGGAAGCCACGATGGAACAGCCGATCATCTCCGGCGTCGCGCACGATCTCAGCGAAGGCAAGATCACCGTGGTGGAGGTGCCCGATCAGCCCGGCAAAGCCGCCGCGATTTTCGAGGTTGTGGCCCAGACTGGCGCCAATATCGACATGATCGTGCAAAATGTGTCCACCACGGACAACACCACCGCGATTTCCTTCACCCTGCCTGAATCTGACGCGCCCGCAGCGATCAGCGCACTGGAACAGGCACAAGAACGCATCGGCTTCCAAGAAGTTCGCTACATCGACCAGATTGGCAAGGTCTCGCTGGTCGGAGCGGGAATGAAGTCCTCGCCCGGAGTGTCGGCCACCCTGTTCCACGCGCTCGCCGGGGCAGGAATCAACATTGACATGATCTCAACCTCGGAGATCCGAATCTCCGTCGTGACGGAGGCGTCCCGGGTGCAGGATGCGGTGTGTGCGATTCATACGGCGTTCGGCCTAGATTCAGATGACGGTGAAGCCGTTGTGTACGGAGGGACAGGACGATGACAGACAGCCACCCCCAGGGGTTCCCGGGCCAGACCGCTGCGTCGCACACCGCGTCGCCCGCCGCGTCGACCGCTGAATCGCACCTTAAGCCGCACCCCCAATCTGATGCTTCGCCGCACCGTCGCGGTGCGGTGCTCGGCGTTGTGGGCGCTACCGGGCAAGTGGGCCGTGTGGTGCTGCGCCTGATCGACGAACTGAATCTGCCCGTAGACCGGGTGCGGGCGTTCGCATCCGCGCGTTCGGTCGGGCGCACGGTGATGTGCCGGGGTGAACACATCGAGGTGGAAGACGCAGCCATCGCGGATCTCACCTCGCCGGGACAGCAGGTAGACGTTGCGATCTTTTCGGCGGGTGGACAAACCTCACGGGATCTGGCGCCGCGGTTTGCTGAGGCCGGGGCGGTCGTTGTCGATAACTCCTCGGCGTGGCGGCTGGACTCCCAGGTGCCGCTGGTGGTGGCCGAGGTGAACCCCGAGGTGCTGGATGATACTCCGCGGGGTATCGTCGCCAATCCGAACTGCACAACTATGGCGGCGATGCCT
Source organism: Devriesea agamarum (assembly GCF_900070355.1). Classification (NCBI taxonomy): domain Bacteria; kingdom Bacillati; phylum Actinomycetota; class Actinomycetes; order Micrococcales; family Dermabacteraceae; genus Devriesea; species Devriesea agamarum. The sequence continues at coordinate 1,892,660 of NZ_LN849456.1, read as the reverse complement.
GTTCTCAAGCCGCTGCACGACCGGGCGCAGCTGGTTCAGTTGCAGATCTCGTCGTACCAGGCAGTATCAGGGTCTGGGCGTGCCGGGGTGGATGAGCTGGCGGGTCAGGTACGTGCGGTCGCCGATCAGGCAGAGACCCTTGCGCTCAATGGGGCGGCAGTGACTTTCCCTGAGCCGAACGTGTACGCGAAGACCATTGCTTTTAATGCATTGCCCCTGGCTGGGGACATTGTGCAGGACGGCAGCGAAGAAACGTCTGAGGAACAGAAGCTGCGCAACGAGTCTCGCAAAATTCTTGGGATCGAGGATCTTTTGGTGTCCGGTACCTGCGTGCGGGTACCAGTCTTTAGCGGTCATGCTTTGGCTATCCATGCCCGGTTCGATCAGCCGCTGAGGGCGGATGAGGCCCGCGACATCTTGGCGTCGGCGCCGGGGGTTCAGCTCATGGATGTCCCCACTCCGATTGATGCGGCTGGAATCAACGACGTGCTGGTGGGACGGATTCGCACGGATCAATCCGTTCCCGACGACAAGGGCCTGATTCTGTTTGTGGTGGGCGATAACCTCCGGAAGGGAGCGGCGCTCAATGCCGTGCAACTGGCGGATTTGTTGCTGCGCTCGCGGGGCCGCGCCGGGTGAGTCCGCGGCGCTGTCGCTGATTCCACCTCGTTAATTTTCTGTCGCTGGGAAGGGATATCTCAGAGAGGGTGGACATCGTTGAGTTAGCATACTGCCGCCCGCGAGCATCCCGATGGCGGTTTATGTCTCGTAGGTGAACGGGTAACAATTCCACGATGTCAGTCGCAGCCTCAGCGGCGTGGCTGTCAGACAGAAAGGTCGTCCCGAGCTTGTTGCAGCACAGGAATTACGTAAAGGGCGAAGGAAGACGGCGAGAAATACTTCAATGCGCCGCGAAACTATTTGCGGAGCGTGGTTATCGGGGAACGAGCCTGCGCGATATATCGGCGCAGGTTGGCATCTCGCATCCGGGGATGCTGCACCATTTCACGTCGAAGGAAAAGCTTCTTGAAGCCGTTCTCGATATTGCAGAAGCCAATCGCGATCACGAATTTCAGCGGGCTGGCACTAAAGGGCGAGAGGCTCTGCTCTATTTAGTGGAACTTCTCGACCGTTTAGAGCAGGCGCACCAGCTCAACTCGTTGTTCTCGGTGTTGCAGCTGGAATCACTGCAGGAGCGGCATCCGGCGCGCGAGCGAGTTGTGCAGCGAAACCAGTGCGTGGTTGAGATGATCAGCGGTTGCCTGGGAGCTATTGCCGCTGAGGGTGGCTTGAAGCCGGGGGTGGATCCAGATTGTGCAGCCCGGATTCTGCTCTCGATGGTGGATTCCTTGTCTGTTTATCGGCGGCTCGGGGGAGCGGTGTCGGTGAGTCAGGACGTGCGTGAATTTCTGACGATGATTCTGGTGGAACCTCTTGACGAGTTCGGCCCGACGCAGGTAGATGGTCCCGACCACCAGTCGAATGAGCGATGAACCCGCGGATCCTGGGTCGATACATGACTGCGAACGTGGGATGCTGGAGGGGTGTACCCTGCGGTGACCTGCCGCGAAGATCGTGCACACCATGACATGTTGACCCCTTGAACGAACAGGATCCCGTTATGTCAGACCTTCCCGGGCCCATGACCGGCGCAAGGCAGTATGTCGTCGGTCTTAATGGGCCCGAGGCTGGCCCAGCGGCTTTTGTCGGGCGCTGCAATTTGTCGTTGGACGAGGTGACCGATTGTGTGAGTGCGGACCAGCCGCAGGCCAAAGGCCCCGAGGTGTGGGCCGCTGTGATCCCGACTTCTGACGGGCTGGTCCTTGCCAGGCATGGGCAGGCAGCATCGCCTCTGTTCTTTCATGTGCACCATCCGTCCGCATCTGATGCCCCCGAGGCTGTAGCGGTAACAGTGGCTGCGCAGCTACCTGAACTGGTGTGGGCACTGCGCAGTGCAGGGTATGAGCTGGGTCCGGATCCGCAACAGGCGTACGCCTATGTGCGCGGCGATGCCGACGGTCAGTCCTCGCATACGTTGATCGCTGGTATTCAGCGGGTACGCGCCGATGAGATCGTGCGGATCCACGCTGACGGCGATGTGCGGCGGTGCTGCTTTGAGCGCGTGAACAACGGGCGGCCGCGGGGAACGTCGCGGGGACGCCGCGCTGCTGATGCGGGTGATTCCACCGGTGTGGTGGAGGCGGTTGGTTTAGCGCTCGAATCCGCGTTCTCACCGGATCGCGTCGCAGGACACGACGAGGTCACTGGCCCGGCGGTGGGAATTGCGATGACCGATGACGCTGCGACGGCCGCGGTCGCGCTTGCGCTGGGGGCCTGGTCGGCAACTGATCTGCCTGAGGATGCCCCGGCGTTGGCGACGGTTGCGGTGCGGTCGGCGGCAACCCGCAGCGCTCACAGTGTTCAGGCACTCGGTCCGCGTGCCCAGATCGTGGTGGATCGATTGGGGTCGGCGACGGCGCACCGCGATCTTCATCCGTCGACGGACCAGTTCAAACGCGATCTCGGACTGTTTTTGCGAACTCGGTCTGCGCCGCCGCGCACCCTCGCGGAATACGCTCATTTTTGTGCGATGCGTCAGCTTGCCGAGACAGTGCCGCTGGTGGTGGACACCACGGGCCTTCCCGGTGCGGGTTTGCTGGCGTCAACACCGAAGCCACAGGTCGCGGAGGTGTTTGATGACACCCAGGTGACGGTTTCTGGCCTGGATGTGGTGACTCGCGCCCGGCACACGGTGGATAAGGCGCGGCAGACGGTGACCGGACTGGCTAAAAAGGTGGCGCAGGCTCGGCGTAAACGGCTATGCATTGATGATCTTGTGCGTCTTCCCGATCCGGTCGATGTAGCTTCCTCATCGTGTGTGAGCGTTGCCCCGAGTGCGGCCAACACCGGGGTACGGGCAGACGATATTGAAGCGGTCTGCCATACCGCGGCAGCGTGCGGCGTGGATCTGGTGCTGCCCTGCGCGGATGCTCGGGTGCTGTCTGCGGTGGGTCCCGCGGGTCTGGCGTCCTGCGAACGCGTTCTTCCGCCTGAGATCCAGGAAACACCGGCTGCGCCGACGCGGACAATTGACGACGACGAATGGTTTACCCGGCTGAAGGGCTCGGTGCACGCAGTTTTGCGTTCATCGACCTTGGGCGCGCGGCCGTGGATAAACCAGCGGGCTGCTCTGGATGCGTTTGACGCCTACATCGCGGGTCGACTCGCCACGGATTCCGCTCCGCTATGGCGCATCTACTTGCTGGAGCTGTGGCTTCGAGAACTGCTTGAATCCTCGATTGAGGATGACAACTGGCTCCGCGCTGAGGGTCTAGCCGCCGCTTCTGAGGGCGATGACCACGGGGCGCATGACGAACCCGCACCGAAGGAGGTGCTAGCCTCCAACGAGGGGAAGAACCTTGACTTGGCGATGCCGGCCTCGGTGGGTGGCGGAATGGTCCGTCGGTATCCGCTGCGCACCGGGAAGTTTACGGCGGAAACCGAGATGGCCTCGTCAATCGGCGGGTATGTGCGGGACTTTTTCGAGGCGTTGGACGCTCACCTCGCAACCGCTGATGAAGATGACTCGCACTGGGATGCGACGGTGGGTCGCCCCTGGAACCTGACGGTGAGCGAAAAAATCATCGCGATTATGCAGGGCCGGTCCTATTTCGTCTGGGACATTCATCCCGGGATCTGGGCTCGTAACCTGTCGAAATACGTGGCGCGAACCCCTGCCGGTATTGGTCTCGGTGATCCGGTGACCATGCATTTAGCGATTCAGGAAGCGGGTCTGCCGCGGGTATTGCTGGCGTCAGCGGCCGGTGCGGTGGGTAAGCTGATTGGTCGTAAGGGCCTGTTCTACGAGGTGGTGGGCGGTAACGTCCGGGCTATTGATGGCCCAACTGAGTACTCGGTGTATCCGGCGAATGTTTCGGCGAAACTTCCGCCTAAAGATCCCGACATTGTGGCCGACTTCTTAAACCGGGTGGTGCTGGATGCGGTGCCGCCCGCATGGCGCGACACCTTTACCGGCACGGTAGTGATGGATGCCAACGATATTGGTCGCAACACGCTCGGCAAGGCGGCGCCGGAAAGCAGCGAATACTATGAATTGCAGTTCGCTGATAATCCCCTGGGACAAGGCCGTGAGCAAACCCCGATGGCAGTGGTGTTCGCCCGATGAGCAAACCTGGCACAGTTGACATGGAGGATTCCGCCCTGAACGGCATACAGCAGTCTGAACCGACTCCCGACACTGATGTGATGGCCGAGGCACAGGAACCCACCTCGGAGATCTCCTCAGCCGAATCTCAGCCCACATCGGGCGGCCCACGATCAAGCCATGCGGAGTCCAAGGGCGTCCAGGAGCAGTACCGTGCTCTGCGCAATGCCTCCGTGTTCGGAGCCGATGGCCACAAAATCGGCAAAGTCGGGGATATTTATCTCGACGACAGCACTCAGCACCCCACCTTCTTGACGGTGACTATGGGCCTGTTCGGAACCAAGGAAGTTTTTGTCCCGGTGGCGCTAGCGCGGATTGACGATGATGCGGTGCACTTGGTGCGAGATCGCGACGAGGTCAAAGCGGCTCCGACCCTGGATGCCGACGGGCATCTCACCCCGGAGGAAGAACGCGAGATTTTCCAGTACTACGGTCTCGATTACGACCAGACCGTTCGGGGTGACGCAGGTGAAGCACCCGGCTCGGGTGATGACGGTGATCATGTGGCTGATCAAGGCGAGCAGCGCCGTAACGGTGAGCAGCGCGACGCTGATGATCCGCGCGGCAACGCCGATCCGCATCGCGACGATCAGTACGACACCAACGATGAGTGCGACGCTAATGATCATCGCGACGACGAGCGCGAGGGCCAGGACAGCCCGGACCGCCACGGTGACGCCGCCGATTCACAGTCCGGGTTGCGTTCAGACTGATGGTCGACGTCAGCTGAGGTTTGCCACCCTCAATGGCACTGTGCCCACTGCCCACGGTGTCTAGGCTGGGTGTAAACCCGGGCCGCTCCCCTTCCTCCCTCGAAGCTCCCACCACCTCATGAGATGAGAATCGCGCTCCTCACCCACTACTACGCCCCGGAAACCGGGGCACCGCAGCGTCGCTGGGGCGCGTTGGCGCGCCGGTTCGCACAAGCTGGGCACCAGCTCTTCGTTGTCTGCCCCCGGCCCCACTATCCCAGTGGCCGCATTCCCCGCGCTGAACGAGGGCGCCACCGGGTGGGGCGGGTCGAGCGAGGTGATCAGGGTGAGCGGATCCTGCGGGTCGCTCACCTGATGCACGGCCAGGACATCATCACGAGAACCCTGGATCACCTGGTGAGTTCGGCGTCTATGGCATACCGATTGGACCGGTTATGGCGACATCCTGAGGCGCGCCCCGAGGTGATCGTGGTGACCGTGCCAGCGATCCCCACACTGCTCGCCGCGTGGGCACTGGCACGCCGGTACAGTCTGCCGATGGTCGTGGAAATGCGCGATGCCTGGCCGGACCTGGTGACGCACACCGGCGGGCTCTCCCGTGACGCCAGGCTGATCGCTGAGGTGAAGGTGCGCGTGCACCGGGCCATCACCAACGGTCAGCGCACGGCTGATCATGTGATTACCACGACCGAACATTTTGCCCAGGTGCTGCGCGGGCGCGGTATCCGGCGGGTGGACGTGGTGCGCAACGGCACGGATCTTGCGCACCGGCCTCTGCTGCCGCCGGTAGGTCGGGGCCAGGATGAGGGAGCGCGACGCCCCTTGAACTGCCTGTATCTGGGGAATATGGGGCGCAGCCAGGGCCTTGACACGCTGGTCTACGCGGCGGCAGCGCTCGCAAAGGCGGGAGTTCCGATCTCGGTGCGCCTGATCGGACACGGTTCGGACCGACAGCGCCTGGCGCAGCTAGTGGCCCGCACCAAGGCTCCGGTGACCATTTACGATCGGATTCCGCCCGAACAGGTGATGGGGCATTACCTATGGGCCGACACGGTGGTGGTGTCCCTGCGAGATTGGGAACCTTTCCGCTGGACGATCCCGTCCAAGCTCTTTGAAGTGCTCGCGGTGGGCAGGCACATTACCGGTCTGCTGGATGGTGAGGCTGCCCAGGTGCTGCGGGATTCGGGGGCGGGAGATGTGCTTGCGCCAGGGGATGCGCAAGGCTTGGCTGACCTGTGGCGCCGGCTCCAATCGCACCGCGAGGAGCTGGATCGCGGCGATGTGGGTCGGCGTTGGGTGGCCGATCACGCGGACGATGACATTCTTGCGCGCCGCTATTTAGAGATTCTTCAACGCGTCTGTGACGAGCACGAAGGATCGTAACGCCGGTATTGGGGCCATCTTCGGGATCGCGCGTGTCACACTAGTGACCATGCGTGGCATTATTTTGGCCGGTGGAACCGGTTCCCGACTTCATCCGCTCACGATCGGCGTGTCTAAGCAGCTGATGCCGGTCTACGACAAACCTATGATCTACTTCCCGCTCTCAACGCTGATGCTGGCGGGAATCCAGGACATCCTGATCATCACAACGCCCGAAGATTCCCAGTCGTTCCAGCGTGTGCTGGGTGATGGCAGCAAGTTCGGGATTAACCTGACCTACACGGTGCAGCCTTCGCCCGATGGTCTCGCCCAAGCATTCATCTTGGGCGAAGAACATATTGGTCAGGAAAAGGTCGCCCTGATCCTCGGCGATAACCTGTTCTACGGTCAGGGTATGGGCACGCAGCTGCGGCAGTACACCGATGTGGAAGGCGCCGCTGTTTTTGGTTACTGGGTGGCTGACCCCACGGCGTACGGCGTGGTCGAGATGGACGAGAACGGCTTTGCCGTCTCCCTGGAGGAAAAACCGGCTCATCCGCGCAGCAACCTCGCGGTTCCGGGACTGTACTTCTACGATAACCGGGTGGTGGAGTTCGCGAAGTCGCTGAAGCCGTCCCCGCGCGGAGAGTTGGAGATTACTGATCTCAACCGGCTGTATCTGGAGGACGGTTCGCTGCACGTGGAGGTGCTGACCCGGGGAACCGCCTGGCTGGACACCGGGACGTTCGATTCACTGGCTGAGGCCGGCGACTTCATCCGCACCGTGCAAAAGCGTCAGGGACTTTCCATCGGAGCCCCGGAAGAAATTGCCTGGCGCATGGGATACCTGAGCGATGATGAACTGCGCGAACGCGCTGAGCCCCTGGTCAAGAGTGGCTACGGGACGTACCTGCTGAACATTTTGGAACGAGAGGGACACTGACGTGCGCACACTTTTGGTTACCGGCGGTGCCGGATTCATTGGATCAAACTTTGTCCACTACGTCCTTCAGCACACTGACGACCGTGTGGTTGTGCTCGACAAAATGACGTACGCGGGCAATAAGGCATCCTTGGACGGGCTTCCGGCTGACCGCTGCGAGCTGGTGGTGGGGGACATCGCCGACGCGCAGCTCGTGGACCGCCTGGTGGGTGAAGCGGATGCGGTTGTTCACTATGCGGCGGAGTCGCATAACGACAACTCCTTGCACGATCCGTCACCGTTTTTGACCACGAACCTGATCGGAACCTTCACGCTGCTGGAAGCGGCCCGCAAGCATGGAACCCGATTCCACCACATCTCCACGGACGAGGTGTACGGCGATCTGGAGCTGGATGATCCGCAGCGGTTTACCGAATCCACCCCGTACAACCCGTCGAGCCCCTATTCGTCCACCAAAGCGGGCTCAGACCTGCTGGTGCGCGCCTGGGTGCGGTCCTTCGGTGTGCAGGCCACGATCTCGAACTGCTCGAACAACTATGGTCCGCGTCAGCACGTGGAGAAGTTCATTCCGCGCCAGATCACCAATGTGATCGACGGGGTGCGTCCGCGCCTGTACGGGTCGGGCCAGAACGTGCGGGACTGGATCCACGCTGACGATCATTCCTCCGCGGTGCTCGCGATTCTCAACCGGGGTCGGATCGGCGAAACCTATCTCATCGGCGCCGACGGCGAGAAAAACAACAAAGATGTGGTCGAGCTAATTTTGACCCATATGGGTCAGGATGTTGACGCCTATGACCATGTCGCTGATCGTCCCGGGCACGATATGCGGTACGCGATTGATTCCACGAAGCTGCGCACCGAATTGGGGTGGGCCCCAAGCTTTAGCGATTTCGAGGCTGGCCTGGTCGCGACCATCGACTGGTATCGCCAAAATGAAGCGTGGTGGCGTCCTCAGAAGGCCGCGACCGAAGCGAAGTACGCCAAAACCGGGCACTGACAGCGCCGGCAGTAGATGCCCCGGTAGCCAAGACAGCGGATAAGCGATCAGCGAGAGGAAACCGATGACCACCAAGGAACTAGCGGTTCGGACCACCCCTATTCCCGGACTGCTCGTCCTGGATCTTCCGGTGCACGGAGATGCGCGCGGATGGTTTAAAGAGAACTGGCAGCGCGAGAAGATGCTTGCCCTCGGCCTGCCGGACCTCGGACCGGTGCAGAACAACATTTCCTTTAACCAGGAAGTTGGAGTGACCCGAGGTATTCACGCAGAACCGTGGGATAAGTACATCAGTGTGGCGACTGGTCGCGTGTTCGGGGCGTGGGTGGATCTGCGGGAAGGCCCGAGTTTCGGAACCGTCTACACGCATGAGATTGATCCGTCGACGGCAATTTTTGTGCCGCGCGGGGTGGGCAACAGTTTCCAGACGATTGAGGCGCCCGCCGCTTACACGTATCTCGTCAATGCCCACTGGTCGGCTGATGCCCAGGCGCAGTACACCTTCCTCAACCTGGCGGATCCGACGGTCGCTATTAACTGGCCGATTCCGTTGGATGAGGCTGAACGCTCTGATAAAGACCTTGCCCATCCCATGTTGGAGGACGTCACGCCCATGCCGGCGAAGCCCGTGCTGCTGGTGGGGTCAGGTGGTCAGCTTGGGCGGGCAGTTTTGGCGCGCGCCGAAGCGGGCGGTGGCCGGTTTGCCGGACGCGAAGTGGTGGGTATTGACCGCGACGAGCTGGATCTCACCGATCCGGCATCGGTGGATGCCTTTGATTTCTCTCGTTTCGGTGTCATCGTCAACGCCTCCGCGTACACCGCGGTGGATCTCGCCGAAACCTCGCAGGGGCGCGCGGATGCGTGGGCGGTCAACGTCACGGGTCTTGCGCGATTGGTGGACAAAGCGCGCGATTTCGGCGCGCAGTTCGTGCACGTGTCCAGCGACTATGTATTTGACGGTACCCGTGAGGTGCATACCGAAGAGGAGGGTTTGAGCCCGCTCGGTGTGTATGCGCAGACCAAGGCCGCCAGTGACGTCATTGTGTCGAGCCTGCCGCGCCATTTTGTGGTGCGCACCAGTTGGGTGATTGGCGACGGCAAGAACTTTGTGCGCACGATGGCAGACCTTGCGGCCCGCGGGATTGACCCGACGGTGGTGGGCGACCAAATTGGTCGGCTCACCTTCACTGACGATCTCGCTGCAGGGATTGAGCATTTGCTCAGCTGTGGCGCGGCGCCGGGTGTGTACAACCTCAGCAACGAGGGCCCCTCCCAGTCGTGGGCTGATATTGCCGCTGATGTGTACGAACTGACGGGGCACGATCGGTCCCGGGTGACGCCCGTGACCACCTCCGAGTACTTCGCGGGTAAGGAAGGTATCGCTCCCAGGCCGGAGTTTTCGACGCTGGATTTGTCGAAGTTAGCGGCGACCGGATTTGTTCCGCGCCCGGCTGCTGATGCGCTGAAAGAGTATTTGAGCGCCCAATAACCGCCCCGGGCATATCTTTTGCTGTGCGGTGTATGTCCCTCAACCGTGTGGTTGACATGTGATGGATATTGGCGGCCCGAGTGTGACCGGGGACTATGCCCCAGGTAGGCTTTTCCCGTCGGACGTCCCCCCTTTGGTCCGGCGGAAAGCTGGAACGCGGCAATGAGCCTCTCCTTGCGAGTTAGACAGGTTGCGCGCACGCATCGACTTGTCTCGAATGCTGCCCTGGTGGCAGGCACCGCGTTCAGGCACGCTCTCGACGATCCGATTTTGTTGGGTATGCAAATATCGCGGCGTATGCCCTACCGGCCTGCCCGTATGCTCGGCTCTGCACTCACCGCTCTGGGCGGGCTCACAACCCCGGGGGTTAAAGCCCTGGGACTGTTGCTATCGGGCAGAGACGGTCAAGCCCATGGAGTGCTCCAAGAACTCAGTGACAGCGGACGAACATCTCGTCTGGCCGCCAACGTGGCGTTACAGCTCAACGACGTAGACATCGCGATGGCATGCGCCCCGGCCGGAACCCGAGGCAACCTGGTGCGGGCGCGGGCCCTGTGGCACACAGGAGAAATCTCCGCAGCCATAACCAGTCTCACCGGCGCGCGCGGTGCCCAAGCGGCCTACCGGAAACGCCTACTCAGCGAACACGACCTGCTGCGCTCTGGGATGCGGTTAGGAGCCGTAGCGGGCCAGCCGCAGTGGACGGCTCAGCACGCCCGAACAGAGCTGAAAGCCTCAGCTACAGACGGGCCAGTACCCCTGCGCGCACTGCACATCGTGACGAACTCTCTGCCGCACACCCAATCCGGGTACACACTGCGTACCCATAAGGTGCTCAGGGCCCACCAGAACGCGGGAATCGACGTGCAGGGAGTCACCCGCATCGGGTACCCCGTCACCGTCGGCAAAGTCTTCGCCCGCGCAACCGATACGGTGGATTCGATCACCTACCATCGGATTCTTGGCGCGAGACTTCCGGAAACCACCACCCAGCGCCTTCAAGCCCAGGCTGAACAGATAGCGCAGCTGGTGGAAAAATATCGTCCCCACCTGCTGTGTTGCACCACAAACTTCACCAATGCACTGGTGGCCGAAGCCGTGGCCCGCCACACCGGTTTGCCATGGGTGTACGAAGTACGCGGCCTCATGGAACAAACCTGGGTGGCCTCAAAACGCGACGACCGCGCTCGTGCCCGGGCAGCATCCAGTGAACGAGCCACAGGTTTGGCGCGACGCGAAGGTGAACTCGCCGGGGCAGCGGATGCAGTGGTGACGCTCTCGCACACCATGCGCGATGTGCTGGTGGATCGCGGGGTCCGGGCTGATCGCATCACCGTGATTCCCAACTCTGTGGACGACCAGCTGCTTGACCGTGCGACCTCGCCCGCTCGCGCTCGCACCGAACTCGGACTACCGTCGGACGGATTCTGGATCGGATCGGTGTCCTCGCTCGTGGACTACGAGGGATTCGATGTTCTGCTGCGGGCCGCCGCCACACTGATCCATAGCGAGGCCGAGGCCGGGATCCATCATGACGCTGGCGCCGAGATCCAGAGCGAGGCTGGCGCCGAGCAGTCTCTTCCTCTGCACGTCATGCTGGTGGGTGACGGAGTCTCCCGACCGGCGCTGGAACGCCTAGCTCACGAACTCGGTATCGCCCAGCGTGTGCACATGCCCGGACGGGTGGGACGAGACCTAGCCACCGGGTACCAGCAGGCCTTAGATGCCGTAGTCATACCCCGGCGCGACGTCGACGTGTGCCGCCGGGTTACCCCGCTGAAACCAGTGGAAGCAATGGCGTTAGGCCGACCGGTGATCGCGAGTGATCTACCTGCGCTGCGAGAAGTCCTCGGTGATGCGGCCCTGTATGTCGCCGCCGGTAAGCATAACGCGCTCGCGCGGGCAGTTCGGGATCTTGCACGTGACCCTGATCTTCGCAAGAACCTGGCCCGCAAGGGCCGGACCCGCGCACGACAACGGACCTGGTCAGCGGCTGGCGCCAGTTATCGCCAGCTTTATGACAGTCTGGCTGTCGCACCGCGACGGATGACGGGAGTTGGATGAGCGTCAAAGGGATTCGCGTGCAGGGCCAAACCGATGCGGTGACCCTCGTCGAGCAATTGCAATGCGAAGGAATGGACACCTCAGACCTCGGGCATGTCGGGGTTCGGCCACCGCTTCCCCGCTATATTCGCGACCTATGGGAGCGCAGGCATTTCATCCTGATGGACTCCCGGATGCGGGCAGCCTCCCAGCACCATGGCAATCTGCTGGGCAACAAGTGGCTCATCTTGAAGCCATTACTCGATGTCATTTTTTATTGGCTGATTTTCGGGGTCGTGCTCCACGCGGGTGGCGGCACGGAAAATTATGTCGCCTTCATTGTGATCGGCGTGTTGATGTTCCAATCTTCGGCGCGGGCGCTGACTGCCGGAACTTCGGTGATGCGCCAGGGACGATCGCTAATTAAGTCCTTCTCGTTCCCGCGGGCGGCGATCCCTATTGCCTCCGTTGTTCAGGAGACCATCAATTTGGTTCCGGTGGTGGTGGTCATGCTGATCTCCATCATCGTGATTCCCACGCATGAGCTGCCTACACTCACCTGGCTCCTTCTGCCCGTGGTGCTGCTGGCGCAGACCCTACTCAACGTCGGGATGACCCTGGTCGTTGCCCGGATCGGGTTCGTCTTTCCCGATATGGCCCATGCCATGGGGTTTGTGAGCCGGATCTTGATGTACGGCTCAGGAGTTCTGTTCCCGATCGACCGGTTCCTCGACCACACCGTGGTAGTGACAATCCTCAACCTGAATCCGCTCTTCGCGGCTTTGACCATGTATCGCGAAATTTTGATGCAGGGGGTATGGCCGCACTGGTCAGAGTGGGCAGTTCTGCTCGGCTGGGGTATCGCCCTAACCGTCGTCGGATTCATCTTCTTTTGGAAGAAGGAGGCGAAGTATGGCGGCGGACAGTGAGATGCGAAACCTGTGGCCCGCGGGCAAAGACTCCTCCCGCCCCACTGCGGCCCCGGCAGCGGACCTGCAACGCAGCGACAGAATCTCCGTGGTCGCCGACGATGTGCGACTGCGCTACACCACGACCAAAGTCTCTCGGCCGGGAACATCTCGTGGTCTTCGCGTGCGTCTAGGTGCCCGTCGCCAGCGGGTGAGTGTGCTAGCGCTGCGAGGCGTGTCGTTCTCCGTGACCGAAGGGGAATTCGTCGGCATTATCGGTCGCAACGGCTCCGGCAAAAGCTCGCTGCTGCGGGTTCTGGCTGGGCTTGAAGCACCCACGTCAGGCAGTGTGCTCACCAGTGCCAGGCCGATGCTGCTGGGTGTGAGCGCCGCGCTGATTCCGCATCTCACCGGAGCCCAGAACATCAGACTCGGGTGCCTTGCTATGGGGATGACTCCGGAGCAGGCCGATGAAGCGTTCAACTCGGTGGTGGAACTGTCTGCGCTCGGAGATGCCATCGATCTGCCGATGCAGACCTATTCCTCCGGCATGGGGGCACGGTTGCGGTTCGCGATCTCGCTGGCCGCCAGCCCCGAAATCTTAATGATCGACGAAGCGTTAGCGACGGGCGATGCCGTGTTCATGGATCGTTCAAAACGCGCCATGAAACAGATGCTCGAACGGGCGGGCACCGTATTCCTGGTCAACCATGCGGCCCAAGCCATTGAGGAAATGTGCACCCGGGCCATCTGGATGGATCACGGGCGCATGGTGATGGATGGGGAAGCGGTTACCGTTGCGCGCAAATATCGCTGGTTCGCGCATAACCTCGCCCAGGGCGATACCGCTAAAGCCGCAAGCTTGCTGCAAGCAGCGATGGAAGAGGGGGAGTCTACCCGCGCCCCGGCTCCGCCTGAACGTATCAAATTGCCGCAGAACGTGCCTGCCCGCAGGCAGAGTATTCGGGGTCGTCATCGTCGTTTTGGTGAGGCGCCGGTGATCGAAACGCAAGCCCTTGACCCTTATGGTCAGCACCATCGTGCTCATGGAGGAGAGGCTCCATGAGGGATATAGGCCCGCTCAAGAAATGGGTCCCGCCAAGGAAGATAGGTCTTTCGTTGAGGAAATAGAGGCCTCACGAAGGAATTGACCCCGATGAAGGAGATCAGGTGTCCATGCGTGTTATGACCATTTACGGCACCAGGCCGGAAGCGATTAAGGTTGCGCCGGTCATCAAAGCCATTGACATGGCCGAGGACATGGACAGCATCGTGGTTGTCACCGGCCAGCACCGGGAGATGCTCGATCAGGTCAATCAGCTTTTTGAAATCGTTCCCGACCGGGATCTCGACATTATGTCGGCCGGTCAGAGCCTCAATGGCATTGTGGCTCGGGTGATCGAGGGCGTAGATCGAGTCCTGGAAGAGCAGGCCCCCGACGCGGTTATAGTTCAAGGCGATACGTCCACGGTGATGGGCGCGGCCATTGCAGCGTTTAACCGGCGCATTCCCGTGATCCACTTGGAGGCGGGGCTCAGGTCGGGTTGCATTGACTCGCCGTTCCCTGAAGAAGCCAACCGGAAACTGACCACTCAAATCACGCGGCTGCATTTAGCGCCCACCGCGATCTCGAAAGCAAACCTGGTCGCAGAAGGTGTGGATCCGAACGCCGTGATCGTCACCGGAAACAGTGTGATCGACGCTCTTTTGCACATGTCGGCGCGCAAGGTGACGCTCAGCGACGAACGTCTTGAACGGCTGTCGGCGGACAGTGAGCGCAAGGTCCTTCTCGTCACCACCCATCGGCGGGAAAACTTGGGTGCTGCGATGTCAGATATCGCCTCCGCGGTGGCCGCGCTCGCCGAGAAATATCCCGACCTGACGGTGGTGCTTCCGCTACACCGCAACCCGCTGGTGCGCCAGACGATGGTTCCACCCCTGGTGGGTCTCCCGAACGTGATCATGACCGAACCCCTGGGGTACGCCGAGTTCACGAAGGTTCTGGCTATGGCCGACGTGGTGCTGACCGACTCTGGCGGTGTCCAAGAAGAAGCGCCGAGCCTGGGTAAACCTGTTCTGGTGATGCGCGATAACACTGAGCGTCCCGAAGCGGTTCTGGCCGGAACCGTCAAACTCGTGGGCACGGAGCGGGATCGGCTGGTGGATGAGGTTTCACGCCTGCTCGATTGCGAGGATGCCTATCGGGCGATGGCTAATGCGGTGAATCCCTACGGCGACGGATTGGCGGCTCGCCGCACCCTTGAGGCGATTCGCTGGGCGTTCCTGGGCGGTGCCCGGCCCGCTGACTTTGTGCCGGACATCGACGTGAACGCCGGCCTGAACCTCGACGTGGGCACCGAGACCGCCACCGGCGCGGGAATCCACGCGCCCACCTTTGCTGGCACCTCTGTAGACACACCGGGAACGATGTCGGAGCCACCCGGATGTCGGTGATTCTCGCCCGCCTGGCGAAACCCGGTCGGTCATGCGCCGCCGTCGAAGACATCTGGCGCAGGTTGCCGTACGAAACCGAACCCCGCGTGGATGTGTACCGGCGCGGTGCTGCAGAGGTCATCCTGTTCCACTACGGTGCGGCCTTGGATGCCTCGGTCATCCCGCTAGAGGACGGCGGCCTGCTCATCGTGCAGGGACAGCGCACCCGGCGCACCCTTGACCGCTTAGCAGTGGATCTGGCCGACCACAAGCACGGTTCAGATCCGCTCGCGGTGCCCGAATGCCTCCTCGCACTCATGGTGCGAGAGGACCAGCTCACCGTGTTTGCGGGGCATCCTGGAACAGATCAGCTGCTCAGCACGCAGACTGACGATGAGTTCATCTGGACTAACCATCAAGCGCTGCTGGGCCCGTGGCTGAGTGGACGCGAACGGTTCAACCGGACCTCTTTAGCCTGGATGATCCACAAGTTCCACCTCGGGGATTACCAGTATTACCTTGAGGGTGTATCGAGGACTCGCCCGGGCGTGAAATACGTGGCCCAGC
Organism: Devriesea agamarum; assembly: GCF_900070355.1. NCBI lineage: Bacteria > Bacillati > Actinomycetota > Actinomycetes > Micrococcales > Dermabacteraceae > Devriesea > Devriesea agamarum. The sequence continues at coordinate 1,876,977 of NZ_LN849456.1, read as the reverse complement.
CGGACGGGATCACGGAAATCGCCCCGCGTAAGGGCGTGAGTTACACGCCGATATCCGATGCCGACGTTGCTGATCGCCTGAATGAGTTCGCCGCGGATATCGAGGATTTCCTCGCCACGGTCGAAGCAGGGAAAACTATTTCGCTCAGTGGGGGAAAGGACTCCCGGGCCATTATGGGTTTGCTGGGCACCAGCGATCACCTGCGCAGGTATCATTTCATGACCTTTGGCGAGCCGTATGCGCCGGACGTTATGGCCGCCCATGAAGTCATGGAGATGGCACAGCTGACAGATCGCCATCACATTGATCGCAGACAGTTGATTCAGCGCGGTCCAGACCTCATTCGCAGCGTGGTCGATGACGTGCTGATGGACTTTATCGGCACATCGCTAGCCGACCGGCAACGAGTACAGTTGCGGCCTGATCTCTTGATCGGTGGACACCAATACGGCATGAAAGCCAAAGCGACCTACCCGGATCGGGCCACCTATCTGGCTCAGCGGGCGAAGGCTTTCGAGGTCTCGACCTTGCTCACCGCCGATACTCGTCAGCATTTAAAGTCGCTCTATATGGGGATGCTCGATGTTGCGCTCGCCGGGGTTCCGGATTCCAAGCTGGAAATGACTGAACAGTTTGTTCTCCGCAGTCCCATGCACACCGCGGGTTCGATTACTCTCAGCCATGCTGGCGCTGCAGAATTTCATCCGTTTCTGGATTGTCGGATTCACAGTATTTTAGGCGGGGTTCGGCCCGAGTTTACGCAAGCTCAAATGCTGCATTACCTTCTTGTGAGGAGATTCGATAAGTCGATTGAAGCGGCAGCGTTTGCGGGCGATGCCTGGCCGACTCAAACCGCCGAGTTTGCCGACCGGATGGGTTTGCCGCTGCGACGTACGCCGCAGCCACCTTTTGACTTCAATCCGGCTTTCCCGTCGCAGAGTGCATTCGGTCGGTACCAGTGGCGCATAGACATCTTTGAACGGATGCGGCGTCGGGTCGCCGACTATATCCGAGATGTGGCCTCAGACCTGGATTTTCTCGACGTTCAAGCTGTGGGTGACCTGGTGATGCGGCCTTCTGGTCAGTGGTCGTTTGGAAACCTGTACCAGCTCGGTGCGATCTTCAAAGTGGTGCTGGTGCACCGACTCGGGGCCACCATGCTCGATGCGAGACGGCGCGAGGAGATTGAGCGGATAGTCGCAGAGTTCATCGGCGATCCGCCGTTGCAGACTGTGACGCCCCATGTGGATGTCGCAGGGGCTGGCGATCAGTCCGGGACAGCGCCGGTTCAACAGCAGAGCGGAGCTGCTGTGGTTCAACCCGAGGGTGCTGAGGATCAGGAGGCATTGGCCGCCCGTGCGGCGTTGGTCGCGGCGGAAATGGCCATCCGTGATCTGGTGCTCCAACAGCGCACGGGGCGCGGGCTGAGGCCTGCGCTGGAACCTGAGCGTTTGCGTCAGGTTTTAGGCGAAGATCCGCAGGCACTTCAGCGGCACAATGAGTTATATGCGAGCGCTACGAGCCTTGGTCCGTTTTATCGTCTCGGGGACGCTCTTGATTTTTGTGTGCACAGTGATAACCAGGGGGCGATGCGTTTTCGCGGACAGGTGCTCAAAGAGTCAGGTGATCGGGTATTGATCGCCATGCATGGTATCGGCCACGATCAGCCGGTAACGGGAATGACATGGTCGCCGAGCGGATTTTGGTACATCTATATTGTTCAAGACTCCCGAACCTCAATGTTTGAATATGAGGTGACGGTCCCGGGTGGTGCGAATCAGCGTGTTGAGTGCTCGGTGCGTCGGTGGGCGGGAAATGCCCCAGTATTTATACGTGTGGATGGAGTGGAACTGGTGGAAACTCAGCCAAAGCATGAAGGAGATGAGGCGTGAGCAGATCTGCCAAGGTAGTTATCTATGGGAGCTGCGTGAGCCGGGATGCTCTGGAATTTGTCACGACCGATGACGTGAGTGTCGATCACTACATTGCCCGGCAGTCGTTGCTCAGCGCGTTTGGCGGTCCGGTCGAGATCGATGTCGATACCTCGGGTCTAACCTCGCCGTTTCAGCGCCGCATGGTGGAGGGTGACATTGCGGGATCGGCGGCAGTTGTTCTGCGTGAACGCACCCCAGAATGTGATGTGCTGCTGTGGGACCTGATGGATGAACGCGATGGCGTGTACGAGACTCCGGGCGGGGGCCGGATCACCAACTCGGTGGAACTGCGTTCAACCGACTTTGTCGCCCGTTGGAAAGAAACCTGTCGTTTGACCCGATTTGGAAGCCGTCGGTATATGCGGCTCTTCGATGATGCTCTGCGCAGTTTCGCAGATCTTCTCGATGACATCGGGTGCCGGGAGCGTTCGTTGCTGATCGCGGCCCCGCTCGCGACGAGCCCGCTGGCGGGAGTGCACGCCGATGCGGACGCGCTCAGTAAAATTAAAGGACAGCAGGAGGCTTTTGGCTCGCCGATGCAGGAATTGGCTGAGCGTGTTCAGGAGGAGGGGCTGCCCGTTCTCTTTGTTCCCGACGAGGTGTGTTCATTTGATCCTCAGCACAAATGGGGACTGGCTTCCTATCACTATTCCGCCGATTTTTATCGCTTTGTGGTCGGGGAGCTTGAACGGCGTCTGGGGGTCGGCTTGCGGTCGGTGAGCAAGGATGCTGGTTGTCGCCTGAGCTTGGCGCAGCCCCATGCACTGGCTTCGGACGGTGTTGCGCGTCATCACATCGGACGCCCGTGCCAAGGTGTCAGTGCGCAACTCACGGTGACGGGAACTGCACGGGATCCATTGCGGGGGGCGCTGATGGTGCTGACGTTCCGCGAGGAGGAAAAGTTTAAGGTCCACGGGGCGAACTACACCGAGTTCAAAGGGCACGGGCATTACGTGTACATTCCGCTGCGGTCGCAGCAGGATATTGCGACCTTTAACGTGTCATGGGATGAGCCGCGCTACCTCAAATCGGTCGATATTGTGCCGTGGGAAGGCGCGAAAGACCTCCTCGTGCACCGCTTCGATGTCGAGGTCAAGCGCTGAGCTCCTGATCCCACGGTGAGGGCGGGCGTTATGAGCGGCGCACCAGATCTTTGACCGATGCAGTGAAACCGCTGACGTCATATCGTGCCCGCACATGCGCCACGCCCTCCTGAGCGTTGGCGGTGAAGGTGGTCAGATCTCGGTTCGCCGCAATGTACGCCGCCATTTCGGCGACCGTGGAGAAAATATAGCGGGCCGGGTAGATGTACTCAACGCCGCGCCAATTCACGAACACACCCTGGTTACCGGTGGCAAACGCCTCCGCCGGTGCCAGATGGAAACTTTCGAGGTCGCTCATCGACAGCACGAATCCGTGACGGTGCACGGTCGACCGCAAGTCGCTCCATCCAGCGGTGCGCACGTAATCGGTGAGACCGTTGTCCTCAATGAAGTGCTCGCAGTCCTCGAAATACTTGCGTTCAGCGGGGTCACGCATCAGCCAAGGCAGGCTGTCGGGGGTTTTGCCATACAGCGTCAGCGTGTAGCGCGAGTCAATGGCGCGCAAGGCCAGCAGCAGGTCTAACGCTCGGCGATACCCTTTGAGCGCTGGAACGATCCCTACCATGGCGAGGTCAAACGGGCGTGACTCATTGTGAGGGTCGGCAGCGGTGTATTTATCCAGGGCGAGGTAATTGGGGATGACAGCGGTTTTTTCGCGGGGCAGGTTGAAGGTGTGGATGGCCTCTTCCAGGGTGTGCACGCTGACCCCGACGAACGCATCGACCGTGTCCATGGCGATCTGGTGCCCGAAGGACCGGGTGAGTTCAAACCGGTGAATCCTCACGATCAGGCGCTGCTCGGCCCGCTTGTGCTTGGCGTACCAGACGGCATTACCCAGCAGCCATTCGCACCAGATCACGTCGGCCCAGTCCAGCAAGTCCCGGCTAGTGGCCGGGTCATGCGTGTCGTGCCCGGACCATTCGTCATAGCGCACGGTGAACTCGGTGGACAGGCTTTCCTCGGCGGAACGGATAAATTTCAGGTCGTAGCCTGCGATAAGCAGCCGCGGTTTGCAGTCGTGAACGAAATCTTCATAGGAGCCATCCAGGAGTGTCGCAATGGATCCTCGGTTGCGCGGTCGCAGCGAGTCGAGGTTCAGACAGTCCACCGTGGAGGTGAGGTATTCCTGGAAACGGGTATGTGTGGCGCGGGTGATGTCCCCGGTGCCGTGTAGGCGCAGCGCTTCAAACACGCTTTGTAAAGCGACCTGCCCGCGCAGGTCGAAAAAGCGCACATCCAATGGGCGCAGCAGGGTGTCTACGTCTGACCACACGGTGAGGTGGTTGCGCAGTTCACGTTCTCCGTACTGCTGGGTTGAGGACGCCTGGGCGGTGACGGCTTTGTGGTAAACCTGCACCGGCTCGTCGACGTATCGGATGCTAGTTGCCGCCAGCAACGCTGCGGTGAGGAAGACGGTGTCTTCTCCCATGCGTAAGTCTTCTGGCCAACGCACATCGTGCTCTCTGAGCAGTTGGGTGCGGACCATGGTCGAGACGGTGGTGCTCTGGTGGGTGAGGATCGAGATGACTTGATCCCGGTGCGTGCCGTCGTGAGGGAAGTCGGTGATGCGGTTTGCTACCCACCGCGACTTGCCGTTGTCCACGATCAGCGGGGAACGCACGATATCGGCGTGGTGCTGGTGGGCGTCGCGCAGCAGAGCCAGCACGGAGTCCACGATCACTTCGTCGTCGGCGTCGATGAACAGCACGTACTGGCCCTGAGCGGCGTTAATTCCAACATTGCGCGGACGCGATGGGGACCCGCTGTTGGCTTCTAGGGTGATCACCTGCCAGTTGGGGTGGGTTGCGGCGGCAGATTGAAGGATATCGACGGTGTTGTCGTCAGACCGGTCGTCGATAAATAGGACTTCTAGGGAGTCCAGCACCGCATTCAGCGCGCGCAGGGAGGACAGGCACGGCTGCACTTTCTGCGCGGCATTGTGGCACGGAATGATGATGGTGAGAGCGGGATGGTCGTCGAGGGTCACTGTGGTCTCGTTTTCAGGCTCAGAGGTGGTACGCGACGATTGGTTTATCCGCGCCGATGGGGTCACGCGGGTCGAGCGCATCGCGGTGTACGACGGTGCCCAGTGTGCTGGGAATGCAGACGTAGGAGAATTCTCGGGTCGCCTTGTGCACGCTGATGGGTCCGTCCTCGTAGCTCGTATGGGCGGTTGCGTCTCGGACGGCTGCCGGATCGACGGTCGTCCTCGCATCGGTCAGGAGCACATGGTCGTCGGGGGCAAAGGATGCCAGTCGCACCGGCTGGGTGCGCAGCACCGCGGATGAGACGCAGGTTGAGCCATAGCGGTTGAGGTCGAGATACAGCGCGCTCAACCGGTCGTTGGGGATGGACTTAGACAGCACGAAGCAGTGGTGCGATACGGCGTCCCCGAGTGTGTGCCGCTGATGCAGCAGCTGGTTGATTTCGGTTTCGTGATGCACTGCTTGTAGCAGGGTCAGGCCGGGGCCGGGAATATCGACGTCCAACCCAAGCACTTTCACGATGTCGGCCACGCGCTGGGTGTAGGTGTGCTCGCGCAAGGTGGTGAGCATGGCCCAGTAGCGCCGGTCCTCGCCGTCAGCTGTTCCGAGCAGGTCGAGGCAGGACGGGTCGCGGTCTGGATACATGATCGAGTCCCCGAACATGCTCTCCACTCCGGCTGACCAATTCGATATAACGGCGACGTTGGAGGCGGCAAGCTCAAAGATCCGCCGGGCGAACATGGTGGGGGAGTCGGTGACGGTATTGAAGTTTAGACCGTAGTTGACCGTGCGGTATTCCTGGGCGAGCTGACGGTGTGAGACCGGGGGATGTAAGAAGGGGGCGTATTTCTCCGGGAAGAAGTGGTTGGGGTCATCCCCTCCGAAGAACCGGTCAAAGATCTTGAGGTTCAGTCCCCGGCTCACGATGCCGTCCATGATCTGCTGCATGACCTGGGAGCGCTGTTCATGGTAGGTGTACCAGGAGCCCGCAAACAGGACGTCGTCACTGCGGTGGCCGGTGGAACGGGGGTTGTAAATCCTCGGTTGCGCGGCGAACGGAAGCACGTGCACGCTGCTGTGCCCGAGATCGCGACGGTAGCGTTCAACGCAGTCGGCATCGGTGGTGAAGATATGGTCGAATAGTTTCGCTGTGTCGATAAAGTTGTGGACTTTATCGTCGTAATGCGAGGGGTCCTCTTTATTCCAGAACACGGTGGGAATTCCGTGTTCTGAGCAAAACGCGAGAATGTTGAGAAGCTCGGTGCGGTTTTCCCGAGCGAAGTTCACGCTGGAATAGATCTGGCCCTTCCATGGCCGGGTCTGGGAGTTGACTCCCGACCATGCGGATTCGCAGAAAAAGAAATCTACGGGCTCGGATTCAAGGGTTTGCCGCCAGGTTGACGGCTCAAGGGGGATTGCATGGAATTCTGGGCTAAAAGAGTTATATGTAAATTCGTCGCAGATCATCGCGACCCGCAGATCGCGCATGCGCCGCTTCGGGGGCGCGGCGATGGTCTGGTCTCGGTCGCGGGCGGTTACCGCCGGCATGGCCGCTGATCCCGCGGCGGCTGGACCGGAGGCGCTGGTTACGGAGGTTTTTGCCTCAATGAGATTGCGGATGCGTACAGTCCCGGGTTCGGCGGCCCAGCTGCAAAACGCCAGGGTTACTGATTGAGTGGTGACTGGGAGCGGAATATCTAAGGTGAGGTCGGTGAGCTTATTGAGATCGAGGTAGATGTACTGACCGACTTCGGGGGAATGCTTGAGCATTGAGACCGGAGGAAGCTCTGTGCCGCGAGCATTGTATGCCTTGATCGTGACAATCCCGGCGCGAATGATCTGGCTTTGCGGTGCGGCTTCCAACTGCACCCGCATGGTGAGGTGGCGAAGCCCCTCTTCCTGGATCGTGACGCTGAGAGGTTGCTTAGTCAGTGCGAAAGCAATGTCGTCCGGTGCGCTGTCGTGAAGCTTGAAACCACTGGTAATCCGGGCCTTTATGGGGAGGCCTTTGGTTTGGCCGGGCAGGTAAGCGGTGACGGCGCCGGTGGCATGCGGCTGCGGGCCGGTCAGCTGAGCGGCGTGTTCAGCCGAGGACTGGAGTTGCGCCAGTCGGCCGACGGTTCCGGCAATGGCTGGGGTGCGGCGGGTGAAGTAGACCAGCCGGGTGAGTTCCTTGTAAAGACGCTTTTCGACCGCTGTGAGCTGGCGCGCTTGGTGGCGGTGCAGACTGAGCACAAGTAGCCCGGTGGCGAGAGCGAACAGTGCGATTGCTGCCGTGGCAAGGAGGGCGATGATGGCATGACCGGTCGCCATCCATATCGCGACCAGCCACAGCAGCAAACCCAGCCCTCCGGGCAGGGCGATGGCCAGCATTAACCGGCGGGATCGCCCACCTCTCATCGCCACAGCCCTTTCGTATCGATAATGATCTTTTCCTCAAGGCGTTTACGGTCCACAGACGTAAAAGGTTCGTGATCGACCAACACCAGCACGATGTCGGCACGGTCAAGAGCGTCATCCAGTGATACCAGCTCAATGTTTTCACGGTCGGCCAAATCGGCGGGAAGCTCACAGATATTGGGTTCGACCACGAGGACCTGGCCGTCGGGAATCTTCGTTGCCAGTTTCAAGGCGATATCCCGGGATGGGGATTCCCTCAGATCGTCGATATCCGCTTTAAAAGCGATGCCGAGAGCGGCAATGACCGGTGCCTTAAACTTCTCGGCTTTGTCGAGGACCTTCGTGATCACGAAGTCCGGTTTAGCGTCGTTAACCTCGCGGGCGGTGCCAATGAGCTGTGCCTGCTCGCGCGCCGCAGAGACGATGAACCACGGATCGACGGCAATGCAGTGGCCGCCCACTCCGGGGCCGGGCTGAAGAATATTGACCCGGGGATGGTGGTTGGCCAGTTCAATCAGCTCCCACACGTCGATTCCGAGGTGGTCGCAGATTATCGATAGCTCATTGGCGAAGGCAATATTCACGTCGCGGAATGAGTTCTCGGTGAGCTTCGCCATTTCGGCGGTGGTGGCGTCGGTCAATAGCAGCTGCGCCTGGCAGAAGCGAGAGTATAGCTGTCGGGCCATCTCTGCGGCTTCTGCGGTCAGGCCACCGATAATGCGGTCGTTGGCGACCATTTCGACCATGATCCGGCCCGGGAGGACACGTTCGGGGCAATGCGCGAAGTACACGCTATTGGGCAGGCCGGGTGCGGCGGTGAGGTCGGGGCGCTCGTCGAGAATGTAGCGGGACATCTCTTCGGTTGCTCCGGGCGGGGAGGTGGATTCGAGGATCACCAGTTCTCCGCCGCGAAGCTGGGGCGCAATGCCTTTGCTGGCGGCCTTGATGTATGACAGATCGGCTTCGTGGTCCCCTTGAAATGGGGTGGGAACGGCCACGATGTAGGCGTCGGCCTCGGGAGTGTCGGTTTGGGCGGTGAGACGGCCCTGGGCGACGACGCCAGCGACCGTGGTTTCGAGATCAGGCTCGACGAACGGCACCTTTCCCGCGTTGATCGCCGCAACGTTTTGGGTATTCACGTCGACGCCGATCACCCTCGTTCCTGCCTGCGCGAGCACTGCCGCTGTGGGTAATCCGATATATCCGAGACCGATGACGCAAACGGTGTCCATGGCGTTCATGGGTGGGCTCCTTGGGGGAAAGGTTTTGAAGAAGCGAAATAGACGAAAATATAAAAGTGGGGATATGTGCCAAGGTCGTGAGGAAAATTGAATCGTCACAGACCAGGTTATCGGTTCTGGTCAGGACAGAGAATGTGAGATCCGTCCGTTTATCTAGCGCCGATGCCCAACAGGTTTGTTTATGACCTCCGTACTTTTTTGATGTGGTTGCCGCGATTTTTCGAGGCTCCCGTGGGTCGCGATATGCAGTTATCTATTGATGCTTTTTGTGTATCGATATGTATTTAGATGTTGATATGCGTTTCGTGGTATCCGAAATATTCCACATCGCCAGTAGCAAGCAGTTCACGGTCATCAGCTGACCAGGCATGCCCGCCCCGCAGTCCGCTGCGCATCTGCGTGAAATTGAAGCGGTCTGCGGAATAGATAGAGCCGCCATCGGCGGTGATAGCTCGCAGGAATTGGGTATCTTCACCACGGCTAACTGGCGTGAAGGGGTGAGTGCGGAAGACATCGCGCAGTGCGGTTAGGGTCGGCCCCATGACCAGGTCGGTCCAACGATGCTCTTTATCGCGAAAACGAAGCAGAGTGGCGTCATGGTCTGCGAGGTACATGTAGTGCGCTTGTTTCCCCACCAGAGTGGCCCCGGACCAGCGCAGTGCATACAGCAGGTCCATCAGGTAATGAGTGCCGTAGACGTCGTCATCATCCATTTTGGTGAGAACATCCCCGTCGGCAGCCTCGACCGCTCGGTTTAAGCACTCTCCGAGGGAGGTGTCACTCGGCATGTGAATTACGTGCACATCGGCGATACCTAGCTCGTGAGCCTGTGCGACGGTTGCGGCTTTATCGAGTTCAAACCCGTGGGAGACCAGCACTAACTGGAGCTCCACTCCGCTCTGACGGGCGACTGAACCGAGGAGATGGTTCAGCTGGTGGGGTCGGTTGGTTGAGACCAGGGCGGAGACGGTGGGCAGCTCAAGCGGCATAGCGCGGTCGCCGAGGTCGGCAGCAGTCAGCACTTGGTGGGCCCGGTGGGAGTAGGTATGCCGTTGCCAAATGGTGCGCTGGGCGCAGTGCACGGTGCGATCGCGCAACTCTGGGGAACGCACCAGGGCACGCACGATGTGGCCGGCGCTTTCGCGAGAGGTTGCGAGCGGAACTTGCTGGCCGGTGAAGAAGGTGGGAAGTGCGGCGGAGGGGGTGGAGACCACGGGTGTTCCGGAGGCGGTGATCTCAAAAACTCGTCGAGCGCACATGGATGGGCTGGTGACCACCGAATTGACATTGAGGAACACTTTGTAGGCTTTATAGGCCGTCAGCATTTTATCGTAGGTCAGGGAGCCGACAACGCGGCGTGCGAGCTTCCCTGGGAATTGGTAGCGGTCATTTTCTCCCAAAAACCGGCTAAAAATCTCTAAACCGTAGGTCATTCGGTCGGAGACATCTAAGGCGCCCCCGAGCAGAAGATCCATTTGTTCGCGGCGTTCGGGAAATTTATGGGCAAAATACATTCCGGCGAACGCGACGTCTCGTTCTTGATGGCCGCGCCGGGGTCGAATCGGATTGTGCACCGCATCTTGCGCCGCGAACGGGAGGACTGCGATCCGGTCGTGTCCGAGTTCTTCTCGGTACCGGGGGATCAGGGTCTCGTCGGTGGTGAAAACCTGATCGAAGAGGCGAGCCGTTGCCAGGAAATCCTCGAAGTGGGGCGGATCTTCTTTGTTCCAAAAAATTGTGGGGATTTGCGCCTTCTGACAGTGCTCTAGGAGTGAGATCAGAGCTGGTGAGGGTGCCGAGGGGCCGGTGAGGTGGTAGCGCCACGCTCCTTGGTTTCCTTGCCATGCGGATTCCACTAACAGCATGTCAATTGACGTCGCGGCGAGAATATGGGGCCAGTTTTGCGGCGTAATCTGGATGGTGTTGAATTCGTAACTCCAGGCCAATTGGGAAAAGTCATCCAGAATGACGGCTACGTTAAGTTCTGAAGCGCGGGGAGGTCGTTGCGGCAGTGTGGCTGGGGTGAAGTCGACAACCGTGTAGTCCTGTTCCTGTTTGCCCGCTGCAGCCGTTTCGTAGGGGTCTTTGGGGCGATAGCGGCATTGTCGTGGCGTGGTTCGGAGTGAAAGGGCATCGGCGTTCGACTCGGTTTGCCGTAATTTCTGCCGGGTATACCAGGTGCGAACTTGTGGAATTCCGCCACGACGAAAATGCCAAAATGCCGTGCGCAGTGTCTTGACGGTGATGGAGGGGAAGGGGTTCATCGTTTAGGCTCCGGCGGGTGCTGGCTATTGATGTGACTTTTCCGAGGCGGTGTAACGCAACCCTAAAGGAGATCAGTTGTTCGCGGGGTAGCCCCCGGCGTGTGCGAACTCCTTGGCATGTTGAGGATACCCCTGTTGAGGGCGGTGTTGAGGGCTACATAAAGAAATGTGCATCAATTGGGTCAGCCGAAATTGCGACAATTTATAGTAATGACATCCGATCTATATTTGTAAGGTTTGGTAGGGCTCTGATCCCTGTTTGCCGCGTTGCGCTGGATGTGTCACTGTGCGAGATCTGGTCCGCATAGTGGTTCTGAGGTGCGCGATATGTGCCCAAGGAACGCGATATGTGGTGGAGGGTTGGCGGGCTCGCCAAAGATGCAGCTCCTCGCCAGCGGTGCGGAAATCTCAAGAGATGCAGCGACCCTCAAGTGTCGCGGTGGACCTGCCGAGGACGACGACCCGCGGCACTCGTCTGCCACATCGGATGCGGCGCAATGGATGTGCGGGACCTTTGTTTAGTCTTTGAACAGTTAGGCTAGGGACTTGCGGCGCTCGCGTGCATTAAGCCTGTAGCACGTTCCCCCGAAGCCGCCCTGAGATTAAAGGAGCCGCAGTTGGTTCAGCTCAATGTCGATCTGCTCGACGAAGTCCGCGATCGTGTGTCCGAGGTGACCGGTAGTGAGGAGATTGCGCACAGGGTCGTCAGCTACCTGCGCAACACCACCGAAACCACCGTCACCGTGGACGAGGATGGGACGACGTTCGTCATCACCGGAGATATTCCGGCGATGTGGCTGCGCGATTCGGCGGCGCAGCTGCGACCCCTGCTTTACCTGGCCCAGGGGCGTCCTGAGATTCAGCAGCTCATCGGAGGTCTGCTCCGAAGGCATTGGCAGTACATTGCGCTGGATCCATACGCCAATGCATTCAACCGTACGGCGGACGGCAAGCACTGGGACGACGACGATACCGATGTCGTCTCCGATTGGATTTGGGAACGAAAGTTTGAACTCGACTCTTTGAGCTACGGCTTGGATTTGGCCCATGCTTTATGGCGCGCCACCGAATACACCGGCTTTGTTGACGAGAACTTCCGGGTAGCTGCGCAGAACATTCTGACCGTCATTGAGCGGGAACAGGATCATGAAGAACGCAGCCAGTACTATTTCCGCCGCGCCGGAGTTCCGGCACAGGACACCTTAAGCCGCGACGGGCGGGGCTCATTGGTAGTGCCCACCGGCATGGTGTGGTCCGGCTTCCGTCCGAGCGATGACGCTTGCGAACTGGGCTATAACGTGCCCGGGAACTTTTACCTCGCGCGGGCTCTCGATGCGCTGGTGCAGATCGCAACCGAGGTGTTGAAGGATGAAGAGCTTGCAGCTCAGGCGCGAGTGAAATCCCGCGAGATTCGAGGCGGACTAGCCGCACATGCGATGGTGGACGGCCCAGGCGGGGAGACCATCCTCGCCTACGAGGTCGATGGTCAGGGTGCGCATGTGGTGATGGATGACGCCAATGTGCCGAGTTTGCTCTCGCTGCCCTATCTCGGCTGCATTGATATTGAAGATCCCGTCTACAGTGCCACCCGGCGGGTGGTGCTCAGCTCTCACAATCCGTATTACTACCAGGGTGAGCAGCTGCAAGGTGTCGGATCCCCGCATACTCCGCCCGATCACGTGTGGCCGATTGCCCTGGCGATTCAGGGGCTCACCAGTACGGATGCCGAGGAGCAGCGCCGTCTTCTCGACCTTATGATGGCAACCGACGGCGGAACCGGGATGATGCATGAGGGTGTTCACGTCAATGAGCCGGCGACGTTCACCCGGGAATGGTTTTCCTGGTCGAATATGATGTTCACTGAGCTCGCCCTGGTTCATGCCGGTTTCCGGATCCCAGGGGTGAGTCCGGCATATCAGCCTCATGCGTGAGGTGTGCAGCATGAGTCGTCTCACTTAGTGGGGATGCGTCTCCTATGCGGAAGCTGTGCCTGTGTATGTGGGTGATGGCATCCGAAATATTGAATCGGTCAAAATGTTGAATCGGTGCCATTTGAGTAAGGAGTGAACGTATGAGACGCCCTGCTGAAACGGGAGCGAAGAAGTGGCTTGTTTACGCTAGGTTTATAACGATATTTATCGTTACGATGGCTTCGGTCCAGCTTGGTATGCATTTGCTGTTTCACTAAGAAGAGTGATCGGCAGCCGATTGGGCGCCGGCTCGCTTCTTGTCGCAGTTAACTCGACCGGGGACTGCCGGCGCCCTCACGCATTACTCGGTGCCGATAATGCGACTTACCTCTTATCGCCGCCGAACCGCCGCAGATCCCGCATCGCCTCGTAGATAGCCGCCGCCTCCTCGGAATTAATCTCACCGACCACCGGGTTCGGCTGGTGCGTGTGTCGATTCCCCGAATACAAGGACAGCAGGTTCATCAGGACGGCGCGCCGGTTGCGATGCCCAATCAGGGACTTCACGTGAATCGCGATCCAGGCGACCCAGCCAATCGACCCAGACAGGTCAGGAGCACCGGGAATCTGAGCGATTGCAGCATGCCGACCAATCGTGGCCATCGTGCCGAAGTCTCGGTAAGAAAACGCCGGGGGCTCCTCGCCGCGAAGCGTTGCGCGGATCACCTTGGCGATGTGCTGACCAGTTTGGATAGCGGGCTGAGCCAGCTGAGGCAGCACCTCGGGCATGGCCGCGATGTCACCCGCGGCGTAAATGTTCTGCGTACCGCTCACCCGGCAATGCTCATCGGTTTCGATCCGGCCGCCTTTGCCCTGCGGCAGGCCCCAGTTCTTCACGTCTGGAGTCGCCGACACGCCCGCAGCCCAAATCGTGATGTCGGATTCTACGATTTCGTCGTTATCCAAAACCACGTAGTCGTACCCGACTTCTTTCACCCCGTGGCCGGTACGCAAAACGACGCCGCGGGCACGCAATTCATCAGCTGCATACTGGCGGAAGTTTTCGCGGTACGGCTTCAGCAGATCGGCCCCGCGCTGAATAATGGAAATTTCCAGGGTGCCCGGATCCATCTCCGGGTAGAGGATGTCCAGCTCTTGCATACGGAAATCCGCTAAAGCGCCAGCGATCTCTACCCCGGTGGGGCCGCCGCCCACAATGGACACGCACAGATGGTCTTGCCCGCGGCTGCGGGAGGCACGCTCCAGCTCGGCGAAGATGCGGTCGCGGATAGCGAGCGCCTGAGAGCGGGTGTACATCGGCATGGCGTGTTCTTCGCCACCCGTGGTGTGGAAGAAGTTCGTGGTGGCGCCAGTGGCGATCACCAGCTGGTCGTAATGCATCCGAGTGCCGTCGCGAAGGACAACTTCCTGGGAGGCTTGGTCAATGCCGGTGAGTTCACCCTGCCAGTAGCGCATATTGGGCAGTTTCAGGGAGAGCCCGCGCAAAAACATGGTGACATCGCCCGGGTTCAACCCGGCGGTCGCTACCTGGTACAGCAGCGGCTGGAAGGTTTTGTACACGTTGCGGTCGATCAGAGTGACACGCACCCGCGTATCGCGCAGGGCTTGCACCAGGGACGCTCCGGCGAAACCACCGCCGACGACGATCACGTGCGGCCAAGATGCTCCGTCCTTGGCTGGAACCGTGCGGCGCTTGTGCGAGAAAAAGACGGTCATGGCACTCCTTTCGACGTCGTCGAGGTAGCGGATCGAACGTCGGTGGCCTATCCGAAGTGCTGTCAGTCTCTCACGGCGGTTTTCTCTTGCCTTCAAGATACCTGGGTTGATTGGTCATCGAGCAGACAATCCTGGGGTTGGTCACGTTCAATAGGACTCACCACCGCACAAGTGGCGATATTCTGCGTGCCAACTGCGCGGTGTCCCGTCCCAAGACCCGTGAAAGCGAGTTTCAGTGTCTCCTTCATGTCGCCGACGAGGGCGAACCCTTACCGCTGCCCTTGCGACCGGAATTCTGCTTCTGCCTGTCAGCCTGACATCTGCGGTTGCAGCTCCGACGACCTTCACCCTGTTTAACATCAATGATTTTCACGGCCGGATTGACTCATCTGCGCTCAACCTCGCCTGCACACTGGAAACCCAGCGGGCTAAAGCTCCGGCCAGCGCATTCCTGTCCGCTGGCGACAATATCGGGGCCTCGGAGTTCTCCTCCTTTATCGCCGATGACAACCCGACCATCGATTACTTAAACGCCTTGGACCTTGACGCCTCCGCGCTCGGCAACCACGAGTTCGACGGCGGGTATGACGCCCTGGTCAACCGCGTCGAAAAGCGCTCCAAGTTCCCGCTGCTTGGCGCGAATGTTTTCCATCGCGACGGACGACCAGCCGCCAAGCCCTACGTCATCGTCAAAGCGGGCGAGGTGCGGGTTGCTGTTGTGGGCGCGGTGACTGAACAAACCGCGTCGCTGGTGACGCCGAGCGGAATCGCTGATATCCAGTTCAAGGATCCCGTCGACTCCGTCAACGCCGTCATCGACACCATCCCTGCCGCCGATTACGACGTGCTAGTCGTCGAATACCACGAAGGAGCGGCCGTCGGTGCTGACTCGGGGAAAGCCCCGCAGACCGACGATCAGGTGTTCACCAAGATGGTCGAGAAAACCTCGCCCAAGGCCGATGCCATCTACAACGGACACACCCATGTCCGCTACGACTACGAAGCGAAAGTGCCGGGAACGGACCGGACCCGACCCATTATTCAAGCAGCCTCATATGGGGAACTGCTGTCCAAGGTGACCTTCCAATACGACAAGGCCAGCGACCGCCTCAAGCTGGTGACCAACGAACTCTTGGCGACCAAGGGCGCAGACCTCGCAGCCTGCGATGCGGCCAAGCTTCCCCGCTACCACGAGGCCAAAAAAATTGTGGAGAAGGCAAAAGCTGCGGGTGAAGTGAAAGGCGCGAAGATCGTCGGCAGCCTCGATGCCGACATCACCACAGCCTGGGGACCGCAAATCGCCACCTACAAAGACGGATTCTGGCGCTGGAACGGTCAGGGTGAGATGCCTGCCAAGGGCGATGACCGCGGTCGTGGCTCCGCCCTGTCGGACCTGCTGGCTGAATCGATGCGGTGGAGCACCCAGCAAAAGAACTATGCCAGTAAGCGCGCCGATATCGGGGTGATGAACCCCGGTGGGGTCCGCGCCGATATGTTCTATAAGGCTTCAGGAAGCGAAGGTGACGGCAAGATCACCTACCGTGAAGCCAACGACGTCATCCCGTTTGCTAACGGTCTCAGCACGGTAGACCTCACCGGCGCCCAGGTGAAAACACTGCTCGAACAGCAGTGGCAACGGGATATTCACGGAGCGGTACCCTCGCGCTCGTACATACAACTCGGACTGTCCAAGAACGTGTCCTACACCTTTGATTCCACTCGGCCGGAAGGCCAGCGGATCACTTCGGTGCACATCGACGGTAAAGCGCTCGATCCACACGCCACATACACGGTGGTCTCGGCCAGCTTCCTGATCAATGGCGGCGACAACTTCCATGTTCTGACTAAGGGGAAGAACATGACCGACACCGGTCTGGTGGACCGGGACGCCTGGATTGACTATCTGGGTGCTCATCGCCCCACCGTTCCGCCGTTTGCGGCGCGCGGCCTGGAAACCTCGCAACCCCGCGTTGTCGGCACTGACTTGGTGATCGATGTGAAGGGACTCGAATCCCTGAGCCTCGGCGCCCCGCAGATCGCCCAGGCCACGGCGACAATCGGCAAGGCGAACCCTGGGACAGCGAACGGCACGGCAACGGGTACGAAGCCATTGACGGCCCCCTACCGCGATGGTGTGGCCCAGCTGCGGCTTCCGTTAGATGCCTTGGCCGCATCAGCGCGGGACCAGGCC
The DNA here is from genome assembly GCF_900070355.1 of Devriesea agamarum. Lineage (NCBI taxonomy): Bacteria > Bacillati > Actinomycetota > Actinomycetes > Micrococcales > Dermabacteraceae > Devriesea > Devriesea agamarum. The sequence continues at coordinate 1,860,212 of NZ_LN849456.1, read as the reverse complement.
GGGGCCAAGGTGGTTGACCTGCACATCTCCTCGCAACCGAATACCGGCACCGATGTGATGCTCACGGTGACGCTGCCGCAGCCCAGTAAAGCGGCGTTTACCGATGTGAAGCCGGGAACCGCGTTCTACAACGAGATTTCCTGGATGAACCAGCAGGGAATCTCTACCGGATACCCGGACGGCACCTACCGTCCCGGGGCCCCGGCAACCCGCGAAGCGATGATGGCGTTCCTGTATCGCCGCGCAGGCAGCCCTAAGGTTTCGCTCCCGGATGCGTCGCCGTTTACGGATGTTGCGCCGACCTCGCCGTTCTATCGCGAAATCATATGGGCTAAGAACACTGGCATTGCGAACGGTTTCTCCGATGGCACGTTCCGCCCGAAGGCCCCTGCCCAGCGCAATGCTGTGGCGGCCTTCCTATTCCGCGCTTCGGGATCACCTAAGGTCGACCTGCCGACGAGCTCACCGTTCACGGATGTTGCGCCCACCGACCCGTTCTACCGGGAGATCGTGTGGCTACACAAAGCCAAGGTTGCGCGCGGATGGTCCGTAGATAACGGGTATGAATTCCGTTCCTGGGATCCTATTCACCGCGATGCTGCTGCCGCGATGCTGAACCGCCTAGTTTAGTGTCGTGTAGCAGCGAGAATACGCAGATTAAGGCCTGCCGTTGACAATGGCGGCGTCACCTGGGTTCAGGTGGCGCCGCCATGGACTGCTCCAGGTGGTGATGACCCGGGGAAGCCTACGTCGTTTGGCCCAACCCGCACGAGCTCGAAGCGCCCCTGGGCCCGCCGGAGGAACAGACCGCACCCGAATAGCTCAGCCGCGTCCTTGCATGCAGCGACGCTGCAGGCGATCTGAAGAACCCATGATGCGCGAACCTTCGCAGTTGGGAAAGGTAGAGATCAGTCGTACCTGCGATCACGCCGACTAGTGCATGGTTTATGGCAAGGGCCTGGCCTGATTTTTAGCTGATGCGCGCAGCAGCAACATCGTGCTCACGATAAGACCGAGCGCGATCATGATGATGGAGCCTTCGATTCCGAGTCCGCCTCCGGTAAGCCAATCAGGGCCGTGTATCTCCGCGATGAACAGCCCCGGCTCGGTTGGTACGCCTGAGACGTTCAGTCCGAAGATTGCGGTTTGCGTGAAGTTCCAGGCTGAGTGTATGCCGATCGCAAACCACAGTCTCCGTGTGAGCAAGTACGCCGCACCGAACATGACACCGGCTTGCAATGCAATGCCGATTGCGCTGAGAAGAGAGGCGCCGGGGTTGCCCAGGTGGAGCAGTCCGAACGCTACTGAGGTGAGGATAAGTGCGGGTGCTGCACCGATCATCCCGATAAGGACGCGCAGCAGAATTCCGCGCATCACGATTTCTTCCCCGAAAGCGCTCCCGAGCCCGAGAAGCAAGCCAGACAAGAGGCCACGGCCCACGATGATGTCAGTGATGCGGTAACTTCCAAGCGCGAGCAAGCAGGCTATAGCCACGGTAATTACACTGACGCCAACCAGAGTGCCATAGCCAAATTCACGGAGAGCTCCCGAGCGCTCTAGCTCGTACATGGGTCGTCGTGCGACGCGTTTGGCTACGAATGCCATCACTGCGATAGCAGCCACAATCTGTAACGCCATACCGATCGGCTGGTCCGGCCAAGGCGTGGCCAAGGCATCGTTCCAGGTATCCGCTCCCTGTAACCCGTAAGCGACGGTGACCTGCGTAATGCCCGCGACTGAAGCGGCAACGAGCCTAGTAGCTCAGGGCGACTCGCAAGCGGACGCTTTTCGCTCGGATCCACCGGATCCATGGCATCTCCAATCGAATCCTGAAAAACTCTTGCTTTCCGAATAAAGGTACTGCCAGTGTCTAGATACCCATAGTTTTTGGCTACGGGTATTCCGAATCTTCATCGCTTGCCCTGGAGGGAGGTGACTCATGAAGAACGTGACCGTGCGCCGCGCTGAGAAGGTGGAGGCGACTGTGTGGTGGATCATCGTCTGATGCTCCCGATGAGCGGAGCACACAAGTGCCTTCTACTGGGTCGCCGGAGCCTCTTGGCTCTTGGCGGCCCTCCACTCTTCGTTCCTTTGAGAGACGCTAGGAGCATTTCGTGGACAAGCTGCCCTCGCGCCCTCGACTCAAGCCGATTTACCCCGCATACCGACTCGATGACCGAGTTTTTCGGATTGGTGCACAGCTAGGTATCACGGCAGAGTTCGACGACCCTGAGCACCAGCTATGGGCGCTCGTTACAGCGCTTGATGGGCGTTCTCTGCACGATGTTGTTCGAGCAGTGCGGCAGGACTTCCCCGAACTCACGGAGAACGACATCCTTGACGGGATCACGCTTCTCAATCAGGAAGGCTTCCTCGAGGAGAGCTTTCCAGGTGCGGAGTCGGCCATTGGCGCCAGATATCGAGCCAACGTCAACTACTTCAGTCGCTTCATCGACCTGGAACGAGATCGGTTTGCTCCGCAACGGCGGATCAACGGGTCAAATATTCTTCTCCTCGGGCTCGGTGGGGGCGGCTCCAATATCCTTGCGCTGCTGGCTGGTCTCGGCCCGGGCTCCATCACGATCGTCGACCACGACGTCGTAGAAGAGGGCAACCTTGGGCGCCAGCTGCTGTACCGGGAATCTGATGTCGGTCGCTCGAAAGCCCTGGCCGCAGCAGACGCGATTGCGCAGATGAACTCGGAGATCGCCATTGACGCTCGCCAGGAGCGCATCGGTTCGGTCGACGACGTTGCGGCTTTGCTGCCCGGCAAGGATCTCGTCATCTCCGCCATCGACGAGCCACCATTCGTTGCCCAGCGGATCGTGAACAAGGCGATTGTTCAGGCCGGCATTCCGTGCGTGTTTGCCGCGTCGCAGGTGAGTCGCGGGCGTGTCTACACCGTAATCCCGGGCAAGACAGGATGTTTCGACTGTCTGAACATCCACTACTCGCAGCGAGATCCTCAGTTCGTCTCTCAGTTCGCTGCATTCAGCGAACTGAGCTTCGACCCGCCATCGATCGCGTACGGCCCGTCCATCTTCATCCTCACGGCCACGATCGTTGACGAAGCCGTGCGCCTCCTGACGGGCTATACGCAACCGCGATCCCTCGGGACGCAGTTTGAAGTGAATTATGAGGATGGCTCGTCGTTCGCGCATCCGTCTTGGCCGCGTCTTCCGAATGACTGCCCGACGTGTGGCACTGGCAATCCTTCCACATGGGAAGTCTTCGGTCACTATCTCCAGCAGGTCTGATCATGGTCCGACCGACGGAGATCGTCATGGCACTGAAGCCAGTTCGAGCTCGCGAGCTCAGCGACGGCATGTGGGTGGTCATCGCTGATGACGCAGAGCCTCTTGTGGTCAGCGAACCTGTCGCACGCGCGCTCGTAAAACAGAACGAGCCTGCTTCCATCCTCGCCCCGGTAGCCAACACCCTGTTGGACGCAGGGTTCATGCATGACTCCGCTGAGGAGGCTCGGCAACCTCCGGCCGCGCCGGTCAGCGCGGGTTGGAAAGCCGCGCGCGCGGTGCTGTGGGTGGCCGGCACGGCGCTCTGCATCTCCGCAATCGTGCTCCTGCTCCAAGGTGGCATTCCCACCGGCGCGGACGTCATATCCGCAGGCTCGCATCCGCTGCTCGCGATGGCCGTCGCACTCGCCATAGTGATCATCACAGCAGTGCCGCATGAGCTTGCGCATGTGGGATTCGGACGCGCGTTCGTGCGGACGAGAGGCTCAGTACGACTACGAGTACGTCAAGCGGTCGCGACCACCAATCTCACGCATGTCTGGGCCTGGCCGTTGTCGCCACGGCTGGCAGCGGTCGCCGCCGGAGTGATCGCCGACTGCGCGTTCCTGACGGCGGCGCTGGTCTGGCGTGCCCTGACCGGATCGTGGATCGCGACCGTCGCCGTTGCCGTGATGGTTGTGCGCCTCGTCTGGCAGTTCCGATTCCATCGCAAGTGCGACGGCCGTTATATAGCGAAGATGCTGTTTGATGACCCCATGATTGACACCGAAACCAGGATGTCGCTCGCGATCCGGCCGTGGACATCCGTACCCCGAACGGCTTGGCTGTGGCTTACGTTGGTCGCATTTGGCGCGCTGAGCGAACTCGGGCTGCTGGCAATCTGGCTCGTGCCCGCCGTCCTACGACTCCTGGGCGTACTCTGATTCTGTGCTGGCGTCGTAGAGCGTGTGCGTTAGCGAGAGCACTGCCGTTTTGTACAACTCGGGCTTTACGTTGTCCGGATCGAACAGCCCCAGCGCCGATAGCCCCAGATCGAGTGCCATCAGGATGCGGAACTGATCTCCTACCGGGATACGTGCGAAGGTGCTGTCGGACGGGATCGGGGACGCCTCAGCTGGGATGTCGTTGGCAGGTGAGATGAACTCCAGAAACCGTGCGGTCAACTGCTCATCCCGCAGGGCGTAGGGAATGAAGTCGAACAGCAGGCGGGCATAGCTGGAGCGATCACCGCTCTTGGCTGTCGTTATCCAAGTATTGCACCAGGCCTCGAGACGCTCGTGATCGTCAGTAGCGCCATCAAGGATCGCATGGAAGTCTTGCGCTTCCTGCGAGAGTGTCTGACGGTAGCGGATGACCTCCAGGATCAGCTCGCCCTTGTTTCGGAAGTTTGAATAGACGGCCCCCTTGGTCAGGCCAGCCGCCAGAGCCACGTCGTCAAGAGAAGCGCCCTCCACGCCATGCGTAGCGAAGATGTGCTCAGCCGCCTCAAGCAATAGCACTCTGTTGTGCTGCCGCTGTTGATCGCGGGTCATCCGAGCCATGAACTCGATTATAAGACAGTGCCCCGGAGCGCCCGGGAAGCCGAGATGCCGTTGATCCATATTTCAGATACCAGTAGTATCTGACTATGTTGAGCGTGACTCCTCCCGCCGAACCGCTCCTGTTAGAAGCTGTCACCAAGACCTTCCAGCGAGGAGCTGTCGCGGCGAATCGCGCTATCAGCCTCACGTTCCGCCCTGGCCAGTTGATAGCGCTCATCGGGCACAACGGGGCAGGCAAGACCACCCTTCTCAACCAAATCATCGGCACGACCAAGCCCACCTCCGGTGACATCCGCTACGGCACAGAATCGCTCGGGAAAAACCCGGATCTGGCTCGACGTGTCGCATCGATGATGCCGCAGATGCATGCGCCTTTGACCGGCGTTACACCTCTCCAAGCGATCACATCGATTGGCAGGGTGCGGGGACTATCCGGGAGGGATGCACGCCGTGAGGCGAGTGCTCTCATCGATGAGCTCGACATTACGCCGTGGCAGAACGTCGGCGGCGAGAAACTGTCTGGTGGGCTGCGCCGCCTGACCTCTTACGCGATGGCTGTGATCGCGTCTCCGCCTGTCCTGCTCATTGATGAGCCGACTAACGACGTCGACCCAGTGCGACGTCCTCTGATCTGGCGGAACCTGCGTCGACTCGCTGACGCGGGGCACATCGTCATCGTTGTCACTCACAACCTGCTCGAGGTGCAACGGACTGCCGACCGCTATGTGTTACTCCAGAACGGTCAGGTGCTGATCGACAGCACCCCAAGGCAGCTATCGCAACGAGCGCAGACAACGACTCTCAGTGTTTCCGTCCGATCTGACGTTGACCTCGCAACGATGCCGGCGGCCTCGCGGCTTCATCCAGTCGACGGCGACGGGCAGCTGCGGCTCGACCTCGAACCTGCTCATATTCCCGACGCCGTGGCTTGGGTCCTCGAACAGGTTGAAGCCGGAGAAATCTACAGTTACACGCTCACACCGGCATCCCTGGAATCACTGTATGAAGGGATCACCAATGGCCGTTAATATCGTGTCTCCTCTGCCCGTCAGGCTGCCTCGCAGACTCGGGTGGTTCCGTAGCTGGGCCGGTCTTGTGCGCTGGAGCTTGCTCCGCCATAAATATCTACTTCCTGTCTTCACCGCAGTCCAGGCATTGTTTGCCGTTGCGATCGTGTACGGTCTCGCCCTGCTCATCCCCGATATCGACAGTGAAGCCGCCCGATATTTGTCCTCCGGCGCCTGGACGCTCGGCATCATCGCGGTCGGATGCGTCCTCGCTCCTCAGATCACAGGTACTGCGAAACAAGAAGGTCTCCTCGATTACCAGCGGACACTCCCGGTTCCCCGCTCGGCGATCCTCCTCGCCGATGCTGTGGTCTGGAGTCTCGCAGCCCTCCCTGGAATCGCCGTCGGCATGCTCGCCGCGGCCTTCCGATTCGGACTCGATATCCAGGTCAACGCATGCATCGTGGCCGTCGTGCTCGGTGCGCAGTTCACGGTGGTGAGCATCGGGTACGCCATTGCGTTCTGGCTGCCCCTCAACGTCACGTCCTTGGTGACGCAGGTCGTCATGATCGGTGGCCTGTTGTTTTCCCCGATCACGTTCCCGGCCGACCGCCTACCGGAATGGGCTGTCACGCTGCATCAGTTCCTTCCGTTCGCGCCAATCGGAGACCTCATCCGGGAGGCCGCATTCCGTGCCGGTGACCCTCAGCTGCTGAACCTCGTTGTTGCCGCTGTTTGGGCTGTTGCCGCCTACACCATGGCCTACTTGGCCCTTCGGAGAAGGAACTGACCATGACAGACGCTACTCCGACGCTTGATCTCACCGGTGTCACGAAGTGCATCGACGGCCGGGCCATCCTCGCCGGGTGCAGTATCACGCTCTACCCCGGTGAGATTTGCGCCATCATTGGGCCGAACGGGGCCGGGAAGACCACCCTCTTCAAACTGATAGCTGGCTTGGCGTTCCCCTCCTCAGGCACCATCGCCGTGACCGGACGAATGTTTGATAACGGTTCGCGCGATGCGCTCCTGGCTCGAATTGGTGCGAGCATCGAAGCACCAGAGTTCCGGAACGGCGCCACCGCTGAGCAAGTTCTCCAGCTCCACTTCGATCTTCTTGGCTTGTCCGATCACCAGCCCATTGACGAGCTGTTCGCGCTAGTCGGCCTCACCGCGGCGGCCAGATCGCCCGTAGCCTCGTTCTCGCTCGGTATGAAACAGCATCTCGCTCTAGCTCGCGCGATCAGTCACCGACCCACCTTGTTGGTCCTCGATGAGCCCGCGAACGGGCTTGACCCGACTGGTATTTCTGACCTGCGTGACCTGATCACCAGCTTGGCCGTTGAAGGCATGACTGTGTTAATGGCTAGCCACGTACTCACCGAGATCGAGCAAACCGCGCATACCGTTGCTGTCCTCACTGATGGGTACCTCGGAGTAAAGCAGGACGTCACCAGCATCCTGGACGCCAATGGCGGGAGTCTCGAAGAGTTCTACAGCTCAAGCGTTGCGGAGGCACGCCGATGAACCGGTTCCTTCGACTCGAGCTATCACGATACCGACGTATCATCCCGCGCTTCGGAATAACGGCGGCTTGCTCAGTACTGATGGCACTGTACTTCTTCGCGTTCGTCGGTCGGTTCGACGACAGCCCTGAAAGCGCGATGATGCGAGAATATGGCGCCGTGATTCCGCTTGCCCTAACCGTCGCACTTTGCATTGTCGTCATCTACGGAGCAGTCGTCTACGCGCGTTTTATCGTCTCCGATTACATCGGCACCCGGCGGATCCAGCTATACATATACCCCGGCGGACGCAGCCCCGTCTTTCTCGCCAAGAACGCCGCTTACGCGCTTGCCATCAGTGCTAGTACCGCGGTCGGTCTTGTGCTCGGTACTGCGACGTTCCTAACTGTCGAGTTTTTCACGCCCGTGCTCGCTGTGAGCCTGACCATGAGGACGTGGTTCGTGGCCCTCTCTATGGTTGCTTGCGTCACCCTGCTCACGCTGAGCATTACCTTGATTGCTGGGCTCATCGGCGTGCGCCGCAAGTCAACTGTTTCGACCATCGTCGGCGCTCTGGTTCTGATCGGTTTATTCGGAAACGTCGTTGCCATGTCATTGAACGCTGGGCAATGGGTTTCCTGGATGGTCACGGCAGGAAGTATCGCTTTCTCGCTGAGCTTGCTTGTGGCCCAAAACCGAGCAATCCGACATGATGAAGTTCTCTGAAGCAAGGACACCCGTTCGTGCTCTGTGGCGGATGCTCAGTACACCGACATTAGTGAGAAGGTGTGGGAAATATTTAGACGGAGAACACTGATAGGTATTGAGGTGAGTCTCTGCTTATCAAAACGTGTCCGGTTAGTTGTAGATGCCAGTGCGCTGCTATTCCTAGGTTTGCAGTATTCTCTATTTGAAGAGCCGGCTGGTCGTCAGAGTTTTCCGTACCTAATCTCGAATTGACTCCTGCTTAGCTTTTACCGGCGTGGATGCGGGAATGGTTTCCCACCGTGTTTCCATGTGACCAAACTTCCAGATCAAAATTGCGGCAATCCATGTGAGGACGAACAGTCCGACGATCACAAAACCCATCTGATCAATCTGGAACTGCGCGAGCTGATTCAAAATGGGAGCGTTGATACCGGCGTTGTCGTGCAGCACCTGAGCGACTTCAATAACTCCGATGAGCAGTGCGATCACCACGCTCAGGCCCGTCACTACCATGTTGTAGAAGATCTTGCGGGCAGGCCGAGCAAATGCCCAGTCGTAAGCGGTCGCCATGAAGATTCCATCCAGGGAATCCATCAGGCACATGCCTGCGGCAAAGAGGATAGGCAATATCAGGATCGCGTACCAGGGGATGCCGCTGGCGGCCCCGCTTCCTGCAAGAACTAGCAGCGCAATCTCGGTCGCGGTGTCGAAGCCTAGGCCGAATAGCAGTCCGATGAAATACACCTGCCAGGGCTTGACCACACGGCGCATAGCGGGTGCAAGAATGCGTGCATAGATTCCGCGTTTTTCGAGAATCTCATCCAGCGCTTTCTCATCGTGCTCGCCGCTGCGCATCGCCCGGAAGGCCTTCCAAATTCCAGCCAGGGCAATCACGTTAATGACCCCCAGTAAAATCAAGAAGAAACCGGAGACGGAGGTTCCAATAATGCCGAGAGTTTGGTGGAGCGCGGAGTCTCCATTAACCAGGGTGGAGGCGTAATGAGAGCCGACGGCGATGAGCAGTGCCATCAGAAACACAATGGTGGAGTGTCCGAGGGAGAACCACATCCCCACCGAACGGGGGCGACGCCCATTGGTTGATAATGTGCGCGTAGTGTTGTCGATGGCGGCAATATGATCTGGATCGAATGCGTGCCGGAGCCCAAAGACATATGCGGTGAGTGCGAGTCCGAGACCGAAGGTGGTGGCACCAATTTTGAGATCTTTGGGAATGATGAACCCGAACACGGTGCCGAATCCAATAACATGTAGCACGACAATCACAGCGATGATGGGGATAATCGCGCCGCGCCTGTTTTTAACTTTCATCTCGTGTCTCTTCCGTTGAGTGACGATAACGTCAATCTAAGCTTTCAAGCTCAAAAAAAGCCGAAAATTTTCCGCGAAACGGTCAGGTCTTCCTCAGTTTCGGGGCGGGAGTATCAATAAGTTCCCAGCGGAGGGCATCCCAGGCCGTCGTGATCAGGCGTGACACCTCTTCCGTGCTGTTTCCGCCGATGCGCAGCCAGGCGCCGCATTCGTACGGAAGAACGCTGACTCCGGTCACCGGGCCCCGCTGTCCCGTGCGGGTTGATGGTGACGGTTCTGCTACCGCCTTGCGTAGCACTGACGCGAGAGTTGCGGCGTCCCTGAGCGGGGTCACAACTATCAGCGTGCCCAGTACGGTGTGCGCTCCAAAATTGACCAGCGCGCTCGCATGGTCACCGCGTAGACGGATGGTGTCGCACACGAGCTCGGTACCGTCGGGGCGGCGCACCGTTAAATCAGAGGCGAAAATCTTGAACTCATGCTGCTCACCACGGGCAAGCCTGCCCGCCACCACCGTGTCGCCGAGAATCGCCGTCGCACTGGGATCCAGAACGACGTCGGTTCCCTGAAAATACCGCGAGTTGACGTACGGGATTACTGGATCAGGCAGATATTCCAGGTAGCCGCCGTCCTCGACGCGCAGATGTGCACTCTGCGTGGCGTAATCATGATCCATTTTCATGATCTTGGTTGCGGCCTGCGTAGTGAGATGCGCGCTCGCTCCAGGGCCAACGCGTACATCGAGTCGCAAGCGGTCGCCTTGAACCACGCCACCGCCGGTTGACATCACCATGGTGATCGGCAGGTCGGGGCGATGGGGATCGGTGTAGAGCGGCCGCATAATCTGTAGCGGCGACTTCTGATAGTGAGCGGTGAGCTCAGTGCGCTCACCCCGTTGCTCGTAGGTCAGTTCCAGTAGACCAACTTTGCCGGGTCTGCCGACCTGTAATGTGTCCAGTCCTCTCGCATACTCTCGCACCGCACCGGGGACCCACTCCGGCTCAAAGTGAGCCGGAGTAAGCCGAGCTGCCCGGGCGGAACCGGCTGTCTTCGCACGACCAGTGTCCCGGGTACGACCGGTCGCCTGGGCACGACCAGTGTCGCGGGCGCGGCCGGTCGCCGAGGTAGGCCGGGTGGCACGAGTGCCGGGAGCAGGTGAGGTTTTCACGCCTGGACCTTTGCGTCCTCGGTGCCAACCAACCGGAATCCATCCAGCAGATCAACGAGTTCACTAATCCCCTGACCCGTGAGGCTGTTGGTCAAGACCACGGGGCGACCCTCGCGCACGGTGTGAGCATCAGACTCCATCACGCCTAGGTCGGAACGAACGTACTTGGCGATATCAATCTTGTTGATGACCAGCACATCGGACTCGGTGATGCCCGGGCCCCGCTTGCGCGGCATCTTGTCGCCCTCCGCGGTATCCAGCACGAACACGAAGGCGTCAACCAGAACCGGGCTGAAAGTCAACGTCAGATTGTCGCCTCCGGATTCGTACAGCAGCGTGTCGATGTCGTCGAACTGTTCGAGTAGTTCAGCTCCGGCGGCGAGGTTCATCGTGGGGTCATCGCGCACGGCGGTGTGGGGGCAGGATCCGGTTTCGACGCCTACGACCCGCTCAGGAGGAAGAATGTCTTTCAACGTGGCGCGCACATGGGCGGCGTCTTCCTGGGTGTAGATGTCGTTGGTGACGATCGCCGGGTGGTAACCGCGTTCGATCAGAACGGGCACCATCGCTTCGATCAGGGCGGTCTTGCCGGAGCCGACAGGGCCGCCGATGCCGATTTTAAGAACGTTGTCGAACATGCGTTGTCCTTGGGTTGGTAGGGGTGGGTTGGATGGGATGCTCGCGTAGGGGCTGAGGCCGGACCCGCGGGCCAAGACCAATGGGGGCCTACGGGAGCGGCACGTCCTAGGTGGCGAAAAGTCGGGCGGATGCGTTCTCGTGCTGGCCGCTGAAAACATCCGCGAGCGGGCTGCAGCTGTATAGCTCGTCCAGAGGTCTGGCCACAGCCTCCTGTGCAACCTCGCTGAGCACCGGGAACGCCTCGTACAGGATCATCTGCGCGCGACGATGGTCAGTCAGTCGCAGCTTGAGCGCTGCCTGCACGAAGCTAGAGGAAAAGGCAAAGAGATCCGCGAGAACAGCCTGTTCAGCATCGGTTCCTGCCGCCGCATAGGTGACTCCGGCCGCCACGGCCTGGCATCCGGGCGTGGTTTTCGCGATCACCGCCTCGGTGTATGCATGCAGGACGGGGTGAGAGAAGATATCGCGGCTGAGATCCAGAAGCTGGCGGCCGGTTCGAGTGGCAGCCTTGCGTAAGCCTTGGTTGAGCTTGCACGCAAACAGCTTGCGGTCAATAATCCGCAACTGTTCGACCGGGTCGCTACCCATTGAACTGTGAGGATCGGGCTTTGCCTGCTGCGACACCACGGCGTGTGCGAGTGCAAGCGCCGTCGCGTCGGAGGGTCCCACGGTGTGCCGCAGCAGATCCGCCAGCAGGGCAGGGATCTGATCGGTGGTTACGGAATGCGCTTGGGCATACCCTTCGAGTCCGTGGGACAGCGTGTAGAAACCGCTGGGGAAAGCCGAGTCCGCCAGTTGCAGACAGGCCAGCAGCTGAGCGGGGGCCGGGGGCCGTGACGGCCTCGCAGCCGGGCCTGCATCGGCCGTCCCCAACGGTTTCATAAACATGGGAGTGTCCAACATTAGGCCAGGTAGAACAGCTGATTCAGCGGGAGCTTTTGAGCCGGTTCAATGGTGGCTGGTTTCCCGTCGAGCGTGACTTTGAAGGTTTCTGGATCCACGTGAATCACCGGGGTCGCGCTGTTGCGCACCATGTGCTGTTTGCCGACGTTGCGGCAACCGCGCACCGCAAGCACTTGGCTTTGTAACCCCAGCTTCTGCGGAACACCCGCATCGATCCCTGCCTGGGACATGAAGGACACCCGGGTGGCGTAACGGGCCCGCCCTAGTGCTCCGAACATGGGCCGGTAGAACACGGGCTGCGGGGTCGGCAACGAGGAGTTCGGATCTCCCATCAGAGCCCAGTTGATCAAACCCCCCTTAACCACCAGTTTTGGCTTCACAGCGAAGGAGTCGATCGGCCACAGCACAATGTCGGCGAGCTTGCCGGGCTCCAGCGAACCGATGTAACCCGCCGTGCCGGAGGCGATGGCCGGGTTGATCGTGATCTTTGCGAGGTAGCGCAGCACGCGCGCGTTGTCGTTGCGCTCGGAGTCCTCGGGAAGCTTTCCGCGCATGTCCTTGCAGTGATGTGCGGTCTGGAAAGCACGAGTCCACGATTCGCCGATACGGCCCATGGCCTGTGAATCCGAGGAGAACATCGAAATCACGCCTTCGTCGTGCAAAACAGTTTCCGCGGCAATGGTTTCGGCGCGCACCCGCGAGTCAGCGAAGGAAACATCCTCGGGAATGGCCGGGCTCAGATGGTGGCACACCATGACCATATCCAGCAGCTCGTCGACTGAGTTGATGGTGTACGGAAGCGTCGGGTTCGTTGAGGACGGCAGCACATTGGACTCCCCGGCGATCCGGATAATGTCCGGGGCGTGACCGCCACCCGCACCCTCCGTATGGAAGGTATGGATGGTGCGCCCATCAATCGCCGCCCGAGTATCTTCAAAGAATCCCGACTCGTTGAGGGAGTCAGTGTGCACGGCGACTTGAACGTCGTATTCGTCGGCCACCGATAGTGCGGTGCTAAGTGCTGCCGGCGTTGCCCCCCAGTCCTCGTGAACTTTGAGACCGCAGGCTCCGGCCTCAACCTGTTCCCTTAAGGACTCCGGCAGGGAACCGTTGCCCTTGCCCATCAGGCCAATGTTGACCGGGAGTTCCTCAGCGGCCTGATACATCCGTCCTAGGTTCCAGGGGCCGGGGGTGCAGGTGGTGCCGTTGGTGCCATCTGCTGGTCCGGTGCCCCCACCGATCATCGTGGTGATGCCGTTGGATAGGGCATGCTGAGCCTGCTGGGGAGAAATGAAGTGAATGTGGGTATCAATGCCGCCCGCGGTAGCAATCAGGTGTTCACCGGAGATGATTTCGGTTCCGGTGCCGATCACCAGATTCGGGGTGACTCCATCTTGGGTGTGCGGGTTGCCTGCCTTACCGATTCCAACGATCCGGCCTTCTTTCACCCCGATATCGCCTTTGACCACGCCGAGGATCGGGTCCATGACAATCGCGTTGGTGATCACCAGGTCGAGCGCACCCTGTGCGTTGGTGGTCTGCGGGTCTTGAGCCATGCCATCTCGGGCGCTCTTGCCACCGCCGTACACCGCTTCGTCACCGAAACAACCTTCGTTGAAGTCTTTTTCCACTTCGACGATCAGGTTGGTGTCAGCGAGCTGAAAACGGTCCCCGGTGCTGGGTCCGAAGAGTTCGGTGTATTGCGCGCGTTCAATCTGTGCCATCAGTTTTCATCCTTGGAATCGTCGTCAGTTGCGGTGTCGCCGGTGGTGAGGAAGCCGTGCTCGGCTGCGCGACGCAGCGCTGCGCGTTTGTGATCGCGCGAGACGATGCCACCGTTTGTCAGACCGGAGAATCCGATCAGCCTGCGGTTTCCTCCGAATTCGGTGAGTTCGACGGTGCGGCTGTCGCCCGGCTCAAAGCGGATCGCAGTGCCTGCGGGGATGTCGAGGTGCATGCCGAAGGCCGCTGCCCGGTCGAAAAGGAGTTCTCGGTTGGCCTCGAAGAAGTGGTAGTGGGAGCCGACCTGAACCGCACGGTCGCCGGTATTGCTGACGGTCAGTGTTGCTTTGCGTCGGCCAGCGTTAATTTCTATCGGGGTGTCGGCGCACAGGTATTTCGGTGATCCTGACATGGCTGCCTCTCAGTCGTGATGGTGAAGATAGGTCGCGCCCGAATGGGCGTGGCGATGTTGGTGGGTGTGCGAATGCCCGTGGTCATGCGGGTGTTCGTGTGGATGCTCGTGCTCGTGCGAGTGCGGATGTTCGTGGTCGGACCCGTGCGAGTGGGCAAAGCCGTCATCGTGGCCCGCGAGCAGTCCGGCGGCGATGCCGTCGTCACCGCGATCCCAGGCGGCCTGAGCATCGGCGATGCGCGAGCGCAGAACGAACTGCACAGCTTGAGCGCCCAGCAGACGTCCGCCGTCGATCAGCTGGTCGGGCCTGTCCTCAGGCTGATTCCAACTTGCGTTGAGAGCGATGACCTGCTCGGCCCCAAGACGCTGACAGCGCTGAAGCCCCTGGTAGGGATCCGGGTCGCCTCCGTCGAAAGCCACCTCGACCAGCGGGTATCCGCTGTGTTGGCGGACCAGGCGAGCGATTCTGAACAGCTGGGCATCCTGGAATGGGTCGATGCTCGGACCGATGACGAGAACGGCGTGCTTATCGTCAGCAGGCCCCGATTGCTTCGTCAATGCGGCGCGCAGCCAGGTAATGAGGTGTGCGGGGGAACCGAAGGGTTCGGACACACACACCGGAGCGCTGTGCTGATCGCGCAGCCAGCGGGCGGCGCGGGCGGTGTCGGCTATGAGCACGGGGTCGCGGCCAAGAGTCATTGGCACGATACAGATTGGCTCGCGGGCCCCGAGCTCCAGGTCGTCGGCCTCTGGGCTTGAGCTCATCAGGTGATGGATGCTCTGGCCGAGTTCGGCGGTGGTTGCCGTCGGATAGGGCACCTCGAGTGCGGCGCCGTCAGCGCTCTCTCTCCCGACGGCCAGGATGGTCCGCATGCGATCAGGCCCCGATCGGATCGTGGCAGGAGACGAGCTTGGTGCCATCGACGAAGGTGGCTTCGATCTGAAGCAGAGGCATCCTCTCGCGCACACCGTCCATCACGTCGTCCTCGTTGAGAACCTGTTTGCCGATTTCCATGCATTCAGCGACGGTGCGACCGTCTCGTGCGGCTTCTAGGATGGCTTCGCTGATGAGGGCGGAGGCTTCGCTGACGTTGAGCTTCAGTCCGCGTCCTTGGCGCTTGTGAGCCAGGTCTGCCACCACGTAGATGTACAGTTTTTCGATTTCCTTGGGTGTCAGATTCACGGTGATCTCCTCTAGGTGTCTTGCAGGTTGTCGTGAGCAAAGCTTTTGGGGCCAGGGAGGTTGGGTTTCTATGTGCGTTTTAGCTCGGGGAATGCCTTCACCGCTGCCAGGAAGAACAGGGTGGTCAGGACGAATGGCCAGGTCAGGGTGTGTCCGTCGAGAACACCAAAGAACGTGCTGACAGCGGGGGTGAGCAGTGTGGCGGTCATCGCCCCCACGATGGCGTAGAGAAAGGACAACCCGTGGCGGCGGATGAAGACCCCGCACAGCGCCATTGCCACCAGCACGGCGTTATAGCCGAGTAGGCCGTGTCCGATCTGGTCTCCGGGAACGCCTGCGGCCCAGGCTGTGAACAGTGCGATCACACTACCTACGCAGGCCATCAGCCCAAGCCATCGGCTGGCGACAAAGATTCCGATCAAAAAGATCAGGCCGACGTACCACTGAGGCATGAAGAAGATCTGACTCACGTTGGCGAAAAAGCCTTCGATGAGCTGCAGTCCGGTGACGGAGGTGGATGCGGCAGGGGTGGGAAGGGCCGCGGGGGCACCCCCGTGCCAGATTCGGGTGAGCTGCGGTGCTGAAATGGTCAGTGCGCTCACCACGATGCAAAAAGGTGCCGTCATCCCGGGTAATTCCCAAGCATCGAGGAATCGGCCGAGCCCGGCTCCGATGACGACGACGGCGATGCACGCGAACAGCGCGAGGATCAGGGTGCTGAGGTGGAATGCCCCGAGGAACACGGCGAGGCCGGTGCCGACCAGGCAACCGTTAAATCCCCACAGGCCCGAACCGATCTGGTCGCGCGGAACCCGCATGACTAGTGCGGTGAGGGTAGCGATGAGAGTTCCGCCGAGCCCGTAGCAACCGTACTCCCAACCCGAGGCGAACAGGGCGATCACGAAGATCGCGCCGGTGAGTGCGTTCGGGAGGAAGTCGACTTGGGCGATTCCTCGCAGCCATGCCTGGATGAACTGCCAGGTGCCCATGCTTGGAATAGGAGTGTGACTGCTGATGGTGCCCTTGCTGTTCATGCGTGTTTCACCGTTGATGTCGTGTGCGCTAGCTATGCCAGCTTGGTTGATGTGGTTGTGGGTCCTTGCCCGTGCGAAGAGGTCGGTGCAGGGCTAGCGACAGGGGAATCAGCGGCGGCACTGTCGTACGCGGATTCCACGAGTTCGCTAATGTCTATTCCTCGTTCTTCCTGTTCAGCGGAGACCCGCATGCCGATGATCTTGTGGATGATCCAGCCGAGGATGAGTGAGAGCACAAAGGCGTAGACGAAGACGACTACCACCGCTAGGAATTGGGAGCCGATCAGGTGTAAGCCGCCGCCGAAGAAGAGTCCTTTGGATCCGGTTCCGGTGAGTTCGGGCCGCGCGAAGAAGCCGAGCAGGATCATGCCGAGCATGCCGCCGATCAGGTGCACACCGATCACGTCGAGGGCGTCGTCGTAGCGGAAAATGTACTTCAGCCTGGTTGCTGCGAAGCACACGATCCCGGCGAGGGCCCCGATGATCATGGCTGCGATGGGACCGACGTAGCCTGCGGCCGGGGTGATACATGCCAGGCCAGCGATGGCACCGGAAGCGCCGCCAAGACTGGAGATGTTGCCTTCGATAACGCGCTGGGTTCCAAGCCAAAAGACAAGGCCCGCAGCGCCGGCGATTTGGGTGTTGACCAGGGCATGCACGGCGAGTTCATTGGCTCCAAGGGCTGATCCGGCGTTGAATCCGAACCATCCGAACCACAGGATGCCGGTGCCTAGGAGAACGAGGGGAAGGGAGTTGGGGCGCAGGGCCGTTTTGGGACCGGGCCAGCCGTGGCGGCGACCGATCACGATGAGCAAGGCGAGTGCTGCGGCACCCGCGGTGGTGTGGACGACGGCGCCGCCGGCGAAGTCCTCGGCTCCCAGCTGTGAGAGCCATCCTGCCGGGCTGAATAGCCAACGCGCGACGGGTGCATACACGATGATGGCCCAGATTGCGACGAACAGAGCCCAGCCGGCGAATTTCAGGCGTCCAGTGAGGGAGCCGACGGCCAGTGCGGGCGTAATGATGGCGAACATCAGGTGGTAGTGGAAGAAGGCGAGGTTCGGCACGCTGAGGGCGTGCTCCCCGGTCATTCCTGCGAGGGTGGCCTTGTCGGCTCCGTGGAGCGCGGCCAGTGAGAATCCACCGATGACGGAATTGCCTTGTGAGAACGCGAGAGTGAATGCGATCAGGGTCCACACCAGCGTCACGATGCCGATGCAGCTAATGCACTGCAGGATCGTGCTCATTGCGTGTTTTCTATTGACCATGCCGCCGTAGAACAGTGCAAGCCCGATTGTCATGAAGAGTACAAGACCCGTCGAGATCAAGACCCAGGCGGTATCACCTGTATTCATGGGTATTTAGTTCCTTGCCAAGGGGATGGGTAAATGTTGTGGGTGCCTCATGGTGAGGCAAGAGTATGTTAGCCCTCCTTCCAGCAAAAATGAAAGAAAACATAAAGCAGCTTGATAGCGTGCTGTAAGAACCTTGAAAATGCCGGTGAGCTGTCGTCTCGGGTCTTCTTGCTATCCATATGCCGGCTTATCGGGGTTCCTAGGAGTTGCCGGCCTTGCTCCCGGGAAGGCTGTGATGAGTAAAGTTAAGAGAATCAGAATGAGAAAATAGTGGGAACTTGAAGAGAAGTTCTTGCACATAGTGGAATGGGAAAAGCCTTAATATCTAGAATCGCTTAGAGATTCCTGGAAAGTCGCATAGGTAGGACCACTCCCGGAGCGGTCGTGCGATAAGGACGGATGTGGTTCCCACCGTGCCGTGGTGATCGAACCCGGTATGAGAAGCGCACCGCGAGTCGCCGCTCGAATGTCATACCCGCCTCGTAGGGTCGAGGGCATGAGAATCCTGCACACCTCGGACTGGCACCTTGGCCGAACCCTGCACGGGGAGGACCTCATGGGCCATCAGGAAGTCTTCCACCGCTTCCTGATCGACCAGGTGCGAGAACGCGACGTCGATGTCGTGGTCATTCCCGGGGATATTTACGACCGTGCGATACCTCCGGTCCCCGCGGTGCGCTTGCTCTCGCGCACGCTCACTGAAATCGCCCAGCACGCTACAGTCATCCTCACCCCCGGGAACCACGATTCGGCGGCCCGCCTCGGCTTCGGCCGGGAACTGATGCGCGCCGGGGTGCACTTCTTGACCGATATCGCCGCCATTGAGCACCCGGTTGAGGTCTACGATGACTTCGGCGTGGTGCAGTTCTACGGTGTGCCCTATCTCGAACCGGACATCATGCGCTATCAATTGGCCGATGGCCTCGATCAACCCCTTGCGCGCTCGCACGCGGCGGTGACGGCTGCCGCCATGGATCGCATCCGCGCCCGCATTGCAGCCGCACTGCCTCAGCCCTGCGGTGAGCTCGCCTGCAGTGAGCAGGCCTCGGGTTCAGCGCTGCGGACGGTTGTGCTCGCCCATACCTTTGCCGCCGGGGGAGTCGGGTGCGATTCGGAACGCGATGTTCGGGTCGGGGGAGTTGACACGGTTAGCGCCGAACTCTTTGCGGGGGTTGACTACGTTGCTTTGGGCCATTTGCACGGCTGCCAGGAGGTCAGTGTGCCTGCCAGCGATACTTGTATTTGGTACTCGGGTTCTCCGCTGCCGTTTTCCTTCTCGGAGCGAAATCATCGTAAATGCGTCTTGCTGGTGGACCTCATGGCTGACTCGGTGGAGGTAGAGAGAATCCCAACTCCGGTGCCTCGAGGCATGGTCGAGCTCGTCGGTCCTCTTCAGGACTTGGTGAGGCGCGCTGCTGAGCACCGTGACGACTGGGTTCACGCTGTGGTCACCGACTCCGTCCGCCCGCCCCACCTCATGGAGAGTTTGCGGGCTATCTTTCCCCACCTCCTGCTCAGCGAATACCGTCCGGAAGGTCGTTCGGAGCCGACCCTGGCCCCTGTGGTGAGTGCTGCGCACAGTCCGCTTGCCATCATGGATGACTTCTATGACCACATGCTCGGGCGTGCTCCGAGCCAGGCCGAACGCGACGTGTTGGAAGAGTCGTACCGAAAGGCGCGGACCTATGAGATATAGCCACCCCACACGAGGCCGCGCCCTTAGCGCGCGGGGCTTTCCCCTTTCTCACTCAACGCCGAAATTCTCCCGGTGGCCTGCGATTGGGATTCGTCGCTGGTTCCCAGGCCCCGGGCATCTCGACTGCGGGGGTGCCCAATGAAACTTCTGCATCTTTCTCTGCGCGGCATTGGCCCTTTTGCCGGTGAGCACCGGATCGACTTGGTGTCCCTGTCCGCATCGGGTCTATTTCTGCTCGACGGCCCCACCGGGTCCGGAAAATCGACGCTGATCGACGCCATTACCTATGCGCTTTTCGGGCAAGTCGCAGGCGCAGGAGCCAGCCCCCAGCGCATACGGTCTCAATTCGTTGATCCCATCGAACCCAGCTGGGTCGACCTGGTGCTCGAAACCGGGGCGGGTATCTACCGCATCCGGCGCTATCCCGAATACGAACGACCAAAAAAACGCGGAGGCGGGACAACCAAACAGCAGGCGCGTGCGATGCTGTGGCGCCTGACCTCACCCGAGCTACTGCCCGTCGTGATCGCTGATACCGCAGGCGCTGGCGCAGGGCTGGAACCGATATCCATACGGATGGATGAAATCGGCCTGGAAATGCAGCGCATCATCGGTCTGACCCGAGAGCAATTTACCCAGACGGTGGTCCTTCCCCAAGGGGAATTCGCGCGATTTCTGCGAGCTGGAACCGCCCAGCGGCAAGCCGTGCTCCAGCGCGTCTTCGGCACCGAAATCTATGAGCGAATTGAACAAGACCTCGAAGAACGCCGACGCCAAGCCCGGCGCGACATGCAAGAGGCCGAGGCCAAACTGGGAGCGGTGATCGCCCGATTTGCTGAGGCCGCCGAGCTCAGCGACGACGCCGCGGAACACCTCGCAGAGCAGGTGAAAGACCAAAGCGCAATACACCCGGCCACCGCAGGGTCACAACCCCAATCTCCCGGATTGCAATCCCAACCCCTAGGCTCGCAACCGCAACCTCCCGGCTCGGTCGGCGCCGACCTCCAGACCACTCAGCTCGACGAGGTGGTGGGTGCCGCTGAAACCCGGCGGGACGTAGCAAAAGCGCAGGCCGAACGCGCTCGCCAAGAACTGGCTCGGGCCAGTGAGAACCGTGAAGCCGTAGGCGGGACATGGCAAGCCGCGCAGCGACGCCGTGACCTGGATCGGCTTGCGCAGCAGATCGAACAAGCCCGCGATGACCATTTAGCTCGCTGTGCTCGATTGGCAGACGACACTCGGGCGCAGCCCCTTGCCCGCAGCCTCAAAAGTGCGAACCAAGCTGACCACACAGCGGCACGTGCTTGGAATGCAGTCAGCACGGCGTTAGACGAGGCTCCGGACGATCTGATGGCCCAGCTGCCCGATACCTGGGGGCGAAACGGCCCCCTCATGACAGAGGGACCACGCACAGCGATTCGGATGCTGAGTGAACAGCCCGAGCACTGTGACCTGGTGCTTGGAACCCTGGCAGACTGCGCAGCCAAAGCCTCCGAACAAGCCGGTGAACTGCGGACCCTGGTAGAACTCGAAAGTGCTCTGCCCGCGCGAGAACGAGCCATCGCCGCGGTCACTGCGGAACTCACCACCACCGAAGCCACGCACACCGACGTTACCGAACGGTTAGCCGCTCGCCCCCTAGTGCGCACAAAGCTCATGCGCACACTCGAACACGCCCAGGACAATGCGCAGGGTCTACCAGACCTCCGCGCCGCGATGGAGGCAGCCCACCATAGGGCCCATCAAGCGCGTCAGGCCGCAGCACTTGAGGAAGACCTCCGCGCGGCGCGCAAGCTCCTAGCGGGTCGGCTACGGCGTGCAGACAAAGCACTTGCGAGCGAACACGATCTACGCAGGCGGCACCTGGCTGGCATCGCAGCCCAGTTAGCCCTCACCCTCACTCCCGATCAGCCCTGCCCCGTGTGCGGCAGTCAGGAGCACCCCGCCCCTGCGCATCCCGCACCGGATGCTGTTCAGCTTGACGATGTTGAAGCGGCTGAACAAAAGCGCCGCCACATCGACGATCAGGTGCAGTCGGCGCGCGCTGATTGCGAACGCCTGCACGCGATGTATACGCAGGCCAGTGAAGCAGCTGGCGGGATGAGCGGTGAAGTCGCCGACGCTGCGCACCAGGAGTCGAAAATGCTCCACGCCAAGGCGCAGAAAGCAGCCCGTGCGGTTGAAAAACTCACCACACAGGTAGCTGCGTTCGACCGCGACACTGCCACCTTAGAAGCCGAGGCTGCCACTGTGCGCGAGCGAGCAGAGCAGTTGCGCACCCGCCGCACGGAGGCGATGGCTCAGTTCACTCGGGATGCGGAAACCATTCACCGCGCCTGCGACGGCTACCAGCGGGTGGCCGATAAACGGGCGTTCTATGAACAGATCGCAGCGGCTGCGCGCTCCATCGCTGACCTGCTGCGCACCGCCCAACAAGCTGTGGAGCGCGCAGTCCAAACCCGGCAGGAACATTGCCTCGCTCGCGATGGCAGCGGCTTTACCGACGATGACGCGATCACGGCAGCGCTTATGGAGCCGGAGGTTCGCGAAGCCGAAGAACGTCGCGTTCACGAGCATGACACCGCATGCCAGCGCCTAGTTGTGGGGATGGAAGATGAAGCTGTCCGCCAGGCCGACGCGAGCGCAGAAAACTTGCGTGTGCTCAACCAGCAGCGTGAGCGGGCTGAGGCCGCATGCCACAGTGCACAGGAGGCCTTAACCGCAGCTGACCGTGCGGCTGGGCAGGCTCAAGCCACCCTGATGGCTGTGCGCCGAGCGCGCGAAGCGGTTCTTCGCGTGCTCACCGAAACCATTGCGATGCGCTCATGCGCCGGCGTGATTTTGCAGGTCGCTGATCTGGTGACGGGGAACTCCTCGGATGCCGACCGGATCCGGCTATCCACATACGTGCTGATGAGGAGGTTTGATGACGTCGTCGGAGCCGCTAATGCGCGCCTGAGCGTGATGAGCTCGTCCCTGCTTGAACTGGTGCGAGATGACGGATCCCGCAGACGTTCCCACACCGGCCTGGACCTGAAAATCATCGACCACCGCACAGACACAGTGCGCGTCCCCGAAACCCTGTCCGGCGGTGAAACCTTCATCGTGTCGCTATGCCTCGCCCTCGGACTGGCCGATATCGTCACCGCCGAAGCCGGAGGTGTGGAACTGCAAACACTGTTTATCGACGAAGGATTCGGAAGTCTTGATGCCGACACCTTGGAGACGGTGATCCAAGAAATCACCCGTCTAGCCGATGCCGGTCGTGCGGTCGGCATCGTCTCCCACATCCCCGAACTCAAACAGCGAATCGCCGAGCGAGTGCACGTTGAGCGCACCCCGTCCGGCCACTCCACCCTGACCGTGTTCGCCTGATACACATGTGTCCGTCACCGCTGCCCTCGCGTGAAGGCCGGGGCAGCCACATGAGACCCTTGCTGCGCATCGAGGCCCGTAGGATCCTTCCGTGGATACCCTGACCCTTCAGATCGTCGTCACCGTGATTGCCGGGATTCTTATGATTATCGGTCTTCTTGGCATCGTTCTACCCGTGCTTCCCGGCTCCATCACGGCATTGATCGGCCTGTTGATCTGGGCCCTGGTGATCGGGGGGTGGCACGGATGGGTGACGTTCGCCATCGGGGCAGTGCTGCTAGCAACCGGGATGAGCGCCAGTTACGTGCTCACGGGTAAACGACTCAAAGCTCAAAAAGTGCCCAACAGGTCGATCCTCGTCGGGGTGATCGCGGCGATTATCGGGGCATTCGCCATTCCAGTTCTCGGCCTATTCATCGGATTCGTCCTCGGGTTGTTCGCATGTGAACTGCTGCGCCTGCGGGAACTAGGTCCATCCGTGAACTCCAGTTGGGTCGCCATCAAAGCCATCGGAGTAGGCATAGTCATTGAGCTATCGATGGCACTGCTCGCCTTCGGGACCTGGGTGGTGTCCATGGGGCTGTTTTTCATATGGATGGCTCAATGACCGGCCGTAACGCCACCTCGTCAAGATCGCGGCGTGACAACCCATCGATACCGCGGCGCGATAACCCGCCGATACCGCAGCGCGCCACCCCGTCGATATCGCGGCGTGACAACCCAGCGTTCGGCAGCCGCAAGCGACGCGATCAGTTGGCAGCAGCATTTCAGGCCCAGGGGGAAGAGTACGACCAGCTGCGGCCCACCTATCCTGCCAAAGCTATCGACTTCTTGATGGATGCGATTCCCACCCGGTACCGACCGGATCGGCAGCATCCGCCGCAATCCCCGCAGGTGCTCGATCTGGGGGCAGGCACGGGCAAACTCGCCCTGCGTTTAGCCGAGCGGGGCTGCGATGTCCTCGCCCTCGACCTGAGCGCTCACATGCTCGAGCACCTGATACGCCGTGCTGATCAGGCATCCCCGGAGACTCTCACAGGCCGGGTGAGATGCCGTGTCGCGTCTGCCGAAGCAACCTACGCCGCGACTCAGGTGTACGACCTTGTCACCGTGGCTCAGGCCTGGCACTGGTTTGATGCTGACGCTGCGGCTCGCGAAATAGACCGTGTTCTAGCCCCGGACGGCAGACTCGCGCTGGTGTGGAACACCTTGGATGTGACTGTGCCCTGGGTGCATCGGTATTCACGGATTATGCATGCAGGTGACGTGCAGCGTGAAGACTTCCTCCCGCGCGTGCCCGGTTTTGAGCTGGTGCATCGCCAGGCAGTGCGTTGGGAGGATCCGCTTTCAACGGCAGACCTCATCAATTTGGCCCGAACCAGGTCGTACGTCATTACCGCGTCGGACCACCAGCGAGAACGAGTGTTTTCCAATCTGGACTGGTACCTGCATGAGCACCTCGGATATGCCCGGGGAGCTGTCGTGGGTTTGCCCTACCGAACGGACGCCTTGATCTTCCGGCGGACCGGCTGAGTAGCTGACCCATCGCAGTGGCGAGGGGTGAGAGAAGGACAGATTCGCGGTGGGAGATGAATATCCCGTCCGTGGATAAAAGAGGGGGCCAGCCTGATTCGGCTAGCCCCCTCAGATCGTGCATGCGGTGCACGATGGTGTCAGGAGTGCTTTACGGCAGCATCCAGCCGAGCACGGATGTGGACTGCAGGAAGATCATCACGCAGAGAACCGCGAGCATGCCCAGCGACCACCAGATCACGGTGCGGAAGATGGTGGCTTCCTGGCCGTCGAGATTTGCGGATGCGGCGGCAATCGCGAGGTTTTGCGGGGAGATCATCTTGCCAACCACGCCACCGGTTGTATTTGCCGCCACCAGAAGCGACGGATCGACCCCGATCTGCTGCCCAGCGGTCTGCTGAAGCTTGGCAAACAGGGCATTGGCCGAGGTATCTGATCCGGTCACCGCAACCCCGACCCAGCCGAGAATCGGCGACAGGAAGGGGAACAGGGCGCCGGTTGCGGCGAGCCAGAGGCCGATGGTGACGGTCTGACCGGAGAAGTTCATGACGTAAGCGAGAGCCAGCACGGACATGATGGTCAGAAGCGTCCACCGCATATTGACAAAGGTGCGCCCGAGTTCGCGGATACCAGCGCCCACGGTCATCGGGTACCGACCATTTTCGGTCCGCCATGAGTAGATGACGGCGACGATCAAACCGGTGATCAGCAGCAGAGTGCCGGGGCTGGAGAGCCACTGGAAGGAGTAGAAGGTGGACGATGACACGGCACCCTTCGCATCCACCAGGTGCCCGTGCAGTCCGGGCCACGGAATCTTCAGGTCGGTTCCCGACAGGAAGGACGAGACCGCAGGCACCAGCTTGGCGATACCGAAGATCACGATGACCAGCAGGTAAGGCAGCAGTGCGTACCACACGCGGGAACCGGTGAGCACCTCGGTGCGTTCCGGGGCCTTGATACCGAGGCGCTTATTGCTCTCGTCCGCATTGCGCGGGGGTACGAGCCGCAGAAAGACGATGGCGGCCAGCAGACCCACGAGCGAGGATACGATGTCGGTCAGCTCGTACACGAAGAAGGTGGCGCACCACCACTGTGCGATGGAGAAGGTGACGCCCACGATGAGGGCGGGCATCCACGCGTCCCGAACGCCCTTCCAGCCATCCAGGATCAGCAGCAAAATCAGCGGCACGAAGGCGGCGAGAATCGGAGTCTGGTGTCCGGCGATGGCGGCGATGTGGTGCGGGTCGGTGTCGGTGAGACGGCCCGCTGTGGTGATCGGGATGGCCATGGCGCCGAACGCTACTGGTGCGGTGTTGGCAACCAGCACGGTGGCCGCCGCTTTGAGAGGCTTAATACCGAGCGAGATCAGCATGGTGGCGGTGATGGCCACGGGAGCGCCGAAGCCGGCGAGTGCTTCCATTAGGCCGCCGAAGCAGAATGCGATCAAGATGGCTTGAATGCGGATATCGCCGCCGCCGATGCGGTCGAAGATGCGCCGCATGTCCTCAAACCGTGACGAGATGACCGTGACCTGGTAAAGCCACACAGCCATCAGCACAATCCAGAAGATCGGGAAAGCGCCGAAAACGGCTCCCTGGGTTGCGGACAGGGCAGCCAAGCCCGTCGGCATGCCGAATCCGATCACGGCGATGACGATCGCGGCGGCGAGGGAAATTAGACCCGCCCAGTGGGAGCGAAGCTTTAGTCCGGCCAGTAAAACGAAAAATAGAACAAGAGGAATGAGGGCGACTAATGCGGACAGGGTGATGCTCCCGGCGACAGGCGCGGGAACGGGAGTGAAGGTCTCCATCGAGCTGGACTCCTGAGAGGAATGGTCAGTGACGACTCCGTGAGCTGACTCGCGGTCCGGTCGGGATAAACCCGGAGCACGGTGTTGCGAAGACGTTTGACACGGTGACTTGGGATATTGAACACGACGTGGGACGTTTGCGCGGCCCATTCCACGATGCGTCGCCGAAGTTTACGTCACATTCTGCGTGTGGAGGTGGCGCGAAGCGGGCAGTGCACCGATGACTCACCCCTTGGGAGCGAGGATCATGTCCTTCACTTTCCACCCGCTGTCGGTCCAGGTGAAGGTGGCGGTGAGGCGTCCGTTGAGTGCTTGTAGCTGGTGGGGCGCCTTTTTGGGGTTGTCGATGAGCTGCGCGGTGTTCTGGGTGAAATCGACGGTGACGCTGGCTTGGGTGGGCGGGTCGCCTTCGACCGTGCCCTCGGTCTTGGTGATGTTGAATTCCCCGCCGACTTGGTAGCCACCGATGGAGTGCAGGTATTGGGTGTTAGAGATGAAGGTTGAGCACACTTTGCATTCGGGTGCGACCAGGTTCTGCCAGAGCTTTACGTCGCCGGTTGCCATCATGTAGGCGTAGGAGCCGAGCAGGTTCCGCACGGCGGCTTCCGCCCCGGCAAGGGTCCGCTGATCCTGCCCTGGAACGGTGGGCGGTGCTGCTGTGGGGGAGGGCTTGGGCTGGGATGCCGGATCAACCTCAGGTCGAGGGTCGGTCGGGGTTGCGCTGACCGCAGGGTCGGGAATCTCTGAACGGAACAGTTGTCCGATGCCGAGTGCTCCGACCGGGACGATCAGTGCGAGCGCCAGGAGGCCGACGATGATTCTCTGGGTTCGACGGGTCACCGGTCTACCGTACCCGGTGGGGAGGTCTGCCCATGGTCAAAGGGGGATGTGGTCCGTACTGTCGTGGGTGTCGAGGTTATGCAGTCCTTCGGAACCGGGAATGCATTTCTTGGCGTAGGTAGCGGCTTGTGGAGGGAACGGTCGCTGCCGCCGGCGCAACCAGGAGCTGGGGGCTCGTGTAGCGGAGGCGCCGGAAGGGAATGATCTGGAGGTCCAACGGGGGAGGCCTTCACCATCCCGCCTGGTGGGCGGGATAGGCGGAGGGCTGGGTTTGCTCTGTGGCAGGGCAAACCCAGCCCTTCGCGCACTCCCAAGTGCACCTCGATCGCACTCCCCGTGTACTTCTGACGTCGCGCCGGCTTGCGCCCTGCGCCCTGCACGCCCCCAAAGCCGCGTTCGACGAGCTACCTCAGCTTGCGTTGGTCGTCACCGTGGTCGTCACCGCCGCGCGCATCGAAGACGAACTGAAGCACACGCCGAGCGGAGCTTTGTATTTCGCCGAGGGTGATGCCATGGGGGGAACGGTAGGAGCTGAGCAGCGAACGATCTGCCTGTTTACGGGTTGGCCCTGAGGAACCAGGCATCAGAACGTCGACGCCCGCTCGCACCCGGTACGCGTTATTGGTCAGGCCCGGGAAATGTGGGTCCTGCGCGGGCCGCATCCACCAATCGGTGATCACGAGCCCCTGGTAGCCCCACTGTTTGCGCAGGATAGTGGTGACCAGCTCGTAGTGATAGTGCCCCCATACTCCGTTGATCTTGTTGTAGGAGGTCATGATGGTTTTCGGTTGGGCCTGGCGCACACAGATTTCAAATCCTCGCAGGTAGATCTCCCGCAGGGCGCGTTCTGAGACCCGGGAGTCATTGTGGGTGCGGCGAAACTCCTGGTTGTTCGCGGCGAAGTGCTTCGGGCAGGCGGCAAGTCCGTTGCTTTGCACTCCGGTGACGATAGCGCTCGCCATCTTGCCACTGACCAGGGGATCTTCTGAGAAGTACTCAAAGTTGCGTCCGCATAATGGGTCGCGGTGAATATTCATTCCGGGTGACAGCAACAGCTGGGAGCCCTTGGCGCGCATTTCGTGTCCGTGGGCATTGGCCAGGTCTTGGACGAGGGTGGTATCCCAGGTGGATGCGAGTGCGGTCCCGCAGGGAAGCAGCGAAGCATAGGCAGCCAGGCGAAGCCCGGAGGGTCCGTCCGTTGCGGTGATCGGGTCAACGCCCCGGGCGCGCAATGCGGGGCTCACCCCGCCGAGCACTCCCGCGTTGCCGGGTGTTCCCAACGGTGAGTTCATGATGTTGTCGCCCCTGGTGAGAGCTTCCAATTCGTCGGGGCTTAATTGCGCTAGGAAGGCATCGAGGCTTGCCCGCCCGCCACGCACATCATCGGCTGTGAGGTGGCGGTTTCCGGTGAGGGGGATATCAGCTGGTAGATCGTTCAGAATGCGCTGGGTGAGGTCAACAGTTCGCACGGGGACGGGTGCGTAAATCGGAATCGGGTCCGCGGTGTCCGTGGCTCCGGGGCGGGCGGTGAGGCGGGCAAAGCGGTGTTCGGGGGCGACGGCTGCGGCTTCTTCGACCTGTTCGGTCACGATCAGCTCCGGTATGGAGATGGATCCGATGCAGGTAGCGCTGCGCACGTCGGAGCCGAGGAAGAACTCGTATGAGCCCGCTTCAAGTACCCAGGCGTTGCGATGTCCGGTGCCACCGGCGTCGTCGTAGGAGGCTAGATTGCGCAATGGCACCGTGAGTTGAAGTGATTGCGATGCCCCGGGCGCGAGGGTGTCGGTTTTTGCGAAGCTGACGAGTTGTCGCGTCGGTTTGCCGAGGACTCCTTGTGGGGCGCGCACATACAGTTGGGCAACGTCGCGGCCGCTGAACGTATCCCCGGTATTGGTCACCGTCGCTCGAACGGTGACCACGTCATCTGGTGATGGGGTGGCTTGGGCAGGGGAGAGCAGGTTGACGGTGGTGGGTGGTTCAGTTCGCGGTTCGCTGAGTTCGCCCGTGATCGTGAAGGATGTGTAGGACAGGCCGAAACCAAAGGGGAACATCACCCGGTCGCGGGCGAAGGTCTCGAAATAGCGGTAGCCGACGAAAATGTCCTCGGCGTAGTTGTTGGCGTCTTTTCCGCCAAAGTTTGTGGACGACGGGTAATCGCGGTAGCTGCACGCGATGGTGTCGGGGAGTTTTCCACTGGGGGTGACGCGGCCGGTGAGCACGTCGGCGAGTGCGCGGCCTGATTCCATTCCGCCCTGCCAGGCGTAGACCACGGTGCCGATGCGGGTGCCGTAGTCGGTGAGGAACGATAGATCGATGATGTTGCCGCAGTTCAGGACCAGAATGGTTCGTTCAAATGCGTTGGTGACCTGGTCGAGGAGCTGGCGCTCATCGTCGGTGAGGTAGAAGCTGCCTGGTTCTAGGACGTTGTCGCGGTCTTCGCCGGCGGCTCGGCCGATGATGACGATGGCGGCCTCGCTGCGTTGGGCGGCAGCGTGAATCTCGTCGGAGGACAGGGGCATTTCGGGGTAGTGGCGAGGCCAGTGTCCCCAGGTGCCGTGATCCGGCGGATTGTGAGCGCACCAGGTTGAGTACATTCCAGCGAGGTGCTTATCGATGATGGGTCGGCTGGCCGGGCTATCGGTTATGACCGTATTCGCATTGATGTCGCCATGGTTACCGCGATCTGTTGGGGGGTCTGCTGCGGCAGGCGGGTTGGCTGCTGGTTCGGGCTGAAGGTCTGCGGTCTGCTGGTCTGCTTGTAACGCGGTGAGAAGGTCGGTCGTGTAGGCCGCGTGCACGTCTCCGCCGGAGCCGTATCCGACCGTGAAGTAGTCGATCTGGCAGCGACCGAACAGCGCGATACGGCGTCCGGCGATGGGCAGAGTCTCGTCGTGCCGCAACAGGACGATCCCGTCGGCGGCGGCGCGTCTGCATAGGGCGGCGAGGTGTGGGTCGATCTTTCGGTCTCCCTGGACCGGCAGCGATGTGTCTTGGGCAAGCAGTCCCCCGAGGTGGGGGAGAACGGTGCTGAGTTTCTCGAGCGTCTTGCGCATCCCAGACCCCTTCGTGGTCGATATCACGCTGTGAATAGCGTAGGACAAGTCAGTGGGACGTACGACACCCCTGGCGAGGGGAAAATAACTTGTGAGTGAGTGCTCACTCATTTATGGTGTGGGGATGCCAGAAACATATTCGCGCAAACGCGCGCGCCCAGTCGCGCCCGAAGAACGCCGCCGGCAGATCGTCGAAGCCGCGGTTGAGCTCATGCGCACTCATGGCCGCGACATCACCAGCAGGCAGATCGCGCAGGCAGCACAGGTTGCCGAAGGCACACTGTTTTCCGTCTTTGCCAGCAAAGAAGAAATCCTCGACTGCGCAATCCGCTCAGTTCTCTACGACGAATCTCGACTGGAAAAAATCCGACAGTTCGACCGGACGCTCCCGCTGCGCGAGCGGCTCTACGAGTTGGCGGAACTGAACGCCGCCACGATTCTCGCGCATTACGATTTCTTACAAGCGTGTGGAATTGTTCCCAGCCTCAGCACCAGAGATGACGATGTGAAAAACGCATACATGAAGTGTTACATCGAAGCGTTCACCGAGCTCGTCGGTGAGGATCGCGACCAACTGGATATCACCCTGCCGCAATTCCAGCGGCTGTTCGACACCTGCGTGTACGCCAGCGTGCACCCGTTGGTGACCGGCGGGGATGTCACACCGGCCAGGGTCGTCGTTGATCGGTTATTAGACGGTGTTCTAGCTACTTCCTGACCTATGCGGTGGCGATCGGCCCCTGCCGCACGATCCAAGTCATACTCGAACGGAGCGAATGTGACCCTTATCCGCCTTATCTGGCGCTTCATGCGCCCTTACTGGCCCTGGTTGCTGGTGGTGCTGATCTTCCAGATCGGTGCCGCCATGACCGCTCTCTACCTCCCAACGCTCAACGCCAGCATCATCGATGACGGTGTCGCTAAGGGAGACATCGACGAAATCTGGCGGCTCGGTGGCTGGATGCTGCTCGTGGCCTTCGGCAACATCATCGCCATTGTGGTCTCCAACTACGCCTCGGCACGATCCTCGATGAGCCTGGGCAAAGACCTGCGATCCAAGCTGTTCCAGAGGGTTTTGGCCTTCTCATCCAAGGAAGTCAAAGACTTCGGCGAGGCCAGCCTGATCACCCGCAACACCAATGACGTGCAGCAAGTCCAAATGCTCTCGTTCTTCGCGATGAACTTCCTGGTTCAGGCGCCGATCACCGGGATCGGCGGCGTGATTATGGCTCTCCAGCAAGAAGCCGATCTCGCCTGGCTCATCGCGGTCATGGTTCCGATCATGCTGGGTGTGATCGGGGTGCTGATCTTCTTCGCGGCCCCGCTGTTCGCGAAGATCCAAAAGAAGATCGACCGGATCAACCAGATTCTGCGCGAGCAGATCACCGGCATCCGCGTGCTGCGCGCCTTCACCCGCGAACAGTGGGAGCGGGACCGCTACGAGGTCGCCAACGCCGACATCACAGACCTCAACCGCAAGGTCGGTCTGCTCATGATCATCATGAACCCGTTCATCATGTTTACGCTCAACGCCTCCAGCGTGTTCGTGATCTGGTTTGCGGCACCCATGATCGACGCAGGCACCATGCAGGTCGGATCCATTACGGCCTTCATGTCCTACCTGATCCAGATCCTGATCGCCGTCATGATGGCCACCTTTATGACCATGATGATTCCGCGCGCTATGGTCTCGGCTGATCGCATTGACCAGGTTCTCTCCACCGAGTCCTCGGTCGTTTTGCCCACCGACGCGGTGCATGACGTCAGCGTGCGCGGCTCGTTAGAACTGCGCGATGTCGCCTTCACCTTCCCAGGGGCCGAACGGCCCGTCTTGAGCGACATTAATTTCTCCGCCAAGGCTGGGCAGACGGTCGCCATTATCGGGGGCACCGGCGCCGGTAAAACCACCTTGCTGAACCTCATCCCGCGTCTGCTGGATGCCACCGACGGTCAGATCCTGGTTGACGGCGTCAATGTGAAAGATCTATCCCCGGAGGTGCTGTGGAACCGGATCGGATTCGTTCCGCAAAAGCCCTACCTCTTTTCGGGAACCGTCGCCTCGAACCTGCGGTTTGGTAATCCCGACGCCACCGACGAGGAACTGTGGCGCGCCCTAGAGATCGCACAGGGCAAAGACTTCGTGTCCGCTATGCCGCAGCAGCTTGAGTCGCCGATCGCCCAGGGAGGCACCAATGTGTCCGGTGGCCAGCGTCAACGCTTGTGCATCGCCCGAGCTCTGGTTGCTCGCCCGGAAATCTATCTGTTCGACGACTCATTCTCGGCACTGGACCTCACCACCGACGCAAAACTCCGCTCCGCCTTACAGCCGGTGACGCGGGACGCCCTGGTGGTGATCGTCGCCCAGAGGGTCACCACCATCACCCGGGCCGATCTGATCTTGGTGCTCGACCACGGACGCATCGTCGGCGCGGGAACTCACGCTGAGCTGATCGCATCCAACGACACATATCGCGAAATCGTGCGCTCCCAGGGCGCTGAGGAGGACGTGGCATGAGCTGGCTTCGCAATAAAACATCTCGCGGTAAATCAGCCGCTGACGCCTCGCCGTCCGAGACTGCTCAGGCATCGCCTGCCACGGGCACGGCTTCCGAGGGCGAACCCGCGCATCTCGCCGGTGACGAAGTAGAGGCTGCGGCGGAACTGGCCGCTGAAAAGAACGCCGAACGTGGGATTAGGCCCGGGCAAAAGTCCAAGAACTTCTGGCCGTCGATGAAGCGTTTGCTCGCCCAGATGCGGCCCGACCGCGGTCCCCTGATCGCGGCCGTGGTGCTGGCAGTGGTGGGCATGGTGCTGTCGGTGATTGGTCCGAAAGTGCTTGGCCACGCCACCGACATTGTGTTTAACGGGGTCATTTCCCGCCAGCTCGGTGAGGAAGTTCCGCCGGGTACGACCCAAGCTCAGGTGGAGGCTCACCTGCGCGCCGACGGTAATACGCAGCTCGCCGACATGATCTCCGGGATGAACCTGAACATCGGGCACGGCATCGACTTTGGTGCTTTGCATGTGGTGTTGCTGACCGTGCTGGGTCTGTATTTGGTGTCGGCCTTGTTTAACTGGTTGCAGGGTTTGATGCTCAACCGGGTCGTGTTTCGCATGGTGTATCGAATGCGCCGCGATATTGAAGAGAAAATTCATCGGTTGCCACTGTCGTATTTCGACCGGATGAAACGCGGTGAAGTGCTGTCGCGGGTCACCAACGATATCGACAATATTCAAAACACGCTGATTAACACGATTAGCTCGTTGATGATGTCGTCCGTGGCCGTGGTGGGCACGATCGCGATGATGTTCTGGGTGTCCTGGCAGCTGACCCTGATCGCCCTGTGCGTGATCCCGCTGGCTGGAATCATCACCGCCGTGGTGGGTAAACGGGCTCAGAAGCTCTATCAGGAGCAGTGGGACGCGACCGGCAACGTGAACTCTGAGGTGGAAGAGGCTTTCTCGGGCCACGAACTGGTTAAGGTGTTTGGGCGCCAGCAGGAGGTCACTGCTCAGTTTGAAAACCGCAACCGGGAAATGTATAAAGCCTCCTTCGGAGCGCAGTTCGTCTCGTCGCTGATCATGCCGATGATGACCTTCATTGGAAACCTGTCCTATGTGGTGATCGCGGTGGTGGGCGGTCTGCGGATTATTAACGGGCAGATGACGCTCGGTGATGTGCAGGCGTTTATCCAGTACTCTCGCCAGTTCACCCAGCCGCTCAGCCAGCTCGCGTCTATGGCAAACATGTTGCAGTCCGGGGTCGCGTCCGCGGAACGCGTGTTCGAGCTGCTCGATGCTGAGGAACAGGAACCGGAGGCGTCGCGTGCGACCTCTCACGAGGCGGCGGAGCGGATCGGTGAGGGTCGCGTTGAGTTCTCGCATGTGCGCTTCTCGTATGACCCGTCGCGTCCGTTGATCCGGGATTTGTCCTTGGTTGCTGACCCCGGTCACACCGTGGCTATTGTCGGTCCGACCGGTGCGGGCAAGACCACTCTGGTCAATTTGGTGATGCGGTTCTATGAGATTGATGGCGGTCGGATCGCCATTGATGGAGTGGATATCCGTGACCTCAGCCGCGAACAGGTGCGGGCGCGCACAGGCATGGTTCTTCAGGACACCTGGTTGTTTAACGGCACGATCATGGAGAATTTGCGCTACGGGCGGCTGGATGCGACCGATGAGGAAGTCATTGAGGCGGCGAAAGCCACTCACGTTGATGATTTCGTGCGTCAGCTTCCCGATGGGTATCAGACGGAGATCGACAGCGAAGGCTCGAATATTTCCGCGGGTGAAAAGCAGCTTTTGACGATTGCCCGCGCTTTCCTCGCCCAACCGAATCTGCTGATTCTCGATGAGGCCACCTCGAGCGTGGATACCCGAACCGAAGTGTTGGTTCAAAACGCGATGAACACCTTGCGCTCGGGTCGCACTTCCTTTGTGATCGCACATCGACTGTCCACCATCCGTGACGCGGATTTGATTCTGGTCATGGAGCATGGCGACATCGTGGAGCAGGGCACCCATGAGGAACTGTTGGCTCATCGGGGACCGTACTACCGCCTGTACATGTCCCAGTTTGAAGGGGCTACCTCCGAGGTGGAGGGGGCTGATTCGCCCGTGCCGGCCGGTGTTCCCGCTGGACGTTCCTATCCGGCCTGAGCCTCTCGCGGCGCGCCAGGACGTTAGGGCGTCGAGGCATTAAGGCGTCCGTGCGTCAGGACGGGGGTTCGGCGGGTGTTGTGTTCTATCCGCCGGCCCGGGGAATAGTTGTGAGGGTGCTGATCTGTTGATAACGGATTGGCACCCTCATGATCGTGAATCGCGGCTCTTCTGGCGATCTTTCTTTTCTTTGATGACTAGAATCAAGTTCCAAAAGAGTGACACAATAAAAGCGGTCACTAGAGTTTTAATAAAATCCGTACCCGAAAACCCTTTAAACAGAAAGCTCATCACGAGCAAAATGATATAAAGTGCGGCGAAACCTATAAAAAAGTTTGTAGCCTTTCTTAGCAATGGTGAGCTCCTTTGCCTCGGGGGTTGCTGCGGGTTAGTGTGGGTTAATTCTGAAAATGCCCGCCTCTACGGCCAAAGAGGCGCTGTTCTAGTTGCTCTTCTCTGCGGAACGGTCGGCGAGTGCGTCGTAGATCGGCTTATTGCGCACCAGTGTTGCGAACAGCATAGATATGCAGCATGCGATCAGCATGGGGGTGAGCGTCGGGGTTGCGCCGGTCATCTCGATCACGAGGATCATGCCGGTGACCGGTGCGCGCACGCTGGCTGCAAAGAATGCGGCCATGCCGACCAGAGCCATGGTCGTCGGCCCAGGGGCGCTGCCAGGGATCAACACCGTGGCGGCGCCACCCACGGCCGCCCCGAGTGCTGAACCGAGCACCAGCATCGGTGCGAATAAGCCGCCGGGTGTGCCCGCGGAATACGCTAAAACACCCAGAACAAAGCGCAGAGCGAAAAGCCCAACGAGCGCGATGACGGTGAATTGACCTCCGAGCAGGATGCGCTCGGTGAGCGGATCCCCGCCGCCAACCAGGCTGGGGGCGAACCAGGCGATGGCCGCAACCAGGGCGCCGATGCTTGCGGCGCGCAGTTCCACCGGAATGGTGAGCCTGTCCGCCACGGCTTGGCCGCGCAGGATTGCCTTGTTGTACATGACGCCGAGGATTCCCGAGATCAGGCCCAGTATGAGCACGATCGGAATGAAGGCGAGGGAGAAGTCGGGGATGGGCGGAACCTCAAAAACCGGGTCTGATCCGAGGAGCAGATGGATGATCGTGATCGAGGAACTGGAGGTCGCCAACACGGCGATCATGATCCGGGTGTCGAATCGTTTGACAAGTTCTTCGAGGACGAAAATGCCGCCCGCTAGCGGGGCGTTAAACGCTGCGGCCAGACCCGCGCCCGCAGCTGCGGCCATCAGAATGCGGCTGTCGATGGCGCTGCGGCGAATCAGGGTCGTGACCAGGTGAGAGACGCCCGCGCCCATCTGGACTAGGGGGCCTTCGCGCCCGAGTGGCAGACCTGCGCCGATGGCGAGGACACCGCCGACGAACTTGACCGGAACCAGCCATAGGCTGGCGGGCTCTTTGCGGCCTTCCACAATGGCTTCAACGTGGGGGATGCCGCTGCCTTCCGCATGGGGTTCAACGATGCGTACCAGGGCGGCGGCGACCGCGCACATGAGCGCGGCCACGGCGACGATCAGCAGGAAACCGAGAAATGAATAGCCGTGGGCCCATTCGATGACGGCGGTGCGCAGAGAACCCCCGTGCTCAAGAACCCATCGGAAGGCAGCTGCGACAAGCCCGGCACCGACGCCAATCACGATGCCGGCAACACCGATGACCACCAGCTGTCCGGTGGTGCCGTAGGGCTCTTCAGGTGTCGCGTTCGCTGACATTCCCGATGCACCTTTCCCGACGCAGATCCAGCGGCATTTAGTCTCACTTCTCACGTGTTTTCGCTAGTACTTTACGTGACTGGAGTCCGTGGCGGTTTGAGTTTCCGCCCGATAACTCTTTGCTATCGATGTTATTGGTCACGCCGGACATCGCGGGTGGCGCCGGTGCTGCCGGGTAGTGTCGATCCCTGTCGCCGGCACAGAGGGATCGCCGGGGTGATCGGCGGCTATCGGATCGGCTCTGTGGACGTCACTCCCGGTATCCAGAATCTGGTCTCGCAATTTGTAGATATGCACTCGGATGCATAAACTCAAGCCTTCCGTCATGTCTAGCCCACCTCCATCCCGAGGAGAACCATGGAGAAACGCCCGCCAGGCCCTGGCCCTAGCGTCGGCGCAACCCCCTCCCGCAGGACTCTGCTTCGCCTCGCAGCAGCGGGTGTGATCGCGCCCGCAGCCCTCGCCGGATGCACCTACGCCTCCGAACGACTCGACCGCGAATCCGGCGCAATCCCGAAGGTGGACTTCACCTCCATCCGTGAGCAGCCACGCATCGCGGCGCTCGTGCCCGATGAGATCCGCCGTCGAGGCGTCCTCGTCAACGCGGCCTCGCTGAACTACGCCCCCGCAGAATTCGTCGGCTCCGAAGGGGAGGCAGTCGGCTACGACATCGACATCCTCAAAGCTATCGGGCTAACCCTCGGACTTAGCACTCGCACTGAAAACGCAGTCTTTGCACAGATCATCCCCGGAATCGGTAGCAAATACGACGTTGGTATTTCCAGCTTCACCATCAACACCGAACGGCTCGACGCCGTCAACATGATCTCCTACTTTCAAGCGGGTATGTCCTACGGCGTGATGGCCGGTAATCCCTATGCGATCGACCCGAAGAACCTCTGCGGTAAAAGAGTGGCCGTCCAGGTCGGCACCTATATGGAAGATGAAGCCAATGCCCTGGATCAGGTGTGCCGAGCCTCGGGCCGCTCAGGCGTCGACGTCTTGGCCTACACCTCCAACGCAGACGCCGCCACCAACACCGCGGGCGGTAAAGCCGACATCTTCCTCGCCGATTCACCCGTGATTGCCTACGCCGTCAAGCAGTCCCGCAGCCATCTTGAACAGATCGGCGGCATCGAAGACTCAGCCCTGAACGGCATCGTCGTCGCCAAGCACGATACGCGCCTGGCGACGGCGATGCAGCAGGCTGTTCAATACCTCATCAACTCTGGCCACATGCGCGAAATCCTTGCCGCATGGGGCAACGAGAGTGGAATGATCCCGACGTCGGAAGTGAACCCGAAGCCGTGAAGCACGCATCGTATAGTCATCGCGACCCCATCCCCGACCGGATACAGGTCCGCAATTATCCGCGCCCGGGAACCTGGATCTCAGCCGCGATCATCGCCCTCGTCGCCGTGGTATTCATCCGCTTCCTGGTGACGAATCCCGTCTTTGAATGGCACACCGTCGCCACGTACATGTTTGATGTCAAAGTGGTGCAGGGTGTCGGCTGGACGCTGCTGCTGACCGCGCTGTCAATGATTCTCGGCACCATTTTGGCCGTGGTGGCAGCGATTATGAGGCGCTCGGAGAACCCGGTGCTGCGCGGCGTGGCCTGGTCATACATATTCGTCTTCCGCGGCACCCCCGTCTACACCCAGCTGGTGTTCTGGGGGCTGTTTACCGTGATCCTTCCAAAGATCGTGGTGGGGATCCCCTTTGGCCCCCAACTCTTTGAATTCTCCACCCGCGATCTGCTCAGCGCATTCTGGGCGGCTGTGATCGGGCTGGGCCTCAACGAAGGGGCCTACCTCTCCGAAATCGTACGGTCGGGACTGAACTCCGTGGATCGCGGGCAGAGCGAAGCTGCCAAAGCCCTGGGCATGTCCGAGCGCACGATTTTGCGGCGCATCATCATTCCCCAGGCAATGCGAGTTATTGTTCCACCGCTGGGCAACGAAACTATCGGCATGCTCAAGACGACCAGCTTGGTGCTCGCGGTGCCGTTCACCCTCGACCTCACCTTTGCCACCAACGGCATCGCGAACAAGCTCTTTACACCGGTGCCGCTTCTGATCGTGGCCGCCCTGTGGTACCTGGTGGTGACCGGAATCCTCATGATCGGTCAGCATTACCTTGAGCAGTATTACGGACGCGGTTTTGACGACCGGCAAGCAACTCAGGGCCCGGGATCACGGATGCGATCCCGGCAGGCCGCAGTGAACCGTGCAGGTACCACCCCGAAGGATCCGTTGCCGGAGGTTGAACTGTGATGACATCCCCCAAACCGACCCCCACCAGCGCTCCCCAGCCCCCTGCCATTGAGATCCGCGACCTGTACAAGGAATTCGGACAGGTCAGTGTGCTCAAGGGGTGCGACCTCACCGTTGAGAACGGCGAGGTGTGCGTCCTGATTGGCCCGTCTGGATCAGGTAAGTCCACCCTCTTGCGCTGCATTAACCAGCTGGAAGAACCGACGGCTGGTCGGATCCGAATCGAAGGTGTGACCCAAGGGTTTGAAGATAAGGTGCGCCCGGATGGTCGCTGGCAGCGTCTATCGCCTCGCCAGATTGCCCAGCAGCGCTCCCGCATCGGGATGGTGTTCCAACGCTTTCACCTGTTTCCGCATCTAACGGCGCTTCACAATGTGATGGAAGCTCCGATTCAGGTGCATGGTCTTGGTACAAAACAGGCTGAGGCCAAGGCCCGCGAGTTATTAGACCGCGTGGGATTAGCTGACCGCGCCGAGTACTTTCCCTCGGAGCTGTCAGGCGGCCAGCAGCAGCGGGTAGCTATTGCCCGGGCCCTGGCCATGGAACCGGACCTGATGCTATTTGACGAGCCCACCAGTGCCTTGGACCCGGAACTAGTTGCCGAAGTGCTCGCGGTGCTCAAAGACCTCGCCGCTTCGGGCATGACAATGGTTGTGGTCACGCATGAGATCGGATTTGCCCGCGAGGTTGCCGACCAGGTCGTGTTCATGGATGAAGGCCGCATCCTCGAACAGGGGCCACCTGCCGACGTCATTGATGTGCCGCGGTCACCGCGTCTGAGGGATTTTCTCGCCTCCGTCTTATAAGACAGCGTCGGCGACGCTTTACACAGCGCCGCCGACGTGGTTCGCGAGGGAATAGGCCCGGCGGCGAAACACCTACTTGGTGAGGTAGCCCCTCAGACACGGCTTCAAGCCGCGGGCCCCGACTTAGTATGCGAGCCTCGACTTAGGCCGCGGGCCTCGAGTTAGCCTGCGGGTCTCGACTTAGGCCGCGGTACCGTGCACGGCGTAGGTATCGATGATTCGCAGTTCTTCGGCGGTGAACGAAGTGTTGCTGAGCGAACGCACGTTCTCGCTAAGTTGCGCGGCACTAGATGCGCCAACGATCGCGGTGGTGACCTCACGGTGCCGCAGCACCCAGGCCAACGCCATCTGCGCGAGACTCTGGCCGCGTTCGGCTGCTACTTCCTGCAAGGAGTGGGCTCGATGCAGGTATGCGCGGTCTTTCACCTGCCGGGCGGTGAGGAATCCGTTGCTGGCTGCTCGCGAACCTTCCGGCACCCCACCCAGGTATCGGCTGGTCAGCAGACCTTGCTGAAGCGGTGAAAACACAGCCGCGCCGACGCCGAGATCATTGAGTGTGCTCAGCAGTCCGTGTTCAATGGTCCGGTTGAACATGGAGTATGACGGCTGACAGATCAGCAACGGAACCCCCATGTCGTGCAGGATCTGAGCGGCTTGGCGGGTTTTCTCCGGCGAGTAATTCGAGAGTCCGACGTAGAGCGCTTTGCCCTGCTGAACCGCGGTGGCCAGTGCCCCGAGGCTTTCTTCCAGCGGGGTCTGGGGGTCCATCCGGTGGTGGTAGAAAATATCGACGTAGTCCACGCCGAGCCGACGCAGGGACTGATCCAGCGATGCCAGGAGATATTTGCGGGAACCGTAGTCTCCATACGGCCCGCTCCACATGCGGTATCCGGCTTTGGTGGAGATGACTAACTCGTCGCGGTAGGGGTGCAGGTCATCTCGCAGGATGCGTCCGAAGATTTCTTCGGCTGCTCCGGGCGGCGGACCGTAATTGTTGGCGATGTCAATTGAGGTCACGCCGAGATCAAACGCTTTGCGCACGATGGAGCGCTGTACGTCGTAGTGACGATCGTGCCCGAAGTTATGCCAGAGGCCGAGGGAGACCGGGGAGAGGAAGAGCCCTGAGCGACCGCACCGGCGGTAGTCGGTGTTGGTGTAGCGGTCGATAGCGGGCTTGTACGTGGCGTCGGTCATGACGGGAAGGCTAAACCTATTCTCTGGATGTTTTCTAGAGAAGGACGGCGGGGATGCTGGGCGTTATCTCGGTGGAGCCGGTGTGTCGAGCACCCGCACAGTGCCGCAGCCGCCCCACTGAGCCTCCCAACCGGTCACATCAGGCAGCCGCACGGGACCACCGCTGCTATGACGGCAAGGTTCCTACCCGTCGCAGAGCATCAGCCAGACCGTGCCCGTCAGGCGCTGCCACATGGGGAACATCGCGAGGAGCAAGGGGAAGACGACCCTGCTCTAACGGGGTGAACGAGAAGTGCGCAAGCACCTGCTCCCGGGCGGTGAGCCGGCGAATCGCAACCCCTTCCACATGGCGCGGGTAGGCGCGAGCGAAATCACCGTAGATCTGCGGATCATGTTGCCCGTCGTCACCAATCAGCAGCCACCGCATCTCCGGGAACCGCTCGGCCAAGCGCCGCAACGTCTGCTTTTTATGCTCGGCGCCGCTGCGGAAAAACCCGGTGTTCGTCGGGCCCCAATCCGTCAGCAGAATCGGTCCCGCCGGGTAACCATTTTTGTACAGGAACCGACGCAGCACCGGATACACGTTCCAGGCACCGGTCGACAGGTACACAAACGGTGTCGCCGGATGGGCTTCGGCAATTTTCTGATAGAGCATCGGCATCCCGGGAACCACCTGCCGGGACGTCTGATGCAGGATAAAGGCATTCCAGAACGCGATCAGGGGTCGCGGAAGCATCGTCACCATCACGGTGTCATCGATATCGCTGACGACTCCCAGACGTTCCTCCGGGTCAAAGACGGTCACCTCGGTGGTCACCGAATCGCCTATCTCCGTGGTGATGTCCACCTGTGCCGTGCCCGGCTCCAGTGACACCTCCAGCATGACATCCACAATCCCCGACCGGTCGGCATGGACTTTGAACACTCGACCGCCCGCGGTAATCGTCACCGGAGCAAAGGGGGCGATCTGCGACGTGAAGTTACGAAAACCTCGGACCGCCATCGTGCGCATATCGTGCACCGGCTGATTATGGTAGTCAGGGTCG
Source organism: Devriesea agamarum (assembly GCF_900070355.1). Lineage (NCBI taxonomy): Bacteria > Bacillati > Actinomycetota > Actinomycetes > Micrococcales > Dermabacteraceae > Devriesea > Devriesea agamarum. Next base: position 1,818,408 of record NZ_LN849456.1, on the reverse strand, counting down.
GTGGTAGGAGAGGCATACAAAAGCTTCGCCATCACCCTGATGCGGCGAGTGGAACCGTAGCCGTGGAATGGCTGGATACGCACCTCCCAACCCATCCTGTTCAGGAGCCTCGCCACGGACCGATTCCATTTATCTTCAAACCGGGCTGACCAATGAGGTCGTCCTGTGCTCGCAGGGGCAGACCTGCTGCGCGCCGCCAGACGCCTCAGTGAGGCGGCGACAATGAGGGACGGCGGAAGTAAAGGCATGAGGATACGTATCGCGGACGCATAGCGTCAGGCGATGCGCTTTGCCATCTTGATCCAGGCAGCGGACGGGTCATCATCGTCGATCTGCCAGCGGTCGCCGGTGTCGGTAAAGCCCAGTGAGTTGTATGTGGCCCGGGCAGGTTCGTTAGACGGGCCGACGTACAGCGTGACGGTATCGGCACCGTCATCCGCTGCCCACGCCAGAACGGCCGCCGCCAGTGTCTGAGCAACTCCGCTCTTGCGATGTTCCCGGGTTACCCACATAGCCTGAAGCTCACGCTCGTTTTCAGGGGCGTCTTCTTCGTGGCGGGATGCAACCACCCCAATGGGAGTGTCATCTTCCATGGCGAGAAACCACATTGCGTCGTGAACTCGCTGCTTCCAGACGCTGTCGTCGTATGTGCTTTCCTTCTCCCAGGTTTGGCCGAAGGCCGACGGGTCGGAACTGAGCGAACGCAACCTAATCTCACGCACCAGGTGCCAGTGTTCGTCGCGTGCCGCGATGATCTCAGCCATGCCGATCCCTCCTGTAGCGTGTGGTCCTGGCCTCGATTGTACGTACCGCAATGAACTGGGGCGACCGCCGAAGGTGTTATCGCCGTGTCCAAAGGCATACCCGAGCCCTTCTAGTTGGCTGATCCCGGACGAAGCTGACACACTGGGCCAGGTGAAGGTTTATCGTGTGCTCACGGTGTGCACTGGCAATGTGTGCCGTTCGCCGATGGGGGCTACCCTGCTGCGCTCCGCGCTCGCCGAAGCGGGTCTGGGAGATCGGGTCGAGGTTGACTCCTGCGGTACGAGCTGGGAATCCGAGGGTGCGCCAATTGATGAGCGCACTGCCCTGGCCCTGACTCGCGCCGGATACGAGGTGCCCGAGCATATTGCGCGCGCCGTACAGGTTTCTGAACTGGCTCAATGGGATCTTGTTCTGGCTATGACTGCCTCGCATGCCGAGACTATGCGTCGTAAAGCAGAACAGACGTGCACGGACGGTGACGGGCCGAGAATTCTTCTATGGCGAGCTTTTGACCCGACGGCTCCGGCTAACGCGCGCGAAGATGCGCTCGGAGTAGCTGACCCCTGGTACGAAGGCCAGAGGGCGTTTGATCGTACGGTGAGGCAGCTTTCGAGGGCATTGCCGTCGCTGGTTTTGTTCGTTCGCAACCGGATCGCCGAGCTCGACCGCACCATCCAAATTGAAACCGCACCACCCAAATTGAAACTGGGCAGCGCCTAAAGCGGGAAGCTCCTAAATCGGGCGCTACCTAAATCGGGCATCGCCTACAGCGGATGGCGTCTAAAGGGTGGCACCTATCAGCCTGGCAGCGCTGCCCGTCGCTCTGGCGGCAGCTAGACCTGGGGGGCAGATGGTGTTTGCGGAGCCTGCACGTCGGTATGCGGGACCTCGTCAGAATGCATCCGGGCTTCATCGCGTGCGGTGGCGATTCGATTGCGCCAGGTGGCGCCCACCATGACCGCAGCAGCGATAAACGCCAGGCCGAGTGCGGTCACCAGGATTTTGCGGATGGTGTTGAAGGCGCCCGTGTTGTCGCTGGAGAACACCTGCAGCAGACGATCAAGCGGCCGCTCATGGCCTGGGGGTGGAGGCTTCGGCGGATTTGCGGGGCCGCCGGGAACAGCTGCCCCGTCAATGGCACGAGACGTGGACGAATGCCGGTGCGTTTCAGACGGGGACTGGGCTGGAGTGGCTTCCGGTGCCCCAGGCACGACGTCCTCGGTCGCGCCACGCGTGGGCTGCTGAGGGCGTGAGCTCGGCTGCGGGGTGGAGGATGGCGTGGGGGCTGGGGCTGGCTGCGTCGGCCCCGTTGTGGGGTCCGGGTGATGATGGGTTGGGCTCGGAGTGGGAGCCTCCGTAGGCCGCGAGGTGGGAGTCGGCGTGGGAGTGATATCGGGGCTACGCGTCGGAGGTGCGGTAGGAGTCCGCGAAGGTTCCGGTTTCTCCGAAGGTGTTGGTGCGTCAGTCGGGGTTGAGTCCGTGGTGGCGCCAATTGCGATTCCTGGCGGAAAGATATCGATAGAGGGCGGGGCCATACTGACCCGAGGTTCCTTTGGTCCATGCGCTCTATCGTGCGGGGAGGCGATGTTGGGACCGGTGGAGTCGACCAGCTGCGGCCCAGGCTGAGAGATATGTTCAGGCTGAGAAATATGTGGCGCGAAAGAGGGAGCCGACAGTGGCGCGGTGGCAGACGCGGTCGGGACGCCGTCTGGATGCTCAGGGACTGTGATTGGGTTTGCGTAAGCCAGTCCAACGGCAAGGGGGGGAGTGCACAAGAGAGTGGCGCTCGCGACCGCGAGAAGAACGGGACGGCAGGTGCCGGGTATGCGCAACCAGATCGGTCGTGACGATTCAGGTGTGCACAGGGTGGGCTTCGGTGCACTGTCACGCTGAGCAGTCATGCGTGGCCTCCTCCCTCACTTTCCATCGTCGCGGCGCATCTCGCGCATCGTATCCATGCCGTCAAGCTTTAGCGCTATCAGTGACAGCTCATCCGCCTACGGCTCGAGCCTCACCCGCCATCGTGCAATGCGAGGCTAGACGCTATTCGAGCCGGTATGGCCCGATCACGGCATCCCATCGCATTGACCTGAGGGAAAACTGTAGTCGCTGGCGCATCAGATCAGATCTCTGTGCCGTGCACAATACCTTAACAAGTCTTTACGAATCGCCGAGGGAATCATCACACGATGTGGATAAACGTACATAATGTGCAGGGACAAACATGCCCTCCTCTTCACGTTACCCAACGGTACCCTAGCGCGAATCGATCTGAGGTTACCCCGAGATGAACATCAATGACGGCAACGAGCTGCTAGTTCTTCATAGTTCGGTGACTGCAACATCTCCTGGGTACGTAGAGGCGCTTCTGGAGGTCAAAAAGTCTCGTTTCATGGCGAGAATCACGGCGACCGGCAATGACATGGAACACCGTGCCTTCGTTGAGGCGGCCCGTAAGGCCCACCACGACGCCCGCCATGTGTGCTCTGCTGCCGTGCATCAAGCCGATGGAATAATCCTGACTCACTCCAGTGACGATGGTGAGCCGTCGGGCACCGCAGGCCGTCCGATGCTCGATGTTTTGCTGGGCTCCGGCGTGGTAGACATCAGCGCTGTGGTCATACGCTATTTCGGCGGAACTCTATTGGGCGCGGGAGGGCTTGTCCGTGCCTACGGCGAAGCTACGGCGCGGGCACTGGAGGTCGCGCCGAGAGCTCGCCGAGTTCATCACGAGATCTGGGGGCTATCACTTGACCATGCGCAGGCCGGCCGCATTGAATCCGACCTGCGTGCGCGGGGCGTCATAGTGGACTCGGTGACGTATGGAGCGCAGGTCAACCTCGACATTTTGGTTCGCCCCGCCGAGGGGAACCGCATGCGCGAGGTCATCGCTGATGTCACTCGAGGCGCGGCAACGCCACTGGTTCGCGGTGTTAAAAACGTCGACCAGGCGGTCTAACTGGCCAGCCGCTCGTCATGAACAGTAGCTCGTTATAGCCAGCCGCTCGTCATAGCCACTCAACTCTTAGGTGCGGCCGGCCAGTTCTTCGTGCTGACGGAGCTGGCCGGGCCAGCCGCTAGTCCTTCAGAGCCGAGTCAACAACGCCTCGTGCGGCGTCTTGCACCTGGGCGAGGTGGTCATCGCCTCGGAAGGACTCCGCGTAGATCTTGTACACGTCTTCGGTTCCGGACGGGCGGGCAGCGAACCAAGCGCTGTGCGTGGATACCTTGAGTCCGCCGATGGCAGCGCCGTTAGACGCCGTGGTCACAGCGCTCGTGATGGTCTCCCCGGCAAGCTCGGTGGCGGTGACCTGGTCGGAAGACAGGGCGGCAAGCCGCGCCTTTTGATCCCTGGTTGCGGGAGCGTCGATACGGGCATACGAACTGGCACCGAACCGGTCCACGAGCTCGGCATGCAGCTGGCTCGGCGTCTTCCCCGTGACCGCAAGAATCTCCGAGGCGAGCAAGGCCAAGATCATGCCGTCCTTATCGGTCGTCCAGACCGAACCATCGTGACGCAGGAAGCTGGCCCCGGCGCTTTCCTCGCCGCCGAACGCTACGGACGAATCAATTAACCCGGGAACGAACCATTTGAATCCGACCGGCACCTCATGCAGGTCACGGTTCAACGACGCCGCGACGCGGTCAATCAGCGCGGATGACACCAAAGTCTTGCCAACCTTCGCGTTGGCCGGCCAGCTGGGACGATGTTCAAACAGGTACGAGATCGCAACGGCGAGGTAATGGTTGGGGTTCATCAAACCCGCGTCCGGAGTCACGATGCCGTGGCGGTCAGCATCGGCATCGTTGCCCGTGGAGATGTCGTACTCGTGGCGATGATCAACCAGCTTGGCCATCGCCCAGGGGCTGGAACAATCCATACGGATTTTGCCGTCACGATCCAAGGTCATAAATGCCCACTGCGGATCGACCGACGGATTGACAACGGTGAGATTCAAATCGTGCATCTCACCGATTTCTGCCCAGTAATCCACCGACGCGCCGCCAAGGGGATCCGCTCCGATGGAGATCCCGGTGCTGCGGATTGCGGCAATGTCGATCACGCTGTCGAGATCACGCACATAGGAGTGGATGTAATCGTAGGGGCGAGCTGAGACCAAAGCCTGCTTGCGGGCCGTCCGACGAACCGTGCGCAGCTTTTCGCGCAGCAGCTCATTAGCGCGACTTGCGATCCAGCTGGTTGCGTCACTGTCTGCTGGACCGCCGTGGGGCGGGTTGTATTTGAAGCCGCCATCGCGGGGTGGATTGTGGCTCGGGGTGACCACAATGCCGTCGGCCCGCTCAGGCGCATCCGCCGACAGCTCTCGGTTGTGCACCAGAATCGCGTGGGAGATAGCTGGGGTTGGGGTGTAGGTATCCAATGCATCGATCAGGACGTCGACCCCGTTGCCTATTAACACCTCAATCGCGGTGTCGAAGGCCGGACGAGACAGGGCATGGGTATCGCGGCCAATAAATAGCGGACCGCGGATGCCCTGGCTCGCCCGATACTCCACGATTGCCTGCGTGGTGGCGGCGATATGGTCCTCATTGAACGCGGTGTCCAAGGATGAACCGCGGTGGCCCGAGGTGCCGAACGAAACCTGCTGAGCCGGGTTATCGGGATCCGGATGCAGATCGTAATAGGCGTCGAGAACAGCCCCCACATCAATGAGATCCTCCGTCAGCGCCGGTTGGCCTGCTCGTGCATGCATGATCTACCTCCGTGGACGTTCTTGTGATCTCGGGTGCGCGTGATGCCACCACTGTACGAGTGCTCAGGCGGGAAAGACCTGAGGCCGGATATATGGTGAGACGGCCGTCAGCGCATGGTAGCGGTGCGATCCCACTCTTTGCGTACCCGACCCGATCGCACCAGTCGCACGATGCCGACGATCAGCAAAATGAATCCGACCAGACCCACCAGACCGCTGAGGATGATGGCGGCAACGCCACCGATCATGCTCGAGCCAATCGGTGCCGGACCGGTGTAGACCGCAGCGTTCGTTCCCTCGCATGAGAGCGTGACGGTCGTATCGTTCTCCGTGACGACGTTGAATTTATAGACATACTGGGTCTTCGAGTCTCCCAAAGGCACGGGCTGATCGGTTTCCTGAGGGATTATCTGCACGTCGCTCGGATTAGTGCCGGTCGCGGTGCAGGTGGCCTGAGGTGCATCGGCGGCAGGAGTTGCCACCATGAGCATCGAAAAAGCCTCGGCCTTGACTGTGGTTTTTCCATTTTCAATCGGGTGAGGGTTGCCAACTACCAGGCTGGCCATGCTGCCGACCATGACGACAACGGACACGATCACCGCGATAATCGCCAAGACCGTGAGCACACCGCCGATGATGGTCATCTTTAGGCCCCGGCGACGAGGTTTCTCGCCGCGAGGCAACCCGCTCGGCGGTTGCTGCGCCGAATAGAACGGGCCGCCGGGAGCCGTAGCAGAACCGGGAGCCGCAGTAGAAAACGGGGAGGGCGCAGCAGGTGCAGCAGGGGTGGTGCCGGCGTTGTAGGACGGTCCGGGCTCAGCCTGGCTGCCTTGATTTACCGGCTGCTCTGAGGCGCCAAACGGGCTCTGGCTCTGTGCCTGATGAGGTGTGGCGGGTTCGCCGGGAAGACCGTAGGTGGGTCGGGGGCGGTTAGTGGGCTGCTCTGACACGATGGAACCTCCGAGTCGGTAACTGGATGTCACCAGCGTAATGTCTGCCTACGACATAGCAGAACGACTCGGGACGCAAAAGTACCTGACTTTCGGCTGATATTTACTCAGGATCCGAGCGCGAACAGCAGTCCCGCTGCACCGAGCGCGCACACAAACGGGGTTAGCACCCAGAACCCCACAATTCGTGCCGCCAGTGACCAGCGCACGGCGCCGGGCCCCACCGCTGCCCCCGCACCGATAATGCTCGCGGTCAGGCAATGGCTGGTAGATACCGCCGTGCCGGTTGCGAAACTCGCGCCGTATAGCGCTAACGCCGTGGTGCTTTCAGCAGCGAGTCCCTGCGGCGTGGTGAGATTCGTTAGCCGACGCCCCAGGGTGCGGATGATGCGGCGCCCTCCGGCCAAGGTGCCCAGCGCCAGCGCCAAAGCCACCACGGCCGCCACCCACCAGGGAACAGTGGACTCACCCTGAAGGCCGGTCATCGCTAGTGCCGCCACCAACACCCCCATGGAACGCTGGCCGTCTTGAATACCATGCCCGAGAGCGACGGCGCAGGCCGATACCGTCTGGATCAGACGCAGATGCCGATTGCGTATCCGCAGGCGTTGGCTACGCGACATCCTCGATAGAAGGATCACCATGACATAAGCGCTGATCAAGGCTGCGATGGGAACAACAATCCAGCTGAGCATGCCCGCGATACCCGGTTGCATCACCCCGGCCACGGTGGTGGCCCCGACCAACCCAGAAAAAAGGGAATGCGAACACGAAGTCGGGATTCCGAACCACCAGGTTACGATGTTCCAGACCGTAGCCACAGACAGGGCAGCCAACAAAATATTGAGCCCCGTCTGCCCAGTCGAGGACAAAAGCGCGGGAACACCCGACAGGGCCAGGGCGCCATGACCGAGAGCAGCCAGAACACCCAGCCCCAAGAGCGACCCCAGCAAATTCAGGGCAGCGGTCACCGGCAACGCAGCACGCAGCGTCAGCGCTTTCGTTGTAATAGAGGTCGCCACTGCGTTGGGGGCGTCGTGAAAACCGTTCACAAAAGCAAACGCGACAGTTAACGCGATAACCGCGAGCAAGGTGCCACTAACCATCGCTCACGCGTCCTTGACACGCAGCAAATCAACCAGCCGAGAGAAACGTTCAAAAGTGTCCACCACCCCGTCAAGAACCCCGATCAGCTCGCGGATCCTCAACATGGTGCGGTAGTCAGCATCGGAAGAAAACAGCCCGACCACAGCCTGGCGCGCCAAACGGTCGCCATGGTTTTCCAGCCGTCGCATCTCAATGCAAAAATCGCGGAGGCTATCGACGTTAGACAGCTGCCAGATCGCCTCCGCGGTGATGTCCGCTGCCCGTTCAATCACCTGAGCGAGATCCAGTAAGCAGCGTGGGGCGGTGCCGAGGTCAAAAAGAACGGTGAGATCAGCAGCCTTTTCCATGCCGTCAACCGCATCATCCATGGTCAGCGCCAAGGAATGCAAGATCTCCGCCTCAAACGGAGTGATCAGGGAATCAGCCAGCCGGTTCGCAATGCGCTGGGTGGTCTGATGCAAACTCAGCTCATGTTCCGCAAGCAGAGCATGCAAGGCTTCCCGATGCGCGGGCGACTCCCCAAGGGTCCGCGACAGCGTCTGCGCCCCCTGCACGAGGAGTTGCGCGGCGTCCGCGAAAAGGTCGTGGACCGGCCGTTCGCGCGCACGCAAGAACAAACGCACTCTGACTCCTGATGACGGACGGGTGAAGCCACCGTACGGACGAGCGATAAGTTGCGGGACCAGCTGATGGAACGTCGTGAGGAACCGCTGTGAAAAGAGAATGCGTCGGGCCGGGAAGCGCCTGTCGGCGCGAAGGCCGCTCGGAGCGGCAATGGTTGGAGCCCGGGGCTACCGCGACCCGACGCTCGTTGAGTCTAATTCACCGGGGGGCATCTCATGCAAGCCGTCGGCTCGTGAGACTGAACGCAGGGGCGGACCCGGAAGCGTAGGCCGGGGTCGGCGAAGCGCTGTAGTGAAGGGCGGGTCGGTGTGGTCTGACGCGGTGCCCGGATGCGCTCCCTGTCAGACCAGTTTCCCGTTGCGTTCAAGCACCGCAGCATGGTCTAGCTCTTCGGCGGTGGTCAGCAGGCGATGCGCCTGCAAGGTGAGCTGTTCGCCGAGGTCATCTCCAACGGGCTGTGAGGTGTCCGACTTGTTCGGGAACTGAAACGGTTCATCCTGGTCCGCCAGATGAGCGGTGCCAAAAGCCACTAAAGTCAGCAAGGCCGATGCCCGGTGCAGGGCAAGAGCGAGATCGCCCGCGAAAACTCCCCGCATAATCTCATCGAGCGTCACCCGGATGCGGTCAATATCGAGAGGCTCCTCAACCCCGGCAAGATAGCGCAGGCCAGGAGCGGTCCGTGCGCCTGCCTCGTACCGCTGCACGACATCGGATGGGTCCCGTGCGACCCAAGTGTGCAGGGTATACAGCCGCCACAAGGTGCCGGGCAGGGTATCGGCAGGCGCATGGGACCACAACGCCGCGATGTCCTCAAGGCCTTCCCGCTGCACGAGGTGGATTACCCGGCGCACCACCTCGTCATCGGCTGCCTCTTGGCGCACCGACGACAGCAGGGCTTGCGCCGATGCATGCGCAACGTCGGTGAGATCAGCCGGGTCGGGATCGCCGGGGAGTTGATCCTGTTTCGCAGGTGAAAGAGACGCTGGGCGCCGAAACTGTGCCATGGCCCCACTCTAATGACGATGCTTCCGCGCCGACGCCGCGTGCGCAGATAGATTTTTGCGCTGCTCGGGATGGTGGGCACTGGCATGGGGGAGTTCGTGTGGGATCAGCGTGGTGTGATTTGAGAGGCCGGTGGGTGAGGTGATGGTGTGAGAGGGGAATAGGGGTGGGGAGGATGAGGTGGGAGTGGGCGGTTGTGCGAGATCTTGGGTGGAAGGTCATGTGGTGTCCTGCTGTCCACGGGGGTGTTTTGTGGCGGTTCCTGGGGATGCGGGGTAGGGTATCGACTGATGTCGGGTTGATTCCTCTGGCCTGCTAGGTGTTGGATCATCCTGTCGCATCGCACATGTTTGGGTACAGGTAGAGATGACTCCAGTGCTGGAGTAGGTATTAGGGGGCATTGCAATGGGAGGGACGTACGTTAAGGTTCCGCTCTTACCCGAGGATCCTAAAGGGCGTTTTAATTACAGCATCGCTCAGAGTGTGATCGATGAGTGTTCCTCTGCGAGAAATAAACTTTTCTGGCAGAGGACCTACCGGAGTTCGTGTGTTGACCAGGCGTGTGAGGAATTTAGGGGTCGCTTCGCGGATATCTTTAAAGAAAACGCGCGTGTCGCGGCTAGTGATGCGGACCGTTTGATGACCGCGTTACAAAATATCGTCGATAATGTTCAAATCATGGTTGATGCCGCTCACCGTGAGGATGAACGCCGCACGGAAAACAATGACTGGGTGGAGTGGTATAACAACCGGTGGGAAATCACTAAGAAATGGCATGAAGCTGTTGGGAAGCCTGAGCCTCCTAACCTGGATAAGCTTCCTGGTCCCGCGTTTAAAACAGCTAATCTCGACCCGTTACCGCGGTTTCCTGGTCACGGTGCTGTGGGTGGTGGTGGTGCTGCGAATGTGCTGAGGAAGGTTGCGGGTATAGCTGGGCGTGGGAGTCGGATCGTGCAGCCGTTGCGTAGTACTGCAGTGCGTGGGGCTCTTGCTAATGGTTTTAGCGGTGCGGCGGGTAACGTCACCTCAACAGCGCTTGACCCTAACGCGGATCACAGTCTTCAAGGGTATGCGAGTGCCGCCGGGCGAGGGTTCGTGGTCAACGGCGTGGGTTCCTTTGCGGCGGGGAAAATTGCCCTTGCGGTCGGTTCACAGGTAGCCGATAAGCTGCCGCAGTTGGACAAGGTGGTGTCTAGCACCGCTCGGCATGCTGCTCCAAGGAATATCGGAGGAATCATCGGCGAACAGTTTGCAGATCGAATTGTCGGCGGAATTACGTCCGTCGGGAATGCTGCACTGGCTCCAGGAAACCAAAATCCGCAAGAATTATTAAACGCCGCAATTGAAGGTATCGCAAATGGTGGCGGTGGTCCGACGGCGGGTCTTCATGCAAAAGTTTCGACGCCAGTAAGGAGCATGCATGAGCATGCACATTCGACCGAATAGCAAACCAGCGTGGCAGAAGACTTTTAAAAAGCGCCTGGCATGTAGCGTGATACTGGTCATGGCGACGATACTTGGAATCGTTTTAGCCAGTCCCTATTTGGATTCAATAGCTATTGAGGAATGGCGTTGCCAAGTTCTGTCTGCGCGGGGAGATACAACAGTTACCGGAAATAAAGGATCTGTCACTACTTACGATGTGCTTATTGAGACAAAAAACTGTGGGCAAATAACGTTTTATCGAGGCGTAAATTCCCAAAACAAGGACGAAATTGCGAAATCATTTCTCCCAGGTAGGGAATATGTTTTTGAGGTTGGATGGTATTCACGGATTATCATGCTGAACTTTGTTCCCCATGGGATTCCGGCGGCGCAATCATATCGGTTCATAGGGTGAAAGACCTCAGTGTGCACAGCAATGGAATCTCATTTTTTCGCTTGGTGAATAAAACTTTTTTATAGATACAAAAGTTGGTCTTAAAACCTGCATGCGAGGGTTCAATATCGGGAGCGAGTATGTGTGATAGAGCGTCATTAATTGGCGATTAAGAAGCCGCGGCGGGAGATCTCGAAAAATTTAGTAATACTCAGTAAGGGGGCTTTGTTTTTCGCTTTTTGTCATATTGGCTTACCGCCTAAGTTCGGACAATTTGGGTATCGAGCGATGGTGTTAGGAGGTGGTGTCCGCGAAGCTGGGTTCATGATCTGTAGGAAGGTGGGCGGGACCCGGACTGGGTAGGCACGATGATTGAGGGTAGCGCTAACGGTGGTCGTGGGCCAACTGCGGCTCGCCACGCACAGACGTCGACACCAGTAAGGATATGCATGACCAGACACCAGCAGTCCAAGAGTAAGAGGCCGTGGAGGGAGGTCGTGAAGGATTGGCTAATCCTTAGCGTCGGATTTTTCTTGTTTGCGATTGCTGCCATAATTTTTTACTGGCCCGTATTTGGATACTTTAGGTATTGAGCAGTGGTGCTGCGAAGTGGTATCCGCAAAACCGGATTCAAGATCTGTTGGCGGCAAGGGTTCTGTAACCACTACCGGTATCCGCATCCATACGAAAAACTGTGGGCTACTCGATTTTTCTAAGGGTATGAACTATGAGAATAAAAATCAAATAGCAAACTCTTTCATTCCGGGTCGGACGTATATTTTGGAAGTCGGTTGGTACTCTCGAACATTTTTTAATAACGCATGGAATGGGGTTCCTGCCGTATCGTCATACCGTTTGGTAGACTGATATATAGATCGCAATATTTCTTACTGTTAATATTCTGACGATCACGCCCGAAATGAACGATTCTGACACCGATCAAATCGTCAAAAGATAACCGATTGTCACCAGGAAAATCTCTTGACCAATGGCGCAAGTTCTCAGATCACTGGAAAGTCGGCTTCTGCGGTTGGTTCGCGGGTAGCGGATGGGCTGCCGCAGTTGGACAGGGTGGTGTCTAATACTGCTCGGCATGCTGCTCCAAGGAATATCAGTGGTGTTATTGCTGAGCAAGCTATGGACCGGTCGATTGGCACAGCTACGTCTCTGGCGAACGTCGCCTTGCAAGCAGGTGATGCGCAGCCTGAGGACTGGACAAGCGCGATGATTGAAGGTGGCGCTAACGGTGGTCGTGGGCCAACCGCTGCTCGCCACGCACAGACGTCGACACCAGTAAGGAGTATGCATGACCAGACGCAGTCGCTCGAAGGGTAAGCGATTATGGCAAGAGGTGGCGAAAGACTGGCTAGTATTCGGCGCCGCGTTTGTGATATTTTCTTTTGTCGCCATGGTGGCCGTTAGTCCATATTTAGATACTTTAGGTATTGAGCAGTGGTGCTGCGAAGTGACGTCTGCGAAAATAAAGACCAGTAAGGGCGGAAATAAAGGCTCTGTGACGACGGCTGGTGTAGTTATTTACACTAAAGAGTGTGGTCACATTGGTTACACCAAGGGTGTCACTTCTGATAATAAATTTGAGTTAGCGAAGTCATTCAAACCGGGTAGAGAGTATATTTTTGAGGTTGGCTGGTTTTCCCGGGCGATTATGCCAAATACCCCCAACGGGATCCCTACGGCGCAATCGTATCGTTTAGTAAATTAGACTATGCTATTTAGTGTAATTTTAGATGGTTAATGTTTTTATAGAGTCGGGTTTCATAAGCTCTTACTGTTGGCGGATATGCCGTGCACCTTCGCGGGAGGGCCTCAACTCCAATGAGGAGTATGCACGATCAGGCGCCACCGGTTGAAGCGTAAGAAGGTGGGAGCGTTAGGGATTAGCTAATCCTTCGCGCTGAATTTTTCTCCTGTACGATAGTTTCGATAGTTTCGATAGTTTTCGCTAGCCTATATTCAGATACTTTGGTATTGGATGCTGGCATTGTGAAGGGATGCCTCACGTAGGTGAGAGGGTGTGAAGGGGGATGTAAGGGCCCGGCGGCAGCTGAAGGTTTGTTTATTCAAACAAACCTGTAGGAAATTTGTGTTTTCAGATGGGGTAAACATCAAATGGCATTAACAAAATCATGAGTTTTTAATCTGGGGCAGTAGTCTCGCTGTGGGTTCGGCTAGTTCTCGTAGGTAGCTATAAAATATTTTCACCAACGGTGCCCGGCAGTAAACTTGTATTACCTGCACTATTTAGGAAAACGAAATTATTGGTTTCGCTACTTACTGTGTGACGCACTGCCGCTACGGGGCGACCCAGGCGAGTCTAGAATCATCGGCACCAACGACCCAGTGGTCAACACTGACAGCTCGAACCCCGACACCTGCCGTCGACACCAGCCCTCGGTCCAAGCCCGCCAACAAGATGTAGCAACCAGCTAACAGATAAGCACCGGGAGGCCCGTGCCGCTCCAAGCCGCTCAGGCGGGGAAGCGCGGCAACAAAATTCGGCCCGCTAAGGCGCAGTCCACGCAGCCACAGCATAGGCACTCCAGACATGCATCCATAAGTCTCGCCCCATTGCTCCGCAAACGCCAGCCTTCAGTGGCATCCTTGAACTAGCAGTCGGCACCAACACTGGTAAAGCAACCTGCGATATCAACTCAACAGGCCATAACGCAACGAACCACAACCTAAAGACCATGCACCCGCAGGTGCCACATGAAGGCCCTGACCGGATAAAGGGGATGAGATGGAATCTCTGCTGATGACACTCGGCTCATCATGGGCGAGCGGGGTGCGTCCCTACCTCGCGATCTTTTTAGTCGGTCTGGTTGGGCGGTTGGCCGGGCTGGAGCAGGTTCCCGCAGTCATACAGCGGACCGATGTGCTCGTCATCACCGGCATCTTGTTGGTGGTCGATTTCCTGGCCGACAAGGTGCCGTACTTCGATTCGCTATGGGATCAGATTCATGTAGTTATTAGGCCCATCGCCGGTGGAGCATTGGGTTACCTTCTCGGAGGGGAGACGGACACCGTCCACGCCGTCGTGATGGCTATCCTCGGGGCAGCAACAGCGTTCGCGGCGCACGCGGCAAAAGCTACGGCGCGCGCAGCCGTGAACGTCTCGCCTGAACCCGTCTCGAACTGGGTCGTGAGCTTTGGCGAGGATATCGCCGCAGTCGCGATGAGTTTACTGGCCGTACTGCTGCCGGTAATCGCCGCAATTCTCGCGATCTTTTTCCTGATCGTGGGGCTGTATGTCGCCTATCGCATTCACAAAGCGGTCACGAATCTGTCGGCTCGGGTCCGAGAAGCTAGACGGCGTCGCGCACCGGTCGGGCCGAGCCTCCACTGAGATAAGCCCTTACTGAAATACGTCCTTATTCAAATGCGTCTTTATTGAAATGCACCCTCATGGAGAGGGGAGCCTTACTGACATAGGCCCCAGGGAGATGTACCCAGAACGTGCCCGCTCCTTGAGGCCCGCCTCAGTCTCAGCGCCTATGACTCAGTTAGAGGCGCGCTGGCGCCCGACTCCCAAAAAGCCGTGAGCAGTGCGGGAACATCCTCAGGACTCATCGGGGTGATGGTGAGATTACCATCGTCCTTCACCGGCTCGTGGCCGAGCTTCCACGTGCCGTCCTCATCGGTGTGCAGCATTAACTGAACCTGAATTTCAGGATTGGATGCATCGGTGCGGCGCAACGACACAGTGCGTCCACCGCGTTCGGACAGGAATGAATACGCAATGGTTGCAAGAGCATCGGGAAGCACGCTGGGGCCGGTCAAAGCCCGGATACTGAAGGTATCGAGTTCTTCGTGATCCAGCAGCAGAACGGATTCGTCGGCCTTCACCGCATATGCAGGGTGCAACGCATCACCTTGCATGAGGGCGAAGCCGAGCCACCGGTCGGCGGACGTGAGCGTTGAGGCAATGACTTGGCCTTCGGCGTTTAGAGCCCATTTCCCGTCCGTGCCTTCAACCTTCCTGCGGGCAAAGAGACCAGAAGCGACCGCTGACCGGACATAGTCTGCTGCATCCTCGGGTAGCTCGATCAGACCGAGCTGCTTGCGCGTGATAACGCCAGCCTCGGTTTCCCGCAGCGAGATCATGAAATCCAGCTCGAACGCCGAGTAGTGCGCTTCGGCAATATCATCGGGCTCCGGGAGATTCTGATCGTCGTCATACCCGAGGTTGGCCGGGAGATCTTGGGGAGTCGGAGCAGTCATGGGGTTCCCTTCCAAACGGACGCGGACAGTAGCCTCGCAATAGTTGGTACACAGCAGTTGTCACGCAGCAGGCATGGCGCGGTGTCGGCGAGACACTTGCGCAACATAGCGGTGTTCTCAACCGTAACCTTACCGATCCTGGCTGGACGCGACTCCGGCTGGGCGCGCCGCTTCGGTAGCACGACCCCGGCTGGGCGCGATTCTGGCTGGGCGCGACTCCGGTTGGATGTGGCCCGGCTAAATTCGCCCCTGGGCAGACCGTACATATTGGCCGCGCACAGGTGGGCTGCGCCTATTGAGGGCGCGCCGCTTCGGCAGCACGACCCCGGCTGCACGAATCCAGTCGCATGACCCCAGGCCTCATGTCCAAGGGTCATGCGAACTGCTAACTCACCGATCCGCAGGTATCGCGTGAATGCAGGTATTACGCAATGCAGGTATCACGTGCAGACATCACGTAAACAGCGCGTTGACCTTGTCGTTGTAGCTGGTCAGCTCCTTGATCGGCATGGACCCGATCCAGACAGCATCCATAGCCGGCTGCATGATGGCCTGGATCTGGGCGGCGTGGTCAGCCAGCGGGTACAGTGCGGTCTGATTGAGCTTCACCCGGTCCGTGAACGCTGTCACGTCGATCCCGCGTTGGCGGTAGGCCGAGATTGCCGCCTCGGTGCCCGCCTCGGTTGCGGGGAACACAATCGCTTGGTCGCCGACGATGCGCTGGCTCTCAGGGCTACCCAGGAAAGCTGCGAGCCGCGAGGCTTCCTCGGGGTGCCGTGAATGGGCCGACACAGAGTCACCCAAACCGTTATACAACGACACCGGATGTCCGATGGGTCCCGACGGGATGGAGGCCATGCCCAGCTCGATCCCTTCGGTTTTTGCGTAGGTACCGATCATCCAGGATCCGTCGACGGCAAGAGCTGCCCGGTGGGATGCTAGCTGCTGGCTGCCAGTGATGGACGGGCCGACCTCGCCGAACTTGGGCATGAATCCCTTGCGAGACAATCCCACCCACCAATTCAGGGACGACTGGAAGCGCTCATCATCGAACTGGAACCTGGTGCCCCAGGTCTTTTTGTTCATGTAATACCAGCCGGTGGCCAGTGCGAAAGAGGACCATTCAGCCTGACCGATGTAGTCGGTCTTATCTTTAACCGCGAGGCCATAGGTGGCGACATTGTTCTTATCGAACCCGCGCTGGTCCCCGCGGCGTCCCGACTTATCCACCGACAAATGTGCGAGGACCTGTTCAAAGGTTCCTCCGTTGTCGGGGTTCCAGGTCAGGTTCTGAAGATCCTTCGAGGTGAGATCGGATGCTTCCACCGTTTTGCGGTCAAACAGCAGCGCCATGGTGTCGTAATCCTTGGGCACACCGTAACGGTGGCCATCGGTTCCCACCCACAGGTCGGCCAGACCCGGTTTGAAATCGGAATTGCGCAGGCCCTTAGTGGCTCCGAGCTGGTCGAGTTTAGCGATCACACCCAGGCTCATCATTTGTGGATATTTAGCCAGGTGATTAGCGAAAACATCGGGGCTGGCACCGGCCACAAAACTCGCGGTGAGTTTCGTCCAGTAGTCATTCCATCCCAGCTGGGTAATCCGAACTGAAATATTCGGGTACTTTTCCTCGAACTTTTTAATCGCCTTTTCGTAGGCTGGGAGCTGATTGGCATCCCACAGCCAATAGTCCAATTCGATCCGCCCACCGGTGCTCCCGGTTGAGCATCCGGCGAGGCCCGCTCCGGCCAGCGCCGCCACAGAGGTGGCGACCGTGGCCGTTAAGAAGCTGCGCCGGCTGCTTCGGTTGCCATGGCCCCGGTGCGGACCGGAATGAAAGGCGTTGTGGGAGGAATGCGGTTCGGGCGAAGCAGGGTGGTCCTGCGACGAGGGATGTTGTGCGGACATAGCGGACCGCCTCCTCACTTGATGCCGGAAAAGCCGATCGAATTGACGATCCGCTTAGCGAACAGGGCGAATAGGATGACCATCGGTGCGGCCGCGACCAGGGTTGCGGCCATCAAACCGGACCAGTCAGGGCCGGTCTGCGGAGTCTGTGCACGGAACACGCCGAGTGCCACCGTCAGCACCCGGGAGGAGTCCGTGTACGAGACCATCAAAGACCAGAAGTACTCGTTCCAAGTCGTGATGTAAGTCAGCAGTGCGAGCGTCACCATAGGGGCAGAGGACATCGGCAGCACCAATTTGAAGAAAACCCGGATCTTGCTGGCGCCATCGATTAGCGCTGCCTCTTCCACTTCGCGGGAAATGTTATTGAAGAACTGGCGGAGGAAGAAGATAGCGAACGGGGAAATCAACAGGGTGGGCAGCATAATGCCCGGCAAGGTGTCGATCAGTCCGAGGTTCTTAATCAGCACGAAGTTCGGAAGCAGCGTGAAGATGGTGGGCACCATCAGCGAGCCGAGGAAGATCAAGAAGACCACATCGCGTCCGCGCCAGCGCAGCCGAGAAAATGCGTAGGCGGCCATAGCGCACGAGAAGGTCTGGACCACGGTGACGCAGGTGGCGACAATCACCGAGTTCAGCAGGTAGCGCCAGAAATGGATGGTGGCACCGGACCCACCTTCGGCAACCGCCTCCGACACGCTTTGCATGCCGAACACGCGCTCAAACCCGCCCATGGTGAAGCCCGTGGGGAGCAGGGATCCCGGTGAGGTGGCGAGTGCACTGTTGCTGGATAATGCGGTGCGCAAAATCCAGTAGAACGGGAACAGGGTGATCAGGATCAGGATCACCATGACTGTCCAGGCCAGAACCAGACGCCAGGTGGGGCGTTTGCGTCGGCGCGACGCTTTTTGGTCTGAGCTGGCGGTGGCCAAGCTGTCGAGGGGAGCAGTAGAGGTTGTCATAGGGGGCTCCTCAGTCCAGGTCCGTCTTACCGGCGCGGGTGATCCGGTACTGGAAGAAGGTGATGACCATGAGCACGATCAGCAGGGCAACCGACAGTGCAGAGGCGTAACCGAACTCGAACTGGCCGAACGCCTTGTCGTAGATGTACATCTGCAAAACGCGCGATGCATTGACAGGCCCGCCCTGGGTCGCCACCGACACGGTGTCAAAGACCTGGAAGGAACCGATAATCGACATGATCAGCACCAGAGCGAGGATCGGTCGCAGCAGCGGCAACGTGATGCGGAAGAACATTTGAGTTTCGGTCGCGCCGTCCGTGCGGGCTGCTTCGTAGAGGTTGTCAGGGATGGCTTGCAGACCGGCGAACAGCAGCAGAGCCGTGTATCCCATGTGGCGCCACACATTCACCAGTGCGATGGTGGGAATCGCAAGGTTTGAGTCGCTCCAAAACTGCACGGCATTGAACCCGAGCGCTTCGATCGCCATGTTTACGATGCCCAGCTGAGCATCCAGCATCCACAGGAATATGAGCGCGACCACGACGTTGGAGACCAGGTAGGGCGCCAGAATGATCGAGCGCAGCCAGGTCGACTGGGTGAGCCGGTGCATCAACACCGCGATGACCAGGGCGAGCACAGTCTGCACGCCGATATTGATCAGCACGTATTCGACGGTCACCCAGATGGCGTTCCAGAACACCGGGTCGCCCAGCATCTGGGAGTAGTTACTCAGACCCGTCCACTTCGGCGGAGTGAGGACGTCGTACTCGGTGAAGGAGTAGTAGATCCCGGTAATCAGAGGCCAGATCAAGAAGACAAGCAGGCCAATGGTTGCCGGCAAGATGAACAGCAGGGCAATCTTCGTGTCGTCACGATGTTTGCGGCGACGCGGAGTCGCCGGTGACTGCGACACAGCTGCTGGAGGAGACATCGTCGTTCCTTTCCGGGCGATGTAGTTGTTTCGGCTCGAAGGCGGTGATGGGTGAAGGAGGAGGGATCCCCGGGCGTGGAGGATGCCCGGGGACGTCTGTGACAAACTCAGGTGAGCTCAGCGCGATGAGTGGGCGCGCCGCGGCGGCGGGCGCCTGCGGCATCGGACTCAGCGGGATCAGTGTCTACTTCCAACAGCAGCACGGAATCAGGGCTCATCAGCGGGGCCTGCAATCCGCAGGTCGCAAGAACCTGTCCGGGCAGGGTGATGCCGTCATATCCGCAGCCGTCGGCAGTCGGACGTGCCCATCGCGGCAGAGCGAACCCGACCGGCATGCTGCCGATGACGCGCGGACGCACCCGATACCGGCGGGAGGCATCCAGACCGGGAAGACGGATACGGCCGCGTGGAGTCACCGAGGAACGGGCAACGGATGCGATGGAAAACAGTGCCCGGGAGGCGTCGCGATCAACGACCCCGCTAACCCACATCGAGTCTTCCCCGCGGTCAGCACGCACCAGCTCACCCGAGCAAATCAGGTCGCGATGGCGCTTGTAGTATGCGATCCATTCGCGCAGCGCCGCCATTTCATCCTCGGTGGCCTGAGCGAGATCCCATTCGATTCCCAGATGTCCGAACAGGGCGGTGGCGCACCGAAACGCGATCGGATGCAGACGCCCCGTGGTGTGGGACTCACCGGACGCAATATGGCTGCCCATCAGCTCCAAGGGGAGCAGCTGAGCTGTCCACCGGTTCATGTGCTGGCGTTCGAGCGGATCGATGCAATCCGACACCCACACGCGGTCGGAGCGTTCCATGATCCCCAGGTCGATGCGGGCGCCACCGGAACTGCATGACTCGATTTCTAAGTGGGGGAACCGGGCCTGCAACTCGTCGAACAATCGGTAGGTGGCAAGGGTCTGCTCGTGAATGGCTGCCTGACCGACGGGCTGCGTGCCCGCGTCGATCAGATCGCGATTGTGGTCCCATTTGATGTAGGAAATGTTGTACTCGGTGAGCAGATCCACCATGCGGTCACGAATGTGCTCATACGCTGCCGGGATCGACAGGTTCAGCACCTGCTGGTGGCGCCGCTGAATCGGCAGACGATCACCGGTGGCCATAATCCACTCGGGGTGCAGGCGTGCCAGGTCGGAATCCTCGTTGATCATCTCAGGCTCGAACCACAGGCCGAACTGCATTCCCAAGCCGGTGACATGATCGACAAGCGGGCCCAAGCCGTCGGGCCACATGTCCTTGGATACATACCAGTCGCCGAGGCCGGACCGGTCATCGCGGCGCGAACCGAACCAGCCGTCATCCAGCACATACCGTTCCACGCCCAGGGCTGCTGCACGGTCAGCGAGATTGCGCAGACGCTCAAAGTTGTGGTCGAAATAGACGGCTTCCCACACGTTCAACGTGACCGGACGCGCGGTATCGACATGCTGCGGACGAGACCTCAGGTACCGGTGGAACTGGTGCGCGATGGTGTCAAGGCCCATACCGTAGGCCCCGTACAGCCATGGCGTGGTGTACTCCTCGCCTTCTTGGAGTCTGCCTTCCCCGGGCATAAGCAACTCGCCACCGCCCAGGACCTGGTGGCCACTGGAGAGCTTTTCCACATACGCCCGATGGTTACCAGACCAGGCCACGTGCAACGCCCAGATCTCTCCGCGCTGGAACCCGAAATCTTCGGTGCCTGCGTGCAGAACATACGTGGAATCGGCGCCCGTGCGTCCCTTCCGGTTCTCACGCAGATGAGTGCCCACCGTGATGTCCCGGGTCTGAGGAGACCTCTCCTTGCCCCAGCGACCTGCGAAATCAAGGATCTGCGTCGCCTCCATGGGAAGCGGATAGGTCAGCGTGAGGGCGTGCAGGTTGTACAGGCTGGTTCCGGTGTTTGCCAGACGCATCCGCATCCGGACCAGCCCGCTCGGCAGCATTTCAACCTCTAGCACGGCCTTGAGCTGAGCGGTGTCATCGGCCAGGTCAAAACGCACCAGCGCGGGGCCGGTTTGAGTAAATGCGTCCAGCTCGCGCCCGCCATCGGACGCATCCGAGGGTACGGGCGCGGTGGCTCCGGCTGCTCGCGCAGCGTCGTGTTCGTGCTCAACCAGGTAGACGCCGGTCACGGTGAACTGAGGGGAAAAGTCGCCGCCGCCATCCCGGTACCCCATGATGCCCGGGTTTCCGTCCCAGCCATCGGCCTGTTGGGGAAGGATCGACGGCTTCAGGGTGAGGTCCGGAGCGCTTTCCGGGGAGAACTCGACGGCATCGACCGCAATGGCGTCGGCATCGGCCGCACTCAGGTCACCTAGGGAGGCGCCCCAGTGCACAATCGTCGGAACGTGCGCCTCGGTGACGTCGAGCAGGAGGCTTACCTGGTCGGTCGCGAGGTGAATGCGGTGAGTCGGACGGCTCATGAATTGGCTCCGGTGCTGGCTGAGCGGGCAGGAATATCAGGGGTACGGCGCGGCGGTGAACGGTGATGCTGTGGCACGGGGTGGGGTATGTGCCGGGCCAATAGCTGGCAGCAGATCGTGCCCCCAAGGCTCCACGTCAGACGCCTGTTTTAGATATAAACCGATGAGTAATCGGTGGTCAATGGCTTGTGAAAACGTACTTTCAGGCAGGGGCTGTGATCGCTAGCGGTCGCAATATCAGCGGGGTAGTCTCCGCTCAAGCACTAGCGCGCTCATCGTGTGTCGTGCTTACGCCTTGCCGCCATGTCACACGAAGGAAGCAACGATGCCCACACTTCATGGAACCCCGTACTCCGCCTCGGACGACGGTTCTGTTACAGCCGACGGCACCTCGTGCCGACGCCGCACCCTGTTCAAAGGAGCGGTTCTTGCAGCCACCGGTTTGGGATTCGGTCTCGGCCCGGCCTGGCAAACGGCCTTCGCAGCGCCCGGCGCCACCTGGGACCCCAACGCAGGCTGGAGCGTTATTCCCGCTCTCGGCGACGACTTCTCTAACCCCGCCCGCAGCAACTCGATCTGGCACCGCGGCCTGTGGTACCCCGTCTCAGGCGAGGGCACATTCTCCGACAAAAACGTTGCGGTTACCGATGGACAGCTGCGCCTAGCCGCCGCCAAAGGACACCTCGATGGCAGCGCGGGAGGCCCCGCCTACACATTCGGTGCTGTTGAATCCACCCTCGACGTGCCCGGCGTGTGCACATATATCGAGGTCAAAGCGAAAGTTCTGCCATCCGCAGCTAACGTGCTTTCCGCTGTGTGGCTGCAATCCTCCAACCTCAACGGTGGCCCCGAACTTCTCAACGGCGCAGACCCTCACCCCGAGATCGATATCGAAGAAACCTTCCACTTCACCAGCATGGACATGGCCACCCACACCTGGGGTGACAAACACATGGCATTTGGCGGACACAACTATCAAACTGGGCTCGCGGACATCAGCACCGACTATCACCTGTTCGGGGTCGAACGGCGCGATGACCACCTCCGCTTCTATTTCGACCGCCACCTCGCCTGGGACCTCAAAGCCCCGCATGCATCATTGGCCCGCATGTCCAGGCACATTGTGCTCAGCCTCGAAGGACACCTCGGCAAACCCGTGGACCAGCACCTTCCGGCGCATTATGCGATCGACGACGTCCGCGCCTACTACTACACCGCAGGCCGCCGCGCTCAACCCGGCACCTACCGGATCGTGCACGCAGCCACCGGGAAAGCTTTGACCCGACGGGAAGGTGCCTCCGCACTCACCGTCCAGGACGTCGGCGGCCAGGGGCAGCTGTGGAGCGTGACCCAGGCTGAGGACTTCACCTACAGCATCACCGACGACTCCCGCACCGTCATGCTGGGTCTTGACGGAGGTAAAGGCCAGGTCGGAGTGCCGGTGGTGACCGTTCCCAACGCAGAAACCACCTACGACTCCGCGGGAACCCGCCGCCGCTGGCACCTTCTGGCAGGCGGAGGGGAAGCATTCAGCATCCGCTCGGCGTTCAGTGGCCTGGCGATGGCCCCCAGCGGCGACCACCTCGACCAGCAAGAACCTGCGGGTCACGCCCACGAGTGGACGCTGCAGAGTGCCTCATAAACGCAATCGGCCCCCGCTACCGCGAGGCGTTTTATAGGCTGGGCCTTCGACCACATCGGAGGGGCATCATGATCTTCACCCAGTCCTCAAAGCTGCGCCACGTCTGCTACGAAATCAGAGGACCGGTGCCCGCTGAGGCCGCCAGGATGGAGGCTGAGGGACAGAAAATCATCAAGCTGAACATCGGCAACCCAGCCCCGTTCGGGTTTGAAGCCCCGGACGAAATCCTGGTCGACATGATCCGCATGCTTCCGACGGCGCAGGGATACTCCGACTCGAAGGGTATCCCTGCCGCGCGGCGTGCGGTGGCGCAGTATTACCAGACCAAGGGCATGCCCGGTATTGAACTCGACGATGTGTATCTCGGCAACGGGGTCAGCGAGCTGATCCAAATGTCGCTGCAGGCGCTCGTGGACAACGGCGATGAAGTGTTGATCCCTGCCCCGGATTATCCGCTGTGGACGGCCTGTGTGGCACTTGCCGGGGGAACCCCGGTGCACTATCGCTGCGATGAATCCAACCACTGGTGGCCCGACCTTGAAGACCTCGCAGCCAAGGTCACGCCCCGCACCAAAGCACTGGTCATTATCAACCCAAATAACCCCACCGGTGCGGTCTATCCGCCGTCGGTGCTGGAAGGCATGATCGCCATTGCCCGTGAGCACGGCCTGCTCCTGCTCGCCGACGAAATCTACGACAAAATTTTGTATGACGATGCCACCCACACTTCAGTGGCTCAGCTCGCCCCCGACCTTCTATCCATCACCTTTAATGGGCTGTCGAAAGCGTACCGGGTGGCGGGTTTCCGGTCCGGTTGGATGACGCTTTATGGACCCAAAGAACACGCCAGTAACTTCATTGAAGGTCTCGATGTTTTAGCGAATATGCGACTGTGCCCCAATGTGCCCGCTCAGCATGTGGTCGCCACTGCCCTGGGCGGCTACCAGTCAATCAACGACCTGATTTTGCCCAACGGTCGGCTGTACGAACAGATGTCGGTGGCGCACCGTCTGCTCACGCAAATCCCGGGTATCACCTGCGAAAAAGCGCAGGGAGCGCTCTATCTGTTTCCGCGTATTGACCGTGAGATGTATCGGGTTGACGACGATGTGCAATTTGCGCTGGAACTTCTGCGGGAAAAGAAACTGCTGATCGTGCAGGGCACCGGATTTAACTGGTCTGAACCCGATCACTTCCGGGTGGTGACTTTGCCTGATGTGAATATCTTGACCGATGCTATGGGGCGTCTTGCAGACTTCCTCGGCACAATTCGCCGTTAACGATCTACCGTGAACGATAGGATCCGGACATGGGGATATTCTCACGTCGTTCAGATTCCAGGCCCGTACCGACCTCCTCGTTTAGCGCTGACATTCATGACGCGATTGCGTTTGGGGCGCGAGACGTCGTGTTGCTGAGCGTGATCACGTTTGGCAAAGTCAACGCAGGCCAGACTGCCGTCTACACCCTCAATGAGCAGAGGCACACCGTAAAGATCGCGCGTATTGACCGAGACCATAAACGTGCGGACGATGCCCAGAACGGGGACCAGGTCGGGTTGATCGTTGAAGGGCTTCCCGCCGGTGCCCTACCGCGCGATAGCTTCGGCAAAGTCGACACAGCTGCATTGCAGGACGCGGTCATCGGCTGGTCCTGATCGGGCCTCTGAGCGGCCATCAGCCCAGGTGCGCGTCAGCCGCGGTCGGTATCGGCCCAGGGGCACGGCCCATCCTGGGTATCGGATGCCCTGAGTGAGGGCATCCAGGGCATCCGATCCACGCGGAATTCGGCGACAGTGCCGCGCCCATCGACATCACGCAGATGCGGACGGCGCGTTGTCCTCATCAAGTTCAGCACGATGACCGGCAATGGCGACCATCTCGTCGCGCTCAACCACCTTGACCCGGGCCCGCGGATTGCCGTCGGCATCCAACGTCTCGGCGCCGAGCGCCTTCTCATGCTCTTCCAAACGCAGCCAGCCTTCCCAGGTGGTGTAATCCACGCCCTTGGAATCCAGCAGACGGAAGGTAGATTCAGGGTCTCGATCCGGAGCCGGAACTAGATTCGGTAGATCCTCCAGCAGACAGGTGATGGTCTCCAGCGCATCGGACTTCGTCGCGCCGATCAGCCCCACCGGTCCACGCTTAATCCACCCGTTGGTGTACAAACCCGGGATCGGCGAATCGTTCTCGTCCAACACCCGCCCGGCGGCATTACGGATCACCCCGCGCTGCGTATTGAAGGGGATCTCCGGCAGCTCGGTTCCGAAATAGCCAACAGCCCGGTACACAGCGCCGAGCT
Organism: Devriesea agamarum; assembly: GCF_900070355.1. NCBI lineage: Bacteria > Bacillati > Actinomycetota > Actinomycetes > Micrococcales > Dermabacteraceae > Devriesea > Devriesea agamarum. The sequence continues at coordinate 1,793,014 of NZ_LN849456.1, read as the reverse complement.
CGTAGTCCACCATCTCGCCAGTGCCGACGATCGCTCCCGATTCATCGAGCCGCGTGCGTTCAAACCGCATCCCGGTCACCTTGCCGTCCGTGCCGAGCACCTCGACCGGACGATGCCAAAAGTGCAGGTGCAGGCGACGCTGGACCGGGTTGCCGTGGGCATCCACGGGTTCAGCCCCCGACGCTTCGCGCTCCTTTTGCTCCTCCAACCAGCGGGTGAAGGTGTCAACTACCTGCTTTTGACGGTTATCGCGCGAGACGATTTCCCATTCCTCGTCGGACACCTGGTCGAAGTCCCGGGGATCGAGCACCATCTGCACTCCGCGTGGATGGGCGAGTTCCCGGGTCTCCAAAGGAGTGAACTTGACCTGGCAGGGTCCACGGCGCCCGAACACGTGCACATCGGTCACCGGCGATGCCGCGAGACCTTCATACACATTGGCTGGAATTTCAGTGGTCAGCAGCTCGTCGGCAGATTTCGCGAGCACCCGGGCGATGTCCAAGGCCACATTTCCGTTGCCGATCACAGCCACCTGCTCAGCAGTCAACGGCCAGGTGCGCGGATAGTCGGGGTTACCGTCGTACCAGGCTACAAAGTCGGCACCGCCGTAGGAGCCGTCGAGGTCGATTCCCGGAATATCAAGTGCGGCATCCTTTAACGCACCGGTGGCGAAAATGATTGCGTCATAGTGTTCGCGCAGTTCAGCGAGGGTCAGATCGGTTCCGAACGCCACGTTGCCAAAGAAACGGATATCGCCACGGCCGAGGATACGGTGCAGCGCGGTGATAATCCCTTTGATCCGAGGATGGTCGGGCGCCACGCCGTAGCGAATCAGCCCGAACGGTGTAGGGAGCTGATCGAAAAGGTCAATGGCGACGGGCAGTTCGCCGGACTTGACGGCGTCGGTCTTCGTGAGTGTCTCGGCAGCATAAATGCCGGCCGGACCTGCGCCGATGACAGCGAGGCGCAACGGAGAAGTGGAGAACATGGGCCCTCGTGGGAGTCGGGCCTTCACCGGGCACACCGAATGAAGGCGGGTGAATAACGGCCTCCACTGTATATGCGGGAAGCCCCCGGGTGAGAGGGGCATCGAGCACTGAATCAGGCGTTGTGCATCACGTGGAGGGTCGAGGATGATTCAGTCGGCCTCGTCAGGCGCCGGCGGGGACTTGGCGCCTTCGGGTGCTCAGGCCTTGTGCAGGGCTTGCTTAGCCTCGGCAGCCCGGTGCGGGCGGAGGTAGCACAGCCAGAAGTACGCGCCGATAAACAGTGCGCCGCCAATAACGTTGCCGATAGTCACCGGGATCAGGTTGTTCCAGATGGCGGTGCCGACGGTCAGCCCCGAGAAGCTGTCGGGCGTGAGGTGGGCTGCGGTGACGGCAGGGGAGGACCAGAAAGCCTCTCCTCCCGTGTACTTAATGAGCAGACCGGTGGGCAGCATGAACATGTTGGCAACTGAGTGCTCAAAACCGGATGCGACGAACAGTGCGATGGGCCCGGCGATGCCGAGCATTTTGTCCACCGTGGATCGTCCGGAATAGGACAACCACACCCCGAGGCAGACGGCGAAGTTCGCGAGCAAGCCGAGCACGAGAGACTGGACCCAGGTGTGGTGAACCTTCGAGTTCGCCACGTTCATGACGACAACGCCCCAGGCCCCGCCGTTGGTGGTGGGAGTGCCCGCCAAGATAATCAGCACGGCAACGACTAGCGAGCCCACCAGGTTTCCGACGTAGCTAATGCCCCAGTGGGCGAGCATCTGGGCGGTGGAAATCTTGTGAGTCAGGCGCGAGACCATAGTCATGGTGGTGCCGGTGAACAGGTCTGAACCGGACAGCACCACCGCGATCAGGCCGACGGAGAACACAAAACCGCCGATGACTTTCGCGATCCCGAGCGGGAACCCCTGCAGGCTCTGCTGGGAGGTCACATAGAAGATGAAACCCAGGCCGATGAAGGCGCCGCCTGACAAGGCCAGCAGGAACATGGTCAGTTTGTCTTTAGTTGCCTTGGCAACCATGCCTTCGTCGAGCAGCTTTGCCATCTGTGGCGGGGCAGCAATAGTCATTTTGCCGGCGAGATCGTCCATGGCTCCTCAATCGTGGTCGTGTTGTGCAGACCACAATGTACCGCTTTGTCGAGCGTGAAGTCGGGATTGGTCCTGGCATTTTTGCACCAGAGGTTGCTAAGCGGTCTGGCGAAGCCGTTGGGTGAAGAAGCTTTTTAGGTGGGGACCGCGGGAAATTCTTCGCTGGGATGGACAAGGACGAATCCTGGTCTATGGGTCGCGATGGCGACGGTGCCATCCCCTTCAAGGTCGAGGCATTTAAAGCCGTTGAGCTTTCAGTTGATCGATGCATCAAATGTCAGGCAATGGGACATCGTGATGGTGATCGCGTCGGGGGGGGAGTCTGGAGTGCGCACCGCATGATCCCTCTCTCGCGAGTGTCAGCTCCTTCGGTCGAAGGACGTTGATGTCCAGACGCCTTCGTAAAAGGGCTTGTGACTCATAGCATGAGTCACAAGCCCTTTTATCTTAGCGACGAAGCAGGATCTGACGCGATATTCCGGGAATGAATCCGGATAGCGGAATCATGCGGTAGCGGACGTTGCGATATCGTGTTGGCTGTCGTGAGATCCCTCAGCGGAATCGGCGCAGACGCAACGAGTTGGAGACCACGAAGACACTGGAGAACGCCATGGCGGCGCCCGCAATCAGCGGTCCAAGGATGCCCAGCATCGCTAGCGGAATCGCAATCACGTTGTAGATGAACGCCCAGAACAGGTTCCAGCGAATCGTCGATAGCGTGGAGCGAGCTAGCCGGACAGCGGTCGGCACCGCGGCGATGGAGCCGCTGGATGCCACGATGTCGCCGCTAGCCATCGCCGCGTCGGTTCCTGATCCCATGGCAATTCCGAGATCGGCTTGGGCTAGCGCCGCGGTGTCGTTGATCCCGTCACCGGCCATGGCTACCTGACCGCCATGCGCGTGTTCCCGCTCTTGCAGGGAGGTGACCAGGGCGAGTTTGTCCTCGGGACTTTGTCGCGCATGCACTTCGTCGATGCCGAGTTGGGTGGCGAGGGCCTGGGCAGCCTCCGGTGAATCACCTGTGGCGAGCACCGGGGTGATACCGAGGCGGCGCAGTTCGGCGAGTGCCGCCGGGGTTTCCTCGCGGATGGTGTCGGAAATTTGCCAGAGGGCAACGGGTTCGCCGTCGATCACGGTCAGGGCGACGGAGCGGCCCTGGGAACCCGCTGCGGTGATGGCGTCTGTGAGCTGAGCGGGCAGGTTATCGTCGGCAGCTGGCCGTCGCACATCAACCTGGTGTCCGTTGACTGTCGCGCGCATACCGGTACCTGCGACAGCTCCGGCCTCGGAGAGGTCGAGGTCATCGAGTGCGTTGGGGCCGAGCCGGTCAATGACTGATTCCACGATGGCCCGTGCAATGGGGTGTTCGCTGCCGTTTTCGACGGCCCCGGTTAGGCGCACGATGGTGTCTGCATCGAGCTGGTTACCGGTGGTGTTCGGGATCAGCGTAACCTCTGCGACCTGCATGGTTCCGGTTGTCAGCGTGCCGGTTTTATCGAGCACGACGGTGCTGATGCGCCGGGTGGCTTCGAGAGCTTGAGCGGAACGGATCAGGATGCCCAGTTCGGCTCCGCGTCCGGTTCCCACCATGATCGCGGTGGGGGTGGCCAGGCCGAGCGCGCACGGGCATGCAATCACTAGGACTGCCACCGCTGCGGTGAGGGCCTGTTCCCAGGTGTGTCCGGTCAGGGCCCATCCGAACAGGGTGATGAGCGCAAGGATGATCACAACCGGGACGAAAACGCCGCTGATGCGATCGACCAGGTGCTGAACAGGGGCCTTGGATGACTGCGCTTGTTCGACCAGACGGGCGATGTGTGAGAGCTGGGTGTCGGCTCCGACGTGGGTGGCGCGCACTAGGAGGCGTCCGGAGGCGTTGACGGTGGCCCCTGCGACCTCGCTGCCGGTCTCGACATCTTCGGGAACGGATTCGCCGGTCAGCATGGAACGGTCGACGGCGCTGTGTCCGTCGATGACGACGCCGTCGGTCGCGATTTTCTCGCCGGGCCGGACGACGAAGACATCGCCGGGGGTGAGGCGGTCAATCGGGACGGTAACTTCGCGGGTTTGGCCGTCGGGGGTGAGCTCGAGCAGGGTTGCTTCTTTAGCTCCGAGGTCGAGTAGGGTGCGCAGGGCTTCGGAAGAGCGGCGCACAGCGCGGGCCTGGGCCCAGCGTCCGAGCAGAACCAGGGTTGTGACCACGGCTGCGGATTCAAAGTAGATCTCGTGGTGTCCGGAGGCCTGGATGGCTGGGGTGAGGCTGAAGCTCATGGTCATGCCCAGGTGTCCAGCCCCTCCGAAGAATAGGGCCCAGACTGACCAGAGGTATGCGGCAGTGACCCCGAGTGAGACCAGGGTGTCCATGGTGGCGCTGCCGTGGCGGAGGTTGGTGATGGCTGCGCGGTGGAAGGGGTAGGCGCAGTAGAACACAACCGGGGTGGCGAGGATGAATACCACCCATTGCCATCCGGGGAATTGGATGGCGGGAATCATAGATAGCAGCAGAACTGGAATGGCGAGGGAGGCGGCGACGATGGTTCGCTGCCGGGCGTCGCGGTGTTGGCGGACTGCGGCGGCGTCGCGCTCGTCCATCTCGGCGGCCGAGGGTCCGGCTGCATTGGAGTCGGGCCCGTCGGCGTGCCGGACGTGGGCTCCGTAGCCGCCTTTTTCGATGGCGGCGACGAGCTCGTCATCGGTGATGGTGGTGCCGTCGGCGCGGGGGCCAAGCGGCACCAGGACGCTGGCGCGTTCGAGGGCTAGGTTGACGCTCGCCTGCACACCGTCGAGTTTTTTCAGTTTCTTTTCGACCCGGGAGACGCAGGAAGCACACGTCATCCCGGTGATGTCGAGATCGACTCGGCGCAGATCGCCTGTCTCGGATGGGGGCGTCGTGCGCTCAGGCATGACCTGGGTCATGGTTTTACTCTCCTTGGAGATCGTAGGTGTCGCCTGCTTCGTGGAGTGCGGCTTGGACGGCGTCGCGTTCGAGCGGGCTTTCGGAGGTGATGGTCAGGGTTGACGCGCCGCCTTTGACGAGGTCGACATTGACGGAGCTGACGCCGTGCAGTTCCCCAACTTCTTCGGTGACGGCTTTGACGCAGTGTCCGCAGGTCAGCCCGGTTACCTGGTAGGTCGTGGTGGTCATGTGATGCTCCTTGTGGTTAGCGTTTCGGTGGGCATGTGGTGCGCACCGGGGGTGTTCCGTCGGGTTCTCCGTGGGAACACAGTTAATAATACCCCCCAGGGGTATCTTGTCTAGCCTGCCAATATTCAGATTATATTCAGCAGTCTTTCAGAAAAGGGGCTGACGTGGCCCCTTAGATGTCATGGCGCAGTAAATGTGAGGAGCAAGACCGTCTAGGTGGCCGCAACGCCACCGCACCGCTTATCTCTATAGAGTGGCGGGCATGACCGACTTCTACCGAGCAAGCGGCGGCGACCTCCGACGCCGGGCTCTGGCCGATGAATCGGGCTACGACGTCGCAGAACGCATCGGCTCCGGAGGCATGGGCATCGTCTACCGCGCCCGAGACGCCGAAGGCCGCGACGTGGCGATCAAAATGCTTCGCCCAGAAATCGGCGGCGATCAACAGGCCCGCCAGCGACTCGCCCGCGAAGTCAAAGCCCTCCAACGCGTACGCAGCGACAACATCGCCCAAGTACTTGATGCCGAACTTGAATCCGACGAAGCCTTTATCGTCACCGAGTTCATCCAGGGACCCACGCTCGACGAGGCAGCCCGCCGTCACGGCGGCCTACACCCCGAAGCAGTGCGCGAAATCGGGGTCATGCTCGGCGAAACTCTCCAAACCATCCACCGCGCAGGCCTGGTCCACCGCGACCTCAAACCCTCCAACATCCTGCTGCGCGGCGCCACCGAAACCGATCTCATCTCCTTCGACCCGGACGGCGAACGTCTCGACCCGGTCATCATCGACTTCGGGATCGCCCAAGCAGCCGAAGAATCCCGCCTCACCTCCACAGGCCTGGTCATGGGAACAGCCGCCTACCTGGACCCGGAACTGGCCCGCACAAACATCACCGGGCCCGCCGCAGACTGGTGGGCATGGGCTGCCCTGGTCGCGTTCGCAGCCACCGGCCGCGACCCCTTCGGATCCGGGCGGGTAGACCTCGTTCTCATGCGGGCAGAAAAAGGCGAAATTGATAGCGCCGGAGCCCCAGCTGAACTGCGAAGGTGGTTGCGCGACGCCCTTCAGCCCGACCCTGCCGACCGCGTTGATCCCGGCCAATTAATCCAACGGCTCGCTCAGCTCGACCTCACCGTCTACGACGACCCCGGTGCCACAGAAGTGCTCTCCGTATCGGATCTTCACTCCGGTGGCGGCGAGAGTGCAGGTGCCGCGGCGTCTGAAGCATCGTCAGAAGCAGTGACATCGCCGCTCTCCACGGTCTCTGAGCCGCTGCCCACCCCCGTGGGAGGGATGCCTCCCGCTTCACCAGTGACTCCCCTCCCGCCGACGGTGCCTGTTCCAGCCGGGGCTCCTGGTCTGACCGGCAGGTCGCGAGAGGACGATCTGAAAACCGAGGTTATATCCGGTCGTTACGATGCGTCTGATGCCCCGACGACGGTACTGAGCCCACTGGACCTACATGGTGCCCTACCTTCCGCAGGTGCGGCGGGTGCGGCGGGTGCGGGAACGGCGGGCATGGGGTCCCTAGGTGCGGGCGTAGCAAATGCGGGTATGGCAGGCGCGGGTGTAGCAGGTTCGCGTATGGCGGGCGCACTAGGCGTAGGCGCCGCAGGGTTAGGGGCTGAAAGCGGCCCCCGAGACAACGCAGACAGCACCGAAGTCCTTCATGGACACGTCGCCAGTGATCGAACCGAGGTGCTGCCGAACCTGGGAACGAACTCCGCTCCCACCCAGGTTTATGGGCAGGGTTATGCGGTACCGCCTCAGCCGGGATATGGCATGCCCACTCAGCCGGGCTACCACATGCCCGCCCAACCTGGTTATGACCTGGCCGCCCAGCCGGCCTACGGTGCGCCACCCGCACCATGGCCCCCTGACCCCGTCCAGTCCCAGCAATCTGTTCGACGCAGACCGGGCATCATATGGTGCGGGCACCTCCTGCTCGTGCTGCTAGCCACCGTGGTGCCCTACCTCGCCTTCGGGCTCTTCCTGCTGCTTAACGCGGTGGCTCGAACCTGGTTGCGCGGCGCTCGCCAACTCGAACGACGCCGCAGCGAACGCGGCCCGCGCGCGGGTGACGCCTGGGCGGTCGGACTGGTGAGCCCGTGGCGACTGCTTTGGTCCTTTGCGGAATCCATCCTCATGAGCATGCTGCCCGTTCTACTCGCGGTGCTGCTCGCCTTCTCGGCGGTCGGACTGCTCCACTTCGTCGGCGCGGTGGCCCCGTCTGACGCTTTCGTGACCGCCGGCATGATGGCCATTGTTCTGCTGCTGACCTGGGTGGGGCCGGCATCGCGGATGACCCGGGATGGTGCGCATCGGCTGGTTGATGCAGCCGCACCCACCTTTGGCTGGACCGCAGGTATCCTCGCCCTGCTTATTGTGGTGGCGGGTTGCATCATCGCCGCCGCCATGACCCGCCACGGACACGTTGACTATGTGCCGTTTCCGCAGGCACAGCTCATGCAGTGGCTGGCATTTTGGCGTTCATAACGGGGTGCCCGGGTGTGGCCCGGAGCGTTTCGATACGCAGCTGCTGCCTCAGGTGAGGCCAATAGCATGGTCGCCGAGCAGGGAGCAGGTCCAATGCCATGACCTGCGATGGTGGTCTCGGCCATAGAATGTGGGCTCTAGTCCGCCATAGACTCACGCTCAAGCCGGATACCACCGCATATAGACATGAACTAATCGCACGTGGACACGGACTAACCGTATACGGACACGAACTAGCAGGAGGCCCCATGACCCCGCCCAGCAAGGGTTCCGCGTCAGAGTCCGCGAAGGACAAGCGCGCGGCCCAACGCGAAGCATTGCGCCAGCAGCGAGAAGCGGAACTGCGTAGGCAGCGCCGTCTGAGGACCATCATCATTACCGCGGGCGTGATTATTGCGCTCGCTATCGTGTCCGGCATTGGATATGCGATTTATCGCAGCGTGGAGCCGGACAAGCCGGTGACGCCACCTCCCGGGATTGCCCAGGGTGCGAGCTACCTGGAGCTCGGTCCGGGAGAGGGATCGGGCAAGCCGGTCGTTGACGTGTACGTCGACTTTATGTGCCCAGCCTGTGGTGCATTCACTCACGCATCTGGCCCCGACTTGCAAAAGGTTGTCGCTAACAACGAAGCCACCGTGCGTTTCCACCCCCGGACGTTCCTGAACCGCATGTCAACCACCGGTGATTTCTCCAGCCGGGCCGCGAACGCCGCGGTGTGTGTGTACGCGGACAACAAAGCCAATTACATGAAGTTCGACGAGCTGATGTTTGCTAACCAGCCGCCGGAAGGTTCAGCGGGCCTGCCGAATAAGCAGATTACCGACCTTGCCACCCAGGCGGGTGCCGGCCCCAAGGTGGCAGAGTGCATTGCTGATGGCACCTACATTCCGTGGGTTGAGAAGGTTGTTGAGGTGGAAGCTCAAAAAGATACCCAGGGCACTCCCACCATCTTGATTAACGGTAAGCAGTGGAAGGGTGACTTTACGTCGCCCGGAGAATTGGGCAAGGCAATCGAGGCTGCTCGCGCGGGTGCCTAACCGCGTGAGAGCGATTCCACCTCGGTCACGACTGCTATAGGTTACTGAGCCGGTTACACTAGCGGGGGCTGTTCATCGCAGCAGTCGCCGTGCTGGAGTGGCGCAATTGGTAGCGCACCCGACTTGTAATCGGGCGGTTGCGGGTTCAAGTCCCGTCTCCAGCTCAGTGCCGGTGTCTGGTGATCTAGACCCGGAAAGCGGTGTGACCGTGTAAAGCCGGGTGGGTAAGAGTCTGAGATTCTTACCCACCCGGCTTTTTCGTGCTCAGTTTCGGCGGCAATCGTTTTTGTGTTTGTGTAGGCCGTCGCTTGTTGGCGATAACCTGCGATGATCTCGTGGGTCGGGAGCTCTTTGGCGGCGGGAGCTTTGAACGAGCACGTCTTTAGTGACGGACTCTTTGATGGGGATGTCTCTGCTGTGGAACCTATTGGTCAGGAACTCAGCCGGAGTGATCTTTTAGTGCAGACCAGCGACGACCCCCGCCACGAAGTGTTCAAACGTTGTGTCGGTGTCGGGATAATTCTCGCTGGTTGCCCGCGTGGTGCCGCAGGTAAAGGGATCGAGCGGGCCCCCGAGTAAGCCTTGTCGCTCTAATTCCACCCAGCCATGGAGGGCGGCCCACAGGGTGCGAGCCAGCGAATCCGCATGGGGGGTGTGCTGGAAGCGGTGAGTATTCGTCTGGATGCGGCGCGGGGTGTTTTGGTTGGGGTCTTCGTCGGTGTTTTCGTCAGCAGCGCGGGCTAGCAGCTCGCAGGCTTCGCGCAGGGGGCCGATGGAGGCAATCATGGTGGAGGCGAGCACCGAGGACGGGTCGACCTCGATCGCTGGCCGGCTGAACATGACCCCGTACAGGGCAGGATTCTCCAGCGCCCATGCGCGGTAGGCGTGGCTGAGCGCCACCAGGGTGCGGCGCGGATCGTCGCCAAGCTCAACCGATGCCTGGGAAATACTGAAGCTTGCGAACCCTTCGGCGAGGACTGCGTCGATCAGTTCCTGCTTGCCGCCAAAGAGCGTGTAAATCGCGGTGGTGGAGGTGTTGGCGGCGCTGGCGAGATCTCGCAGAGATAACCCGTCGGCTCCGTTCTCAGCGAGCATCTGTGCGGCTTGAAGCACGAGATCCCCGCGCAGAGCCTCATCATGTGAACGGGATTTTGGCATGGCCGGATTATAGACGGGAGGCCTCATCGGGCGAGAAGGATGGCTGGGGTATCGTGCAGCCCCACCGTGAGACATCAATTCGCAATAATCGTGTTGCGATAAGCTGAGTTTCTGCCGCCATCACCTCTCCCCGGAGCCACTATGACTCGGACTCGTCGTGCCATCGCCTGCTTAGATGCCGAAGTGCTCGCGACCCGGGACTTATCGCCTGCCTTTCGTCGCATCACGTTCGGCGGGCCGGGCCTTGACCGATTCGGTCTTACCGAAGATGTCCTTGACCTGCGGATCAAGCTGGTGGTTCCCACTCTTCAGGCCGCGCCGCAGACCCAACGCTTTGACCTGCCTGCCTTCATCGATTCATTCGACGGCGAGGACTTTTCTTGGTATCAGCCCTGGTTGCGCCTCCCCGAAACCGACCGTGGCGTCATGCGCACCTACACCGTCCGTACGTGGCGGCCCGGGCCAGGAGGCGTCGGAGGCGAAATTGACGTCGACGTGGTCATGCACACTGACGCTGACGGGCGAGGAGGCCCAGCTGCGGCGTGGGCGGCTGAGGCGCGCCCCGGCGACACCATTTTCATTCTGGGTCCCGACTACACCGCCGAGGGAGAGTGTTCCGCCATTGAATTCAGGCCCGGTTCAGCTGAGCAGATCTTGCTGGCAGGAGACGAAACCGCGGTCCCGGCCATGGGCTCGATCCTCAGTTCTTTACCGGAGACAGCTCGCGGCGCCGCTTTACTGGAAGTGCCGACTTCCCAGGACATCCTCGACGATGTGCGCTGTGCCAGCCCGCATATGGATATCGTGTGGCTTCCGCGCGATGGCGCGCGACTGGGGGAGCGACTAGACCAGGCGGTACGTGACCTTGCCTCTGCGTCCGTAAGTTCTCACCGCATCGACGACGCGGTGTTTGACGGAGATCGCACACGCCGCAGTGACCGTCGTCATGACGGTGACCGCTGTGAGCGCAGTGACTGTCGTCATAACGGTGGCCGCGCTGGTCATGACGGTGACCGCGCTGGTCATGACGAGGTCGATACCGATGACCCGCTGCTGTGGGATGTGCCCCGCAATGCAGACTCCGTCGTGCCGCGGGGTTCAGCTGTCGGTGATGCCTGCGCGACGTCAGATCTGTACGCCTGGATTGCGGGAGAGTCAGGTGTGGTTAAAGGGATACGCCGGTATCTCGTCCGCGACCTCGGGATAGATCGTCGCCAAGTGGCGTTTATGGGGTACTGGTGTCGCGGCCGGGCGCTCAGCTGACGCCAGCGTCCGCCTAAGTCAGCCGTCCACCTGTCACAGCCTTTTACCCGACCCAGGCATTCAGTTAGCAATGGGTGACCGCCTGACTCGGGCGTCCGCCTAATAGCAACGGACGTCCGCCTGACTCGGGAGGTCATCTGACCCAGCAGGTCATCTGACCCGCGCACTCGGCTACTGCGAGCTTCGAGCCGATGTGGCGCCTGGCCCGAGCACAGGCCAGCGCACACCGGGCGCCGACCCTTAATCGTGAAGACGCCAATCGACCGGCGAAGCGCCCTGCTGTCCGAGCAATTCGTTGACCCGGGAAAACGGACGCGACCCGAAGAAACCGCGGGACGCCGACAGCGGACTCGGATGGGCCGAAGCCACACAGGGGACATTCCCGAGCCACGGGGTGAGCGACTGCGCATCGCGGCCCCAGAGCACTGCAACTAGCTGACCGCCCCGAGCTACCAGCGCCTTAATGGCACATTCGGTCACTGTTTCCCAGCCTTTACCGCGGTGGGAGCCCGGAGTGCCCGCTTGCACCGACAGCACCCTGTTGAGCAGCAACACCCCCTGGTCCGCCCAGGCTGATAAATCCCCATGAGGGGCGGGAGTGATGTCCAGGTCGGAAGACAGTTCCGCGTAAATATTGGTCAGCGAGCGCGGCAAAGGCCGAACATCGCGCTCGACTGAAAACGACAACCCCACGGCGTGTCCGGGCGTGGGGTACGGATCTTGCCCCACGATCAGCACCTTTACCTCGGACATCGGGCGGGTAAAAGCCCTCAAAACGCGATCGCCGGCGGGAAGATATCGCCGGCCTGCACGGCTTTCGACGCGCAAGAACTCTCCGAGCTCATGAATCAGGTTCTCCACCGGGGCGAGGGCGTGAGCCCAGTCGGGGGCGATGATCTCTGCCAAAGGACGCGACATGCCCTTAGTGTTTCAGATCCTCGGTGAGTATTCGGCTTGTCAAAGATGATGGGCGGCTTGTCTGGCTGAACGGTCCTGCAGTAAACCCGCAGTGGACTACCCTTTTTCTCATGTCCCCTGCCATCGACTCGGGCGGTCCCAACAGCCAAGCAGACCATGCTCTGACTGATCTGGAACGCCGCATCCTCGAACTCGAAGCGCAGACATTCCGATACGCCGGAGCGAAGGAACGACGCATCCGTGAGGACTTGGGATTGAGCCCGACTGTCTACCTGATCCGGCTCAATCGTCTGCTGGATAACCCGGCTGCGCTCGCCGCTGCACCGGCTCTGATCAACCGTCTGCGTGCTCGCCGGATCAGCAGTCGCACGGCATCCTCTGCGCAATAGCGACCATCATCCCCACGGTGAGGGGACTGAATAGCCGTCTAAAACCAGATTTATGGTCGAACTAAGGTGTGCATAGGAGGCTAGATAGCTCAGATTCGGGGCGTCTGCTCTGCTTTCCTCTGCTGACCCGCTTTAATGGAAGCGTGGCTGATTCCGACTACCCGCACCCGCCCGACGAGTTTGACTTTGAGGCGCAGCAGACACGACACCAAGGCGCACACCGCGCTGAGGAGCCATTTTGGCGCCGGAACCTGGTCTACCTCATCGTCGGTGCGGTCGCGCTAATCGCTGTCCTTGCCCTCGTGATTTCTCTGATCGTCACGGGCGGGGGTGTCGGAGACAAAGGATCGCAGCCATCGGCGGAACCCACGGCAGCCGGTCCAAGTGGATCGCCGACACACAATCCGCAGCCACCCGCTGCCGTGGATAAGACGCTGAAGGTCCGGGTGCTCAACGGCAGTGGTATCAGCGGTTTGGCGGGCGACTGGAAGCGGTCTTTGCAACGCAGCGGTTGGACCAATGTCGGGACGGGCAACTCCGCTAATCGGCAGCAGGATCCGATCGTGTTCTACAAAAATGAGGCGAACCGAGGAGCAGCTGAAGCCCTGGCTCAGGAAGTTGGGGCGGGACAGCCGCAGCAATCCTCCGACTACGAATCTCCGATCACGTTCATTGCCACGCGTGAACCGGGGAACTGACCGCATATGGTTGCTCCCCAGGGTCCACGTGAGGGTCCGCTCAACTCATCTGACCGGGCATCGACGACGAGCCGCGCGCCCAGAGGTGCCCGGGTATCCGCCACTGACCGCATGCCTTCTGACCGTCTAGTCGCCGGCGTGTCCAATGGGCCTGCGTCGGGCAGAGGGGGTGCACGCACCCGTCCAGGTCGCCGTTCCCTGGTGACGGCGGGGATTGGGGTCGGGGCATGCGCCTTAGGGGCCGGTTCAACAGCCGTGGCGGGTGAGCAGTGGATGCGGCGTGAACTGCGGCGCAATGCGGCCCCTCCGCGCGATGAACGAACCGCTGATGAAATTGCCCCCGCGGTCTTGTTTCGGCGACAGGTGGCTGAACGCGTGATCGCTTTGACCTTCGACGATGGACCGGATCCTCGCTGGACTCCCCAGGTGCTGGACTTCCTGGGTCGTCACGGGGCGAGGGCCACATTTTTTGAGCTCGGTGAGTTTGCTGCGAAACATCCCGACCTGACTCGGGAGGTGATCGCCCACGGCCACGAGGTGGCGTTGCACGGGTATGACCACACCAATCTGGGCCCGGAACCGCTTGAGGTGGTGACCGACCAGGTTCGTCGTGGTCTGGATGCGTTGCGCGCTGCCGGAGCAGGTCCTGTTTTGTGGCGGCCCCCGTACGGAGGGTTGAGCGCCCCGGTCCTGTTTACTGCCGCCCGGGCCGGTCTTGATCTGGTGCTGTGGTCCCATCATGTCACCGGGGCTGAACCCGGGTGGTGTCGCGAGCAGGTGCAACGGCTGGCAACCCCTGGGTCCATTGTGCTGGCTCATGATGGGCGGGGTGATCCCACCGATGCGTTGATGCGTGAGCTCGACCGCCTCGTCGCTGAGATGACAGCGGATGGATGGCGTTTCGTCACGGTCAGCGAGCTGCACTCGCTCCCCGGGCAGTAGTCAATATTCCCTCGGCGAACTATTAGCACTCGCACCCGGTGAGTGCTTATGATGGGTTAGCACTCTCTGGTTGAGAGTGACAAAACTTGGCTGATCTGCGCCCAGCTGCGCAGCTCAGTCGAGGGATCACAAGTTAAGAACCAGGAGTGCAGTTCGGCCCGGTATACCCGAGGTCGACCACGAACTGTCCGAACCTGTGAGGGCCTGGTGTGGCCGTGACGTGAACGCCCGCACCTGTCCCGTCCGTCGCGGGCACAGGTGAGGAACAACAACACACACGGGAGATCAATCCATCATGGCCAAGATCATCTCTTTCCACGAGGAGGCCCGGCGCGGCCTTGAGCGAGGCATGAACTCGCTTGCGGACGCCGTCAAGGTCACCCTCGGCCCCAAGGGCCGTAACGTCGTGCTGGAGAAGAAGTGGGGAGCCCCCACCATCACCAACGACGGCGTCTCGATCGCTAAGGAGATCGAGCTCGAAGATCCGTACGAGAAAATCGGTGCGGAGCTCGTCAAAGAGGTCGCTAAGAAGACCGACGACATCGCGGGCGACGGCACCACCACCGCTACCGTGCTGGCTCAGGCCCTGGTGCGCGAAGGTCTGCGCAACGTGGCCGCTGGCACGAACCCGATCGCGCTCAAGCGCGGTATTGACAAGGCAGTTACCGCTGTCACCGATAAGCTCCTGGATCAGGCCGTTGAGGTTGAGACCAAAGAGCAGATCGCGAACACCGCAGCCATTTCCGCAGCTGATCCGGCCATTGGTGAGCTCATCGCCGAGGCGCTGGACAAGGTTGGCAAGGAAGGCGTCATCACCGTCGAGGAATCCAACACCATGGGCCTCGAGCTGGAGCTGACCGAGGGCATGCGTTTCGACAAGGGCTACATCTCGGGCTACTTCGTCACCGATGCGGAGCGTCAGGAGGTCGTCTTGGAGGATCCCTACATCCTCCTGGTGAACTCCAAGATCTCCACCCTGAAGGACCTTGTCCCGCTGCTGGAGAAGGTCATCAAGTCGAGCAAGCCGCTGGCGATCATCGCCGAGGACATCGAGGGTGAAGCTCTCGCCTTGCTCATCATGAACAAACTGCGTGGATCCTTCAAATCGGTCGCCGTGAAGGCTCCCGGATTCGGCGATCGTCGTAAGGCGATGCTGCAGGACATGGCGATCCTCACCGGTGGCCAGGTCATCTCCGAAGAGGTTGGTCTCAATCTGGAGAGCGCCGGTCTGGAAATGCTCGGCCAGGCACGCAAGGTTGTTGTCACCAAAGACGAAACCACCATCGTTGAGGGTGCGGGTGACGCCGACCAGATCGCCGGACGCGTCTCCCAGATCCGCAAGGAGATCGAGAACTCCGACTCCGATTACGACCGCGAGAAGCTTCAGGAGCGCCTGGCCAAGCTCGCTGGTGGCGTCGCCGTGATCAAGGCGGGTGCAGCCACTGAGGTTGAGCTGAAGGAGCGCAAGCACCGCATTGAAGATGCCGTGCGTAACGCCAAGGCTGCGGTTGAAGAAGGCATCGTCGCCGGTGGTGGCGTGGCTCTTCTGCAGGCAGGCAAAGAGGTATTCGGTTCGCTGTCGCTCGAGGGCGACGAGGCTACCGGTGCCAACATCGTGAAGGTTGCCATCGAGGCTCCGCTGAAGCAGATCGCTGTGAACGCTGGTCTCGAGGGCGGCGTCGTCGCGGAAAAGGTGAAGGGTCTGCCGGTTGGCGAGGGCCTGAACGCTGCGACCGGCGAGTACGAGAACCTGATCGGCGCTGGCATCATCGACCCGGTGAAGGTGACCCGTTCGGCTCTTCAGAACGCGGCTTCCATTGCGGGTCTGTTCCTGACCACCGAGGCTGTTGTCGCCGACAAGCCGGAGCCGCCGAAGCCGGCTGCCGGTGGCGAAGACATGGGCATGGGTGGAATGGGCGGCATGATGTGATCCAGCCTCAGGGCTGGTTCCATTCCACATAGCTGTTCCCATTCGCCACGCGGTCTAGCATCCGTGTGATCGCACCCGTCGGCTGCGGTCAACGCGGGTGCGGACCGCGGTGCCCAGTCATCCGGGGGAGTAACCCGCGATGGTGCACAGAAGCGAATAAGGCGCCCCGTCTCCTATGGGAGGCGGGGCGCCTTGCTATGGGTATGCGTTAGGCGGCTTCGACCGTGTCGAAGGTGCGCATCAGGTCAGTAACGGTTCCGACCCGTTGCCGCGCAATGGCGGTGCGATAGGCCGACAGCAGGGTGGCAGTTGCCAGTGACCACGACCGCTTCTCTGCATCCAGGCGGGCAGCAGCCCCCATCCGGTCGCGAATTCCCGGATTATCGAGGATCACTCCGAGGCGGGCAGCCATCTGGTGAGGGTCATGTGGATCAACTAGAAAACCTGTTTCGCCGTCACGAATCGTGTCGGGAATACCTCCGGCCCGGCACCCGACAACAGGCACACCCGAAGCCATCGACTCCAACGACACCAGTCCGAGTGTGTCGGTGCACGACGGGAACGCGAACACATCTGCGCTGGCGAATGCCGTAGCGAGTTCGATGCCGCTCATGTGACCGAGGAACGTGGCCGGAAGGTGAGCAAACCGATGCTTCAGCTGCGTTTCGTGCGGGCCGCTGCCCACGAACGCGATCCGGGCGTGCGGCAGCATCTCCATCGTGGTGATCAGCTGATCCAGCCCTTTTTCTTTAGATAGACGGCCAACAGACAACACCACAGGCCGATCAACGTCGCCATTGGTGAGCCGGGCCCGCATCTCCTGGCAGCGGCGCGTCGGGTGAAATAGGGCGGTGTCCACAGCACCGGGCCACAGACTGACCCGGTTAAGTCCCCCGGCGCGGGCTTCGTCAATGAGGGGCCGGGACGGGCACAGGTTGACGTCTGCGCTGTTGTGTAGACGTCGAAGCCAAGCGGTTGCCGCCGGGCGCAGGTACTTAAGCCCCAGGGCATCCATGTACCGGGGAATATCGGTGTGGTACGAGGCTACGATCGGGGTGTGACGGCGTCGGGCATACAAAACTCCGTAGGCAGCGAGCCATACCGGGCTGCATGCGTGCACGACGTCCGGCTGGAAACGCATGAACTCCCGAGAGATTGTCGGCCCCGGCATCCCGACCGAGATTTCTGGGTACCAGGGTCGGAATGGTAGCGCACGCACGCGCACCACTCGACATGAGCCGTAATGATCCGGACCTTTACCCGGGGCAAACACGAGAACTTCGTGGCCGGCAGCTGTCAGTTCATCAATAGTGTGCAACAGAGTTGTCACAACGCCGTCGACTTTGGGCAAGAAAACCTCTGTGAAGATGGCGATGCGCAACGGAGGCTGAGAACCCGGCGCGGTCTGTTCACTCATCAAATCACCATTCATTGTCACGGTCGCTACCCCCAGTATTGTCGCTATCTCCCTGCGGTGTCCGCATGACGTGAGATAAAGGGCCGCGTTTTTTATCACCTGCAGTGTGGCCACGGTGTGGCCCTCGGTGAAGTCCCTTGATACGGCTGAGCCTGGTTTTGCCGGTGTGCTCTGACCGCCGGGTGGGCATCGGCGGTTGAGCGCGCTCCGGGATATGGCTCAGCGTCGGCACCCCAACGGACTCCAGAAGTGACGCGAGTCGCTGCGCCACCGCGTCGAGGCTCCGGTCAGCGGCAATACCGCGACCGCGGGCCACCCGTGCCGCACGCTGATCAGGGGTAAGAGCAAAGATCGAACGGAGGGACTGCGCAGCCTGCGCCGCAATAGCCGGGTAATCGCTGGCATCGATTTTGTCCGTGGCGTCCGGGCTCAGCCAGCCCTCATAGACCGGGATGTCTCGTACGATCACCGGAGTTTCACACGCCAGCGCCTCCAGCACCACAATGCCTTCGGTCTCTTCCCGGGTGAGAAAACAAAATGCGTCGGCCCCACAAAAAGCATCGCGAATCTGGTCGGCGGGCACAAAGCCGGGGAATAGAACATTCGTCGGCGCGGTATCTATTGCGTGGGCGACATCCGGGGTGAGAACGGACCGGGGTGTCGAACCGAACCACACAAAGTGAACATCGGGCAGTTGGCGGGCAACCTCGACGAACTCGATAATGCCTTTGCGCGCAAAATAGTGACCAACGCTGACGACGACCCGATCATCACCCCTCAAGCCGTAGCGTTCGCGGAAACGCTGCCCGGCGGCGGGATCGGGTGCGAAAGTGTCGGTATCAATGCCGTTGGAGATCGCGGCCACGGGTCTGCGCACCCCGTACGCCGTCACCAGGCGCTTTGAATACTCGGTTGGGGTGAGCAGAAGGTCGGCCTGGGAATACACGAAGCGAATCCAGTGGCGAAACAACGGGGCGAGAAGGTCAGAGCCGCGAAACGAACCACGGAAATCTTCCTCGGTCGAGTGGGCGTGAACCACCACCGGACGACCTAGCCGTCGCGCAAGCCACCCGACCAGCACCGAATCCGGAAACACAGAGTTCAGGTGGACTGCATCGCAGCGCAGAGGTGACTCGGTGAGGCGAACCCCCAGACGGCGGTAGGTTTCGCGCTGGTGTTTGACCGCCACCCCAAGGCCGCTTGCATCTAGCAGCCGCAACAGACCCGTGTACTGACAGATCGTGACTGGATCAGACAGGTTCTGGTGGGTCTGTGCAGGGCAGTGACCGGCCGGTGCTGTCCGAGACTCGTGTGACGTTAAAGGAGACTGGCTGGACCCTGACGAGGCTCGACGGGAGGTTGCCGCGGAGCGCCGAGTTATCAGCCGACGCGAGAAGCTGGATGCACCGGTTAAGGATGCGCGCCTGCGCTTTCGTAGGTGCCGCGCTAGGTGTCGGCGCAGGAGGCTCATACGTGCACTCCCGGGATCATATTCATCAGGTAAATCAATCCGAAGCTGTACGCGAGGATTGACCACGGTTTCCCAAGCAAAATAATGAGCCAGTATGTTCGGGCCGACATTTTGGTTGTCCCGGCGAGATAGCACAGGAAGTCATCCGGGGCCACGGGCAACACAATCGCCACGGCGAACCAGCGGGTGAAATGGGGGTGCTCGGTCCAGCGTCGATAGCGAATAAAGAGCTTTTTAGGGAAGACTTTTAAGATCAGCGGAACCCCGTGCATACGCGCTAAATGGAAGACGTAGAGGGACCCGATACAGATTCCGAGATAGTTGTAGAGCGAACCGAGCGCCGGCCCAAACAGGATGGGACCAGCCACGATGCCGATGCCACCGGGTAACACCGGGAACACGATTTGCACCGCTTGCAGCAGGATGAACAGGATCGGCGCCCACCAACCGAGCTCAGCCATGGTCTGCTGCAGTTCCGGAACCGAAGAAAAGGCACCGCTGATGTACCCGTAAATCAACAGTGCGACCGACGCCGCCATCACAACCGGTGTGGACCAGCGAGCGATCTTCAAACCGATTGGCGTCGGAGTATTCGGATCAACCTCCAGCCCTTCATACAGCCAGGGACCATGCCACACGGCGGTGCTGCCGCCACCGCTGGGGGCTGCGCCAAAACGGGCCTGAGGGGTGCGCCAGGATAGAAGCCTGCCGGGCCGATATCGGCGGGGGAGGACACGCTGGATGAAGTTTTGGATAGCGCTTGATTGGGGTGCCACGTTGGATGGAAGTAGCCGCCCCGATGGCAGCGACCCAGACAGGTCTGACATATGTGCAGGCATCTCGTGGACAGGAACGGATGCCGTCTGGTGACCGGTCATACCATTATCCTCCCGGTTACGTTCCCGCTCTGCCAGGGGGCTGCCCCGACGTTACGGTGTGCACTGTCACCACGCCGGGTAGGCTGAAGACGCGAGAGAGCGTGCGGGTGGTTAAGGTCCATAGCCTCCATATCACCCCGCCGTGACCTGGCATGACAACATACTGCGGGCTACCCTTGTGCACCTCGTACCATCCTGTGGGTGGACATACCGACGAGGTACGCCAGTGACGAGACGACCGGTGGCCTAGCCTCAGGGAATGGCCGTTAGCTATCTATCATGGTCGTCGGGCTCGGAAAACTGCGGCAATGGCGATACCGGCGAACATGATCGTTACCCCACTGATCCCGATGGGGAGTGCGAGGTTCGGTGCGATCCAGGCGGCGACGATCATCGCTACTGCCGTGACCATCATGACGAGTGGAGCTACGGTGCGGTATGCGCGGCGCTGCGTAGCGCGGAGGCGGTGCTCGAATTCGTACCCAGTCACGGGTCGTGGTGTGATCATAGGAAACGCGAAACTGAGCACGAGGATAAACACACCGACCGCAGAAGCGATCAGCGAGGTGGTCGGGAGCTCTCCTGGTGTATAAAGGCCGACGATGACGACGTGCAGCGTGCCGAGAAGAACACTCATCCCGATTAAAATGAGTCCGAGCACCCGCGGGGTGGCCTTTTGACTGCTCGGCCCAGCAGTGCCAGGGTCTCCTAGAAGCTTTAGGTAACGCGCGTCGATCCGTGGGGCAAACCCCATGAAGATCGTCAGCAGAATTAGGGCCATCGGCATTGCTCCTGCTGATATCAAGCGCGGAACACTGCTCGTGCCATGGTTACCTGCGGCTTCGCGGGTGATGATACTCGGCGCCATTTCCGGCCACTGAACGAACGACCAGACGATCATGCTGGTGACAGTGAGACCAGCGATTGCATAGGCGAAGCCCGGAAGCCGGTTAGCGGCGGAGTCTTGTAACATTGTCGCTCCCATGGTGATACCTAAAGGCGTAGGGGCTCAGGTCGCTTTGGTCGAAGTGGCGAGCCGAACGATTGAGATGATCACCATGACAATCCCGCCGAGAGACACGAGGAAGCCTCCCGCAGTCCACCACCCGAATGGGCCAAAAATAAATCCGATATCGAAGGGCGGCGCCATAATCACATTCTTTTGAGTTCCGCAGGAGACCGTGTAAGTACCAGCTTTCTCAGCTGTAATACTCCCGAAGGACTCATAGCGGGTTCCGTTCGCGATGGTATTTAAGGCGCTGGCCGGCTGATATGAGACCGCCGCCTCGACCCCGTCACTTGCTTTTGCTGTGCATTCTCGGTAATTGGCAAATTCGAGTTCTGCAACTGGCACCAGGAGGAAGACCGACTCACCAGCATCGAGATCGATAGATGTCGACGGGGACAGCTGACTGTGTTTGGCGCTTCCGAATGCAGAGGGAACCAGCGAGATGGTTCCGATGAGCACTCCGAGACCAGGTCCGCATACGGTGAGGAAGGCACCGATGATGAGTGTCACGATGTATTTGGTGGCGATACCCGGAGTGCTGTCGGCACCGTGCGGCCGCGGTGGTCGATGCGAAAGGTCCATAATTAAATCCTTGCGAAGACGTCAGCAGAGCGCGTCCATCTTCCGATAGATGTTTTGCTGTAACTATCGGAATGTGCAATAGAGGACCTCTCGGCTTATTGCGTGTACCAGTCGGAAGCGACGGGTACCTCCCAGATTCCCGGAAGGTTTTGCTGGAAGGCCCATACGACGATCTGCACTCGGCCTCGGAGATCTAACTTCGTCGTGATCCGGTTCAAATGAGTCTTGACCGTGCCGACTTCGAGGTGCAGCTGGTCGGCTATCTCTTGATTGCTCATGCCTCTGGCGAGTGCCCGCACGATGTCCAGTTCTCGCGACGTCAGTAGGTCAGGTGAGCGCAGCACATCGAGTGCTTTGGGCCGCTGTCGGCGTGCGAACTCGGTAATTACTCGGCGAGTGACTGAAGGTGAGACGAGCCCGTCGCCGCGGGCAGCGGCACGCACCGCCCATGCGAGCGCATCAGGATCAGCGTCTTTGAGGAGAAATCCTGCTGCTCCGCTTTCAAGCGCGCCGAAAATGTACTCGTCAAGGTCGAAAGTGGTGACGATGATGACGGCGATTGGATCAGCCACCCCGGGGCCGGTTAGCTCGCGGGTCGCGGTAATGCCATCTCCTCCGGGCATGCGGATGTCCATAAGGACTACATCCGCGTTGAGGTCTCGCGCCTTGCGCACGGCTTCCAATCCAGAGGAGGCTTCTCCCACGACTTCGATGTCCGGCTCGTCTCGGAGGAAGAGTTTGAAGCCGCTGCGAATGACGAGCTGGTCATCGGCAATGAGAACGCGAATCATCGGACTTCTGTTCTTTCTCTCGTAGGAATGACCGCTTTGGTGCTCCATCCGCCGCCCTCGGTTGGGCCCGCGTCAAATCGCCCGCCAAGAATCTGGACGCGTTCCCGCATTCCGGTGAGTCCGAAACCTCCATCGACAACGCCGGTTTCGCGGTCCGGCTCGTGGGCTGGCCGGCTGTTTTCGATCTCAACCTCTACCCGGTCTTCGTGATTCTGGATATAGATCGATACGCTGGCTCCGGATGCGTGTTTTTGCACATTTGAGAGTGACTCTTGCACAACCCGGTAACAGGCAAGTGAAACGGCTGGAGAGAGTTTGCTCAGGTTGCCGTCCACGCTGAATTTGACAATGGTGTTGAGACGACGGATCGATTCGACGAGCTCGCCGATGTCCTCGATCATCGGTTGGGGCGACAGCTCTTGGTCCTCGTCTTTTCTAAGAATTCCGACGATCTGGCGGAGGCTGGTGAGGGTGTCTTGGCTCTGGTCTCGGATGCCGCGCAACAACTCACCGACTGTGTCAGGCTCAGACGGATGAACGTGAAGCGCGGCTCTGCTCTGGACCGCTATTCCTGAAAGATGGTGCGCAGCGACATCATGGAGCTCGCGTGCCATAGTGGCGCGTTCACGGGCAACCGCTTCACGAACCCGGGCCTCGCTTTCTCTCCGGATCAGTGCTGTGCGCTCTACGGCGAGTTCGGTTCTTCTGCGTTGCAACGCCACCCATGCTCCCAGGAATGAGCAGATCGTATACTTCACGGCCACGTTGATGACAATGGCGGAGCCGAGCCAGAGTGTTCTCGTCAGCTCATCCGTTCCGGCGAGGGCTGGAATTTGGGTTGCCATATCCATCACCGCAGCCTGGAGGGCCACATCGATCATTGCGGCGAAGAGCAGGGTGCTGACCGAGATTCTCGCGCCCGTGTTGGCGGCGAGGAAGAAAATGGCGATCCACAGGGTAGGTCCGGCTGCGAGACTCCTGTTCCCAAGCACTACCGTGAGGGCGATAGATAGGAGGTAGATGATGCAAAAAGTCAGAAATGGCCGTCGCTGCCGCCAATGGAGCATTGCTGCTTGAGCGATGATCAACAGCAGCGCAATGGTCACCCAGTTTCCGCTTGCGGCCCACGGTTGTTCGGTGAGACGTGCGATCGCGAGATTGATGAGGTAGGACGTAATGCTGAGTATCGCGGAGATTCCGATAAGTAACGTCTCGCGCACCGCGGGTCGAGAGATCCAGGAGTGGCGCTGCGGGTTGCCTATCTTACGTCGATCTGCATCGTGATTTCCTCTGGTCGTCATACCGTTATCCATCGGCTTCGGCCAGCCACCAGTGTCCGGAAGACATCGTCGACGACCTGGCGGTTTCGGCACGCCTTGGATGGGCTTTGTGCCTTCAGTAACGCTTCCATGCCATAACCATGCCCTCTGTGATCAGGGCAGCGCGTCTATCTGAAGTAATAACTGGGGGCTGATCGTTGAGCTAGAAAACTGCCCGGCGTCGGCCATGCTCTCGACAATGAACGGGAGGTGATGAGAATTCCGCGCTGCCGGAATGCTTCTGGGCTCTGGCGACCGCGGTCGGTTAGCTCGCTGCGGAAGATAGCCGGTGCAGTCGCTGTTGCGTATCGCGCAGTTCGGCTTGCTTCGCGCTCAGATAGCTGGCGATGGAGTCCAGCTCGGCTCGGAGCTGAGGGCACATCTCAAGCTCGGTGCCGTGATCTTCCATGGCTATAGCGCGACGCCCGATGATCACTGGTTCGGATGGCTGGCCGGCCAGCTTGAAGCTGACGGTATTCACACTCTGGTCCCGGCTTTGCCGAATCCATCCGATCCCGACCCCACTCAGTGGGCCGACAGTGTGCGAGAGGTGCTCGGCGAACCGGATGACCGCACGATCGTGGTTGCGCACAGCCTCGGCTGCTTAGCCGTCATGCGCTACCTGAGTGCGCTTCCCGGAGTGTGGCGGCTCGGCACGTTGGTGCTGGTCGCCGGGTTCACCGACCGGCTTCCTGCCCTGCCAGAATTGGACGCCTTCATCGGTGACGGGTGCGATGTATCGGGTCTCGCCAAGCATATTGGGCATCTCGCGGTGATCCGCTCCGACGATGATCCGCTGGTCCCTCCGGCATTGACTGATCATGTGGCTCGCCAGTTCGGCACGTCGGCCCGAATCGTCCCGGGGGCTGGACACTTTCTCGCCGCCGATGGCATCACGAAGCTGCCCTCTGTGCGCGACGCGATCACGTGGTGAGCGCGTGGCGACGGCGCATCGTCAGCTAACGGGGGCCGATTTTCATCTGTCAGGGCGCCTCCGGGGTAACGGTGCCCGCTGATGGATCAAGCCAAGATTGATGCCGCACCTGGTGCTCGCTTGGCTGCGCTCGCCGGGGCAACTTTTGTCTATGTCACCTTCGAGGTATTCCCGGTCGGTCTGATTCAAGACATTGCACGGAGCGTGAATGTTTCGACGGGGCAGGCTGGGCTACTTGTGAGCGGTTATGCCGTCGTCGCTGCTTTGGGCACCATTCCGACCGTGGCCTTGGCCTCGCGGGTTTCCCGCAGAACCGCGCTCGTGGCATCTCTGGTGTGCCTGGTTATCGCGGAAATCATCACGATTGTCTCAACGACGTTCGTCATGCTGGCTATTAGCCGTTTCAGCGCCGCGATCAGCCATGGAGTGCTTTGGTCGCTGGTCGACCCTGCTGCGGCAGATCTGGTGCCGCGTGAGCGGGTGGGTACGGCGACTGCGGTCGTGTTCGGTGGATCTTCTCTTGCGCTCATTCTCGGCAGCCCTGGCACTACCTTCATCGGCGAATTGATGGGCTGGCGGGCAACCGCGGGTGTGTTGATGATCGCGACGGTACTCGTGACGTTCGCGGTGTTATGGGCGGTGCGCACTCCCCGCGCGGAGGGCGATACAACTCATCTCGCATCCGAGGCCGCAAGCCGGCTCGGCGCGTCACGAAGTCGGCAGGGGGTGGC
The DNA here is from genome assembly GCF_900070355.1 of Devriesea agamarum. NCBI lineage: Bacteria > Bacillati > Actinomycetota > Actinomycetes > Micrococcales > Dermabacteraceae > Devriesea > Devriesea agamarum. The sequence continues at coordinate 1,767,813 of NZ_LN849456.1, read as the reverse complement.
AAAACAGGGGCCTGCATCGGTAACCCGGCAGCTGAAATCAATGGCCTGGCGGGCGATACTCACCCTGTGCGGAATCTCGGTTCTGCTGGTCACGGCACACTTCATCACCTACACATACGTGGCCGTTCTCATCACCGAGACCATCGGCAGTGCGAGTGCCGTCATCGGTATCCTGACACTGTTCGGTATCACTGGAGCTATCGGAACGTTCTTCATTGGCCGCATCATCGACCTCGGGGCGCGCCGCGCTGAAATAGTCACCATGGTGACTTTTGTTAGCGGACTTAGTCTGCTCGCTTTCACTGCGCTGCCTGCGTCGCACCTTGTGAGAAGCATCAGCATGGTTGTTGCCGTGTCGTTTTGGGGGTTGGCATTTGCCGCGAGCGGTCCAGTTTTTCAGACCGGGGTCATGCACATAGCTGAGGGCGATGCCGACCGCGCGTCTGCCGTGTACGTCACCAGCGTGCAAATCGGTATCGCTAGCGGTTCAGCGCTCGGCGCTGTCATCGTCGGAGCTTCGTTCGTGTGGCTTCCCGTGGTCTCCGCAACCATCGCTTTGGGTGTGTTGGCGTTGGTTCTCGTGTTCAGGCCGACGTCCACAGCGCGGATAACGCGCGCGTAGAGACGGGAACCGACCCAGCTTTTCCGCCCGCGCGGGAGACGGGTGAGGTTCCCGAGCCCGGCGATGTCATCCCCGTGTGTCACGATGGTGGCCATGACGATTACTGCTGCCGCCGACGGATCCGCACTCGGCAATCCGGGGCCTGCCGGGTGGGCCTGGTACATCGACGAGAACACCTGGCATGCCGGAGGGTGGGCACACGGCACCAACAATATGGGGGAGTTAAAGGCTGTTCTAGATCTGCTTGAATCTACGGCCTCTCGCGCCGACGAACACCTGCTGATCTTGTGTGACAGCCAATACGTGATTAATTCCGTGACCAAGTGGATGCCAGGATGGAAACGGAAGGGGTGGAAAAAGAAAGACGGTAAACCAGTTCTCAACGTTGATCTCCTCAAGAGCATTGATACGGCGTTAGAGGGGCGCAGCGTCGAGTTTGAATGGGTAAAGGGGCACGCCGGGCATGACCTCAACGAGGCTGCCGATCAGCGTGCGCGGGCGGTTGCGACGGCCTTCAGTAAAGGGGTTTCGGCTCCGACGGGTCCCGGTTTCACCAGAGATGCCGCGTTAGAGGAACGCCCGGTCGAGACGTCGCCGGTTCCCTCAGGTGTCACCGCGAATACGGACGCCAATGGCGATGCTGACATGGACGAACTGCAACTGGACCTGTTTTCGGCGTTTGCTGATTTCGAGTCCTCCGCGCTCGATACCGATGAGCAGGACGTTTTGCGGTTGGAACGCTCGCTTTTGACCGAGACTGTTCATACAGATCGCACCCGCATGGAAGAACTGCTGCACCCGGAATTCGAGAGTATCGGGTCCTTGGGGCAACGCACAGATCGGGTGGCCATCCTGGCCGGTGCCGACGGCAAGATGCCCAATCACATTGAAGGATGGGATCCTGAACTGTCAGCTACTGATTTTCGTGCGGTGTTAGTTGCACCGCGTGCCATTTTGGTGACGTACCAAACTGAGTCTGAGCATGGAATCGTGATGCGCTCATCCCTGTGGATTCGCGAACTTAGCCACGACGGCGAAGGTCCTTGGCTGCTGAGATTCCGCCAGGGAACCATTGTGTCGTGAGTGAAGCATCGTTGACTTGTTGTCGCGGCGTCATCGAGCTCTGAGCGCAGCGCCCTTGAGTCGCGGGTATTGTCTTATAACCTCGCCATTATTCAGGCCATTATTGAGGAGACGCCTTCATGACGACTTCCCCTCCAGTAACTTCAGACGACCAAGATGCACGCCAACAACCCTTAGGGCTAAAAGCGTCCGGCTCTCTACCCGCCGGTCAACCACAAAGCGCCGTAGCTATGCACAAGGGGGATCTACAACACGCTAGGGGCTCGGAGTGCGCGGCGGATGTGCAACGCGGAGCGGCACCCAAGCGTGCGATGGCCCCAGACCTCGCCCGCGGGATCGCGCTGCTTGGAATTGTGGTCGCTAACAGCGTGGTGTACCTCAGCGGGTCACCGACGTCGATCTTGATGAAGCCGATTGACGCGTCGCTTGCCGATCGCGTCACGAACGTGCTCACGGCGCTCTTTATCGACAACCGAGGAATCATGCTGTTTGCATGCCTTTTCGGGTACGGGATCGGGGTGTTATATCGCCGTTCGCTTGCGCGAGGGGAAACCACCCGCGAATGGGTCTACACCATGTTTCGGCGCTATGCCGTCCTCTTTGCGATAGGTGCGGCGCACGGTATTTTCATGTTCGCTGGGGACATCCTCACCGCGTACGCGATTATCGGGTTTGTCGTCACGCTATTGGCCCCACTGTCTAGATCGCTTGTGGTTTTGGTGATGGCGCTGCATATTCCCGGGTTGATTCTTTTTGGCGCGCTCGACGCCGCGGGTACCTATTTCACCGGAGCTGCTGGCACCCCGTTTAGTTCAGCGACGGCCCCGGACTATTTCACGGCCACTCTCGCCCGCCTCATCGAATGGGGTCTGGTTACTGTGACCACGATTCCACTATCGACGGGCCTACTTGTGCCGATGCTGATCGGTCTGTTGATGGCACGGTCGAAGCTTTTGGAAGAGCCGCACAAGCATCTGCGTCTGCTCCGTGTTTTCCTCTACGCGGGTACGGGGTTTTCGGTGCTCGGTGCTATTCCGGCGGCGATGATCCTGGCCCAGGAAAGTCCCGGACACCTTACTGGGCACTGGGTTGTGCTGGTGGCGACTACCTCGGTTCACCAGCTCACCGGACTCGCCGGGGGGATCGGTTTTGCGGCGGCTTGTGCGCTGATTGCCTATCGGGCGACGACCTGGCCGGTTGTGCGCACCGTGTTGACTCCGGCGATTGCGCTGGGGTCGATGTCTCTGAGCGGATATCTGGCTCAGACGATTGTGTCCTTCATTGTCTTTCCCCAATTCACCGTCGGGCTGGGAAGTCAGGTCGGCTCATGCGAAGCGGCGTTGATCGGGGTCGCTACCTGGGTTGGCACGATGTGCGTGGCGTGGTTCCTGTATAAGCGTGGACGCCGCGGACCCTTTGAGGTTCTTCAGCGCCGTTTGATGTACGGGCGGCGCCGTCCTGGGTTAGCTGCGAGCTGAAACGTGCAGTGCCCCACCCGATACAGCTTGGGGCGGGGCGACAATACTGTGCGTGAGTGTTGTGTTCGACCCGGCGACCTGGCCTCGGTATGGCACCGAATGGGGTCATGTCGTCTCGGACACCTCGCTCGCGGAGTTGCACGAGGTTGCCTCCCGTGCGGGGCTGCACCCGCGAAGCTTTGACCTCGACCATTATGACTATCCGCGCTGTGCAACGCGGGCGCTGCTCCAGGCCGGAGCGCAGCCGGTGGACTCGCATATTTTGGTGCGAGCACTGATCGGCAGCGGCCTTCGGATTCCTGCGCGCATGCGGGAGGCGGCTCGGTGTCGCCGCACCCGAGAAGCTGCCGCTGATCTGGGAATTAGCGCCCCGGACGATCTCATCTGCGGGATGCGTGGACACACCGTCGATCTTCCTGCCCGCCCCGGTGCATTCCGGATCACCCGCAATCTCGGTCGGTACGGGATGGGGCTTGTAGCGGCGCGAACTGTGCCGCGGGATGGATACGACCTTCGGGTTCATACTCGAATCGAGGCTCATGACGAGCTCGGTCGTGAGCGGGCCGCATCGTTTCTCGCTCGTGTTGATCGGGTTGTGGCCTCTGCGCGCAGGGGTCGAGCTGTGATGTCGGGCCGTGGTAATCAGGCTGTGGACACGGGGTGCATTGATCAGACTGGGGCGTTTGCCCTCGCGCTCGTGGACGGGGCTGTGGCTGTCGGGCGCTGGGATACAGATCCTGCACAGGGGCTGCGTCGGCAGTGGATTGGGCAGGTCACTGACTGAAACTAGACGGTGCTTACCGTGTCGGCGAGAAACTAGGATTCGGTGGGAGCTGTACCGCTGCGTTGTGAGCATGTGGGCTCGCTCGGAGCGGTAACATCGGGCACGGGCTCATCCGCATGCTCATCGGGTGCGGCGCGCAGTTCGACACGGAAGGTGGCGCCCCCGCCCGTGGTTTCGTGAATGGATACCCGACCGCCATGCTGTTCGACGATGGTTGCCACGATGGATAAACCGAGGCCCGCTCCACCTCCCTGGGTGGGCTTGCGCTGACGCGATGAGTCCATGCGGTAAAACCGCTCGAAAACCCGCTCCCGCTGTTCCGGGCTGATTCCGGAACCGTGATCGCGCACTTCAAAGGCGATAACGCCGGGCCGGAGAGTGCCGATTGCCAGTTCCACGGGGGAACCCTTCGGGGTGTGTCGGTTGGCGTTGCCCACCAGGTTTAGGATGACCTGGCGCAGTGCCGGTTCGTCGCCGAGCACCGTGACTGGAACATGCGGGGAGACGGTGAGTGGTGTGCCCGCCAGTGAGCACACCATGACTGTGCGGGCTGGGTCCAGAGCTCTTAGATCCTGGGCGGCGTCGAAGAGTGCACCGGTGAGGTCAACTGGTTTGAGATCGACGTGCGGGTTTTCATCGAGCCGGGCTAGACGCAAAAGATTTTCGACCAGTGAGCCCATGCGCTGGGCTTCGTCTTCGATGCGCCGCATCGCGGAGGCGACGTCGTCGTCTTTCGTGAGCGCACCCATACGATACAGTTCGCCGAATCCGCGGATAGCGGCTAGGGGTGTGCGCAGCTCATGGGAGGCATCGGCGACAAAGCGGCGCATGCGCGCTTCGGAGGCGGTGGCTTTGTTCTCGGAAATTGCCTGCGCTTCAAATGAGCGTTCAATGTGCATCAGCATCTCGTTGAGAGAGATTCCGAGCTGGTGCACTTCATAGGACGAATCGGTGACGGGGACGCGTTTAGATAGTTCTCCGGCGGCGATCTGGCTGGCGGTGAGTTCGACGTCGCGCAGCGGAGCTAGTGCCCGGTGGGCAAGGAACCCGCCGGTGCACATGCCCACCAGTACGACGAGGCTGCCCACGATCATCACTACGATGCCCATTTCGTGCATGGTCCGGTCCACGCTGCGCAGCGGCAGGGCGACGAGCACGGAGTCCCCGTCGGGGACATTACTGGCAACGGCCATCACTCGCCACCGGGTGTCGTTGGAGTCAACGATGGTGAATTGCCTGCCGTTAAGGGCGAGCACCTGAGCCCGGGTGAGTGGTGGGAACTTGACCGGAACGTTTTCCTGAGGGGCGTGGGTGTACCTCCCCTCGGATTCGCCCGCCGTATTTTGATACTCCACGACGAAATCGATAGGGGAGAACGAGATCAGTTCGGACGGTTGCCGTTCATCGTTGGCCCGCGCCACCATCGGGGTGATTGCGCGTTCTAGGTCCCGGTCGACACTTTGGATGAGGGTGCGCTGCAGCAGAAACAGAGACGCGATCCCCGTGATCAGCGTGCCTGCGATGAGCACAAAGGCAACGAGCGCGACAAAGCGTGTCCACAGTGAAACGGGACGGGACGAATCGAAGAACCTAGGACGCACGGCGGATGGGGACGCGGGTGGGCGTCTGCGTTAGCGGCTCTCAGCAGGGCGCAGCACGTAGCCGATGCCCCGCTTGGTGTGGATCATAGGCGGGCCGACGATGTCGATCTTTCGACGCAGATAAGAAATGTAGGACTCCACGATGCCGACCTCTCCTGACCAGTCGTAATCCCATACATGGTCGAGGATTTGGTTCTTGGATACAACCCGTCCGGAGTTCAGCATCAGGTAGCGCAGCAGTTTGAACTCGGTGGGGGACAGTTCGATGGGGGAGTCGGCTCTGGTGACTTCGTGGGAATCTTCGTCGAGGCGAAGGTCGCCGACGATCAGTGCGCTGTCTGAGGCGTCCTGTCCTTGGATGCTGGTGCGGCGCAGCACGGCGCGGATGCGTGCGACGACTTCTTCGAGGCTAAATGGTTTGGTGACGTAGTCGTCTCCACCGACGGTTAGGCCTGCCACCTTGTCTTTTGTGTCGTCCCGGGCGGTCAGGAATAGGATCGGGAAGTGTTCGCCTCGGTCGCGCAGTCGACGGGTGACGGTGAATCCGTCCATGTCTGGCAGCATGACGTCGAGGACGATCAGGTCAGGGGTGTTTTCGGTGGCCTGACGGATCGCTTCGTTGCCATTGGATGCGGTAAAGACCTCGAATCCGGCGAAGCGCAGAGACGTCGCCAGTAGGTCACGGATGTTGGGCTCGTCGTCGACGACGAGAAGCCGTGCCTCGTATTCCTGATCGGTGCTCATGCAACGATTTTCCGGGACAATCTTGTGATTTTCCTGAGTGTCGGGTGAGCATACTTTGATAGCATCTCGGCTGGCTGGATCCGAGGCTGCGCGAGGACACCCCCGCACAGACACGCACCCCGCATCACGCTCACTCGAAAGCGCGTTTCGCTTTAGCTTGCTGTTTCTCCAGTCGCCGGATGCGCATCGCCATCTGCAACATACGCACCGACCCCACCAGCGCCATCACCAGAGCGCCCGCAATCGCCGCGAGCAGCATCGCGACCCCGAGCGGCAGCGAGAACTGCGCCGAGAAGTACGTGAACTGAGTCGACGCACTGTTTTGGATGATGAAGACCAGCAGCAAAACCAAGATGACCGCGCCGATAATCAGTGAAATCCAGACGGCAGCTGTTTTACCTCCGCCCTGATGATCAGCCGATTCCGGCGAGGCCTTAACCTTCGGGGCCGGGGCCGGGGCCGCTGTGGAACGGCGAGCAGAGGTAGGGCTCGGCTCAGCGGTGGGCTGAGGGTTCGAGGTTGCCGGAATGTCAGCGGGAGGAACGGGATCAGGGGTGGTCATGGCAAGGCCTTTCACATCTCGGATATCTCATCGCGGCAGCGGCCACCGAGACGGGCCGCATTGGATCACCTCGAGCGGGATACCCCTCACTTTAGTCGCCCCAGGGCCTCATTGTCGCTGGTCCAGGCCCAGCTGGGGAGAGCCTAGATAGGGGAAATTCAAAAGGGAGCCGAAAAGCGGAGCCCTATGCATTGGGGATGTCATCGGCATCCACAATCCGATACGCATACCCCTGCTCCGCTAAGAAACGCTGACGGTGCGCGGCAAAATCCTGATCCTGCGTATCCTGCGTGACCAAAGTGTAGAAATGAGCTGCCCGACCATCCCCCTTGGGCCGCAAAATACGACCGAGACGCTGAGCCTCCTCCTGACGCGACCCAAAGGTCCCAGAAACCTGAATCGCCACGCCCGCTTCCGGAAGATCGATGGAAAAGTTCGCCACCTTCGAGACCACTAAACGAGTGATCTCCCCGCTGCGGAACGCCTCGAATAGTCGCTCGCGTTCGGACACCCTGGTTCGACCTGTCACGAGGTCAGCCCCGAGCGCCGCGGCGATTTCTTCCAGCTGATCCAAGTACTGCCCGATCACCAGCACTCGATCCTTCGCATGACGAGCAACCAGGGCCTTGACCACGGGAACCTTTGCCGCATGCGTGGCCCCCAGGCGGTAGCGATCCTCAGCCTCCGCCATCGCATACGCCAGCCGGTCCGCATCCGGGAGGGTGATCCTCACCTCGGTGCAATCCGCAGGCGCAATGTATCCCTGGGTCTCCAGATCCTTCCACGGGGCGTCGTACCGCTTCGGCCCGATCAGTGAAAACACCTCACCCTCGCGGCCATCCTCGCGCACCAAAGTCGCCGTCAGCCCCAGACGGCGTCGAGCCTGTAAATCAGCGGTCATGCGGAACACAGGCGCCGGAAGCAGATGAACTTCGTCGTATACGATCAGGCCCCAATCGCGAGCGCTCATCAGCTCCAAATGGGGATGCACTCCACCCCGTTTCGAGGTGAGGACCTGATAGGTAGCAATGGTGACCGGGCGGATCTGTTTGGTGGTACCGGAGTACTCACCGATCTCGTCCTCGGTGAGCGAGGTGCGCCGCACCAGCTCAGACTTCCACTGCCGCGCTGCCACCGTCCCCGTCACCAAAATCAGTGTGGTGCGTTCAATCCGGGTCATGGCTCCGGCACCGACCACTGTTTTGCCGGCCCCGCAGGGTAAAACCACCACACCGGAGCCGCCATGGGCGAAAGCGTCAATTGCTTCGCGCTGATATGAACGCAACGACCATCCGTCCTCCACCAGCGCCATCGGATGTGCCTCGCCGTCCACGTATCCGGCGAGATCTTCAGCGGGCCACCCCAGCTTTAACAACGCTTGTTTAAGGTTCCCTCGCTCCGAGGGATGCACCAGTACGGTGGCCTCATCCAGCCGAGCACCGAGCATGCCCTGTACTCGTTTAGCGCGCAGCACCTCCTCCAACACAGCCCGGTCTAAAGCGTGCAGCACTAGGCCGTGTGCAGGATCGGCCTGCAATTGGAGACGCCCGAAACGGTCCATAATCGCCGCCACATCCACGAGCAGCGAATGTGGAACCGGGTAGCGGGAGTGTTCCACCAGGGCAGACACCACGGTTTCCGCGTCGTACCCAGCAGCGCGGGCGTTCCACAGTCCAAGATCTGTCACCCGATAGGTGTGCACATGTTCGGGTGCGCGCTCTAACTCAGCGAAAGGGGCGATGGCGAAACGGGCGGCTTCCGAATCTGGATGGGCAACTTCCAGGAGTAAAGATTTATCGCTTTGAACAATGAGTGCTCCGCCGCTCACGCTGCTACCGCCTATACCGCCGTTATTCACGCCATTGCCATCCATTGCTGTATCCGATCTCGCCCCCGCCGATTCTATCTGCGCGCATGCCGGAGCCCGCAGACACTGCTCAGCGCCGGTATCACCGCCGTTGCGCACGCCATGCTGTGCAACAGCAGTGATTCACGTGCCCTGGGTATACCACCGGTTAGTGCTTCACCTGTCCTATGTGCGGTGACGGTGCCTCACATCCGCTGTGCAACAGTGCCGTGCATGCGAACTGCGGTCCCGCATTCGACCAGGAATCAGGTTCCGTTCGTTTCGCATGACTAAACTCTTGCCCATTGAGCCCGGTCGATCCCGTAGCCCGGTGGTAACTCGCCGCGATACGGGCCTTGCAGGGTATACACGACCGCGCGCCGTTCCCGCACCAGCACAAGGAGCATCTATATGGCTAGCTTTGAACCCTCGCCCGCGAACGTCGCCGATATCGGCGTGACCGGAATGGCGGTGATGGGATCCAACCTCGCGCGCAACCTCGCTCACAAAGGTTTTAACGTCGCGATCCACAACCGCAGCGTGGCCAAAACCGAGAAAGTGATGGATGAGCATGGGGATGAAGGTTCGTTTTACCCCTCGGAGTCCATGGATGACTTCGTCGCGTCCCTGCAAAAACCTCGGGTGGCGATCATTATGGTCAAAGCCGGACGTGCAACCGACGCAGTGATTGATGAGCTCGCCTCCCGGATGGAACCGGGTGACATCATCGTGGACTGCGGGAATGCGCTGTTTACCGATACTCTCAGGCGTGAGGCGGCCCTGCGCGAGAAGGGGCTGCACTTTGTGGGGGCTGGAGTTTCCGGCGGTGAAGAAGGCGCGTTGAACGGGCCGTCGATCATGCCGGGTGGCACCCCCGAATCGTATGACCGGCTCGGGCCCATGTTTGAGAAGATTTCGGCCCATGTGGACGGGGAACCCTGCTGCACGTATGTGGGGGCCGATGGCGCTGGACACTTCGTCAAAATGGTCCACAACGGCATCGAATATGCCGACATGCAGGTGATCTCCGAGGCATATGACCTCATGCACCGCGCGCTCGGCATGAGCGCCCAGGAGATTGGCGACGTGTTCGCTGAATGGAATCGGGGACCACTGGAGTCTTACCTGGTGGAGATCACCGCCGAGGTGTTGCGCCACGTCGATGCAAAGACGGGCGAGGCGTTTGTGGATATCATCCTCGACCAGGCTGGACAAAAGGGCACGGGAACCTGGACCGTGCAGACCGCGCTGGACCTTGGGGTTCCGGTGACCGGTATTGCCGAGGCAACCTTTGCCCGTTCTGTCTCCGGTTCTGTGCCTCAGCGTGAGGCTGCCCGCGCTAGCCTGCCCGCGCTCGCCGAGACGGTCGAGATCGCTGACCGCGACGCGTTCATTGAAGATCTGCGTCAGGCGCTCTACGCATCCAAGTTAGTGGCCTACTCGCAGGGCTTCGACGAGATCAATGCTGCGGCCGCGCAGTATGGGTGGAACATCGACCGCGGTGCGATGGCTCGAATCTGGCGCGGTGGCTGCATTATCCGGGCTCGGTTCCTCAATCGGATCACCGAGGCGTACCAGCGGCGCAGCGATCTTCCGTTGCTGCTGTCGGACGAATACTTCACTGAGGAAATGCGCAAGGTGGTGCCGGCGTGGCGGCGCATCGTGGCCTTCGCGGCAACCTCGGGGTACCCGGCCCCGGTGTTCTCCTCGACGCTTTCGTACTACGACGCTATCCGTGCCGAACGACTCCCAGCCGCTTTGGTGCAGGCGCAGCGCGACTTCTTCGGTGCGCATACCTATAAGCGCGTTGACGCTCCCGGCACCTTTCACACTTTGTGGTCGGAGGACCGTCAGGAAGTTGAGTCGGAGGGATCCTCGCACTGACTCTTAGCTGACGCGGGCTGGTTACTGACGTGGGCCGGCATCCTCATTGAGGATGCCGGCCCACGTGCGCTACTGAGGGTTGATGGCGATGCCGACACCGGATTGGGTCAGGTGTTAGCTGTGAAGTTGCCGTTCTTGGGTGAGGTGCCGTGGAGGCATTCACCGTGCTCATACGGGCGATCCGGGTGCCGCGGAGCCCGTCGCTAAACCGCCTGGTCAGACTCCTGAGGGTGCGGTGCCGGCTGTCACGAAGATGATGAGCACAACATAGAGAATAAAAAAGATAATTCCGATTGCCCAGAAGATCCCGAAGACGATCCATGCCCACTTGGTGAGGGTGCGGGACTGTTGCGGGTCATCATTGGCTTTGAGGAAGGCGACGAGGCCGAGGATGCCGGGGATTGTGCCGCCACACACAAACCCGATGATCATGGCGACCAGAGCCCGAGTGCGCGCCGACTCGACATCGCCAGCATTGGGGACCGCCGGGGCGTAGGGGGCTGCCTGGGTGTAGGGCTGGCCTGCATTGTAGGGCTCGCCTGGGTTGCTGGGCTCGCCCGGGTTGTAGGGCGACTGCTGGGTGTAGGGGTTGTTATCGCTCATGACATCCTCGGGGAGAGTGAACTGCGGAAAAGGGCAAACTATCGCGAATATTGTCCATGACGCGGATTCTGCCGTCCAGGTGACTTTCGTGACGGCGTGACTGCGTGACAAAGCCTCACATTATCCGAGCGTCACTCTATGCACCAACACCGTGAACTCGTCGTCACCGCGCACATCGCGGGCGCGCAGTCGACCCCCGTCCAGGGATAGCGGAACGGCCTGCCTAGTGATAATTCCGCCTTTCCCATCGACGATCCCGATGTGTAGTGGTTGGCCTTCCGCGATGGCCTCAAGGAGCCGGTCAGTGACCGTGAAAGTCTGATCTGGATGGGCATCGGCGGTGCGCAGTCTGCGCACGACCTCGTCGGCGGGAAGCTGTAATTCGGGCTGGTTATTGCGCTCAATGCGCGGCGTCTCCACGGGGCCGCCACGCAGACCGTGTTCAGAGGGCAGACGCACGGTCCGTCCCGCTGTTCCCACCGCGAGCGGTGCCAGATCGCATGAGCGCACCACCTGCATCACAAATCCCGGGTCGGAACTGGTGACCGCGACGGTGGGGGCAATCCGTGCCAGAGCCAACACCGCAGCTTCGGAACGGGCCAGCAAAAGGTCAAGTATTTGGGTATCACCGGTAATAAACGTGCTTGCCCGCCCCACTTTGACCTGGCCAACCCGGCGACACTCATCCGCGATCAGATACTCCAATGCTTGCGGAATACCCGTGGGGGCGCAGCTGCCAAGAACATCCAGCAGGTCATCGACATCCCGTCCAGCCTCAAGAGCCCGGCGAATCGAGGATGAGCTGAAACGGACGGTGACAGCGCCTCCGCGCGATACCGTGTCGGACCAGTTCAACACGGTGGCGACGCGGCGACCCGGGCGCCCAGGAATAACCCCGGTGAGATCCGCCTGCAACAAAATGTCCTCGACGGGGGCAGGAGCGAGATCGGTAAACGTGCGGGCAGCGGCGCGTTGAGCTTCAACATCGGTCCCGCCGAGGTGAGAAGCGAGGGCGAGGCCAAGGGGTGAGAGCACCCCACCGGCGAGCAAGCCTAAAACGCTGGCCTCCCGGCAAAAGGAGTCGGTTTCAACCTCCAATAAACTGCGTCTGACCAGTGGGAATGACCATGATAGAACGTCGGTGAGAACGGATGGTTCAACGCGCACGGCACATCCACCACGCGCCAGAAACCGCAGAAGAATCCGGCGACGGGTGCGGGCCCCGGGTGGTGCAAGGGAGTCGGACAGCGCGGGCCGAGGCTGAGGGGCAGACTTTGAGGGCGCCTGTCCCATCAGGCGTCCAGCTGGTTCCGCAGTTCCCACCAGGCCGGTCACGAGGTGACTTCCGGCCCAGGCGGTCGCGAGCTCTGACCAGCGTTCAGCCGAATCGTGTCCGGCGAACTCGTCATAGTCTCTGGTCAGCTGCCATACCTGTCCGTTGTGGCCGAGTAGCCCGGCCGACCATGCGGTGTGGAGCAGTGTTGCGAAAGCAAACGAGGTGGTCTCGGCGCGGGTCGCTAACCGTTTGAGGTCACGACTCGCTAAACCGCCACGCTTCAAAACGGATGGAGGATCATCGTCGAACAGGGTGAGCTGACGCACCACGCGGATGGTTTCAAACGCGGCATCAATGGCCTGGGCTGTCAGCGCCTGAATTGTGCTCTCGGGCACCTCGTTGCGGCCCTCTCCGGAGGGAATCGCCGGGGGATCGACCGGGAGACTGGGATAGACCAGCCCGTCCCGCAACGCCAGCTGCACGGGCCGGGGAATGACCAGGTCATCGCCGTCTTGTCGGGCTATGCCTGAGCGTAGAAGGAGAGAGGCTGTCGGCGATGACGGGTCCCCGCGCAACCGGCTGCTTTCCCATGCCAGTTGGTCTACGCGAGCGCGATCCCGATCATCGAGTCGTGCGATGAGGGCGGCTGTGGTTGAGGGGTCGGGATCGTTCTCATGGACCGGGGCCAAGCCCGCCGGAGTGGTGAGGATGGAGCGCAGCGACCTCACCGGGGTCAGATTCTTATCCCCCCACACGAGCGCGAGGGTAGCCAAACGGTATAACGGGCCGCGCACAGCGGTGGGGGTGCACCCGCAGGCAGAGGCGACAGCTTGCAGGGAGGTGCCGTCGGGCAGAGCACATAACACTTCCGCGAGTCGAAACTCTGGCAGGGTGAGGCTGGACAGGGCGCGATGCACACTGCCGGTTCCGGCGGCTCGGGCCGCGAGCTGAGAAATCCCCTTGGGAACGGGCGTTGCAAGATCAGGCCGGGCCGAGAACAACTCGGTGAGCCGGTCATCGGAGAAGCTGCGCAGTGAATCTGCGAGCGAACGAGGACGCGCCGCCATGGTCCTTCCAGGATACGTGCGCGAGGACTCCCCAAAAACCAGTATCCTTAGTGCTGCGGCCGTGCACCGGCCCCCGTAGCCCAATTGGCAGAGGCAGGGGACTTAAAATCCTCACAGTCCGGGTTCGAGTCCCGGCGGGGGCACTGAAGTGTCGAAGTGTGGGCTTTGCGGCGTCGCGACCCCACGAATGGTGCTGGCCGCAATCATCCCAGGTTGCGACTATCATTGCGATAACGGTGCTATTGCGCCGATTTACCCCATCAGTTCGAGCGGATGGTGCATAACATGGGTGTTGTTTTGATCTTGATCGGTCTGTGTTGCTGTGTCGGCGGGATTTTGGCCTACACAGGCAGATGGAAGAGATGGGCTTATGCGAGCGGTTATGAATCCTGTGGCGGTTTTTCTCTGCTATTTCTCGGAATTATGCTGATCGTGCTGGGTGTACCCGGATTTTTCGCTCCGGGTTGGGGGTAGGGGTAGGTGTGAAGATTTTTAGTATCTCCATTGCTGTATTTGGGATAGTTGGAACTCTCGGGTTCTTTGGGATGTGGCCGAATTTTATGCTCCCGAGGTGGTTTGTTGAAGGCCGTGAAATGCGTCGGCAGGCTGAACGTGCGGCTAGGGATCAAAGGAAAACCGCTCGGGAATTAAGGAAGGCAAATCGGAGGCGATGACTGATCAACACCACGCCACCCCCGAGGCGCCCCCCGAGATCCCTTTTCACGAGGTGGAGACCGAGCATTTCGTCGTTCAGTATCCGACCCTGTTCCGGGTTGAGGATGTAGGGAACATCGACGATGTCGAACTCGTGCTTGTCGCGGACGGCAATAATCTCCGTTTTCGCCCCCAATGTGGTATTCACTTCAACGAAGAACACAGCCCCGCTAGTCGACGCTTCCATGGCTGCGATCAATGCAGCTTTCCAGCAGCATCCGGGCGCCAAACTAGTAAGTGTTGACGGGTTCCACCAGCCTCCTGATTTCTTCGAAGATCCCCCGCTCGGCCGCGTGATCGTCTTTACCTACCCCACAGAGAAACATCTCGACGTCATGGTGAAGAAGTGGGTTTTCGCCACCGGCGAGCACCACCTGCATGTCTCGGCATCGTTTCTCCCATCCCAAGCGCTCAACATCGAGGGAGCATTCGACTGGATTGCGGCGCACCTAGGGTTTGCGGCAGATGCCAAGGCGATTCTCACGGCCTCAGCCGGGACCAGCGAAGTAGGTGTCCAGCTTGACGAGTACGCGAGCACTCGAGCGGGCTTTCCTTTCGAAGATCTTGCCGTGATCCCAGCAGCCGTGCCGGAATCCGCGCGCCCCGTGTCGAAATCCATGATTGGGATGCTGGCCAACGCCTGGGGCGTGCGAGTTGACGGTCCTAAGGTGTTTCACGCGGGTATCACTCGTGGTTCGGAAGAAGGCTTCTATGTGGCCTACTCAGGTAGGGACGGAGTGCTCGTCATACGCACTAGCGGACAGTCCGCGTACGCGTTAGATACGGCCAATGTGGAAGCATACGGACTTGGCCCAGAGCGTTTACCCGCGGATGTAGCTGCATGGCTGGGAGTAGTTCCCGCGATTCGCTTCGGTTTTCCATGGCGCATCCCACATGAGGAATACAAAGGGCGGGTTGACGGGAGTATGGGTGGCGAACCGTGGACCGAGCTCCTCATCCGGCACCCGGATGGATGGTGGAGAGCAGTGTACGTTCCTGATAAAGGTTTATTCGAGGCGATCATGCCGGAAGAAGGCACCGTCGAATTGCATGTGCTTCCAGCGGGGCGGTTCTTTGACGTGATCCTTCGCCAAATCGATTCCATGTACGCCACAAGAACTGTGTAGCGCAAACTCTATGGCTCCACGCCTGCTCTGAGTCCACAGAAGTATCGATCAGGGTAAGTAGCTCATGAGCACCAACCGGCATACCCTGGTTTCGTGCACCACACATCTAAAGAACGCCCGAACATCGTTCTGATCTGCGTGGATCAGATGCGAGCAGATGCGATATCCGCTCTGGGGCATCCAGTGGTGCGAACGCCCTGGCTAGATGCCCTCGCCCAGAGCGGGGTGGTGTTCGAGCACGCCTATTCAGCCACCCCTACC
Source organism: Devriesea agamarum (assembly GCF_900070355.1). NCBI lineage: Bacteria > Bacillati > Actinomycetota > Actinomycetes > Micrococcales > Dermabacteraceae > Devriesea > Devriesea agamarum. The sequence continues at coordinate 1,752,161 of NZ_LN849456.1, read as the reverse complement.
TGTGTGCCAGCGCGCGTTGGTCTGCTCACGGGACAGTCCCAAGAACGCCATGGGCGCTACGGATATCGCGAACAGGTGCCGTTTCCCGACGCACATCCGGTCACCATGCCGGGGGTATTGCGCGAGCACGGATACCAAACGCAGGCCATCGGGAAAATGCATGTTTTCCCCGAACGGAGCCGATGCGGGTTTGACGATGTGCGCCTGCACGACGGTTTCCTCCACGTGGGACGCCGCTACGGGCACCGCCATCTAACCGCTCACGACGACTACCTCACCTGGCTCAGAGCGCAACCGGGCATGGCAGGTGTCGACATCAATGATGATGGGGTCGGCTGTAACTCGCTGGTTGCCCGCCCCTTCGATAAACCGGAGGCCTATCATCCGACGACATGGGCGGTGACCGAAGCGATCAACTGGCTCGACCGTCGGGATGTGAGCTGTCCGTTCTTCCTCTACCTGTCGTTTCACCGCCCTCACGCACCCTTTGACCCGCCAGGCTGGGCGCTAGACCAGTACCTCGGTTCGCCATTACCGAAGCCGCCGATCGGACAGTGGGTGCACGATCTAGCTGGTTTTCGCACGGACCACGACGCTGAGGCGCAATTTGGTCGCCAGCACGAGGATGTTCATCGGCGGGCCGTGGCGGGCTACTACGGCAACATCACCCATATTGACCACCAGATCGGTCGCTTCCTCGAAGCCCTCGGCGACCATCAGCTGGCCGAGGACACGGTCATACTTTTTGTCAGCGACCACGGCGACATGATGGGTGATCATTACATGTACCGGAAGTCGGTCGGGTACGAAGGCAGTGCGCGGGTGCCGTTGATCATGTCGGTCCCGCCTCGATGGCAGCCCCGGCTTGCGCAGGGGAACCATGTCCAACCGGGCCTGCGCTGCCGGGAGGTGGTTGAGCTGCGCGACATTATGCCGACCGTGCTGGACCTTGCCCGGGCCGAGATCCCCGAGAGCGTCGATGGGCGCAGTCTGCTTCCGCTTGTGACCGGTGGCGATGCGCCGCCCTGGAGGGAAGATCTGCACGGCGAACATGTCATTGACCATTTTGGATGCCGAGAATCCATGCACTGGATCCGTACCCGTCGACACAAGTTCTGTTGGTTTAGCGGCAGTGGCCGGGAACAGCTCTTCGACCTCGATTCCGACCCGCAGGAACTGAATGATCTCGTCACGGCGCCCCGGGACGACACCGATCACACGGTGCGGGACGATCTTCGCTGCCGCCTGATCGTCGCTTTGGAGGGGCGTGAGGAGGGATTCGTTCAGAACGGGCGGCTCATACCCGGCAGGCCGGTGATCACGGAATCGTCGCGAGTGCGCGAGGTGATGGAGTCATCCTCGCTGATGCGGTGGGCACAATGACAAACCGCATGGATTGGCAGGCTGCGTGACACGAAAAACCGCATGGCATGACGACCGGTATGGCATTGAAAAACCACATGAAATAGCAGGTGGCACGACATGACAGATGGCATGAAATGACAAGGCGGCTAGGGGGAGTGAAAAATGACAGGGCATCTAAGGGGAGTGAATGACGGTGGTTGAGGGTGAACAGCACGCTTGGGTAGCACATGGCATCGCACAGCGAATTGCCGAGGTCGTGGAACGGGTTCATAGAGCAGCGCACCAGGCGGGCCGGCGTCCGGAGGATGTCTCTATTTTGCTGGCAACCAAAACCCGCACCGCCGACGAGGTGCGGTGCGCCGGCGAGGCGCTGCGTGCGCACAATCGGCCCGCGCTGTTTGGAGAAAATCGAGCGCAAGAACTGGGCAAACATGAGGTTGCTCGAGACGAGGCAAACCCGCCAGAACTCCATTTCATCGGACGCTTACAGACCAATAAAGTGCGCGATGTGATGCGTGCCTGCGACGTGATTGAGTCCGTGGACCGTGATGACGTCATTGCTGCTCTTCACCGCCGCGCAGAGCTGGATGATCTTTGCAGAGATGTGTTTATCCAGGTCAACACATCGGGCGAACGCAGCAAAGCCGGATTCGCGCCGGAGTTAGACCTCATCGCCGAGGTTGCCTCTCGTCTGACGGATGGAGGCCGGCTGCGAGTGCGTGGTCTCATGACCATCGGCGCACACAGCGACGATGCCATCCGGGTGCGAGACTCCTTCGCTCGGCTTCGGAGCCTGGGTGAGGATTTGGCTGGCGCAGTGCCGTGGAGCACTGGGCGCTGTGAATTGTCGATGGGGATGAGTGGCGACCTGGACCTTGCGATTGCTGAAGGCTCCACGCTGGTTCGGGTCGGTTCGGCGGCGTTTGGACCCCGTCCCCACGTTGCGGGCTCGCACTTGGGCTCACAAAGTCGTCCAGGTTAGACCATCGTCGGGAATAGATAATGCGCGACTGAGGTTAAGGTAGTTGTCACTACATCCGTCGGCTCCGGCGGGTGACGCCTTTACGACGCCTAGGAGGCACTATGGCGAGGCATAACCCAGTTCTCGGCGGGGACAAATTGTTCCAGCCGGGCGGTTACGCGTCCTTCGACCAGGCTCAACGAGGCGCCGGGTACGCCCAGGCGCCACAGCACGGACAAACCGCTCCGAGCCAGTACGGCTACCAAGGCCAGTACGTGCAGACTGAATACGGCTATGCGCCGCAGTCACAACAGTACGGCCAGCCCGCTTCAACCCAGTACGGCTACGGCAACCAGCAGCAGTCAGCTTCTCCTGAGCACGGCGCCACCGCCGAGCAGATGGAGCAGATGTTTGCCCAGCCGTCGGCCACCGCGTTCGACACCGGTCGGATGCGCTACGAAGACGTGATGAACAAGTCGGCCATTGTGCTCGGCATCATCACGCTGGTTGCCCTGATCAGCGGCGTGCTGCCGATCGCATTTGGTCTGGTCGGCGGTGAAGGTGCCCGCGGCACCGGCTCAGCCATCACCACGGGTCTAATGATTCTGGGAGCGATCGGCGGTCTCGTCCTCGGTCTCGTGAACTCCTTCAGGCGGACGCCGTCCCCCGCGTTAATCATGGCTTACGCCGCGTTTGAAGGTTTGGCACTCGGCGGAATCTCTGCGTTCTTTGAGTCTCGCTACCCGGGTATCGCTGTCCAGGCAGTTCTGGCCACCATGGCCGTGTCAGTTTCTGTTCTGGTGCTCTTCAGGTTCGGGGTGGTTCGTACGAGCCCCCGCCTGAACAAGATTTTCTTCGTTGCGCTGATCGGATATCTGCTGTTCAGCCTCGCGAACGTCGTCCTGATGATGTTCAACGTGGTCGGCGGCGACTTCGGTCTGCGCTCGGGCCCGCTGGGTCTTCTGATCGGCGCTATTGCCGTGCTGCTGGCTTCGTACTCGCTGGTTATGGACTTCGAGGACATTAAGAACGGCGTGAACAACGGTATTCCGAAGGTCTTCGCGTGGCGTTGCGCCTTCGGTCTTGCCGTGACCTTGGTCTGGATGTACATGGAGATTCTGCGGATTCTCGCAATTCTCCGCGGCAATAACTGAGGCGCCCATCGCGTCGCTCGGTTCCGGGTTGCCCACTGAACCATAAGTAACGGCCCGTCGCTCACTCGTAGCGGCGGGCCGTTGCGTTGCCGGGAATGCATGGTGAGGCAGACCTAAGAAGGGTCTGTTCCATGGTGAATCAGCGCTTAAGTATTGGGCGGGTTCCCGAGATGTCGGTGCAGCACCGTATCCTGAGGTGATTATGACCCTCCCCATCACCCCTTTTGCCGCCCCGGCATCAGACTCCTTAGATAGTGCGGTGCCCATGCTGCGCAGTGACCTCATCCAATCAGAAGCGACCAAACTGCTCACAGCCTGGAGCGCAGTGCCCCCTCCTCGAGCCGATGCGTTATGGGCTGCGCTTCGCCCCCTGGTACAAGACCTCGCCGATGTGCAGCGCCAGGCAGTTAGCCGGCCTGCACGGCCCCTGCCCGCGGTATCCGCGCAGCATGCTCTCGACCTGTGTGCGCTTATTATCCGGGACCTGGCTAAGGCAGTAGAAGGCCCAATGTTGGAGGGTAAGGCGCGCTCTGACCAGATGGTTCACCCAGACCAACGGGCGCTCGCGGAAAGTGCACTCGGGGTGATAGATCGCATGAGGGATGCCGTGAGCGCAGCCGTCCAGGATGGATCTGTGGCTGCACCCTCCGCAGTCTTCAGTGATGGATCTGTGGTCACACCCTCGGGTGTCGAGATGAGCTCGGCCTCGACGACACATGGGAGGCAACCGTGATTGAGGGCGTGCCGTCGATCATTTCTATTCTCAATGACCCGTTGGGTTTTATCCGCAGCCTCTTTTTCTGGTTGCCGGGCGAAGTTGTTGTGGTGGTGGCCTGGGCTGCTCTGCTACTGGACGTCACTTTGCGTCTGGTTGCCTTAATCGTGGTGCCGCGCAATCGGCGTCCGGGTTCGGCGATTGCCTGGTTGTTTGCGATCTTCATCTTCCCGATCATCGGATTTCCGCTGTACCTCATGCTCGGCAAAGCGCAGCTGCCGCGTAAACGCCGTCGCAAACAGCGCAGCGTCACAGAGCTGATGCGTGAACGCTCTGATCAGATCTCCGATGCCGAGCTGGACCTGGACACACCCAGCTGGTTGCAGTCAGCGATTCGACTCAACCGCGAACTGGGAGCATTCCCGCTGACTGGAAATAATTCAGCCGATTTGTTTACCGATTACGACCACACCATCATGCGGATGGCCGAAGATGTGGTAACCGCGGAAAAATTCGTGCACGTCGAGTTTTATACCGCGAGCTATGACGACATCACCGCACCATTTTTTGAGGCGCTAGCACAGGTGCGCTCCCGTGGAGTCCCGGTGCGGGTTCTGTATGACCACCTCGGTTCGGTGTTCCGCAAACCCGGGTATCGGCGGATGCGTAAATTCCTGGATCGTATCGGTGCTGAGCACTACCCGATGATGCCGTTTAAACCGTTTAGCGATGGCGCCTTCCAGCGTCCTGACCTGCGTAATCATCGGAAGATTTTGGTGATCGACGGCCAGGTGGGCTGGGTCGGGAGCCAAAACCTTATCGCTCGTCACTACGACAAGCGGGCCAACAAAAAGCGGGGGCTGAAATGGCAGGAAACCATGGGGAGGTTCCGCGGCCCGATTGTTTCGGAGCTCAACCTGCTTTTCGGCACGGACTGGTTTTTTGAATCAGGGGAGACCCTGCCGATGGACTCCCTAGTGGTCAAGGCGGAGGATACCGATGGCGCCTACGAATGCCAGCTAGTTCCAAGTGGCCCCGGCTACGTCGAGCAAAATAACCTGCTGCTGTTTAATCAGCTTTTCTACAGCGCCCAGCACAAGATCACCGCAGTCAGCCCGTACTTTGTTCCCGACGAATCAATGCTGGCGGCACTCGTCACGGCTGCTCGGCGAGGGGTCGAAGTGGAACTGTTCGTCTCCGAAATTGGCGACCAGTTCTTGGTGTTCCACGCCCAGCGTTCCTACTATGAGGGCTTGTTAGCCGCCGGGGTAAAAATCCAGCTGTATCGGGAGCCATATATTCTGCACGCCAAGCACCTCACCGTGGATGATTCTGTGGCCGTGCTCGGGTCGTCGAACATGGATATGCGCTCGTTCCTCCTCGATATGGAGTCCTCACTGATGATCGGTGGGCGCGATTTCATGGAGAAAATGCATGAGGTCGAACGCCAGTACCGCGCGGCTAGCCGGGAACTCACCTTAGAAGAATGGCGGGCGCGCCCGCGTTTGGTGAAATACCTGGATAATCTGTGTCGCCTGGCCTCTGCGATTGTGTAGACGCGCTGAGCGCATAAGCGGTTGCTCACCGCTGCGATGCGCTGGCCCCTATATCCGTGTGGCCCTTATGGCCCGACCCGGAGGCTGGCAATAGCCTCATGAAGCGCCTGCACGTGCTCGGGGTAGTCCGCGGCGACATCTGAGATCAACACACCGTGGCCGTGCGGAGTATCGACCACGATGGAGGTCACAATAGAGGACGAGGTTGTGGACAAATTTCGCTTCGGGAAATGATAGGTGGCCTGCACAATCCAGGCTGAGTGGCCATCGACGGTCATCTGCTCGCTGCGGTAATCGGTGATTGAGGAGTCATCTCCGAACTGTTCATAGACACTTGCCGAAGTCGCGTAGCACTGAAATAGTGCGGCCGCCGCTTTTTCGTTCCCGGGATAGGGACCGCCCTGCCACGACACTTCGGCCACACCGATGGCACTAAACCAGTTTTTCTCGACGTGGCGAGCCACCCCATTGTGGTCCTGGGTGTAGGGGATATCTCGATGGGCCCAGGCTTGGCTGAACCCGGGTGGGTTGTGAAAGCTCAGCGCGCCACCGCGGGTCTCGTCCGGCGTCTGTGGCGTTGTCGGGACCGATGATGTCGAGGGGCACGGTGACGTTGGCTGCTCTGTGAAAACCAGCGGCGGTGGTTGGAGGAGAGGGTCTTCAGGGTTAGGTATATATTCCGGTTCACGCTGATGGGCGATGGGCTGTTCGCTAACCCAATTCTTTGGATGGTTGCTATTGGTTGACGACCCCGGGGCGCACTGACTGAGGAGGACCCCGAGAACGAGAAACAAGGACGCCATAAAAAGGAATAATTTAACCATATTGTGGCGTTTGGTGTGCCGGATTTCCAGCGCCCTCAGTGCGGGGCCGTGAGGAGACCGTTCAGCGAAGAGGTCTGGCAGTTCCGGCGTGCCGCTGTCTTCGGGATCAACCGGAGGTAGGCCAGATGCACCCATCAGATCTCCTTTCCGGGACTATTTGACCTCCAGTTTTCCATAGCGAGGGTCATGTCGCCCAGCGGACTAATGTCTGAACCTACAACCTATCGACTATGTCGCCCATGGCTTCATAATGCGTCCAGACGTCTGGAGCCAGGTACTGGATTCTCCGGGGTTACGCGCGGGATTCTTTGGCTAACAGTCGAGTTCTAGGGCTACTTACGGAGGCATTTGGGATCTGAGCCCTGACAGTCGGGGATACGCCCGTGTAGGGTCAGAACGACGCGTCGCGCAGTGCGACCCACCGCCAGGAGGAAACCTGTTATGCGCCCGCCTATCGCCCTATCCATCGCCGGCTCCGATCCGAGCGGTGGCGCAGGAATCCAGGCTGACCTGAAAACATTCACCGCGCTCGGTGTGTACGGCATGGCGGCAGTGACCGCATTGACTGCGCAAAATACGCAGGGCGTCCACGGAGTGCACGCGATTCATGCCGATTTCGTCGAAGCGCAGGTGACGTCGGTGCTCGACGATATGCCGGTGGATGCCACCAAAATCGGCATGCTTGCTAACGCGGAGATCGTCAACAGGCTCGGTGATCTGTTCAGCACCCGACGAGACGAGCTGGGTGTGGTCGTCCTCGATCCGGTCATGATCTCTAGCAGCGGCGCACCTCTTCTCACGGAGGAGGCGAGCAGGGTCGTCATTGAACGGCTGCTGCCGCTCACCGATGTGCTGACCCCGAATATTGTCGAAGCCGCGTTTTTGCTCGGGGCGGATATGGCCTGCGACGCGGAAGAGATGCGAGAGCAAGCTCAGCGCCTGCGCGAGCTTGGGCCTCGCTGTGTGCTGCTCAAGGGCGGTCATCTGCGAGGTCATGACTCCATTGACGTTTTCGTCGACGGGGCCGGGCAGGTGGAACTGCTGCGCGGACGGATGCTGAAGACTCGCAATACGCACGGCACCGGCTGCACCTTGTCATCGGCTATTGCTGCGCAGTATGCGCGCATGGCCGCGTATGCTCGGCAAGAGGACGCGCAAGGTGCTGATGACCGCATGGTGGTGGCCTCAGCTCGTGAATTCTTGGCCGATGCGATTGAGAACGCGGTCGACTGGGAGATTTCCCGGGCACCTGAGACCGGGCATGGTCCGGTGAATCATCTGATCACCGTCGGCGGCGCAGTGTCACGGCGCGGCGACGACGCGGATGTTCGGTAAGTACATGAGTGTTCTCTCTGGTGGAACCCTGTGGAGATAGGGCGCTGTCTAGGAACCTAGATAGAGGCCGGTCATCAGGCCAAGCGGGCGTGTTGACGTGGACGCCTGTGAAGCCGGATATGGGAGCCCTGTCAGTAGACAGCCTGCGAGCTAGAACCAGGCGCCCGGTAGTAAACGATTGTTGACGAAGGAGTTATGGACGAGATGACGAGCACTGCGGGAAGCCACGAGGTGGAGCACGGCGCGATATCGGAGGCGGGAGTGGGAGCGATCTTGCCGGCCCCGGATGGCTCATCAGACCCGTGGATTGCCCTGGAAGACGTCGACGGTGAGCAGGCGCTCAGCTGGGTGCAAGAACGCAACGCTCGAGCAGAACGTGAGCTGGATGCGGACGGGTTATCGTCGGTGCTCGCGGATGAGACGCTGGCGATCTTGAACTCCAAAGACAAAATTCCTGGCGTGGTTAAGCGGGGCGATTACCTCTACAACTTCTGGACCGATGCCGATCACATCAAAGGTGTGTGGCGTCGCACCACGATGGAGTCCTATCGCACCGATCAGCCCGACTGGGAGGTGCTGATTGACGTCGATGCGCTCAACGAACAAGAAGGTGAGGACTGGGTGTGGCACGGGGCGACCGTGCTGCGTCCTCGGCCCTCGCAACCGGGGATGGCCGCACCGTACCGGCATGCCCTGATTCGGCTGTCCCATGGCGGCTCAGATTCTGACGTGACGCGCGAGTTCGACCTGGTCGACAAGCGTTTTGTGGCGGAAGATAACGGCGGTTTTGTCCGGCCCGACGCCAAGGGGTCGATGGATTGGATTGACGAAGACACCGTGTTCGTCTCAACGGATTTCGGCCCGGGAAGCATGTCGCTCTCGGGGTATCCGCGCCAGGTCCGCAGGTGGACGCGGGGGACTCCGCTCAATCACGCCGACCTCATCTTCGAGGCCGATGAGACCGACATGATGGCCTACGCCGTTCACGAATCCTCACCCGGGTTTGAACGAGACTGGGTGGTCCGGATGCGTGCGTTTTACGACACCGAGCAGATGCTGTTACAGCCGGGCGAGTCCGAACGGCTCGTGACGCTAGATATTCCTTCCGACGTCGAGATCATGCCTCACCGGGATCTCATCTGCTTTATGCCGCGCATGGACTGGACTGTGGGCGAGGACGTATATCCCGCCGGGTCGCTGGTCGTGTGCAACCTCGATGATTACCTGGCGGGGGAGCGCCGCCTGACGCTGCTGTTTGAACCATCCCAATCCGCGTCTCTGGAGGATGTGACGCTTACCAGGCATTGCGTGGTGCTGACCATCTTGGAAGATGTGAAACACCGGCTCGAAGTGCATGTCCGAGATGATCATGGGGGATGGGTGCGATCTGATCTGTATCCCGATCTGCCTGGGTCGCTGTCGGTCAGTGCGGTCGATGCCGACGAGACCGATGAGCTATGGGTGAGCGCCTCTGGTTTCCTCGAACCGACCACGCTGTGGATGGGGGATATCGGTCCGGTCAGCGATGGTGGGCAACCGGGTGATCTGGTGAGGATGAAGTCCGCTCCGGCAACGTTCGATGCGAGCGGGCTCGAGGTGACGCAGCACTTTGCGGTGAGCGAGGACGGCACTCGCATTCCGTACTTCCAGATTGGCCATGTCGATGCTTCGCCGGCGGAAAAGAACCCGACACTGCTATACGGGTATGGCGGGTTTGAGATATCGCTGACCCCTGCCTATCCCGGGGCGGTGGGCAAGACATGGCTCGAACGTGGTGGCACATACGTGCTGGCTAATATTCGCGGCGGCGGTGAATATGGGCCGACCTGGCACCAAGCCGCATTGAAAGAGAAGCGGCATAAAGCGTATGAGGATTTCGCCGCGGTCGCTCGGGATCTGATTGAACGCGGGGTGACCGTAACCGAGCGGTTGGCGTGCCGCGGGGGATCGAACGGTGGTCTGCTCACCGGCAACATGTTGGCGCAGTATCCAGAGCTCTTTGGTGCCGTGGTGATTCAGGTGCCGCTGTTGGATATGAAGAGGTATTCCCATTTGCTCGCCGGGGCCTCGTGGATGGCCGAATATGGGGATCCCGATACCGAGGACTGGAACTTCATCCGCACTTTCAGTCCGTACCATCTGCTGCGCGAGGACGTGACTTATCCGTCGACCTTTGTGACCACATCGACGCGCGATGACCGGGTGCATCCGGGGCATGCGCGCAAGCTGGTCGCTGCCCTGGAATCTATGGGCCAGGACGTGCGCTTTTGGGAGAACATCGAAGGTGGACATGGCGGTGCGGCCACTAATGAGCAGGCCGCCCGCATGAACGCTCTCATCCACACCTTCTTGTGGCAGACGATCGGTGCCGGTCTCTGAACGGTTGACCAGGTCGATGCTGGTCTGAACGCTTGACCAGGTCGGTGCGGATGTGAGTTGGATGGCCCCACCGGTGCGGATGTGAACGGTTGACCTGCTGGTGTCCGATAGCGCTGCCGGATGGGTTGGGCTAGTGGGTCGGCCATGTCGTCACAACAGTGTTGGCCATGCCGTGAAGGCGGTGTCGGTCATACCTTGAGGGCCGTGTCGGCGGAGCGTGTGCCGGTCTCGTGCAGGCCGACGATGCTGGTGGTACCGGTTTATATGTGGGCCCTGAGACCTCGCACATAAGAATTGGACGCTTGACCAAAACTGTGGGAGTCTGAGCTCAGCGGCGACCACACGGTGTGCCGCTGTTGTATGCGCGCCACCGTTTCAGGGTGGCCGCGCCAGATCAGGAGGCCCCCATGTCTGCCCGTCGCCGCTGGGTTTCACTCGCGGTTCTCGTGCTTCCGGTGCTTCTCATCAGCATCGACATGACCGTTTTGGGTATTGCTGTACCCGCCCTCAGCGACCATCTTCGTCCCAGTTCCGCTGAGCTGCTGTGGATCATCGACCTGTACTCGTTCGTGCTGGCCGGGTTGCTGGTTCTGATGGGAAGTCTCGGGGACCGCATCGGTCGCCGTCGCCTTCTCGTGACCGGGTCCATTGCCTTCGGCATCGCTTCGGTCCTAGCTGCTTTCTCCACCAGCTCGGAGATGCTGATCCTTGCTCGGGGCCTGCTCGGGCTCGGCGGGGCGACGTTAATGCCATCCACGCTGGCTCTGATCCGATCCATCTTCACTGACCCGACGCAGCGGCGCACAGCGATCGCAGTGTGGGCCGCTGCGTTCTCCGGCGGAGCGGCCATTGGGCCGGTGATCGGCGGATTCCTGCTGGAACATTTCTGGTGGGGGTCGGTGTTCTTGATGAACACCCCGGTGATGATCCTGCTGGTGATCGGGGCATTGCTGTTCATTCCCGAGTCGAAAGACCCGAACCCCGGCCCGTTCGACCCGCTGTCGGCGCTCATGTCGATCGCAGGCATTCTCCCGATTGTGTATGCCATCAAAACCGCGGCGAAGCACCCGGATCTCACGGCACTCATCGCACTGGTGATCGGGGTCGTGATTCTTGCGCTGTTCATTCGCAGACAGCGACAGTTGCCCTCTCCGATGATCGATTTGGGGCTCTTTACTCACCGGGCGTTTACCGTCGCGGTGCTGGTTAACCTCATTACCGTCTTCGCGATGGCGGGGGAGATGTTCTTCCTCCCTCAGCACCTCATGCTGGTTTTGGGGAAGACCCCGTTCGAGGCGGGGCTGTGGATGGTGCCGCTTGCGGCGGTGACCTTCGCCGGAGCGCTGCTTTCGCCCCGCTTGGCTCGCTACCTGCCCATTCACACGGTGGTGGCGCTCGGACTGGGCCTGACCGCGGCAGGTTTCCTGCTCGCCACTCAGCTCAGCGGCGGACCCAGCGATCTTCCTATTTTTGTTGTCTCCGGGGTGCTGATGGGACTCGGGGTTGGGCTCGGGGAAACCCTCACGAACGACGTGATTTTGGAGGTGGCTCCGCCCGAGCGCGCCGGAGCTGCGTCGGCAATTTCCGAAACTGGGTATGAGTTCGGCGGCGCTATGGGAACAGCGGTGCTGGGCAGCATCGGCTTGGCCGTGTACGGCGCTCACCTGACGACGGTGCCCGGAGCTTCGGATTCCGCGTTGACCTCTGCCCGCGAAAGCCTCGGAGAGGCTCACGGAGTAGCCACCTCATTATCGAGCCAGGCGGGTGAGCACCTGACTCAGGTCGCAAACTCTGCCTTCGTGCAAGGGCTTGACGTGGTGATGCTCTGTGGCGCGATCCTCTCCGCAGGTGGAGCGCTTATGGCATACACGTTGATGCGGCAGAGCGCCCCGGCTGCGCGGGACGGGGCAGGAGATGCCCACAGGGAGGCGGTTAAGCAGGGATGAGGAACGGACGTTGCCCTTTAACGTGAGCGAGGATTCGCGGTTTTGAAAGATTCGGCTTCTGCCGAGTTCTGGATAAACCGCTAGAGTATGGCGTCTTAGAGAGTTTGGGCTTTAGCTGTGTCTGGCATGGGTAGCGAGAAGCTGGTGTGTTTCGACCTGCACAATGATGCGGCAGAAGACGCATAAAGATAAAAACTATATTCATAAAATCAGGACAGGGAGGTCCGCAGATGAACCAACATCATGAGTGTGACCGCGCTGATGCGGATGCATATGACCAGGCAAGTCAGTCCGAACCATCGGGAGGGGCGGAACAGGTCGGGAAGGCTCGGGAGGGCCGGACGCGGAGAGCTTACAGGCCTGTTGCTGAACGGCGTCGCGAAATAGTTCGAGCTGCAATAGAAGTGATGCGACGCGACGGCGCATGGTCACTGACGACTCGGGCCGTTGCGGAAGAGGCCGGAATATCTTTGGGAAGTGTTCATTACGCCTTCGGTTCTAAAAATGATCTGATCGTGGCTGTTTTCGACGCAGATAATGAGCGAGCCACTCGGCGTTTTCGGTCTGCTCTGGATGAGGGCGGAGAACCAGCAGATATTTTGGAACGGGCTTTGATCGGGCATACCCGGGATGTTATTGATGACGCCAGCGCGGAAGCCGTTGTCCAGGAACTCTACTTGCTTGGTTTGAGAGACCCAGGTTTGGCGCCGCACGTGCAAGCGGGAACTGAGCATTATCGTCGCGAAGCCGTCAAAATGCTGCATGCCATTGCGGACCGCTCAGGGGGATTGTGGGATGTACCGATCGATGTACTGGCTGAACAGATTCTCGCTCTGCTTTTTGGTACTGCTGCGATCTGGCTGACCGTTCGGAATGACGAGCTTTTCCTTGCAAGTGTGCGCGACGGTGCCCGTACGTACGCCACGCGGCTGAAAAAGATGTGACATGACACGCCGTGAAGGTGGGGTAGGGGTGATGTTGGTGGGGCGGGGCTGTGTTGCCGTGGACCTCATGCGTTGGCGGCGTACGTCTAACTAAAGTTGTCATATGTTTGGTAGCGACAGCCTGACCATAGATCCGTCAGACGCATCGATGACGTAATAAAGCTGGTGCCCCTTTGCTATCCTTGAGGAGGTATTGGCGAGGTTTTACGTTATGCTCGGAACTTGCATATTCATGTCAATAACGAATGTTACATACTCCGCTTTTCGCGAAGTGTTACGTCTCGAGGGTTTGCATTGAGGCGCTTTAGTTCTTCCTTCTATTGAACCTCAATAAATCTGTGTGGTTCGTGAGTGTTCTTGATAAGGATGCATGAGCGATTTGAGATAGGTTTAGATTTAATCGCTTTTTCATGGATGTCGCCACTGGTAATACGCTTATATCTAACATGGGAGTTATGGGTGTCAACATTGGGCACGTTTTTAAGTGGGCATACCTGCCTATATCAAATACTTAGGCATCATGTAAGGGTATCCTGGAAAAACCGGTGTAGAGGTTGGATTTGGATGTGTGGCCCGGTAACCGTTTGGTTCTGTTCGCCATCATATTTTTTTGGAATAGCGCAAGCTCGAAATTTGCTTCAAAAGAGCTCCATTATAGGCATAAGCTTGGACTTGTGAATAGTTGATGGTATGGATATCGGAGATCGGTGTAGAGTTCATTTCCCCGCTTGCGTCCAAACGTTTCGCTGCACATCAGTTCAATCGACCCTAAACCCTAAAAAGAAAATAAATACGTGTAAATCCTTCTAGCCATACCCTCTGATCGCGCGCATCGGGTTACCTGCCGCACCGCACATGGAGGCACTTCTCGGCTAGTTCTACAAGTTTTAAGGTGAAAGTTGTTGGTGCTTTTTGTTGACGAAGTAGCTGCATGGAATATTTGTACTGCTTTTCCCTAAATTTTGCTGCGAGTAGGGCGTATAAAGACTATTAATTAACTTTAGTTAACGCTGTCAATGGGCAAGGCGTCTACTGCGCATGGGCCGCATCTGGGGGTGGGGCCGGATTTCGAGATTCCTAATTTCACTAGCCCTCGCGCGTCTTTCTCTCACGCTTTGGCGCGTCTTGGTTGCGTCCCCTGGGCGTGCCTGTAGAGATGTTGACACCTCGGATGTTTCGTTCTGCCAAGAAGGTATCAGATTGACTTTAGGGAAATAACTCAACAATGTCGCGCACTATTCTGTGTAAAGCTGATACATTAACACGTATTTTCCTGCCGAACATGCATCATGTCAGGTTGATGTGCCCTCGGCCTGACTTTGCATTTTGTGTAGCCTCTATTTCTATATATATATGAAATAGAGTCCGTATATGCTGGGTGTATGTGGAGACGTTCTCGAGTGGGCGATCCTTTTAAAGGTTTGTCGGTCATTGTTCGGTTGATCGCATACTGAGTGCGAGGGCATCACTTCGGGCATCCTTGTCGGTTTAAGATGTAAATGCTGTTGTATGCCCTTTCGGTTAGTTCTGACTTGGATCTTATGTAAAATCATGTTTTTATTAATCGGCTCGGCTCGGCTCGGCTCGGCTCGGCTTGGCGAGCTGGTCTATTGCCTGTATTACTGGTGGTCGATAGTGTATATTTTTATGCGATAGTGAACATTTGTCCTGTAAGCCTTGAACATGTTATTCGACTATTCTTATGATCGGTTGTATTGCGCGATGACATGTGCTTACGGCTTGAACCTGTAAATTAATTGCGAATGACAAGATAGCGTTCTATGTGGTGCGTCCGCTCAAGGTGCTTGTCTCCTTTTGGGTGCCTGACTTGGTTCAGGTGCTTAATGCTCGCATTGGGACATTGTCAGGTGGGTTGACTTACTGCACTTGCGATGATCTTGGCCGGAGCTTCGATACATAACATTTCCATGTAGGCCAGTGGTCCGTCCGGGGATCGACGGCATTTAGGACATTGAAAGACGACATCGGTAACTCATGGATAGAATCGGGAAGATCGAGGCAAGTGCGCCCCTCTGGGTCGGGGCTTCATGCTTAACGTTGTACTTAATATGCATAACTCGACGGACTGATTCCGGGTGCGGGCAAGAGTGAGGTGGACGGGCGCATTGGCAGCGTTGCGTGCATCGATGTTGATGTCTTCTCTCGCCTCGTCAACGGTGGCTTTGATGGCGGCTGCCTATTGTTTGAGTGTGCTGATCGTGTGTTCCGAGTCGTAGGTTAGTAGTCTCGGAAGATTTATGGGATAGCTCGAATCTCTATAAATACGAGCCGGTCGAGGGAATCTGCCCAAGACTAAGGGCCTAACTAATATTCAGCAATGAGAATGGTCATCGGTAGAGAAGCTTTTTGCGGCGATGATTCCTTGGGAATGCTCCGGACCTACGTATCCATTTTAACTGGATTTACTCAGTGATTGCACGGCGAAGTTCATGATTTTGTCACGGTGTTCGATAACGTATCTCGTCGCGTTGGACCGTTCTCAACCATTACTAGCCCTACTGGCCATAATTAGCGTGCGTACGCTCTTTGGCTAACGAGATCCGTGGGGCCGCCGTCCGTCCCGTCAGGGTTGGCACAGCACGACGAAACCGCCGCCGTCCTCCCTGACCTGATAAGAGTGGCCGAAGCGCTCTGCGAGCCAGGCGGCTGGGTCAGCTGGCAGGCCATCGGGCCAAGCACCCGAGTACTGGTCCAATACGGCGCAGTCGGGTGCGTCCTGTGCCCAGGCGTCCCCTGGTCCGTGCAGCCAGCGCACTTCATGATCGGGAACGAGATACGAAAGGAGCGTGAGATCAGAGGCCACTGTCTGACCATCCGGTACAGCGGCTATTGCCTGATTGGCAAATGGGATCCGCCAGGACGGTGTGTATGAGGCCGGACGCAGCAACGAAGCCAAGGGGAGCGCCCCGCTCAACGACACGGTGATGGCAAGCAGAACCGCGATGGCGATGTTGCGAATCCGTCGGCCGACCGTGGGTGCCACCTCGATTAACGCGGCGACAGCGATTGGCATCAACACGGCGTTGTAATGCCACGTCCACCCCCAGTAGAAGTCGACCGTGCCAATAAACCGCCAGGCCAATGTCGGGAGCATCAAGGCCATGAGTGGTGAGCGAAGCCCAATCACTCCGGCGGTGCAGATCAGCATGATCACAGTCACCCATTTGTCAGCCGGGGTGAAGATGTCGAGCAGTGAGCCGATGTTGCCGGTGTAGTCGTAGCGGTGGCCCGTGTTGAGCGCAGGCAGGATGACGAACGTTGATAAGAGGAACCAAGCGACGCCCCAGGCGGCAACCCCCACGCCGAGTCGCCGTAACTGGGGGCGATGCCAGGCGAGCACTGCCCCGAAGACGGCAACGGTGAGACCGAGATCTTCTTTGCATAACACCAGCAGAGCGATCCATAGTGCTGCGGTGAGATAGCGTCCCCGCAGGTAGGCGACGAGCCCGAACGCTATGAAGAGCACCGCGAACACAATTTCGTGGAACTGTACGGCCTGGGCCGCTTGAAGACCCCAGACGAACGCGTAGCCCACACCCACGACGGTGCCCCAACCCGTACCGAGTCGTTCAATCGCCAAACGCGTGATCGGAATTGAGGATATGCCGAACAGAACGGCTTGGGTCCACATCAGCGCTAAGCCCGATGGCCACGCCGACCATATGGGGCCGAGCAGGATCAAGATCGGATGGAAGTGATCTCCAAGCAGGTTAAAGCCCGGGCCCTTAATGGGTACGATCGGCGCTGACCAGTGCGCATATGCCTTCGCCAGCTGAGAGAAAATCCCTAGGTCCCAGGAGGGCGCCACAATGTTGCGCCATTGCAAACTCGACAGCAGACCGTAGGCGACGATGGCGCAAACCGCGATAGCCAGCGCGATAAAGGTCTGGGTGCGCGGTGTTACCGGGTGGATGGCAGTCAGAGGCTTACGACGACGCTGGTGTAGCCGCCGAGGTGAGGCACAGTGCGACCCCGTGCCGGTGGGGCCAGCTAATGGGCGCTGGATAGGTGTGGCCTGGATAGTGCTCACCCGGTGGATCCTCCTCTATAGCGGCCTATGTGCCGCCAACTGGAGACACTGGTTGCGTAGCGTGCGGCTACCCAAGCTAACGCCGCAAGGCTCACCGTGGGCAACTCGGGGACCGATAGCGTGGCGGATTAGGCAATCCGGCAGGTGATCCCGTTGAAACCGTGGTTGCAGTATCCGTCTGGATGTGTGGCGAGATATTGCTGATGGTCCGGTTCTGCGTAGAAAAACTGCCCGCATCCGGCCTCGCGGAGGGGGAGGAGTTCGGTGGTGAGCTGTCCGCGCCCAGCCGCCGACAGTGCGCTCTGGTATGTCCTCGCACCCTGGCGCACCAGCTCTTCCTGCTCGGGCGTGGTCCAGTAGACGGCGCTGCGGTACTGGGTGCCGATGTCGTTCCCCTGACGCATGGCTGTGGTCGGATCGTGCTGCTGCCAAAACTGTTCCAGAAGATTCCGAAGTGTCGATGTGCCATGGGTGTAGACGACTAGCACCGCCTCTGCGTGGCCGGTTTGTGCGCTGCACACCTCGTCGTAGGTGGGGTGCGAGGTCCATCCGCCGGCATAGCCACAGGCCGTCACATGCACGGCGGGAAGCTGCCACAGAATGCGTTCAACGCCCCAGAAACAGCCACCGGCTAACACGATCGACTCGGCGTCGGCGGGCCACGATGGCAGGTCCGCATTGCGGTCTCGGTCGATCACCGGTGGATACTCGGATGCAGAGCAGGGCCCGAGCATGTCGGTGCCGAGCACCGCATGACGCCGAGCGAGCGAGTAGCTGTAGGCGCTTCGTCCAGGTAGTGCCTCTTCCCGCGTGACCATCCGCTTTTTATGCCTGTTTACCATGTCCATCAGCTGCCACATACCCCTAACCGTAGCCCCGAGGTCAAGGCGAAGCGTGAGGTGGGAGGGAGGTTGGCCCGCACCAGCCCCAATGTTTCCGACTCAATGTCTCCGATGTAAAACCGCCACCGTAACCCCGAGAACCGCGACGGTACCGCTCAGCAGTAACGCTTTTCCGACGGTGGGGCCACCCGCAGCGGGCATGAACCATAACCAGGCCGCAGCCGGGACCGAGATGAACGCAATCACGACGGTATGGAAGGCGCCGATGCGCACAAGCCGCGGCGAAACCCGTGCGTAACCCGGACCGAGCGCAGCATAAGCCCAGCTCATATGGGTGATGAGAAGAAAAAGTCCGATCAGGATCAGACGGATTACAGACAGCAGATCACCTGATCCCGGGGAGAAGGAGATGCTCACCAGGCATATCAGAGCGACGGCGAGCGTCGCCGTCGAGTCGGGTCTGAGGGTCGAGAACACACAGCCGACGGTGCCAATCACCATAGCGATAGTGCTCCAGACGACGGGGGCGGTCATGCCGCCAGGTGTCCATAAAGAAGCCAGGATCAGACTGAGTTCACCTCCGATGAGGCCGGTGAGCCGCAGGAAAAACTGGCCGATGCTCAGCGCTCGTGCGCGGTCGACCAGATCGGTGAGCTGAATACCCAGCTGGCGCATCATCGAGACCTCCGAAGCCGCGGCGCGGACCTGGCTCGCGACATGGCCTGGAGGACCTGCGTAAGTGCTGAGGGGCCGGTCCACGGGGTGACTGGAACGCCGAGCCGACGTAAATGATCCACGGTTTGCTCGCGTTCTAAACGCCGAAGAACCCACGCTTCTTGCCAGAAATGGGGATCAGACAGCGGTCCTCGGTTGGGTCGCAAAGGGGCGTCCGGCGATGAATCGAGAGCCCGGTCCAGAGACTGGGTGAGAGTCTGCCCCGCCGTCACACCGGAGATCTGGATTAACGAGGGTCCAGGTGGTCGGTCCAAAGACTGGTTCCCATCCCGGCCCAGGTGGTGCAGCGATCCCAGTGAACTGGGAAGGGTGTCGATCACCACGACCTCCCCTCCCAGATGAACCAGGCGAACAATCTCGTTGACGACCGGGGGAAGCAGAAGGGGAGAGCAGACGAACACGAGTGTTCCGCCGCGCAGAGAAAGCAGCGGTTGAAAACGGTCGCGGGTGACCAGTTCCCGACGTGCCCGGGACAGGGAATCGAACACCCTGCGCACGTGCCGGGGACCAGATCCGCGGGGAATATGTCCAATGCGATGCCCCAGATCGTGCAACGCGACGCGGTCACCGACCCCGAGATAGTGGTGTGCGATAGCGGCTGCGGCGCGCACGGTCATATCCAGGCTGGATTCTTCGGCCTCTAGCGCCGTGACGCGCACCCCGGGCCCAGCCGGTCGCAGATCAGCCAGTGTGTCGGCGACGATGAGGACATCGGTGTCGCGGTCGGTCAGGGTGGAATTGGTGTGCAGCGTCCCGGTGCGGGAGGTGACCCGCCAGTTAATGCGACGCAGCCGGTCGCCATGCTGGAAGGGGCGCACATCGGCCAGGGCTGACCCGTCTCCTCGAGCAGAGGAGGTGTGTCTGCCAGTCATACCGATAGGCCGTGTGACCTGTGTCGATGCATCGAGAATGGGGGAGATGGGGATCACCGTGAATTCGACGGCGGGCAATGTTCCAGTCCACCGGTGGGAGGCGAGCGGATCGGCTAGCAGGATCCGGCCCGGCCCGATGTCGTAGCGTCCCCAACGACGCATGGTGAAGGTGATGGGTGCCACGGTGGATTTGGGGGACGGAGCCTTCGCCTCAAGGGACGGAGCCTTCGCCTCATGGGATGGAACCTTAGCGGCGTGCTCTGCCGGTGCGGACGGCCTCACCCGGTGGGGATGGCTGATATCGACGGCGCATGCCCAACGCGGCTGGGCATGCGCCGAGGCGACCACCGGCCAATGCACGGTATGTATCAAACCTAAACCGTCATCGCGCAGAGCGAGCCTGACCGTGTCACCCTCCCGCACAGATCGCGACGATGAGAGCACGTCCGGCGGCGGCAGCGCGTTATCGACCGGCCTATGACGCGCCCACGCCCACGCCGCATAGATCAAAAATGGCACGCCCAGCACGGCGGGTTCGATCCGATGCGTGCCAATAGCCAGGAGAAATGAACATGCGGCGACCGCCACCGCCCTCATGAATGCGGTGGTGGGAACCAGACGCCGACGAGTAGGCATTACCGTTGCGGAGTGCCCGGAACGGGGTCGTCCTCGGCTGGGTCGTCCTGGGCTGGGGCGTCCGGCACCGGCACGCTGTGCACAACCGACCCGATGATGTCTCGGGCGGTCACATCTTGAAGCCACAGTTCAGGGCGGACGGTGATCCGATGCTCCAGCGCCGGATGGGCGAGCGCCACGATGTCTTCCGGTACAACGAAATCCCGTCCGCGGATCACCGCCAGAGCCCGGGCGCATGTGAGCAGCGCCAGGGACCCTCTCGGGGAAGCGCCGATGAGAACCTGCTGGTGGCGCCGGGTTTCGCTCACAATCGCGACCGCGTATCGACCGACGTCTTCGGCGACGTGAACATCTTCGCAGGCTTGTTGCAGCGCAAGCAGTCGCCCTGGGCTGAGCACCTGATCCACGCTCTGCTCCTCCTGACGACGCTGGATTCTCCGGGCCAGGACATCCCATTCCTGGTCGGGAGTCGGGTAACCAAATGAAAGCCGCAGCAAAAATCGATCCAGCTGGGCTTCCGGCAGCGGATAGGTGCCTTCATGTTCCACCGGGTTCGATGTGGCCAGAACATGAAAAGGCGAGGGCAACGGCATCGTCGTGCCCTCAACCGTCACTTGACGTTCCTGCATCGCCTCCAAGAGCGCGGATTGAGTTTTCGGAGGGGTGCGGTTGATTTCGTCCGCCAGCAGCAGGCCCGTAAATACAGGACCCTTGCGGAAGATGAACTCTCCGCGTGCTTGCTCGTAGACATAGCTTCCGGTGAGATCTGCCGGAAGCAGGTCGGGGGTGAATTGAGCGCGAGTAAACGGTAGCCCCAGGGCTTGTGCAAACGATCTGGCCGCTAGGGTTTTCCCCAACCCCGGAAGGTCCTCCAGCAGTACATGGCCTCCGGCGAGGATGCCTGCGAGCACCATCTCTAACGCCGCGTCGGCGCCCACTACTGCGCGACGAACCTGGAAGAGAACATCTTGAGCGAGCTGACTGGCCTCCTGCGCGGTGATGGGCGGCGTGGCCTCATCGTGATGCTGTGTCATAGCGAGTCAATCTCCTGAAGATATTGGTGCAGGGTGCGTCGGTCGAGGCGTGGAGCGGAACGGTGAGGATCGGCTGCCGCCCCTAGATATGCGAGGAACCCGGGGGATAGCCCGGTGCGGTGAACGGTGAGATGGTCGCTGATGTGACGTGCAGGGGCGGGGGCATACGGCGGTGCATCTTGGGGTGTGTCATTCCCGAGCGGAAGGCTGAGGCCGCGGCGACGATGCAGGGTTTCCCGGGTGATGCTCAATAGGAGCTGTTCGACGTCGTCACTGGCATGCCTGCGAAGGTTGCGGGAACTCGACAGGATGTCCTCAATGCGGCGAACCCGCACGTCTTTGGATGCTTCGAGCCTGGAATCAACGTCCAGATCGACCTGATCCCATCCGGCAGGTGCTGCCCGCTGGGTGCCGTTTCGCACGAGCCAGCGGCCGACGGCGACACTGAGCGCTAACGCAATCAGCGGGGCAGGCTCGATGGCATATCCGCCCAGGCGCACCAGCACCATCACAGCCATGGCGCCAATCACCATCAGAACGGTCTCTAGGGCGAGCCGCCTGAGCCGCCGAGTTGACGCTCGGTTGTGCTGATCTCGCTCTCGGGTCACCGTGGTGTTCACGGTCGGCTCTCCGTGGTTTCCGCAGGGGGAGCGGTCGTTTCGTCTTGGGAGGCGGCTGCTGGACCTGATGGGTTTGTTGGCCCTGCTTGAGTAGCGGCCAGGGCGCCGGTTGGGGTGCCGGTAGAGGCCTCGGCAGGCTCGCCAAGATCCGCAGACAGCCTGGTCAACAGGGCTAATGCGCGGTCCTGGGCAGCGGGGTTGAGCGTGTGCGGGCTAAACCGGGCCGTGCGATACAGGTCGGCGAATTCCTGCAGGGAATCCGCGTGCACCGGTAAGGATCCGAGCACGCACACCACATAGTCTCCGGCGGTCTGGTGGCTGGCCCGGCGCACCCCCGATCCAGCAGCGAGACCTTCCAGGTGCCGCCACGCCGCGACGATCCCGAGCTGCGGATCAGGCTGCGAGGTCAGTGCCGCACGCGAACGCTCGATACTGGCGCGGGCCTCGTGAACTGACAGCAAACCGGTATCACCAGCAAAATCATCGGCCACCTCCCGGGTGTGACGGCGAGTGCGAACAACCCACAGCACCAGCCAGATCACGATGATGGCGCCGAACACCGCAGCGACCCACAGCGTTCCAATAATGAGCGTGGTGAACCAGGGTGCGTCATGAGGGATGACGGTGACCTCGTGGGCGGTGGAGCCGCTGGGTAACGACGGATGTGTGGTGAAGGTTGGCATCCTGCGCAGGGATGGAGGCGTCAGCGAGTAGTCAACCGGTACCCGATGGCCTAGTGGTCCGCGCCCGGTGCGCACCGCGAGCCCCACCAAGGTGAGCACAACTGCACTGGCCGCAGACGCAATCAGCCACCGCGCCGGTGCGATCCGCCGGGGAGGAGAGGAGACGGAACCGCGCAGGAGGGGCGGGGCAGATGCGGACATCGGTCAGTTCTTTGACGCCTTCTCGGGGGCGATGGGATCGCACACGATGACAGACTGTTCGCCGCGCAGCCGGGTCAGCACCAGGGTGGCTTCGCCATCGCCGAAAGTGCGCGGTCTCAGTTGCCGACGTAGCTGATCAGGTTCTACTGCGGTGCCTCGCTTTTTGATCGTGAGGCGTCCGATACCGTGTTCACGCAGATACGACTTCAGCCGTTTCACACCGAATGGCATCGCCTCGCGGACGCGATATCCGGTGACGAAGGGGGAGGTGAATGGCTGATCAGCGGTGAGATAGGCAATTGTGGGGTCAATGAGACGTGCCTGCATGGGGGAGGCGGCCTGGGCAATGAGGCCCGCCCGGATTACCGCGCCGTCGGGCTCGAAGAGGTAATCGCCGAGATCGTCAACCTCCAGCAAGTCCGGTTGTGCGGTGCCTGCACGTGTCGCGGGCACGCTGCGATCAGTGAGCAGGTGGGTTCCCTGCGCGTTGATCACCAGGGCCGACCGCTTCACGGAGTCTCGCGCCAGAATGCCGAACCACACGGTCGCCTCCAGGACCTGGCCATGCCACGATATCCACTCTGTTTCCGCTTCGGCAGGCAGCGCGTCATGGGCGATACCGGGCCCGAGCTTCGCACCGACGGCGGCGCCTTTCCCAGCAACCTCCAAGCGGTGCGCAAGGTCGACGACAAAGGACAGCGGCGGGGAGCAGGCTTCTGGATCGAAAATGCGTCCGCGTTCGGTGCGGCGTGCGGGATCTAACCACACGGCATCAGTGCTGGCCGGATCGTGATCTTCGGCGCTGCCAATGTCCACCCGGGCATTGGGAAGATGCATCAGATTAATCCGAGCGAGGGACGCGATCACCGGGTCGCGGTCAACAGCCACAACATCCAGGCCAAGGCCTGCGCTGGCCATCGCGTCACCGCCGAGTCCGCACCCGAGATCGGCTACTGAACTGAGCCCAGCCTGCACGAAACGGCGAGCATGATGCACGGCGACGGGAAGCCGGGTGGACTGTTCGAGACCGTCTGGGGTCAGCAGCATCGAGGAAGCGAACTCCCCGAATTTGTCGGCGGCTTTTGCCCGCAGCCGGGATTGCGTGAGCACTGCGGATACCAGGTCGGCCTCATATCCTTGTGCACGCAAGCGCTCGCCGAGCGATAGCGCATGGTCTGGATCGTAGGGGGGAAGTGAATTCAACAGTGCCCAGCCCTCGGGTTCAAGCACGAGGGCGAGCGAGCGTCGGAACGCATCCTCACCGCTGCTGTTGGTGCCGCTTCCGTCCGCTTGTTCCATGGGGTTCATCCTAATGGCCGGGCTGTGCGGGCAGGATATGTGCGACCACGGGTGCGTGAAGCTAGGTGCTTGTGTAGGCAGGATGTGCGCGACGACGGGTGTACGAAGCTAGGTGTTTTTGCCGGCTTGTTTTTAGGCGTTCGCGCTGGCCGCTGTCGGGGCGCGGCACAGTGTCGCCCAGATCGCCACACAAAGCATCGTCGCGGCTGCGAGAGCCAAGGCGATTGTCGGGTTACGCGCCACCCCGAGCCATAGCCCGACCCACGAGCCCGCTATGCCTCCGAGTGCGGTCATGGAGTAAGACCAGCCGACGACGGCGCGAAAGTCCGATTGTTTTAGCGCGGATTGCCGCGACGTCGAAATAGCGAAGCGAACTCCGGTTACACAGACGGTAGCGATAAGAAATCCAGTGATTACGATGATCGACTTGGTACGCGCGCTGTCGGAATACAAAATCCCAGCCAGACTGCAACAGTATCCGGCCAGCACTCCCCACAGGAGATAGCGCAAAATAATGCGTACCGACTCGCGATATCGACGCATGAGGCGTCCGATCAGATATGGGCTCGCCGCGGCGATTACACCCACGACAAAGAGCAGTCCGCCGAGCGACTTGGTGGCGTGAGGGCCGCTGCCAACTGCCCACAGGAGAATATAGGTCCCAATGAGGGCCGGGCTAAATGACACGACAAACGAAAAGAAGGGTGACAGGTAGCCGAATCTAGTGAGGATGCTCAGGCTCGACGGAATAAAGAATCGAATAATTGAGCGAGCGTTCAACGCTTGGTCGGCGTCCGTATCGTCAACCGTATGGGGCGGACTGAAAATCCTCGCTGATCTGGTCCTGAAGTAGATGGCGAGCAGGGACGCCACCAGATTCAGACCGAGAATGAGGACGATACCCGCCGGGCTGATCAGAGCGCCGACTGGTTGACCTATGACCAATCCGCTCACTGCGGTCCCGACCACGATGAGTGTGTTCGCGCGGATAACCAGCGAGGCATCCACTTGGCCGATGTCGTTGAGATAGAACTCCTCGGCGAGATCGACGATGAGCGGAAGAAAAGAAACAGCGAGAAGGTATATGACCAGGATCGGTGTGCGGATACTTTCTGGCGATAAGAGCAGCGCCACCATGGTGACCGCGGTGACGCAAATATCGACGCCCTCGCACGTAACCAGAACGCGACCAGGATCCCGGCCTTCGATCAGCTTTGAGATGCCTGACGCGAGGGCATCCTGGAAATCAGTGACGGTGCGGTAAATAGGAACCCACATCACCGGGAAGAGCCCCAAAGTAATGAAACCGGAGACTGCTCCTTCAATTATTTGGGACCCGATATATGAAGAGAGTAGCCCGGTAACCATCAGGAGCTGGGCGCGTCGAACTATGGACGTATTAATCGGCACTGCGTCTCGATTTCGGCCATGGTGCAACTTTCAGTGATTCTATTAAATTCTTTTTAAGAGAATCATAGTCTTGTCGACCATCAAGTTGAACTGCACTTTCTACCTCCAGTAACAGTAGCGCCTTTAGGGCAAAATATGATTCCAACTTCTGGGGGTCAATTGCTGCTCGACAAACTTCTATCGTCTTCAGTAATTGATATCTGTTGATTGCGACGGAAGTCTCATCCCCGATTTCATATTTGTCGCGAGGATCCAAACTACTTCACTCCTAATGGTGAATCAATAAGATCAGCAGCTTCTTTAGTTAAACCAAAAGGGGGCAGAGTAATTTCTTTAATCCAAACCGCCATCAGACGACGCTCTTCGTCTAGATCTGCGTCTGAAGCGGATTTAAGAATGCTATATAGATATGCTGACCGGAATGCGGCGATCTGACAACGGCGAAGGGTCTTGGATGATTGTGTTTTTGTATAGCGAGCTGCCGCAAGTAATGAAATGTGCGAATAAACATGGAACGCATCAAAAGCTCGAGACGTGTTCCAGAAAACCCTTGATTTATTAGTTCGCCACCATGGAATCTCTAGCGTTTCCGGGGCCTGATCGTCAAGAAATGGGCGGTCAAATCCTCTTGTGATACGTTGCGCTTTGGAATGGAGGCACTCGTGAAGGAGGGACTCTGATCCTTCTTCAGAGTCGCTAAATGTCGAAACGTCAAAGTATGATAAACCTACAAGGTCAGTAAAAGTGCCGCCTACAACAGTTTTTCCACTCACAAGGCGTAGCCGTTTAAGGTACTTGATTGCGTCTTGCCCCATGGCTCCACCATAGGCTAGGAGATCTTGGAAGGACTGTTTAATTTTGTGCTCTATTTCCCAAGATAATGGGACAATGGGTTCGGCAGTCCTGGATGAGACCTCAACGTCGACCTCGTGATCAGCTGGATGATCAGTTGCGCTGAGTGACTTTGGGTCGCCCTTAAGTGTTTTAAGCGGTTGAAAGACATGCTGGGAATCCCATAAAACAGCTGTCGAATTCAAAGCTCGAGTTTCCAGTAAAGATTCGGCGCCGGGGTGGAGGACATCTGTGTCGTAAAGCTCCATGGGCGCTCCAAAGCTTTCATACCAAGTGCGAGACACTGTGTCGATGATTTTGGAATCTCCGTATCGGCCACCTACCAAAGATTTAATAGCCTTGCTGATAGTGGTTTTATTTTCTGTAAACATCATATTCCTTTCTTAATTAGGTGTTTAATAGTTTCTTTATCTACAAGTCGCCCAGTTGCCTGTATGGGAATCCCGAATTTAATCATATTGAATCGCTCGGCGCCAGCGATTATGACCTGGCAAACTGCCGCTCCGCCAGTCTTCGCCATCCAAACCACTCTCCCGTATGCTTCATATCCACGATTGTTTAGTTCTGCTACGAGTGATCGACTATTAGTATTTTTATCTCGCGTTTTTGTTGATAAATCTGAGGTTGACTGGGTAGCGTCGTAGAACATATTACGTGTTCGCTTGGCATGAAGAAGAACGGGGTAACGTGCGAGTGCCACTTCCGATGTGACCCCTCCATCGTGTTCAATGCCAAATTCCTGGGAATTTGCCCAATGCTCTTGTTGCGCCTCTGCGATTGCCCGCTCGGCAGCGTATGCGGCAGACCAACTACTCCCACAGCCAACTATGGCGGTTTTGCTATACGGTGTGGAACTAGCATACGCGGCTATCGTTGTACCAGCTAAGCTTGGTAGTTGTACGAAGCGTAGTTGACGACCTATCTGTTTTGAAATTGATTTTGACTGGTGATTAAGTGTCTCATCATCGAAAGTTTTGTGATATTGTGGATTCTCTTTTTTGATTATGAAATTAATTAATCGGGTACCGATAGCGTCTCTTTCGATTACTTCATTTAGAGCGTGAAGGATAGCGTCGCGAATGTTGCTCCCTGCGGCGTAGCCAGTCGAAGAACAGTAATTAGATAAAGTTTCCTCGGCGGACGTAATTGGAGTTGAGCTTAGGTCGCATGCGCTTGTTGGGTAATATCCGGAAATTGTTGAAAGATCATATTTGTTTGTTAGTTTATAAAATTTTGTGTAACGAGCGATATTATTTTTTAATGCATACCTAGATAAAGTATCGGTAATAATTTCCCCCTCGGTAACTTCCGTAGGCTGCGCTCGCGTTGTCCCGATAACTCCTGTAGCGGCTGCATGCTCGATTGTTTCAAAAATGGCGCTTGCTTCACTCTGTCGATCAATGCCTTTACCCACCGCGTACACCACGATTGCTGAGCGTTGTTGTTTTGCTTTGGCTTGGACTATGCGTAACCCACTTTCGGGGCTATGGTCAACTTCTTGTAACTTAATTTGTAGTCCTTCGCTAGCAAGTGCGGCGTAACCCTCGGCTATTGCTTGCGATAAATGCCGTGACCGCTCAAGTTGTGAGCGGCGTCTCAGTTTGGACCGAGACGCCGCTCTGAGGCTAAAGCTGTCCAACTTAAGCCTTCGTTACGGAACTGTGCGCGGCACGTTCCGATTCGGTTTGATCTGTTTCTTCTAGAAAGAAGTCAAAGTCGAAGGTCTCGTCTTCGGCAAGCTGAGCGGTCGCCTTCTTAAGTTCGCTACGTGTTGATCCCATGATGCTCTCCTAGCGGCTAGAGTTATCTCGATTATGTGTTGGCCATCACACCATGTGGACTGTATCACAGATCTTGCTTGTAGGGAACCTGGATGTTTCCCTCTGAGTCCACCTCGGAAGCTAGTTGAATTTGAGGTGTATATGGTTATGGTCTGACGGTTGCAGTGGAAGATAGGGGTGAGTTACCTGTCTGCTCGCGCCGTAAGGTCGCACTCAGGTAATGCGTCAAAAGGGGCGAATTTGACTACTGGGTATGTTGGCCATTGGTCTGTCGATTTGCCTCTAGCCACCGTGGAACTGGTCCTCAGGGTCGCAGGATGATCTTGCCGCGGGTATGGCCGGTTTCCAGCAATGCATGGGCCCGTGCCACCTCGTCGAGGGGGAAAACCTCGCTGACCTCGACGGACAGGGTGCCGTCGGTGACAAGCTCGGTGAGCCGTTGCAGCCGTGCCCGGTGGGGAGCGACGGAGGGAACGTGCACCTCAATGCCTCGGGCAGTTGCTGGGGTGGTGTCGGCCAGTGTTGGGAGCACCACGATGCGTCCGGCGGGTGCGAGTACATCCAGGCTGGGCACGAAGGTACTGAAGTAATGGGTGTCGATCACCGCATTGATCCCATTGCCATCGGTGGCGCGCAGTACGGCAGCTGGCCAGGCATCCTGTCCGGTGCCCGTGTAGTCGAAGGGCTCAGCCCCGAGCGAGCGTACCCGGTCGATATTTGCCGCGCTACAGGTGGCGAGCACGCGCGCACCGGCGGCACGCGCTAAAGCGACAATGATCTGGCCGACCCCTCCGGAGCCTCCGTGCACCAGAACGGTCTCACCCTCGCGAATGCGTGCTTGATCCTCCACCGCGGTGAGTGCGGTTAGCCCGGCCAGAGCAAGACCGCCATACGTGAGCGGGTCCCCACCAGCGGGAACAGCTGCCAACTCGTCGAGGGCGATCACCGCTTCATCTGCGTAACAGCCGCGGGTATCCGAGGGACGTCGCATCCCGAACACGGTGGAGCCGATCAATGTTGCCGTATCTGGGACCGATCCGTCAGCGGAGGGGAGCGGCGTATCGGGTACTCCGTCGCCGAGGGCTTCGACGACGCCGCACAGTTCTCGGCCCAGACCGGTGGGCAAGCTCATCCGCGAGCACATCCCTGAACTTCCGTCGCGCATTTTGTAATCCAGGGGATTTAAGCCTGCGGCCAGCACACGAATGCGGACTTCACCGGGGCTGGGTTCTGGGTCGGGAAGCTCTTCCAGGGTGAGGACCTTGGGGCTGCCGAATTCGTGGAGTGTGATCGCGCGCATAGCCCTATCATCACACCTGTGGTGACCCTCTTCAGGTTGGTTTCGTGCTGCGGGCGCTACTGCTATGCGGATCGGGGATCGGCAAGGGGTATTTCGGAGGGGATATATGGGAGATGCCGACGGTTCACGTGGGGTGTGTCGGAGGTGCCCTCGCAGGCCCAAGCCGTCGAGCGGACGCTTCTATAGCGGGTGACTATCGTAGGCAGCGGCGGGCTAAAACGCGACGACTCCTGCTGGGCTAGCACGCGATACCTGGTGTTTATGTTGCGG
Organism: Devriesea agamarum; assembly: GCF_900070355.1. NCBI lineage: Bacteria > Bacillati > Actinomycetota > Actinomycetes > Micrococcales > Dermabacteraceae > Devriesea > Devriesea agamarum. The sequence continues at coordinate 1,722,396 of NZ_LN849456.1, read as the reverse complement.
CTAGGGCACCCGACCTATCTAAGGACAAGTGAGCGCCTAGCCGGTGACGTTGGCCTTAGCCCGTGACGGCGGTGCGGAACCAGGTCGTAATCGTGGTCGGGTGGGTGATGGCGGTGCCGACGACCACCGCAAACGCACCGGTGTCTCGGGCGGCGCGGGCGTGCTCAGTGGTGTGGATGCGACCTTCGGCGACCACTGCGTGCTCGGGCAGACGGTGCACGAGCTCAGAGAGCAGCTCCAGGTCAGGCCCATCTGTCTTGGGGCGGGCATCGGTGTATCCGGCCAGGGTGGTTCCGATAATGTCCGCGCCTGCCTCGGCTGCCGCCAGGCCCGATTCGAGGCTGTCGCAGTCGGCCATGATGAGCACATCGCTGTCCTCACGCACACGGCGCACGGTTTCAGCGAAGCTGAGTCCATCCGGGCGGGGGCGCAGGGTTCCGTCGAGGGCGAGGATGTCGGCGCCTGCGGCGATTACTTGACGGGCGTGGTCGAGGGTCGGGGTGATGAAAACGCCCTCCTTGCCGTCTTTCCAGATCCCGATGACGGGCACGGACACGGCGGCTTTGACTTGCCGAATGTCTTCGAGTCCCTGGGCGCGGACGGCTGATGCGCCGCCCTGTTCCACGGCTGCGGCGATCTGTGCCATGGTGCGGGGATCTCGCATGGGTTCGCCGGGGTAGGCCTGGCAGGAGACGATTAGGGTGTTGCGCAGCGGAAGCAGTCGGGAGTCCATGGGTGATCCTTTCGCGGCCCGTCGGGACCAACATCAGACGTCTTATCTGTTAAATATCCTACCGCCGAGGACGGCGCCGTGGCGGGAAGAGCTGCATGGCTGCTCACCCGCCCGGTCGCGCGAGTGGGCCAACCCTGGACCCTACGGGCTAGTGCTCGCTTCGACCAGACCCGCGTTCCCCTAGCCGAAGTAGCGCCTTATCCGGCCGGCGGTGCGCCCTCTCCGGCAGGCGATGTGCCTTCTCCGGCATCGGCCAACAACCGGTAAATATGCAGACCGATATACGCGGTTTCGTCGGCGCCCACGGGCTGCTGCCACGCACTTTCGAGAATGTCGGCCACCTTCCGGGCCAACCGCATCGCCTCAGGAAGCGCAGACATCAGTGCTTCCTGCACCAGCTGCGGGGCATCGTGAGGGGCGCGCCCCTCGCTGAGGCGCACAAACAGGTAGCGAATGTGGGTCACAAACCGGGTCGCCGCTTGCCCGGTGCGGTCCAACGGCTGCCCGCGCCACTCATCGAGCACATCGAAAATGGTCCCCAGCGTCTTAGTCATGAGAACGGTGCGGTCAATGGGGTGCGCGCCGAATTGAGCGCTGACAAAATGCAGGGCAAAAGCCGCCGCTTCGTCATCCGGCAGAGGCACCCCGAGCGTGTCCCGAACAATGCCGAGCGCAGCCTGGCCGGCGGCGAGCTCCCGCGGATACAGCGCCCGCACTTCCCACACCAGCGGCATTTCAATCACCATGCCCTCGCGAACCCGCCGGATCGCGTAGGCCAGGTGGTCGGCAATTGGCAGCAGCAGAGCCTCAGGTCGGGAGAGGTTGAGCGAGGACTCAGCATGATGCACGATGGTCTGCGCCGCAGTCAGAATCGAGGGGTCGAGCTCCGCCAGAGCGCCCGCAAGACGCCCGGCGTGCTCTTTAGTTTCGGGCACGTAGACCAGCTCAACCCGGGCCGGATCCAGCGGTGTTCCGCGGCGGACCCCGAAACCGACCCCCGGGCCCGTCACCAGCACCGTGCGCCCCGCGCGATCTGTCGCGAGCACCACGTTGTTGTTGTGCACTCGGTGAGCGACCAACCGTCCGCGGTGTCCTGGATGATCAGGAGCTGGTGATGCGCCATTCCGCATGGAGATCAGCCTCGGGTCACTCTCAGGACGGGCTCGCCCTCACCCGCATCCAGCGAGGGGCCATCTAGCCGGGCATCGCCGAGGTTCGTGATCACCACCGGCGTGGCGACTGACGGCAACTGCTCGCGCAACAGATCCAGATCAATCTCCAGCACGGGATCACCTGCCTTGACCCTTTCGCCCACCGCGCGCAACGCGGTGAACCCCTGCCCTTTGAGGCCCACACTGTCGATACCGACATGCACCAGCAACTCCAGACCGCAGTCGGTGGTGATACCGAAAGCGTGCAGGGTGTCGGGGATCAAGGTGATGGTGCCCTCGACCGGCGCACACATGGGGCTCGCACTGGGGACCAGCGCAAACCCCGGACCGACCAGCCCGCGCGAAAACACCGGATCGGGAACCTCCCCGAGGGAAAGGACCTTGCCCGGTGCGGGGGCATAGATCTCACAGCCGGAGTTTTCGTCGCTGTGTGAAGCGGTCTTCGCCTGGGAGACAGCCGTGGCGCCTGCGGCTGGTGCGGCCTGCGAGGTAGCCGCGACGTCCGAATCCGTTGTGGTGGCCGGAGCCGGTGTGGCGTCCGAAGCCGCCGCGGCATGGGTGGTAGCAGCCGCTGTCTCAGCGGACGATGACGGGGATGACTTCCGGCGGAAGATACCGAACACGGAGAATCCTCTCGGGTAGTGGGTGAACCTTGAATAGTGGGCGAACCTTGGGCAGTGAGCAAACCTGGCGCGTATCGCGTATCGCGTATCGCGCATCGGGCTGAGATGGCTTCCGGGCTACGCCGGTAGCGCGCGCGGAACGCGGAGCATGGGCGACCGCGCGCGCGGACGATTAGTCGTCGTGCCCGATGATTTCGTTAATCACGGACTTGTACAGCACAGCCTTTCCTCCATACACGGCCTGCACGCCACCGGCGACCTCGAACACGTCGATGGCGCCCAGGTTACGCAGCCGTTGTTTATCGACCTTGGCCGGATCGACCACGGATACCCGCAGACGGGTGATACACGCATCCACGTCTTCGAGGTTATCCGCTCCGCCGAATGCATCAATGATCTGGATTGCGGTGGCGCGCAGCGCATCCGGTCCCGAGGCCGGTGCGCTCGACCCGGCGGAAGCGGGAGTATCGGCGATGGCGGTGGCCGCATGAGCTGCCGTTGCGACACCTGATGAACCGGCTGGTCCAGCGGCTGTAGATGACGATGCCGAGGACGCCCCCGCTGAGCCCGCCGAGTGCGACGCGGTGCTGGAGGTTCCTGCGGCACCGGTCTCAACAACGTCGGCGTCATCGCTGTGGCCCGGCGTTGCCAGGTTGAACCGGGTAATCGCGAACCGGAAGATCACGTAGTACAGCGCGAACCAGAAGGCGCCAACCGGCAACACATATAGCCAGTTCGTCTTGTCCTCGCCTTGCAGCACGCCGAACAGCATGTAGTCGATGACGCCGCCGGAGAACGTGTTGCCGATGCGGATTTGTAGCACGTCCGCGAGCAGGAAGGACAGGCCGTCCAGCAGCGCATGCACCACGTACAGCAGCGGCGCAACAAACAGGAACATGTACTCGATCGGCTCGGTGATGCCGGTGACGAACGAGGTGAGGGCCACGCCCAGGAATAACCCGCCGTAGACCTTGCGCTTGCCCTTGGGGACGCAGTGGTACATCGCCAGGCAGGCGCCGGGCAGACCGAACATCATGGTGACGAAACGACCCGCGAAATATTTGGTGCCTTCGGTGAATAGGCCGTGGTGGTTGGGGTCGGCGAGCTGGGCGAAGAAAATCTTTTGTGCCCCGGAGACCGTGTGCCCGGCCACCACTTCGGTGCCACCAAGCGGGGTGTACCAGAACATTGGGTAGATCATGTGATGCAGTCCGACCGCGCCAGATAGGCGCAGCAGGAAGCCGTACAGGAAGGTGCCGAACGGGCCGAGCTGCGCGATGCTTTCGCCGCTGGCAATCAGGGCGTGCTGGATCGGCGGCCAGATGAGGAAGAACAGGGCACCGATCGGAATGGCAACCAGCGACACGATGATCGGGACGAACCGGGAACCCCCGAAGAAGCCGAGCACCTGGGGTAACTGGATGTTGTGGTACCGGTTGTGCAGCATAACTGCCAACGCGCCGATTACCAGGGCGCCGACGATCCCGGTGTCGATGGGGTCGCCTTTGGGGTCGAAGATTTTTAGCAGTGACGCGGTGGTGCCGGTCATCACCAGGTATCCGACGATGCCCGCAAGTGCCGCGGTGCCTTTATCGCGCTTAGCCAAACCGATACACAGGCCGATGCTCAGCAGCAGGGCCAAATTGGAAAAGACGACGTTACCGGCGTCGGACATCACGGTGAAGATCGCCTGGAGGATCTTGTTATCCACGATCGGATAGGCAGCAACCGTATTCGGGTTTGACAGGGCTCCGCCGATACCGAGCAGGAGGCCCGCGGCGGGGAGGATTGCGATCGGCAGCATGAATGCTTTGCCGACCTTCTGCAAGTTCTTAAACGGAGCTCCGAGGCGAGATCGCAAACTGCGTGTGCCAGGGGCGGTCGGGGTGGGTGAGGACATGAGATCTCCGGGGTGGGAGAAGTATCAGGTCTTGCCTCACATGAGTCACAATCCTGCTAAGCACACCCAGCAGTGGGTGCGGCTGGAGAAATACTAGGACCACTGACCCAGCCTGGCAAGCCCGTGCTGAAGGCCTGAGATATTTGGGGCTAAATAGCGCGGTGTTGGTGACGGGTACTATCTGTGCAGGGCGCATATTGCGACGATCTAGACGATATATAGACGACGATGTGAGGAACATACATGGGTACCGCGTTGAATTCCGATGACGCTGATGCTGTGAAGCGGGCACGCATGATTGTCTCCGCTTTGGCGACACCGAAACTGCGGGACCAGTTGTGTCGCCAGTTGACCGCTCAGGACTCTAATAATCAAGAATCAGTGTCTGGTCCTCGGTATGACTGGCTTCAGGACGGTCACGTCGATATCGCGCTGCTACGGACAACAGCCGACCGTTTAAAAGGTCTTTTAGAGGATGACCTCATTATTCGGGTGGGTCGCCGGGAGCAGCTTCCGTCGAGCGAGAAAGAGCGCGTTGAGGCCTCCCAGGAGATTATTCGGGAAGTCTTCGCGCGGGTCGGTGCGCAGCGCGCGATGAGTGAAGCGGAGTTGAATGCCGCGGTCGCTATGTTCACGCCGGACGTTGCGGTTGTGCGCCGAGATGGGGTGGATTCCGGTCTGCTTGCACGCACACACGACGGCGCGAAGTATTCGTTACTCCGCGCCCTCTAGTCGCGTGCTCTAGAGCCGATCAAGTGCCCAGGCTGCGGCGCCGAGCAGAGCGGCTTCCACCCCGGCGGTGGCATCGCAGATCGGCGTGTGAGCAACCACATCCATGGCGTCGTAGGTGATGCCCTCGGTGACGGCGGTGCGCCAGAGCGGGCCGATGCCCGCCACTCCTCCGGTGAGCACAACCAGGTCGGGGTCGAGCACATTTAGCAGGCCGCCGATAGCGCGACCAGTAGCAAAAGCACTGATGGTGATGGTGGTGCGGGCGAGCTCTTCACCCTGGGCGGCACGGGCGGCGATCTCGCGGGTGTCGGCGGCCTGTCCACCTGCCCGCTGATAGGCCGCGTGAATGCCGGGCCCAGAGGCGAGACCTTCGAGGTGTCCGGTGCGGCCGCAGGAGCACAGTACGTCGTTGGCTTCGGGAACCGGGATATGCCCCACGTGGGCGGCGGCGTGATGGTTGCCGATCACCAGGCGCTCGCCGGCGACGATGCACCCGCCGATTCCGGTGCCGACAGCGACCAACAGCATGTCTTGAGTGCCGCGGCCAGCGCCGAACCGGGCTTCCCCGAGCCCGTGCGCATGCACGTCATTCAGGGCTGCGGCGGGGATGCCGAATCGTGCGGAGAATGCTCCGGCGAGGTCGGTGCCGGGCCAGCCGGGCAGGGCGTCGGTGGCGTGGGTGACGATTCCGCGCACCGGGTCGATGACGCCTGCTGACGCAATCCCGACGGCGACGGGTTGTTGTGGAGTGGGGGACGAGTTAGAGAACTCGCGCAGTACGCCGTCGGCGAGGTCCAGGGCGGATTTGAGAACCGTCTGGGCTCCGAGGCGGGCGGGGTGGGGGCGGTGCGCGAGACGAGAAGCTGCGCGCTCGGGTGAGTGTCGGAACGCTGCGACCTCACCGCGATAATCGCGGCTGTGGTTTTGGTTCCGCCTAAATCCAGCGTCAGAACAAGCTGCGCTCCGCCCCCGCTGTTCACAGCAGCCCGGCTTCGTCCAGGATCTGGCGGATGCGCTCGACGGCGGGGCCCTCAATCGCGGTCATTGGCGAGGACATCGCGTTGGTCGAGATCACCCCGAGTTCGCGCAGGGCGGTCTTGAAGGCGCCGACTCCGGCAGCGGGGCCAGTCTTGTCGGCCGGGGTGAAGACGATCTCGAACAGGGCGGCGAGGCGGTCCTGTTCGCGGCGCACTGTCTCCCAGTCGTTGGCGCGGGCGGCGCGGTCCATGCGGACGTATCCGGCGGGGTCAACGTTGCCCAGGCCGGGGACGGATCCGTCGGCTCCTGCCAGGTAGGCGCCGTCGACGACGACTTCGTGGCCGGTGAGCAGCGATAGCGGGGAGCCGGCGGCGCGGTTCATGGCAGCCAGGCGGCGGAAGGTGACGTCGTCGCCGGAGGAGTCTTTGACGCCTGCCAAAAGACCTTCGGATCCGAGCTGGGTCAGCAGGGTCGGGCTGAGCTTGGTGTGGACGCACACCGGAATGTCGTAGGCATAGAGCGGCTTATCGCAGGCTGCTGCGACGGCGCGGAAGTGGTTTTCGATCTCTTCGGGGCCGGTGATCGAGTAGAAGGGGGCGGTGGCGACGTATCCGTCTACGCCCTGAGCGGCGGCGGCGCGCACGTGCTCGATAACGCGGGAGGTCTGGGTGTCGATGACGCCGACGATCACGGGGACCTGGCCGGAGACGATTCCGAGGACGTTTTCGAGTACTCGGTTGCGCATGGCGTCGTCAAAGTAGGCGACTTCGCCGCTGGATCCGAGGACGAAAAGGCCATCGACGCCGCCTTCGATGTGGCGGGCGATGAGGCGTTCAAGTGAGGGGCGATCGAGTTCGCCGTCGGCGGTCAGCGGGGTGAGCAGCGGCGGGACGACGCCGCGTAGTGCGTTGGTGCTCATGAGGTGCGCCTTTCGGGTGCGGGGGTGCGGATGGGCGTGGACATGATGTCGAGAAACGGGCTCGTCGGTGAGGGACAGGTGTTTCTCAGGGCGCGCCACCTAGGTGAAAGTGTTGTCAGACATCTGATGTCCTAATGACGGTAGCCGAACTCCTCGAAGGATGTCAATTTCCCTGCGCCGGCGCAGTGTCACATGAGAGTAGGCAGGGCGGCGGACTCGGCGGGACTGCGGAGTCGCCAGGGCAGCGAGCTGCGCAGGCAGGCCACCCCCTGGGGCGCCGAGGCTACATATCCCGCAGCGCCTCATCAGGCTCCAGACGAGCCGACGCGATCACATGCCGCAGACCACCCAGGGTCAGGAAAAATGGGGTAGCCACCAGCACGATGATTACGCTCTGCCACGACGGCAAACCCCACGGAGCCACCGGCAGAAGAGAAATATCAGCGTAGGAGACCGCCGTCGTCGCGATGAGCGAGAGCACGATGCCCACCAGGATGCCGATCACCGCCGTCAAAACTCCGGCCAGAAACAATTCCGCCGCAATGATTCTTCCAATCCGCCCATTGCTATACCCGAGGGCTTTTAAGATGCCGATCTCGCGCCGTCGCTGCCGAACCCACGTGGTTCCCGCCGAGGCGCCGATCGCCATGCATAAAACGGCTGCCGCAGCGGTGAGCACCCACGACGCCAAACCTAGGACTGTGAACAGACCGCCCAGGTCTGGCATCTGATCGCGCAGGCTAGAGACGGCAAAACCTTTCTCGGAAAGCGCTTTCTGCACCGAAGCGACCTGATCGGCGTCAGCAGTCTGGACGTACATCGTGGTCAGAACGCTGTCCAGACTGGGTTTTCCCGCACTGGCATGAAGCAGGCTGGACAGTGCGCCATCGGATAGGAACGCGGGCTGAGGGCCGCTCTTACCCGGGACACTATTATCCACGATGCCAACCACCGTGAACTCGCGAGTGCCCGGCTGTCCGACTCCGACGATGCCGCTATCGGCGGTGAATTCAATCGATACTTTCTTGTGGAGGAGCTTCAGCGTATTTCCACCGGGAACGTTTTTGGGGAGCAGGATCTGGTCGTCAGCCAGTCCCTGCGGCGGAAGATCCCCGGCAACCAGCGGAGGCATCAGTCCAGGAATGATGGGAGAGCCTGAAATCTCACCGGGATTGGTCATCGGATCGGGCCAATCGCTGCTCTCGTGCAGTGACAGGCTGACCTGATACCACGGATACACGTGCGTGACGCCCGGAGTTTTAGCGATGAGTGCGCGATTTGGTGCCGATAGGTCGCGCTGCGCCGACGGGGCCGCTGCGGAGACTTCAATCAGGTTCAGCGCCGAGGTCGTCCGCGCCTGATGAGCGTAATGCGCAAGACCGGCCCCGACCACCGTCTGAGTCGCCAAAAGAAGCGCGATGGCGGCAAGGAGAAGAGTAAAGAGGGGGCGATGGGTAGTTATCATCGCTCGTAGGTCTGAGCGGAGAAGAACCCGGGTTCCGTCAGTCACGATGACCTCCCTGAAGGCTGAGCACGCGCTGGGCTACACGTTCGGTTGCAGGGTCATGGCTAGCGATCAAAACCCCGCACCCTGCGGCGCGGACCCGTTCTACCTGGTCGAGGACACGCTGTGCATTGTCGTGGTCGAGCCCGGCGATGCGCAAAACCGTGGATTTCCCGGATCCAGACGGCCCGCGCAGCCATAGTGTTTCCCCGGCGTTGAGGTTGAGGCTCACCTCCTGCAAGACCTCAACGGTTGTGGCCCCGTTGCCTTGGGACGTGTCTGGATAGGTTTTAGAGATTGATCTGAGTTCCAGAACCGGCGGCGATATGGGTGATGTAATCATTGTTTCTCTCTGACGTCCGCCACTCGATGTGCCAATCCGTTCAGGAAGACCGAGTAAACGTCCTCGGTCTCAGGTGTCATACGCACATATCGTTCAGCCTACTTATCTACGCTGTGCCCGGTGGTGGTTTGCGACGCGACACCGCTAGACGTGCTTGCCAAAGGGGAGAAACGGGATGAAAAAGAGATCTGCTATCGCTCGGTACGGCGATGTCGTGATCGCCCGCACCACACAGGCTGTGCGTGTCGAAGGAAACTATTACTTTCCACTGGAGGACGTTGACGCCGACCTCGCTCCGAGTGCCCTGACCACGCTGTGTCCGTGGAAGGGGATTGCGCGGTACCGGCATGTCGTCGTGGAGGGTCACACTCTCCACAATGCCGCCTGGACCTATCCGTTGCCCCTACCGCTGGCATGGGGTATTCGACGGCGGATTGCGTTTGAGCCATCCTTGGGGATCGTGGTCACCGCGGAATCACTACCGAAGGTGCGTTAAGGATTACGGTCTCCCGAGCTGGTCGGCTGGCGATGAGGGCGTATGCGGCGAAATTAGCTCGGATTGCCGCGTGTGCCGCCGTGCCGAAGATGAGGCGGACATCGGATGGCCCCAAGTCGGATCGTCCGCTTTGTTTTAGTCTGTGGGCAACGTGTTTTCGCGGCTCGACGACTGGGAGAAACGCCGTGGCGAAAAGATCCGCAACCGCTTTGTATGGCGATATCGTCATAGCTCGCACGACGCGGGCGGTCTTGATGCAGCGCGAATTTTACTTTCCTCGGAAAGACATCTTCGTTGAGCTTGTCCCCAGTAAGGATTTCACCTTCGCCATGGGCCTTTGTATCGCGTTTTACCTTCACGTAAACATCAACGACCGGTATCTCCGCAATGGCGCATGGACCACTCCGCTTCCTCTCCCGCTGGGCTGGGACATGCGCAATCGCGTCGCGTTTCGACCTGATTCGGGAATCGTGGTGGTCCCGGGACTCATGCCGGACGGTGCTGCGCCGCATTAAACCTTAAGAACATCATGGGGGTCACACCGCAGTCACCTCAAGGACTTCGTCGGGTATGAGGCGGGGTCAATCGACGAATGGCCGGGGCCTTGAGTGTTGACGCATGATCAAGACCTCGGGCGCCCAGGACTAACCGGCATTTCGCGCCCGGAAACCCGGCGATAGACAGCCTCCGATTCGCGGTATCGCGACCTATGTGAAGTCGCCATGTTTTAGGGTGAACGCTACGAAAAAGAGAGCTGCTACCGCCCACAATGGCGATGTCGTAATTGCCCGTCCCGTCCAGGCGGTCCGTCTGGGTGATGACTACTTCTTCCCGCCGGAAGATGTCTTGGTTGAGTTGACCAAAAGCCAAACTTTCACGGCATATTTGGGCTGAGGTATCGCGCTGTACCGGCACGTGAACGTGAACGGACAGTTTCTCATCGATGCCGCGTGGACCAATCCCTTCCCGATTCCGGCCTGGGGTATTCGCAATCGCATCGCATTTGAATTCGATTCCGGGATCGTGGTCACCGAAGGGGTCTGAGCATGCAAAGGCCGCGGCGTATCCGTACGCCGCGGCCTCACCGGGCCTGTCCTAGCCCTAACCGCCGGGCCTGTGCTAGCCCAAAGGCCTGCCCTGGACCAGGGCCGGGACAGGCCTTTGGGCTAGGACAGGCCTTTTAAAGGTTTTTACAGCAGTGACGGGGTGGCTGCGAGCAGCGTGCGGGTGTAGGCATCCGTAGGGTTAGCGAACACATCTTCCGCTGGTCCTTGCTCGACAATCCGGCCCTTGTTCATCACCGTGATCCGGTCAGACACGTAGCGCACGGTGTTCATGTCGTGGGAGATAAACACCAGCCCGAGTCCGAGCTGTTCCTTGAGGTCCATGAGCAAGTTGAGCACCTGAGCGCGCACGGACACGTCCAGGGCGCTGGTCGGCTCATCCGCCACGATCACGTCGGGGCCGAGCGCAAGCGCGCGGGCAATCGCGACGCGCTGACGCTGACCACCCGAAATTTGCCGGGGGAGCACGTCCAAAGCCGACAGTGGCAGACCCACCATCTGAACCAGGTCCCGCACCGCGTTCATGCGGTCGGCATGGGAGCCGATGCCGTGCACACGCAGGGGATCCAGCAGGGTGTCGCGCACGATCATGCGGGGGTTGAGCGCGGTTGCCGGGTCCTGGAAGACCACCGAGACCGCACGCCCCAGTTCGCGGCGGGCCGCCCGGCCATGGCCGACGGCGCGCCCGCGAAATAGCAGGGTTCCCGATGTGGGGCGCTGCAAGCCCACCATGACGCGGGCGAGGGTGGATTTACCGCACCCGGATTCGCCGACGATGCCGACCACTTCGCCTCGGCGCACCGTAAAGGACACGCCGTCCACGGCCCGGATACGGTCCGGGCGAAACAGCTTGCCGGTGCGCAGCCGGTGCACCACATGGATGTCTTTCAGCTCGATGACCGGGGTATCTGCGCTGTTCACCGGTTTCTTTGCGGCCGTGCTCATCGCGGATCTCCTGTCTGCTCCGTGGCCTCGGATTGGCGGTCACTGTCGGTGGTGGCGTAGCTATGCGTCGTGCCGTGGATCAGCTGCATATGCGGACGCGTCGTTAAACCAACCGTGGGGTTCGCGGACCGGGGGGCAAAACGGTCGCCGCTGACGAACTCGCGAGGCGAGGGGACGGTACCTGGCACCTGGTGCAGGCGTTCGGCACCGGCTTCGATCGAGAGCACCGAACCGAGGAGGCCGCGAGTGTATTCGTGCCGGGGATCGGTCAGCAGCTCCCTGGTGCTGCCCTGCTCGACGACCTGACCCGCATACATCACGGTGATGCGGTGGGCGAGTTGCGCGACTAGCGCGAGGTCGTGGCTGACGAACACCATGGCGAATCCGAGCTGTTCACGCAGCGAGTTCAGAAGATCCACCACCTGCTTTTGCACGGTCACGTCGAGGGCCGTGGTGGGTTCATCGGCGATGACCAGCTGCGGGTCGCGCGTGAGCGCCATAGCAATCAGCACGCGCTGGCGCTGACCGCCTGAGAGCTCATGCGGGTAGGAGTTCAGCATGCGCTTGGGGTCCAGGCCCACCAGTTCCAGCAGGTCCTCGGCGGTGCGGGTGCCGCCGCGGGAGGTCAGCTGCTTCATTTGGGCTCGGATCAGCATGGACGGGTTGAGCGAGCTGAGCGCGTCCTGGTAGATCATGGCCATATCGTGTCCGCGCAGGGCATTGCGCTGCTTGGGAGTCATCTCCAGCAGGTTCTTGCCGTCGAACAGGATTTCACCGGTGATCCGCGCGGTGCGCGGCAGCAGACCCATGATCGCCATGGAGGTGATGGATTTACCGCACCCGGATTCGCCCACCAGGCCCATTGTCTCGCCGGGCCGGACGGTGAAGGAGATGTCGTCGACAATATCGACGTCGCCGTGGGCGTCGGGGAACGCAATTCTGAGGTTCTTGACGTCCAGCAGCGGTTTCGCGCTGGTGTCGGTGTAGATCAGACGATCTGTGCGAGCCGACTCGGTGCGGTTGAGCGTATCGAGCGACTCTTTGAGTAGCCGGCGCGAGGTGGCGTTGTCGGTGGCCCCGAGAACTTTGACTTTGAGGCTGGCTTCAGACTGCTTGGGTTCGTCGGCCCGGTGCTTTCCGGAGCGTTCCTCTGTCAGCTGGGTGAGGATCTCTTCGTCGCGATGCCGGTCGGCGTGCGCGGGGGCGATCATCTGGGTCGGTGAGGCGACCGCTTGGTCCAGCTCGGCTGCCGGGTGTGCCGCATCGGCGGTGACTGCGTCCAGGCCCTGGGCTTCGCGCAGTGCCTGCTCATCAGCTTCGACGTCTACGCCGCGGCGGACCGGGGGGCTAGCTAGGGCGTCGGTGAGGCCTTCGGACAGAATGTTCAGGCTGAGCACCGTGATCAGAATCATCAGGCCGGGGAAGAAGGTTGGCCACCAGGAGCCGGCGAGCAGAACCTGCTTACCTTCGGCGAGGATGTTGCCCCACGAGGGGTCGGGCGGCTGCACGCCGGCGTTGATGAATGACAGCGACGCTTCAAACACGATGGCGTCGGCGACCAGCACCGTCGCGAACACCATGATCGGTGCCATGCAGTTGCGGGCCACATGCTTAATCAGGATCCAAGTGGTGGAAGCGCCCATAACCTTGGAGGCGGCCACATAGTCTTCGCCGAACTGGGACAGCACGTTGGCGCGCACGACGCGCGACAGTTGCGGGATGTATAAGAACCCGATGGCGAAGATCAGAACCGGCAGGGAGGTGCCGAACACGGCGACGAACACCGCGGCCAGTGCGATGCCGGGGAAGGACATGACGATGTCCAGGATGCGCATCAGCACTTCCGAGGCCCATTTGTGGGCGGTGGCGGCGATGGAGCCGAGGATGGCGGCGGCGCACAGCGCGAAACCGGTGGCGCACAGGCCGATAATCAGCGAGGAGCGTGCACCGTACAGAACGCGGGAGAAGACGTCGCGCCCGGTGCTATCGGTACCGAACCAGAAGGTGCCATCCGGGGGGACGGTGGGTCGAATCAGGTCTCCGGTGCCGGATTGAGCTGCCTGGGGGAGGCCGGTTGCGAGTGGATTAAACGGGGCGATGAGCGGCGCAAAGATCGCGGCGATCACGAGGATCGTGAGGAAGCCGATCGCGATTTTTGAGGTGATCGGGAGTTTGCGCAGTGCGCCCAGGCGTGCGCCTTGGACGGAGCTGAGGCGTTGAGTGAGGTTGCGACGCATATCAGATGCTCCTGATCCGCGGGTTCACTAGGACGTAGAGGACGTCCACGGCGATGTTGACGATGATGAACGCGATGGCGACCGTCAGGGTCACGCCCTGGACGAGGAAGACGTCGTTTCGGGTGACGCCGTCGAGGATCAACTGGCCCATGGCCTGGATGTTGAAGATGATTTCGATGATGACCGCGCCACCCATCAGATAGCCGACGCGCAGGCCGAGCACGGTAATCGGGGTAATCAGCGCGTTGCGCAGCACGTTGCGAGCGACCACGATGTGGTAGGGGATACCTGAGCCGATGGCGGTGCGTACGTAGTCCTTGTCGAGTTCTTCGACCATGGCGGTGCGTACCACGCGGGTCAATGCTCCGGCCACGGGGACGCCGAGCGCGAACGCGGGCAGCATGATGTTGTTGGCCCAGGTGTACGGGTCGGTGAAGATTGAGGTCCATGAGCTGATGACGGCGGGGAACATGCCCCAGCCGCCGGGAACGGTGCCCAGCCATTGGATCAGCAGGATCGCGAGCCAGAACGACGGGGTGGCCAGTGACGCGATGGAGATAACGCGCACCAGCTGGTCCACCCACCGGTCTCGGTACAGAGCCGCGAGCACACCGAGGACCAGCGAGATCACCACGGCGATCAGCAGGCCGAGGAAGGTGAGCTGCAGGGTGATGGGGAACGCTTTGGCGATGACCTCGGTGACGGGGGTGTTGCCGCTGGTCGTCCCAAGGTCACCGTGGATCATGCCCCATAGGAAGTTGCCGTAGCGCACGAAGATGGGGTCGTTCAGGCCATGGCTTGTCCGGTAGGCCTCTAGAGCCTGTTGGGATGCGGACTCACCCAGAGCCAGCCGCGCCGGGTCGGCGGGTGAGAACGACATAACGAAGAACACGAGGAATGTGACCCCGAGGACCATGATCGGGAAGGCGATAAGGCGTCTGCCGATCAGGCGCAGAAGGTTGGACACGGAACAGGCTCCTTCCGGCTGTCGTGTCGCGGACGGTCGGTGACAAGGTGAGGGTGGCATCCGCTGGGGTGGCGCATCGCGGATGCCACCGACATTTATCAGTGGTTGGCACTCCCGACCGTGCCGAGGTAAGGGTCTGGCGACGAGCGGGAGTTGGCCGAGGGGACTACTTGGTGGTGCCGACTCCCACGAAGCTGAGGCCGGTCAGGGAGATCGGCTTGAAGTCGACCAAGGTCGAGGAGTCCCAAGCAGTGGGGGACTTGCGGTGGAAGAGCGGGTAGAGCGGGACGTTGTCCGACAGGGTGTCGAACAGCTTGCCCCAGGTGGCCTTTTGCACCGTCTTGTCAGTGGCCTGCAGGCCTTCTGCCAGCAGTTTCTGCACCTCTTTGTAGGAGTCGCTGCCCTTCCAGTGCATGCGGCTGTCGGTCCAGGTGTCACCTGAGTACCACCAGCGCATGAGCAGGTCGGGGTCGTTACCGAACACCGAGGGGTCGCCGGGGGCGATCACGACGTCGTAGGACTCTGGCTTGCTGTCGATGGTGTTGTAGACGTCAGCTGATTTCTTCTGCTCGAACTTCACGTCGATACCAGCGGACTTGAGGGAGTCTTGGATGATCGGGGTGCACTTGGCGACCCAGTCGTGGTCGGTGCACAGCATCCGGAAGCTCTTCAGCCCGGTTTCTCCGAAGAGTTTTTTGGCTTCGTCGGGCTTGTGGGTGTAGACGGTGGAGGCTTGCTTGTAGAAGGGGTGATCCTTCTGAAGGAAGCAGGTGGCGGCCTCAGCCTGTCCGAGCAGACCGGTGTCGATGACCTTCTTCATGTCGATGGCGTACATAAACGCCTGACGGTTCTTGAGGTCGGCGAACGGGTTGTTTGGCGACTGGTTGAACATGGCGAACAGCAGGCCGAACCCGGGGACGGACTCGACTTTGGAGTTGGCCTTGAGTTGGTCGATGGACAGGTAGGGGACCGAGTCGATGGCCTGCACGGTCTTGGACTGGATTGCGTTGGTGCGGGTGGCGGCATCGGGGATGACCTGCCATTCCATTTTCTTGGCCTTGGCGGGCTTGGGGCCGTTGTAGGCGTCGTTGCGCTCGAACATAACCTTCTTGGAAGTGGCGCTGTTGTCGGTCATCTTCCATGGGCCGGAGCCGACGGGATTGGCGTCGAAGGCCTTGGGGTCTTTTTCGACGGCGGCCTTGGGCACGATTTTGACGACGGCCAGGCGTTCGGCGAACACACCGGTCGGGTACTTGGTGGTGATGGTGACCGTGGAGTCGTTCTTCTTTTCGATCTTGTCGATGAAGGGGATGAAGTTGGCGTACAGCGAGTTGTTGGCTGGGTCGAGGACTCGCTGGAAGGAGAAGACGACGTCGTCGGCGGTGACTTTGGAACCGTCGTGGAAGACGGCGCCGTCGCGCAGGACGATATCGTGGGTGGTGCCGGTGCTGGTGGGTAGCTCTTTGGCGAGTGCCGCGTAGACCTCACGCGAGGCTGGGTCGAGTTCGGTAAGGCCTTCGAGGGTGTGCCAGTTGGCGGCGACTGTGAGTGCGGCGGTGGTGGTCATGGGGTCGTACCCATTGGTGCCGAGCTCGTAGGAGATGGCGGCGGAGATGGTGCCGTCTTTTTTGGCGTCGCCTGCGGGGGCGGCGCTTTGGCCGGTGCTGGTGTCACCTTTCGGTGCGCACGCTGCGATGCCTGCCGTGATGCCTGCGGCTGCACCAATGGTGGCGGTGAGCTTGAAGAAGTCTCGGCGGGAGCGAGGGAGGTGGGGCGAGGCCGTCATGTCAAGGCTCCTTTGCGACGGTTTATCAGACGTCCGATGTCTGACATGCTTATAATGACCATAGGCGCGGTGGGTCGGGCTGGTCAAGTCGGGGCGTGAGCCTTGCGATTCTGTGACCACAATGTAACTTGGCTCGCTGCACGAGATCGTCGCGGCCCCGGCGATGGCTGGCAACACGACGTTTGATGAGGAGTAGTGACGTGGATAGACGCAAAGCAGCGTTCTCAACGGTCGAGGCCATTAAGGACCTCATTTTGCGCAATGGTCTGCGCCCAGGTGACCCCATCCCAACCGAGGCAGAGCTCTGCGCAACCTTGGGCGTGTCCCGCTCGTCCGTGCGCGAGGCGATCCGCACCCTCGCCTCGTTGGACATCGTCGAAGTGCGCCACGGTCGCGGCACAACCGTCGGGCAGCTCTCGCTGTCTCCCTTTATTGATGCGCTTGCATTCCGCAGTCTCATGAACCCCGACGGCACCTGCGCCACCCTGCTGGAAGTCGTGGATCTGCGCGAAGGGATCGACCTCGCCCTTTCCGATGAACTAGTCGCTTTGCATCGAGGCCGCCCCGACCCGCATCTCAGAGGCCTGGTGGACACCATGCGCGAGCAGGCAGCCAACGGGCACTCGTTCCCAGACACCGACATCGCCTTCCACACCGCGCTACTCAGCGGCAGCAGCAACCGGCTCGTGCAGCAACTAGTGGCCGCCCTCTGGGAAGTGCACACCGTCACCGTGCCCCAGCTCGGCATCCCGCAGCCCGATGACATTCACGACACCGCAGCCGCGCACGGAGGCATGCTGGATGCGCTCGAAATCGGGGATGTTTCGGCCTACCGCACCGCGGTGAAAAACCACTACGCGCCGCTGCGCCGCGCTATTGAACGCGCGGGCACCACCTCAAACAATCCCGCGTCATCATCCGATACGAAGGCCCCGACCGTCCGTCATACTCCGACATCGTCATAACGGCTAGGTCCCTTAATAACCTGCGTATCGTGGTGACGGCCCGGTCCCATCCGGCGGTTGGGCACCAGCAATACGGAGGAGGATCTGGTGAACACGACCGCGCGGCACCCGGACGACGAACTGTCCTTCGACCAGTGGCGCCAGGTGGTCTCGTCGTTACCGCCCCTGCCCCGGCGCGTTCTTGAGGTCCCCCTAGGCGATGCCCTCGGTCGAAGACTCGCCGAACCGTTTATTGCGCCGAGTCCGCTGCCAGATGTGCCCTGCTCAGCCATGGACGGATTTGCCCTGCGTTCAGCCGATCTGCTGCGACTGCGCAGACTGGATGGCACCCGTGGAGACGACGTGCTGATCTCAGTCGCCAACGATATTCCCGCCGGACCGGGGGAGCCCGCACCGCTAGCCCCCGGCATGGCCGCCCGCATTATGACCGGGGCGCCGCTGCCCGCCGGAGCAGATCTCGTCGTCCCCGTCGAACAAACCGACAGTAACCCGGGAGATCCCCTGCCCGCCACCGTGCGGATCTCAGGTGACGCCGTGACGGTCCCGCACCATCATGTGCGGGCTGTCGGTGAAGAAATCGCCCGGGGAAGCCGTTTGGCTGGACCTGCAACCCTCGTGGGCCCCGGCTTCATGGGAGTGGCCGCCGCACTAGGAATGGAACGTTTGAAGGTACTCGCGCCCCAGCGCATCGCCGTAGTCGCCACCGGTGATGAACTCGTGCGGGCCGAACCCCATCCGGCCGATAGCAGTCACCGCGATGATGAGGGGTCCCTGCGCTATGGCGAAGTGCGCGAATCTAACACCCGAATGCTGTCTGCCGCACTCGCGCAGCTGGGGCACGACGTCACCCGGCATGTGTCCGGAGACCATCCTCGCGCACTGCTCGACCTCCTCGACGCGCTTGCCGACGAGGTGGACCTCATGATCACCACCGGCGGAATCGGCGCTGGCTCCTATGACGTGGTTAAAGCGGCTCTTGGCCCGGACGGGCGCAACAGTTCGCGCTTTGCCCACCTTCACATGCGTCCTGGTGCGCCGCAGGGATGCGGGGTGATTGGCTCAACGCCGGTTGTGCACTGCCCTGGAACTCCGGTCGGAGCGTTACTGGGAATGCACCTGTTTGGACGGATAGTTCTGCGGGAACCTCCAGTGATTACCGCCATGCCGCTGGTGCCCGCGGGGAGCGGTGGCCTGGACGGCGTGGATACACGCTCCGGAGGTGACGGCGCCGACGGGTTGCGATTGCGTCGCCACGGTCTGATGTGCGTGGCAGCCAATCTCGAATCCACCGGCGTGGCCCTCACCCCCGGGCGCAGGCTCGCTCCGTATGCCCGAGCCAACGCCGTGGTACTGGCAGGCTGGGGCCTTACCGAAGGGCGCACGCAGATTCTTCCCGGCGATCTCGTCAACGTCGCTCTGTTGGGGATCTGATTCAAACTCCTGCTGATCCGGGGTCTGAGCAGCTCGGTATTCAGCTTGTTTGGGCCCTGGCTTGTTCGGGCTCGTGTTGATATGAGTCGTTGTGTGGCTCTCACTACGACTGCGGTGAGTGTGGCAGGTGTGGAGCGCCTATCTATCAGAGGATGTCGGCAGTTTTCAGGATCTTCGGTATGCACAGGCTGTGCCGGTGGGTTACGGTGAATGTATGACACGTCACGATGACCCGAATACCATGGACACCCTGCACGCCTGGGCCAAGCGCGTCGGCAATGATCTAGGTGTCGCCGACCCCGTGGACGGCGAGGTTTTAGACGCGGTGCTCGCGCTCGCCGGAGCCTCAGCTGCCGAGGTGGTGCGTCCCGCTGCACCCGTCGCCACCCTATTCGCAGGGGTTTTATACGGGTCAGGTCGCGCCAGCTCGCTGGTGGAGGCCTGCGATATGGCTGCCCGCGCGATGCGCGACGGACTCCGCAACTCCGAGTAATCTCGCGCGATTTCGCCGGTTTCCTCTGCTTTGTGTCCAGGTCTACCGGCTTTGACGTCGGACTCGACGCCCATGCTGTCACAGTGGCGGCTAGGCCGTCGGGGCCGCGGCGTCAGTCCCGCCCCTCAACGATATTCTTGCGCCGCTGCTCCTCCCGCCTACGAGCCTCCCGGGCTTCCTTGTACCTCTGGCGAGTGCGGGCAAAGCTTCGACCCCAGGAGACCACTGTGACGCACGAAATGGCCAGGGATGCGCCGAATGTGAAGGCTAGCAGCTCGGCGCTGTACAGATAACCCGAGGTCACCACCAGAATCAGAGCCGCCAGCACTAACGGCCAACGGTCCCAGCCGCGGTGCCCGAAGATGTCAGCCGCCACTAGCGCCACTACGACGCCTAGGGCCACCAACAGGAGATGGAAGAAGGTCACGATTTGATAGTAGGTGCTTTCCTGATGTGCGCTCCTGGCAACGTCGGGATACTCTGACCACACTTCGGAATCAAGATATTTTTGAGGAAGATGTCCCCGCGTTGTCGGGAACCGCACCGTACAGGCGCGCTGACGAGCCTGACCCTAGTTAAGCTTCCGGGACGACAACACTTTGTCTGAACCCCGGTGCACGAGAGGAAGTAGTGGCTGATGGAAGGCTGGTACTGCCGTGGCTAAGTTCATCGCGACGCGATTCATTACCTACGTGTTGCTCGCATTTATCGCGACGAGCTTTACCTACCTGCTTGCCGCAAGCTTGATGCATCCCGAAGAAGTGCTTTACCCGCCGATGGCGACTAAGCCAGTTCCCTTCGAGACGGCCCAGGCGTATTTGAACGCCCGCAACGTCAACCCCGATGTTCCCCTGTTTGAACGCTACGTCACCTGGCTCGGCGGTCTGGTGCGCGGCGATCTCGGGGTCACCACCGGCACCAATAAGGCCATGGTCCCGGTGACCGAGGTGCTGCTGACCCGCGTGCCGATCAGCCTGCGCCTGGTGGTGCTCGGAACCATCATCGGTGTGGTGCTGGGCATCCTGGTCGGTATGCTGAGCGCGGTTCGCCGCCGCTCTTGGGGCGACAAAGTGGCCACCCTCGGATCCTTCGCGATCCTTTCGCTGCCCACCGTCGTGGTGATCCTGATCGTGCAGCAGGTCAACCAGTTCATCCAGGATGTCACCGGCTACGGTCTGCCCGCCATTAACCCCGTTAACCCCTTGCTTCCCGCCGGGTCTTGGGCGTCGATCGAATATCAAATCAAGGCGCTGGTGATGCCAACGATTGTGCTGGCCCTGTTCGGACTGGCCTCGTACTCGCGGTACATGAAGGTCACCACACTCGATGTGCTCGGCAGCGATTACTTGCGCACCGCCCGGGCGAAAGGTCTATCCCGCCGCAAAGCCATGACCCGCCACGGCCTGCGCATGGCTCTGATCCCGATGGGACAGTACTTTGCGTTCGCCGTGGGTGCGGCCTTTACCGGCTCCCTATTCGTTGAGCGCATGTTCAACTGGCAAGGCATTGGCGCCTTCGCCATATCAGCGCTCGGGATGGCCGATGTGAACGGCACGGCAGGTGTTGTGCTGTATTCGGCGATCTTGACCCTCCTGTCCGCGACCCTGGCCGATTTCCTCCAGGGTGTTCTCGACCCGAGGATCCGGTGACCAAGCATCATGAGCGTTAATCCCAGCGACATCCCCAACATTGACCGTGAGGCCAGGGTCGAAAGCGATCTATTAGAAGAGGATCTACTCAAAGACGCCGAGACTCCTGCCATTGCCGAGACCGAACGGGTTCGGGCTATGGGGCGCGGTGAATTGCTGCGCCGTCGATTCCTTCGCAACCCGAGTGCCTGGATCGGCATGAGCATTTTTGGGCTGCTGGTGATCGCAGCCGTGTTCGCCCCGATGTTCTACCAGTACAAGCCATTCGACCTCGATTTGAGTAACTCGCTGACCGGTCCGTCGCAGTACCACTGGTTTGGCGTCAACGAAAACGGCCTGGATATTTTCGCCCGCACAATGGCCGGGCTCCGGGTCTCTCTGGTAATCGGCATCGGCACGGCCATCCTGACCACGATCATTGCCGTCACCGTCGGCACCATCGCCGGTTATATCGGGCACAAAGGCAAACTGGGCGCCTTCATCGACGGCACGATGGTCAACGGCATCAATCTGTTCCTGATTATCCCCTCGCTGCTGCTGCTGATGCTGTTCAGCCCGGTTTTGCAGCGGGCGAGCTGGTTGATGATGATCCCGCTGCTGGCCGTGTTCTCCTGGATGCTCACCGCTCGTGTTCTGCGTTCGATGACCCAGCAGCTGGTGCGCACCGACTACGTGGAGGCGGCACGCTTCATGGGGGTCAACCCCGTCGTCAACGTGATGCGGCACATCATCCCCAATATTGCGAGCTGGATCATTATCGACACCACGCTTGGGGTGGGTGGCGCGATCCTCGGCGAAACTGGCCTGTCGTTCATCGGATTTGGTATTCAGTACCCGATGGTTTCGCTTGGAACCGTGTTGCAGGACTACAACATCGCCGCTCCGTACACGTGGATTCCGGCGGCTGCGGTGCTCGCGGCGCTCGTCATCTCCATCAATCTCATGGGCGAGGCGCTGCGCGACGCCCTCGACCCGACCAGCGGATCCAGCCGTATCTGAGGTAATTCGATGACTTCTGAACCCATTCTCTCCGTCAAGGACCTCACCGTCGGCTTCCGCTCTGAGGCCGGGCTGGTGCACGCGGTGCGCGGCCTCTCCTACGACGTGGCTAAGGGTGAGGCCCTGGCCATTGTGGGCGAGTCCGGTTCCGGTAAGTCCGTGAGCTCGCTCGCGGTGATGGGCCTGCTTCCCCAGAGCGCGGACGTGAGCGGCAGCATTGAATTTCAAGGCCACCAGATGCTCAGCATGAGCGACAGCGCGCTGTCGAAGTTGCGCGGCAAGAGCATCTCGATGATTTTCCAGGATCCGCTGTCGGCACTCACCCCCGTGTACAAGGTTGGGGATCAGATCGCCGAAGTGGTGATGATTCACCGCGGTGGTAGCAAGGTCCAGGCGAAAAAGCGTGCCGTTGAACTGCTGGAAGCGGTTGGCATTCCCAATCCGAAGCGCCGTGCCGAGTCGTATCCGCATGAGTACTCCGGAGGCATGCGGCAGCGCGCGATGATCGCGATGTCTATCGCTAACGACCCGGAGCTGATTATCGCCGACGAGCCCACTACTGCCCTGGATGTGACCATTCAGGCGCAGGTGATGGAGCTGATGAAAACCGCCCAGGAGCTGACCGGTGCGGCTAGCATCCTGATCACTCACGACCTGGGGGTGGTCGCAGGATTCGCTGACCGCATCCTGGTGATGTATGCGGGCAAAGCCGTGGAGGCTGGTCAGATTGACGATGTGTTTAGCTCACCGCGTATGCCGTACACGCTGGGCCTGCTGTCCTCGGTTCCGCGTGCCGATGCTGACTCTAAAGATCCACTGATTTCGGTGAAGGGAAATCCACCCTCGCTGGTGGATATTCCGGCGGGGTGCCCGTTTGCGCCGCGCTGCCCGATCGCCACGGACGTCTGCCACCGGGACGAACCGCGGTTTGAGCAGGCACCAGGAACGAAGCCGGTGGTCATCGGCGAGGGCGATCACGAGTGCGTTCACTTCGCTGCCTGCCATCACAGCGATCTTTTGGCCCAGAATAAGGAGATTTTCCCGCGGCCACAGATTGCTAAACCGTCGGTCACCTCGCCCCGTGAGGAGCGCGATCCGGTGCTTGAGATCGAGGGTCTGCGCAGGGTGTACCCGGTGATTAAGGGTGCGCTGGTGCGCCGCAAGCTCGGAGAGGTTCGGGCTGTTGACGATATCGACCTCGATATTCGTCGCGGGGAAGCGTTGGCGTTGGTCGGTGAGTCCGGCTGCGGTAAGAGCACCACCATTATGGAGATCATGCAGCTGCGGGCTCCGCAGAAGGGCACGATCCGCATCGGTGGGCAGGACACCTCGTTGCTCACTCGTAAACAGCGGGCCACGCTGCGTTCAGATGTGTCGATCGTGTTCCAAGATCCGATGGCCTCGTTGGATCCTCGGATGCCCATCGGCGATATTCTGCGCGAGCCCATGAAGGTGCAGGGCTACAGCCAGGAGAAAATGTCCGAAAAGATTGACTGGCTCTTGCAGACGGTCGGTCTTCTCCCAGAGCAGGCCTCGCGCTATCCCACCGAGTTTTCCGGCGGTCAGCGCCAGCGGGTGGGCATCGCCCGGGCACTTGCGTGTGACCCCAAGCTGATTGTGCTCGATGAACCGGTATCCGCGCTGGATGTGTCGATTCAGGCCGGTGTGATCAATCTGCTCGACGATCTGAAGAATAGGTTAGGAATTAGTTACCTATTCGTGTCTCATGACCTCTCTGTGGTGAGTCACATCTCTGACAGAATTGCAGTGATGTACCTCGGCAAGATTGTGGAAATCGGCGAGACTTCGTCGGTATTCGACAATCCCCGCCACCCGTACACGAAGGCTCTGCTGTCGGCGGTTCCGATTCCGGATCCTGCGACTGAGCGGACGCGGCGCCGTGTGGTGCTCACCGGAGATATCCCCTCTCCGGACCAGATCCCAGACGGCTGCCGCTTTGCCGGGCGATGCCCCGTGTATCGGGATCTCCTCGGTGAGGACGAAAAACGACGTTGCTCCCGGGAGGTTCCTCCTCTGGTGGGAGCAGGAGGCGATCATGCCGCGGCGTGCCACTTTGTGGAGCGGGCGGCGTCTCTTCAGGTGTCATAGGGCATTGCGCCCCAGGATCGATTAAGGAGCAGGTATGAAGCTCACACGACGCACCCTCTTCGGCGCATCCGCGCTGTCTGCGGTAGCGCTGGCCGGTTGCAGCAAGGCTGAGGACGGCTCCAATGGTGGCGGCGGCAAAGCTGGAGGCACTGGCGAGCAGATCGCGGCTGATAAGAACGACATCAACCCGAAGAAGCGCGATGAGATCGGTGAGGGCGGCTCGCTGCGGCTGACCAATAATGCCTATCCGCCGAACTGGAATCCGTATTGCTCGGATGGCAATGAAAAAAATACCAGCGAGATCATGCGCGCCATCTTCCCGGTGGAACTGTGGACGGCCGACGCCAAGGGGAATATTGGACCCAATCTGAATTACTTGAAGCGGATGGAAAAGGTTAAGGATGAGCCCTTGACCATTGAAATCGAGCTCAGGCCGGATCTGAAGTGGTCGGATGGGACCCTGATTGACTACAAGTCGATTGAGAACGTATTCACGATTATGAACGGCTCTAAGCCCGCCTACCAGATCGCCTCTTCGGAGGGATATGACAAGGTGGAGAAGATCGAGCAGGGTAAAAACAACCTCACTGCCGTGGTGACGTTTAAGGAACCCTGGTCTGACTGGATGGGTCTGCCCGCCGTTATGCCTGATTCGTTGGCGGCTTCCGCGGAAGCTTTCAACACCGGTTGGATCGATGCACCGAAGGTGACCGCGGGCCCCTATAAGCTTGGCAAGCTCGATCCGGGAAATAAGACCGTCACCCTGGTTCCGGATGAGAACTGGAGTGGCGATAAGCCGTTCCTCAAGCAGATTTTGTGGACCACAATTGAGGATCCGGCCGCGGCGGCCACCTCGTTTAAAAACGGCCAGCTCGACGCCCTCAACAACACGGTTCCGGCCATGTATTCCGTGGTCAAGGACATGGTGGGCAAGAATGGGATTGCGCTGCGCAAGGCCGCCGGTCCGAGCTGGACGCACATTACGCTGAACGGTGCTAAAGGGCGGCCTTTGGAAGACGTCCATGTGCGCCGGGCGGTGTTCAATGCGATTAACCGCAAGGACACCTTCCTCTCAGTGAACGCAACCATGCCATACCCGAAAGATAATCCTCAGCTCAATAACCACATGCTGATGACGAATCAGGAAGGGTACAAGGATAACTCTGGCGATTACGGCAAGTTTGATCCCGAAGCGGCTAAAAAGCATCTGGAAGAGGCCGGGTACAAGATTGAAAACGGCAAAGCCGTGAAGGATGGCAAGCCGCTGGAGATCACCTACGTCTACAACGACGGCTCCAAGACCAATGAGGCCGTGGTGCCGATTGTGCAAAAGAATCTGCAGGAAATCGGCATTACCATGCGGGTGCAGAAGGTGCCGCCGACGGACCTATTCTCAAAGTACGTGATCCCCGGGAACTTCGATTTGTCGCTGTACGGCTGGGTCGGAAATCCGTTCTTCTCCTCCGGGGATGCCATCTGGCGCTCCACCGGTCAGCAGAATTACGGCAAGGTCGGAGACGCCGAGGTCGATAAGCTGCTCGATAAGGCAGCGAAGGAAACCGACGACAGCAAGCGGATTAGCGAAGCGAACGAGATCGATACCAAGCTCTGGGAACTCGCCGGCACACTTCCGCTGTGGCAGTCCTTCGACTTCTACACCCAGGATGAAACCCTCGCGAACTTCGGGGCGCGCGGTTTTGAGATGTTGGACTGGACCAAGATCGGCTACGCCAAGGGATCGCCCAAGCTGAAGAGCTGATCGCTTAATGCGGTACACCTTATCCATGTGACGAGGTATGGCCCGCAGAGCTATTAAGGGGCTGAGTGCGTAAGTACTCAGCCCCTTTCCTCTTGATTGCAACGTATTTGTTGCCGTAAGACGTTGAGTCCCTTCACGGTAAATGGGATGCTTAGTGCAGATCGAGTAACGCGCATTGAGCGGTGCTGATCGGATGCGGCTGATTGGAAACAATGAGGGGATAGCTTCGCTATCACAACTGCGCCCGAATCATGCATGGCCCACGTATGTGCTCGGTGGGACTAAAAGGCGGTTGGCGCAGCGTGAGTGGGAATCGCGTATCGCAGAGGAGCACGATGAACCATGGACCGTCTGGCTGGCCGCCTCTCGCAATGCAGCGGGGTGCTTCCGCCCCGAAAAGGATGAAGGAGCAGGTATGAAACTCACGCGACGCACTCTCTTCGGTGCCTCCGCTCTGTCCGCAGTGGCTCTAGCAGGGTGCTCCAAAGCTGGGGACGGTGCCGACGGTGACAAAGGTGGAGCGGGCCGCACCGGTGAGAAAATCGCCGCCAAGCAGAACGATATGAATCCCAAGAAGCGAGACGAGATTGGCGAGGGTGGATCCCTGCGCCTAGCTCTTGGAGCGTTTCCGGCGAACTGGAACGCCTTTTCCGCTGACGGCAACGACGGTGAGACCAATAGCATTATGGACATGGTGATACCGGGCATGATTGTCTCGGATGCCAAAGGTGAAGTTACCAAGGATCCGCAAACCACACTGCGCATTGAAAAGGTGA
This sequence comes from Devriesea agamarum, assembly GCF_900070355.1. Taxonomy (NCBI): domain Bacteria; kingdom Bacillati; phylum Actinomycetota; class Actinomycetes; order Micrococcales; family Dermabacteraceae; genus Devriesea; species Devriesea agamarum. Next base: position 1,695,816 of record NZ_LN849456.1, on the reverse strand, counting down.
AGGATAATCCGTTCACCGTCGAGGCTGAACTGAAACCCGGTTTTAAATGGTCAGACGGCACCCCAATCGACTATAAGTCGATCGAGAACGTGTTCACGGTGATGAATGGCTCCAAGCCTGGTTATCAGGTTGCCTCGTCTGAGGGGTATGACAAGGTCGAAAAGATTGAGCAGGGCAAAAACGATCACACCGCGGTGATCACTTTTAAAGAGCCCTATGCTGACTGGAAAAGGCTTCTGGGACTGATGCCCGACTCCCTCGCGGCCTCAGCGGAGGCATTTAATACTGGCTGGGCTGATGGGCCGAAGGTCACCGGCGGTCCCTTCAAAATCGACAAAATCGATCCGGGTAATAAGACCGTCACCCTGGTTCCGGATGAGAACTGGGCGGGAGATAAACCCTTCCTTAAGCAGGTCCTGTGGACCACGGTTGAGGATATGTCCGCGGCGGCCACGGCATTTAAAAATGGTCAGCTCGATGTGGTCGGCGCGAACATCCCCGCGGTCTATTCTGTGGTGAAAGGGATGGTCGGCAAGAACGGGATTACCTTGCGTAAAGCTGCAGGACCCAACTGGGCTCACTTTACGCTCAATGGCGCGGAGGGTCGCCCGCTGGCCGACGTTCATGTGCGGCGCGCGGTGTTCAACGCGATTAACCGCAAGGAAGCATTCCTTTCGGTGAACTCAACCATGCCGTATCCGAAGGAAACCTCCGTGCTGGGTAACCACATGATTATGACCAATCAGGACGGATATAAAGATAACTCAGCTGAGTACGGCAAGTATGATCTGGAGTCTGCCAAGAAGCACCTTCAAGAGGCCGGTTACACGATGCAAAACGGCAAGGCTGTGAAGGACGGCAAGCCGTTGGAAATCTCTTATGTCTACGCGGCTGTTGCCAAAGAGAATGAAGCCATTATTCCGGTGGTGCGCAAGAATCTTCAAGATGCTGGTATCACCTTGAAGATTCAGAAAGTGCCGCCGAGTGACCTGTTCTCGAAATATGTAATCCCCGGGGATTTTGACCTGGCTATGTTCTATTGGCTGGGTACCCCCTTCTTCTCCGGAAGTGATGCGATCTGGCGCACGAACGGAGAGCAGAACTTCGGCAAAGTCAGCGACCCCGAGGTCGACAAGCTACTGAATCAGGCCGCCCAAGAGACGGATGAGAAAAAGCGAATCGACTTGGAAAACGAGCTCGATTCCAAACTGTGGACCCTGGCGGGCACCCTGCCACTCTGGCAGGCCTACAACTTCACCGTCTTGGATGAAACGCTCGCAAACTACGGGCCGCGCGGGTTCCAGAGCCTGGATTGGACCATGGTCGGCTATACCAAGGGCTCACCCAAGTTAAAGAGCTGAGCTGGTGATCGGCCGGTAAAACTATTCTGCCGACTCAGGTGAGGCTGTTTAGAACTAGCTCTGTCAGGGCTATTCGGTCCAGCAAAGGACTCGCGCGGTGCGGGAGAATGGATACATGCCCGCATTGGATGAACAGCCTCGCCTCATGTCCCGGCCCGAGCCGGTGACCCCCGCCGCGGAACTGAGCGATGAAGAACGTCGCCGCTACGCCAGGCACCTGACGTTGCCGGTATTCGGTGACCTCGGTCAGCGTCGGCTGAAGAACTCCCGCGTCGCCGTTGTCGGCGCGGGAGGACTCGGCTCACCCGTGTTGCTCTATTTGGCAGCCGCAGGTGTCGGGCACCTGACGGTGATTGACGCAGACAAGGTCGATGACACGAATCTTCAACGCCAAATCATCCACGGCCACGACACCCTCGGCACCTTGAAAGTTGACTCCGCTGCTGCACGGATCGCGGCCATCAACCCCTTGGTTACGGTGAGCTGCATTCCCCAGGTGCTCGATTCCAGCAACGCCTTGGACATCCTTGCGGGCCACGATGTTGTGATCGACGGGACCGACAATTTCCCCACCCGCTATCTGGTCTCGGATGCCTGCGAGATTCTTGACCTCCCCCTAGTCTGGGGATCGATCCTCGCGTTCGACGGCCAGCTCGCGGTGTTCTGGAACGCGGGTGGCCGCGGTGTCACCTACCGCGATGTGCACCCCACTCCGCCGCCACCGGGCAGCGTACAAAACTGTGCGGAAGCCGGAGTGCTCGGCATGCTGTGCGGCCAGATCGGATCCGCGATGGCAAATGAAGCGGTAAAAATCCTGACCGGGATCGGAGACGTGTTGCTCGAGCGTATCGCCCTGTACGACGCGTTAGGCGCGCGCTGGACGCACCTGGATATTGCGCGCAACCCGAACCGGGCTGCCGTCACCGAACTGGTCGATTACCAGGATTTTTGCGGGGTTCCGCGGGCAGATGGTGGGGTTGGTATCGCAGATGTCGCCGCGCTCGTGGATTCTGGCCGGGCCCTGGTTGATATTCGCAACGATGACGAAGTAGCTTTTGGGATGCTGCCCGGGGCGGTGCACATTCCGATGGATCGTCTGCTCGATGATCCGCATGCGGCCGACCGCCTTTTGCGTGAACGCTACCGCATTGCGACGGGCCTGAGCGGCGCTGTTTTGTACTGCCAAGGGGGGATTCGGTCGGCAGCTGCCCGGTCACGCCTGGCTGAGGCCGGGTTCAATGCGCTCACTATGAATGGCGGGTACTCGGCTGCCCAGAGCATGCTTGGGCATTGATAACAGCTTCGGGCATCGATAACAGCTTTGGACGTTGACAACAGCTATGGAGCTGACGCCAACTACGGCATGGGCATGGGCATGGGCATGGGCATGGGCATGGGCATGGGCATGGGCGGCGACTATTGTGTGAGCACCTGTCGGCTAGCAGACTCAGCGCGACGACGGCTGCCGGACACCACAGTGGCCGCCGCAGCCGCAGGGGCACTCGGTACCGCGGTCGCCAGAGTCTGAACGGGTGGGCCGTGATGACCGGTCGGAACCAGCGTGACAGCGCAGGTGCCGTCGTGACTGCCATCCGCCTGGCCGCGTTCAAGGTCGGCGCCGATTCGACCCTGTGACGTGTTGTCGAGAATCCCTTGCATCAGCCCGGCATGGATAGCGCACACCAACGGGTCCACGGTGCCATTATCGATAAACGGGCATGAGTGCAGGTCAATCCGCAGATTAGAGTCCTCGGGCATGGTAGCGCCAAAACCCATCGCGGCGAGCAGATGACGCAGCTTTGCGACCCGGGACCGGAAAGTCTTGCTCGGGTCGCTTCCGTAAGAGAAGGCCCCGCCGGAAGAGGAACCCCCGCCGGACGGGAGTGACGCGTCATTTGCGGCCGCAGTGGCGGACGCTCCGTGTGTACCCCCGGCCCCGACCCCGGGGATGCTGCCGGAGTGGTCGGGAATGGTTCCGGCACGGACCAGCTGCTGAGCCCACAGCTTGCCAATGCGGGTGGCATCCTGGGTGGGCTGAGATGAGTTCTCGTGCAAAAACTGCACGGTGGCGTCCACAAACAGCCGCATCAGCAGAATCGGGAAATCAGGCTGGCTGGGAACCAGCGCCGTATACCCCCACGCCGGACGACCCCGGCCCTTTACCGGAAGACGCTCGCGCCGGGCCACCCCGAGCGCGCACAGTGCATCAATGGACTCCCGCACCGAATTGGCGTGCAGCCCGAGCTTGGCCGCCAGCTCAGCCACCGTCACCGGTGCATCAAAGGAATCAATCGTATTTAAAACGGTTTGCTGAGCAGGGGTCAGCGTGCTCATGGTGCGCAGCAGCGCGCTCAAGTCCAGCCGTGCGGTGTGATCGGACACAACATCTCCTCGTGTGGTGCATGCCTGCGTCCTTTCGGGGGAGGGGCGACAAGCGGGTCGAGCGGTGCCGGCGCCTATCACCAGCCTCGACGACGGGGTGTGGTCGAGGTTGCGGGGCGCCGTGAGCGGTAGACCACATGCGGCCTGCTCACATATCCCACCGGTGCAGACACCACGTGCACGAGCCGAGTAAACGGCCATAGGCACAGAAGTAGCATGCCGGCGATAATGTGCAACTGGTAGACCAGCGGAACCGACAACATGAGCTGTGGATCGGGATGCAGGAGCGCGATGGACCTGAACCACGGACTGATTGTCTGACGATAATCGTACCCGCCACCGAAGATTTGGTGAATAACGGTTGCGGCACCACCGAGCAGAATCGGAATCGACAGCAGGACGTACATAACCTTGTCCATCGGGGAGGTCGCCAGGCGCACGGACTTATTGACAATCCGCCGCCAGATCAAACCGGCGAGCCCGACGATCACCATGAGGGCAGCAATAGTGCCGGGAATCGTGGCGATCAAGTGGTAGGCGTACTCGGAGATCCCGATAGCAGACGTCCAGGACTCGGGAATCGCCAGGCCCATCAGGTGCCCGATAAACACAAACAGCATCCCGATATGGAACAGGGGAGAAGACCAGCGCAGGATACGGCGCTCATAAATCTGGCTGGATCGGCTGGTCCACCCGAATTGGTCCGTGCGATAGCGCCAGATCAATCCGGCGATCAAAATCACGATGGACAGGTACGGAAGGACGATCCACAGGATGATGTCGAGGGCGTTCATGTCCTCACTCCTCGGTCGAATCGGGGCGGGTAGCGGAGTCGGGCGCAACCGCTGACGGATGAAGGGTGCTTTCGCTGCTCAGGGGTTGCAGCTGCTCACGGCCATCGGAGGCAGGAGCATGATGGCCAGTCGTCGGCTGGGTTGCGGCGAGCGCGGCCGGTATCGACCCGTGGTTGGCACCAAAGGGCGGCATAGTGCCGTCCTGGATCCCGACCAGCTCAGTGGGTGGACCCTGGCTGATGAGGCGACGGTAGGCGCGCAGTTTCTCCTCGGTCAGCGGCGGTAACGCTGCACACAGGGCGGTGAGGAGGTGCTGATAGGGCGAGTTGTACCCCATCAGTGCGGACCGGATCACCTCCAGTCCCTCTCGGCTTGCTCGCAGCAGCTCGCCAGCCTCCTCAGAATTTTCTCGGGCGCAGAACTCCAGCACGAGCGGAAGATAATCGGGCAGTTCACCACGCTGAATCTCCCACCCCGAGCGGGCCAGTAACTCACGGAAAGCCACTAGCGCTGAACCCCGGGTGCGGGTATCCCCATCGGTGTAATAGGTCAGATACAGGGCGCACCGTCGGCGCTGATCGAAGGTATCGACGTAATGGGACTGCAAGCAGGACAACCCCAGGTCACGTGCCGACGACGCAAAAGCGCTGATGTTGTGCGCCAAGTGCTCGGGCAGTTCATCGAGCGCCTGCTCCACCGCGTCCAGGTGCTGGAAGGCATCCTCTCCCGGATAATCCAGCAGCAGCGAAAGCGCCATGAACAGCACCCTTTTCTGCTCCGGGGTGCACTCCACCTGGGTAGCGAACGGCAATCGAGGAGCGCCCACGAAGGTGGCTGCCATCTCAGACCACCGTCAGGGGGAGACGCTTGCGGCCCTCGGCAATGCCGTGGAAGGACCCGATCGAATCCATGCCCGGCCCGCCCGGGTTGTTCAGCGGACACCCTTCCAGCTCGGAAATGCCCCGGGGTAGCTCCGGATGGGTCGTGGGTACGACGAAACGATCGTCGTACTTCGCAATGGACAGCAGCCGGTACATCGCTTTCAGGTCCTCGCCGGTGGTGCCGACAGCCCGGGCAATTTCCTCGTCGGGAGTTTTGCCGTTGAAGTCATCGCGCATGTAGCTGCGCATGGCAGCCAGACGGCGCAGTGAGTACTCCACCGGCTTGGTGTCACCCGCGGTGAACAGCCCCGCCAGGTATTCCAGCGGGATCCGCATCCGGGAGATCGCCGTAAACAAAATCCGGTGGTTCTCACCGTCGTTGCCCGAGGCCGTCACCTCGTCCACGACGGGAGACAGCGGCGGGATGTACCAGACCATCGGCAGCGTGCGGTATTCCGGGTGCAGCGGCAGAGCCACTTCGTACCGGGAGATCAGATCCCATACCGGGGAGCGGCGGGCCGCTTCAATCCAGGACGCCGGAACCCCATTGGCAAGGGCCTGGCCAGCGATTTCGGGATCGTGCGGGTCCAGCAGAATGTCACGTTGAGCCCGATACAGGTCCTGTGGATTTTCGGTGGCGGCAGCCTCCCCGACCCGGTCGGCGTCGTACAACAGCACACCGAGATAGCGCAGACGGCCCACGCAGGTCTCCGAGCACACTGTCGGCTGCCCAACTTCAAGACGCGGGTAGCACATTGTGCATTTCTCGGCCTTACCCGTGTGATGGTTGAAGTACACCTTCTTGTACGGGCAACCGGACACGCACATGCGCCAGCCGCGGCAACGATCCTGGTCCACCAGTACAATGCCGTCCTCGGAGCGCTTATACATCGCGCCCGACGGGCAGGAGGACACGCAGGTCGGATTCAAGCAGTGTTCACAAATGCGCGGCAGGTAGAACATGAACGAGCTCTCGATGGACTTGGTGACCGAGAGATTCATCTGCTTGAGCACCGGGTCGCTATCCAGCGTCTCCATGGAACCGCCGAGGTTATCGTCCCAGTTAGGGCCCCAGGACAGCGTGTCCTGATGCTCGCCCGTGATCTTCGAGACCGCCCGGGCCACCGGAAGATTCTGTTGCCCGGCCGGGGCCTGCAACAGTTTGTCGTATTCGTACGTCCACGGCTCGTAGTAGTCCTTTAGCTCAGGCATATCCGGGTTCGCGAAGATCTTCTCCAGCGTCCGCAGCCGCCCGCCCTGGCGAGGCTTTAAACGACCCCGCTGATCGCGTTCCCAGCCGCCCTTCCACCGATCCTGGTCCTCCCAGGTGCGGGGATAGCCCACGCCCGGGCGCGTCTCCACATTGTTGAACCAGACGTACTCGGTGCCCTCGCGGTTGGTCCACGCCTGCTTGCAGGTCACCGAACAGGTATGACACCCGATACACTTATCGAGATTCATCACCATGGCGATCTGTGCCATGACACGCATCAGAACTGCACCTCCTGGGTGGTGCGACGGATCACGGTGACCTCGTCGCGTTGGTTGCCCGTGGGGCCGATGTAGTTGTAGGCGTAGGTCAGGTGACCGTAGCCACCAGCCATATGCGACGGCTTCAAAATGATCCGGGTGAGCGAGTTATGCGTGCCGCCACGGCGCCCGGTCGACGCATTCAGCGGCGTGTTCATGGTCCGCTCAGACGCGTGGTGCAAGAACACGGTGCCCTCGGGGATACGGTGCGAGACCACCGCGCGAGCAGTGACCACGCCGTTGCGGTTGCGGGCCTCAATCCACTCGTTGTCTTTGACACCGATCTTCTCGGCGTCGGCGGGTGACATCCACACCACCTGACCGCCGCGGCCTAGGGTGAGCATCAGCTCGTTGTCGAAATACTGGGAGTGAATAGCCCACTTGTTGTGCGGCGTTAAATACCGCACCGCGACCTCAGCGGCACCATCCCCGCTTCGGCTGCGCATTCCGGGAGCGGCTTCACCGTAGAGATGATGCAGATCCAACGGGGGACGGAACACCGGCATCGATTCGCCCATGGCGCGGAACCAGTCGTGGTCGATGAAATAGTGCATACGGCCCGACAGGGTGTGCCACGGCTTATTGCGTTCGACGTTAATTGCGAATGAGGTGTACCGGCGACCTCCGTGCTCCGAGCCCGACCATTCCGGTGAGGTCACCACGGATTGAGGCTGTGACTGCACATCGGCAAAGCTAATGCGCTTATCGAGTGATCCCTCGGCCAGATCGGCGGTCTGGGTGCCGGTGCGCGCATCGAGGTTCTTAAACCCGGTGTACGCCAGGCGCCCGTTGGTCGTTCCTGACATCGACAGGATCATCTCTGCCGCTTTGATGTCGGTGTCGATTGCTGGGCGGGGGCCGATCGGAGTGGGGAGCAGACCGTGCTTTTTACCATGCGCTTGGACCTCGGGAGTGGGATCGAAATGCACACCCTTGGTGGCCATGCCGACCTTTTCTAGCAGCGGCCCAATCGCGTCGTACTTCTCCCTGATTGCCGTGTAATCGCGTTCAATGACGGAGAGTTTCGGCATGGTGACGCCCGGAACCCAGCCGCAGACCTCGCGCGGAGGCACCGCGCCACCGGCACCGTGCAACTCGTCGGGAGTGTCGTGCATCAGCGGGGCTGCGACTACATCTTTGCGAGTACCCAAATGCCTTGCTGCCAGCTGCGAAACCCGACCGGCGAGATCCTGGAAGAGCGCGAAGTCGGTGCGAGCTTCCCACGGCGGATCAATCGCCGCGTTGAAGGAATGCACAAATGGATGCATATCAGTGCTGGACAGGTCGTACTTTTCGTACCAGGTGGCCGCAGGCAACACAACATCCGAAACGATGGTGGTCGAGGTGTTGCGGAAGTCGGCAGTCACCATGAGGTCGAGCTTGCCCTCGGGGGCTTTGTCGTGCCACCGGATCGAACGCGGGCGCATCGGTTCCTCAAGTTCCGGTGCCGAGGCATCGGAATCCACCCCGAGCATGTGACGCAGGAAAAACTCGGTGCCTTTGGCTGAGGAGCCCATCAAGTTGGTGCGCCAGTTAAACAGCACCCGGGCATGGTTGGTCGGGCCATCGGGATCCTCGCAGGCGAATCCGAGTCGACCGGCGGTGAGTTCCTGCGCGATGTAGGCGGGAACCTCCATTCCCGCGGCTTCCGCCTCGTCAGCCAGCTGCAAACTGGACCGATTAAAGGTCGGATATGCGGGCATCCATCCTCGTTGAGCTGCCTCCACCAAGGTATCCGCAGCGGTCATGTTCTTAAAGGTGTCCCCGGACAGCGGGGAGGCGAGCCGGTCGGCCATGGTGGCGTCGTAGCGCCACTGATCGGTGATGAGATACCAAAAACCAGTCGCGATCATCTGTCGGGCCGGGCGCTGCCAGTCCAAAGCAAACGAGAACTGCGCCCATCCGGTGGTCGGGCGAACTTTCTCCTGTCCAACATAATGAGCCCAGCCACCGCCATTCACGCCCTGGGTCCCGCACATACTGGTCAGAGCAAGAATCGTGCGGTAAATCGTATCGGCATGGTAGTAGTGGTTGATCCCCGCACCCATCACCACCATGGAGCGACCACCGGTTTCTTCCGCATTCATCGCGAATTCCCGGCCAATCCTCGCAATCGCGTTGGCGGGCACACCGGTCAGTTCCTCCGCCCACGCAGGGGTTCCGACCTGGGTGGAGTCCTCGTAGCCCGTCGGCCACGACCCAGGCAGGTTGCTTCGCGCCACCCCGTACTGGGCAAGCAGCAAGTCATACACGGTGGTCACCAACTTGCCTGCCACCCTGCGCACCGGCACACCTCGGCGCAGCACCCCGGCACCGACCGGACCCTCGGGAGTTTTCTCCCCGGGCAAATCGAAGCGGGGCAGGCACACCTCAGCAGTCTCTGCGGTCTCAGAGAACAGGCTAATCAGCGGATCGACCCCATCCAGGGTGAGGTTCCAGCGGCCCTTCCCGGCTTCCCCATAACGGTCCGCGAGGGTGCCGCCTGGATCTTTGACCTCCCCGGACTGGTCCATTACCAGCAGACGGTAGTCGGCATTCTCGGTCTCTGCGAGCTGTCCGCCCAGGTCTTTAGCGGTCAGGAAGTGGCCGGGGATCAGGCCCTCGTCGCTCTCCTCCAAGGAGATGAGGAAGCACGAGTCCGTGTAGCGCTTCATATAGTCGAGGAACCGTGGGGTTTGGCGGTCCACATGGAACTCGGAGAGAATCACGTGCCCCATGGCCAGCGCCAGAGCCCCATCCGTGCCCGGGTTAACCCGCAGCCACTCGTCACCGAACTTGGTGTTGTCGGCGAAGTCAGGGGAGACCGTAACCACTTTCTGACCGTGGTAGCGCGCCTCGGTCATAAAGTGTGCATCAGGGGTGCGGGTGACCGGAATATTGGATCCCCACATGATGAGGTACTGGGAGTTGAACCAGTCACCGGCTTCGGGGACATCGGTCTGATCGCCGAACACCTGGGGGGAAGCGGGTGGGAGGTCCGCATACCAGTCGTAGAACGACAGGTTCACACCACCGATCAGCTGTAGATAGCGCGACCCCGAACCGAAGGACACCAGCGAAGTGGCGGGCAGCACCGAGAACCCGGCGACGCGGTCCGGACCGTAGGTCTTGATGGTGTGCACATTGGCGGCGGCGACGATTTCCATCGCCTCATCCCAGGTACAACGCACCATCCCGCCTTTTCCACGGGCTTTTTTGTAACGGCGGGCTTTAGTCGGGTCCTCGACGATAGATGCCCAGGCTTCCACCGGATCCATGCCCTGGCTGCGGGCTGAGCGATACATTTCCAGCAGCACGCTGCGTACGTACGGGAAACGGATCCGGGTCGGGGAATACTCGTACCACGAGAACGCCGCGCCGCGCGGGCATCCGCGAGGTTCATACTCGGGCAGGTCGGGGCCGGTCGACGGATAGTCGATCTCCTGGGATTCCCAAGTAATCAAACCGTCCTTGACATACACCCGCCACGAACAGGAACCGGTGCAGTTCACCCCGTGAGTGGATCGTACGACCTTGTCGTAACTCCACCGGTCGCGGTAGAAGGTGTCGGCATCGCGTCCGCCGTCGAGGAAGATCTGGCGAGCATCGGGTGAGGCTTTGCCGCGGCGCAGCCAGGAACCGAAGCGCAGCAGAGCTGAGCCGGAGGTCTGCGAGGTGGTGTGAGTGGGGTCGCTCATCGAAGGTGACTCCTCGAATGGATGGCGGCGAGTGACGAGAGGAAGATGATGGGCGCGAACCGTGCTATCGGTGGATGAGGGACTGGGTGGTGTCCTGGCTCAGCACTGGCTCGCGCCCGCACAGGCGGATCAGCCCGGGAAGGGTGCTTTGGGCCTGGCGTACTGGATCCAGCAGATGATCGCGCAGATCACGCAGTAGATACCGCAGATCACGAACCAGGTGACTGGGCCGAGGCCGCTGAGCGCGATACCGACGAAGAACGGGCCAAAGGACGCGATGGCGGCGGTGAATCCGATGGCTCCGCTGGCCTGGATTTTAGGCATGATCATCGGCATCTGTTTGAAGGTGCCAGCGTTGCCAATTCCCGAGAAGAAGAACATGGCGAGCATGCCCCACAGGAAGAACGGGAACTGGGAGGGGCTGGTGGGCGCGAGGAACGCGGCGCAGATGAACAGTGTGATGGCCATACCGACTGCGGAGACGAAGGTCCAGATCGCGCCGCCGAACTTATCGCACAGCGGTCCCCAGATGACGCGTACCAGCGAACCAATGAGCGGGCCGAGGAAGGCGTAGGTGGCGCCTGCGGGCAGATGATCGAAGTGTCCGGCGAAGTCGCTGGCTTTGCCGAAGCTGTTGTTGATCAGCAGGGCGAACTGGGCTGAGAACCCGGCAAACAGGCCGAAGGTCATCACGTACAGGATGGTCATCAGCCAAGTGTTCACATTGCTGAAAATGTGCATCTGTTGACGCAGGTTCGCTTTCACCGGAACGTCTTTTAGCAGGGTGAAGGCGAAGATCGCAGCGATGATGGTCCACGGAACGAAGAAGATGGCCGCGTTGTGAACCCACAGCTGGCCGCCATCGTTGAGTTTTTGCGCTGGAATGAAGGTGATACCGAACAGGCCGACACCCATCAGCAGGGGGCTGGCCAACTGGATGATCGACATGCCGAGGTTACCGATGCCGGCTTGGATACCCAGCGCGGTTCCCTGCAGGCGCTTGGGGAAGAAGTAGCCGGTCGAGGGCATGTAGCCGGAAAAGGAACCGCCGCCGATACCGCAGATAAAGGCCAAGATCAGCAGAGTGACGTACGAGGTGTGCGAGTTCTGCACCGCGAAGAACCAGCCCACCATCGGGATGATGTAGAGCAGGGACGAGAACCCGATCAGTTTGCGGGTGCCGATGATCGGGGGCAAAAACATGTAACACAGCCGGATCAGACCTGCTGATAGGCCTGGCATGGCTGCGAGCCAGTACAGCTGGCCCTTATCGAAGTGGAAGCCGATGTCGTTCAGCTTCGGTGCAATAGCGCTGACCAGGAACCACACGCAAAACGCGATGGTCATGGAGTAGGTGGAGACGGCCAGGGTTATCCAGGCGGTCTTGGCGCTCCACTTCTTGGGGTCCTCAGGGTTCCAGGACTCTATGACGTGGCGTCGCGGGCGGGTGGACGTGGTGGACACGTGATCCTCCGGGGCTCTCATGAGTTGGACGCACTCGGGGTGCGTCCGGTGTAGAAAACGATCGATGTCGCGGGACCGCGACAGTCCGGAGGAGGGGTTCTGCGACCGGACACGGTGATCTTTTCAGGGTCCACCCGGGTTTATTAAAGCGAGCTGAAAGACGGGGAGGGACTTGACTGTGGTATAAGCTAGCTTTTTTTAGCTTCGACCAGGGGATTTATTGAGGTCTAAGGTCCCGGCTGTGGGCCATGTCGGGCTTAGGACCGCGCTGTGGGAGGTTTGTTAGCCGACTTAGGGGCAGCTAAGTGATAGGCATCATGCCTGTGGATGGGTGACGGAGGAGAGTTTTGGGTGATCTGATCGGAGAAGTTGGGCGGCGTCTGCGCAGCGTTCGGCACGCGCGCGGCATCACCTTGGACGAGCTCGCCCGGACCACGGGGATCTCAGTCTCGACGCTGTCGCGGCTGGAATCTGGTGGGCGCAAGCCAACCCTGGAGCTACTCCTGCCGTTATCTCGGGTCTATGGAGTGCCGCTAGATGATCTTGTGGGTGCACCCGCAGTTGGAGATCCTCGGGTGCACCCACGCCCGGTGCGGCGCAACGGAATAACGGTCATCCCTCTAACCCATGTGCCCGGGCCTCAGCAGGCCGTGAAGATGGTTTTTCCGACGACGAGGAACACGCCACACCTGTGCCGTCATGAAGGCTATGAGTGGCTGTATGTGCTGTCTGGGGACCTCAGACTGATTGTCGGCGACTATGACCAGGTTCTGAGTCCTGGGCAAGCGGCGGAATTCGACACCCGCACCCCGCACTGGTTTGGAAGCACTGGCTCCGCTCCCGTGGAAGTCTTAAGTCTGCTCGGTTTGCAAGGCCAGCGAATGCACCTCATAGGGCCCGACGGTGAGGGGATGGGGTCGAGATGAGGCGGTGAGCCCGCGTGCACGCGATTCCGGACAGCCACAGTCCTACTCCGTAGGCTCCGTGTGCGCGGATGCTCCCGAGACGAGCTTGGGCGGGGTTTGGTGTCTTCGAGGCGGCCACACCGAATCCGAAGGCTGGCTGCATGAGGAACCACGGTGCCGCTAGTGTGGCGAGACCCATCGTGACTGCTGGAAGCAGCTTGGGCCGGTCGAGCAGCTGAGGTTTGATTGCGGCCATGGTCACCGCGAAACTCGCGCCAATCCCGTAGTGGGCACTCCATCCGAGGGCGCGTTCGTGGGGGACGGGTTGCGCTGCGCTGATGGAGTCGTGGCGGAATTGGCCGCGCTTCATGTGGCCGAGCCATCGCCCTACCAGTGCATAGTCCAGGGAACGAGTCCCGCGGGTGCGTCGAAGTACCTCAGCCGTTGCGTCCATAACGGCGGTCGCTCCGACCCCCACGATGATCGCCTGGCAGATCTGACCCTGTGAAAGTCGCATGCTGTGCTCCTAGTTTTGGTAGTGGGAACCTACCGTCGCTAGGAGGAAACCGGATTGGCAATCAGGTTTGCCGAATCGGCAAATATGTCCTGGGGTGACAGACGGATCGTGCGGTGATGCGGGGCTTGATCGACATGGGGCCTAGCGAAGTGATGCCAACCCATGCCAACCTCGCGCGTGGGCGCACTCACCCACCCGCAAAAGGCGGCAAAACGTCGATCTGGTCCCCGTTGGAGAGTCCAGTGGTCAGGTCAGCGCACGAGACGCGGTTAAGCAGGTAGCTAGACCGGTCAATCACCGTGGCGGCGGTGGAGTCACCGTTCGCCTCGCCGTGAGCCTTGGCCGCCGATAAGGCGTCGCCGAGTGTGCAGGCGTCAACGGATAGTTCGTCGGTGCGCATCGTCGCGGCGGCGGCAGCGAAAAAGCGGAGGTTTACAGCGGGCATGGGAGGCTCCTTGGGTCTGTCTCGACGGACGCCATGACGGCGGGTGCGGTACGAAGAGGGATGCGGTGCACGGCGGGTTACCCGCCAATTGCGCTCATTGGCCGCTCAGGCTGCACGAAGTCCTCACGATTCATACCGTGACCAGCCTGTTTGCCCCAGTGAGCGAGGCGCCACAGATCAGCGATCTCCGTGTCGCTAGCCCCGGACCGCAGCGAGGTAAGCAGATCTGTTTCCTCGCGCGCAAACAAGCAGGTGCGCACGCGGCCTTCGGCAGTGAGCCGGGTGCGTCGGCAATCGCCGCAGAACGGACGGGTCACAGAGGCAATCACGCCAACCTGCCCCAGCACCGGATCACTCGTCGAGCTACCTGCCTGCCGGACATCGAACAGTTCCGCGGGTGAGCCATTGCGTGGAGCTGAATGGGCAGTGAGGGTAAAACGCTGCGACAGCAGGTCCAGCACATCGGACGCCGTCACAATCTGACGCCGCTGCCAAGTATGCCCCGCGTCTAAAGGCATCTGCTCAATAAAGCGCAGTTGCAGACCGCGGTCGAGGCACCACGCCAGAAGATCAGCGGCTTCATGATCGTTGATTCCCGGCATGAGGACCGCATTCACCTTCAGCGGCGTAAGCCCCGCAGCCAGCGCCCCGTCGATCCCATCCAGAACCCGGTGCAGCAGCGGACGGCGGGTCAGACGCTCGAAAGTTTCGGACACCACGGAATCCAGCGACACATTGACCCGGTTGAGCCCCGCCTGGCGCAGCGCCTCGGCGCGGGTATCCAAACCAATCGCATTTGTGGTCAGCGATAGATCAGGACGCGGCGATAGCGACGCAACCGCCGAGAGGATCTCGGGTAGTTCAGGTCGAGTGAGCGGTTCCCCGCCGGTAAACCGCACCTGCTGAACGCCGAGATGATGAACCGCAATATCGACGAGCCGAACGATTTCATCAGTGCTCATCAACTGGTTTTTGCGCAGAAAATCTAACCCCTGAGCTGGCATGCAGTAAGTGCAACGCAAATTGCAGAAGTCCGTCAGCGAAACCCGCAGATCGGTAGCGGTGCGCCCATACGTATCGACAAGACCCGATGACGCAGGGCGGGTGCGCTCATCGCCAGTGCCGTCATGCGGCAAAGACCGTCCGGGTATAGTGACCGGGTCAACGCTGCGCGACATGCGCGGCATTCCCAGCTCGACACGCTTGCGGGGCATCCGACCTCCTCACGGTTCTTCATGGTGGTTGCTGTCGGCTCGCCCTCGTTGTGCGATGCCTCCCCAGCATAGCGAGGCGCGCGGTCGCGGAGAGATGAGCATCCTCACGTCGATCCTGATGGGCAGTGAAAAGGTCTGATCTGTTCCTTACTCACTGTGACGATCAAGGCACTGATCACCTGGATAGCCGTCATGTCAGGCAACGGGAGCACCACGCCGCTGCTCATGGAGGCGGTAACGGCACCACTTGCTGTGATGATCATGGCGCGACGAAAGTGCCATGATGGGAAGTGTTACCCGCTCATCCGCCGCTCGGTTCCCCGACGTCTGTGAGGTTTAACTATGCACCACTCGACTGCGCGCCATTCGTCTGCGCGCCAAGGCGTGCCAGCGGACACCGCACGAGAGGATATCGACACCTATGCGGATCGAGTGCGGGCCCTGCTCGCATCCTCACGAGAGCCATTGACTCTGCCCCTGAGCGCAGCGCTCGGTCGCTGCGCGTGGGATGAAATCACCTCGTCGGTCGACGTGCCTGGTGTGGATAACTCCGCCATGGACGGCTACGCGGTGCGCGCGGAGGATCTGCCGACGCTGCTCGACAACGGCATGGTGACCCAAGATTCGTCGAGTGCGCGCGGGGTGCTGACCTCTGACGCCACGGCCTATCGGATTGATCTTCCGCTGGCGAGCATGACCCCAGCTGGGGCACCGCCTGTCGATCTTCCCCCCGGGCACGCCGCGCCCATTATGACCGGTGCCGCCATGCCGCACGGTGCCGACTGCGTCATTCCCGTCGAATGCTCAGCACTCGGACGGTTTTCACACGAGGCAGCTGACCGGGTGGAGCTGCGCATCCCCGTCGAGATGATGAATAAACCGCTGGCAGGCCTCTATGTTCGCCGTCGCGGTTCAGACACACACGCGGGTGCGAACTTGGTCGCTGCCGGGGACCGGCTCACCCCCTCTCGGTTAGCTCTGCTGGCCTCCTGCGGGATCAGCGAAGTCGAAGTGGTCAGGCCACGGCGAGTGCTCGTGCTGTCCACCGGCACCGAACTCGTCGCCCCGGGTGCTCTGCGCACTGACGGTTTGGCGTTCGATGCGAACACCACCGGGATCAGGGCAATGCTGGAAGATATGGGCGCCGAAGTGATCGCAAGCGAAGTGGTCAGCGATGACCCGATGGCTTTGCGCGAACTGATCGGCACCTACACCGGCATGATTGACCTGGTGGTGAGCTCGGGTGGCGTGAGCGCCGGGGCGTTTGAAGTGGTGAAGCAAGCGGCACAGCTCCCGGGTAAGCCTGCTATCGACCTCACCTTCACCCGGGTCGGAATGCAACCGGGCGGTCCCCAGGGGCTCGGCACGGTGACGCTCGGGGCAGCTCAGATTCCGTGGATCGCTCTTCCGGGTAACCCGGTCTCGGCCCTGCTCAGCGTCGAACTGTTCGTCCGACCGGCCCTGCGCGGCGGAACTTCTGGCCGGGTTCTTGCCCGGCTACCGCTGCGACTTCCCGAGGGGACGGTGACCTCACCGGAGGGTTTGGTGCAGTGGCGGCGTGCCCGGGTCGCTGGGGATGGGGTGTCCCTGGTCGGAGGCCCCTCATCGCACTTGCTCGGTGCTTTTGCTGATTCAAACTGTTTAATCCGGGTTCCCGCCGACGTGACTATTCTGCGCGACGGCGACGAGGTCGATGTAAGGATTCTGGGATGACGTCAACAATTCCGCGTCCAGATGAGACGCCCGTGACTAAACCGGCGGGCAGCGGAGGTTTGAGTCACGTCCGGGGCGATGGGTCGGCGCACATGGTCGATGTGACCGCCAAAGCCGTGACCTCGCGCCAAGCCACAGCCCGGGCCCGACTCCTGACCAGGACGGATGTTGTGCAGAGGATCGCTGACGGCGACTTGCCTAAGGGGGAGGCTCTGCCGGTCGCTCGGATCGCAGGGATTTTGGGGGCCAAGCGCACTAGCGATCTGATTCCGCTGTGCCATCCACTGCCACTTGGCGCCATCACGGTGGACTTCGCCCCGGACGGTGACCAGGTGGAGATTCGAGCGACTGTGCGCACCAGCTCGCGCACCGGTGTGGAAATGGAAGCGCTGACAGCGGTCAGCACGGCGGCGCTCACCCTCTACGACATGATTAAGGCCGTCGATAAGCACGCGCGGATCACCGATATCGAGGTGCTTGCCAAGTCCGGGGGCAAAAGCGGGGACTGGTCGCTGGAGGAGACGTCGTGAATGTCGAGGGCGGAGATAGCCGTCGGGCGCTGGTCGTGATTGCGTCGACCCGTGCCGCCGATGGTACATACGAGGACCGAACCGGTCCCATTCTCACGGCGTGGCTCAGCGAACTCGGCTACCGTGTGCCTGCGCCCGTGGTGGTTCCAGATGGTCCCGCCGTCGGCGAGGCGGTGAAGACGGGCCTGGATGAACAGGTCGATCTGCTCATCACCTCCGGCGGAACGGGGATCTCACCCTCTGATGTCACCCCGGAACAGACCCTGCCGTTTCTAGACAGGCAGCTTCCCGGAATCCCCGAGGCTATTCGAGCCCTCGGGGCGAGTAAGACTCCGGCTGCTATTTTGAGCCGAGGCATTGCTGGTACTGCGGGGCGCACCCTGGTGGTGAACCTGCCCGGGTCGCGAGGCGGTGTCCGCGATGGAATCAGTGTGCTGGAGCCGATTCTGGCGCATGTGTACGACCAGTTCCGAGGGGGAGGGCACTGATGACCCAGCACGACCATGTGAGCGAGAAAGGCCATGTCGGGCGGGAGAATAAAGGCCTTGCCGGGCGGGAGAATGGTGTGGCCGAGCACGACCGCGATACAGATCAAGATGCTACGGCCGAGAAGAATCACGCCGACCGCAGTGGTACACAGATGACGGATGTGGCAGTGCTTGGGCATCCGGGTGATCCTGCGTTCGGAGATATCGCGGAGAGAATCCGGTACACACAGGTCACCACCGACGAGATTTCCACCATGCGGATGGCGAGTATGGTGATTGATCCGCGGTGCGGTGCCGTGGTCACCTTCGACGGTGCTGTGCGCGACCACGATGAGGGACGCGGTGTGGTGCGTCTGGTCTATAGCGCGCACCCGAGCGCCCAGGAGGTCATCGAAGAGGTGGCCCGGGAGGTAGCTACACGCTACCCAGGAGTGATCTTGGCACTGGCGCACCGGGTGGGCACGCTGAGTGTGGGGGAGACGGCGCTCGCCTGCGCGGTGGCTGCCGCCCATCGCAAACTGGCGTTTATTGCATGCGATGACCTCGTTGATACCGTGAAAAAACGCCTGCCCATATGGAAGGAGCAGGCGTTTACGGATGGCTCAAGCGAATGGGTTGGTGCTCTCGAATAAGGAGGTGTCTCGTACGAGCTGTCGTGTAGGAGGTGTCTGGACGGCTCGGACGTTCTTGGCGGGGCGTCGGTCGGCAGCTTTGGTTGGATGCAGCTAGTCAGTGCTACAAGCCCGCATGGCTGTTAGTCCGTTTGAGTGGGCTTGTAGGTCGTCTGAGTTGGCTTGGGGTACGGACTGAAACGGCTTAGGTGGCCTCAGCGGGGGATGGAAAAGCTTCCGATGGGTTGGCCGGAGCGCGCGTTCAGGAGGTGCGAGTACGTGGTGCCGGTTTGTCCGTCGGTCGGGCCAGCAACGGGACGGCTGGAACGGCGGCGCAGAACGTCGAGCAGGCGCAGCTCCCGGCGGTTCGCATGCTTCTTGTTGGTCTTGAGCATCATGATGAAGGGTCACTCCTAGTGATGGTCGGTTAGTGCTGGTGAGGCCCGGGATCGCCGGTGCGTCTCGGTATTAACGCTATGGTTTCGTGACCGGTATGCGCTCGTGAATAAGACGCGACATTCCATATCGTGAGATTTTTTGGGGGGAGGTGCGTCACAGCGGGACGTATTGCCCTCCAGTCGTGATCTGTGGCGCATCAGTCGCGAGCAATCGGGTAGCGATTGGGTAGCGGTTGAAGCGGGGATAGTTAGCACTCACCTTGCGCGAGTGCCAATCTGGCTTTAGATTGGATTGCGTTGGCAGTCTCACGGTGAGAGTGCCAACGACCCGGAGTCTTCGGGGTTGGCACCGCGACGACGACCACGTAAGGACTCCTCGACGAAGCACCCGTTTCGTCCACCTCTTTTGTCTACAAGACACAAAGACATCAAGACATCGTTTCACCGAGTCACGAAGGAGAGGTCGCATGTCGGTCTCCATCAAGCCCCTCGAGGACCGCGTCGTTGTTCGCCCGCTGGAGGCGGAGCGCACCACGGCCTCCGGCCTGGTTATCCCGGACACTGCCAAGGAGAAGCCGCAGGAGGGCGAGGTCATCGCCGTCGGTGACGGACGTTTCGACGACAAGGGCGAGCGCGTCCCCATGGACGTCAAGGTCGGCGACAAGGTCATCTTCAGCAAGTACGGCGGCACCGAGGTGAAGTACGGCAACGAAGAGCTGCTGATCCTCGGCTCCCGCGACATCCTCGCGATCGTCCAGGGCTGATCCATGGCTAAAGAAATCATCTACGACGAGGACGCCCGTCGCGCCCTTGAGCGCGGTGTGGACAAGCTCGCCAACACCGTGAAGGTCACCCTCGGCCCCAAGGGCCGCAACGTGGTGCTCGACAAAAAGTGGGGCGCGCCGACCATCACCAACGACGGCGTGACCATTGCGCGCGAAGTTGAGCTCGAGGACCCATTCGAGAACCTCGGCGCTCAGCTAGCCAAAGAGGTTGCCACCAAGACCAACGATGTCGCTGGTGACGGCACCACCACCGCGACCGTTCTGGCCCAGGCACTCGTGCACGAAGGCATGCGTAACGTCGCTTCCGGCGCCGCCCCCTCCGCTCTCAAGCGTGGCATGGAAGAGGCCGTTGAGGCCGTCTCCCAGAAGCTCTCCGAGCTGGCGAAGGACGTCGAGGGCAAAGAGCAGATCGCGAACGTTGCTGCGATCTCCAGCCAGGACCGCGAAATCGGCGAGCTCATCGCCGAAGCCTTCGACAAGGTTGGCAAGGACGGCGTGATCACGGTGGAGGAGTCCTCCACCACCGCGATGGAGCTCGACTTCACCGAGGGCATGCAGTTCGACAAGGGCTTCATCTCGCCCCACTTCGTCACCGATGCAGACCGGCAGGAAGTCGTTCTGGAGAATGCCAACATCCTGATCAATCAGGGCAAGATCTCCGCTTTGGCTGATCTGCTGCCAGTCCTGGAAAAGGCTATCGACACTGGCAAACCGCTGTTCATCATCGCTGAGGATGTCGAGGGCGAGGCTCTGTCCACCCTGGTCCTTAACCGTATCCGCGGCACCTTCAAGGGCGCTGCTGTGAAAGCTCCGGCTTTCGGCGACCGCCGCAAGGCGATGATGCAGGACATCGCGATCCTCACCGGCGCACAGGTGGTCAGCTCGGATATCGGCCTCGACCTGAAGTCCGTCGGCCTGGAGGTGCTCGGCACCGCCCACCGCGTCGTGATCACCAAGGAGACCACCACTATCGTGGGTGGCGCTGGTGACGACGAAGCTGTGGCCGATCGCGTCGCACAGATCCGCGCCGAAATTGAGCGCACCGACTCCGACTGGGACCGTGAGAAGCTCCAGGAGCGCCTCGCCAAGCTCGCAGGCGGCGTGTCCGTCATCAAGGTGGGCGCCCACACCGAGGTCGAGCTCAAAGAAAAGAAGATGCGCATCGAGGACGCGGTCTCTGCAACCCGCGCCGCCATCGAAGAGGGCATCGTGTCCGGCGGTGGCTCTGCCCTGGTGCAGGCCGTCAAAGCGCTGGACGGCGACCTCGGAACCAGTGGCGACCAGGCCGTCGGTGTGCGCGCCGTGGCCAAGGCCCTGGTTGAGCCGCTGCGCTGGATCGCCGAAAACGCCGGCCACGAGGGTTACGTCGTGGTCGAAAAGGTGAAGGAAGCTCAGCCCGGTCACGGTCTGAACGCCGCCACCGGCGACTACGTCGATCTGCTCGCTGAGGGCATCATCGACCCGGTGAAGGTGACTCGTTCCGCTCTGCGCAACGCGTCCTCCATCGCCGCGCTGGTGCTCACCACCGAGACGCTGGTCGTCGACAAGCCCGAGGAAGAAGCCGCGCCGGCCGCCCCCGGCCACGCGCACTGATCGGCCCCGGCGCTTCACGCCCGTAGGCGCAATGCCCCGGTCACCCTATGGTGGCCGGGGCATTGCCATATGGAGATTTGGTAGGGCGCGGTTGTTGTGAATGGTGGTGTGGCGCGCTTCCGCTAAGGGCTGGTCAGAACAAATCCAATGCCTCACAGAGACGATCCGCGTCCAGCTGCCCCGGGGCGCTCGCGGCATCACCCAATGCGGCAAATGTGGCGGCACTGCCGAACACATGCCCGGCAATGCGGGTCACCACACCTAGCGAGCCCATCGAAATCGCGATCACCGGAACTTTCGGATTCTGCACGGTCACCTCGCGGCACACCGTGAGCATGCGCAGCACGTCATTCGCATCGCCCGGGGTCACTGCCACTTTCCATGCATCTACACCCAAGGTATGCATCCTCGAAAACACCGCGTGCAGCCGTGCGCGCGACGGTGTGCCACCAAAGTCGTGGAACGAGGCGATAGAAAACACGCCGTTCGCCACCGCTTCCTTGAGAATCATTTGTGCGGCCTGTTCCCCGCGATTCAGCTCTATATCGACCGCATCGGCGGCGGGCAGCAGTGAAACCACCGTCTGGGCATAGGCCACGGTATCTAGATCTGCCGCCCCGCCTTCGGTTCGCGTACGCACCGTGAGTAGAAGCGGCTTCGGGGCGATCAGAGCGCGCAGCTCATGGCCCAACTCCAGCAGTCCAGGCGGTGCCGTTATGGGCTCGACGGGATCGTCGTGAGGGACACGAGTGAGATCGGTGGGGGTACAGGGGACGAGATCGTCGGGGTTGCGGAGCAGATCCACCCGCCATTCGACTATGTCACATGGCGCCGCGGACGCCGCGCGCGCCTGACAGCGCAAAATCGCAGGATCCACCCCGGTCAGAGAGACGATAACCGCAGGTCGTCCCCCCGAAGTGGGAACTAGCGGAACATGACGGGATGCCTGCATAGAAGCTCCTCTATACGGTGCGGACCCTCGGAATGCTACCGGGAACCGGGCCGGTCAGATCCTAGGATGGTTGTGGATGAGCAAAGGTTACGACTCAAGGAGAATCGGGTGATGAGGCAGGAAGCAGAACGCACCTTCCGTCCCCCGTATGCCGCGAAGATCGGCGCAGTCGTCGCCGCCATAGTTTTCGTGGTGATCCTCGAATTCATGGTGATCGTCAGCTTTGTGGGGCAAAAGCTATGGGAGGACCCACGGCTCTTTCATGATCTCCTGTTCACGCTGCCCGCAGCGCTATGGATCCTCTTCGCACTGATCGCCATCGTGTTCGTAGTGCGTACCATGGCAGCTCGGCTCTGCGTCAGCAATACCGGACTGCGGGTTCGAGGCATCGTCAGCAGCGCCACCGTCGCCTGGAAAGACATCTCGACAATCTGGTTTATCCGCGACCTCAGCCGAAGCCTCAGCCCCGCCGAACTTATGACACCAGAAGACGCGTCCTACGAATCTGTGATCGTGATGGGAGCGGGAACCAGACGCTACGCCAACCTATCCAGCCGATTCTTTGGGCAAAACGCTCAAGCGGAGGTGCGTAGGCAAGCGCAGGCGCACGGAGTGAGGTGCGAAGACATCTCATCCATCACCCCTCGCGACATGAACCGGACCGTCCCCGGAGCTCTCACCCTGGTGGAACGTCATCCGCGTCTGGCGATGCTTGTCCTCATCGCGGTCTACATCGCGCAATACGTGGTGACCTTTGAAATTTGGGGAGTGTGAACGTGACTGACAAACCCGAGACAGCGGGCCGTGCTGTTGCCCCCACGAGCACCCGCTCTGCTGTCCCCACGACCACCCACCCTGTACCCGCCCTAGCGGATTCGCTGACCGTGCGGTCCGAAGCCTCCGCCGCAGTCGGGGCGACGCTGCTCGGGGCAGGCATGGCGTCCTATCGGGTGAAATGGGCGATGGCCCGCACCGCGCACGCGCTCGGACTGGACTCATTCCACTCCATCGTGACCTTTACCGACATCACCGCGACCGCCACCCTCGACGGTCGTTACCGCACCCGCATCACCCAGCCCTCGCACTCCGGGGTCGATGTCGCCGTGCAATGGTCCACGCAGCGCATGGTGGAAACCCTGCCCGACGGGGTGCGCGCCGCCGAAATCTATCGGCAACTCGACGACATCAAAAGCAGACCACCGCAGTGGTCGCGGCTCGTGAACGCGCTCGCCGCTGGCGTGGCCTGCACCGGATTCTCCTTCCTAAACCACGGCGGCCCAGTCGAGATGATAGGTGTCTTTATTGCCGCGACCATCGGCCAAGCGTTCCGGAAAACGCTCCAACGACGGGTGTGGAACCATGTGCTCATCACCATCCTGGCCGGTCTGATCACTAGCATTGTGTACCTGCTGGCGGTCGGGGTCCCGACTGCGCTCGGATGGATCGGACCAGGTCATGAGTCGGGATACCTCGCTGCGGTGCTCTTCCTCGTCCCCGGTTTTCCGATGATCACCGGCGTGCTGGATATGGTGCGCCAGGACTTCAGCGCTGGAATTGCACGTCTGGCCTATTCGGTCATGATCGTCCTGGCGGGGGCTGCAAGCATCTGGGTGGTGGCTGAGGCGGCAGGAGTGGCCGGACACGGTTCTCCTGGGCTGATGCTTCCCTTTGTGTGGGAGCTACCGTTGCGAGCGGTCGCGACCTTCGTCGGGGTGTTCGGTTTCGCGGTGATCTTTAATTCTCCGTGGAAGATCGCCATCATCGCGTCGTCTATTTCTCTCGTCGCTAACTCCCTGCGCTATGCGCTCTCCGAAAATGGTATGCCGCTGCAACTTGCCACGCTTTTTGCGACCGTGCTGATCGGTATTGCGTCGTGGGTGGTCGCGCGCACCGTGCATGTTCCGCGCATGTCGATTTCGGTACCAGCGGTGGTCATCATGATCCCCGGTTTCACCATGTACAAGGCGTATTCCATGCTGTCCAGTGGCGCAGACTCGGGTGTCACCCAAGCCTTGGTGCTCGGATTTGACGCCGTTCAAGTGGTGTTGGCAGCAGCTCTCGGTCTCGCCCTGGCACACCTGGCCACCTCGCCTGCATGGCGCCGTCACGAAAACCCGGTATGAGCCGGGGGCGCAGCCGGACTCGACGCGCACGCCGCGACGCCTGCCCCTTACCTGCCCGGGACGGACTGCACCCGATCCAGGTGTGTTTGCCGCGCGATGTCCCAACTGGGCTGACGATCCGCGACTATCTTCTGCAACGCTTCCCGCCCCTAGCATCGCCGGGGGTGACTGACCTAGACCAGCGCATGCGTCACGGTGAGGTGCTGCGCTGGGATGGCGTGCCCGTCATGCCGACCGATCACTGCGTTCCCGGTCTGATGCTTGCGTTTTACCGGGAACTCGCCCCCGAAGAGGTGCCCGATCAGCCGTTGCCCGTGCTGTACGAGGACGATCACCTGCTTGTTATCGACAAACCCCATGGCATGGCGACCATGCCGCGCGGACGCCATGTGCTCAGTTCCGTGCTGGTCAGGCTCCGGCGCGCTCATCAGAACATGGATCTGGTGCCGTTGCATCGGCTCGACCTTGGCACCGCCGGGGTGCTGGTGTTCGGTAAACGCCCAGAGGATCGTGGCATCTATCAGACTCTGTTTGCACGCGGGGAGGTCACGAAAACCTACCGCGCCGTCGTTGCGCTTCCCGACGACGAGGCCGGCTGCGAGGGGTTGCGCCTACGCGGAGTGGCGGACATCCAAGGGGCGCCGGATACATGTGGGGCGGTGGGTGCTGGCGGCGTGCTGGGAACACGTGGGGTGATAGCAAATCGTCTGGTCAAGCCCCGTGGAGACCTGAGAACCAGCATCGTGCCCGGTGAGGTCAACGCCCGCACCGACTACACCCTCCTGGATATGACCCGCTCTAGTAGCCCGGACGGATCGGATCCGGTGCTCGGTTTGGTTGAGCTGTTCCCGCATACAGGGAAGACCCACCAGCTGCGGGTTCACCTTGCGAGCATCGGCTGGCCCATCCTTGCTGACCCGCTATATGGGGAGGCCAGCCCTGCGCTTGATCATCGCCGGGTGGACGGGCCTGTTGAGACCCCTGATGCTGACCGGTCTGCCGATGCTCTCGGGGCTGGTGGCGCTCGCGCAGACGATGGTGATGCTCGCGCGGGCGATGGTTGTGCGACTCTCGACAAAGAGGTGTCGATAAGTGTTGATCATTCTTATCCGTTGCAGCTGCTCGCCAGGGCTCTGGCCTTTACCGACCCCATCACCGGCATTGACCACCACTTCACTAGCCGTCGTCGGCTCGCCGCCTGGCCGGAAGACGACCAGTGAACCCCGAATCCCAGCCCCACGAGGTGCGCGCCTCAGCTGACGTATCGGCAGGCGCTAGCTCGACCCGCGATGTTGAGGCCGCTGATGGAGCAGCCCGTCTACGCCGCACCCGCCAAGGCCACGTCCTCGTGGGGCCGTCATTCATTGCGCGCGTCGCTCCAGCCCTCCTGATCGGGGTGAGCACCCTTGCTCTGCTCTTAGCCCCGCCCGTCTCTAGCGTGTGGGAGCTGCTGCGCCGCATCGGGATGGTCGAGGGCTGGGTCTGGGTTCCGGGCGTATTGGGAGGGCCCTTCGAGAACCCCTGGTGGCAGATGATCGCGGCCTGGATAGCTATCTGGGTTTTCTTTGCGATCATCGTCCTGCTCACCATGGGCGCAAGGCACCGCGTGATTGTGCTTGACCCCGCGACCGGGTGCATCCAGCTACGCGGACTCATCCGAACCAAGTTCCCCCGCGGGAACGAGGAGGTTGTGTCCGCCCAGGATGTGATCTGTGCGGACGCCGATGCCCGAGCACGGGGGAGCGCAATTGTTACTCTGTGCGCCCCCGATGCCCATCCGCCATATTCCGACCCAACCTCCGTTCCCGCCCCATCGCACCGCGAGGCCACCCCGACCCCCGAGAATCTCCCCCGCGGCTACCTGGCATCGGCGACTGTGGCGTGTGCTATGCAGAACAGCACCACCTGGGCGGTGCCCCATATCGGCTGGGATGACGCCTCGTGGAACGGACTGCGGATGTTACAACGCATGGCGGGTCAGCCGATCTCGCCAGCGCGCAGAGACATTCTGGCCCGCGATCTCGCCCAGCTTCGATGCTGGGGACGATACGAAGGTGCCCGGCAGGCGGGGATGCCGTGGCTTCCCGAATATGAGAGTGATGCGGCGTTATTTCAAGCCGACTTCGATGCGTGGCGACGCGGTGAGAGATCATCCATCCGTACCCGTGCTCGCGAGGACGCCTGACGCCGGTAGCATCGGAGCATGACGACTGGCGACCCGTTCGGATTCATCGGCCTCACCTATGACGACGTCTTGCTCCTGCCAGGGGAGTCGGATGTGATTCCCAGCGAGGTTGATACGACCTCGCAGTTGACCAAAGAAATAAGCCTCCACTTGCCCCTTGCATCAGCCGCGATGGACACCGTGACCGAGTCCCGCATGGCCATCGCAATGGCCCGGCACGGCGGAATCGGTATCTTGCATCGCAACCTGTCGATTGAAGATCAGGCGCACCAGGTGGACTTGGTCAAGCGAACTCAAACCGGTCGCATCACCAACCCAGTCACGATTGGACCCGACGCCACCCTAGAAGAACTGGATCAAATCTGCGGACAGTACCGGGTCTCGGGACTCCCCGTGGTCGATGAGAACTTGCGGCTGCTGGGCATCTGTACCAACCGCGACCTTCGTTTCACCCCCGTGGCCGAATGGGCGACCACTCGCGTGCGCGATGTGATGACTGCCCAGCTTCTGTTTACCGCCCCGGAAGACGTCAGCCCCGAACAGGCAACGGCTCTGCTGCGCAAAAACAAGCGTGAACGCCTGCCGTTGGTCGATCACGACGGGCGGTTGCGCGGCCTGATCACCGTGAAAGACTTCGTGAAATCCGAACAGTTCCCGTTGGCATCCAAGGACGCTCAGGGACGTTTGCTGGTGGGTGCGGCTGTTGGATTCTTCGGGGATGCGTATGAACGCGCCGGAGCTCTCACCGAGGCCGGGGTAGACGTGTTGGTCGTCGATACCGCCCACGGGCACTCGCGCCTGATGATTCAGATGATCGAGAAGCTGAAGAATGACCCGGCCTTCGCAGATGTACAGATCATCGGCGGAAACGTAGCCACGTATGACGGCGCGAAAGCGCTCGCCGAGGCCGGAGTCGATGCCGTCAAGGTGGGGGTTGGCCCGGGTTCGATCTGCACCACTCGGGTTGTGGCCGGTGTTGGGGTTCCGCAGATTACCGCGATCCATGAGGCTGCCCGAGCTTGTGCGCCATTGGGTGTACCGGTGATCGGTGACGGTGGTCTGCAATATTCGGGTGACATTGCGAAAGCGATGGTGGCTGGTGCCTCGACGGTCATGATTGGCTCACTGTTCGCAGGCTGTGAGGAATCCCCGGGGCAGCTGGTGCTGATCAACGGGAAACAGTACAAGGCGTATCGCGGAATGGGGTCCGTGGGGGCGATGGCTTCACGCGGGAAGAAGTCGTTCTCCAAGGACCGTTATTTCCAGGCTGATGTCACGAGCGACGACAAAATCATCCCCGAGGGTATTGAAGGCCGGGTTGCGTACCGTGGCACGCTCGGTCAGGTGGTTCATCAGCTCGTCGGCGGATTGCACCAGTCCATGTTTTATGTGGGAGCACGCACCGTCCCTGAGCTGAAGGATCGGGGGCGGTTTGTGCGAATTACCCCGGCTGGACTACGCGAATCGCATCCGCATGACATCGTGGGAATTGTGGAGGCCCCGAACTACTCCGCTGATTAGCACGCGGGCGGGTGGTGCAGGTCAGCGATCTCGCGCACGCGGCGACGAAACTCTTCCGGCTCTACCTGCCCGAGGCCTGCCGGAATCGTCGCGAGGACCGGTGTCGATCCGGCGCGAAGATCGCTGAGATTTTCCCGGTCGATCTCGTCGGGCTGCTCCGGCCACGAACCGATCACAATCCCGGCGGGAGTAAGACTGCGCGCAGTCAGTGCCTCAATAGTCAGCGCCGTGTGATTTAAAGTTCCGAGCCGCGATCTGGTGACCACAAGCACCCGTACGTTCGCGCAGGGGTCCCCACTTGGGTGCTGGTCCGGCGCCGGGCAGGTCTGTGAGGCCGTGGACGAGACGGAGACGTGACACCTTTGCCGCAAAGCCAAGGCGAGATCGACAATTGTGCGCTGGGGCGCAAGCTCAACCAGCATCCCGCCAGCACCCTCGACCAGGACTTCGTCGTGGGTAGCAGCTGCATCGTCGATGAGGGCACAATGAACCTCAAGATTGGGCAGACAGCGGCCTTCAAGGCGGGCGGCCTGACGCGGGGCCATGGGGCGGGTAAACCGGACCCCTTCAAGAGCGGTGCTCGCCCCAGATAGCCGTGCCGCAATATCCACGTCACCGTCGACGATATCGGGCCGGCGTGGAGGAAGACCGGTCTGCACAGGTTTCACAATCGCGACTTTGCGTCCGGCCTCGACGAGAGCAGCAGCAATGGTGGCTGTGGCAATGGTTTTGCCGACATCCGTATCTGTGCCGGTCACAATCGTAATGCGACCTCTATGAGCCATCGTGAACCTCCGCAATCGCCTCGATCATGCCGCTAGATACGCGCCGCACCTCATCGTCAGTGATCAGATACGGGGGCATCGTGTAGACGAGGTTGCGGAACGGACGAACCCAAACTCCTCGGCGAACAGCAGCCGCGGTGAGTTTCGGAACATCGGCCGGACGGTTGAGCTGAATGACGCCGACGGCGCCCAGCACTCTCACCTCGTCCACACAGCTCAAAGCTGCGGCGGGACGGAGATAGGTGCGTAGAGCTGCTTCCACCCGTGGCACTTCATCCGTCCATGCCGATCCGGACCCCGCTGTCGTTAGCAGATCCAGGCTCGCGCCTGCCACCGCGCAGGCTAAAGGATTGCCCATGAATGTGGGGCCGTGGAGAAGGGCTCCGGGCGCTGAGGACGCAATCGCGTCGGCGACCTCGGACGTCGTGATGACCGCGGCAAGGGTGAGGTAACCCCCGGTCAGTGCCTTCCCCACGCACATGATGTCGGGAACCACCTCGGCGTGATCGCAGCCGAATAATGTTCCAGTGCGGCCGAATGCGGTGGCGATTTCGTCGGCTACCAGCAGTAACCCGTACTCATCGCACAGGTCGCGTAGCACTGTCAGGCAGCGTGGATCGTACACGCGCATGCCCCCTGCGCCCTGAAGAACTGGTTCGCAGAACACCGCGGCGAGGCGATGGTGGTGTCGGTCAATGATCGTGCGGGTCGCCGCCGTCCAGAGGGCGAATTCGTCAGAGCTTGTGTCGGGGTCTATGCCTTCGCCGTCGGCGGGCGCGGGTGGGCGGGGGAGAAAGACCTGGTCGCTGACTAAGCCGTGAAACAGATGGTGCATTCCATCGTGGGGGTCGCAAATGCTCATCGCTCCCGTGGTGTCACCGTGGTATCCACCGGAGATAGCTGCGATAGCGGTTCGTTCAGAGTGCCCACGCCCCTGTTGCGCCTGGACGCACAGTTTCAACGCGACCTCTACGGCGACTGAACCAGAATCGGCCAGGAACACGTGCGCGAGCGGGTTTGGCGTCAGCCTGATTAGACGTTCAGCGAGTTCGACCGCTGGACCGTGGGTCAGACCGCCGAACATGACGTGACTGAAACGGTCGATCTGGTCGTGGGCTGCGGCGTCGAGCACGGGGTGGCGATATCCGTGGACCTGACACCACCATGAAGACATGGCATCCAGCACCTCGTGGGTGGAGCCATTTGCATCGCGGAGTGTGAGCCGGACACCTTGCGCGGATGTCACCTCGTACAGAGGCGGACCATCTAGGGGCGCATACGGGTGCCAGAGCAGTCCGCGATCTCGTGCGATCAGGCTGTTCATGCGTTGGGTGCCAGGTCGGTCCCGGCGCCGCGGCGGCGCAGTGCGAGCGGGGGAACGCTATGGCCACCGGCATCGGTGGGATTCTCGCCGTCGGTGGGGTTGTCGCCGCAGGTCCCGCTGTCGCAGGCCTCGGTATCGCAGGGACGGGTGGGGCTAGATTGCGTCGCAGTGTCGGCGTCGATACGCGCTAGCAGCGCGGTTAGGTCTGTCCCTCCGGCGAGGGTGAGCCCTGCATCGCGGATCATTTCCAGATCGGCTCGCGCAGCCTGTCCCTGGCTGGTGAGATAGTCGCCAAGGAATAGCGAATTCGCGACGTACAACGCCTGTGTCTGGAGGGACCGCAGGTGGATTTCTCGGCCCCCGGCAATGCGGATCTCAGTGCGGGGCGCGAGGAAACGCACCATACACAGCACCGTAAGACAGCGCAGGGGCGTGAGTTCCCAGCGGCCTTCCATGGGGGTGCCTTTGAACGGCATCAGGAAGTTCACCGGAATCGAATCGACGTCGAGCGCCACCAGTTCTCGCACGGTGTCAACGAGGTCTTCGTCGCTCTCTCCCATGCCGGTAATGAGTCCTGAGCACGGGGAGAGCCCCGCCTCCCGGGATGCGCGCACGGTATCGACGCGGTCATCGTACGTGTGCGTGGTGCATACCGAATCGTATTGAGCGCGGGAAGTATTGAGGTTGTGGTTATAGGCATCGACCCCGGCTTCGCGCAGACGCTGTGCCTTGGCCTCATCCACAAAGCCGAGGCACGCGCACACCTCGACCTCGGGGTGAGTTTCTTTCAACGCCTCCACGGTGCCGGCAACACGCTCAACATCCCGTGTCGATGGTCCGCGCCCGGATGCCACCATGCACACGCGGCGGGCACCGCCAGCGATTCCCGCCTGCGCTTGCCGAAGTGTTTCCTCGGGACTGAGCCAGGAATAGGTGAGGATATCGGCGGCTGACCCCAGTCGCTGTGAGCAGTATCCGCAGTCTTCTGGGCACAGCCCCGACCGCAAATTGACCAGGTAATTTACCTTTACTTCGGTGCCAAAGGCCGCGGTTCGCAGACGATGTGCGGCCGCAACCAATGCCGGGACACCGGTTGGTGGGGTGCGCAAGAGGTCGAGTGCTTCCTCGCGCGTCGTGGTGTGTCCGGCGAGAACGGCTGAGGCAAGATCATCAGGGCAATGAGTCACCCGGCCACTGTAAAGGACCACGCGGATATAGAGGCATCAGCGAAATCTATAAGTCGTGGCCGTGTCGGCCTGCGGTAGGCCCAGGCACAGAGTCAGCGAGGAATGTCATACCGTCCGACTAGGCTTGCCACTATGAATGCGACCTGCTGGCTCGACCGTCCTCTGCTCGGTTTCGATACGGAGACGACGGGCACGGATGTGACCTCTGACCGGATAGTGACAGCCGCACTCGTGTATTCGACAGGGCCTGGCAGGGATCGCGAAGTGGTAGCGACCTGGCTGATTGATCCGGGGATACCAATTCCTGAAGCAGCGCAGGCTGTTCACCATGTCACCACTGAGCACGCCCGTACCTATGGGCAGCCGCCTGCCGCCGCCTTGGATGAGATGGCGGCCTTGATCGCTGAAGCGCTCGGCGATGGCACTCCGCTGGTTGCTTTCAATGGGTCGTTTGACCTCAAGATCTTGGAACATGAGCTGCGCCGCAATAATCTGCCGACCGTGACCGACCGGCTTGGGCACGACATCGCACCCGTGGTGGACCCTTTGGTGCTAGACCGCTCCTTAGACCGCTTCCGCAAGGGCAAACGCACTCTGTCGACACTGTGCGAGCTCTACGGCGTCACCCAGAACGGCGAGATGCATACCGCCGATGTTGACGTGTCGGCAACGCTCGATGTGCTGCGCGCCATGGCGGCTAAACACACCAAAATTGCCCAGGTCAGCCTGGATGAACTGCATCGCGAACAGGTGTCGATGCACAGGGCCTGGGCGGAGAACTTCAACAATTACCTGCGGCAAAAGGGCAAGCCGGCGGATGTCGAGGTGGTGTGGCCGCTGTAAAGGTCCTCTGTTCCCGCGGCGAGGCGGCGCAGCCCACCGCTCAGGGCTTTATATTAACGGCCGCGGATGAGCCGGTGCTTGGGGTACCGCAGCGGCGATAGCCACACTGGCTATGGCGGATCGGCGGGGTAGTTCGGTGATGACGGGCAGGTCGTAGCCGCGCGGGGAACTATCACCGATAGACTCGACCACGTGATGAGCGAGATTGAGATCGGACGCAATAAGCGAGCCCGCCGGGCCTACTCCTTGGACGACATTGCGGTGGTGCCATCGCGCCGGACCCGTGATCCCGAGGACGTGTCGACCGCTTGGCAGGTAGACGCCTATCACTTCGACATTCCGATCATCGCCGCCCCGATGGATTCTGCGATCTCTCCCGACGTCGCGATTGATCTTGGACAACACGGTGGGCTCGGGGTGCTGGACCTTGAAGGTCTTTGGACCCGATATGAAGATCCGACCCCGCTGCTCGAAGACATCGCATCCTTGCCGGAAGAGCGAGTGACCGAGCGGATGCGAGAAATCTATGCCGAACCGGTGAAAGCGGAACTGATCACCGAACGCATCCGGCAACTGCGGGAAGCCGGTGTCACCGCCGCCGGGGCCCTGTCCCCGCAGCGCACCCAGGAACACTGGAAAACAGTCGTCGACGCAGGAGTTGACCTTTTCTTCATTCGCGGGACCACCGTCTCGGCAGAACACGTCTCGGGCAATCGCGAACCGCTCAACCTCAAACGTTTCATCTACGAACTCGACGTGCCGGTGATCGTCGGAGGATGCGCCACCTACACCGCCGCGTTGCACCTGATGCGTACCGGCGCAGCTGGTGTGCTGGTCGGCTTTGGCGGCGGAGCAGCACATACCACCTGGGAAACCCTCGGGGTGAAGGTTCCGCTGGCCACCGCCGTAGCCGACGTTGCCGCAGCTCGACGCGACTACATGGATGAATCCGGTGGCCGGTACGTGCATGTCATCGCTGATGGCGGGCTCGGGCGCTCCGGAGACCTAGTCAAAGCCATCGCATGCGGGGCCGACGGTCTCATGGTGGGGGCGGCACTCGCGCGCGCCACCGAGGCCCCCGGCCGCGGTTTCCACTGGGGGAGTGAAGCGCACCACCCGATCTTGCCGCGCGGACATCGCGTGCACGTCGGCACCGTGGCACCGATGGAACAGATTCTGTTCGGGCCTGGTCTGGCCGCTGACGGCACGACGAACCTGGTGGGGGCTTTGCGTCATGCGATGGCCACCACGGGTTACCTCGATCTTAAGGAGTTTCAGCGGGTTGAAGTTGTCGTCGCTGGCTAACAGGTCTTGGTTGTGACCGTGGAAATCTGTGGTTACCGACTACAAGTGGTGCCGACTATAAAGCATTACCGCTATTGAGAGTACCTGCAACAGGTTCTTGAGGGGATATGACATGACCACATGGGATAGCGAAGGCCGTGCATGGGTGCAGCGGGAAGCCCACCAGGCCGGGTCAGAAGATTTACTCACCGCAATGAACGCCACTACCGTCGAGGTAGCCCCGCGGGAAAACGGTCCAGGTGCTCAGCGGATATTGACTGGCGACGGTGTGAATGTGATCATGTTTCGGTTTGCACCCGGTCAGGTGTTGGCAGACCACAAAGCGGCGCATCCCATACTGGTGCAGGTTCTCGAAGGAGCTATCGAATTTACGGTTGGTGGCCGCACGGAGCGTGTAGTACCAGGAGGGTTTGTGCACCTACCCGCGTATATTGTGCACCGGGTGGAGGCACCTCACGGCGCGCTAATGCAGTTGTCCATGCTGACCGGTGCTCAGACCCGTGGCCGTGCTCATCGTCACGATGACGGCCCGGATCAGTCGCATGGCTAACCCAAAAACGTCCGGCTCAGATTAGTCAACACAGCTAACTCGATGACCGGGTTCCGTACCTCTAGGGGATGGGAAACCGGGGCTAGGACTAGAGCAGCAAATTCAAGCTTAGTGCGCCACATGCCGCTTCCTATCTGTCGCCTGTGACCATAACTAAGCTGGCCGTGAAATCAGCCTAAGGCATCCGGGAGGACCTCACTCGGGCGACGATTCCCCAGATGAGCAGGCTAAGCGCACAAAAAACAGTAATAACGAAATAACAGAGTAGATGAGGCCGGCAGTGATGAAGCCGGAGCAATCAATTCGGGCGTACGCAATTGTGCTTTCACCTTTACCTTACGGCTCAACCTGCTTGTATTCAGGTTCGGTGATCACGTAAATCCCTTCGACGGGATTTACGTTGAGGCCACGCTTTTTGCGAGCTGCCGTGGGGGCATATGGGTTCGGCAGAGGAGGCTGGTATGGGTAAGAGGGCTACATGGGTGAGGACGTGTGAGAACTTCTAGGAAAATCTAGATATGGGTAAAAATCAAGAAACCGCCTTGGACTAGGGTCGGCAATCTCATGCGTCCATTTTGTAAGAGTGAGCGGCTGACCTTGATTTTTAAATAAGCCCCGCAGCGCTGGTTATGCCCACCGACCTTCAAATCGGTGAGCATAACCGCTGAAATCTCAAGGTGCAGATTTGGCAGTCGGGCCAAATCTGTCCTCTAGTCACCGCAGGTGGCTCACGGTAGCTTCTGTGAGGTCTGCACGAGGGCGATGATTCCCCAGATCAACAGACCCAGCGCAATAACGCCCAATCCAGCAATAAAAATATGTGTAATTAAAGCGATATATATAGAACTGGAAAGATCTGCTTTGGCGTAAGCGATTGCTTCTGCTCCACTGCATTGCAGCTCTACCTGCGAAGCCTTCGATTCGCTGACCATATATATCAGGTCGAGCTGCACGCCCTCAACCGAATACCTCGAAGGCGTCGGATTCATTTTCTGTAGTTTCGCCACCGATTTCGTGTCGGTGCACACGACATTCGGCGCGTCTTGTGGTGCGGCAAGGACCAGGTAGGCCGTGGTCTCAGTGGCGCCGGGGAGAATAGCGTGTGCGGCATCGACTACCTGGATCTGGTCGTTGGTGATGCTGGCGGTAGTTGCTGCACCGGCTGCGGTTGCCACCATGGAGGGGACTATAAAGAATGCGATCAGATTGGCGACGACGCCGAGCGCACCAAGATAATCCTCTTCAGGCCTCGTTTTTTCTGAGGAACCTGCGGAGCGTATGGGCCCGGCTGCGACGGCGGGTGCTGCCAGGAGGGCTGCATAGGAGATGACATGTGAGAACTTCCAGGAATAGTCATGTAAATGTGGTAATGGACAGTGTACCGGGTATATCCACCCGTTCTATTCCGCCGAGTGTTGCCATATGGCGTTCATGTTCAGAGGTCCGTATATGTGGCACAAGGGATGATGTGGTCTGGGCAGATCCTGTCTCTCTATAGCGCATAGTTTTTGTGTGACGCCTCAATTGCAGTGGCCGGGTCTCGAATACGAGACCCGGCCACTGGCGGTTAGTGCGGCGTGACAGCCGATCCGAGAAGGTGGGCTGCTTAGGCTAAGCCGGCTACCTCGACGGTGTGACGCGCGATCGCAAGTTCCTCATTGGTGGGAAAGACAACCACGGTGACCGCGGAATCCTCAGCAGAAATGATCTGCGGCTCGCCGGTGCGCAGCGCATTCTTGTCCGCATCCAGCACAATGCCGAAACCTTTAAGGCCCTGGCAGGCGCGTTCGCGGATGAACGAGGCGTTCTCGCCGATACCCGCGGTAAAGGCGAGCACATCCAAGCGCCCCATGAGGAATGAGTAGGCACCGATGTACTTCTTGAGTCGGTGGACGTATACGTCCACCGCTACTGAGGCATCAGGGTTGCCCTTTTCCACCTCGTCCTCGATGTCGCGGAAGTCGCTGAACCCGCACAGGCCCATCATGCCGGACTTCTTGTTCAGCAACGTGTCGACCTCTTCCGGGCTCATCTGCGCCTGACGGAAAAGATGCACATAGACGCTGGGGTCAATGTCGCCTGAGCGAGTGCCCATCACCAGGCCCTCCAGCGGGGTCAGCCCCATGGAGGTGTCGATCGGGTGTCCACCTTGGACAGCCGAGGCCGATGCCCCGTTGCCCAGGTGCATCACGATGGTGTTGGTGTCCGCGAGATCTCGGCCGAGGAAGGCAGCCACCTCGTGGGAGACGTAATCGTGGCTGGTGCCGTGGGCGCCGTAACGGTAGATGGCATGCTCAGCGGCAACCTCTTTGTTGATCCCGTAGTTGCGCGCGGATGCGGGCAGCTCCGAGAAGAACGAGGTATCAAACACGGCCACGTGCGGCAGGTTTGGCAGCAGTTTCTTAGCGCCGTTGATACCGTCCACCGCAGCGTAATTGTGTAGCGGGGCCAGTTTGCCCAGGTCGTGGATCTGATCGCGCACGGTGTCATCAATCAGCGTGGCGTGCGAGAACACTGAACCGCCCTGGACTACGCGGTGGCCGACGGCCGCGACAGTCTGCTCGGTGAGCTCAATGCCGACCACGTCGAAGGCGTGGCGCATTTTCTGCATGCCGACCTCGTGATTGGGAACCGGCTCGAAGAACTCTTTCTTTTCGCCGTTCGCCTTAATCGAGTAGATGCCGTCGGCCAGACCAATTCGCTCAACAATGCCTGACGCGTCGACCTGGCCGGTCACGGGATCCAGTAGCTGGAATTTGATCGAGGACGAGCCCGAGTTGACGACGAGGACTTTGGTGCTGCTCACGCGTTCTCCTGAGAGGTGGTGTTGTGGGTGGTCTGCTGATCGGCAGCTTGCGCCTGAATTGCGGTGATGACGACGGTGTTGATGATGTCGTCCACCAGCGCGCCTCGGGACAGGTCATTGACCGGCTTGTTTAGGCCCTGAAGCACAGGGCCAATTGCGATGGCTCCAGCGGAGCGCTGCACGGCCTTGTACGTATTGTTGCCCGTATTGAGGTCCGGGAACACGAAAACGGTGGCGCGTCCGGCGACCGCGGAGTCAGGCAGCTTCGTCTTAGCCACGGAAGCATCCACGGCAGCGTCGTACTGGATGGGGCCTTCGACATTGAGGTCGGGATGGCTGGATCGGACCAGGTCGGTGGCCTCGCGCACTTTATCCACGTCAGCGCCGGTCCCGGAGGTGCCGGTCGAGTAGGACAGCATGGCGATCCTAGGATCGATACCGAACTGGACCGCGGTCTGCGCGGACTGGGCGGCGATATCGGCGAGCTGTTCGGCGGTCGGATCCGGGTTTACCGCGCAGTCGCCGTAGACGAGTACCCGGTCTTGGAGCGACATGAGGAACACCGAGGAGACGATCTTCGCACCCGGCTTGGTCTTGATGATCTCAAAGCTCGGGCGGATGGTGTGGGCCGTGGAGTGCACCGCGCCGGAGACCATACCGTCAGCCTCGCCCATGTGGACCATCATGGTGCCGAAGTAGGAGACGTCCTGGATCTTTTCGCGAGCCTGTTCGAGTGTGACACCCTTTTTGGCGCGCAGCCGCGCGTACTCGGCGGCGTATTTCTCCACCAGCTCCGGGTCATGGGGGGATACCACTCGGGCGGCGGTGATGTCATGCCCCAGCTGCGAAGCCTTAGACCGGATCTCGTTTTCTTCGCCGAGCAGGATCAGATCGGCGACACCGCGAGCCAGAAGAGTTTCTGCGGCGGCTAGGATCCGCGGCTCATCGCCTTCCGGCAGGACGATCCGCTTTTTCTCTCCGCGGGCGCGAGCCAGAAGCTCGAACTCGAACATCATCGGGGTGACCACATCCGACTTGGCCACGTCGACGGCTTTGAGCAGTGCCTTGGTATCGACATGGTCAGCGAAGGTGCGTCGGGCAGCTTCCATCTTCTGCGGCGCATCAGCCGTCAGCGGACCGGTGGCGTTAGCAACTCGTTGGGCGGCGTCGAAGGTGGAATGTTCGGTGATGATCACCGGCAGATCCTGGGTGAGGCCCGACAGCAGCCGGGAGAACTCCGCCGGGGGCTCGTATCCGCCGGTCAGGATGATCGACGCGAGGGTTGGGAACGTTCCCGACTGCTGCGCGAGGTAGAGACCGGGGAGGATATCCAGGCGGTCACCGGGGGCGATCACGGTGCAGTTTTCCGTCAACCGCTCCAACACGTTGGGCAAGCTCATCGCTGCGATCACCACACCGAGAGAGTTGCGGTGCAGCCACTCCGGGTTGCCCTGGGCAAGTTCACCCTCCACCGCATCCTTCAAGATCTGGACGGTCGGCGCGGTGATCACCGGGTTTTCCGGGATGATGCTGACCAGAACGGCCTGTGGGTCGGCTTCCTGTGCGGCGAGCTGCGAGGTCAGTGCGTCGCGTACCGCATCGGGTTCGGCGGGATCTACCCGGTTGGCGATGACCGCGATTGGATCTGCATGGTGCGCAGCCAGCTCGGAGCGGGCAACCGTAGCCAGGGTGGCAACCTGGTCGGGGGTGCGGCCTAAGCCGTTGACCACGAGGATCACGGGGGCACCGATGTTTGCCGCGACGGTGGCGTTAAAGGCGAGCTCGCCGGGGTTGGATACGTCAACGTAATCCGAGCCGAGCACAATCAATGCGCTGTAGCGTTCCCGCAGGAGCTGGTAGCGGCGCATGATCTGCTCATGAGCGGCGTCCGGGTCGCTGTGCATCAGGGCGTAGGGCACGCCGAGCGCGTCCTCGTAACTCTGGGTGATGCCGGGGTGAGAGATCAGGAGGTCTACCACGCTGTCGCGGTGGTCAGAGGACTGGTGGACGGGGCGGAAAACACCGACGTTCTCAGATGCTGCGACGAGCGCGTCGAGCAGGCCAAGGGCCACGGTTGATTTACCGGACCGTCCTTCGGACGAGGCAATGTACACACTGTGGGTCACGTTCTCAGGATAGGACGCCGGTCTGAGACGTATCAGGATGAATGGTCTTGGTGATCCCAAAGCGTGGACACGGTCACAGTCTGCTGAGAGAGGGGATGCGTCGGTTGTCACAGGCGGCACTTACGATGACTAAATGCTGCGCGTTGCCTTGCGTCCTCGATTTCTGGGGATACTCACCCTGATGATGGCCATAGCCACTGTCTGTGGGCTGCTTGCGTCCTGGCAGTGGGATCGTGCGCATCGGGCGCTGACTGCCCAGTCAACCTCTGACGCTGAACACCCCGTGCCGTTGGATCAGGTGCTCACCCCGAGCCAAGCTGTGACCAACGAGGCATCCGGTCGGCGCATTGAGGCGCGAGGAACGTTCGATCCGTCGCTTCAAATACTTATTCCGGACCGGCGCATTGAGGAGCGCAATGCCGTGCTCGTGGTGACGGCGTTACGGGTTCACCACGGATCTGACACGGCTTTGTTACCGGTCGTCCGCGGCTGGGTCGAGATGCCACCCGGCGCGGAGGCGGATGGAACTGCCGGTGGCGGTGGGGGAGGATCGGCTGAGGCCGGGCAGGAGGGTCCTGCTAGCGGGCACGACGGTGCTGCATTGAAGGAAATAAAAGAAGCGATTGCGCCGCCGCCGTCGGGAACAGTGACGGTGTCGGGATGGCTTGAAGCCTCCGAGGCTGCCCAGCAGGGGATCATTGGCGATGGCCTGGCGGGAGAGATTTCGACCCAGGCGCTGCTGAACGTGTGGGGTGGGCCGATGTACAGCGGTTTCGTGGCCTCCTCCAGTCCGGTTGCCGCTGCGGGTGAAACGGCAGGTACGGGCAATGCCACAGCACCTGCTCGCCGTTCGCCAATGCCGCTACACGCTATGCCCCGGCCTGAGAGCGCATTTGCCCAAGGTCTGAACCTTCAAAATCTCGGTTATGCGGTCCAGTGGATCCTGTTCGCTGGCTTCTTCCTCTATCTCTGGTGGAGGATGGTCCGGCAGACCTACCGTGATGAAATGCAGGCCCGGCTTAAGGATATGCAGGTGCATACGAGCAACGGTGGTTCTCGCCCGGTAACACCGGAACCGTTGCCCGCTCAATCTAAGACCCCCGCCGATCAAAACTGTGAGAGGAACCCGACGTGACGCAGTTCATCCCGGTCCCCGAGGATGTCACCCCCGGTGAGAAGAACGAGGATGCGCGAATCCGCACCGCTCTAGCCCGCTTCAAGGTCGCTTCCATCGTTGAAGGTATTGCGCTGCTTTTGCTGGTCGCGATCATGGTCATGAAGTACCTGGTTTTCCCCGATCCCAGCGGATCCCATGCAACGTGGGCCTGGGTCGCCGAAAAATGGTCGCCGATCCACGGCTTGATTTACATGATCTACGTTGTCCTCTGCTTTGACCTATGGCTGAAAATGCGGTGGGCGCTTCCGCGCATGTTGCTGTTGATGCTGTTCGGCGTTGTGCCGATCCTGTCGTTCTTTGGAGAGAAGTGGACCAGCCAGCTGGTGGAGCGTGAGCTCGCAGAACGACGCGAACAAGCGGCCCACGACTAGCTCTGGAAAAGACAAGAGCCTTGTGGAGTTGACGCGGAGGCTAGAGGCGTATCCCCGGGGGTGGGGAAGGGACTTCTCAGCCCTGTAGCTGGCGGTTTAAAAACGGCTAACGCCGCAGCCAGATACAGGTATGTGGGCAAGCCGCAAGGCCGCGGGCGTTTAGGATGAGTTCCGTGACCACCACCGATCACCGTCCCGTCCTTGTTGTCGATTTCGGCGCACAATACGCCCAGCTCATTGCCCGCCGGGTGCGCGAAGCTCGCATCTATTCCGAGATCGTGCCTCACACCATGTCGGCTGAGGCAATGCTGGCCAAGCAACCGCTGGCCATCATCCTGTCCGGCGGACCATCATCCGTCTATGCTGACGGCGCACCACGTCTGGATGCGGCTCTGCTGTCTGCGGGAGTTCCCGTTCTCGGCCTGTGCTACGGCTTCCAGGCCATGGCAAAGGAACTCAGCGGCACCGTCGAGAAAACAGGAACCCGCGAATACGGCGGCACCCGCCTGTCAGCCCTGAATGGCACCTCGGTTCTGCTCTCGGGCCAGAGCCTTGACCAGCATGTATGGATGAGCCACGGCGACTGCGTGAGCGAGCCCCCGCAGGGATGTGCCGTGATCGCCCGCTCCGCAGGTAGCCCTGTCGCTGCCTTCGAGGACCCCGAGCGCCGTCTATTCGGGGTGCAGTGGCATCCCGAGGTTGGTCATTCTGATCTAGGGCAGGAGGTGCTGGAAAACTTCCTGTATCGGGGAGCCGGCATTGAGCCGTCGTGGACCACCAACAATGTCATTGACGAACAGATTGAACGCATCCGCGCGCAGGTTGGCACCGGACGCGCCATTTGCGGCCTGTCCGGAGGAGTGGACTCGGCGGTGGCGGCCGCGCTCGTGCAGCGCGCCATCGGGGACCAACTCACCTGCGTGTATGTCGATCACGGTCTCATGCGCCAGGGCGAAACTGAGCAGGTTGAACGCGACTTCGTAGCAGCCACCGGAGCGAAACTCGTGGTGGTTGATGCTGCTGATCAGTTCCTCACGGCGCTCGCCGGTGTCAGCGACCCGGAAGAAAAACGCAAAATCATCGGTCGGGAGTTCATCCGCTGCTTTGAGCAGGCCCAGGCGGATATTCTCCGCGAGGCAGGCGTAGTAACTGGTCAGGGCGAGGACTCTCACGCTGAACAGACGGCCTTCCTGGTGCAAGGCACTCTCTACCCCGACGTGGTCGAATCTGGTGGCGGGGAAGGTGCCGCAAATATTAAGAGCCACCACAATGTTGGCGGTCTGCCAGATGACCTCACATTTGAACTCGTGGAACCCCTGCGCGCCCTCTTTAAGGATGAGGTGCGCGCGGTCGGTGCACAGCTGGGATTGCCTGACGACATTGTTTGGCGTCAGCCATTCCCCGGGCCAGGGCTCGGGATCCGCATCATTGGCGAAGTCACGAAGGACCGCCTGGATTTGCTGCGCGCCGCGGATGCCATTGTGCGTGAGGAAATGACCGCCGCGGGTCTGGACCGCGATATCTGGCAGTGCCCCGTGGTGTTGCTCGCGGACGTGCGCAGCGTTGGCGTGCAGGGGGATGGCCGCACCTACGGACATCCGGTTGTGCTGCGGCCCGTGACCAGTGATGATGCGATGACGGCGGATTGGGCGCGACTGCCCTACGATGTGCTGTCCCGGATCTCCACCCGGATCACCAACGAGGTGGAGGAGGTCAATCGGGTGGTGCTGGACGTGACCAGTAAGCCCCCGGGAACCATTGAATGGGAATAGATGAAAAGCAGAAAACCCGCTGTTAATGCGGGTTTTCTGCGTTAAAGAAACACGCGAATTGCCGGGCAGGAAGGCGGGAGGAACATGAGTGATCTCAACGTAGCGTTACTGCAAATTGCGTCAACTGACAGCCTCGATGGCAACGTCAAAAAGGGGATACGAGCCTGTGCAGAGGCGAAGTCCATGGGAGCAGATATCGCTCTGTTCCCGGAGATGTGGAGCAATGGCTACGACATCTATGACCGGCCCGCCGAAGAATGGCAAGCGGACGCGATATCTGCGGATAGCGACTTTGTAAATACCTTTGGTGCTTGTGCCCAGCAGCTTGGAATGGCCATCGGGATCACATACCTGGAAGCTTGCGCAACCGGCCCGAAAAACTCGATTACCCTGTTTGATCGCCACGGAAAGCGGGTTCTTGACTACGCAAAGGTACACACCTGCGACTTTGATGTGGAACGAGCACTCACAGCGGGGGACGATTTTTATGTCACCGACCTGGATACGGAGGGCGGCATCGTCAAAATTGGGGCGATGATCTGCTATGACCGAGAATTTCCCGAGAGCGCCAGAGTTTTGATGCTCAAAGGTGCCGAAATTGTGTTAGTCCCCAACGCCTGTCCCATGGAGATCAACCGTTTATCCCAACTTCGAGCGCGGGCCTACGAAAACATGATGGGGCT
Source organism: Devriesea agamarum (assembly GCF_900070355.1). NCBI lineage: Bacteria > Bacillati > Actinomycetota > Actinomycetes > Micrococcales > Dermabacteraceae > Devriesea > Devriesea agamarum. Next base: position 1,652,818 of record NZ_LN849456.1, on the reverse strand, counting down.
TGCCACCTGTAATTACCCCGATAATGAGCCAGACTGTAATGGTCATTCAAACGCCTTTGACGGAGTGGCATACCGACCGCAATCGGCGCGCTATGACGACATGTGCATCCTGGAAGCCCCGGGTGATGAAGGTATTTATATGGCGGAGTTCGACCTGGACCTGATCCGGGAATACCGGCAATGCGAGGTGCACGGCAATGCGTTTAGGCGGCCAGGAAAATATCAGCTCTTGATCGGCAGCGACGTGGACGAGCCGTTTATTAGGTCAACGCGTCGAAAATAGCGATCAGCCAACTCGCATGCTGATATATCGGTTGGTATCAGCGCATTTGCTATATAGCGCTGGGGGTGCGGTTTAGGGTGCAGTGTATCGCGCGGGAAACCCCTCCTCCTGCGCTCTTAAACGAGTTCCAAACTGTTGCCGCTGCTCGGCTATCATCGCCCCATGTCGCCTGTATTACCGCCATCTCACAGCTCGTCGCCGGACCAAGAATCTGAGTATCCGGTACGCGACCTCGCAGACCGCGTCATGGTGGTGACCGGCGGAAGTTCAGGCATCGGTGCCGCGGCAGCGAGACAGCTGGCGGCCAGGGGAGCGCACCTGATAGTGGTCGGGCGCGACCCAGACCGCACCCGGGCGGTCGCCGACAGTGTCAACGGCACCGCCATTCTTGCGGACATGGCGAGACTGGATGATGTCGAAGCCCTCGCTACACAACTATCCGATCAGGTACCGCGCGTGGACGCCCTGCTGCTCAACGCGGGTGGGCTGTTCCCCACGAGGCGGATTACAGAAGACGGCTTTGAAGAAACCATGCAGGTCAACCTGATCGCTCACTTCTATCTGCTCGACCTGCTCATGCCGACCCTGCTGGAAAACGCCCGAACCCACGATGTGCGAGTAGTGACCACGTCTTCCGCGGCCTCCAACATCGGCCGGATCCGCCTCGGTGACCTCACCGGTGGCTCAGGTAGCTACCACCAGATGCGCACCTACGCCAATGCGAAACTCGCCGTCGTCATGATGACTCGTGAACTCGCCCGACGCACCGCGGGATCGGGCCTGCGGGCATACTCGGTGCATCCCGGGGTGGTGGCCTCATCCTTTGCCGCAACGTCGCGCATATACGGTCCGATGTACCGTTCCAAAATCGCGCGACACATGATGATCGACAACGACGAAGGTGCTAGGCCACTGGTGCATTTAGCCGCCGATGACTTGACCGCACCATCGGGAACCTATTTCCACCGCTTTCAGCCCGATGGACGCACGGGTCGGCAGGCAAAAGACCCGGCGCGGCGCGCTATTTTATGGGATACCGTCTTTGACGCTTTAGCGGCATCCAGGCGGCGGAGATAACGTACCTGTACACACACTCATAGTTGCCGCATCCGGCGCATCCTCCCACCTCAGGAGATCACGATGACATCCGATTCGCAGACCGCGACAGTTGATCCCGCGGACATCGCCGCGGCCTATGCCTTTGACGGCACGAGGATTCACCTGGGGGCGGTGCTAGCCGATGATGGACCGGTCGCCGATGCTCCGGTCTATTTAGCGCTAGGTATGTTGAATCGACACGGCCTGATTGCTGGTGCCACGGGGACGGGAAAAACAAAAACGCTGCAAGTTATCGCCGAACAGGTGGCAGCGGCAGGCACCGCGGTATTCGTCGCGGACATGAAAGGTGACCTTTCGGGAATCGCGGTGCCGGGCGAGGACTCGCCAGCGATTCGTGAACGGGCCGCCGCCCGCGGACAGGACTGGGCTCCGGCTGCTGGAAGCACCGAGTTTTATTCCTTAGGAGGACAGGGCATCGGGGTGCCGATTCGCACCACCGTCACAGATTTCGGGCCAGTGTTGCTGTCCAAAGTGTTACAGCTCAATGAAACCCAAGAGTCCTCACTCGGTCTTATTTTCCACTATGCCGACACTCACGGACTGGCGCTATTAGATCTCAAAGATCTGCGGGCACTCATCCAATTCCTGACCTCGGATGAGGGAAAGCCAGAGCTGAAAGGAATCGGCGGTATTTCCACCTCGACCGCCGGGGTGATTCTGCGCAAGATCACGGCCTTAGAGGCGTCCGGCGCGGATGCTTTCTTTGGTGAAACGGCCTTTGATACCCAAGAACTGCTGCGCACGGACTCTGCGGGACGCGGCATGATCTCCTGCCTCGAATTGCCGGGAGTTGCCAGCAGGCCCGAGCTGTTTTCCACGTTCATGATGTGGCTGCTCGCTGACCTCTATCAAGATTTGCCTGAAGTTGGCGACCAGGACAAGCCCAAGCTGGTGTTCTTCTTCGACGAAGCTCACCTCCTGTTTAAAAATGCCTCCCAGGCATTCCTGGACCAGGTGGTACAGACGGTGAGGCTGATCCGCTCCAAAGGCGTCGGCATTTTCTTCATCACCCAGACTCCGAAGGATATTCCGGCTGATGTTCTCGCCCAGCTCGGAAACCGGGTGCAGCATGCTTTGCGCGCGTACACACCCGATGATGCTAAAGCGCTGAAAGCAACCGCCTCCACCTTCCCGACCAGCTCATATGACCTGGTTGAGGTGATCCCTGCGCTGGGCACAGGTGAAGCTGTGGTGACCGTGATGAGCGAGAAGGGAGCTCCAACTCCGGTGGCTCGCGTCGCCGTGCGGGCTCCGCTCTCATCCATGGCTCCGGCACCTGAGCAGGAGATTCAGCGCATTGTGGGCGCATCATCGATCCGGCCTATCTATGAACCGGTGGTTGATCGTGAATCCGCGTACGAACTGCTGACGGCGCGAGCTGAGCGCCAAATGCACCCCGCGGCAAGCGAGGCAGGGACGCCTGGCGGGTTGGGGGAACCGGGAGGCGCCGGCACATCGGGTGGTTCCGGCCCGAAGGATGCATCCGATGCGGGTGCCGATCGCGAGCCGCGGCGCTCGTCCCCAGCACCTAAAACTCGTACCGCTACGTCGACCCGTACCAGGTCTCGCACGGAACCCGAAGGCTTCTTCGACCACCCCGCGGTGAAATCATTCTTGCGGTCGGCAGGGACGGTTCTAGGCCGGGAAATTACTCGGTCGCTGTTTGGAACCCGATCTCGCCGCCGACGGTAAATTCCGCTTTATCTAGACAGCGCGATGCCCTATCCGAGGCTTTTCGACCTCAGATAGGGCATCGCGCTGTGCTTGTCAGTGAGAACTCAGTGAGTCCATTCCCAGTGACGGCATATCACCTGCCGCCACCAGCTAGCACTCCCTGGGTCAGGGTGTAGTTACCCGATTACTTCTTGCCCTGATTGGCAACGGCTTCGGCGGCAGCCTTCGCAGCCACCGGATCCAGGTAGCGGCCACCCTTAGTGACCGGCTTGAAGTCCTCATCCAGCTCGTATACCAGCGGCTGACCAGTGGGGATGTTCAGACCGGAGATTTCCTCGTCGGAGATATCGTCCAGGAACTTCACCAGCGCACGCAGGGAGTTACCGTGTGCCGCGATCAGCACCGTCTTGCCGTCCTTCAGGTCAGGCTTGATGCCCTCTTCCCAGTACGGCAGGAACCGAGCCACGACATCCTTCAAGCACTCGGCCTTCGGCATCGCATCGCCCAGATCGGCGTAGCGCGGGTCCGTGTCCTGGGAGAACTCGGTGCCGAACTCGATGTCCGGCGGCGGGGTGTCGTAGGAACGACGCCAGGCCATGAACTGTTCGTCGCCGTATTTATCGCGGATCTCGGTCTTGTTCAGACCCTGCAGAGCACCGTAGTGACGCTCATTCAAACGCCAGTCGCGGCGCACCGGGATCCAGTGCAGATCAGCGGCATCCAGCGCAAGATTGGCGGTCATAATCGCCCGACGCAACAGGGAGGTGTGGACGACATCCGGGCGGATCCCGGATTCCTTGATCAGCTCACCGCCGTGGACGGCTTCCTCGCGGCCCTTCTCCGACAGGTGGACATCCACCCAGCCGGTGAAGAGGTTCTTCGCATTCCATTCGCTCTCGCCGTGGCGGAGCAGCACCAGTGTGTAGGTCATGTGATCAGCCTACGGTGCCAGCGTCCTGAGATGCGAAGCGCTGCGCAGCACATCAAAGGTCAGCGCGTGATCACACGTCGAGCAAAATCGTGACCGGGCCGTCGTTGGTGAGATCTACCAGCATGTGCGCCCCAAAACGGCCTGTGTGCACGGGAACGCCTCGGGCCTGGATGGCGTCAATCACCTGCTCAACAAGAGGCTCGGCAATATCAGCCGGAGCTGCCCGGTTCCAGGACGGCCGGCGTCCCTTACGCACATCCGCATATAGTGTGAATTGGGACACTACTAAGACGCTGCCGCCTGTGTCCTCGACGGAGCGTTCTCCATCGAGCAGCCGCAGTTCGCAGATCTTGCGGGCCACGGTTGCCACCTGCTCGGGACCGTCATCGTGGGTGACACCCAGTAACACGAGTAAGCCCGGGCCATCGATCTGGCCCACCACCTCGGCGGTGTTGTCTGAGGAGGGGACCCGGACTCGAGCTGAACTCACCCGTTGAATAACTGCGCGCATGCGCCCAGTGTAAAAGCGGTACGGCTCCACAGCCCGGCTGGCAACGCTGTCGCTGGCCATACCTTGATCACCGGCTTGGAACCAACATCCAGCTCTACGACCCTAGCCTGCGGCTGTGCTGGGGTGTGCCCATCGCTCCGCTAGCTCCACCAAAGCAGCCGTAGCGTCGCGCCAATTCTCATCCTGCTGTCGGTGCGGGCCAGTAGCCAGTGACAGTAAAACCCCCGCTGTGCGCAGCGCGAGCTCCTGTGGATCAGTGCGCGCCGCGAATACGCGATACCACGACTCCAATGCGGCGTTAATCCGGGAATATATGTCAGCGCTAATCCGGCCACTTTCCCCATAGCTCGCCAACACACTCACATGCGCCAGCAGACACGCCAGATCATCGGCTCGGCGTCCCGGACCGACCGTGTCCACATCCAGCATCCCCACCACACGGCCTCGATCCACGAAAATCTGAGCTTCGTAGAAATCGCCGTGCACAACGTCGTGCGCTGTTAAACCAATTCGTCGATCCACCGCCTCTAAACCGGACCGGATCTGGTGAACCACCGCATCCACGCGAGGCCGCAAAGTAGGAAGGGCTGATGCCACGACATTGGCATAAAACTCAGCTGACTCGGTCCATGGCCGGTGCGGGGGCAAGGAAAACAGTGAGCGGGGCATGCGGTCCAGCAACGCCACTAAATCGTCGCCACGGCACGCCTGCGCGCCCTCTTCCAGCACCGCTAAAGCCAAAGGTTTACCCGGAAGCTCGCGCAACACCACCAGGCCTTCACCGTGGGCGAGCACCTGCGGAACAGGGACTCCAGCCTCCGCGAGCAGTCCATGACGTTGCACAATCCGCGCTGTTTTATGAGGCTGCACCACTTTTAAAAACACGGCCCCGGTGGGCAGACTCGCCCGTAAAACCGCTCGGCGCCCTGGCCGATAAGAGATAACCTCCGTCGGAATAGCTTCAGTCGGGGATGTGCCGGGGTTCAGCCCCAGATCGCGAAGAGTGGTGGGCAGAGCATCTGGATAACTGACCTTGGGCAGAGCAGGAAGCCACGGATCGTGCGGATATCGCCACATCCGCACGTTGAAATCGCCGTTGGTGAGCACGAGTGACTGATCAGGGGTTGCCACATGTGTTTCATGCTCACCGACATGGGCGCTGGCCCCAAACAGTTCCTCGCGCGCTGGTGCGGACGGCCCGTCGAGATCGGGCCAGGAGACGCACGCCCGAAACAATGCGGTCGTCGAGCGTCCAGGACGATGATCGACATGGTCGAGGTCCCAGCTGCGCAACCTGCCACCGGCGCCGGATAGTGCAGATCGCAGGAGGTCCTCAGCTCCCGGCCCGGTCAGGACGTCGGAGCCGTCGGGCGAACGTTCCATGGCATATTCCTATCAGGTGCCGGGTTCTACCATGGCAGCATGGCCGACACTCCCACGCCCCCAGCAGCACATAACCCCACCCCGCAGCGGGCCGCTCAGTCAGCAGCGTCCGCAGGCCCGCCTCCTGCCGCTCGAGCCAACCTGTTGCCGATCCCCGCCACCCTGCTTCCCGAGGACCATCCGGATTCCACGGTGTCCCTGGGACTAGCTTCCGGTGAATCTGCCGAGCACCTCGCCGCGGCGTACCCGGCGGCATCCCTGGCCTGGGCTGTGCTCGCTGAACAGGCACTAGAAAAAGGGGAGGCCGTGGCCGCCTATGCGTATGCGCGCACCGGATACCATCGCGGTCTGGACGCGCTTCGTCGCGCGGGTTGGCGAGGGCAGGGACCCGTGCCGTTTAAGCACGGTCCGAACCGAGGATTTCTGCGGGCCCTGATGGCGTTGGGACAGGCCGCTGAGCTCATCGGCGAACGCGACGAGGTACAGCGGATTGCGACCTTCGTAGCCGAGTGCGACCCCAGCTTGAGTTTGCCACGTCAATGACCCGCCCCTGATAGACTCGCGGCGCTTCGCGCCATATTAGCCACCCATCGGTGGTACCCGTCAGAGAGAAGGACCGATCATGCCCGCGATCGTCATCGTCGGAGCCCAGTGGGGAGACGAGGGGAAGGGCAAGGCGACAGACCTCCTCGGCCCCTACGTCGACTATGTTGTGAAACCCAATGGCGGCAATAACGCTGGTCATACGGTGGTGGTCGGCGGTGAGAAGTTTGAGCTCAAACTCTTGCCCGCAGGTATTCTCAGCCCGAACGCGACCCCGGTGATAGGCAACGGGGTGGTGGTGAACTTAGAAGCGCTGTTTGAGGAAATGGACGGCCTGATTGCCCGCGGCCTGGATGCTAGACGTCTGCGGATCTCTGCCAACGCCCACCTGGTTGCGCCCTATCACCAGACCATGGATAAGGTCACCGAGCGATTCCTCGGTAAACGAGCCATCGGCACCACCGGCCGCGGCATCGGTCCCAGCTATATGGACAAAGTAGGGCGGCTGGGCCTTCGGGTGCAGGACCTGTTCGACCCGTCGATTTTGCGCCAGAAAATTGAAGGTGCACTTCGGCAAAAGAACGAACTTTTGGTCAAGCTCTACAATCGCCGGGCGGTGGAGGTTGACGAAATACTCGACTACTTCCTGGAACGCGCTGAACGCGTTCGACCGATGGTGGTCGATACGACGCTGCTCCTGAATGAGGCGTTGGATCGCGGCGAGGTGGTGTTGATGGAAGGCGGTCAGGCGACGTTCCTGGACGTCGACCACGGCACCTATCCGTTTGTGACCTCATCGAACCCGACCGCGGGCGGTGCCTGCACCGGTTCTGGCATAGGCCCCACTCGTATCGACCGGGTGGTCGGTATCGTCAAGGCGTACACCACTCGGGTGGGGGCAGGGCCCTTCCCCACGGAGCTGCACGACAAGTGGGGAGAGTTCCTGCAGACAGTCGGCGGGGAAGTTGGTGTGAATACCGGTCGTCCGCGGCGCTGCGGCTGGTTCGATGCGCTGATGGTTCGCCACGCAACCCGGATTAACGGCTTCACCGACATTGTGCTCACCAAACTCGACGTGCTCACCGGGATAGCAGAGATCCCGATCTGCACCGGCTACGACGTCGACGGCGTACTTCACCGTGAGATGCCGATGACTCAGACCGAATTCCACCACGCCAAACCGGTGTACGACACCATGCCCGGATGGGACGAGGACATCACCGGCGCCCGCACCCTGGAGGACCTACCCGACAATGCCCGACGGTATATCGCCCGCCTGGAAGAGCTGTCCGGCTGTCGTTTCTCCGTGATTGGGGTCGGCCCGGGCCGCGAACAGATTATTCAGGTGCACGATCTGCTGCCCGACTCATCGCGCCAGGTAAGTCTCTGAGGTTATCCGTTGTCACCGCGCGCCAAGATCGACCCGGATCAGGGAAAGATCGCCGTGAAGACGTGGGCTGAACACCCCGCAGGATCGGTGCCCAGGGCAATTGTTGCAACCGCTGTCCGGTACACCACAGGCTTGCTCGCCGAGCGGTCACCGGGCGGCGCGGTTGAGCTGCGGGTGCCCCCGTTCGCGGTGGTTCAGGCTGTCGCCGGAGTTCGCCACACCCGTGGAACCCCGCCGGCGGTGGTCGAAACCGATGCCGACACATGGCTCGCTCTGGCTATCGGTCGTATGCGTTGGGAGGACGCCCGTCAGTCGGGCGCCTTGCATGCGAGCGGTGAACGAAGTGACCTACGCGGACTGCTTCCCGTCATCACAGGCTTTTCCGCCCACGCTGCGTGCTGCGCGGATACGCAGGAGGATCGTCGTGCGGGTAGCGATGCCACCGCCCCTGCTGACCACTAATGAGGAGAGACCCCCGTGACCGTTGCCGTCGAAATTGCCGTCCAAGACGTTAAAGGGCTGGAAGTCGCAGCTAGGCATGGAGCCAGCCGCGTCGAACTGTGCGTTGACCTCGACTGCGGGGGACTCACCCCGTCGGCTGACCTCACCCGCCAGTGCGTTGCCCGAGCCCGTGAGCTGGTTGAAGCGCGGGAGGCACGGGACACCTTCGACGTTCATGTTCTGATCCGTTCCCGTCCAGGGGACTTCTTTTTCCACCAAGACGAAGTCGAGCTGATGGCTAAGCAGGCCGCCGACGCGGTGCACGCCGGAGCCGCGGGCGTCGTGATCGGGGCATTGCAGCACGGATCGAGCGCATCGCAGATTGGAGTGGACCTCAAAGCAATTGAACACATTCGTGACGCCGCACTAGCAGCAGCCACCGAGGATGTGCGTGGGCTCGTCCTCACCTTCCATCGAGCGTTGGACGAACTGAACGGCACCGAGCAGCGAGTCGATGCCATTCACCGCCTGGTCAGCATGGGATTTCACCGGGCTTTGAGCTCCGGCGGGGCGCCGCGGGTGATCGACGGACTCACTGACCTCGCCCGGATGCAGGACGCCGGGGATGGGCTGCTGGACGTGATGGCCGGAGGCGGGTTGCGCCCCGCAGATATCCGTCAGGTGCTCGCACAGACCGGGGTGCGGGATGTGCATTTGTCGGCGCGCGGTAAGACCATGTGTGATGGCACGCTCACCGATCCGGCGATTGTGACGGCGGCGGTTGACGCGGTGGAGGGGCAATGAACAACGAGGATGTGACTGGCAGCCCCGATCGCACGATCGGTGATTCCGACCGGACTCGGGATCGCAACGAACCGGCTGATCACAGTGGTGAGACCGGTGACAGCACCGCTCGCGTCGTTTATGTGCGGCGCGGTCGAGCACCTCGCATCGGGTCGATTCTGCTGGTATTCATCCTGCTCGGAGTGGTCGCGGGTGTGGTGCTCGCGCTGTTCTCGAAGGGCTCTAGCCCGGCGGCAGTTCTGTATTTCGCGGTGCTGGGGGCACTTCTGATCGGAGCTGTCGGAGGCATCATCGGCGTGATCCTAGACATGCTGTATGCCCGTCGTCTGCAATCCGCTGAGCCCAGCGAGAACCAGGGCCATCTCGCCGATACCCGCGAGGACGGACCCAGCGCCTAAATATGGCACCATGGTGCCGTGGCACGCGGTGACGGAACCCTGAACCACGACCTCCTTCCCGGTGAGAAGGGCCCGCAAGATGCGTGTGGCGTCTTCGGAGTTTTCGCCCCGGGTGAGGACGTCGCAAAACTCGCCTACTACGGCCTATATGCGCTTCAGCATCGGGGCCAGGAATCCGCCGGGATCGCTACTAGCGACGGCGAAAAAATCCTGGTCTACAAGGACATGGGGCTGGTCTCCCAGGTCTTCGATGAAAGCTCGCTTGGATCGCTGACCGGGCATATCGCCATTGGGCACACCCGATACTCGACAACCGGGGGCTCTACCTGGGCGAATGCTCAACCTACGCTCGGGGCGCGGCATGAAGGCACCGTGGCTCTAGCCCACAACGGTAACCTGGTGAACACGCGGGAACTGCGTGACCTGTTGACCGCGCGGGACCAGCAGAGCGAGGCCGCACAGCCTGCGCGACGCAAGGGTGAAATTCATCGCGGAAACACCACGGATACCGCACTCGTTACCGCGCTGCTGGATACCCCGGGGAGCTTGCACGAAGCGGTGATCGATCTGCTGCCGCGTCTGCGCGGGGCCTATTGCTTTGTGCTGATGGACGAAACCACGCTGTATGCAGCCCGCGACCCAGAAGGGATCCGTCCGCTGGTGCTGGGTCGTCTGGAGCGGGGGTGGGTGGTCGCCTCAGAAAGCGCCGCGCTAGACATCTGTGGAGCGTCGTTCGTGCGCGAGATCGCTCCGGGGGAACTGATCAGCATCGACGAACAGGGCTTACATAGCGAGCAGGTGCAGCCGTCTCGGCCCAAGGGATGCGTCTTTGAGTACGTCTATCTCGCTCGGCCCGACACCACCATTGCGGGGCGCAATGTGAATGCAGCCCGTATCGCAATGGGCCGGGAACTGGCCCGGGAGCACCCGGTGGAGGCTGACCTTGTGATCCCCACTCCCGAATCCGGGACACCCGCCGCGATTGGTTACGCGCAGGAATCGGGTATCCCGTACGGCCAGGGCATGGTGAAAAATGCCTATGTAGGCCGGACGTTTATTCAACCGTCTCAAACCATCCGGCAGCTCGGTATCCGTTTGAAACTGAACCCGTTGCGCGAAGTCATTGACGGACAGCGCCTGGTGGTGATCGACGACTCCATTGTGCGCGGTAATACGCAGCGCGCTGTGGTGCGGATGTTGCGTGAAGCTGGGGCAAAGGAAGTTCACGTCCGTATTTCTAGTCCTCCGGTGACCTGGCCCTGCTATTACGGGATTGATTTCGCGATGCGTGCTGAGCTCATTGCCAATGGGCTTAACACGGACGAAATTTGCCGGTCTATTGGCGCAGACTCACTGGGTTACATCTCTGATAGCGGCATGATCCAAGCGACTAGGCAGCCGCCAGAACGCCTATGCACCGCTTGTTTCACCGGTGACTATCCGGTGGCTTTGCCGGATCCCGAAGGGCTTGGAAAGAACGTTCTTGAACAGAAGGGATGCTAAATACATGACCGAGGCACGTCCCGTCACGTATGCCAGCGCAGGTGTGGATACCCATGCTGGTGACACCGCTGTGGCGCTGATGAAGGAAGCGGTTGCGGCAACCCACGGGCCATCCGTGCTCGGAGGGATCGGTGGTTTTGCGGGGCTGGTGGATGTGTCCTCGTTCAAGAACTATCGGCGACCACTGCTGGCGTCGAGCACCGACGGGGTGGGGACCAAGGTTGCGGTTGCCCAAGCCCTCGATATTCACCACACGATCGGACAGGATCTGGTCGCCATGGTGGTGGATGACATCGTGGTGTGTGGGGCCCGCCCGGTGGCCATGACTGACTACATTGCCTGTGGCCGAGTGGTGCCGGATCGAATCGCCGACATCGTGCGTGGCATCGCAGACGGGTGCCGACTGGCCGATTGTGCCTTGGTGGGTGGCGAAACAGCGGAACATCCTGGGCTGCTGGGCCCGGATGACTACGACGTGGCTGGCGCTGCCGTGGGTGTGGTGGAAGCGGACGCACTGCTCGGACCTGATCGGGTTCAACCCGGTGATGTGGTTCTCGGCTTGGAGTCCTCGGGCTTGCATTCCAATGGCTATTCGCTGGTGCGAGCGGCGCTTGCTCGGGCAGGAGTCGGCTATGAGGAGCACGACGATCTCCTCGGACGCACGGTCGGAGCGGAGCTGCTCGAACCCACCAAGATCTATGCGGCGGACCTGCTGTTCTTGATTGACGAGATGGACACCGAGGTGGTGCGTGCCTTCAGTCACATTACCGGCGGTGGTCTAGCTGCTAATCTCGCCCGGGTGTTGCCGCGCGGTCTGACCGCGCACATTGACCGCGGCAGCTGGGTGCCGGGGCCGATCTTTGATCATGTGCGGGATTGGGGAGCGGTGCCGCAGCTTGACCTCGAAGCGACTCTGAACATGGGGATCGGTATGGTGGCGGTTCTCGCCCCGGACAGCGTCGCGCAGGCGGTGGATCTTTTGGCGCAGCGCGGGTTGGCTACTCACCGGCTCGGCTCAATTGTGCAGGAGCCCCATCCCGGGACTGCACAGGGCGCTCAGGGCCTCGATATCGTCGTGAGTGGGGCCAAAGGTGTCGATGGCGGCGCTGTTGCGCTCACGGGCCAATATCCGGGCTGGCCCCTGTGAGTCTTGCGCGGGGTTAACGCACGCGCTCGCGGGTTGTGGGACGGCTCCACGTTGGGGGCGTCTTCACCCTGGGGCTAGGCGGCGAGGGCCGCGTCGGACCCGAGAGATGTCATGGCGAGGAGTGTGCTGGATACGCCTGCCTGCTTGGGATACGCCTGCTTTTTGGGGATGTGATGGCCTGTTTGGGATCCGACGGCTCTTATGGGCTGTGGGCGTCGAAGGCTATGGACATAGAACAAGGTCGGGCCAGGGTTCATGTGAACCTGGCCCGACCTTGTTCTATACGCTGAGTTCAGCGTTTGCGGCTCGATTGCACTGCCTGGCCCTCGTCGGCGTAATCCTCATCATCGTCGTACTGTTCGGTTGCTGAGGATGCGCTCTTGCCCTGGAGCTCGCGTTGCAGGGCGGTGAGGTCGGTGGGGGGACTGTAGTACTTGAGGTCCCGTGCCACCTTGGTCTGCTTGGCTTTCTGCCGGCCACGCCCCATGGGTCAGACCCCCTGTGCTTCAACTTTCGGGCATGGGTGCCCGCCTGAATGTCTTGTCGCGTCTCCTAAGAGTATAGCGTCACGGGCTCTAAATGAAACTGAAGGTGAGGAACGCCGCGTAGATGTCGGATTTTGGGGTCCAGAGGGTCGGGTGGGGCGCGCTGTAAGAAGTGTGGAGGGCTCTCTGAGGGGCTTTAAGGGGTCGTCGCGCGCGGGAAGTCGGGGAAGTCGGTCAAGAGGGGCCGTTTAAGGCGCAGGTGGGGACCTTGACGGCCTGGGGGCGTGTGTACGGGGAATGTAGGTATGTGTGAGGTGATTCGGGAATACGTGTGAGGGGCGGCGGGCATGTGGATGGCGGCCATGATTGTGAGGGAGTGCGGGCGTGTATGTGGGGTGCATGTACGTGAGGGGTATGTGTGTATGTGAGGTGCATGTGTATGAGGGGTGTGACGGTCTGTATGGTCTCGGGTCGCATTTCGGAATCGGGTGCGGGTTATATGAGTGAGATCACCCAGGGGTTGGTGCGGCACTTCGGTGCGGTCAGTGGGGCATTAAGGATCTAAGGCTGGTGCTTAGGTGTTCACTGACGGAACTTTGGTGCGCAGTGAACGGTCACTATTTAGGGACTTAGGGCCCGCATGGAAGGCTCTCGAGTGGCGGCTGAGGTCCCGTCGTTGGGGTCAGTGTGAGAACCCTGAGAAACAGTGTGAGAGAAATCTGTTCACATTGAGAGATTTTTGGAGGCCGAGGTTCGCATCGTGAACCCGTGTGGCGAGCGCTTTAGAGGCGGACGTCACAGGGGTTGATTGGGTGTCAATCGGGGTAAGCGATGAGTTTCGAGAGCCAGTTATAGCGAGCTGATCAGCGGTAATCGATCAGGGCGTCGTGATCGTTTGGTTATCGAAGGGAAAGCCTTTTACATCCATACTTATGTATGGCAAAGCCGCGCTAGCTCAGTTATGTAATGAGTTCACATCAACTGCAATTCGTGTGATTTCCTATAGAATCGTTGGGCATATATCATTGAGGTTCTAGAGCGTATGCTCTAATAGGTGATATGTCGTTACTACCGTCATGGAAACGCCATGGCGGTGTATAGGCCGTAGTGGAGGAGCCGCATGACCCCCGAGCACGAGACTTCAGAGAAGCTACTTACGCCAGCCGAGGTCGCGCAGCTCTTCCGGGTCGACCCGAAGACGGTGACTAGGTGGGCGCAGGCGGGCAAGCTTTCGTCAATTCGCACCCTCGGCGGACATCGCCGTTACCGTCAGAGCGAGGTCGAGTCGCTGCTGCATGAGAATACCGAGGCTGACGGTTCCTGACCGTCCGTCCGCTGCTCTCCCGTTTAGGATGATCTCGTTGAGATCGCCTGCGGGAGAGTAGATGGGTGTGCCACAAGGATTCGACCCAGATGTGCTGGGTGAGGGTTTTTCAGCACGCCCGCTTTCTCTTGGAAGAGATGACGAGGGAGAGCTGTTCGCGACGCTAGTTCGCTACCAGCCTCCTTCTGTTTCTGCGAATTCGGTGTGCAGACCTTTAACGGGAGTCTCCGTTTTATATCTGCATGGCTGGTCCGACTATTTCTTCCAGCGTCACGTCGCGGAGTTTTTCAGCTCCCTAGGAGCTGAGTTCTACGCGTTGGATCTGCGCAAGTACGGGCGTAGCTTGAGGCCCGGGCAGACCCCAACGTCCGTGAATTCGCTGGATGAGTATGACGAGGACATTGATGCCGCTCGCGCCGTCATTGGACGCGAGCGGCGTCTTCTCGTTGTTGGACACTCCACCGGCGGCTTAATCGCAGCTCTATGGGCTGCGCGACATCGAGACGCGGTAACCGGGTTGGTTTTAAACTCGCCGTGGCTTGAGTTCTACCTGGGATCGGCGGGCCGATCGTTTATGACGCCCTTCGTCAAAGCCCGAGCCCGCATACATTCCCACGCCACCGTCACATCGCGCGGATTCCCGTTCTATGCCCGCACTGTGCATCGCGTCTACGGCGGGGAATGGGACTATGACCGGTCGCTGAAACCCGATGGCGGATACCCGCTGCCCGCGAGGACCCTGGCCGCAGTGCTCAAAGGCCAGCGTCGGCTCGCGCGCGGACTTGACCTCACTATTCCCGTGCTCGTTCTGTGCTCAACCCGGACCCGCTTCGGAGCCTGGTTTCATCGCGATATGCGCCGTGCCGATGTCGTTCTCAGCGTGAAAGCGATCGCTGCCCGTGCCCCGCGTCTAGGACGGTGCGTAACCACAATCAGGGTTGAGGGCGCGCGCCACGACGTATTCTGCTCCGACCTCGACGCCCGCTCGGCAGCGTTCCAGGCAGTGCGACGCTGGGCCGTAGGAGCCTTCGGGCAACGCTAACTACTGCCACCCACCTGAACAGATTTCTTAGCCTGGTGTTCTGGCGGCAAGACTTACTGCGAAGAACGGTGCGAGCGAGTAAAGATGGCCGCCAAGGCCACCAGCAAGCCGCACAGCGCCGGAACCCACGCCACCGCGGCGTAGCCCCCATGGTCCGCCAAACGTCCAGTCAGCGGCGAAGCTAGGGCTTGTCCCGTCACCACAGCCGCAGACATGAGGGTCATCACCAAACTGGCTCGACCGGCGGGGGAGGTGGCACCGGCGGTCGCGAACATCGTCACCATTGCCGGGCCCACGCCGCAGCCCGTGAGCGCGAGACACAGCATCAACGTGATCGGACCATGGGCTAGCGGCAGCATGAGTGCGCCGACGGTCATCACCGCCGCGGAGACGATCCACCGAGTGCGCAGACTAATCCGGTCGGGTACCCGCACCAAGGTCAGCGCGAACACCGCGGATGTCAATCCCATCGCGCCATACAAAATACCGGCCCGTCCGGGATCCCCGGTGGCATTGGCCATGGCAGTCACCGCGGTGAGAGTGGCACCGAAATAAGCACCCTGACAGGCCATCCCGATGACGGGAGACAGCACAGGAAGTCTAAAAATGTCCCGGGCGGGGGCCTGGGAACTGCCGGCGTCTGCATGCATTCGCACGGACGGCGGGGCCGTGCGGTGCAGAGCAAACCAAATCACAAACAAGGCAGTCGCCGCAGCAGCTAAGGTCAGCGGCGCGGGATCCCCAGCCAGAGCAGAAACCGTCCCCACCAAAACCGGGCCCACCACGAAGCTCAGTTCGTCGGCCATCGACTCATAGCCGAGCGCGGCCGCGACGGTCCGCGAATACCACCCGGCGCGTTTGCCGGGGTTATGTGTAGGGGTCCCAGCCAGATGCAGCCAACGCGACCTCGCCATCACCCCGACCTGAGGGTTAGCGAGTCCGGCGATTAAACAGGCAGCGCAGATCGCGATGGTCGGGGCCCGGTAGACCGCCAGGATCACGGTGGCAAGAATCCCAAGGCACGCCAGCACCGCAATGGGCACCAACACACGACGTTGACCGAAACGATCCACGGCCAGACCGAGCAGCGGGGCCCCAATTGCGGTCCCTAGACCGACAGAACCGGAACCGTAGCCCGCTGTGGTGTACGAGCCCGTCGTAGCAACCAGCAGCGTCATCACCGCGACGGGCATCATGGCTGCCGGTAGGCGCGCAATCCAAGCAATGGGGAAAAAAGCGGTGCCCGACAACTTGGGTAGGGCTCCGTAGCCTCCCCGACAGGCTGCTGCGTTCGCACTGGTGTGGCCGGTCATGAGGATGCTCCTGGTGTGCTGATGTCGTCGCCGTAAGGATGGATGTGGTGCCGTCGTACCCACCAGATACCGCCGGTCACCGCCCCGATCGGGACTTGGAGCACCGTGGTCGCCAGCGTCAACAGCAGCACCGCTGAGACGGCAGCGGTTGGGTCGGCACCGAGCGTGACCAGGGCGGCGGCAGTGCCCGTCTCCGTGATGCCAATGCCAGAAGGAGTCAGGGGAACCATCGCCAGCAGCCGGCCCAGAGCGAATGTTGCGAAAGCCGCTGCTAATCCGATGTCTTCGCCGACAGCCCGCAGGCACACGACGAACATAATGAACTGAATAACGCGTACACCTGTAGCAGGCAGGATGAGCCGGTGCCAGCCGCGTCGCATAATCGTTGTCGCCCGTTGCCGGAGCGACAGCGCGGGGGTCACCAAATCGGGGGTGCTGGACCGTCCCATGAGAGCGAAAACGCGATGAACTGTGTCCTGAAGCGAGGTGGTGAGCGCGCTCAGCGCCCGCGCTGAACACGCCACCGCAATCACGGTCCCCAAAACCAGAGCCCCCAGAACGGCCGCACTTAAAGCAGCCCAGGCCACACCGCGCGGAACAGCCTGACCAGCGAGAGCCAACGCGGCCAGCCCCACGACAGGCAGGGCCAGTTTGACCACGGTATCGGCAAGTGAGGTCAAGGCGACCGCTAAAGCGATGGTGCTGCGCGAAAACCCGTATGAGCGCAACATCGCATACAGCGCCCCGAGTGACAGTGCACTACCAAACGGCACGGAATTAGATATCGCGGTCGATGTCGTATGGGTGAGTAAACCGTGCCAGTACCGAAGACCAGGGACCACCACCTGCACCGCAACGGCATAGGTGAGAATCACGCACAGTTCGAGAACAAACAGGGCAATCAGATATGGCATGGAGATGCGCGACAGCGAGGTCGCGATACTCGGCCAGCTCGTGCCCGTGACGGCGGGAAGAACCCATCCGATCAGGATGATGACCGCGATGGCTGACAGCGTGATACGCAATGCTTGACGCAGGGGAGAAGTGGCCGTGCGGTCGCGTGGCCTGTGCTCGTTCATCGCCGACTATTCTCGCATGCGGGTTGAACTCCAAGGCGGGCGGTAAACGTCCCAAGAGCCCGCATAAAATACGGACGTGCGGATCGCTTTGGTTTCCGACTGCTATGAACCGCGCGTGGGCGGTATCGAACGTCATGTGGCGGCGCTTGCCCGTCACCTGGCTAGGGCCGGGCATCGAGTGTTCGTCGTCACCGCCACCGCGGAGTCACACGGTGCGCCATCTCTGCCTGCCACCTCGGGCTCACCCGCCCCCTCATCCTCACGCGATGGAGCGAACCCGCCATCAGACTCAGTATCAGACCCAGCAGCAGACCAAGTATCGGATTTGCATTCCCATGTGGTGCAGATTCGCAGATTGGGACGTGGTTTTGCTGGTCTGCCGGTTACCCCGTCCGGCTATCGACTGCTAAGCGCTGAACTGGCCGAGATCAGACCCGACGTGGTGCATATTCACGCCGGTCTGGTGTCACCATTTGCGAACCAGGCAATCCAGATAGCCCTGGCTGCGCACATACCGCTGGTCATCACCTGGCACAGTGTGCTTGCCGGGGTGATGACCCGAGTTCTTCCGGCATTGGGTCCGCTCGGGCGGACACAGACCATGCCCCTGTGGTACCCGCGTCAGCTGCGGTCAGGGCAGGGGGCGGTATTGACCGCGGTCTCTGCCCGGGCGGCGTTCGCGGCTCAGCGCTGCTTTGGAACCCCCATCCCGGTCAAAGTGTTGATCAACGCGGTTGATCCAGGCGACTGGGATATAGAGCGCCCGGTCATTCGAGCCGGCGGAGCGCTGCGGGTGGTGTCAGCCATGCGCCTAGCGCCGCGTAAACGGGTCGCCGATATTGTGCGCTTATCGCACACCCTGACGCCGCGGGATGCAACCTGCGGGGTGGACTGGGTGGTCTGCGGAACCGGGCCGTTTCGACACCTGGCCTCGGCAGTAACCCGAACTCGGGTGGTGCGTTTTGTCGGCCTGAAAAATCGCGACGCACTGAAACAGCTCTATCGCCAGGCCGATGTCTTTGTTGCACCGTCCCCCGACGAATCATTTGGTTTAGCAGCTTTGGAGGCCCGGTTAGCAGGATTGCCAATCATTGTGCGCACAGGGGCCCCGGTAGCTGACCTTTTCGACAATATCCCGCAGACCGAGTTGGATTCTGCCTCGAAAAATGCGCTGGACTCTGTTGCGCTGAGCGAATTGGGCGCAGGCTTACAGAACGCAGTGATCTCGGTCGACAGTCATGCCAAGCTGGGACAGATCCTTGCCCACTTCGCGCAAAATCCATCCGGTCCACAGTTGGCGGCCTTCAGAGATGCCGCGCGCACGCTGCCGCCGATACCGGGGTGGAAGGACAGCGTCGCTGAGCATATGCGGCTCTACGCGCAGGCCATAGCGCTGGTCACAGCGTCGGGGGCGTAAGATCGGTTCCGGCAAGCACACTCAAGGTCAACAGCACCAGGGCAGCTGTCCAAGCCAAAGGTGCAGCGCCTGCGGGAGCCCCGGAACCGTTGATCTTTTCCGGCAAAGAATCCGCCACCGTCAGATGCTGGGAAAGAAATCGGAGGTCTCCAAGGGCTTTATCGCGCTGTCCGGCACAGGCATCGACCAGGGTAAAGAGCGCGAGTTCCGGCGTCCACGAGGTCAGCCAGTCGTGCCAGTCTTCCCCAGGGCGGATGCCCCCTATGGGAACCGCGAGCCGCGTCCGGGCTCGGTCGCGGACCTGGTCTGTTGCACCCGTCCCAGCAAGAAACGGCGGGAAGACCATTGCAACGCCACAGTCCAGGCCGGGGCGATCAGCGCGGCGCGGCCAGCCACGAGTTCCAAAGCTGGTTCGCAAAGAGGCGTGGGCACGGCGAGCAGCCATATGCAGAGCACGGCCCTCGGCAACGTCGCTGAGCAGTCGGGAGGCCGCGCACAGCCCGCTGGTCACCGGGGCAGCTGTTCCGAGTGTGAGCGCAGAGGTCGGAACTTCCCAGTAATCGGGGGAGGCGCTCGGAAGTCCTGTGACCGGGTCGAGGTGACGGGTGAGACCGCGAGCTAGTGCCGACGCCATATGTTGAACGGTGCGGGCACGGTCAGCGGCGACCTGCCCAGGTGCGAGATGACGCCACTGGTCAAGTGCCCATAGTGTCCATCCCAGGCCGTCCAGTTGCGCTCCGCGATGGTCCGGCGGTGAACAGGATCCGGGGAGATATCGAGCCTCCAGGGTGCCATCGGGGCTAAGACAGCCCACGCTGCGCTGAAGAACGGATAGTCCGCGGTCGGCAGCTCCGTACACGGTGAGCGCGAGGGCAACGAACGCGGCGTCGCGGGGCCAGTGGTACCGCCAGTTCGGGGCGATGGATGCTAGCGCGGTGCCGTCGGCAAGAGTGAGAACATCCAGGTCGGCGAGGGCTTGACGGGCCATTGTCCGAAGCTGAAAAGGGACATGAGAAAGATCAGCGGTAGCGGCGAGAGCGGAGGGGACAATGCGGGCACGCAGTGACCGTGGAAGCCAGAGCCGACGCTGTACCGGATCTGCGGGGCCGCGGCCCGGGAGTGCTTCCAGACGACCGTCGGTCAGGCGCACGACGCCGCTGCTGCGCAGTATCCACGATGTTCCCGGGGCGGCACGCTCGGGCGTTGTCGGCTGAGCCAGTCCCGCTGAGCAAGCTGTGACCAGCGCAACCATGCCTGTCCGGCGCAGAACAGAACGTCGTGACGGCACGTCAGCACCTTAGACTTCCGGTATGAACATCGTCATTGGAATCTTGGTTATCCTCCACCTCGTGTGCTGGGCCGTTGCTCTCGGTGCGTGGGCTGTGGCCGCTCGTACCAAGCAGATTAGCCCTGCTGTCGCCCATGCCGCCGCTGGCGCTCTCGTATTCGGCGCCCTGGCAATGGTCGTGAACATGTCCATGGGTGCCGCCAGCGGGCATCTTTTCTACACCATCAAACTCGTGGTGGCGCTGATTGTGACCGCGTTTGCCTTTGTGGCCAAGGATCGTCGGGAGAAGACGAACCCGGTTGTGTGGTACGGCATTCCGGTTCTGATCATCGCCAATATTGTGGTGGCCGTTTTCCATATCGGAGGCTGAACGCGTCGGCGCTG
Source organism: Devriesea agamarum (assembly GCF_900070355.1). Taxonomy (NCBI): domain Bacteria; kingdom Bacillati; phylum Actinomycetota; class Actinomycetes; order Micrococcales; family Dermabacteraceae; genus Devriesea; species Devriesea agamarum. Next base: position 1,632,359 of record NZ_LN849456.1, on the reverse strand, counting down.
TGCCCCGGCACTACCAGTGGGCGGCGATCAACCCGATCGCAACCACCAGCGTGAATAGTCCAAGATAGCTGGCTCCGATGACCAGCACCGGTGTCGGAGGACGGGAGCGGGTGCGCAGGGCGGTGCGGGCCGGTGCGATGGCCCGAGACAGCAGTTCTACGATCCCGCCCCACAGCATGAACACGAGAGGTCCCCACGCGACCAGCTGAATATCGAAGCTGATCTGCGGCTGCGACCCCAGCAGCATCTGTCCGATAGCGCCGGTATCCACCCAGGCTCGGCTCCGGGTCGCCACCAGGGCCAATAGGGCAAGCGCCCCGTAGGCCGCCGGAAGTACAAACCAACCGCCGATGCGAGTGATCCGGCTGACATCGGTTCCTTCAGGCTGGCGAAACCGCGTGGCATTGCGGATGGCTGCAGCGGCCAACGCGAGAGCGAACACTGCCGCCAGCAGCGGGATCCAGTGCCATGGGTCCAGGGATGTGATGGTGCCGAACATCTGGGTCTCGCCGGGGAGGGTACCATGCACGGGCGCGAGCATGCCGACCGCCGCTGCCCAGATTGCAATGGTCACACCAAACCACGGGGACATCAGCAAGAACACGGCGGCGTTGGCTAGCCCCGAGTGGGTCGCAATCTCCCAGGTCAGGGTGATCAACACAATGCTACCGCCCAGTAACGCCAGGGTGACCAGATGAGTGAGGGCGGTGCCAATGCCTCGGCACACATCGCGCATCAGCGGGATGGGGACCAGGGGTTTGCGCGCCCCTAGCTGCTGGCCGATCAGGGTTCCGGCGAAAACCACCAGGAACACCCCTGCTGCCGCCCCATAGTTTCCAGTGCGCAGCTCATTGGTGGCAACTGTGGAAGAGGTCGGCGGGAACGGAATCGCAAAGATCCACATAGCGATGGAACTGCCAATCATCGCGAAAATCCCGGCGAGCAGCGCAGAGGACACAATAGCGAACTGGTTGGTTGGACGACTTGTGCGGTTGAGGACAATGTTCGTTCCGATCACCACCAGCATGGTGATCACGGGAATGATCAAAATGGGCATCCGGTAGACCAGAGACATCCCGGTGCTGGCCCCGTACGGGCTGTACATGGAGATATCCCCGCGCAGTGTGCCACCGAAGCCGATGGCGACGGTCTGGGCGATCACCCCGATGATCAGCTGGAATGTGTACAACGGGCCGGGATCGGGAACTACCGTGGGATGCAGCGGCCCGGGTGGGATGGGGGTGTCGGGCCAGGTGGGCGCAACCGTTAACGTCGCAATCACGGCGAGGCCCAGCAGGATGATGGCGGTGATGGTGGCTCCGAGGGCGGCCATAATCGGGCCGACCACGATGGAACCGATCATGTTGACCGGTTGGATGGGCCGTGACCAAAACGGGATGTCTGGAACGTGGATTTGGGGGACCTGAGTGTCTAGAGTCTGGGCGTCGGGGGCCGATGTGGATGCCGCGCGATGCAACGAGACGGCATCGGGTGGCGATGGCGTCGTGCGCGGGACGCTCATGCTCGGTACTCCTCTTGTCGTCGGCTTCCCTGGAATCTTACCGAGAGGTACCGGCATATGGCCTCACCAAAAGGGCTTAGGTCCTTTGTCGGGTCGGGCGCCTATCCTGGTCGCACCATGAGCTCTTTGTTCGATGACTTTCCGCTGCCCGCCGCCTTTGATCGTTTCGCAACGAATCCGGCGGTTCCTTCTGATGCCCCCGAGCCCTCGCCTGAATCCTCTGACCTGACAGTTGGTGCCTCCGGTCTGGGCGCCGGACGCGATGCGCCTGGTGCTGGACCAGATCGCGAGGCTATCGTGCGCCCAGGCCATGGGGCTGAGCGTGCAGCTGGTCCGGTGGCTGCCGCTGCCGTACAGGGCGGTAGCCCGGATGATCTGGTGGTGGGGCTCAACCCGCCGCAACGCGAAGCGGTCGAGCATCGGGGGTCTCCTTTGCTGATCGTGGCCGGCGCCGGATCGGGCAAGACCAGGGTCCTGACCCATCGCATTGCCCATCTTCTGCGGACAGGGGAAGCGCATCCCGGGGAAATTCTCGCGATTACCTTCACTAATAAGGCCGCCGCGGAAATGAAAGAGCGGGTTGAGGCGCTCATCGGTCCGGCAGCCCGCTCCATGTGGGTGTCAACGTTTCACTCGGCGTGTGTCCGGATTCTTCGGCGAGATGCCGGTGCGCTCGGTCTGACGTCGGGGTTTTCCATTTACGATGCGGCGGATTCTCAGCGGCTGATTCAGTCGGTGTGCAAGGACCTCGGCCTCGATACGAAAAAGAATCCGCCGCGCGGGTTCGCCTCCCGAATCTCCTCCCTCAAAAATGAACTGGTTAGCCCGCAACGGTTCACCGACGAGGCAGAGAACTCGAAGAACCCGTGGGAGAAAACAATTGCCAAGGTGTACGCGGCCTATGACGAACGGCTGCGCCTAGCGGGGGCGTGTGACTTTGACGACCTGATCGGTTTGGTGGTGCGTTTGCTGCGCGAGCACCCGGACATTGCCGAGGGGTACCGGCGACGTTTTCGACATGTTCTGGTTGATGAATATCAGGATACCAACCACGCCCAGTATGCGTTGATCCGCGAGCTTGTGGGGGAAAATGAGCATGTGGACCTCACCGTGGTGGGTGACTCTGACCAGTCCATTTATGCGTTCCGCGGGGCGACAATTCGTAACATTATCGAGTTCGAGCAGGATTACCCACGGGCCCGCACGATTGTGCTCGAACAGAATTACCGCTCGACCCAGAACATTTTGACCGCGGCGAATGCTGTGATTGAAGCCAACCCGGGGCGGCGGAAGAAAAATCTCTGGACTGACCATGGGGCGGGCGACAAGATCACCCTGTATGTCGCTGACGATGATCAGGCGGAGGCTCGCTATATCAGCCAGCAGATCGACGCCTTAATTGACGGTGGCCGACAAGCGGGCGATATCGCGGTGTTTTATCGCGCGAACGCTCAGTCCCGAGCGTTGGAGGACCAGCTGGTTCGGGTGGGGTTGCCCTACAAGGTGGTCGGCGGAACCCGCTTTTATGAGCGCCGTGAGATTAAGGACGCTATCGCCTATCTGCGCGTGCTGGTTAATCCCGCCGACGAAATAAACCTGCGTCGGATCCTTAACGTTCCCAAGCGGGGAATAGGTGACCGAGCAGAAGCAGCCGTCGCACTGTTAGCCGAGCAGGAGCGGGTCGCGTTTGGCGAGGCGCTGGAACGGGCTGAGGAAGCTCCCGGCATCGCCACCCGGTCGCTGGGGATGATCCGAAACTTCACTGCACTGCTCGCCGAGCTGCGCGAACTGGTGGATCGAGGTGAGGGCCCGGCCACCGTTTTGGATGCTATTTTGCAGCGCACGGGGTATGAAGCGGAGCTGAGAGCGAGCGATGACCCACAAGACGAGTCGCGGCTGGAGAACCTGTCCGAGCTGGTGGCGGTTGCCGCAGAGTTTGAAACTGAGCAGCAGGCTGGGGCCGCAGCAGAGTCAGAATTCGCGGCATTGGCGGGGGATGAGACAGAGGCTGATGCCCGTCCCGACCAGCTCACTGACCTCACCGACATCGCTGGTGACCAGTCCGAACAGGGCTTAGTCGAAGCGTTTTTAGAAAAGGTGTCGCTGGTGGCGGATTCGGATCAGATTCCCGACGGAGATGACCAATTCGTCACCCTGATGACGCTGCATACGGCAAAGGGTCTTGAATTTCCGGTGGTGTTTTTGACCGGGATGGAAGACGGTACGTTCCCGCATCAGCGTTCTTTAGCTGATCCTGAGCAGCTGGAGGAGGAACGACGATTGGTGTATGTGGGTCTAACCCGCGCTCGCGAACGGCTTTTTATCACCCGTGCCCAGATGCGTGCCGCCTGGGGATCTACCCAGTACATGCCAGCCAGCCGGTTCATCGATGACCTTCCCGACGAGGTTATGCATGTGGCCCGGGCGGGCAGTAGCTCTTTGTCGGGTAGTAGCTCCTGGGGCAGCGGATCGAGCCAGGGACAGTCCTGGGGACGTGAGCAGACACGTCGTGGGCCATCCCTAGTGGGTGCGGGGATTGGTCAGGGGCGGCGAGATGTCTCGCGTCCGTCCTTCGGATCCGGGCGTCCCGCACGCAACGCGGACCAAATCCCGTCGCTAGCGGTCGGGGATCGCGTCACCCATGATTCTTTCGGCATGGGAACAGTCACCTCGGTCAGCGGCTCGGGAGAAAAGACCCAGGTGGAAGTGGTGTTCAAAGCGCCGCACGGAAAGAAACGCCTGCTCGTGCGCTATGCGCCGCTCACCAAGCTGTAACTGGATTGAGGGCGTTGCTTTACAGCCCGGTAGAATGCCGCAGTCTTAACACCCTACAAAGGATGCCTTGTGTCGCTTGTCAATAAACGGACCTCGACCGCTATGGCGGCTGAGCAAAACCGCTACCTGAAGAAGACCCTGGGGCGGCTCGACATCCTGTTCCTCATTATTGCGGCTGTGGTCGGGCTGGAAATGCTCGGATCGGTCTCAGCACTGGGTCCGCAGACATTCACCTGGTGCTTGGTCTTGGTGTTGTTCTTCCTGGTCCCCTACGCGCTGATTTTCGCTGAAACAGGTGGGGCGTTTATCGGCGAAGGTGGGGTGTATTTGTGGGTGCGCGAGGCTTTCGGACGCCCGTTAGCTTCGGTCGCGTCGATTCTGACTTGGGTGACGCAACCGGTCTGGGTGGGTGGATCGATGGCGTTTCTCGCATCGGAGACCATTGATCAGTACCTCATTCCGGTCAGCCACGGCAGTGTTGGTGACTATGCAGTGAAGCTCAGCTATATCTGGATCACGGTGTTCTTTGCCGTGGTGAGCATGAACAAGGCCAAGTGGGTGCCGAATCTAGGTGCCGTTCTCAAGATTGTTTTCTTGGGGTTCTTCGTTCTGACCGCTGTTCTCTATCTGATCCTCAAAGGTCCGCAAACACTGTCGCTGGGATCATTAACCCCCACCCTCACCGGGTTTTTTGCGGTGGTTCCGCTGCTGCTGTTTTCTTTTCTCGGATTTGAGGCACCGAACTCAGCGTCCGGGGAGATGAAAAACGCTACCAAAGACGTGTCGATTTCGGTGTTGCGGGCCTGCGCGATTGCCGCGGTCTGCTACCTGATACCGATCGCTGCGATTTTGTGGGTTCTTCCCGCGGAGAAGATCGACGGGGTCGACGGTCTGATGAACGCGGTGCGCGAGGTCTTTAGCGTGTACGGCCCCGTCCAGGAGCCGATGCTCGCCGCAATGGCGCTGATCCTGGTCGCTATCACGGTCTGTCACGGGGCATCGTGGATGCTGGTCTCTGACCGGATGCAAGCCATCGCTGCGGCCGACGGTGCCTTCTTTGGAGGATTTTTTGGCCGCTTTCACCGCAGCCTTGGCACTCCGGTACGAGTCAACGTGCTCTCCGGGGTGGTGGCGACGGCCTTCTTAGTGGCCGCGATGAGCGTGCACGGAACGTCAGCGACCTTGTTCAACATTGTGCTGAATATTTCGATCAGCACATTCTTACTGTCGTATCTGATCATTATCCCGGCTGTGATCCGCCTGCGGTATTCGCGACCGGATGTGCCGAGGTCCTTTAAAGCACCGGTCTCTAACCTGGGGTTCATGGCACTCGGCGGGCTGTGTTTGGCCTGGGTGCTGGTTGGGTCCTGGACGACGGTTTTCCCCGGGACGATCGAGCACATGCTGGGCCTGCCTTACGACTTCCACGGCACGTGGAAAGTTGAACGCGGAACCTTTGAAGCGTTGACGCTCGGTACGCTCGCTGTGATCACCGTGCTTGCGCTGGTGGGTTATGTGCTGGGAACTCCGCTGCGTCGAGCCCATCCGCTCAGCGCATCGCCTGCCCCCCGATAACAGCGCAGATTCCACCCGCTGATCAGGTTGTGACGGTGATCAGTCCGCGGGCACCGCGCTCCATGTCAACAAACGAATGGTTAACGAAGGTGTAGGTGCCGGGTTGTTCAAACACGGTTTCAACGAATCCTCCTTGGCATGAGGCGAGGTCTAACGCCTGGGATCCGCCAAGGTCGGGGTTATCCGGACGCAACAGGTACGCGCCTTCTTTAAAGACGGTGTCGAATTGGGCGCCCACAATATGGAAACTTATGCCCCTGCTCGGTCCCGCGGCGAGAACCCAGAACCGGATACGTTCTCCAACCCGAGCAGTCAAAGGCGCGTGCACATACTGGTTTGCGTGTCCGTTAAACATGGTGAGGTCCGGCCGTTCATCAGCAATTTTGCGCATATCGACGTTCCCGCCGCGAGGACCTAAATAGGCCTCAGATTGCACCAGTACATATTCGCGAGCCACCTGGCTCAGGCTCGGCGGACGCACGATCACGGCCCCAAACATTCCGGATGCAATATGCGCTGACATTGGCATCGTGGAACAGTGATAGAGCCAGATCCCGGAACGATGGGCGGTGAACTCGTAATCGAGTGACTGCCCGGGTGCGATGGTGCGCATATTTGGTTGCGGTGAAACCGTTCCCGCGTGGAAATCTATCGAATGGCCCATGCTGCCTTTATTGACCAGATGTACCGCGAACTCGTCTCCGACATGTGCGTGCAGGATCGGTCCCATCACTAGACCGTTGTAGGTCATGGCGCGTTGGGTAAATCCGGGGGCGAACTCGCGGTCGACCTCTTCGGCGGTGAGGTCAATCTGGTGCCGTCGCCCGGGAGGAACCGCGGGCAATAAGGCATGACGAGGCTGGTACTGGGGCCCGGGAGGTGCCGTGAGATCGACGGTTTGGCGCTCGGGGACGCCGACAAGCTGTTCGTCGTGTGCATCCGTGTTGCCGTGGGTGTCAGCGGCGGTGTGGTCTGTTCCAGCTGATCTGAGGGCCCGGATGTTTAAGACCATGCCCATCGCCCGGTGCCCCACGATGGTGCACCACCCGTGTATATCGGTGCGGATCACCCCGACGTCGAGCGTTTGAGATGCGCCGGGAGACAGACGCCGAGTCTGAGCGCCGTTATCCAACGCCAGGTCGTGTGTGGTCGTCGGATCGGTGTTTGTGACGGTGAGTATCAGGTGATCACCCACCGGAACCGTGAGATTTTGGGGATGAAACCTCATCCCCGATGCGGTGACTTTAATCCTCGTCGTATGCCCGGTGGGACGGATAGCGCGAGTGTTTCCGTCAGGATCAGAGGTGGCGGAGGAGATGGGCCCTGTGAGTGCAGGGTCGGCAGCCCGGCCCACGGCGACCGCACCTAGCGCGGTGCCGATCCCGAGCACTGCTTCGGCAAAATGTCGCCGGTTCACCGGTGTCTCGTGCTCATTCGACACGTGGTGTGCGGCCAGGTTGGGCGTTGTGTCCGGCGTCTTGTGCTGCGCGTGTAGGGCTTGCTGGGCGCGCCCGGTATCCCGTCTAGCCCGCAGATTGGCCTTGACCATCCGAATAATGAGCGGAATGAACATCCCCAAGCTGATGAAAGCCACGAAAGCAACGGCGACTCGGACCGTTGAAGAGGGGATTAATAGGTACAGCACGAGGGAGGTGTTCAGCGCGATGACTCGGGCAACCCCAAACCGATCCGTTTCGCGCAGCCCAGCCCGCACTGGCGCGGGGCCGCCACCCATCACTGTAGGCATGAGGTAACTCATGGCGCCGAAGAGCAACTGAACCAAAAAGCCTGCAACATAGGGGACGGTGAGGCCCTGGATATCACCGGCCACCAGCACCCGGTGAGGGTCCGTTAGAAGCAGCACGAGCAGACCAATTAAGGTCCCGAGCAGCCATAGAACCCCTGCCGCGATCGACATCGCAGGGAATGTGACGGGTGGTTGAGCATGCGCACAGCGCACGAGGTCTGTCATAAACCACAGCAGCCCAGCTAGATACACCACCAGGCCCGCGACCACCAGTGCAGTGAATCCGAGGAGTGCCCCGGCCACGATCAGCGTCATCCCGGCCGCGAGGGCAATAAGCACGCGATAACCGGTCTGCGCCTGGCCTGCAACCATCCGGGTCCGCAAGACAGTCGGCCACAGGGTGATCAGAGTCCCCACAGCCGTGAGCCCCACGAAACCGAGCAGATTGATCGCCTGGTGAGCGAGAAGTAGTCGCCCCTGCCAAGGGCTCGGAGGAGAAAATGCGAGGAGAGCCCCGAACGTGGCGCCCACCGGGAGTAACAGTGCTGCGGTGATGTAAAAACGGACGGTGCTGCGAAATGGAGAGGGAAGCGCTCGCCGAAGCTGCCCGAGTAAATCGAGGGCGTACCAGGTGACGCAGCCGCCCACCACCACGGCTCCGGCTACGGTGACCCACGGCCACCCTCCGATGATTCCCGTGCCCACCACGATGATGCCGACGGTGAGCGCCCGGATTCGCCACACCTGAACTGACCGGGCTGAGTCCGGTAAACGGATTTTTAACAGTGCTTCGGTGAAATGCTGGCCCCAGATCATGATCGATGTGGTGATCAGACCCAAGGTCACCATATGCACCAGCAGCCAGCGTGATTGCGGCACCCACGGATGAATAAACGCGAGCACCACCAGGGCAAAGAGCCACCATGAAATGGGGCGGGAAGCTTGCCGGTGCCAGGATCGGCGACCGCCGGGCGGGCTGTGTCGCGGGCGGTTTGAGGATGGGGTGGGGTCGGCTGTCGGTGCGGAGGCCTCGTCGGTCACGCACTCATGGTAGGACCGAGGGTCCGCCAGTCCTGAACGGAGGTCTCAGCGCTGTGGCGGTGCGGATGAGCCGTCTGGGGATTGCTCTGCCCCGGTTGCTTCAGCCTCGTCCGATTCCGGCCGCTTTCGAGAAAACGCGACGACGAAACGTAGAGCCATCAACAAGATGATCCCAATCAGCACCCACTCGAAGGGAATTTTGACAGCGGTTTTGCTGAGGATAAACCAGATCACGGTGATCGAGACCCCCATGATCAGGGCGTCGCGCAGTGCCGCCAGCAGACGTCGACCCAGCTGGGCTCGTTTCAACTTGCGATGCGCCACCACCACGTAGGCAGCGGCATCTTGGCGCACTGCCTTTCGGGTCTGTTCGGTGTGGGAGGACAGGACGTGTCCTGCGGCTTTCGCATTCACACGAGCGGACTGTGCGGCGTCCTTTACCGTCTGCTTGACGGCTTCACGTGCTCCCGGAGCTTGTTGGCGCACGGTGTTGCGCGCCGCTTTCATATAGGTTCGCCAGTCGTTCATCTCTGCTCGTCTCTGGGGCGATTCGGGGAGCGGTTGACATTCCAATACGACAGGGCCACGTTGAGGGCGACGGTGATGACAATCGATAGCACCAGGCCCGGCATCGTGACGCGGATCCCGATGAACTTCAGCAAAAAGAACAGCACAGTGAGCACAGCGATGGAGAACAGCAGCTGATTTCCGATGCGCTGACGGAGAGTGCGGGATCGACGGGCCATGCCCCCATGCTACGGTGCTCGCTATTTTCGGCTAGTGAGAACGTGGTGTTGGCCTGTTGTGCCCGTCGCGGGTGCCCGTTTGTGGAGGACGGACACTTCTCTGTCAGGGGTGGCGTATAGGGTGGTAGACGATCCGCTGGGCGGATGCCTCGGCCGGGATCCGGCCTGCCGCCCACACTCGAAGTCGAGAGGACTCAACACCCGTGGACCTGTTTGAATACCAGGCCCGTGACCTCTTCGAGAAGCACGGTGTGCCCGTGCTCCCCGGAGTCGTTGCGGAAGACCCCGCGGCCGCGAAGGCCGCAGCACAACAGCTCGCGACCCCGGTGGTGGTCGTGAAAGCCCAGGTCAAAACCGGTGGACGCGGTAAAGCCGGGGGTGTCAAGGTGGCGAAGTCGCCCGAGGACGCCCACGACAAGGCCGCACAGATCCTTGGCATGGATATCAAAGGCCATACCGTTCACCGCGTGATGATCGCCGCTGGGGCGAATATCGCCGAGGAATACTATTTTTCACTGCTGCTCGATCGAGCTCACCGGCGTTACCTCGCCATGTGCTCGGTCGAAGGCGGGATGGAGATCGAGCAGCTTGCGGTCGAACGGCCCGAAGCGCTCGCGAAGGTTCCGGTCGATCCGAACGTCGGCATTGACGCCGACAAAGCCGCCCAGATCGTCAAACAGGCAGGCTTTGACGAGGAAACCGCAGCAAAAGTTATCCCGGTTCTGCAGAAACTCTGGAATGTCTACCGTGAAGAAGACGCCACCCTGGTGGAAGTTAACCCCCTGGTGAAAACCGGTGAGGGAGAGATCATCGCCCTCGACGGCAAGGTGACGTTGGATGACAACGCCGAATTTCGGCACGACGATCACGCGGCCCTCGAAGACAAAGCAGCGGCGGACCCGTTAGAAGCCAAAGCCAAGGCAATGGACCTGAACTACGTGAAGCTCGACGGTCAGGTCGGGGTGATCGGCAACGGTGCGGGGCTGGTGATGTCCACTCTCGACGTGGTGGCTTACGCCGGGCAGGCGCACGGGGTGAAACCGGCGAACTTCCTCGATATCGGCGGCGGTGCATCGGCCGAAGTGATGGCTAACGGGCTGGATGTGATCCTCGGTGATCCGCAGGTGAAGTCCGTGTTCGTGAACGTGTTTGGCGGGATCACGGCGTGCGATGCGGTCGCCAATGGCATTGTGGGCGCGCTGCAGAAACTGGGGGATACGGCCTCCAAACCGTTGGTCGTCCGGTTGGACGGCAACAACGTTGAGGAAGGGCGGCGGATCCTCACCGAGGCTGCTCACCCCCTGGTCACCCTGGTCGACACGATGGACGGCGCCGCGGCCAAAGCCGCTGAGCTCGCCGCCGGAAAGTGAGGAATAGCCATGTCCGTTTTCCTCGATGAAAACTCGAAAGTCATTGTCCAGGGCATGACCGGTTCGGAAGGTATGAAGCATTCGCAGCGGATGCTCGCCTCGGGAACCCAGATCGTGGGCGGGGTGAACCCGCGCAAGGCTGGTCAAAGCGTGACGTTCGACGGTGGCCAGCAAGTCCCCGTGTTCGGGACGGTTGCTGAGGCGATGGAAAAAACTGGCGCCAACGTGTCGGTCCTGTTTGTGCCACCCAAGTTCGCCAAAGCTGCCGTGATCGAAGCCATCGACGCGGAGATCCCACTGGCCATCGTGATCACCGAAGGCATCCCGGTGAAAGACAGCGCCGAGTTCTTTAACTATGCGCTCGCTGCCGGCGGCAAGACTCGCCTGATTGGACCGAACTGCCCGGGCATCATCAGCCCCGGAAAGTCCAACGCCGGCATTATCCCCGCTAACATCACCGGTCCCGGGCGCATCGGCCTGGTGTCGAAGTCAGGCACTTTGACCTATCAGATGATGTACGAGCTGCGGGACTTTGGCTTCACGACCTGCATCGGCATTGGCGGCGACCCCGTCATCGGGACGACCCATATCGACGCCTTGGAAGCGTTCGAGAACGATCCTGAAACCGATGCGATTGTGATGATCGGTGAAATCGGGGGCGACGCCGAGGAACGCGCCGCCGCCTACATCCGCGAACACGTCACTAAACCGGTGGTGGGTTACGTCGCCGGGTTTACTGCTCCCGAAGGTAAAACCATGGGGCATGCGGGCGCGATTGTGTCGGGTTCGGCCGGAACGGCTGCCGCGAAGAAGGAAGCTCTTGAGGCTGCCGGAGTAAAGGTCGGCAAGACTCCGTCCGAAACCGCCGAGTTGATGCGTGAGATTCTGCGCGCACGAGCATGACCACAGTGTTCGTGCGATGCCAGCGGGACCTGCGGGCACGAGCGCATCTCAGGTGCACAAGTTTGACCAGGATGTGCGTTTAGTGCCCACGGGACTGACTGGTTCCCAGCGGGCCTGAACAGCGCAAACAACTCGACAGAGCATCCAGGGGCCGGATACCACCGCATTGCGGCTGGTCTCCGGCCCCATTGCTGTGCGGTAGTTGTTATGTGCCGGTGCGCTCGCTGCGGTACCCTCCCGGGATGACTTCGCACGAACCTACATCCCCATCCCGGTACGTTCTCACGCTCTCATGCGCTGACCGCGTGGGCATAGTCCACGCGGTCAGCAGTGTCCTGGTCGATCACGACGGTGATATTCGCGAGGCCCACCAGTTCGGAGATCCACAGAGCGGACGTTTCTTTCAGCGGGTGGAGGTAGCACTTCCGAACCCCGATGCGCATACAGCGTTGCGCGAGAGCCTTGCTCGCCTGGCAGAGCAATTCGGTATGGACTGGGATCTGCGCCCCGCCGGATACCGGACCAAAGTGTTGATCCTGACGTCGAAGGCGGAACACTGCCTGCGCGATCTCCTCTTCCGCGCCCAGACCGGGGATCTGCCAATTGAGGTGGTGGGCGTGGTCTCTAACCATCCCGACCATGAGCCAATCGCCCGTTGGCACGGGATCGAGTTTCACCACGTGCCCGTGACCGCGCAGACCAAGCCCGATGCGGAGCGTGCTCTGCTGGATCTTGTCGAGCGCACCGGTGCCGAGCTTGTGATCCTAGCGCGGTACATGCAGATCCTGTCTGACCAGCTCACCGGTAACCTCGCAGGTCGGTGCATCAATATCCACCATTCGTTCTTGCCGTCGTTTAAAGGAGCTCGGCCATATCACCAGGCCCACGCCCGGGGCGTGAAGATGATTGGCGCGACCGCCCACTACGTCAACTCAGACCTAGACGAAGGGCCGATCATTGCCCAGCACGTGCTCGCCGTCAATCACGGATATACACCGGCTGAACTCGCTGCTCGTGGACGAGACGCCGAGGTTGCGGCGCTCACCGACGCGGTGCGCTGGCACTGCGAAGGTCGGGTATTCGTCGATGGTCGCCGTACGGTGGTTTTGCGCTGACGTACGTGTTCGGACTGCCTAAACTGGCGGTACGCCGTCTACCTGGTCGGTCCTTAGCGGTGACCGGTTCTGAGACACCCCATGCCATGCAGGGCACGAAAGGCAATGTGCCCCCACCAAGGAGTAGCTGATGAGTGGCGACTTGATCGACACCACCGAGATGTATCTCAAAACCATCATTGAACTGCAAGAAGAAGACATTATTCCGATGCGTGCGCGCATCACGGAACGGTTAGGGCATTCGGGCCCCACCGTCTCGCAGACGATTGCGCGCATGGAGCGCGACGGCCTGGTCGTGGTCGAAGAAGATCGTCAACTCTCCTTTACTGATGAGGGACGGCGACGGGCGCTCGCCGTGATGCGTAAACACCGGCTGGCTGAACGGCTTCTGGTTGAGTTCATCGGACTGGACCTCGCCGACGTTCACGAGGAGGCGTGCCGGTGGGAACACGTGATGAGCGAGGCGGTGGAACGGCGGATCGCAAGCCTTATCAAACCGCCCTTTGTGGACCCCTACGGCAATCCAATCCCCGGATTGGAGGTGCTCGGCATCACAGATCCCGGTAAAGACATCTTTACCGGCGTGACGCGGCTAACCAATGTGGTCGGCGACTCAGATACGCATCGTTCCGCATCGGTGATCCTGCGACGGATTGGTGAACCGCTACAGGCAGACACTGAACAGCTCAGCGCTCTCGCAGGTCACGGCATGATTCCGGGAGCTTTAGTAACAGCTACTGTGATCGGCGACTGGGTGCGTTTGGAGCGTCCGGGTGACGTCGTTCACGAGGTGAGTTGGCACGATGCGGGTCACCTGTTCGTCTCGCCCGCCGACGGTGAGTAAAGGCTTCTTCAAGGTCTCGAACAGATTGCGCTCTGAGGGCGCGAAACCCGTTTGAAGTTTCGTAACGTTGTACTCGCGCCGCCAGTGGTAGGGAAGACGGCGTTCACGGTCTGGTGCCCGTTCCCGTCACCGGTCCGAGGTTCAGGGCTATTGCCAAGACGGGACGAAGACAACTCTTCGAGGGCCAGGGAGATTCAGAGTGACCAAGGGTTCGACGAACACTCACCGCCGTGAGATGCGTGCCGTGACTCCGGCGACCACAATCGGTCGCAATGTCGCCGGTGCAACCGTGGCGGCAGGGCTTCTGCTGACAGGCAGCAACATTGCTATCGCCGATGAGGCTCCGAACATTCAGGCCGCCCCCTCGGGCCAGGCCGTACTCCAGGTACCCGCCGCTCCGGCAGTGCAGCTGCCTGCCGTGACTGAGCAGCAGGACGCCGCTGTCGCCGGTATTTCCGACGACGCGGATGACGCCGGTCTGTCCATCGCCAAGACCAAGGTAAAGAAGTCCGTTCGCTCGGCCAACTACCGTGCGCAGGGCTCCTCCGATGACTCCGGCAGCGCCGGCAACCAGGTTGTCGCCGGCTCGTCCATCATCTCCACCGCCCGCAACGGCATCGGCGTGCGCTACGTGTGGGGCGGCTCCAGCACCTCCGGCTGGGACTGCTCCGGCTTCACCGCATGGGTTTACGCTCAGCACGGCATCTCCCTGCCGCACTCTGCTTCCGCCCAGGCTGCCATGGGCCGCCACATCTCCAAGTCTGAGGCTCGCCCCGGCGACCTCGTCTACAAGCCGGGCCACATCGGCATCTACGCCGGCAACGGTATGATTATCGACGCCGGAAACTCCATCAAGGACACCTCAGAGCGCAAGCTTTGGTCAGGTAACTGGAGCTACATCCGCATCGGTCGCTGAGACCACCACAGCTTTTAAGGATCGGCCCGGGCGCACTGAGCGCCCGGGCCGATCCTTTTGGCCGATACAGTTACTGCCATGAAAGGCCTGCGAAACACGTGCGCGGCGGGGCTCCTCGTGCTTGCGTTTGTCCTTGGAACGCTGAGCGGCCCTGGAGTGTGGCTAGCTGACCACGTTGTCTCCCGGCAGGGTTTCCTAGAAATCGCTGGGCCGGTGGGGGACAGCCCCACGGTGCGTGGGCAGATTGCCGACAACGCCGTTCATGAGCTCCTGAATGTGACCCACTTGCCGTCTTGGATTCAAAGCCGCATCGAGCCCGGCCTGCGATCCGGTGCGAGAAACGTCATCACCGACCCGTCCGTCGGCGCCGTGTGGATGTCGACCATGGGCGAAGTGCACGACCATCTGTTTGTTCCCGGCCCGATCCCAATCGTCTTAGATCTGGACCCGATTGCGCAGAGCGCTTCGGACGCGGTCCACAACACCGTCGGCGTCCAGATCAACCCGCCCAAAGACCTCCGCTGGCACATTGCATCCCTACCCCATTGGGCTCCGCTCGAATACGCCGGACTGCTCACCACCTGGGCTCCCCGGGCAGGGTTTGCCGCGATTGGGTGCGCCATTTTGGCGGTTCTGATCGGAACCCGTCGGCGCGTGCTCCTGGTGACCGCAGGGCTGCTCACGGCTGCATCGGGCGGCATCGTATGGTGGCTGGGCATCCACGCCGGGGATATTTTTGACTCGGTTTTGCCGACCAGCGGCTTGCTCGGACAGCTCACCGACGCATTTGCCTTAAGCGCCGAGCAGGGTCTTGGCACTTGGGGATTGTGGTGCATCGGGGTGGGAACTCTAGTCGTGATCGGTGCGATCGTCGCCGGGGGATTAACGCGGCGCGGGTAATGGTCCTAGACCTGTTCGGCGAAGATCGCAGCAAAGCGACCTTCGCGCGTCAACAGATCTGAATAGGTGCCCCGCTCTACGATCCGGCCCTTGTCGAGCACGATAATCTCGTCCATCCCTTTTAAGGTCCATGCACGGTGAGAGACGACGATGGTGATGCGATCTGCGCGGTCTCGTTGCAGCGCCTTAAAGATTTCCTGTTCGGACTCAGCGTCAATAGAACTGGTTGGCTCATCCAAGATCCAAATAGGTGCATCGCGCAGCACGATCCGCGCCAGCGATAGCCGCTGCCACTGCCCACCGGATATCCCGACCCCACCTGACCACTGGGTTCCGAGCTGCTGATCGAGCCCGTCCGGGAAAGACCGTACTAAGGTCTCGGCATCTGCCGCTTTGAGCGCTGCCCACAGTTGATCATCGCAAGGAGCTGGCTCTACAGCTCCGAGCGTGAGAATTTGCCTTACGGTCAGCTCGTACTTCCCGAACTCTTGGGTGAGAATACCGAAGTGACTACCCCAGTCTGCGGCAGTCATCGCGGACTGGGATGCCCCATCGACCACGACCTCACCGCGGTCAGGCTGTAGGGAACCCAGTATGCAATTGATAGCGGTCGTTTTGCCTGCGCCGTTGACTCCGACTACCGCAATGATCTGACCTTTGCGCACTTCGAGGGAGAAATCGGTCAGGGATGGACGGGTGCCGTTCGGGTACGTGAACTCTAGGTCGCTCACGGACAACTGTGTGACACGAGGTTTATGGGTATGAGGTATCGCCGGACGACGTAGCTTTTGCAGATCGGTATATCGAGAATATGGCGCGACCGATTCGATCATGGCACCCAGATTCGTGCCGAGCCCTCCGACCGTTCCCATCGCAGCCATGACTCCGTACACGCCGCCCGCCGCTACCGGCCCGTAGTTCACTCCCGAGGTGAGCGCGATGAGAGCGACTGCCAGGATGATGGACGAGATGACTCCACCCAGGAGACGCGCAAGTAGCAAGGGACGATAGGTCTCCTTGCGTTTATCTGTAATCGAGGTGTACACATCCGATACCAAACCGCCTATCTTCGATGCAGCCCCGAGTGAGTTTAGCTCGCGCGATGTACTTCCGGAGACGAGTAACTGATGAAGATAACGGGCGCGCCAATAAAGATGACCGATCGAATCCCAGAGTCGAATATTGATTCCGTTGGCGCGGTGCGCCGCATAAAACGCTGGAAGCAACGAGAGACAGACCAACACTGCCGCCAAGATAGACATACTTGCCAAACTTATGATGACGGCGATGACGGCAATTGTGTCGCGAAGAAGAATAACCATGAAACCGAAGCGGGAAGGCAATTCGTCTTGCGCCGCCGAGTTGGCTTTCTCGATCTGGGCAGCGATTTCAGGAGTGGAAAGTTCTTGAGGAGTGAGCCCCGCGATGGTGCTGGTCATTTCGGAGGCGAGCCGCAGTTTAATGAGATCGACCGCTCGTGTCTGCAGGGTTAGCTCAATGTTTGTTAGCGGCGCTGTGAACGCTATGAGCAGGACCAGTGCGAGAAAGCTCGACGTTGTGTCGGAGAACTTCGTGGCGGTTGTCAAAGCACTGATATATGCAGAGATTGCCAGTACTTGAAGAGCGGGAATAGCGGATAGAAGTAGATTGATGGCTGCTACTGCGACGGTCTGTAGCGGTGCTGCGCGCCAAGCTTGCAGCCACATCCATGCCATGAACTTTATGACGCGGGTCAAAGTGGTCCTCGGGTGTGCGCGGGCGGTGATGAAAGCGGGTGGTTCGGTTGGGGGCGGTGCGGGACTTGGCAGAGGGGGCGGTGAGGGAGTCGACAGGTGGGTCGGGGACTAGGGGTTTCGGGGTGGTGGTTGAGGTAGGGCTTGGTGAAGGGGATGGCGCGTTCAGGCATGCATCCATGCTTGCCCTAGACGACCGGTAACGCGGGCTTGACGGCGAGGAGAGAGCCCATCCTGCGGCGGTGCATTCTCCCGGATGGTCGGCGAAGGGTTTCCCTTAAAGGGTATCGGAGTGTTTTCCCGGGCGAGGCAGATATTGGTCGTGGCTGACGGTGTGATGCGCGCTAGGCCAGCGGGGTGGAGGTACCTGGGACGAATATTTTCGATGCTTCCGGCTATGAGGCGCCCCGGGGATGCGTAACAATGATTAGGCTTGCTACGTTAGTTTTGAATTTGTGTCGCGTAATCAGCAACGTTGCATGAAAGCGCTTATATAACTGGGCAGAAGGGTGTTGATGGTAAAGAAGTATGAGGCTACCGTGGTTAAAGATGGCGATCACTGGTGGTTTATCGAGGTTCCCGAGGTCGGAGCGTACGGACAAGCTGCGAGCTTGGCTAAGGCTCCGGAGGTGGCACGCGAAATCGTTGCGTTGTGGCTCGATGTCGATCCCTCAGAGGTGGAGATCGCCTTGACGGTCAAGACTCCCTCGTAAGACGGAGCTCACGAATAGTTGTAGGTGATAGTTCTCTAAGCGTGTTAAAGTAGCTGATGACGACAACCTTTGGGATCGGTACATAGTGCGGTGCCCCATCGTGGCCTGGTGGATTGTGCCCCTCTGGAGCACCGAAGCCAGGTGTCGCTCGAAAGCCCTGTGCCCACGGTTGTGGGCGCGGGGCTTCGTTTTTAGCGAGGCGGGTGTCACACAGGTGACACACGAGCCCGAGCAGAACGAGTAGGTGGCGCGATGACCAGCATCGCTGCTGGTAGATGGAGTGCCCCCGGCGCGATTCGAACGCGCGACACCTTCTTTAGGAGAGAAGTGCTCTATCCCCTGAGCTACGGGGGCTCCAGCCCCATCCGAAGATGAGACCGAACATAGTCTACGGCACCAGATGTCATACCCGCTTGGCACAATCGGTGCATGGAACCTATGCAGCGGTATGACGATGTTCTCGCGGTCATCTTGACCGGGGGCCGAGCGCAGCGTTTGGACGGTATCGATAAGACGGCGCTGACCGTTGGGGGCATGGCGCTCAGGGATCGGGTGCTGGCTGCTGCCAGCGGGTGCGACCGGGTGGTGGTGGGTCCGGGTCCCCAGGGTGATCCCGCCATTCGTGTGGTGCGCGAGGATCCTCCGCATCAGGGTCCGGTCGCGGGGCTTGCCAGGGGGGTCGAGGAAGCTGGCCCGCAGATCCGTAGGGTTTTGGTGCTCGGTGGCGATATGCCGCTCATTGACCGGGATTTAGTGGCGTGGCTGCTGGCTACGGATGACTCGGATGCGGTGCGCAGTGTCGTTGACGGTGAGGGGCATGTGCAGTTTCTCTGCTCGGTGTGGCCGGTGGATCTGCTCCGGCAGGCTCTAACGCAGCTGGCTAGGCCGGACGGTGCGCAGCTCACTCCGCAGGCGGTCAGCGGTTGCAGTATGAAACGTTTGTATGCACGGGTCCCGGTGGTCAGCCTCGGCACGGTGACCGACCGGATCCGCGATGTCGATACCCCGAAGGACGCCCGGGAATTGGGGGCGCAAGAGGCGGGTGATATCTCTAATCGGTACGCTGCCACAACTGATAACGCCGCCACAACTGAGACCGATAGGCCCGAACACCGTCGCCACAGCGATCAGGAACCCGATTCCGTCCCGCAGCGCGTCACGGATCGCAAACCGGCCCGCGACTTCCGTCTTGACCGGGATGTTTATCGCGACCAGGGAATCCATCTCGACCGGGACACCCATCGGGACCGGGAACGGCACCTCGACCGGAAGCGGCATCTCGACACGGAATGTCATCGTGACCGTGACCCTGCCGTCGACTGTGACTCCGCGCGCCGAATCGAGTCCGACGCTACCCGCACGGGGGCTCTGCGGGTGGCGCTCGCTCAGATTGAAGTGTCAGAGGACTTTGGGGCCACCATCGCCCGGATTGCCGAAGCGGCAGCCCGAGCCGCCAAGCAGCAGGCCCGGCTCCTGGTGCTCCCTGAGGCAACATTGACGCCATTTGGCACTGACCTTCAGCGCGCCGCACACGAGGATTCAGCCCGGTTCGACCGGCACATCACGGAACTCGCCGCCCGCTATGGCTTGGTGATCGTCGCGGGATCATTCACCCCGGGGGAGCAGGGTCGGGTGCGCAATGAACTGATCGTTCGCGGCATGCGGACCCAGCTCAGCTATCGCAAGATTCACCTCTACGACGCACGCGGGGCCAAGGAGTCCGACACGGTAGAACCTGGACGCGATCTGGTCACCTTCGATCTTGGCGGCCTGCGGATTGGGATTGCCATCTGCTATGACCTTCGATTCCCAGACCAGTTCATCGCCTTAGCTGAGGCGGGGGCTGACGCGGTGATCCTGTCGGCGGCCTGGGCGGATGGTCCAAGCAAGGCTGATCAGTGGCGCACTTTGACGTCCGCCCGGGCGATGGATGCCACGGTGTGGCTGTTGGCCTGCGATCAGGCCCCGCCGCAGGATGACAGCGGTCATAAGGGTGAGCATCGCAGCGTTCCGCGCGGCGTAGGACTGTCCCGATGCGTTGATCCATCCGGTAGTGTGCGCGCCGAACTGGGACGCGAACCAGGTCTTCTGGTCGTCGATATTGACACCCAGGAGGTGGAGCGAGTGCGTACAAGTCTTCCGGTCCTGCGGCATCGCAAGCGGATGTTGTGATGGCTTGGGTGGGGGCGCGGGTCCGCTTGTGACCGACCTTTGGTCAAGGAACTGTGGATAGTGGCCGGGGGAGTGATCGTCCAGCATGCGCCGCGTAGCTCTGCCTCCTGGGCCGGGATTCTGCTCGCGCGTGCTCACCCGCGCGTAACCAACACGGGTCACCTGCCCACTCTTAGCCCGTCGTTGCCAGGCCCTCGACGCTCTGTCCTGACCCTAAGTGTGTGCAGGGTAGTGCGGTGCGCTCGACGGGCCGCTCTGAGGCCCGTGCACCGCCTCGGTAGCATTCGTGGGGAACGACAGCCGGGCACGCTCTGCGACGCGCCAGGCGGCGTCCCGCTCAACCTGCGGAGTTGCCTTACTGACGATCTGATCGAACATCTCACGCAGCGGCCTAAAGTCCCGCTGCTCAGATGCCGCGCGGCTCGCCTGGTCGTTGGTCACGCCGCACACTTCGCGCCAGTCGAGCTGCCATCCAGCATCGCGTGCGACACGGGTCCAAAACATTCGTTGCGCCCTGCCATTGCCCTTGCGAAACGGATGTATGTAGTTGAATTGGTCGTAGTGGTAGGCCAGGCGGTCGATGAACTGCTCACGGCTCATGCTGCGCAGCTCGTTGTCCGCACGCAGCTCGCCCTCGGCATAACTGGCGGCACGACTGATCATCGAGACGGGAAGAAAAAACTGCGCTCCTTCCACGTTTTTGCGAATGTCAACCGTGCGCAGCTCTACTGGTGGAGGTGCAATATCGGTTGTGTGCATTATTCTTCTCTGTTCGGCGTTCGCCCGACGATAGGGGAGTGGCATCATGAGCACCATCTACGATGAGCTGGCGGCGCGCGCCGAGCGCGGCGACCTCACTGTGAAGCCCGGCACTGCGCGCCGAGGCACGGAGGCCGCCGTCGAGGCGCAGCGGCTCCTGATGGAGGCGACTGGCGTGACGAACGCCGACGACCTGACCGCTTTCGTAGTCTAAGGTGACGGAGAGGTCTTGGGGTGAGAGCATTGAGCGCAATAGCAAGATCGTGCACCCGTTCGTTGATCCGTTCGAGGACAAGCGGAAAGCTGGTGCCTCACCGATTCAGGCAGCGAGACGTGTTAATCGATATCCTGAGGATATGGGCGAAGATAGCGACCAAGGGCAGATCGCTGAAGGCCCCTCGAACGTGAACAGAAGTGCTTCTAGAACCGTCGACTTGCCGCTGTTGTTGTCTCCGACGAAGAAGTTCACTCCCGGCTTCAGATCGAATCGATGTTTCTTGCGAAAGCTCTTCACGTTCTCAACTGTGACGTTTCTGATGTGCATGGCCGCTCCGTCTGTTTCTTGCTCCCCTCCGCCAGGGGTAAGCCTCATAGATGAGGGTATCGAGCACCCATGACACTGCTGAGTGTCATCCTTCGTCAACCGCACCTCTTGCTATTCTCTTCTGAATGCTCGCGGGCTACCGGCGATACAGATGTTGGTGACTTCCGGCGGTTGTGGACTGAGTTGGTTGACGAGCTATGGACTCTGCGACCGTCGTAGCGCCGGGTAGCTGTTCCAGGAGCTTGCGGCGAGCTTATTCCAGACGACGGCGGTTTGCGGGTGGATGCCGAGGAACCCCGCGAGCACCGCAACGGGGAGTTCGGCGGCGAGCTGCATGATCGCGGTCGTCCGGCTGGTCTGCGCCGCAACGCCGATGCGTTTCAGTCTCATTCCGAGGCCGCCTTGGTCGATGGGGCGGGCGGGGTTGACGCCAGGGAACAGCCAGGGGCTGTCTGCGCGTTCACCGTCGCTGTCCACCGATCGCAAGTGTTGCCGTAGCAGCGTATCGACTTCTGGCGGCAGTACGATCGGATCGTCAGCGAAGCGAATCGAGACGTTCTCCCGGGTGAGGGTCACGCGGTCGCGCGTCACGCGGCTGATGTGCGATGGGCGCTGACCGTAGAGCAGAACGAACAGGCCGCAGAGCCTCGTATCGACACGGATGCTCTCATCTTGCAGCAGCCGCTCAACAGTCTGCCAGTGCCCAGCATCCGCAGTTTGAGGCGTGGGCAGCTGGGAGCGATAAGTCGGCGAGGTCACCGGGCCACTTCGATTTGTCGCGCATGTCCAGCTGAGGAACTGAGGCAGGTGGCGCGTAGCATTCGGGTGAGCTGCGACGTACTCGTCGATATGCGCTTGACGGGCACGATCAAGCGTTGTGTGCTGGGCGTGTAGCCAGTCGAGGAACCGGCCCAGGGCACGCAGGTGGGCGCGAATATTTCCCCCGGCACTCTCGGTGAACTTGCCTTTGGCGGCTTGCGCTCTGGCTCTGCGAACGATGTGCCAGTGAGTGTAGGCCAGCAGCACGTGGCGATCCGGGCTGGAATGCTCGGCGAGGAAACCATCAACCCATTCGAGTGTGTCGCGGAGCGCGCGCGACGTCTCGGGGAGCACGCCGCAGGCGATGAGAAGATCGCGCAGGTATTCTCGAGCACGATCTCGTGGAAACGCGTCGATGCCTTCGTGGCTGATGGGCGTCTCACCGCGGGCCATGCTCGCGAGAATCTGGGTCGCCTTCCCCCGTGTCAGCCACCGTTGCACTGACTGAGGGTTGTTGCGGGCGAGCAGAGCATCGAGCACCGGTCGCAACTGCGGGTGGATGTCGCCGTCCGGTGTGGTGATGAGTGCGGTGACCTGCTCAGAGACGATGCATCGGGCGCATCGGCGGCCGACGAGGTGCTGCTCGCTTCCGCAGGTGCGACAGACGTACTGCGCGGGCTGGCCCGCGCAGTCAGCACACACCAGGGCGTCGGAGGCGTCGAAGTACGCGAGGACGTGAGGGTTCCCGCATCGCGGACAGGGAGCAACTGTGGCTATCGTGCGCTGGTAGCACCGTTTGCAAAATGGGTGATCCTGAAGGAATCCACCGACAGGTCGTTCTTCACTGCAACGAAAGCAGGTTCGCGTCTTACGGGGTGCGCAGGTTTGGCACAGTATGCCGTTCGCGGCTCGGACGGCTTTCCGCGCTCGTTTCCCGCAAGACAGGCAGATTTTCCTATTGCGCTCGTCACTGGCGTAGCAGTTGCTGCACACTCGTATTCCAGCAAGTCGGCTATTCAGGAATCGGTGTTTGCCGCACCTCCCGCAAGGTTGGGAGCGCGCCTTACGCCAACAGGAACCGCAGACCCGTCGGCTGTCTGCAAGAGAGTGCTCGACCGGCCGTATTCGACCGCAACCCTGGCAGGCAGGCAGCCGAATGCCCGTCGCTCCGGCGTCGATCAATGCTCGGAGAAACCGCTGCGTTTGACGGGGCATCGTCGGCTCTGCCGACCGTAAAGGGTCAGGCATGTCTTGGAGCGTGCGGCGTAACCGCGCACGCACGTTCGGGTACTTCGCGACCGTCATGACTGCGTTCAGGATTTCGGGTCGCTCCAACCCGGTATCTGCCGCCGTCACGACCTTGATGATCGTCTCGATGTTGTCTTGATCCAGCATGTGACTCCGCGGCTTGTTCAGGCCTGATCTGGTCGGCGTATCCGAGCCGGAACCGGCCGCAGATCACCGATGCCGCGAACCTCACCATCGGTTCCGGTCTTCTCGACCGTTGTCGGCTCTTCAACAGCTTCGATCAGGTCGTTCGGCGTGCAGGTGAGAATGTCGCAGAGTGCAACGAGCACATCCATATTCAGCCGTTGCGGGGCCTTTGTGACCAGCCGGAATACCTGTTCGCGCGAGAGGTGAATGCCGCGCTCTGCCAGCAGTGGCACCAAGTCCGTGGTCTGGAACAAGCCCTGCAAGGCCATCAGCTCTCGGAGCTTCCAGCGGGCGCTCATCTTCTTGATCATGATGATCCTTTCTCTGGTTGATAGACGCGATGGAGCGCTTCGGTCAGGATGCGGTTCTTGAAGTCGCTGCTCACCGACGCGTAGATCGCGGTACTCGATGCCGTTGCGTGGCCGACTTGTTCCTGAACGAACCGTTCGGCGTAACCGAACTCGATCAGGTGCGTCACATACGAATGCCGCAAGCAATGCAAAGTCAGTTCCGCAGGGAGGCCAGCCCCGGCGCGCAGCTCAGCGAAACGAATATCCAAGTACCGAACTGACACGCGACTGTTGCGTTCGGTTACCCAGAGCGCCGGATGCGCGCCGGGTTCCATCTTCGGGCGGGCCTGCTCGACCCACTGGCGCAGGCCGTCCAAGGCCCAGTCGAATTCGGGCACCGCGAGCACGGTTCGGCGTCGAGGAGGCCCGCCGCGCACCGCCTTCCCGTAGCGAACGTGCAGCGATCCGTACTTGCCCCACTCCCGCACCTGCGGGTTCACCCTTAAATCGGCAATATCCAGGCTGACCACTTCTCGACGCCGCAAGCCGAACGCGTAGGTGGTCTTCAACATCTGCGCGTCACGCATCGCAGCCAGAGCGCCTTTGCGTCCCGCACGAACGATCTGTTCCACTCGCTCGTCGCAGTAGTTGAAGAGCGTTTCAAGCTCGTCATAGGTCAGTGGGCGGCGCTCCGGCCGACCCTCGTACTCGTTCAGGTGAGCGACCGTGTTCCATTCGTGGCAGATCTGCACCGGCACGGCACCAAACCGCTGTTCGCACTCCGTCATCCAGTCATAGCGGCGATCAGTGAGATAGTCGCAGAACTGCCGCAGCATGAGGTGGTAGCCCCGAATCGTGCCCGTGCTCAGCCCGCGATCCCCGCTCATCAGTGACACGGTGAAGTCTTCGACGTCCTGGGCTTTCCAGTTCCACGGGTACTCGTTCGTGAACTCCTGAAACCGCCGAATCAGGGTCAGCCTCGGGTGGATCGTCGTGTCTTTCAAGCGGCGGCTGGCCTGCTGCCGAGACCAACCCTCCACCATCGCCTCGAACACGGCGGACGCCTCATTCAGGTACTTTACCCCGCTGACCAGCAGCAGGCTTGCGGCACCCGGAACAGCGTCCATGACCCCTCCATCTAGCGTTGAATCAGAAGCAATATTGTTGCATCAGAATGGAGGGATGGGGAAATCCCAGGTCAGGCGGATGTCATCTCGGCTATCCTGGCTTCGGAGTGTTTGTGCGGCACCGGCGAATGATGCATCTGACGCAATAATTCCTGGAATCCCGCCCAGTCGTAGACATCCTGAAACAGATATCGGTGGATCGCGCGCAACTCGCCAAGGCCGCCGGTCGGCTTGACCGGGTGATCCATGAGCTGTATCAAGCGAGCATGCGAAAGGTCGCCCTCGGCGTCATCGAGGGCGGCATTCGTCTGTGCGCCGACCTTGTTCCTCAGCAGACCCGTCTGGGGATCGAGATACGGGTCAACAAAATCAGGTGAGTCCATAGCGTGCGCGCGCGGGCCACCAACTCATCAGAATCAATGCGCCCGGCAATATACTCAGCGTCATCCTGGCGTGCGGCAGCCGACACTGACAGGCCTTCCATTTCGATGCTGTGGATCGCCTCGGCCACATGCCTTGCTCGTTCGGACGCAGTCGTTGATAGTCGCTGTTCGGTAGCCACGGGTGGCTCCTCTCACTGGTGATAACTAAGTTCTAACTGATGTTCCGAAAACGGTCTAGGGGTGGTTTCGGACCGTGGCGGTTTTGGTCCTGAGTTTCGGTCCGGCG
The DNA here is from genome assembly GCF_900070355.1 of Devriesea agamarum. Classification (NCBI taxonomy): domain Bacteria; kingdom Bacillati; phylum Actinomycetota; class Actinomycetes; order Micrococcales; family Dermabacteraceae; genus Devriesea; species Devriesea agamarum. Next base: position 1,606,705 of record NZ_LN849456.1, on the reverse strand, counting down.
TGTCGGGTTCCGCTGCCCCTCGTCACCCACCGGTCTATAAACCATCGTTAGTGGTTGCACACATCCCGGAGATGGGCGGCGCGCACGACTGTGGCGGTCAGAGCTTCATCAAGGATGTCGTAGATGACGCGGTAGTCCCCGATACGGATACGCCAGGCGTGCCGCTCACCGACGAGCTTTTTGCTCCGTGTGGCCTCGGGTCCTCAGCCAGGTTCTCCACAACATCCAGCACACGGTCACGCGCCAGTCGAGGTAGCTTCTTCACCTGGCAGCAGCAGCAGCGGTGAACTCAACGCGGTAGCTCACGGAGCCAGGTCACGTCGTAGTTCGTCGAGACTAACGCGCATGCCATCGTCAACGGTGATCGCCTCGCGATAGGCGGCGACGTCTTGGGTCATCTCGAGCTCTTCGAGCAGTTCGAGGTCCGCTACCCCGACCATAACCGCGGCGAGCTTGCCGTTACGGGTCACCCCGATGCGCTCACCCATGCTGACTTCGCACAATCAGCGGTTCACCGAGGTCTCGGCTGACCCACAGCATGTACCACGCGAGTCCATCCCGGGTGGGAGCCCCAACAGTGAAAGGGCACCCGGTGGAGGTGGGTTCTAACTGGTCACGGTAAGCAGCCGGCATTCGGTCCACGAGCAGTTTTGTGGTGACAGCGATCTCGGTCGATCTGCTCCTGTTGCCGCGCCATAAACACGACCTCGCAGGCCTTTACCTTTAGTGCCCGAGTGCTTGCACGAGCCATCGCAACACTCCACCCCACAAGCCATGCTGTCCATGCTCGAAGAGTGTGGACAGCAACGAGCTGCGCCTCTCTCGATTCATCAAACCTCTTAGACATGGTTCAGATTGGTAAGGTGCCGGGGCCTAGTGAGCCTGCGAGTCGCGACAGTCTGTGGATAAATTCTCAGGCTAACATCAGCATTATTCCAGCCGTGAAACTTAGGGTGAGCAAGCGTTACGTAGATGTATGTACATTTAGGCTCCCTGAGCTTGCTTGCGGAGCGTAAAGTTTAATAGAGGTTTGCGATAATCTGTAGCATTTCTATAGTTCATCCAATCTCGTTTCCTATAACAAACTTGAATAAACTTTCAGAAAAGGAGATCGTCAACATGACTTCTTACATTCGGATTGCGGCTAATGTGGCTACTTTTGCAGCTCTCACGGGGGCCTTTTTGGGAGGGGGGATGCTTTCTGCGTCAGCTGCGGGACTACCCGTCTCCCATGATTCCACTTATCGCATTCAAGTCACTCCCGGAAAGTATTCTAATGAAATTAAGATGGACGCCACTGTATCAAATGACGGACAGCTTAAAGTCGAAGCGAACGGGGACCTAGATCTGCTAGGGGGAAACGGTAAGCGAAATCAGATCCCAAGTTCCATTAAAACGAATTCCGGGACTTTAAATGGACGCTGGACTCTTAAAAATTCACACGAAGCAGAATATGTCGGCACGGCAAAAGAATCAACTTTGTTGAGTGCAAATGACTCCTTTTCTTGGGTGGACTGCAATCTGGATAGAATTAGAAGCGGGACGGTGACGGGTGCGATTGGTGGATGTGTTGCTGATATTGAAACCGGGTGCCTCCCAGGAGCTTCGGCAGGAGCCGCTGTAGGGATGATTTCGGGTGCCATTGATGGCATCCTTAATTGTCACCACTGATTGGAGACTTTTTCTCATTCGCGAGAATGAGTCTCTTTACAAAAGTAGGTCTTTTAAAGATCATAGGATTTTTGTCATTAAATCGATTTAAAATCCAGCCAACTTCTGACATGTCTTTATTTATAAAAAAGGATTCCTATGTGTCCTCGATGGCTCTCATGGGTTCAATTTTGGATCATTTTTATTTTTGCGATGGCGGCATTTGCCTTAAATTTTTCGGGAAATATTAAAGTTGTCATTGCTTTGTGTGGGGTAGTAGTTTCTAAACTTATTCGAGAAATTTATGAAAAAAAGATAATTCGTCGGTACACAAAGAAGGAGATGGTTGGAAGGTAGCCCATGCGCCGCTGTTCTCTTGCCTTGGGAGTGCCGCACGGAGAGGCAACATCTGATCTGACTTACCCGCAGAGCGGCCTGGAGGGATGTGCATCATCCCCGCTCCTCTACCCCCGGGAATTCAGCGACGATGTCTTACGCGTGGCGCGGCCCTGTGTGGGTGGCATCATTCTCGCGCATGGGCGTGGACGTATCCCCATCTAAAACGGCTCTGTGTGGCTCAGGAGCTGAGCTCCTTGGGCTCCGAGATCACGGATCGTCTCGGCGGTTACCGTCCTAGGCGCCTCGGCGCTAGACGTACCGTAAACGATCGTTTCCGGGGCGGTTCGAGACCAAGCGCGCGACCCGCCGATGCGGGAGAGGTGCTAGGCCACCAGCACCTCGGCACCGTCGGTGAGTTGACCGAATCTGCACTATTGCATTGGTCGGCCGCGCGGGATGGGGCTGGCCTCGAGGTTGGGGAACGGCTTCCCGCTGTTGTACTTCTTTTCGCGGCGCTCAACCTCGGCTATAACGGCCTTGTGGATGAAATCGGAAAGACTGCGGTCCCCTTTCCCACGGTCGGTGTGGCGAAAGGCTCCGCGCATCCGAGCGGCGTCATCCTGGGGGTTGGCAGAAGGTGACCTTAGGCGAATACTTCTTTCCGGTTGAGGCTGCCGCCGATGTCTGGGGCGGCTCCTCGCGCGCGGGGCCGGCGCGGTGCGGGATCGCGGGTCGCTCCCGCCCGACGAGATCGCCACGGGCTAACCATGCAATTTTCAACCTGTCTAGATGGCCGCGTTTATCAAACTTGTCAACAGAAAGTGTGGCGCGGTTCACTCCAGATGGGATGATTTGGCTCTCAGACGGGACCTGGGGGTGGTATCTACGCCGTTTAGCCTTGAACGTAGCAATCCACCGGAAGGAACCGCTCCGTGTTCAGCGCCGCACTCGGCTCGAATTATCACGACCGCTCGACGCCCCCGACGCGTTCGGCGTTACCGACGCCTCCGGCACCTTCAGTGCCCGCGATATGCTCGCCGCCCTCGCTCGGCTCGATGCTACCGATGCGCCCGCACACTTCGATACCCCCGCACCACGCGGCTGTCTCGATGCGCTCGCACTATGAGACTGTTTCGGTACGCTCGTTGCCCCCGCAGCGCTCACGGCGCGCACTCATCGCCATCATCACGGCTGTGTTCCTCGCCGTATTTTGGATCGGCGCCGCCATTCCTGCCTCGGCCCACGACACCCTGGTGTCCTCAGATCCGGCACAGGGATCAACCGTGACCACCAGCCCCACCCAGGTCACCCTCAGCTACTCCAGCAACCTTCTGCCGATTTCTCCTAAAGCCCGGGTTACTGACGGTAACGGACAGGTGGTTTTCGACGGCGCACCCACGATCACCGGCACGGATGCGGTCATTCCCTTGACCAAGCCGCTCGCCAACGGTGAGGCCAAGGTGGCCTGGCGGGTCGTGTCCTCGGACGGGCATCCGATCGATGGCGTCGTGCGTTTCACGGTGCAAGCCCCAGGCGGTACCGCCCCGTCAGCAGGCGCAAAACCTTCGTCAGGAGCGGTGCCTCCCACAGCATCTGCAACGCCGTCCGCATCCGAGAATCCAGACCGAACGGTTTCCCCTGCGCCGTCGCAAGCAACCGATCAGCCAGGTCAACCGCCCGGCACGTCAAGCTCCGCCTCGGCTTCCCCTGATCCCTCACAGACATCTGACACCGGGCTCTCTCCAACGGCCATATTGATCCTGATCGTGATCGCTTTCGTCGCCGTGGACTTGGTCATTTTGGCTGTCATCCTCGCCCGAGTTCGCCGGTCCCGATCAGCGCAGGCGGCATCGTCGGCCACCACGAAAGCCGACGCTCCCGCCAAAGCCATCGACCCCGTCAATTCGACCGCCTCCGGCGACCGCAAAGCCCCCGGCACCCCCTCCGTGCGCTCCGACGATGATGCCACGCCTGATAACCGCACGACCCCAACTGGTCGCACTATCCCTACCGACAGCACCACCCCTACCGATCCCGACCACCTCGATAACAACCGACACAACCAGGAGTGACACGATGACAAAGCCCTCAAACTTTGCACCCACCCGCCGCACCCTCATGGCCAGTGCACTGGTCGCCGGTGGAGCCGTCCTGGCAGGATGTGGTAACGCCGACAAGAAGCCGGACGCCAGCGCCTCGTCGTCCTCGGCTCAGTCCGCGCCGTCCGCTGAATCCAGCACCAGCGCCGGGCACAACAAGTCCAAAACGGTAACTGCCGGACCGCTTCAGGTCACCGACGCCTGGGTGAAAGCTGCCGACAAGGTTGGTGGAATGACTGCGGCGTTTGGACACCTACACAACCCCTCAAAAGAAACCGTCACCCTGAAAGATGTGCGCTGCGACATCGCGGGTATGGTCGAACTGCATGAAACGGTTCCGGCCGAGGGCGGCGGCACCCAGATGCGCAAGCGTGAGGGTGGTTTCCAGATCCCCGCGGGTGGAAAACTAGACCTGGTTCCCGGCGGGAATCACATCATGCTGATGAAGCTGAAGAAAACGATCGAGGCCGGACAGGAGGTCCCGATCACCCTCGTGATGAATAGTGGTGGTAAGGAGATCACAGCGAGCCTTAAGCTCCCCGCTCGCGTTTTTGACGGCGCGCAGGAGCACTATGCCCCCGGCGAGGGCGGGGACCACGGCTCGCACGACGACCATGGGCACAAACACTGATCACGAGCCATCTGCCGGTAGCCACGAGCCACCTTCTGGTGACCCCGGGCCTTCTGCCCAGCACGGGTCGTCTACAACGGTGAGTTCACTGCGTCGGCGCACCGCTTTGGCGGCGGGCGTCGGCGCCCTCGGTGGAGCCGCGGTGACCGGTATTGGAGTTGTCGGCACTGCGGCTGTGCTCGGGGTCGGTGGGACAGGGGTAAATCCCGACTCGCAATCGACTTCGGCCAGTCCGCTGGAGCATCGTGAACCAGGGCACTACCTGTCTTTTCGTGGTGACAGGCAGCCCGGCATCGCAGATCCGCCCCCCGCGCATTTGAACCTAGTGGCCTTTGACCTGGTGCCGGGAGCCACCCGAGACCATGTGCGTCGGCTCATGCAGATCTGGACCGACGACATCGACCGGTTGATGGCCGGACAACCGGTGCTGAGCGATACCGAGCGAGAACTAGCTATGCGCCCGGCCTCCCTGACCGCGACGGTGGGGATCGGGCCCCGGGTGTTCGACGTCATTGGGGCGTCCGATAAGCGGCCCGCGTGGCTTGCCGATCTGCCCCCCTTCCCGAAAATCGATCGCCTTGAAGATCGGTGGAACGGCGGGGACGTGATCCTCCAAGTGTGCGCTGAAGATCCCGTGGTCCTCTCCCACGCTGCGCGAGCACTGATCAAAGATGCACGCACACTGGCCACCGTGCGCTGGGTACAGCGGGGATTTCGCGAAGCCCCCCGCCCGGCAGGAAGTATGCGCAACCTGATGGGCCAGGTGGACGGCACGATCAATCCTGATCCGCACGCTCACCCCGAGCTCGTATTTATCGGCGGCACCGATCCCGTGACAGCCAACGGTAGTTCGCTGGTGGTGCGCCGCATCCGCATGGAAATGGAAACCTGGGATGAACTGGACCGGCCCGCTAAAGAGCAGGTCATCGGCCGAAAACTTCCTAATGGTGCGCCGTTGACCGGATCAAAAGAGACTGATCCGATGGACTTCGACGCGGTGGACGCCTCCGGTCTCACCGTGATCCCGGATTTCGCCCATGCGCGCCGCGCCCACGCACAAAAACCCAAGGAAATGATCCTGCGGCGGCCGTTCAACTATGACGAGCCGCTGACACCGGAGCTGGTCGCCCAAGGTAAAACCGCAGACAGCGGACTAGTTTTCCTTGCCTATCAAGCAAATATTCACACCCAGTACATTCCGATTCAACAGCGCTTAGCTGAGCTGGATCTGCTCAATCAGTGGACGACCCCCATCGGTTCTGCCGTGTTCTTCATCTTCCCGGGGGCGCGTGAGGGAGAATTCCTAGGGCAGGCTCTTCTCCAAGGCTGACGTGTGAACGCCTGTTTCGCGTGAGCGGATCGACTATGGGAGCAACGATATGCAGCATGAGAGCGACACCCCGGCCACCGAGCTGGATGGCACCGCACCGAGCGTTGACCAGCCCAATGGACGCACCAGCCGGGATAAGAGCGCACGCTGGGACCAAGTGCTTGCGCTGCTTGCACGTGAACGCCGACTGAGCGTCACCCGGGTGGCCGATGAACTGGGAGTCTCCGAATCCACAGTCCGACGCGATTTCGTCGAAATGGAAGACGCCCAACTTGCCCGCCGAACCCACGGCGGTATCGTCGCCATCGACGTCGCCTATTCGCTAGCCGCCCGGTCCAGGGGCACTGATCCCGAGGCCGAAGGTCGAGAACGCATCGCCGATTATGTATCGTCCCTGGTCCGGCAGGGCCAGATCATCGGTATGAACGGTGGACGTACCACTTCGGCGATTGCCCGACGGATTGGGGCCCGCACGGATCTACCGATGCGCGACGGCTTACCGGGACTAACTGTCGTGTGCGCCGCATTAAATATTGCGACCGATATGGTGCTGCGCCCCTCGATTCGTACCGTGGTCCTGGGCGGAGTGGCCGAACCGTATTCCTTTGAGCTGACCGGACCACTGGCCTCCGCGACCATGCGGGACCTGTGGCTGGACGTCATGATCATCGGTGCGGTCGGTCTGGACATTGATGCGGGCCTAACCTGCCGATCTGACGCCGAGGCAGGCGTGACCAGGACGATGATCGCCCATTCGCGTCGAACCATTGCCGTGGTGACAGCGGACAAAATTGGTACCCGGGTGCTCGCTGGGATCTGCCCGCTGGGGGAACTCACGGACCTGGTCGTAGCGGGAGAAGTTGATGCGGATCTGCGCCGATTCTTAGATGAACAAGGGGTTGCGCTCACGATCGTGTGAGGCACCACCGCGCCGCTTCATCGTCCTTTGCCCGGTCAACCGGTAGCGTAGAGGCGTGATCTGGATGTTCGGACGTCGTCAGCGCAAGCGAGTTCAGCGCGAAACCGCGCCCGACGTTGCGGTGGATGGCCCCCGCGACGAACGGGCCGTTCATTACAACCGCCCGAATCCTCGCGACGAGGCGGCGCCTGATGCTGTGCTCCCGGGTGATGTATCGGTGGAGACCACCACCACGGGGTCCCTCGAAGCGGTGACAGCGCCGCTGACCATCGACGATGATCCTCGGGCACGTGCCCAAGACGAACGCCCGATGACCCGCGCCGACCGAGTAGGCGATGCGCTTGACCGCTGGTCAGCTGCGATTGCGACCTCCTCGCACGGACAGTCTTTTTTGCAGCAAATGCGTGCTGACCAGGACGTCCTCGATCTCACCCACTCTCATCCCTCCGGCCTGGCACAGCTGCTCGCTGGCCGCGGCCCTACCCGACTATCCTCCCTGGTGCGCGAAGTGGGGGCGCTCGCCGAAGCGCGTCGGCGAGCCCGCGCCATCCGTGAAACCGCAGAGCGCTACGCCGACGACATTGGGCTAGCCACCTGCTATCTCGGCATTGGCGAAGCATCCTGGTTCCCGCCCGACGGCGGTGAAGCCATGCACGCCCCCGTCCTCTTACGGCCGATCACTTTGCGTCTGCGCGGCAATGCTCGCGAAGACGTGGACCTCGATCTTGAGGCGACGGTTGACATCAACCCGTTCCTGCTGCGGACTTTGCGCGAAGCGGGTATCGCGGTCGATGCACGGGCACTGCTTGCTACCACCGACGGCGCCTACGGGTTCGATCCGAACCCGGTGCTGGATGCATTCCGCGCCCTCGGCGAACCGCTGCCGGGCTTTCGGATTACCCACGCTCTGGTGGTCGCAAACCTGATTGATACCGCAGGTCCGCTGGTGGATGATCTCGCGACCGATCGCCGGGTGTGGACCGAGCATCCACTGGTGGCCGCGCTCGCCGGAGATGCGGAAGCCCGGGACGAAATTGTCGCCCCCATGCTGTCACCGCGCCCGTCAGTGGACGAAGCTTCGCTGGTGGCTGCCATCGATCCCGACCAGCAGTCCGCCTTGGACGCGGTGCTGTCGGGAACGCACGTGGCGATTTCCACACCTCCCGGATCGTCCAGTATCGAAACCATCATTCATTTGATGGCTGAGCTGAACGCGCGAGGAAAGAGCGTGCTGATTGTGTCGCAGCGGCGCCGGAATCTCGCCGAATTGGTGCGGGTTGCTGAAGACGCTGGATACGGGGAACTCCTATTCGATCTGTCTCCCAACCCGGCTACGCAACGCAACTACGCGCAGATCCTGTTGGATTCACTGCGCCGAGCCGGGTCCTACACGCCGCCGGGAACCCTCGCTGAAGATCCAGCGCTCGTGGAGGCTCGCGAGGTGCTCGGTGGTCACGTCGATGCGATGCATCGCGTGCAGGACCCTTGGCAGGTCAGCGCCCATGACGCCTTAACCGCGCTGGCGGCTCTCACTCGCCACCGCCCAGCCCCCCGCACCACGGTACGGCTTTCCGCTGAGGTGGCAGCCCGTATGGTGGGCGAGGACCGCAATCATTACGCCGCTGCGCTAAAGGAAGCCGCCGAGTGCGGTGCGCTGAGCACCGGGCCTAAGGACACCGCCTGGTTCGGGGCCACCATCACCACCGACACTCAAGCGGCGCGGGCACTGGAACTGGTGGAAGAACTGCGCGATACTCACCTTCCCGAGATCACCCGCCGTATCCGCGAAACCGGCCCTGACGTGGGACTGCGCACGCCGGACAACCTCGCCGAATGGCAGGAAAACCTGGACGTTCTCAGTGCCGTCGGCGCCGTGTTGGTGGACTTTTATGGCGCCGTGTTCAGCGCCGATATCGACGACCTGCTCGCGGCGACCGCACCTAAGCAGTGGCGGGAAGCGCATGGCGTCATTATGGGGTTTAGGGAACGTCGGCGTCTGCGTAAGGCGGCCCGCACCCTGATCCGTCCAATGTCACAGATCCCCGACATTCACGCTGCCCTGTTCCAGGTGCGTCGGGCCCGTGAAGCCTGGGACCGTATCGCCATCGACCGCCGGGTGAACCCGTCCTGCCCGAAGAGCCTTCCCGCCGCCCGCACGCTCTATGGCACGGTGCAAAAAGTCGGGGATGAACTCGCCATCCTCCTCGCTGGGACCCCGGAGGGCGGCGACGTGCTGTCGGCACCGCTCGCTGAGGTTCAGGCGCGACTGGATCGGCTGGTTCGAGACCGCGAGTCACTGACGGACCTTCCACGGCACACCACGCTGCTACGGCGCCTAGACTTCGACGGTCTAGGTGCATTGGTAGAGGACCTGCGTGCCCGTGGGGTCGGAGCCGACCAGGTATCGGTTGAACTCGATTTGTCCTGGTGGAAGAGCGTTTTAGAGTACATTGCCGCCGCCGAACCCACCATCTCCGAATACGACGGAACCTCGCTATCGCAGGTAGCGGAACGGTATCGGCGTTTGGATCGCGCCTTCATTGCGGCGGCAGCGCAGAGGGTGCGCAAGGTGGCCGATGATGTGCTCGTCGACACCATGAAGACCTATCCCGACACCTCACGTGCCGCCATTATCGAGCTTCGGCGCGCCACCACCACATCGGTTCGGGACTTGGCCGCGAAATATGAACAGATTCTGTTCAGGGCGCGCCCGACCTGGCTGGCCTCCCCCTACTTGGTGCCCCAGATCATTCCGCAGGGACGTCACTTTGACGTCGTGATTATTGCCGACGGCGGTAGATTACCCACCGCGGCCGCGGTTCCGGCGATTGTGCGCGGCGCGCAGGTCGTCGTCATCGGGGACCCGTTTGAATACGCAGGCGAACCCGCCATGGCGGTGTCCTCGGATCCTGAGCGGGAAGACGGTTCCGGTCTTTTGCTCGACGAGATGCGCCGAGTTGTCCCGTCGGTTACCTTGCGCAGGGATGATCGCGCTGGAAGCGGACGGTTACGCACCTTTGTGCGCGAACGCCTGTACGGCGGTGAGCTGCTGAGCGTACCCAGTCCCTCCGAACCTGAGCCGGACGTTCTCGAATACGTGGAAAACGGCAGGGGTCCGGTCACCGGCAGTGAAGACCAGGTGGAAAGCACCGAAGCGGAGCTGCGGCGGGTTACGGATCTTGTGATTGCCCATGCCCGCAACCGTCCGGGACGTTCGCTTGCGGTGCTCACGCTCACCGCGAACCATGCCCGCAAGGTGATGGAACGCATTATGCAAACCGTCGCGGTGATCCCGGGCTTGCGCGACTTCTTCGACCCCGGAGCCGAGGAATTCTTCACCGTTCTACCGGCTGAGCAGGCCACCGCTGTGGTCCGCGATGACGTCATTGTGACCATCGGGTTCGGCAAAACCCCGCACGACCGGGTGATCCATAAGTTTGGGCCGCTGACCGGGCCGTTTGGTCGGGAGGCCCTCACTTCGGTGCTCACCCGTGCGCGTGGCCGCACCACGGTGGTGACTGCTTTGCGCGCTGCGGATCTGGACCCGGAGCGGCTGCGCGGCGAAGGTGGGCATGATCTGATCGCCCTGCTGCGCTACCTCGAAGGAGTGGACGCGACTGACGACGATGGCACCGAGTCGGCGGTGCCGGGGAGCGCGCGCGATGCTAGCGGCTCGAAGATAGGCAGCGGCTCGAAGATAGGCCCGGGAAGCAAAGCCACCACCGGATCGGCCACTGCTGGTGGCCCAGGTGCAGCATCTGCCACCGCATCCTTTGACCAGGGCGAGTCTAAGGACACATCGTCCCCGCCTACCCAACAGTTCCTGTCCACGTTTGTGGTCGATACCCGCCAAGGCGCACAGGGCGCTGAGCAGTCGTCAGCGACGACCCCTGTGTCACTGGGTCGGCACGACGGCGCCATTGTGCTGGAGGACTTGAAACCGGGAGAACGGCCTAACCGCACGGATGCACTGGTGGCTGATCTCGCTGATCGTCTGTGGCGGCTGGGCCTGACCGTCGCACCGGACTACGGGCACTCTGGCGACCGGGTGGAACTCGCTTTAGGGCATCCGGACCTTCCCGGACGCTTCTTAGTGGCGGTGGAAACCGACGGGGAGCGTTATCTCAACACGGCGAGCCAGCGCGAACGCGACCGGTTGCGTGCCGAACGCTTGGAAGCCGCTGGCTGGCGTGTGGAACGCGTGTGGTCTTGGGCCCTGTTCATCGACCCCCAGGGGGAAGCTGAGCGGATCCGCCGCAGCGTGGAGCGGGCTCTGCGCGCACACCTGGAGGCAGGCCAGGACGATTCCCGTGACGGCACCGCGACTGTCCGCCACATGGTGCCACGCCCACAAATCCCCGCCGGGCACCCGCTGTCCTTCTACGGCCCCGAAGACTTTGATGCCGTGGTCGAGTACATCTGTTCCGACGGTAAAGCGCGCCTCGAAGACAACCTTGCGGCTGAAGTCCGGGAGTTCCTCGGTTTTGAAAAGCGGTCGGTGCTCTTGGACGTGTCGGTTGCGTCGGCGATCCGTCGCTACCAGGAACGCTCATGAGTAAAGTTGTGATTTCGTCCCTGACCGGGGAGAGGATTGTTTGGGACGAGGATCCGGACGAGGCTGACGTGGCCGCGCAGTCCACACAGGTGAATCCGCAGGATGCCCGGCTTTTGCGCGAGGTGCCGCCGCATTGGGGCAATGGTCGCTAGCCTGAAGGCATGAGCACTGAGCAGCACAACGCCCCGAGCGTGGACTTGGCCGATATTCGACTCGCTGCGGTGGGTGTGGGAAATATGGGATCCGCGATTGTGCGCGCGGCTGTGCATGCTGGAGTCAAACCCAGCCACGTCACGGTCACCAATTCCCGCCCGGACAGCTCTGAGCGGGCAGCGGATGAACTCGGGGTGGCAGCTGCGCCGCTGGATGAGGCGATTGCACAGGCTGACGTCCTGGTGCTTGGAGTTAAGCCCTACCAGCTAGACGACATCCTCACCGTGGTGGGTCCGCTGCTTACCGAGGATGTCTTAGTGGTCTCTTTGGCTGCCGGGAAAGAGCTGGCGGCGCTGGAGGCGGCTCTGCCGCAGAACACTGCTGTCGTGCGCTGTATGCCCAACACGCCGGTGGGGGTCGGTGAGGGCGTGGTGCATTACATGCGGGGCAGCTGCGTCGATGATCGGCAGGATGCCCTGGCCCACGCCCTATTTGATGGGTCCGCAGTAGTTCTGGATCTTCCTGAAACCCAGGTCCATGCGCTGATCGCTGCGGCGGGTTCCCTTCCGGCGTTCGTGTTTTACGCGATTGAAGCGATGATTGACGAGGCGGTGCGGCTCGGTTTGCCGCGGAATATCGCATCCGACGCGGTGATTCAGACGGTACGCGGGTCTACCGGTGTGCTTCTCAAATCCGGTATTCATCCGGCTATCGCGCGGGGCAACGTGTGCAGCCCGGGCGGGACCACCGCGCAGGGGGTGGCGGCGTTAGACCAGCACAGTGTGAGGGCTGGTCTTGCTGCCGCGATGGACGCCGCCGCTGAGCAGTCCCGCCGGATGGCGCGGGGTGACTGACGCGGATAGCGCGACAGGTGCTCAACGCCGGGTTACAGGTGCTCAGGGCCGGTTAGCGAAGCGTTCCAGCAGGTCCGTGTGACCGGAGACGATCAGTAAGTCATGCGCGGACACCTTGGTGTTTGGTTCAGCGTAGGTGAAGTCCCGGCCAGGTGATTTCACACCGACGACGGTCACCCCGTATTTCCCACGGATATCGGATTCAGCCAGGGTGAAACCTTGGGTTTCCCGCGGCGGACGCATCTTCACAATGGCGAAACCGTCGTCGAACTCGATGTAGTCGATCAGGCGCCCGTTAACCAGGTGTGCAACCCTCTGACCTGCGTCCTTTTCGGGGAATACCACGTGATGGGCGCCGATCCGCTCCAGAATCTTGCCGTGAGCCTGGGAGATTGCCTTCGCCCAAATAATGGGTCGACCGAGGTCAACTAGGTTCGCGGTGATCAGCACACTTGATTCGATGGACGTGCCAACCCCCACCACAGCCGCGGAGAAATCCGAGGCCCCGATCTGAAGCAGCGCATCCATATTGGTGGCATCCGCTTCGACCACATGGGTTAAGCGCCCGGAATACTCTTGCACCAGGTCAGGGCGCGAATCAATGGCGAGAACATCGGTTCCGAGTTCTTCAAGGGTGAGTGCGAGGGAGGCACCGAATCGGCCAAGTCCGATCACGAGTGTTCCGCTGTCTTTATGACGGGTATCGCCCACGCATACCTCCGAGTTGACGGGCTGAGCTCACGAGTTAGTCCGGTTAGTTTATCTAGTGATTCATGTTGAGCATGTGTCTCACGTTGTTCATGTGTCTGATGACGAGCATGTCTCTCACGTTGATCGTGTGTCTGATGATGTGCATGTGCCCCATGATGTGCATGTGACTCATGTCGATCGTGCGAAACGTAGCGATCATGCGAAACATAGAGATCGTTCGTGAGCCCGCAGTCTTTGGCGGTGATGGGCCAGGGGAATCAGCCGACGATCGGCCGTTCGGCGGGCAGTCGCACCACTTTGGTGCGTTGGCGCAGAGCCAGAGCAGCCCCGAGTGTCATCGGACCCACACGACCGGCATACATGCACACAATCAGCACATATTTTGCGGCCTCAGGCAATGTGTGGGTGATGCCGGTGCTCAGTCCCACGGTGCCGTACGCAGACAGCACTTCAAAAATAGTGCGGTCCAGGGATAGACCGGTCAGACGGATCATCATCCATGTCGCCACGAAAATCACTACGGCACTGACCACCAGTACCGCAATCGCCTGTCGGATGGTTTCCTGAGGGATACGGCGATTAAACACTTCGACGTCCCGGTCGCCTCTAGCTTCAGCAATGATCGACAACACGAGCAGTGCAAATGTGGTGACCTTGATGCCGCCGCCGGTTGAACCAGAGCCGCCGCCGATGAACATGAGCGCGTCCATGAGCAGCCAGGTTTCCTGATGGAAATGCCCGACATCGAGCGTGGCAAGGCCGCCAGAGCGCGGCATCACGGAGGCAAACCCCGAAGCCATGATCTTCACACCCAGCGAATGCGGGCCGAGCGTGGCAGGGTTAGACCACTCCATGGCGAGGATGCCGACGAAACCGACGATAAACAGGATCCCGGAGGTTGTCAGAGTTAATTTGGCGTGCAGCGTCCAGTTCTTCGGATGCTGCCAGGACCGCACGACCACCAAGATGGCGGGGAATCCGAGAGAGCCGACGAACACCGACAGCGCCACGGGGATGGAAAACCACGGGTCGGCCACGTACTGTTCCACCCCGGCGTGTTCGGGCACGAATCCTGCGTTGTTAAACGCGCTGATCGAGTAGAACGCGCCGTTAAATAGTGCCTTGCCCCAGTCGTGGGAGCGCAGCCACAGATTAGGAGTGATGGCAAGGAATGTGAGCAGCTCGAACGCGGTGGAGGTGATCACGATAGTGCGCAACACCCCGCCAACCTCGGCGAGTTTCTCGGCTTTGGTTTCGGAAGCGGTGATGATTTTCTGCGCCAGACCCATGTGGCGAGATACGGATAGGCCGAGCAGGGATGCCAGGGTGAGCACACCGAGACCGCCAACCTTCATCGCAAACATCAGCACGACCAGGCCGAAAGTTGACCAGTGAGTTGCGGTTTCCACGGTGACCAGGCCGGTCACGCACACGGCGGACATGGCCGTGAATAGGGCATCGACTAAGGGGGTGCGCTGACCGGAGGCGCTCGAAATTGGCAGTTCGAGCAGGACCGTGACCAGCAAGATCATGCTGGTGAACACCAAAAGTGCCAGGCGTGCGGGGGAGGAGCGAGCGGCGCTGCCTACGATATCGCGTAGGCCGTCGCGCAGCCGGACGGCCAGTGGGGCGCGTCGCCCGGGGCCGTTCAGCGGGCGGCTGGTGCGTTTCACATCTGCTCTCCGTATCTCGGTGCTGGTCCTCGTGGATTCTATGACGCAATGCCGGGTTAGGCTGCCGTTATGACGCAGACGTCAAAATTGGGATCCGAGGACAGGACATTATGGACCGCAGATGGCGGGGCGCTGTCGGCTGGTGACGAAACTGCCTCTGCGGTTGGGGTGGTGTGGGATGACGCGCTGACCGGGTATGACTTTGGTCCGCGGCATCCGATGGCTCCGATCCGGCTCGGTTTGACGATGCTGCTGTCCCGGTCGCTGGGAATTCTTCCCGGTGACTGCGTGGGCCTGCCCGCACCGATTGCCTCCGACCAGGACCTGATGACGATTCACGATCCGGCATATGTGCAGGCGGTGCGGCTAGCGTCCGCTGATCCGCCGCGCGAGATGCGAAAGCGGCTTGCGAAGGAATGGGGGATTGGCACGTCAGATGTGCCGATGTTCGCGGGGATGCATGAGGCCAGTGCGCGCTTGGTGGGCGGCACGAGCGCGGCGGTGGATGCGGTGCTGAATGGTCGGTGCAGCCGGGCGGTCAATATCGCAGGAGGTATGCACCACGCTATGCCGGCTCGGGCGAGTGGTTTTTGTGTCTACAACGACATCTCGGTGGGGATTGCCCGCGCATTGGCGGCGGGAATGCGGCGAGTGGTGTATCTGGATCTCGACGTGCACCACGGGGACGGTGTGGAACGGGCGTTTTGGAATGACCCTCGGGTCGTGACGATATCGGTTCACGAATCGGGAACCACTCTTTTCCCCGGGACCGGGTTCATCCAGGATGCGGGGGGCTCTGATGCGTTGGGGTCAGCGCTGAATATCCCGCTGCCACCCCATGTCAATGCGGACGGATGGGTGCGGGCGGTGTGCGCTACGGTTCCGGCGCTGGTGCGCGCCATCGGACCCGATCTGCTGATCAGCCAGCACGGCTGCGATACCCATGCTTGCGATCCGTTAGGGCATCTGGACGTCACAATTGAGGCGCAGCGTTATGTGGCGCTGATGGTGCGGGATCTGGCCCGCGAGGTGTGTTCTGGTCGGTGGGTGGCGCTGGGTGGCGGAGGATACGGCGTGGATACGGTCGTGCCGCGGGCATGGACGCATCTGCTCGCGGTGGTGTCGGGTCATGATCTTGACCCGGGTCGTGCGGCTCCCGCTGAGTACGTGGATGCGGCGCGGGACCTGATTGTTCGCCACAATCTGGTAAGCCATAAGCCGTTGCCGCTGCCGGAGTTATTGACGATGGGGGATGGTCGCGCGGTGCGGGCGCGGGAATGGGCTGACGGGTTTGATCCGGCGGACCCGTTGGATCGCGCTGTGATGGCGGCTCGGCGCGCGCATTTTCCGGAGTGGGGGCTCGACCCGCTGTATGACTGACGTGTCTGGCGCTGTCAGGCGACCTTGTGTCTCGCCATGTGCTTGGGCGGGATGTGCGGCGTCCTCGATATCTGCGAGTTGGGATTGTCGATGCCTGGGATGTCGGAGGTGCCTGGCATGATGGCGACATGGATACACAGGATCCGTTAGTTCCCCGGACAGTTTCCCCAACGGGCGTACCTGGCGCCGGGGCGGGATCTGAAGAGGCCCTGCTCACTCGGTTGTGTGACCAGCTTTCTGGGGTACGGCTGCCGTTACCGGTTCCGGGTGCTGATCAGGCGCGTGATGAGATTGCCGCCGTGAGCGGACAGCTTGCCGATCATGTGTTGCCGCGGATCAGATCACTGTCGGCTCCGTTGCTGGCGGTTGTCGGTGGTTCGACCGGTGCGGGAAAGTCGACTTTGGTCAACTCGCTGATTGGTCGGCGGGTCACTCGGGCTGGGGCGATTCGTCCGACCACGCGCACCCCGATTCTTGTGCATCATCCCGAGGATGCGCCTTGGTTTGAAGGGTCGCGGATTCTGCCGGGGTTGGCGAGGATCCGTCGAGATCAGGCAGACCAAGGTGGCCAGGGCTCAACGGGTCGCGCGGGCCGCTTAGGGTCCGGCGCGGGGGGCGATGCCGCTGGTCCCGGAGGGCTGGAACTAGTCGCTGATCCTGCGGTTCCGCGCGGTTTAGCGCTGTTAGATGCCCCGGATGTGGATTCGGTTTCTGAAGCCAACCGGCGTTTGGCCGGGCAGCTATTGCGGGCGGCTGACTTGTGGATCTTTGTGACCACAGCGAATCGCTATGCCGACGCGGTTCCGTGGGTGTTGCTGGATCAGGCTGCGGATCGGGATATCACCGTTGCCATCGTGATGAATCGGATTCCGGCACCGTTTGCGACCGCCACGAATTCTCAACTCGGCACCGGGTGGGCATCGGGAACACCTGCTGAATCCCCAGATACTCTGTCCGCAGAGACTTCATCCGCATCAGCGGAGGCGGGCATTGATGACGCGGTGACTGCTGAGCTACTTGAGGATCTGTCCGCGTTGTTGGTCCGTCGCGGGCTGGAACCCGCCGCTCTATTCCCCGTGCGCGAAATGCCGCTGGATCATGACGGTTTAGTCTCGCGTGCGGCGATTGAACCGTTGGACACCTGGATGAGGGAGCTCGCGCACGATGCGGGCCGCCGCGCTGAGCTCGCGCGTCGCACGTTGGCGGGTGCATTGCAGGCAGTGGCCGCAGGCACTCAGCGCATTGCGGTGGCAACGCAGGACCAGGCCACTGCGTTACAGGCCCGTCGCGCAGAGGTCAGTTCTGCGTTTAAAACCGCCCATGATCACATTGTGGAGGCGGTCTCCGATGGTTCGCTTCTGCGTGGCGAGGTGCTGGCCCGTTGGCAGGATCTTGTGGGCGCAGGCGAGTTTTTCCGCGGGGTGGAGGCGTGGTTTTCGCGGATGCGTGACCGGGCAGGGGCGTTCCTGCGCGGAAAACCGGCGCCGGCCATTCGGGTTGAACAGGCGTTGGAGACGGGTTTGCGCAGTGTTGTGATTGAGGAACTGGCCCGGGCGTGTGAACGGGTAGATTCCGCGTGGCGCGCCGATCCGTCGGGGCGGCTGCTGTTGAACGGTGACGATATGGCTCGGCTGCCCAACTCCACCGGTGACGACGTTGCCCGTGCGATTCGAGACTGGCAGGCAGATGTTTTGGAGCTGGTCTCCACCGAGGGGCGAGATCGTCGTCAACGGGCACGGATTTTGTCGCTAGGGGTCAACGTGGTCGGCATCGCCCTGATGGTGGTGGTGTTTGCCTCGACGGCTTTCATCCCCACCGGTTTGGAAGTTGGGGTGGGTGCGGGAACGGCTGTGATCGGTCAGAAGCTGCTGGAGACGATCTTTGGCGATGAAGCGGTTCGCCGTTTGGCTCGGACGGCACGCGACCAGCTCGAGGACCGTTTGCGTGCCCTGGGGGCGGCCCGAATGGAGGATTTCACCGCCCGTATTGACGCGGTGGATTTGGGGCCGTCGCCGGAGTCGTTGCGGGAAGCTGTCGAGGAGGTGCGGGCGCTGGCGCATGAGGTAGCGGCACCGCGGCAGGCGGGTGATCTCTCATGATTGGAAGGAAGAACCAGCCTAAGCAGGATATCGATGGTGGACTGGGCGGTGAGCACCGGCTGGCTGCCCGTATTGAAGCTCTGGAGGACGTATGCGAATGCGCCGAAGGCCGGATCGACAATGCGCTGATTGAGCGTGCTCGGCAGGTGGTGGGCTCGGCCCGGGCGCGCCGGTTGCTGTCGGCTGAGCACACCGTAGTTGGCCTATTCGGGGCCACCGGTTCCGGTAAATCTACGGTGATGAATGCGCTGGCTGGTCGCGATATTGCGCGTACACATGTGCGGCGTCCGACGACGAGCCGCCCGCTGGCGGCGATCTGGGGGTCCGAGGGCAGTGAGGAACTGCTGGACTGGCTCGGTGTGACTGATCGGCACGTGATGGGTGAGGACCGCCATCTGGTGCTGCTGGATCTTCCCGACTTCGACTCGGTGGCAGATGAGCATCGGCGGGTGGCAGAACATTTTGCTGAAGTCGTCGATGTGCTGGTGTGGGTGCTGGATCCTCAGAAATATGCTGACGCCGTGCTCCACCGGGATTTTGTGGCCCCGCATGCTGGACACGGTGCTGTCACCTTGGTGGTGCTGAACCAGGTGGATCGGCTGCTCCCGGAGGATCGCAAGGATGTCCTGCGGTCGTTGCGGGAGGTGCTGGCAGCGGATGGTCTCAGTCGGGTTCCGGTGGTGGCGGCGTCTGCGCGCACCGGCGAGGGAATCGATGAGCTGTGGGCGAGGATTGATGACGTGGCTCGGCGTCGAGATGCGGCCGGGCGTCGGATCCTGGCTGATCTGCAGCGGGTAGGCACCGAATTGGTCGGGAGCGTGGGCGATGTCGATGTTCCTGGACCGTCATCGAGCGACGTCGATGCGCTGACGTCGGATTTGGCCAGTGCCGTCCGGGTGCCGCAGATCGCGCAGGCGGCGGCTGGGTCGTATCGCAAACGGGCTCACCATGCGACGGGTTGGCCGTTTGTGCGGTGGATCTCTCGGTTCCGCCCCGATCCGCTGCGCCGACTGGGACTTGCGGGGCGGTCCGAACCGGCTGATCTTCGGCGTACCTCGTTGCCGGCGGCCGGGGCCGCGCAGAGGGCTTATGTCGATGGAGGGTTGCGGCGTCTGGCGGAGACCTCTATGCACGGTGTGCCTGAGGGGTGGTGTCCGGTGGTGCGTCAAGCGGTTCGTCGCCATGACGATGCTCTTCCTGACGCTTTGGATCAGGCGGTCGCTAGAACAGATCTCGGCGCGCAACGCGGTTCCTGGTGGTGGCCGGTGCTCGGGGTATTGCAGTGGCTTGCGCTGGCGGTGCTGGTGGTCGGCTTGGGGTGGCTCAGCTTGTTGGCGGTGCTTGCGTATGCGCAGTTACCGTTGCCGTCTCCGCCGATGGTCGATGGGCTGGGAATTCCGATTCCTCTTCCGACGGTGCTGGTCGTGCTCGGTTTAGCGCTGGGTGTGCTGGTTGCTCTGGGGGGTGGTGCGTGCGCGGCGCTGGCTAGCCGGTGGCGTTCGCGTCAGGTGCGCGAGCGGCTGGAATCGGCGGTTGCCGACGTCGCTGATGAGCTGGTTTTAGCTCCTTTAGATGAGGAACTTGACCGTTTGCGTGGTGCCCGCCACGCTCTGAGGGCGGCGACGCGCCCGTGAGCGCCATGTAAACTGCTGTTTTGTCTGCGTGCCCGGCTGCTTCTGGGCACCGTTGCCTGACCATCCCGGGCTGTCCGGGACCGGACCATCCGAAGACGAGGTACCCCATGGGTTCTGTGATTAAGAAGCGCCGCAAGCGCATGGCGAAGAAGAAGCACCGCAAGCTGCTGCGTAAGACTCGCCATCAGCGTCGCAACAAGAAGTGACGTTTGTTCACGCATGAGGGCCGCCCCGGAAGCTTCTGGGGCGGCCCTCATGCTGTGTGGGCGGCGTGTCCTCGGCGCAGATGCCGTTGAGGTGGGTCATGGCGTGTGGCCGGGTGCGTCGGCCTGACCGGCTAGGCTGCGGATATGCCTGATCCCACACCTTGTTCGGCTTCCGCCGGATCGACTCCGCCGCGTGTGACCTTTGTGACGCGGGTGGGGTGTCATTTATGCGAGGAGGCTCTGCCGGTTGTGCGCCGCATTGCGGAGGCTCACGGCGCCGACGTTGTGGTCCGAGATGTCGATGCTGATCCGGATGATCGTGCCCGGTTCGGTGAGGATGTGCCGGTGGTTTTGGTGGCTGGCCGGGTGATTTGCCGGTTCAGGGTGCATGAAGCGGCGCTCACCAAGGCCTTAGGGTGCCGGCCATGGTGGCGCCGCGTGCTGGGTCGATAACGCCAATTGGGTTGATTGTGTCTGGTCAGCTCGCGGTGGGAGCGACGAATTCGGCGCTCAGCTGGATGGTGACTTTGTCGCCGACCAGTACACCGCCTGCTTCCAGGGCTGCGTTCCAGGTGAGTCCGAAGTCTTTGCGGGAGATTGTGGCGGTGGCTTCAAATCCGGCCCGGTAGGCACCGAAGGGGTCGGTGGTGGCGCCGAGGAATTCATACGTGAAGGTGATGTCACGGGTGACGCCGTGAATGCTGAGTTCGCCGGCAAGGGTGCTGTCGTCAATTGCTGAGGCGTGGAAGGTCATGGTGGGGAACTGCTCGGCGTCGAAGAAGTCCTCTCCGCGCAGGTGGTTATCGCGGTCGGTGTTGCCGGTGTCGATGGAGGCGATCTGGACGGTGGCGTCGAGCTGGCTGTCTTGGAGGCTGGTTCCGAGGGTGAGGGTTCCGGTGACGTCGCGGAATGAGCCGCGGGTCTTGGAGATGCCTGCGTGACGTACGGAGAAGCCGACTTCGGTGTGTGCGGCGTCCAGCGTCCAGCGTCCGGCGGTGAGTCCGGTGGGTAGAGCGGTCATGGTGTCTCCTTCGGGTCGGTGGGGTGGTGGATGTAGTCGGGAGCCCCACCACTCAATCTAGTTTAAAAATAAACTAACGGGTGTGAAACGGCGCTGTCAAGGTCTACATCGGGTGTATGGCGCACTGTGGACGCGTGGCACGCAGTGGGATATGCGGCGCGCTGTGGCGCGTGCGGGGAACGGTCA
Organism: Devriesea agamarum; assembly: GCF_900070355.1. Classification (NCBI taxonomy): domain Bacteria; kingdom Bacillati; phylum Actinomycetota; class Actinomycetes; order Micrococcales; family Dermabacteraceae; genus Devriesea; species Devriesea agamarum. The sequence continues at coordinate 1,585,265 of NZ_LN849456.1, read as the reverse complement.
GATTGGTGCCGCACTGTTGGGTGTGCGCCGCATTGAGAGCTGGCTGAGAAAGTTGACCGAGAGGGCTAGCCGGGAGAGTTGACGGAGAGGCTCGACGAAGAGATTTGACTGAGGGTGACGAGAGAGTGGGACGCAGGGTGACCAGCTGAGGGGGGATTGTCCTCAGGAGATTGGTCGCCGAGGGGTCGAGTCGCAATATTGATGCCGAAATGTTGTTTTCATACTGCTCAGTAACCGTCTGTAGTCGCCTAAGCTGTGCTATTGGGCGATAGAGCTCACGCTCTACCAGTAGCGTTGATTCCGTGGTGGATGCGTACGATGTCTGCATGACCTCCACCCGCTGGCTCGACGATGAGGAGCAGCGAGCATGGCGGACTTACCTCTTCGCCTCATCGCTCCTGCATGAGCATTTCTCCCAGGTACTCGAGCAAACACCTGATATTGACCTATCTCTTCCGGAATACGAGATTTTGGTACGCCTCAGCGAAGCTGAAGGACGACATCTGCGCATGTCAGAACTAGCCGAGCAGATCGTCCATTCGCGCTCGCGGCTGACCCACACGGTCGCTCGCCTCGAGCGTCGCGGCTACGTTGAGCGGATTCGCTGCGCCAACGACGGTCGAGGGCGAGAAGCTCATTTAACCGACGTCGGCTATGCCGCCTTGGAATATGCCGCCCCTCATCATGTAGCGTCCGTAATCGAACATTTCATCGACGTGGTGGGCCGGGACGACTTCCTCCAGCTCGGACGCATCATGCACAAGGTGCTCGTCGCACACGACGAGGACTGACCTGCTACCGTCCAACCACGACGCATGACCCCAACCAAGGGTCGCATCGAGCGGTGACAACGCGGCAACAGCCGTGAGAGAGCAGGGAGTAGCGACGAGATGACCGAAACCACTGTTCACCTCGTACGCCATGGCGAGGTCCACAACCCGAACAAGATCCTCTACGGACGCCTTCCGGGTTACCGGCTCTCTGAGCTTGGACAGCGCATGGCAGAGCGCGCCGGAGCCTACCTTGCGGATCACGATGTCACCCTGGTCATCTCCTCCCCGTTGTTACGCGCCCGACAGACCGCTGCCCCCATTGCCGCCGCACACAACCTGCCCATAGGGACTGATCAGCGTCTGATCGAAGCGGGAGCCCACTTTGAAGGATTGCGCGTGGGGCACGGAGCAGGACGCTTAACGCGCCCCGTGCACTGGCCCTACCTGATCAATCCGTTCCGACCATCCTGGGGAGAGCCCTACCGCGACCAAGTCCAGCGCGTGATGGCCGCTGTGCACGACGCTCGGTTGCGCGCCGACGGACACGAAGCGGTGCTGGTCCTGCACCAATTGCCGATCTGGGTCACCCGCCTCGCAGCTGAAGGACGGCGCCTAGCTCACGACCCCCGTCGTCGGCAATGCCGACTAGGCTCGGTGACATCCTTCCGCTTCAGCGGTTCCCAGCTGCTCGGAGTGGAGTACGCCGAACCCGCCGCCGACCTGTACGGCGACGCTGTTGACGCCACCGGAGGCAAGCTCACGTGAACCCCACCCCCGCTCGGTTTCCCCGCCGCCGCCTGATCGCAACCCTCGGCGCCCTCACCGCCATCCCGGTGCTTGCCGCATGCTCAGGCGGCGATGCCTCCGGGCGATACGACAAAGGGTTCGTTTCCGGAGACGGCGTGACCACGGAAATTACCCCGGATAAGCGGGGTAAACCCCTGGATTTCTCCGGCACCACCTACAGTGGCAAACCATTCAGCGCAGCTTCCGCGCGCGGACGGGTTTTGGTAATCAACGTCTGGTACGCCTCCTGCGCCCCATGCCGGGTCGAAGCCCCTCACCTGCGCGATATTGCCCACGCCTACCAAGACCGAGGTGTGAACTTCATCGGGGTCAACGTGCGCGATCACAAAGGCCCCGCCGAAGCATTCGAGCAGCGTTATCAGATCCCCTACCCGTCTATGCCCGATCCTGACTCCAGCATCCTGTACGCCATGCGCGGCAATGTGGCGCCAAACGCTGTGCCCAGCACCCTGGTCCTGGACCGCGCAGGACGTCCCGCTGCCCGAATCTCCGGCGCCGTGGAACCCAGCACCCTACGGGCCATGATCGACCGGGTCCTCGCCGAATGATGCCCCCGACAGGAATTGACCTGGCGAAGATCGGCGAGGCTTTCGCTGGAACCGTGCTGAACGGATCCATGCTGTTGGCCATTCCCGTGGCTATGGCCGCAGGCATCGTGGCGTTTTGTTCCCCCTGTGTGCTGCCAATTGTGCCGGGTTACCTCGGCTACGTCTCCGGACTCGCCGGACAAGACACCGCCCAGCCCCGCAAAGGCCGGATGTTCGCAGGAGCTGCCCTGTTCGTTGCCGGATTCACGCTGGTGTTTCTCGCCATGGGCGTGTTCTTTGGGCTGGTAGGGCATCTGTTTAAGGGATGGTCGGGATGGATTGACCGCGGCGCAGGCGTGTTAGTGATCTTCATGGGGCTGCTGTTCCTCGGCGCATTCCCTGCGCTGTCCGGAGAGAAACGAATCGCGCGTCGACCAGATGCCGGCCTCTGGGGAGCTCCGCTGCTGGGGATCGTGTTCGGCCTGTCATGGACACCGTGCATCGGCCCCACCTACGCCGCCGTTGCCGCACTGTCACTGGGGGAGGGATCGGCGACCCGCGGCGCAGTGCTCGCCGTCGCCTATTCACTCGGACTGGGCCTTCCCTTCGTCGGCTTTGCCCTCCTATTCCGACACGCCATGGCCGCCAGCCGTGCCCTGTCGACGCATCGCCGAACTATTACGGTGCTCGGTGGCGCCCTTCTCGTGGTGATCGGGGTTCTCCTGCTCACCGGGCAATGGGCGGCTTGGATGGCACAGTTACAGACCTTCATCGGACCCGTGGAGACGGTGGTGTAATGGCGCGCAAATCGACTTCGGATGTCACCATGCCCCGGCTCGGGCCCGTGGGTTTCCTCCGGTTTTTATGGAGGCAGCTCACCAGCATGCAAACCGCCCTATTGCTGCTGATGCTGCTGGCTATTGCCGCATTGCCGGGGTCACTGTATCCACAGCGCGGGATCGACCCTGCCAAGACGGAACAGTTTCTCGAACGCAACGGATCCTGGGGGCGTTTCCTCGACTCCATCGGGATGTTTAACGTCTACGGCTCGGTGTGGTTCTCTGCGATCTATCTGCTGCTTTTCATCTCCCTTATCGGTTGTGTCATTCCTCGGCTGACTATCCACGTGCGTCAGCTGCGTTCGCAGCCACCGCGTACTCCGCGCCGTCTCGACCGTTTCGTGGGATACACCAGGTGGGAAGTTCCCCTTGAGGACGACCTCAGACCGGAGCAGATTGCCCACTTAGCGCGCACTGACTTGCGCGGGCGCCGATACCGCACTCGAATCCTCGCAGAGGGCGAGGCGGTCAGCGTGAGCGCTGAACGCGGATACCTGCGGGAGACCGGCAACCTCCTCTTTCATTTGGCGCTGGTAGGGGTCCTGATTGGGGTGGCACTAGGCCATCTGACGCAGTATCGCGGGCAGCTGACCGTGGTCGAAGGCGAAGGTTTTTCCAACTCCCTATCTCGCTATGACTCCTTTAGCTCCGGGCCGTGGTTTGATCGCTCCGACCTACCTGACTTTCAATTCACGCTCAAGAAGTTCCGCGCCACCTACGAAACTCAGCCCGGACGTCAATTCGGGCAACCGCGTTCGTTCTTGGCAGATGTCAACGTGAACGAACCGGGCCGCGGTACCTTTGACCAAACAGTCCAGGTCAATGAGCCTTTAAGCATTCCAGGAGCCGACGTGTTCCTGATGGGCAACGGATACGCTCCGATCATTAAAATCACCGACCGCACCGGGCATGTGGTTGCCGACGGGCCCATGATCACCATCCCTCGCGACGGAAATTACACCTCTCAGCTGATCGTGAAAGCGCCGGACGCCCAGCCGCAGCAGCTGGCATTAGTCGGCTTCTTTATGCCCACAGCAACGATCGATGCCAAAGGACCCCGCTCCCTCTACCCCGACCTTTTGAACCCCCAGATCGCTGCCACCGTATATACCGGTGACTTAGGCCTCGACGGCGGTATTCCCCGCAACGCCTACCAGATCGATCTGACCAATTTGAAGCCGGTTACCGGCCAAAATGGATCTCCCTTCTTGATCCGACTGACACCGGGAGAAAGCATCACCCTTCCCGGCGGAGGCTCCGTGAGTTTTGAAGGAGTACGTCGGTATGCCGCATTCGATGTGAAACACGATCCTTTCTTGATTCTGACCTTGGTGATGAGCCTGACAGCGCTATTCGGGTTGGCGCTGTCGCTGTTCGTTCCGCGTCGCCGGATGTGGGTGCGCGCCCAGACAGGGACCTCGGTGTCTGGAGCACCGGTGCTGGTCATTGAGACCGCTGCTCTGGCGCGCAGCGAGGATTACAACCTCACCCGAGATGTGGCGGCCCTGGCTGCTCGTCTCGGTGCGCCGGGTCCACAAGATGCTCAGACGGATAGGTCAGATGGGCCAAGGAGCCCGCTCGATGAACCCAACCCTGCACTAGTCGGCGAGAACGGCCTAGACTCGACATCGAGCCCAGAGCAACGTCGCACCGCCATCGATGGCCTATGCGACAAAGGCTCTGGCAGCCGCAGCCCCGATCCTGACCAACGCGGTCTCGAAAACCGCGATACTAGAAAACCAGAGACAATAATCCCCACTACCCGCAACCGCGGTGGCGATATCCCCGACGCCGCGCTGTCAGACTCCACAAGCCCCGACTCCTAAAGCCCTGAGGACTCGCTATGGTCGATCAACAACTCGCCGGATTCTCTAACCTCCTCATCGTGGTTGCCCTGGCGGTCTACACCGTGGCATTCATCGCCTTCGGTATTGACCTCGCTTTTTCAGGGGCTCGTCGTTCGGAGCGTCGCTTTGAACGCGCCCGTGCAGCGCAAAAGATGTCGGCTGTTGCGACGAGCTCCAAAGCGTCGGGGGCCGCGGGCGCTACCGCCACGGCAGTGATGGAACGTCCAGATGAAGACGAGGCTCAGGATGGGGCCGGTTCGGTCAGTGGTCTGATCGGTCCGGATGAGCGCAACGCAAACCGGCAGGCTCTCGCGTCCGGTGACGGCTTGGAAACAAGTCATCTTTTCTCGGGGACGACTGCCCGCCGCCCAGCCGCATCCTTCGCCTTGGCGATGATGGTCGTCGCATTTGTTGCGCACCTGGGTGGAGTGGTGCTGCGAGGCTGGGCCACCCAGCGCGTGCCGTGGGGCAACATGTATGAGTTCGCGGTAACCGGCGGTTGTGTCATTATCGCCATGTTCCTAGGGCTGCTCCTGTGGCGCGATCTTCGCTACTTGGGCACCTTCATCCTCGGCCCCATGCTGCTCACCATGATGGTTGCGCAAACTCAATGGTTCTTGCCCGCCGCGCAATTAACCCCCGGTTTGCAGAACTCGCATTGGCTCGTTATTCACGTCAGCGTTGCGATTCTTGCGACGGCGCTGTATGCCCTAGGAGCCGTTGCCACGATTTTGCAGCTGGTGCAAACGGCCCGGGAAAAGCGGTCTGCTCAATGGGGTGCAATGGCGAAACTCCCCGGTGCGCACGATTTGGAGGGGCTGGCTTTTCGCCTTAACGCGATCGGGTTCGTGCTGTGGACCTTTACGCTGATCGCGGGTGCTATTTGGGCTAACTATGCGTGGGGTCGTCCTTGGGGATGGGATCCCAAAGAAGTGTGGACGTTTGTTATCTGGGTGGTTTATGCGGCGTATTTGCATGCTCGCAGCACCCGCGGTTTCAGGGGCACTCGCGCTGCGATTTTCTCGCTGGTCGGTGTGGTTTGCCTGATTCTCAACTTCACCGTTGTCAATACGATGCTCAACGGCATGCATTCGTATTCGGGTCTGTGACGCGCGCCTGCTGATGGTGAGTGCTTGACGAAACTTCGGAGGAGTTTACTTCTCGAAGTGTGACTCGCAGTTTCCCTCTATTTGGCTACCCCCGGTGCCGATTCGTGCCAAGGCGTGTGTTCTGGTGTTCGCGCTAGGTTCCATTCTCCTGCCGCCTTCATTTATTTGCTATTCACCTTGAATGGGTGGACATCTTTAAATGTTCGTCTATCGGTGGGGGCTCCGCATAAATCTGGTAGAGGCTTCGCGCAAATCCGATGGTGGCGATCGTTGGTGTTTCGCTGATGGTGACCCCGTAAATGAGCTCGGATATGTCGCTGCGGCGTTTCCTGCGTCGGGGCGGGGCAGATGCTCAGGCGCCGGGTTTCTCGTGGGCGAGGAGCTGGTCGAACTCTCGGGTTATGGGGTGAGCCGTCCCGCTCGACACAGTGTAGAACTGCGTAGTTTGTTGGCGAACTTGTCGGTATGCCGTGGGTCATGTATCCTCTATAACGACCAAAGGGAACGTGTACGATAAAACCTTGTAATCGCAAAGGGGAAGCTCTAGTGGGCGACACGACGAACATCAAGCGGAGGGCCTTTGCCAAGGGCGCGGCATGGACTGTCCCTGTCGCGGCACTGACCTCTACGGCACCGGCATACGCGGCCTCTGCATCGGGTGTGTCTGGCTGCTACACCCTGGACTGGTCCAGCTCGAAGATTGTCTCGGGCAAGCAGGGCTATGACGCTCGCCGTAGCGTGATGCTGCGCAGTGACGCCGCAGGTAAGCCCGACGTCGAGATGTATGTGTCCCAGGAGCGCATTGTCGGTACACCTGACTCCATGACGAAGGATGGAACCGTCGGGGACTTCTCCATCGGCTTCAACGCAGGATGGGACTCGATCGGTGGGGTTGCCATTAGGCTGACCGGCTCTCCGGGGGAACCATCGCAGCCGAACGGTAAGGGTCTCGTGCTCGCTCAGCAGCGGCCTGCTGGTGGCCCCGAAAATAACCTCATGCCCAAACAGACCGTGACCTTCAAGTTCCCGAAGACCCCGAAGTCGATTACCTACACGGTGTTTGACTTTGACCGTGGTGGCGAGGGTAGCTACGGGCGCTGGATCGACAAGATCACTCTGTCCGACCCTGCGTCGAACTTCAAGGGCTACTCGCGCTACACGTCTCCTCTGTCGGCGACCAGCGGCACCGAACTCACCCCCGCATATGGTGTCCGTCCCAATGACGGTTCAAACTATGCCGCGGTGACGGTGACTCACGACTCACCGCTGTCGTCATCGACCTATCTCTTCACGTACGAGAACGTGGCGCCCATTGGTAATACCCGTCAGTACTGGTATCTCGATGACCCGAAGGGATATTACCTGCAGGAAATCGCCGTCGGCGACTTCAAGGTGTGTTTCTAAAGGGCTATAGCTATAACATCCACACAGGCGACCGCATCCATCCCCGGATGCGGTCGCCTGTGGTTTGTGGGGGGCACTATCGCCCGGCCCCTAAGGTTGAGGCAACGCATGCCGCTCACCCACGACGTCGCCCCATAGCCAAACCCGGCTCATCATGATCTGTGTCGATGTCGATGTAGACCGGGCACAGACCGGCGCTATCACTCAATGACGAGCCGGTAACCCATACCGGGCTCGGTGAGCAGGTGTCGTGGCCGAGCCTGATCAGGCTCAAGTTTCTTGCGCAGCTGAGAAATATATAGACGCAGGTACCCGGTATCTGCCACCTGGTTCTCACCCCATAGGGCCGTAAAAATCTGAGAACGGGTGACGAGACGCCCCGGATTGTCCAAAAGAACATCCAATATTTTCCACTCGGTCGGCGTCAGATGAATGGGACGCCCCGTGTGCACATTCACAATCTGGGTAGCAGCCCGGTCAACTCGCACAACCCCAAAATCCACCGTGGCTGGCGCATCGGGCAGAGCGGATCCACGCCGAGTAAGCGCCCGAATACGGGCCAGCAGCTCATCCGTAGAAAACGGTTTCGTCACGTAGTCATCCGCTCCGAGATCCAAAGCGGTCACCTTATCTGAGGACTCCGTTCGTCCCGACACCACCAGAATCGGAACCTGCGACCAACCCCGGATCGCCTCAATGACCTCGAGGCCCGTCATCTCTGGCATCCCCAAATCCACCATCACCAGGTCGGGGGTGACGCCCACGGCAGCGCGCACCGCTTCGGCGCCGTCCTTCGCGCATGTCACCTCGTAGCCGTGCGCGCGCAAGGTGATCGATAGGGCGCGCAGAATCTGCGGGTCGTCGTCTGCCAGCAGGATCCTGGTCACGGGTGCTCCTCAAAGGATGTAGGTGATGCGACATGAGACTGTCGGGCGGACGGGCTAGAAGGCTCGTCCGGAATGGGCGGGGTAGAGGAACGTTCCGGGGTAGGGGTGGAAGACTGATCCGGAATGGGCGGGATAGAGGAACGTTCCGGGGTAGGGGTAGAAGACTGTTCCGGGGTGGGCGGAGAGGGAACTGACTGTGGACCAGGGGAGGCCACAACGTCCTGATCGGTCTGCCCATCGCCGTCATCCAGAGCAGGAGCAACCCGAAGCTGCACGCACATGGTCAGCCCACCCCCGGGAGTTGTCTCAGCCTCCAAGACCCCGCGCATACCCTCCACGAACCCTTGGGTCAGGGCAAGACCGAGCCCGAGACCAGTTTCATTGTCGGTATCGCCCAGACGCTGAAACGGCCGGAACATGTCATCGCGTCGCTCCGGAGGAACTCCCGGACCACGGTCGGCGACCCGAATTTCCACCAGATCACCGAAGCTGCTGGTCGAGACCGTCACCGGCTGATCGTCGGGAGAGTGCCGCATTGCGTTGGCTAAAAGATTCACCAGCACCCGTACGAGTAGCGCGCCATCGGCAAGAACCTGAGGCACTGCCGGGTCTAAATCGAGAGTGAGCCGGGCAGGATCGGCCCCGGTCTCCTCCAGCGCAGGGAGCAGGCAGGACTCAACATCGGTCGGTGCAAGATGAACGGCCATCTGGCCCGATTGCAGCCGGGACACATCCAGCAGATTAGTGACCAGATCTTTGAGATTAGCAAGGCTAGTGCGGGCAGTAGACAATAACGCCAAGCGATCCGATTCCGACGTGACCGCAGGATCGAGCAAACCGTCCACCGCAGTGGTGGCAGCTGCCAGCGGCCGGCGCACATCATGCCCAACAGCAACCAAAAGCGCCCGCCGCACCTTATCGGCCTCTTCTAACGGCTCAACGATGCGGGCCGCCTGGGTGAGGTCAGCCCGTTCGAGCTCCACCTGAAGGTGATCTGCAATGGCCCCGACCAGACGCCGATCCCTGCCATCGAGCACCGGGCCAATCAGCTCCAGCGAAGCCTGCTGTCCGACAGGAATGGTTTGGATAACTGCTTCGTTGGCGCTGGTGGTGTCCCGATGGGAGCTTCGATACGAGCCGTCTTGCATATCCTCTCCTGAACCCTGACGGGTTTCGCTATACGTGTCCACACTGCGCGCAACCTCCCGCCCGTCGCGACGAAGTGCCACCGCATGCATCCCGAACGCTTCTCGAGTGCGGTTCAGCAAAGTAGTCACCGGGTCATTGGAACGCAGCATCGCACCGGTGAGGGAGGCGAGCAGTTCCGACTCGGCGGCTCGGCGCCGGGCGATCACCGCTGTGCGCGCCGAACGGTCCACCACCAGGCCCACCAGAAGCCCAGACGCCAGATACAAAATGAGGGCGAAAAGATGCCACGGATCAGCAATAGTGACGGTGTAGAACGGTCTGATCAAAAAGAAATCAAGAAGAAACCCGGATAAGACGGCTGCGGTGAGCGCAGCCCACACCCCGCCCAGCAGCGTCACCAGAATAACGACCACTTGATAGACGAGCACGCTCGTGGCCATGGAATCTTCGTTGCGAACAGAGGTGAGCCACCACGTCAGCAGAGGAATCACCATCAGTGCGATGACCTGCGCCGTGAGCTGCCGGCGCCAGGTAATCGCCCCGCTCAGCCGCGGTAATGCGAAACGACCCCCAGCCTGATCATGAGTAACGATGTGCACGTCAATGTCGCCGCTGGAACGAATCACAGCAGAGCCGATTGAGGGGCCACCGAGCAGTCGCGCGAGATTAGAACGATGTGAGACCCCCACGACCAGCTGCGTGGCGTTGACAGATCGCGCAAAGTCAATCAAGGTAGCGGGAACGTCGTCGCCAACCAGTTGGTGGAAAGTTCCGCCCAGCTGCTCCACCAGCTGGCGTTGCTGCTGCAAAGCAATAGCGGACGGGGCACGCAAACCGTCAGCGGCGGTCACGTGAACAGCTAGCAACCGTCCACCGGAGGACCGCGAGGCAATCCGAGCTCCCCGGCGCAAAAGAGTCTCCCCTTCAGGACCGCCCGCAAGAGCCACAACCACCCGCTCCCGGGCTTCCCAACGGGAATCTATTCCGTGCTCAGCCCGATATGCGGCCAAAGCCGAGTCGACCTCATCGGCCAGCCACAGCAGAGCGAGCTCGCGCAGAGCCGTCAGGTTGCCGAGCCGAAAGTAGTTCGACAGCGCCGCATCAATGCGGTCGGTGGGATAGACCTGCCCGGCTTCGAGGCGTTCGCGCAAAGCCCGAGGGGTTAGATCGACCACTTCGATGCGGTCAGCCCGCCTCACCACATCGTCGGGGACCGTCTCGCGTTGGACGATCCCGGTAATGGATTGGACGACATCATTGAGAGACTCAATGTGCTGGATATTGACCGTGGTGATCACGTCGATCCCAGCATCTAGGAGGTCCTCCACGTCTTCCCACCGTTTTTCGTGCACTCCGCCGGGGGCGTTGGTATGCGCGAGCTCATCCACCAACGCCACCTGCGGGGCGCGGGCAAGCACCGCGGGAAGGTCCATGTCGGTGAGGGTGACGCGACGGTGGGTCACCTCACGGCGAGGAATCACTTCCAGTGATCCGACCCGCTCCGCGGTGACTCGGCGGCCATGGGTTTCCACCAGGGCAACCACCACGTCAACGTTTTCCGCCGCCATGCGGCTGCCCTCTTCCAACATCGCCACGGTTTTACCAACACCCGGGGCGGCACCTAGAAGGACCCGCAATCGACCTCGTCTTTTTGCCACAGAACCATTGTGAAGCACGGGGCTAGACCTATGCAGCTGCATGGACTGTGGTCACAATGCTGCGGGGACTAACAGAACAGTTTGTTGGTGCCGATTGGAGAGATACACGTGGCCGTGGGGCCGCAGTCATCGTGCGGATCGGGGGAGCGGGCCGAAAGTGCGGTCCAGGTCGAGATTCACAGCGAGCGCGTTGACCCGCGGGGAACCCAGGATCCCAAACTCGCGGCCCTGCACATGGCGGTTGATCACCGTGCGCACGACGTCCGCGCTCACACCCCGGGCTCGGGCAATGCGATCAACCTGGAGCGAGGCGTAGGCGGGGCTCACGTCGGGATCCAGGCCAGAAGCGGAGGAGGTCAATGCGTCGGCGGGAATCTGTGACGTCGACGGATTCTGTGGGGAGCCACCGGGTGCGCCCTGGAGGTCATTGCCTGTGATCTGCTGGCGGCGCTGCGCGATGTCGCTGATCAGCTTGGGGTTTTCGGGGCCCAGATTGCTGGCAGAGGAGCTGAGCGCGTCATACCCCGTGGTTCCGGCGGCTGAGGGCCGACTTTGCAGGTAGCCCGCAATCGGTGTGCCATCGGCGCGGGTGAAGCTCTGACCGATCAGCCGGGACCCGACCGGTTGGCCGTTCTGGCTGGCCAGCTGGCCGTTAGATTGCCACGGCATCAGCATCTGCCCGATCAGGGTGACGGCTGCTGGGTAGATCACCCCGGCTGCGACCGTGATGACCACGAGAGTGCGCACCGCAGTCCACAGCGGCCTGAGAGACGGTGGCAAAAAGTACCGGCGTGGACGGGATGGCGGCCCGCCAGGAATAGAACCACCCGAAACAGGACCACCCGAAACAGGACCGTCCGAAACAGAACCAGGCGGAGTAGCTCCCCTCAGATGAGCGGTCTCGGGAGACTTAGGAGAACGAGCGAACGAATTGACGCAGCTGCTCACAGAACTGCTCGGCGGGGTGAGCGGTGATGGAGAGGACATAGCGGGCTTCCTGTCAGCTGAACAACTGGGGTCGGGTATGGGCAGAGGACTGCGAAAGAGATTGCGGCCAAGAGCGGTAAGGCAGCGGCGATAAACCGGTGTGAAACCAGTGGTGACCGTTGACTAACCGGCTAGAAACCAGGAAGGAACTGCACAATGAGGTCGATCAGTTTGATGCCGATGAATGGCACAATCACTCCTCCGAGCCCGTAGATTAAAAGGTTGCGAGTGAGAATGCGCGACGCACTCCCGGCGGTGTACCGCACCCCGCGCAGAGCTAGCGGAATCAGCGCGAGAATCACCAGGGCGTTGAAGATCACCGCCGACAGAATGGCGCTCGCCTGGGAGTGCAAATGCATAATGTTCAGCACCGCCAGACCGGGGAATGCTGCGGCGAACATCGCGGGAATGATCGCGAAGTATTTTGCAATGTCATTGCAGATGGAAAAGGTGGTGAGCGCTCCTCGGGTAATGAGCAGCTGTTTACCGATCCGCACGATATCGATCAGTTTGGTGGGGTCAGAATCCAGGTCCACCATGTTCCCGGCTTCTTTTGCGGCAGACGTCCCGGTGTTCATCGCCACGCCGACATCGGCTTGAGCCAGAGCGGGCGCATCGTTTGTCCCATCACCGGTCATCGCGACCAGGCGGCCGCCTTCTTGCTCACGGCGGATGAGGGCCAGCTTGTCCTCGGGGGTGGCTTCTGCCAGCACGTCGTCCACTCCGGCTTCAGCAGCGATGGCGCGGGCGGTGCGTTCGTTGTCGCCGGTAATCATGACGGTCCGGATGCCCATGCGACGCACTTCGGCAAAGCGCTCCGCGAGACCTTCCTTCACCGTGTCCTTGAGGTAGACCACGCCGAGCACCTCGCCGCGTCCGGACGGATCCTTCCGCGCTACCACCAGCGGGGTACCGCCGACGGTGCTGATCTGTGCCACATGATCCTGCATGGCGTCCACAGCTGTTTGACGTGGGTCGTCATCAGCGATGGCCCCGATCCACGCCAAGATCGCGGATCCAGCACCCTTACGGATCTGGGTGCCGTCGGGGAGGTCCAGGCCCGACATGCGCGTTTGGGCGGTGAACTCGACCGCGACTCCCGGAACCGTCTCGGCGGGGTTCGCACCCTGAGCTGCGGCGAGGTCCAGGATCGAGCGGCCTTCCGGCGTGTGGTCGGCCAGAGAAGCGAGCACGGCGCTGTCGCGCAGATCTTGGTCGCTGACATGACCCACCGTACGAAACTCTGCGGCCCGGCGGTTGCCATAGGTGATGGTTCCCGTCTTATCCATCAGCAGCGTGGTGACATCGCCGGCGGCTTCCACGGCACGCCCGGACATAGCCAGTACGTTGTGTTGGACTAGCCGGTCCATACCGGCGATACCGATGGCGCTCAGTAACGCCCCGATGGTGGTCGGGATCAGGCAGACCAGCAGGGCGATCAGCACAGCAATGCTGGGTGCGGCGCCCAGATATCCGGCCACGGGTCGCAGGGTCAGACACACTACGACGAACACCACCGACAGCGATGCGAGCAAGATATTCAGTGCAATTTCGTTGGGGGTGCGCTGACGTTCGGATCCTTCGACCAGGGCGATCATGCGGTCGACGAAGGTTTGGCCGGGCTGGGAGGTGATACGCACGACGATCCGGTCTGATAGCACTCGGGTGCCGCCGGTGACAGCGCTGCGGTCGCCCCCCGACTCCCGAACTACCGGCGCGGATTCTCCGGTGATCGCCGACTCATCGACGCTGGCTATTCCATGGATAATGTCGCCATCTCCAGGAATTGCTTCGCCGGCAGAGACCACAACCACATCGCCCACGCTGAGGTCCGCTGAGCTGATGACGTCCACACGGGAGCTGGTAGCGGCGGGGTCTTGGATGGGATCGAAGTCAATCACCCGATGAGCGGGGGTGTCGGTGCGGGTCGATCGCAACGCTGCCGCCTGGGCTTTTCCGCGTCCTTCCGCCACAGACTCGGCGAGGTTAGCGCAAAGGACGGTAAACCAAAGTAGCGCAGCGATGATCAGGGTGAAACCCGTCGGGATAGTTTCCCCGCCGGACGTCGGGGCCGCACCGACGGCCAGTTCCGCGATGCCGAGCACACTCAGATAGGCGGCACCGACTTCCACCAGCAGCATGACGGGGCTGTGCCACATCAGACGAGGATCAAGTTTGCGCAGGGCCCCGGGCAGGGCCTCACGGATTTGCCGAGGCCCGAAAACCCGGCGACGGGGAGAGGTAGTCATCGGGGGAGCCCTTCTGCGAGAGGCCCGAGTGCGAGCACGGGGAGGAAGGTCAATGCGGTCACGATGACCGTGATGCCGAGGAGAAGTACCACGAATTGGAGCCCGTGGGTGGGTAGGGTGCCAGCGGTGGAGGGCAGTCGCTGCTGGCGGGCAAAGCGGCCCGCGAGCGCCAGAATGCAGATCATCGGCACGAACCGACCCAGCAGCATGATCACCCCTAGAACAGTCGCAAGCCAGGGAGTGGATGAGGTTAGACCCGCGAACGCGCTGCCGTTGTTATTCGCTGCGGAGGTAAACGCGTACAACACCTCCGACACCCCGTGATTGCCCGTGTTCGTCAGAGAATCACTGATGATGCTGTGGCGCAGAGCCGGGATGCCGAAGCTCAGCGCGAGTCCGCCAAGCACCAACGTGGGCATCGTGAGCACATACAAACTAGCCAGCTTCATCTCCCCGGTGCCGATCTTTTTCCCGAGGTATTCAGGGGTTTGACCCACGAGGAGCCCGCCGACGAAGACCGTGACGATTGCCAGGATCAACATCCCGTACAGTCCCGATCCCACTCCGCCGGGAGCAACCTCACCGAGCTGCATGTTCAGCAGCAGCATCAAGCCTCCAAGCCCGGTATAGGAGTCGTGCATGGAGTTCACAGCGCCGGTTGAGGTCAGAGTCGAAGCGGTGCCAAAGAGCGCGGAGGAGGCGATTCCGAATCGAACCTCTTTGCCCTCCATGGCGCCCCCAGCTAGCTGGGACGCCGAACCGAGACCGCGGCTTTCGATCCAGGTCAGAAGCGATACGGACACCAAGAACAAGGCACCCATCACTGCCGCGATGGTGATACTTTGCCGCCAGTCGCCCGCGAGCACACCGACGGTGTGGGGAAGGGCAAATGGGATTGCCAGCATCAGCAGAATCTCAATCAGGTTGGAGATTCCGTTCGGGTTCTCGAAGGGGTGCGAAGAGTTGGCGTTGAAGAATCCGCCGCCGTTGGTTCCCAGCTCCTTAAGGGCTTCCTGGCTGGCGACCGGACCGCCCGGGATGCTCTGGTGCGCCCCGGTGAGGGTGGTGACGTCGGTCGGCAGGTGCAGGTTTTGGATCACTCCGCAGGCGATCAGGGCTAGGGCGGCAATAAATCCAAGGGGGAGCAGCAGCCGCACACAGCAGCGGGTGAAATCCACCCAGAAGTTCCCGATCGCCTCTGTGCGCTGACGGGTCAGTCCCCGCACGAGGGCTATTGCTACGCAGATTCCAACCGCTGCCGAGGCCAGGTTTTGCACGGTCAGCCCGAACATCTGAACCCCGTGACCGAGCACCTGTTCAGGCGAGTACATCTGCCAGTTGGTGTTGGTGACAAAGCTGATCGCGGTGTTAAACGAGGTCAGCGGATTGAGGCCGTGGTGCCCCAGGTTCAGAGGCAGGAACTCTTGCAACCGTAGTAGTGCATAGAGGACCACGATGCTGACCAGGCTGAACCCCAGCACGCTGCGGGTGTAACGGAATGCTGTCTGCTCAGAGTCGGGGTCAGCCCCAATCAGCCGGTAGACCAAGCGTTCGATGCGCCAGTGGCCGGGTGCGGTAAAGATGCGGGCCATGTAACCGCCGAGCGGAACATACAGAACGGCAAGTATGGCGATGAGAAGAGCGATTTGGCCGATGGTTGGCCACAGTGAAATCAGACCCTCGCTCATGAGAACTTCTCCGCCCGCACAAGGGCGATGACCAGATAGACGATGGCGGCTATGCCCAGGCCGCATGCGCTCAGGGACGCCACCGTATCCAAGAGGTGGCTCACAGCTTCTCCACCCCTGAGCTGATGAGCGTGAGAACGCCGAAAACGATGAGGATGAGTGCAATCAGCACCAGATCGAGCATGACGAGCTCCGGAGGAGGTGAGGCCCGGCATGAGGCCGGGCGGTGGAGTAGCGAACTCC
The DNA here is from genome assembly GCF_900070355.1 of Devriesea agamarum. Taxonomy (NCBI): domain Bacteria; kingdom Bacillati; phylum Actinomycetota; class Actinomycetes; order Micrococcales; family Dermabacteraceae; genus Devriesea; species Devriesea agamarum. The sequence goes on along the minus strand of NZ_LN849456.1, from coordinate 1,569,098 downwards.
CTTACTCCACTGCCCGGATTCCCAGATGACCACCGATCCTCACGGTTTCCTCACGGCGCGGTCTCAGGTCTGCACGGATTCCTTGCGCTCGCTGAGGCCGAGGTCTCCAAGCCGGGCCGAATTACTCGCAGTGATGAGTAGGGTCTCGAGCTGACGCGTCGCCCGGCGATGTTGTATCCCCATCAAAAAGTAGGGTAATTCGATGTCGGCTGGGCAACCCCACGATGACGGCAAGGTAACCCGATGTCGGCTGGACAAGCCAATGGTGACGGCTAGGGCAGCCCGATGTAGCAGGTCTCCAAATATTCGGCGAGGCCCGCATGACCGCCTTCGCGCCCCAAACCGGACTCTTTTACCCCGCCGAACGGCGCTGCGGGATCAGAGACCACCCCGGAGTTGAGGCCGATCATGCCCGACTCCAGGCGCTCACAGGTGCTGAGCGCTTCGTCGAGATCAGCGGCCATAACATACGCCATTAAGCCGAACTCGGTGTCGTTTGCAGCGGCGATCATGGCTTCTGGGTCATCGCACGCGATGATTGGCGCAACCGGGGCGAAAACTTCTTCGTGACAGATTCGCGCGTCGGCGGGCACATTCGTGAGCACAGTGGGCTCGAGGAAGAACCCTGGTCGGTCGAGTTGCTGCCCACCGGCGACGGTCTGCGCCCCGCGCTGGGTGGCATCAGCGATCAACTGTTCGGCTTTGTCTCGGCCCTCGGCATTAATGAGCGGACCGAGCGTGGTCTCCCGGTCAAGTCCGGGACCGACGACCAGCTTGCGAACCTTTGCCACAAATTTGTCCGTGAACTCATCCAGGCGCGAGCTGTGCACGTAGAACCGGTTCGCCGCCGTGCATGCCTCCCCGTTATTGCGGAACTTCGCAGGCATGGCGGCCTCCACGGCCACATCGATATCAGCTGAGGGCATCACCAGGAACGGGGCATTGCCTCCGAGCTCCATGGAGGTCTTCAACACCCGGTCTGCGGCCTGGGCCAGAAGGGTCCGGCCGACCTCGGTGGATCCGGTGAAGGTGAGTTTGCGTAGGCGCGGGTCGGCAAGCAGAGTGGTGCTGATTTCGCGGGAGTGTGAGGTCACGACGCAGTTGACGACGCCGTCGGGAAGTCCGGCGTCGCGCAGAATCTCCAGGAACAGCAGCATGGTCAGCGGGGTCTGTCGGGCGGGTTTAACCACCACCGTGCATCCGGCGGCCAAAGCAGGGGCAATCTTTCGCGTGCCCATGGCGAGTGGGAAGTTCCACGGCGTGATGGCGAGAACCGGGCCAACCGGTTTGCTGAGCGTAAGCATGCGTTTACCACTGGCCGGGGCCGGTCCGAAGTGTCCCGGTGCGCGCACGCCTTCTTCGCTGAACCAGCGCAGGAACTCAGCACCGTAACTGACTTCGCCATAGGACTCCGCCAGTGGTTTGCCCATCTCCAGGGTCATGGTGAGCGCAAGGTCGTCCGCCCGCTCATGGCACAGCTCGAAGGCTCGGCGCACAATGGTGGAGCGTTCGCGCGCAGTGGTGGCGGCCCACGCAGGGGCGGCGTCGCACGCGGCGTCCAGTGCCAGCGTCCCCAGATCAGGGGAGGCATCGACCACCGAGAGGATGCTCTGCTCAGTGGCGGGGTCAATCACCGATAGCGAAGGGGTGCCCCCGGTAAAGGCGCCGCCGATGAAGGAACTGCGCGGCATACGCGCGAGCAGGTCCTCCACCTGGGACGGCGTGACATGTGTGGTCTGGGTGGCGGGTGATGATGGCATCGAAACCTCCTGCAGTGGACGGTGGCCGCTGTTGTCACCATACGCGTGCTGCGCTCGTGCAGCTGCGTCGGCGCTGAACGCGTGAGGGCCGCTCGCCGAGCTGTACATCCGGTCCATGCTGGTCGAGCGGGTAGGTGCTGAACGTGCTGACTGGCGGCTACATGCTGACCGAGCGGGTACGTGCTGCTGGGGGTGTTTAACGAGCTGCCGTGCTGGGTGTGCGGGTTCCTGTTGTTGCCGCTGGGAGGCTGGGAGTCACACACGTGGGCCCCGGTATCGCAGCGTTCATTTACTGCGATACCGGGGCCCACGGATAGGAGAACCCGGTCTGGACTTGGCCGGAAACCGGCGGGGAAACTAGCTGGAAACCCGGTTGGAAAACCGACCGGGATGAGTTATCGATGCGATGGCTAGTCCACCGGTGCGATGTCGCGGGGCTCTTCAGCTCCTGGTTCGTTTTCCCGGACCACCATGCGGATCGGGTCGATCTTCGCCCACACGACGAACAGAATTGCCACCACGATCATTATGATGCCGGTCCACAGATTGCCATTGATTCCGCCGGTGATGGCCGCCTCATGAGCATTGAAGGCGAAGATCCCCAGGGCCACTAGGATCACGCCGAATAGGCAGATCAGGGTAGCGATAAAGATCCGGATATCGAAGGCGCCGACGGTCTCAACGTGCTCGGTGGTCTCGTTTTTGGTGCTGTCGTTCACGATGAGCTCCTTAGGCGAACACGATGTTCAAAATGATGACAAGAGCCAGTCCGATAGATGCCATCGGGATTGGACGCCGCCAGAAGGGCAACGCTTTTTCCTCGGGATCGATCAGGTCGGCCTTCGGGGTTTCTGAGTACACCAGGCCTCGCAGTTCATAGGCTTGCTTGGGCTTGGTGAACATGGTGACGATGACCGAAACGGCGATGTCCACCACGAATGCGGCGGCCGCCGCGAGGAACGCGAGGCCCTGGCCGGGAAGGTAGAACAGGTGCCATACCTCCGAGCTCACCCAGAGTGCCACCGCTGCCAGCGTGCCGAACACCAGCCCGGCCCAGCCAGCGGCCGGGGTCATCCGCCGCCAGAACATACCGAGGATGAACGTGGCGAACAGCGGGGCGTTAAAGAAGCTGAAGAGCGTCTGCAAGTACGCCAAGATGTTCGAGAAGTTCGCGGCAATCAGAGCCGTGAAGATTGCGATGATGCAGGCCGCGACGGTGGCGATGCGTCCCACGTTCAAGTAGTGCTTATCGGAGCGGTCCTTCATCACGTACTGCTGCCACAGGTCATAGCTGACCACGGTGTTGAACGCCGAGATGTTCGCTGCCATACCGGCCATAAATGCCGCCAGCAGACCCGCGATGGCGATGCCCAAGAGGCCGTTGGGCAATACATCACGCATCAGCAGGAGCAGGGCGTCGTTGTAGTTGATGCCGCTGGCATTTGCGGCTGCTTCACCTTGGGTGTAAAAGACCCGCTTGTAGTCTGATAGCTGTGGTACTAGGACCGCGGCGATCATACCCGGGACGATCACAATGAACGGGATGAACATCTTCGGGAAGGCACCGATGATCGGGGTCATGCGGGCGGCCGTGATGTTCTTTGAGGCCATAGCGCGCTGAACTTCGACGAAGTTGGTGGTCCAGTAGCCGAAGGAGAGCACGAAGCCGAGCCCGAACACGATACCGATCACGGACAGCACCGGGTTATTGAAACCGGATAGCTGCTCACCGGGCCAGGTGTGCAGCTGCTGAGAACCGAGCATACCGTCGCTGGTGACTTTCTCGACCAGTCCCTTCCAGCCGCCGACCTTGTGCAAGCCGAGCAGGGTCAGGGGGAGCAAAGCCGCAACGATCACGAAGAACTGCAGCACTTCGTTGTAGATCGCAGCGGACAGACCGCCCAGGGTGATGTAGCACAGCACGATGGCAGCGGCGACGATCAACGCGACCCATAGCGGCCAGCCGAGCAGACGGTTGACAATGGTGCCGAGCAGGTACAGGTTCACGCCACCGATCAGCAGCTGCGCGAGCGCAAAGGACAGGGCGTTGACCAGATGGGCGCCGGTGCCGAAACGCATGCGCATGAACTCGGGCACGCTGCGGACTTTGGAACCGTAGTAGAACGGCATCATGACCACGCCGAGGAACAGCATGGCGGGGATGGCACCGATCCAGAAGTAGTGCATGGTGGGGAACCCGTATTGGGCACCCGTAGCAGACATCCCCATGATCTCGACAGCGCCGAGGTTCGCGGAGATGAAGGCGAGGCCGGTCACCCATGCGGGTAGGGAACGACCGGATAGGAAGAATTCGATGGAGTTGGAGACGCCACGCTTGGCGAACCAGCCCACACCGAGGACGAAGATGAAGTAGAGCGCGATGAGCACGTAGTCGATCGCTTGCGCGTCGAGCTTGATGCCGATCTGGTCCACGTCGTCCTCCTTGACGTGAGGGGTGTTGGGCCGAGGCCCCGGATAGAAGAGGGACATTCCGCTGGCGACATCACCTGCTTTAGTGCTGCCGTCGGTGGAACAAAACCGCAAAAAGTCTACCAGTGTGTGATCTCGGGTTGGGTGCCGAGAGTCCCTGGCTGTGGTAACAGCGGTGGATGTGGTGGTGATCTTAACGCGGGGCGGCGGGGTGCTGGGGAGAGTGTACGTGGGGCTCAGTGCGGGCGAGTGCTGAGCAGGGCTCGGGCGGCGCGGTGGGCGCGGTCGGCATAGTCGGGGTTGCCGGTGCCGGTGCTGGCGGCAATGGCGCCTTCGACCAGTACGAACAGGGCTTCGCCTGCGGTCTGGTCGTCCACGATGTTAATCAGTAGTTCCTGCAGCTCACGCAGGTGGCGTCGGACGATGGCGCGGGCTTCGGGGCTCAGGGCTGCGCCGCGGGTGTTGGCGATTCCGCACCCGAGATAGTTGGGGGCGCAGAACCAGGAGCGGAGCCAGGCAAAGAGGCGGTCGATGGCTTCTTCGGGAGTTGCGGAGTCTGCGGTTGCTGCCTGCACATCGTCCATCCAGCGCGAATGGGTCCGGGATAGGTAGGCCAGCACGAGGGTGTCTTTGGAGGGGTAACGCCGGTATAGCGCTTTCAGGCTGATGTTGGCGCGGGCGCGGATGTCTTGGATGGAGACTGAGGCAATGCCGCGTTCGTAGAAGAGGTGTCCGGCGGCGTCGAGGATGGGGTCGTCGCAGCAGGTGGCGTGAATGGCGTCGGGAAGAGGGGTGGGGTGTGGGCCGGTGTGGTCGCCTTGGTGAGGATCGACATGAGCGCCGCGGGGGGTCTTGCGCGGAGAATTCATATTCTCTACTCTAGGGGAGAATGATAATTCTCCACGAGGAAGATGGGCCCATGATTTCAAACCCGACCACTGAAAAACTCTCCGTCGACCTGCTCGTCATCGGCTGGGGCAAAGGCGGCAAGACGCTCGCGGCCACCTATGCCGCTCGCGGCCGCCGCGTCGCCATCGTCGAACAATCCGACCAGATGTACGGCGGCACCTGCATCAACATCGGCTGTGTCCCCACCAAAGCCCTCGTGCACTCCGCTCAGGAACGTCGGAGCGAGGATGACATTCAGGCCACCTTCCGCTCAGCCGTTGCGGCCCGAGACACCCTCATCGACAAACTCCGCGCCGTGAACTACCAGATGCTCGCCGACAAAGACACCGTCACCGTCATTAATGGTCATGCCCGCTTCGTCGGCCCCCATGAGGTGCAGATCAGCGGCAGCGCCGCGGACGAGACCCTGCGTGTCCAGGCGGAGACCATCGTGATCGGAACCGGCGCCGTCACCGTGATGCCTCCCATCCCCGGTCTGGATGGCCCCCGCGTCCACACCTCCACCAGCATCCAGCACATCGACCCCTTCCCGAAGCGCCTGGCCATTATCGGCAGCGGATTCATCGCCCTGGAATTTGCCTCTATGTTTAGGGGATTTGGCGCAGAAGTTACCGTGATTGGTGCCATGCCGCGCCTTCTGCCCGGTGACGACGAAGACATCGCCGCAGCAGTCACCGAAGTCCTGGAAGGAGATGGAATCCGCTTCGTCCACGGCGCCACCGTGAACCGCGTCGACGACGACGGACAAGAAGCCACCGTCCGCTGGTCCGACGCCGACGGCAACGAAGGCTCCGCGACCGCTGACGCCGTGCTGGTCTCAGTGGGCCGCCGCCCTGCAACCGACGATCTGGGGCTGGAGGCCGCAGGGATCGAGACCACCGACCGCGGCGCCATCGTGGTGGATGATCATCTGCGCACCAACGTTCCGGGCGTGTATGCGGTGGGCGATGTCAACGGCGGCCCACAGCACACCTACATCTCGTTGGACGACTTCCGAATCGTGTTGGATGACCTGCTTGGAAACGGAACCCGAGTGCGTTCGGACCGCGTGGGCGTTCCCAGCACGACCTTTATGACCCCTCCGTTCTCCGCCGTCGGCATGAGTGAAGACCAGGCTATTCGCGCCGGTTACACGGTGAAAACAGCGATGAAATCGGTCGCTGCGGTGAAGGCCATGCCCCGTCCGAAGACCGTGCAGGACGCTCGCGGTGTCATTAAGTTTGTGGTCGACGCTGAGACCGATCAGATCCTCGGCGCTCGACTGTTCCACGTCGACTCCCAGGAAGTCATCAACCTGGTGGCCCTGGCGATGCGCGCAGGCATCACCGCGAGCACGTTGCGCGACGGCATCTGGACCCACCCGTCCTCGACCGAGGCTCTGAATGAGGTGCTCGGCGAGCTGAAGTAATCGATGCGCTCGCCGGGCGCTGCGTTCAGCGGCCCGGCAAGGTGTTTCGCGTCAAGGAAGCCCGCGATGTGACATGAGGTCGGCCTGATATGAGACCGGCCCGAGCGCAGGCTCGATGACATATGGCCGGACCAGCTGGTTGTTGTCCAGATGGTCCGGCCATATTTTTATGCACTGATGGTTGGGCTGCGAACACGGTGAGTTGTGCATGCAGCTGGGTTAGGGAGCCTACGGGTGTGCAGATTGTTAACCGATGGCTCTCGAGAGCTGCGCACGACTCCTGCGAGGTGCACAGGCCATTAGGCTGCGAGCCCGACAAGCAGGTAGATCACCCCCACAATGATGAACGCGGAGACCGATTGAATGGTCTGCTGAACGGTCCAGGTTTTCAACGTGGTTTTCACGTCCATACCCATCAGGCGGCCAACCAGCCAGAACCCGGAGTCATTGACATGGCTGGCAATCACCGAACCGGCAGCGGTGGCGAGCACAATGCAGGCGATTTCCAGCGAGCCATAATGACCAGCCTGCACCGCGGGGGCGATCAGTGCCGCTGCGGTGGTGAGCGCGACGGTGGCCGAACCCTGGGCGATACGGAGAACAGCCGCGATCACGTATGCGGCGACGAACACCGGCAACCCGATGTCGGACAGCAGTGTTTCGATGGCGGCGCCAATCCCGGAGGTGCGCAACACCCCACCGAACATGCCGCCCGCACCGGTGATCAGGACGACTGAACAGATCGGGCCCAGTGCCGAATCGAGCGTTTTCTCCAGGGCGGTGCCGTTGATACCGCGACGGGTTCCCAGCACGACCGAGGCGACGATCACGGCAATGAGCAGGGCAATCGGTGATTCCCCGAGCATGCGCAGCACATGTACCCAGGTGGCTTTGGCATCGACGATGTTGGCCGCGCCGAGAGCGCTCAGCCCCGTGTTGCCGAGGATCAGCACGAGCGGCAGCAACAGGATCAGCACGATAGTGAACGGACGCGGGGGATTGGTGACATCGTCGCCATCGTCTGGGTTACCCAATAGCGCGGGAATGGGCAGCGGAATGCGCTGACCGACAATCCGACCCCATAAGTGACCGGCCACGTACCACACCGGGAATGCGACGATGACTCCGAGCAGAAGCACAGTGCCCAGGTCAGCATGCAAAAACTCGGCCGCGGCAACCGGACCCGGATGGGGCGGCACGAAGACGTGCATCACCGATAGCGCTGCAATCACCGGGAAGGCATAGAGCAGCAGAGAACCGCGCAGTCTGCGCGCAATAGCGAACACGACGGGGAGGACCACCAGCATGCCCGCGTCGAAAAAGATCGGGAAGCCGACCACGAGCGAAGCTAGGCCGAGCGCAAAGGGGGCACGCTTTTCACCGAAGATCTCGACCATTTTCTCCGCAAGGGACTTAGCCCCGCCGGAGGTTTCCACAAGGCGCCCGAGCATTGCCCCCACGGCGACTAGAAGCGCCACACTGCCCAGGGTTTTTCCGAAGCCCGAGACCATAGTTTCGGCGATATGTTGCACCGGGATTTGGGTTGCCAGCGCGGTCAACAGGCTCACCACGATCAAGGTGATGAAGGCATGCACCTTAAATCGGATGACCATCACGAGGATTAAGGCGATGGCGCAGGCGGCAATGAGCAGCAGAACCCACCCTGGCAGGGTTTGCTGCCAATTTTGCGTCCAGTCCATACGTAGCTCTCCTTTGAGTAAGAGGTGCCGGTGATCGGCAGGGCTAAGCGGTCACGCCGCGGGCGCCGGGTATCCGGCGGGGCAAGCGGTTGCGCCCGTGGGGTCCGCACGACGTGGGTGCCGCACGAGTAGATACGAAAATCGTGTGTGCATCGCCGGGCGGGTGCGTCACAGGGTAACTGCCTGTCGCGGGGAAATACTACTTTGCTGCCGCGGATACCGGGGAGGTAGAGCGCTGCCCGCAACTTTGGCTGGTGATAGCGCTAGGTGACCGGTCAGAAATCTGGACGGCATGGGTACGGAGCGGCTGTTGTGTTGGTGTGGCTAGTGGCTACACGGGCGTTATTGCCCTGAAGGTGTGCCGATGGACAAGCCTGAGGCTTTGTTTGTGAACCCGGAGGCTTTGTTAGCGAACTCAGATGGCGTGCTAGGGAACCCGGAGGCTTTGCTAGTAAACGAGCGCTCGCGGAGTATGGTTTTGCATATTTTTAGATGTAGTTGTTTGGCCGCCGAGCTAGCAGCGACGCACTGACCCAAAATATTAAACCTGCGATGGCATTCGCGCCAGCAAAACTTAGCGCCAATCCGGCAATGTCTTTCACGTCGAGAACAGTGACGGGAAGGATGGTTGCGTACACATTAACTGCGCTGTTGTTCGATGCTACTCCGATCGACCAGTTGCTGTGCTCGGTTAGATGAATAACGCTCAGAATGCAAGCCGCCATCGCTGCACCTACGATCACCACAAACAGCAGCCAGGTGGATGCGCGAAGAGCAGTCTTACCGCGCACGCCTTTTAATAGGTACACCACGAAGACCATTAAGCCAAGCCCCGAAAAGACCGACACAATGTAGCTGACGAACATGATGAGCTGGTTGAGAAGCTCATCGCCGTCAGCACTGACCTGCGGAATGATGGCTGCAATGTATCCGATGGTCAGGAGAATCCCCATGACCAGACTGCTGAGCGCCGCGATGATCCAGCGGGGTTTCGGGGACAGCAATAAAAGCCGATCCTCTGAAAGACCAATCAGCCGAATGAGATAGTCCAGTGCATATACCGCGAGGCCGACCGATAGCAGCATGACACCGATACCGTGAATCTGCTGAACAATGACGTCATCGGATATCAAGCGTACGATGCTGAGAATCGCCATCAGCAGAATCAAAGGCATCATAATTCGGCCGTGTTTGAAGGCCATGAGTCGTAGATCAGTCATAGTTCAGAAACAATCCTCTTGTACGCGAGTTCAAGATCGCCATCGCCTCGGTCACGCAGTGACGCTGCTGAGTCGTTGGCTAACACATTGCCATCAGAAATCAGCACGACGTTGTCAAACACCTGATCAACGCCGTTTATTAAGTGGGTGCTGAGTATCAACGGCGCGTGGTCGGAGCGATACTTCATAATCAGGTGAAGTAGATGATCCCGGGTCAGAGGATCGACGCCTCCCAGTGGCTCGTCCAGAACGTAGAGCTCAGGCGCTCGGGACATAATCAGTGCGAGATGTAGCCGTTCCGACATGCCCTTTGACAGAGCTGACACTCGGGAGGCTGTGGTGACCTTCGAGCCCGTGAGGAATTCGTCAAATACCTCTTTCCTGAAGTCGGTATAGCGGTGTTCATAGAGTTCAGAGCACTGTTTGACCGATAGCCAGGAGTACAGAAACGGCGCGTCGGGAAGGTAAGCGATATTGCTGCGGCTCGGAGCCGTGACGGTTCCTTTGTAGCGACCTATGTCGCCGCACACAGTCCTCAGCATGGTCGATTTACCGGCACCGTTTGGACCAAAGAGGCCGATCACTCCCGCGTCTTGCGGTATGCGTAAGGACACTCCGTCCAGGGCGATCGTTGGGCCGTAGGTGACGGAAAGATCGTTGATGGCGACAATAGCGTCAGTGGTCATAGGAGAATCCAGTCGTCCGGGCAGAGAAGGAATGGGTATGCGCTGTGGTCGGTAGGGTGTGCGGCCAGCATGCCAGCGGGTGTGACCAGCAGGCTAGCGAGCGCGAGCAGCATGACAGCGGGCGCGAGCCGCATGACAGGGGAAAAGAGTGCTGGAGGGGAGAGGTGCGAGCCGGGTTGGTTTGTCGGTGGTGTTGCCGATGCGGGTGCTATTGCCGACGTGAGGATCTCCGACATGTCGTCCATGCTACCGACCATGCGGTGTGGGATGGGTGCGAATGGGGTGTTTGATGAGGTCGGGTTGGTTGCGTGGCGTGAGGCGGACTTACGTTCGTTCTGCGGGAGGGGCAACAATGTACGCGTTGCGCAGCCAGTGACGCATTTCGCTCAGCGTAGAAGGCATTAGTAGATCGCGGAATGGTCCATTTATTAGCGGCCAGCGGCCAGTAGACCATAAGTTGCTTGAACGCCCGCCTGGACGCGAAGTGCGTGACATCGCGCAGCCCAGCCGCCCTTCGTGGTGGGCTCGACTCTGGATTGTTAGATAACGGGTCTATTCGAGAGCGCCATCGCTCTGCGGAGCGCTCATGAAATTGGGACATTGCTAAAAAGTCTTTATCTTGAGGAACATTGCGTGCAGCACTATAAGAAGTGGCACGCGGAGATCCTGGCAGATCGCCGCAATCGGATAGAGGGGTTGCGGTTAACCGAATATGGCGAATATCGTGGTGACGATAAACGGAATATTCTTAAGATTGACATATATGTGACATGTGCTATACTGGCTAAGTTGAATACAACTTTCGTACTCGGATTGAAAATAAAATATTGCTGGTGCCCTTACTGTCAAACGGCTCCTGCCTATAGTTACAGCCATTTCGATGACGATAGGAGGGTTCGCCTTGTCCGCCATAGCGGAAGTTAATAGTGATCAACTCTCGATCGTGTTTTAGTGAGATTGGAGCAAGATCGCAAGAAGCAAAAAGCATTTCCGCATTTAAGCGTTATGGCCTACCCAGGGAGGCTCAAGTGTTTTTGAATCGAGAAGCTAACGCGGGTTGGATCATGGGATTCGCCGCTACCAAACGTTACTGCTCGTAATGTCTCAGCAAGTCGCAACCATGGTCGTAGATTTAAAATTCGGGGCCACACTTTGAATGCTGTTAAATGTGGCCACTAGGGCCTGGGTTGCGGGTAGCTGATTGCCAGCAAGGGAAGGTTTCACTATGACAATGCATATCTTGGTACTCATTGGCATCATCGTTGCAAATTTGATTATCCTAGCAATCGTGGTCGCTTTAGTTCTATGGTTGGTAAAGCGCGATGCCCACAACCCCAATAATCAAAAGATTTACGACAGGAATATCTAGGATTGCCGTCTGAACTCTTGATAAGGTGGCCGACCTCTAATTTTGGTGGCAATTGTTGCGCAGCAGTGCTCGGCACGCTCCCAATGCATTGAAAGAACCTAAAAAAGTTATGGGGCTTTTATGGAATGCATGAAAGAAGCGAGGCCGATCAGGGGCATCGGAGCAGGTTTGATAGGAGCTCTGGCACGCGGTCAACTAAAGAAGAATCTTGGGGTCTAGGGCTATGTCTATCGCAGAAAATGACGAACATAAAGAGTCATCCAAGAAAAATTCTCCAGGCTGGTTCTATACAGTCATATTTGTATTCGTAGGGGTAGTTCTCTACGATTTGTTTAAACACCTATTTTTCGCTAACTAGTATTGTTGGCGCTGGTTCAGTTTCTATCGAATGTGACATGCGTCTGCCATTGAATGGGCGGTGAATTTCAGTGGTTCAACAAACGGAACTCTTGTTTATCATGAGACGCCCGTTCACGATAAACAAGAGTGCCATTCGGGTTGGAGTGGTATCGCTGATCGTGCTGGTGCTAGCTACTGTGCTGTTGCAGTAGTTTCCGCTCTCCATCCAAGAGGAGATGGTCATTTGCGTTTTAATAGCTGTACCTTTGATTTCAAGTCTGATGCTGCGTCATCCAGGTGGCGAATGTAGCGAAGAGAGATTCTCTCGCGTGCGAAATAATCGGGGTTTATCTGGGGTTCTGTGCTTTACATCGTCGTAGGCGAGGGGCTGGAACGACAGTCAGAGCTGCTTGAATTGCCGGGTTTAAAATAGTGTCACGGATCAGAGCAATGTTTAGACCCCAGTGGAGAGTCTTGCTTTGCTCGAAATAGAAAGTTGGGAGTCTCCACTTTCGGATCTTAAATTTGAAGAAAAAATAAGATTTTGGGATGTTCTCTTTCTGGATGTAGGGGATACTCCGTTTGGAAACGGCGCTGATTGATATATTGGAAGGCGTGAATAAGCCTGTCCTCGTCGTCCTGGGTGGACTTCCTGCCACGGGTAAATCGACTATCGCTGCCGCTATGCGTTCGCGGAGGCCCAGCATCGTTTATCTGCGGATCGATACGATTGAGCAAGCGCTAAGGGACTCCGGGGAGATGGGGTCCGACGGTGTGCAGGGGGCGGGCTACGAGGTGGGATATGCCCTCACTCGCGATCTATTGGTACCGGGCGCAGTTGTCGTTGTCGAGTGCGTCAACCCGCTCGGTTTTACCCGACAGGCGTGGAATAACGCTGCAAGCGACCGCGATGCCACGATAATTAACATTGAACTGTTCTGCACGGATACGGCTGAGCACCGCCGACGAGTAGAAAACCGCACCGTGTCCGTCCCCAGACTCAAATTGCCGGACTGGCAGGCTGTCCAGCAACGCGAATACGAGCGCTGGGACGGAGCCGACCTCAGAATTGATACCGCGACCGCCTCTGTTTCCCACGCGTCACGAATAATCCTTGACGCAATCGCTGCAACCCAAAGTGCACGCTAGCAGACAGCGTCGAAACCTCAGCCCTCGGAACCTCAAGCGCTACAGTTGAAGAAACTTGGGTGCTCGCACTCACACCACCAATATGCATCGATGTGCTGCCTATGAATGGCGATGGTGGCGAGTGCAATGTCCACACGGAGAACTGAACGAGCTTAGTAGTCAGCCAGCTAGTTCGACGTGCGACGCCGCTTTCCACTCCTCCAACTCGTCTGACTCTTCCCATAGTTCGACGAGTTCGGATCGTTCACTGGTGGAGAGCACTGCTTCCAGGGCAGTGCGCAGCTTCGCGCGGATATCAGGCGACTTTAGGAACGAGACATGGTCAGCTGTGAGCTCATCCTGATCCGCAGGAAAGTGACCCGCCGCGAGATGCGCGAGAGCAATGATCATCTCACCCTGATCTGAGTCAATATAATCGCTGACGTCGAGCACGTCGTCGAGGTCGTCAAACTCGCCGTCGCTGATGTCTGCGACCAAATCCATCGCGCCGTCGTTATCGAAAGGTCCAAGATCCCAAGCTGCCATGCCATAAGGCTACTTGATTTCGATGTGGGATGAGTTCAGTTCAATCAATTGAGAATGTGTTATCCGGATTGGGCTGTGCCCACGGATGTATTGCTGAGGGCCCTAAGAGCCAGCGTATATAGTCTCTTGCTCACAAGTACCGGTCGATTATTGTTGATTTCTTGGAATCGGATGCCGTTGAAGCGCTGGAGTGTCACGATGTCCTGATTGAGGAGGAGGTCAAAATACAGTAACGCCGGACTTCCAGAGTTCACCGCATACTCGCGCGCGGCATGACCTGGTCTCAAAAACGAGAACCAGCGCTCACCTGCGCGGAGTTAAATCTAAGATCGAAAAGTGGGAGCCCTGTTCCATTATTGGCAAGGCTAGTATCGTCGTCATTCACATGTCATCGTTATTACCTTTTCAAGGCGCCGCCGCGTGGTCACTCCAGCGGCATGCGAATAGCTCGTCAGTATTGTTCATCGGTCAGCCGGTTAAAGAACTCCTCTTCAGTGACCACTTCGATGGGTGAGCCTGCTTCTCTGAGCTGGCTCGCTTTGAACATTTTTTTCGATGCGGACGTTCCCTCAACCCAGTGACGAGGGTTGACTATCCCTACCACAAGCATTGTCGTTTTCATGGTGATACTTTTATCCGCCATCCCGCCGGTGGCGCGAACTAGTTCTTGGAGTGCCGGCCTCCGTCCAAGCCGTAAAACTCCCGTGAAAACAACATGATGTCCGCGCAGTGCTTCCTTGTTTTTTCCGTATATCTCGACGAGTTCATCGACAGTTTTCCGGTTGCGAAGAGCCCCTGCCGCGGGGCCAGGTTGGTAATTTCGGACCCTGGTTACGGGGCATAGTTGCTCGATGTCTTCAAAGCTGTAGTCCTGTTGCATACGGATAAATATTCTTCCGCATGCTTCGGCATCAGCCGTGGCGTTGTGGTGTTGGAAGGACTCGCCCGGGAAGTAGTAGTCGAATACGTCATCCAGGCTTTTTCTCTCGAGCTTGTCCGCAAGCATCCGCCGTGCTAAACGAACTGTGCAGAACTTTCTGTTGGTGATGGGGTCCAGCTCGTACAGTTTGGCAAGGTCGGACAAGACGTAGCCATCAAAAGCCATGTTGTGCGCGACGATGGGCTTATCTTCTATGAAGCTTTCCACCGTGCCTACAATGTCTGACCATTGTGGTGCCTCAGCAACGTCCCGAGCCGTGATGCCATGAACCCAAGTATTGACGGCGCTGAAGTAGTCAACGCTGGGGTGCGGGTGAATCAAGCTGTAAAAACGATCCTCGACTTCGCCGTGATCGCTGTATCGAACGAGCCCAATCGCGCAGGCAGAGCTGCGCTGTTCATTCGCCGTTTCAAAATCAATAGCTACGAAGGATCGCATGACACTCCACTCTCGAGAACGTTATGTGTCGATTGTAGTCACTGGGCATCTTGCGAAGTAGTGAATCTGCAGTATTTCGGTGCTCGGGTATCAGATCTTTCGAGACCAGGATTTCGTCGGGATGGCAAACGCTGCCGAGCCCGTGCCGTTCATTGCCGATTCGGAATACTCCCAGGGGTAGATGGGGAAATATGACCTCTCGCGGGGTGATCGTAACCGTCATGCTCACTGCCCTTGGGGCTATGTGCTGCTTTTTATTGAACCCGGCTGGATAGCAAATCAAAGTAGCGCATAGGGGCAGGCGTGTACCGCAACTGAGTTGAGCACAAGGATGGCTTAAACCTACCCGTTCGCGGCGATACCCATCGCGATGTAGGCATCATCCTCAGGGCGATAGAAGACCTGAACCTGCCTGCCTACCGCCACATTAGCGACCTGCTGGGGCTGTAGGTAGACGGTCTTGGTGCGGTCGATGAACTCGCTGGGCTGATCTGCGCGGGCAAAGCGAACCGTGATATCGAGCGCGGTGTGTCCGTCGCGGACTTCACCCGTGGGGGTCGACTCCACTACAACGCCGGTCACACTTACGCCTCGTTTAACGGTTTCAACGCTTTCCTGGTCGGAGAGCCCTTTTTTGATCCGGTCCTGCTGCAGTAGGTCGTTAACCTCGCCTACGCGCTCGCTAGGTAGCGGGTACAGTTTCTCGGGTTTTTCTGGTTTGAAACCCACGGGAAGCATTGCTCCCGGAATTAAACCTTGGGTTTGATGGGGAGGGATGGGGGCTTTTAGAGTGCCGTGAAACTCGTTCGAGTCCTTGTCGGTGACACGCATGGCCAGTTTATAGACGCGGATTCCGTTGATTTCGAGCCCAGTCATTTCGACCTGTTCGATGGTGCCCACCCCTGGGACCAGCTTGGCGGCGCTGTGCGGACCTTGGAAAGCCCCGATGACGAGACGCGATATTCCCGACATGAATAGTATGAATCCGATGATGCCTGCTGCGACGATAAAGTATGTCGATTCAAAGAAAGAGCTTGGCTCAGGGGTGTCAAATGGGGCGTTAACTTTCTTTATTATGGAAAATATGAAAAACGTGACGGCAGCAATGCCAATGACTAGTTTTCCAGTGTTTAGTAGAACTGAGCTTTTTCGCATGGAACTGAGTATATAGCATGAGTCGGCTGGATATACCCTGTAACGATACGGATCGTCTGCGTCATAACTCCAGTTTGTGGCGGTGTTCTGCTCGCCGTGTTTGATTGGTCGGGCATGCGGTACTTCGTTTTAGGTATCCCAATGTAGAGCTATCAGGGTGTCGGTGTGCATCCAATGCCCTTTTGGCGGAGGGGTGAGCCGTCGTCCGGATCAAAAGATCGCTAATGTGCTAACTGTCTATCCAGCACCGTCGGTGCGAGACCGTGTTCTTCGAGCACTCCTGGATTGAGTGTGCAGGGGCCCGTCCACAGGTATGACATGCGGGCACGTTCGCGGACCATTGGATGTATGAGTCCAACGGCTTGCAGCATCCAGGTCGGAACCCGGGTGAACATTGGTTTATCGGTGAGGTGGTAAGCAATCTGCCTCAGCGAACTCGGTGGAAGAGTCGACGTGTGCAGAACACGGTCGTGGCTCAAACTGTCTGCGTGAGCGGCGCACCACACTATGGCTTCGGCGAGGTCGGGAATATAGGTGAGCGAGTGGGGAAGGTTTGGGACGCCCAAGGCCCAACATTGTTTCCCGTGTACCGCAGGTTTAATCGTGGTCGTCAACGCGACGGAGCCGCTCGTTGCTGCGGTCGGTGTCCTCAATGAGGGACAGCGTGCAATAGCGGAAGATTTTGAATATTTCTTTTGGTGCGTCAAATTAGATTGAATTAAAATTTAATTTTTCATTCCACCCTTAAAGATAAAAAGAATGAAGTAAAAACAGCCAAATAATGCAAAAACTACTCCCAGTACTAACCCAAATGGTTCCGGAATGAACTGTTTGCAGGTTAAGGCTAGGGCTATGCATAGTAGCCCTCGCCAGGTGATACGGGAAAGGGAAGGTGAATTGTCTGGACCGGCTTTCATTTAAAGATCAACTCCAAAACAGTCTTTAAGCACCGAGTTAACTGAGAAAAAATCCAGAACGGCAACTACCGCTTCCTTGCCCCCAACTTTAGCGGCCTCGTTGGCTGCGATACTGAGTGCTTCTTTGTTTGGTTTTCCATTTTTCTTTGCTTCTTTGAAGGCGCTGATAGCTTTCTCTGCAAACTTTTTTGCACCCCCTGCGGCTTTAATCGCAGACTTAATCTTCGCAATTTTAGCGATGGCGAATGCATTGGTTACAAGTGCCGTTGTGATCTCGATTCCGCACGATACAAGTCCCCTAAATTGTGGGACTGTTGCGACCCATTCATTAAATGCTTCCTGGCTTATCAGTGCCGAGTCTGGGATCGACTCTATGAGCTCGAGTCCTTCGACGGGGCTGGCTGTGGCGCCCTCATCTTGAAAATCTATCAGGTATGCGCTTCCGAAATCGAAATCGCCTGTCCGTGACGAAGCAAGATATGAGGTTGGAGATTTTTGTGACGGCACAGTTAGGGCCGATGCCGCCCCTGCCCCAGAGAGTAGGACGGCGGTTGAAGTGGCAATGGCTAAGACCTTTTGAGGTGCATGACCATACTCCTGTGTGTGGTTTGCTCACCAAATTTCATGGCGAGTTGGTAATCGGAATCTAGCGGCGAAGAGGTTAGGTGGCGGGAATTGCCCCAAAATCGTTACCATTCTGTGATTCGATTATGGAAGTTATATCAGGATATATCTTATCGCTAATATTGTGATATTTCGCATCTTTGGCGTAGTTAAAAGCGTTACTAAAACTCGACTGAGTTTGATATTGATGTTGGCGTCCTGCGAAGTCAGGGTGACGTGAGCTGACCGTGCACTCGGCAATATGTCAGAGCGGTCGCCGCGACAGTCTGGGTGACGAATACACCGCTTTCTTAGAAAGCAGCATGACCGACCTCGGTATCGACTCCACCCCGGTGGCTATGGCCAACACGATGGAAGCCTGGTGCGCCATTGTTGGTGCGATTAGCGCCGAACTCTTTAGCCAGTTCGGTCCAGGTTTCGACGAGGTTGCTCCGCGGATGTTTGACCGTTTAATCGACGGGCTCACGGCAAAGTTCGTATAGCCTCAGTCCTTTCTTGGGCCTGAATCGGGTGTGAAACGCCCGTGGTTGCGGACGATCCGATCAGACCCGATGTGCGCTGCCGCTAGTTAGCCTGCTCGTCGATGGCGCGCTCTAACCGTTCCAACTTGCCGTTGATCTCGCCCTCATAGCCTGGGCGGATATCTGCCTTCAGCACCAGCGAGATGCGTGAACCGTAGGGTTCGACCGCCTCGGTGGCGCGTTTGACGACGTCGAACACCTCGTCCCAGCTGCCCTCAATTTCGGTGAACATGCTGCTGGTTCGGTTCGGAAGGCCGGAGTCGCGTACGACTTTCACTGCCGCGGCAACCGCGTCGTGCACGGAACCGTCGGCACGTCCGGTGCCGGAGGGGGCGATAGAAAACGCGATGAGCATGGGAGGTCCTTTCGTCGTGCTCCCCGAGAGACGAGCACCTGCGCTATCGGGTACAACCCCAGTCAAGCACTACGCCTCACATGCTCACGAGTATTTGGCGCTTAGCGCTATGAGCGCCCATGGGGCTCGCCGTTGTCAGCACCGCTTCGCGTCAGCAGCACCGTCCGCGAGGGTTCTCATCCATATCGCGGTAGGTCTGCCGCCAAAATTCGCGTTCGCTGAGAGGCGGGTGGGGGCATCCGCTGACCCGGTGGTGCGTCAGATATTTGTCGTAGGCGTCAGACCCGAGCACGCCGCGGGAGAACCGCCGGAACGCTTTCCAAGCAGACCCGATGTAACTGGTGAGCTCACTCCGCGGCCGCGCCTTCAGGTGCACAGCACCCTTATCCTGGCGCCCTGTATCAGGTCCGCAATGGTGTGCGCTCACCTCATGGCACGTTGCATCCGCTTCCAAACCCGCCGCGCCATCCGACCTCAGATCCGAACTTGCCGCGCCGATGCCACGGCGGCCCGCATCCGATCCGCTCGGCGAGAACTCAGTGCGAGACACCGGAAAGGTCCTCTTCAGGATGCTTCGCATAGTAGGCCTGCCACTTTTTTTCCAGCTCACGTTCGGCGGGCGTGGGGATCATGCCATGCGGTGCGAAGATCTTCGACGGGGTGATGGGATCTTCGGTATCGATCAGCTTGACACCGCGCAGAGCCTGCAGCGTGCGCCAGGTGGCGACGATCATGACGATCAGGCCGCACACCACGAACAGCACCGAGAGTGAACCCTGGATCAGGGTATTACTGACGACGGTTTGCATTGCCTCAACGGTTTTAGCGCTACCCAGTGACGTCTTTCCCGCGGCCAGTGCCTCCTTGTAGGCGAAGTGGTTGGCGAAATAGCCGATGGAGGGGTTGGGAGAGAAGATCTTCAGATAGGAGCCGTACACGGTGATCACCGCTGTGAAGTACATCGGTACCGCAACGATGAGCAGCAGCCAGCGTCGTCCCTTGCGGGCGAAGATCACCATACAAATCGACAGGGCGACCGCCGCGAGTAGCTGGTTCGCGATGCCGAACAGTGGGAAGAGGGTGTTGATGCCGCCCAGGGGGTCATTCACGCCCATGACCAGGATGGATCCCCAACCCGCCACCATCAGCGCGGTGGTAATCCATGCGCCGAGTCGCCAATTCAGGTCGCGGAACCGCGGGTAGATGTTACCGAGCGCGTCGGAAGCCATGAAGCGGGCGACACGGGTGCCTGCGTCCACGGACGTGAGGATGAACAGGGCCTCAAACATAATCGCGAAGTGGTACCAGAAACTCATCATGCTTTCGCCGCCGACCAGCTGATGCATGATGTGCGAGAGCCCGACCGCCAGGGTTGGGGCACCGCCGGTGCGGGAGACCACGGATTCTTCGCCGACGAGTCGGGCGGTCTCCGAGAGTTCTGCGGGTGTGACGTGCACGCCGGTGAGGCCGAGCGAGTTGACGAACGCGGCGGCCGATTCAACGGTGCCGCCGGTGGCCGAGGATGCCGAGTTCATCGCGTAGTAGATGCCCTGGTCAACAGAGACCGCAGCGACTAGCGCCATGATGGCCACGAAGGATTCCATCAACATGCCGCCGTAACCGATCAGGCGAGTCTGCGATTCCTTCTCTACGAGCTTCGGCGTGGTGCCGGACGCGATCATGGCGTGGAAGCCCGACAGTGCGCCACACGCGATTGTTACGAAGAGGAACGGGAATAAAGCGCCGCTGAAGACGGGTCCGTCGCCGGTGGAGGCGTACTTGGTGACAGCCGGAACAGTGATCTCGGGCCGCACGAGCACAATCGCGATCGCCAACATCACGATTGTTCCGACCTTCATGAATGTCGATAGGTAGTCGCGCGGGGCGAGCAGCATCCACACCGGGAGCACCGCGGCGAGGAAACCGTAGATGATGATGATCCAGGCGATCAAAGGACGATCGAGGTGGAACAGAGCCTGGCCCCAGTCCGTCTCAGAGACCCAGCGGCCGGAGATAATGGCGAACAGCAGCAGCGCACAGCCGATCAGGGACACTTCCATGACCTTGCCTGGCCGGATATAACGCAGGTAAAAACCCATGAACAGTGCGATCGGGATGGTCAGACCCACGCTGTAGACGCCCCAGGTGGATTCGCCGAGCGCATTGACCACCACCATGGCGAGGATCGCGACGATAATCAGCATGATCGACAGGGTCGCGATGAAGGCGGCGATGCCGCCGACCAGGCCGAGTTCGTCGCGGGCCATCTGGCCAAGCGAGCGTCCTCCGCGGCGCATGGATGTGAACAGGACTAGGTAGTCCTGTACTGCTCCGGCGAGGATCACGCCGACGATAATCCAGATCGTGCCCGGCAGGTACCCCATCTGTGCGGCGAGCACGGGACCGACCAGAGGCCCAGCCCCGGCGATGGCAGCGAAGTGGTGGCCATACAGGATGCGACGGTCGGTGGGCACGAAGTCTTTGCCGTCGTAGCTGTATTCGGCGGGGGTGGCCCGGCGATCATTGGGTCGGATCAGTTTGTCCTGGATGTACTTCGCGTAAAAGCGGTATGCGATGAAGTACGAGCACACGGCGGCAAACACGAACCAGATAGCGTTGACGCTTTCCCCGCGATAGATCGCGAGCATAAACCAGGCGATGCCTCCGAGGAGGGCGATGCCACTCCATAGCGCAATAGATGCCGGGGTCCAGCGGGTGTGCTTCGGGGCCTCAGGAGACAAAGAATTGGGGTCAACTGGGCCGGCGACTGTCACCGGTGGGCGGATATCCGCGTCAGACGCGGATGACCCCGTGGGCGAGGAGGGTGAATGCGGAGAGTCGGTCATGATGGGGGAAACCTCGGGTCGGCACTGACGTAGCGCGGATAACCATACAGGGCGAACGCAAGGACGTCACAGCTCGACCAAATCAGGAGATCGCACCCGGTTCTGGCCAGCGCTAATGGATGCGACGCAGGCGTATCTAATCTCTGCTGTATGTCGTGTGGACGGTCACTCGACACCGAGCTCGATGCCGGGTAAACCTGTTTCCAGATGTTTCGGTGGGTTATAGCCTCACTATCCGGTGAGGGGATATATCGAGTTACCTATTCTGCGCGCTATCGTCTGCGATGAACTCCGAGAGGTGCTGCGACATGGCGATCCGAGATGGTTCATGCACGTACATCATGTGCCCGGCAGGGTAGTACTCCACTCGCAATCTGCTGTGGTAATCCTGCTCAGGGATTGCGAGATGAGCCAGCGCATGTTCAGAGGCATGGAACGGTGTTGCCCCGTCGTGGTAACCGTGCATCACGAGTACGCGCAAGGCTGGTACGGCTCGCATTGCGGAGGCGAGGTCTTCGCTGACATTGACCGTGCAGTTCTCGAAGCTGCTGTAGCTCCACGGGTAAACTCGGGCGCTCATGACCTCATAGACAATGTCTGTGTGAAAGCCAAGGTCTGAGCTGAGATAGTGGTTAATCCCCGCCGTATATGCGGGGGCTAGCGCGCTGATGGACGGGTCATCGTCGGCGGTTGCCGCGTTGGCATCACCCGCAGGCATGGTGAAACGCCCGTCGATACGGCCGGTAAGACGGTGCTGGTCGCGCAGCAGCTCAGCGAAAAAGTGCTGGTGTTCGATCCGCAAGTTCGCCCGATCGACGTAGTCCGGGTGAAGCCCCGTCAGCCCCGCGATGCTCTGCACCGCCTCTCGGCGCTGGACAGCGGTCAAACGGTGACCGGCGGCGAGAAGTCCCTGGTAGGGCCCGTCGGCAAACGCGGTGGCCTCGGCAACTACCTCCTCCAGAGAACGTCCTTCGTGCTTACCGTGGTAGTGCGCAATAGCAGCGTAGGTAGGAAGATAGTGAACGTATGCGGAGTCGTTTCCCTGGTTGAACAAAAGCGTCGCGAAGTCCAGCACCGGGGAGATAAGCACCACCCCGTTGAGCGCGAGGTAGTACCGCGAAAATAGGTGCCCGGCAAGCGCCGCTGCACGGGTGGTGCCGTAGGACTCGCCGAGAATGAATTTCGGAGACAACCAGCGATTGTGGCGGGTGAGCCAGTCGATGATAAAAGAGGCCACCAGATCGCGGTCAGCCTCAAATCCGTGGTGCCGGTCGTGCTGCTGTCCGACCGTCGGACGGGTGAAACCGGTGGTCATAGGGTCGATACAGACGAGGTCGGCGTCCCTGAGAACGGTGTGAAGATTGTCGTGCAGGCCGTACGGCGGCGGGGTGAGATGATCGACATCGCCGCTGTCCACCCGCTTAGGACCAAGCATTCCCAGATGTAGCCACACGGTTGACGAGCCGGGGCCGCCGTTAAAGGCGAAAACCACCGGGCGCTGAGGGTCACGATCCTGAGCGATATAACTGACGGAAAACACTTCGGCGTACGGCACTGCCCGGCTGTAACCGCTGCGCCCTCCTGTCTCGGATGAGGGGCCGGCACTACTCGATCCGACGGCCTTCGATCCGGAGCCCCCAGTCTCACCGCCGCCAGATCCGGTCAGTTCCTCGCACAGGACTCGGGTGCCTGTGATTGCGGTGTACCGAAGGTCCCTATCGGGCAGGTGTAGCACATGCTCGGTGGTGCACAGATGGTCGGTCGGCGTTGATGGGGATGACGAGGTGACGTGGTGATCCGCCGGGTCGTTGCTGAACCGGTCATCACTGGCTGTGTCGCGTGGAGACGGGCTGGGATGTGAATAGGTGCTATTTGACTGGTTGCGCTCGTCGGTCACGATAATTCTCCAGGTGAGTGAGATGGTGTGCTCAGTGCTCAGTGCTCAGTGCTCAGTGCTCAGTGCTCAGTGCTCAGTGCTCAGTGCTCAGTGCTCAGTGCTCCGTGGCGATGGTGTCGTTGGTGAGGTGGCGGGTCGGGGGAGAAGTGTTTGGGCGCGGTGCGGGACTGTGAACAGAATATGCAGCGGTAGACGCCGCCAAAATAAGGAGTGTCGGGTCAAAATGGTGTATGCCGGTAACGGCGTTGGCAAGTGACATTGTGATCCACCAGTGCGCTATCGGGTTATAGCAACGCGCTTTCCTCAGTATGTCGCGAATGAATTTCGCATGGTGGAGCGTGAAAACAGCTGATCTCGGTGTTCCGATCATGCTGCACGAGTTCTCGCCTGTCTTTCCGGCCTAGTTGCCTATGCCGTGGCCGAGTGGTCGGACGATGTCGAGCGAGGCTCTGTCCGGTGTCTGCTCGATGGGACCTAGGCAGGCTATTGTGATGCGCAGCACTGCGGCTGTGTAATGGGTCAAAGCCGCTCCACTTGAGGGAGTATCACGTGTCACCACATTCGCGCCGGTCACAGCGTCGATACCGCGCCGCCTGTGACCAGCCATCCGCAAAAGCATCGCCAATAACTGGATCTTCTGCCGAAACAGCGCGCCGGTACGGACGGCGCACGATGCTCGCCGCGGGCGCCGCCGCCTTAGGGCTACCCGCGCTCGTAGCATGCGGCAGCCTATCGGCAGGAACGAACGTCAACTCCCAGCCCGTGATCCCGAAATCCGACGGCCCGGTCACCCTTACCTATTGGGCCTGGGTGAAAAACCTGCAAAAAGTGGCCGATATCTTTAACGCCACCCAGGACCGCATTCATGTGAAAGCGACTTGGATCCAAGGCGGAGAATCCGGCGGATATGCAAAAATCTTGTCCGCCGTGGCCGCCGGAGGCGGTCCCGACATCGCCCAGGTTGAACTTCGGGCCATCCCAGACTTCGCGCTCGCCGGGGCATTGGTCGACCTTGCGCGATACGGCGCTAAAGATCACGAAAAGCTTTTCGCCCCATCCGCCTGGTCGCAGACGGTAATCGGCGACGGTATTTACGGCATCCCGCAGGACACCGGCCCCGGCGCCATGTTCTACAACCGCGAGGTGATGTCCGACATTGGGGCGAGCCCCCCAGCCACCTGGGATGAGTTCCGCACGCTGGCAGCCCTGGTGAAAGACTCAGGTTCTGGCCGCTATGTGGAGACTCTAAATCCCGGCGACGGTATGTATCTCGCATTCCTCGTGCAGCAAAGCGGTGCCACCTGGTTTAAGCCCCACGGCTCAGCGTGGGAAGTCGCAATGACCGATGAACGCACCATGGAGGTTGCTGAGTATTGGGACCGGATGCTCGGCGACAAACTCATCTCCACCGCGTACGGAGCGTTTTCGACACCGTGGATGTCGGCCGCAGGCAAAGGCGAGGTGCTCTCGTACATCGGCGGATCCTGGGGCGACGCGCTCATCGAAGGCCTTCCCGAAGGAGAAGGGAAATGGGCCGCGGCCCCGATGCCAAGGTGGCCGCACGGTTTCGCATCCTCGCAGCTGGGCGGTTCCGCCGCAGCCGTGCTCGCCAACTCAAAACACCCTGCTGAAGCCTTGGAGTTCCTGGTCTGGATGTGTTCTACCCCCGAAGGCATCGACGCCATGATCGAACACTGCGGTATCGGCTGGTCGCCCGCCAAGGACTACATCGGGGCCAGCCGAGAAAAACCCTCCGCATACTTCAGCGGCCAGAACTACAACAAAGAGGTCATTGAGCCGATGGCTGAAGGGCAAAACCTTCACTGGATGTGGGCGCCGATTGTTCAGCGAGTCAACAGCCTGCTCAGCGACGGTTTGCGTGCCCGGATCTCCGGTGGCCCCTCTCTAGTGGATTTCATGCCCACGGCGCAAAAGGAAGTTCTTGGCATCATGCGGGGACTTGGGCTCGATGCGGAGGAGGCGTCATGAAAAACAAAGCTGCGCCGTGGATTCTGATGGCGCCGTTTCTGCTGCTGTTTGTTCTCACAATCATTGTGCCGATCATTATCGCCATTCAGCAAAGCTTCCTCACGGTCTCTCGGCACGGCCTAGTTGGCAATGAAGGGTCCACCACCAGCTTCGCTGGGTTTGACAACTATATTCAGGCGCTGAGTAACCCGAACTTCGTGCATTCGATTGGTCGCATGATCGTATTCGGTATCGTGCAGGTCAGCGTCATGATTATTGCGGCAACGGTACTCGCTCTGCTGCTAGAGAGCGCATCCGCGGCCTGGCCTTGGCTGTTCCGCACGGCCTATTTCCTTCCCTACGGCATCCCCGGGGTGATCGCGACGATTTTGTGGTCGTTCCTGTACGTGCCCGGTCTGTCGCCCGTGGTCGATGTGCTCAGCTGGACGGGCATCCAGGTTGACTTCCTCAGTCCAGAAACCGTTCTCTGGTCTATTGCCAACATTGTGACCTGGACATATACCGGGTACAACATGCTGATTATCGTGGCGCAGCTGAAATCTATTCCCCCGGAGATTTACGAAGCCGCGAAGATCGACGGCGCCGGACCGCTGCGCATCGCCCGCAGTATTCAAGTTCCATTGATCCGCCCCGCGTTACTGCTGACCATCATCTTCTCGATCATCGGCACCTTGCAATTGTTCGCTGAACCGCAAGTGCTAGCGGATGTGGCTCCAAGCATCGACAAAGAATTCACGCCGAACCTGTCCGCATACACCTATGCGTTCCAGTTCCATGACATCGGGGTGGCCTCGGCCCAAGCGGTGTTGATTGCGCTCGCCGCCTTCATCTTGTCGGCAGTTGCGCTAGCTATTTCGCATCGAGGAGGACGGAAATGAGCTCGGGACCCAATGCGACATCCTCGCCCCAGCAGGAAGCACCCTCCTCAGCCCCACGTGTGGGTACTAGCTCCGGTGCATCTGGGGTGGCTGGTGCGGCAGAATCAAAGGCTGCGGCGGCGCGTCCGCGCCGAGTGCGACGCGAAGCTGGTCGTAGTGCCGCCTCGCGGATCATCGTTACCTCGCTTCTATCGGTCATCGCCCTGTACTTTCTCGTTCCGCTGTACTGGGTGATTATTAACGCCACAAAATCCTCCGAAGATCTGTTCGGATCCAACGGTTTCTGGTTCGGGCACAAGTTTTTGCTCTGGGAAAACCTCAAGGACGTATTCACGGCGAATGACGGTGCATTCGTGCGGTGGGGCCTCAACTCCCTGCTGTACGCCGGACTTGGGGCACTTCTCGCCACGTATTTTGCGGCCGCCTGTGGCTATGCGTTAGCTAAATATCGTTTCCGCGGACGCAATCTCATCTTCGGTTTCGTGCTCGGTGGTGTGCTGGTTCCGGGAACGGCTGTGGCGCTCCCGCTGTTTTTTGTCTTTAACATGCTTGGTCTGACCAATACGTACTGGTCGGTTCTCATTCCCTCTATGGTCTCGCCCTTCGGCATGTTCCTCGCTCGGATTTATGCCGACGCCGCGATCCCCGACTCCCTGCTTGAATCGGGTCGGCTGGATGGGGCGGGTGAGCTCAGGATTTTCCATTCACTCGCACTGCGACAGTTGGCGCCGGCGCTCGTCACGATTTTCCTATTCCAGTTTGTTGCGATCTGGAATAACTATTTGCTGCCGCTGGTGATGCTGGCCGATGAATCGCTGTACCCAATCACGCTCGGACTGACCACGTGGAACGCGCAGACCAACCGGTCGCCAGAGTTCTACTCACTGACTATTGGTGGTGCGCTGGTCAGTGTGATTCCGCTGGTGATCCTCATGCTGATTCTGCAACGGTTCTGGCGCGGTGGCCTCACCGAAGGCTCCGTCAAGGGATAAAAGAACGCCCTGAACAATGCGCTGAGTATTGTTCTGGCCGGGTTCGCCCTGGCAAGGCGTGAGCGCTGTGCCAGGGATTAGGTGCACTCTGCAGAGGATGGTCGCGCGCTCTGCCGGCGATGGTCGCGCGAGTGGCGGCAGGTACGGCCGCGCGCGTCTTGCCAGGGATAATAAAAAGGCTCACCGATGGGATCGCAGGAGAAAACCATAGACCATGACGACATCACGTACAACCTGGACTTTTCATGTCGTCGATTCGCTGACCGCTGTCTTCGCGGACGGCCTAGAGCGCAGTAGCGGCGATCCTAAGCATGACGTTTCTCCGCTGATAGCGATTCCCGGGGAGATCGTCTCGGCGCAGGTGGCGTACCAGCCTCCGACAACCCCCTCATTCCTACTGAGCGATGGGATGCGGGCACGCATTGAGGTTCCTAGTGGTCTCGACGTGCACGCCTATGCCGTGGACCTGGTGCCGTGCGATCTGCCCGCCTATGAGGACCACGACGACGGCTATGTGCGCCCGGATCCCGGTCTGTTCCCCGACGTGCTGCGGCCGCTTCCCACAACCGATGATGGGCAGGGACACCTCACCGTCGAAGGAATTCCCGCTGTCCTCGGGCAATGGCGCAGTCTCTGGCTCGATGTTCGGGTTCGCGATGATGACGGTGTCGATATTGAGCGTGACGCGGCGCTCACGGTCACGCTTTATGACCCGGCGGGAGAGGCACTCGGGACAGTTATCCAACCAGTTCGGTGTGCTCGACGCGCGCTGCCGCCCCTGAGCATTGCGCACACCGAGTGGATTCACCTCGACGGTATCGCTGCCTATTACGACCACGATGTTTTCGGTCCGGAGCATCGGCGCGTGTGCGAACGGATTCTGGAAGCTGCCGTCGAGATGGGTGTGAACACCGTGCTCACCCCTGTATGGACCCCGCCCTTGGATACCGCCGTCGGTGCTCGGCGCCAGCCCACCCAGTTAGTCGGGATTCGTGAGGTCCCGCCATGCCACGCCGATAACGCAAAAGTCCCGCAGACCACGCGGAACGCTCCATCGGGCGAGGTGGATCCTGCCCGGGCGATGGAAGCCGCACATACGTCCCCACAGGTCGCCGTGGATTCTGTGCGGTACGAGTTCGATTTCTCGCTGCTGCGATGGTGGGTTGAGATGTGTCGGCGGCTCGGCATCACAACGCTGGAAATGCCACACCTGTTCACTCAGTGGGGCGCGACCGCATGTCCCTCGTTCTTGATCGACTCCGGCAATGGCCCGGAACCCGCATTCGGATGGGATGTGCCCGCCACCGACCCGTCTTACCGCAACCTGCTTAAGCAACTGCTCCCTGCGCTGATCAACGAACTCACTGATTGCTGGGATCCACGGCGCATTATTTTCCATGTCTCCGATGAACCCGGCGCCTGGGCTCGTCAGGGATACCAAGCGGCGCGCGGCGTGGTCACAGACCTTCTGCGAGGATTTAGGACGGCAGACGCGGTCAGCGAAGTAGACATGCTTGAAGTCTTGGATCTTCCGGTGATCGCTACTGACCACGCTGACGCGTTCTTGTCCCACCCTCGGTTGGCTGATCAGCGCAATGATTTCTGGTTGTACTACTGCATGGCGCAGTCCAAAGACGTCTCGAACCGGTTCTTCGCCCAGCCCCGTCCCCGGCATCGCGCGATCGGTGTGCAGCTGTGGTCCACGGGAGCCGCCGGATTTTTGCACTGGGGTTTCAACTTCTACAACACCCAGTTGTCGAGGCGATCAACAGATCCTTTCCGCGATACCACAGCCGGGGCGGCTTTCCCTGGCGGCGATACCTTCGTGGTTTATCCGGGGGAGGGCGGCCAGATCTGGAGGTCAGTGCGTCACCGGGTGCTAGCCGACGCCTTCGTCGACCATCGCCTGCTGACTGCGGTGCAAGCTCAGCTCGATCCGGAAGAATTCGCACGGCTACTCGGTCCGTTTGCCGATATTGATCTGCGCCGCTACCCGGTGGACGGCAGGGCTTATCACGACCTGCGGGCGCGGCTAATTGCTGCGTGGGATGCGGTTGATTAGTGCTCTAATGATTGCTTGCCCATGCATGGCCGGTAACCAGTGTGACCGGCAAGCTGGTTATAGCCGGCAATCTGGGGATGACCGGCAAGCTAGGTATGGCTGGCAAGCTGGGTATGACCGTTGACTTGTGCGTGATCGGTGATCGGTGATTGGTGTGACCTGTGATCGGGGCGTTGCTGCCGATCCGGTACGCCGGCAAAACTACGGCAGTTCGGCGTGCCGGTGCCACCATAGAGCTGCCTGCACACGCGAGGTTACATCTAGTTTGGTCAGCACATGTGCGACATGACTCTTCACCGTCGTGGTCTCGATAAATAAGGCGCGCCCAATGTCGTGGTTGGAAAGCCCTTCCGCGAGCAGACGCAGCACATCCCGTTCACGGGGGGGTAAGGCTCGAAATGCGCTCGGCGTGGTTATCTGCCGTGCAAGACGGATCTTTATCTGCCGTGTCAAACGGGTGGCCCTCGGCGCCGCTAGTTGGGGTGCAGGGTGGTGGGTTGTGCTCGCCAGCATTGGGTGCCGACGAGTCAGGCGTCAGATGGCAAACCACGGCCCGCGTCACCTCCGGAGACAACACGGCGTCCCCTTCGGCCACTCGACGGATCGAGTCGACGATGCGGTGAGGTTCCTCCGTTTTCACGAGGTACCCGTCGGCGCCGGCACGCAGTGCGGCAAGCACATAATCGTCGAGATCAAAGGACGAGATGACGAGAACCTTCACCCCGAGTGCGCGCAAATCCGGGGTAATCCCGATCCCGGTCGCACCAGGCATACGCACATCCACGAGCGCGATATCAGCCGGGACGGTTTTGGCGAGTTCAACCGCGGATGGTCCGTCGCATACTTCGCCAACCACCTCCAAACCGTCAGCCGTCTCGACGATCAGACGCAGACCCGCGCGGACGGCGGCGTGGTCGTCCGCGATGAGGACGCGTAGTGCCGATCGTGCCGAACCTGCTACGGAGCGAGATGGTCTCGATACAGCTGTGTGATCAGGGATTTTACCGGTCGGCTGGGTGGTCACGATGCGGTCTCCTCATAGGTCATGTTGACATCAACGGCGCGGGAACGGGTGGGGAAAGTGGCGTGCAATTCCCACCGGCGGAGGCTGTGGGGCTGCTCGGTCTGCGGCTTTGCTACGACGTCGGCGGCGCGTGAAAACACTCCGGTGGTGAGATCGCCACCGACCGCATGTGCGCGGTGACGCATCGCAATAAGCCCGCGACCCGATCCAGGGATAGCCTTTGTGCCCTGATCGCGTAGGGCATTCCAACAGCTCAACTCGACGGTTTTCTCATGGACGCAGACCCTAAACCCGCGCGGTGCTGCGCCGTGAGTGAGAGCATTGGTCACAGCCTCGGAGGCAATGCGCAAAAGCGCGGTGCGAATCGCCGGGTCGACCAGATCGGGGTCGTCAATCGCGGGATCAATCTCGCAGATCGTGCTTTTATCTGTTGTCGTTGTCTTTGTCGTTGTCGCTGGGGTAGTGGTCGCAGGTGCAGGTGCAGGTGCAGGTGCAGGTGCAGGTGCAGGTGCAGGTGCAGGCGCCGGCGCGGGCACCGCAGTATCCGGTACCCCACAACAAAACCGTGAGGCGATATCATCCCAGGTCAGAGCGGTATCCGTCAGGGGAGTGAGCTCGTCATCGGTGTGAGCAATAGGACTGTCGTGAAGCACGGTGATCAGCGAACGGAGGTCTTTTAACGCCGCTACCGACGCACTCCGGGCAGTGGCGAGAGCTTTGGTCCGGACCTCATCGTCGGCGATTGAACATGCGGCCCCGGTTTGCAGAGCCACTGCCGACAGATGCCCTGCGACCACATCGTGCAGGTCACGCGCGATTCGACGTCGTTCCTCGACCACGGCCCAGGCTGCGGTTTGGGCCGCGAGCTGACGTTCGGACTCCGCGAGCGCCGCTGCTTGGGTGGCGAGTCGCTGCTGCTGCGCGGCCACTTTCTGTTCGCTTCGCGCGAGCTCATGCGCGACCCGGGCGGCATCGCGATGCTGGCGGACTTCCCACGGCCAGGCCAGCGGCATCCCCCAGACGATAAGGGCAACGAACACGATTACGAGGACCTGATACAGGTCGGTGACGTGCATCAACATCCATACCGTTTGCCCGCACCCGAGAACACAGACGGCCACGGTGACGCGCCGCGCGAATCTAAGGCTTCCCTCCAAGATGGCCCGGTACAGCGCCTCATAAAGCAGGATGATGGCGGCGATGCTGCCGGTCACTAAAATCTCGACGACGCTGATCAGACCCGTGGTCAGCACGGTGACGAGGGGACAGCGGCGTCTCCACAACAGCCCTAGGCAGGCAATCCCGAGCAGAATCGCGGTGACTTTCAGCGGCCAGTGAGGTATTCCCTCGAGTAGTCCCGATGTAGAGAATGGCCCGGCGAGCACCAAGGCAACAATGGCAGCGTAGGTCAGTGCCCCGGCAATATCGCGGCCCCAAGACATGCGAGTTGCTGTGTTGCCAGTCTGCGCGGTCCCGTTATCCTCAGGCTGTTCAGCCCGGGTCGTCTCGATGCCGACCGCTATAGCGCCCGGAGCTGCTTCGGACCCGGGTGCCCCTAAGTGAGACATCCCGAGGCTGCGAGCCCTACCAGCCTCGCTGCGACCTCCGTCAGCCTCGCAGCGACCTCCGTCAGCCTCGCTGAGAGGCACTCCGGCGTACTCGTCTTGGCGTTCCGTCACATTCTTGAGAGTAGCCAGTTTCCTCTGCCCCGGCGCTCCCACATGTCGTGGTGCATGATCTGGCGCTCGTATCTCATCCCTTGGGAGGAGACCGATTCGGCGATGCCCAGATGACCAGGTTCCCGGACGCTGGAATCTCATGCTTTTAGCGGGCGATATACCGGGGTGTGCCTGGAGACCATAGGGACATGTCGTCGCTCATTATGTCCGTGACCGGTATGGATACCGGGAGCCTGCTGGGTCTGCTTGCGCTTGCCCTGGTCGATTCGACCAGTGTCGGCACCCTGGTGATTCCGCTATTGCTGCTCATGGCGCCGGTATCGCGAGGGCGGCTTGTTGGCCGCGTGGTGCTGTATCTCGTGACGATCGGTGTTTTCTACTATCTGCTTGGACTTTTACTTGCACTGGGCCTGCTTCCCGCAGTGTCGTCGGTAGGGCCGCTGCTGGATTCCGTACCGGGGAGAGTAGGCATGATTGCCGTCGGTGGTGTGTTGCTGCTGTGGTCTTTGTGGCTCGACCCCAAGAAAGTAGTGAAACGCGGAGGCGATCCGGAAGCGGGGGTACGGCGCTGGGTTGAGCGTTCGGGGCGTGCCGCTGCATCTAGCTGGGCGGTGATGGCCCTTGCGTTTGCCGCCGGTCTCCTGGAGGCGGCGTCTATGCTGCCGTACATTGCCGCCATCGGAATTATGGGAAACGCGGGAATATCGTTTTTGAGCGTGGCCGTGGTGTTGGCCGTGTACTGCGTGGTGATGATCGCGCCCGGCCTGGTGCTGGTGGGGCTGCGGCTTATGAGTGGGAGTCGCGGTGACGAGCTGCTTGGCCGGATCCGAGAGTGGTCGGTGCGTCAGGCTCCTAGTGCGTTTTCCTGGGCGGTGGGGATCATCGGCGTCGTGATCGGTGTGCGCGGCGTGCATGGGTTGATCGGCTTCTAAACAGCTGAGAGGTACGTTCGGTTGCCCAGTTCGAGAACCACATAAACTGCGGCAGCAGGATCAGGATCACCCCGGAGGAAAAGAGTGGGGCGGCGGTCACATCGACCAGAAAATGCACTCCGAGATACATGCGCATTGAGCTCACAAACGCAATTGCTGCCACGCCCAGCACCGCCATCACCGTGGCAGCGCGGCGCATACGGGCGCGGATCAGCAGGACGACGGCGGCCATTGCGAGCGCGCCGATAAATGCGGTGTGTCCGCTAGGAAATGAGTCATGGCCGAGCTCTGCTTTTAACGGTTGGAGTTCTGCTCCGGGACGGTGGCGTCTGACGATGAGTTTGGGCAGGGCGGCGCCGGTCCATCCGATAGAGGTCATGGCTCCGAGTGCGAAGGCGTCATTGCGACGGTGCGCAGTGAATAAACCGATGCAGATGACGGCGAGGATGACCGGGGCACCTTTGGGCCCGACTCCGATATCGACAGCCCAGGCGAGGAGGGTGATAGCAGGAGTGCGGTGAGCTGCTAGGGCTGCGTCTAGGGAGGCTTCCCCGGTGGAGACAGCGCCAAGGGTGGTGACGATAGCCCCCGCTGCCACCGCGATGATCACCATCATCAGTCCGATTCCGGGGACCCAGGTGCGCCACCATAGGGCGGTGGGAAGCGGCCAGCGCAGCGATTGCTGATCCATATGGGTCGGGCAATGGGCTTTGCTGAGCGCGGGTGATGGCATGGGGGCGATTGTGGTCAGGTCGGCTGAATAATCGCTGGGAAATTTCGGTATTTAGCTGCCCGGTGTGTGCCTGGTGTTCGAGGGGGCGCGATGCCTGCTTCTATTTCTTTTTCACCAGGTAGAGGACAGTTCCGCCGATGGCCGCGAAGAGCGCGAGAACCGGGACGGCGAGAAGAGCCAGCTCGCCAAATTCAGGCACGAAAAGGG
Source organism: Devriesea agamarum (assembly GCF_900070355.1). Taxonomy (NCBI): domain Bacteria; kingdom Bacillati; phylum Actinomycetota; class Actinomycetes; order Micrococcales; family Dermabacteraceae; genus Devriesea; species Devriesea agamarum. The sequence goes on along the minus strand of NZ_LN849456.1, from coordinate 1,535,414 downwards.
ACGGTGCGGTGGCCATTACCTGGTTCATGCCTGTACTCCTGACACTAAGAGAGAAAACTACTGTTCACGGGACATGCATGAAGTTCATGCAGGCTTGTCCAGCACAGGTAGATTCTATGTCGCTGGACGCTGCTCTGCCTAGGCTCGGCGACCCTTTTATTCAGCGGAATTGAGCTGCTGGCTGATCCGAACCAGCCACACCACCGACCCGGCAACCGTCACCACCCCGGAGAGCGTCGCTAACACGAGAGCGATGATGCAGATCGACCGATCTGCGAAGCGTCATTCCATGAACCTGAAATATGTAGTGGATGTTGCATGCAGAATGGGCTGTGGGTCGATTAAAGACCCATAAAGTCTCGTAGCCACCTGTCGATGTTCCGCATAGTCTCGTCGTCTACGACCCCTATCGTCCCTAAGAAGCGGTCGCGAGTGACGGTTCGAGGCTGCTCTGTCATCGCATAGGTTGGCTGCTTGACGTTGAGATATGGGCCTCGAAGTAGAACATGATTCGGCCATCCTCGATTCTTCGATGTGGCGGGAAGGATGATCGCGAGGGTGTCGGCTTGCTCAAGGTAGAGATTGCTGGAGATTACGAGAGCAGGACGCCTGCCAGCTTGTTCTCGCCCCCGGACCGGATTGAGATCAGCCCAGACCAAAGTTCCGCGCACGAGATCGGTCATTAGGCTTGATCTTTCGCCGATGAGACGTCCCATACATAAAATTCATCCCAATAATCATCGTCAGCAGTCCTGAATGCTTGACCAAAGGCTTTCATGCGTTGTCCGCGCTCATGCTCATCGAGGAGGGCCTCAATGAGGCCCGCCGCTGTCACCCCTTGTTCCTGGGCGTCGCGGTTTACTCGGTCCCGGAGCTCAGTTGGGACTTTGATTGTCGTCATTCCCATGAGATTGAGTATACCTATCCGTCTACTGGATTGGCTACTACTCTTGCCTCAGTTTGCGGAATTGAGCTGCTGACTGATCCGAACCAGCCACACCACCGACGCAGCAACCGTCACCACCCCGGAGAGCGTCGCTAACACGAGAGCGATGAGCCCGATCACAGCGGTACGCCACATCGTGCTGAGGTTCGCGATGTTGACCACGCCGACAGAACCCGATTCAGCGCCCGTGCACTGCACGATGTAGGTGCCGTCTTGCGGAGCCGTGACCCATCCGAGCAGTCGGCTGTGGTCCTGGTTCTCCATGTCCCACTCGTGGCTGTGCGGAAAGTTCAGGGTGTGCAGATTGAGCTGTCCCGCAGGCCCTGAGACCATGCAAGTGGGGTGAGGGGCGGAATGTTCGTCCGCGCCGAACAGCGCGATGGTATCGCCCTTGTGCAGAGATATCGGGGTTTCGGGCGTGCTGATGAGTCCGTTGGTGACGGCTGCGCGTGCCGGGCTCAAAATGGCGACAGCGAACGCAATGACGGCACCGATCACGAGCACCGTCGTGATGAGGAATGAAATCAGTGCGGTCAGTCCCGCTGCCCGGCTGAGCTTACGGACAGGGCGTTGCGCAAGTGGCGGCGTGGCGAACGACGATTCGTCATGCGAAGGCGGAGTTGCGGCGTTGTCGCTGGCGACAGGGGTGTTGTTCATACTGATTAGAGTATGGACGTCGACTGTCCGGCTGAAGGCGGGAACCCGGAATTCTTCCGGGGGATTTCCCCCAGACGGACGCAGACATGGTGAAGAAACTGGCAGGCATGGTCGAAAGACCGCTCGTGTCACGGGGGATGTCTGATGTCCGGTTGACACCGGGATACTTCGCGGGATGGAATCGAACCACTATGAGCCACGATGACGCGCGTTCCATACTGTCAAACCTCCAGGTGACCGGAACGGTCCGGGGCACCATGAAGTTCCCGGGAAATGACCGCAGGCCACACCGCGTCTCCTGGGACCAGCGTTCCTTCTTCGTCGACGGTACGCGGCTGCATATCTTCTCCGGCGAACTGCACTACTGGCGACTGCCCTCGCCCGGGCACTGGCGAGATATCTTCCAGAAAATGCGCGGAGCGGGCTTTAACGCCGTCTCACTCTATTTCTTCTGGGGCTTCCACCAGAGCGCACCGGATGGCCCGTTTGACTTCTCAGGTATTCGCGACCTCGATCTGCTGCTGACCATGGCGCGGGAAGAAGGGCTCTATGTGATCGCCCGTCCCGGCCCCTACATCAACGCCGAAATTTCGATGGGGGGCCTGCCCGCGTATATGACGAACCGACCTGGTCCGTTGCGCGGCCTGGACCCGGACAATCTGCGTGACAGCCTCGCCTGGATGAGCGCGGTTACCGACATCATTGCGCGCCATCAAGTGAGCAACGGCGGTGGCAGCGTGCTCATGTACCAGGTTGAAAACGAGATGCTCACTGATCAGGGGGACCGTGCAGAGTTCGTGCGGATACTCGCCGATCATGTGCGCAGCGGCGGGATCGCCGTGCCCGTCTTTCATAACGATTTCGCGCTCGGCGGTCGGTTCAGCGATGTTAAACAGTATGGATTGGATTTTTATGCCTACGACTACTATCCCCTCGGTTTTGACAGCACAGCGTCTCGCGGGCTGATCGGGGAATCCGAGAGCACTGCCCGCCGGCATACTTCGTCCTCTCCGCAGTTCATCACCGAATCGCAGGGTGGCACTTTCACTCCGTGGGGTGCGAATGTCGACATTGCTCAGGCGGCCCGGTACGTCGATGGTGCCTTTACCCGGCAGTGGGGTGTGCGCAATATCGGTAATGGTGTCACCGCGTTCAATTACTACATGGTGTTTGGGGGAACGAACTGGGGTTGGACCGGCTCCCCGTCGTCGGGTTTCACCAGCTACGACTATGGGGCTGCGATTGACGAGAACCGCGTGGTGACGCCGAAACTCGCAGTACAAAAGGAACTTGCCGCGTACCAAGATGCGCTGCCGGACCTGGCGTCTATGCGCCCGGTCGCACCTGCCCCGGTGAAAGATACCAGGACCTCGGGTGCGGGGACTGAAAGCACAGGCGGCAGGGCTGCAATCCATGGTTACCAGCGGATCGCGACCGACCCGGGCGTGCTTGCCGCCACCGCGCACGGCGCCCCGAGGATGCTCGGATACCGGTTGGCGGACTCCAACAGCGAATCCGAGGTGTCCTTCACCATCTCTCTCGATTTGGCACCCGCATCTGAGGTCCCCGACCTCGCCTCAACCCTGCGACTGGATGACCGGAACCCACAGGTGCATTTCGAGGGGTCCTGGGAACAGGTGAATGATTCGTCAGCATATGACGGCACTCTCACCCGCTCCGCCACTGCGGGGGATCGCGTGACCTGTTCGTTTAAAGGCGTCGGGGTAGATGTCATTCTCGGAACGGGCACCGATCACGGAATGGCGAGAGTGATCATTGACGGCACTGACCGGGGCACCATCACCGGTTGGGTGCCCACCGATCAAAATCGCCCCACGCAATTTGTTGCTCTCCAGGTACGGGATCTGCCGGCGGGGGAGCATTCTCTGAGCATCGAGGTCCTGGGCACACCGGCCACGGGAAGCCGGGGCAGCGTGGTCGCACTGGATGCTTTAGAACTCGTGGAGCCCAGCGCTTCAGCACAACCGAACACCAGTGCTGCTGAACAGCCAAGCGTGAATGCTCAGGCGCATCCCCACACCGGGTTGGGGGAGAGCCCATCGGACGGGCATCGCCCGTCACCTACTCAGGCTCAGCAACCAGCCACTGATCGGGATCACCCGCGCTGGGAGCGCATTCCTCAGCGCGCCGGTGACCAGTTGCACCTGCACGGTCGGGATGCCCTATTAATGGCTGCTGATCTGCGGATAGGTGAACATCGGCTGCTGTACACCACCTCTCAGCTGTTCGGTGAGCCGCTTTCCCGGGTGATTGGGGGCCGCGCTGACAGCGGGAATGCTGATGCTGGCGCCGATCGACAGCGATCTACGGTGCAGTACCTCGTTGGCTATGACGGCGACCCCGGCGAAACTGTGCTGCGCTACGACCAGCCTCCGGTGGTGACTGCGTCGGGTACAGGCGCTGCCGAAGTGGAGACGACGTGGGATGAAACGCGTGGCGAGCTTCGGCTGAACTACCGGCATGGAATGCCGGAGAATGAAACCCAGGGCGACGGCGCGAGGCTGGCCGAGCATCCCGTCAACTCCAAACCCAACGCCGGTGCTAGCCCCAACACCAACGGCGAATGCGACGGCGCCGGTGTTCACGCCGGCGTGGATGTCTGTAACGGCGAAGATATCGCGATCGGGCGGGGCGGTTTTGAACGCGGGCACGGCGGTCTCGACATTCGCATCGATCCGGCCCCGGGTGATGTCGCAGCTGCCCATACGCTGGTACTGCGACCAATGGGGCGGGCACAGGCCGCGAGCGTGTGGTTCGTCCGCGGTGAGGCGTCGGATGCGATTGATCTGCAGGCCATTGATGCGGACGGAAATACCATCGTGGTGGTTCATGGCGCTGAATTCGTGCGCGGCGTTCTCATCGACGGGCAGAGCGCCCATGTCACCGGCGGAATGTGCAAGCCGGGCACGATATATCTGGACTGCCCCGACGGCATCACCGAGGCCACCTGGAACGGGCAAAAGCTCGCTGGTGGTGTGAGCAGCGGGGAGGATGTCGATTCGGGTAAGACGAGGGATGTCGGGTCGGATAGCCCGGAGGTTGCCGGTCTGAGCAGCGCTGAGGCGTGCGGCCAGGTGCCAGGCCCGGTGTCGGTCAGCGCCCCTGAGCTCACCTGGATCGCCCGCCGTGACGACGATGAGTTCCGCCCTGATTTCGACGACTCGTCCTGGCAGGTCGCGGATTCGACGGTGGGTTCCACGCCGTGGCAAGGCCCCGGTACCCAAGGCGTGGTGCTGGACTCGAATCACTACGGGTTTTACGAAGGCGCCGTATGGTATCGGGCGCGGTTTACGCTCGCCGATCTGCCAGGTGACGGCGGTCAGCTTCGCCTGATCGGCAACGGCGGCACTGGTCAGCCTCCGCACGGTAAAGCCCCGGCGTTCATGCAGGTTTGGCTCAACGGCCACTATCTCGGCGCTGCTACCGCCGACGGCACCTGGCAGACCCTGCCTATTCCGCCCGTGACCAGCAAGGATACGGGTGTGCCTTCAGATAGGGTCGAGCCCGTAGAGACCGGCGCGCAGGAATGTGCTGGGCCTAATCTAGCGTCGGGCTATGGCCCCGGTGCAGAGCACGACTTCGCTCCGGGCCGTGAAGTGGTGCTGGCGGTTTTGGTGCACAATCTCGGGCAGAACCTTGACTGGTCAGACGATGGACTATCCAGGCAGAACCGAGGGCTGTTCGATGCGGAACTTCCCGCCACCGAGGCCGTGATGTGGCGGCTGCAAGGGGCGATCGACCGCGATACCCCTTGGGATACCGCCCGCACGATCTACAACGTCGGGGGCCTGGGCGGAGAGCGCCACGGTTGGTACCTCCCGGAACTGCCCGCTGACCCGGCGTCCCATGCAGCAGCAGCTGACAGCGCAGGTGTCCCCGCTGGCTGGAGCTCTACGAGCAGTCTGGTCGCCGACCGGCCAGGGGTGTGCTGGTATCGCGCATCGGTCACACTCGACGTGCCGACGGACCAGGACACCGCATGGCAACTGGTGATTGACTCCTCCCGGTTCGAGGAGGGCCGCCATGATCCCTGCCAGATCGTGCTGTTCGTCAACGGCTGGAATGTCGGGGTGTTCATCGGTGATATCGGACCGCAAAATGCCTTCACCGTACCGTTGGGCCTGCTGAACCAGCGCGGTGCCAACACGGTGGTTGCGGTGATCAGTGCGAAAGCGGCAGGTGCGGGCCCAGAGGCGATCCGGCTCGTGCCGGTCCATTCCTCGACCGGGGCGCTGCACAATCTTCCCGAGGTGGTTGCGCCGCGCCGGTTGCTCGATAACTCGGGCCTGGCCTGTGTAGTTCCCACGATTCAGAATCTGACGGCTACCAGCGGTAACCCGTTCCGTCTCACCCCCACCTCGCGGATTCTGCTGCGCCCGGTGCCCCCGGCCCCGCACAATCAAAACTCCACGCCGCGCGGAGACATCCAATCCTTAACCGCAGATGCTGAGCTTCTGCGCCGCGACCTTAGGGGCATTACCGGGCGGGATCTTCCCGTGGTGACCTCGCAGGATGAACCGTCACCGCAACCGGGAGACATCGTGCTCGGGTACGGAGAGGTCGTCGGCACCACCAGCCCGGAGGCTTATCGGATTGTGGCCGGTGACTATCTCGATCTGCGCGGAGCTGGCCGGGATGGACTGTTCTGGGCAACCCGCAGCGCGCTCCAGGCGCTACGGGTCAATACTGAGATTCCCCCGGCGGTTGCGGTCGATGAGCCAAATAAGCCAGTGCGAGGTCTGCATATTGATGCCGCGCGCAAATATTTCGATCTGGACTGGCTGATTCGGCAGGTGCGTCAGGCCGCCTACGTGAAACTGAATGAACTCCAGCTTCATTTTTCCGAAAATGAAGGTTTTCGGGTGGAGTGTCGGTCGCACCCGGAGATTATGTCCGGTGAGTTTTTGACTCGGGACGAGGTGAAGCAGCTTGTAGCAGAGGCTGAGCACTATCACGTTCGGATTGTGCCCGCGCTCGATGTGCCCGGTCATATGGCCCAGATCCTCGCGCAGAACCCCGAGTATCGCGCCGGTGACAGCGACGAAGGCCGGAAGATCCTGGACTACTCCAATCCCGAGGCACGACAGCTTTTGTGGGATCTGCTGGAGGAGTTCGTGCCCCTGTTCCCTTCGCGATCCTGGCATTTGGGCGGTGATGAAGTCTTCAGCATGGAGGAAGTGTCCGCCGATGACCCCGCATCGTGGCAGGCACCGCTGGCTGCTCGTTATCCGCAGCTTGCCGCGTATGCGATTGATCAGGTCGGGGAGGGTGCGAGTGTGCTCGACGGGTACACGTATTTCCTCCACGAGGTAGCTACCCGCTTGCGCGTGCTCGGAGTGCAGGAGGTGAGGGCCTGGAACGATGCGTCCTATCTTCCCGGAACCTGTCTGGGTTTGGATCCACACATCACGGTGATGTACTGGACGGCCTGGCATCGGGCGTTTGCGCCGGTGGAGCGCTTCGCTGAACGCGGGCACACGGTGATCAACACCAATGACTCCCGCTTCTACTATGTAGTGACCACGCCGGGTCGCGCCTACGACGTACATCCGACGGCAGCCGCAGCTTTGAATTGGTCCCCCGGTATCTTCTCCACTCGGCCCGCGCCGTGCCCCGACCATGGCCAGATTCCGCAGAGTTGGCTGGATCCCACGCCCGCATGGATTACGGGTTCCTATTTCGCTCTGTGGTGCGATGCGCCCGAGGCTGAAACGCCGGAGCAGATTGAGGACGGCATGCGTCTTCCGTTGCGCGCCATGGCTGAACGGGTGTGGAATCCGGGAGGGATTGAGCGCCGTCGCTGCGCAGGCTCAGGGGTGCAGAGATGCGGGGCTGATGGACTGGATACTCAGGAAATTTCGGTGTGGATCCGTCGAGCCACGGTCATCGGTGATGCCTGAGCCGATCTGCTCCCGCGTGTAACCGTCACGCCTCGACCATCAAAGCTGCCCTGGCTGTCAACCGTCAGGGCAGCTTCTGCCCGTGCTGTCGCCCAGGCCTTGACCTTTAGCTATCAAGCCGGCTTCGGCCCTACCCCCGCTTGGCTTTGTCGGCTTTCTTCACCTCGGCTAAAAACTCGGTGTGCCCTGCCGCTGGTAGCCATCCGCGGTTCACCACCCGCCGCTGCCACCACGAGGCACCCACCACCAAAATCGCGGCGATGATCAGGGTGAGGATAATTCCGATGATGGGGCCAGCCTGTATGGCGTGGCCGATGAGTGTCCCATACCAGCCGAAGTCGGCGTCGCCAAAGGTGGTGTTTGCAAACCCGAGGGAACCGAGCACTTTGAGTAATAGGGCGGGGAGGACGGTGATGATGATGCCGTTGGCAAATGCGCCGCACATCGCGCCGCGGCGTCCGCCGGTGGCATTGCCGAATACTCCGGCAGCTCCGCCGGTGAAGAAGTGCGGGACCATCCCGGGCAAAATGAGGGCGAGGCCGAATAGCGGGCCGAAAATTAACGCTAAGGCGCCCAAGGATAGCAGGCCACCTGCGAAGGAGAAAATAAAGCCGATCAGTACTGCATTGGGTGCGAACGGGAACACAATCGGGCAGTCCAAAGCTGGGACCGCCCCGGGGACGACTTTCTCGGCGATGCCCTGGAATGCGGGTACTAGCTCGCCGAGTATGATGCGCACCCCGTAGAGGATGATGGCAACCCCAACCCCGAACATCAGGCCTTTGGTGAGAGCAGTGACCACGTATGCGCCGACGTCGGGGGAGTTAAACAGTTTTAAAGCGGCAGGAGTTCCGGCGCGCAGAAGGTAGGCCACGCAGAACACCGCGTAAAACAGCACCATTGATAGAGCGGTAGCAACCATGGAGTCGCGAAGGAAATGCAGAGATTGCGGCAGGCGCATATCTTCGGTGGATTTTGAACGACGTCCCACGGCCTGACCGATAGCGCCCGACACAATGTATCCAAGGGTTCCGAAATGGCCAATGGCGAGCTTGTTGTTCCCGGTAACTTTTTTCATCCACGGATGTGCCAACGCGGGCATGACCACCATGATGGTGCCCAGGAGGATAGCCCCGACCACCACCTGAATAACTGAGCTGACCTTCGCGGTTGCCAGAACCACGGTGAGCATGGTGGCCATAAAGAACACGTGATGGCCGGTGAGAAAGACGTACTTCAACGGGGTGAAGCGGGCCAGGATGATCGCCACCGCGAATCCAGCGATCATCACCCAGGCGGTGATGGTGCCGAATTGATTTTGGGCGATGGAGACGATGGCTTCGTTGGTCGGCACAACTCCCTGCGCTCCGGTGGCGCCGAGAATCATCTCCCCGAGCGGCTCCAGGGACGAGGTGACTACGGATGCACCGGCGGACAAAATCAGGAATCCGAGCACGGCTTTCAGCGCGCCGCCGATGACCTGGCCGGTGTTGCGTCTCAGCGCGATCAACCCGATGGCCACCACGATCCCGACCAGGAACGCGGGGACCGACAGAATCTGGTTAACGATGAAACTCGCGATGGCCAGGACAATCCCCATCTCAGCCCTGCTTAATCGGCGTGGCGGGAAATGGCCGCTTTGACGGCGTCAACATCGGTGAAATCGGTGATGACTTCGATGGGGGTGTCGACGTCTCCGAGTGCGTCCGCGAGCTCAGCGGATGTCAGCACTAGATCGGCCATGGCTGCGGCCCCGCGGGCGGAGGAGATATCGGCGGCTTCGACGTCGGCATCGACACCGAGGTCGTTTATTGCGCGGTCGATGGTCATTTTGAGGATGATTGAGGTTCCAATCCCCATTCCGCACACGGCGATGATCTTCATAAGGCTTTCCTTTCGGATGAGGTGCGTGGGCTGACCAATAGCGCTGCTGGCTCTAGTGGGTTAGCGGAGGCTAGTCGATGTGGAGGATTGATTGCTGATGGTGCGAATGGTCCGTTGGCGTCTGCTGATTGTGCTGCGCGGCGAGTATTACTCGGCGAGTGCAGCGCGCAGGGCATCGTCATCGGGCGCCGCTAACAGCGCGTCCAGGCGCTTGCGGTCGGAAATCAGCTCGGCGACAACAGCCAGCGCTTGCACATGCTGTTTTGCATCCGTTGCTGCAAGGCCGATGACGAGGTGTACTGGGTCGTTGACGGTGGAGCCGAACTCCACGGGCTTTTCTAGGCTCAGCCATGAGAATCCGGTGCTGAGCACGGATGTGTCGGGGCGGGAATGGGCTAGGGCTACCCCGGGGGCAATCACGACGTACGGCCCGTAGCGCAATATCGCGTCGATCATGGCATTGATGTACACCGGGGTGGTGTTACCTGCGTCGACCAGGAGATTGCCGGCCATGGTCACAGCGTCCCGCCACGAGACGGCGCGCGCTTTGGTTTTGATCGCGCATGCGGGAAGGAGGTCTAGCAGAGCAGAGGTTGTGGTCATTGCGTTCCTCCTCGAACGGTTCGGTCACCCTGCGGTTTATGACTCTCACCCAGGTAGTGTGCCTAGGATCACAAGATATCACCCGGTGGTCCCTGGGGTAGGGATCGCCGGGTGATGATCTGGGGTGACTATTTATAGTTAGGTGCGACTGTGGTGGGTCGCTATTTCTTTTGACCGCGGTCGGGTTCTGCGGCTTTCTTTCCGGAACGCTTTTCCGCGGCGATCTGTGCTTCGTCGAATACCGACACTGCTTCGCCTTCGGTGCCGTCTTCCCGGCCCGGAGTGTGCAGCTTAAAGCGGGTGATTGCGAAGCGGAAGAGCAGGTAGTAAATCACTGCATAGCACAAACCGATCAAGATCAGTGCGAGCACCTTCCATGCGCTTCCCGACAGGTCGCTGGCTCGTCCGAAGTTCAGCAGATAGTCGAACAGACCTGCGGAGAAGCCGAATCCGTCTTTAATGCCGAGAGCATTCACCAAGGCCAGCGAGGTACCGGTCAGCACCGCGTGGACCGCGTACAGCGGGAAGGCGACGTAGGCGAAGGCGTACTCAAGAGGCTCGGTGATACCGGTGAGGAACGCGGTCAGACCCACTGACAGCATGATGCCGCCGGTGATCTTCTTCCGCTCGGGCTTTGCCGTGTGGTAAATGGCCAGAGCAGCTGCCGGAAGAGCGAACATCATGATCGGGAAGAAACCGGTCATGAAGGAGCCGGTCCAGGCGTTGGTTCCGTCAACACCGGCGAAGAAGCACGTGATGTCACCGTGAACGGTGGCGCCCTTGTCGTTGGTGCAGGAGCCGAGCTGGAACCAGGGCAGGGAGTTGAGCAGGTGGTGCAGACCGAAGGGGATCAGCAACCGGTTGAGGGTACCGAAAATGAACCCGGTACCGGGGTTCGCGGCGTGTTCCATCAGGAAGTTGCCAATTTTTTCGTTGAACAGCCAGTTGAACAGCGGGTAGATGATCCCCAGTACGAGGCCGATCAGCACAGCGGCGAATGAGGTAATGATCGGCACGAAACGGCGCCCGCCGAAGAACGCCAGGTACGGGGGCAGTTTGGTGCGGTGGAACCGCTGGTAGAGCAGGGCGGCGACGATACCGATGACGATGCCGCCGAGGACCCCGTAGTTGATGACTTTCTCGCCATCATTTCCTGCCGAGCCCCAGTACGGTGCCAGCGCCTTAAAGACATTGCTCATGACCAGGTAGCCGATGACGGCGGCCAGGCCAGTGGAACCATCAGCCTTTTTGGCATAGCCGATGGCAACGCCAAGGGCGAAGATCAGGGGCAGATTGTCGAAGATGGCTCCGCCAGCAGCCGCCAGAACTTCGGCTACGGGCTCTAGCCAGTGTGCGTACTGGGCAAGACCTTCTTTACCCAGCATGTCTGGCTGGCCGATGCGCATGAGGAGTGCGGCCGCCGGCAGAGATGCAATGGGCATCATCAGCGAACGGCCAACGCGCTGGGCCTGAGCGAATCCAGGGATTGAACGTTTCTTCTTCGGGGCGGCAGTTGCCGAGCCCGCTTGTCCCGCCATAGTAGGTGTCCTCCGCGTCGAGCGACGGTGATCGTCTTGGTCCCCGTGCGAGGCTTCGCACCAACATCTAGTTGTCTGGACCACTTACACATCAGTGAAAGCCGCGAAGGTCGGGTCTGTCAAGCCCGTCGGGGTTGCGGTTGTCCAACCGATACCTCCTGTGGGCCACATCGCTATCTGTGGGCCACATCGCTATGCGGCGGGGTGGGAGAGGGTGCAAAAAGATGTTCCTGCACCGGATCTGGCTTAAAGCGTCGGCAACTCGCGTGATAATGGCGGGCATGAAATACGTGAGAGTCCAGGCCTACCTGCGCGGACTCCTGGAGGCTGGGCTCATGCCGGGGGATGCCATCCCCTCGGAACGCAGTCTGTGTGAGCGTTTTGAGGTCTCTCGAATGACCGTGCGCCAAGCGGTCGATGCGATGGTCAATGAGGGACTTTTGGTGCGGGTCCAAGGCAAGGGGACGTTCGTGGCGCAGCCCCGGATTGACTTGCAGCCGCGCATCCAGTCTTTTTCGCAGGAGATGCGCAGCCGCGGCATGATCCCGTCATCCAAAGTGTTGACGGCGACGCAGGAGCTCGCGTCAGTCAAAGTGGCCGCATCGCTAGGTTTGGAGGTCGGTGCGCCGGTGTACCTGGTGCGCCGAATTCGTTTGGCTGACGGGATTCCGGTGGCGGACGAAACCACCTGGCTACCAGCGGAACTGTTGCCGGGTTTAATCGCTACAGCGGTTCCATTTAGCCTGCATGAAGAACTTGAAGAACGCGGTTATGCCCCAACCTGGGGTGAGGATGTCATCGAAGCAGTGGTGCTGGATGACGACGGAGCGGAGGTGTTGTCCGTGGAATGCGGATCACCGGCTTTAAAGATCTCCCGGCGAACCTTCGCCGAATCGGTGCCAGTCCTGTTCTCGGTGTCTTACTATCGCGGGGATAAGTACACGCTCTGGGTGCCCATCGCGGGGCCTACAGGATCGCGCAGGGCGGGTATGCGTGCGGGAGGAGCGGCATGAACCACCAATCTGGCGGTCCCCAGGGAGTTATCGAACGCATCGTGTCGGCTCTGGGGGGTGCTCAAAACATCGTTGAGCTGGAACCCTGCGTGACGCGTTTGCGTGTCCAGGTGGTTGATCCCGACCTGTTGGACCGTAGAGCGCTGGCTGCCTTGCCCTTCCATGGGTACTCAGCGATTGGCACCGCGGTGCAGATTATCGTCGGCCCGACGGCGGAGTTCCTGGCTGATGATGTTGCCGAAAGTATTTGGGAAGACTGACCTGCATGCAGAGATCTGCCCGCTTCACACCGGTTTCTTGGTGGCTGTTCCCCGCGTTTTCCAGATCCGCTTGACACCGGGACGAGTCTGCGGTCGAATCAACTTGTCTGGACCAGTGGCGCCGTGCTGCGGGGCTTTGACGCTTGAACACCATGACTCCCTAACGGAGCAGATGTCCATAGGAGGGCAACTATGACCAAGGCTGAGCAGATTCTGTCCGCGCTGGGAGGCGAAGACAACATCGATGATCTGGAACCCTGCATCACTCGGCTGAGAGTCGAGGTGAACGATCCTGATCTCGTGGACGAGGCAGCCCTCAAAGCGGCTGGTGCGTTCGGCGTGGTCGTGCAGGGCAGCTCCATCCAGGTTGTTGTCGGCCCCGAAGCGGACAACATCGCCTCTGACATCGAGGATCTGTACTCGTGAGCGATCTGTTAGCACCTGTTGCGGGTACCGTCGTCGCCATGCAAGACGTCCCCGACCCGGTCTTTTCGGCGGGGATCGTCGGGGAAGGGCTCGCTATCGAGCCGGAGGATGCTCCCTCGACAGCGATTGCGCCGATTGACGGCACCGTTGTGAAGGTTCACCCGCATGCGTTTGTGATCACCGGCGATGACGGTCTCGGGGTGCTGGTGCACCTCGGTATCGACACCGTGCAGCTGAACGGCGAGGGCTTTGAGGTGCTGGTATCCGAGGGGGACCGCGTCGCCCAAGGCGATCCGATGATTTCCTGGAACCCGCCTGCGATCCGGGAGGGCGGACGCTCCGCGATCTGCCCGGTTGTTCTCATGGGTGAGGTCCAGTCGGATTGGGCCTCGGCGGTTGAGATCGGCCATTCGGTGACAACCACGGGGCTGCTGATCTGCGGCGCCTAATGGCGGTGCCAGGCTGCCGCAGGGCCACAATATCGTAGATACAAGTCAGCGGCGGGGTCGGATGCGTACATGAATCCGACCCCGCCGCTGTTCTTATGCGTGTTTTATGCGAACGTGCAGAGAGTTTTATGCTGCGAGCAACGAGTGCAGCTCGTCTTTAGCGCAACCGGCAAGGGTTACGACTGATTGGGGTGCTTAAACTGCTGGGCTTTGGCCTGAGCCTTTGCCTGAGCTTTAGCCTGGGCGTTCGCCTGTGCACGCCGGGCATTCTCCGCTACCTGACGGCGGTGCTCACTTTCGGCTTCAGCTGCCTGTGCTTTTTCTTCCCGGCTCGGCGTGGCGTGAGTGCTGGCATCGCCCGCTGCCTGCGCTTGGAGCAGAGCGTTGCGGATTTCATCGCTCATGGAACCAATGGTTCCGGGGTTGGAGGGCAGGTACAGAACGTTCGAGCGGCCATTGCGCGCGATGTCCTGCATCGTGTCGAAATACTGCGTCATGAGCAGTAGCTGCTCGGCAGTGTTCTCGATACCGACCTTGCGCAGCATCTCGTACTGCTCGGCGATACCCATGGCAATGGCCTTGCGCTGGGCGGCCACGCCCTCACCCTGGAGACGCTTTGATTCGGCCTCGGCTTCGGCTTGGGTGACTCGCTTGATCTTGTCGGCTTCGGCCAGGGACTGGGCGGCGACCCGGTCGCGCTGAGCGGCATTGATGGAGTTCATTGAGTCGCGCACACGGGGGTCGGGGGAGATGTCGGTGACCAGGGTGTTAACAATGTTGAAACCGAACTCCACCATCCGATGCGACAGGGTCTCCTCGACCGACTTCGCGATGTCGTCCTTGGACTCGAACGCCTGGTCCAGGTTCAGACCCGACAATGCTGAACGCACGGTGTCAAAAACATACGAGCGGATCTGGGCTTCGGGGTTGGACAGACGATAGTAAGCGTCAACAACTTGGCTCTCACGGATGACGTACTGGACCGCGACCGGCACCGTAACGAAAACGTTGTCCTTCGTCTTGGATTCGATGTTGACTTCAAGCTGCTGAATACGCAGTGAAATCGGCCTGGTGAGCCGGTCAATAATCGGCATCTTAAAGTTCAAACCGGGAGATGCGACCCGTAGGAACTTTCCGAACCTCTCGACGATGATGTTCTCTTGCGTGTGAACAGTGAACAGCACACTCGTCCGCAAACCGCCAAAGAGTAAAACGAAAAACAAGATGGCGGCAATGATAAGGACTACTATGATTACTAAACCTATTCCCAATTCCATCCGAATGAACTCCCTGAGGTCAGTCGCCTCACCGCATGATGCGTTAGGCATTTCGTGTGACCAAAGTACCAGGGGGCGCCCTCGCAGCGAGACGACGAAAGTCGATGTCTATGGGCAGCGGCGGCGCGGGCACCCGAGCGCATGCTAGCGTCCCCCCGGTGAGGTGTGCGGGGCTAGCTGATGTCCCGGTCGCTTCATATGCCGTCGGCTCCCCGTTACGCCCTGAAGTTAGTCCAAGGAGTTCCCATGGTCACCCCCGGCCCCTCCTCATCTGATCAACCGACCCGCACGTCCCGGTGGTTTAACCGGATTGGGCTCTTGCCGCGCATCGTGGTGGCCATGGTGCTGGGGATCGGGCTCGGATTTGTGATGCCGGATCTGCTTGCACAGGTTTTTGTCACCTTTAACAGCCTGTTCAGCGCCTTCTTAGGCTTCTCAATCCCGCTAATTATCGTCGGGATGGTGACCCCAGCCATCGCTGAGCTGGGGCGAGGCGCAGGTGCCTACCTCGCGGTGACCGCGGCGATTGCGTATGCGTCCACCCTGCTATCGGGGTTCTTAACGCTGGCCGTCGGCTGGAACCTTTTCCCGCTCGTGCTCTCCTCGGGAGCGGCGCGCACTTTGGATAACCCGGAGAAACACTTTTTAACTCCGTTCTTCAGTATTGAAATGCCTCCGGTGTTCGGCGTGATGACAGCTCTCTTGCTTGCATTTGTGGTGGGCGTGGGGTTGACGATGGTGCAGGGGGATACCCTGCGCCGCGGGGCCGATGAGTTGCGCTCCCTTATTACGTTGCTTATTGAGCGTATTCTTGTGCCGCTGCTGCCGATTTATATCTTCGGAATGTTCCTGTCGCTGACCAAAAACGGACAGATTCGGGTAGTTATCGCGACTTTCGCGACCGTCATGCTGATCGTTTTTGTACTGCATATTCTGTTGCTGCTTGGACAGTTCAGCGTGGCCGGGGCGATTGTGCGGCGTAATCCCCTGGTGTTGCTTCGCCGCATGATGCCTGCCTATGCGACGGCGCTCGGGACCAGCTCATCGGCGGCCACTATTCCGGTGACGCTGCAATGTGTGCGCCGCAATGGTGTGCGTGAAGAGATCGGCTCGTTTACCGTGCCGCTATGCGCAACCATCCACTTGGCCGGATCCACGATGAAGATCGTCGCATTTTCGCTGGCCATCATCGTGATCACCGGTATGGACGTCTCCCTGTGGCAGTACATAGGGTTTATCTTCATGCTCGGTATCACCATGATTGCTGCGCCGGGCGTTCCCGGGGGTGCAATCGTGGCCGCCGTCGGCATTTTGCAGTCGATGCTCGGGTTTGACGAAACTGCCGTAGCCCTGATGATCGCAACCTATATCGCGATTGACTCGTTCGGAACCGCGTGCAACGTCACCGGGGATGGCGCCATTGCCGTTGTCGTTGACAAACTGTTCGGAAATCGGAGTATGAAAAAGATTCAAGCCACGGTGTGAACACACCCGAGCTGCGGCCGTTGACTTTGGTAGCGTAAAAGGGACATGGCCACATCATCCCGCTTCGATATCCGTCCGTACCTACTTGTCACGGCGACTATCGTGTATTCGCTATGGCTGATTTCCCCATTGCTTGGGACTCCGACCCTGATTACGCGGTCATATGTGTCCGAGCTGTCGGCAGTTGACCAAGAGTTTTCCGAGCTCTTCCGATTCGCCGACGGACTGACCGGTTTTATGCTGATTCTAATTGGTCTGCTCGGGTTTGTGATGAGCCGTTATATGCCGACCAGGTCAGCCGGATTGGCGCTGTCGGCGGGCTGTGCTGCGCCCTCCGCTTCGCCTAGCCAGTCTGCTCACAACCCCCAATCCCGCGCCCTCCAGCACCGCACCCCTCAGCACCGCGGTCCCCACTCTGCTGAGGCGCGGCCCCGTCGAGCTGCTGTGATCACTGCCTTCCACTTTGGGTTCGTCGCCTTTGGGGTGTTCACAATCGCGGACGTGATCAGCCCGCTGCACTGCGTGGCCTCCATCGACCCGATGTGCCTCGCCCAGCAAGACGCAAACTTATTGCCGCTGGCGCACACCGTCCACTCATGGACCAGCGTGCTGGCCTCTGCCGGGATGGTGACGGCGATGGTGGCCGATGCCTGGCTCCGGTCAGGGAAGGTGCGTGTAGCGCTGACGGTGGCCACCGTGATCATGCTTCTGGCGACCGCGGCAGGTGACTTTGGGTGGCATCCCTATATTGGGATTGTGCAGCGACTCCAACTGATTTTCTCGGCGGCATGGATGCTGTTGGTCGCACGTGCCATGCGGCAGGGGACACGATGACCTCACCGACGCTCGTGATATTAGCTCCAGGCCTGGGCATGTGCGGAGACTCTTTTGCTCCCGTGTGCCGGGTTCTCCCCGACGGTGTGCGCATGATGGCGATCAGCAGACCGGGAACCTGCGGACGCAACGGACCTCCCCGGAAGGTCACGTTGGCCGACGAGGTTCATCGGCTCACCCGCGCTGCTGCTCGCAGACCCGGGGAGAGTGTCATCCTCGTCGCTCATTCGATGTCTGCGCTGGTGGCTGAGGCATTGGTGCGGACTCAACCGGGCGTAGTCGATGCCCTGGTGCTCGTCGATGGAAGCACGGCCACGAGTGAGCCCGCACCGGCGACGGGAATAAGGGCCAAGGTGTCGAGATCGGCGCAACGGAGTCTCTACGCGGTGCTGTCAGCTCTGCCCGGCAAGCTTCCCACCCGAGGCGCCACCGCACTGGTCGAAAATGCGGCCTTTGGTGATATGACCCGGCAGGTGCGGATACTGCGGCAAGAGCACCGCAGGCTCGATGGCCTGCTAGTAGAACAATTGCCCGCGTATCGGCGTGAGCGCGATCGTCACGGACATTGGGCGCAGGCGCAGCAAGCCGTCGCTGATCTTCTGCGGGCCGATGGCGCTGACGTCCACGTGAGCCCGGTGATGGGGTCTGGGCACCTGGTGATGCGGGATGACCCGTTGTCGGTAGCGCGAGGGATTATCGAGGTGCGAGACCGGTTACTAGCGCGTCGATCAAAACTCGCGCCCTGACCGAGGTGTAGGCCCGACTGACTCTCACACCCGACTGAGAATGGTGCCTGAACCGCGACGCGTGCCCGAACTACAATGTGCGCCCAAATCGCGACGCGTGCCCGAACCAGGGGAGTCAGGACATCCAAGGAGACAGCGACCGATAGGCGTCACGGCCAGTGCGGTCACTTTGGCTAGCCGAGACAGTCTTGTCAGGCTGATCAGCCCGGTCGGCTTGATCAGCTTGGTCAATCTGGCCGGTTTTGTCAGCGCGGCTATCCTTGGCCGATGTGCCCACACCTGGTGAGGCCGGGCTTTCTATGGAGGCCGCCCAGCGCTCATGCCGAGCCGTCAAATCGCGAACCACCTCGGGGAAATCAGCGGAAAGATCCTCGGATTCGTCCACGCTCTCACCGATGCGGTGCAGCGCCAGGTCGGGTCCGAGGTCGGTATGTTCGACAGACAGCAGATAGTTACGGAAATGCGTCGTTTTCTCAGAGGTCTGGGTGCAGCGCAACTTCCATTCGGGGGTGCGGACCGCCCACTGATGTCCGGTATCGAAATGCAGTTCCTCGTGGGCGCTGGCGCTATCTGGCGCGCTCAAAACCGGGGCGAGGTCGATCCCATCGACCGGAATACCGTCGGGCAAGGCAGCCCCGGCGGCGGCCGCGAACGTAGGCATGAGGTCCAAACTGGAGGCTAAAGCACGGGTCGTGGCTCCAGCGGGGGTGACGCCCGGCCACGAGACGATGAACGGAACTCGGACGCCGCCTTCATACAGCGAATACTTCGTCCCGGTCAGCGGAGAGTTGTCACCGTAATTGCAGCGGGACCCTCCGTTATCGGTGAGATACACGATCAGCGTATTCTCGCGCTGCCCTGTCTCCTCGAGCCGCGCCAGAACTCGGCCAATTTCACGGTCCATAATTTCCAGCTGAGCCAGGTAGTACTCACGTCCGTGATCGAGATTGGGACTGATCGCGCCGTCGTACCAGTCGAGGTATTCAGCCGCCCCGGAGTCGAAATCGGGGTGGACAGGAAGGCCTCGCTCATCCAGTTCCTCCTGTGGGAGCTGCCAGGCGAAATTGTGGACGGCATTAAACGCCAACATGCAGAAGAACGGTGAATCTTGCTGGTCATCGGTCATGAAATCCATGGCCCGCTGCGCGAACTCGACGGTGAGGTGCCGTTCGCAGTCGACCTCCTGGCCACCTTCTAGCATCGGGGCGACGCCGTTGACGGCTGCGGCCTCACCGTACTCCTCGACAGCCGACTGGCTGTGGTGCAGATAGTGCAGTCGGCCCATGGACAGGCCCGCCAGACCGTAAAAACTGGTATCGAAACCGTGGTTTTCAGGGCAGGCGCGGTCCCCCGGTCGTTCCGGACCGTAATGCACCTTCCCGAAATAGCCCGTGCGGTATCCGGCTGTGCGCAGAACCTCGGGGATGGTGTGATAGGGCTCCGGGGCGAAGTGGGAGGAGTCGAACCAACGGGCGCCCCAGCGCTGCTGGTGGGCGCCGGTAATCAAACCGGCGCGCGAGGGTGAGCAGATCGGTGCGCTGACGTATCCCTGGTCGAAGATGACACCGGATGCAGCGAGTGCATCCAGATTCGGGGTATGGACCTGCTGGTCGGTGCTTCTCCACGAGACATCGCCGTATCCGTGGTCGTCGGAAATAATCAGCAGGATGTTTGGGCGGTGAGGGGTGTGACTCTCGGTCATTTAACGGCTCCTGAATACTTGATGGGTGCTGGTGGTAGAAGGAATGGGTAGGCGTTGACCGGATCCTGTAATCGGGAGCTGCCAGCCATCCAGAGCCGGATCAATGCAGGCGGCGAAGTCGCGGTGAAGCAGCCCCGTCAACTCGTCTTGAATCCCCTTGGCGCTGGCAACCCCGAAAAGATTGTTCTGTTCGAGGGGATCGTCATCGAGCTGGTAGAGCTCTCCCGGGCCGTCATAGCGAAGAACAAGTTTGTGCGTATCGGTGCGCACCATACGGCCCCCACCGTACTCGTCGATGACACGAACAAACTCCTCACCGCCAGGGTTATCGTCACCGTCAGACCTCAGCACATCGACGACGCTGCGACCGTGGCGCAGAGGATCATCGGCAGGCGCGGAGCCGGTTAGCTCAGCCACCGTCTCATACACGCTCGTGGAACTCACCAATGCATCGCAGCTACGCCCTACGGCAATGCCAGGACCGCGCACAATGAACGGAACCCGCACGCTAGGTTCCCAGAAGTTCAATGGTGAAGTCCCGTTGCCCTTCCCCCAAATACCGTGATGACCGCACGAAAACCCATTGTCCGACGTGAAGATGACGATGGTGTTCTCCAGTAAACCGAGCTGGGTTAGCTGCGTGAGCACGCGATCAACCATGCGATCAACCCCTGCTACCGCCGCCGCATAACCCGAAAGTGCCCCGTGCCGATTCGCGCGGGCATCATCGAACACCCCGGGAAGGGACCACGGATGAACCTCGCCCTGCGGGATAGACGGAAAATCGGTGTCCGCAAACAGGTCGAGAAGCTCCTGCGGATGGTTTCCGCCGGTCCACGGATCGTGCGGGGCGGTCGTGGCGACATGCAAGAAGAACGGTTTCTGGTCGTCCCGATGATGGGTGAGGAAATCGACGGCCTGTTCCCCCACCGCATCGGTGAAATAACGGGGTTCTTCCGCAGGTTCAGCGCTCACCGTGCTGCGGCCAGTGCAATGGTCAAACGCCCAGATCGGGGCGTTGTAGTAGGGGCCGCCACCGTACCGATGGGAGTACCAGTAATCGTATCCGGGAGCGGGGTCATGCGCATACCCGGCGTGCCATTTTCCGACCATGGCGCAGATATAGCCGGACCGACTCAGCAGCTGCGCGATGGTCTCCCTGCCCTCTAAAAAGGTGGGGGAGGGCAGGGGATGGTCCACTCCGTCGGGGGTGATCCAGTCGTGAATGCCATGGCCCGACGGCATCCGGCCTGTGAGCAGCGACGCTCGCGCAGGCGAACACACCGGCGACGCGCAGAAGAAGCGTTCGAGGCTGGTGCCCTCATCAGCGAGGCGGTCAATGGTCGGGGTGTGAAACTCCGGGGTATATCGGCCCAGAGCCCAGGGGCCTTGATCGTCGGTCAGGAAAAGAACGACATTGGGGCGGTTCATCGCATAATCATCTGCCAAATTGGGTTTTGGTATGGTGCAGTGTCACATGGGGAGAAGGGGGAAGGGGACGGTCGGAGCGAGTCGCAGCCGCGTAGGCGTCCAGCCACGCCGGAATGATCGCGGCCAGCTCCTGTTCGCAAACCGCATCGGGGTGGTCGCACCAGATCGACAGGTGGGAGCCGATCACCGGAATACTGGCATCGACATCGTGGTCGGCGTGAGACCCAGCCGCCCCCATAAAACGTCGCGGATGGAAATATGACTTCACACCCTGAGGGTTCTTCCACGGTCCGGTGCCGATACCTTCTTCGGTCAAGATGATGTACAGGTAGTCACCATTGGAGTTGATCAGATCGTGGCCTTGCCGGGCAATATCGGTGGCGCTCGGGAACGTGTCATTCCAGCGCACCCAGACATCAACCTGGGTCTGTGGATCCAAGCGAACCACGCCCTGACCAGGGCGAACATGGTCATTCCAAATGCGTGCGGTCAAACCGCGCGACCGCACCAGGTCCGCGAGGGAGTTCATATACAGGGTGTAGGCGTCATACATGGTGGCGCGCTGGTCCCCGGTCACCTCCCGCGCCCACGCCCCGAGCTGAGGCGCATCCTCATCGGTGAACGCATGATCAGTGCCCTCCTGCCAGGGCGCTGGGAAATACTCATCCCCACCCAGGTGGAACACGCGGGCACCAGCGGGGCGCGACCGAAACAGGTCCACCATGTCGCTGACGACATCCCGCACGAATTCCCGCGCTGCCGCCAACGACAGATCCAGATGCCCGGGAAGCGTCCGGCCATCAGCCAGGCGCAGCGAGAACTCGGGCCGGTTGCGCAGCAGGTATTCCATATGCGACGGGGTGTCGACATCTCCAATCACGGTGATGCCGCGATCCTCCGCCGCCTCTAAAATCTCCAGCACATCGTGACGCAGCAGGTGATGGGGCGAGGTGACATCAGGGTAGGCATGTGAAGCGATGCGGAAACCGAGACCATCGGACAGGTGCAGCTGCAGCGTCGTCAGATCTCGTTCGGCCATTTGATCCAGGAGCCAGAAAATCCACCCCGGAGAAAAGTCTTTACGGCCGATATCGAGCATGACGCCGCGCTCGTTGATCGGCGCTGCGGTGTGCGCGGTGGCAGCGGCCGCCTGGGCCGGGGGCGTGGTCATAAGGGGATACTCCTGCTGGTGGTCGGGGGTGGGACGGGCAGGTCTGAGGGGGAATAATGTCGCAGAAAGTCATCGACTTCCGCTCTATGCGGAACATTGGTCGGTCCGCGGCGAGTCACGGCGAGAGCGGCAGCGGCATTAGCTCGACGCGCAGCCTCAGGCCAATCAGCGCCCAGCGCACGTTCGGCGACCAGGGTGCCGGTATGGGTATCACCTGCCCCGTTCGTGTCTACGGGAATTTGCGGAAAGCCTGGAATATGTAGCGTATGGCCGTGATGAAGCAGGTAGCAGCCGCGAGCGCCATCGCGCACGACGACGATGGCACCCGGTGGTAAAAACCGTGCGATAGCTGGCAGGGTGCCGAGGAGATCCTCAATGCCGGTCAGCGCCCGGGCCTCATCTGCATTAGAAGTCCACAGGGTGGCCCGGGTTAGGACCTCACGCTGGAGCTCACGGGGAAATTCCGCGAAGGCGTCTCCGGGGTCTAGCACGATCTGTGCATCACGAGGGAGTATGCGCAGGAAGCCGAGCAGAGGATCCCGGGTGGGTGGAAACAGGCTGTACCCGCTGATACACACGAAATCGTCGGGGGCGGGGGCGAGCGTGGACAGAGACTTCACGCTAATGCGGCGTTCAGCCCCGTAGGTGGTGACAAAAGTGCGTTCGGCGGTCGGTTCCACGAAGACAAAACAGGATCCGGTGTCCTGATCGGGGATCGGCGCATCCGATAAAGCGACCCCGTCAGCGGCGAGGACAGACCGGATGAGATCACCGTGAGGTCCGGTACCGTGGGCGCCGCCGTGGACCGCTGTGGCTCCGGTACGTGCGGCGGCCAGCAAAATTGTGCTCGCACCCCCGGCATACCGATTAACCGCGGTGGCATTGACATTGCCTCCGTGCGGCGGCAGACCGGGGACATCGACGACGATGTCGACGAGGGCCTGGGCAGTGTGAAGCACACGGGGCATGAAAAGTATCTTAGGGGTTTTGAGGGCCCTGATGACGGACCTGAGAATATCGGGACTTTTGACCCCGGCAGACCATGCATACCTTGAGGACAGCACGGGTTTTAGGGGGTGGCGAGACACCGCGACAGGTGGGTCGAGAGGTCAGGGTGCGGGTTATTGCGCACTCTTTAGAATGGGTCGATGTCATCGCGCTCTGAGGGCACGCCGCCAGTCACCCCCCGATTCAGCGGCGGCCTGCCACGGCCTCGCCTTATTGCCACCGATCTCGACGGTACCTTGCTTCGATCCGACGGGTCCGTCAGCAAGCGCACGCGTGATGTTCTGGCCCGCATGTGGGAGCACGATGTGATGACGGTGCTGGTCACGGCGCGACCACCCCGGTGGGTTGATCACCTGTCTGGGATCGCCGGAGCGCACGGGGTGGCGCTGTGTGCCAATGGCGCGTTCGTCTACGACACGGTGGAGCGCACCATTCTCGACCGGCACACGCTTAATCCGGACTTGGTCGCTGACATCGCCGCAGACTTGCGGCGTGAAATTCCCGGGATCGGGTTTGCTGCGGAATGCGGCGACGGTTTTCATCGGGAGACGGGGTACCCGGATCTGTACCCGCAGTGGGTACCCGACAATGTGGTGACCGGCCCGATTGAGACGTTGGCCCAGCCTGCAGGCAAACTTTTAGCTCGGGTGGATCACCGCTGCGCGGAGGATGAGAACCTGTTTTTGTCTCGGGTGGCCGAGGTCGTGGGTGATCGGGCGGTGCTGTCGTATTCGGGGCCGGGGGGTCTTGCAGAGATCGGGCCGGTTGGGGTGAGCAAAGCCAGTGCGCTGGAAGCTTGGTGCGGGCGGCAGGGGATTAGCGCTGATGACGTGTGGGCGTTCGGGGATATGCCCAATGACCTGCCGATGCTGAGGTGGGCAGCCGTAGGGTGGGCGGTGGATAACGCCCACCCTGAGGTTCATGCGGTGGCTGATCGGGTGTCTCCATCTCATGACCAGGATGGGGTGGCTCAGGTGCTGGGCGAGCTGCTTGAGAGATGTGAGGGACATGAGGGACGTGAGGGGCTTGACAGGTAGGGATCAGGGGTTATCGTGCGATTGACTGGATAGTGGTCAGGAAACTTTGAGGGAACGGTCTGGATGAAGAACTATCGTTCAGCGGTGACCAGGCGATCCCTTATGCTCGGCGCGCTCGGTGTGGTCTTCGGCGACATCGGCACGAGCCCCCTGTACACCATGCATACCGCGTTCGACCTCGGAGTCGGTCAGAACGAGGTGATCGGACTACTCTCCCTGCTGGTATGGACCCTTACCCTCATCGTCTCCATCACCTATGTTGCGATTGTCCTGCGGGCAGACCACGACGGTGAAGGCGGCATCCTGTCCCTTGCCACCCTCGTACACCAGCGGCTGCGCGAGTTGCGGCCGGGTGGTCGCTTCGCCGGTATCGCGCTACTGATCGGGATCGGCGGAGCCTGCCTGTTCCTCGGCGACGGCGTGATCACTCCCGCTATTTCCGTGCTGTCAGCGGTAGAGGGACTAGGGGTTGTCTCCCCGGGACACGCTTTGCACGTCGTTCCTATCACCCTGGTCATT
Source organism: Devriesea agamarum (assembly GCF_900070355.1). NCBI lineage: Bacteria > Bacillati > Actinomycetota > Actinomycetes > Micrococcales > Dermabacteraceae > Devriesea > Devriesea agamarum. The sequence goes on along the minus strand of NZ_LN849456.1, from coordinate 1,510,507 downwards.
ATCGTGGTCCTGTTCGCGGTGCAGCGAGCAGGCACGGGCGGGATCGGGGTCGTATTCGGGCCCGTCATGCTGCTCTGGTTCGGTGTTTTATTCGCGCTCGGCCTTCCCCATCTTCTGGCCCATCCGCAGGTTCTGTACGCATTACTACCGACGTCGGCGATATTCTTTGCGATCGAGCACCCCATGCTCGCGTTCGTAGCCCTCGGGGCGGTTGTGCTGTCGGTGACCGGGGCAGAAGCGCTGTACGCCGACCTCGGCCATTTCGGGGCCTCAGCTATTCGTAGGGTGTGGCTCTTTGTCGCGTATCCGGCGCTCATCGTGAACTATCTCGGACAAGGTGCGTTGGTTCTCGGGAACCCATCCACCCGCGATAACCCCTTTTTCCATCTGGCCCCGCACTTCCTCACGCTTCCGTTGGTGGTGCTCGCCACCTGCGCCACTGTTATCGCATCCCAGGCGGTGATTTCGGGAACCTACTCGGTGGTCCGTCAGGCGATGCGGCTCGGATACCTTCCGGGAATGCGTGTCCGCCACACGTCGGCGACCCACTCCGGGCAGATTGAGATCCCGGTGGTGACCATGATCCTGTTTGTCTGCGTGGTCCTCGTGGTGGTCATATTTGAATCATCCACTGCCCTGGCAACCGCCTACGGGGTGGCCGTGACCGCGACCTTCCTTTTGACGACTGTGCTTTTGCTGGAACATGCCCGGCGGACCTGGCAGTGGCCACTGTGGGTGCTGATCCCTGTGGGAGTGGCCCTGATCGGGCTGGAGTCGCTTCTGTTTGCGGCCAACGCGATCAAAATTGCGTCCGGAGGATGGCTACCGGTGGTGCTCGCGGTCGTCGGTTTCATCGTGATGACGACGTGGTTCACCATGAGCCACCGGATCTCGCGCAAACGCGCCACTATCGAAGGTGATTTGGGTGCTCTGCTCGGCCTTTTGTCATCGCCCTCGATTCGCCGGGTCCCTGGCACCATCGTCTTTCCTCACGCCGGTACCTCCACTGCTCCGTATGCGTTGCGGCGTCTTGCCCGTCTGACCCGGGCTCTGCCCGAACGCATCATCATCGTGCGCATGGACGATGTGGATCGGCCTTACGTCAGCGATGAGGAACGGGTCACCCGCGACCACCTCGGCACCAGGCTGTCCGGCCTGGATCACCTGACCGTGCGTTTTGGCTACATGGAAGGGCGCAATCTTCCAGAGATTCTGCGCCGGGCGCTACCGAAGGACGATATCGATCACGCCACCTTCATGCTTTCCCATATGCGTTTCGTTCCACGCCGCCAGGGTTCGGCTCTGACCGGCTGGCGTGGACGACTGTTTATCGCGCTGACCATGCTGTCTGACTCTCCTGCCCGCCGGGCCTGTCTTCCCCGGGAGAGAACTCTGGAACTGTCATCTCAACTGGCTGTCTAGCGCCGCTGCTGGCTTTGTCGCGCCACGGGGTTGATCCTGAGCCTGTCCCTGGTTTATCCCCTGGGCGGCCTTGAAATTGGCTCTGTGCCTGTGCCTGAGTCTGGGCCTTTCCTGGACCAGGCGCCGCTGGTGAGACGATGCCCAGCCGCACGCGATAGATCATGACAGCTGTCATGGTCCAATCGTGACATCGCCCTCAAGCGGTGGAGCCCTCCTCCGAGAAGAGTAGAGGCATGAGCAATGCCATCGAACTTGTCGGTCTCACTAAACGCTACGGCGACCTCACCGCCGTCGATCACCTTGACCTCACGATCTCCAGCGGGCAGATCCTCGCCCTGCTCGGACCCAACGGTGCAGGGAAATCCACCACCACCGAAATGATCCTCGGCCTCATCCCACCTAGTGAGGGACAGGTCCGAGTTGCCGGAATGAGCCCCGTGGAGGCAACCCGAGCCGGTCTGATCGGAGCGATGCTGCAAAACGCTCCGCTGTGGGAGAACCGGAGCGTACGCGCCATGCTCATGCTGCTGCGGGGAATCCACCGTCATCCGATCCCCCTCGATGACGCTGTGGAACGAGCGGGAATAGCCGACGTGATGTCCGCGTCCTGCGACAAACTATCCGGCGGCCAGGCGCAAAAGGTCAGATTCGCAATGGCGTTACTGGGCGACCCCCAGATCTTGCTGCTCGACGAACCAACCGCCGCCATGGATGTAGAAACGAGGCGCAGCTTTTGGTCGCGCATGCGCCAGGTGGCGCGCGAAGGACGCACCATCGTGTTCGCCACCCACTACCTCGACGAAGCGGACCAGGAAGCCGACCGGGTGGTGGTGATGGACCGTGGACGCAAGGTTGCTGACGGCACCGGGCACGACATTAAAAACGTGGCCGGTGGCCGCAGCATCAGCTTGACAGGTGTTGCCCCTGAAGCCCTCGCCCACCTGTCTGGCGTGACCGGGGTGCGCATGGACGGATCCCGGGTACGGATCGACACCGACGATTCCGACGCTACGTTGCGAGACATTTTCACCTCGGATCTGCCCGTTCACGGCGTGGAGGTTGCGGCGCCGCGGCTCGAAGACGCTTTCGTTCAACTCACCAGCCACTGAAAGGACACAGCCATGTCGAATCCCAGCTCGCCCACCGGGCGCATCAACCAAACCGCATACCCCCGTCCTCCCCACGCCAATCCGCAACGATCAGCAACCGCCCGCGCATCCTCACCTTTGCTTAGCTACTGTCTCCGCAATACCCTCGGGGTTTTTCGAGACGGCACATTCGTCTTCTTCACGGTCGCGTTGCCAATCATGCTGTTCATTTTGTTCAACGCGATTTGGGGTTCCAATGAGCTTGGAAAGGTCTCCGCTGGAACCGTGTTCATGGTCAATATGGCTGCTTACGGGGGTCTCGGCGCAGCTTTGAATGCGGGTGCTCGTATCCAGACCGAACGTGCCAGCGGTTGGATTCGTCAGCTGCTCATTGCCGGGCTCAGTAACCGCGACTTTTTGATCGGGAAAATCGTGACTGCCAGCCTGGTGCTGCTACCCGCCCTGATTGGCGTATTTATTGCCGGGGCGGTTGTTGGAACAGCGCCATTTAGTGTGCGCACGTGGTTGCTGGCTCTTCCGATGCTGTGGGTCACGCTGCTTCCGATGATTTTGCTCGGCATCGTCATCGGTCTGTTCTTGCGGGCCAGCGCGGTGCAGGCGACCACCACTATTGTGCTCATGCTGTTTGCCGTTGCAGGCGGTTTGTGGATGCCGATGGAAATGCTGCCGGCATGGCTTCAAAACGTCGGTAAAGCGCTTCCCACCTTTGCGATCAGTGAGTTTGGTCGGTGGACGTTTGAAGGCGGAGCTGTTCCCGTGAGCGCGTTTGTGATCCTGGTGATCTGGACGGTGGTGTTGGGTCTTCTCGCGATGCTCGGATTCCGTCGCATGGGAGGTAGGACCCGAGGCTGAGACGGTGAGCCTCCGTGCTCCCGTGAGCAGGTGCATGGACGAAACCCCGTGGGCATACTAAGACGTGAAAAGAGAGGATGGTGAGGTGACCATGCGGATTGGGGAGCTCTATCGGGCTGCTAGAGAATCTGGCGGCTTTGCATTCTGTGTCACAAGCCTCATCTATCTGCTTTTTATGATCATTCCGGCCTGGATGGGCAACCCGTTGCACCTTGCGGTCGCGGTGACCATCCTCTGTCTTGTCTTCGGTGTGCTCTTTGTTTTAGCCCCCGGCGTGCGGCCCACGTTCGGTCAGCGCGGAGCCTGGGTTTATCTGGGAATGATGGCCGGACTCATGGTCGCGCTGGCCCTTCTCGTCACATCCGATGTGCTGTATATGGCAATATTTTGGGCGGGCGCTATTGTCATGCTGGCAGATCTCAAAACAGCCCGTATCCTCACCGTTATCTGTGCGGGCGGAGCATTCGCGCTGTCTTTATGGCTGGGAAACACCCTCTCGGCCCTGCTGGCCGTCGCAGCACTATTTACCGGGTTATCGCTCAGCATTACCTTTGAAAAAGCGAGACTGGAAGCCAGGTTAAGCGCGGTTGAACAGCGCAACGCGGTGCTGGCAGTGGCTGCTGAACGCGAGCGGATTGGACGGGATTTGCACGACCTGCTCGGGCATTCCCTCACGGTGATTACGGTGACGGCCCAACTCGCGCGTCGTCAGTTGACTGCTGATCCCATGGCATGCGCCGAGCAGCTGGACAAGATTGAGACCATGAGCCGGCAGGCCCTGTCCGATGTGCGGGCTACCGCATCGGGCATGCGCGAGGTGCGAGTCGCAACGGAGGTAGCGTCTGCGCGTTCGGTGCTGAGTGCTGCGGGGATTGCGGGATATTTTCCGTCCGCGATCCCGATTCTTTCTGACGAGGTCAGTGAACTATTTGGTTACGCGATCCGGGAGGGGATTACCAACACGGTGCGTCATTCGGAGGCCACCCGATGCTGGATCGAGGTGCATTCAGATCGGGTGACGATTGTTGACGACGGGCTCGGGATAGAGAGGACCCGCCGCGCCACGCCCCAAGCAAAGCAGGATAGACCCGGTTCGGGGCTTGCAGGGCTGGTTGCCCGGGCCGAGGCGGTAGGGGCGCGGCTCGAATTGGATACTCGCAGCGGAGACGGTATCCCTCGGGGCACCTCGCTCAGCATCGTTCTGAACGAGCCGAGCGCCCGCGGCTGCGATGGTGGACGGTCAGCTCGGGGCGAGGCCGCGGGATATGCCGGAAGTGATGTCGGTGAGTACGTTCGCATCCGTGGTTCTGATGTCGATGGCGCATCCGTTCAATCCGAGGAGCCGGTTGCGTGATACGTCTAGTTCTTGCTGATGATCAGGACCTTTTACGGGAAGGTCTGGCAGCGTTACTGGGGCTCGAAACAGATCTCGATATTGTCGGACAGGCATCCACCTGTGCGCAGACTCTCCAGGTGGTGCAGCGCACGAGGCCCGATATTCTCCTGCTCGATGTGCAGATGCCGCCCGGCGTCAACGGCGGTGACGAAAATGTGCGTATCCCGCAGGATGGTATTGAGGTGGCTGAACGGATGGTCGGAAGTGGGCTGAAAACCCGGGTGATTGTGCTGACGACCTTCGGCAGACCGGGCTATCTTCGACGCACCCTTGAGGCGGGCGCTGCGGGGTTCATGGTGAAGGATGCACCGGTGGAGCGCCTGGTCGATGGGATTCGTCGTGTGCACTGCGGCCTTCGGGTACTCGATCCGGAACTTGCCGCAGCCTCACTGTCTGTCGGTATCTCACCGCTCAGTGACCGAGAGACCACCGTGTTGCAGGAAACAGCTAAGGGAGGAACGACCGCAGCTATCGCTGCCCGGTTGTATCTGTCCGAGGGGACGGTGCGCAATCACATTTCGTCGGCGATTGGAAAGCTTGGGGTGATCAATCGCGCGGAAGCCGTGCGCAAAGCCCTGGATAACGGGTGGCTTTAACCGGGTGATGCGATCTGCCTGCGCAGGTGCGTTCTAGCCTGTGCGGATGTGGTCAGGAGCGGGTTAAGACAGGCGGGGCTGCGCCAAGTAAGGCCGCTCTAGGGCCTCAGCACAGCCCGGCTCAGTGGTGAAAGTACGGGATGAGCAGATAGAGCCCGAACAGCACAGCCAGAGCACACAGGGTGGTGCAGGCGACGGATGCTGTCATGAGCGCCGTCCGAGTTGAACCGGTGCGTTCTTGAGCTTCGCCGCGTAAACGCACTCCGCCAGCGAAGAGGCCGACCAAGATGAGTGCGGAACCGATAGTCACGACGGTCACTTGAAGGAACTCGATCATGAGCGGGTCTCCTTACCCTTAGAGCCGCCAGATTTCTTGCCGCGGCGCCGACGGGGACGGTGTACCGTCTCGCCTACTTCCTCAACCTCTGACAGGGCGTTCTTATGGGTGACGGCGCTGCGTTGGGAGATCACGAAGATAATTGCGATGCCGGCCATACCGGCGATCGCGACGATCATGAAACCGGCTTCGCTCACGTGCATGAGAGCAGCCGACACAGCGCCGATAATGCCCGCCGACGGAAGGGTGAGCAGCCAGGCCAGCGCGATACGGCCCGCCGTTCCCCACTGCACGGAGGAACCACGACGTCCCAGTCCCGAACCGAGCACGGAGCCGGAGGCGACCTGCGTGGTGGACAGGGCGAATCCGAGGTGGCTGGAGGCGAGAATGGCTGAGGCGGTGGAGACCTCAGCAGAAAAGCCCTGAACAGGTTTGATTTCGGTGATGCCGCGGCCCATGGTGCGGATGATCCGCCAGCCTCCGGAATACGTACCGATGGCAATGGCGAGCGCGCAGGAAAGAATGACCCAGAAGTGCGGGGGAGTGCCCGCCTGCTGCATACCTGCCGAGACCAGAACCAGGGTGATCACGCCCATGGTTTTTTGGGCGTCGTTGGTTCCGTGGGAGAGTGCCACGAGTGACGCGGAAAATAACTGGCCGGCTCTAAAGGATCCGCGGGTGCCCTTGGCTGTAATGGCGTAGGCCAAACGAGTGGACAAGAATGCCGCCGTCCCGGCAACCGCGGGCGCAACTAGCGCGGGCAGCAGGATTTTTTGGACGACAACTCCGCCGTCAATTGCCCCGATGCCCGACCCCACGATGGCAGCGCCGATCAACCCGCCGAACAGGGCGTGTGAGGACGATGACGGCAGGCCCAGCAGCCAGGTCAGCAGGTTCCACAGCACAGCGCCCACCAAACCCGCGAACACAAATTCGGGTGTGATCTGAACGCCATTGGCACCTTCGCGAATCAAACCGCCGGAGATGGTCTGCGCCACTTCGACAGATAGGAACGCGCCGACCAGGTTCAGCACAGCAGCTAGAGCCACCGCGGGTTTCGGCTTGATGGCACCGGTGGCGATGGGGGTTGCCATCGCGTTGGCGGTGTCGTGAAAGCCGTTCGTGAAGTCGAAGAACAGAGCGAGGATGACCACCAGGATCACCACGAGGGAGACGTCCACGGAATTCAAACTCCGTTCACCGTTGAGTCATGTATGCGACGACGGGATGCTACCCGCTCTAGGCAAGGATCGGCATGTCGGGAGGTTCCAGGCATGACGTAAATCGCGGCAGGTCACATATCAGCGTCGGGTGTGGACTCTGGTGGCAACGTGATCACCGAGAAGTCGAAGGCCCCCTGTCCACGGGTTTCAGCTGCCTCAAGGGACTTCAGAGCGGCGCGGGTGGCCGGCAAATCCCGGTCGGAGGTGCTGAGCATGAGGCGGGCGTCTTTGGCGATGGCATCCACGGCGAAGTGGGCGTCGCGCACGTCGGCCTCGCCGAGCACGAAGTTGCGTTTCATCCCCGCGATAAAAGCCAGGCCGGTGTGGGCGAGCAAATCTAGAACCCGGGCATCATCCAGTCCGCGCGCCCGCCCGAGCGTGAGCGCTTCGGTTAAGCCCTGGGCACTGACTGCAAGGGCCAGGTTCGCCAACAGTTTGGCGACGGCGGCTTCAGCCGCATCGGTGACCACGATTAGCCGGTCGGCGTCTGCCCAAGGGGTCACAATCTCGGCGGCGAGCTTTCGAGCCTGGGGATCCGTTCCGCCCACGTAGACGCCGAGCTTGCCAGCCCGGGCCGGCCCCAGGGAGCCGACCACGGGGGTTGCCACATAGCTGGGGACAGCACGGGCGAACTCCTCCCCGTCCGCCGGCGACACCGTCGTCGCATCCAACCAGGGCATACCGTCGGGAATGAGCTGTGGGGCGATAATCGTCTCGCGGACGGCATCCGGGCCGAACAGGCAGCTGACCACCACCTCGGCACCAGCAACCGCCTCCGCAGGGGTCGCAGCGCAGGTGGCCCCCTCATCGCGCAGAGGCTTCGTTCGTTCGAGGGTGCGGTTCCATACCGTGAGGTCGTGGTCTCGCAGGAGGTGGCGGGCTAATTCGGTGCCCAGCTTGCCGGTTCCCAGGAAAGCGATTTTCATGGCAACAGCGTAACTCCGTGTGATCTGCGACGCCTGCGAACCTTAGGCCTAGCATTGAGTCATGTGCGCACACACGTTGGATGATGGTTCAGTGATTGCGAATGATGGTTTAGTGACTGCGAATGATGGTTCTGGTGCCGCGGATACGGTGCCGGGGCCTTGGCCGTCAGGAACCTCGCTCGGATTGCCGCCCATTATCGACCGGGCTGGTCTCGACCGGCTCCAGCGCGAAGGTTCCACCCGACCCCTCGCGCTGGTCGATATCCGGTTCGCCATCGACGGCTCAACCGGACGGGAAAACTATCTCGCAGGCCATCTTCCTCAGGCTGTGTACTTGGACCTCGATGGCGCGCTCGCGGCGCCCGCATCCGAAGCGGAAGGCCGGCACCCGCTGCCTGACCCGCAGACGTTTGCTTCGGCGCTCGGTGCGGCGGGAATTGGGGATGACACCGTTGTGGTGGCCTACGACGACCGGCAGGGCAGCGCGGCGGCCCGCCTGGTGTGGATGCTGCGTGCACTCGGACACGACGCTGCGCTGCTAAGTGGTGGCTTTACCGCCTGGGATGGCCCGGTTGAATCCGGTGAAGTGACCCCGGTGCCCGCGGTGTTGACCCCGAAGCCGTGGCCGCGTGAACGGCTTGCCACCGTGGAGGAGGTTGCGGACGGGTCGGCGTGTGTGCTGGATGCTCGCGCCCCGGAGCGCTATCGGGGCGATACCGAACCGGTGGATCCGCGTGCAGGGCATATTCCCGGGGCATTGAATCAGCCCTTTGCGCAGTCGCTGGATGAGGACGGTTGTTTTCTGACCCCGATGGGCTTGCGGGAGATATTTGCTCTGGGTGGTTTGCGTCCTGATCGGGAGATCATTGCGTACTGCGGGTCGGGCGTGACGGCCTGTCATCTGATGCTTGCGCTTGAACAGGCTGGTTATGAGCGGGTGCGGCTTTTTCCGGGGTCGTGGTCGCAGTGGAGCGCTAACCCTGATCTGCCGGTGGCGACCGGGGATCAGCCCTAAGGCAATTAGCTCTAGGTGGGTTCGGTCTCAGACGGGGGCAGGTTCAGATACTGACCTACATGCTGGCGCGGATGGCGTCCACGATGGCGGAGCGGTCCTGTCGCGGATCCTCGCCAAGAACCGCCGCCCAAATGGGCACCATGGCCTCGCGGTAGCTATGCCCGTGCCCGCCGGGTACGGAGATCGATAGCGGCATGTCGGCGGCGATCTGCCAGAACGTGACCCAGGGGAACCAGCGCACCGCGGGGGAGACGTCCTTGCCGACACGCTGGCGCAGCCAATCGGGTTCCTCCCACAGCAGGCGCGGAGACCACCACACCACCGGGTCGCTGGCGTGCTGCGCGTACACGATCCGCGGGGCCTCCCACGGTTCGTAAGGGCCACCCCAAAAATTGCGCACCAGATCGTCGGGATGGGTAATGAAGCGGACGTGCCGACCGTCATCAACAATCGGGGCAACTTCCGGTGATCCTCCGCGCCGCCGAGCGGTGAACTGCTGCCACAATGGCGTAAAACGCGGAGTGCCGGTCCACACGGCGCCATCCACATTGCTAAGCAGGTCTTCCGGTGAGGCAAACGCTGCTTGACCGCCGTAGGACCCAAGCGATTCCCCTGCGACGAACAGTCGCGGACGCTTGTCCTTCGGGATCAGATCCAAGCGTTGCCGCACCGCCTGAAATAGTGCTTGACCAGCGGCGCGAGGGGCTTGGCGATCCAGGATATAGGACAATCCGCTGGTGTAGACGCTGTATTGCAGGGATGCGGTTGCGCAGTTTCCGCCCGTGAGATATTCAATCGCCGATAGCGACCATTCTTGAAGCCAGCCGGTGCCTGTTCCGGTGAAGATTGCGAGCACACGTCGATCCCATGCCCCGGTCCGGTCGAGTTCGGCCAGCACAATATCGACCGCCTCATCCAGACTCCGGCCAGGCGGCATTTTCCCCGCATACACCCGGATAGGTTCCATCGCGGGGGCACCGGTGACGCGAGCGATCTGTTCGGCGCTGGGGCCGCCGGTCACGATGCGCCGACCGGCTGCGCCTAGGGTCTGCCATCGTTCTAAGGACTCGGCGGATCCCGAACGCAGCGTGCTGCGCGGGGGAGTGGAACCGGGGGCGATCATGGAATTGGTGCGCTCTGCTTGGTGGATAGCCCATTGCAGAAGTTCGCCGCGCACCAGGCGCTCGCCAGCGACCACCCCGAGACCGCCGATGGCTGCGAGCGAGACCACCTGCCCAACCGGGCCGGGCAGACGGTGACCGATAGCCCGATGCAGCGCGTGATGGGCGATCAGAATGCCGCGCACCGATGCCAAAACCGCACAGGACAGGGCAATCCCAGTGCCCACTCCCGCCGCTTGCGTCCACGACTGTTTTGGTTCTTCAAACACCAGGCGGGTGATTTCGCGTTGGCGGATCTCTCCACGCACCCACGAATAGGCCGACATCCCGACGAAAGAGGCCGCCCCGATCCAGCGCAGAGCATTCCGGCCCTCAGGCTTAATGCTGGCTTTAACCCCCAATGCGCGCGCGGCGACCTTCAACGCTTGAGCCCCGGCTTTGCCTGCCACGTACCCATATACCTGGGAGAGCCCGACGTTGGCCGCTGTGGACCACCAGGTGCGGGGGATGAGACTCGGAGAGGTCGCTACCCAGGTGGCGGCGCTCGCACCCACCACCCCGGCTGAGGCCAACGGTGCCGTGATTGAGCTGGGGCGCATCTGTGCCACACGGTCGAGCACAGTTCGGGACATTCCGGCTCCCGATGCCGATCCCCCACGGTTTTTACGTGATCTGCGTCGACAAATAGGCATGAAATCAATGTAGTCCTGCAACCTGCATGATGAAATCAGAATCATGAGGATCGGGATCCCCCACGAAAGTGCGCCTGGAGAACGACGGGTAGCAGCCACCCCTACGACTGTGAAGAAGCTGGCAAGTCTCGGCTATGAGGTGCTGATTGAGGCCGGAGCCGGTGTGCTGGCATCCCATCCGGATTCAGCATATGCCGAGGCCGGCGCCCAGATCGTCACCCGTGAAGAAGCTTGGGGCGCGGACATTGTGCTCGCCGTCGGGCCCTTGGATGTGAAGGATGTGCCGCTGCTGCGCTCCGGTGCAGTGCTCGCCGCATTCTTGTACCCAGCCCAGAACCCCGAGCTGGTCGACGCTCTGGCTGAGCGCGGCGTGTGCGCGCTCGCCATGGATATGGTGCCGCGTATTTCGCGCGCGCAGTCGATGGATGCGCTCTCCTCGATGGCGAACATTTCCGGTTACCGGGCCGTCGTGGAGGCCGCCGGCGCGTTCGGACGATTCTTCACCGGCCAGGTCACCGCTGCCGGTAAAGTGCCGCCCGCCCGAGTCTTTGTGCTCGGTGCCGGGGTGGCCGGACTGGCGGCGATTGGCGCGGCCGGAAGCCTTGGCGCGGTGGTACGGGCCAGCGATGTGCGCCCGGAAACCGCTGAACAGGTCACGTCGATGGGCGCCGAGTTTGTCACCGCCAGCGGGGGTATGCGTCCGGCATCTTCGGACGGTTACGCACGTGAACCCGGAGCTGAGGACGCCGCCAAAGCCGCTGAACTGTATGCCGAACAGTGTGCCTGGGCCGATATCGTGATCACCACCGCTGCGGTGCCGGGACGCCCATCGCCCCGCTTAATTACCGATGAGATGGTGGCCGCGATGCGCCCCGGAAGCGTGATCGTGGACCTCGCCGCCGCAGGCGGAGGTAACTGCACGCTGACTCGGCGCGGTGAGGCGTACGTGAGTGACAACGGCGTTGTCATCATCGGCTATGACGACATGCCGTCCCGTCTTCCCGGGCAGTCCTCGCAGCTGTACGGCACCAACCTGGTGAACCTTCTGACGTTGATGACTCCTGAGAAAGACGGCCAGCTCGTGGTCGACACCGAGGATGTCATCGTGCGCACGATGCTGGTGACCCGCGACGGGGAGGTGACGTTCCCACCGCCACCGGTGGCTGTCTCTGCTGCGCCCGCACCGGCCGTAGCCCCCGCTGCCGCGCCGACGGAAGAAGCTCCGCCTAAACCGCCTCGGCCCTGGTGGGTAACGTACTTGGCAGTGACGATCCCGTGCCTGGTATTCCTGGGGATTTCGCCGCTTCTTCCCGGGGCGTTTTTGATCCACCTGAGCGTGTTCGTCCTCGCGGTGATCGTCGGATACTACGTCGTGTGGAAGGTCAGCCATGCGCTGCACACCCCGCTGATGAGCGTGACCAACGCGATCAGCGGCATTATCGTCGTCGGTGCGATTTACCAGATCACAAGCGATAACTGGCTGGTGAAGATCATCGCCTTCTTCGCTGTGCTCATCGCCTCGATCAACATCGTGGGCGGATTCGCCGTTACCCAGCGGATGCTCCGCATGTTCCGGAAGGCCTGAGATGCTCCTGCCCGCTGTTACTGCTGCTTATATTGTCGCTGCGCTGCTGTTCGTCCTCGCGCTCGCGGGGTTGTCAACCCACGAAAGCGCCAAGCTGGGGAATGCCTTTGGCATTACTGGCATGTTGATTGCGCTGATTGCCACCATCGTGACCGCATTCCACGGAGCTACGCCGGGAGCCGGCCTGGTTACCAGCGCGGTGCTGCTGGCCATTGCTCTGCTGATCGGCGGGGCGGTAGGCCTGTGGCGTGCGCTCACCGTGGAGATGACGGGCATGCCCGAACTTGTGGCCCTGCTGCACTCGTTCGTTGGCATGGCCGCCGTGCTAGTGGGGCTGAACTCCTTCCTCGACGGTCACGGGGACACCGTGCACCTCCTCGAGGTGTTCCTGGGCATGTTCATTGGCGCGATTACCTTCACTGGCTCGCTGGTTGCCTTCGGGAAACTGCGCGGCCTGATCCCCTCGAAGCCGCTTACTCTGCCCGCGCGGCATCTTCTAAACCTGGTGGCTCTGCTGGTCTGTCTGGTGCTGCTGATTGTGTTCCTCACCGTCGACGTGTTCTGGATTCAGGTGGCATCGCTGCTGCTGATGACCGTCATCGCCTTCGCTCTCGGATGGCACTTGGTGGCCGCTATCGGCGGGGCTGACATGCCGGTAGTGGTCTCTATGTTGAATTCGTATTCGGGCTGGGCAGCCGCCGCGGCTGGGTTCATGCTCGGTTTGGATGTGCTGATTGTGACCGGTGCTCTGGTGGGCGCGTCCGGTGCGATTTTGTCCTACATCATGTGCCGCGCTATGAACCGGTCCTTCGTGTCGGTGATCCTCGGCGGTTTCGGGGCTGAGACTTCGGCTGGCGCCAGCGCCGACCAGGATGGCGAGATCCACGAATTGGATGCCGCGGGTGTGGCTCAGCTGCTCGCCGAGGCGCGTTCGGTGGTGATCGCCCCCGGATACGGTATGGCGGTTGCCCAGGCTCAGTATCCGGTTGCGGATCTCACCGCCCGGCTTCGCGAACGCGGCGTCAATGTTCGTTTCGGTATCCACCCGGTTGCGGGGCGTTTGCCTGGCCATATGAATGTTTTACTGGCTGAGGCTAAGGTTCCGTATGACATCGTGCTGGAAATGGACGAGATTAACGATGACTTCGCAGACACCGATGTGGTGCTGGTGATCGGGGCGAACGATACCGTGAATCCGGCGGCTTCCGACCCTGGTTCACCGATTGCCGGTATGCCGGTGCTGTGCGTGTGGGAAGCGGCTCACACGGTCGTGTTCAAACGGTCCATGGCAGCCGGATACGCGGGTGTGCAGAATCCGTTGTTCTTCCAAGACAACACGTCGATGCTGTTCGGTGACGCGAAAGCCAGTGTGCAGGCAATTGTGACTGCGCTGGATGCGGTTCCGGCCTCGGAACGGGTGTAGTTGCGGTGTAGTCCGGATGAGATGTGGACCACGTCCGGACTATACACTGAGATTATGACGACGATTAGACCTCTTGGGAGTGAACTGAAAGCCAGGCTCGACCATGCTCGTGAGTGGGGGCTTAGCTTCATCCCTGAGGATCATCAGCAGTACTTCGAGCGGTACACAACGAAGCTGCAGTTCATTAAGCAGGCGTTAGAGTCCGGTCGGTTCACCGCGGAGCACACATATGAGTTGCAGTCGCTAGGGATTCTGCTCGGTGACGCCATGGTGCGGGGCGCTCGCATTGATTTTGAATGGGTGGAGGTCGAAGATGAGTACGGTATCGACCCCGCTATTAACGTTCCGGAGACCTCTATTCTGCTCTTCCCGCTTACGATGATTTCAAAGCGTGTTGAAGCAGGTGAGGAGGTTGATATTTATGAGCTTTTTGGCACCAATGAAGAGCAGGTTATGAAAGTTCTCGGCGTGCCGATCCGGGACGAGGACACAATTGCCGATAATGGTGGCCCCATCCCGAAGAAGCTTCCGATCTCCGCACATGTTCTACGGTCGTATGCTGTTGACGGCTCGCAGTCAGGAACCAGTGGGGCGGGCGACCGAGGCGTAGCGAAATATGATTACTCAATAACTCCCGCCTGGAAAACTGCCAAAGCTAAACTGATGCAAGAAGAAGAGAAGAAACCGAAAAAGCCCACGGGGTTAGCGGCTCTGCCGTTTATCGGGGTGCTCTGGCGCCAGAATTAGCTGGTGGGCTTTATCGGGTCGGCGACCGTGTATGACCAACGCCTTGTGAAGGTGAGTGGTGTGTGTCGGTGCCTCATTTTTCTGTGATTCTTGCGGTCTAGCCGCGTAGAGCTTTTAAGTATACCCATTGGTGATATTGGGGTGTGGTCAAATAGAATGATGAGACTAGGGAGCTGACAGTTTTATCACTGTCATTAATTTGTATTCTGTGGGTTTGGGTGACCGTCTTTGGTGTACATATCATCGCTGATGAGAGATTGTTTGTGGTCCTTGTTGGGCTGCCTGAAATGACACCTACGAGCCTCCATGTAGGTGCCTGATGGTATTAATGGCCGGCAAAATTGCATCGCTTATGCATGTGCGGCTGTCTCATCAATAGACAATGGGTTTTGTGGGTCGAATTCGTGGTAAGGATTGGCCTGACCTGTGGGGCGCTATGCATACAGCATGCGCTCACGCATATGCGTCTGAAGCGAATCCTTGCGGGGCAGAGTCGGAAGAGCGAACGGCACCGCCGCCGGGGCACTGCGCGAACCGAAAGGCTACGTTGACGAAGCGTCGTCCGGACACTGCCCCGGGCGTCGTCAGCCGCATCCGAGATTGCGCGTTCGGCGCCCATTGAGGTAGCTCCACAACCCTCGACCCATGACATGCCGACAGGGCTCTGAGTGGACCCATGGAACGATCCATACAGAACCCTGTCAGCGACCCGTGACCTGCAACCTGCGTGTGACGCAGGTACTCCTTCGAGCGCCCTCCAGCGTCAGGCTTTAACGGCTTAGGCTTGCGTTGCCGACGTAATCCACGTTGCGGGTTTCCCTGGTGAGGGCCAGGGATGCGACGGTGAGCAGAGCCACCCCCGAAAGGTATACGCCGACCCAGAACGGTGAGCCTTCGCCCCAGGACCACAGAGCGATGGAAATGAACGGGGCGATGGCCGCACCCAAAATGGAGGCCATGTTGTAGGCGACCGCTGAGCCGGTGTAGCGCACATTGGTCGCGAACATTTCAGGAAGCAGGGCACCCATGGGGCCGAATGAGAGGCCGGTGAGAGCAAAGCCAACCATAAGAGCAATCATGACCCCGACGGTTCCGCCCTGTAAGAGCGGGCTCCACACCAGGCCGTACACCACGATTCCGATGGTGACGACGAGCAAGTGACTGCGCCGTCCGAAACGCTCTGCCAACGGGCCCGCGAGGAACGTGAAGATGCCGAAGCACACGCAGCTAATGACCAGCATCAAGATGAACTGTTCACGGGTGTAGCCGAGACCGGGCACGAAGGCGGCTGCGTTAAACGGTTTACCCGCCGTGGCTGCTGCGGCGCGGGCCGACTCAACCGTTGAGGGGGTCGTGCCGAAGGTCAGCACGAATGTTGTGAGGAGGTAGAAGATGCAGTACGTGCCGACCATGTTGAAGGTTGCCAGCACCAACTGGACCGGGTGGGTGCGCACCGTTTCCAGCAGCGGCATTTTGACAATCTGCTGCTTCTGTTTGGCGGCGGTGAAGGCCGGGGATTCGATCAGGCTGATCCGCACGTACAACCCGACCATGACCAGCACAGCGGAGGCGATAAACGGAATGCGCCATCCGTAGGACATAAAGTCGGCGTTGCTCATGGCCTGTGACAGCACGAGCATGAAGAGGTTCGCGACGATGAATCCGATGGGGGCGCCGAGCTGAGGGAAGGTGCCGTACACCGCGCGTTTGCCTTCGGGGGCGTTTTCGGTGGCGAGCAGGGCCGCTCCCGACCACTCTCCGCCGAGCCCAATGCCTTGCGCCATCCGGCAGATGACCAGCGCGAGCGGGGCAAGAATGGCCCAGCCGGGGGTGAGAGCCGTCGGCAGGAGACCGATGACCACGGTCGCAATGCCCATGGTTAGCAGTGATCCGACCAGCGTGCCTTTGCGTCCGATGCGGTCGCCGAGATGTCCGAACAGCAGGGAACCGATTGGGCGCGCTAGGAAGGCGACTCCGAAAACGGCAAATGAGGATAACTGTGCCGTGGTGCTGTTGGAAGCGTCGGGGAAGAACAGTGCGGGGAAGATCAGGACCGCAGCGGTGGCGTAGATGTAGAAATCGTAGAACTCGATCGAGGTGCCGATGAGCGAGGCGATGATGACCTTGCCCCGGGAGTTTCTCGCGGACGGCTCGGTCTGCGTGAGGGTGGTAGTCACGGGATCCTTCCAGGGGTGAGGGGAGGGGTCGGGTGAGACGGCGGTTTACGGACGACGTTTCGGCGCGCAGCGCGAAGGTGCGGCACCGGATGGTGCGGCCGCGGCAATGGGTAGCGCCTCGACTGATTGATCTGGTGCTTCGGTGTCCCGGTGGTGCGATGGCCACGGCGGAACGCGGTGGGTGCGCCGGATAGCGCATGCACTGCTCAGTGCGCCAGACGGTGAGTCCGGTGCGCGGAACGCTGTGCGGTCCGGTTGACGCGGGGTGGTGCGCTTATCCGGAGGGTAAATCCCTGCTTGGTAGGGGTTTACGGTAGTGATCGTCCACTATGTGCGAAAGAAACATCCAAATAGTGGACAGAATGTGAATGGGGCGCTTGCTGGTTCGCGTGACGTACCTCTTCAGTAGGCTTAATGCGTGACCAACGAACTCCTGGACAGCGCTTCCTCGACTCCGGCTCCTGAGGGTGCACCCCCGTCGGGCGCGTCGAGGCCGGGTCTAGCGTCCACAGGTGCATTGAGGCCGGGTCCAGCGTCGTCGGGTGACCTGACACTGGGTGCGCCAAGGCTTGATGCTTCCGTGGCGGGTGCTTCGGCAGCGGGTACAGCATCGTGTGGTAACTCATCATCGGGGCATGGCCCGGAAGATCTCGACTGCTATGCGGCGCGTCGGGACGAGTACCTACGGTCAGCGGTGCGGCTGCAGACTCGCGTTCAGGAAATTCTTGTCGACGAGGGCGTGGACTTCCGCGATGTGATCGCCCGGGCTAAAGAAGTCGATTCGTTGGAAGGCAAACTCGCACGCGACGACATCGGCGGAATGCATGATGTTCACGATCTGGTCGGGGTACGCATCGTGTGCAACATCGAATCGGATATTGCGCGGATCGCGGACCTGATCGGCGATGAAATGACCGTGGTCCAGATTCGCGATAAATCGAGGGAAGTGCGGGCACGCGGGCAGATCGGATACGCAGGGCTACACCTGATCGTGGACAACGGTGACCTGGGCACAGCCGAAATTCAGATCCGGACCATCCTGCAGGATGCCTGGGCACAGTTCGAGCATGGGGTGCGTTATAAACCGACCTCCGGTGCGGCCACACCTGAAATTGATCGGTCCCTGACCCTGGCTTCGGGCCTACTGGAACTCGCCGACGCCGAATTCGCCAAGATTCAACAGCTGCAAATTGAACAGAGCTTGCTCGAACAACAACGGCGCGAACAAGCCGAGGCTCATCGCCTGATCGAAGCCGAGGACGTTCGCGACGGTCTGCTCGACGCACTGCCAGGCAGAGGACTATCCCGAAAATCCCATTACCGGTGGGGTCTGCGCCTCATGCGCGCCATGGGCATCGAAACTCTAAACGACCTACACGCATTCCTCGCCCAAATCGACCTCGACCAACTGCGCTCGGTCATGGGTTACCGCTACATGCCAGGCCCGATCCGCCTGCTGGATGACCTATTACTGCTGACCTACGGAGAGGACTATGTCGAGCGCACCAAAGACGTGGGAGAGGACCCCGCCCGCGAAAACAAACTGCGCCAACGCCTAGCCAAAGTGCAGTCCGCACTCACGGCAGGCAAGGACCCCGCTCCCAACCGGGTGAGCTAAAAGGTGCCCCGTCAAACAGGTCTAAAATGGGCTCCAGGAGGTGGTAGATAGTGTCGCAAGGAGCAGGACGAACCTTTGCCTCCTTCTCGATCTTTAACTACCGCGTCTTCTTCATCGGTGCATTCATCTCCAATATGGGCACCTGGATGGCCCGCATCGGCCAAGACTGGCTCGTCCTCACAAAACTGACCGACCACTCCGCAAGCGCTCTCGGCTACGTCACCGCCCTCCAGTTCATCCCCATCGCAATACTCGCCCCCTTCGCCGGTGCCATGGCCGACCGCCTACCCAAACGGCGGCTACTAATCGCCACCCAACTTCTGCTAGCACTCAACGCCGGAATCCTCTGGGTGCTGATCGTCACCGGAACCGTTCAGCTGTGGCACGTCTACCTCCTCGCCCTGATGCAAGGCGTGATCTCCGCGGTAGATAACCCCACCCGGCAATCCTTCGTACCCGAAATGGTTCCGCTGCGACTGGTCCCCAACGCAGTCGGCCTCAACAGCGCCTCGTTTAACGGCGCCCGCCTGCTCGGACCCGGCCTCGCCGGACTCATCATCGCAGCCTGGGGCATCGCCCCCGACATCGGCATCAACGCCCTCAGCTTCATTGCCGTGATCGGGTCCCTCCTGCTCATGCGCCCCGGGGACCTCACCCCAGCCCCTGCCCGCCGCGGACCAGGAGCAATCCGCGAAGGCATCGCCTATGTGCGGCATCGCCCAGACATTGTCGTCATCCTGTTCATGGTGTTCATGCTCGGAACCTTCGGGCTGAACTTCCAGATCACCAACGCGCTCATGGCCACCGCAGTCTTCGGTAAAGGTGCAGGCGAATACGGGTTACTTGGCTCCATTATGGCGATCGGAACCCTAGCCGCCGCGCTCATCGCCGCCCGGCGAACACAACCACGCCTGCGCCTGCTACTCGGGGCGCTCACCGGATTCACCATCGGCATCATCATCCTCGGATTCGCGCCCACCTACACCATCTACGCCATCGTCCTGGTTCCCGTCGGTTTATGCGCACTCACCGTCATGACCTGCGCTAACGCCTCGGTGCAACTGGCTTGTGATCCCCAGGTCCGCGGGCGCGTGATGGCCCTGTACATGGCGATCTTCCTCGGCGGAACCCCGATCGGTGCACCCGTGATCGGGTGGGTCGGCGAATACCTTGGGCCGCGGTGGACTCTGTTTGCCGGAGGCATCGCCACAGGCCTGACCGTTGTGATCGTGCTGCTGTGGCTGCGCATCGGACGAGGCGTTCAACCCGTGCTCGCCCAACGCTGGCCGCCCCGGTTCGACGTGGCCCCCGTGCGCAAGTCCCGCAGCGCAGACGAGGATGACGATGAACCAGATATTTTGGCGCCGGGAACCATCCCGGCTGATGTCTGCCCGCAGTCGCTCGAAGCCACCGAAACCTCAAGCGAAGGCAAACCGGCAGGATGCTAGTAGCAAGAAAAGGCTGACCTACCCAGGCACGAGAAAGAGAGTACGAGTCCCCGCGGCATACCCTCGAAACCGGCAGGCCTAGCGTTGGAACCGGCAGGCCTAGCGTTGGAACCGACGGGCATAGGCTGAGGACATGAAGGTTCTACTGCCCGACACCATGCCTTTGGATTTCACAATCCCCGACGGAAGCTCACTGCTGCCGCAGGGATGGGAAACAATCACCTATAACGCGCGTGAGGTGATCCCCGAAACTCTCCATGACGCCGATGCTTTGGTGGTGTGGGGCAACTCCCGCAAGAACCTAGAATCAGCAGCTCGTCAGCTCACACAAGTGCAACTGGTGCAGTCACTCGCCGCCGGAGTCGACGGTATTATCGCGGCGGGATTCCCGTCAGAGGTTCCCATCTGCACCGGAGCTGGCCTCCACTGCCCGACGGTGGCCGAACACACACTCGCTCTTCTCCTCGCACTCGTGCGCCGAATTCCCGAAAGCCTCCAGTCCCAAGCCCGCCACGAATGGTCCCGAGAACTAGGAGGTTTGCAGCCGCTTCACCCCGAGGGGCGCCTGACGACCCTGCTCGGAGCGCGGATACTGATCTGGGGCTTCGGGGAAATCGGTCAGCATCTTGCGCCGATGCTGAAGATGCTCGGCGCCGATGTCACCGGCATTGCCCGCACCGCAGGAAAGCGCGAAGGCTTCCCCGTGATCTGCGAGGATGCACTTGCCGACTACCTGCCGAGCACAGACGTGTTGATCAGCATCCTCCCGGCAACACCGCGCACCGAGCAAATTCTCGGGGCCGATACCTTCGCCCGTTTACCGAAACATGCCCTCGTTATCAACGTGGGCCGGGGAGCGACTCTTGATGAGAATGCTCTGCTTGAGGCCCTACGGGCCCAACGCATCGGCGGCGCCGCGTTAGACGTCACCGCGGTGGAGCCGCTGCCCGAGGAATCGCCTCTGTGGGATGCACCAGGTCTGATTGTGACTCCACACGGCGCAGGCGGGCGACCCGTCGGTGCCCCGGAACGCATCGTGGCCAACCTGCGCGCTCTAGCCTCGGGGAAGCAGCTCATCCATCCGGTGGATCGTTCAGCGATGCAGTAGCCGTGGGCACCCCGAATACCAGCAGTGACCGGCATCTCTCGCGAGTTCCGGCTATCTCACGCCCCAGTGATGCTGCGCTCACCGAGCCAGGGAGCGAGCACATCCTCTTGACCGAGCCACGGCAACAGGCCCGCTTCCCACTCATCCTCGGTCAGCAGTGACTGTGCAAACGCTTCCAGAATCCGGTCTTGATCAGCGTCAATGCCGGTGATAATGAGCCTGGTGGTTGGAAGGTCAGCGCCGGTCGAGGCGAACGCACCGATGGAGACCTGTCCGCCTGCGCCATCCCATTGGCAGACCGTGCTCGGACGCGACGGCACCCAGAACCGTCCGCGTGAGCGCAGCCGTCCGGCCCCGAGCCGTTCGATATTGGCCAGAAAACGGTCTGGATGGAACGGGCGCTCCGAGACCAAGTCAAGGGTCCACACTCCGTGCGTGCTCGGCCCTCCCCAGGGCTGGGCTGAACGCGGGTCGATCCGTTCAGCGGCGACATTCAGGCAGTGCTCCGTATTCAGCAGCACATCCACATCGACATCGTGCAGGCCATTAACCGTCAGCGTGTCAAACGGGCACAGATGATCCAGCAGCTCACTGCCCAACGCCGCGGGAGACGGCGATGCGGGGATACCGGGTGCACCATGAGGGCTGGGCGAGGCATCGTTGCCGGCTGCGGTATGACCGCCGGATGCGGCGTCACGGCCCGGATCTGCCGACGAACTGTGCATTAGCTCATGTGAGCGGACCACCACGTCGGCGTATTCGAGCTGGGCAGCCAAAGTCTCACCGACGCTCCGCTCGTCCTCGCCGGCCCAGCAAATTCCGCGCTCTGCCAGGGTGGCCTCGCCTAGAAGGTCATCGACCGCGGTGTTCACGTCGACGACCGCGCAGACAGCCGCGAGGTGAGCGCCGCGAAGCTCGTTTTTGCACGCGGGGGAGAGGGTGCGGGCGATGAGCTGCGGATCAGCGCTGAGCGGCAGAGCGAAGGCAATCGCGTTCCACCGGCCATCGGCCACAAGCCGTGCGAGGGTGGGGACGGCATCTTCGCGCATGGCACAGGAAATGCACGGATGGTCGAGTTCGACGGGGGTGTCCTCGATAATGCCGGTGGAATCGATCACAAGGCGGCGGATTAGCCCCTCTTCGGCGTTTACGTCGTGACGCAGGACGACGAGGTCGGGTCGATCGGTGACCAGATTGAAGATGAGGGCATCGCGTAGCACCTGGTCAATGGAGGCGATCACGCTGATCGGCGTGCTGCCATCGCGGCGGGGTCCAGCTGCTGATCCGAACGGGTTGTTGTGGGGCGGCTGGCCCGGTGGATGTGCACTCATGTCTGCGCTCATGGCATCCCTATCTAGTGGCTCAGGGGTAGGTCATCATTCTTGACGAGAATGATTATCAAACCCTATAGTTGCTGACCATGGCCTCACGTTGTCAAGTCACGGGAGCTGAGCCCAGTTTCGGCAAGAACGTCTCCCACTCGAACCGGCGCACCTCGCGCCGGTTCGAGCCAAATATTCACAAGAAGACCTATTACGTTCCGTCGCTCGGACGCCGGGTCCGCCTCACCGTCTCCGCTCGCGGTATCAAGACCATCGACAAGCGTGGAATCGACGCTGTGGTGGCCGAGATCCAGGCGCGCGGCGAGAAGGTATGAGGTAAATCATGGCTAAGAAAAGCACCGATATTCGGCCCATTATCAAGCTGCGTTCCACCGCGGGTACCGGATACACCTACTACACGACAAAAAACCGACGGAACACGCCCGACCGGCTCACGATCCGCAAGTACGATCCGCAGGTGCGCAAGGTCGTCGAGTTCCGCGAGGAGCGCTAACAATGGCTAAGAAATCAAAAATTGCCCGCAATAACCAGCGTCGCGAAATCGTCGCCCGATACGCGGAGCGACGAGCTGAACTCAAGCGCGTTATTAAGAGCCCCGAGACGACCGACGAAGCTCGGGCAGAGGCTGTTCGACAGCTGCAAAGAATGCCTCGCGATGCTAGCGCCACGCGTGTGCGCAACCGCGATGTGGTGGACGGTCGCCCTCGCGCCTACCTGCGCACGTTCGGACTGTCGCGCGTGAACTTCCGCGAGCGGGCACACCGGGGCGAACTGCCCGGAGTCACCAAGTCCAGCTGGTAATGACCGCTGCTCTTTGAAAGGAAATACTCCGTGAAACAGGGTATCCACCCCGAATATCGCCCCGTCATCTTCCGCGACAAGTCTGCCGATTTCGCGATCCTGACCCGGTCCACCCGCAGCTCAAACACCATGATGCTGTGGGAAGACGGTCAGGAATACCCGGTGATCGATGTCGAGATCTCCTCGGCATCACACCCGTTCTACACCGGCAATACCCGGATCGTGGATACCGCTGGCAGGGTTGAGAAGTTCAACCGTCGCTACGGAAAGAAGGCCGCGAAATGAAAGTCCGTGCCTCAATTCGATCCCTCGTCAACAAAGACGGTGCCCAAGTTGTGCGCCGCCGCGGACGTCTGTACGTCATCAACAAAAAGAACCCGCGCTTTAAAGGGCGCCAAAAGGGTTAAGGTCACTCGCCTCCAGCGCACTGAGCGCGCTCAGAGCTAGGGCCCGATCAACAGCGGTATGACACCCCCGCTGCTGATCGGGCCCGTCTCAGTGTTTAGGGCTGTGTGCTGATGGCCCTTGTCTGTGGCAAGTCGACTCTAGTTATGGCATCTGATTGCTACTTATGGCGTCTGCGTGCCACGTATGGCATCTGATTGCTACTTATGGCATCTGCTTGCTATGTATGGCATCTGCCTGCTACTTGTGGCGCCTGCGCAGAGCGATCCGAAGCTGCTTTGGCCTGGGCGGCGGGGCGACATCGAGCTGATCGGCCACGTGTTCGACCAGTTCACGCCGGATCACCGCGCGCTCAGCCTTTTCAATCCGCAACACATCGCGTTTGAGCGAGCGCAGCACGGACAAGCACATACCGATCATGACCACGCTAAATGGTGCGGCAGCCAGTAATGTGAGCGCTTGCAGGGCCGACATTCCAGAAGTGTCTTCCCCGTGCGTGGCACTGATTCCGATCAGCACCGCGGCAATTCCACCTGAGGCTGCTGCCCAGATAAAGCGGGTTAGACGAGGCGGTTGCGGGTCCCCGCGGTGCGCGATCATATCGACGACGAACGCGCCCGAGTCTGCGCTGGTAATGAAGAAGATCGTGACCAGGATGATGGCGAGACCGCTGAGAA
The DNA here is from genome assembly GCF_900070355.1 of Devriesea agamarum. Taxonomy (NCBI): domain Bacteria; kingdom Bacillati; phylum Actinomycetota; class Actinomycetes; order Micrococcales; family Dermabacteraceae; genus Devriesea; species Devriesea agamarum. The sequence continues at coordinate 1,486,486 of NZ_LN849456.1, read as the reverse complement.
CTGGGCCGCCCGGCAGATTGTTCAACATGTCGAACAACACTGTGTTCACATCCACGTTGCCGTCGGAGATGAGCCCCTTACCCTCAAACAGCTGCTGGTAAATAGCAGTTCCGCCGAGAACGGTGAACCACAAAACCGTCACCAGCGTGGGCACGAGGAGAACCCCGACGATGAACTCGCGCACCGTGCGACCGCGCGATATCCGGGCAATGAAAACGCCCACGAACGGGGACCAGGAGATCCACCAGCCCCAGTAGTTGGTGGTCCAGTTTGCCAGCCAGGTCTCGCCCGCCTCGCCGTTAAAAGGGAAGGTTTGAAACGACAGCTGCACAAAGTTTTGGATATAGGAGCCGATGCCGGACACGAACTCGCGCAGCAAGATCAGCGTGGGGCCGAGCACCAGCACTGCCACCAGCAAAAGTGCTGCCAGCCCCATATTGGTGTTGGACAGCAACTTAATGCCTTTATCCAAGCCTGAGACCACCGACAGTATGGCGAGGGCGGTGATGACGATGACGATGATGATCTTGACCATCGCGTTGTCGGGAACGAGGCCGAGGTGAGCGAGGCCAGCGGTGATCTGGTTGACACCAAAGCCCAGGGAGGTGGCGACACCGAAGAGGGTGCCCACCACAGCGCTGATATCGATAAGGTCGCCGATCCAGGAGTTGGTGTAGCGCCCGAGCACAGGCTCTAACGCCCAGCGAATTGAGATCGGGCGCCCGCGACGGTGCGTGGCATATGCAACGGCGAGTCCGACCACCACGTAAATAGCCCAGGCATGAATACCCCAGTGCAAAAATGTTTGGGTCAGGGCTCGCTGAGCGTGGCCGGAGGGGCTGAGGTTTGCGGTGCCCGGGGGTGTCCACTGCTGAGTGAGGTACTTCAACGGTTCGGCAGCGCCCCAGAACACCAGGCCGATGCCCATGCCGGCTGCGAAGAGCATCGCAAACCAGGGGAAGACGCCGTATTCGGGTTCGTCATCATCGTTGCCGAGCTTGACGGTGCCGAGTTTGCTGAACGCCACCACCAGTCCGAACACCACAAATCCGGTCACGATCAGGACGTAGTACCAGCCGATACTGTTGACGATCACCGTGTTGACCGCGCCGATCACCGCGTTGAATTGGTGGGGGAGGATCAGGGCGAATGCGAGACAGAGCACGACGGTGCCGACGGAGGCGCCGAACACTGCCCGGGCAAGTCCGTACTTTGACTCGTCAGGTGCATTTGATGCGGGTTCGGGTGGTCTGCTGGAACTGGTCTGCTGGGGTTGATGCGGGATTTGGCTCGAATGGTCCGTGGGGACGGAGGGCATCGAAAGCGTCCTTCCGATCAGGGGTTTAGGGCCTCCTAAGGTAGAAAGGCATACGTGAATCATCAACCTGACGGGTGCTATCCGTCGGTGATATCACATTAAAAAGTGAGCTGCATCACCACGGAAAAATCTAGAGTAGCTGAAGTTTGCGCTGGTCACACCAGGAAATGGCCGACGGTGAGGTACCAGGCGGCATCGGCGGCGAAAAAAGCGGCTGCAACCATGATGAGAGTTGTGGCGATATGCCGCAAAGGGGTTCGCCATCGCTCAATAGTGGCGGCGATCCTCGCCACCATGCGCTCATGTCGTCCGGTCAGCGCGGCTACCGTCGCGATGAGCAGTGGCCATTGACCGGCGATGAACCAGAGAATGAACGACACCACCAGGGTCGGGATGCCGATGTCATGGAGCTGATAAGTGCGTCCAGCGAGTGCCACTGCGCCCCACAGGGCAGGATCCCCGAAGGCCACTAAGCCGTACAGTGCACCGGCGAGAAGCGGGGACGGTGACAAAGGTTTAGCGGGTTTATGCGGTGCGGGCGGACGCCGCAGGCGCAAAATCCCCCACCCGAACAGGACCGCCGCGAGCACCGCCATTACGATCACCCAGAACAGGCCGGGCAGATGCGGAACGCTCAGGTGCACGTACGAAATGAGAATGGAGGCTATCACCGAGCCGCCCACAGTGGAGACCAAGCTCGCCAGGGTGAAGCGGATTCCGGCATTGCGGCGCGCTCCCAGGGTGAGCAGCGCCGCCAAAATCAACGCGCCGAAGGGGTCGAACCCGGCAACGCCGAGTCCGAGCATGGCGGCAAAATATGCGATCACGTTTCAGAGCATCCGTGGTAGAGAAGGTTTACGGACGAGCCTGGGGCTGCGAGATCGTAGGCGAGGTGGGTGTCGCGAGGCCGGGGCTGGTGAGCGTTGCGATAAGAGCGCGCACGGAGTTTTCGGCCACCACGTCTAGGGTGAGGTGAAACTGCTGATCGGCGCGCGGTCCACATAAATCAGAGACGGATCGGATCGCGACGAAGGGTAGGTCGAAGTTGTGGCAGACCTGGGCAATGGCGGTGGATTCCATGTCTGCGGTCAACGCTCCGGGGAACCGTGTGCGCATTCCGTCGGCCAGTGGCGCGGTGACGAAAGCGTCCCCGGACAGCATGAGTCCGCGACGGACGGGGTCCTCGCCCGCGGTGGTGAGGTGGGGTCGGATCCGTGTTGCTGCCTGAGTGGCAAGGTCGGCGAGATCGGGTGCCGCGTCGAAACGAGCGGGCATCCCGGGGACTTGGCCGATCTCATAGCCGAAGGCGGTGGCGTCCGCGATGGAGTAGGAGAAGCTGTCGCCGATGACGAGGGTTCCCACTTCGATGTCTGCTGCGAGTCCTCCGCAGGAGCCGATGGAGATGACGAGGTCGGGGGAGTAGGTGCTGATACCCCATGTGGCTGCTGAGGCGGCGTTGGCGATGCCGATCCCGGTGGTGATCAGTGCAACCTGAATGCGGTGATCGGGATCGTTAGGGTGATCAGGTTTGACACGGTGGCTGGTTTCGGCAGGGTGGTCGGTTTCAGCACAGGGGACGGTTTTGACACGGTGGCTGGTTTTAGCCAGCTGATCGGGTTCGGTGGGGAGAGCCTCAGGGGCGGGGTTGAGTGTGCCTGAGCAGACGGTGAATGACCCGTGCGTGGAGATTTCGCTCGGATGTGCGAGGTGGGGTAGAAGGGGTGCGGCCTCAGCTGGCATCGCGGCGAGCACAAGAACAAAGGTCATGGGGTAACGGTAGTTGATGTCGGAGTGATTTTGCTGGGTCGGCCAGCGGTGCCGCCGGAGGGATGGTGGGCGCGGCGGGCCGTATGAGGGGCGATGAATAGCTTGTCGAGCTGGGAGATCAATGATGGAAACCTGGACACCTACCCCCTTGACATGCGCAATTTTTTATATAATGATTTTTGCATGGGTAACGAAACGAGAGACATCACCGAGTACTCGGCGGTGTGCGACCTTTTTTCAGCGCTCTCCTCGCCCGTGAGGGCAGCGATTGTGCATGAAATCAGCGAGCAACCCCGGACAGTCGGTGAACTCGTGGAAGCGGTCGGACTGTCCCAGCCGCTGGTTTCCCAGCATCTGCGGGTATTGCGCGACGCACATCTCGTCTCTGCCACCCGCCAAGGCCGGTCCATGCTTTACGGCCTTGTCGATGAACATGTCGCTCACGTGTTCCTCGACGCCCTCACACACACCAAGGAGACCTGTCATGACCACTCTCACACACACTCCCGCTGAAACCCACCGTCACACCCACGGCCCCAACTGCGGGCACGAGGCCGTTGTGCATGAGGATCACGTGGACTACATTCACGACGGACATGCGCACCGCGAGCACGATGGTCACTACGACGAATGCACAACCTGCGAGTGTGCGCACTGCGACGATGCCTGTGCTAAATGTTCTTGCACCGATTGCACCTGCTCCACCTGCAACCACAACAAGTGCGAGTGCGCACACTGTAGTGACTCCTGCGCGAACTGCACCTGCGCAGACTGCTCATGCTCCTCGTGTCACCACGCGGCCTGAGGTATAACTGGCCGGCTTAACGGTCACGCATATGGTCTGACTGACCGTCATCCGTGCGGCCTGACCTGTCGTGATGCGACCCAACCTCGAAGGCTGGATGTCATCGACGAAGTAAGCTGTCGACTGTTTTGCCACTGAGATCTCACTGATCACGCGTGAGTTCATGGCGTGATGCACGAGGGTCCGCAGGCGTTGCGCCTGCGGACCCTCTCCCCATCACTCCCAGGAGACCGGGAGTACGAGATTGACTCTACCCTAGTTGAGAATCATGATCAACAAGCAATGGGTCGGTCGCATCACACCGGCTCGGCAATGAGCGCGGAGCGATAGGGTGGCAGCACAAGAAAATCACCCACCGTGAGGGAGCGATGCCATGTCTCGTGTACGCCGCGCACTCGTTCAGACCGCTGGCGCCGTCTGGCGGCTCCCACTCCCGGACAGGCTCTACACCAAGAGCTTCGGTTTCGTCCGCCAAGCCGTCCCCGGCGGCAGCATCCAACGCAGACACGCCGTCGATGTCGAGATGATCGGACGGGCTCGAACCGTCTGGCTCGACCGCCACAAAGCAGACGCTGGCATCGTGATTCACCTACACGGCGGTGCCTATCTCGCAGGCCCCCTCGGCGGAGACTGGGACTGGCTCTCCACTACCGCCCGCGCCCGCGACTGCGCCGGGCTGATGATTGATTACCGTCTCGCCCCCGACCACCGCCACCCTGTCGCGCTCGACGATGTTGAAGCCGTGCTCAACGAGCTCCCGCTGTCGCAACGCCCTTGGGTCCTCAGCGGACAAAATGCTGGTGGCGGACTGGCCCTGGTCGCCCTGCGCAGACGGCGCGAAGCCGGAGCTGCGCTGCCGGGCGGGACTCTCCTCATGTCCCCCTGGATCGATCTCGAACTAAACAACGCCACCATGTCCGAGACCGATATGCACGACTCCTTCCACGAGCGCCGCACCTATCATGCCGCCGCCCGTATCTACGCCGCACGCACCCGCCTGGATGACCCGGACCTGTCCCCGGTCGGCACGGACCTCACCGGGCTACCGCCCCTATTCCTAGCGGTCGGTACCAAGGACATCTTCCTCACCGACGTCAGGATTTTCCGCATCCAACTCCAAGAGCAGGGACTAGACGTCACCTACCGGGAAGTTGGCGGAAGGCTCACCTTCATCCCACGTCTGCGCCGGGGTCCCGAACTCGACCGGCTCCTGGAACAGCAGGGCGACTTCATCGCAAAGGCCTTCGCGCGGTCCGCATCGGCACGGTAACAGCCCATCTAGCAGCTAGTCATTCATCGGCGGCCCACCGCAACCCGCCTTTGCAATAACGCAGCCCGCCTCCGCGGATGGAGACGGGCTGCGTTATTGCGTTGCCGAGGTTGTCTAGCCTGTCGAGGCTGGCTATTCCGTCAGACAGCAGGGTGAGCTGGCGTTATCAGTCACCCCAGGCCTGCTGAGGTGCACGCACCTACATCTGCCGAGGCGCACGCACCCCGAGCAGATCCAGACCCTGCACCAGAACCCGCTCACACAGCCCAGCCAACGCCAAGCGAGAGCGCTGAATAGCCTGATCGGACTCTTTAAGAATCGGGCAATTCTCGTAGAACGAGGTGAACGCCTGTGCGGTGGCAAACAGGTACGAGCACAAACGATGCGGCTCCAAGGTCTGGCCCACCTGCGTCACCGTCGGACCGAACTGAAGCAGCTGCAGAGCCAGCGCGCGCTCTTGCTCCTGACCTAAATTGATCACCGCGCTCTCATCCGCCTCCAGCCCCTGCGCAGCAGCCTTGCGCAGAACCGAACGGATCCGGGCGATCGCGTACTGCAAGTACGGAGCCGTGTTGCCCTGTAGCGCGAGCATCCGCTCCAAATCGAAGACGTACTCGGCGTCATGACTCGTGGACAGATCCGCGTACTTCACCGCGCCGATCCCAATCTGGTGAGCGACCTCCGCACGTTCATCCTCACAAAGGTCAGGACGCAGTTCGTCGATCACCGAGCGGGCGCGGGCCACCGCCTCTTCCAGCAGAGATACAAGGCGCAGCGGGGCTCCCGAACGGGTGCGCAGAATCTTGCCGTCCTCGCCCAGAACGTTCCCGATCTTCACATGGATAACCTGAACCGACTCCGGCAGCCAGCCGGCTTCGCTCGAGGTCTCAAAGACCATCGCCAGGTGCACCTCTTGGGGTGCCCCGATGACATAGAGAATCCGGTTTGCCAGCAATTCGTCCACGCGGTCGCGCACCGTCGCAAGGTCCGTGGTCGCATAGCCATAACCACCGTCGGACTTGCGCACGATCAGCGGTAACGGATTGCCTTCCCGGCCCGTAAAACCCTTGGGGAAAGCGCACAGGGCACCATCGGATATCCTCGCGAGCCCAGCGGCCTCCAGATCCTCGCAGACCTTCGGCAACATGGAGTTGTACATGGATTCACCCGCGAGATCATCATCGGTTAAGGTGACATCCATCAGCTTGTAAATGTGGTTGAAGTACTGCTTGGACAGATCCAGCAGCTCCCGCCACAGCTCCAAGGTCGGTTCATCGCCACCCTGAAGCATCACCACGCGCCGCCGCGACCGTGCCGCGAAGTCAGGATCGCTCTCAAACTTGGTGCGAGCTGCCTGATAAAAATCATTCGGGCTGGTGCGCAGCAGCGCAGCCTCATCACTGTCGGCACCGACCTCCAGCAAATGCTCGATCAGCATGCCAAACGGGGTGCCCCAATCGCCGATGTGATTCTGGCGGATCACATGGTGTCCAAGGAACTCCAGCGTGCGCGCGAGGCTATCGCCGACAACGGTGGTGCGCAGATGACCGACGTGCATTTCCTTAGCGACGTTCGGCGCCGAGTAGTCGATGGGAATGTTCTGAGACTTCTCCTTCGGCACCCCCAGCCGCTCATCGGCCCGCATGGCCTCGACCTGGCTGGCAATCCACTCCGGTAACAGCTTGATATTGAGAAACCCTGGCCCGGACACCTCCATCGGCTCCGCGACATCGGACAACTCGGCGTGCTCCAGAATGTCAGCTGCGATCTGTCGAGGGGCTCGCCCCAGGCGCTTTGCCAAGCCCATGGCTGCGTTGCACTGAAAATCAGCGAACTGCGAGGGGCGAATAATCGGATCGGCGGTGGCAAACTCATCGCCGAAAGCGCGTGCGAATGCAGACTGGAAACGCTCGGTGAGCACGGTTTCGGGTGTGGTCATGCCCCTCAGGATATCGCGTTTGAGAATGCAACTATTGCCCCCTCCGTACACTCAACGAATGCGCGCACCAACCATGCGACCCACGCCCGAGCATCCTGACGATCCGGATCATTCAATGCGCCGTGAGCACTCCGCGCCGACATCCGTTCCCGCCTATGAGCCCACTGATCTGTCTGAACCCGCCCAGGTGCCGCGAGATGGCCACGCGCCGGAATTCATTGACGCCTATCACCGCCTCAGTGACGATATCGCTGCGCATCTGGCCGTGCTCACCGTCCACCGCGGCCGCTTCGATGTCGCTGTCACCATTGACTCCTACCTCGATATCTCACATGACCCACCCACCATGGCCCTCAGCCTTTACGACGGAGCCCGGATCGATGAGGCCGTGGACGAAGTCGGCACCGCCACCTTGAACCTGCTCAGCGAGGACCAGATCGCAGTAGCCGACCGGTTCGGAACCCCAGGCAACCCCCTCCCCGGGCTTTTCGCGGAAGTGCCGCATCGGCGCAGCCCTGCCGGACACCCGATTTTGACCGGTGCGCTCGCCTGGTTCGACCTCAAGGTGGTTGCCCGGTATCCGGCTGCCACCCATGCTCTGTACGTCGCGGAAGTGAGCGCACTCGGGCGCGGTGAAGAAGACCAAACCCGTCATTCCATCCGCGCCGCACAATCCAGTGCGCAACCACTCATCCGCTGGGCCCGCCGTTATCGGCGACTTGCCCCCTGACCTCCGGCTGAGTGTCAGCCCCCGCCCCTACACTGAACATGAATCACTTTGCGGGGTTGCACAGCCAGACAACATAACTAGACAACGTAAATACATAAAATAACTAGACAAAATAACTGCACAACATAACTGGACAAAATAACTAGACAACGTAGCGGTACAACTGCACAGCTGGACAACACGGTGCAACTGCGCGGTGGGCCGCAGTACCAGCCACCGGCATGGGGTCACGCACCAGCGACATCGCAGCGGAACAACACAGTGGGAGACAAGGGCGACAGTGGGAGACGATGGCGAAGGACAATAAAAACAACCGCTGCGACGACTGGATCTTCGCAGAGTCGGACCCGGACAAACTACCGACCGAAGAACTTCCCAACCGGCGCGATCTTGACGAATACACTGCCTCGCCCGGTCGCTTCGGCGCCCTAGGCCCCCAACAGGGATCAACCCCCCTCCCTGCCCACAGCGCGACCACAACAGGTCTTGCCGCCCCTAGGCCATCCGGTGCACCATCCCACGCCTCCGGACCATCCGGTGCACCAACCGCGCCGAATTACGCCCGCTCCGGGACCACTCCCACCCAGGAAGACGACGATCCCCAGGCCCGCCTGCGGGCACTGGCCGAACCGCTGCGCGTGGTCTTCCGTTGGGACCTCGCCCGCGACCTATTGGCCATCATCTGCTTCTTCGCCGCATGCGTCACCCAATTCACCTGGCGGCACCAAACATTCCGGCTCTGGTTGCCGATGACGGCCATCATCATTGCCGTGATCGGCATCATCCTCGCCTACGTCTTGCGCTTCACAGCGCTGCACGCCCGGCGACCCGTCATCCGCCGACTGCGCATCCTCACCCAAATCCCGGTGATGCTGGTTGCGCTCGGCACCATCATCTGGGATCTGATCTCATCGATCCCCGTCATGTTCTCCCCGCTCGTCACAGGCCCGCCCGTCGGCATCGGGGTAGCCGTGTCGCTGGCACTGGCCGGGTCCGTGCTGGCCGCAGAACCCCGCGGGCACGAGGGACATATTCCAGGCGAGCAAAACCGGTGGCGTGCGCGGCTACTCCTCAAACTGCTGAGCGCATGCGTCGCTGTCTGCTTCGTCATCATGCTGGTGATGCTGATCGGCCGCGCCGTCACCGGGGACTGGACATTTTCCCTGCTGAACCTCGCCACAGCCATCATTTCAAGCACCCTAGTCGTGATCCCGTTCGCGGCCGGGCTGAGGCGCCACCCCTCCTGGTACATCTTCGGCGTCACCTGCATTCTCGCCATGATTCTCGGAGCCATCGCAGACAACTCCCTCAAACTTTCCTACGCTGCCCCCGAATCATTCGCAATCACCTTCGTATGGCTGCCGTTCCTCTTCGCCGGATTCTCGGTGCTGGTATCTCGCGCCTTCCTGCGCGGCATACCCCTCTCGTTCACACGCTCAGACTGGATCGTCTACGCGGTGCGTGCTTTCGAGTTTTCCGCCATCCTGCACTGCGGTGCCTGCCTATGGAACACCGCGGCAGCAATTGCGGCCAGTGCCGGAGAAGAGATGCCCGCGGGACCCCTGCTCTACCTCATCTCCGCCGTGGTCAGTGTGATGGTGGTGGTCCTATCCCTGGTCGGTCGGCATGCCCTTTTACACCGCCCAGCAGACGCCGCCCGAGCTACCGCGGTCGTGTGCGCAGTCATCATGGTTGTCATCGGCTTCCTCGGCGTCATCGTCGAAACCATCGTCGCCCAGGCGGCGGCAGGGGTCTCCAACGGCGGATTAGCACTCGCACTCGGGCTGGCCATCGGCCTCATGCTCACAGTGCCCGCCCCGATCCGCGACGAATACGGCGCCCCCGACCTCGCCCGCATGTTCGAGGACTTTCGCAGACGCGGAGGTGGACGCACATCATTGCGCGATCGAGTACCCGACGTTGCCGCACATCGGGCCCGCAAGGCCTCCTTCCCACGCGAACAGTGATGCGTGGCCCCGGCCTCGCGCGATAGTCTTCCGGGCGATCCCCCACATCGCCCGTGCACCCGCATGGAGACCCTGCCCTGCCCGAGGAGCCCCACATGCCTAGTCGCTCACCCGAGCGCCCCCACCCCTCATCCCGCGCGCTGCCGTTTCGATGGCAGCTCCACGGCGACGGACGCCATGTCGCCCCCGGCGCAATCGTCGCGCCCCATGAGCGTCTCACCTGGCCGCTGACCATCGGACTGGGCGCTCAACATGTCGTGGCCATGTTTGGCGCGACCTTCCTCGTCCCGCTGCTGACCGGATTCCCGCCGTCCACCACCCTGCTGTTCTCCGGTATCGGAACCCTCCTATTCCTCATCCTGACCGGCAACCGGGTCCCCAGCTACCTGGGATCGTCCTTCGCCTTCATTGCACCGATCACCGCAGCAGTTAAAGGTGGAGGCCCAGGCGATGCACTCGGCGCCGTGCTGCTGACCGGCGCCGCTCTGGCCCTCATCGGGTTGCTCGTCCAATCCGTGGGCACGCGCTGGATCCAGGCCCTCATGCCCCCGGTTGTGATGGGTTCCATCGTGGCGTTGATCGGATTCAACCTCGCTCCCGCCGCCCGCGACAACGCGTTGAAATCACCGGGCACCGCCGCCATCACCCTCGGCGCCGTCATCGTCAGCGTGGTGCTGTTTCGCGGCCTGCTCGGGCGGGTATCGATCCTGCTCGGCGTCGTGATCGGCTATGTGGCCGCGCTACTCCAAGGCGAAGTTGACCTCTCCGCGGTGGATAGCGCCGCCTGGCTCGGGCTGCCCACCTTCACCCATCCCACCTTCAACTTCTCACTGCTGCCGATGTTCTTACCAGTGGTGCTCGTCTTGATAGCCGAAAACGTGGGACACGTCAGCAGCGTTGGGCAGATGACAGGGCAAAACCTCGACCATATGGTGGGCCGGACACTGTTCGCAGACGGTGCCGCCACCATGCTGTCCTCCGGATTCGGCGGATCACCGACCACCACCTACGGCGAAAACATCGGGGTGATGGCCGCCACCCGCGTCTATTCCACCGCTGCCTACTGGGTTGCAGGCATCGTCGCCATTGTGCTGGCCATGTCCCCGAAGGTCGGCGCGATCATCAACTCCGTCCCCGCTGGTGTGCTCGGCGGCGTCACCATAGCGCTATACGGATTGATCGGGATCATCGGCGTACGCATGTGGGTTGACCAGAGGGTTGACTTTACCCGCCCAAAGAACCAGATGACCGCCGCGGTTGCCCTTATTATCGGTATTTCAGATCTCACCTTGACGTTTGATGGAATTAAGCTCACCGGAATCGCGCTCGGCACCCTCGCAGCGGTGATCGTCTATCACGTGATGAACGGTATTGGGAAGTGGCGAGGAACGGAGGCCAACGACGAACACTGAGCCGCACGGCGCCGCGACCAGAGCGGGGCTTGCACGTCCTGCCCGGGAGATACCCCACCCTGTGGGACGAGCCCGGGCCGCTATGTCCGGGGTATTGCCGGTGCTGCGCGACGTCTGCTCCCATCCATGGCGCTACCTACTGGTTGCTGACCCAGGGCTCTACCTCACCCGCACCGTCTGGCAAGGAATAACCGGTGTCGGCACCCTGGTGCTGGTGGGATGGCTGGTCGCCCTCAGCGGAGTCTTCCCCGGCTTCAGCGAGAACGCTGGCATTATGGCGGCCAGCGCCTACGCAATCACAACGGCCCTATCTTTGCGCACCTATAAACGACGGGAACTGGGCCGCCGGGCCGTCGTCATGTTTTTCGCAACCGGAGCAGCCGCGGCCATCGCCACCGCCGTCGCCCCGTGGCCACTGCTCGCTGCAGGGGCTTACGTGCTCGCCGCTGCGGTTCCTCTGTGGATGCCGCGGTACGGGCCGCTCGGCGACATTGCCGGTAACTCTGTCATGAACGGTTTCCTGCTCACGCTCATCGGGGCCGCCGCCAGCCCAGACCCGTGGACAACATATCTGCACGGACAGGTCACCGGACTCCTCGCGGTGACCGTGATGGTGCTCGTGCGCTGGATCCTTGCCTCCTCCTCAACCCGCCGGCATCTGCGGCTCACCCGGCACTCATTGACCGCTAACCGGCGCATTTTCTGCCGGTACGCTGCGCTGCTCCTTGCTCAGGACGACCGGGTCTCACGGGCAATGTTCACCTGGTCTCGCGCGGCAATGCACCGCACCGCGCTGGTTTTAGAAGCGGTTCTCGCTGTTCACCCCGATCTGCCGTTCCACTGGGGGGAACGTTTTCAGCGGTTAGTGTTCGACCTCGACCTGCGGGTGGCGGCGGTAGCCCCCGTGATTGAACGGCTTGCGACGGGGCTACGTACTGTTCCCGCTCCCGATCCTGCCTATCCAGGCACCGCCGATATTAGAGCTGCGGCGGTGAAGCTCTTCGCCCATATCGCTGACGATCAGACCGCGCAGGGTAAACACGTTCACGCTGATCTCGCAGCGCTGCGCGCCGCCATTGAAGCTGCTGAACGCGACGAAGGTTTTGCCATCCGGGGCCCGCAGATCACCTCCCAGGACAAACATCAGCTGGCCTCAAGTGACGGCGCTGCTCAGGCTGCGCCGTCGGGACATGACGGGGCGGGCCAGGTTGCCTGCGGTCCAGCCGTAGCCGCTCTCGGGGAACCCGGGCAGACGCTCTCCGGGCGGGCTCCGTCTGAGCGGGCACGCGAAGACACTCGAACCGGCGCTATCCCGTTAGCGCCCGACGCCCAACCACAGGGCGACGCCTATATCGTGCCGGGCGCACACCGCCTGGTCACCCTCACCAGAGACCTCTCCGGTGCAGTGGCACGCTGCCGCGTCATGTCGGACATGCTCGATACGGTTGGCCCCGCCCGCGGAACGGGCTACAGCACCGGTATTCCGTACGCGAACTTCCGGCCGCTCGGGAAAGCTGCGCTCGCCACTGCCGCCGCGCGCAAAACCCACCTCGGTCGGCTCGTGCTGGACATGGACGTGCGTAACCTCATCCAGGGCCTTATCGCCATGAGCATCGCCAGTATGTTGGGCTATCTGATCGAGCCGCACAAGTTCTATTGGGCGACTATCGGGGCTTTCATCATGATGAAAGGTGCCTCGGTGACGGCCGACAGGTTCCGCAAAGTCGCCCGACGCCTGATTGGCACCGCGATCGGCGGTGGCGTCGGCATCTTAATTGCGGTGCCACTCTCGCAAGCTCACCCCGCAGCGCAGGTCCTCATCGCGGTAGGGGCACTCGCCATCGGCGCCGGGTTACTCACCATCTCGTACACCTGGTTCGTGGTCTTTTTGACCATTACGCTGGTTGAGGTCTACCTTTCCGGCGCGCACGGCTCCACCGGAACAGTGGACCTTCTGGTGCTTTACCGGATTATCGAAAACGGCACCGGCGCCATCATCGGTGCCGTGGTAGCCACCTTCGTGCTGCCCCTGCATTCCCGTGCCGCCCTCGGGGAAGGCATTTCACGGGTCTCTCGCGAGGTGACCCGGCTATTGCACGATGTCAGGCGCATCGTGATGGGGGAGAGCGGGGCTAGGCCCGGGATTGATGCGCGACTGGTCGGGATTGCCGTAGACCAAATGGACGATGTGGCGTCCGCGTTGATTAAAACTCCACGCAATGCGCGCCGACTGGATGGCACGCGGGCATTAATCGCCGCTTTGCGGGGAATTGCTGTCAATGCGGGGAACGTTGCCCAAGCCATCACTGCGGTGGAAGAATCCGGGATGTACCGGACCATGCAACGCGGTGACACTGCATCGACGGACCAGGCTGCGGCCAGCCAGGAGATGGCCGACCAACAGAGGCCTGACCAGGAGGCGGGCGGCCAGCAGATACCCCACCAGCAGCAGGTAAACCAGAACCAGCCGGTCGGAATATCGGTTGACCTGCGCGACCGTCTGGTCGCAATTATCGAGGATATGGCTGACCGCGCTGAGGTATTGGCCCAGGCATATGCCGACTCGGGAAGACCCCATGATGATCGGCCCGCGTGGGTCGGGCATGCGCCCGCCCTTGACCAGATCGGGCGCGAGCTCAGCGAGGTGCGCAGCCGCAGCGCAGCGAAGGTGAAAGTCCTGGTGGCTGAGCTGATTCGGCTCGACGACGCGATGGCCTCAGCCGCCCGCCGTGCAAGCCGGTGAACACGCTGCTGAAGCGGGCTGCTAGTGCCTCCGCTTAAATCCTGCTGACGCGTCGAGAACCGGGGATTAAAAGCCTTATGACGAGAGAAGCCGGGGCCGCAGATGTGCCTGCGACCCCGGCCCATGAACTCAGCGTTCAGATGAATTGTTATTCACATGCCCCTTCATCAACCGATCATCTAACCGGTCAATGGTTCAGCTCAGATCAGTGGGTGACCACCGGTTCTGACTCCGGGGAAATACCGCGCCGAGCATCAGACTTCGTCAGAGCCGAAATAGCGACCTGGTAGACGATAAGACCGATAATGGTAATCGCGGCGATAATGAACAAAATCGTCGAGTACACCTGCCCGTCGGCATGACCCGAAGTGGTGAGGAACGACAGGAACGTGGGCTTCACATCCACCAGCTTTGCGGTGTAGGCAATGCCAATCGGCACCGCAATATTGATCACCAGGTTGTAGAAGCCGATCGCCACACCCGAACGCTCACGCGGGATATCCCGAATGGCCGTGGACATTAGTGGGGCGTACATGAGAGCAAACCCGCTAGCGAACAAGATCATCGAGATCGTGTACATGCCGATCCAGAACTCGACAAAGACCGCGGGAATCACCAGGGAGATGGTGATCGCCAACATGGCCACCGTGATCGCCTGGCGCGAGGACAGGAACTTCCCGATCGCACCGGTGAGCGCACCGACAATCGCAGCCACCAAATAGGCCGGTGCCAGCACATACGAGGATTCATCAATTTTTAGGCCATGCAGATCCCGCAGCAGGAACGGGAACACGAACAGGTACGCCAGCTGCACCGAGTACATGATGAAGTTAACCGCAAGCATCGTGGTGTAGCGATGGTTCAAGAAGAATGACGCATCGACCAGGGCACCCCGATGAGCGCGGATATGCCAGATGAACACCACCACCGCAATCAGCGCAGGCAGCAGGTACCAGAACTGGAACTGCTGCATGAACAAAATCAGGCAGGTAGCGACAACCGCGACCAAAAACAGGCCGAGCACATCGACGCGGGAGCTGGTAACCTCACCGCGCGGAACAGTCCGCAAAATGCTCGGGATCGTTACGATAGCGAGCAGCGGAACCAAAAACATCCAGCTCCAGCTCGAGCTGGACAAGCCCGCAATATATCCGGACGTTAAAACGCCGAAGAAAAGCGAAAGCTGATAGGCGCTGGTACTGAAACCGAGGAAGGTTTTCTGGTCCTTGCGGGACAGATACTTCGTCACATAGATGACGTAGAGAGTTTCCGCAGCGGCGAGCCCCATCGTCTGAACAATGCGGCCGATCAAAACCATCGGGAATGAGCTCGAGAAAATGAACCCGAACAGCGAGCCTGCGCACATCACGATCACCGAGAAGATCAGAAGCTTACGCATGCTGATCGAGTCGGCAAGAGTCGCATACACCACGGCGCCGATCCCGATCAAAATGCCGGCGAGGGTGGCTTGAAGGCTGGCTTCGCTCGGCGAAATACCGAGGTTCGTCGCAATGGGCTGAGACAGGTTCTTAAACCCGTTGTCGATGATCAGGGAGAAAACGAACAGCGCGAGGATCAGAGGCACAGCCTGCTTCGGGTTAACCCCGCGGGCCGGCGCCTCAGAAGAAGGTTTTGAAGTGGGCATAGTTAGTGTCCTTAGGCAATCTCGAGAGCGATCTCGATCATCGAGGTAAAGGCTGTCTGGCGTTCCTCAGGGGTGGTCACTGCCGAGGTGACCAGGTTGTCACTCACAGTGAAGATTCCCAGTGCCTGAACGCCCGCGGCCGCAGCGTTGGCGAACAAACCAGCTGACTCCATTTCAACGGCGAGCACACCCATGGAGGCCCAGCGCTTCCACGCATCCGCGTCGGCCCCGTAGAACACGTCGCTGGAGAGCACGTTACCCACGTGAACCGGTGCGTTCTTGGCGTCCGCCGCGCGTTTAGCTTGCTCAAGCAAGGTGTACGAGGACAGCGGCGCGAAGGTGCCGGGAAGGTTGAACTGGGCGAGATAGTTTGAGTCGGTGCATGCGCCCTGAGCGATGACCACGTCGTACAGGTTGAGGTTTTCCTGCATCGCGCCACAGGAACCCACACGAATCAGGTTCTTCACACCGAACATGTGAATGAGCTCGTAGGAGTACAGGGAGATCGAGGGGATACCCATACCCGAACCCATCACAGAAACTTCGCGTCCCTTGTAGGTACCGGTGTAGCCCAGCATGTTGCGGACTTCGTTGAAGCAGCGCGGGTTATCGAGGTAGGTCTCGGCGATGAACTTCGCGCGCAGCGGGTCACCGGGCAGCAGGATGGTTTCCGCAATAGGAACGTCGCCGGGCTTGATGTGTGGGGTGCTGGGCATGCTCATGAGGTGTCCTTAAAAACAAGTCGGTAAAAACGGTCGGTGAGTTAAGGGTCATGCGGTGGTGTGCGGAGCCATCAAGGTGCTCCGAACACACCGGCGACGCGACCCGCAGGCCTTACTGGAATCCAGCGGGTCGCGTCGGTGGAATCAAGATGTCGCGGATAAACCTGCTATGCAGCAGAGTCGATGCGCCGCCCCAAAGTCGGTACCGCGTCTTACAGGTTGGTACTCGTGCTCGTCGGTGGCGCGCCGCAACCCGTCGATATATCGGCGTTATCGCTCAGATGCCGTTAGAGGCTGAGGATGGCCTTCATATCGGCGGTAATGCGGGAAAGCCGCTCAGCCGCCTGTTCGCGAGGCACCTGATCACCTTCACACGGAAGCACCACTTCGAGGTAGCACTTGAGCTTCGGCTCAGTTCCGGACGGACGCACGATCACACGGTCGTCGGCTTCAGTGAGGTAGAGCAGACCATCGGTCGGCGGCAGTCCGTCGTACCCCTGGGCCAAATCGTGAGCGGCCACCACGGGGGATCCGGCTAGCTCGGTCGGCCCCTGAGCGCGCAGGCGTGTCATAGCGTCGGAAATGAGCGAGACATCGTTGACGCGGATGCTCAGCGGAGCCGTCGCGTGCAGGCCGTGCTCGCGGGCCAGCCGGTCCAGCTCGTCCTCGACGGTGCGGTCTGCATGGTGCAGGGACTCGACCAGAGAGGCCAGGCGCACCATGGCGGTGATGCCGTCTTTGTCGCGCACAGCTTCCGGGTCGGTGCAGTAGCCGATGGCTTCTTCATAACCGAACCGAAGGTCCGGGGTGCGAGCAATCCACTTGAAGCCGGTGAGGGTCGCGGCAAAGTTCAGCCCATGGGCTTTAGCGATCCGGCTCAGCAGTCGGCTGGAGACGATCGAGCAGGCGAGGGTGCCTCCGCTGCGGTCAGCATCGGCTGCTGCCTGCTCGCCGAGCAGGGCCCCGATTTCATCGCCGGTCAACTGCCGCCAGGTGCCATCCCGCAGCGGAATAGCAGCCGAGCAGCGGTCGGCGTCGGGATCGAGTGCGATCACGACGTGTGCGTTCACCTTCTGGGCGAGTTCGAGGGCAAGGTCCAAGGCCCCCGGTTCTTCCGGGTTCGGGAACGGAACCGTGGGGAAGTCGGGGTCGGGCTTGGCCTGCTGCTCGACGACGTGGACATCCTCGAAACCGGCCCGCTGCAAAACTTCCCGCGCGGTCGCGCCACCAACCCCGTGCATCGGCGTCAGAACGATCCGAATGCTGGCGGTGGGGGCGGTACCGTCCGCGCCGAGGCCTGGTCGCAGGGACACAGCGCGTTCGATGTACTGTTCGACGAGTCCTTCGCCGACCGCCCGGATACCCTCGGTGCTACGGGCAACGGCGCAGGCCGCAGGAGCTGCCTCGATACGCGAGGCGATGTCGGCGTCGGCGGGAGGCACAATCTGCACACCCTCGCCCGGACCGGTTGCTGCGCGTCCGCCCAGGTAGACCTTGTATCCGTTGTCGGCGGGTGGGTTGTGCGAGGCGGTGACCATCACGCCTGCATCGGCGTTCAGTGCGCGGACCGCGTAAGCGGTGACGGGGGTGGGCAGCTGTGGCGGCAGGGTGAGAGTCTCGATTCCGGCAGCGGCCAGCACCTCGGCGGTGGCATCGAAAAACTCTGCGGATCCGTAACGGGCATCGCATCCCACGACAGCGCGGGGACGGTCGGTACCGTCGCTCTCCACGGTGTCCAGCAGGTACCGGCCAAGGCCCGCGGTGGCACGGGTGACCACGGCGACGTTCATACGGGTCTGGCCTGCGCCGACGCGCCCGCGCAGCCCGGCGGTGCCGAACGTGAGGGGCCCGGTGAAGCGGCTGGCGAGATCGGCCTGGGCGTCGGTATCGCCGTTTTCGGCGGCGTCCGCGAGGCGAAGCAGCTCGGCTTGGGTGGTGGTGTCGGGGTCGTCAGCCGCCCAATCCCGGGCGGCGGCGATCAGAGCATCGTTGCTGTTCATTCGGAAAGTCCTTCCAAGATAGCGCGGGACGCGGACAGGCCGAGCCGGGTAGCGCCGGCCTCGATCATGGCCAGGGCGGTCTCAGCGGTGCGGATGCCGCCGGAGGCTTTGACGCCAAGGCGGCCGCCGACGGTTTGTGCCATCAGTTCGACGGCGTGAACACTGGCGCCGCCCGCGGGATGGAAACCGGTGGAGGTTTTCACGAAGTCGGCTTCGGCTGCTTCGGCGGCGCGGCAGCAGCTGACGATCTGTTCGTCAGTCAGCGCGGCGGATTCGATGATGACTTTGAGTACGACACCTTCGGGGCAGGCCTCGCGTACGGCGCGGATTTCGCGTTCGATGCCGTCGTAGTCGCCGGTCTGGGCCAGGGCGAGGTTAATGACCATGTCGATTTCATCGGCGCCGTCGGCTACGGAGCGGGCGGCTTCGGCTGCTTTGACCTCGGCATGGTGGGCCCCGGAGGGGAACCCGCAGACGGTGGCGATTTTGACCGTCGATGAGGCGTCAGTGGCCACGGGCAGCAGATTGGGGGACACGCAGATGGAGTAGGTGCCGAGCGCTTCTGCTTCGGACAGTAGCTCCTGAACGTCGGCGGGGGTGGCCTCGGGGCGCAGTAGCGTGTGGTCGATGAGTGCGGCCACCTCTGATCGGCGCATGGAAACTCCTTTGTCGGTATCTGTTTTCTGTGTGTGGTGAAGCTATTTTTTCTGTGTGGGGTGAAGCTAGGTGGTCGGCGGGTTGAGGCTGGTTTCTCTGATGGCTGTGACGGCTATGCCCTCGCCCTACGGAACATGCGTTATGTATCCTCCGAACATATGTGCCACGGTAGGAAGCGCGTCAAGGACTGTCAATATCAGGTCCCGATCAGTTCCTCACGCGGACACATCGCCGGGGAAAAGAGCGGTCCCACAGCGCACAATCAGTCAGCCGACGAGACGTCAGGAGAGACCATGCAGCAGCGAGAAGTCCAAGCTCTGGACGCCGCCAAACTGTATTACGGGCTCGGAAAATCTCAGGACGAGGTCGCACGGACCCTCGGCGTCTCACGTCCCACCGTGTCCAAACTCATTCAATACGCCAAAGAGTGCGGATTCGTGTCGATCGACATTCACGACCCCAGAGAGGACACCTCCCGCCTGGCCCAGCAGCTCAAAGAACGCTTCGGACTGGCTGACGTGCGCATCGCCATGGCACCCGATGACCACGAACTCATCCTCGAAGAAATCGGCAGAATCGGCGCCGCCCTCCTGCGGGACCTCATACGCGACCGCGAAATCGTAGGCCTGTCCTGGGGCGAAACCCTGTTCAGTGTGGGCCGACACCTCACCCCCGTGGCGCGAACCGGCGTGCAGATCGTCGAACTCAAAGGCGGCGTCCCCTACCATTCCCGGCGCACCCGTGAATACGAAACCATGCCCCTGTTCTGTGACGCCTTCGACGCCTGCCCGAGGAGCCTGCACCTGCCGCTGTTCTTTGAACACGCGGCAACCCGCCGCGCCGTCGAAAAAGAACCCCAGATCAGAGCGGTTCTTGACCTCGGACGCGAAGCCACCACCGCCATCTTCACCGTCGGCGGCATCGGTCCCGATGCGACCATGTTCACACTGGATTCCTTCGCCTCCGCAGACCGGGACTACCTGCTGCACCGAGCAGTCGGCGATATCTGCTCCCGGTTCTACGACGCCGACGGACACATCTGCCTGCCCAGTTTGGATCAGCGGACCGTCGCCATCGCGTTGGAAGATCTCGCCTCCAAGGAACGCACCGTGTGCATCGCCGGAGGCCGCTCCAAAGCCTTGCCACTTGCCGTGGCATTGCGCGCCGGCTACATCACCCACCTCGTCACCGACCTAGGCGCCGCCCGCGGCGTCCTCGAGATTGACGCCTCCCGCACTACGTAACCGGACATACGCGGTTGCACAGGGGACATGCAGGCGAGGGCCGGGTAACCTGTCTGCATGGCTGCCACCTCACCCGACGTCCTGGTCCGCCGCCCCTTCGCCGGGCTCGGACGCGAACGCGACCTCGTCGCCATGCGCGAACTCATTCCCTCCGCTACCGTGCCTGCACGCACCCGAGACGGAGTGCCCGTCGTGATCGCCACCGTGCTCCCGATGGCATACCCAGCGGTCCGCCGCACAGACGGAAGCGTCATCGTCGGATTGCAGGCATCCGTCCCGGGCGGCGACCTATCCCGAGCTTTCGGCCAGGCCATTGCCCAAGCGCTGGAGGTAGAACCCGGCACAGCCGTGGAAAAAATAGACCTCACCGCTGACTCGCCCCGACTCCAGGACCTCCTCGACATCGACCCCGACGTTCCGGTAACCGTCCACGACACGTTCGAGTTTTGGCTTGACGCATCGGCTGAACGCACCGAACAGGTTGAGGCCGCGCTCAAAGAAGCCAACGCCTCCATCCTCCCGACCAAGGCCGTGAAGGCTCTGCCCCATGCTTTCTGGGTGGACGCCGGTTCTAAGGAGCATCTGCGCTGGGTGCTCGATGCTGACGAAGATCGCGTGATCGACGCCATTGCCCGCCTGCACGCGCGCCACGACAGCGGCCTGGGCGAGGGCACGCGATATGTCGGTTCCTTCCGGGCCGATGGGCTCACCATCCCCGTCTGGGACCTGCCGAAGGGATTTGGGGTCGATGGGGTCGAAGAGGTCGCCTCCGACCTCGCACAGCGCATGCATGACGCCCTGGCCTGCACCGATGAGCTCACCCCGCGTGAGCGCCGGGCCCGAGGTGGAATTGTGGCCCGGCAGGTGACACTGCGGTGACGGAGCAGCCGGCTGACAACGTGGTGACCGAGCATTCGTCAGCAGATCTCGACTCACAGTCCGGCCCGTTGACTCAGGGTCGTCCGGACGCCGTGGCCGTGGTGATTCCGGCATATAACGAAGCGGAACGGCTAGACGCCACGATCCACGCGGCATCACGTATCGACCGGGTCGATCTGATCGTGGTGGTCGACGATGGCTCCACGGATGCCACCTCCGCCATCGCCAAAGGTGCCGGCGCCCTGGTTGTTCGGCATAAACGCAACCTCGGTAAAGCTGCCGCAATGGCTACCGGGGCCCGGCTCGTGGCGATGCGCGAGGATGTCAGCGCAGCCGAAGGGGATGACACGTTCGAGGAAACGCTGCATGCTGAACCTCGGGTGCCGGGTCACACCGGGCCGCTTCCGGTCATTAATCCAGATCCATTGCCCCCTAGGGCGCTGCTTTTTATCGACGCGGATTTGCAGGAGACCGCTGAGAATGCGGCGCCTTTGGTTGAGGCGGTGTGCGACCGCGGTGTCGATATGGCTATTGCGTTGCTTCCGACCCAGTCCAGCCGCGGCGGAGGTTTCGGGCTGGTCGTGCGCACCGCGCGCTCAGGGATTCACCGCGCGACTGGGTGGCAGCCGGAACAGCCGTTGTCGGGCACCCGGTGCATGACCCGCGAGGTGTGGGATGCCTGCCAGCCGCTGGCCGCAGGTTGGGGCGTGGAGACTTCCCTCAGCATCGACGCGCTCGCCGCAGGGTTTTGGGTTCAGGAAGTTCCGTGCGCGCTTCAGCACCGGGTGACGGGCCGTGATCTGCGGTCACAGGTTCACCGGGCCGCGCAGCTTCGCGATGTGGTGCGCGCACTGGTGTCGCGGCGTGGTCGTGGGCCGGGTAACGGTTCTGAACCTGAGGCCGGGCGCGGATTAGTGCCTGGAGCCGACACGCACGGACCTAACACGCGCGGAGCTGGCACCGAGACAGACTCTGTGCTTGGCGATGGACCGGGCAGCACGCCGCAGCATGAATCGCGTGAGGAATCGGGCAGGCCGTCGGGCGATGGAGCAGGCGATGGGGCGGACGAGCCTAAGCGTTCATAGAGGCTGTGGATAGGCTCTTTCATTGGCACAGTCTTGAAGCTGCGCGGGTGGCGCGATGGAGTCCATCGCGAACGTCGGCGATGATGTTTGCCCTGTTTGACGATCCCTCACTCATATTCCACGCAGCGGGAAGACCAGCCCCGAGACGGACTTGAATTGCCCAGCTGATCGACCATAAATCGACGACGCGTTGGATTATGGAGTGAGGGATATGGTGCGGGTGGGCTCGGACGTATTCCGCGATCATGAGGTTGTCGAAGTCCTCGGCTGTTGTCGTTTCGAGCTGCCCGCCAAATGCACAGAAGCCGCTGAGGAACACAGCGATATCGGAGCCAATAGGTGCCATACCGGCTTGTGCCCAGTCAATGAGCATGAGGGAATCAGCAGATGTAAACCCCATGTTGCTGTTATTGAGGTCGCCATGCTGGAAAGTATGGGGCTCGAGATCTAATGCGGTGGCTGTCTTGCGGGCTGTTCGGAGCAGTTGTTCAAGGCGGTTGAGATCAGTCGTCGTATCCAGCTCATCTTTGAGCTTCGGGGACTGTCGAAGGATTTCAATGCTTTGTAATCCAGCATCAATATGGTGTTCAAAAGAGCGGTATTCCTTGGGTGCAATCCATGACTCATGCTTTTGGGGAGTCTTCGCGACGACATCGAGTGAGGCTGCCGCGCGCATTGCAGTGAGGGCGCGATCGATGCTCCATTCGATGTCAAGAGCTTGCCCTACATCTTCCAGCAGGATCCACGAGGAGGTACCGGATGAGCAGTGGGCAAGTAGTTGAGGACGGCTTATGCGCCGCGTGGCTTTCTCTGTCAGAGGCAGGGTATAGACGTTGATCTCGCGACTGATGTCATCGCTGGATTGAAGCCGGATTCCGCTGGAATTAGATGACGCAATTTTCATGATCGCGGTCGTTGCGCGACCGGGTGGGACGTTCAGGTGCAGACGATGCACGCTCGCGCCTGATACGCCACGAGTGAGTTCCTCAGACGAAGATATCGACACGGACCCGTGACCCGGCAACAGGAACGTCACCGAAGTATCATGACAGGCGGTAATGAGTCCGTTGCCGGCAATATCACCGCCCCCTGCGCGTTTACGCGCTGTCATCGTGGGCAACGGGGTCGGGCAACATCGCGGTGAGCAACGGGGCGGTCATTAACCCGGCGGCAACCACCAAGAGCGGGCCGGTGTCATTGACGGCGAAGCCCAACCAGGAACCGGCAATCAGGCAGATCACAACGGGCCGCGCGACGGGGACTTCCGAGATGAGGCGGCTGAGCCGTGCCCAGCGCGCTCGTCCGGGGAACAAAAGCGCCAGACTGAGCAGAACCAAGAGCACCATGCCCGCGGCGAGAAGCGGATACTGCGCGATGAGCCCGATGTTCTGGGAGAGTTTGCGGCCGATGACTTGCCATAGATCACCGGTGAGAACCGCGTCGATAAAGCGACCGAGGTGGGTGCGCTGCTCTGGTGCGCGCATCCAGTCCGCGAGGGCAACCGCGATGACCGCGAGCGCGCCGCCGCCGCCGAGAACCAGCACGTGCCACAGGCGGAGTCGAACCCGTGACACCAATAGTGCTAGCAGGCCAAAGACGGGAAGGCACACCAGCATGGATCCGAAATCGGCGCCCATGGTGGGGGCAACGCAAATGACGGACACCACCGCTCCGAGCGCCGCCACCATGGCCACCCGCAGTCTGCTGCGGGATGCAGCACTCGCAGCGCTGTCGCCCTCGTCTGCCCCGGGGGTGAGGCGATCACACCAGGTCAAAAGCCCGAGTAGGGCCAGCAGGGAACAGGCGAGGACGATACCGAATAAGTGATTAGAGATGCCGTAGAAACGACCGCCACCAAGCGGGTCCGCCCCGAGGATCGCGGAGGTTTGCAGCGGTGAGCCGAACGCTGATTCACCGAGGATAATGCCGGCGGTGATCAAGCCGGATGCGGCGGGTGGACCGAGCCGGTGACGCCGCCACGGACCCAGCAGCGCGATGGCGGTGATGACAGCGGCAACCGACCAGGTGAAACCGGCGAGAGCCAACCAAGGAAGCTCCGCACGCCACCAGGGAACGAGGTTTGCGATCAGTCCGGCAGCGGTTGCAGGCGGAAGCGCAATCGCAAGGGCACGGGCGAAAGCAGCACGTCGTCGTCCGCGGGCAAACCGCGGAATCCACAGCAAAACCGTCGCGATAGCGCAGGGAGCCCCCCAGATACCAAGAACGGGTAAGGTCGCGGAACCGATGCGCTGCGCGGCGAGAGTACGGTCGCGAACGAGTTGTTGCGCAGCGGCCGTTGAGGCAGCCGGGCCAGCCTCGCATGCGGAACCCGGAAGGTCAGATGGAAGCGGTACCTGGGTTGGTTCCATCAAGGTGGGGAGCAGATCGACGACACTGACCAGGCCATTTTGGTGGGTAGAGCCTGAGCTGAGCAGGGTTCCCGGATAGCCGGTATCCATCACCACCTGCAAACGGTTCGGTGCCGGAAGGGCAAGGGAATCGTGCAAAGACTCTGTCGGCAGGAGGTCATCCTTCGGAGGGTTCAGCACCGCCACAGACGCGAGAATCGTGCGAGGCAGCTGTGAACATCCGCCAGCGGCGTCGAGTATCCGGCTGACCCGTGTGTCCAGAGCTGCAAGGTCAGTAGCACTCGGGTGCGCAGGCAATCCGCCCAGATGTACCAGCACGATGGAATGTGGATGGTTGGCGAGTGCCGTGGCGACAGTTTTGCTTTCAGTGCTGAGATGCTCGGCGGTGGGGTTGGGGCCGGGTATTTCTTCAAGGCCTCCGGGATATGTGGCGAGAAGATCTTTACGGATGGGGCTGGCATCGCTTCCCCCGGAACTGGCGGTGGCGTCCTGTGAACTGGTCACTCCCTGAAGGGTCCCGGGCACCGCGGCATGCCCAGCCAAGCCATGAATTCCTCGGTACCCGGTGTGTAGCGCTTGAACTCCCTGCCGATAGGTGGAGATGGCTGAGGACGAGGTGGTTGACATCGCTGCGATCCCCGCGTGATCAGCTAGGCATTGCAGGGCCGGTGTGCGGGTGGGGGAGATGTCTTCCCAGGTCAGACCTGCGGTCGTGAGGACGAGTCGCACAGGGGACGGGTGTGAGTCGCCTTGGGTGGGGGTCACTCCGGGCGCCTGCAGCCATGCGGCGGAGGCGGGAGCTGCCACGACGGCGCACAGCAGCAAAGTGGCGAGAAAAGCGAGAAGACGACGCACGAGATGATCCTAAGGTCCGGGTGTGACAGACGAGGTCTCGGGGCATGGAGGATGCGGAATAAGGCTGTGGAGGTGATGTGTGGGTTCGTGCGCCGTCCTGGAGTGACCAGGTGGAGGACTGACATCGCGGC
Organism: Devriesea agamarum; assembly: GCF_900070355.1. NCBI lineage: Bacteria > Bacillati > Actinomycetota > Actinomycetes > Micrococcales > Dermabacteraceae > Devriesea > Devriesea agamarum. The sequence goes on along the minus strand of NZ_LN849456.1, from coordinate 1,460,948 downwards.
GGTAGCGCTCTAGGCCACGTCCCCTGTCCCAGCGTCCGGACTGTCCGCGGATGTCGTGACGCAGCCGGTAGCGTAAACCACTATGCGTTACGGCTATCTCGGTCCGGCGACCACCTTCACCCACCAAGCCCTGCTCGAGGCCCTGGCACGGGGTGTTGGGGCGCAGCTATCCGCGACCGGCACAACGGTTTCGGGCATCGACAACGTGTCCGCCGGCGATGTGGGCACTAACGATGTGGACGCTGACGATACGGTGCCCTATCCCAATGTGCCCGCGGCAATGCTCGACCTCCTGGAGGGCAGACTAGATGCGGTGATGGCCCCGCTGGAGAACTCGGTGGAAGGGGGCGTGTCAGGAACGTTGGATGCCCTCGCGCAGACCGGCGGGATCGGGATTATCGCCGAGCAGATCGTGCCGATCACCTTTGTTCTCGCGACCCGGGAACCGATTTCGACCTCAGAGATCACCGAGGTGGCCAGTCATTCCCATGCGCAGGCGCAGTGTCAGGGGTGGGTGCGCTCGCATCTGCCGGGGGTCTCACTGAAAACCACGCTGTCGACTGCCGCAGCTGCTCAGGACCTTGCGCGCACTCCGGTTCAGTCAGCCCGTGGCCGCTCGGTGATCTGCTCGCCTTTGGCGGCGAAGCATTTTGGGCTCACGGTGCATGCCGGACGCATTGAGGACCATTCGGATGCGGTGACCCGGTTCGTGATGGTGGCGCGAGCCGGTGCGATTCCGCAGCCGACCGGCACCGATAAAACCTCGCTGGTGGTTCATCTGCCGCATAACCGCACGGGGGCGCTGCTGGAGATGCTCGAACAGTTCAGTGCGCATGGCGTGAATCTCTCTCGCATTGAGTCCCGTCCGCTCGGCGATGCGCTGGGCCGGTATTCGTTCTCTCTCGACGTTGAGGGGCATATTGCCGACCGACGGGTGGGATCTGCGCTCGCATCCCTGTATAGGACCTGTCCGAAGGTGATTTATTTGGGGTCTTATCCGCGAGCTGACAAGGTCAGGCCCCAGATCAGCGACGAGTTGAGTGATGTGGCCTTTGATCGTGCGGGCCAGTGGGTGGACGGGTTGCGCGCTGGCATCCGCGGGTAGTCGGCATCTGCGGGTGGTTGCCTCTGGCTAGGACGGAGTTCTCACGTGCAGAGCTTGCGGGTCAACCCGGGCCAGCAGATGTGTCGCTTCGCCGCGTCCGTCCCCATCCAACTGGACCGGAAGAGGCTTTTCTAGCTCGACCATAAGCTGCGTGGTCTCCATCCGATGCAATGACGGCATTCGTCTGAACAGGGAGTTTTTTGGGGTCATGAGTCGGGCCACAATTTGGGTGAGGCCCGCAAGCCCTTTCCAGGACAGGCAGAGAATTTCTAGCCGTCCGTTATCAGCGACGGCATCGGGCAGCAGATTGAGCCCGCCGGGCAGTTTCCCCACATTGCCGATCAACACGGTGCGGACTTTGCAGCTGGTTCTCGCACCGTCTGCGCTGCGCAGGTGGGCATCCACACTGCGCCCGGTAATGTTCTTCAGCCCCGAGATGACGTAGGCAAACCAGCCGATTCTCCGTTTCAGGCGGTCATCGGTGGAGGTAATGATGGTGGCATCGAATCCGACTCCTGCGATCACGAGGAAGATATCTTCGGTGGCAGTTTCGGCCTGTGCACGTGAACTGCCGTAGCGCAGCCAACCCACGTCAATGGTGCGCTGGGTTCCGGTGAGCGCGATGTAGGCGGCTTCTTCGGGGTCGTCCAGGGGGATTCCAAGGTTGCGGGCGAGGAGGTTTCCGGTGCCACTGGGAATCAGGGCCATGGCTACGTCTGTGCCCGCGAGAGCTGAGGCCACGGTGCGCACGGTGCCGTCGCCTCCGGCAGCAATCACGAGGGTGGCTCCCTGGATGATGGCCTGACGGGTTTGCCCGTACCCGGGGTCATCCGCAGTGGTTTCAAAGAAGAGGGGGAGTTCTTCGCCCAGTTCAGCGCAGGCACGATTGATCAGGCGCCGGAATTTAGACATGCTCGGTTGCTTTGTCGGATTGACGACGACGGCGATGCGAGCCCGGAGATTGGGCTGGGGATGATGTTCGGGCGCGGTCGCAGTGATCTCGCCCGCAGTCTCGGTGGCGCCATCTGCGGCGTGAACTGTGGTGACGCTGGTGCTTATGCGGGTTTCTGTGTGAGGGCTAGAGTCCGCAGCGTCGGTGACGGCAGATGCCCCGGCTTTGGACTGGGCATCGGAGGGAGAGTGTGGCGAGGAGTCTGGGAGCTGCTGAAGGGCTCGTCGCACATCCCGGAGGAGCCGGGTGATCGCAATCAGAATAGTGAGCAGGGCAAGCGCAAGTATCAGCGCTATGACACCTTCGATAGTGGAGAGCCTCCCGACATCCATGGGACCACCGTAGTCGCCGGGGTAGCATCGTCGTGTGATTGATCTGAAGCTTTTGCGTGAGAATCCCGAGACTGTCCGAGCTGCTCAGCGCGCGCGTGGTCGCGATGCAGCGATTGTGGATGAAGTTCTCGCCGCTGATTTAGCGTGGCGGGAAGCCACCACCGCCTTTGAAAACGCCAGAGCCCGGCAAAAAACCATCGGTAAAGACGTCGCGAAAGCGCAGGGGGAGGCGAAGCAGGCGCTTCTTTCTGAGGTGAAGGGCCTAGCCGCCGACGTGAAGCGTCTGGAAGCCGAATCGGTGGAGCGAAGCGCACACCGCGAAGAACTATTGCGCAAGATCCCGAATATTGCCGAGGGTGCCCCGGAAGGCGGGGAAGACGACTATGTCGTGCGTGAACTGGTTGGAGAGGTGACGTCGTTCGACTTTGAGGTTCGGGACCATTTAGAGATCGCCGAAAAAATCCGTGCCATCGACATGGCTCGCGGCGCTAAGGTGTCCGGGGCTCGGTTTTACTTTTTAACCGGTGTCGGCGCATTGCTGGAACTGGCTTTGCTCAATGCTGCAATGGATCAGGCTGTCTCCTACGAGTTCACGCCGATGATTACGCCGACTCTGGTTCTGCCGGAAACCATGGACGGAACGGGTTACCTGGGGGAGCATGCCACCGAGGTGTATCACCTGGATAAGGGCGATGACCTGTACCTGGTGGGGACCAGCGAGGTGGCTTTGGCCGGGTATCACCGAGACGAGGTGCTCGATCTGAGCGGGGGTCCTCTCCGTTATGCGGGCTGGTCAGCGTGTTACCGCCGTGAAGCGGGCAGCTATGGCAAAGACACTCGTGGAATTATTCGGGTTCACCAGTTCCACAAGGTGGAAATGTTCTCGTTCTGTCGGCTTGAGGACTCGTTCGACGAACATGAGCGGCTGCTGTCCTGGGAACGGGAAATGCTGGGGCGGATCGATGTGCCCTACCGGGTGATTGACACGGCAGCAGGCGACTTGGGGACCTCAGCGGCGCGGAAATTTGACTGCGAAGCGTGGATGCCCAGTCAGCAGGCGTATCGCGAGCTGACCTCCACCTCAAACTGCACTCAGTTCCAGGCGCGGCGTCTGGGGATCCGCGAACGGTATGAGGGATCGCTGCGACCGGTCGCAACCTTGAACGGAACACTCGCGACCACCCGGTGGATCGCGGCGATTCTTGAGAACCATCAACAGGCGGACGGCAGCGTCGTCGTGCCTGAGGGTCTACGTCCTTACCTCGGGGGACGGGAGATCTTCGAGGTGGCCTCCTGACGCGGATGAGCGCACCGACAATGACCGGTATCACCGTGTCTGACCTGCGTCGTCATCGGGCAGTGGACCGGTTTCGACGGACGGTCGCCCACCAACCGATGCTGATCGGGCTCGATGTGGACGGCACCCTGGTCGATCACAACGGTGAAATGTCACCGGCGGTGCGCGATGTTTTACACCGGGCGGCAGGGCAACATCACGTGGTGATTGCCACCGGACGCAGCGTGGGGGCGACGGTTCCCATCGTGCAGCTGGCGGGCCTTTCCGGCGGCTTTATGGTGTGCTCAAACGGGGGTGTGACCGCGGCGCTGGATACTGATCGCGGCAGTTGGTCGGTGGTGTCCCGTCATACTTTCGATCCGGCAGGTGCTCTGGCTGCTTTGCGCAATCAAGCCCCGCAAGCTCGGTTTGCGGTGGAGACAGCGGACGGCTCATTTGTGGCTACACCTGGTTTTCAGGACGCGAGTTTCGGCGCGGATGCCCGCCCGGCCCGACTGGATGATCTGGCTCAGCTGGATGCGGTCCGGGTGGTGGTCTCTTGCCCCGATCTCAGCTCTGAGGAGTTTAGACGGATCGTCGCCAGTGCGGGTTTGACCGGGGTGGGTTATGCCGTCGGGTGGAATGCCTGGCTGGATATTTCCGCTCCAGGTGTCTCTAAGGCGAGTGCTCTGGAGGAGCTGCGCCAGCAGCTGGGGGTGCCGAAAGAGGCGACTGTCGCCATGGGCGATGGACGCAACGATATCGACATGCTGGCGTGGGCCGGTTTAGGTGTGGCGATGGGGCAGGCTTTGGAGGATGTGGCCTGTCATGCGGATATGAGGACTGCAACGATCGGTGACGATGGCGCTGCCCTGGCGCTTGAGGCAATTTTGGGCTCGTAAGGAGCGCCAGACAGGACCGGGCGGGCGCACATCGTGAGCGGACCTCAACCGTGCGGCTACCAAGGAGGTATGAGATGAACGGTGAGCACCCCGTGGGGCTGGTAGCCCTGGATATCGACGGCACGATTGTGGGTCCGAATGGCGTTTTCGAGGACGTTAAAGACGCCGTGCGGAACCTTCAGCGTCACGGATGGCTGGTGGTTGTGGCAACCGGCAGAAGCCCCGTTCATGCGCTGGGGCCCGCCAGTGTGATCGCAGGACGCAAGGGCCTCGGGGTGTGTTCTAACGGGGCAGTGACCGCATGGTTTGAAACCAAACCGGCTCTGGTGGGGGAGAGTCCGATGAGGGTTCCCGGCGAGCCCGAGGCGGTGGTGCGGTCGTGGGAGATTGAGGATCTGATCGAGTTCAATCCCCGCGAGGTGTTGGAGATTATGCTCGGGGCGTTTCCCGACGCGCTGTGCGGACTCGAAATCAGAGGTGAAAAATACCTGCTCAATGCGCCGTTTCCGGACGGACATCTGCCGACGCCGTATCACGTCGCAGAGTATGAGCAGTTGCTTGATGCCAGCGTCACCCGGGTTGCGGTGTATTCGCCGAACCATACGTCGCAGGAGTTCAGCGAGGTTGCCACAGCTCATGGCTTGAACTGCGTCGGATACGACCTTGGTTCGTCCGGGTGGATCGACATTGCGCTGCCCGGGGTGTCCAAAGCGACGGGCTTGGAGGCGTTGCGTAGGCGTTACGGGATCGCGCCGGAGAATACGGTTGCGATCGGTGATGGCCCGAATGATCTGGACATGCTCGACTGGGCGGGCACAGCTGTGGCACCCGGAAATGCCGGGAACGACGTGAAGGAACGAGCTGATCTGGTGGTCGGTCGGTTTGACGAGGGCGGGGTCGCTGAGTTTTTGCGCGGACTGTGACCGGTCAGGACCCTACTGTCAGCACGATTTTCCCGATGTGCTGGCCCGACCGCATCAGGTCGTGGGCGGCCTGTGCATCCTCAAGCGCGAAGCTGGCGCCCACTGGTACGCGGAGTCGCTGGCTTGCCAGCATCGGCCACACCGTTTGGTGCACCGTGTGCATGATCGCTGCTTTGTCGTGCGCTGCCCGCGCTCGCAGGGTGGTGGCAATGATTCGGCCACGCCGTGCCATGAGCTGCCCGAGGTCGAGGGACCCAGTGCGACCTCTCATCGTCCCGATCACCACGATCCGCCCGCCAGTGGCTAAACAGGCCACATTGCGGTCCAGGTATGGTCCGCCGACCACATCGAGCACCACATCGACTCCGCCGTTCAACACACCCGCGTGCCGCCAGGCGCGGATCCGCTCCACAAAATCTTCTTCCGTATGGTCAATGACGTATCCTGCGCCGAGCGTGCGGGCTACTTCTGCTTTATCGCGACCTGCAACGGTGGTGACGACGTTGGCTTCCAAAGCTCTGCCGAACTGCACCGCGAAACTTCCGATACCGCCGGTGCCTCCGTGCACGAGCAGGGTGTCGTTTGCTTGCATGCGCGCTTCGTGCAGAAGGTTTGAGACGACGGTGGCCGCGACCTCGGGAAGACCGGCTCCTTCCACAGGGCTCAGTTTGGGAGGGGCGGGCAGGCAGTGGTCGGCCCGTGCCGTGACGTATTCGGCGTACCCACCACCCGGGAGCAGGGCGAGGACTTCATCGCCGACTGACAGCTCAGGCTGTGTGGTGGAATGTCGTTTCGCTGTGGGGCGCTCGGGCGTGGGGCCGAACTGTTCAATGACCCCGCTGACTTCGAGTCCGGGGAGGTCGCTTGCTCCGTGCGGGGGTGGATAGAGTCCTTGAACTTGCAGCAGGTCGGCTCGGTTGACCCCGGCTGCGTGCACGCGAATGAGAACTTCGCCCGGGCCGGGTGCGGGGATCGAGCGTGTTGTCAGGGTTAGACGGTGGTCATCGGTGATCTCCATAACACGCATGACCTCTAGGGTAGGCCGGATTCTGTGATCTGGCCTGTGGAAATGCTGGATGTGGCATGAAGACGAGCGGTTTTGTGTGCCCAGGCTGGTGGCTTTTCGGCTTGCTTTGGGCGAAGTGCAGGCGTGGTTGGCAAGACATTCGGGTTTCCGAGTGGGCGATTAGCCTGACTGCGCGCTACCCTAGAGCCTGCATCGCACTGAACTTGCCAGGTGAGTTAAGAGCATGTCCCGGATAACGGGGCCTTAGCTCGGTGGCTGGGGAGGGCGATGAGATGGCTTTCGGGTCATATGGAGGGTTGACAGAGCGGCCGAATGTGACGGTCTTGAAAACCGTTGTGCAGTAACCCTGTACCGCGGGTTCGAATCCCGCACCCTCCGCCCTCAGCGTGCGGCTCAGGTTCCCTTGGGCCGCACGCTTTTTATGTCGCAGCAGCAGGGTGCGCATATTGTCGTCCGTGAGCCGTGAGCCGTGAGCCGTGAGCCGTGAGCCGTGAGCCGTGAGCCGTGAGCCGTGAGCCGTGAGCCGTGAGCGACCGGCGCTATTCTCGGTGTCATTGTCGATCAGAGGAGCTACGAATGTCCGGCACATCATCCACCGCCCACGCGGGCACATCCTCGCCAGCGCCCCGTCTATCCGTCGGTGACCAGGCCCCTGACTTTGATCTGCCGGCGACCGGTGGTGGCCGAGTACGCCTGGCTGACCTCGCCGGAGCGCCTGCCCTGATATATCACTACCCGCAGGCGTCCACGCCGCTGTGCACCACGCAGGCGTGCGATCTGCGTGATAACTACGAGCTGTTTACACGCAAGGGATACCAGGTTTTCGGGGTGTCGCCGGATCCAGCGGAGGCTCTTGAACGCTTTGTTCGCGAAGAGTCGTTGCCGTTCACCCTGTTATCCGATGAGGATCACACCATGATGACGGCGTGGGGCACCTGGGCAGACAAAAACATGTACGGGCGTATTGTGCGTGGCACCATCCGGTCCACGTTCGCACTGGATGAGCACGGGGTCATCACCTTCGCTAAATACCGGGTGGGAACGCCCAAGCACATTGCGGTGCTGACTGCGGCCCTGCACCTCGGTCGTGAGGGTGCGATATAAATCGCGAATGTGATGTGGCAGCGCCAGGAGAGTGACGTCCGTCGCCTAACTGGCTCGCATCGCGGCACTCAGGTACTCTAGTTCGAGCGCTAAGGCGCAAAGGAGACGTGGCAGAGCGGCCGAATGCGCTCCCCTGCTAAGGGAGTAGGCGGCAAAAACCGCCTCGGAGGTTCAAATCCTCTCGTCTCCGCCGGTTACGCCCCTGAGTCTTGATGTCTCGGGGGCGTTGTCGTCTCCCGAAAGCCCGCGAACTTGACGGTACAGTGGCATCGTTCGCATCGCGTCGACGCGCCTGTGGCGGTGCTTCGTTACCGGTTCGGGTGCGGCGTCGCCCGACGCAGGAGGCCCCGTGACCCACGACGACACCTTGCATATTCCGACGCTCACGTCAGAGTTCCCCATTGTGGGGGATGACCCGCTGATTGATGCTCCGTTGCGGGCAGACGTCAGGCGACTGACCACGATCCTTGGGAGGACCCTCGCCGACCAGCACGGGCAGGAACTGCTCGATTTAGTTGAGGAGATCCGCAGCCTCGCTAAAGAGTCGAAGAAGTCTGGTTCTGCCGAGGGTGCGCAGCGGGTGCAGGAACGCATTGCCAATCTGCCGCCCGAACAGGCAACGGTGCTGACTCGCGCGTTCTCCCTGTACTTTTTGCTCGCCAACGCAGCGGAACAGGTGTACCGGGTTCGGGCCATCACTGCGCGGCGGGAGGAAGAGTCCTGGATCCCGCGGACCATCCGCGATATCGCCGATGAACTCGGCACACAGCAGTTGCAAGCCACCGTGGATTCGCTGTCGGTGCGTTTAGTGTTCACCGCGCACCCTACTGAAGCCTCACGCCGGGCCGTGCTCACGAAGCTTCGCCAGCTCTCGGATATTCTTGCCGTGCCCACCGACGAAGGAACGAGCGAGCGGCGTAGGCAGGACCGCGCCCTCGCGGAGATCATCGAAGTTCTCTGGCAGACCGATGAGCTGCGCCGCAACCGACCGACCCCTCAGGACGAGGCTCGCAACGCTCTGTACTATCTGCGGGAACTGTATGAGCACACGGTGCCTGAACTCTTGGACGCTTTCCGCGACGAACTGCGGGAATACGGGGCCCAGCTCGCGCCTCGTGCGGTGCCGCTGCGTTTTGGGTCCTGGATCGGCGGAGACCGCGACGGTAACCCGTACGTCACCCCGGAGGTCACCCGGGATGTGTTGCGGATGCAGTCGGATGTGGCGCTGGATGTGGCGAGTTCCTTTATCACCCGGGCGATTCAGGCTCTGTCGATTTCGACGGCTCTGACCGGAGCGTCCCCGGAGCTGTTGGATTCCCTGCGCCAAGACCTTGCTCATCTTCCCGAAATCGGCGAAGAACATCGTGAAATGTTTGAGGAGGAGCCCTACCGGCTCAAACTCGGAACGATGCGCGCCAAACTGGAACGCACCAGGCAGCGCATCCACGACGAGATGCCACACACGCCGGGCAGGGACTATGCGTCGAGTGCTGAGATCCAAGACGATTTCGACATCATCGTGCGCTCGCTGGAAGAGAACAAGGGCACGCGCGCGGCAGACGGTCTGCTGGCCACGGCGCGGCACACCCTGGCCGGGGTGGGGTTGAACCTTGCCACCTTGGATATTCGCGAGCACGCGGAAAAACACCATGAGCTTCTTGCGCAGCTGATTGACCGGCTCGGCGAGCATGATCGTCCCTACGCGCAGCTCGACCGAGACCAGCGGCAGGCCTTGCTGTCGGCAGAGTTAGGTCGGCGTCGCCCCCTGGCCGGGGTGGGTTTGGCCTCCGGGAGACTCGGGCTGTCTGAGGATGCCGCCAAGACGTTCGGTGTGTTTACCGAGATTGCTCGGGCGCAGGAGATTTACGGCAAGGCGGTGATCGAAACCTATATCGTGTCGATGACCAGGGGGGCCGACGATATTCTCGCGGTGGTGTTGCTGGCCCGTGAAGCGGGGCTCATCGAGTTGCCCGGTTTGCCGGGCGAAGATGGTCACGCTGATATCGGGTTCGTGCCGCTGTTGGAGACGGTCAGCGAACTGCGTCATGCGGGCGACATTTTGGATGCCCTGCTCAGCGACCCGCACTATCGTCAGATTGTTCGGTTGCGCGGCGACAAGCATGAGGTGATGCTCGGGTATTCGGACTCCAATAAGGAGTCCGGAGTGATGACCAGCCTGTGGGAAATTCACCAGGCCCAGCGCACCCTGCGCGATGTTGCGGCTAAACACGGGGTCACTTTGCGTCTGTTCCATGGCCGGGGTGGCTCGGTGGGGCGTGGCGGTGGCCCGACCTACGACGCGATTCTCGCGCAGCCGTACGGGGTGCTGGAAGGTGAAATTAAGTTCACCGAACAGGGCGAAGTGATCTCCGATAAGTACATGCTGCCGGTTTTGGCCCGGGATAACCTCGACCTTTCCCTTGCAGCGGTTTTGCAGGGGTCGGCGCTGCATCGTGAGGCCCGCAACTCGGCGCAGGAAATGGGCCGGTTCGGTGAGGTCATGCAGCTGGTCTCGGACCATGCTTTTGCTCGGTACCGCAGCCTGATAGAGCATCCCGACCTGCCGGAGTATTTCGTCACTTCCACGCCGGTTGAGCAGCTGGGGGACCTGAATATCGGGTCCCGGCCTTCAAAGCGCACCACTTCCGAAAAGGGACTTGACGGGCTTCGGGCGATTCCCTGGGTGTTTGGGTGGACGCAGTCCCGGCAGATTGTTCCCGGCTGGTTCGGTGCCGGTTCGGGGCTGAAAGCGGCGCGTGAGGCCGGTTTGACGGATGATCTGCGTCGGATGCTGCAACGCTGGCACTTCTTCCGCACGGCGATCTCCAATGTCGAAATGACGCTGGCGAAAACCGACATCGATATTGCCGCGCATTATGTGCATACGCTGGTCCCGGAACGACTCTGGCACCTGTTCGAGGTCATTCGCGACGAGTATGAGCTGACCGTTGCGGAGATCGAACGACTCACCGATGTGGTCGGGCTCTTAGATAACAACCCGATTTTGAAGCGGACGCTGGCGGTGCGCGATCAGTATCTCGATCCCATTTCGTATATGCAGGTTGCGACCTTGAAGCGGCTGCGGATGGCGCAGGACACCCAGGAAGGGCCGGACGACGAATTGGTGCGTGCTCTTCTGACATCTATTAACGGTGTGGCCGCTGGGTTGAAGAACACCGGCTGATCAATGGCCAGCCGAGGCCTTGCTACAGGGTCTCGATGTCGACAAAGGGCCCGATCCGAGAACGCGGTATTCGCGTCGAGGATCGGGCCCTTTGGGTGCTGTTAAAAGCTCCTGCGCTTCAGCGGCGCCTCACCAGTCCAAGATGGTCCAGTGCTGCTTCTTGGCAACCTGGTACAAGCCGAGATCAGGCCGCACCGCGTGAGGGTGGCCAACTAGGGCGAGCCAGCTGACATCCGCGTGAGAGTCGCCGTATCCGTATGAGGCTTTAAGGTCGGCGCCGTGCTGCGCCGCGTATTTGTGTAGCCAGTTCGCGCGGGCTTCATCCACCAGCGGCGGTGTGGCCAGGTAGCCGGTCATCACCCCGTTGTCCTCGTGCATCCGCCCTGCGACCACCTCATCGAACAGGTCCAAGAGCGGGGACACCAGCACATCAATGGCCCCGGTAACCAGCACGGTGCGATGCCCAGCTGCGCGATGCTCCTCCAGACGAGCCAAAGCTTCGGGACGGATCGAGTCACGGATCAAACCGCCGAGCTCGCCCGCAAACAGCTTCTCTAAATCACTGCGCCGGTAACCCTGATAGCGACGGGTGAAGGTTCGGATGAACTCGCCGCGGTCACGCTGTTCAGCGCGCAGGTACGCGGGTACGGATCCGAGCATCTTGGCAAACTCGGCAGGCCACGCCGACCTCGGTTTCGTAGCGCGCACAACCGCGATGTACTGCTGCACGATGTTCTGAGCCACCATGGTGCCATCGAGGTCGAACACGGCCAGGGCTCCCTCGGCGGGTGCCGGTGGCGGGGTGGGTCGTGCGTTGCGGGCTTTCAAGGTGGCTTTGCGACGACTAAACGCCTTGGTCAGATTCGTCACCGCAGGCAGATGCAGGTCCTTGAAATAGGTGCGCCAATCAATGCCAGTGACGTCAAAATCAGCGCGCTCTAGGTATTCCGGCGGCAAACTCGCTCGCAGAGCCCTCGTGTTGGCGTCGTCGAACACCATTTCCGTCTGCGTGTACTGCTTATACAGCTCCATGTACTTGCGCAGGGTCGCTAAACCCGAAGCATTCTTATGCAGTGACGTCACCCAGGAGCGGGTCCGCTGTGTTGCGGGCAGACGGGTAGCGACCAGCTGGGCCGCCGAGATTGATTTCTCCTTGGCGAGGAACTTCTTCTCCACCAAGTCGACGCTGGGGAAATTCCAACTTGGGACAATGATCTTTTGCCCCTTGTCATCGGTCAGCGGATGCTGCAAGAAATAGTCCCGGACGGCGGAGACCATCGCATGGAACGGTAGGGGATTAGAGGCTCCAGAGACCACCTGGTAATACGCTTCATCTCCGGTCCGCTGTACGTTCTGGGTGGCAAGCGCCACGATCACGTTGACGACGAAGTCAACCGGGATAATGTCGAGAATGGAGTCGGCAAGGCCCGGGAACTCGGGTAGCAGGCCTTTGCCGTAGGCCATGATCAGGGGGTCTGCGACCTTGTACCCGTCGATCCAGCCCGGGAAGGGACGGTTGAGGGCCGACTCAATAATTGAGGGCCGCACAAACGATACGCGGTGCCCGGCGTCGCGCCACATGGTCTCGGCGACGCGTTCTGCCATCGCTTTGGTGAAGGTGTAAATATCGGTCCAACCGACTGACTGGGCGCGGGTGCGGCCATAATCAATCAGACGATCGTGCACCCACTGTTTGCGCTGTTCTTCAGCCGCCGCAGCAACCGCTTTCGGACCCATCTTCCCGTCGCGGGCGCGGGCCGCTTTCATCAGGGAGCGAAGATTTTCGGGCCGCCGAGATTCTTGCTCGGCGCGTTCCCGGGCACCTAAGGCGGCGCTGTATTCCGCACGCCAGTCAACATCGTGGACCAGGGAACCTTCCTGGCGCAGACCCTTTGAGATGCCACCGACATAGGCGGTAGACACATGAATGACGTGAGGATCCTGGCCGGATTCGAGCAGTGCCTGGTAAAGGTTCTGGGCCCCGCCGACATTCACGCGGAACGCCTCATCAATCGGAGGATCAAACGACACGGTGGACGCGGAATGAATAACCGTGTCGAAGGATGTGCCCACGTCACGGATTGTTTCGAGATCACCTTCCAGCACGTGCACGCGGGACGCGATGGCCTCGCGTACCACCTCATCGCTGCTGCGCTCAGCCCACGAGGCGAACACAGGCTTGCGTATAAGCCCTTCGAGTCGTTTGCGGCCGGTCTGAGTGCCCTTCGGGCGGATCAGTGTGGTGATCTGAACATTCGGATGGTTTTCCAGCAGGGCCTGCAGCACCGCTTGCCCGAGGAAACCGGTGGCCCCCGTGAGCAGGATCTGCTGGGCAGCGGGCGCTCCCGTAGTGTTTTCGTGCATGCGATGACTCTCCGAAAATCCGATCCTGAGGGATATCGTCCCAGGTGAAGCGGCATGGCAACGACAATCAGAGTTTGTCGTGCCAGCGGACCCCGGAATGCATCCCCGCGCTGGTCAGCGCGTCGCCTAGTGTATCGTAGGCGCCATGCACAGGGCTCTGATTACCGGCGGGACCTCGGGCATTGGAGCAGCGTTCGCCCGAGCGCTAGCGCGTCGAGGTGTGGACTTGGTTCTCGTAGCCCGGGACCAAACGCGCCTTGACGCCGTCGCCTCGGAGGTGGCTGCCGCTTACGGGGTGCATGTCGAAACCATGTCCGCTGACCTATCTGACCGTTCAGCGGTGGATCGAGTGGTCGCGCGAATCGAAAGCGACCACGACCCAGTTGACTTCTTCGTGTGTAACGCAGGATTCTCGCTGCGCGATGACCTGTTGGCACGTGATGTCAGCGGCCACGATCTCGGCTTTGAAGTGATGGTGCGCGCCGTTTTTGTTTTGGCCGGTGCTGCTGGACGCGCGATGAGCGCCCGCGGTCGAGGCTGGATTGTCATTACCTCCTCCACATCGGGGTACGTGACACAAAACAACTACAGCGCAGTGAAAGCGTGGACAACGAATTATTCCGAGGCGCTGCATAACCGTTTGCGTGGCACAGGCGTCCAAGTCACTGCGCTGTGTCCCGGATGGGTGCGTACGGAATTCCATGCGCGGGCGGGTATCAGCGGAACGTCGATCCCGTCGTTCCTGTGGATGGATCCGGATCGGGTTGTCGAAGAGTGTCTCGCCGACGTGGCGCGTGGCAAGGTTATTTCCATACCTGGGCGAAGATACAAGGTGATGATTGCTCTGTTGCGCCATGCCCCGCGCAGGCTGGTGAGAAAGCTCAGCGCCAAACTCAGCGACCGGCGGGCGCGGGAACGCTGACCCGGATGACTTATCAGCCTCATGATAAAAATCCGGCGCCCATCCCGGGTGCTCCGGTTCCGCAGTCGAATCGGGATCTGAAAAAGTATCGGTCCCGATGGCGAGCCGTGGTGCGTCGGTTTATCCAGCGGCGGCTATTCGGAGCGCTGGTACGCTCAACGATTGAGCAAAATGTGATCTGCGATGATGCGGTTCGCGATGTTAAAGGCGCCTATGTTTTGGTCGCCAACCACACGAGTCACCTCGACGCTCCCATGTTGGCACAGTGCCTTCCGGCACGTCAGGCCAGATTTTTATCCACCGGGGTCGCCACGGACTATTTCTTCAAGATCTGGTACCGACGATTCTTTGTGCGGATGCTGTTCAATGCTTTTCCCATTGACCGCGATGGTTCTCGCGCAAATTCCGGGATGTCTCGCCGACTGCTGCGCTACGGTGTGCCGATTCTGGTTTTCCCCGAAGGCACCCGTTCGATGACGGGCCGAATGGGAACGTTTAAACCGGGCAGCGCGGCGCTCGCATCCAGCGTCGGGGTGCCGGTGATCCCCGCCGCCATTATCGGCGGCTATGAAGCGATGCCTAAAGGTCGCAATTGGCCGAGACCAGGTAAACCCCCGGTTTCGGTCGTGTTCGGAGCGCCCATGACGGCGTACGATGACGAGAGTGTTTCGCAGTTCACAGAGCGTATCCGCGCTACGGTGGCGGGTTTGTACGCTGCGCATGTGCACGATGTCCTGGGACCAGGCGTCCCGGGTAAAGAGAGAGGCCAGGGATGAAGCCGAGCGAAGTCAAGCGGCATAAATGGTGGGGCTGGGGTCTGGACGATGTTGTTTTTCGTTTCGACAACAAACCCGCTTTCGCTCCATTTGCGCACTCCAAAATTGGTATCGATCTCAATGCTGTGACCGTCGCCGACGAGCCGAATCTCAGCGACTACCAGGTCCCAGCCTCTCGCTTGAGCCAGGAGCATCGGGCTGGGTTCGATGAGATTCTCGGGCGTGACAATGTGACGGTCGACGACGAGCTGCGGGTTGTGCACAGTTTCGGCCGATCCATGGCAGACCTGTTCCGCCTTCGGACCGGCGACTTCGGTCGGCTAGTGGATGTGGTGCTCTACCCCGAACGTGAGGACGAGGTCGCCGCCATCGTTCGATTCGTGATTGACAATGACCTGGTTCTGGTTCCCTACGGCGGCGGCTCCTGCATCTCCGGTTCACTGACCTGCAATGCTGCTGAAGAACGTCCGATTGTTTCGTTGAACCTCGGGCGCATGCGCAACGTGCTAGAGATCGACGACACGGCAGGCCTTGCCCGGGTCGAAGCCGGTGTGTACGGGCCGGATCTGGAAGAACAGCTGAACGCCAAGGGATGGACCCTGGGTCACTTCCCGGATTCCTTCACCTATTCCACTCTCGGCGGATGGACAGCGACCCGGTCCACCGGCATGCAGTCCGATAAGTATGGGGATATCGCGGACATCGTCAAGGGTCTGCGCCTGGTGCGAGCCGAGGGGACTTTGGCCTTGAAGGCGCTACCGAGCGCATCCAACGGCCCGAGCCTTCGGGAAATGGTGCTCGGGTCGGAAGGCCGGCTCGGGGTAATAACCGAATGCACCGTGCAGATCCATCGCAAGCCTCCGGTGCGTGAGGTGATCGCGTACATGTACCCGGACTGGGAACACGGCATCCGGGGTATGCACGCCATCGCCCGCAGCGAGGTCACCCCGACATTCACGCGTCTGTCCGATGGTCCGGAGACGGCGTTTAGCCTCTCCATGGTGAAAAAGCCGTCCTCGAAGAAAGGTGAGGTCGCGGCGAAGGTCCAAGAAACCCTCTTCGCGTACTTGCGCCGCAAAGGCTGGGACACCACCGAAAAGATGTGCATTTCGTACGTCTGTTTTGAAGGATCTGCGGAGCATGTCTCGCGGCAGAAAGCCATTGTGAAGAAGATCGTTAAAAAGAATGGCGGGATCTCTCTCGGCGCTGGGCCGGGCGCCATCTACGATCAAAAGAAGTTTGACACCCCGTATTTACGAGACTTCCTGCTGAGCTATGGGGTCTTCGGCGATGTCTCCGAAACTGCCGCTCCATGGTCTCGGCTGAACGAAATGCATACGGCTGTGTTTGACGCCTATCACAAAGCTATCGACCAGCTCGGCCTACGTGGCTTTATGTTTTGTCACATGTCGCACAGCTACCATGCGGGAGCGTGCCTGTACTTCACGTTCGCCTTCCCATTTGGTCAGGATGCCCTCGGGCAGTATCGGACCGTCAAAAACGCTGTTCAGCAGACCTTTGTCGACCACGGAGGCGCCCTGTCGCATCACCACGGCGTGGGCACCGAACACTCACCGTGGATGGAACAGGACGTCACCAGCGTGGGAACGGGCATCCTCGGTTCACTGTTTTCAGCAACGGATCCCGGACGCAACCTGAACCCAGGCAAAATCCTTCCACGCTGACGGGTAGACCTTGGCGCGTGGACCCTGTGCGCCGTAGTTCATGACTATTTCGCGAGCTCGCTGTTCCCGTCCGGCACTGTTTTACTCAACGTGCGCGGACGGGCTCGGTCGATCTGTTTTCAGTTTTACCCGCGACTACGCGATTGTGGCCAAGCTCGGTGCTACCGCCTTCGATGTCGGGGTGATCAACGCGCTGGGACCGTTGGCGTTCCTCCTGATCGGTCCCCTCGCTGAACGGTCGATTGGGCTCGGGTCGGGGCAAGCCTGCGGGCGCACCGGTCTGCGGGTTCTGCGCTTCGCCTTGGTGCTGAGACTGATTCTGGTCGGTACCGCCGCGGTGCTGATTTTCCGCCACAAGCTCACGATCCCCATGGTGATGGTGATCGTGAGCTTGTTTGGGGTGAGCGCGGTGTTCAGCAGTGTCGCGCACGGGGGCACTGCGCGGGATCTCGCACAGATCGAGGGCAATCCAGACTGGCCGGTGTTGCTGCAACGTACCTCAGCGAATCTGGCGATGGCTGACCGGATTTTCGCGATGGTCGGTCCGCTCATCGCAGGACTTGCGGTGGTGCTCGGAGGCGTACACATCGGGATGGGTACTGCCTGGGTTATTTTGCTCATCGCTTTTTCCGGCGGATGGCTCATCACCTTCCGAGACCACTCACCCGCCACGTGTAGCAATATGCCGCGGATATCGACGCGCTCCCGGACGGTGGGGGAGTCGGTGAAACGGGTCTGGAGGGACCGGGGAGCGCTCAGAGCGATCACCGCCGCGATCTCCTGCGGTACCGCGGGGCTCGCCATCGGATCAGCCGTCGAATCCATTCTGATCATTAGGGTTTTACATATCGGGGCTGGATGGTTCGCGTTTTTAGTTGCCTTCGCGGCGGTGGGAGCCATGCTGGGCGGTTCGTGTGCACGCAAGGTCATGGAACGCTGGGGGCCGCGCCGAGTGATGGCTGCGGCAATTCTCGCGCAGAGCCTGCTAGCGGCCAGTGTCTTGCTGGTGTTTATTCTCCCGGCAGGTGTTGCGGCGGCTTTTCTTGCGGTGCAAAAACTGCTGTGGGGAATGGCGGTTGCGGCGCTCAATGCCGTCGGACCCGAATTATTGCTCATGACGGTTCCCTCGGACGTCCTCGATTCGACAGCGGGGGTACGACGCGCCAGCGTGCAACTGTCCGGTGTGCTCGGCGGGATTATCGGTGGTGGGTTCGGGAGTGCATTGGGGATTGTCCCTGCGTTGGCTCTTTGGCCGCTGACCGTGTTCGTGGGCTTTGTGATCGTGGTGCGGGGATGCCGTTCGGCCTCGGCGTCTTTGCCGCGGCCTCGGCAATCTTAAAGTGAACACTGCTTGTCGCGGGTGAGGCCGGTGCCTCAATGGATTAGCTGGTGCCCCAAAGGATCGGGCGGTGCCTTAGCGGGCGAGGAACGATGGCACACAGGCGCGATTGGCCTCATGCGCATTGAGCCGCTGATAGGTCAGATAGTGCTGGGCACCGAGCGTAATCGCGATGTAGATCAGAATTGACGGCGTCCGCAGCAGCGACTCATCCGCGGTGCTCGCCAGCTGAGTCATAACTAAGAGGGTTGAGATCGCGATATGCAGTGCGATAGACACGCCCCACAGGCCAAGTGTCCAGATCGTGCCCTGCCGCCACGCTTTTCCGTCGGCATCGCGCCAAATCCGCATGGTTGCGCCGCGAGCCAAACCCAGCAGGCCAGCTATCACCGCGGTGAGGAGCAAACCTATGCCGCTGTAGAGGGAAATCGTGTGATGTTGGACCACACTGAATAACTGCACGGCGCCGATTATGGCGAGGACTACCAGAATGCGGGGCCCTCGATGCGTCAACGGACGCGCTGTGAACTGACGGGCGATCACCCAACCCACCAGAGCGAGGACGGCCACGAATTCGACCACCAAATTGCCGGTCATGGGAATTCTCCTTGACGTAGGGGTGCATTGTGCACCCGGGTGTCTCTACTGTCTCGCTGGGGGTCTGCGATGTCCTCAAACTAGATACTTAGTCTGGGTTGAACCAGTGAACCCCGGGGGTTGAGGTCGGGTTGATATGGCAATAGAAAGGAAATCTATTGGCCTCATAGCACGTACTATGCGGTATGTGAACGACAAGATGGATGCACATCGAGAGCCCATTCGGGGGAATATGTCGACGTTTACGCGTGTAGAAGCGCCGGAAGTTTCCCGAGTGATAGATGAGATTGATGCCGTCGCAGACCGGGTCGATATTGTTACAGACCAGGCTGAAGTTACCGCAGACTCGGTCGAGGTTGTCACAGATCAGATTCGTGTTGAGATAGGCGAGAATCGGCCCGTGCCTGAAGAGAATTCAGCGGTAGTTGGCGAGGAGCCCGTGCTGCCTGACGGGAGGCCCATGCTGTCGGATGAGGAGCCTGTGCAGCCTGACGGGAGGACCGTGCTGCCTAACGAGGAGCCCGTAGCATCTGGAGAGAACTCGGCGATGGCTGAGGATGTGCATCCGGTGGCCGAGAAGCAGATCTCGACCACATCGGGAAGTCACCTAGAGCCTCCTGAAGGGCCTTCGACAGATGGTCTGCAGTGCGGAGCAGATGAGGCTCGCTTAGCGGTAGATGAAGCCCACCAGCGTACGCGCGAAGCACAAGTGCGTGGGCCTGAAATTTCCCCCATGGGATGGCTCTTTCGCTCCATATTTATTGGTGGAATTGTATGGTCGCTGCTGATGGGCGAGCCGGCTCAGTGGCTGCTGCAACTTGGTGCACCAAACACTCTGGTGACATTTGGAGCCTGGCTATGCGGAGCTCTCTATGTGTTTTGTATTGTCGTCGGTGTTAAACCTGGCGGTATATGGGATCCGAGATTATCTGCGGGTTTAATGCTTGGGTCCTCAATTCTGCTTATTGCATGGAACGACGAAGTCTTACAGCTAGTGGCCTTCGTGGCGGTGGTGTGGATTGTTCGATCCGAACTCTCCTGGCTTATTCGGATTCTGCTATTAATTGCGATTTTTGGGGCCATGCTCCGGCTCGTGACGGCGTTGGATATGCCGTGGTGGGGCGTTCTGACGAATCTTTTAGCAATGGTGATCGCAGCTATATGGAGCCAGGAGCGGTTGCGGCGTAGAGATGCCGAAGAGCTGTCCCGGGCGCGTGAGTTAGCCCTGGTGAACGAGCGGTCTCAGGCAGAGCTGAGCCTAGCTCATGAACGCGCCGAACATATGCTCGGCGAACAGCGCAGAGAAGTATCCGCGCAGGTGCATGACGTGCTGGCACACACACTCTCCGGTCTAGCAATCACATTGTCGGCGGCCACGGTTGAAGCCCGTCGGGAAGGGGTGAGCCCCGCCCTCCAAGAACGTCTGGATTTGGCTCGGCAGCTCGCGCGGTCAGGTCTGATCGAAGCGCGCCGCACGGTGCACGATCTGCGCGATGGCACTGACTCCCGCGACTCTCGTGACAGTGATATGTCCGCGCAGGGCGTGGAGGCCGCAGCTGTAGGTGTTATGCCCGTTGCCGATGGTGCGGTGGATGACACGGATACGGCTGAAATAGTTGTGGCCGACGTGGTCACGAGAGCTGATGGGGCTGAAGTCGATGGGGCTGGAGCTGACGCAGTTGAGACGGCTTCGGCGGATGCGACGGTGGACGATAAAACCGTTGCCCACGTAGGTGACGATGATTCCTCCGTCGCCGATATGCCGGTAGCTGACCGACCCGAAGCCGATGAGGTGGACACGCCGGTTGCCGAGATGACGGTGGATGATCAGACCGTTTCCGCTGGAGCTGACGATGATCTGACCGTCACTGACACGGTGGTGGATGATCGAGCTGACGCCGATGTCACGGATCGCATCGAAGCAGATCACATGGACACTCAGGTGATCGATGTCGGGCTGAACAGCTCTGCGGAACCGCAGGAGACTCCCCAGACGGTCGATGTGACCGATAGGGAAGGGGTGACGATTCCGGCTGATATGGACGGTGCGGACGAGGCATTGGAACCGGACGGCGCGGACGAGCCAGCGGAGATGGACGAGACCTGGCCTGTTGAAGCGGATACGGCGGCTGAGGTAGCTGAAGTGGGTGAGGCGACTGAAGCAGGTGAGGTGGCTGAAACAGATGAGGTGGCTGAAACAGATGAGGTGGCTGAAACGGATGAGGTGGCTGAAACGGATGAGGTGGCTGAAACGGATGAGGTGGCTGAAACGGATGGGGCGAGTGAAGCGGATAGTGTCGCTGATGCTGACATCGCGGACTGCGTTGATACCTCTGACACCGTCGATATCATTGACGCCATCGCTGACGCCGAGGACCTCTTCAACGACGATTGTGCAGAGGACGGCGCGGCGGAAAGCCCCGACGACGTGTTCAACAGGCTGGTCACAATCCAAAGATCATTGACCGGAACCACGGTGGATGTCGAAGGCAGCCTCGCTGAATGGGACCACGGCCAAGAACTGGCCTTAACCGTCGTGCGGGAAGCGCTGACCAACAGCATGCGACATGCCGCAGGTCGCCCCGTGTCCATCCGAATTGGTGGTCCGTCACCACACGATGATGCTGTCACCGACACGATGCGTGATGGCAGCGCCGCCGACGAACAGCTGGTGAGCGGGGAAGGTTTGCGGCTGGAGATTCTGTCGCGCGGTGACGTGGCAACATTCCCGCCGACGATCGAGCAGGGTAGTGGCCTCGGGCTCATTGGTTTGCTGGAAGCAGCTGAACGGCAAGGCTGGGACCTCAATGCGGGACCGACCCCCGACGGTTGGCTGGTGAGCCTCAGAGAGGAGAATAATCTCCACGAGGTCACACCGCCGAAGGGAACCACCAGTGAATGACTCCATTCCGCCCTCGACCCAGCACGATGGTCCGAACAGCGCCCAGCAACCGGACCCGCAGGTGGATGGCTGTTTGCGGGTCGTGATCGCTGAGGATCAGCGGATCGTGCGGGAAGGTCTGCGCAGCCTGATTAACCTGATGGACGGGTTAGAGGTGGTGGCTGCGGTCGAAAACGGTCGGCTGGCTATAGAAGCCGTGGTGCAACACGACCCGGATGTGCTGCTGACCGACCTCAGAATGCCGGTGTGCACCGGCCAGGAAGCGGTGCGAGAACTGCGGGAGCGAGGGGTGCGCACCCGTTGCGTTGCTCTGACCACATTCGATGACGATGACACGATTCGATCTGCACTAGCTGCGGGGGTGGCCGGTTTTCTCGACAAAGATGAAGAGCCGGAAACTATCGCTGAGGCAGTGCGCGCCGCAGCCCGTGGCCAGGCAGTGGTACCGGCTCGGGCGCTCGCCCTGCTCGGCTCGGCTTCCGATACAGATCGACCAAGAGCAGCCTCTGATCCTGGGGTCTCCCAAGAACGGCACGCCTACGACGGTCTCGAAAGCGGTGCTCACAGTGATGACGGAGCTGGTCTCACGCCGCGAGAGATCGAAGTTTTGCGCTTAGTGGCCGCAGGCCGGTCCAATCAGCAGATTGCGCGGGAACTAGTGCTCTCTATGGCAACGGTGAAGACGCATGTCAATCACTTGCTCGCAAAAACTCTAATGCGTGACCGGGCGGCGCTGGTGGCATGGGCTTACAGCCAGGGAATTGCAGGGACTCGCCGCTAAAGATACGCAGAACAAGTTTGCGCATGGGGTACGGCACACTATGCGCCAGCGCCTGATATACGGCGCTCTGAGGCGTGGCACAGTGCGCACTGGACCGTGGCATATGGCGCTCTGAGGCATGGCATATTGTGCACTGGTGCGGAGCGTTCCCGCCCTGGTGCCCGAACAGATCTGGGTACACTCCGCATGTGTCCTCCCCTCGTCCCACCCAAACAGATGTTGCACGGCGCGCCGGTGTCTCGCGTGCATTAGTGTCACTGGTTGTGCGTGGCGCGCCGCACGTACGCGAAGAAAAACGCCAAGCTGTGCTCGCGGCGATCACAGAACTCGGCTACCGGCCCCATGCCGCAGCAGCGCACCTTGCGGCCCGTCGCACCAACACCATCGGTGTGGTGGTTCCTGAGCTTCGCAACCCGTTTTTCGGTGAACTGGCTGAAGGCGTGCAAAAAGTAGCGCGGCGACGCAGCATGAAAGTCCTCATCGCTATTGGCGGGCACACAGCCCAGGAACAGCAGGTCGCAGCAGAGGGTTTCGTCGAAGGACGTGCCGATGCGCTCGTCATCGTGAGCCCCCGGATGACAGATACAGCGCTCCAGCGAGTTGGACGAGCCATGCCAACCTGTGTGGTCGGCGGTGAGACGCGAGCTCACGACGTGTCCTGGGTGGCAGCCGATGACGAACAAGGTGGGCGATTAGCTGCGCGTTATCTGCTGGACC
Source organism: Devriesea agamarum (assembly GCF_900070355.1). NCBI lineage: Bacteria > Bacillati > Actinomycetota > Actinomycetes > Micrococcales > Dermabacteraceae > Devriesea > Devriesea agamarum. The sequence goes on along the minus strand of NZ_LN849456.1, from coordinate 1,438,060 downwards.
GTGGGCGAATGCACCTCGCGCACGTGGGGCCAACCGGCACGGGCGCAGAAAAGGCCGCGCGGGATCGTGTCCGAGGGTTCGAGGGTGAGGCGAGATCTGGAGGGGCTACCGTCTATCGGATCGACGTACACGACGAAGCGTCTCCAACACGTTGGCAGCAAGTGGTTGCTGAACTAAGCGCAAGCACCTGCGATGGTGTCGCCACGCATAACGACATGATCGCGCTGTCGTTGCTCGCGGCTCACGGGGGAGCGGCCGGCGGGGTGCAGGCGCGTGCGGAATCGGGTGAAGTTTGGGGTGATGCACGCTGGTTCGAGGCAGTGGTGGGCTATGACAACACCGCCATGGGTGCGTTGCCCGCCATTAGTTTGACCTCGATTGATCAGCGCGCCGATGACCTGGCGACTCTGGCCGTGGAGGCTGTCTGCGAATTAGGGCCTGTACGCCAGAGGGTCGCGCCGCGAGTGGTGGTGCGCCAAAGCGGCTGAGCTGAGGTGTGTGCCCTGGCTGGTGCAGGGGGATGGAAGGCGATACTTGAGGTCATATTTGTGTCGTTGACGTTTGGCGGTGCTCTAGATCGGGGTCGTGCTCTTAGAGGTGAGGTGTGAATTTGCATCGGCCATGGCCGATACAAGCACTTTCGGGATCAAGGGCCGGTGTCGTTGTTGAGCGCAATCGCCGAGATAAACGGCCACGAAAAATAGTGTTTGTCGAGAGTGTTCGCTATAAAATGAGCACGAGATTGCATAGGTGTTCCTGGAAAAAGTAGATTTTTGAAGTTAGTTGGTTTTCGAGTCATCGCGACGAATTTTGGTCCGTATGGCCTCCTCAAGTCGCAGTCGTATCGTGCCGCGGGTTGAGATTTTCCACTTTCCAGTTGCTCGGCCTTATCGATGGAGACCCCCTCCCTCGATTTACTCCTCTGGTTTAGGTGGAGACTTCTAGATAGGCGCATCAAAGAGTCAGTCTTGGTTGCCCAAGGCGGGCAATTTTTTACACGTAACCCAGCTGCATCTTTAGCCCCACGCTAACTTCGGTCGGCCCGGGAGTCTGCCTATCTGCCCCGGTGCTTGCCCTGATGGCGCCTGAGCCAGCCTGTGGGCACCAGATTTGCTGAACCTCATGGGTGCTGTACGGCTCACCACCCGTTCCGCTGTAGCCCCCTAAGCCTTGCCTCCTTGTTTACCTTGTGTCGGACCGATCCGGGGCGGGGCGGCATGGTGTGTACACCTCACTCGGACATCTGCGGTCGCCCGCCATACCTGCCCTGCGCACGCCGCACTGCCGCTCCTTGTTGAACCGCTCCGTCATTTGTCCTAACATGGCAACAACAATTTAGCGCGCGCTAAACCAACGATGTTCAGCTGCCCGTAACCGCCTCGGAACTCGACCTCGCGACGGACATCGCCGCACCAAACCAGTAACCCGACAAGCCGACCCCACCAACCATCAACCATCGATTCGCTACACCGCTGGCCGTGGAGACCCCGCCCTCGCAGGCACCGCCGTCCATACCGGCGCCACTCCTGCGTGCACCATCGCGGCACACCTACCCGTCCCACCGCGATAATCGCGGCGCGTTTCGCACCAACCGACATCGCCACGACACGCCACCTCCGCAACACCTAGAACCCACGTCATCGACAGAGGAGTCACCATGACCACAGCCCACGACCCGGCCCCGGTGCCATCGTCAGCGATACCCCCGTCGGCGCCTCCGCCGGACCTTTCCTCGGCGCCACCTAAGCATTCCAACTCAGCCCCGTCGGCGGCCCCACCCGGCGTTGCTCCGGCCTCACCTGAGCATTCCGATTCAGTTCCATTGTCTGTCAATCCAGTCCACCCCGCGCCTTCTCAGCATTCCGATCCGCACCGAGCGAAACCGATCGGCGTCGCCGTCATCGGAGCGGGGATGGCAGGACGCGCCCATGCCAATGCTTTCCGGCAAGCGTCTACGCTGTTCGGCCTCAACCTTCCACCCATTCGCCTGGTGTCAATTGCTGACCTACACCATCCTTTCGCTGAGGACGCGGCCCGGCGCTACGGCTTTGAACGGGCAGTATCTGATTGGCGAGACGTTGCCGAGGATCCAAGTGTTGACGCCGTGAGCATCGTGGTCGGAAACGCGCTGCACCGTGAGATCACAGAAGCGATGCTCGCCGCTGGAAAACATGTGCTGTGCGAAAAACCGTTGGCTGACACGTTGGAGAACGCCCGGGCTATGGCTGCGCTCGAAGAACAGACCGACCTCGTGACCGCGGTTGGCTATTGCTATCGCCGTAATCCCGCCATTGCAGCGCTCATCCAGCTCGCCCGAGCAGGGGAACTGGGCGCGATTTCTCAGGTCACCGGCCAGTACCTATGTGATTACGGCGCTGACCCCAGAACTCCGATCTCGTGGCGCTATCAAGGCCCCATGGGGAGCGGGGCGCTGGGGGACCTCGCCGTTCATCTGATTGATGCCCTAGAGCAGATCGCAGGACCGGTCACCGATGTGGCGGGAGCAGGGTTTTCGGTGACCGTCACTGAGCGCCCGCAGGCATCCCAGCATGTGGCTGGTGGTCGCGGCATCACCGTTGGCGATGACGAGTCGGCAGCTCCGGGGCAGTCTTCAGGCACGGCGGCTGCGGACATCACCCCCATGGAGGCCGTGACGAACGACGACACGGCGACCTTCACCGCCACGTTCGCGTCTGGCACCCGAGGAGTATTTGCTGTCAGCCGGGTCGTACATGGGCTAGCTAATGGACTGTCGTTCAGCCTCGCAGGGCCTCAGGCTCGGGCTGGTTTTGATATGACTCGTCCCGGCGAATTCACTCTCGACGACGCCGCGGGTGGGCCCGGGCGATCGGGGCCCCGCCGGGTGCTGGTTGGGCCCGAGCATCCATATGTGCGCGGCGGCAGTGCCATGGATTTTGAAGGGGTCGGGGTTAGTCAGGTGGATCAGTTCGTCTACCAGGCACGAGCGTTCCTCGAACAGGTGGTGGCGGCGCAAACCGGCAGTGCGCTGCCTGATGCTCTGCCACCCTGTCCGAGTTTTGCCGAGGGAGTTCACACCCTTGAGGTGCTCGACGCGGTGAGGAGGTCAGCTGCCGCCGGGGGAGGAACCGTCGCGGTTGCGAGATACCCCTCTGGCGCGGCCTCGTCATGACCTCCGATTGAGGCCGGTTCTTTTCTCCGGTCGGCTGGACGTCAGCTGCCCTGGTTGCGATCTCTGGCCCAGGCTGGCTCATGCATCCGCTCGGTTCGAGGTCTCAATGGGCCCTGAACCGAGCTCGCCTGCAGCTCAGGACGGCCCGATCTAACCTCAGGACGGCCCTATCTGACCTCAGGACGGCCCTATCTGACCTCAGGACGGCCCGATCTGAGCGGGCCTGGCACGTCGGACTCAATACATTCCCGCCGTATCCCGCTGAGCGGGCCCACAAGTCCGACCACAACCCCAACCAAACAACACCTTTCAACCACAGGAGACCCTCATGAAACTCGGCGCCTACACCGCCTGCCTACACGACCGTCCACTCGATGCGGCGATGAATGAACTCACCCGAATGGGTCTGACCTCGCTTGAGGTCAATAGCGGCGGGTTCATACCCTCGCCGCACTGCCACGTTGACCTGCTTCTGGCATCTCAGACCGCGCGGGAGGACTACCTCGGGCTCATTGAAGCAGCCGGAATGGAGCTCACAGCGCTAAATTGCAATGGCAATCCGCTCAGCCCATCGCCCCAGGTTGGCCCCAAACATGCTGACGACCTGCGCCGCAGTATTGAGCTTGCGGGCAAGCTGGGGGTTGGAACCGTGGTGGCGATGTCAGGGTTGCCGGGTACCGATGCGGACGCTCATCACCCTGCCTGGGTAGTGAACTGCTGGAACGGTTCAGAACTGGATGTGCTGGACTACCAGTGGTCTGTGGCTAAACCGTTCTGGCAGCAGATCGACGCATTGGCTGCGGACACCGGGGTGGTGGTGGCGCTGGAGCTTCACCCCCAAAATCTCGTATTTAACCCGCAAACATTCCGACGCTTCCTCGAGGTGACGGGAGCGAGCCAGATCGGGGTCGAAATGGATACCTCGCATCTCATGTGGCAGGGGATGGATGTGCCCGCCGTGATCCGAGATCTCGGGGATCACATTGTGCATGCGGCTGCCAAAGATGTTGCCCTCGGGGACCGCGGCTTGGCGCTGAAAGGAGTTCTGGATGTGGACTTCACGCGGGTGCCAGCGGGTGACCCCGGAATTGTGCCCACCGGCTACGGAACCTGGTGTGCGGCCTGGCCTACGGATCCGGCATGGCGTTTCGTGGCCGTGGGTACGGGCCACGATATGCGCGGTGAGCATGGGGTTGACTACTGGGGGCAGGTACTTGGCGCACTCGCCGAGGTGAAGCCGGATATCGCCGTGAATATTGAGCATGAGGACGCCGCGTATGGACGTCTGGAAGGACTGGAGATCTCCGCAGCTACACTGCACCAGGCTGCTGAGTGCGCAGGACGGTCGTAAAGGATTCCCCTTGTCAGGGAAAGGTCTTGACCATGTGCTCTCTTATGTCCTGACAAACTGCTGAGGTTGCGCTATGGTTAGGCGCAGGCATCGTGAGATTGGTCGCGAAGCCGCCGATTCGATTCAGGAGAATGACGATGACGTCCGCGGTTTTTCGAGCGTCCCGCACCGGGTGGTGCGCCGTTCGCACCGGACATACCCATCGGCATTCTCGCCGCGGTCTTAGAGCCCGATGATGGAGCAGGACCAGTCCGCCGGTCACCATGGCCGGTGACGACGACGTCGAAAGGACAACAGATACATGAGCGTGGTGACCCACGAAAGACATCAGCGAACAAAGCTGACCGGCCGAATGCGGTTGATTGCGACGATCGCCACCTTCGGAGGGCTTCTCTTCGGCTACGACACCGGTGTCATCAATGGCGCGTTGCCGTCGATGCGCGGAAGCCTTGGGCTGGACAACTCCACTGAAGGCATCGTTGCCGCCATCTTGCCGTTCGGAGCGGCCTGGGGTGCGGTCTTCGGCGGACGGCTAGCGGACCGCTTTGGACGCCGTAAAACCATCATCGGCCTCGCCGTCATCTTCACTGTCGCAACCATCGGGTGCACACTTTCCCCGAACTGGATTGTGCTCGCGGCCTTCCGCCTCATCCTCGGTTTCGCCGTGGGTGGCGCGTCGATCATCGTGCCTGTCTTCCTCGCCGAGATGGCTCCCACTAGCCAGCGCGGGCGCATCGTGGCACAAAACGAGCTCATGATCGTCTCCGGTCAGGCCCTCGCCTTCATCTTCAACGCCGGTATCGCCACCGCCTTGGGCAACACCGGCCATGTATGGCGCTACATGCTGGTGCTCGCGACCATTCCCGCCGTCGCCCTGTGGATCGGCATGCTGGCCGTTCCGGAGTCGCCGCGTTGGCTCGCCCGCGCTGGTCTATTCGATCGGGTGCAGGAAGTTCTGCGCGACATCCGACGTGAGGCCTATGATCCCAAGGAACTTGACGAGGTTCGAGAACTCGCCCGCGAAGATTACAAAGCACAGACCGGAACCCTGAAAGATCTGGTGTGCGTGCCGTGGATCCGCCACATTTTCTTCATTGGCGTCGGCATGGCGATCATTAACCAGATCTCCGGTATCAACGTGATCCAGTACTACGGGGTGACCGTGCTGGAGAAGTCTGGGTTCGGCGAAAATGGCGCCTTCTACGCCAACATCATCCCCGGTCTGGTCGGGGTGGGCGCCGTTGCGCTCGCGATGTACCTGCTGCGCACAGCGCGACGCAAGCCCATGCTGCTGACCGGTCTCGCCGGCACCATCGTGTCCCTCAGTGCATTCGCACTGATCTTCATCATGATGCCCGAGTCGAACCCGTTCCGTCCGTACGCGATTCTCATCTGCATCATCGTGTTCGTCGCCTTTATGCAGTGCGCAATCGGCACCGTCACCTGGCTGTACCTGTCCGAAATCTTCCCGCTACACGTGCGCGGGGTCGGCATGGGCGTGTGCGCCTGGGTGCTGTGGATGGTGACCTTCCTGGTCGGACGCTACTTCCCCGAGGTCGCCGGAGGAATCGGGGTTGGCCCCACCGTCCTGATCTTCGTGGGCCTTCAGATCATCGCGTTCATCTGGGTATGGCGCGTGGCCCCGGAGACCAAGGGGCATTCACTCGAAGAACTCGAGCATCATTTCAAGACACGGACCACTAAGGCCGTCAAGGAGGACTGACACATGTCAACGACGATGGAAAACAAAGACAGCTTGCGCCTCGCCGCAGCCCCTATTTCCTGGGGTGTGTGCGAAGCCGCCAACTGGGGCTACCAGCTGGATGCCGACCGCGTCTTCGGTGATATGGCGCGGCTGGGTGTCAAGGCGACCGAGTTTGGCCCTTACGGCTACCTGCCCACGGATCCGGCTGAGCGCGCCGCCTACCTCGATAAGCTCGGCATGACTGCCATCGGCGGGTTCTTCCCGATGGTTTTGCACAAGCCCGATGTTGACCCGTTTCCGGCGCTTGAGGCCGAACTTGACGCCTATGAAGCCGCAGGAGCTAGCGTCCTGGTGGTGTCGGTCGATTCCGGTGAGGTCAGCTATGACGCCAAGCGGGAAATGAACGACGAGGAATGGAAGCTGTGCGCTGAGCGCTTGAACGAGGTGCGTGAACGCGCCGCCGCTCGTGGGGTGCGGGCCGTGGTCCATCAGCATGTCGGCACCATGATTGAATCGCCCCTGGCTGTTCAGCGCCTGGTCGATGACACCGACATCGAACTGTGCCTGGACACCGGCCACATGATCTGCGGCGGCAATGACCCCTACGCGTTTGTGCGTGACCACGCTGACCGGGTCGGTCACGTCCACCTCAAGGATGTTGATCTGGACAAAGCTGGACAGGTCGCACGCGGTGAGCTCGCCTTCTCAGACGCGGTAGCTACGGGAGTGTTCCTGCCGCTTGGCACCGGCGGTTCGCGGATCGCTGAGATCATCCGCGCCCTTCAGGAGGCCGGATACGACGGCTGGTACGTGATGGAACAGGACTGCAAGTTCGACGACCCCGCTCAGGGGGATGCCGCTCTGGCCGACGTGACCGCGTCGGTGGAGTTCTTGCGCAGCCTGTAGTCGAGATCTCCAGGTCGTCGCGGACATCGGATAGTTGAGATCACTTGGCAGTCGCGGATACCTAGTCGGCGCGCCAACCGTATAGTGCGGATTGCCGCGCCGAATCCGAAAGGCCCGGGCAGCACAGAGCAATCTTGTGCTGCCCGGGCCTTCGTCGTTGTCACCCGATTTGGTGCCGATTAAAATGCCCACAGCCCACAGCCCACAGCCCACATAGGGGTCGCCCAGCCCCGAAAAAATAGCCCGATCGAGCCCGTGGGCCCACGCAAATAGCCCGCCTAGAACATGGATGCTTACGGCATCACAAGGTCACGCTTCCGCATCCCAGCGACGGTGTGAAAAAGCCTGGTCCGGCCCGCTGTGAGCGGAGTTCAGACCAGGCTTTAACGTGTGGATGAGCAAGTCGCTACCTCATCAAGGGATGGGCAGGATTACTGCGCGATTACCCGCTGAGGTCACATGCTGACCGTAGTGGTTCCCTCAACCTCGGGCACGCTCTCCCACGAGCGGGAGGCGGCCGAGCGCACCACCGCATCGCAGACTTCAGCCGCAGCCACGCCATCCGCCACATTGGGAGCGCAATGGGATCCATTGACCACGTCGGTCAGGAACTGCGCGCATTCGATGAGCTTTAAGTCATCGAAGCTGAGCGGGATGCCGGGTCCTGGTTGGAAGCGGGCATACTCGCCGTGCCCAGCCGCTGTCAACACCGTGGTGTAACCGTGGTTCAGACCGCCGTCGCCGATCTGCACCTCGAACTCGTTCATGCGGAAGAAGGACCACCGTGCGGACCCCTCGGTGCCGAAAATCTCCAGGGCGTAATCGCTGCGGTCTCCGCGGGCGACCCGAGATGATTCCAGTGTCACATGCGCTCCCGCCGAGAGATGACCGAGAGCTGCCACCCAGTCCTCATTGCCGACGGCACCCTTTTCATCGCCGACCTCAAATCCACCGTGACCCACCCCAATCTTGGTGGGAATGGGGCGCTCGGAAATAAAAATGTCGCTCATCGCGGTGACTTCGGTGATGCGCTGGCCCGTCACATACTGAACCAGGTCCGCGCCGTGCGACAGCAAGTCACCGACAACTCCGCTGCCCGCCTTCTCACGGTCATAGCGCCAAGTGAGGGGGCCGTCCGGGGAGGATGCGTAATCAGCGATCAACCAGCAGCGGACATTGGTAATCCGACCGAGCTGACCACTACGCACCAGCTCACGCAGATGCTCAACGGCGGGAGCATGCCGGTAGTTGAAACCGACCCCGGTAGCGATTCCCGCGTCCTTGGCTGCCTGGAGAATGTCCCGCGATTGGGCCGCACTCACACCCATCGGTTTTTCAATCCAAAATGGTTTGCCAGCTGCGGCGGCTTTAAGCGCGAATTCCCGGTGGAGGAAATTGGGGGAGCAGATTGAGATGGCCTCCACCTCGGGATTGGCGAGCACATCGTCGATATCGGCTACGGCTTGCTGGAAACCGTATTGTTCAAGGGCTGCTTCTTGATTCGCTTCCAGTGGGTCAGCTGCGGCGATGAGTCGTGGTCGCAGTCCGAGTTCCGGGTAGCGGGAGGCAATCCGCTGATAGGACGTCGTATGCAGACGGCCCATCCAGCCGAGGCTGATCACACCGATGCCGATGTCGCGGGATGTACGGGTCATGTTTATTCTCCTGTGCAGGTGGTGAATTAAATCTGGTCGTGGCTTGTGGCTCGGAGGTCGAGTGCGCGCTATTTTCCGCCGAGTTCGCTGAGAATCCGCTCGCGCATGCGACGGTGAATGTCATCGGCCTCTTCCTCCCAGCCAAAGACGCAGACGGAGACGGGCCCGTCGTACGAGATCTCGCGCAGATAGCTAAAGGCATCGTCCCAGTCGATATCGCCGCGCCCGATCTCATTGTGTTGATGCACCCGGGCATCCACCCCGGGGGGGTTGACGATATATCGGTTGCCGACATTAGCGAGATGATTGAAAACATCGGCGATATGCACATGGCGAAGCCGGGCGCCAGCGTAATCCATCATCTCCCGAATGTTTCCGCGGCCCTGCGACAGATGGAAAGCATGAGGGAAACAGAATTCATAGTTGAACCAGTCTCGGTCGACACCGCGCACAATCTGCACAGCCCGGTCGTTGGTTTCGACGAAGTCATAGGGGTGGGCTTCGACGGTGCAGGAAATACCGTAGCGTTCAAAGACCGGGATGAGCTCTTCAATGGAACGATAAAACGCATGCTCAGACTCGAGCGGGCGATTCGGATCCCCTGATAGCTCCGTGGCGATCATCGGAACCTCCAGGGCATCGGCGATTTCGAGCAGACGCTTCCAATTGCGAACCTGGGCTTGGCGTTCCTGCTCATCCGGGCAGGACCAGTTAAAGACTGGGTTAAAGGACCAGATCTTGACTCCGGTTTCCTTCATCGCATCCGAGACCTCGCGAATCAGCGCTTTATCCACCTTGGGATAGTGATGCCATTCGTGAAAGTCAGCGCGCGGAGATAGTTCAAGATAGCGATAACCGAGCTCCGCGGCTTTGCGCAGCTCATCGGCAACGGATAGGTGCGGGTGGTACATGGAGGGATCGAGCAGAACCTTGACCACGGGAAACTCCTGGGATGGAACGATGTGTGACAGGCACACGCCGGGTGATGGGATAGTTAGCGGATGCCGAGGCCGCAGTCGGCGAGGAACTCACGGGTTGCGATGGCGTTCGGCAACGGAAGCTGGGGGTCGCACGGATAAAGGTCCTGTTCACAGATCACGTACAGGTCCTTATCCATCGCGGCAAGCTTTTGTATGAGCACACGCATATCCGGTTCTCCTGCCGGCGGACGCATAGAAGCTCCAGCCGCCACCGCGCGCACGAACGGCCAGTCCTGCTCGTGAGCTTGCCGGGTGATCTCAGGGTCGAAAGCCTTAATGTGCACGTAGCCGATGCGTTCGGGATAGCGCTCAACCATCTGACAGGGATCACCGCCGCCGTACACGATGTGGCCGGTATCGAGGCAGAAACTTACGTACTCGGGATCGGTCGCCTCAAAGATGCGCTCAATCTGCTCGGGAGTTTCAATATGGCTATCGCCGTGCGGGTGCAGCACCATGGTGAGCCCATAATCGCGTTTGAGCAGTTTGCCAAGAGCATTGGCATGCTTGATGTACAAGTTCCAGGCTTGGGTCGATAATTCCCGGTCATCGGTGAACGCACCGGTTTTTTCATCGCGGAACATCGGCGGCAGGTGCACGATGTATTCCGCGCCGACCGCAGCATGGGTCTCGGCGATCCGGCGGAACCGCTGTTCGGTCTCGGGCCAGGCCTCAGCACGGTGCAACACGCCCCAGCCAGTGCCCGCCACCACGCGGAATCCGTGCTCGTCCATAACATCGCGTAGCTCGGTCGGATTGGTGGGGAAATACCCGTACGGGCCGGTCTCCATCACACTGAAACCGGCCTGCGCCATTTCCGCCAAGGCGGTGCGCCAGGGAATCTGCTGATCATCCTCAGGGAACCAGACACCCCATTGATCAGGGCATACGCCGATCGTGAGCCGATGAAACGGTGCGGCGGGGTTGCGGGAACGGTCAGAGGTGCGGGTTTGACCAGTGTTCATCGGGTTGTCTCCAGTGACAGAAATGATGGGTGAGATAGCGCGAAGCCGGGGCCCGGCTAGAGGTGAAGACATTCCTCACCTCGTACTGGGCCCCGACTTCAGGGCGTGCGACGCAGCAACGCATGATGCACGCGATTCTCGGTCAGTGTGCGGTTGCCGCTCAGTCGTTGGTCGGGAAGCTCATAGAGGCTTCCAGCGCCTCATCCTGCCGCGGCCACCGGGTGGTGATGGCCTTCTGGCGGGTGTAGAACTTCACGGCTTCAGGGCCATGCGCGTGGTATTCAGCGAAGATGGAGTTCTTCCATCCGCCGAATGAGTAGTAGCCGACCGGGGTCGGGATCGGAACGTTGATGCCGACCATACCGACCTGGACCTCGTCTTCGTAGCGGCGGGCGTAGTGTCCGGAGCCGGTGAAGATGGCGGTGCCGTTACCGAACGGCGAGGAGTTCACAAGGTTCAGGGCCTCGTCGAAATTGTCGACATGCACGACAACCAGCATCGGGCCGAATACTTCCTCGCAGTAGGCGGGCTGATCTAGCGGAACATCTGTGAGCACGGTGGGGCCCACGAAGAAACCGTTCTCGCAGCCTTCAACCACCAGGTCGCGCCCATCGACCAGAACCTTGGCACCAGCAGCTTCCGCCGCGTTGGTGAAGTCGATGACGCGCTGACGTGCCTGGGCGGTGATGACCGGGCCCATCCCCACCTTCGGATCATCGCCCCGACCGACGACTACCTTCTCAGCTTCGGCCTTGATGGCCGCGAGGAACGGCTCGTGGGCCTCGCCGACGGTGACTGCAACTGGCACGGCCATGCAGCGCTCGCCAGCGGCGCCGAATGCACCTGAGGAGATCTGCGATGCGGCGAACTCCATGTTGGCGTCGGGCATCACGACGGCGTGGTTGTTCGCTCCGCCGAGCGCCTGCACCCGCTTGCCATGGGTGCTGGCAAGGGAATGGACGTGTTTGGCGATGGGGGTGGAGCCGACGAAGGAGACGGCTGCAACGTCTTCATGCGTGCACAGGGCCTCCACGGTGTCTTTGCCGCCATGAACGACCTGGAACACGCCGTCGGGAAGACCAGCTTCCTGGTAGAGGCGAGCAAACAGGTTCGAGGCGGAGGGATCGCGTTCGGACGGCTTCAAAATGAAGGCGTTACCCGTCGCTATAGCGATCGGGTGCATCCAAAACGGAACCATCGCCGGGAAGTTAAACGGGGTGATCCCTGCGACCACGCCCAGGGGCTGGCGGATGGTGTGAATGTCCACGCCGGTGGAGACGTTCGACGAGTAGTCGCCGCGGGTTTCCTGAGTGATCGAGGTGGCGAACTCGAGGGTCTCCAGTCCGCGCGCGATCTCGCCCTTGGAATCGCCAATGGTCTTGCCGTGTTCGCGGGTGATGATCTCAGCGATTTCGTCAACGTGCGCGAGGATCAGGTCACGCATGCGGTACATCACTTGGGTGCGCTTGGCCAGGGAGAAACGCGCCCACTTCTTCTGCGCTTCTTTTGCGATGCGCACAGCGGTATCGACGGTGTTGGCATCTCCAACCGTGAGAGTCCCAATCTCTTCTCCCGTGGCCGGGTTGATGATGGGCTGGGTGGTGCCGGTGGAACCCGGGGTTTCCTTACCGTCGATCCAATGCTGGACGGTGGTCATGTATATCTCCTTCGATGCTGTGAAATGTTGAGACAAGGGGTGGCGCGCCGTCGCGGTGGGGAGACGGCGCGATCCGTGACTTATGCGAGGGGGCTAGAGGTAGGGACGCTGGTCGGCCCGCTGCTGTTCGTAAACCGCACGGGCTTTATGGGTGGATTCCAACCTCGAGACTTCGGCGACGGGAACATCCCACCAGCCAATTCCGGGCGGGTTGGGTCCGTATAGGTCGGTCTCCACCACGATGGCGCAGGTTTGGTCCTTCTCGCAGGCGCGAAGGTAGGCGTCCCGGAAGCTCGGCGTATCGCGCACTTCCTCGACATCAATACCGTAACTGCGAATATTTGCGGCGATGTCCATGGGCAGCTTGGGCCCGTCGAGCATTCCCGACTGTTCATCGCGCATCCGGTACTTGGTGCCAAAGCGCTGGGAGCCGTGGGATTCAGACAGGGCACCGATGGATGACCAGCCATAGTTTTGCAGGATCACCAAGATGACCTTGATGCCTTCGGCAACAACGGTGGCGATCTCCTGCGGAGCCATTTGGAAGGTTCCGTCGCCGACAATCGCGACGACTTCGCTGTGGGGAGAGGCGAGTTTGGCACCGTAGGCGGCCGGAATCTCGTACCCCATGCAGGAGTATCCGTATTCGAGGTGGTACTGCACGGGGGTGCGGGCGCGCCACAGTGCCTGCAGGTCGCCGGGCATGGAGCCCGCGGCGTTGATGACGATGTCCTCATCACCCATCAGTTCGTTTAGAGCGCCGAAGATCTCGGTTTGAGCGGGAAGTTCCTGGTTGTGGGGCTCGAAGCAAGGCCGGGACCGTTCGGTCCACGCCTTAACTAGACGCTGTGCGCGAGTGGTGTGGCCATCGTCCGCGCGGTAACCCTCCAGGGCCTTGGTCAGTGCGAGGAGACCTTCGCGAGCATCGGCGACGATCATCTCAGCGCTATGTTTGGCTGCGTCGAACGCTTTGACATTGAGGTTGACAAAGCGCACGTCGGGATTCTTGAACGCGGTGCGGGAGGCGGTGGTGAAATCGGTGTAGCGGGTGCCGACCCCGATCACCAGATCCGCTTCGGCGGCCAGTGTGTTGGCCGCATCATTGCCCGTGGCTCCGAGACCGCCGACGGATGCGGGATGGTCGCAGGAGAGCGCCCCCTTGCCCGCTTGGGTGTCGGATACCGGAATGGCGGTGGCGTCTGCAAAGGCCGCTAGGGCTGATGAGGCCTCCGAATAGATCACTCCGCCACCGGCAACGAGCAGTGGCCGCTGCGCTGAGCGGATCGCCTCGGCGGCGCGGGCAATCGGTCCGGCTTCCGGAACAGGCCGCGACACATGCCAGGTGCGGGGGGTGAAGAAGGCCAGGGGCCAGTCATAGGCTTCGGCCTGTACATCCTGAGGAAGGCATACGGTGACCGCGCCGGTTTCGGCTGGGTCGGTGAGCACCCGCATGGCAGCAAGCAGACTCGGGATCAACTGTTCAGGACGATTGATCCGGTCAAAGAACCGGGATACGGGCCGGAAGGCGTCGTTCACCGAGACATCGAGGGATCGTTCGTCCTCGAGCTGTTGCAACACCGGATCCACTGCTCGGTTCGCAAAAATATCGCTGGGCAGGAGCAGAACCGGGATGCGGTCGATGGTGGCGAGCGCGGCGCCCGTAACCATATTGGTGGCCCCCGGTCCGATGGAGGCGGTGCAGGCGAAGGTCTGCAAACGGTTCTTGGTGCGTGCGTAGGACACCGCTGCGTGCACCATGTTCTGTTCATTGCGAGCCTGGTAGAACGGCAGGTGTTCTTCACCCTCGGCGGGGTCGAGCTGGTTTTCCAGCAGTGCCTGGCCGACCCCGCACACGTTGCCGTGTCCGAAGATGCCGTGCACGCCCGCGATCAGGCGTTGGCGCTGACCGTCCCGTTCGCTGTACTGCACGGATAGGAAACGGACCAGGGCTTGGCCGACGGTTAAGCGGACGGTGCGGCTGCCTGCGGACGTGGGTTTCGCGGGTGCGGCGGATTCGTGGGATGGAGTGGCGTTCATACGATCCTCGTTCATTGGTCTGGACGACATCCAGTGTGATGTTCTCAGGGGGCGGGAACCAGGATGTCGCGCACCAGGGCGTCCAGATCAGCGTCGGCCTGCAGGAACTGACGCAGCGTCTTGCGGGTGGCGCCGAAGCTGTCGAACTCCTCGGGGGTCATGCCATCGACTTCGTAGGCGCGATGGAACTCAGGGACGAGCCGTTCGAGGGTTTCGATGATCTTGGGGTCCACCGGTTCGTCAATGCGATTGCGGCATTCGATAGATGAGGTGGTGAACTTCTTCTGCCAGGCAAACGGCGGGGATACGACCAGGTCTCCACCGATGAGTTCACTCCACTGCAGGTGGTTGCGGAATGCGGCGGACAGCAGTCGCGAGCGCAGACCGCGAGTGCGCATCTCGGCGTAGGCGCGTTTCATGGCGGCAACGCCTGCCCATTCCAGGTATCCGGGGTCCAGCACGATTCCTTCCCGTTTGACGACTTCTTTGAGCCAGTCGTCTAACCGGCCGCCCATCAGGGTGACGACCGGGGCCATGGAGGAAATGTCGAGCCCTTCGGCTTCGCGGCGACGCAGCCCGCGTTCGATGGCTTCGGCTGAGGCGATCACCTGCGGAACTGTGAACGACACGGTCACATTGACTACGACGCCCTGGTAGGTGGCTTCTTCGATGGCCTGAATGCCGACGGAGGTGGCGGGAATTTTGACGATAATGTTCTCGGCCAGCTGGGAGAATTCAACGGCCTGGGCAACCAGGGCGTCCTTGTCTCGGTGCAGGCGCGGGTCGGTTTGGATGGAGAGGCGTCCGTTGCGCCCATTGGATTCCACGAACGCCGGGTGCAAAAGCTTGGCTGCCTCTACGCTCATTTCTTTGACGATCTGCCAGCCGATTTCCGATTCGCTAGCGGTGGGGCGCTCAGCGGCGATTTCTGCGATGCGGGGTCCCCAGATGTCCATGTGTTTGGTGATGCCGGTGTACGCGATGACCGGGTTGCAGGTGGCTCCGACGGCTCCGAAGCCGATGGACTGGGCCAGCTCGTCGGGGTCCGCCGAATCGTTCCACAGCACGGTGGGGGTGGTTCGGGTCATTTCGCCGAGGGGGCCGCCAGCGAGGGACTGGTTCATTTTCTTCTCTCCTTGAGCACGCGATCTCATCGCTGAGTTCGGGACGCTTCTAAGCATCGTGGTCTAGCTGTCATATGTCAAGACTATGTAAGAACATAGGTCGCATGTGAAGGCTGCCGGATGGAGCGCTCCGCGGATTGGAGGTCGCCCAGACCTGGGGGTGTCGAAGGGGAGCTGTCCGAGGTCAGAACCGTATTTTTACTGTTCTGTTGGCGCTGGCTCTGGTGTGCTGAAAAGCTCCGTGATAGCGTAGTGACAAATGACCGAACAAACTTCGAGTAGGTTCGGTTCAGAGATGAAGCACCTTAACGTCGCCCCGCAGCGTCGCGCGCCTGGTAAGGAGTTCCGAGAGCATGGTTAAGCCCTCGCTATCGCAGGAGAATCAGGGATCTGCGCTCGAGGTCATCACCATTGGGCGCAGCGGTGTGGACATCTACCCTTTGCAAGTAGGGGTAGGGCTCGAAAACGTCACCAGTTTCGGGAAGTTCCTCGGTGGAAGCCCCACTAACGTGGCGGTTGCCGCCGCACGCCTTGGCAGATGCGCGGCCGCGGTCACCGGGGTCGGCGATGATCCCTTTGGGCGGTTCGTGGTGCAGGAAATGGAACGGCTCGGTGTCTCCTCGGCCTTTGTGGTGACCGATGCCGACCTCGCTACACCGGTCACCTTCTGTGAGATCTACCCGCCCGATGATTTCCCACTCTTCTTTTACCGCGATCCCTCGGCGCCGGATCTGCAGCTTAGGCCAGAGGATCTTGATTTCGACGCGATTGCGGCGGCCCCGCTGTTTTGGATTTCCGGCACTGGGCTGTCCTGTGACCCGAGTCGGAGCGCGCACTTTGAGGCATTGCGAGCCCGCGCCGAAGTAGCTCGCGGTAGCGGTGTTCAGGCCAAGACGCCCGCACCGGGTACCCAACTGTCAGCCGTGTCGCCGGGAGCGCCGAGGCACACTGTCTTTGACCTCGACTACCGAGCGATGTTCTGGCAGTCTCGGGAGCAGGCTCGTGAGTATGTTCAACAGGCCTTAGCTCTGTGCACCGTGGCCGTGGGAAACCGCGAAGAGTGCGAGGTAGCGGTTGGGCAGAGCGATCCCGATCGGGCTGCCGATGCTCTGCTGGATCTCGGGGTTGAACTGGCCATTGTGAAGCAGGGCCCGCGCGGTGTTTTAGGTAAAACCCGCACCGAACGCGTCGAAGTGCCTGCGAATCGGATTCGTGTGATTAACGGTCTGGGGGCGGGAGACAGCTTCGGCGGTTCGCTGTGCCACGGTCTGCTTGCCGGACACGACCTCACCACACTTTTGACCAGGTGTAACGCGGCCGGTGCCATTGTCAGTTCCCGGCTCGAGTGTTCCACTGCGATGCCCACAGCCGAGGAAATAGACATGCTGCTGGCAGGCGATGACCCTAACCGAGGTAGCAGCGTTGAGGAAATGCTCACCAGCCTACGCAACCGAGTGCGATGACAGGAGCTCGAGTACCGCAACGTGACCGCGCCCTACCATGCCCCTTTGATGCACCAGCTGGACACAACGGAGTGACACACAGATGAACACCGCACCCACCATGGACCAGATGCGGGCGGATCCTGCCCCGCCGGTTCCCGCTGCTGATGCATTCTGTTCCTCCTATGCCGAGATCACCCAGGTGCGGGCACAGGATCCGGGACGGATTCGGCGTTTAGCGGCGGTGCGCGCTCGCCGCAGTCTCAATCCCGACCTCGATAGTTATGCGAGCGGACTTGCCAGGGAGTCGAGAGGAGCTACCCCGTCGGACCGGAAACTGCTGATCATTGCCGCTGATCATCCTGCCCGCGGGGCGCTCGGAGTCGGTAATGATCCGTACGCGATGCACAGCCGAACCGACTTGCTCGACCGGCTTTTAGAAGCACTTGCGGTTCCCGGGGTCGATGGCGTGCTCGGGACTCCCGATGTGCTGGAAGATTTGTTGCTGTGCGGCGCTCTGGAAAACAAAGTCGTGTTCGGTTCAATGAACCGTGGCGGATTGCAAGGCGGAACGTGGGAGATTGAAGACCGTTTCACCGCCTACGACGCGGCGACATTGGATAGCTTCGGTTTTAACGGCGGGAAAATGCTCACCCGCATCAATCATGCCGATGAACGCACCTCAACCGCTCTCGACCTATGCGCACACGCGATCAGCGACCTCGCCCGGCGCCAGCTCATCGCCATGGTGGAACCATTCCTGACCGTCCGCGACGGGGACCAGCTCATTAACGATCTCAGCCCCGAAGCGGTCATCACCTCGATTCATATTGCTCAGGGACTCGGGCACACCTCCGCTTACACCTGGCTAAAACTGCCCGCGGTTCGGGATATGGAACGAGTCATGGATGCGACCACGCTCCCCACTGTCATCCTCGGAGGGAACCCGAGCGGGGACCCCGAGGCTGCCTATGCCTCCTGGCAGCGGGCGCTTGACCTCCCCACCGTTCGAGGCCTGGTGATCGGGCGAAGCTTGCTCTATCCGGGCGATGACGACGTACGGCAGGCCGTATCCATCGCCGCCGACATGATTGGATAAACCGCCTAAACCGCTGACGTCAACCCCGACGTACCTCACAGACACGCGCGACAGACGCACACGACTAACGGACACATTTAATAACGACCAGCAGATATACCCAGCTACTACCGACGGACGCGCACCGTGCGCCCTCGCAGCATGAAGGAGAGACATGACCAGCAGCTTGCACAAACCCGGTCATCACACCGAACAAGGAAATTTTGTGATTCCCGCCCAGAGCAGCGGCACCGGACCATTTGAAATCGTGGTGGATCCGCGTGCCCGTGATGATTGGCAGTACACCGGCTTGCACGTGCTGAACTTGGCTCCCGGTTCGGAGGCCACATTCGACACGGGATGCCTGGAAACCATGTTGGTTCCCCTCAACGGGTCCTGTGAGGCCAGCGTCGCCGGTCAGAACTACTCTCTGCGCGGACGTTTGAACGTGTTCGCTGGGTCCACCGATGTGCTGTATGCCGGAACCGGATGCAAAATTCGGCTTCGCAGTTCTCACGGTGGACGCTTCGCATTCGCCTCCGCGATGGTGAAGCAGGGAGCCCCTGAACATCCAGTCACACTGATTCGCGCGGAGGATATTCCGGTGGAAGTGCGCGGCGCTGGGAATATGACGCGGCAAGTGCGGAACTTCGGCACCGTCGGCGGATTCGACGACTGTGACTCGTTGATCGCCTGCGAGGTGATTACTCCCGGAGGGAACTGGTCTAGCTATCCCGCGCACAAGCACGATGAGACCACCGAGACCGAGAGCGAACTCGAAGAAATCTACTACTACGAAATCGCGCCAGCACCGTCGGGCACACCCGGTTTTGGTTTCCACCAGACCACCAGCGCACATAGTGATCGGGACTTGGAACTGCTGACCGAAGTGCGCACGGGCGACGTGGTGTTAGTGCCCCATGGCTGGCACGGTCCGTGCGCAGCCGCCCCCGGACATGACATGTACTACCTGAATGTAATGGCTGGTCCTGACGATGAACGGGCATGGAACATTACCGATCACCCCGATCAGACCTGGGTTCGTGGAACCTGGGACGAACTGGCGCCAGATCCGCGTCTGTGCCCGGAGCGCACTGAGAACACCGACCGGATGTGATACCGCACGAGCTGCGGGTGCTTGAGACGAAGGAGGCCTCAATATGAATGAGAATCTGGCTGGCCGCGATGATGTCGCTGGAATCCGGCGCGGTGATCGCGATATCCGCGCCGGTGCCAGTGCTATCCGCGGTGCCGCTGCCCAATCTGAGGTGCCAGGTGATATCCGCGGTGCGGGTGCCCGATCTGAGCTGCCAGGTGACATCCGCGTCGGAGTGATCGGCGTGGGGATGATGGGCGCAGATCACGTGGATCGCCTTCAGAGACGTATTAAGGGCGCGCGGGTGACTGCAGTGTTCGATGCCGATGCGACGCGATCACATGCGGTGTCCGCGCGTATCCCCGGATGCGAGGAGTCGCCAACGCCGATCAATCTGATCACCTCTGATGCGGTGGACGCGGTGGTGATCGCGAGCCCGGGCCGGTACCACCGGGACCAGGCCATCGCATGTATCCAGGCGGGAAAACCGGTTCTGTGCGAAAAACCGTTGGCTATGAACCCCGAGGACGCGTACCAGGTCGTGGAGGCCGAGCATAAAAGCGGCGGACGCTACCTGTCACTCGGGTTCATGCGGCGCTTCGACCCCGAATACATCGAGCTCAAAGCCGCGATGGACTCTGGGGAGTTGGGCGAGATCTCAGTGATCAACTGTAAACATCGCAATGCTTATGTTCACAGCGGCTTCCGCGACGAGATGATGGTGTACGACTCGGCGATTCACGAAATTGATACGGTCTCATTCCTGTTGGGCGAACCCATTGTGCAGGTGCAGACCGTTCTGCCCACCCCGTCTGCGAATGCTCACCCTGGACAGCACGACCCGATGATTTTCCTGTTCACAACGGCATCGGGAAAGATCGTCACCGATGAGCTTTATGTGAATACGCGATCCGGGTACGAAGTGCGCACCGAAGTCCTCGGATCGCGAGGGATCGCCACGATTGGGCTCCAGCACGGACGCATCACCACCCATACGCCGGGCGCGCAATGGGGAGGAAAACTTCCCGAAGACTTCCGCCCGCGTTTTGCTGCCGCATACGATTCCGAGTTCCAGGCATGGATTCATGCCATTGCCGACGGTAGCAATATCGCGCCTCAGGCGGCGACGGCCTGGGACGGCTATGTCGCAGCGGCCACCTGCGAAGCGGCTGAAAAGTCTTTGACAGAAGACGGTTTTGTTGCGGTCGCATTACAGGAACCCCCCGAATGATGGGCTTGCCGGTAAAAGCCCTTCTGAAGGCGTAGATTTATCCGCACGGAACCTCGTGGAAACAGGCGTGAACGGGTTTCGCACTCGATGCGCCCCACACGGCGGGAGGCCAGCATTATGTCGACTAATCCGATGGACGTCGTCGAAATTGAATTCGACATTGACCGTTCCTCATCGACCCCTCTGTATTTACAACTGGCAGGGGTAATAGAGCGGTCCGTGCTCGACGGAACCCTGCCGGCAGGAGCCCGGTTAGAAAACGAGGTCGCCCTATCCCAACGGCTGGGTCTTTCCCGACCCACCGTCCGCCAGGGGATTCAAGAAGTTGTGGACAAGGGCATGCTGGTGCGAAAGCGCGGCGTTGGAACCCAGGTGGTATCCGGTCACGTCAACCGGAAAGTGGCTTTGACCTCATTATTTGATGATCTTCAGCGCACCGGGAAGACGCCGTCCACCCAGGTCGTCGAGTATCGCATCGGGGAACCGACCGCCGAACAAGCGGACAGACTGCTCCTGGAATCTGGGGAGCATGTTCTGGAACTGACCCGGTTGCGTCTGTTAGACGGGGAACCGTTGGCGTTAATGCGCAATGTGCTTCCCGCCCGCATCGCGCCTTCCCACGCTGAACTCGTGGAAACCGGTCTGTACGCGGCGCTGCGCAGCCGAGGCGTGCGCAGCGTGGTAGCCCATGAACGCATCTGTGCGTGCGCCGCGGAGGAAGGCGATGCCCAGCTGCTCGGCGAAGAGATTGGGGCACCCCTGCTATCCATGGACCGCAAAGCGCACTCTGATTCGGGAGATGTGATCGAGTTCGGGCGGCACCTGTATCGCCCAACCCTGTATTCCTTTGAAGTTACCCTGGTCGATTGAGCGGTGCGTGGGTTCAGGCGCGGGCTTTAAGCTGACTGTATGCCACGTCATTCCGAGAGGTATCGCGAAATCGCGGAGGTTCTAGCCCGGTCTGGATGGAGCGTTGTAGCCAATGAGGTTGGGCTGCGCACTCATCTGCTGCGCTGGAGAAAGAATCGGGTACAGGACGCAGCACTGACAGTTGAGGGAACCGACCAGGGCGAACCTCACGGCGACGCCAGCACCGGCAGCGAGAACTCTCATAGCGGGCATATCGGCGATGGGCACAACCGCAGCGGGCGCGATAGCAACGGGAATGAGAATACGGGTCCCGCCCGGTTGCGACGAGCCTTCGAGGACCTTGGGCCAACCTTTGTGAAGCTCGGTCAATTGCTGTCCACCCGCGAAGATATTCTCCCAGCTGCGTATGTGCGAGAACTGTCGAAATTGCAGGACGGAACCGCATCGGTTGACGGGGATACCATCGTCAAGATCGTCGAAGAAGAACTCGGCGGAGATCTATCCACCGTGTACTCGTCATTTGAGCGTGAGCCGCTGGCCTCCGCCTCCATCGGACAGACCCATCGGGCTCGGCTGCGGGATGGACGCGATGTGGTGGTAAAAGTGCGTAAACCAGGGGTTTCGCGCATGGTGACCACCGACTTGGAGATTCTGCAAAATCTCGCCTCGGTGGCCTCCCGGGAGTGGGCGGCGGCTAATGACTACGACATCGTGGGTATCGTCGACTATTTCGCCGAGATGCTGCGGGCTGAACTCGACTACCTCACCGAAGCGCGCAACGCCGTTCAGTTCGCCAAGAATCTGGCGGGTGACCGGCTCGTTCATGTTCCACAAGTGATCTGGGAAGCAACCACGTCGCGCATCCTCACCGAAGAATATGTCTCGGGAATGAGGATTACGGATACCGAGGCGCTCGATGAGGCAGGGGTCGACCGGTCCGAGTTGGCAGACGCCGCCACCCGAACCATCGTGCGGATGGTGTTAGTCGATGGTTTCTTCCACGCCGACCCGCACCCCGGGAACCTCTTTGTGCGACCCGACGGAGGTTTGTGGCTGATCGACTTCGGCATGGTGGGACGGTTGTCGGCCCGCACCCGCGAGGACATTTTACGTTTACTGATTGCGCTGCGTCACAACGACGCCGAAGCGGCCGCCTCAGCCCTGATGAAACTTGCGCCGCCGCGGCGTCGGGTTGATCGACGTGCGCTCGTGCGCGATGTAAGTATCCTCGTGCACTTCGTCGGCGGACAGAACTTTGCCAACCTTGCAGTGATGGAGTTCTTCCAGAAACTCACCGCGCTGCTGCGCGACCACCGTTTGCAGCTGCCGCCCGAAGTGGCCGCGCTGCTGCGCATGCTGGTCCTGACCGAGTCCTCAGCGGCGGTGCTCGATCCGGACTTCCATCTGACCCAGGTGCTTGGGCAGGTGGGGATCGGAACCCTGTTCGAGCAATGGTCTCCAGCAAGCCTTGCCAAGCACCTGGCAGATTCGGGTCTGCATGCGATGCGCGTTGCGACCAACCTTCCCGAACGCGGGCTGAGCTTGCTTGAAGACTACGAAGCGAGGGGGCTTGAAGTCCGCATCTCCCCCGAAGACTTGGAACCGATCATCGAACGGCTAGAGGGAACCGCTGACCGTCTGATCGCAGGGATCACCATGGGTGCGCTTTTCGTCGGCATCGGGAGTGTTTTGGCTAGTGGTCAGGGTCGAACTGCCCGCTTCCGAGATCCGCTCATGCTCGTGGCAGGTGGAGCATCGGCTCTGCTCGGGATCTATCTATCGGCGGGCGGTGGTCCGGCCCGAGGGGTGCGGCGCGCCATCACCCGGTTGGGCCGGGGACTGCCCCGGTAACTCTGGCGCAGGGCCACCATTCTCAGTAGCCCTACGCCGGGCGCGGTAGCTATTTTTTGCCTGGTAGCTGTTCATGGTGACCATTGCCGCTGCGTGATAGCGATGGTCTGCATGTTCGCGTTGGTTGGGTGCGATTTAGCGGTGCTCACCCTGACCACCTAGAAGCACCCGAGCCGATCCTCGGCGACCTGATTAGGGTCAATCGTGAAAGATGAATAGGCGCCAAAGACAGCGCTGGTATCTGCGCCCGGGCGAATCCCAATCGCATTCCCATCAGCATCAGTGAGCACGAGGTCACTGAGAACCGACGGAACTACTGCGCCTGGAGCGCATGCTCCAGCGCCGGCCTCGCGGTTCTGAACTGGGGCACCGATGACGCCAGTGAAGGTATTGCCCGCAAAGGTATACCCGTCGTCCAGAAGTGAGAACCCTGCGGTGCCGTCGCCTTCCTTGGTGACGCGGTTATTGGTAAAGGAAATGGCGCGGGGTGCTTTCACATTTTCCTGAATAACCGTTTGAGAGACCCCGTCTCCGATATAGAAGGTGTTGTGGTCGATAGCGGCTGACTCCACGGCACCGCTACAATTTTCCACCCCTCGATAAGAGTCATTAGTTGACCAGTTGTCGTGGAAGAGTCCGTCGCGGATGGTTCCGGGACCGTTTTGGCATATGAGGAAGGCCCCACCTTCATTGTCGTGGGAATAGTTGTACCGGAATGTGGTGCCGATATTTCCCTGGTCAATGTCGTAAGCCATGCCGTCGCGGTGGGTTTCGCCGCCGGACACATCGTTGTATTGGAACACTGAATTGTCGGCGTTGTAGGCCCAAATCCCCGCGTTATACCCCGCCGAGCGCCGCTGGAATCCGGTGACGGTGTTGCGTTCGACGATCGCACCGTCGGTCGCATTGAGCACGATGCCATCGCCGCCGACATCGCGAACCACATTGTGAGCAATCCGGATCGAAGTTGACGCTAGCCAGTTGCGAGGCTTATCCGAGGTCCGGTCTTCTTCAGGACGGGAGCCATAGTCGGAGGCCACCAGCTGAATACCTTGCCGGTCAACCCGTTCTACCACATTACCGATGACGGAAATATTCTCGAACCGGGTGGGTACATCACCTGCGCGCACGACGAAACCGATGCCTTGGCTACCATCGGTCCACTTTGAATCGTCACCGA
The DNA here is from genome assembly GCF_900070355.1 of Devriesea agamarum. Classification (NCBI taxonomy): domain Bacteria; kingdom Bacillati; phylum Actinomycetota; class Actinomycetes; order Micrococcales; family Dermabacteraceae; genus Devriesea; species Devriesea agamarum. The sequence continues at coordinate 1,413,781 of NZ_LN849456.1, read as the reverse complement.
GAATGTCGTGCACAAAAAGCTTGCGGATGGTAATGCCCGAGCGAACGCCGGTATCTCTGGCCTCCACACGCACCCCGGTCCGGGTAGTGCCGGGATTATTTGCGTTGGTGACCTCAAGATTCGAGAGCTCAACGTGCTCCATATTGTCGAGCACAATTGCCGACGATCCACCGTTACCATCGATGACTGCTCGGTCTGGCACATCGCCGTAATCGGAGATCCGAATGGGTAGTCGCGCTGTGCCTGAGCCGGTGACGGTTAAGGTTCCCCGGCAGGTTGATCCACGATGAAAGAGCAGGGAATCTCCCGGGGCAAGTGAAATGGAGGATGCCTCGTCGAGATTATTCAACGGCGCTGATGCGCTCCCGTCTCCTGACTGTTCAGCTGAGCAGTCGACGTACAGGGTGCGAGGCAAGGCGGGATCCGTGAGGATCTGCTGCGCTGCTGTTGGCAGGGCTGGCAGCACCACGAGGGAACTGCCCAGTAACGCCGCGACGGCAGTGGCAACTGTGCCGCGCTGGGAGGCTCTGATCGACCGGTGCCGGGTATCTGGGACGGCGGGATATTCTCCGCTGGTGCCTGGATCGTTGCTGGGCAGCCTCAAGCCTGAGGAGTGAGCCTTAGTGGTGACAGGATGGGAATTCTTCTGATGAAATACCACAGCGTTATGCCTTCCTGTTCGGGGAGGAAATTATGGGGAAGCGGTCATATGGATAATCCTGTAGGGGGAGCGTATGCGGGCTTTGGTGAAGCGAGGAGTACCTGGAGGGGTAACCGGGGGAGACTAAACCGCCTATCTATCGGCGGGCCGCATCTATTTGAGCCCCGAGGTGGCGAATCCCTGAACAAAGTATTTCTGGAGCACGATGAAGACCAGAACCACGGGAATGCAGAACAATAGGCTTCCGGCAGCAATCATCGTTTGCAGCGGATTTTGCATTTGATCCACATAGCCATTGCTGATCGCGACAGCGAGGGTAGTGGACTCATTGCTGAGCAAAAGCTTCGGCATCAGATAATCGCCCCAGGAGAAGACGAATTGTAAAACAATCGCGGCGGCGAGGATCGGCTTGGACATCGGCAGATAGATCTGCCACCAGATGCGGAAGTATCCGCACCCGTCGATGAGCGCCGCATCTTCAACCTCGCTGGGAATGGAGCCAAAACCTTGCCGGATGAGGAAGATCAGGAACGCTGAGCCACCGATCCCCATCAGGATCCAGGGCACGTAGGTATCGGTTAAGCCGAGACGCGCGTACAGGATGTAGACCGGAATCGTGGTGATGATCGACGGAATCATCATGGTGCCGATGATGATGGCAAAGATGACTTTCTTGCCCCGGGCCCGTTGAGTAGCCAAGGCGAACGCGACCGCAGAACTGGAGAGAACCGTCAGCACCGTGGAAATCGCTGTGATGATTAACGAATTCCTGAAGTAGCCAAGGAAATCAATGTAGGTGAATGCGGAGGCGAAGTTATCCCACCGCAGGGATTCGGGCCACCATACGGTTGGGAACGCTGCCACTTCGGATTCTGATTTCAGGGAGAGGTCGATCATCCAAATGATCGGAAGCAGGAAGATCAGACAGACCAGAGCGAGGATGACGTTTGCGATGATGCGGTTGCGACGTGTGGATCTCATTTGGAATCCCCCGGTCCGGAGTTTTGATAGAAGACGAAGCGGCGGCTACAGGTGAAGATCAGGACCGTGATCGCCACGATCACGATGAACAAAAGCCACAGCATGGCCGAGGCATATCCGAAGTCCCCGTAGGCGAAGTACGTCTGATAGACGAACAACATGTAGACCCGCAGACCCTCGGGGATGCTCGTAAAGTCGTTGCTGGCCATGTTCTGGTTGCCCATGAGTAGGGCCGGAATGAACATTTGGATGGATCCGATGACGCCGGTTACGAACTGAAACAGCAGCATTGGTGAAATGAGCGGAACCGTAATGCGCCAGAATCGCCGCCAGGCGCCCGCGCCGTCGACCATGGCTGCTTCGAGAAGTTCGGTCGGCACACTTTGCAAGGACGCCAAAGAGATCACCATCGAAGCACCGGTTCCCCAGAGCATGTAGGCAAGCATCAAACCGAAGGCGTAATTCCCCTGAAGCCACGGAACCGCATCCAGGCCAATAGCGGTCAGCAAGCCGTTAATCGGGCCGGTGTCTTGGTCGAACAATAGCCTGAACGCGAGGGCGCCCGCCGTCACCGGCAACACGGCTGGTAAGTAGAGAATCGACCGGTATAGTCCGCGCAGACGCAACTGCTGATTGCACAGCACGGCAAGCGCGAGACCGAAGAGGACACTCAAAGGCACCACGACCAGCATGAGCATCAACGTGAGAATGAGGGAAGATCCTAGATCGGCGTCACCGAAAGCCCGCGCGTAGTTCGCGAAACCGACCCCTTTGGTGGTGGGGGAGATGCCGTCATAGTCGGTAAAGGACATCCACAAAGCAAACCCGAGAGGAAAGATGGTGAGCGCAACGAAGCCAAAAATCCATGGGGCGGTGAAGGCGTAAAAAGTGGCGGGGCGGTAGCGACGCCACCGTCGTCCCCCATCGGGCGAGGAACCACGCGCCGGCGTGAGGGCAGCGGGGCTTGCCTTAGACGGCCTGTTGTCGATGGAGGTCATATCAGCGCTTCCCCCGTTTAAGCTGGGCATTGCATCGTTCGGTAGCTTCGGCTGCGATTTCTTTCGCGGAATGGCCGTTCTTCACGCCTCTCTCCATCGCCTTTTTCAGGTCGAGGTTGAGTGCGTCAATTTTGGCGTAGGGCGTGAAGCTTTGCACCTTGAAATAGGGGTCATCGGCCTGCTTCGCGGCAAGAGCTCGCTTATTCAACGTGGTCGCCGTGGGCATGTACTTGTCATCCGTGATGAGTGCCGGGATGCCCCAACCACTTTCGGCGCGTTTGCGAGCGGATTCTCCGGCGAGGTGAAACTCCATGAATTTCCACGCCAAATCCTTTTGGGAGCTGGCCCGCGGAATCCAATATCCGGTGGCGGAGAGAACAGAGGCGGTCCGCTCATCCCCTAGCATCGGAGTAGTCAGGAGATACAGCTTTTCAAGGTCCTCAGGCTTACCGTCAGCGAACATCGCCTGGGTCCAGTACCCAGATTGGAACACTCCGATGCGACCCGCCTTGCACATCGCGTAAATGTCGTTTGAACTCGGTGCCAGAGGGTTCGGGGTGGCTGACGTATCCCAGAGCTGCTTGAAGAAATCAATGGCTTGAATCCCCGCCTCCTGGGTGAAGTCGAGGCTCGCAAAATCGTCACGGAAAAGTCGTTGATCCGCGGTCGACATCATTGCTTGGACGGCTTGGAGGTCCGGAGGGGGTTGGAGGTAGCAGCCATAACCGTAGGTCTCAACCCGCCCCTGCGATGTCTTCGTAGCTTTTTTGGCTACATCGAGAATCTTCTGATACGTCCACGGAGCATTGTTCGTTGGGGTCTCGCCCGCGAGCTCAGCGTTGATCCACACCTGGAGGTCATACGAGTAGTCCTTGGTGATGCCCCAGTAGGTTCCCTTGCCCTGTTCGTGTCCATCATGGCGCCACAGGTTATTGACGGGCGCCAGCATATCCATGCGCAACTTGCGGCTGGACTTTAGGAGAGGGTCCAAAGGTTCAGCCAGCTGTTTGAGCTGTAAAAATGGTGTGTCAGTGCCTCCGAGCCCTCGGCATATATCGGGAGGATCGCCAGCGGCCAGCATGGCCGTGAGCTTGTCATAGGAATACTCGAGGATGGACACCCTGCAGTTGTTTTCGGCGGCGAACTGGTTGATGTCTTCTTTGGGGATGGATGCCGCCATGGACAAAATTGTCAGGGTACGTGAACCACTGCCCGCTTCAACGTGGGAGGGTGCTGAACCTTCGCCTTTGGTTCCAGCCCCGACGGTAGCTGCGCAGCCTGTGAGCGCAGCGGCTCCAAGGGCGCTGCCCGCGCGCAAGAGGTTCCTACGGGAAACAACATGTGGGGATGAGTGGGAGCGATGGGGGCGGATCATCGGTAGATCTTTCGTCATTGAACGATGAGAACTGTTGATTGGGTTGCTAAGAGGTGGTGAACGGACTCTTAGGGGACGACGGCGTGCGGTGGTCAATGCTTCCGCTGCACGGGCATCAACGCCGCTACGTATGCGCGCGATATCCGGCGAATCGGTGGCATCTTCGGAGACCATAGCATGCGAATAAGGCACAAAGTCCCGTGGGGTACGGGATGGTGGTGGGACCGTTGCCGGGTTGTGCGTACGGCTGGCTGGGCTCGAGGATACGCCCAAGGTTGGGTTTGGCGGGCTAGCCTGTTCTGAAGTCCCGGCGAGGTTCCCGGATCGTGTGCGACTCATGCTTTTACGATGTAATCGCCGAGTCTCTCATCACACCCCACGGAGGATGATGTGCCCTCTTTGCGGCTTACTGTTTTCGGCGAAAACTGGCATGAACGCGTAGATCAGACTGTGCAAAGGATTTATCCCGACGGTATGCATGCCGCGATTGCTTCCGGGATTCAGAACGTGCTCACGGCGGACGGTCTTGACGTGGATGTTCGCATTGTGCTGCTCGACCACATTGAGAGCGAATTGGATGAAGAGACTCTCGCGAACACCGATGTGCTCACATGGTGGGGGCATAAGGCGCACGAGGACGTTCCTGATGAGGTAGCTGATCGAGTTGTGCGGCACGTCCACGGCGGGATGGGGCTGCTCGCTTTACATTCAGCCCATTACTCCAAGGTCTTCACCCGTTTAATGGGTACCACCTGCAACCTGATGTGGCGCAGCGAAGGGGAAGAGGAACGAATTTGGACGGTTAACGGATCTCATCCCATTGCCCGCGGAGTGCCCCATCCCGTCATCGTTCCGCAACAAGAAATGTATGGGGAAATGTTTGATATCCCGGAACCTGACGAGCTGGTTTTTATTTCCTCATTCGCTGGGGGAGAAGTGTTTAGGTCGGGGTGCTGTTTCCGGCGCGGCAAAGGCAAGATTTTCTACTTCAGCCCGGGCGATCAGGACTACCCTGTCTACCATCAGCCGGAGATACAGCGGATTCTCGCCAACGCCGCGCTGTGGGCAAGGCCCGAACATCGTGAGCGTGCCCCGATTCCCATCGCCCGAGCCAACCGTGACTGGTTCCGATCCGAAGGTGATCACCGTGCACTCTGATAGCAGCCGTGTAACCGCGCACTCTGATAGTAGCCATGTAGAGGACGGGCGTGGCGGGCTCGAGGGCTATAACGGGCGTGATGATCATAAACGCGTCCATCGCCCGCCGAAGCTGCGAGCCGTCATCATCGGCGCGGGCATTATGGGGCATTGGTGGGCTCGCTGCGTGGTCGCCAGCGAGGTTGCCGAACTTGTCGGCATCGCTGATCTTTCGCTAGATGTTGCTGCAGAAGCACTCGCCCAGTCCGGACACTTGGACCCGGCATCGGTGCAGCTGGGTACCGACGGGGTAGCGCTCGCCCAGAGCCTTAGCGCCGACATCATCATCAACCCGACGGTCCCCGCAGCTCACCACCCCATTACCGTGCAGGCTCTGGCTGCAGGAATCCCGGTGCTCGGCGAAAAACCTGTCACCGACACGCTGCCGCAGGCCATTGCTTTAATGGCTCATGCTGAGGCTACGGGAACGTTGTTCATGGTGTCGCAGTCTCGGCGTTATTTTCGTCAGGTTCGACAGATCCGTGATTTCGTCAGCGAGCACGGCCCTGCCTGGTTGACCAATGCCTACTTCACCCTGTTTACAGAACAAGATGGGTTTCGTGCGATCCAGGAACATCCGCTGCTTCGCGATATGGGAATCCATGCGTTCGATGCCGTGCGATACATGACAGGAACTGAACCGGTTGCGGTGACCGCACATGGGGCGAACCCGCCATGGAGCACCTACGCCGGGGATGCCACCGTCAGCTGCACGTTCGAGATGGACGGCGGAGGTCTTTTTGTCTACAGCGGCAGCTGGAATGTGCGCGGTCTTGCCACCTGGTGGAACAGCGAATGGCGGGTCGGGTGCCAAAGAGGCAGCGCTACCTGGGATGGTCAGAGCGTACTTCGCCTCGGCACCGATGACGATGATGAAAATCAGCGATTGGCGTCCCTCCTCGCTGAGGATACCGTCTCGGAGCTGGAGCAGATCGACGCCTCACTGGTGGAGTTTTGCCAGGCTGTTCGCACGGGGTACACCCCGATGAACGAGATTCACGACAACCTTTTGAGTTTCGCCATGGTTGAGGCAGCGGTAGCGTCTGTGGACCGAGGCGGGCGGGTGGTCATTGATGAGCTGCTTGAGGAAGCTCGAACTGCCGCGATAGCAGCAGAGATGAATCCTCGGACGCGCGAGATTATGACCTCGTGGAGCAGCGTTCGCGACGCAATTAAGGCGTGGCCGCGCTGCCGAAGGTAGGGCGATGCTGGTGCGTGCGTTATAGCTCCTTTCGACGTCCAGATGGGGTCCGTAGAAGTTGTAACGCCGACTAGTGATCGTGTATTGAAATCCCACGGGAGTGGAGGGGCGCGTTATGACCGCTTATGAAGTCGTCGCCTTTAAGGACGGCGCATGGTGGACTTTTAAAGTTCCCTCCGTGTACGGTCCTGCCCTCCGCCCAGGGGAAAAGGTCATCGCAATGGGCCAGGCGCGTTATGCAAAAGATGTCCCCGCAGAGGCACACGACGTGATTTCCCTGTGGACTGGTACAGAAGATTTCACTGTTCATGTCACCTACAGTCTTCCGGATGACGTTGAGTCCGTTCTCACTAGAGCGGGTGGGCGTGAACAGATCGGACGGGAGGCTCTTGCCGAGGCGGCCACCTTGCGCCGCGATGCCATCCATACCCTTGTCCGTTTTGATATGTCGCAGGCAGATATTGCGACGATTTTGGGTGTGTCCCGTCAGCGCATTCAGCAGCTCGCTTCGCAGTGAAGGCTAATTGTCGCTCAGCTACCTGTCTGAATTACCGTTCGTCGGTAGATCTCTGTATACGTTAGTGGTCAGAATGCCGACCAATATAAAAGGTTGAACTCCCAGTGCGGAGATAGCGGCTACCGAAGCTGGGCCCGACAGGACAAAACTTTTGTTCCGAGACAGGTGATGAATGCGAGTAGGGTAAAAAGGCTTACGTATACGAGTGTCAAAATGCATGCGAATAGAAACTTGCGCTGATCTTTGCGTTGCTTGTATTCATTTGCGATTTCGGCAGAGAGACCGGATGATGCTGGACTTTTGATTTTAGGTTTCGTTAACGCATCTGTCTTGACAGTCTCGAACGGTATCTGGGGTGATTCGTTCATTCTGGATTCTTAGCTAGTCGTTCAAGGCATTTATTAACGGCATCTATGGAGACGTTAAAATAGTTCGCCATTTCTTCGACCGTGACGCCCTTGCTCTTTAGGTGGTTAATCGCGAAGGAGGGCATGAGCAGGGCTCCTGCGAACTCATCTGCGAAAAACTCGTGTAAATCGTACTCGCGACCGCGCGTGAGCTCCTCGAAGGAATAGTCATCGTCACCTGCGATATTCTTTCGCTCCACGATGTGACCGAGCTCGTGCGCTCACGTGAAACGGTTACGCCGATCAACGTGGCGCGAGTTCAAGACGATCCGCGCGGGTTTCCCTTTGTCTTTTGAAACCAGGCCGGACAAGCTGTTCCCGAGGTCTGCGCGATATAACTCGGCATTCAGCTCATCGGTTATAGGCCGTAAATCAACCGGGACTTTCCGTCCCAGCACACTTCCAGTAGCCTTCGTGCTTCCTTGCGGGCCCTCTGATATGCGAGCTCGACCATGGTGACCCCCGATGTTACATCTAATGCTTCGTGTTGGAGATGTGTATTTATTGTAGGGCTAGGCGCATATCGGATGAGCTAATGTGGATAAACCATCAGGTACGCTACTGGGCATTTTGGGTGGCGAACAATGCTGCGAAGCGTCCCCCGCCCTCTTTGAGCTGCTGGAAGGATCCGGACTCGACAATGCGGCCCCCGTCGACAACATATATGCGGTCGCAGTGCCGCAGAGTCCAGGCCCGGTGTGAGACGACGATTGTGATGTGATCAGCGGCAACGCGATGGAGCTCGGCGAAGATTTCCTCCTCCGCCTCGGCATCAATGGCGCTGGTCGGCTCATCGAGAATCCATACGGCCGCGTCGCGCAACATGAGTCTGGCCAAGGCGAGACGCTGCCACTGTCCACCGGATAGACCCGAGCCTCCCCACTGCTCTCCGAGTTGCGCATCCAAGCCGCCGTCGAGGGCGCGGACGTAGTCAGCCGCACGCGCGGCCTCAAGGGCTTCCCACAGCTTCTGATCGCCAGGGCTGCCGCTTTGTGCGCCAAGCAGCAGGTTTTCGCGCACCGTCAACTCATACCGACCGAACTCCTGGGATAGCAGTCCAAAGCAGGGGCGGCGCTCCTGAAATCCCTGATCGGTGACATCGATGCCATCGAAGAGCACTGAGCCGCCATTGACGGGAGCCATACCCATCAGACCTTTCACGAGCGTCGACTTTCCCGCGCCGTTGGGGCCGACGAGGGCAATCATCTCGCCCTGCCGCGCGATAATCGATGCATTAGACAGGGACTCCTCTTGCCGTGAGGGGTATCGAACCGACAGGTCGCGTGTCTCAATGATCCTGGGGTGATCCACGAGCGGCCTTGAAGATAAAGCTTTGGTAGGTCGATCAACAAAGGCGCGATAACGCTCGACCGCGTTCGCCCCGGACATCAGGCTGCCGACGACAAAACCAACGTTACCGGTAGCTAGGATTCCGGATAAAATGCCCACGGCTCCGCCTGCCAACGCGCCGGGGGATAGGTCCTGTGATACGAGAAATAACAGGGCTCCGATGAGGCAAAAGGCTGACACAATACCTGCTAGCCCGTCGCCGATGACCGAGACCCTTTCAAGCGCAAGTTCGTGACCGCGAGCGGCATAGCGATGCACTGCCGCCCCCTGCGCCATCGTGTTGGATGCGCCGAGCGTTGCGAGTTCGGTGGCGGTCGTTTGATAGGTGATCTGGTCCTGTTTGTAATCGCCGCGACGACGCTCCTCAGAGATCGACGGCCAGATCTTCGCATCTTTCTTCGCGTACCACATCGAGGACACTGTCAGCGGCACCAAGCACCCCAGCACGAACAGAGCGGCACCGATGCTGCTGCGGCCAATGGCTAAACACAGTGACCCTGCGACAACCACCGCGAAGACCAAGGATAGGAGTGAGGTTGCCTGAAGCTGCACCTTGCCTTCGACGACTGCCTCGCGCGCGCCACGCGCTTTCGCTTGAAGATGCTGGTCCGCGATGTCTATTGGTTCCAGCCCGCTCAGCACACGATCAACCTGCACCGACATGTCTGCGGTCAACACCACCTGGGTCATGCGTTGAACCGCGTACATGACCTGCTGTAACGCTAAATATCCGGCGACTACTACACCCGTGACGACGGCCCATAATGTTGCGCCTGCTGAGTCTCCAGCGCCTACCGCGTCGGTCAGTTTTCCTACGAGGATTACCTGGGCACTGGGCACTAATGCGGTCACTAAAGTCACGATGACTGTGATGGTCATCAGCCAAGGCGCTGATCTGAACGCGAAGGCCAAGCTCCATCGACTGGCTGACCATATTCGCTTCATTTAGCACCTCCCAGGAGCCTGTTATGTCGCCGCTGATCCTAGGTGGACGCGTTTCCCATCTTCCATCCCAAGGAACGCCCAGTTCTCCGCGTGCCGCTGAAAGATAGTGCTTCTGCCCCCGTGATATCCGCACTGCACCCAGTTGGCTTTAAAGCGTGCTGGATCGTATCCGTCTACTACATTTCCGACGTCACGTCCTGCCTGACCTGCGCTTTCCCAGCAGCTATAGAGTTTCCCGGTACTAGAAACAACCAGGCCTCCGTTTGAAACCACTCCACCCTCAGGGGTTTGGCAAACGGTACAATTACCTCTATGGGAAGGATTGAGGATATTTAAACCTCGACTTGCCGCATCGAAGTGGAGTGCGCCGTAGCGCTTAGCCATCACCGACGACTCTATATTCTCGTCCTTAAATGCTTCTGTATCGTTTATTAAAGAGAAGTAGATCGATATATCACCTGCGCAATCCAAGTGCTGGACGTCGTCGAGAAGGTGTGGGATCTGAGCGATGTTGTAACTTGTCACGTTGATCCGCAAAACTATACTTATATTGGCATTAGAGGCAAAGTTTATCATCCGCAATGTGTCACTATATGTACCTTTGCCATTTCGCAGGTGACGGAACTGGTCGTGTTGAACACGCCAGCCATCCAATGTGATCTGAAGCTGCAGGCATCCGATCGCAGTAAGCCATTGAAGGGTGTTCTTCTTTAAGAGAGTTCCATTTGTTATCATAAGTACATGAGTGACGGGTGTTAGTAGGCGAAGCTCAAGCAAGAATTTCTCGATTTCAGGCATGTAGAGAAGGGGTTCTCCTCCAAGTAGAGTGACCGTACAGTTGTTTGCTTCGGCCTCACGCATTTTTGATTGCACGAATCTAGCAATGTCACTAGGTTTGGCGCGGTCTTTACCTGTCGCGATACGCGATGACAGGCCTTCCTGTCCCTCGGCTGCCTGATAGCAGTATTTGCAGGATAGATTGCATGCGAACCCAGGATGATAGGCCACGTCAAACGCTTGCGACTCAGCTCTAGGCGGCGGCGCAGACAAGTGCTGGAGCCAGTGCGCAGGGACTCTTAATTTCCCAGACCTGCTGATCATCCATTTGGGGCCCACGGCCCTATATTTCTCAGTCGTCACAACGGAGCATGTACGCCCCCGTGCTGCCCATATTGTGGCTCTGCTTGACACAGGAGGGCGCCCTTGGCTCCGGGAAGGCAAGGGCGCCCAAGGGAGATTTTTCATCGGCGGTACGCCGGACACTTATCGTCCCACCTGATTACTACGTCGATCCCGAGTGCTTCAGCGATCTTCCGAAACATTGTCAACACCTCCTCTCCGGCGCTATATCGAAATCATACCTGGAAGTGAGGGACATCTCAGTCGGGGTGAGATGATGTGACTGTGGTAACACCTAGCCCCTTTTGGTGTCCGTAAGGCATAAATGTGATATTGCAAAGATAGCGCTATGGGGGTATAGGTAGCCGCATCGCCAACTAATTTGAGATCTTCAGGAAAGTTTCTGTGTAACTGGTTCTACGTTTACTAGTGATTTGGGTGGCCATCATTTGTTGGGATATGTGCTGTGGGCATCCCGCCAGCTGTGTAGCGATTTGCTGAGATTGCCGTGGATGGGGCTGTGTGTTGCGAGTCGTGCGCCGCCGCAACCTTACGTCGCAACAACCTGAATTCGGGGTGATGGAAATTGCGAGATGTCACTATAAAGGCAGGGTATGTCTCAGGGAAACTTGCCGGGCTCGAAGCCTATGGAAATGTAGGTTATGAGTGTAAAGGTGGATTGCCGACTTGGGGTGCATGGGGTTGACGCTCGACCTTCCACGGGGGACTACATGAGGAAGCCCCGCCACTCGGTGGTGACGGGGCTTCCGTTGCGCGCCTGGAGGGATTCGAACCCCCAACCTTCTGATCCGTAGTCAGATGCTCTATCCGTTAAGCTACAGGCGCCCATCGCTTCAGCGACTCTTAAAGCTTAGGACATCGGTGGCATCCGGCGCCAATTGATAGACGGAGAGCCTGATCACATCGACGAATCGTAGGGAAAAGGAGGCCGCGGGCGGAGAGGCTTGTGCGACTCTCCGCCCGCGGCCTTGTGCTCATTGATGCTTGTGCTCACATGGGTGAGCAGACAAGTGCCTCAGCTCTGCGGGCTCTGGTGGTCGCCGTTCCCACCGTTATCCGGTTGACCGGGACCCTGGGCATTCGGGCCAAAGTTGCCGTTAGTTGGAGGTACCTGGCCGTAGGGAGCGGGCGGCACCGGGCCGGCCGCGGGTCCGTTCTGCTGGACCTGCTTCTTCTTGGACTTCGTCATGACCACAATGATGATCACCACGACCGCGATGACAATCAACAGACCGATCACGATGGCAATCAAGGCTATGAGCCAGCCCATCGCGGCTTTATCGCTCTTAGTTGCCGGCGAGGAGGAGTTCTTGCCCGGTGCGGGCGCTTCTGCCTTCGCTGGGGCCTCGCCGGTCACGTTGATTCCAGACACGAATTGTTTAAGATCCGTGACGATGACCTCGCTGCCCGAGATCTGGCCCACGTTGCTGTTCAGGACCTTGCCTGGCATCTTGAATACGATTTTCATCTCAAAGCCTGAGGCTTTGATCTTATTTATATCGTCATCCGTCGCCCGGGGGACACTTGCCATGACGAAATTGTATTGGTCGCCCTGCGTGGTGAGTTTGAAGTCATTGCCCATCTCCGAAGCTGGGACCGTCAGCGTCACCCGGCAGCCGATGATGTCGCCCTTCTCGAAAGGTACACCTGAAGTTTGGATTTTGGTGTTCGTCTTAGCAAAGAAGTCGGAGCCCTGAGCTTCCTCGCACATGGCTTCTGGGCCGATTGGCTTACCCGCCTTGTTGAGCAGTTGGCTTGCAAGCTCCTTTTGCATGGAAAACTCCCAGGCCATATTGACCGTTTTGGGATTGGTGACATCAATCGTCATGTCGAGCTTGCCGCAGGCAGCCTAAACGATGAGCAGGGGAACGATACAGAGGAGACGCAGACGCGTCAGCCACTTGGATGAGGACATATCAAATCCTGATCTAGGGGGAATGGTGAACACTCCACTATAAACATGAAAGGTCACCCGTGAGCAGGACTTACGCTAAGACGTTTGAAGACCTCACATTAGAGCGATCAGTCCTCGTGCTCGAAGCTCGCGGACCCGGGAGGCATCGGCGCACCGAATACCGGCCCTGCGACCGGTCGCTTGGGTCGCACCGCATCGCCCGAGGACTGACCGCGCAGACGGCGCATCATCCATGGAGCGAGGTGAGTGCGGGCCCACACAAGGTCTTCAGCGCGCGCTTCGCGCCAGGTCTTTGGTGGCAGAGAACGCACCTCATGCGGATGAAGCGAGTGCTCCACCCCGAGAGTGTTGAGCACTTCAATCGCGATGGTGTGATGCCCCAGCGGAGAGAAATGAAGGCGATCATCCGCCCACATGGGGTCTGCCGCCAGATTGTGCATCGACCATAGGTCCACCACGTAGGTACCGTACCGTTTGGCGATGGTGCGCATGTTTTCGTTGTAAATCGCGACCCGGCCGCGAATTAGGTTCAGCACAGGCGTAGTGCCAATGTCCGGACCGGTCCACAAAATAATCGATGCGCCGGTCGCGGCCAGGCGTCCGATGGCATCGTCTAGATCATGTGCGATGCGATCCGGATCGCCCCGTCTGATGACATCGTTTCCCCCGGCGAAGAACGAAATTAAATCGGGCTTGAGCGCAATTGCGGGTTCGACCTGCTCGGCGACGATGTCCTTATACAACCGACCCCGGATCGCGAGATTGGCATAGGCGAAGTCAGGGGTGTCGTGACTCAGTTCCTCGGCGACACGGTCTGCCCACCCGCGATGACCTCCAGGGGCGTCCGGCATGGGATCGCCAATCCCTTCGGTAAAGGAGTCCCCGAGCGCGACGAATCGCGTCCAAGGATGGCGGCGGTTATCGTCGAGATGAGGCTGGGCCTGCGAGGGATTCATTGATCTACCGTACCGAGATAGCAAGGGAAAAGCTGGAGGCTCGGTGACAAAACTGAGCCTTCTCAGGTTGCGTTGACGCCGGGTGAGCCATGCCCGCAAGGATGCGGGCCAGGCCATGATGGCTGGACTACAGTCCGGTCGTGACGGCGTATATGCGGTCGCTGCGGTATCGCGCGGATAGACGCGAGTACCCGGTCGCGATGGATATACGCGACTCTACGGTGCGCCTTGTCAGGTATCGGCGCGAAACCGGTTTAGAACACCGTCAAACCGCGACGGCGGAAGCGCTCGCGCGCGTCGTTGATAGCTTCAAACGACGGGGGTGTGGTGTCCTCCAGCTGGTAATCCATACCGAGCGCTTCCCATTTGTCTTTACCCATGTTGTGGAAAGGCAGCACCTCAACGCGATCCACGCTCTTCCACCGAGTGACGATATCTGCGACGGCCTCAATATTCTCCGGTGCATCAGTCCAACCGGGCACCAGCACGAAACGAATCCAGATGCGCTTGTTCTTCGCTGCTAACCGGTCGCCAAAGGCGATGGTCGGAGCCAGCTCTTGGCCGGTGACTTTGTGGTAAGTCTCCGGGATTCCCGATTTCACGTCCAGCAACACCAGATCGATATCGTCGATCATGTCGTCATCGCACTTGGCTCCCAGGAAACCGGAGGTGTCAATCGCGGTGTGTACGCCCATCTCCTGGCATGCGCGCAATACGTTTTTGACAAACGGAGCCTGGAATAGGGGTTCGCCGCCGGAGATCGTAATGCCGCCACCGGTGGCGCGGAACACTTTGCGGTAGCGTGCAATCCGTGCGAGCACGTCCTCCAAAGACTGGTTGGAACCGTCCTTAGCCTGCAAGGTGTCGGGGTTGTGGCAGTACACGCAGCGCAGCGGGCAGCCCGACAGGAAAAGAGTCATACGGGTGCCGGGGCCATCCACCGCAGTGACAAGTTCCCACGAGTGAATGGCTGCGACTTTCCCCTCGCGGACCAGCCGGAAACGCTCGGAGCGGTTGTCCGTGGCTAAGTGGGCGTCCGTCGTCGTGGTACCGATACCAGCCGCTGCGCCGCGGACCCGGGGGACAGGAACGCTCACCGGCGCGGGGCGATAAACGCCTGCGGTTCCATCGTGCATGGCATTGGTCGATGCACTCGTCGCTGGTGCGCTCATGGCAGGGACCTCCCGTTCCTGGTGGACACTGACCGCCGCGATCCGCGGGATCACATCTCCTCCAGCCTAGCGTTTTTGCAGGTAAAACGGGCGTTGAGAAAGTCCCGATGGGGTCCTGATCTAGGTGAGTTCCGTCATTGTTATAGGTCACCCGCCGCTGCGATGTCGCGAGGATCGCAAACCTCACTTACCCTAAGGTCAGATGTCCACGGGCGGCCACATGGCCGGCCATCTCCGCATGTCTCCCCAGCGATTGTGGGCCCCGCTGCGAGGGGCCCGGAGATCGTCCGGGCTGATGTGACGTTCCCGAAAGGTGCACAGTGTCGCACGTCCCCTCCACCTCGGATCTCGCGCCGAACACATCCCCTCACTCCTCATCCCCACCTGGACCAAAGACCCCGGGTCGTACTGCGGGTGCTCTCGACCGTTTCTTCCACATCAGCTCCCGCGGTTCGACCATCCCGCGTGAACTGAGGGGCGGTCTGGTCACCTTCTTCGCGATGGCCTACATCATCGTGCTGAACCCGCTGATCCTGGGCGGCATTGCCGACCGCAATGGCACCGAACTCGCCCCCAACCAGGTCGCTGCGGTAACCGCACTCGCCGCAGGCGTGATGACCATCATGTTTGGTTTGGTAGCTAAATACCCCTTCGGTATCGCGACCGGGCTTGGAATTAACACCCTGGTAGCGGTCACGCTGGTCAAAGTGGAGGGGCTCACCTGGCCCGAAGCCATGGGCCTGGTGGTGCTCGACGGCATCATTATCGTGCTGCTTGCACTGACCGGGTTTCGTACCGCCGTGTTCCATGCAATTCCGCACGATCTCAAAGCTGCGATCTCGGTGGGGATCGGTCTATTCATCGCCTTTATCGGATTGGTCGATGCGGGTTTTGTGCGGCGCCTTCCCGACGCGGCACAAACCACTGTTCCGGTGGGCCTTGGCATCGACGGATCTATCGCCTCGTGGCCGACGTTCGTGTTCGTGATCGGATTGGTCATCTGCGCAACCTTGATGGTGAAAAACGTGCGCGGAGCACTGTTCCTCGGCATTTTCTCGACCACGGTCATCGCGATTGTGGTGCAGGCCCTCACCCATGCCGGACCGTCGTTCGTGGACGGTAAACCTAATCCGTCGGGTTGGGCGCTGGCAGTGCCGACCCTTCCCTCCTCTATCGGAGGTCTGCCCGATCTCTCGCTGGTCGGGCAAGTTAACCTTTTTGGTGCGTTCGCTAACGTCGGTGCCCTGACCGCCTCACTGCTCGTGTTTACGCTGGTGTTGGCCAACTTCTTCGACGCCATGGGAACCATGACTGGCCTGGGCCGGCAAGCCAAGCTTGCTGACAGCCACGGCAACCTTCCGAATATGAAGCGTGCGCTCGTGGTCGAAGGCGTGGGTGCAATTGTCGGCGGCGGCGTCAGTTCCTCGTCAAACACCGTGTACATCGACTCCGCATCGGGTATTGCCGACGGTGCCCGCACTGGACTCGCCAATATCGTGACGGGTCTGCTGTTCTTGGGCGCCATGTTCTTAACGCCTCTGTATCAGATCGTGCCGATCGAGGCGGCGGCGCCGGTTCTGGTGGTGGTCGGTGCGCTGATGGTCTCGCAGATTACCCAGATTGATCTGCACCGTTTCGAGATTGCGCTACCGGCGTTTCTCACCATCGTGGTCATGCCCTTCACCTATTCGATTTCCAACGGGATTGGGGTCGGCTTCATCGCTTGGGTGGTCACGCATGCGATGGCGGGTAAAGCTCGCACTATCCATCCACTGATGTGGGTGGTAGCGGCTGCGTTCGTCGCTTACTTCGCGATCGGCCCGATCACCGCCGCAGTGAGCTAACCGGCGGCATCACCGTATGGCGTGGTCACTGTCGTCTCATGGCATATCGAGTGTTCATGGCGCACTGAGCGTTCATGGTGCACCGAGTGTTATCAGGACGACTGCGGCTAGGTTGCTGAGAGCTGTTGCCCTGGAGTGAACCTGCTCGCTGCGGCACATATCTCTTCGCCACCAGGGCACATACCTTTGCACGGGTGAATCGCGCATGACAGCGGCCCGGCACATGGTCATCATGTGCCGGGCCGCTGTTTTTTCGGTTCACCTCCCGATAGCGACGATCGCTAGCGGGAGGTGAACCGGTCAGAATCAGGCGTTCTGGTGGAAGGTACGGTGCAGAACGTCGAGCTGCTGCTCACGGGTAAGCTTCACGAAGTTCACCGCGTAACCCGAGACGCGAACGGTGAGGTTCGGGTACTTCTCGGGGTGCTCCATGGCGTCCTCCAGCGTGGACTGCTCCAGAACGTTGATGTTGGCGTGGTACAGGCCGGAGTCGCTATTGCTCTCCGAACGCTTCGCCTTCATATCGGCCATGCGCTCATCGAAAGTCTTGACTGACATTTCTTTCTCCTTTGTGGCAGTGGCCCGGGGGCCGTGGTTGTGGGATAAAGCCCCTGGACGGTTAGTTCACCGGTTCGTCGATGATAAATCCGGAATCGAGGATACCGACCAGGTTCTTGACCTGTTCTTCCTTACTGCGGCCGAGACCCGACGGGGTGATGGTGTTGGTCAGCGAAATGCCGTCCAACGCATCGTTGTAGTCGAGCTTGCCCACGCTCAGCATGGAGGCAACCATGCCGTGGCTGTCCATACCGTTTTCCGGGTTTGCGCCCGGAGCAAACGGGGTGCCCTTCTTGTGACCGGAGGGGAAGGAACCGGTGGCCTTGCCGTACACCACGTTCGAGGTGATGGTCAGCACCGACTGAGTCGGAATGGCATCGCGGTACATCGGGATGGCCTTGATCTTGCTCATCACGGTGTGCACCACGGTGGCGGCAATGTCATCCGCACGGTCGTCGTCGTTACCGTAAACCGGGAAGTCTCCCTCGGTGACGTAGTCGACCACCAGGCCGGTCTCATCGCGAACCGGGGTCACCTTGGCGTACTTAATAGCGGACAGCGAGTCCGCCACGATGGACAGACCTGCGATACCGCAACCCATCGTGCGGATGATGTCCGAGTCGTGCAGAGCCATCTCGATGGACTCGTAGGCGTAGCGGTCGTGGCAGTAGTGGATGATGTTCAACGCCTCAACATAGGTGCCGACCACCCAGTCCAGCATCTCCTCGTACTTGTGCCACACATCGTCGAAGTCGAGCGGTCCGTCGCCCTCAACACCCTTGTGACCCGGCACGATCAGCTTGCCGCTCATCTCGTCGCGGCCACCGTTAATCGCGTACAGAAGCGACTTCGCCGCATTGACGCGGGCACCGAAGAACTGCATCTGCTTGCCGACCTTCATCGGGGACACACAGCAGGCAATAGCCGCGTCGTCGCCCCAGTGCTCGCGGATCTGAGCGTCCGACTCGTACTGGACCGAGGAGGTCTCAATTGAGATAGCGGAGCAGAATTCCTTGTAGCCGTTAGGCAGCGCCGGATCCCAGAAAATGGTGATGTTCGGTTCCGGGGCCGGGCCAAGGTTGCGCAGGGTCTGCAGGAGACGGAACGAAGTCTTGGTGACCTGGGAACGTCCGTCCTCGCTGAAGCCAGCGTCTGACCAGGTTGCCCAGTACGGGTCACCGGAGAAGATCTGGTCGTAGTCGATGGTGCGCAGGAAGCGGACGATGCGCAGCTTGATCACCAGCGCATCAATGATTTCCTGAGCGTCAGACTCGGTGATCTTGCCAGCGGCCAGATCCCGCTCGAAGTAGATGTCCAGGAAGGCCGAGAGACGACCGATCGACATGGCCGCGCCGTCCTGCGACTTCACCGATGCGAGGTAGGCGAGGTAGGTCCACTGCACGGCCTCTTTGGAGTCACGGGCCGGGCGGCGAAGATCAAAGCCGTACATGTCGCCGAGGTGGATCAGCTTCTTCAGAGCCTTAATCTGCTCGCTGTGCTCTTCGCGGTAGCGGGCCCAGTGCTCAGTGAACGGCTTGTCGGCGACCGCATCCTTATCGCGCATCTTGGCTTCGATCAGGGCATCGACCCCGTACAGTGCCACGCGGCGGTAGTCACCAATGATGCGGCCACGACCGTAGGCATCCGGAAGACCGGTGATGATGTGGGAGGACCGAGCGGCGCGGATGCGCGGGGTGTAGATATCGAACACCGCGTCGTTGTGGGTCTTGCGGTACTGGGTGAAGATTTTCTTCACCTCGGGGTCGGGTTCTTTGCCCGCCTCTTTGATGGCGGTCTCGACCATGCGCCAGCCGCCATTGGGCATCATGGCGCGCTTGAGCGGAACATCGGTCTGAAGGCCGACGATGACGTTGTCGTCCTCGCAGATGTAACCGGCGGGGAATGCGTCGATGTCAGCCGGAGTTTTGGTGTCAACGTCGTAGACGCGGCGTTCGCGTTCCTTAGCCAGGTAATCCTTCTCCAAGGTGTCCCATACCCGGAGGGTTTTCTCGGTGGGACCCGCGAGGAAGGAGGCGTCGCCCTCGTACGGGGTGTAGTTGCGCTGAATGAAGTCGCGTACGTCGACAGTTTCCTGCCAGGGGCCGCTGACAAAGCCCTCCCAGGCGGAGTCGCCGGGGGCTTCGGAGGGTTCCTGAGCAGGTTTTTCGGTGGCCTGGATGGTCATATCTGCCTCTTTCCGTGATGTCGGCCGGGGGAGGGTCCGTGGCTGTTGGCCGCTGGGGGACTCTCCTTGGTTTCCACCCTAGGCGGGGTGCCTTAGAGAGAAACCGAATAGGCGTTTCGTCTGGTGTGATGTCCTTGACGTGGGCGAGGTCACTGACCTCTGACCTGGGTAAATAAAATTCTCGGGATATGAGACGGGACGATGGTCCCGGTTCGGGTGGGCATCGCGCACCGGAAACAAAAGGCGATGCGCGATGCCCGGGCCGGCGTCAGTCCATGCCGATCGGCTGGGTGTAATGCCAGTCCCTCACCTCTGGCATGTCACGCAAATGTTCGACCACATAGCGCTCATGTTTGGCCAGCTTCCGCTCGCACCAACGCGCCAGTTCGCCAGCGCCGTGCGGCAGGCGCGACGCATTGTTAATCGCGTCTAAAACCAAGTGGTACCGGTCGGCTTGATTGCGCACCAGCATGTCGAAGGGGGTCGTGGTCGTGCCTTCCTCGATGAAACCGCGCACATGGAAGCGGTCCGCATCCGGCCGGCCATGCACCAGCTGATGGATGGCGCCCGGATAACCGTGGAAGGAGAAAATGACATCCTGGGTGTCGGTGAACGTCTCGCGGAAGTCCACTTCGCTCATGCCATTGGGATGATCCTTGGGGCGAGACAGCGTCATCAAACGCACCACGTTCACCACCCGTACCGAGAAATTAGGGAGTTTCTCGCGCAGGATCTGAGCGGCAGCAACCGTCTCCATAGTCACCACATCGCCCGCGCAGGCGAGCACGATGTCCGGATCTTTGGACCCGTCCTCATTCCCGGCCCAATCCCACACTCCAAAGCCGCGTTCACAGTGTCGAGCCGCCGCATCAATATCGAGATACTGCAGTTGAGGCTGTTTGTCTTGAACGATCAGGTTCACCCGGTTGTGGGACCTGAACGCGTGATCTGCCACAGACGCAAGACAGTTGGCATCCGGCGGGAAATACAGGCGGGCAACGTCTTTTCGCTGGTTAATCACATTTTGGATCAGGCCTGGGCCCTGGTGTGAAAACCCATTGTGGTCATTGCGCCAGCAGGTCGAAGACAGCAGGATGTTCAAGCTGGGCACTTTGTTGCGCCATCCCAGATGGTTCATTTCTTCCAGCCACTTGCAGTGCTGAATCGTCTGGGAGGCACTGACCATGCCGAAGGCCTCGTACGACGCAAACAGGCCGTGCCTGCCGGTCAGGGTGTACCCCTCCAGCCAGCCATGGCAGTTATGTTCGCTGAGAACTTCCATCACCCGGCCCTGGTGAGACAGTTTGACGTCCTCGGGCACAACGTTTTCCATGAAAGCGCGGTCGCTGGCCTCAAACACCGCACCGAGCCGATTGGAGTTTGTTTCGTCAGGGCAGAACAGGCGGAACCGTTCAGGGTTGAGCCGGTACAGATCCCGCATCATCGAGCCCAGTGTGCGCGTGGACTCGGCGCGCACCGTCGCCGGCTCTGACACATCCAGCGCATAGTCCCGGAAGTTGGGCATGGTCAGGTCTTTGCGAATCTTCCCGCCGTTGGCGTAGGGGGTTGCGCTCATGCGCTTGTCCCCGGATGGATTCGCCGACAATACGATGGGCGTGGGGTGTCCATCGGCATCGAATAGCTCGTCCGGACGGTAGGACGCCATCCACTCGCGCAAAATCTCAAGATGCGCTTCATTGTCTTTGACACCGGACAGCGGAACCTGATGCGCACGCCAGGTGCCCTCGGTCAGCACCCCATCAACTTCATGCGGTCCAGTCCAGCCCTTCGGGGACCGCAAAATAATCATGGGCCAAACGGGCCGCGTCCCGTCCCAATCACCGTGGCGAGCCTGTTCCTGAATGTCTCGGATCTGACCGTACGCATCGGCTAACGCCTGCGCAAACCGTTCGTGCATCCCCGGCAGATCGTGCCCGGTAACCTCGATAACGCGGTATCCATGGCCCTCGTACAGCTTGCGCAGCTCCTTAGGATCTTTGCGGCCTTGGACGGTGGGCCCTGCAATCTTGGCGCCGTTTAAGTGCAAGATGGGCAGAACTGCCCCGTCGCGTTGCGGGTTCAGGAAGCTGATGCCCTTCCACGAGCCTTCCAACGGCGCGGTTTCAGCTTCGCCGTCGCCGACCACCGCCAGTGCAAGCAGATCCGGGTTGTCGAATACCGCCCCAAAGGCGTGGACCAGAACGTATCCGAGTTCGCCGCCCTCGTGAATCGACCCCGGAGTTGTCACCGAGACATGGGAGGGGATACCGCCGGGAGCTGAGAACCGTCGGAAAAGACGCGTCATGCCTTCACGGTCTTGGGTGACCTCAGGGAACTTCTCCGTATAGCTTCCTTCCAGCCAGCTGGCACCGACCAGTGCAGGGCCGCCGTGGCCGGGACCAGCAAGGTAGACCATGTCTTGTCCGGTGGCGCGGATAAGACGCGAGGCGTGCGCGTAAATAAACGCGAGTCCCGGTGAGGTTCCCCAGTGGCCGAGCAGACGCGGCTTAATGTCCTCGCTGGTGAGTTCCTGAGGGTTGAGCGGCGTTGACTTGAGGTAAATCTGGCCGACAGTCAGGTAATTGCTTGCCCGCCACCATGCATCTAGAGACGCAATCTCCTCTGCGGTGGGGTGGGCTAGCGCGTTGAGCGCGTCGTCATTGAAGACCGATCGGGTGTCCACGAGAACTCTCCTTTATCCGGTAACTACTTCGACGATAGTCACCGTTCTCGGTCCATCCCTGGGAGGTTAAAGAACATAGCCCGGGAGCGTGCAGCTGCCCGGGCCATAGTCATCACTAACGCGTGGTCAACGCCAAAACTTTGTTAACGCCAGCGCATTGTCATCGCGAAGCCGAGAATCAGGATTCCGAACCCGACAATCAGATTCCAGTCGCCGATAGGAAGGGGATATGCCCCCGTGGACAGGTAGTAAACCACCAGATAGAGCAAACCCACGATGAACAGGGTCACCATGGTCGGAACCCACCATCGCGGATTAGGGCGCGGGGCTGCAACGCGCCTCCGCGATGCCCCAGGGGCGGGCCGATCCGCACTCGGCGCAGTAGCGGCGCGATCCTTAGCAGCGGCGGGAGTCTGGCGGGCAGGAGCCTTGCCACGGGTTGAGACAGCGCGGTCGCGGGGAACCTTACGGGGCTTTACGGGCATCGACGGATCATCCTCGACGTTGTCTGTCTCCGCCTGGGCGCGGACCTTATCGCGGGCCATCCGGTGCCTCTTTCCGTCAGTCATCGGTCAGGTACTCATACGTTATCGATCAATATAGGTATCGATCGGCGTTGTTACTGCTACACCCGGAACACCTAGGTTCCTAGCCATCACCGTTCTGAGGACCAGACGCGGTGGAGAACAGGCGGTGGTGAGCAGCAGGACTAGCGTAAAGGACGCGCCGCTCAAGCGCACGGTGAGGAGACAGCGCCCCTAACCCACCAGAGGCGCCAAACCCGCGGAACGCTCCGCTGGATCGTGCCCGTCGGCAAACCCTAGGAATGTTGCCAGCATCCGGTGACCGGACTGAGTGAGCACCGACTCCGGATGGAACTGTACCCCGTGCAGCGGCAGCGTGCGGTGGGAAAGACCCATGATCACGCCATCCTCGGTGCGAGCCGTCACCATCAGTTCCTGGGGCACCGTATCGGGAACAACCGTCAACGAGTGATAGCGGGTTGCCGTCAGCGGGGACGGTAACCCCTCGAAGACCCCACGGCCCTCGTGATGAATCTGGCTGGTCTGGCCGTGCATTAAACGCGGCGCATGGGTGACGGTCGCTCCGAAAAACTGGCCGAGTGCCTGGTGCCCAAGGCACACCCCGAGCATGGGGAGTTGGATGTCGGCACATGCGCGAATAGTCTCCAGGGTTAGACCCGCCTCGCGAGGATGCCCCGGGCCCGGGGAGACGAGCACCGCGTCATATCCCGTGAGGTCCACACCGCGCGACGAGGTGGGCACCTCATCATTGCGCACAACCTGGCAGCGGGCACCCATCTGGCGCAGGTAGCCGACAATCGTCCAGACAAAGCTGTCGTAATTATCGACGACCAGCACCCGGGGGCCTGCCGTGGTCTCGTCCGAAAATGACCTCTTAGCCATGATCACCAGTCATCGTAATGGCCCTAGTCCTGACCATTGCGGCGTCCAGCCGAGGGAGAACTCGGGGTCGCAGTCGGGGTGGCACTGGGGCTGCCCCAGGCTCCCTTCGAGATCACCACGGTCACAGTGCTGTTCGGTTTCACCTTCGTTCCACCCGCAGGGTTGGTCGAAATCACCTGACCCGACGGCACCGAGGCTGAATACTGTTCCTGGCGCTGGATCCCGAACCCGAGCTGCTGCAGACTCAAAATCGCATCGTCGGCGTTCTTCCCAACGTAGTTGAGCATGGTGACTTCGCTCGGTTCGACAACCACCGTGATCTGAACAGTGGACCCAATCTTCACGGTGGTGCCGTTAGATGCATCGGGGTTTTGCGCCACTACCTGACCGGGGGTTTCATCGCTGCTCTGGCTCTGAACAACCTGCACTTTTAATCCGGCGTTCTTCAAGGTGGCTTCGGCACTGGCCTGGGTCTGCCCGACCACGTTCGGTACCGGGATCCGCCCGGACGCGATCAGGATGTTGACCTGGGAGCCCTGCTGAACCTGGGTGCCTGCGGCTGGCTCAGACCGGATAACTTCACCCGCCTTCGTCCCGGGGGAGTCTTCTTCCTTCACCGTGCCGATCTTCAACCCGGCTTGGGCCAGCATCTGCTGAGCCTGGTCACTGGTCTTTCCGGAGAGATCCGGAACCTTCACCGCATCCGGACCCGAGGAAATACTGACCTTGACGGTGGAACCGGCATCGGCTTTCTGGCCGGCGGGCGGGTCAGTTGAAATCACCTTGCCCTGCTCAACATCGGTGGAGGGAATCTCCTGGAACTGGGCTTTGAGGTCAGCCTTATTCAGCGCGGTGCGGGCATCGGCTTGGGTCATCCCCACCACATTGGGAACCGCCACCGACTGTGAGCCACCGCCGATAAACAGGAAACCGACCAGTGCCAAAATAGCCACGATCACAACGGCTAGCAGGATCCACGGCCACGCCTTGCGTTTCTTCCGGTCTGCATCGGCGCGATGACCCGATGGGGACGGCGCCGCAGCCGGACGGGTGGCAGGCTGAGGTTTATGAGGACTGGATAGAGCCTGCGTGGGTGCGCTGCCGTTGGGAAGCACCGTGGTCGCGGCCGTAGCGCCAGCCACGCGTCCGAGCACCTGGGTGGCGTCATCTGGACCCGCTCCTGCCGCTTCAGCGGCGCCAAGAGCCGCAGCTGTGGGGCGGCCAGCGATGACATTAGCGATGTCACGGGCAAACTCGGCCGCCGACTGATAGCGGTCATCGCGCGACTTGGCGAGCCCCTTGAGCACCACCTGGTCCATCGCCGGGGGCACCTTCGGGTTGAAGTGGCTCGGAGGCAGAACAGGTTCGCGTACGTGCTGGTACGCAATGGAAACGGGGGAGTCACCGGTAAACGGGGGACGTCCTGTCAGCAGCTCGTACAGAACACAGGCGGCGGAGTAGATATCGGAGCGGGAATCGACGGTCTCCCCGAGGGCCTGCTCAGGAGAGAGGTATTGGGCGGTGCCCATGACGGTCTGGGTGGCGGTCATACCGCTGGTGGCGTCCGCCGCGCGTGCGATGCCAAAGTCCATGACTTTGACTTCACCGGCGGGTGTCATCATCACATTGCCCGGTTTAATATCGCGGTGCACGATCCCTGAACGGTGTGAGTATTCCAGCGCCGAGAGCACACCCCCCATAACTTCGGCTGCTTTATCCACGCTCAGCGGATCGTCGGGATTCACCAGTTCCCGCAGGGTGTGCCCTTGCACATATTCCATCACGATGTAGGGGATCGAGACGTCCCGCCCCGTGTGGTCTGTGCGGTGGTCCTCTCCCGTGTCGTATACGCCGACGATGGTGGGATGATTCAGTCCCGCTGCGCTCTGGGCCTCTCGGCGGAACCTCTCCTGGAAGTTCTCGTCTCGCGCCAGGTCAGAGCGCAAAATCTTAATCGCAACCGTGCGGTGCAGGCGCGTGTCTTTGCCGAGGAAGACGTCGGCCATGCCGCCCGTGCCGAGCATCTTTCCGAGCTCGTAGCGTCCTCCCAGGACTATGGGGGTATCACTCACTGTGCTGTTCCGTCCTCATGCCGTGCGGCGTCGTGACTAATCGATCCATACTAATGGCGCGCAACCTGTGAGCTGCACGGTGTCCGGGCATAACCTGGTCATCGTCGCTGCGGGTCGTAGCCGCCACGGGGGCGGGCGCGCTGAATATTGCGGAGGTGCTGGCGTACACCGAAGTGCCCGTCACTGCACCCGGTACCGGTGCTCCTAAAGAGATGGTACGAGTGGCCGTCAGGATGCCCACCACAGCGGCGGCCACGAGAAGAACCACTAAAACGATTCCCGGGAAGGTCCATCGCCCGAGGCGACGGCCGGTGGAGGTGCCCTGGGGCCTTGGCGAGGATGCTTCGCAAAGGTCGCTGGTGCCCGTTTGCGGTGGCAGCGAGGAGTGCTGGGGGTTTCCAGTCGCCCCTGGTCCTGCCGGGGACGAGGCGCGACCAGTATCCTGCGCCTGGGCAGAAGCATGCCCGCTTCTGGCGAGCGTTCCACGCTGTGCGCCCTGGTTTGGTGCCGTACTCGCTGTGGGTGCTGGGTGGGCCGGATTGGATGCCGGGTGGGTGCTCGAAAGCGCCCGACGATCCTTAGCGGAGGTCGAGGTAGAGAATCCGCGCACCGGTACCGGACGGCGGACGCTCCGATGGCGCATGTTCCGCGGCTTGTCGGCGGTGGGCAATGGCATGGCGGCGGTGCGGGTTCCGGTCGGCGAGGTAGCAGGGACAGGCCGGGCAGCGGTGCGGGCCGGCGATTGCGCAGGTCGTGACGCGTCACGCGGTGAGGAGACGGGCAAAGAACCCGTGGTAAAGCGCGGGGTTTCGCCGCGGCGGATAGACTCCAACACTCTGGCAACGGAGGCTGCGGACCGGGGACGGTTGGCCGGAGCTTTTGCCAGACACATCTCAACCAGGGTGCGCAGATCCGGGTCAACCTTGTCGGGAAGCGGCGGAACTTTCTGTTTCACCTGCGCCATCGCGATCTCGACCTGGCTAGACCCAGTGAACGGTCGATGGCCGGAGAGGATCTCAAAAGCCACGATCCCAAGAGCGTAAATATCGGACAGGGAGGTGGCCTGCTTACCCATTGCCTGCTCGGGTGACAGATATTGGGCGGTGCCCATCACCAAGCCAGATTTCGTCAGGCGGGCTTGTTCTGCGCTGCGGGCGATCCCGAAATCAGTGATCTTTACGGCCCAGTTATTCTCGTCATCAACCAGAATGTTTTCGGGCTTGACGTCGCGGTGCACGACCCCCGCTGCATGTGCGGCTTCTAAAGCTCGGGCAAGCTGAATGAGAACATCCAGGACTCGCCGTTCCGGCAGGCCATCGGGGTTTTCTTCAATGATGTCGGCTAGGGGACGGCCCGGAACGAGCTCCATCACAATGTAGGCGCGGCCGTCGGCTTCGCCGTAGTCATACAGCGCCGCGATGGCATCGTGTGCTAACGCTGCGGTGTGGCGTGCCTCAGCACGGAACCGTTCGAGAAACCCGGGATCTCCCGCGTATTCTTCGCGCAAGATTTTAATGGCGCAGGGGCGTTCGAGGTCTTGGTCGACACCTTCCCACACCTGCCCCATGCCACCGGTGGCAATCAGCCGGACCAGACGATAGCGATCTTCGAGGATCAGGCCTTCGCGCGTTCTCATTTCTTCAGCACCGCCTTCATCACGTCGCGGGCCACAGGAGCCGCTGCATCGCCGCCATATCCGCCTTCTTCCACAACCACGGCGACCGCAACTTTACGGTCACCGCTCTTGGCGTACCCGGTGAACCAAGCGTGCGGGGTTCGGCCTGCTCCCCACTCGGCGGTGCCGGTTTTACCGCCGACCTCAGCGCCCTTGATCTGAGCCGCGGTGCCGGTGCCATCTTTCACGGTGGCGACCATCATGTCGCGCATTTGAGCGGCATTGGCCGCAGAGAGGGGCTGCGAGAGTTCCTTGGGCGCAAGTGCATCAATTTCGCGCAGGTCACTGGTCCGTATTGCGGATACGAGCTGCGGTTTCATCACCACGCCGTCGTTTGCGACAGCGGCTGAGATCATCGCCACCTGCAGGGGAGTGACGCGGTCTTCGTATTGGCCGATGGAACTCATCGCGAGTTGTGACTGGTTGAGTCCGGTTCCGATGGACGACGGCGTGACCCCGAGCGGAATCTTCAGCGCTTGTCCGAATCCGAAGCTCTTCGCTTCGTTGGTAAGTGCCTGATCGCCAAGGGATAGCCCGAGCTGAGCGAACGAGGTATTGCAGGACTGGCGGATGGCATCGAGCAGGCTTGAGTTGCCGTCGGGACCGCACGGTGAGGCGTCACCCCGGGGATGGTTTGTCAGCGTGGTTTTCGTCCCGGGCAGCACCATGCTGCCGGGTCCGGGAATCTGACTGTCCTTGGTGTAGTGGCCAGTTTTGAGGGCGGCGGATGCTACGACCAGTTTGAACACAGAACCGGGCGGATATAGGTCGCCGGCAATGGCGCGGTTTACCAGCAGTTTGTTGGGGTCGGCGTTGAGCTTTTTCCACGCCTCCCGGACGGCTTTGACGTCGTGGCTCGCCAACTGGTTTGGATCGTAGGACGGCTTTGACACCATGGCGAGCACAGCGCCGTTTGAGGGGTCCAGTGCGACCACGGCGCCACGATGATCACCTAGCGCGTTCCACGCGGCTTTCTGCGCGGCGGGGTCGATGCTCAGCTCAACGGTTGCGCCCTGTCCCTGCTTACCCGAGAGAACGTCGGAAATGCGCTGGTAGAACAGGGCATCTGCATCACCGGACAGGGTGTCGTTCAGGGTGCGTTCCAGGCCGGAGAACCCGTACACCACCGAGTAGTAGCCGGTGACGGGAGCGTAGAGAGGCCCATCCGTGTAGGTACGTTGATATCCGTAGACATCATCCACCTTGACCGATGAAGCAATGGATTGCCCCGCGACCACGATCGGTCCGCGATGCTTTCCATACTCGTTGTACAGGGCCCGGACATTGCGTCCATCCTGGTTGAGCGTGTTCTGGTTCACCACCTGGAAATAGGTGCTGGAACCAAACAGCAGCAAAAACATGACAGTGACGACCACTGACACTCGGCGCAGGGTCTTGTTCATGCTGCCTTCACCCCAGCCGGTGGTGGGGTCAGGCTTTGGGCGGCGAGAGCTGCTTGCACTGCGGGGTCGTCCGGAGAGACGGGTTTAGGGTCGGGCCTGCGCGAGGAATCGGACATGCGCAGCAGCAGACCGATAATCATCCAGTTGGCGATTAGTGAAGATCCACCCGCTGCCATAAACGGCAACGTGAGGCCGGTCAGCGGGATCACGCGGGTGATTCCACCGATCACTACGAAGATCTGAAGTGCGGTCACAAACGCCAGACCGCCCGCTAAGAGTTTGCCGAACCCGTCCGAGATGCCAACTCCGGTGCGGAATGCCCGTTCGATCAACACCAGGTACAGAATCAAAATCGCGAAGATTCCAACCAGCCCCAATTCCTCGGCGGCGGTGGAGAAAATGAAGTCCGACCAGGAGAACGGAACCAGATTCGGACGTCCCTGCCCCAGTCCAGCCCCGGTGATGCCGCCGTTAGCCATACCGAATAAGCCCTGTGCGACCTGGTAGCAGCGGTCGTAATTTTCCCGCGCTAACGGATCAATCCAGCAGGTCATACGGGTCTGCACATGTGAGATGTGGGTGGCTGCGAACACTGCCGGTGGCACGAACATCACGAAGCCGATGATGATCCATGACAGCCGGTCGGTGGCGATATAGAGCGCCGCAACGAACAACCCGAAAAACAGCAGGGAGGTTCCGAGGTCGGTTTCAAACACTAAAACGGCTAGACCGAAGACCCAGGCAACCAGGATCGGGCCGAAGTCTCGCCACCGCGGGAAGTGAATCCCGAGGAGCTTGGGGCCTGCCAGTGCCAAGGTATCCCGGCGAGAGACGAGGTAACCGGCAAAGAAGATAGCGAAGCAGATTTTGGCGATCTCACCGGGCTGGAAACTGAAGCCAGCGATCTTGATCCAAATCCGGGACCCATTTTCCTCGTGGCCGATCAGCGGAAGCAACGGCATCAACAACAGGGCGATTCCGGCCAGCGCTGAGATCCAGGTGTACCGGCGAAGCAATCGGTGGTCGCGTAAAAACAGCATCACGACGCAGCACAGGATGATCCCGAGGGCAGTCCACATGAGCTGGCGGTCAGCGTAGCCGAAGGTTTTGTGTTCAAAGACTTGCCGGGCGCCGTCGACGCTGGCAATTAAGGCCACACCGAGTCCGTTAATCAGGACCGCGACCGGGGCGATCACGGGATCGGCATACGGTGCTTTCCAACAAACGATGACATGCAGCAGCACTCCGAAGGCCAGGAACACTCCGGCGTAGATCCAGATGTCGTCTGGAACCTGCTGGAATCGGCCGATGCCGACCAGAATGTGGGCGCCCACGGCGATGGCAACGGCACACAGCATCAGGAATGCATGTGTGGCGCGCCGGGTGCGCGGGGCATACGAGAGGACTGTCGCCATGGTGTGGTCACTCCCCGCTCGACCCGGGGGCAGGTCCCGGATTGTGCGGTGAAGGCTGGGCGGGGGAGGGGCTGGGATCTGCGGTGGGATCTACGGAGGCGTCAGGGGTCGGCGTGGGAATGCCGTGCGAGGTCACTTCCGTTTTCAGACTGGCAATAATGCGTTCGGCGTCGCCACGGTCCTGGGCGGTGATGGTGGAGCGGACGCGTTCTTGGTAGACGGGTGGTAAATCGGCCACTTTCACCGGCGTGACCACCTCGGGCTCAAACAAACTGATCGGGCCAATGTCCTGGTTAATGCCCCGATACACCACGACATTGGCGCCGTCGGTGCCCACGAAATATTGTTTTTGGCTCCACTGGTAGCCGAGCCACCCGAGCCCGACGGTAACCGCGGCTAAAAGCGCAATAATCACCAACAGTGGCCACAGGGTGCGGCGGGGCGGCTCATCTTCTTGGAAGTCTTCGTCCTCGAAAGGGACCTCGGGGTTGGGGCGGGTCAGTGCCGCAGCGCGGGCCGCAGGTCCGGTGGCGGCCGTGGGACGGTTGCGGTCGCGGGCGGCTGACCCCACGACCTGGGCTGTGGTCGATGGTGTGGGATACCCGGAGGGCATGTCATCCAGGTCTATGACGTCGGCGACGATGACGGTCACGTTATCCGGGCCGCCACCCTTTAACGCAAGCTGTACTAAGGCCTCAGCGCAATCACCGGGCTGGTCGTAACTGGTCAGCGTGTGAGCGATGGTGTCGGCGGAGACAATGCCCGATAGGCCGTCCGAGCACAGCAGCCAGCGGTCGCCCGGATGGGCCGGGCGCAGGGAGAGGTCGAGGTCCGGTTCAGAGTCGACGTCGCCGAGCACTCGCATGAGCACGGAACGCTGGGGGTGGCGTTCGGCTTCCTCTTCGGTCAGACGCCCTTCATCCATGAGGCGCTGCACAAAAGTGTGATCTTTGGTGACCTGGGTCATCTGGCCCTCACGCAGCAGATATGCCCGTGAATCGCCAATGTGTGCGAGCGCGAACTTACCCTCGCTGCGCAGCAGCGCGGTCACCGTGGTTCCCAGCCCAGCCAGCTGAGGTTCTTCCCGCGAACGCTGCAAAATAGCGTCGTTGGCCTGGAGAATCGTTTCCTCCAAACCCGCCACGATGTCGGTGGCGGGCGTTTCCGAATCGAGGTGGGCAAGGTAGCCGATCGCGACGGAGCTGGCGACGTCTCCGCCGGCGTGTCCGCCCATGCCATCCGCGATGACGAGCAGGTGACTACCTGCGTATCCGGAGTCCTGGTTATTTGACCGGACGAGCCCGACATCGGACCGTGCCGCATAGTCCAGGGCGATGGTCATCGAGGTCCTCGTCTCAATTCGATCTCTGTTCGGCCAATGCGCAAGGTTGCCCCCGGTTTAAATAGGGTTGCTGAATCGATACGGCGACCTGCTAAGAGGGTGCCGTTGGTGGAACCGAGGTCCTCAACAAACCATTCGCCGTCTTTGGCGAACACGCGCGCGTGACGATTAGATGCGTAATCGTCGTCGAGAACCAGGGTGCATTCTGGGGCGCGGCCAATGAGGACGGGCATGGATTGCAAGTGCAGTGATGTGCCACGCAATGGGCCAGCGGTGACCACGAGGTTGCGGGCGGTCACGGAGGGGTCGGTGCGAGAGGCGGGGGTGTCATCTGTTCGGCTGGTCTCACTGCGGGACTCTGCGCGACGGCTATTTTTGCGATTCGCCGCGCGACCTCGGGCAACCACCGCGGTTCCGAAAAGGTCGCTGCGCAAAACCACCAGCACGAGGAACAAAAAGAGCCACAGTGCGACGACGAAACCGATACGCAGCAGAATAATTGTGAGTTCACTCATGAGTGAAAGGCCTCACCACTCGTCTGCCGTCGGGGTGGGAAGGGTGAGGGTCAAGGTGGTGCGGCCGATGCGGATGCGCTGACCGTCGTGCGCACTTACGGGGGTGCGGATGCGTTCACCGTCGAGGAACGTGCCATTGGTGGACCCGAGATCGGTGACTACGAGTCCGGTGCGCTCGCGCCGCAGTTCGACGTGGTGTCGGGAGACTCCGCTGTCGTCGAGAATAATGTCGGAGTCGCCGCCTCTTCCGATAACGGTGACGGGGCCGCTGAGCAGGTATTGCTGTCCGTCGATATCGATAATCGGATCGGTGCTGGGGGCGGGTGCAGCGGAAGCGGCGGATGAGGTTGCGGGGGTACCAGTGTTCTTGTCGGTGCGTGACTCGGTTTCAAACCGGCCTGCGCGCACTTCGTCATCGCGTTCGATGTGCACGGCGACCGCGCCGACCAGGGTGTACCGCTGGCGCTCTACGTGTTCGACCACGAGGCGGGTCAGCTCTTCGATTAGGGTGTCGATCCAGCTAGCGAATCGGTCGTAGTCTTCGGAGTTCAGGTAGACCGTGAAGACGTTCGGAGCTAGGGTGCGATCCCGGTCCAGGACCTGGATCTGATCGTCGCATTCACGGCGCAGTCCTTGGGCGAGGTCGAGCGGCTTAATCTGTCCGCGCCCGCGTGAGAATACGCTGGTGACACCGCGGTCGAGCCCGCGTTCCAGCCGGTCCAAAAATCCCACGATCGTTTCCTCAGCTCTCGTTACCCGCCGGTTCCTATCCGAAGGTTGTGGCAATCTCCTCGCTGGTCATCGTATCCGAGAAGGTCGAGCGCTTCATGGTGTCGAGGTCGAGGTCATGTAATAAACCTGTGAAAAACGCCGGGTAACTCCACGTGAATACCAGCTTGGGTGACTCGTTCACCTGTGCGGAGGCGCGGGCGGGGACGGACGACAGAGTGGGGTGAACAGTTGGTCGGGGGTAGTGGATTGGCTGGTGGGCGGACGGTGGGAGCGGTGATTGTGGGATGCTGGAGCGGTGAGTTCGATCCCGGTTTTTGACGAGTTTCCGTTCTCCTGCGCCCTGGGTGTGACCGATGCCCGCGGCACCGGGTGCACACTGGGTGATCCGCGCAGGCCGTATCCGCTGGCGAGTGTCAGCAAGCCGATCACGGCGATGTCCGCGTGGATTGCGGTGGAGCGGGAACTGCTTGATCTTGACGCTGCCGCTGGGCCTCCGGGGGCCACCGTGCGGCATCTGCTCAGCCATGCCGCGGGTCTTGCGTTTAGTTCCGACGACGTCTTGAGCGCACCAGGTCGGAGGCGGACGTATTCAAACCGCGGGTTTGAGATTTTGGGTGATCAGATTGGGGCGGACACCGGGTATGACCCTCTGGATTGGATTGAACGCACGGTGGTAGAGCCTCTGGGGATGGCCGATGCGGTGATTGAGGGGTCTCCTGCGGCAGGGTTTTGCGCCAGTGTGTTGGATTTGCTCGCGTTGGGACGGGAACTGCTGTGCCCGACGCTGGTCTCACCGCAGCTGCACCGTCTGGCCACCCATGTGGTGTTCGAGGGGTTGCCAGGGGTGTTGCCCGGTTATGGCCGCCAGGAACATAACGATTGGGGTCTGGGGGTGGAGATCCGGGCACAGAAGTCTCCGCACTGGACGGGATCGGGGAATAGCCCGGGCACGTTCGGTCATTTTGGTCAGTCGGGGTCCTTCCTGTGGGTGGATCCTGAGGCTGGGGTGGCGTGTGCTTTCCTCGGCGAGCAACCGTTCGGGGAGATACACCAGCACCTGTGGTCTCGGCTGTCTGACGAGGTGCTGGGTCGCTTCGCCGATGCCGACAGAAAAGTCCCGGCTCGCTGAGTGGAGTGGAGGCGCCAATCCGGGTTAGGGTAGATAAACCGGTGAAGCTGCTTTCCACCGGCAAAAATAGCGGGCGGTTTCCGTAACCAAAAGTTTGACCAAGCGCTCACGACTCAGGTGCGGAACCAGACGCGAAAACAGCAGCCATTCACCACTCGCAGGAACCCCCAACAACCATTCCACCACCGTCGAAACGCCCATCCACGACGCACCACAACGACGTCGTCCCGTAGGAGACGCCCCATGCATGAAAACCGCAAAATCACTGAAGAACGCA
Organism: Devriesea agamarum; assembly: GCF_900070355.1. Lineage (NCBI taxonomy): Bacteria > Bacillati > Actinomycetota > Actinomycetes > Micrococcales > Dermabacteraceae > Devriesea > Devriesea agamarum. The sequence continues at coordinate 1,379,709 of NZ_LN849456.1, read as the reverse complement.
TTCAACGCTTCATCCGGGACCACGTCGAACGCAAGACGTACCGCGAATTTGCCGACGTCAGCCTCGCCGTCTACCAGGTGCCGGGAGAACCGATCCCGCCCCGTGAAGCTATCGCCGCTACCTACGAACCCATTGCCGTAGGCGCACGCTGGGGCCGCCCATGGGGCACCATGTGGTTGCACGTCACCGGCACCGTTCCAGAACACTGGGCATCCACGGACGACACCGACTGCGAACTGCTAGTCAACCTCGCCTTCACTAACATGCCCGGATTCCAGGCCGAAGCCCTGGTGTTTCGCCCCGACGGCACCACCGTGAAAGCGATCAACCCGTACAACCACTACCTGCCGGTGCGCCCGGGCGAAAAGCTCGACTACTACCTCGAATGCGCCGCCAACCCATCCGTCGCCGGAAACTGGGACTTCGCCCCCACCCCCCTCGGCGATCCCGACACCATCCCCGACGAAGAGATCTACGAGATCACCGAGCTGCGTCTAGCGCACCGCGATAAGCGCATCTGGGAACTACACCAAGACATGCTGGCCCTGAAGACACTGATGGATGCCCTCCCCGAGCATTCCTCACGCCGCCACGAAATCTTGCGTGCCCTCGAAGATGCCTGCGATATCGCCGACCCCGACGACATGTCCGGCACCGTCCAGGCGGCCCGCGATGCTCTGCGCCCCGCGCTCAGCCGTCCCGCCGCATCCTCCGCGCTGACCGTCGTCGCCACAGGCCACGCCCACATCGATTCCGCCTGGCTCTGGCCGGTACGTGAAACCATCCGCAAATGCGCCCGTACATTCTCCAATGTGTGCGCCCTCATGGATGCCGACCCTGAGTTCACCTTCTCCTGCTCGTCCGCCCAGCAGTACGCCTGGATTAAACAGCACTATCCGGCGCTGTTCGAGCGGATCAAGGAAAAAGTAGCGGCCGGACAGTTCATCCCCGTCGGCGGCATGTGGGTGGAATCCGACACCAACATGCCAGGGTCCGAGGCAATGGCTCGGCAGTTCATCGCCGGTAAACGCTTCTTCCTGGAAAACTTCGGCGTAGAGACCACTGAAACCTGGCTACCGGATTCCTTCGGCTACTCGGGTGCTCTTCCCCAGATCACAGCGCTCGCCGGGCATGAGTTCTTCCTGACCCAGAAGGTCAGCTGGAACCAGTACAACACCTTCCCCCACCACACCTTCCGGTGGGAAGGTATCGACGGCACCGAAATGTTCACGCACTTCCCGCCCGCCGATACCTACAACGGCATGCTGTCCGGCACCGAACTCGCGTTCTTTGAAAAGAACTTCAAAGACAAAGGCCGCTCAAGCATCGGCATCGACCTGTTCGGCTGGGGCGACGGTGGCGGAGGCCCCACCCGCGAACAGATTGCAGCCGGACGCCGCGCCCAGGACCTCGACGGCAGCCCCAAGGTCGAATTCGGCACCCCCAAAGAGTTCTTCACCCGCGCCCGCGACGAATACAAAGAGATTCAAACCTGGAACGGTGAGCTTTACCTCGAACTGCATCGCGGCACCTACTCGGCGCAGCTGTCCACCAAACAGGGCAACCGGCGCAGCGAGCATCTGCTGCACGAAGCCGAGTTTTTGTCGTCCCTGGCGAGCCTCAGCGCCCCCGAGGCATTCGAGTACCCGTATGACGAGCTCGAAGCTATGTGGCACGACGTTTTGCTCATGCAGTTCCACGACATCCTGCCGGGCTCATCGATTGCCTGGGTACACAAGGACGCCGAGCACAACTACGAATCGGTGCGCACCCGCAGCGAACGGATCATCGAGACGGCACTTGCCGCGCTGAGCTCAGCCGGGGTTGGCCTTCCCGGCAGCATTGTGAACACTGCCCCCGTCGCCCGCGGCGACATTGCGCCGTACGCCGTTGGCGCGGCGTCGGCAGCTACCGATCCGACGGCAAACCTGCGCGTCACCGAAAGCGGCGAGGGTGAACGGCGCACCTGGACCCTCAGCAATGGCTTAGTCACCGCGGTCATCGACGCAGCCGGAAATATCTCGTCCCTGGTGGATGCGGATACCGGACGCGAGGCCATCGCACCGGGAGCGGCAGGAGCCCTGCTCCAACTGCACCGCGACACCCCGAACGCCTGGGACGCCTGGGACATCGACGAGTTCTACCGTCGCGTGGTGCGTGACCTCACCACTCCGGTGTCGATCGAAGCCACGCAGGACGAGGATGCGGTGCGAGTTGCTGTCACCTACCGCACGGCGACCGCCGAGGGCGAAGCAACCCGTGGTGTCACCGGTGGCGAATCCACCATCGTGCAGACCTACGTGCTGCGTCGTGGAGCCAGCAGCCTGGATATCCGGCACGACATCGACTGGAAGGAAAAGAAGAAAGCTCTGAAGCTCGCCTTCCCGCTCGATCTGCGTGCCGCCGATATGACCAGTGAAATCCAGTTCGGACACATTAAACGCCCGGTGCCGGTGAACACCTCGTGGGACTACGCACGGTTTGAGACCTGTGCACACCGCTGGGTGCACCTGGGCGAACCCGACTACGGGGTGGCCATCGCCAACGACTCCACCTACGGTCACGACGTTCTGCGCCACACTCGGCCCGAGGACGGCGGCTCAACCACGATTCCGCGCCTGACCCTGGTGCGCTCGCCTGAATATCCCGATCCGCGTGCCGACAACAAGCGCTACACCCTGACGGTGTCGATCCGTCCGGGTGCGGAAATCCGCGACGCCGTATCCGAGGGTTACCAGGTGAACCTTCCGGTGCGGGTTCTGCCCGAGCCCGCTGATGGCACTCAACAGCAGGTCCCGGCGGCACCGGCTCATCCGCTGGTTTCCGTCAGCCATCCCGCCGTCATCGTGGAGACGATCAAGCTCGCCGAGGACCGCTCCGGCGATCTGGTGCTGCGCCTGTACGAGTCCGAGGGCTCGAGGGCACAGGCATTGGTGTCGGTGGCCGATAGCCTGACGGACCCGAAGGTTGTGGATCTACTCGAACGGGACTTCCCCGAGACAGCCCCTGCGCATCGGACCCGACTCGAGGAGACGGAGAACGGGATCGCACTCTCGTTCCGTCCGTTCGAGATCAAGACCCTGCGCCTTCGCCGTCGTTGACGCGACCCGCTGGTAGCGCCCCTTTCCGCGGGTATATAGGGAGAGGGGCGCATCGGTGAGATTGCCAGCGCCACCTTCATAGGAACGGTTGATCGCGGGGCGGAGCACCCTCAAGTGGTGCTCCGCCCCGCGACGGCTAGCTCGCGTTATGCACGAGCGGGCCGCTGGGGGTGCGCCAACCCCGCATAATTTCGATCATCCTGGTGAACTGCAATGTTTCGGCGACATCATGAACCCTCAGGATGCGGGCGCCGCGTTCGACACACTGGCTGGCAGCGGCAAGTGACCCGATTAGCCGGTCCTCCTTGGGCAGGCTGAGGCTTTCGCCGATGAAATCTTTGCGAGACAGCGCCGCCAACATGGGGTAGCCCAGATCGGCGATCCGATCTAGTCCGCGTAAAAGCTCAAGCGTGTGCACCGTGGACTTATTGAGGTCCGGGCCCGGATCAATAATGATCCGATCAGCCGAAATTCCCGCCGCCAACGCCGTTTGGATTCGCGTCTCCAGAAAATCCCGCACCTCGGTGACGATGTCGCCGTAGACGGGGCGCGGGTAGGGCGTGCGGGGAGACGCTAGGGAGTGCGTGAGCACAATGGAGGCCCCATACTCGGCGACCACGGATGCCAGCTCAGGATCGGCCAACCCGGTGGTGTCATTAATAATGTCGGCGCCTGCCGCTAGGACACGCTGCGCCACACTGGCGTGGAACGTATCGACGGAGATCAGCACGTGTGTATCCCGGTCCCGTAAAGCCCGAACAACGGGCTCAACTCGGTCTGCTTCGTCGTCTCCGGGCAGAGGATGCCCTGGCGCAAAGGGAACCCCGCCGATATCGACGATCTGGGCGCCGGTGCATGCAGCCTTCACCGCGGCGTCGATAGCTGCCTTCAGCGCCCAGGTTTTGCCCTGGTCGTAGAACGAATCAGGGGTACGGTTAACAATCGCCATCACCGCAATAGCGTGTGTCAGATTGGGTAGTGGAAGCGGGTACGGCGAGGTAGCGGAGGCAGTGCCCATGTGTCGTATCACCTTAAGTTCATGGCAAGTTCATCCCCGGATGCTTAGCTTTGACCAGCACAGACCGTGGGAATAGGTTAGACGCGCGAGCCGGTTCACGCCCGTGTGCCACGCCTGAGGGATTCAAGCGGATGCTTACCGACGGTCGATAGCCCAGCAGAACGATACCGAAGATGTGTATCGATCCAAGGTCTGTACGAATACGGAGGATGGGGAGCTATAACGATCATTGTCGCTGGCGGGGACGGGTTCTGCGGCGCGGGGTTGATACTGAAAGCATTTCATCCCCGTTTTCGATCCGCGCAGTTCCGGGTAGGGCTCGGCAGCAGGGTGAACAAACTCTTGCGTGCCACGGTCACGTCATATTGAATCCGCAACGGCGCTTTATCGCCGGTCTCACGCTTTACCGTCGACGCCACGGCCACCGACGACCACGCTGTGAGGTTGAGTTGCGCTCATCCGCAGCGTCGGCACGCTGGTCGTGGTCGTGGTCGTGGTCGTGGTCGTGGTCGTGGTCGTGGTCGTGGTCGTGGTCGTGGTCTTCCTCCCAGATGTCCTCGTACCCGATATCGCTTTCATCGCGAGGGCGGTAGGCCCGCCGCGGCAGGCCTACCCCCTGGTGCGACTCAGTGCTCTCGGCGACAGCAGTGAGGTCGATATCCTCAGGAGCTGGAACATCGTCGGCGCGATGCGGCACGTCACAGGTCCAGTAGAAAGGACAGCCAGGGCAGCCTGCCGTGTCATCGGGGGGCAGAGCCTCGCGTTGCATCTGCACTGCGTCCAATGCCTTGTACTGGCGCAGTTTCGCTTCGTACGGATTGATCTCCATGGATAGCGGTGGACAATCCTCAGGACGATGCTGACGAGCCTGCAACGCGTCCGGCTGCCCGGGCAGCCGCAGGCAACGCGGCGACGATGCGGTCAAGAACCGAGTCATCGTGTGCGATAGAAAGGAACCAGGCTTCGTACGCGGATGGAGGCAGAGCGATACCCTGCTCCAGCATCGAATGGAAGAACGCGGCGTAGGCGCGGGTGTCTTGCTGTTGTGCATCGGAGTAGTCGCACACGTCGCCGTTTCGGAAGAATACCGAGAACAAGGTTCCCGTTGAATTCACCGTATGAGGAACCGATGCGCTGGTCAGCGCTTCAGAGATGGCTTCTTGCAGGCGCTGGGAAGCATCGCCCAGGCGGGCGTACACCGAGGCGTCAAGTGCGCGTAGCGTGGCGAGGCCCGCGGCGGTCGCCAGGGGATTGCCGGAGAGAGTTCCGGCTTGATATACCGGTCCAGCCGGGGCCAGCAGATCCATAATGTCGGCGCGTCCGCCGAAGGCGCCGACCGGCATGCCACCGCCGATCACCTTGCCAAATGTCATGAGGTCGGGTGCCCACCCTTGGCCATCTAGGCCGTACTGACCGGTGGCGGAGGCCCGGAAGCCGGTGAGGACTTCGTCGCTGATCAGAAGGGCACCGTGAGCATGGGCGATGTTGGCGAGGAAATGGTTAAACCCGATGCCGTCCTGCACGTCGGGTCGAATCACGCCCATATTGCAGGGGGCGGCTTCGGTGATGATGGCGGCGATGCGCTGGCCGTCGCGAGCGAAGGCTTCGCGCACAGCATCGCGATCGTGGTACGGGAGTACTAGGACATCTTCGGTGGTGTGCGCAGTGACGCCCGCAGAACCCGGCATTGCGAAGGTCGCCACGCCGCTGCCCGCTTCGGCGAGTAAGGCGTCGACGTGGCCGTGGTAGCAGCCTGCGAATTTTACGATCAGGTCCCGACCGGTGGCGCCGCGGGCGAGACGGATTGCGGACATGGTGGCTTCGGTCCCAGAGGAGACCATCCGAATTTTCTCCACCGGGGTGATCAGGCCTGTCACCAGTTCTGCAAGCTCAACTTCTCCCGGTTGCGGGGCGCCGAACGACAGGCCCTTTCCTGCGGCTTCCCGGACCGCATCGACCACGGCTGGATGGGCGTGCCCCAAGATGATGGGCCCCCAGGAGCAGACGAGGTCGACATAGTCGCGTCCGTCCGCGTCCGTCACGAACGCTCCGTGTGCCGAGGTGATGAACGGCGGTGTTCCCCCGACGGAGCCGAAGGCGCGCACCGGAGAGTTCACTCCCGACGGGATGACGCGACGGGCTCGCTCAAATAAGTCAGCGCTGACAGATGGTGTGCTCATGCGAATTCCTCCAGGTGGGCTGGCAAACCGTTGCGGAGCCAAGTGGCGACCTCAGCGGCGTAATACGTTAAAACTATGCTTGCACCGGCGCGGCGGAATGCGAGCAGCGACTCCAAGATGGTTCGGTCTCGGTCGATCCAGCCGTTGGCGGCTGCGGCTTCGATCATCGCGTATTCACCGGAAACCTGATAACTGCCCACGGGAACAGGCGAGATTGCACAGACGTCTTTGAGTACGTCGAGATAGGGCAGCCCGGGTTTCACCATGAGGAGGTCTGCCCCCTCGTCGAGATCGAGTGCGGTCTCGCGCAGCGCTTCGGACCCATTAGCGGGATCTTGCTGATAGGTGCGGCGGTCGCCCGTCAGCGATGAGTCCACGGCTTCTCGGAAGGGCCCGTAGAACGCGGAGGCATATTTGGCGGTGTAGGCGAAAATGCCGACGTCCTGGTGGCCTTTGGCATCGAGCGCTTGGCGCATGATGCGCACTTGGCCATCCATCATTCCGGATGGCCCGAGCAGGTGTGCGCCTGCTTCTGCTTGTACCAGGGCCATTTGCTGATAGCGCAGGAGGGTGGCGTCATTGTCTACTCGGCCGTCTTCGGTGAGCACGCCGCAATGACCGTGGTCGGTGAACTCGTCCAGGCATAGATCTGACATGAGGACGGTGGCGTCTCCGAGTTCGGAGCGCAGGCGGCGCAGAGCCACGTTCAAGATGCCGTCATCATCGGTGGCGCCACTGCCGACGGCGTCTTTGTATAACGGCACTCCGAAAAGCATGATGCCACCGACTCCGGCTTCGGTGGCGCTGACGGCTGCGCGCACGAGGGAGTCCAGTGTGTGCTGAAGGACTCCGGGCATGGAGGAGATTTCACGAGGGGCGTCGGCGCCTTCTCGGACGAACATGGGTAAGACGAGATCGGATGCACGGACCCGGTGCTCGCGCACGAGGCGTCGTAGGGCGCCGGTTGAGCGGAGCCGGCGAGGTCGGTCGATCGGCAACTGCATGGGCATGCAGTCACAGTACGCCAGGATCGTGGGGCTTCGTTGAATCCATGTGTGCGCTGCGGTGAATGCTGCGGAGAATAAAGGGCGGACGGCCTTAAGGGAATGCGGATGTCAAAGCTTGTGGTGTGGGGGTGCGGCGCAGGTGGTGGAGCCGTAGTTAAGGACATGCTGAACGCGGTAGGGTGTTGGCGCTGACTTAGCCAGTCACGCTGTGAGCTGGTCTGAAACCACGGTCGCTTCCAAAGTAGAACTTCCTCTCATAACACGGTAATCCATTGCGCAGTGATGCACATCACTATTTATGGAGATCTGAGCTGAGGTTGTTTGACCTTTGAATCATGGTGAGCGCGAGGATTCCGCCTGACGTGCCAAGACGCCGCTGCGGCGGAGTTGAACGATACGTAAAGCGTCGTGCATACGTCCCGATCTCCCCTCTAAATTTTGCACAAAACCCCAGTTCGATTGTATTGTTCGGTCGCTGTTATCCGTGATTCAGGTGCATGATTGAAACATGAGTCCCTCATCTGCCCCGAGGTCAGCGACCGCTGGCCGTATCGCGGACAGTCTGATTGAGATTGCTGTCCTGCGGGGGATGGATGCTGTCTCTGTGCGCAGCGTTGCTGATCGAGCTGAAGTATCGATCGGAGCAGTTCAGCACCATTTCCCAACAAAGCGCCACATGCTGTCCGCGGCGATGGAAAGAGTCTCCGAACTCGTTCATCTTGAATATGAGCGGATCCTGGCAGAGTGCGACGATCCCTTAGATGCCTTAATGGCGATCCTCACCGGTGCGTTAGCTGACACCGAACGGGCACGCGGCCTGGCGATAATGTGGGTTCAGTTTTCCATGCTGGCTTGCCACGACGAGGACGCGCGAGCCTGGGTGGAGCGGACCACAGAAAGAACCATTGCTGCCGTATCGGAACTTGCGACGGCGAAATATCCGCATCTTGACCGCATGCGAGAGCGAGTGCAGACACTCCTCGGTTTGGTTGGCGGCTTTACCGTGCAAAGCGCCTCCCGGTGGAACCCCCCGGGCACGCCGGTGGTCGATCTGCTGAAACATGCTATTCACGCCCTATTGGTGGAGCCTGCGACCAAGGGGCTAAAAGCTCAAGCCTGACGGCCACAACGCCCTGGTGTCAGAGCAGCCCTAGCCGTGGGCAACGACCTCGCGCACAGCGGTGGCGAGTGCGTCATCGGTCGGACGGCTCGCCATGGCTGCCACCGTGAGTCCTAGCGCCTCGGCGCTCGCCTTGGTGGCCTCGCCAATGACGATGGTGCGGATCGTCGATGCCGGACAGAGAGCGTGCAGACGTTGAGCCGCTGTGCCCGATGTCAGCACCACCGCGGAATACTCGCCCTTGCGAAGCCTATCGAGGACCGGCTGCGGTACCTCGGCGGGCACCGTGTCGTAGACATGCCGCCGGATCACCATGTAGCCCAGGGCCCTCAGCCCGTCGTGGAGCGTATACGCCGCTTTGGCAGAGGTCGGCAGAAGAACCTTCTCGTCGGGGTGAGCTGGGGGAGGGAAGACCTCGCAAAGAGCCTGAGCCGAACCGAGACCTGTCAGCGCTACGGAGAGTCCGGCCCGTTCAGCGGCCCGCGCGGTGGCCCCCCCAACTGCGGCAATGCGAGGAAGCGTCCCCATGTGGGTAGCAATCTTGCCATCGCTCCCGACCTTCCCGTGGGGAGGCTGCCACCTGTTGGGCCGAGCGAACCAAGAGAAATCCAGGGCGTCCACAGCTGTTTTACTGGTCAATGCAACCCATGCAAAACCACCGCTGGCAGCTTCACGACTCACCTTGGCCCGCTCATCCTCGGGAGCCAGCTTCAAGTCAATAAACGGACAGCTATCAGCCTGGATGTCAGCATCAGCCAGCAGTTCTCGCAACACCTCGGCCCGCCCAGCGGGGCGAGTGATCAGTACGCGTGCCTGCTCAACGCTCATTCCGCCTCCATTGTCGGGGTCAGGGTGCTGCGACGATTTCACTGTCACGCCTCATGTCGATCATAAACATTGGGTTTCGACACGCGGGATGGCGGACGGAACGTGCGCTCGGATGGCAGAATGCACAGGTCCCATCTCCTCTGTCTCCTAGGTCACATTTCGGCAGCTGCTGAGGGTAGCTGGGTGACGCGATCGTATGCGCCGCGTCGATAGCTCTGGTTATCGGCGAGGTGCGGAAAGGCGGTTCCATGCCCGAAGACACTTCATTCCTCACCCATCTCAACGACATTATCGTCGCGATTGACGGCATTGTCTGGGGGCCCTTCTTGCTCATCCCCCTGCTGCTCGGAACGGGAATTTTCCTGACCATCCGGCTCACCGGTCTGCAACTGCGCAAGCTGATTCCAGCGCTACGCCTAGCATTCGTCGATCGAACCGACGAAGGTGCTGACGACCAAGGCGAGATTTCGCAATTTCAGGCCCTGACGACCGCGCTGGCAGCCACTGTCGGGGTGGGAAACATTGTCGGTGTGGCCGGGGCGATATCAATCGGCGGCCCCGGATCGCTGTTTTGGATGTGGATGACCGGTCTCTTTGGCATGGTGACAAAGTATTCCGAAGCCTTTTTAGCGGTGCGGTTTAGAACGAAGGATGCCTCCGGTGCATATTCTGGTGGGCCGCAATACTATCTCCGCCAGGGGCTCACTCAGCATTTTGGGTGGAAGGTATTCCCGGCAATTCTGTCGGTGCTGTTCGCGATTTTCGCCATCTTAGCCTCGTTCGGTATCGGTAACACCACACAGGGCAATGCGGTCTCCACCAATATGGAAGGCACGTTCGGGATTCCAGTCTGGGTAACCGGTCTGGTAATCACCGTGTTGACCGGCATTGTTCTGATCGGCGGTATTAAAGCAATCGGTAAAGTGACCGCGGCGTTCGTACCGATCATGATCGTCTTTTATATCCTCGGCGCTACATGGATCCTGATCGCAAATGTCAGCGCTATTCCCGATGCCATTGTCCTCATTTTCACCGAAGCCTTTAGTGGCAGCGCAGCCGCCGGTGGACTTTTTGGTTCAGCCTTCCTGCTCATGATGCAGCTGGGGGTGGCGCGCGGCCTGTTCTCGAACGAATCCGGGCTCGGATCCGCACCCATTGCAGCCGCCTCTGCACGCACCTATCACCCGGTGCGCCAAGGTCTGGTATCTATGACCCAAACCTTCATCGACACCCTGGTCGTGGTGACCTTCACCGGCCTGGTGCTGGTGACCACCGGAGTGTGGAAAGAAGACATTGATAAGGGTGTCATGACCAACCATGCCTTCAGTCACGGTTTGCCCGGTGAATGGGGAGGCTACATCGTGACCATCGGACTGGTTATGTTCGCGTTCTCCACAATCCTCGGGTGGTCCTACTACGGTGAGCGCTGCGTCGAGCGTTTAATGGGGCTGCGCGCCGTGTACGTGTACCGCGTTGTTTTCACACTGATGGTGTTCGTCGGTGCGACGGTTCCCCTGGACATCGTATGGAACTTCGCCGATCTCATGAACGGCCTGATGGCGCTGCCCAACCTGATCGGTTTGCTACTGCTGTCGGGGTTGATAGCCCGTGAAACCAAGTTCTACCTCGACCGCGACCCGACACTGCGCGCAGACCGAGCAACGGTGGAGGAATTCATGGGCGAAAGCAGCGCCTCACGACGATAGGACGGACCCTGCCGCGGGTTCTTAAGGGTGCAAGGCCTCTGCCGCGGCCTTGAGGATGGCATCGGCACCGGCTTCGAGCAGGGCATCGGCGCATTGGATACCCAACTCAGCCGCAGTCTTTTCAGCCGAAAAAGACGATAAGTCCTCGGGTAGTGCCCCCGACACAGATCTATCGACAATCTGAGAGCCATCCGCCGAGATCACCAGTGCTCGCAGGTGCAGCGTCGGGCACGGCTGAGCGGTGATATGGGCGTACGCGGCCACGGGGGCGGCGCATCCTGCTTCGAGACGGCGCAGCACCATACGCTCAGCAAGCGTTGCGTGCCGACTGGCTAGGTCATCCTGGGCGCGCAACAACTGGGCAAACCAAGCTGCGCCCTCCCCAAGCCGCGGGGTGAGCGCCACCAGCGGATGCCCGTCCAGATAGCCGCCGTCCGAACTTGGCAACTGTGAGCTGGGGGATCCAAAATCGTGGGCCCGGCACTCAATAGCCAAGGCACCCTGAGCGGGGGCCGGAACCATCGCATCGGGTGAAAACACCTCGCCGATAGCCGCGGTGCGTTCAGCTCTCCGCAAACCAGCCGCCGCCAACACAATTGCATCGAACGAGCCACCGGTTACTAAGCCAAGACGCGTATCAATATTGCCGCGCACCCCGTGGACCGAAAGATCCGGTCGGATCCGCAAAAGCTGGGCAGCTCGGCGCGGTGAACCCGTTCCCACTCGAGCCCCGCCAGGAAGGTCATTGAGCGACTCGCCATTGCGGGTGCACAGCACATCGGAAGGGTCTTCGCGTTGCGGCACACACGCCAGTGCAATACCGTCCGGGGGAGCAGTGGGCAGATCTTTCATCGAGTGAACGACGACATCGACCTCGCCATCTAACAGCGCTTGGCGCACCGCGGTCACAAACACACCGGTGCCACCGATCGACGTCAGAGCACTCGTGCGGTCCTTGTCCCCGTGTGTACTGATCGGAACCAGCTCAAATGGGCACCCCAAGGACATCGCAAACTGTTCTGACTGCGCGAGCGCGAGCAAAGACCCGCGGGTTCCCACCCGTAGACGCGGATAGTCACCGTGACCACCGGTCAGCGACCCCCCGGTGTGAGCAGTCGCCTGCGGATTGGTGCTCATGCAGACTCCTGCTCAGCCCGGGCACAGTCCTCATCTGAGTCAATGCCCGAGGTGGTGGGTCTAATCGTCCTGCCTGGACAGCAGCGACGGCCGCAGACGTCAGGGGTCATACCAAAGTCGGTCAACGCTGCGCGGGGCCGCGCCGGATCCAGGCGTTCTTCAATCAGGTCAACGAGCGCGGTAATGAAACGCGGATCGTGACCCGCGGTCGCCACCCGACGGAAGGTGAGCCCGTGTTCCTCAGCAGCCTCACGAGCCTCCTTATCCAGGTCCCAAATCACCTCGACATGATCGGTAACAAACCCGATCGGAGCGACCACGATGCCTCGGCACACGTCATCCGAAGCGCTGATCTCCTCGATCACATCGACGATGTCGGGCTCCAGCCACGGAACCTGAGGTGGGCCAGACCGGGACTGGTAGGCGAGTTGCCACCTGAGCAACGGCCCCGATGCGGTCTGCTGGTCGGGGTCATCCATTAAGTCGGTGACCGCGATATCTCGACGCTGTGCGATGGCCCCTGCGACGTATCGGCAGGCTGCCAAGTGCTGCTCGACGTACCACCCGCCGGAACCGCGCTCATGCGTATCCTCCGGACCAGAGGTGTCGGCCATGGTGAGCGGGATGGAATGCGTGGTGAAGACGACCCGGATCTCCGGCAGCGTTAAGCCCTCATCGAGCAGCGAGGTGAGCGCATCGTCCACCCCGTCGACCACCGGATCCAAGAAACCCGGAACGTTGAAATAGGTGCGGATCTTATCGATCGTCATCTCACCATCGCGGCCACTATCGCGCAGGATGGTCCCGAAATCCTCCCGATATTGCCGGCAGGACGAATAGGACGAATATGCGGAGGTTGCGATGCCAAGGATATGGCGTTTGCCCTGCGCATACAGCTCGTCTACGGCGTCACGCATAAAAGGATGCCAGTTCCGGTTACCCCAGACAACGGGTAGCTCAATCCCACGGCGATCCAGCTCCGCCCGCAAGTCGCGCAACAATTCGCGGTTCTGGTCGTTGATTGGGGACTGGCCATCCATGGCCTGGTAGTGGTGGCTGACTTCCTCCAGCCGCTCTTCCGGGATGCCCCGACCGCGCGTCACATTGCGCAGGAACGGCATAACGTCCTCAGGTTTTTCCGGACCTCCGAAAGACGCGAGCAAAATCCCGTCGAAAGCACGGTGTTGGCCTCGGCGGGTGTGGTTATCGTCAATCGGCTGGTCGGACTCTAACGGCTGGGTGGAGTCTGTCGGTGCGGGCGCAGTGTGGTCAGTCAAGGGCATCCGGGAGGGCCTTCAGTTCATCAGATCGGCAGCGGTGGCGGGAGTGACGCGGCGGCCCGCATAGAAGGGCAGCTCGTCACGGACATGCAGGCGCGCCTTAGAGTAACGCAGATGCCGCATCATATCGACCAGTTCGTGGAGATGATCAGCTTCAAAAGAAAGCAGCCACTCGTAGTCGCCCAGGGCAAACGCGGCCACCGTGTTGGCGTGAACCTGCGGAAAATCGCGGCCGAGCATGCCGTGCTCACGCAGCATCTCGCGGCGCTCATCCTCGGGCAGAAGATACCAGTCATAGGAGCGCACGAACGGGTAGACCGTGATCCACTCCTTCGGAGTGCGCCGATCATCGAGGAAAGCGGGGGCGTGATCCTTAGAGAACTCAGCCTGGCGATGCACACCCATGGCTGCCCACGTGCGGCTGAGGCGGCCGGGCATAAGCGCACGGAAATCGCGTCCCGCCTGCTGCAATGCGGCTGGATTCTCGGCGTGCATCCAGGTCATAATGTCGCCGTCTGCCCGGAAATCCGACACATCGTACAGGCCGCGGACCACAACTCCGCGCTGTTCCTGATCAGCAATGAATTTCTCGAGGGACGCGGTGAGCTCAGCGGTATCAACCGGGGCCTTAGCGCCGTGGCACTGGGTCTTGGTGTACACCATGTAGGCGGCGTACCGGATGACATCTTCTCCCTCACCGCTCAGGTGCGGCGCCGGGTGCGAAGGGGTGGAATGCGGGTGCGCGGTCATAACTGTCCTTCCATGGTGCGAGCGAGACGTCGCGTGAATCCGGTGATAGCGGCGAGACCGGTTCCGCTGCGCCACGCGCCGACAATATTTAAGCCGGGGGTTTCACGCAGAGCGGTCTCGACGTCCTCGAGCGCAGCCTGGTGACCCGCTCGGGCTTGAGATAGTGCGCGTTCCCACGTGATGACTTCGTGGGCGCGCAGCTGTGACCGGTCCAAGGGCACCCCGAGAATCCGGGATGCATCGGCGAGGGCCAGATCGGGGAAAAGTTCCGGGGCTGGCAACGGTCCGCCTGAGCGACCGTAAGACAAGCGCACAATTTCCCGCTGACCAGCTGCGTCGCGCAGATGTGGCCATTTGGCGGTGGCATGGGTGAGCGCTTTAGCCTGCACACCGGTGGTTTCAGCGGCGATCAGAACCCCGTTGCCGCGGGGCCTGGCGCGCAGCGCCGGAGCATCCAGCACTAAGGTGACCAGTCGGACCGGTGAGGGAGGGGCGACGGGGATCAGCTCGGCCACCGCCGGGTTCACCCCGCGCACGAGCTCCCGGGTCACTTCTCCCGGGGCCGCTAGCACCACGTGATCGGCGGTGAACTCCTGCTGATCTGGACCTGAGCTGACGCGATAAGTCCCATCGGGTAGACGGACCAGGCCGGTGACCGGGGAGTTGGTGAGAATGACACCGCCGCGGTCGGTGATCTGCTGGGCCAGGGTGCGGGGCAGAAGCTCCATGCTGGGGCGCAGGGAGGACACAGCGGCGCCGGATGCTTTACGGGAGGGACGCAGATGTGCCACGGCTCGGGCGAGGGAACCGGTGCGGCGGGTCGCGTCCGGGAGTTTGGGGGCGATGGCGGCCAGTTCCAGCAGATTGGGATCTGTGGCGTGAACCCCACCGATTACCGGTTCAACGAGCCGTGTGAGCACTCGGCGTCCCATTCGGGTGCGCACATAATCGCCCAGAGTTGTGCCTTCGCGCAGGGCATAAGAGCCGGGTAGGAGGGCATCTCCGATCGCTGCGCGCAAAGCTGAGGGCCAGCCGATGATCCGGCGGACATCCGGGGCCAGCGGATTCGCGGGGATGCCGAGGTACCCGGCGGCTGGCAGCGGCGCGGCTCCACCTCGGGTCACCACCCAGCTTCCGGACGGGCACGGCTCGACGATGTGTTCGCTGAGGCCGAGGTCGCCCAGGAGCTCGCGCACGGTGCCACCCGCGGTCGCAAACGCTTCGGCGCCTGTGTTGAGCTCAAGGCCGTCGAGTTCATGCGCGCCGATGGCTCCGCCGCAGACGGAGGCGGCTTCGAGGACGGTCACCTGGCACCCGGTTTGCTGGGCTTGCCAGGCGTAGAGCAACCCAGAGATTCCTCCGCCGATCACAAGTGTTCGACGGGCGGTGGTGGTGTCATTCATGGGTATGCCCATTCTGTGAGGCTGTTGCGTCTGGACCGTAGGGACGCAGCGAATGGATATAGGCGACGAGGTCGGTGAGGACCTGCGGGTCGGTATGGGGTGGCACGCCGTGGCCGAGGTTCACCACATGCCCGGCTGCCGCCGATCCGGCGTCCACCACTTCACGAGTATGGGCGAAACGTGCATCTTCGGTGGCGAATAAGCAGGCCGGGTCGAGGTTTCCTTGCACCGCTGTATTTGGCCCGAGGATGGCGAGTGCATCGCGCAGGTGTAAACGATGATCAACCCCCACCACGTCGGCTCCTACCGCACGCATGGGCTGAAGTAAATGGCCTGCTCCCACTCCGAAATGAACTTTGGGCACGGGAAGGTCGGCGACGTGCGCGAAAACCCGGGCGGTGTGCGGGGCGACGTGCCGCACATACTGTTCGCGCGAAAGATTCCCGGCCCAGGAGTCGAATACCTGGACGGCACTGGCGCCGGCAAGAACCTGGGCTCGCAGGAAACGCCCGGAGAGGTCAGCAACCCAGGATGCGAGCCGATCCCACAGCTCGGGGTCAGAAAACATGAGGCTGCGGGTGCGCAGGTGGTCCCGACTCGGTCCGCCCTCGACGAGGTAGGACGCGATGGTAAATGGTGCGCCGCAAAACCCGATCAGGGGAGTGGTACCGAGCTCTTTAGTCGTCAGGCGCACGGCGTCGCGAATCGGGTCAAACGCAGCGTCAAGAGCGTCATTGCCGCTGACAGCAGGCAGAGCATTAATGTCTGCTTCCGCGCGCAACGGATGCTCAACCACCGGTCCAACGCCGGGCTGGATCTCGACCCCGAGTCCAGCTAAACGCACCGGCACCACAATGTCGGAGAAGAAAATACCGGCGTCAACCTGATGCCGCCTCACTGGTTGGACGGTGATCTCCGCGACCAGTTCGGGCATCAAACAGGCATCGAGCATGGCGATACCTTCGCGCGCTTTCCGGTATTCCGGCAGGGATCTGCCCGCTTGGCGCATAAACCAGACGCTGGGTGGAGCATCGCTGACCTGAGAGCCCTGTCCGCGATAGCGCGCGAGCAACGGGGAGTTGGCGGGGCCTTTCTCAGCACCCTGGCACAGAGGGTGTGAGGCTGGCAGAAAAGCGTCGGGACTTACAAGACCCTCTGGGGAGGTTGGGGTGTGGGAAGGTGCTGGGGCGGCTTCATCGC
Organism: Devriesea agamarum; assembly: GCF_900070355.1. Taxonomy (NCBI): domain Bacteria; kingdom Bacillati; phylum Actinomycetota; class Actinomycetes; order Micrococcales; family Dermabacteraceae; genus Devriesea; species Devriesea agamarum. The sequence continues at coordinate 1,362,979 of NZ_LN849456.1, read as the reverse complement.
CGGTGGACCGGCCACCCAACTGATCTGACGGGGCGTCACTAAAAATGGGGGATGACGTGCTGCTTCGACTCATGATGGCCCCATTGTGCCCCATCTCTCTGGATGTCTCAGACTCTTGCCTGCCACAGCGATGTGGGGCTTATCACCCGGCGTAGGGATCTTCCGGGACCGCCGGAAAGCCTCGTTACGATAGAGCCTATGCTCGTCGCCCTTCGCGCTACCCACGAGCACCTCGACCTCGAGGTGCTCGACGCGCTCACCCGAGGCGCGCGAAAAATCCCCGAAATGCTGGCTGCAATTACAGGTCCGCTCGACCGCGCTAATAACTCGCCCCTTTTAGGGTGGGTGGTCATCGCGACCTGCAACCGCCTCGAAATCTATCTCGATGCCGAACGGTTTCACGACGGCGTCGATCTGGTGATCCAGGCCATTGCCGAGTCCTCCGGTATCGACCCCGACATGGTCTCCATGTGCCTGGACGCCGCCATGGGTCCGCAAGTTGCCGAGCATTTATACGAAGTGATGGCCGGCCTGCGGTCGGTTGTGGTGGGAGAAGCCGAAATCACCGGCCAGGTCCGCACAGCGTTCGGGGCATCACTCGAAGCGGGTCACACCACTGCCATGTTGAATGACCTGTTCCAAGTCGGTTTTCGCTACGCCAAACGGGTGGTGAGCCACACCAAAGTCGGTGTCGCTGGACGCTCAGGCGCCTCAGTTGCGCTCGACCGCGCCGAAGAAATCCTCGGCTCCCTGCGCGACGTGCGAGTCCTAGTCGTCGGGACGGGAGCTTATGCCCGACTCGGGGTGAGCGATCTCGCCCGCCGAGGGTGCACCGACATCTCGGTATTCTCAGGGTCAGGCCGCGCAGAATCCTTCGCCCAAAGCCATGACGTCCACGTTGTGCCCATCACGGACCTCAGCCACGCTGTGCGCGCAGCGGATCTCGTACTGGCCTGCTCTGGCCGCGGAACCTCCCTCTTCCCGGAGTGCTTCTTCGGATCCGGCCCCACCCTCGTGCTAGACCTTGCCCTCCACTCAGACCTGCACGCGCTCGTGCGACACATGAGCCATATCCGGGTGATCGGCCTCACCGATATCGCCGCTCCCATGGATCAGGCCACCACCGAAGCTATTGCGGCGGCCCGGGCGATCGTGGCCGAAGGGGTCGAACGCTTCCAATCGCGACAGGAAATCCGCAAACTCGACCCGGCTGTCTCGGCCCTGCGGGCGACCGTGCGCACCGCCATGGACGAGGAAATCGCCCGATTGCATGAGGAGCATGAGCCGCAGGTCGCGAACGATGTGGAGCGCCGCATTCGCCGGATCTTCGCCAAAGTGATGCACTCGCCGACCATGCGCGCTCAACAGCTTGCCCGCGAAGGTCAGGCTCAGGAATACGTCGCCGCCCTGCACACACTGTTCGGTATCGAGGTCAGCGCCGACGGCCTTGGCCATGACGCCCCGGTGGGCGATACCGACGGTTGGATGCGGGTGGACCAAACTATGCCCCCTCGATTTGACGGCGTGCCCCAGAAATCCTCGGTGAGAACCGACGTGCTTGCGCGGTTAGTGCGCAACAAAGGGGCGCTGGGGGCATGAGCGGAGACCAGATGCGTGCTCTGTTCGCCGCATTGCCGGATCTGATTGATCAGCACGGCGCGACCTCGCAGACAGTTCTGACCGCTCGCGCGGACCTAGCGGTGGCGTGTGCCCAGGCCGGTGAGTTTGAATCGGCGCTGTACCAGGTGGATGAACTGGTTAACGATGCGCTGCGTGAACATGGGCCCGACTCCGAAATCGCCGCCACCACGCGACGAGCCCGCTCCCACGTTGAGCAGATCGTGGCGCAGACGGTGGCGGCTGGTTCCGGGTCAGTCAGTTCCGGCGAGGAATTCGCGCAAGGCGAGCTCTAGGCGCAGCGGATCCACCACCGCACACATTTCGCGCACCGAGTGCATCGACAGCAACGGGATGCCGACATCCACGGTGAGCATGCCCAGCCGGGTTGCCGTGATCGGCCCGATGGTGGAACCGCACGGCATCGTATTCTTCGACACGAACTCCTGATAGGGGACTTCGGCCGCTTCACAGATACGAGCCCACATCGCCGCGCCCTGAGCATCGGTGGCATAGCGCTGATTCGCGTTAATTTTCAGCAGGGGGCCTCCGCCGAGAACCGGTCGTACGGCGGGGTCGTGACGTTCGGGATAGTTGGGGTGGACTGAATGCCCCGCATCGGAACTAATTACCGCCGAATTCGCGTAGGCGCGGCGCAGCGAGGCCTGGTCCCCACCCAGACTCATATGCAGACGCACCAAGATGTCTTCCAAGAACGGACCCGCTGCCCCAGACCGCGTCGAAGACCCGATTTCCTCGTGGTCGTTGGAGACAAACACGGCGATGGGAGCGTCGTCGCGAGGCGAGGCCGACACCTCGATAAGTGCCGTAAGCCCCGCATGGGTGGAGGACAGATTATCCAGGCGCGGGCTCGCAAAGAAATCGCGGTCGGCCCCGAAAATCGCCGGCGGTTGGGTGTCCATCGTGACGATGTCGTACCCGGAAACATCGGTGGCATCGATCCCAGCGGCATCGGCCAGGATCCCGAGAACATCAGCGGCAGTGGTCTCTCCGAGGCCAAAAACCGGCTGCATATGCTGCTGCGGATCTAACACGAGACCCTCGCCGTTGACCCCGCGATCCAGATGCACGGCCAACTGTGGGACCCGCATCATCGGTCCGGTACGGGTCAGATGCTGCGTGCCGTCCCGGGTGATCAACCGCCCCGCCAGGCACAGTTCCCGATCAAGCCAGGAATTTAAGAGCGTGCCGCCATATACCTCAACCCCAACCTGGGTAAAGCCGTCGCGCCCAATGGTGGATGCAGGCTTGAGCTTGAGCGACGGCGAATCCGTGTGCGCCCCGACGATATGAAACGGAGAGTTACTGTCGGCGGCCTCAGGGCAGACCCAGGCGATGATTGCGCCATCGCGCACGACAAAAAATTCGCCGCGCAGGTCGGTCCACGCATCGGTTTCGCTGAGCCGCGTGAATCCGGCTGCTTCGAGACGCCGGGCGCTTTCCTCCGCCGCATGGAACGAAGATGGGGAGGCACTGACGAAATGACCGAGGTCTGTCACAAATGCTTCGGCTGCCGTACGGGAGGTGTTTTCCGTGCGGGAGAGATTGGAATCGCGCATGGTCTCTATTCAAGCATCGATCCCTGTTTGCTAAGACAGCCTGGTCGCTTACCGCCGGCTGCACTCACTTCAGGTGCATGCGGCTTAACTGTGATCGATCAGTGGTCCGCTTACGAGTTAGAAAAGCGCCGCCTCAGGGTTAGGAAAGCTCCGCTTACAGGCTAGGAAGGCTTTGCACAGGCGGTTACTTTGAAGAGCTTCGCCTGTCCCTCATGCGCCACTAATTTGAACCCGGGGGCGGTGTCGAGATCATCGAACCCGGGATAGGGGTGCTCCCCTCCGTTCACTTCCTGATCGCCAAAGTCGAGCACGTAGTCAACATGGAGGCGGTCAATGGCCGGGCACACCGCGGGATCAGAGGCGACTTGATCCAGGTGATCATCCAGCAGCGCCGCATCGTGGGTGCGGTATGCCAGCACATGATGCGCCGTAGTTTTCAAACCGGTCAGCGGATAGGCCAGGGATGAACCATTCCACGGGTTGGTGGCAATGACCGCATCGCGTGGAACCAATGAGGGTAGCCGCATAATCAGGTTGTATTCGTCTTTGGTGAGCAGTTGGCTGGTATCGGAGAGCCGATAGGTGGATCCTGCCCAGTCCACGGCGTAGTCCATATAGGTTCCGCGTTGGGTGGTTGCGACCAGCACGCCGGATATTCCGACGGCGACCACCGCTGCAGCCGCCCCGGTCGCGTGCTGCGCGCGATGCGTGCGGCGTTCACCGTGCACCGCCGCCCCGCCACCAGCGGAGCTCACGAGCCGGTGCCGACTGTGAATCAGCGAGGTCAGCCACAACGCAAGGTGATGAACACCGAGCGCAGCTAAAGGAAGCGCAGCGAGCGGCAATATGCTGGCGAGCCGGAAGGAATCGTTGTACCACACACCGGTGAGTTTGTAGCGCCAGTTATTCGCCGGGAAACTGGCTACCACCAGCCAGAAGAAGACGAGCACGCACCACACCAGAGGAAGCCAAAGATTCTGTCGGGTGCGAATGATGCGGTACACGCCGAACAGGGCGAAAGCACTGACCACCCAGGCGGGCCATTGCCCGAGCGGCGCATTCACAATAGCTTGCCCGATGGCGTCGGCCTGTTGCATCACCGGTTCCCACCCGGCCTGGCTGCGAGGTGGGCGCACAATCGCCCAGCTCTTGTAAATCGCGGCCAGAAGAATAAAGAGCCCAATAATTTCCGCAATGCCCGGCAGCGGGGGTCGGTGACGGCGCAACATATCTCGCAGCACCGTCAGGATCCTCATGCCGACGACGGGGATTGCGATCAATGCCACCGTCATCACAGCATTCGGGTGGGACATCCCAATTCCGGGCACCGCTAGGACGATCAGCACAACGGCATGCCACGTGTGGAAACGCCGTGCAGGTGTCGCCCGCAGCAGATCGACTCCGAGACCTATCAAAATGGGGGCGAGCGCAAGCCCCAGCAGGTTCGGGTAGAGCACACCGTACCCAGCCAGGAGCAGAGGGAACGCGCTGAATCCGGCGCTTAAAACGCCGGTGGCGAGCATAGCGGCTGGGGACGGTTTTTTCAGGAGCGTGCGCACCAGGAAGAGGCAGCTGAGCGGCCACACCAGAAACGTCGCAGTCAGGACGGCGTTTGAGGCGATGGGAACCGACGTGCCGGTCAGTAAAACCGTGAGCGATCCCAGGTCGTGCCAGGCTGCCGGATAGTAGACCGGGTCACCCGGGGAGGCGTTGAGTGAGCTCAGGGTCAGCGTCGAGGCATTGCCATGTTCGAGGATGTACTGAATGGCTGAGAGATGGAAGACGTTGTCGAACGTTTGCGAGATCGCGCTGGGGAACTTCAGAAGATTGCGGATATTTCGCAGCCAGAGCACCGCCGCCACCAGCCATCCTCCGTATATCCACAGATCAGATCGCTGAAACCAGGGGCATGCAATGACCTGGTCATCGGAGGTTTCATCGACATCGGCTTGGCCGGTCGATGCGCTATCTCGGCGCCGACGGATACGCGCAATGATGAAGCGAGCGAGCAGGACCACCAGACATGCCACCACCGTCAGGGATAGAGGCATCCAGGGCGCCCAATGCAGGCCTGTTGGTCCGTAGATCACGGCGGCAACCGTGATCAGCGACACCGACAGTGCTGGTGAGAGCAAGACGGCGTTGACGCCGCGCTGTCCGACGCAGATGGCCAGAGCTAGGCCCGGCACAATCATGAGCGCGAGCGCAGTCAGGGCGGGGACCACGAGGGGAATCCAGGTCTGCATCCTTCTATCTTCGCAAGCCGCACGCACGCCGAGGTAAGAATCCCTTATGGCTTAGGACAAATGTGCGCCAGATCGCGCTCCAGCGTCCTCGGCCTGCCGTGGGCGTTCCACGGCGCGTGACTTGAGATGCGCGCTGGGTCGAGACGCGGGCTAGGTCGAGATCCGCGGTGGGTCGAGATGCGGGCTAGGTCGAGATGATGTGGCGCGAGAGTGCTTTGACGGCCTTTAGGTCGCGGTGAGCGAGTGCAGACATGAGGGTCTTCCCTGCGTAGGCGCGGGACGTGGCGTGTAGCCGCGCAGCGCGACGAGCCCGGGGCCATTTGTGCGCAGCCGCGATGTCGGCGGCGATTCGGAAATACGCGCGTTCATCGTCAAAACGCGAGCCGTCAAACAACATCGTGCTCGAGACGCTGCCTAAATGCCGACGGTACTCAAACACCACCTTGGAGGACCTCACTAAGGTATCTCCGGCAAACACCAGGTCTAATATCAGCGCCAGGTCGAGAACCACCGGGAACCCGTCGCGGAACGGAACTGCTTTGATCCGTTCGGTACGGAAGGTGAGGGAAGGCCAGTACAGCCAATTGCCGGTTAATAAACTGGCGGCCAGCTGTTCCCCAGAATACTCGCGGTACCGATCGTTTTGTCTGCTGAGAAGAACGTGTTTCACGGTGTCAGGCAGGGTACGGCTGACGGAGCCGTGTTGGTCAATGACCTGAACGCCCGGCTGGATAATCGAGGCATGCGGAAACCGTGCGGCAACGTCAAGGACTTCGGCCACGTAGCCCGGTAATAGTCGATCATCGGACCCGATCATGACCATCAGCGGCGCCTCAGCGGCCGCCACACAGGACTTAAAGTTTTCGATCAGACCTTCGTTGCGTTCTTTACGGATGTAACGAATGCGCTCATCAGCAATCTCCTGCACATGGTCGCGAATTTCGGTCCCCGGATAGTCATCGTCAATGATGGTCAGTCGCCAATGCGGTGATGTCTGAGCGAGGACACTGGCGATGGCCTCTTTCATATACGCCGGATCACCCCAATAGGGGACCATGATGTCGAGAGTTGTCACTGGAGCTCCGATGATCGGGTACGAAGGTTGCCTTGATCGCTACGTCGTGCGCTGCACGGTGTCATCGACGCCTCAGCTTGCGCGCGAACAACGTACACAGAGCGCGCATCAGCATCAGCCGCGACCGAATGACCTGCTTGAGGCCGCGCGGGGTAGGCTGGGTCTGGTTGCTGTCGTGGTACCGGCGCGCCAATGACCGTTCCTCGCAGTGCGTCAGCGAACCAAACACATTGGCGTACAGCGCTAACCACAGATCGTGCGATTCCGTGAGCCAGGCTGGGAACGGTAAAGCCCCTCGTTCCAGTGCCCGCCGGTGAACCCCCATAGCGCACCCGTAATAGGGTCGATTCCCTGCCAAAATGCCAAGAATATTGCGCAGATGGCGGGTGGAGTCAGCGGCTCTTAAATGCCAGTCGGATTGACCGTAGGGGCCGGGGATCGCGTCAGGACCACCCAGGGTTGTGAGGTTTGTTGCCACCACGTCACGGCGACTCAGAGCAGCCACCATGAGCTCAGCCCGACCCGGCAACCAGACATCATCCTGGTCAGACAGCAGCACATATTCCCCCTGGGCGAGTTTCATCGCCCTTTCAAAGGTCTTGACGTATCCCGCATTGCGCTCGGCACGGATTAAGCGGATACGCGAGTCATCGATGGAGTCCACGACATCCGCGGTGTGATCGCTGGAACAGTCGTCGACCACGATCACTTCATCGTTTGGCCCCAACTGGTCGAGGATCGATGTCAATTGCTCGCCAATGTACTTCTCGCCGTTCCATGCAGCCATGCATACGCTGATGCGGACGGGTGGATTCAGGCCATTTGGGCCAGATATATCGGCGCTCTCGGAATGATTCGCTGCGGTGTCACCGATCCGTGCGCGAATGCTGTCACGTGGCTCTGGTCTACGACCAGTACGCCCGCGCAGACCATCCCCTAAACCGCGCACAGCCTCTCGCAGACGCCGAGTTCGCCCGGGGACACATGCGGTGACGATGGCGAGATGACGCACCTCGCGTCCAAGCGCCGCTGCGGTCCACAGTGGAGCGGTGCGGGCATGGGAGCGGGTGAGATGGATGAGGTTGCGGACCTGGTAGTAATACCGAAAATCACTGGCTACCGTCAGCTCAAGATGTCGACCGGCGATACTGACCGGGTACCCGGTGCCTAGGCGATGCCGCAGCCGCACCCCCGGAGCGGCGATGCACTGAAATCCAGCGGCGTGTGCTCGCAGATAAAACTCGGAATCCACGCTGTCAATAAAGAGATCGGCACGGAAGCGGCCAATGGCGGCGAAGACACTCCACGGGATCAAGAGTCCAGACTGAATGGGTTCACCGCTGATCCGGAAACCGGGGTTATCGGCTCCAGGGGCGTCGGCACGATGCACTGATTCGGCTGAGCCGGGCGCGATCATCCCGACCCGAACGCCATGAGCGCTCGCGGCGAAAAAAGCCCGAAGCAGGTCTGTGACGTACCTGTCGGGCACAACCGAATCCTGATCCATGGTCAGAACAAATTCCGGGGGAGCGGAATCCAGCGCAGCTAAACCCGTGTTGAGCGCTTGGCCAATACCGAGGTTTTCCGGGTGATGAATCACCTCGACCTGGTCATCGCGTAGAGACTCTAATAAGGCCCGGGCGGCTTCGTCGGGGGAGCCGTCGTCGACAATGACGATTCGCTGGACCTGCGGGCGCAGAGAGTCAATCGCTGCGCGCAGTGAATCCGTGGGGCGAAAAGCTGTGACGACTGCGGCACAGGAACGTTGCGGCAGCTCAGAGGTGGTCACCTCCGTATACTAACAAGGCGCTCATAGGGTGCTCACGAAAGCACCAGCGGTATCACAAGTGAACGTATCGGCGTGATCACTCGTGACAGCGTCACCACTCGCGTCGGTGCCTGGTTGTCTTTCCGATAGGCAGGTAGCAGCAGCGGGCGACGACAGCGTGAGAAGGGCTGCCCGATGCGGCAGGGCTCGGTAATCCGACGACTCAGGAGGTCAACCCATGCCGCATGAGACATCGAGTTCGCATGAGACATCAACGCCCGCCCCATTGACGAGTGATGCGACGGCTGATTCAGAGACCACCGCCTCTGGGTCGGCGCATTCTAAGGCGGCGCCGCGCACACAAGGGCGGAGCATCGCCGGGGTGGGGCTCGCCTCGCTCTTCTCGGCAGCTGTCATGTACCTGGCCATGTATATCGGCGCGCGAGTGTATGACAGCACAACCCTGACCTACCTTCTCCTGTTTATCTCCGCCTACCAACTGGTGACAGGCCTGCTCGCCGGGGTGACCACTGAGCTGACCCGCTCGGTGGCAAAAGCGACCACAATGACCTCGCCACAGGGTCCGAGGGTCGCGACGGTTGCGCTGGTAGTGGCCGCTGCCCTCGGTGTGCTCGCGGCGGTCAGCCTTCCGCTGTGGAAGGACCAAGTGTTCGCGGTAGAGCCGTTGCTGCTGGGGGGACTTGTCTGTCTGACCGCGGTGGGTTTTGCTGCGCACGCCGCCACTGCGGGAGCCCTATCGGGTCGAGGTGACTGGAATGGCCTGTCGGGGTTGTTGACGCTTGAAGCTGGGGTGCGTGGCCTTCTGACCCTGCTCGCAGCGGGAGCAGCCGTCATGATCGGACTCGGGATCGGTGGATTCGCAGGGGCGATGGCACTGGCCTCATTCAGCTGGGTTGCGATGATGCTGTTCTCCGCTCGCGCCCGAGCTGCGTTCGCCTCGCGCACCGATGTGCCGGCCGGTGCACTCGGGCGCAAACTCGGGGCGTCCGTGTCAGCTCAGGTCTCCAATGCGCTGCTGACCGCTGGTTTTCCCACGCTGCTTGCGCTGATGACCTCGCAGAGCCAAGTTGATGCCGCCGCGGGTTTGATTTTGGCGATCTCCCTGACCCGCGCGCCACTGATCATTCCGTTGTCGGCCTTCCAATCCGTATTGATCACCTATTTTGTGCGTGCTTCGTCGAGGCCGGCTGCGATGCTCGCGGTATTTGGTGGCGGAATTATCGCGGTAGGAGCGGTGGGCAGCGGCCTAGCCTGGTTGATTGGTCCGTGGATCATGACGTTTTTCCGTCAGGATGTTTCGGGCGGACTGTTGGCTGCGCTCACCGGGGCGGCGACGCTGCTCGCCGCGCTCGTGCTGACCGGGGCGTTGTGCCAGGCTCTTGGTCGCCACACTCTGTTCTTAGCTGGATGGGCTGCGGCGGTGCTGGCCGCGCTGGCGAGTTTGGCTTTGCCTGGCACCATCGACTACCGCGCGGTGGTTGCTCTGGTTGCGGGTCCGCTGGTCGGCATTCTCATCATGCTGCCGGGGGTGCTGCGTCCAGCGCAGGAACGACAACTCGTCGCGGAAGAACGATAGCTCGGCTCAACCGAGTACGCTCGCTATTTCCACTGCACTCCGTCGGCGGCAAGGGCGTCGGTCAGTGGCAGAGCGAGAGTACGCGTGTAGTCAGCGGTGAGGTGTTCAGGGTCTAGATATACCCGCACATTGCCGATCACCAGCTCACATTTGCCCTGCGGGCAGATCGACGGGGTGAGGTCGACGGGTAGGAAGCGTCCGCGTGGGTGCGATGAATCTTCCGACGATGAGGTCCCGACCGCATCCTGAGTGGCTGAGTCCAGGATGTGGGTGAGGTCCTGGTTGGGGTCTTTCGCTGCAAATATTGATGAGGTATCCACCACGCACACCGCGGGATTAGCGGAGTTTTCTTGCAGGCATCCGTACGGGTCGAAAGGAAGTCGGGGTGCATCTCGCAAGCCGACGACCGAGATCCCGGCGTTCATTATCTCGTGAAGATTCCCCTCAATCCCCGGCGTGATGGTCTCTTCTCCGCCTCCCAGAGGGACCAGTGTGGTGGTCGTCATCAGGTAATTGGGCTTGTGTTTGAGGATGTAGTTCTCAACAGCTTGGCTCCATTCGGGGCATTGAGCATCGGTGCCGGTACCGAACGCGCATCCTCCCTGGAACAACGAGATCACGGTGAAACCGTTGGCTTGAGCAATCGGAATGACTGACCCCGCAAACTGCTGGGCCCGAGAGTTGCCCACCACCATGATGGTGGGTTTGCCTTCTTGTCCGGGCAGCTGGGAGCAGTTGCCTGCAATCTCGCTGCTGTCGGGGGCCCACGTGCCCGTGCAGTTTTCCGGCAGCGACACCCAGTTGTGTGGAAGGTCGGCGTCCTGGGGGATCAGCTCTGCGTGAGGATCGCCGGTATAGCGAAACGTTGGATTGAGGGCGACCGCACCGGGGTTGTTCTTTGATGCGAGAGCTTGGAGCCGGGCTTCATTGCGGTCGAGGACCTCGGTGGCAGTGGCGGTAGTGACGAACACGATCGTGAAACTCACCCCAATAATGCCGACGCTGCGCCACCAGTGGGCATCAGCCCAGCTTGAATAGCGGATGGGGGAGTCCACCCAGCGGGTAATTGCCCAGGCCATCACAATCGCGCCGATCACAAGTGCGGTTCCCACCAGAGGTGAGAGGGTTTCGACTTCGAGAACGGTCAGCAAGATCACCAGGGCGGGCCAATGCACCAGGTAGAGCGCGTAGGAAATATCGCCGAGCCATTGCAAAGGTTTGCTGGCAAGCAGCCGGTCCACACCCCACCACGTTTTTGTAGGGCCGGCAGCGATCACCAGGCAGGCGGCCAGGGTGGGCCAGAGAGCCACGTATCCGGGGAAGGCACCTTCGATATCGAGCACCCAGCCACATGCCAAGATCAGTGCCAGCCCGATCCACCCGAGCAGGGCGCGTACGATCCGATACCCGTTGGCCGACGGGTTGGATGGCAGCCGGTATGACCAGCGCCGCTCCAGCAGGGGGAGGGCAAGCGCTAGCAGCGATCCGAGCGCGAACTCCCATAGCCGGGTACGGGTGTCGAAGTAGGCGAGTACCTGGTCTGTCGCCGTGAAGTAAACAGACCACGCGAACGAGCCTGCGAACACAGCCCCGAACAGAACAAAAAGGGTGCGTCGCACTGGTAGGTGGAACCACCGGATGAGCAGTGCACCGATCAAGAACAACGCTGGCCACAGCAGAAAAACCTGCCCTTGGATCGATAGTGACCAGAAGTTTTGCAGGGGACTAGCCAGAGAATGATCCGAGGCGTAGTAATCCACGCTATTGGCCGCGAGCAGCCAGTTCTCGACGTAAAGCAGGGACGCTAGCGCCTGATCGAGGATGTCACGCCACCTGCCGCCAGGCAGGGTAAAAAACATGGCGATGACGGTCAACAGGATGACCAGTGCACCGGGCGGGACCAGTCGTTTAAAGGCGTGGAGCCAATAACGAGGGACGCGAAGCGGGGTGCCGCGCTCTAGCTTTCGGGTAAAGGAACCGGTGAGGAGAAAGGCTGAAATCAGCAGGAAGATATCGACACCGCCGGATACACGGCCAAACCAAATGTGGTAGCAAACCACCATCATGATGGCGACCGCGCGCAGACCTTGTAGCTCGGGCCGGTAGGAGGTCAGTTTTTTCGCTTCGGAGACGGAGTGTGCGTGCGGATCATCCTCGCCGGGACGGGCGTCTTGCGCAGCCGGGGTGATGTCCTGCCGTGCAGTGTCGGACTTTGCACGGGCCGTGGATTCTGTGCGGGACTCGGGCTTTACGCGAGCCCCTGTCTCCTCACGGGGCTCGGACTCTGCGCGAGTCCCCGATTCGGCGCGGTTCCCTCGAGATGGCAGGCTCGGCCCGTCGGGAGTGATGACGGCAGTGCGAGGTTCCGGGGGTGAGTTTTTTCGCTCAGGTGCGGTGGTCGGGCCGGCAGTGCTTGGCTTGACACCCTGAGATGTCGGCGATGTTGGCTCGGCAACCGTGGGTTGTGAGCTGAGGCTTGTGGCCGCGGAGACAGCTGTTGGTGCGGCAATCTCACGGATTGGGCCAGCGGCCTGGGCATCTGGAAGAAGCTTTGCTGTGGGCTGCTGCTTAGGTGGCCGCTGTTGGGCTAACTGCTGTTCGGCCAATTGCTGTTTGGGTAACCGCTGTTCTGACGGCCCCTGTTTAGGTGGCCGCTGTTCTGACGGCCCCTGTTTGGATGACTGCTGTCCGGCTGGTAGACGGTCAGGTGACGAGGGTTCTAGCGGCAGACGGTCAGGAGCTGAGGGTGTGGTCTGGTCCGAGACGGAAACCTTTGGCACGGCGGTGGAATTTGTGTCCTGGTAACTATCGAGAGGAAGACGCCGTCGCCCATGCGACCGCTTAGGGATACGGCTTGGCACAGGCTTTTGTTCCTCGGTGTTCTCGCCCTGGGTATTACCGCGCCGACGGCCATGGTGCGATGACGTATGAGCAGCATGGGACATAGGTGCCGGGCTCTTTCCGTCGGGGTCTTCGGGCATCGAATGATCGTAGGCATGGTATGCCGACGTAACCGATGACGAGCGATTCGATCCCGGATCCACACGTGATGCACAGGTGCAGCACAGAAGATCGTTCGACCGGTTACCGCGGCTGACGATGACTTGACGTCGGACATCGACTGTAGACGAAAGTTGGAAGGATGCAGAACGTTCTTGTCAGAGCTTGCCGTGTTCCTTGTCTTTCCTTTTCCTTCCATTGCCGCGAAATCGACGATTCGTTACCCGCGGGGCAGGCTGCCCGGCATGGAATGATAGGTCCGTGACCAGCAACTTCCAGGAGACCCCCGCGAGTCAAGTCCGCAACGCCCCGCAGCCACGGGTGGTAAAAGAGACAGGGTTTGACATTGTCCACGCCGCGAACGGCCGAGCCCGCGCCGGTGTTATCCACACCGCACATGGACAGATTGAAACCCCGGCATTCATTCCGGTCGGTACGAAGGCGACAGTTAAAGCTGTGCTGCCCGAGTCGATTGCCGCCGTCGGGGCTCAGGCGGTGCTGGCCAATGCCTATCACCTGTATCTACAGCCAGGGCATGAGCTGGTCGATGAAGCGGGGGGTCTCGGTGCGTTCATGAACTGGCCGGGCCCCACCTATACCGACTCGGGTGGTTTTCAGGTGATGAGCCTCGGGGCAGGTTTTAAAAAGGTCCTGAGCAGTGAATTTGCCGGTGGGGAGAAAGCCCGCACCGCGAGCGGAACCGACGATGCCGTGGCGAAGGGCAAAGAACGCTTGGCACATGTTGATGACGACGGCGTGACCTTTACCTCGTTTATTAATGGCGATGTGCACCGCTTCACCCCGGAGATTTCCATGCAGATTCAGCATGGTCTCGGTGCCGACATTATGTTCGCCTTCGATGAGCTCACCACGCTGATGAACTCGCGCGGCTACCAGGAACGAGCGTTAGAGCGCACTCGGCTGTGGGCGATTCGCTGTTTACGCGAACATGCTCGGCTCACCGCAGAACGAACACATCGCCCGTACCAGCAGCTGTGGGGAGTGATCCAAGGAGCCCAATACGAGGATCTGCGTCGTCGGGCGGCCCAGGATCTGGGGATGATGGATATTGACGGTTGGCGCTTCGACGGTTTCGGAATCGGGGGCGCGCTGGAGAAAGAAAACCTCGGCACCATCGTCGGCTGGGTGAGCGACGAACTACCCGATGACAAGCCTCGACACTTGCTGGGCATTAGTGAAGTGGATGACCTATTTACGGCGGTCGCTGCGGGTGCGGATACTTTCGATTGTGTCTCCCCGTCCCGGGTTGCGCGCAACAGCGCGGTGTATACCCGCACTGGTCGGGTAAATCTCACCGGTGCCCGGTTCCGCCGACACTTCGCTCCGATTGACGAGGCCTGTGACTGCTACACCTGCGGACACTACACGGTTGCCTATATCCACCATCTGTTTAAAGCGAAGGAGATGCTGGCTTCAACCCTGTGCACGATCCATAACGAACGATTCACGGTGCGTCTGGTGGCCGCTATTCGCCAAAGCTTGCTCGATGGTGATTTCGATGCGCTGCGCGAGGAGACTACCGGGGCCTATTACGGGTCGCCTCGCTAGAGCGAGTAGCGCCGGCGACTTGCGACTGTGACCACGCTCGTCGCTCTGCTGCATGCGGTGCATGTGTCAGGGACCCGGCTGCGCTCGCCTGGGTCGTGGTTCAGAACCCGTGCGCATGATCTGACTGCGGTGGACCCGAGGTCAGCGCGATGAGTGCCATTGCCGCGCCGACTATATGCACCGCCGCGGTGACCAGCATCAAGACCAGCAACAGGCCTGGCAGCCCGCGCCATATGGCAGGTTCGGTTTGGGTTATGAGTACCCCGGCTGTCAGATTGACTGCTGAGATGGCCGAGGCTAGAGCTACCAGCATGCCGCCGATACGTCCCACGCCTGAGCTGCTTTGGCCCAGCATGAGCCCGCTTAGTGCGCATAGCGCGAGGATCACCAGGTGGATGAGAGTGACCACGCCGTGCGCTGTGGCCTGCTCAAGGGCTGAGATGCGCAGCTCGTCCATGGCAAGAATCGTCGTCATGCCGATGCTCGTGACCCACCAGATCACCGCGGCCAAGCTGGTTGCGATCACAGCCCATGCCGTGAAAGGCGAGGGCGGCTCAGGCCCAAGCGCCCCAGGCCCGAGCCCTTCAGACCCGAGCCTTTCAGCCCCGAGTTCTCCAAGCCCGTGCGCGGCAGCCTGAGAATCCTCGCTTCTGTGCGCTGAAGTCATACCCAAGGCGCCGGTATCATCACTGGTTAACCTCTACAAAGAGCAGTTCAAAGGTCACCGGTCGCGCGGTGAGGGTGTACTGCGGCAACGGAGCGGGGCCACACGCTGCCGAGCCCACCCCGTGCAGAGCAGCGGATAAAGTCACCCAGGTGCGGCCATCCGGGATCAGCTCGCCGTTGTGCGCGGCGCGATCCAGTTCCGCTGGTGCCCACGGGCGAACTGCCAGTCCGATGCCTTCCGGGGCAACGATTCGCAGTGCACTGCCCTCGCTGCGAGTGAGCAGCGTATCCCTGACGTCGGCGCGGTTCCCGTTTTCCTGGGGGAACACGTAGGGGGTCTGCATATCGGCGACGCTGCGACGGTAGGTTCCAAACGTTGCGCTGTATCCGGTGTCCGGATATGACTCGCCGGGGCCGCGACCGCGCCAGGTCACCGTATCGAAGGTGCCATCCAGTGCGAATGAGAATCCGATCCGGGGAATCGGGAGGTCTTTCGGCCACCCCGGATCGGGGATGACCTCTTCTGTCAGACGCAACCCGATGCCGTCGCTGGACCAGCGCTGCCGCACGTCGAAGCCGAGCAGGGACCCGTTGAGCCCGATTCTCTGGGTGATGACCAGGTCGCCGTCGATCTCTTCGATGTTCTGGGTGCGGGTGCGCGCATGAGGTAGGCCGATTCGCCGCCAGCGGCTTTCCAGCGGGAGGAAGGTAAATGCCCGTTCGTTGTCGACCGGCGCTCGCCAGACATCTGTTTTGACCTGATCAAGCTGGATTCCGCCGAGGCTGCGCAGAGTCCCGCGATGGTCGAATTCTGCCTGGCCCAGGGCGATGGAACCTCCGGCGGCGATGGAACCGGGCTGGGCGGTCGGATCGGGTTGCTTCAAGACGGGAGTGACGGTGTCCTGCTGGCGCAGCGTGGGCAGCTGCGTGCGAAGTTTTTCATCGCGTACGTAGGTGGCGCGGACGACCTCGTGTCCCTTGGGCACCCAGGCAGTGGCGGTTCCGGTGACGATGCGCGCGGAATAGGTGGTCGCTTCCGGATCCATCAGATTCTCAAGGCTTACGCTCGACCCGGGATTAACCGGTGGCAGATGGTGATCGCGCCATTCACGGTCGTCCTGGCGAATCTGGAGCACCAGCGATGATGTATCGGCAAAGGACGCCCGGTTGTGAATCGTGAGGAGGTCTTCGCTCAGAGTTAGGGTGATCGGGCTAAAACACCATTTGGTGTCCTCGAGCGCGGGGGAGGGGGTGCGGTCGGGCAGCACGAGCCCGTCGGCTACGAAGTTCGCATCGTGCAGTGTTTCTGCGAAGTCGCCGCCGTAGGCATAGATGGGTGCGCCGTTTTCCCCGGTGGTGAGCAGACCATGGTCAATCCACTCCCAGATGAATCCACCGTGCAAACGTTCGTAGGTGTCGGTGAGGTCCATATATTCGCGCAGAGATCCAGCACCGTTGCCCATGGCGTGAGCAAATTCGATCCACAGGAACGGCAGCTGGTTACATCGCATGTTCACCATGTCGGCGGCGTCGACTCCGAGACCGGTATGCGCGGCTAGTTCTCGCATCCGCGGGGCGGCATCTTCGTGGCGGCCGATTGCTTCGCTGTCAGCGATGCTGGAATACATCAGTGACCACACATCTACCGCGCGTCCGGTGTAGTCCTGTTCGTAAATTCGTAGCCGGTCGGGGTCAATCGCATGGATTGCGTCGATCATGGCGTCCGTGCATACGCCGGTGCCGGACTCGTTGCCGATGGACCACATGACGATTGACGGGTGGTTTTTATCCCGGTGGACGAATCGCTCTGTGCGTTCAACCAGGGTGGATAGGAATCGGGTGTCCATGGCGGGGCGATGTCCTGCGCCGCGTTTTTCTTCGCCGGTGCAATCGGCGTGGAAACCGTGGGTTTCAAAGTCGCCTTCGCACACCACGTATAGGCCCGCTTCGTCGCACAGATCTAGGAAGCGCTGGTGCGGCGGATAGTGGGAGGTGCGCACCGCGTTGATGTTGTGCTGTTTCATCAGCTGCACGTCGAGGTCTTGGTTGCCTTCGTGCTGGGTGCGTCCAACCTTCGGGTCAAACTCGTGCCGGTTGACCCCGCGGAAGACTACGCGCTCGCCGTTGACGAGGATCACGTGTCCCCTAGTTTCGATCCGGCGGAATCCGATGCGCAGGCGCACGGTTTCCCCGCCAGCGCTGAGGGTAGCGTCATACAGCTGAGGCTGTTCAGCACTCCATGGGAGAACGTCCAGGTCAGTGAGCTTTGCTGCGCCGATGGAGGTGTCGATGCCGAGGTCGGGCACGAGTAGGTGTGCAGCTAAGGGTTTGTGATGGCGATCTTTGGCTTCAACGTGCAGGGATCCGCGTCGGGTTTCGGGATCGAAGTCGGCGTGCACGAACACGTCGTGGATGCCGCCTGCCGGGCGCAGCAGCAGATCTACCGAGCGGAAGATGCCCGAGAGCCACCACATGTCTTGGTCTTCGAGGTAACTGTTTACCGACCACTGGTGCACTCGGATCACGAGCCGATGTGATCCCGGGGTGAGCAGGTCGGTGATGTCGAATTCCTGGGTGAGCCGGCTTCCGCTGGTCACGCCGACATCGTGCCCGTCTAGGGTGATCCAGGCGCAGGAATCTACGCCCTGGAGGCGGAGGAAGACTCGGTCACCGGCGGCGATCCGGTCGTGCCAGCTCGGCGGAACCTCGAGGTTTCTCTCATACTGCCCGGTGGGGTTTTCTTCGGGAACGTGAGGGACGTCGATGGGGAACGGGAAGATGACGTTGGTGTATTGCGGTGCGCCGTATCCCTGGAGCTGCCATAGGCCTGGCACGTCGATTGGGGCGGCGGGGCCAAGGTCTGATCCGTCCGCGTGCAGCCCGTACCGGAAGTCCCAAGTGCCATCGAGACAGATCGACGGAGCGTCAGTGTGGAGGTGGGCGCGTCCGGGCATGAGGTTGCGGCCTGCGGGCAGCTGTTCCCAATATGGCTCTTTCGCGTGCAGACCGGTCGCATCTGGGTTGGCCGTCGCGGACGGTTGGGAGGAGTTGTGCTTCGTGTCCGACGACGGGATGGTGGACATCAGTGTGAACCAGACTTTCGTGAGCGCGGCGATTCGGGTCCGACGCCGGGTGGGTTCCAGGGGTTCTCCGGGACCTGATGGACATCGGATCTCGTCACCTTAATCTGTGACAGGGCCCGCGCGCGAGTATCTGCGAATGTGTGCCCACCAGCGCCCGATGCGGTGTGCAGGCTGTTTTAGTGAGCGCTGGGAAGTGTGGCGTGAAGGGTCCAGGTGGTGGGGCTGCTGGTCCAGGTGAGTTGTCCGCCCAGTAGCCGCACTCGTTCTTGCAGGCTCGCCAGCCCTGTGCCATTGGAAGGGATCTCGATGCGATCGGCTTCATCGGCGTCACTGGGAGTCAGACCGTTCTCAATGATCAGACATAGAGACCGGTCTTTGTCGGCGAGTTCTATCCGGCAGGGGCAGCCGGTGGGGGCGTGGGAGACGATATTGGTGACGGCTTCGCGCAAGAGGCGGTCAACGGTGCGGGAGACAGCCGGGTCCATCGGCGGACAGGCTATGTTTTCGGTGACTTTGTGCCCGAGGGAGCGCAGGCGTCCCGCCAGATCGTGGGCGAGGAGGTCAATATCCTCTGCGTCTGAGGAGACACTGGCCTTGGGTGTGTCGGTGTTGGAATCGGGATGCTCGTTGGTGGCTACGGCGTCGTTGGCTTCGAGCACTTTGAGTAGATGTTTGAGTTCGGTCAGCGCATTGCGGGAGGTGTGTTCAATTGCGCCGCGTGCTTCTTGGGCGGTGTGGTCATCGACGGCGTGGCGCAATACGGCTGCTTGCATGGTGATGATGGTCAGCTCGTGTGCGACAACATCGTGTAGTTCGCGGGCGAGGCGCTGGCGTTCCTCTTCCCGTGCGGCCTCTAGGCGCGCTGCGACGTCTCTGGACATTTCTTCGATGGCTCGTTGGCGGCGGATGGTGTTTCCGATGACCCAGATGATGACGGTCCCAATGGCGAGGCTAGGCGCAACGAGCCAGATCAGTGTGGTCCACAGTCGAGGGATGTGATTGCCAATAATGCCGATCACGAACAGATTGCCCACGGCAGCTAGCAGGAGCGGTATGCGCCGACCATGTACGGCTGCGCTGACGAGGGTGACGATCCCTATTGAGATGATCGGTGAGAAAAATCCCGTGGTCAGCGCTAATGCGAGTGATATTGCGAGAGCGGCCAGCGGAATCCATGGGGTAAAGAGCGCCCCGCAGATGGCGAGGATTTCGCAGGCAAGGGTGACTATCTCAACGGTGCAGACTTCGCCATTCTGAGCGGAGGTGAGGACCAGTCTGATGTCGTCGAATGTGGCTAAAGCCGCGAAGACTAGTGCCACGGCAATAGTCCACCGAGGTATCCACCAGGCACGGGGTCGCTTTCCCCGTGCTCTGGCAGCACGTGAGCGTGACGTTCGTGCGAGGAGCACGTCGTCAGTACGAGGATCTGTCAATGGCACGGGAAAAACTTACCGCGCGCCTGGTGGGATGAAATCAGCGCAGGTGAGGGGGGCAAAGTTCAGGAATCAGATCACATAGCGCCATTGCTGGGCCCATCGGTTTCGCTCCGATAGCTGCGGCCTGGGCGGGAACTGATCCGGCGAACACGATTAGAGCGGCAGCGGCGACGGTAAGAGTTTTCTTCAACATTGAACCTCCAGGATCGGCTGGGAACCTTTGAAACTCAAGAGTAACCTTGGAGGGTGAAGATGGGAAACTCAGATTCGCAGATTTTGGCATTTTGTAACCCAACTGATGGAGGATGGGATGAGGGCACGCGTGGTGATTGCCGACGATGAAAGCCTTGTGCGTTCCGCGCTCAAGATTTTCATCTCATCGTCGTCATCATTTGAGGTTGTGGGGGAGGCTGAGGATGGGCTGCAGGCGGTTGCGCTGGTGCGCGATCTGAAGCCTGATCTTGTGGTGATGGATATCCGGATGCCGCGCCTGCACGGCATTGAGGCGACTCGGCGCATTTTGGCTGCTCACCCAGCTACCAAAATTGTTGCGGTGACGACGTTTGCTACGGTGGAGTCGGTGGTGCCCATGCTCAGGGCCGGGGCGGCGGGCTACCTGCTGAAAGACACTCCGCCGGAGGCTGTTGTGGGGGCGCTTCAGGCGGTTCTGGACGGCACTGATGTGCTGGAACCGCGCATTGCGGCGGCTTTGGTGGATGCGGTCCCTACCCAAGGGAAACAGGTTGATTGTTCAAACATTGATCTGACTGAGCGTGATCAAGAAGCACTCGCGCTCCTAGCGCAGGGACTCAGCACCGCAGAGATCGCTAAAGAGCTTCACATCGCAGAAGTGACAGTCAAGGGAAGGATGCGTCAACTCGCTAATAAGCTTGGCGTTACCACCCGGTTACAAATATTGGTTCGAGCTACCCAGCTGGGGCTTGTGACCCCGCATCTGCGAGGTCCTGTGGTGGGTGACCCTTCGGTCTAAGGCGCAACCAAATTTCCGTCAGGTGTGACGGTTAGGTAGCCGCGACGGCCAATGGACATGACCGGCTGACCTCAGAACAGGCCAGGATGGCGCTTTCCGAAATCGCTCCACGTGTGAAACCGGGAGAGAACGTCCGTGTTTGACTCAGTCGGGTGATCGTCATCCATCCGGACGGTCTGGGTGGTGATGATTTCGTTGATCACACGCCCCTCGCGAGTCAAACCATCGCTGAAGGCAATATTGGCCACGAGCTGATTGTGGCCGGGATCGATCGGGTGCGAGAGCACCACGTCGAATGCGTGCACGGACGTCGCGGCGTCGAAACCGAGGTCACTCATGTGCGCGCCGTTGAAATAGCCCGGAGTCATGGCGCGGGCTACCCCTTTGGGACCCTTCGCGGTGTGAACCTCGACCCGGAACTTCGCCTGCGGAGAGTGCATGTAATACGTCTCAGTTCCCACATTGACGAGGTGAATCGCTACTAGCCCCGCGCATCCGGGCGCCTTAAGCGGTGAGACCTGATAGCGCACAGCGAGCTTGTGCGTGGCTGGGGCGGTGGGCGGTTGCTTTGAGTCAGCGAACGCGGACCCGACCCCTTGTGTAAGACCGAATGCCCCGATCCCAATACTTATGACGCCTCGACCGAGCTGCCGTCGGGAGGGTTCAAAGCCGCTGACGCGCGTGGAAGTCATCGCGATGTCCTTAGTCTGAGGGTTTATCAGTTGGCGAGGTTCAGGTAATTGGCCGGATCCTTCACGATCTTCACCTGCATATTGTCTTTCCTGCCGAGAACGAAATCTCCATGTCGGACCCCAATCGCATCTTTGGTGCGGTCACCCCTATCCCAAAGAGAGATCGGGACCGTGATTTTCACGAGTTGCCGGGGACGTCGTGCAACTCTCTGGGCTATGCCCCATCCGGTAGGCTCGTGATTCGTGATCGACGACCGTTCTGCTGGCCTCCCCATCTCGCCAGCTCAGCGCAAAGCGCGCTACGAGCAGCTGCGACGCCTAAGTACCTGGCGCCTGCTCGCCGGAACCAAAGCGCCTGCGGTGCTGGCGATCCTCCAGGCGATATTCCCCGCGGGACACCGCCGTCTACCGCGCTCAGACATGCATGCACGCGTGGAAGCCCACCTTGAGCTATTGCGTGATGAAGGGCGCGAACAGACTAAGTCGGCCGCTGAGTACTGCGAAGACTGGGTACGCGAAGGGTATGTGACCAGGCGTGATGACCCCAACCGGGTCGAAACGATGTTTGAGCCGTCTGCGGCCACCATTGACGCGCTCCAGTTCATCTCCTCATTAGAAGATCACCAGCCCACGACGACCACATCGCGTTTGCAGTTGGTGGTCCAGCAATTCGACCGCATCGCGCAGGACACCGAAACCGACCGTGACCGCCGGTTGCGAGATCTTCAAGAACAGCGTGAACAGATTGAACGGCAGATCCGTGAGCTCAGCGAGGGTGAGCTGCTTTTGCCAAGCCCTGAATCCTCCGTTGACCGCCTGCGAGATGTGCTGCAAATTGCCACCGAGCTATCGGGAGACTTTCTGCAGTACCGCGAGGATCTACGCAAGGTCGATCTCGGATTGCGCGAGCAGATTCTCTCGCCCGACGCAGCCCGCGGCGAAGTACTGGAAAGCTTGCTGGCCGGGGATGATCTGCTAGGTCAGTCCCAAGTGGGGCGCACATTCACCGCGTTTTTCCGGATGCTAAATGATCCGATCCGCAGCCAAGAGGCCCAGGCTGTGGTGGATCGACTGCTAGAGCGCGATTTCGCGAAGATGCTGACCCGGAGTGAACGCGAACGTCTGGCTAACGTGTTTTCAGACCTACATGAACCTGCGCAAGAGGTGCTCGATGTGAAAACCGAGCTGTATCGTTCCTTGGCCCGGTTCGTGCGCAGCCAGGATTTCCGGCAGCACCGGGTCATGCTCGATGCATTGGTGGAAGCACAATCGGTGGCGCTGGCGGCTCGCGATGAGGTCTCTAGCCGCGCACCGTTCCCGATGGAGTTGGATCTGGCCCGCGTGCTGGTGTCTTCAGTGTCGCAGCATCAACTGCGCGACCCCTCCGACCCGGGTTCACCGGCAGCTGCGGAGGTGTATGACGCGAAAGCGCTCAGCGTGGAGGTTCTGGGCGATTTGGTGCGGACGAATGACATTGACATTGATGGCCTGACCAAGGATGTCAACGATGTGATTGCTCGTACTGGTCAGGCAGGGATTGGGGATGTTCTGCGGGAACATCCGGCGCCCCAGGGGCTTGCGAGCGTGATCGGGCTGATGTTCCTGGCGACACAGCATGCTGAGCAGCGCGACGGGGATCAGGAAACGATCCGCTGGACCGAGCCTGACGGTCGCCCCTATGTCGCACGCATTCCAGCCTTTTTCTTCCTGACTCCGGTGCCTGCGAGCTGAGTGGGACGGGCAAGCTATGTCTTGCCACACCGGGCAGGTGGGTTTCTGGCTGGTTTGTTGGTGCTGCGCGGATGCGCTCAGGCGTCGGGAAGATCCTGCCAGGCTACGGCGGCGGCGTTGCGCAGCTGTGCGAGGTCAACGCGGTAGGTGGTCATGACACAGCCACGACCGTGAGCGGCAACCTCTATATTTTCGCGCTGCCAGTACGGCCGGGCTCGGGCGAGTATGGGGTGATCGCCATTCGCCCTGGTGACGCGCCACCACGGTACGGATGAGCCCCAGTCACGCATAATACGTCCGACGAGGCGCGCCCCGACCCCGGCGATTGCCCCGACATCGCCGTAACTTGCCACTCGCCCCTCTGGAATGCATTCGACTGTCCGCAGCACCCGCTCAATGGTGAGGTCATCCAGGCGCACCGGATGGCTGGGGGCAGGGTGTGGGGAATTGGGAGCGGCCTGAGGGGGATCGACTGCGGGTTGAGGGGGATCGACTGGGGGCACCTTTTTAGTGTGGCATGGGCGTTGCGGCGGCATGGTGGGTGAGTTTGTGTCCGGCGGTGGGTGGACTCGCGGATGTCCGGCGCTCTCAGCCCAACGGGTGATCGACATTTAGCGGGCGCGTACGCCTGCTTAAGATTCGCGGTCCGAGATCGGTTCGCAGCAACACGCGTTCATTTACTAATGATATTCATAAGTAAAACTTGGCAACGGGGGGAGTGAGCCGTTACCGTCATCGCATGATCCTCACTGGACTCCTCCTCGGTGCCGCACTCGGGTTCACCCTCCAGCGCGGCCGCTTCTGCGTCACAGGCGCCTTCCGTGACCTGTTCCTCACCCGCTCGACCCGCTGGTTCTCCGCCTTCCTGCTGGTCGTCGCGATCCAATCCGTCGGAGTATTTGCCCTCACACAGGTCGGGCTCATCTCTCCCGTCATCCACAACTTCGCACCCCTCGCCGTCATCATCGGTGGCCTGATCTTCGGATTTGGCATCGTGCTGGCGGGCGGGTGCGCAACCGGTACCTACTACCGCAGCGCGGAAGGATTGGTCGGCAGCTGGTTCGCTCTGATCACCTACGCTCTGTTCGCATCCATTGCAAAAGACGGCCCCCTTGCGCCGGTCACATCCTGGCTGCGCGGCGCCACCGTCCCCGCCTCCACCGTGTACGACACCCTCGGCATCTCGCCCTGGTTCCTCGTGGTCGCCCTCGTCATCGGGGTGGGCCTGCTGGTAGCCCACCACGTACGCCGTCCCAAACTGCCCGTGGCAATGCTTCCAGCACGCCGCACCGGACTGGCCCGAATCTTCTTTGAAACTCCCTGGGGACCCTTCGGAGCCGCCGTAATCATCGGTATCTTGGCCACCCTCGCATGGCCGCTATCTGCCGCGACCGGCAGGAACTCGGGCCTCGGTATTACCACGCCCAGCGCCGACCTCGTCGCATTCTTTACAACCGGCGACTTCTCCAAGATCGACTGGGGCGTACTGCTTGTGCTCGGCATCCTGGTAGGCGCATTCATTGCGGCTAAGGGGTCAGGGGAGTTCCGTCTGCGAGTTCCCGACGCCCCCACGCTGCTGCGCGCACTGACCGGCGGGGCCCTGATGGGGGTCGGGGCCGCCTGGGCCGGAGGATGCACCATCGGAAACGCCATGGTTCAAACGGCCCTGTTCAGTTACCAAGGCTGGGCTGCCCTGCTCGCCATGATCGCAGGTACCGGACTTGCCACCTACCTCCTGCTGATCAGGCCGCGCGCAGCAGCCAGGGATAAAGCCGCCCAGAACCAGACAGGCCGAACCTCTGAACGGCAAGCCCTGCGCACCACGGCCGCAGCTCTGGATCAGGGGGAGGCGCAGGTCGCTGAACCCGTCGGAATCAATGTCCGCTCGTGAGCACCTGGGCTCGGTGGGCGCGACCTCAACGTTATAAACAGCCCACCGCAACCCATAAAAACCCCTTAACAAAATTAAAAATCCCTACCAAATGCTGAAGGTTACTCGACAAATACTGAGCTCATTTAACAAATGTCGAGGTCATTCAATAAAGCGCTGAGGACCAGTCAACATTTACTAAGGGCCATTCAACCAACTCTGAGGATCACTCAATAAATACTGAGGATTTCTCGCCACATATCAAAGATACGGAGAAAACAGATGTCAGCTACCCATGTCCTTCAGACCAACGGCGAGGTCTGCCCGTTTCCGCTGATCGACGCCAAGGAAGCCATGGCTCAGCTGCCTCCCGGCGATGAACTCGTCATAG
This sequence comes from Devriesea agamarum, assembly GCF_900070355.1. Taxonomy (NCBI): domain Bacteria; kingdom Bacillati; phylum Actinomycetota; class Actinomycetes; order Micrococcales; family Dermabacteraceae; genus Devriesea; species Devriesea agamarum. Next base: position 1,337,667 of record NZ_LN849456.1, on the reverse strand, counting down.
AGTTCGACTGCACACAGGCCACCGAGTCCATTCCGCGGTGGGCCGCTGAATCCGGTTACCCGGTAACCCATTTTGATCGCACCGGCGACGCGGGATGGACCATTACAATCCGTAAAGCCTGACCTGTTACATACCCGGCTCGCGTGCCCACCGAACCTCGGCACGGGTATCCCGTCGCCCATCCTTAGGGCCGGTATCTCGTCGCCCATGCCCTGACTAACGCGGTGGCCGCGGCCCAGGTATGTGACACAGGGAGGGCGTCGGGTTGGATGAGACACCGGTAGGCTGAGACGTCGTGAGCACCTCCCCATATCGTCGACCCGAATCTCGTCACGCCGACTCATCCGAGCCCGACACCCCCGGAACCGATACGGATACTCGCAGCGGTTCCGGGGGCTTTCGTCGCCTCGTTGACCCATCCCGACGGGTGCTGGTGGCGCTCCTCCAAGGTCCATTCCTGGACGGACGCAAAGACTCAGAGCGTTGGGCTCAGCTTCTGCGCGACCGCGAAGCTATCGAACTGCGCTTAGCCGACCTTTTCTTAGAGCTCGTTCTCGACGAGGACTCACAGGTCGCCTTCGTGCGACAAAGTGAACAGGATCCCGATGCACCCAAACTTCTGCGCAGACTAACGGGTCTGAATCGACTGGATTCAATTCTTCTGCTGATCTTGCGCCAGCACCTCCTCACCCAGTCCTCACGGGGCCAGCGTGCAGTAGTCTCCCGGCAAGAACTGGAGCAGGCGTTGACGGCCTACCGTCGGTCCACCTCCACCGACGAAGCCGGTTTCGCCCGGGAAATACGCGCCAGTATCACCAAGATCCATAAATCGGGACTCCTGGATGAACAAGGGGACTCTTTTGAAATCTCCCCGGTTCTGCGGCTGATGATCACCCCGGATGTGGCCCGGGAATTCACCGCGCTCTATCGCGAAGCGGGGGTCGATCTTGAATCAAGTGGGCGGCAGGCTGGTGAGGATTCAGATATGGACCAGGACGATACTGAGGCGGACATCCGCGGTCAGGGCGAGTAGCAGCTAAGCGGCTGCTTAATTGCAGGCACCGCCTAGGATGATTCGATGGCATGGTGGGCTTTAGGCTGCTCGATCGCCGGTCGGCTACAGGCCTTGCCGAGGGCTTCACCCCACATAGCTGGGAATCGCAACGGGAATACAAACAATTCGTTATTTCCATTGAGCAGAGCCGAGACCGCTACCAGCGCGTTGCGTCCGCTCGGCAGACCCGCGATCCGGATGTCATCGGTGTCGCCACCGTTACGCTGTATGAGGTGGAGCCGATCAGAGAGATAGGAGACATCGCCCGGTCCGAAATGGTTGGCGAGCTGGCCCGCATATGCGGCGACGGTGACCCCGGTGTGGGTGTCGAGACCGAAGCGAATCGCTGTCTGAGAGATAAGAGCGTAGATCCAGTCGGATACCGCGGCGTTGGACAAGGCTGTCAGCCGCACCGTATCCGAGTGGCCCTGCTGGTCCCTTATCTCGAATAGGGCGAAGATCGCGTCGCCCATGAGGTCGCTGCGAGTTGTCTGGTCCAAAGACAGGTGCACATCAGACAGGCCGCGAATGGTTCCGCCAAATATGCTCGTCGACGATGCGCTGTACCCCGAACGGCTAGCGACTGTGTGACCAAATGACGAGCCGAACATGGAGAAACGGTGAGCTACCGCGCCGCGCACCTCACCGGCTGTTTTCTGATCAAAATGGCGCTCAACTTCGATTAAAGAATGCGGAGCCAGTATGAAGTTATCTGGCGATCGGTAGGCCTCTGTAGGGGATAGTGCGAGCAGCGCCCCGCATTCTCGCGCCACCGCTTCAGCCTGCGCCCAGTCGGCGCCGTTGATTTTGTGGGCTTTAAATTCCGCAACGATGCCAATGCACAGCAATACCAAGCTGATAAGACCGATGGGAGCTGTGAAAATCGCGGCGGCGATGAGTCTCGCAGTGATGCCTAGTTCAGGATTTCCGATTCCGCTCGCAAAGGAAATCACGGAAGTAAGCATAATGTATATGAACATAATGATAATCCCGGCAGCTAACACCCCTCGGGATCTGCGACGTTGAGCACGAGCGGACATCATCGGAGGTTTACTCATGTCCGTATTTTATAGAGCACACTCCGATGTTCGCAGTGCGGGGGACAGCCCGGTAGTCGGTAGGCTCATCTCTTGTGAACACCGTGACTGAGACACCGCTTGCGGGCTTGGACCTCCCAGGCGCCGCTGTCAGTGCCCCCGCTCCGCGAGACCCCGACCACCCCCACCCCGGTCAATGGCGGTTAACGCACGTGCAGGTGTCCAACTGGGGAACCTTCCACGGCACACACAACCTCGCCATCTCGCCAAAAGGCTATTTCCTTACCGGAGGTCCTGGCACCGGCAAGTCCACGCTGCTGGACGCGATCAGCGCCTTGCTCACTCCGCCGCGCAGCCTGCATTTCAACGCCGCAGCCTCAGATGCCGGTCCAGCTCGCGCCAAATATCGGCGCACCGTCGCCAGTTATGTGCGTGGCGCCTGGGCGATGCACTACGACCAGACCACCGGGGAGTTCACCCAGCAAGTTCTGCGCGATAAATCCACCCTGTCGGTGATCTCGCTGCGCTACCGCGACGGTGCGGGGGCCCTGGTACAGCTGACTCGGATGCTGCTGCTGCACAAAGGCCACAGCGCCGATTCGGATGTGAAGAGCCTATATTTGATCGCCCGCAGTCCCCTTGACGTGACCGACCTGCAACCGTTCGTCGGAACCCAAATTGAAGCGAAGGCGCTGGAAAAAGCCATTCCCGGGGTGGAAGTATTCCGGCAATTCCGCGAGTACCGCGCGAAGTTCTGTCAGATACTCGGAATCCCCGATGAAAAAGCGCTCGGGCTGCTGCACAAAATCCAGTCGGCCAAAGAACTGGGAGATATCAACGCTCTTTTACGCGACTACATGTTGGAAGAGCCACGCACCTTTGACCTTGCGGACCAAGCGCTAGCGAACTTTGCGAACCTTTCCGAGGTGTATGAAGCGCTGGTGACGGCGCGCGAGCAACGGGATTGCCTGAGAACCGTACGCGATGCCTACACCTTGTGGAATGACCTGCGAAGTCGTGGCAGCGCCCTGGTTGATCGCCGCGCCGACATTGACCTGTTCGCAGCCCGCCACCTGGTGCGACTCTTACACGAGGAACAGGAGCATTTGCAGCGCGAACACGACCGCGCCATCGCCCAGCAGCATCGACTCACCTCCGATTTGGAGGAAAGCCGCCACGATCTCGCGCAGCTCAAAGAACAGCGCCGGCGCGCCGGTGGCGGCGAGATCGACGACTGGAAACAGCAGATCGCCGGCCTTGAGGTTGAACGCGACCGGCGCAAAGATCGGGCCACAGAATTTGCGGCCCAGCTTGCCACCCTCGATCTGCGGGCCCCGCTCGCGGAGGATATGTTCCTTGCCCTGCAACGAGAGGTGACCGCGCTCGCCGAAAGTCTCGCGACAGAAGAAAAAGAAGCTGGTCAGCGCCGTTTTGAGGCGGAGGCTGCGGTTCGCGACTTGAGTGTTCGACTCGAGCGCACCAAAGCGGAACTGGCATCGCTCAGCTCGCGGGCGTCGAACATGCATAGCGAAGACATCGCCGTGCGCGATGCCGTTGCGAATGCGATTGGGGTTGCACCGAGTGCGTTGCCGTTCGCCGCGGAGCTGTTGCAAGTTCGCGCCGGAGACGAAGAATGGACTGCGGCCGCTGAACAGGCGTTGCGCAGCCTGGCACGGTCGATCCTGGTCCCAGATCGGCACTACGGTGCGTTCGCGGAAGCGATCGATGGGATGAAACTGCGCCGGCGGATCTCCTACAACCGCATCCGCACCGGGTTAGTGCAGCCGACGCCACGGATTGACCCGCGCTCACTCGCGGCGAAGATCGAGGTGAAAGACGGCGAGTTTCAGGAGTGGCTCTCCCACGAGATTGCATCGCGCATGGACTACGTGTGCGCTGAAAATATCGACGAATTCAAAAACGCCACCCGCGCCGTCACCAAATCGGCCCAGATCAAACACTCCGCGACCCGGCACGAAAAAGGTGCCGACCGGGCAATTAACGACCGGTCATCCTGGGTTCTGGGATTTGATAACCGAGCTAAACGGCAAGTGTTCGAGGGGGAGCGGACTCTCGCAGAGCAGGCGCTGTTTGAAGCGCAGGCTCGGCGCAAGGACCTCGACACCCAGGCGCAGGCCCGCCGCGATCGACAATTCGCCATCGGCAAGATCCAGGGGGTGACCTGGGACGATATTGACGCAGCCTCCGTGGCTCGGCGCATCGCAAACCTGCGCGACATGGTGCGCGCCGCCGAAGATGGGTCCGCAGCGTTGACCGCGATTGCCCACCAGATCAGCGAGGTCGAGCAGGCTATCTCGGATGATAACGAAGAACTGCTGGACGTGACCGCCACCCTGGGACGTCTCGATGAGCAGGCGGAGAGATCTCGCGAACGGCTCGAGGACGCTCGCCAGCGCCTTGCGGCCCGCGAGCTGTCCCCCGAAGTTGAGCAGGATCTTGCGGAGCGTTTTGCCGCCGTGGCACCCACGATGGCACTGGCCACCATCGACCAGGTCACCCGCGATGCAGCCTCCACCTTAGATGCGGAACTCGTGCAGCTGACGAAGCAGACCTCGCGGGCAGAGGAGGATATCCGCACCGGTTTGCGCGAGTTCTCGCGGCGTTGGCCCGCCGATGCGGGAGACGTCGACACCTCGCTAGATTCTGCGCCGGAATACCTAGCGATCCTGACCCGGATCGAAGACGAGAAACTGCCCGATGTGGAGGAACGGTTTTTTAATTTCTTCACCGGGAATACCGTTGCGGACGTCCAGGCATTGGCGACCGCTATTGCTCGTGAACCGGCAGAAATTAAGAAACGTTTGGTGCGGATCAACAGTTTGCTGGCCCAGGTTGAGTTCCATCAGGGACGTTATTTGCAGCTGTCGATGCGCCCGGTGCATCTTGCCGCGTTGGATGAGTTTAAACGTGCACTCGGTGAGGCTGTGAATGCGACCGTGGCCAACGATGTCACGCTTGACCGTGAACTTGCCGAGCAGCGTTTCATCTCGTTGAAGTATTTAATGGAGCTGATCACCGCGGCTCGCACCCAAGATGACCAGGCTTCGAGGGCAATTTTGGATGTGCGTCGGCATGTGCATTTTCATGCTGAGGAAGTGAATGACGACGGGGTTGTGGTCCACGCCCATGAATCGGGTGGGCCGCTCTCGGGTGGGCAGAATGAGCGTCTGACGACGTTTTGTCTCGCTGCTGCCCTGCGCTATCAACTGGCTGGTACTGGGATCGATGTTCCTCGCTATGCGCCGATTATTATCGACGAGGCGTTCAGTAAAGGCGCAGGTAAATTCATTACCGCAGCGATGGAGTCGTTCCGACACTTCGGTTTCCAGGTGCTCCTAGCTAACCCGGGTAAGAACCCTCAGGCGTTGGCCCCGTTTATCGGCGGGGTGGGTGTGGTCTCGATTAGGGATGACAGGTATTCGTCGGTGAGCCCGATTGAGTTTGTGCCGTCGGACGAGGGGTAAGGACTTCCTGCAGGTCCGATATTTGAGGTCAGGCGCTCAATGGCGCTGAGAGGAATCGGTGCCCAACTGGGGCGGTAACTCGTTTCATACACCGCTTCATAGATGGCTTTGTCGATTTCGTAGGCAGCGAGTACGGTCAGGTCACAGGCTGAACCAGGGCCCGGCAGGAACCCGTACCCAGATAGGTAGGCGATGCGGGCCCGCTGTGCCCACTCCTGAAGCGATAGAGGCATCGCAGCCTGACTGTCCGGGGTAGCATCACCAGGCACTGGATCGCCCGGGGTAGCATCACCAGGCGCCGGTTTTCCGGGGGCCATGGCTGCGAAGGCTGCGGCGTAGTCGATGCTTCGCAGCATTCCCGCCAGGTCGCGCATTGCGGCATCGGGCTGGGAACGCTCGGACAGGGGGCGCATCGGTTCTCCTTCAAAATCCAGGAATACCCAGCGTCCGTTGGCATCGCGGATTACCTGTCCAAGGTGCAGGTCACCGTGGATACGCTGCGCGGAAGGCCACGATCGGTGTACTGCTCGATCCAGCATGGTATGAACGGCATCAGTGTGCTTGCGCAGCTGGGGCACCGTGTGGGATGCGGAGTTCAGGTGCGCGCGCATCCGGGCAAGCACGGGTTGTGGGTCCAAAGGCATCTCGCCAAATGCGTCGCGCAAACTCGCGTGGACTGATCTGGTTGCCTGCCCGAGGGTCACCATGTCATCGGCGATGTCGCGACCCTGTCGGGCCTGTTCGATGGCGAAAGCCCACCCATCCGTCGTATCAGGGATGAACTGCTGAGCGATACCGAGGTGCCCGTGAGCCACGCGAACGTCGGGGAGGGTGTCACTACCTGCCTTACCTACACGGTGATCGTCAGAGAGGGGCCACTGAGCTTCTAACGATCCCCGCACGGGCGCAAGATGCGGACAATGATGAGCACTGAGCGCAGTCTGTAACTCAATATCGGGGTTTAGGCCCGGTTGAATCACGCGAAATAGTTTCACGATAATCGGCTCGGCATCGTCGAACTCGAACACCATGGAGGTGTTGGACTGCTCGGTGGATAGGCACCGTGAGGATGTAACGGATCCCGGATGCAGGCAGGCAGTGAGCGTGGCCCGCAGTATCGCTGACCGGCCCGATGCGGATCGGGTGGCATCGACCAGCATTCCGTCGTGCGTCTGTCCGATCACCGCGTGAGGGTCTACCTGATGCGGGCGGCTGTGGTGGACGTCCTCGCAGGGAAAGACCTGAAGCGGTACCGCATAGAGAACCGGGGTGCTTGAAGCGGTATCTTCGAGCAACATGAGATGCACGAGGGGTCCCTCCACACCCGGTAACTGGACTTGTCCCCGCAGGTAAAGACGAGGTAGATCCGATGATGCTCCGGTATACCAGCGGGCATGCCGCATCCATTGGGCTATCTGTGGCAGCGCGCCAGACGGTAGCTCATCGCGAAGGCTGAACCGCACGAGACCACCCGGTGAGGCTGAGTCAGTGTGTGGTGCCTCATCGCTTACGTCCATATCTCTACTTTACGGTCGATCGAAAACTGCTGACTGTGATCGTGGGGCTGGTACCGTGTCGCAGGTGAGGACGGAAAGAGTCGAGAGCCGGATGGGTTTAAGGCACCCGATATTGTTCCTCGTGATCATGTTGATTGCGGTGATATGTGCACCCGCAGGAGTTGCCCGGGCCGTCGGAGAAACTCAGGGATTCACCATTCCGATGACTACGACCACCGTGCATGGGGTGCCGGGAGACCCGACCACTTTCGACCTCAATGTGCTCGTGGATCCTTCGGCCCGCGCTGATCTGGAACTTGGCTCTGGTCGATTGTCTGTCCCGGGCGCAGACGATGATGACGTGAGCGACGCATATTCGGTGGCGCCCGACCATAAACGTGTGACGATTCAAGATCAGGGAACCTGGCAAATTATCGGGGCTCGGATTATTTTCACCCCGGTCAGAACATTCCGCGGGTCACCATTGGATATTGCCCTGTCGTTGCGCAGTCACAGTGGACATCTATCCGCTCCATTGCCTCTGAAGGCGGCGTATCCGAGTGTGAAGGACGTTGCTGCCACTGCCAGTCAGGGCGCGCCGGTCACCGTTGATCTGTCGCGGGGAGCAGCCAACGTGATGCCCTCGACCTTCCGCTTCCTGATCGAAGATTTACCGCCTGGCTCGACCGTCAGCTCGGATGGGCAGCGTGTTGTGATTCCCGATCAGGGCATCTGGCAGATTACGCCGGGCACCACCAACGCCCGCTTTGAGCCGGCTCAGGATTTTCGCGATAGCCAGCCGGGCCCCGTGCGTTTTACGGCGTATAACTCGGTGGGGGTTGCGGCTGCTGCGGGCACGGTCAGACTGGCCACCCCGCTGCTGCGGACGCTGTCGCGCACGGCTTCGTATGGACAGCCCATTGTGTTCCCGGTGATGCATGATGCGCAGGATGTGTCCGCATCTACCCTCCGTTTCATCACCGACGGTATGCCGCCGGGTACGGTTCAGCACGATGGCACCCATGTAGAGGTTCCCAATCAGGGAAAGTGGGAGCTCAGCCCAGAAAGCGGAACGGCGACGTTTACCCCTCAGAGTCCTGAAGTTCGCCGGGCGTCAGAAATCGCGATCATCGGGGCGAACGACGAGGCGATGCATACCCTGCCAACTCGCCTCAAGCCAATGTATCCGGTGGTGGTGGGCCACAAACAGTTCGCGCGACTCGGACACAAGGTCGATATTTCACTGCTGGACCGGCTCGATAATATTCGGCCTGAGACTCTGACCATCCACGTCGATCGACCCGGCGGAACAGCGATGCATTCGCGAGAGTCCGTGACCGTACCCCATCAGGGGACGTGGAGCTTTAGCCCGGATCGCATGCAGCTGATATTTCAACCGGCGCCAGACCTCAAGGGGAACCCAGACCCGGTGGCGGTCAAAGCCGATGATATTGACCTGGTCAATAAAGCATCGGCGGTGTTTTCCGTGGAATATGTGCAGGCTTTGCCGACGATTCGCGATGACGTGATCACAGGGTCTGCGGATCATCCGGTGACCGTGGATTTACTCACCAACGACGCGCCAGTCTCAATAGACCAGCCTTTCCGGCGTTCGTCGGTGGAACTGCAATCGATCCAGGCACCCAACCTCAGCAATAGCTCGCACTGGTCAGGCCGGGTCCTCGTGCTGCCCGATCAGGGCACGTTCGCGGTCTACGACGGGAATATGACATTCACTCCGGTAGACGGGTTCCGCGGCCCCACCTCTCCGGTAACCTACTTTGTCACCGACTCCAAAGGTGTGACCCGAGGCGCCACGCTGACGGTGAATATCGTGCCCAATGTCGTGACGCCCCCGGCGCCCGCGGGAAATGGTGTGCTGGCCCTTGCCGACGGGCTGCTACCTCCCGACAGTTCCAAGTTCCTGCTCTACATCACCATCATGTCGCTTCTTCTTTTCGACGGGGCTATTGCGCTGTGGGTTGGCAGGAAAATCCGTGGCGCTGAACACTCTGAACACTAATGATCTCGACCCGCTACGGGTGCACGCACCCCTTTGGAACGTTCACCGCTTTTTGTAACGCAGTCTTCGCCAGGGCGCGGGGAGCCAGCTGAGTAAATTCAGGTCCGAGCACAATATCGACACTGTTATCGCTCCGTTTATCGATCGCAAAGGTCACCTGAGGGAAATTAACGGAGACGCTGCTAGCCGCAAGATAACCGGACGGGCCGAACCGCAACACCGTCGCGGTGTCAGGGGCAGAGGCATTGCCAATATTGGCGACCTTATATCCCCGGGTCGTGAGCTCCTCCGAGGTTTTAGCTGCGAGCCCATTGCGAGACGAGCCATTGAGAACCGTCACGGTAAACGATCCCGGGGCAGCGGGCAGCGACCCCGTCGGCGGACAATAAAACGCCCCGGGCGGAATCGACGGAGAGGCCGTGGAAGAAGCCGATGGGCCGGGGGATGACCGCGGCCCCAACAACCCTCTCCATACGAATCCCACAGCTGCCACCACCACCAGGGTCACGATCAGAGCTACCCGAACCCGAAGCGCCCAGGGCATGTGCCGGGCTGGCCGCGACCGTTCGTGGCCAGCGCGGATGTCGCCTTCTCGGTGGGGATCAGACGACGACACGGCACTCCTCTTTAGTCCAGAGGTCGGTAGGTCAACCCGAGCGCGTCCAAACGCGGAAGGTGGGCCCGAACCCGATCCTCAAACTCGCGGTAGGACTGGCGCGGTGAACCCCAAGCCAACTCGGCGAGGGCACATACGCGCGGGAACGCCATGTATTCCAGGTGATGCCCGTCGGGAATGTACTCGGTCCAAAGCTGGGCCTGCACACCGAGAACGAGAGCTTTGTCCTCATCGGGCAGGGACTCAGGCACCGGCGTAAATTCGTAGACATCCCGCAGGGTCGTGCGGCCACCAATCGCCAGCGGCTCCTGCGACGCATCCCCCTGGTAGTAATCGAAATACAGGGCTCGCGACGATGACACCACGGTTTGGAAACCGCGCGAGGTTGCTTCGCTAACCTCGGTCTCAGGGCGCCACACCATCACCACGGTGTCGTCGGGAAGATGCGTCTCTAACACTTCATCCCAGCCGACCATCCGTTTGCCCTTAGCCGCCAGAACCCGCGACGCTTCCTCGGAGAACTTCCCTTGAATCTCACTCACCCGCGTTAAACCCCACTCCTGCATGCGGGCGCGAGCGGCATCGGAGACCTCCCACTCCTGGCGCGGGCATTCGTCCCCGCCGGTGTGCACGAACGGGCCGGGGAAAATATCCGAAACCTGATTGAGAACATCGCGAACAAAAGCAAAGACATCGTCGCCCACCCCCAGCACATGCTCGGAAATCCCCCACATCTCGCGCACTCCGAATTGCTGAGCGGGATCGTTGCCGAACTGTGGGTAAGCGGCAATAGCGGCTTGCATATGACCGGGTAAATCGATTTCGGGGACGATCGTGATCCCGCGTTTGGATGCGTAATCGACGAGTTCGCGAAGCTCATCTTGGGTGTAGAACCCGCCGTGGCGTTCATGATCGAACTCGGCGTCATCCGGAGTCGTCTCGGCGACTGATTGGTGGCTGCTGAGCGTGCGCTCGCGCCATGCGCCCACTTCGGTCAGGCGCGGGTACCCCTTAATTTCCACTCGCCAGCCCTGATCGTCTGTTAAATGAAGGTGTAAAACGTTCAGCCGGTGCAATGCCATGGCGTCGATCATTTTGTGAAGCTCTGCGATGGGCATGAAATGACGACACACATCGATCATGAGGCCGCGCCACGCATACGCAGGCCCGTCCGAGATGAGAACTCCGGGGATGGGGCCCTCGGCGGCGCACAGAATTTGCGCAAACGTATTTCGCCCATCGGTCAGCGCAGCCTCGCTTCCCGCGGTGAGCTGGGCTCCGCCAGGGCCGATGGATAGTGCGTAGTCGGTGCGGGGGAGATCTTTATCGATGCCGACACTCAGCTGTCCCCACGGGTCGTCGGTGATCCACTCCTGGCCGGTCCACTGGACCGATCGTGGAAGTGGGACGAGGCTCATGGGATCGGACATAACAGCTCCTCATTGACGGTGCAGTCTTGGTGTGTGTGGTGGTGCAATCTAGCGCAACGGCAGGGAATTATTTGTATAGCAAAGTGTCGCACAGCACGTCCGAGACCCGCGAGTTCTGGCCGTGATTGTGGTGCCGCTGCGGTGCGATTCTGATGGGGTGATGGGGTGATGGGGTGATGGGGTGATAGTGGCGGGGCGAGACGGGGCGGGGTGATAGTGGCGGGGCGGGTGATGGCGATGAGGTGGGCCAAGGAGGTGGGGGCGGGTGGGGTGTTCGGTCGCTGATCTGTGGCGCGCGGGGTCTGGTTTCACCGGGCATATGTGATGATCTGTTCCGCCGTGGCGGAGTCCTCGGAGATGTTGTACTATTCCGGCACGCATCGCATCATGCTGGTTTCGGCGGGTGCGTCGCGATTTTTGCCGGTGCCTGGCGTGCCTTGTTCAATGTGGATGCGAGGGGCAATGGGTGTGTGGCGCCGTGCGTGTTCTATATGTGCACCGTGATGCTGACAAAGGGGTTGACTGGTGGCAGACGATACAACCGACACGGAGTTTACTGAGGTTCCACTGCTTGTCGAGGATACCGACGGGCGGTTTATTTTATTTATAGTGTGGCGGAGGATTTACGCTCGAAGTGCGCGCGGGCGGTTCAGAAGCTGCGGGACCAGGCACAGGCGCGGGCGGGCTATGTTGCCACAGCAAAGAAAGACTTTCGGGGGCATTACGCTGATGTGCTGGCCAGGAATACACAGACTGCGGTGGGGGATGCGGATCGTTTAATCATCGCGTTGGATTCGATTGAGAAAAACCTGCAGACAGCTATCACCCAGGCACGCAAAGAGGATCAGCGTCGGAAAGAAAACAATGAGTGGGTACGGCGGCATAACTCGTGGAATCCCGTAATTTGGATTCCGGATGGGCTTTTTGGCGGACTCGAGCGACCGAACCAGACCCAGCATAAACCCCCGACTTTCCTCGTTCCCGATGTCGCGGCGAAACCACGCGAGATGTATCAACCAGTTGCGGTGGGTGGGACGTCGGCAGTGAAGCGCACTGGGTTTAGTTCCAACACGTGTGTCATGACGGGATGAGCTCCTTCGTTACGTCTTGAGCATACGAGGCCTCAACCTCGACTGGGATGTGGTAGCCCAGATTCTCGGGAAGGCGCCGATGATTCCACCAGCTCACCCACTCCAATGATGTCGCGAGTTCGACCGCAGACGTCGATGGCCAGCTCGTGCATACATAGATCAGCTCGATCTTGTACAAACCATTGACCGTCTCAGCCAGAACGTTGCCGCACGAATCACCCCTCGTGCCCACACAAACCCTCACACCCTGTTCTGCCAGCGCCTCAGAGTAGGCCAGGCTGGCGTATTGGGCGCCCCGGCCGCTATGGATACACCAACCGGCCATCGACCAGATCGGCTGGCGTGGAGGCCAACGCCTGCTCCACCTGCGCCACTTGCTCAACCTCAATCGCATACACCGCGCGGCTTCACAAGACAACCACGCGGCTCCTCACAACACGAAGGCCCGCCCAACCCCGTGCAGGGTTCGGCGGGCCTTCCTCGCGTGTCCCATCCCTTCCCAGTGGCACCGATGTGCCGGACGAGACCATGCGATCGTGTGAGGTCCTGACGGTCCTCAGAGGTTTGCTGTCACCTCAGCGGTAGGTCACGAACACGTGCGATGCATCCCAGATGGACCGGTACATGACCTCGCCTCGGGAACCCGAAGCGTCAATAATCTTTCCGTTACCGGCGTAGATCCCAATATGGCCGTAGTTGCCTCCGGTGAAAGCAACAAGGTCACCAGGCACGGCTTCTGAGCGGGAAATAATGCGTCCGCCATACACCTGCTGGCGTGCGGTGCGCGGAATATCAATCCCCATCTGCCGATAGGTCCAGCTGGTCAGACCGGAGCAGTCGAAACCGCTAGGGCTGGAGCCTCCCCACACGTATGGTGCGCCCTGCTGATCCTTAGCGAGATTCACGATGGCGCGTCCGTTAAACCCAGGCGTAGATGGGGTCGGGCGTGATGCGCCTGGCGATCCACTCACGGGCTTGGCCGCGGCATTGGAGTTATGGAGGGCATTCCAGGTGTCGCGCCCCACCACGCCGTCAACACCGATACCGGCGTTGGCCTGGAAGGTGCGTACCGAATTGAGAGTGCTCCGGCCGAAGATGCCATCCACGGCGATGTCCGCGCGATGATTATTGAGTTCCGACTGGAGAGCCCGAACCGAGTCGCCGCGAGCTCCGTGCCGCAGTAGCGGACGGCGCTCCTGGGGAGTGGACGTGGATGGTTGTTGCGGAGTAGCGACCGATCCGAGAGCACTCCAGGTGAGCGGGCCGACGATTCCGTCGACTTGAAGCCCTTGAGAGCGCTGGAAATCTCGGACAGCATTGAGAGTGTCGCGTCCGAAAACGCCATCGACGGCGATGCGAGCACCCCGATCCACCAGCTGCTGTTGCAGGGCGGAAACGGCCTCGCCACGGGCGCCGTGGCGCAGCTTGACATAGTTGAACGACTGGGCAGGTTTCATCGCCGCAGGCTTAGCAGCCTGGGCGACCGACGGAAGAGCAATCTGACCCCGCATAGGAGTTGGACCCTCCGCACGAGCTTGGTCATTGCTGAGGAACGCGGAACCGGCAGCGACGGCGCCGAGAACGGCGACGCTTCCGAGACCACGCCCGACAGGACCGACCAAGCCCGACAAGTCGGTGACGGCCCGCCCTGGGGCACGGTGGGTGCCCCGAGGCGCTGTGAACATCATGGGTGATCCTTCGGTATCGGCCGCCGGCGAGACGCGTAGGACATCTGCGCCCTCGCACCCGTCACCGAGGGAATCGAGGAAGGGTCCGGACGCCGACGGGGAAGGCGGCGCGTCTGGACAGAACCCTCTGAACAGTGGGTTCTTGTCCTAGCTTATGTCCCTGGGAAGATCTTTAAACAGGGCTTTTACCTCCCCGAGACCCTATATTTGACAAAGATTTTACTTTTTTCCTGCAGCTTCAGGGTGTCGCGATGTGCGTTTCCGGAATCGTCATGATAATGACACGGGTGTTATTTATTTGTGACCATGACATCTTTCGCGAATGAGTTACCCCAAGAACTCCAATTGGAAAATATCCCCGGGAGTTAATGCGACGAAGCGATAGGCCGAAAAAAGCCGGGTGCGAGCAACCTCAGGTAGCGCAAACGCGCGCGTCTGGCGGTCCCAGCGGAACTCCACCCCGTGCCGATGATCAATCTCCACCCAGCTGCCGTCGTCTTGACGGGCTTCAATCCGCCACGCCGTCACAGCGCCCTGCGGTGAACAGGTCACGGTATACAGACGTCCAGCGGCAGGCGTCGTCAAATGGAGCGTCACCGACGCTCCGCCCGGGAGGTACGCAGCGGTATACGAAGTGTCATCGATCAAGGCCCACGGGCGTTCAATACCTGGACTCAGGTCGTAGCGAGCCCCACGAACCAACAAATCCTGAAGCGGCAGCGGCCCCGACGTGGACGAGGCCATCCTCGATCCAGATCCAGAGGAGGCCGGCAACGCCGACATCGACGGCGGACGCAGGTCCTCAGCCGCGCCGAACTCGGTGGGCTGATCCGTCAGATCAAACTCAATGTGAACCCCGGAGTGCAGACGCGAGGTCGGTACCCAGGAACGGTCCCAGAGCTCACCGTCCAAACGGATACCACGAATATAGGTGTTGTGTTCGCTCACACCCGTTGCATCGATCACAATGCGCTGCCCCCCGGGCAGATGAACCTCGGCATGTTCGTATAGCGGGGTGGTCAGCACGAAAGTTCCCGACGCGGGAGTCAGCGGATACAGTCCCAGCGCCGCAAAGGTATGCCAAGTTGACATCTCTCCGTTGTCTTCATCCCCTGGGTATCCCATACCGAGGTCCGAGCCGGTAAAGAGGCGATCAGCCAGCGACCGCACCAGGCGATGAGTTTTATGCGGTGAACCGGTGAACAGGTACAGGAACGGGATGTGGTGGGCCGGCTGATTAGACAGCCCCAGCATGCCTTCCCGGATATCCCGTGCCTCGGTCATTTCGTGGATCACAGTGTCGTAGCTGCCGCGGACATCCGCACGTGCCGTCTCCGGGGTGGCAAAGAACGCGTCCAACTGCGCTTCGAGTCCGTCGGCACCGCCGTACAAGGACGCAAGCCCCGCAATATCGTGCACTGCAGTAAATGCCATGCCCCACGCATTGGTTTCGGTGTAATCGCCGCCCCAACGAGCAGGATCGAAAACTTCCGGAGCGGTCCGGAAATTCCCCTGGCGGTCCCGGCCCTGGAAAAACGAGATGCGCTTATCGAACAGATGAACATAGTTCGCTGCACGCGAGCCAAACCACTCGGTATTCGCCTCGTATTCCTCCCGGCGAGGATCATCAGCGCAGCAGGATGCCGCCAACAGAGCCGACATCACCGCGATGCCGTAGTCATTCAGAGCATTTTCAAGCGACCAGCTCATGCCCTCATGAATGGTCGTGGGAACCCAGCCGAGAAACAGTGCCTCATGCAAACCCTTCCGCCCGGTTTCACGCACCGGAGAGGGAGAGGTTGCATTGCGCAGCGCGCTGTCGTACCCAGCTGTGACGTCGAACGAGGTGACGCCGTGAGTGAGCGCATCTGCGATCACGATGTCACTGGACGTGCCCACCATGCAATCCGCATATCCGGGCGAGGACCAGCGAGACATCCAGCCACCCTGCCGGAAATGCTCGATGAACCCATCCACAAGTTCGCCCGCATAGTCCGGGGTGAACAGAAAGTAAGCGGGCCAGCAGGTGCGGAAGGTATCCCAAAACCCGTTATTGACCATGACCTGGCCCGAGGCCACCACATGCCCGGTGCGTTCCGCATCAGGTTCGCGTTCCAGCTCATCGAACGGTGAGGTATACACCCAGGCAGGATTCTGCGCCGTTCCTGCATTCTCACTAGCTCGATTCGGGTAGAGGAAAAGGCGGTAGAGGTTGCCATAATGCGTCATGAAACGGTCTGCTGTGCGCGGCCCAAAGTCAGCCGTCGGCCCCTCACCAATCCGGACACGCCCTAACAGCTCATCCCAGGCATCCGCCGCAGCATGGGCTACTTCGTCGTAGGAAATCCCGTGCGGAAGTTCCAGCTCCAGCGTGTGCTTAGCCTGATCCAGCGAAATGAAGGACACCGCGCACCGCATGGACAAGCGGGTACCCTCAACCCGCACCCAGCCCCGCCCAGCCGAATCTAAACCGTGATCGCGGATAGGCGTATCGAGCACCGCCACGAAAAACTTCCGCGGAACGCGCTCTAAGGCGTCAGGATTCCCTTCGACATAACCGCTCAACAGCGCGCCGCTGCCGTCGGGCAAGGGCTCAATCCGCAGTAGCCCCTGATCGCCGATCTGATCGCACACCAGCGCCAAACCCGGCTTTGGTTCAGTGCTCTCACCAGTGCTGGCGTCGCCGAGCCGCTGAGAACCTGCTGTAGCGTCAGCGCCATGTGGACCATCCGAACGTGTCACACCATCCGCCCCGGAATGAGGTGTGGCCTCCAGCCCCTTGAGCTCAGCGACCAGCAGGGCTCCGTGGTCCGTGGGCGCCACAGCAATGTGGACCCCCTCATGTGTGAGCACTTCGTAACGGTCCGGGCGAGCCAGCTCATCACCGTGCGAAAACACCAGGTTTCGGTGGCCCGGATCCGATACGGGAACCTCATCGCCGAGAACCGGAACCGGCAGGAACTGCAGCGCTGTACGGTCTCCCATCCAGGGACTTGGCTGATGGTTTAACGCGATAGCGCCAAGAGGCGTCACACCGGGCGCAATATCGTGCTCAGCCCAGGAATACAGCCAGCGTGAGCTTTGCGCATCGGTCATCGGCGTCACAAAGGTGAACCCATGCGGCACCGCGGCGGCTGGGAACGTATTACCGCGGGAGAAACGATCACTGGAATGAGTGCCGCGGCGGGTATCAACCCACTCCACGGGCCGAGTGGGACGCGGCCTGCGGGAGGTCACAGAACTGATCATGACGCCATCCACAAAACCCGAGGAGGTACGTTCCACCACCAGCTCGGCGCCACTGATACGGCGCCCGCTGAGTGCGGAGAGGTCGATCTCGACCCGGTTCCATTGATCTGCCCACCGGGTACGCACGGACAGCGCCGTTGTCGGTGAGAGCCCGTGACCGTACTGGTCGGTGATTCGCCGCTGCTCAGACTCAGCTCCATCCCCATCGATAGCGCTGGCGAGCAGAGTCGAACCATCATCGAAGGTGAGATCAAGGCTGACCCCGATTGCGTCCCAAGACTGAGTCACTCCATCGTCGTGGAAGACGGGGAATACATGCCATACCAGGTGGTCGCCAGGTCGAATCACATGACCATCGCAGGGCACATCCAAAACTGCCCGACCCGAACCTGACCACGCCCACGGAGCCTGGCTGAGAATGCCGCGACGAGGAAGACAATTCACCGTTCGCGCTGGCCCGGAACCCAGTTTCTTTGACACCGTGAGACTCATACATTGATCTTCTCATCCACCACTGACAGACGGGAGAGACAACTCGGCGGGAATCTGTCGCGAAGCTGTATTTTGATGGTCATGCCCCGCAGTCATCCCGATCCGAAATATCCCACCCCCTACGACGATGCCGACCTGGCATCCGACAGCGAAGCCTGCCAGCGGGTAACGCCCACAGAATCTAGGTCACCAGATCCCGCGCACGCAATGGAGTCGATCCAGATCCACCTCCTCGACCACTCACTGTGGCCAGGGGTTAAAGAGGCCTACGAACTGGGGCGGCGCACCGGAGAGGCCACCTTCGACGACAGCACCCCAACCTACGACTCCTTTGTCGCGTCCCATATCGACGGCATGACGCTTGTGGCCACCACATCGACAGGAGCCGTTGCGGGATGGGTCGGTGCTATGCCGGTGTCCTCCCGAGCTGTTTTCGCCGGAGTAGTGGAAATCTCCCTCTTCGTGCACCCGGCGTATCAAGGACAGGGGATCGGCAGCCTGCTGGTGGCCCAGGCCCAGCACCGCGCCGAAGAGCTCGGCATCTGGTCGATCAGAGCGGGTATCTTCCCGGAGAATCACGCCTCCATCGCCGTCCATCGCCGCGCCGGTTTCTACCCGGTAGGAACCTATCGACGGGTCGGGCTAATGGCATTTGGGCCGCACGCCGGCCGGTGGCGCGACGTTTTCATGATGGAGTGGCGCAGCCAGCGGGTCGGGACGGAGTAACGCATTTGGAATGCAATAGCGGACTGAATCGGCGACGTGGGGCGATTCAGTGAAGCGGAAGTGTCGAACGAGCCCGCGAGACAACGGCCTATAGCCGAAGCCTGCAACGGGAACCCGACTCCGGATACACATGGGGCTCGGAAAGTGCATGAGGCTCGGATCCCATAGGGATCCGAGCCTCAACGGCACCAACGGTGCCACATGTCGGGGTGACAGGATTTGAACCTGCGACCTCTTCGTCCCGAACGAAGCGCGCTACCAAGCTGCGCCACACCCCGGTGGACTATCCAATTCACACCCCGCTCGCGCGGGAACTGAACCGAATAACACTGCCCTCAACGGTTGCGACCGGATCGGACAGCACAAGCGACCTTAGCAGAATTCAGGCCGACTATGCGACGCGCTCAGCAGCCAGGAGCACGCAACGTGAGCAACGTCGCCTCCGGCGGACATGCAAAACGCATATTGGAAAACGGGCTCGCGCCCAAACCCGCGCTCACATGCAGCGGAATACCGCGCCATGCACTGAGCCCGCGCGCCTGCCGACGCGGAAGATCGCAGTTAGTCACGAGAGCGCCGAAACCTGGCACTCGCAGCTGCCCGCCATGAGTGTGCCCGCACAGAATGAGGTTGCAACCGTCATCCACGAAACGATCAAGCACACGGCGATACGGCGCGTGAGCCACCCCGATCCGCAACGAATGCCCCCGAGGCTCAACCTCCACATGCTCCTGGGGCATCACGTCACGCTCCAAATGCGGATCATCGACGCCAACCAGCTGTAGACGCAGGCCGGACGCCCCCGACGGGATTGTGCGCCGCTCAGATTCCTGCCCATCTGCTCGCGGAGCCGGACGCAAAGGCACTGTCTGAGGAACATCCAGCACGATCTCGTCTCGACGATTCGTGAGATCCTTCCAACCCCCCGAGCTGAGCATGCGTACCAGCCGGGCGGTGGGCAAATTCGCTGGACGGTTGGCGTCGGTGTAGCCGTCAGGGCGAGGATCCTTCAAAAAGTAACGCAACACATTCTTAGGCTTCGGTGCGTATAAGTCATTGGAACCCAGAACAAATGCACCCGGGATCGGCAACAAGCCTGATAAAGCGCGCTCCAGCGCTGGAACCGACATCGCCGACGAAATATTGTCGCCAGTATTGATCACCACATCCGGTTTCAACGAAACCAGATCCGACAACCACGCAATCTTACGGGCCTGATCAGGCATTAAATGGATGTCGGAAATATGTAGCAGGCGCACCGGAGCATACCCTGCTGGCAAAATCGTCAGCGTTTCCTCGCGCAGAGTAAACGCATTGATCTCAATGTGTCGCGCCCACACATGTGCCGCTGCTGCCCCGGCAAACCCCAAAGCCCCGGCTACTGCCACCGGGCACGGCATCCGACGCCGACTAATCATCCAGGCCCTCCGCCTCTTCAACACGGGCCATCGCCTCATCCGACGGACCACCCGCAACCTGTCCCTCCTGAGTGCCCCGCGCAGGCCCTGAGGACTGCACCAAAGTCACCGAAGAGCCCGGCGCGAGCGCGGTACCGGCAGCTGGCTGAGTGCCCGTCACAGCCCATTTACGGACCGAATCCGACGGGGACGTGACGGAACCGGACACGTTATATCCGGCCTGACGCAGCGCCTTCGTAGCCTGCGATTTCGTCATACCGCTGACATCGGGCACTACCCGGGCAGCGGTCGGCTCAGCGTTGGGTTGAGATTCTCCCGATGAGACCTTCACCAAAGACCCTGACGGTGGGGGCCAGGGAACGGAATATTCTCCATCCCTTCGCTAGCCTTGATCATGAATTCCTGCCAGGTGGGCAACGACACCGTCGCGCCCCACACATGCCCGGTGCGCAGGTACTCTCCATCCACAGAGAACCCACCCGGGCGCACATTGCGCGCAGGGTGACCAAACCACACTGCGGTGGATAGCTGCTTAGTAAAGCCCACATACCAGCCGTGATACTGCATGCTGGCGGTGCCGGTCTTTCCACCGGCGTCATGACCCGGAATCGTGTGCCCTTTACCGGTTGCCCGGGGATCTTGAAGGTCCTGTTCCAAGGTGTACTGCACAGCATCAGCCACCGGTTTTGGCACTTCCTGCTTGCACTGCTCACCGGTAAACGGAAGATCCTTACCGTTTCGATCCTTCACTTCGAGAATCGCGCGGGGTTTGCAGTACTTGCCATCAGCCGGGAAGGTTGCATACGCCGCCGCCATCTCCAAAGGAGCGATCGGGATTTCGCCCAGCACCACTGAGGACGGCCCAATCAGTCCCTTGAACAGCTCGTTGACCGGCATCTCTGTCGTCTTAGGCGAATCGGGGCTCACCGAGGCGGGAATAGCGCCAAGGCTTCGAGCGCGCGAGGCAATGTCGCACAAATCCATCTGGTGGGCCATCTGGGCGTACGAGGTATTCACCGAATACTTGGTGGCATCGAGCGCAGTCTGCATGGGCGGCAGCGGCACTGACACCGCGTTATCCGGGTCATACGGTTGAGTGTCCATCCAGCGACCCCGCGGCAGACACTTCGCCGGATAGGTGCTGATCGGTTGACGCCGGGTAGCCACCGTGTCGTAGACGCTGTGACCGGTCATCAGCCACTCGGTCAAAACGAACGCCTTAAAAGTCGAGCCGACAGGGAAACCATTGCTCCCACCGAACACCCTCGGCACGTTATAGTTCAGCGCGGTTTCCCCGGGTTTAACCTGCTCATGCGGGTTAAAAGTGCGATTTTCAGCCATCACCACGATGTTTCCGGTGCCCGGTTCCACGGTGACGATAGTGTGGCCGAAGCCGTTGGACGATGTGGAGGGAACGCGGCGCTCCAAAATATCTTCGGCGATCTTTTGTTTTGACGGGTCCAGCGTCGTTTTAATGGTGAGGCCACCGCCGTACAAAAGCCGTTGACGGTCCTTAAAGGTTTTACCGAACGCCGGATCATTCAACAGAACCCGGGTTACATAGTCGCAGAAGAACCCGCTGCCCTTGGCCTCGGCGCACCCGGGAGTAAAGTTCTGGATCTTCAACATGCTTTCGACCGGCGTGTTTTTAGCCTCGTCGAACTGCTGCTGATTGATGTAGCCCTGCGCCTTCATTTCGGCGAGCACTTCATTGCGCCGCTTCGTGGCTGCCTTCGGGTGGCTGACCGGGTCGTATGCGTTCGGAGCGTTGGTAATTCCCGCCAGGAGCGCCGCTTCGCCCACGGTGAGATCTTTGGCGTTCTTCGAGAAATAGTGGCGCGAGGCCGTCTCCACACCGTACTGGGACGGGCCAAACTGGGCGACGTTGAGATAACCGTTAAGAATCTCGTTTTTCGCCGCGCGCACATCGCCGTGATGCTTGTTAGTCAGCCGGCTTTCCAACGACATCGCCAGCTTCGCTTCGCGGGCTTTTCGCAGGTAGGTTTGCTCGGTTGCCTCCGCAACCCCTTCTTTGTCGCCGCGCTGGACCGCATCCATCAGCAGAGTGTTTTTGACGTACTGCTGGGTTAGAGTCGATGCGCCCTGCGTATTCTTATGAAGCTGGTTTGAGACCAGTGCGCGCAGCAAACCCTTCGGGTCAACGCCGCCATGCTCATAGAAGCGGCGGTCCTCAATCGCCACAATGGCGTGCTGAATATTTGGCGAAATCTGATCCAGCGGAAGCATGATTCGGTTCTCTGTGTAGAACATCGCCAGCAGAGAACCATCGGCAGCCTCAATGCGCGAGGCTTCGTTCAGGGGCTGCACGTCCAGTTCGTCGGGCAGCTCATTGAACATTTTGACGCCTTGGTCTGCGGCGGCGGAGGTTACCGTCACCGCAGGCAGGAGCAAACTCGCCAAGAGAATGCCCGAAAGGGTGCACACTGCGAGCAACCCGAGCAGGAGCATCAAGGTTTGCTTCGTCGTGGCAGATCGAAGGCGCGCCACGGCCCCGGAACGGGAGGACTGTCGCGTCGGATCAGGGTCAGCCATACGTACCAGAGTAGGGGGTGAGGCTGAGCGCTTCCATGTGGGCACGCGACACAAGGTCGGGGCACAGCTCACAGAGGCCGGGAGCGCTCTGTGTCGGTTGTCGCGCTGGCGCTCTGAGTCAGTTAAGGCGCTGGGCTCTGTGCCGGTTGTCGTGCTGACGCTCTGTGTCGGTTGGGGCGCTGGCGCTCTGTACCGTTTCGGGTTGTGGCGGTTTACGATAGTGACTGGTGAGTATCAAAACCCAACAATGTCGGTTGTCTGATGACTTTGGTGGACTTTGCACACAGCCAACTTGGTTCCTAGGATGGCGTTGCCATAGGGCTGACACAGTGCAGCGGAAGAGGATCGACGAAGATCGAAAGAGGGCGATGTGAGGACGAACCGACGGGCGGCCGACGGTCAGGACTGGACAGCGCACGGGGCATGCTCAAATCTCGACCCCGATGGCTTTTTCGTCCAGGGTGCTGACCAGCAAAGAGTGAAAGCTTTATGTGGGCCGTGCCCGGTGCGCACACAATGCCTTGCCGATGCCCTGCAAAATCGCATCGAATTCGGCGTGTGGGGAGGGATGACCGAGCGTGAACGTCGTCGGATGCTCCGCCAGTATCCCGACGTCAGCGACTGGTTTGATGTGCTGGAAGCCGCGTGCCGTCAGCAAGAGCAGCTAGTGCAACGCCCCACCGGAAGCTAGGTGTGCTGCATTGATTGTCATGACGCTCGCCCAGCCTAGGGTGCCCGGGTGTGAGGTCTAGGTCGGACTCGTCGTAGGCTTGCCCCATGACACAGCGCACCACCTGGGAATACCTGACCGTTCCGCTTTTAATCCATGCGACGAAGCAGATTCTTGATAACTATGGAAGCGAGGGCTGGGAACTCGTGCAGGTTATCCCGGGCCCCAATCCGGAATCTCTGGTCGCGTACTTGAAACGGCCCATCGCATCGGAGGGATGCTGAGTAATGTCCCAAACCCTTGATGCTTTGGCCCGGATGGGACTTTCTCTGCCTCCGGTTCCCGCTCCGGTCGCCTCTTATGTTCCGGCTGTTATCAGCGGAAACACGGTGACGACCTCGGGGCAGCTGCCCCTAGTGGACGGTGCACTGCCAGTGACCGGCAAGGTGGGCGCCGAGGTTGACCCTGACACTGCGCGCGACCTCGCCCGCGTGTGCTGCCTGAACGCACTCGCGGCCATCGCCGCAGAAATCGATGACCTCGACCGAATCTGCCGTGTGGTTAAACTCACGGGTTATGTCTCCAGTGCTCCCTCGTTTACGGGCCAGCCCGGGGTGATTAATGGTGCGTCAGATCTTCTCGGTGACATCTTCGCTGAGCGCGGATTGCATGCGCGCAGCGCAGTCGGAGTCGCAGCTTTGCCCCTAGATGCGCCGGTCGAACTCGACCTGCTCGTCGAATTCCGCTGACCTCAACCAAAAACGTGGCGTCGATAGAAATTGATCTCGTGCCGCTGTGCGCGGGAAACGCTGGTCCCATGACTATGGATGGAACCAACACGTATGTCATCGGCACGGACTGCGACGTCTGGGTTGTTGACCCCGGCCCGAAAAAGCGAGACCACCTTGAGGCTGTTCTAGATGCCTGCGCTGTGGACATCGGGCGCGTTCCCCGAGCCGTGCTGGTAACTCACTCCCATCCCGACCACTGCGAAGGTGCGGGTACGCTGCGGCGATTGCTCGAAGCGGCAACGGGGGAACGGGTGCGGATACTTGCCGCTGACCCCCGGCGAGTCCCGGGTGCGGAGAAGATGCCTGCCACACTGCTGTCGGGGTCCCATGAGGTCGCGAAAATATTGCGTCTCCCAGGGCATACCGCCGATAGCGTGGGCATCCTCCTGACAGGAGGTCTGTTGCTGAGCGGCGACACCGTGCTCGATGACGGGGTCACGGTGATCGATCCGGATAGCGGCAACCTTGGCCACTATTTAGAAACCCTGCAAAGTCTCAGCTCGATGGCTGAAGCAGGGCGCATTGAGGCACTCTATCCGGGGCACGGTGAAGCGGCACTAGGCGGCGACGACGTGCTGGCCCTGCTCCGTCGCGCCACAGACCGCCGTTGCGGGCGCATCGAGGCAGTGCGCAAAGCCCGGGCGGCAGGCGCCTTAACTGTGAATCGTCTGCTTCCTCAGGTGTACGGCGACGATCTTGCGCCCGAGCTAGCGGAAGCTGCGCGCGCTAATTTGCGGGCTGTTTTGCGTTATCTGGCAGAGCAGGACCGGCTGCGCCGTTAAACCGGTTAACGATGCGTGTGCGACGGGTTAAGGGCCGGGCGCACCAGCTTAAGCACCGGATGAGCCGGGCTGGCCTTATGGCGTTATGGCGTTATGGCCTATGGACGCATATACGAAGCGCCCACCGCTATCGTCCAAGGACAGCGGTGGGCGCTGCGTGTGATCACAGATGAGAGCGCCTGTAATCACCTACGACTGGAAATATTGTGTCAGCGGGCCCGACGGCGCAGACGCTCGATGTCGAGCAACAGCACCGCGCGAGCTTCCAAGCGGATCCATCCGCGGGAGGCGAAATCGGCCAGAGCCTTGTTCACTGTTTCACGGGAGGCGCCAACCAGCTGGGCGAGTTCCTCCTGGGTGAGTCCATGAGAGACCATCACACCGTCATCGGTCTGCCGACCGAATCGCTGCGCGAGATCCAGCAGGTTCTTCGCGACGCGACCGGGAACGTCCGCAAAGACAAGATCGGCTAGCGATTCGTTTGTCTTCCGGAGGCGGCGGGCAAGGCTCGCGAGAAGATGACGTGCGACCTCTGGGCGCTGTGCGAGAACGCGGTAGAGATCCTGCTGGCCGAGGGCATACAGGGTGGTTTCGGCAACGGCAGTGGCAGTGGCGTTGCGGGGGCCCGGATCAAACAGTGACAGTTCACCGAGAGTCTCACCCGGCCCGAGCACGGCGAGCAGGTTTTCGCGACCATCGCCACTGGTGTGGCCCACCTTCACCTTGCCCGATGCGATGATGTACAGCCGGTCTCCCGGATCGCCTTCGCGAAACAGCACCGCTCCGCGATGGTAGTCCTCCTGCGACATCGATGCGAGGACGGCTTGCTTCCCGTCTTCGTCAAGTGCGGCGAACAACGGCGCCGACCGTACGATGTTCTCGTCCACGGTTCCTCCTGGTCTCGGGTGCCCCGACTGATGCCGGGACGGGCGTGCAATCCCCATTGTGACGGAAAATGCACGTGAGTGGGTGAAAGGTGTCACGTCGGGGCGTAAATGGCCCGGTCCCGGCGTGACAACGTGTCATCCGGTGGTAGGGCGCTGAGAACAATCATCGTAGAGCACATGCGCAAATCCGCATGCGGTCATAGGTTTAGCTTTGGTGTTGTGTCAAGAGGAGGGTGCAGATCGAGATGACGCAAATACGTAACAATGCGGAGTGTCCGGTTGCTCGGCCCGCGCCTCGACAGACGATTCCTTCACTTCACGACGTGGACGACCGTCTTGCCACTGCATATCCGGATGCGCAATGCGCCCTGCACCACCGCAACGCCTTTGAACTGCTCGTGGCGACGGTGCTGTCAGCCCAAACTACCGACGCCCGGGTCAACACCGTGACGCCAGAGCTGTTTTCCCGCTGGCCAGACGCCGCGGCGCTCGCCTCAGCCGAGGTCGCAGATGTTGAAGCGGTGATCGCACCGCTGGGAATGGCCCACACTAAATCGGCGCGCCTGGTCAGACTTGGGCATGACGTACTCACGCAACACGGCGGCAGTGTGCCAGATGATCAGGTGGCACTTGAAGCATTACCGGGGGTGGGGCGTAAAACTGCGCACGTGGTGCGAGGAAACGTATTTGGTGCCTCGCTCCTCACCGTTGATACCCACGTCGGGCGCCTGTCGCGGCGCCTGGGATGGAGCAGCCACGATAATCCGCGCCAGGTGGAAGACGACGTGGTTGCGCGACCCGGGGCATCCCACATCAACTTCACTATGCTCTCGCACCGGCTCATCGCCCATGGCCGAGCATGCTGCACAGCGCGGGCCCCTCACTGCGGTGCATGCGTCCTCGCGGATCTGTGCCCCCGCATCGGCGTGGTCTCAACAAACCGGGTAGCTGGTCGGACTACGCCATGAGCCACGATGAACCCGAGTTACCGGCACCGGTGGCTCGGCTGCTGGATTCCACCTCTAGCCCGGGAACTGACCCAAGCTTCAACGGGGCTTCGAGCGCGGTCTTGGTGCTGCTTGCTGGATCCACCACCCAGGATCTGTCGGTTCTCCTGACCGAACGGGCGCACCACCTGCGATCCCAGCCCGGACAGATCGCCCTGCCTGGCGGCATGCGAGAACCAGGCGATTTTGGACCCTCCGACACGGCACTGAGGGAAGCTCGGGAAGAAGTCGGTCTCGATCCTGAGACGGTTCGAGTGGTGAGGGTCAGCGCACCGGTGAGTATGCAAGTGCGCTCAGTGCAGGTGATTCCCGTCATTGGTTGGTCGGCTTCCCGTCCGTCTCTGAGCATCAGCGCAGCAGAAGTCGCTGCCGCTCAATGGATCCGGCTCACAGGCCAGGGTGGACTATCAGACCCGGCTTGCCGGGCCACTGGATTACTGTCAAAGCGCCAGGTCGGGCCCGTGTTTCACGCAGTTGGCAGCCCGGACTATTTCATATGGGGCCTGACCGCCAAAATTCTCGATGCGGTGTTGAGCGCCGCCGGCCTCGCAGCGCCGTGGCCCACTCAGCGCAGGATTCCGGTTCCTGCTCAGCGCGCGCGATCCGGTACCGATAATCTGCGGGTAGCGCATACGTCCGTATCGCACACCGACGGTCTATCAGATGAGGTCACAGGAAGGAGGGCATGTGGTTGACGTCGCCATCATCGTAGTGATCCTGATCTATGTTGTGGTCGGCTGGCGGCGGGGATTTCTACTGACTTTGGCTTCAGCACTAGGGGCCTTGGTGGGTCTAGCCGCGGGCCTTTACCTGGCTATGCCGGTCGCATCCACGGTAGGACCTGTGATCGGAGCAGATAACACTACGCGGGTGGTCCTCGCGTTAATCGTGATTGTGCTGCTCGTCGTCGCCGTTGAAGCCGTGGGTAGTGTCCTAGGGAGCCTGGTGTTAAGTAGCCTGCGCCGGGTGCCGACCGGCTCCAAGTCGCGCGCGGCGCTGGGCAGCCTCGATCGCTTCGCGGGCTCTATGCTCGGGGGACTGCTGGTGCTGACGTTGGTGTGGGTGGCCATCGGTCCGCTACGTGAAAGCCCCTGGCCGCGGGTGTCTCAAGCCGTGTCGGACTCCCGGGTGCTGGCTGCTTTAGACGGTGTGATGCCGGCATCCGCCCGTCCAGGGATGCGTTCTCTGGCGGAAATCATCGGGCCATCTCGGCTCCCGACGCTCAGCATGCCGCTCGATGCCGAAACTGTTGCGGAGCCTGCCCATCTCGACACCGGTTTAGCGCGCGATTCGGCGGCCCGGTGGAGAGATTCTGTGGTCAGGGTTTGGGGCCAAGGTCGGTCATGTTCCGTTGGCCAAAGCGGGTCGGGCGTCGTCATCGGGACCGGACAAGTTCTGACGGCAGCGCACGTTGTGGCGGGGCTAGATGAGGTCGAGATTGAGCAGCGCAGTGGCAAGGTGCTCTCCGGTCAGGTGGTGGCCTTCGACCCTGATGCGGACGCCGCCATCGTGTCGGTGCCCGATCTTCATGCCCCCGTGCGGACCGTACGCGGGGTGGCAAAGCCCGGAGAGCAACTGGTCATGCATGGATTCCCTGGCGGGGGCGCTTACCAGGCGCAGACCGTTCGGGTTCGTGAACAACTGACCGCCCGCGGCACGGATATTTACGACCGAGGATCGGTGATTCGGCGTCTTTACGCTCTGGAAGGTGATGTGCGACGAGGGGACTCCGGCGGTCCGCTTCTGTCCCCTCGCGGTGACGTGGTGGGCCTCATCGTGGCGCGTTCCGTCGATAAACCGGGCATTGGATATGCCCTGACCGATGCCGATCTCAGCGGAGTGCTCGCCACAGCTAAGCGCCAGACTGGGCCCGTGTCGACCGGACCATGCCGGCGCTGACGCCGGTGACAATGTCCTGGAACCCAATCCGAACGCCTGTAGACTAGTTGTTGGTTCAATAGCGTCCACCAGTGGCGCCGCTCCATCGCAATGCGGTTGTCGCAGGGCAACTGTCGCAAGACGGTTGCTGAGGTCAGCTCACGTGGTTTTCCACCCCGAGCTGATGGCGGCTTCGGAGTGAGAACCAGAGGTTAAAACTGTGGCGCAAGCGCGCCGGGACAAAGGGTAGGGACGGACACGACGTGCCACGCGGCAAGGTGAAGTTCTACGACGCCGAGAAGGGCTTCGGTTTCATCAACGATGAAGACGGCGGGAGTGTGTATCTCCCGTCATCAGCGCTGCCCGCCGGGCAGAGCACCCTGCGACCGGGAACACGCGTCGAATATGACGTAGCTCAGGGTCGTCGCGGTGCTCAAGCGCTGTCCGTGCGCCTTCTCGAAGCAGCGCCTTCGATTGTGCGCGCCAAGCGCAAGAGCGCTGAAGAGATGGCTGTCCTGGTAGAGGACCTCATCAAGCTTCTGGATGGGGCATCCAACGGGTTGCGGCGTGGACGCTATCCCGAACGGCGCAATGCGGCGAAGATCGCGACGGTTTTGCGCGCGGTTGCCGACGATTTCGAGGCGTGAGTATGGCCTCACAGACCGTCACACCTACTGCCGGTAACGGCGCAGAGACCCAGCCGCGCACCAAGTCGTCGTCACGTGGCACATCCAGGTCACGGGCTGGCTCAAGCTCCCGCGGGCGGGGTAGTTCCACACCGAAATTGGATGCGATCTGCGCTCAGTCCGTTGAGGTGGCGCAGCGCGCGTTGCTTGAGGTGACCGAGCCCGGCCAGGTAGGGGAGCACCAGCGGGTTGAGACCGCAGGGGAGCGTCTCGCCACGCATGTCTTTGAGTGCACCATGCCGGGGTACCGGGGTTGGATCTGGGTGGTCACCGTGGCACGAGCCCCTCGGGCCAAAACTGCGACGGTGTGCGAGACGGCGCTGCTTCCCGGCGAGGACGCCTTGCTTGCCCCAGCCTGGGAGCCGTGGGCGAGCCGTCTACGACCGGAGGATGTAGGGGCTGATGACACCCTGCCGTATATCGAGAATGATCCGCGTCTGGATCAGGGGTACGAGCAGGTTGATGGTGACGCATCTGATGAACATCACGATGTTGATGCCGGACAAATTAATGAGTTTGGCCTGGGGCGAGTCCGGGTTCTCAGCCGTGAAGGCCGTGATGAGGCTGCTCAGCGGTGGAACAATGGCGAGTTTGGTCCGCGTGATACGTCGGCTCGCCGCCGTCGGGGGACGGTAACTGACCACTGCTCATCGTGTGGATTTTTGGTGTTGCTGGCTGGTTCGTTCCGCCAAGCCTTTGGGGTGTGCGCTAATGAGTGGTCCCCGGCTGACGGTCGCGTTGTCTCGCTCGGCTACGGGTGTGGATCGCACAGTGAGACCGGTGAGGATGACTCTCCGCGCGAGGAGAACGCTGATCACGCTCTTGACGAGCTTGAGCTGGAATACACCACTCTCGCCGACGAAAAGGGCGTTGAAGGCGGCAATGAGCTGACCGACCAGCGGACTGAAAAGGCCGATGAACGGTCCGAACGGCCTGACGAAGGCGCTGAACAGTCCGACGAACCTATTGATCGGCCTGACGAAGGCGCTGAGCAGTCTGATGAACCTGTTGATCGGCCTGACGAAGGCGCTGAGCAGTCTGATGAACCTGTTGATCGGCCTGACGAAGGCGCTGAACAGTCCGGCGAACCCGTTGAACGGGCTGACGACGTGCCGGCTCAGACCGATGAAGGGGCCAAATAGGCCGACCAGAGGGCTGTCGCCGTGTTTTCGTGCGGATTGCGCAGGCGATTCGGATAGAAGACTGTTCGGGCGATCAGTTTTAGAGGATCAGGTCAGCGGGCTGCGAGCCTCGCGAGTAATGCTTCTGCCGCAAGCAGAGGCGGAACGTTTGCGGTGATGCGTTCGCGAGTTTGGGTGATCGCGTCCAGTGCCGCCAAGGTATCCCGGGCCTCGGTGTCGGCGGCGTAGCGCGCAATATCGTCAGACAGGGCGACGTTGACCAGCTCGCTCCCTGAGCCGAGCTGGATCATTAAGATGTCGCGGTAGACCGAAAACAGATCGAGCAGTGTCCGATCTAGGACGTCCCGCACCAGGCGAGTCTGTCGTTTTTTCTGGTCGTCTTCGAGCTGTTTAAGTTGCGACCGCAATGCGGGGGGCACAGTTGATCCTTCTATCCCGGCACTGCGTAAAAAGCGTTCACGTTCGATACGAGCGGCATGTTCTGATGTTTCTTTGGCTTCGGCCGTGGCCTCCTCCACCAAACGTGCTGCGCGCAGTACCGCCGAGCCCACTCCCCGAAGCTCCCACGGTATCCGAACTACGGCATCCCTCCTGGCCAGCGCATCGGGGTGCATGGCGAAACGTCGTGCAAGCCCAATATGGCCTTGGGCTGCACGCGCTGCGACCGTAGCTAGTTCGGGGTCAATGCCGTCACGACGAATTAAGAGCTCTGTAACGTCATGGGGGGATGGAAGCGAAAGCGTTACCACCCTGCACCGGGAACGAATCGTCGGGGCAAGATCCTGTGGCGACGGAGCGCACAGAATCCAAATTGTTTTCGGTGGTGGTTCTTCAATGGATTTCAGCAGAACATTGAATGTGCCTGCGCTCATACGGTCGGCGTCTTCAACGATGAGAACCCGGAATTCGCCAGAGCTGGGTGAGCGTTGCGCCACTTGTACGAGTGAGCGCACTTCGTCTTTTGAGATGGAGAGTTTGTCGGTCCTCACCCGGGTTACATCTGCGTGTGTGCCCGCGAGGATGGTCTGACATGCGTGGCACTGCCCGCATCCGGGTTCGGGGGAGCTCGGGTCGGTGCTGCGATGCGCGCAGTTTAGGGCGGCGGCGAAGGCGATGGCTGCGGTGGAACGCCCGGAGCCTGGTGGCCCTGTGATCAGCCAGGCATGTGTGAGTGAACCGTGTGGTGCGGCGGCCTGCTTGAGAGTGGCGGTGGCTCCGGGCTGACCGACGACGTCATCCCACACGCTCATCGATCAGTTCCCGGGAGTGAAGTACTCGGTGCCGAGTAAGTGCTGGCGTGCCCTTCGCAGGGCTGAGTGCTCGATAAAGCTGAAGAATCAGAGGCTAGAGAATCGGAGGCTAAAGCTTCAGAAGGTAGAGAATCAGAGGCCAACGATTCAGAAGCTGAAGAATCAGATGTGCACGTTTCGGGGGAAGAACAGTCGAATAGTCCGCGCTCGCTGAGAGCGGTGCGGATTGCCTGATGGATCGTTGTTCTGGACTGGTTGGCATCGAGAACAACAAACCGATGAGGTTCGGCCTCAGCGAGAGCTAGGAAGTGTGCCCGTACCGCCTGGTGGAAAACGATATCTTCGCGTTCCAATCGGTCGTGAGTATCGGCACTGCGGCGTTGGACAAATAGGTCCGGGTCTAAATCCAGTAAGAACGTGAGGTGGGGGAGAAGGCCATCTGTTCCCCACAGTGACAGTGCGCGAATATCTGCGGGATCCAGTGCCCGACCAGCACCTTGATAGGCGACGGACGAGTCGAGGTAGCGGTCGCTCAGCACAATCCCCCCTGAATCCAGGTGAGGACGCACAACTTCTGCGATGTGATGGGCTCGGTCTGCCGCGTATAAAAGAGCTTCGGCCCGGGTTGCCACATGTCCAGAATGAAGCAGCAGCGTGCGGATGCCTTGCCCCAGATCAGATCCTCCCGGTTCGCGAGTGACCAAGACTTTTTGTGCTTTGGTATGGCTGTTTAAAAAATCGGCGAGCATCCGAATCTGCGTGCTCTTCCCGGCGCCGTCGCCACCCTCGAACGTGACAAACAATCCGCTTGCCGAGGCGCAGGGACGAGGGTGAGATAGATGTGAGGGCGGCTCGGATACGCCCTGGGAGTTGGGTGCTAACGGCGAGATGGAAAGCGAATCAGGCACGGTCGCTATTCTCCCCCGGGTAGAGGATCCCTGCACGTGCCCGCACCGCATCCATGGCCTCCATCACCTGCACCGTATCTGCCCACGACATCACCGATGATTCGAGCAGCCCGTGCCGCAGGCAGCGCGCCGCTTCTGCCGCTTCAAACACCATGCCGTCGCGCAATGACCCCGGGTGTGAAAACTCAGCGGTGCGACCACTGTGCAAGGCCACGCTCAGGCTGCCTGGGGTATAAAACGGGGCTGCGACATCGACCCTCCCGAGGGTGCCACTGACAGATGCGCGAGTCGGCGTCACACTCGACAAGGTGGTGGACAGCAGAGCATGAGCATTGTGCGGACCGCAGGCGATGATTGAGCTTTGGGCGTCAACTCCTGTCATCGCAGGGCTGCTGACCGAGGTGATGACGCTCAGCTGCCCCAGCACCATCTGCGCGAATGACACCGGATAGACGCCGAGGTCCAAAAGAGCTCCACCACCCAGTTCCGGCGCATACAGACGATGGGACGGATCCGGCGGGAACATCTGCCCGTGGTCGGCTAACACGGTGACGACATCACCGATAAGGCCATCGGCAAGGATCTGACGCAGCACATCGAACTGGGGGAGAAAACGCATCCACATCGCTTCCATCAGGAATAAACCCTGCTGGCGGGCGAGATTCTGCAGGGCGCGGGCCTGATGAGCATTGAGCGTGAACGGCTTTTCCACCAGCACGGGCTTACCTGATGACAAGGCCTGACGAGCCAGCTCATAGTGCTGAGCGTGAGGGGACGCAATGTATACGATCTCCACCCGATCATCGGCGAGCAGATCACTCACGCTCGCGTGCGCGCGCTGCACCCCGTGCTCGGCTGCGAAAACCTGAGCCCGGCCCTCATTGCGCCCAGCTACCGCAACCACCCGCGACTGGCTCGCCCGGTGCACCGTATCCGTGAACTGCGCGGCGATATTCCCCGGCGCGATCACACCCCACGAGACACCCGGTGCCGTCAGCGGATCAGGAACCCGCGACGGGGGAAGGCATAGCTGCTGTGAAGTCATGGCCCCAATCTATCGCGGGCCTGTGACACACCAGCGAACAGACTGAGCCCGACTGGTCCCCTCCGCAAGGCACCAGTGAGAGAGCCCCTGTGCATAAGCCTAAATAGCGGGCCGTCTGGCGCCGTAGAACATTAGCCCTTGACCGACCCGGCGGTGAGTCCGCGCACGAAAAACCGTTGCAGCGTGAAGAACACGATCATCGGCACAATCATGGTGATGAACGCACCTGCGGTCAGTAATTCTGCTCCCTGTCCCTGTGAGCCGAGCAACTGCTGGAGATCGACTATTACCGTCTTATGATCGCTATTGAGGAAGAGCTTCGCGATCAGCAGGTCGTTCCACACCCACAAAAACTGAAGGGTCGCAAAGGCGGCGATAGCAGGTATGGACATCGGAGCCACCAGCCGCCAGAAGGTCTGAAAGTGCGAACAGCCATCAATCTTCGCGGATTCCACAACAGAACGGGGAAGCGTGGACATGTAGTTGCGCAACACATAGATCGCGAGCGGCATGCCAAAGCCGGTGTGCAAAAGCCATACGGCGATGTACTGCCCCGCAATATCGAGATGACGAGGCCCCAGCAGGTCCAACATCGGTTGAAACGCAACCTGAATGGGAACCACCATCACGGCCACAATCGCGATAAAGAGTATGTCCTTTCCCCGAAACTCAATGAAGGTGAATGCATACGCGGCAAAAGCTGCGAACATAATCGGCAAAATCGTGGCCGGAATCGCCACCACCACCGAGTTCACCAGGGACGAACCCATGGTGGTTCCGTCGAAAAGACGGGCGTAGTTATCGAGTGTCCAACCGGTGCCAAACGGATTCAGCAGAGCATCCCACCACCCGGACGTGGCGGCGTCAGTGCGGCTGCGAAAGCTCGTCACCAAGAGGCCGAACGTCGGGATACTCCACAGCACGCCGAGAATCACCACGGTCATGATGGCGGGAATGCTTCGCCGGCTACGGCCCGATGAATGCCGCGTTCCAGCTGAACGTCGCGCCGCGGACACTCTCCCCGATCCTGAGGAGGGCCGCGACGCTGGCTTGAGGGGATTGGCAGCCGTGTTCATCGCTGTGCCTCCTGGTCCCTAAATGCCTTCACTTGATAAATCAAGATGGGGATGATGGCCACCAGTAGCACCACCACAATTGCCGAGGCAATGCCGGCTTGACCACTGGCAAATAGCTTGTTGAAGAAGAGATTCGCGATCACGTTGGTGTTATCGCGACCGTTGGTCATGACGTAGATGATGTCGAAAACCTTCAGCACCAAAATCAGAACCGTAATAAACACGGCGAGCATGGTGCCCTTGATCTGAGGTAGCACGATCTGCCAGAAGATCCGAAAATCGCTAGCTCCGTCCACCCTGCCCGCCTCGATCGTGTCCTCAGGAACCCCTTTAATGGCCGATGACAGCAAGATCATGGCGAATCCCGTTTGCAGCCAGATCAAAATGATCATCAAGAACAGCGAATTCAGACGACCGGACGAGATCGACAGCCAGGTGTGCGGATCTCCGCCGAGGCCAACCCACACGGCGTTCAATAAACCAGTTTGTGAATCTCCCGGATTGTTGTACGCATACACCAGGCTCCAGATCGTGGATGCTCCCACGAAGCTGATCGCCATAGGGAGGAAAATCGTAGACTTGGCAATTTTTTCGCCCCGGGGAGAGAGCTTATCGGCCATCACCGCTACGGCTAAGCCGAAGGCAACCGTTACAAAGGGGACGATTAAAATCCACAGCACATTGTTGAAGATTGATTGCCAGAACTCACCCGATTGGAAAATGGTTCGGTAATTCTCAAAGCCCACCCACGCGGTTGAGTCATCGTTGGCAAACGAGTACACGATGGTCTGAATCGTCGGGTAGATCAGCATCAGCGCCATCAGCGAGAACCCGGGAAGCAAAAATGCGTACGGGATCAAACCCTCAGATAAGCGGGACGGGAGGCCCTCAATTGCAAGGTTGAGGAAGCGAAAGAAAACCATCGCACCACCCACCCCGGCCACCAGGGCAATAGCCCCCATCAAGATCCTGGAATGGGCAAAAAACTCGGGGTAGTAGGCAATCGCCAGGAAAAGGTTACCGATGAGCCACACCGTGAGGCTGAGGCCGATGACGCCGCCCAGGATACGCAGCGGCCGCGCCCGTCCCCGGTGATCGTAAGGCTGAGACAAACCCGAGGCTTGCGATGAGCCTGAGCCGTGCGATGAGGTTGGGCCTTGAGGGTGAGCTGTATCCACTGGATCTGCGGCATGACCTGAAGATGCAGGGTGAGCGCTCATGATCGCGGCCACCCTTTTTCGATCTCCTGGCACACCTGGCGCGAGGTTTTTGAACCGTTCAACCACTCCACCATGCCGGTCCAAAACGAACCGGAGCCCACGGACTTGGGCATGGAATCGCTTCCGTCATAGCGGAAGACGGCGGCGCTCGAAGCGATCTGTGCGATCCGCCGGGTGGTTTCATTGGGGTACTGCGCGGCATTGAATGTCTTATGAGGGGATAGCCAACCGCCCGCTGCGGCCCAGGGCCCTCCAAAGGACGGCGAGGTGAGGAACTGCATCACCTTCTGGGAGTCGGGGTCATTGCCGTTGAACAGGGCGGCAAGGTCACCGCCGCCGAGTATGGGAAGTCCATCAAAACCCCCTTCCCATCGCGGCAGAGGAAAGATTCCGACCTCCTGATCCAAATGATCTTGGATCTCCTTGGGGAAAAACCCGGTGATGAAATTTCCCTGCCTCAGCAAGAGTGCCTTCGGGGGATGAGCGAACTCGGCAAGAGGGGCATCCGAAAAATTAGTGTTCAAAATCCCGGGAACTCCACCGTTGACATTTCCGGGGGTCTTTAAGAGTTCCCCGACCGCGTCGAAAGCTTCGATCACCCTGGCATCATCAAAGGGGATCCGGTGATACACCCAGTCGTCATACACCTGCGGGCCATGCAGGCGCAGCATGTACTCCTCAATCCAGTCGGTGCCCACCCAACCGGTTGACTGGTCCGCATTCCAAGCCTCCGTCCACGGGGTGATGCCCGCGGCTTTCATTGTGTCGGCGATGCGATACAGGTCCTGGATCGTGGCGGGCTCAGCACCGTATCCGCCAGCCTCATACGCCTTCTTCGGGTACCAGACGATGGACTTGCAGGCCATGCGCATCGGAGCCCCATACACGCGACCCTTATAACGCGCTGACTCCAAGAATCCCGGAATCAAAGACGCATCGAGTGCGTCGTAATCCAAAAAGGTATCGATCGGCTGGACCTTCCCCGCCGCTGCCATCTCAAAAAGCCCGCCAGGCTGCGGAAACAGAGCGATGTCCGGCGCATCCCCGGCTTGCACCTTCTGTTTAATGGTGGTGGTGAAGTCGCTATCACCGGTGTATTGGATGCTGATTCCGCTTTCCTTCTCAAACGCGGTCAAACTCGCCCGGAAAGCATCCTGTTCTTGGCCTGCAAAAGCGCCAAGAATGGTGACTTTTTTGTCATTGTCGGTGCTACCGCCATCCACGTAGCCGTTTAATCCGCCGCCAGCTCCGCCGGTGGGGTGAGGATTTTGAAGACACCCGGAAAGACCCACGGTGGCGGCAGCTGCGGCACCTGTGATCAGCGTCCGGCGCTTGAGGGGGGAATGTTGGTTGAATCTGTGCGTCATCGCAGCTCCTGAGCTATTTGTTCCCTAAGCGGGCCAGGGAGACTCGTTGTCGCCTCTCGTTCGACGCGGTTGTCGAATACCTTCACTCTAACGAACCGGTTTCGCGGGATGCTACGCATGCGCATAACTGTGTGGTGAGGATGATCTGGCGGCGCGTTGGACGAGTTTGACCGCTGCGGGACACGTGCGCGGCATGATGGGCACATGGTCGATATGAAAGTCGGTGTGATCGGGTACGGCATGCGCGGAAGTCTGGCCCGATATGCTCATGCTCCCGGACAGGGGTCAGTGGTCAGCGTTGTTGCCGATCCTTCGGATCGTGGACTGGCTGAAGCCAAAGCACGCTTCGGTGACCAGCACACACGCTATGTGCGCACGGTCGATGACCTTCTGGCACACGATCTCGACGCAGTGATGGTGCTGGCGCCGGACTACACACACGCCGACATCGCCTGCCAAACTCTGGCGGCTGGCCTGCCGACCTTTTGCGAAAAACCGATGGCGATTACCGTTCAGGACACTGATCGAATGCTGGCGGTCGCCATGAAACATCGCACCCGCCTGTATATCGGACACAACATGCGGCACATGCCGGTCATCCGGCAAATGAAAGCGATCATTGATTCTGGCCGGATCGGTCGAGTTCGCGCTATTTGGTGTCGTCATTTTGTGGGTGCAGGCGGCGACTTCTACTTTAAAGATTGGCATGCGGACCGCGAGCTCTCCACCGGACTGCTGCTGCAAAAAGGCGCACACGACATCGACGTGATTCACTGGCTCGCGGGCGGATATACCCGGCAGGTTGCAGGTATCGGTGACCTTATGGTTTACGGCGACATCGCCTCGCGTCGAGACAATTCTGATCGGCGCATGGGGGACTGGTATAGCGAGCAGGTGTGGCCACCCTTGGCCCAGACCGACCTGAATCCGGTGGTGGATGTCGAAGACATTTCGATGATTCAGATGCGTCTGGGTAACGGGGTGCTCGCCTCGTACGAGCAATGTCATTTCACCCCCGATTACTGGCGAAACTACACGGTCATCGGCGATGCCGGTCGCATTGAAAACATGGGCGATGGCGCGGGCGATTTTCTATACATCTGGACTTCCCGTCGCGGCGGCGCAGGCCGACCCGATGCGGTCGAAGTCATCGAACCCGCCGACGGTGAACACGGAGGTGCTGACCCGCGGTTAGTCTCGGAATTTTTGCGATTCGCGCGTGCTGGCGGACGCACCGAGACCTCTGTTATCGCCGCACGTGAAGCGGTCGCCGCCGGTTGCGTTGCGACCGCTTCAATCCGCAGTGACGGAGCTCTGCTGCCGGTTCCTCCCGTACCCCAGAACGTCCAAGACTATTTCGATTCCGGGCAAGCCTAATGACAGGGGCGACGATGTAGAACTGTTTACGATGTCGCTGTTTTAGCTTTCGACGCAGCAGACTTCGTCGCCTTCGATGACGAGCCTTTAGCAGTGCTCGCACTCGCCTTAGTGGTTTTCGTGGCCTTAGCGGTTTTAGCGGACTTAGTAGTCTTCGTCGTGCGCTTTTTCGCCGGACCCTTCGCCCGTTTCTCCGCTAACCGCTCCACCGCCACCTCGTGCGTGAGCTCCTCCAGCACGTCATCCTTGCGCAGGGTCACATTGGTGGTCCCATCCGTGATGTACGGACCGAATCGTCCATCTTTAACCACAATGGGTTTCTCGCTCGTGGGATCCACGCCAAGCTCTTTCAACGGAGGTTTCGCGGCGCTCCGGGCGCGAGTCTTCGGCTGAGCAAAAATAGCCTGAGCCTCATCCAACGTGATCGTGAGAAGCTTCTCCTCCGAATCAATGGTGCGCGAATCCGTGCCCTTTTTGAGGTAAGGGCCGAAGCGGCCATTTTGGGCGGTAATCTCCGTGCCGTCGGTATCCACACCAACGACCCTGGGAAGCGACAGCAAAGCCAGAGCCTCCTCCAGCGACACGGTGGCAAGGCTCATGCTCTTAAACAGTGAGGCTGTGCGTGGCTTTGGCTTTGCGGCTTTCTTCGTCTTGGACTTCGGAGCCGACTCGGCCTCCGACTCGGTGTCGGGCAGAACCTCGGTGACGTACGGACCGTAACGGCCATCCTTAGCAATGATGTCGTGGCCGCTCACAGGATCAACCCCGAGCACACGCCCATCGTCCTTCTGGCGGGACAGCAGCTCCTCAGCAAGGGTCACCGTGAGCTCATCGGGGGCAATATCGTCCGGAACCGATGCACGCACAGGATCGGCGCCCTCAGAGGTTGCCCGCTCCACATAAGCGCCATAGCGGCCCACCCGCAAAGTAATGCCCTCACCAATCGGAATCGAATTAATTTCGCGGGCATCAATGTCACCGAGGTTTTCGACCACATTCTTCAGACCCTCGAGCGCATCGCCATCACCAAAATAGAAACTCCGCAGCCACGCGGGGCGCTGCATACGCCCGGCCGCAATCTCATCCAGATCAGCTTCCATCTGCGCGGTGAAGTCGTAGTCCACCAGATTGTCGAAGTGCTCCTCCAACAGACGAACCACCGAAAATGCGAGCCAGCTCGGAACCAGTGCATTGCCGCGATGCAGCACATAGCCGCGATCCTGGATGACCGAAATCGTGGCCGCATACGTGGACGGACGGCCAATGCCGCGCTCTTCTAAAGCCCTGACTAGAGACGCTTCGGTGTAGCGAGGGGGTGGTGAGGTCACATGGCCGTCGGCCTCCAGCGCAGTAACGTCAGCCTGCTGACCTTCACTGAGCCGCGGCAGACGTTTATCTCCCTGCTCATCCTCATCGCCGTACCGAGTAAGGTCACGTCCCTCTTCGTATGCGGCGAGGAACCCGCGGAAAGTAATGACGGTTCCGGACGCGCTGAACGTCGCCGTCTTACCCTGCCCAGTCACATCGAGACGGACCGTGGAGGTCGATCCTTTCGCGTCGGACATCTGCGAAGCGACCGTGCGCTTCCAGATCAGGTCATACAGACGGAACGCGTCCCCACTTAACTGACGAGCCACATCGGCCGGGCTGCGGAATGAATCACCAGCCGGACGGATCGCCTCGTGCGCCTCCTGCGCGTTTTGTGCCTTGCCCTTGTAGACCCGCGGAGAATCCGGCACGAACTCAGCACCGTACATCTCGGTCGCCTGGCGCCGGGCCGCCGCAATGGCCTGGCCCGACAACGTGACCGAGTCGGTCCTCATATAGGTGATGTAACCGTTTTCATACAGCGTCTGCGCGATACGCATCGTCTGCCGTGCGCTCAGACGCAGCTTGCGCGAGGCCTCCTGCTGAAGGGAGGAGGTGGTAAACGGAGCGGCAGGCCTGCGGGTGTACGGTTTGGACTCCACCGACGTGACGGTGGCCGGGGCTCCCTGTACCGCGCTGACGAGATTGCGTGCGGCCTCCTCGGTCAGCACGGTCACTCCCTTGGTTTTGACCGTGCCGTCATCACGGAAATCGCGTCCAGTCGCTACCCGTTGACCGTCAACCGATTGCAGACGAGCCTTAAAAGCCGCCCCCGGGTTTGCAGCCTCGGAGGCCGGCACGAAGGTGCCAATCAGATCCCAGTAATCTGCGGGAACAAACGCCATGCGCTCGCGTTCACGCTCAACCACCAGACGCGTCGCCACCGATTGGACACGACCCGCCGACAGTCCCTGTTTCACCTTGCGCCACAGCACAGGGGAGACCTCATAGCCATACAAGCGGTCAAGGATACGGCGAGTTTCCTGCGCATCAACCAGGCGTTCGTCCAGCTGCCGGGTGTTATGCACCGCCCGTTGAATAGCTTCTTTGGTGATTTCGTGGAACACCATGCGGTGCACCGGGAGACCCTTCTTCGGCTTCAGCGTCTCCAGCAGGTGCCAGGCGATGGCCTCACCCTCGCGGTCCTCGTCTGTGGCCAGATACAGGGCGTCAGCGTCCTTGAGGGCCTTCTTCAGCTCGGCGACTTTTTTCTTCTTATCCGAGTCAACGACGTAATACGGCGTGAAGTCGTTGTCCACATCGACAGCGAACTTACCGTAAGGCCCCTTCTTCATGTCGGCAGGTAATTCGGAGGGCTGAGGAAGATCGCGGATATGGCCGACGGAAGCCTCGACGATGTACTCGTCACCGAGGTACTTCCCGATGGTTTGCGCCTTAGCGGGCGATTCGACGATGACGAGATGGCGACCGGTGGACAAGTTCAGGCCTTTCTCCGGGGTGCGAGAGATATCTCCCGCGCATGACACGATCACGGTACACGGTGGCGCAACACAATTGTCTGGGACGGCGGGGGATCGAGGATCTTTCGCAGGCGTGTCGTGGCCCACATGGTGAGGCACCACAGTCCGCAGATCCCTGCACAAGCCCCGAGGTAGGCACGTGATTGCACGGCCACATCATTCAACGGAAGCGACTGCGGAAGTGCCCCAATCAGCGCTACGCCACTGGCTAGAGATACTGCCCCGACGGCGGCGAGTCCCCTCAGCAGCCATGCATTAGTGCGCATCCACCGCTCCACGTGCAGGTGCCCCCGACTTATGCTCCGGCAGCTGTCTGCTGGGGAGGACTGAGGTGACTCTGGGTGGCGCTGGTGGGTCCGGCGACACTGGTGGATCTTGCGGTTTCGCGTGCGCGGGTAGCAGCCTTGGCGTGCCTGAACACGTTCATGAGGGGGTTGCTGAGGGGGTTGCTGCCACGCCATCAAAGCCTCCGACGCCAAGAAACCGAACGTCCACGCC
The DNA here is from genome assembly GCF_900070355.1 of Devriesea agamarum. Taxonomy (NCBI): domain Bacteria; kingdom Bacillati; phylum Actinomycetota; class Actinomycetes; order Micrococcales; family Dermabacteraceae; genus Devriesea; species Devriesea agamarum. The sequence continues at coordinate 1,295,876 of NZ_LN849456.1, read as the reverse complement.
GCGACCACCAAAAATGCCCCCACCACATCACTGGGCCGATGCCAGCCCCCGGTCATGGTGCCAATTCCTGTCAAAATCGTAAAGAACGCCCCGAGAATGCTCACCAAGGGCCGCAATGTGGTCGGCGCAACCACCGCAAAGGCAATGGCGACACTCGCCGCAACCGTCGTGTGCCCCGACGGAAAAGAGTTCGGCGTGACATCTATTCCAGCCACCAAATGGGGGCGTTCAATCACGATTTTCTTCAGCACCTGCGTGGTCGCATTGGACCCGAGCACCAGCACCAACATCGACCAGGCCAAGCCGTATCGACGCCGCAGCAAAGCCACGAGCACGGTGACCACAAGCGCAACCAGAATAAAGGGGATGGACACCGTGTTCAGGACCGGGAAGACGATCCGGCTAATCAGCCCGTCATCTCCCCGAGCGCCGCTCAAAACCAGCTGGTCCAAGCGCTGCCCACCCGCAGTATCTATAGAGGTGCCGGCGAGCAGACTGACCCCGACAAGACAGGCTAAACACAACGCGAAACTGCCCCAGCCTGTCGCTATGCGGCCTTTCACAAATGCGTCCTATGGCTCGAAGCTGACTGCTCATCTGCGGGTGATAGCGAGGCGTCTGCTGTGGGTGTTGGCGAAGTGTCTGCTGTGGGTGACTGCGGGGTGTCTGTAACGGGGTATGACGCGTCTGCTAACGATGGCGAGACCTGTGTCGGAGATGGCGAGGCCTCCGCGGACGACTGCGAGATGTCTCCTGGTGCCAGCGGTAAGGAGTCGGGCATGAGCAGAAGACCATCGCGGATGAGCTCGCGCACCCGCGGCAGAAGATCCTCTAATAGCTCGCCATGATCCGTTTCCGTCAAAGCAGCCACCGCGGCAACCACCTGACCCAGGGTGAGCGCGCCGTCCAACGCACCAAACACAGCGGCAAGAGTCCACGGCACCGCGTAGGTAGCGGCCAGCCCATCACCTTGAACCAACTCAATCAGCAGCGGATCCGCGCTGCCCGGAGTGAGATGGCGTCGCTCAATCACATCCGTGGCATGCACAAGGTGAACAGTGCACAGCTCCTGGTTAGTCAGCCGCAAAAGCTTGGCTTCACGACGCAAGATCGCCAGCAAGCGCGGTCCCAACGGGGAGGGCAGAGGGCGCCGAATATCCTCGGTGCGCACGGTAGGCGGCGAGCTATCCTCCGGCCGAGAAAACAGCAAATAGCCAAAACCCACGCCGTGCACGTGTCGAGTGTCGAAATCATCTAGCCACCGCGAAATCATGGGTGCGTAGCGAGGATCGCCAGGCCGGATCCCGCCGTCTCGGGTCCACGTTTCGGCGTACCGAGCTGGATCCTCGACATCTCGCTGAATCACCCAGGTATTCAGACCAGAAGCCGCAGCCCAGGCCCTCGGATGGGTGTCCCATGAGGTGTCGGAAGGTATTTCCCAGTTCCCGAGCATGACCGCTATTCCACCGGGGTTCAGATGATCACCGAGCCCTGATGTGACCTCAGCGAGCAGTCGGTCACCGCTGCGGCCACCGTCCCGGTAGGTCAAGGTGCGTTCGTGGTCCGCATAATCTAGGGCAGGCGTCTCGCTGGTGCTGGCTGACTGGTCGGGGTTGGTGCTCGCAACGCGAGGCGTAATCACGAACGGAGGATTGGAGACGATCAGATCGAAACGTTCGCCGTCCACCGGCTCAAACAGTGAGCCAACCCGCAGATCCAAGGCCACGCCGTTCAGTTCGGCATTAAACCGTGCAAAGGCTATGGCCCGGGGTGATAGATCTGTCGCCACGACCCGTTCGCTATGGCGTGCCGCATGCAAAGCCTGGATGCCGCATCCGCAGCCAAGATCCCAGGTGGCCTTGACCTGGGGTCGGGGCGTGATCCTTGCCAGTGTGGTGGAGGCGCCGCCGACTCCCAAGACATGATCAGGTGCGAGTTCACGGCCGGTCGCAAGCTCAGACAGATCCGAGGTGATCCACCAGAGGATCTGCCCCAGTTCGTCTTCCGCTTCATACGGGCGTAGATCAACTGTCGCGCGGAAAAAGGCGACGCGGGAAGGGATGACGTGTGAGGAGGTCGTGCGGGAAGGTGCGGCGTGTAAAGAAGTCTCGCCCACAGAGTTGGTGTCGGGAACACGGCGCGCATCATCGCAGGTGCAGGAATCTGAGCCTTGAAGATCGGCGTCTGGACATACGGGGTGTGTCGCGTCCTCGCGGAGGTCATCATCGGAAACCGGTGTGATCAAGCCGAGATCCATGGCGCCGCACAGTCCCAGGCGGGGCAGGAGATGAGAGATGCGCTCGCCGCCCATTACACCGCCCAGGGTAAAAAGATTCAGTAGCTCGAGCGCGGGAAAGCTCTGCCCAGCTCGAGAGTGGGCCGCCAAGAGCCGACGCGCCGGGACGGGGTTTTCCCGCGACAGCGCATCGTGGGCCACCGGTCCAAGTGTCTCTCTCACGGCGCTGACGCCGTAGCCCGCGGACTCCAGATCCTCGCGCAGGGCGCGCAACAGCCGTTGGCCCTGTGGCCCGGCGGGTATCTGGGGTGGGGGAGGCGAGATCATGCCTACGATTGTGCCTGGGTCGCTGACCTAGCGCGAAAACCGACCGGCCAAGATCGGATGATTCGGGCGGATAGGCGTCGGGGATCTCGGCGATGGCTAGGCGCGGGGTGCTTTGCGATGCGTAGGTGCGGCGCGACCTGTGGGACGGTTCTTCTGGGCTCTGGGCTCTGGGCTCTGGGCTCTGGGCTCTGGGCTCTGGGCTCTGGGCTCTTAGGGCTCTGCCGCGTTCTCACAGCGCAGAAAGTCGCCGAAATGTAGGGACAGAGAGAATGTAGGGACAAGGAGGGAGGGTGCTTCGATGGATGCTGACCGGCTGCTTGCAATGCTGAGTGCACCCGCCAGTCGATTGGGGTGTCTGCGACACGTGGAACGCCTTGCCTCCCGACCTGCCCGTTACGCCGATATCCCACCTGGCATCGACCCTCGGCTGGTTGAGGCGCTGGCTCAACGGGGAATTGACCGCCTATGGTCGCATCAGGTCGAAGCGATACGGTGCGCGCAGGAGGGTCGCCATGTGGTGATCGCGACCTCTACAGCATCGGGTAAATCGCTCGCCTACCAACTGCCAGTTCTCAGCGCTATCACCGCGCGCACGCACGACGCATCCGCTAACCGAGCAACGGCTCTCTACCTTGCCCCTACGAAGGCACTCGCTTCCGACCAGCTGCATGGCCTAGAGGCGTTGTGCCGTGAGGCAGATTTGCGTGAGGTGAGGGCCGCTGTCTTTGATGGTGACACCCCATCCGAGGAACGCCGCTGGATACGACGCCATGCAAATCTGGTGTTGAGTAACCCCGACATGCTGCACTACGGCATGCTCCCCGGTCACGAGCAGTGGACGGCCTTCCTTAGAGCACTGAAATACGTTGTGATCGACGAGTGCCACGCATATAGGGGCGTGTTTGGTGCGCACGTCGCGATGGTGATGCGGCGGCTGCGTCGTTTGGCAGGGTTATATGGTGCTCAGCCCACGATGATTCTGGCCTCAGCAACCACAGCGCATCCCGATCTGTCGGCGTCGAGACTTGTGGGGCAACCCGTTCATGCAGTGCAGGACGATGGTTCCCCCAGAGCTCCTGTGACCATCGCCCTGTGGGAACCGGGAAGTGATAGCGGTCCCGAGATGTCTCGGGCAGCACGAGGCCGAGTTGGCCAGGGTATCTGCCCTGACATTAATCCTGATGACGGTTCTGATACCGGTCTTGACGACGGCTGTGATACCGATCCTGACACTGGTTGTGGTGTCGATTCTGGTTGTGGTGTGGACCCCGACGCTGGTTGTGGCGTCGATTCTGATGAGGGCTCTCACGCCGGCCCCGATGTGGAACCCCTGAGGCGATCAGCGACTATTGAGGCCTCCGCACTCCTCGCTGACTTAGCGGGCCATGGAGTCAGGACGTTGGCTTTCGTGCGATCACGGCGCGGCGTCGAACTGGTGGCGCGTTCCGCACGCCGACTGCTCGACCAGCAAGCTGAGGACACCTATCGGCCAGAGATCGCTGATCGGGCCCGGCGAATCGCGGCCTATCGCGGAGGTTTCCTCGCACAGGAACGCCGTGACCTGGAAAAAGCTCTTCGGAGTGGACAGCTGCTCGGTCTGGCGTCGACGAACGCGTTGGAACTTGGTATTGATGTCTCCGGTTTGGACGCGGTGCTGGTCACCGGATGGCCCGGAACTAGAGCATCACTGTGGCAGCAGATCGGACGGACAGGACGCTCGCACCAGCAGCCCGCCTTGGCGATTTTCATCGCCCGCGAGGACCCTTTGGACATCTATGTGGTCAATCATCCGGACACCGTGTTCGGGGCTGAGGTTGAGGCGACTGTGTTCGATCCGCACAACCCGTTTGTACTGTCACCGCATTTGTGTGCGGCTGCCGCGGAGCATCCGCTGCGCGATGAGGATCTGGAGATTTTCGGGCCAAGCGCTGCTGATCTGCTGGCTGTTCTCGTGCGCCGGGGAGCTCTTCGACGGCGGACGACCGGGTGGTACTGGACGCATCCATCCTCAGCTCACGATCTCGCCGACTTGCGGGGAAGCGGGGGTGAGCCGGTTCGCATCGTCGAGACATCTTCTGGAGCGCTACTGGGAACCGTGGATGCGGCGGCCGCTCACCAGCAGGTTCATGACGGGGCTGTTTATTTGCATCAGGGGCAGACGTTTGTTGTTGATCGGCTTGATGTTGAGGACGCGGTGGCCTTTGTGCGTCGAGAAGACCCGCTGATCTCAACGCATGCCCAATCGATTTCCTCACTGCGCATCCGGTCAACGGACGAGGATACGCGGTGGGACAGTGGTGTGCGCTTATGTCGCGGGATGGTTGATGTCACCGATCAGGTCACGAGCTATCAGGTGCGGGATATTTTTACGCGGGCTGTTTTAGCCGAATATCCTCTGGATTTGCCGCCTCGATCGTTGACAACCCGGGCCGTGTGGTGGGTGATCCCACCGGACCTGATCCAACGCACGGGTATTGCTCCGGCGGACTTACCGGGTGCGTTGCATGCCGCCGAACATGCGGCCATCTCACTGTTACCCCTGCTTGCAACCTGTGATCGCTGGGATATCGGAGGGGTATCAACGGCGCTGCATGAAGACACAGGTCATGCCACGGTTTTTGTGCATGACGGCGCGCCAGGTGGGGCTGGGTTTGCCGATCAGGGTTTTGCCCGGGCGAGGGCATGGCTGGATGCCACGCTCGACCTGGTGCGTACGTGCCCGTGCCGTGCCGGGTGTCCCGCCTGCATCGTGTCTCCGAAGTGCGGCAATGGTAACGAACCGCTCTCTAAACAGGGGGCGGTTGTGCTGTTAGAGGCGTTGGTTGAGCGCTGAGTATCAGATGTTCTGTGCGCGATTGGGGTGGAGCACGTGATCCGGTTGGGGGTAGTTCCCGGTAAATAGATAGGTGTTTAGCCCAAGCCTCGCAGCGGCTTCGATATTTGTCTGACGGTCATCAATGAACGTGACGCACTCCGGTGTTGCCCCCATGGCCTTGAGCGCCACAGAGAAACATTGAGCGGAGGGTTTTGCCTCGCCGATTCGGCAGCTAAAGAGCAATCCAGCAAATGATGAGGTAAGGGGTAGAAGCTCAACGGCGTCGGCTAGAGGATGCGGTGCATTTGATAGGAGCCACGGCCTGCTTCCCGCCGCGTTGAGATCCGATAACCAGCCTTCGGCTCTGGGATCGAGGTCTGTCCATCCGTCGACATCGATTTTGATCAGTGTGGCGAGGGTATCGTCATCGAGTTCTCGCCCGGCCACGGTCTCCCAATAATCACGGTCTGATTGTCCCCGGTCATAGGGGGCGCGGTACTCCCAATAGCGTTCTTTGAACTCGCTGACGTCCATGTGTAGCTGGCGGGCAAGGCTCGTCATGGAGTCATCGCTAAAAGGCTTGGAGAGAACCTCGGCGTAATCAATAAGCAGCAGCTGGTTCATGTGTATTCCTGTCCTGTCAGTGTGATTTAGCGGCGGTTAAGCGCGTGCGCCGCGGATGTGTGGCGGTGCCGAGTGAGTGCTTTGGGCTATCAATCCGTGGCGGATGATCATGGTAAATATCTAAACGATCATTGAATATGATCACTTTGTTGGCGTTGACTGTGCGGGCACCGTGCAGACCTACAGCGAGGTCGCGGCGATGATTGCTGGTTCCAAGCTTTCCCATACCGCGATGGGTGCCGGGTGTAAGGCCAGTGCGAGCGATGGTGTGGTTACTGATAACGGTGCACCCGAGATATGTGAATCCTCGGGACCTGCGCGTGCCTGCCCAGTCATGGTTCCCAGTAACGGAGCTGATGCGCTGACAGAGACGATCGCCTCGGGGCCGTTCAGGATGCATGAAGTGAGCTGCACGTGGTGCTTTGCTGCCACAGCCTCGGCCAGGGCGCACGGTTGCGAGTCTGACTGGTCGGGCGTCCCAGCCAGGCTGTGCCCTGCGAGGTGATCTGCTGCTGCTAATGCGGCGAGGTCAGCGGCGCCGTCGACGCGGACGCGCAGGCTTAACCCGACGCCCAACAGGCCAATGCCCCAGACGATCAGGAGGAACATTGAGGTGAAAGCGAGGACTCCGGCGGGTGCGGATCCTCGGTCGCGACGGTGCTTTGGATAAGTCATGAGCTGTCTTCTGGTGTGGGGTTGCTGCTGTCAGGTAGGAGGTGTGGTTCAAGATGACCGGTTGCGGTGCCGGTGAGCGTCATCTCTGGCCAGGCAATAGGGCCGTCCAGAGGGATTTCTAGTGGTCGCCTTACTCTCACCTGGACGAAGTCGCCGTCGCGGGTGATAGCGATATCTGCTTTCTGGCCGGCGATCCTGTGGGCAACAGCTATCGCTTTCTCCTGGGGTGATCCGCGCACTAATTCACGGGTCGTTGCGCGCGCTGCTTCGAGGGTCGTGAGCTGCGAAGCGATGCCAACGCCGAGGATCGCGAGGACGAACACAAACAGGATGACGACGGGAAGCACGATGGCGGTTTCAGCTGTTGCCGATCCGCGTTCGGTCCGAGAGATGTTTTCTTGAATTGTGGCGCGGAGGCAAACGCCCCTGGGCTGGTAGTGCGGTGGTGGCACTATGTCATCACCGCGCCCAGAGGCGTTACCTGTGTCCACGATGCTCTCGATCACGATCCCATGCCGAGGGCAGAGCGGATAATTCCAAAGAGAAGTTCGCGCACTTCACCAGAGGCCAGCAGTCCGACTAGGACAGCTGCGAATCCGCAGGCTGCCAAGGTGGCTATGGCGTATTCGGCGGTCGCTGCGCCTCGTTCGAGATCAATCCGGGGCCGGGTGGTGGGCGTGAGCCGATCAAGCTCCGGGGTAGTGACGCCGTTTGATGCGGTACTAGCTGGTGCGGTTTTGACAATGGTGCTGGTAGTTGACATATCTGACCTTTCTTTATGGTGTTTTCGGTGTGGGATGACCGTGTGGGTCATCGTCCGGGGCATTCCCGGAGGTTTTAGGGGCTGAGTAGCCCGGGAGCGGTGAGAAGCGAGTAGACCGTGGGCACGATGCCAAGGACGACGAACGCTGGCAGAATGCACAGCCCGGTCGGTAAAACCAGGCGGACCGCGAGGGTTGCTGCGCGGGCCTCGGCGCGTCGGGCTCGGCTGCGTCGGTCATCGTGAGCGGCTGCTGTGAGGAGATCTGCGAGGTCTGCGCCGGTGCGTTCGGAGAGCACCGCCGCATCGCGAAGTGGATGAAGCCCCAGCGGAAGCGCGCTAAGGGAGGTGTGCCCCGAGGTTCCTAAAGACAGCGCCTCGGCGGCTTGGTGGAGCACAGACGCGGATGGATCGCTGCCGAGAGCCATGGATACGTCGCGCAGGGCTTTAGCCAAAGGGGCTCCGGCCCGTAGACAGGCCACTATGAGAGTCAGGATGAGACAGGGTGCGACCCCAGTTTGTTGCCGAGATCTTCCTATCCAACGGCTGACGATGCGATTTCGCGAGAGTGGTACGGGGTGACGTTTATGGTTGGGGTCGCCGGCAGTGACGGTGTCGTCTAGGTGGGATACATACTCGCCGAGTCTGCGGGGTGGCTTCTGGTACCGATTGGGTATTAGCGCCAGTGTGGCGGCACATGCGCACATGCCGATCAGGAACAGGGTGAGGTGAAGGTTCATGAGCTCTTGCGCTCCCCGCGGCGATGCGGCTCTTCTATGCGAGCGGCATCGACTAAACGTCGCATCCACCACCACCCGGCAATGCTGAGCACGGTGCCAATAGTCAGGCAGATCAGACCGAGCGGCGTGCTCAACAAGACGGTGATGGGGTTCCCGCCGAGCACGGCTCCGATCCCGAGCGCGGCCCAGGGGAGTGCGAGCAGGAGCCGGGCCGTGGCGCGTGGACCTGCGAGTGCGGTGCGCCGGGCCCGGTCGGCGTCGTCGAGGTCGCGCAGTGTTGAGGCAAGCTCACGCAGCAGAGGAGCAAGCCCGACCCCGCAGTGATGGGAGAGTGTGAGGCTTGCGGCCAAAGCTCGCCCGGGGGAACCGAGCTGTGCGTGTGCCACGACGTTTTGGGGGTCGAGGGACGATGCCGCTGCGCGAGCGAGGTAGGTCAGTCGGGGGTCAGTGAGTTCCTCAGCTAACACCTGCCATGCCTGAGCAGGGCCGAGACCGGCGTTCAACATGGCCGCTAGTGCTTCGGCGAGTTGAGCAAGAGCTCCCGTTTCTACGGGGCGTTTAGGGATGGGAGCGGAGCGCTGTGTGGGGTTGGGTTTTCGGTCCGCGGGCCTTGGCCGAGTTGAACGCAGCATGAGGATGGCCAGCAGTGCGGGGACCCCTATCAACAAGGCGTCGAATAGAGTCATGATATGTCCATTTTGTGTCGGGCGGTGCGTCCTATTGGCTGCTGCGATGGCAAATAGGTGGCCTGGTCGATGAGAGTTGGCGCCGAGATACGGGGTGCAGCGCTGGGCTCAGCTGCACGGGATGTCGCAGGTGAGCTGGCAAATGGGGTGCCTTCCAGGCGTGTGGCGAGCTGTGACCAGGCGGGTCCGGGTATGAGGTCTCCGGCGGGTGAAAATCGTGCGACGTCATCGGTGGTGAGAAATCCGTCGGTTCCTCGGGCCAGCGTGGCGATCTGGGTGAGTTTTCGTTGGTTTCCTCGCCGTTCGATATGCAGAATGACATCGAGCGCGCTCATGGCCTGCGCCGCGAGGGCTGATCTATCGAGCCCGCCCAGCGCTCCGAGGGCTTCGAGCCGCGCCGGGACGTCGTAGGCATTGTTGGCATGGAGAGTGCTGCACCCGCCGTCGTGCCCGGTGTTCAGTGCGAGAAGAAGCTCGCGAATCTCCGCACCTCGGCATTCGCCGACGACGATGCGGTCGGGCCGCATTCTCAGACATTGTCGGACTAGGGTGTCCAGACCTATCTGCCCTGTTCCTTCACTGTTAGCGTGTCGTGATTGCAGGTGGACGACGTGGGGGTGAACAGGGCGCAGTTCTGTGGCGTCTTCGACGATGAGAACCCGTTCGTGTTCGGGAACGGAGGAGAGCATGGCGCCTAATAAGGTGGTTTTGCCGCTGCCCGTGCCCCCGCTGATGAGGAAGCTCAGCTTGCGCTCGATCAATGCGGTGAGGATATGGCGGGCTGTGGCGCTAAGGGATCCACTGTGTTCGAGGTCGGCCAGGGTGGGGCGATGTGATGAAGGGCGACGCAGTGAAATGACGGTCCCGCCGATGGCTACCGGTGGAAGGACTGCATGCAGACGGGTGCCATCGTGTAAATGCGCGTCGACCCAGGGCATCGCGTCATCGAGTCGGCGACCAGCAGCGGTCGCTAAGCGCACGGCTGTGTCCCTGCATTCTTCGCTGCTGAGAACCGTCGATGTTTGTTCTAAGCCGTTGGTCTTTGCGCTGTCTACCCAGACTCGTCCATCTGCGGTCACCAAGATATCGGTGACCCCGGGCTGGGCGAAGGGGCGCAAGGGGCCGAGCCCGTGGACATGGTCACGCACCGATGCGGTGACTCGGACCAGGTCGTGTGCTCCTAATACCAGTCCGCTGGCTTGGGTGCAGCGTGCGACACGTGCGGCATCCAATGACCCGGGTTCAGCGATGAGGTCATCGCGCACGGCCGAGATGAGTTGCCGACTGATCTGCTCTAATCGTTCGTGTTCGTGTTCGTCGTAGGTGGTGGCGTCAGTGCGCGATGCGGCGGCTTTGATCCCTGGTATCGGGTGATGCGACAGCGGGGACGCTGAGCGAGAAGGAACATGGCTCTGCCGCCGGCGGTGGCTGGTCATCGTGAAACCCCGGCGGGGCGGCTGTCGAGGTCGTGAGAGAGTTCTGCGCGGTTAGTGACAGCGAGATCTTGGGTGATCAGCTGACGGATATAGCGAGAGCACGCGGCATCCGCCCCACGACGCCCGGGACGAATATCTCTCATGGGTATGACACCGGGTCGGTGATCACGAAACGTGAGGGCCGCGCTCATCCCCAGAGCATCCTCGACATCTTCGACCATCCAGCCTCCGGAAACTAGGCGTACGGCCAGATCGCACGCCATCCCCGAGTGCGCAAGCGGAAAATGCGAAAGTCGACGGGCTGCTGCTGAGACAGCGTGCAAGTGAGCGGGAACCACCATGAGGATGCGGTCGATATTGCTCGTCATAGATGGGACGAGCGCCCACGGCAGATCGAGAACAAGGACGTCGGTACTGGAGGAGAGCGCTGTTATAGCCGCGGGAATCAGACTGGTCGAGGGGCGCCCCGCAAGCACGGCGCAGCCATCAATGAGGGGGAGCGAGGCGCGCAATGCCTCCCCATCGCCTGGGGCGAGAGGGTTGACGTCATCCCACCGAGCCCCGTCGGGATCGAGGTCTAGCAGCACATCGAGACCGCCCCCTTCTGGGTCGGCATCAATTAACACGGTGGTGAGGTCCTGTTTGGTGGCAGCACTAGCCAGGCGGGCTGCCAGGGATGAGGCCCCCGCGCCTCCGCATCCGCCGCTGACCGCGATCACGCATGCCCGGTGGCGCGCTGAGGATAGCGTGATCCCTTGTAGTTCGGCGAGCAGTTCTCGCGACTGATCAGGAAACGTGATGACGCGGCGCACACCCCGGGCGAGCGCGAGATTCCACAGCGATGAATCAGGCATCTGATCGCTGACCACGATCGTCGGTGGGGTGAGGGCGGGATCTAAACTGGCGAGCGCAGCGGGTGCACACAGCAGAAGATCGGATGATGCGGGTACCTGGTGGCCCGTGCCGCCTTTCAGCTGAAGCTGCTCTTCACTCGGGCCAAGTGTCCCTCCGGCAGCCAGGATGTGATCGTGCAGCGCCATCGCAACGTCAGGGCCAAATCCGAGCAGCGAGCAGGTGAAACGTGGGGATGAGGGATCGTGAGCGTTGATTAACGGCACAGATGGGGGAGAGGCGTTTGGGTGTATCAGGTGACGCGGATTCATGCGTCCATGCTGGGCGGAGGCTGGGGCAAGCCCCAGGGGTGCGGCGTTGTGTGGAGAACTCGCCCGGCTTCACCTGGTGGATGAACGGCTGGCGGGGTTTGCCAAAACGTCTATGGACGCGGTGATAAACAGGTGTCCCTTGAGTCCACATCAGTCCGCAAGACGGTTTTTTTGGGGTGGTGACACCTCTGATAGCGGGTAATAAAGCGCCATCGATGCGGTAATCGCACATACTAATTATTTAGCTGCCGCGTGGTAGGACTATGAAGGCAAATGTTTACGAATAGATTTCCACATCTACGCTCCCGAGACTCAGCGCGGCTGCTGTTGTTTGATCAGGAGGGGGCGCTGATTCTCATAGGTCGAAGTCGGCCTGGGCGCGAGCCGTATCTCGTCACCGTAGGAGGTGGCTTGGATCCTTTCGAGGATGAAGAGATGGCTGCGAGACGCGAAGCACTTGAGGAAGTCGGAGCCGCCGACATCGTGATAGGGCCTGTTGTGCACGTTGAATATGACGTACACGAGGCCGACCAATCCCCATCAGCGCAAACGTTCTTTCTCGCACGCGTCACAAAAATGGACTGGGATAACCGAACGGGATCGGAGTTCGCTCGAGATGATCGAGGGGACTACTCTCTGGAGAGAATCAGCGTCGATGACCCGCGTATCGACAGGATACAGCCGCCTGCTATCAGTGTCCTAGTTCAGAAATTCGGTTATCACTTTCAGGAGCTAGCCAAAATGCTATGACGCTAAAACCAATGGAACTCGTCATGAGGGGAAGGGGAGAATATGAATTCTCCAGTTCCGACTAAAGGCGCTAATATAGCGTCGTTCCTCATATTGATCTTGCTTTCTGGGATGGGCTATGCAGTGCGGTTACCGGTACCTGAACGAAGCTAGCGAGTATGTAACCGGAGTTACCGGTATGTAACCGGAGCTAGCGAGAGTCGCCCCCGAGTACTCTCCGTGCGAACGCTACGCATCCATACGGAGCGCCCGCGAGGACCATCAGACCTGCGCGTCGGTGACAGCCTGATCCCACGTCAGTAGGCTGAGTACATGACAGGTACGGTGCGCACGACCCCATCTGGAACTTCGAGAGCAGCAGCGATCTTCGACCTCGACAAGACAGTCATGTCAACCCATGCCGTGACCGCATTCCGTGGGCCTTTGCGCCGGGAAGGCATGATGCAGCGCGCCGATGCGGTGCGAGCAGCCTTCACTCACTATCTCTACGTCGTGGCCGATGCCGATCATGAGCAGATGATGCGCATGCGTTCCTACCTGTGCTCGCTGATCGCCGGATGGCGACCCGAACAGATCGAACGCATTGTGGAGGAAGCGCTCGCCGAAGTCATCGCCCCCAAGGTGTATGAAGAAGCGGTGGCTTTGATGGCTGAGCATCGTGCACAGGGGCGTGCAATTGTCATCGCCTCATCAGCGGCGCGGCCATTTGTGGTCCCGATTGCGCGGATGCTTGGAGCTGATGATGTCATCGCGTCAGAGGTCGCGGTGAAAGACGGGGTGTGCACCGGCGAACTGGACTTTCATGCCTACGGGCAGGATAAGGCTGACAGGGTGCGCAGTGTTGCCCGCCTGCGCGGCTACGATCTTGACGCGAGTTACGCCTACTCCGACAGTGAAACAGACGTTCCGCTCCTGGACATGGTGGGGCACCCGTATGTTGTCAACCCCGACGGCGCGATGAGCAAAGAGGCTGCCGACCAGGGGTGGCCGGTTCTGTTCTTTTACTCGCCAGTCAGTGCGACCGAGAAGATCGACCGGTTGGATCCGCCGAAAAAAGTCGCGTTGATGGTGGGGCTCGGCCTGGTGGCAGCCGCGGTGGCGATGCTCGGGTTGGTGACGCTGCGCGATGCGGTGAGGTCCTCCCGAGCGGGCCTTGCATCCCTGAAGCGTCAGTAGTATGTTGAATGCATCACAAAGCCATAGGGAAGCGAATCGAAACCCACGTGCGACTGGTCCACGCAAAGGACCGGCCGAACGAAGCAGAAAACTTCGGAACGGCTGACGATGGTGTGCACGCCTGATCCCGACTCGTGACCCGATGGGGCGACGGCATCCGTTAAGGGTGCCGTCGCTTTTTTGTGTCCGCGCCGGAGGATGTGCCTTAAAGTAGCGGCGATGTGCCTCAAAGTATCGGCTGAAGGCTGCACATCGGACTACTCCAAAGACTCAACGGCTGCGCCATGGAACGAGGCTCCAGTTCACAGTCCGATTCCATCGACGCAAGCTCCAGCCCCGCTCCAGTGACAGCACATCCAGTCTGGCTCTATGAATCGGGTATCCAGGCTAACTACAGGTCCAGGTCCACCACCACGGGGGCGTGATCGGAAGCGCCCTTGCCTTTGCGTTCTTCTCGGTCAATGAAGGCGCCGGTCACGCACTTTTGAACCGCAGGCGAGCCCAGCAAGAAATCGATCCGCATGCCCTGGCGCTTCGGGAAGCGCAGTTGCTGGTAGTCCCAGAAGGTGTAGACGCCGGGACCGGGACAGTACGGACGCACCAGATCTGCGTATTCCGCTTCCACAATGGCGTGGAAAGCGTCCCTCTCCGCGGGCGTGAGATGCGTTTTCCCGACAAAGAACTCAGGATCCCAGACATCCTCATCGAGGGGTGCCACGTTGAAGTCGCCGCTAAAAATGGTGCGGCTATCAGGATCGGCGGACAACAGTCGTTCGCCTTCAGCCCGGATCGCGTCCAGCCAGCGCAGCTTATAGGCGTAATGCGGGTGATCAATTTCCCGTCCGTTGGGCACATACAGCGACCACAGGCGCAATGAGCCTGCCACCAGACCGCCGATCGCCCGAGCCTCGTGCACGAGGTCATCATCGCCCCACGCAGGTAGACCATCGATGCTGGTGCGCACATCCTCCAACCCGACCCGGGAGATCAGAGCTACGCCGTTCCACTGGTTCAACCCGTGCGCCGCGACCTGGTAGCCAGCAGCTTCCAGCTCATCGCGCGGGAATTGCTCAGATCGGCATTTGATCTCTTGCAAAGCCAACACATCAACATCGTGCCGGGTCAGAAAACCCAGCAGACGCTCCGAGCGGGCTCGTACTGAATTGATATTCCAAGTCGCTATGCGCATGAGGACGATCCTATGAATACTCTTGAGACATGGCACGCGCACTGGTCACAGGGTCAACCGCAGGACTCGGCCTGGAATTTGCCTGGCAGCTGGCGGCAACCGGGCATGATTTGGTCCTGGTGGCTCGTGACGAGGACAGGCTGCGCGCCATCGCCTGCCAGATTGAGCATGTTGCGGAGGTTTCGGTTGAGACGCTTCGCGCCGACATCTCGGATCGGGAACAGCTACACAAGGTGGCCCGGCGCCTTCTCGATCCGGTGTCGCCCATCGACCTGCTGGTCAATAACGCCGGATACGGGCTGCGCCACGGCTTTTTAGAGACCGATATTGAGCAGCATGTGCGCCACATGGACACGCTCATGACAGCGGTGATGGTGCTCTCCCATGCCGCAGCGCGGGCGATGGTGCATCGACGCAAAGGCGCAATCTTGAACGTGTCATCTCTGGCTGCATACACGACCGCGGGAACCTACGCGGCGGCAAAGAGCTGGGTCACGGTGTTCACGGAGTCGCTCGCGATGGAACTGCGCGGAACCGGGGTGACGGCGACCGCGTTGCTGCCGGGGTATGTGCACACCGAGTTTCATGACCGGGCCGCGATAAACGTCGATGGTCTTCCCCGAATCACCTGGTTGAAAGCACCGTACGTGGTGGAGCAAGCCCTGCGGGACACCGCGAAGGGGGTTGTGCTTTCGATCCCGTCGCTGCGGTACCGGGCCGGTCGGGAAGGGGCGCCGTTCGCTCCTCGGTCAGTGATCCGCGACGTCACGTACGGGCGGTGGGAACGGTGGGCGAGTCGCCGACGGGCCCAAAAAGCCCAGCGGCTAACAGCTTTGCGGCGGACTCGACTGCCGTGGACTGGTGAGGTT
Organism: Devriesea agamarum; assembly: GCF_900070355.1. Classification (NCBI taxonomy): domain Bacteria; kingdom Bacillati; phylum Actinomycetota; class Actinomycetes; order Micrococcales; family Dermabacteraceae; genus Devriesea; species Devriesea agamarum. Next base: position 1,280,430 of record NZ_LN849456.1, on the reverse strand, counting down.
TCGGGTTCTGCCCATTCCGCGAATGATGCCAGCGCGCCGAACCAGGATCGCCGTGACGGTGAGGGCCACCGCTCTAACGGGATTCACCGCTCGCATGGGGAACAGCCCACATCCGGGGATAGCCCTGTGGCCGGTGAACGCTCCGCCCCTGGTAAGGGCCCGGAGCCCAGTTAAGCTGGCTTCATGACCGATGCGCGTACTCGTCTTCTTCAGCTGATCAATGATCTCGCGGTGGTCCGCGGCACAGTGACGTTATCTTCCGGTGCCCAGGCCGACTACTACATCGACCTGCGCCGGATCACCCTGCATCATGAGGCTGCTCCGCTCGTCGGGCAGGTCATGCTCGAGCTTTTCCAGCGTGAGGGCCTTGTGCCCGGGGCGCAGGCAGTCGGTGGTCTCACCTTAGGGGCAGACCCGGTCGCCACAGCCATCGTGCACGCCTCGGCGGGGACCTCATCGGCGCTGGATGCTTTCGTGGTGCGTAAGAGCGAAAAAGCGCACGGCCTTCAACGTCGGATCGAAGGCCCCGATATTGCCGGACGGTCAGTGATCGCGGTTGAAGACACCTCCACCACCGGATCCTCGGTGCTGACGGCTTGCGAGGCGATGACGCAGGCCGGGGCACAGATTCAGGCGGTGGCGGTGATTATGGACCGCGGAACCGGTGCCCGGGAGAAGGTCGAAGCCGCTGGATACCGCTATTTGTCCGCGTTCACGGTCGATGAACTGGCGCTATGACCTCCTCGGCAGAAAGCAGCGCCGAAGCCGGGACCGAACGAGAACCCGAAACGGGGCAACAGGTCAGCGCGGGGCAACACGTTAGCGCGGAGCTGAAAATCGGCGCCGAACGGCATGCGGGAACAGAGCAGGAGACCGGCAACGAACGGCAAATTGGGGTGGGGCCGCACCCGCATCCCTGGCCGACTGACCCTCGGTATGACCCGGAGCTGCTCGCTCACGGTGATCGACGCAATGTGATCGACTGCTTCCGCTACTGGAAGCGGGACGCAATTATTGAGGAACTGGCCATACGCAGGCACGACCTGCATGTCGCCATCGAGAATTTTGAACACGACTTCAATATCGGTTCGGTGGTGCGCACCGCCAATGCGTTTAACGTCGGGGCCGTGCATATCGTCGGCGCGCGGCGCTGGAACCGCCGTGGTGCGATGGTCACCGATCGCTACCAGGATGTGCGCCACCATCCGACGGTCCCGGAGTTCCTACAGTGGGCTCGAGCTGAGGATCGATATGTGATCGCGGTTGACAATGTGCCGGGGTGCGTTGCGATTGAGCACGCCGAGATCCCCGAGCATGCCGTCATGATCTTCGGACAGGAAGGACCCGGTTTGAGCGCGGACGCGCTGGCCGGGGCGGACCTCGTGGTTGCAATCCCGCAGTACGGATCCACCCGGTCAATGAACGCGGGAGCTGCCGCCGCCATCGCCATGCACGAGTGGATTCGTCGACACGCGGATATTCCGTGCGTGCCATAAGAGCCCACCGCATAAGCACAGCGCCGCAATTCATACGAGGTGGCAACCGCAAACCGGGCACAGAATAGGCAACGTCGCAGCGCCCCTCGCGTCACTGTGATAAGTCGTTCACCGATGGGGTGATGATTGGGCGCTGTGGGTCCCGTGATGCCGCGTCGCCACTGTGGGACAATAGGACATGGCCGGCGACTGCGTCCCGTATGTCGCACGCCCGTGGCCTGAGGCCGAGACACGGTTTGCCGGCATGACCCCGAAGCACCCGCGTGAGGAGATCACACAGCATGGCTATTGCAACGCCTGAGAAGTACGCGGAGATGATCGACCGGGCCAAGGCAGGCAAGTTCGCCTACCCGGCCGTGAACGTCTCATCCTCCCAGACCGCTATCGCAGCACTTCAGGGCTTCACCGAAGCCGAATCTGACGGCATCATCCAGGTGTCCGTGGGCGGTGCGGAGTACCTCTCCGGCTCGTCCGTGAAGGACCGCGTCGCAGGTTCTATCGCCCTCGCGCAGTTCGTGACCGAGGTCGCGAAGAACTACCCGGTGACGATCGCCCTGCACACCGACCACTGCGCGAAGCAGAACCTCGCCAGCTGGGTCGAACCGCTCATCGAATACGACCTCAACGAGCGCGTAAAGAAGGGCTTGAACCCCCTGTTCCAGTCCCACATGTGGGACGGCTCGGCGGTTCCGGTCGACGAAAACCTGCAGATCGCTGAGAAGCTGCTTGCTCGCTGTGTCGAGGCCAAGAAGATTCTCGAAATCGAAGTGGGCGTCGTCGGTGGCGAAGAAGATGGCTACTCGGCCGATGTGGATGAAGACAAGCTGTTCTCCACCCCCGAGGATGGCTTGAAGACCGCTGCCGCACTCGGCCTGGGCGAGAACGGTCGCTACCTGACCGCTCTGACCTTCGGCAACGTGCACGGCGTGTACAAGCCGGGCAACGTGAAGCTCACCCCGTCGATTCTGCTGGACATCCAGAAGGCTGTCGGCGAGAAGTACGGCAAGGACATGCCGTTCGACCTGGTGATGCACGGCGGCTCCGGCTCCACCCTGGAGGAAATCCGCGAGGCCGTCGACAACGGTGTCATCAAGATGAACATCGACACCGACACCCAGTACGCATTCACCCGTCCCGTCGTGGGCCACATGATGGAGAACTACGAGGGCGTGCTCAAGGTTGACGGCGAGGTCGGCAACAAGAAGACCTACGACCCGCGCGCCTGGGGCAAGAAGGCTGAAGCTGGTATGGCGGCCCGTGTCATCGAGGCTTGTGACAACCTCCGCTCCAAGGGCCAGAAGATGGCCTGACGATGCGGCGTGCACAGTGCCAGGGCATCACTGCCCAGGCATGAATGCTTAAGACGGGGCTGGCATTCCTGTTCGGGAATGCCAGCCCCGTCTGCATGCACAAAAACATCGGATCAAAGACGAATGATGTCGGATCGGACACGCACAACATCACGTCATGTGCCGCATGCCATCAGGGAGAGGTGGCCGTGCCTAGAGCGCACCCACCCCTCAACGCACGTGGATGCTTACCAGCTGCGGCCCTGAGCCCGGCCCATCACCCGTTTGAGCGCAGGCAGCACATCGGCTAGAAAAACACCGGCTGCCGCTGCGGCGATCACATTGAGGAACATGAGCGAGTTCCCGCCACCAATGGGGTAGGGCAACGATATGAAACCGATCAGCATGGCAACACCCGTCAGCACGGACCAAAACACTTTGGTGCGCTTACCCGCCGCGACATAGGCGTCAGGGCGAAACCTAAGGGCGTTGATGAACGCCCAGATCTGAAGAGCGAACATACCGACGCCGAGGATCACGAAGATCCATTGCTGAATCTGGAAGACCATGCGCCAATCCTAAGGGTGCGGCTGCTCGGGAGGGTCATCATCCATCGTTCCGAGAATTAACGATTCGATGGCTGCGGTTGTAGTTGGGGGTTCGACAGCGGATATTTCCTGGGTGAGCGGCCGGGGGCCGACGATTTGTCCATCTGAGACCACCAAAAGACTGGGAAGAAACCGTTGGGCGTCAGCATGATCTAAACCGGTGGCTTCCAACAAGTCGATAGCCAGCGACCGGATCTGAATCACCAGTGTGATGCCTTCAAAATGGCCGATCCGCCCCAGATCCTTGTCGTCATCACCGCGTAGAAGATGCTCCGGAGTGAGGTAGGAGCTAAAAAGCCGTAGGGCTCGTCGCGACGCGGTGAAATCAGCCCCGGTATCGATAGCCTCTCGGATCGCTGCGATCGCATCGATCCCAGCGAGATACGCATCAGCCAGATGAGAATGAGGCCGGCCACCGACCGCGTCCAAAAATTGGGTTTGGCGTCGGGCTATCACGCGAATATTACGCATTGCCCGGTCAGCGCCGACCAACAGATGCTGAAAACGTTGCACTTCAGCGGCATGACGGTGACCAGCCGGAGAAAACCGGGCAAGTTCGTCGGCAGCATCATTGGCCACCGCCCACTGGTCAGTTGAGGACTGCGAGGTGGCCCGAACTTTTTTAAGCGCTGCCCTGGAGACCTCAGCCGAACCATTGCGAGCCGATAAGGCCAGCGCAGTCATTGTCTCGTCAAGGCTACGAAAGAACTGAATCGCAGCGCGGCGTTGAATTCGCCGGGGATCGGTGGTGAGCAGCATCAGCATCACAATGGCGATCAGGACGCCAGTGACCGCATCAAAGAATCGACCGATCGGGGTCATGCCTGCCTGGAACGGCATCAGCATGGCGAGCAAAGACTGCACGCCGGCTTGGATCGCAAAAATAACTCCGCGATCAAGAAACCGGGCGGTGAGGGCAGCGGTGAAAATAACGAAGGCGATCTGCCAGGTACCCGACCCAATCAGATAGCGCAGGGCTTCACCGTAAACAACCCCGAGTAAAACCCCCATGGATAACTCGGCAACCTTGCGTACCTTCTTCTCAGTGCTGAAACCAATAATGATCCACGCGGCGATCGCCGAAAAGAACGGGTAGGGGTGGTCCCAGAGGAACTTCGAGGTTGCGTAGGCCAGGGCGGCTGCCAGCGATGCTAAAGCGATGGGCCACAGTCCTTCTCGCAGCCGCTGAACTCCCTCGCGAAGAAACCCTGAGATGCGCGGCACCGCTGCATGGACGACTCGATCAAACGGGCGCAGACGAGCCGATGAGTCCGGTGACGGATTTTTCGGTGTGGGGCGCTGGTTCATCGGATCGGCGCCGAAATGCGTCGTGCAATCAGCTCGGCGAGGTCAATGGATTCGCCGTCGCGTCCACCCCTACCGATCACCAGCGGCGCTGGGCTAGGAGCAGGATGTGCGCCGTGGAGACGTTCGCGCCAGGACCCATCACACCGCAGAAGGTAAAAATTCCCGTCAGTATCTACCGCTGCACGACGGTCCAGGGTCAAATACCATCCGCGCAACGACGTGCGAATGCTGCGGCCCCCGTTATAGGGCCGAGCTCGCAGAGGGATCGGAGGTATCTGCGCCTGCGTAAATGCGTGCACGGCCTCACGCAGCAGACGTTGGGTGTTTTTGTGCTCTGCAGCTTCACGCGCGAGCCGCGCTCGTTCCTGCACGGCAAGAATGTCGTCGCGATGGTCGTGATGAGAGTGGTCGCCGCGGGGAGCGCGGTCAGGAGATGTGGGGGAGGATCCATCCGATGTCGCGCGCATACTCTCATTCTGCCAGTGAAGGTTAAGGTGAGGGGAGCGTGAAGCTGGCTACCCCGCGGAGGCACTAGCCTCGCACAGTTTTCGCGGGGCTGCCTTTTAGAGTTTCGCGGTGGGTGGGCGCTGCCCGTGGTCCCGAGGCAGCACAATCGGCTCCTGGGTGGCATCTAAGACGGTGGCATTGTCTCCGGCCAAGGCTTGCACCGTTAATGGCGCATCAACCGGCACAGCGCGGCGCACGAGCGCTAAAGCAATCGGCCCCAGATCGGCGTGCACAGCGGCACTGGTGACATGTCCGATGGCTCGACCTGAGAACGCAACCGCATCGCCATGGACGGGCAGCGTCTCCTGACCACCATCGAGATGAAGCATCACCAACCGGCGCGGTGGCTGCCCCAAGTTCAGCACCTTCGCCACGGTTTCCTGCCCTCGATAGCACCCTTTAGCCGTGTGCACCGCGGTGCGTAGCCAATCCAATTCATGGGGGATGCTGCGGTCATCAACCTCGTAGAGAAACCGCGGGCGGTGGGCTGCAATACGGCGCGCCTCAGCGGCAAGTAGCCCGGCTAAACCATCGGCACGATGCCATGCGGGACCGATCGCGTCCACCCAGGCAGATCGCGGAAGCAGGGACAAATGCCAGGCAGAGGCGTCCTCCGGTTCCGGCCCGTAGGCGATGCCGCCATCGGAGATCCCCGGCCAGGGGTCCGTCCACACCGCCACCGGTGCGTGCACCGTCTGGGCACTGGAATTGTCAGCTAACTGGCTGCATTCTGGCTGGCTGTGCAAGCTCAGCTTTGGCCAGGGAACCTGGGAACCGACAGCAGCGAGGTCATCCCGCACCGTGATCTGAACGCGGGCCGCAAAGCGCATACGGTCGAAAAACTCCAGCAGCGGACCACTGCGCCCGGGATCGACCACCAGCATCAGACTGGTCTCGCCCACGATCACTGCTGCTGCGTGTTCAATACGCCCCTGAGGTGAGAGCACCAGCAACTCCGTGGAGTTGCCGGGCACACACCCGACCAGGTGCTGTGAGGTAATGGCATGCAGCCAGGTCAGGCGATCTGCGCCCGCAATCTCCAGGATGTCTAGGTGGGACAGATCGACCACGGCCCGGCCAGTTTCCATGCGTCGCTGTTCACGCAGCGACGCACCGTAATGGGCGGCGACACCTTGGTCCAGACCCGTGGACAGCACCGCTCCGGGAAGCTGAGCTAGCCGGGATGGTTCCCGAGGTGGGGGCGGTACAGTCATGAGGCGCGGTGCAGTTCCACCGACAGGTAACTGCTCATCTCACGGCCTTCGCTCGCCTGATCTTCAACCCACATGAGGTTGCCGCGGACCAAACCAAACATACGAACCGCTGCTGAATGGCCGCTACCGGTCCGGGTGCGAGCCACTAGATCAGTGTTGAGGGTGATACGAGGTCCATGCACCTGTCCGACATAGATCTCCACCATTCCCTCAGGGTGGGCGAGCAGGAACTCCACGTCGTACGGGATCAGGGATTCGGGGGAGCCGGGTTTAGCGCCGCGGGCTTTGTCAACATCTGCGCCCTCAACCGGTCCAGTTACGCGCCAAAACCCGGTTTCTTCGTGCAAGAGCGTGCGGTCGGGCTCAGAGGAGTCATCCGACGACAAATCAGAGCTTGTCTGGGCTGAATCGCGGCTTGGGGCTTGATCTGGGGCCTTCGCCTGATCCTGGGACTGAGCGTCACTGTCACCAGCAAAAACGGCGGTTGGTGGGGTCGGTGATGGGGCGTCAAACACCCAGGTGCGCATGGTCCATGCGAGGGCTGCTGTCTGCGTCGGTGCCACCGAGACGGTCTGTTCAATGCGCCGGCCTACATCCTGGCCGTCTTCGCCCGGGAGCTGCACGGCGCCTTCGCCTTGCCATTCACCCACCAGCCAGGCGAGCGGGTACAGAGACGGATCCAGCGACTCGTCAAGAACAATCGGCACGTCAGCGACCCCGGCCAAACAGGCGGGTCACGACCAGGCCTGCGAATGCGACGGTGCCAAGGCCAACCAAGACCACGAGAGTTGTAAAGAATATGGAGAGAGCACTCATGGGCTCAGTGTAGCGAGCATGGACGGACATCGACCCGAAGTTACGGGAACGACTGACCCGGCCCGGTCGAGTTTGAGCCGGGCACACGTAAGATCCAGTGGTCTATAGACCGAAAATGCCGACCACCGCGATCACCACGAAGCCAATGACGGCGACCGGGGCCGCCGCGGTGGTGAGCACGGCACGAGGTTCATCTGCCCGGTACACCCGGGTGAGCAGATAGTGGATGGAAACCGTCAAAACCGCCACAACGAGCCCGGTGACCAGCGCTACCGTCAATGCGCCAGGCCGAGTCACCGCGGTCATCAGGGTGCCGACAGCGGTGCCTCCGACGAGCGCCATCGGAATTAAAACCTGCCCCCGCATCGGGAGTGTGAGAATCAACGACGCCGCGGTGAAACTCGCACCCGCAGCGAGAGTGAGGCAGGCTCCGCTCGGGAACCGGGCAGCCTCAATCCAGCCAATTGCAAGCGTCACGATCAGGGCGCCGCAGATCGTTCCGGTCAGTGACTCTGTGAGTCGATCCCGCTGCTTGCGCATCATTTCGTGGATAAAAGCTGCCAACACTGACGCTGCCACCACCAAGGCAAGGCCGGTGAAGGAGGCTGGCGGGTCGGGATTAGCGTGGACAACACTGGTCAACAGGCTTACCGCAATCGCGGCGATCCCAGTGCAAGCCATCACGAGCCGGGTTCCGTGCGGGGACGGAAGTTCGAGTAGTTCAGGCCAGCCCGCGCATAAAAACCCCACCACGATGACGCACACACCGGCGATTAGAAGAAGCTGTATGCCGCTGAGCATCTGCGAGGAGGGAAAGAGCCGACCCTGGATTAGAGGAATGATCGTGATCAACAGGCCGAGGGCGGCACCGAGCGGAACACGGTTTGTCCTCGGCATGGGATAGCCTCCCTGGTCTCGCAGGCGTTAGGCGACGAGCGGTCGCGTCGGCGGTTAGAGTTCTTATTGGTTAAGGGCCCACAGTAAAGACCCAAACCGCAGTCTACGGGCACTGAGGTGCGCCGGGGAGACACCGTGAGTAGGACCAAGCAGCGTCACACGACGTGAGGAGAGCGCGAACGCCCATGATAAAAACTGATCTGCTGACACCAGGGCAGAGCAGGGCGGTCATCGACCTGTGCCAAACCGTTGCGGAATATGACGGGGTGGTGCCTCTGGACGAGGCGGCTCGGTTGCGACTAAAAGCGACCGCGAGGTGCCGGGGAGTGTGGCATCTCATGGTCTACTCGGCGGATCGAGAACTCGTGGGATATGCAGGAATCTTGCCCGATGGCACGGTGCAGGGCATGGTCCATCCGGAACACCGGCGCCAGGGGTATGGCACTGCCTTATTGGATGCGGCACTTGCCCTGCGGCCCGACGGCGCAGTGTGGGCTCACGGCGCCTTGGAAGGGGCGTTGCTTCTGCTCGGCTCGCGCGGCGATGTTCCGGTGCGGCGTCTGCTGCAGCTGGGGCTTGAACTGACTGTTCCCCCGGTTCGCGGTGATGTGCCCGAAGATATCGAGCTTGTAACCTTCGACCCTGCGACGGATACTCCCGGTCTGCTGGAACTGAATGCGGCGGCGTTTGCAGGCCACCCGGAGCAAGGAAATATGACGCGCCGCGACCTCGAAGAGCGGATGCGTGAGTCCTGGTTCAATGCCGCCGATCTTCTCTTGGCGCGGCGCGGCCACACGATCCTCGGGATGTGCTGGGTCAAGCATGTGCGCGGTGCCAGTGACGCAGAAATCTATGTGGTGGCTGTTTCGCCGCAAGCTCAAGGGCAGGGCTTGGCCCGTGCCATGCTGACCCACAGTTTGAATCACGTGCATGATCTCGGCGTGCGCCGAGTGCACCTCTACGTGGAGGGGGATAACGACCCTGCGCTGACGCTGTACCGCAATCTCGGTTTCGAGGTGATCTCCGAAGACGTCCAGTTCCGGCCCGCGGCGCAAGTGGCCGGACCCCACCATCCCGTCACCGTGAACCCTGCGGCGCGTTCCACCCCGAAGGTACTGGCGCCGCAGGAGTCTGCCTCCGTGAACGTGCGCACGTCATCGAATTCGGGCAGCAGAGGGTCCAGCTCCCGCGGAACCGGTGCCAGGCCGTCATCTCGCGCCGCAGACACCGGGCTCACTCGCACCAAACGCGGCGCGACCGAGGACGGGGAGCCGCTACCCGATGATCGTTTCTTAGAACGGGAACTGTCGTGGCTGGCGTTTAACGAGCGGGTGCAGGAACTTTCGCGCGACTGTGAGGTGCCGCTGCTGGAGCGGGTTCGGTTTGCCGCGATCTTCGCCTCGAACCTGGATGAGTTCTTCATGGTGCGGGTCGCTGGGTTGAAGCGTCGTCTGGAGACTGGTCTTGCGGTGACGGGACCATCGGGAATCCCGCCGCGGCAGGTGCTGGATATGGTGCGTCGGCGGGCCCATGAATTGCAGGTCATGCAGTCCCGGATCGTCGAGGATGACCTGCGCCCGGCGCTCTTGGAACAGGCCGGTGTCGCCATCACTCACTGGAATGGGCTGAATGCCGACGAGCAGGAACATCTGGTGGATTTCTTTGCCAGTGAACTCTTTCCGGTGCTCACACCCTTGGCCGTGGATCCCGCGCACCCATTCCCTTATATCGCTGGGCTGGCATTGAACCTGGTGGTGCAGATGCGCAGCCAAAGCGGCGACAAACTGCATTTCGCGCGGGTGAAAGTGCCCGATACCTTGCCGCGGTTTGTGCGTATCCGTAGCGCGGAGGACGCGGTCGGCCCGAGCGGTGATGATCGGCAAGAACTGCGCTTCATTCCGTTGGAAGATGTCATCGCTGCCAACTTGGATCAGCTGTTTCCCGGGATGGACATCATCGGCCATCATATTTTCCGCGTGACGCGCAACGAAGACATGGAAGTCGAAGAGGACGACGCAGAAAACCTCTTGCAGGTGCTCGAAAAGGAACTTCTGCGCAGGCGGTTTGGTGCCCCGGTTCGTTTGGAACTGGAAGAAGGCATCGAACCGGAAGTGCGGGAGTGGTTGGTGCGCGAGCTCGGTGTGATGGAAGCCGAGGTATTTGAGCTGCCCAGTCTGGTCGACCTGCGCGGATTACATGAAATCGCGGATATCGACGCACCTAGCTTGCATTTCCCGGCTTTTTTGCCGACCACTCATCCGCATTTGAACGAGGTGGAGACGGCTAAAGCCGCGGATATTTTCGCGGCGATTCGCAAACGCGATATTTTGCTACACCATCCGTACGATTCTTTCTCAACGTCCGTGCAGGCATTTTTGGAACAGGCTGCCGCCGACCCGAAGGTGCTAGCGATTAAGCAGACCCTGTACCGTACCTCCGGTGATTCGCCGATTGTGGATGCGCTCATCGATGCGGCTGAAGCTGGAAAACAGGTGCTCGCGCTGGTGGAAATCAAAGCCAGGTTCGATGAGCAGGCTAACATTTCGTGGGCGCGGAAACTTGAACACGCAGGCGTGCACGTGGTGTACGGAATCGTCGGGTTGAAAACCCACTGCAAATTGTCGATGGTGGTTCGCCGTGAGCAAGCCGGGCTGCGCCGGTACTGCCATGTGGGCACCGGGAACTATCACCCGAAGACGGCCCGCATGTACGAGGATCTCGGACTTTTAACCTGTGACGAACAGGTGGGGCAGGACATTACCCGACTGTTTAACCAGTTGTCGGGTTACGCCCCGGCCACGTCGCTACGCCGGATTTTGACCGCTCCTCGGGCGTTGCGCGACGGCTTAGTGCAGCGCATTGAGGACGAAATCGCCCACCATGCTGCGGGCAGGCCCGCCAGAATTCGTATTAAGTGCAACTCGATGGTGGATGAAACCATTATTGACGCGCTCTACCGGGCGTCCCAGGCGGGAGTTCCGGTCGATATCGTGGTGAGGGGTATTTGTGCGCTGCGGCCAGGAGTTCCTGGACTGAGCGACACCATCCGGGTGCGATCATTCCTCGGTCGTTTCCTTGAGCACTCGCGCGTTTTCAGCTTCGACGGTGGCGGACAAAAAATCGTGTATATCGGCAGCGCCGATATGATGCATCGAAATCTTGACCGGCGCGTGGAGGCGCTCGTAAGGATCACAAGCCCGGACCACATCGAACAGCTGACCCGTTTGCTGGATATGGCCATGGACGACTCTATGACGAGCTGGCATCTGGATGGTGACGGTGTCTGGGGACGCCACTATCTCGATGCCGACGGGGAGCGTCTTCCCGATCTTCAAGCTGAGCTCATTGACGTGCATCGGCGTCGTCGTCGGCGGTCGTGAGGAGTGGTTATGTCTGTGATTGATCGGGTGAAAACAGAGGCCCCGGTGTTGGCCGCTGGCGCTTTGGTGTGGCGGGAGAAAAAAGGCCGCCGAGAGGTGTTGTTGGTGCACCGGCCACGATATGACGACTGGTCGGTGCCCAAAGGGAAACTGGATGCGGGAGAGACTTTTCCGGCTGCTGCTATTCGCGAAATCACCGAAGAGACCGGGTACGGGATCCGTCTGCACCGACCATTGCCCGCGGCCGTGTATTCCCTTCCTGATGGCCGACCGAAAATCGTGCAGTACTGGGTGGGAACCGTGCGTTCGCGGGTGGCGCCGGGGCCAGAAGACCCACGAGAGATTGACCGGGTGGAATGGGTTAAGCTCGATGCAGTGGACACGATGGTCAGCGGGTCGGCAGATCACGTCCAAATTGATGCCCTGCGCCGCTACCTGGAGGCTGACGAACTGCAAACCGTACCGATTGTGGTGCAGCGGCACGGTTCAGCGCTCAGCCGCTCTAAATGGCGCAAAGGGGAAGGCACTCGACCGTTGACGAGAAAAGGTCGCAAGCAGGCTTTGGCTCTGCCCCCGCTGCTGGCTGCCTTCGACCCGGCAGAAGTGGTGACCAGTCCGTGGAAGCGGTGCCTTGCCACCGTGGAACCGTTCGCGCACACCGCCGGAATCGATATCGTCACCCGGGACGAGCTCACTGAGGCGGGCAATGCGAAACGCCCGTCGAAAACAGCGGCGGTGATGGAACGGGTTTTGGACGCTGCACGTCCGACGGTTGTATGCACCCATCGACCGGTTTTACCGACGGTGATTCAAGTTGCTAGGCGCCATGCCACGAAGGCTGCGGCGTTGGAGCTTCCTCGGCAGGACCCTTACCTCGCCGCAGGGGAGGCGCTGGTGCTGCACACCACTGCCCGCGGCAAGGTTGTGGCTGTTGAACGCCATTTGCCGAACATCTGGTGAAGCCGCATCAGCTTGACATGATGGCGCTGTGACATCAGTCATCGCGTCGGTGAGGCCGCTTGAGCTGCAGGAACGCGAATAGACGAGATTGTTAACCGGAAGTTCACCCGCCTAGCGGCAATTAGACACCTGCCCTCCCTACATTCACGAATGTCATCGGTAGTCCCGTGCGCATCCCCGTTGAGTGTGCAGAGCCACAGGCTCTGGAGAGGAAACCTAGTGAACGTTCGGACGAGCAAGTTTGCCGCCGCAGCCACCCTCGGTATCGTGAGCGTCTTCGGTCTTGCCGCCTGTAGTGGCAATGACGGCGGGGTTAAAGTCCCCTCCAACGGTGCAAGTAGCAGCGCAGGTTCGTCCTCGAAGCTGAGCGGTTCGCTCGCCGGCTCGGGTGCGTCGTCCGCGGAGGCTGCTCAAAGTGCCTGGACCCAGAATTTCATGGCTCTGAACCCCGGCGCTTCGGTCACCTACGATGCGGTGGGGTCCGGTAAAGGGCGAGAGCAGTTCCTCAGCAAAGGCGTGGTGTTCGCTGGGTCGGACAAACCGCTGAGCGCTCAGGAGATCACGTCCTCGAAGGAACGCTGTTTTGGGGGGCAAGCCTTCGATATTCCGATCTACATTTCCCCGATTGCGGTGGTGTACAAGCTTGACGGCGTGAAGGACTTGCAGCTGTCGCCGGATGCGCTGGCGGGTATCTTCTCCGGCAAGATCACCAAGTGGAACGATCCGGCGATTAAGGCCGACAACCCCAACGCCAACCTTCCCGACAAACAGATCGTGCCGGTGCATCGCGCCGATAAGTCGGGCACCACCGAAAACTTCACCGAATACCTCTCGAAGAACTCCCCGCAAACCTGGACTGCAGGAGCCGTCGAAACGTGGCCGAACGCGGGCGGACAGTCCGGTGACGGCACGACTGGCCTGATTAAGGTGGTCGAAGGCGGCGACGGCACCATCGGATACGCCGACGCTTCCAAGGCTGGCAATCTGTCCACCGCCAAGATCAAGGTTGGCGATAAGTACGTCGGATATACCCCGGAGGAAGCGGCCAAGGCCGTTGAGATTTCGCCGCGTGCACAGGGACGTTCCGACCACGACATCGTGGTTGAGCTGGATCGCACCACGAAGGAAGCAGGCACCTACCCGCTGGTTTTGGTGTCCTACCTCGCTGTGTGTGACACCTACCAGAACCAGCAGGAAGCGGATCTGGTTAAGGCGTACGCGGACTACATCGTCTCCACCGACGGCCAGCAGGCCGCTCACCAGGCCGCAGGTTCAGCCCCGCTGACCACAAAGCTGAGCGACGAGGCGAAGAAGGCTATTTCGTCCATCAAGGCAAAGGCCTGAGCCGTTCACAGCAACCAGCGACCGGCAGTGCGCCGCCAGATCACTCCGTTACGGTCCGGCGGCGCACCGTCATGTTCGCTCATACCGGGTTCGAGTCTCATCGAAGGCCGAATGCAGTTACACAATCGAGGAGTTAGCGCGTGAGCACCGCCTCACCCCCATCTACGCCGGAATCGGCGGCACCGCCAGCACCGATGGCTAAACCTAAAGTGCGTGTTGCCGACCGGATCTTCGCATCGATGTCAGTTGCGTCAGGATTGGTGATCTTCCTGACTCTGCTCGCGGTGTTCGTCTTCTTGGCGTTGCAGTCACGCGAAGCTATCGAAGGCAGCAAGGAACTCACGGGGAAAGCGGACGCCGTCTCCTTAATTGCCTACACGGGTCCGCTGATTTACGGCACCGTGCTGGCTGCAGGTCTCGCCCTCGTGATGGCGGTGCCGGTCGCGGTCGGGATTGCCCTATTCATTTCGCATTTTGCCCCTCGCAAACTTGCACAGCTTCTGGGGTACGTGGTGGATTTGCTCGCCGCGGTGCCGTCGGTTGTTTTCGGTTTGTGGGGCGGGGTGTGGCTGGTGCCAAAGCTGGAACCTCTCTACACCTTTTTGAATACCTATTTTTCGTGGATTCCGCTGTTCGCTGGCGACCCCACTAAACCGATGCGCAACCTCGCGTCGGCATCCATTGTGCTGGCCGTCATGATTTTGCCCATCATTACGGCAGTGACGCGCGAGGTTTTTTTGCAGACTCCGAAACTTCACGAGGAGGCAGCACTTGCGCTCGGCGCAACCCGTTGGGAAATGATCCGGACGGCGGTGCTGCCGTTTGGCCGCTCGGGCATCGTCTCCGCGTCCATGTTGGGGCTGGGCCGTGCCCTGGGCGAGACGATGGCTGTGTTGATGGTGCTTTCGGCTGGACACACCTATTCGCTGCACATTCTCGAAGTCGGTCAGCATAATTCGATCGCTGCCAACATTGCCGCTCAGAGCGCCGAATCGACCGGTATCGATATGTCGAGGCTGGTCTTTACAGGGTTGGTCCTGTTCATCATCACGTTCATTATTAATTCCATTGCGCGAGGGATTGTCGCCCGCCGCAAGGACTTCTCGGGAGCGAACTGATGGCACATCCTTCGTCTAGTGGTTCTATGGTCGAAAGTGTCGCCGATGTGGCTTGCGACCGTCCCGAAGCTGGTGGCCCTGGATGGAGTGGGTCTGACCGAGGTGGGTCCGGACGAGGCAGTTCTGGCCGCGGATCTGGGTTTGCTGCCAGTGCCGAACGTAGCTTGCCGTGGTACCACCTGCTCGCCACAGGGATCATCTCCCTGATCTTGGCCGGGGTGGTGCTGGCACTGTGCGGAGCCTTCTCTGTTCCCGGTGCGGTCGTCCTTGGTTTCTTCGTCCATCTGGTTGTTGGCTACACCTATTCACGGCTGCGCGAGGGGCCTCGCTGGGCTGCGGACCGGCTCATGTCGCTGTTTGTTTTTGGCGCGTTTGCCCTGGCCATGATCCCTCTGATTTCTCTACTGTGGGAAGTGGTCAGCCGCGGTCTGAAGAAACTTCTCCAACCGTATCCGGGCTATTTCTGGACCCACGATATGGCCGGTGTGATCGGCGGTATGAACTCCGGGGGTATCTCTCACGCCATTGTGGGAACCCTATTAATCACGCTGTGGGCATCTATCATCTCGGTGCCGATTGGTATCTTCACCGCGATTTTCCTGGTCGAATATGCGACCACCGGCCCAATGAAGATTCTGGGTAGGGGCGTTACCTTTCTGGTGGACGTGATGACCGGGATTCCTTCGATCGTCGCGGGTCTGTTCGCGCTCTCCCTATTTGTCACCGTCAGCGGAGACCCGGGGCTGCGCATCGGCATGATGGGCGCGGTGGCGCTCAGTGTTTTGATGATCCCCACCGTGGTGCGTTCCAGCGAGGAAATGCTCCGTTTAGTGCCCAATGAGCTAAGGGAAGCAGCCTATGCGCTCGGGGTCCCCAAATGGTTGACCATTGTGCGGATCGTGTTGCGCACCGCCATTGCGGGACTGACCACCTCGGTGACCTTGGCTGTTGCCCGTGTGATCGGTGAGACGGCGCCGCTGCTGCTGACAATCGGCGCTTTGCCCATGATGAATGCCAACATGTTCGATGGGCGCATGTCGACTTTGCCCACCTTTATTAATAGCCAGTACAAACTGGGTAATGCGGTGTGCAACTCTGATCTCATTACTAATCCGATTACGAACATGGCCTACCCGTGCTCAACTACGATCAACTATGACCGGGCCTGGGCAGCTGCGCTTACGCTGATCTTGATTGTGATGCTGCTGAATGTGATCGCCCGTTTCGTTTCCTATTACTTCTCCCCGAAGACTGGTCGTTAATCCGGCCTCCCGGACCGGTCTCAAGCATCCCCTGGCGAAAGGACCCGCGGTGTCGCAGCGAATCGACGTCGAGAACCTCAATGTGTACTACGGCAGCTTCTTAGCTGTCGAGGACGTCAATATGGTCATTCAGCCGCGCAGCGTCACGGCGCTGATCGGGCCGTCGGGGTGTGGGAAGTCAACATTTTTGCGCACCCTCAACCGTATGCACGAGGTGATTCCCGGTGCCTACGCCAAGGGCAACGTGATGATCGACGGCAAAAATATTTACGGTCCCGGGGTGGATCCGGTCAATGTTCGCCGCCGGGTCGGCATGGTCTTTCAGCGTCCGAATCCGTTCCCGACCATGTCGATTGCCGAAAATGTGCTCGCGGGCATCAAACTCAACAACAAACGGATTTCACGGGCAGCTGCGGATGAGTTGGTGGAGAAGTCTCTGCGCGGCGCGAACCTGTGGGAAGAGGTGAAAGATCGCCTGGGTAAACCCGGCTCTGGTTTGTCCGGAGGTCAGCAGCAGCGTTTGTGCATTGCACGAGCAATTGCCGTCAAACCGGAAATCGTGTTGATGGACGAGCCGTGCTCGGCCTTGGATCCGATCTCCACGCTCGCCATTGAAGACCTCATTCATGAGCTGAAAAATGACTATACGATCGTGATTGTCACCCACAATATGCAGCAGGCCTCGCGCGTGTCGGACCGCACCGCTTTCTTTAATATTGCGGGCACTGGAAAACCCGGCAAGCTGATCGAAATGGATGACACCGAAGTGATGTTCCGCAACCCGAAGCAGAAGGCAACGGAGGACTATATCTCCGGGCGCTTCGGCTGACCTGGCCGGGCTTTTTGCCTTCGGACGATGCTATTTCGCCCCGAGGTCGTCTCGGACTACGCCTGAGGTCGTATGTTCGGTGCGAATATCCGTTTGCAGACCGATCCGCTTGAGATGGCTGTGCTGGCACCTTGGATGTATGAATACTCCACTGCTGAGCGCGCGTGCGCTTTTTAAAACTTATGGCACATCGCAGGCGCAGACCCGAGCGTTGGCCGGCGTCAATCTGGATGTCACCGTGGCTTCGTCCCTAGCGATTATGGGCCCGTCTGGTTCAGGGAAAACTACCCTGCTGCATTTACTGGCGGGTATTGATAAGCCGTCCTCGGGATCTGTTATGTACCGAGATCAAGACCTCGCCCAACTGGGCGATCGAGCCCGCACCAAGCTCCGCCGCACCGATTTCGGATTCGTTTTTCAAGATGGACAGCTCCTACCTGAACTTACGGCCCTGGATAACGCAGCACTACCGTCCATGTTTGCAGGCATCTCCCGAAAAGCTGCCCAGAACAACGCTGCCCAATGGTTAGATCGGCTTGGCTTAAGCGGTATGCATAACCGTCGTCCCGGTCAGCTATCCGGCGGGCAAGCGCAGCGTGTGGCCATAGCCCGGGCATTGACATCGACCCCGAGTGTGGTGTTCGCAGATGAACCAACCGGGGCGCTCGATCAAGCCACGGGACGTGAGGTGATGTCGACTCTGGTGGCCGCCTGCCACGATGCGGGCGCTTCGCTGATCGTAGTCACCCACGATCCTCATGTGGCTTCGTTTTGCGAACGCACTATCGCAATGCAAGACGGCATCATCGCGCGCGAATACCAGCGGCCCGCAGGTGCGGGGGTGCAGGCATGAACGCAATGCTGAAAACCTGGTCGTTAATGCTGGTCAGACGGCGAGGACATTTAAGCGAGGCCCTGGCGATCATCGCGTTCGCGGTCTCCAGTGGCATGTTGGCGACCGTGCTCGGTGGGATCGGATGGTTTGGGAGAACTATTTCGGCAGGAGATATCCAGGACACCCCAGACAGTTTTCTCTTTTTCTGCTCGGTGATCGCCGGAGCAATGTTGGTGCCAGCTGCTGTTGGTTTGGGGGCATCGGCTGCGCGGCTTTCCCTAGCTCGGCGAGACCATGAGCTTGCGGTCATGAGACTCGTTGGGGCAACCCGAGGTCAAGTTAGCGTCCTAACCGTATTGGATACCGGCGTGCAGGCGCTGGTGGGCGCGGTGATCGGGATTATTTTGCACCTGGTGACCCTGCCGTTGGTGGCGCTGCTCAGCTTTAATGGTGAGCAACTGAGCGTCGGTGGGCTTCTGCTTCCTTGGTGGGGATACCCCCTCTTAGTGATCGGATTTGTGGTGCTCGCTGTGGTTTCCGCGAGCATTAGCTTGATCGGTGTGGCGACATCCCCACTTGGAGTCGCCCGGCGGTCACGGGATATGCGGATGTCGTTGGCCCGCGTGGTGATGTGGGTGGTCATCTTCGTGGTATTTATTGTGGCGTCGCGACTCAGCTATCAGGACATGGGTCTTGCCATAGCAGTGATGGTTACGCTCTTTGTTCTGGCTATATCGTCAGTGAACCTATTGGGACCCTATCTAGTGTGGATCGTGGCGCGCATTGTGGGCGCGGTGGCGCGCGGCCCCGTGCTGTTGGTGGCTGCGCGACGTCTTGCAGATGACCCGCGATCAGGCTGGCGAACCGTCGGCGGCATTTCATTCGCCCTGATTGTGGCCGCAATCACCGCCTATATCGGAGCTGTCGCTCCCTCTGGCCCGGATGAGGTGATGGCTCACGACGTCAGGACAGGCGGGTATCTCACGCTGGGTATGGCGACTGTTTTGGCTGCGGTATCGACTGGGGTGACCCAAGCGGCTAAAGTCCTCGACTCGCGGACCCAGTACCGCGCCATGCATATTTCTGGCGCTGATCTCAACCATCTACACCGCGCCCGAACCCTGGAGACGGCAATACCTCTCGTGCTCAGCGCTGTCGTCGCTGCTGTCTCATCTGTGTTGTTGCTGGCGCCGGTGGCGGGTGGAAACGCAGGGCAGGCACTCATGACCGCAGGTGGCTACCTCATTGCGGTCGTAGCGTCGTTCGCCTTGGTGCTATGCGCGGTTGCGGCGGCGCGTCCTCTTATCCGAGCGGTGGCGCTGCACGACTGAGCGTGTCGACTGGGCCGTAGTGTGCGGTCGTGCTCGCACTGTGCGGAGTGGCTGAGCGCCGACGCGCCAGGCGGGGTCGTCTCTTCGCGCAGGCTACGGCGACGCCGTATGCTCCATGCATGATGAACGACGCGATTACTTCCGTTGATGTCACCGATATTCCAGCTGGCGCTCTCCTGGTGGATGTGCGTGAAAGCGATGAATGGGATGCTGGGCATGCTCCAAATGCCCAGCACCTTCCAGCCAGCGAACTCCTTGCCCGGTACGGTGAGCTGCCCGAGGATGGCCCGGTGTACCTGGTATGCCGCTCAGGTGGGCGCAGCTCTAAGGCAGCGATCTGGCTGAACCAGAACGGCTATGAGGCGATTAATGTGCGCGGTGGTATGGGTGCGTGGGCAGAGGCTGGCCTGCCGCTGACCTCCCAGGGCGCCGAGGAACCGTTTATCCTCTAGCTCTTCTCTAGCCTGTCGCATCGCTCTATCTGGGCCCGGCACCGTTTGCGATCTCGCGGCCGGGAGCCGGTTCTCCGCTATGACCGGTGCGGGTCTCGGGTCTGGAAGGCACGGGGCTAGGACTGGAGGGCATGGGGTCAGGACTGGAGAGCATGGGGCTAGGACTGGAAGGCGCCGGCCACGGGGATGGGACAACACAGCCCCGCGGGTCTGCTCAGGTCGTGATGATGCTGCGCAGCAGGAAGTACCCGACGAACGCCACGGTGTCGAGCAGGGTATGCGCGAGGATCAAAGGAAGGGTACGGCGGGTGCGGCGGAAATACTCGGCAAAAACGATCCCCATCAACGCGTTTGCGATACCGGGCCCGAACCCCTGATACAGGTGATAGGAGCCTCGTAAGAGGGCAGAGGTCGTGATGATCCATCGTGGCTTCCAGCCCAGCGCCTCCAGACGAGTCACGAGATACCCAGCGACGATGACCTCTTCCAAGACGGCGTTTTTCACGGCTTGGAGGATGAGCACCGGAATCGTCCACCACAAGGCGTGTAATGCGACAGGTACGACTTCACTAGTTATGCCTAGTGCCCGACCGAGCGCGTACAGTCCCAGTCCCGGCACCCCGATAGCGGCACTCAGCGCAACTCCCCAGCCGACGTCTTTCCACGGACGGGACAGGGTAAGCCCCAGGGTCTGCCAGGCGCGGTATCCCGCGAGGTTGAGTAGAAACAGCACCAGGGCCACCGGCACCAGGTTGAAGAAGATATCGAGCAGCTGGTAGGTGAGATCCAGGTAAGGGCGTGGTGAGGCCGATGTGTTCATCGCGGTGGTTTGGCCAGACAGCGGTCCCTGGCTCAGTTTCGCGATGAGTGAGACCACCGCATAGACGGCTGACTGGCCAAGCGTCAGAAGCATCACGAGAATAATCTCGGTGCGGACCTTCGCAGCGGTGAACGCTGTCTGCGCCGAGGACCGGGTGCAATCCATAACCATATTTTGGCAGCCGTATATGGATGCGGCAGGGCGGTCCGCGGCGCAGTCCTAGCCCGAGTCCGCGGCCCCAGCTCTAGCCCTAGCCCGAGTCCGCGCCCCAGCCCCAGGTCCAGCCCGTTTTCGCGGCCCCTCGGCGAAAATGGCTGCGCCCTGTGGCTGGCTTGTACTTCCCGGGATGGGGCCTGCGGCGCGTTGGGGTGTGAGACTGGTGGGTATGAAAACAGCGTTAATTACCGGAGCGACGCGCGGAATTGGCCGTGCAATCGCCGACGACCTCTCCAAAGACCACAACCTGATTCTGGGCGGACGCCAACAGAATGCATTGCAAGAGCTCGCCAAGGAATATCCCGGAAGCCAGCTCCTGTGTGCTGATCTCACGGACGACAAAGCGTTAGCGCAGGCCATGGAGACGCTTGAGCTTCCCGACGGTTTAGACGTGCTGGTGTTGTCGGCAGGTCGGCTCGGATTTGGTGAGGTTCAGGAGCTGAATGCAACCCAATGGCGAGAGGTTCTAGACACGAATGTTGTGGCATGTGCCGATCTGACGAAACTGTTGTTACCGCACCTGCGCCGCGCACAGGGAACAGTGATTGCCATTAATTCCGGGGCAGGTTTTACCGCGAGTGCGGGTACTAGCTCGTATGCGGCCTCCAAATTCGCCCTGAGAGCCATGATGGATGCGCTGCGCGCTGAGGAGCGTGCGCATGGGGTACGAGTGACCTCAATTCATCCGGGTCGGGTCGATACAGATATGCAACGGGAACTCGTGGCGTGTGAACAGGCAGAGTACGAGGCGGAGCGCTACCTGCGTCCGGAGTCTGTGGCGCAGGCCGTGGGCTTAGCGGCACGTATGAGCCCCGAAGCGAGCATCGACTCCATGTCCATCCGTCCGCGCTACTGACTAAGCCGCCCCAAAACTTAGAGGTGGGCCATCCCGATCATTGTCGGAATGGCCCACCAGGTCACGAGACTCACGCGGTACGCGGTCTACGCGGAATCAATCGGCGCGATTAGTGACTCATCTCGAACGAATCCACTGTCAAGGCAGCCCGGCCAGCTTCGAGCCGGGCAATCGGAACCCTAAACGGTGAGCACGACACATAGTCGAGGCCCACCCAGTTGAAGAAGTGGATCGACTGCGGGTCTCCGCCATGCTCACCGCACACGCCGAGCTTAATATCGGGGTTGGTCTGACGCCCCCGTTCAGCAGCGATCCGCACCAGCTCACCGACCCCAAACTGGTCGAGAGTTTCAAACGGTGACAGCAACAAAATGCCGCGTTCCTTGTAGGTGAAGAAGAAACCGGCCTCCACGTCGTCGCGGGAGAATCCCCAGGTGGTCTGGGTGAGGTCGTTAGTGCCGAAGGAGAAGAACTCCGCTTCCTCCGCGATTTCGTCGGCCCGCAGTGCAGCGCGGGGGAGTTCAATCATGGTGCCGACCCGGGCGGTCAGGTCCACTCCTTGTTCTTCTGAGACGTCGCGGGCGACCTGACGGATTTCCTCGTTGATGGCTTTGAGCTCGCGGATCGATGCCACTAGCGGCACCATGATCTCCACGTGCGGGTTGAGCCCACGCCGACGAGCTTCGGCTTCTGCCTCCAAGATGGCGCGGGTCTGCATTCCAAACAGGCCCGGAATGGTCAGCCCCAGGCGTACCCCGCGAAGACCCAGCATCGGATTTTGTTCGTGCATCCGCTGAACAGCTTCTAACACCCGCTGGTCGTACTCACTGGCCGGTTTGTCATCCTTAGCGAGCCGCACCGACAGTTCGGTCAGGTCCGGTAGGAACTCGTGCAGCGGCGGATCGAGCAGTCGAACCGTCACCGGCAATTCGCCCATGGCCTCGAAAATTTCGAGGAAGTCCTGACGCTGAAGCGGAAGCAACTCGGCCAGGGCCGCATCGCGTTCGGCCTGATTATGCGCCAGGATCAGGTTTTCTACGACGACTCGCCGATCACCGAGGAACATGTGTTCGGTACGGCACAGGCCGATACCTTCGCCGCCCATGCGCCGGGATCGTGCCGCGTCCTCGGGGGTGTCGGCATTTGCGCGAACCTTCATGGTCCGGGCGCGATCAGCGACCCCGATCAGACGATGAACCGCCTGAACGAGTTCGGACGCGTCCGGAGAGGTCGGATCCAAGGAGCCCTCGAAGTACTGCACGACTTCGCTGGGGGTCACCGGGACTTCACCGCGGAATACTTCGCCGGTGGTGCCGTCGATGGAGATCACGTCGCCTTCGCGCAGCAGGACGTTACCGTGCACCCGGACTTCTCCGTGCACCCCGTCAACATCGAACTCTTCAACCCCGCACACGCAGGTTTTACCCATGCCGCGCGCGACCACAGCCGCGTGGGAGGTTTTCCCTCCGCGCGAGGTGAGGATGCCTTCGGCTGCGATCATCCCGGCGAGATCATCGGGGTTGGTTTCGCGGCGCACCAGGATGGTCGGGATGCCCTCGCGCTGGCGCTCCACGGCAATATCGGAGTTAAAGACCACGTGGCCGACCGCTGCGCCGGGGGAGGCGTTCATGCCGGTGGCGATGAGGTCGAGGGTTCCTGAACGGTCGAAGCGGGGGAACATGAGTTGGGTGAGCTGGTCACCAGTGACGCGGGTGAGCGCCTCAGTTTCGTCGATCAAACCTTCATCGACCAGGTGGGATGCGATTCGGAAGGCAGCGGCAGCGGTGCGCTTGCCGACGCGGGTCTGGAGCATCCACAGTTTCCCGGATTCAATGGTGAACTCGATATCGCACAGGTCTCGGTAGTGCTCTTCCAACCTGGCCATAATGCCGGTGAGTTCGCGGTAGCAGTCGGGGAGCACATTCTCCAGCTCGGCCAGGGGCAGGGTGTTGCGGATTCCCGCCACCACGTCCTCACCCTGAGCATTCACGAGGAAATCGCCGTAGACGCCGCGGGCGCCGCTGGCCGGGTCACGGGTGAACGCCACACCGGTTGCGGATTGTTCGTCGAGATTGCCAAACACCATGGAGCAAATGTTGACCGCGGTGCCGAGGTCATGCGGGATTCGTTCGGTGTTGCGGTAAATGACGGCGCGCGGCGCATTCCAGGACCGGAACACAGCCTCAATGGAGCGGGTGAGCTGTTCGCGCGGATCCTGCGGAAACGGTGTTCCCGATTCGCGTTTCACGATCGCTTTGAACTCGTCAATAATGCCGCGCAGATCATCGGTGCTCAGGCCCACATCGGAGCTGACCTGGCGGCGGGCTTTGTAATCGTCGAGCACATGCTCAAAAAGTTCCCCATCGATATCCAACACGGTTTTGCCGTACATCTGGATGAGCCTGCGATAGGAGTCGTAAGCAAAACGCTCTGCCCCGGCCATGCGGGCAAGACCTTGAATCGTCTCATCGGTGAGTCCGACGTTGAGCACCGTTTCCATCATTCCGGGCATCGAAAACTTCGCCCCGGAACGCACAGAGACCAGTAATGGCTGTTGCGAATCGCCGAATCGGCGTCCCATGAGTTCTTCGACTTTGCTTAATGCCGCGTCGACCTGGTCTTTTAACTCAGGTGGATTAGTTCCATGTTCCATGACGTAGCGACAAGCGTCGGTGGAAACGGTAAAACCAGGGGGCACTGGCAGGCCAATTCTCGTCATTTCCGCGAGGTTCGCGCCCTTACCACCCAGAAGGTCTTTCTGGTCTTTATGTCCCTGGTCGAATGCGTACACGTACGTCGTCATCGCGCAGTGTCCTGTCCCTGTCCGTTGAGGAGTGCCTCGCATGCGAGGCGGCTGACCCGGGACCGGGAGGGATACTCCGTTGGTCCCACTGCGAGTGTATGCAGATCAGCCTGGGAACTGGGTCTATTTCGGGGAGGAGCTTAGATGTCAGATGACCGATGAAGGGGAGCGATTCAGCGAAGCGGGGCCCGATATCGTTGGATCGCCCAGCAGAAAGTATCGCCACGCATAGTGCGCGGGGTCGCTGGCCTCTGGGCGCAGGCCAATTCGCACCGAGGTTCCGATCAGGCCGGATCGCGTGGCATGCGGTTGATGATCGGGTGCAGATAAGTGGGATGGCCTATGTGGGTGGGGTGGTGCATATAGGTGGAACGGTGAATCGGGTGCGCACAGATCCGTCCCGTCGTCGTGGAGGGTGATCCCCATGGCGACGGTGGCGCGCCCCGGCCCTTGGGCAAGATCCGTATCTTTGGTGGTGCGGCCGGCGGCAGATCGACGCCCTCGGGCCACATCAATACCGGCGACCACTTCTCCGGCGCGCACTAAGCAGCCGGTGGCCGTGCCCGCGGTTCCGGAGACGATATTCATGCAGTGGTGGATTCCAAGATGGCGGTAGACGTAGAGGTGCCCGCCCTCTCGAAACATGGTGGCATTGCGGGCAGTGCGTCCGCGATAGGCGTGGGACCCGGGATCGATATCGCCCTCGTACGCTTCCACCTCAGTGATCCGAAGGGATACTCCTCGCCCCACCAGCACGCATCCGAGCAGTCGTGGGGCGAGATCCCGGGCGCGACCGACGAAAAAATCGCGTCCGCAGAGATTCACAGTCGGTCCGTGGCCACCTTGGCAGCCGTGAGTAGCTGTGACAGCATCATCGCCAACTCATCTTTGCGACGATCAGAAGGCTTAAATTCCTCACCGGGTGCCGGAAGATCTCGCGTCAGCGATAGGCTCACGCTCTGGCGAACGTCATACATGTTGAAGTTTCCGAGGATCTGCCGCCAATGCTCAACAGCCCGGATGCCGCCGTTACCGCCGTAGGACACAAACGCAACTGCCTTGCCCCACCACTCCGGCATCAGTGAATCGACGGCATTTTTCATCGCTCCGGGCACTGAATGGTTGTGCTCAGCGGTAACGAATATGTAGGCGTCGCAGGAGTCAACGGCCCGAGAAAATGCCGTCACACCTTCCGAATCGTAGGTGCGCTGGGACTTGGCCGGATGGATGGGGGTGGTCAGTAGTGGAATGCGAAAAGCGGCAATATCAATGAGTTCAACCGCGAGGTGTTCACCCGTGGCCCGCGACATCGATGCGCAGGTGGCTGAGACATCGTCATATACCCAGTGTGCGACAGCTTCACCGGCACGGTTCTCCCGAATTGACCCGAGCACAATACCGATTTTCATACATAACCTTCCGTGCAGTTCTGGTTCAAAGGCTTTGACTCAAAGGCTTTAGTTCAAAAGTCTTTAGTTTAAAATGCGGGTTTTTACTTCAAAAGACGTTTGACGGCAACTAAGACCTCGTCCAGTTTTTCTTCAATCGCGGCTTCGTCGCCAGAGGCAGCCGCTGCGTGCACACAGTGGTGAATATGGTCATCGACAAGGGCAACCGAGATGGACTGCAGCGCTTTGACCACCGCGCTGACCTGCGTGAGAACATCAATGCAGTACACATCTTCGTCGATCATCCGCTGCAATCCGCGCACCTGGCCTTCGATCAGCCGCAGACGCCGCAGATAGGCGACTTTCGCCGGGCGGTAACCGGGCGAGATGGTGTGGCAGGCGGCTTGATCTGTGCTGGAGCCGGCTTCGGAGGTACCGGCCTCGGCAGAGCATGCCCCGGAGCCTTTCGAGCCGCTAGCCCCATCGGCGCCGGGATCCGGTAGGCCATCTGAGTTCCCGCAGCAGGGGGAGGTTCGCCCGGTCATTGGGCATCCGCACGAAGATGTGCCACCAGATCCGGTGCGAGGCCCGTATACGTCGCCGGGGTCAGCGCCAACAGCCGACTGCGTTCGGGCTCAGGCACACCGAGTGATTCGATGAACTCGCGCATGCGCTCGCCGCTCACGCGCTGCCCACGGGTCAAATCTTTCAGTCGCTCGTACGGCTGATCCATTCCCTCAACCCCGCGCAGATCGAGCGCACGCATCGTGGACTGCACAGCCTCGCCGAGCACTTCCCAGTTCTCATCCAGATCACGCGCCATGGCGTCGGCATCCACGTCCAACCCGTCTAAACCGCGGATCAGGTTCTTCATTGCGAGCACCGAGTGCCCGAACGCAGGCGCAATATTGCGTTGGGTGGTGGAGTCGGTCAGATCCCGCTGCAACCGAGAGGTCACCAACGTCTGGGATAACACATCGAAAAGCGCGGCAGAGATTTCCAAATTGGCTTCAGCGTTCTCAAACCGGATCGGATTGACCTTGTGCGGCATGGTTGAGGATCCGGTTCCACCCTGTGCCGACAGGCGCTGACGGAAATAGCCGAGCGAGATGTAAGTCCAGATATCGGTTGCCAGGTTGTGCAAGATACGTCCTGCACGGGCAATGTCGGAATAGATTTCTGCCTGCCAGTCGTGGGACTCGATCTGGGTGGTGAGCGGGTTCCAGGTCAACCCCAGGTGCTCGACGAAGGTACGGGAAATGTGCTGCCAGTCGGTGTCCGGAACGGCGACGGAATGCGCTGCGTAGGTGCCGGTGGCGCCGTTGATCTTGCCCAGATACTGATCGGAAGCCACCCGGTCGCGCTGGCGCTGCAGACGGTATGCGAACACAGCCATTTCTTTGCCCAGCGTGGTGGGGGTGGCGGGCTGGCCATGAGTGCGCGAGAGCATCGGAACATGGGCGGTGCGATGGGCAAGATCGCGGAGCCGACCTGTCACCTCATCGAGGATCGGCAGCCATACCTGGGTGACCGCTGCACGCACCATCAGCGCATAACTGAGGTTATTAACGTCCTCTGAGGTGCAGAAAATATGCACCATTTCCGAAAGGGAATCCAGCGAGGTTCCGGCTAGCCGTCGTTTGATGTAGTACTCGACGGCTTTGACATCGTGGACGGTCTCCTTTTCGATGGCGGCGTGTTCGGCGATTCCCTCCTCATCAAACTCCTCGGGAATAGTCCGCAGCAGCGCCCGTTCGTCATCGGTGAGCTTGCGGATACCTGGCAGAGCACCCTGGTCGGTCAGGTGGATCATCCATTCCACTTCGACGATGAGGCGGCACCGGTTGAGCGCCGCCTCGGAGAGATGGTCCACCAGCGGGGCCACCTCTGAGCGGTAACGACCGTCGAGAGGGGTAAAAGCGAGAGGCGGGGCACTGCGCGCGAACACATCGGCGAAAGAGGTCGACATGCTCAACATTCTTGCATCGCTCCCCGACCTGGCGCGTCGAGAGCTGAGATCTAGCGGCCTTCCCTGGATTCATGCAGACCCACCAAGCCCTCGAAAATCGACACCAGCAGACCCACCAAAACGCCGGCGAGTACCGCCCACCAGAAGGAATCAATGTGGAAGGCGAGACCGAACAGCTGGCTCAGCCAGGCGGTCAGCAGCAGCATGATGGCGTTAATCACCAGGGTGAAAAGGCCGAGCGTGAGACAGGTCAGCGGCAACGACAAAAAGCTCAGAACGGGTTTGATGACAGTGTTCACAATGGCGAACACCAATGCCACCAGCACCACGGTGACGATGCGGGAGGTGGTCGACCCCTCCGCGGCAAGGTGCATGCCTGGCAGGATGAGCGAGCTGAGGAACAATGCAATGGCGCTGATGATGATGCGGCCGACGAATTTCATGGCGTCATTGTTCCAAGCGGGTCACTCTCGGCGCCAACTACCCTGGATGTATGGAGCCCCAATCATTATCGTCCCCCGTCTCTTCTGCCCTCGCTGAGCAGGAACCATCTCGCAGAGAACCCACCGTCGAGGAACATATTCGTACCCGCTCGTGTCTGGATATTCTTCCGAGCTATGTTCCCGGTAAGCCAGCAGCGGATGACGGGAAGGTCCGCTTCAAACTGTCCTCTAACGAATCGCCTTTCCCACCGCTGCCCGCCGTGCGTGAAGCACTGCTGGCCAGTATCGATGGGTTGAATCGATACCCGGATATGACGGCGCTGCCACTGCGCACCGTCTTGGCGCAGCGGGTCGGGGTTGACCCATCTCAGGTAGTCGTCTCCACCGGGTCGGTGGCCGCATGCGCAGACTTGGTGCGGGCACTGGTAGATCCAGGTGACGAGGTCATCTACGCGTGGCGGTCCTTTGAGGCTTACCCGATCATTGTCGGAACCCATGGGGGCCACAGCGTGCAGGTACCGCTGACCGAGGACCTCTCCCATGATCTAGAGGCAATGGCCGCGGCCGTCACCTCGCGCACAAAACTGATCATCCTGTGCACCCCGAACAACCCGACCGGTCTGGCTCTAACCGCCCACCAGATCGAAGATTTCCTGGCTGCGGTTCCGGATCACGTCGTGGTGGCCATCGATGAGGCCTACCGGGAATTTGTGAATCCTGAGCAGCGCCTAGACGCACTCGATATTTTTCATCGCCACAGCAATGTCGTGCTGCTGCGCACCTTCTCCAAGGCGCACGGCATTGCGGGACTGCGCATTGGGTACGCAATTGCGCATCCCCAGTTGGCGACCGCGCTGGCGAAGGTGACCCTGCCGTTTGGTGCGAACGCGCTCGCCCAGGCGGGAGCGTTGGCGTGCCTGGACGAGGACAGCGAATACCTGCTGGAAGAACGGGCGGCCACCCTGCGGGAGGAACGCCAGCGAATCGAAGACGAACTGCGGGCCCAGGGCTGGAACATTCCGCGGTCACAGGGGAACTTCATCTACCTGCCGTTAGCCCACAGCAGCGCCGAGTTTGCGGCGTTTGCCGACGAACAGGGCCTTGTGGTGCGCGCCTATGGGACCGACGGTGTGCGTATCACCGTGGCTGAGCCCGAGGCGAATGATCGGATCATCGAGGCGTGCGGGCTCTGGCTGAAAACCTCACGGTGATGAACTGTTTTCAGGCGAGGTGGTGAGCATCGGCCCTTGCGGGTTATTTCGGTGAGCTCACCAGCTGGTCTTGGTGCGGCTTCAGGAGGTTGTCTGCGGGGTGTTGCAGTGGTCCCGGCGTGGCGTCGGCGCGCTATTGGCGCAGTCTTGCTGCTGGTCACGTCCATGTCGGGACCATCTTCACCTAGACCTACGCTTGCGTAGGTTACGCTACCGTCGTGAGTGTGTTCCAAACGTCGATCCCTGCCGATCCGGGCAACGAGCCCATGATCCAACTCCTCGCACCGGACGGCACCAGAACCCCCCATCCTGATCTCGATCCGTTGATCGCAGATGTCACCCCAGACACGTTGCGCGGTTTTTACCGCGACATGGTGATGATCCGCGCCGCAGATCTCCAGGCGACCTCCTTGCAGCGACAGGGCCAACTCGGTCTGTGGGCCAGTGCGCTCGGACAAGAAGGCGCCCAGATCGGCATGGGGCACGGTGCCCGCCCGCACGACTACCTTGTCCCCACCTACCGTGAACACGGGGTGGCATGGGCGCGCGGCATCGAACCCATGACCCTGCTGGAGCTGTACCGCGGTGTATCCCACTGCGGATGGGACCCCGCAGAGATCAACACCCACCCGTACATGATCGTGCTCGGCTCCCAAGCGCCCCAGGCCGTCGGCTACGCGATGGGACTCCAACGCGATGGCCTGGTCGGTACGGGCGATCCTGACCGGGACACGGCAGTGCTCGCGTTCTTCGGCGACGGGGCATCCAGCGAGGGCGAAGTCTCCGAAGCCTTCACCTGGGCTGCCTCCTTCCAGGCTCCTATCGTGTTCGGCTGCCAGAACAACCACTGGGCCATCTCCGTGCCCACTAGCACCCAAACCCGGGTTCCGCTCGCGCAGCGGTCACGAGGCTGGGGAATTCCCAGCGTCAGAATTGACGGCAACGACGTGCTCGTGGCCCTGGCCACCACGCGCTACGCACTGGATCGAGCGCGATCCGGTGGCGGCCCTGCATTCATCGAGGCGCTGACCTACCGGATGGCAGCGCACACCACCAGCGATGATCCGACCCGGTATCGTTCCCGCGAAGAGGAACAGCAGTGGGAGGGCCTTGACCCGATTCTCAGGCTGCGTAAACACCTCAAAGGCCTGGGCGAAATTGACGATGCGTTTATCCAGCAGACCGATTCCGATGCCCATGACCTCGCCATGCGCCTGCACGCGCATATCCATGCGATGCCCGATCCCGACCCGATGAGCATGTTCGATTACGCCTACGCCGAACCGCACCCGCTGGTTGCTGAGGAACGCGAGGCATACCGCGCCTACCTCGCCTTCTTCGAGGACGAATCTGACCCGGCGACCGCGGAGGGGAACCGATGAGCACCATGACCCTGCCCATGGCCAAAGCCATTAACCTTGGCCTGCGAGACGCCATGCGCGCCGACGACAAAGTCCTGTTGATGGGCGAAGATATCGGCCCTCTCGGCGGTGTCTTCCGCATTACCGACGGACTGCATGCCGAGTTCGGTTCTGAACGAGTGGTTGATACGCCACTCGCCGAAGCTTCCATTGTCGGCACGGCCGTGGGGCTGGCCTTCCGCGGGTACCGGCCCGTGCTGGAGATTCAGTTCGACGGGTTCGTTTTCCCTGCTTTCAACCAGATCACCACCCAGGTCGCCAAAATGCATAACCGGATGCAGGGCAAAGTGCGGATGCCTCTGGTTATCCGCATTCCCTCCGGTGGTGGCATCGGTGCGGTGGAGCACCATTCCGAGAGTCCCGAAGCGCTCTTTGCGCACACGGCGGGTCTGCGGATTCTGGCACCCGCCTCGGCCCAAGACGGATATTGGATGATCCGGCAGGCTATTGAGTCCGACGACCCGGTGATCCTGTTTGAACCCAAACGCCGCTACTGGCTCAAGGGCGATGTCGATACTGAAACCCGTCCGGCGGAATCCCCGTACTCTGCGCGGGTTGTCCGTCCCGGAACAGATGTGACACTGCTGGCCTGGGGGCCCATGGTGCACACCGCTCTGCAAGCAGCTGATGCTGCCGCCGGCGACGGCATTGACATTGAAGTGATCGATGCCCGCAGTTTGAGCCCCCTAGATATCGACACAGTGTGCGCGAGTGTTCGCCGCACCGGCAGGTTGGTGATCGCTCATGAGGCACCGGTCTTCGGTGGCCTCGGCGGAGAAATCGCTGCCAGGGTTAGCGAGCGCTGCTTCTACTACCTCGAATCGCCGGTTCTTCGGGTAGGTGCTTTCCACCTTCCCTATCCTCCGGCGAGAATGGAAGAGTCCTACCTGCCCGATCTCGACCGCATCCTCGATGCCGTGGACCGCGCACTCGCTGCCTGACTTAGACCGGACCCGGTTGCGCCAGTATGGGCGCGCCGACCAAGGAGAACACGCATACCCATGAGCACACCGCGTATCGTGCCGATTACCCTGACCGATCCTGGCGAGGGACTCACCGAGGCCGAGATCATCGAATTCAAAGTGTCCGTTGGTGACCTGATCGCGATTAACGACATCGTGGTGGAGGTGGAGACCGCGAAGTCAGCGGTTGAACTTCCCAGCCCTGTTGCCGGTCGTGTCACCCGAATCTGCGCCGCGCCCGGTGATGAAGTTGCGGTCGGCGCTGTGCTCCTCGACGTCGATACTCAGCCCGAGGGCGCTGACGTCGTTGATACCCATCCCGACGGTGACGCCCAGCCCGACGGTGCTGCCGACGGTGAGATATCGTCCGATGCCCCGCAGCCGGATGAAACCGGCGCCACGGGGGGCGATGAGGCAGCTGCTCCCAAGATTTTGGTGGGATACGGTCTCAAAGAGGGGGCGACGCAGCGCCGTCGTCGGCGTGCCGCGCTCTCAGATCAGGAGCATCCGCCGCAGGTCCCCGTCGACCGCATTCTCGCGAAACCTCCGGTACGTAAACTCGCGCGTGACCTCGGGATTGCGCTCGCCGACGTGTTCGCGACCGGTCCGGATGGCACCGTCACCCGCGATGACGTGATGGCCGCGGCTAAGCCCGCAGCCTCAGACGTGGCTGAGCGCCAAGGGCGTTCAGCGGAGCAGCCGGCGGGGGAGGAGAACTACTTCCCCGACGAGCATCCGCAGGCTCCCGACGACCTTGGTGCCAATATGAAAACCACCCGGAACCAGCCATTTCCCGGCGTGGTCAGCGATGAACGGACGACTCGGGTTCCGATCCGGTCCGTACGCAAGAGGACCGCTGAGGCCATGGTGTCTTCTGCGTTCACTGCTCCTCACGTCACCGTGTTCAACACGGTGGACATGACCGAAACAATGCGGTTGGTGGAGCGTCTGCGTCACGACCGTGATTGGCGCGATATCAAGGTGTCACCGCTGCTGATCGTGGCGAAGGCTCTCCTGGTGGCTATCCGTCGAAACCCCGAGGTCAACGC
Source organism: Devriesea agamarum (assembly GCF_900070355.1). Taxonomy (NCBI): domain Bacteria; kingdom Bacillati; phylum Actinomycetota; class Actinomycetes; order Micrococcales; family Dermabacteraceae; genus Devriesea; species Devriesea agamarum. The sequence goes on along the minus strand of NZ_LN849456.1, from coordinate 1,247,646 downwards.
TTCTTGGGATGAGGATAGCCAGGAGATTGTCTACAAGCATTATGTGAATCTCGGTATTGCCGCGGCCACTCCTCGCGGGTTGATCGTGCCGAACATTAAAGATGCCCACTTAAAGACGCTGCGCGAATTGGCCGAGGATATCCAGGCGCTGGCTCGCACCGCTCGCGCTGGAGGAACTCGGGTTGCTGATACCCGGGATGGCACCATCACCATCACGAATTTTGGGGTGTTCGGCATTGATTCCGGGACCCCGATTCTGAACCCCGGTGAATCGGTCATCCTCGGTTTCGGGGCGGTGAAGGAAAAACCATGGATTAAGGACGGCCAGATTGTTCCGCGCCAGGTCACGGATCTTGCGCTGTCCTTTGATCACCGGCTGATCGACGGGGCGCTCGGGGCAGAACTGCTGCGAGATGTCTCTGCGGTGCTGGAACATCCGGAAATGGGTCTGGTCTGGGGCTAATCCGTTTTCATGCGGACCTGATTCGGGGGGCAGCCAGCAGCTATGCAGGTATTGCGTGAGTTGTCGGCAGGTTTTGCCTGCGGTGTCGGCCTCGGGTTCATCATCTGGGAAGCGGCCCCGTTCCCCGGGTTGCTTGTTAGGCTTCCCCGGTGATGTCCATGCCTCCGACGCCTTCTGAGCGGCGTCCTGCGCGCCGCGATGATCCGCGGATGCACACCACTGAATTCGCGGCGCTGACCTCAGCGGATCTCGACGATGTCGAAGCCATGCTGGAGGTTGCCCCCAGCCCCGCGAAACCGCGGCCGTGGGTGCCTTATGCGTTTGTTGCGTTGGGAGGCAGCCTTGGGGCTGTGTCCAGATACGGTCTCGGCCTCGTTTTCCCCTGGGTGCACAACCACGCCACGATGGGGTTTCCGTGGGCAACGCTGCTGGCTAATATCGTCGGCTGTTTGCTGATCGGCGTTGTCTCCGGCGCACTCATCGCCCGGGCATCGGCTCCCCAATGGATTAAACCACTGGTGGTTACCGGTTTTTGTGGGGGTTTTACCACCGTCTCAACGTTCAGCATTGAATTCGCGTTGATGATCGGAGGCGATGCCTCGGTCACGGCGCTTCAGTACGGTTTGCTGACCATCCTGAGCAGCATTATCGCTGCTGCTGGCGGTTTGGCTGCTGGACTGCGCCTTTTTGGCGGGGCTAAGGAATCTGTCTCTGCCGGTGATGCCGCTGATGATTCCCACGGTGATTCGGAGGACCACGCATGATCGCGGTGCTGTGTGTGGCATTTGGTGGTGCTCTCGGAGCTCTCGTGCGGTACTCCGTCTCTGAACTGGGGGTGCGGTGGCAGCGCCACCCGGACAAACCTCAGATCCCATGGGCGACATTTGTTGTAAATGTGGCCGGTGCGTTCCTGCTCGGATTTTTCACCCGGATCTTGGTCAACGGCGCCGACACCTCACCGTCCTGGCTGTTGCTGATCGTGGGCACCGGTTTTTGCGGAGCTTTAACCACGATGAGCACGTTTGCCTTTGAAATTGTGATGCTTCTGCGTCGCGGTGCTGCGGTGGAAGCCGTCGGATATTTGATGATCACTTTGGGTTCGATCATGGCCGCAATGTGGCTCGGACTTTTCCTACCGGTGCTTTGGACCCGGTGAACGGTACAGGCATGTCCGGGCAGGGCATGGAACCGTCTAGCTCTAGCTCTAGCTCTAGCCCTAGCTCTAGCCTTAGGCCGAGCCCTAGTCTCGACCCGGGCACTAACCCGATTGGTGCCGGCTCCGTGCGAGGGATGCGCTGGATGCTGGTGGCGGCAGCAAGTTTGGGTCTCGCGGTCACCGCCGGCGCGGCTATGATCACCACCGGAGTTTTCAGCGGACAAGGCGCGGGTACATCTTTTACCCAGGTGCTTCCATCCACTCTGGTGGCGATGATCTACCTGACTGCTATGGCGTTGACAGCGTCCGGATGCGGTCTACTCACCTTTTTTGACGCGCGAGGCGAATCCGGGCCAGATAGCGACCAGGTGCGTGGCCACCTCATGACCAACACTTCGGTGGCAGCGGGGATCTGGACCGTGGCCTCATTGATTGGCTTGATCCTGTCGTATTCGGTGGCGTCCGAGCAGCCGCTGTGGTCTTCGCGTTTCGGTTCTGATCTCGGTCTCTTTGTGACCAGTGAGCTTGGCCGGGATCTGCTGGCTGTGACGGTGATTGCCGCACTTACCACAATGGTGCTGGTGGCGCGGCTGCGGTGGAGCGGTTATGCCGGAGTCGCTCTGTCACTTTTGGGAATCGTCTGGTTAGCGCGCACTGGTCATCCCAGCACGGCTGAGGATCACGAGACGGCAGGCACAGCGATTCTCGTGCACGTTCTGGCCATGGTTGTCTGGATGGGAGGGCTCATCCAGATCCTTGACCTTCACACCCGTCCCACGATCAGACTGAGGGTTCAGCAGACACGCACTCTTGTACGTGCCTATTCGCGCCTCGCCGGTGTCGCCTGGGTTGCCATTGCTGTTTCGGGTGTGCTGATGATTTTGGTGCAAACCCAGGGGGTCTCGGGGCTGTCCTCAATGCTGGACGGTGCCTGGGGGCGCTTTGCTGCGGTGAAAATCGCGGTGGTGCTGATTCTGGCTGGGGCTGGAATGCTCCAGCGGCATCGCTTAGTGCTCAGCGACGGCACGGCAATTCTGCCCCGCCTGGCTGTTGCGGAAATTGCTGTGATGGTGATTGCGACCGGGCTCGGCGCGTTGATGGGGAGGATTGCTCCGCCACCCGCCGGTCCGCCTCCGGCTCGCGCCGCAGCAATGCCACCTTTTGAGCTGGTCACAGGGCTTAGTCTGCCTCCGGCGCCCACCTGGCCGCAGGTTCTTCTCACGTGGCGTTTGGATCTGTTTGCCCTGGTCCTGATTGCGTCTCTCGGATTGCTGTGGTGGTGGCGTCAGCATCCTCTCAGCCTGTCTGCACCCGGCACGAGGCATCCTCATCGTCACTCGTCCCTGGCATTTCTCACCGGATTGATTGTGCTGTCGGTGGTGCTCCTGGGGCCAATCGGCGTGTACGGGCGGGTGCTTTTTTCGGCGTTTGTGACCGAACATGTGCTGTTGCTGGTGGTGGTCGGTCCGCTTGTGAGCGGTGTGGTGGCTTCGTGCTCATGGGGCTCTCGCCGGAATGGTTGGTGGCTTACGGCTGGTTCGGGAGCTGGGGCTGTGATCCTTGCTGCACTGTTTTTCTCACCGCTTCTGCGGTGGGCGCTGATCGACCATACCGGCCATATGGCGATGGCATTGTTAACGCTGTCTTTGGGGATTGGCGGAGCCTGGGCGGTGCGCTGTGCCTCGCGTTCTCATCCGCGGGCTGCTCCTGCCCTCGCGTCGGTCCTTCTTACGCTTATTCTTGCTGTGTGGGGCGGCTCTTTGGTGATGCGGGATGTGCTAATTCAGGCATCATTTTTTGGAGCGACGGGGCGGGTCTGGCGTGCGGACGCCTTAATTGATCAGCAGCAGGCCGGTATCGGCCTGATCGTAGCCGCACCGGTTCTCGGCCTGGTTTTCTGGGCCATTATCCGGTGGCTGCGACCTCAGCCGGTGGGTGCGTAAGCCGCTCTAGCTAATGGGCGGAACAATCACCGGCATGTCAGCCAGTCAGGTCACGGCATAGTTTCGCTCAGTGAACGGGTGAATGGGTCAGTTGCCAGCCAGTGCTGCGCGCAATGTACGTAGCTGACCCAGCAGATGCGTCCGGTCTGAGGGTTGCGTCGTGCTCTGTGCCTGCGCGCCGAGGGATTTAGCGCGCAGCGCACCGAAGAAGCGACCGACGACCTGGCGCGGCCCCTCGGGAAGGCGTTGGGTGGCGGGACCGATCAAGGTTGACGGTACCCCGGATGCCCGGGCCTGCCGGAATGCTTCAGGCAGATGCCCGGTGTCGAGGTAGGAGCGTAAAATCCGCGCGGCGATGCGGGCCTGTTCGCGCACGATGGGGAAGGTGCCGCCACTGACCTGGATCTGACCCAAAACCACGAGGTCATCCCGCACCCGGGGGAAGGCGCCGAGGAATAGATCCCACGATCCATCGGCTCCGTGGGGAAGTAGATCATCGTCGAGGTGATCGCACCCTGGCCGGTAGCCGGTCGCAAAGACCACGATGTCTGGTCTCCATGTCGTCTCGACGGAGGTCACTCCAGGACGGGAACTCGGAGGCGGTGTGAACGTCACGGTCCCGTCCTGAGCCATGGCTAGGGCCTCGCCGGTGGGCGTAATCGCTCCGGAGCGGATCAGGTCGAGGAGGTCATCCGAGACGATTACGGTGTCACTGAGAAGGCTGCGTTGCGGAGCGGGCAGCCCGAATGCCTGGGGGGTGCCGACCATGCGGGTTACGACGCTTTCCGCCACGCGTGCATTCAGCTGGCCCAGCAGCGCTGGTTCCTGTTCCGCGAGCATATCGCCGGGCAGCGGGCCGATACGACGGGGCACCACCCAGTGACCCTCGCGCATGGCAAGCCGGACCTCACGAGCGGTGCCTGCGGCCTCCACCGCAATGTCGGCGGCAGACTGTCCGGAACCGACGACCAGCACGCTGCGGTGGGCGACTGATTCCGCCCCAGCCCAAGCGCTGGAGTGCAGCACCTCGACGGGCGGAAGCGGTTCGCCCTCTAACACACTGTGGCGCACCGTCGGCTCAAAATGCCCCGGGCTGCGGGAGGTGCGAGTACGCGGGGGAGCCCAATCGGGCAGCGCGGCACGCTGGCTGATGCCGTGGGCCGAAACTAATGCCCGGTAGATCACCACTTCTCCGGTGGACAGCTCAACCTGCCACCGCCCCTGCCCAAACGGTGTGGCGCTGCGAACCGTGACGCCGCCGCGGAAATGCACGCTGAGCCCGTGGTGAGCGGTGTAAGCGCGCAGGTACTTAGCCATATCCTCAGCGGTAGGAAACGCCGGGAACGAGGCGGGCATTAATAGGTCGTCAAATTGCGTGGTGGACACCGATGAGACTGCTCGCAATCCCGGCCAGCTGGGAGAGTGAGGGTCGTCGGGGTTCCATACTCCTCCCACGTCTCGGGAGCGATCCACGAGATCAAAGGGCACGTCCAGCTCTTGTAAGGCTGCCGCGGCCGCTAGTCCTGCCGGACCAGCGCCAATTACGAGCACCTTGTCACACGTGGGAACCTCGTCGTCGTGAGCGCAAGCCATGGTGTGCCTTCCGAAATACCGTTCAGTGGACGCCTCCGGCGAGCAGGGAGCTCGAGGGGTGTTAAACCGAGGGGGCGATAACCATCCTAACGGTGCACGTCATAAAACGGGTCGGACCTGCGCGATGATGAGCTGGCGCGTCGATTTCCGTGGCAGGTTGATTGGGTGGGAATATGCGCTGACCTGCTGAAGCTGAGGTACGGATTGGTTTGCGGTTGCGTTAAGTAGGCCTGAGCAGAGTCGCTGAGACCGTGAGTTGCCCGGCTGGGGGAAACTGGCCCTGGGGTGCATTAGATGACGCGGCTGGTATGCCAAGCAGCCGCGGCTAGGACGTTACCTTGCCGCGGCTGGGTGTATATCCGATGCCGTGAGTTAGATGCCGAGCTGCCGGTGGACCTCACGCAGAGTTTCCGCCGAGCGAATGAAGCGGGCGTGTTCGGCATCATCCATGGGGAAGTCAAGCGTGCGAACGACGCCATCACGGCTGACGATGGAGGGAACGCTCATCGCGACGCCGCTGACGCCGTGGTAGTCATCGAGCACGGTCGACACCGGAAGCACCGCGTGCTGATCACCGAGAATTGCCTGTACGATCCGGGTTCCGGTGACGCCGATGGCGTAGTTAGTAGCGCCCTTTCCTTCGATAACGCGGTAGGCGGCGCCCGAGACTTTGTGCCCGAGTTCTTCCAAGGCCTCGGGCGTGAAGACCTGCTCGCCGTTTTCATCGGTCCACTGGGTCAAGGGAACCTGCCCGATGGATGCCGAGGACCAGAGCCCGAATTCGCTGTCTCCGTGTTCGCCGACGATCATCGCGTGCACGCTGGACGGGGCGACGCCAATGCGGGTGCCGATCAGCCAGCGCAATCGGGAGCTGTCTAGCACGGTGCCAGAGGACATCACCCGTGACGGGGGCAGTCCGGAGATCTTGACCGCTGCGGCTGTGAGCACGTCGCACGGGTTGGTCACCAGTACGTAGATCGCGTCGGGGGCTTGTTCAAGCAGTTGCGGCATGAGTGAACGCAGGATGGCGACGTTGGCCCCGGCGAGGTCTAGGCGAGATTGGCCGGGCTTTTGGCGCGCTCCGGCGGTAATGACGACGACATCCGCATCGTGTACGCACTCGATGTCATCGCCGCCAATGACGCGGGATCCTGACATGAACTGGGTGCCGTGGGCGAGGTCCAGCACTTCAGCGTTCACTTTGGCGGTGTTGAGGTCATAGAGGGCGACAGTTCTGGCGGCGCCGCGGATGAGCGAGGCGTAGGCGAGAGATGAGCCCACGGACCCGGCTCCGATGACGGCAAGTTTGGTGGACTTCTCGGGTGTGATCTGCATGGGCTGATTCTGCCTTGTCGACCTGAGTAAAGGGAAGTAAGTCCCGGCGGGTTCTCTGCATGCCAACCGGGTGGCTGTGATGTAAATCTCGGCCCAGATGTGTGCTATCGAGCAGAAAAGGTAATAAATGTCGCTAGTCTAGATTAGACCCTTCGGGGGAAGGGATATAAGGGTCGGCAGCCTGGCGCGATGTTCAGGCTGCCGACCCGTCACCAGATTGCCGATTCGCATCGCCGCTGAGTCGGGGAGTGTATTTACTTACATGAGGGCGTGTGCTGAGGCGTGCATTTGCTGATCCCTGAGCTGTTTGAGGGGTGTCCTTAGAACTTTTGGTGATCGCCTGTGCCAAGCGGTGGGTTGCACTCTCCCGGACGAGCCTGGATGAGCCCGTAGAGTGTCGGGTGTGAACGCCTTATCCTCGTCCACCTCTGACTCGCCCCCTCTGCATCAACGGCTGCTCACCGCCTTCGGCACCTGGACCCCCGAAGCGGTGGTCTTTGACTGTGATGGTCTACTTCTGAACACCGAGCAGGTCTGGGTCGAGACCTACACGGAATTTATGGCTGAGACGGGCGTTGAACTCCCGGCAGATTGCGCGGCATCCCTGGTGGGTGCGAGTGCCGACCGGGTGGTTGCCACCGTGGCTGAGCTGGTGCATATTCCCGCCGCTGAAGTCGCGACCAAACTTTTTACCCGTCATCTACAAGACGTTGAGCAGAAGCTGTGCCTGCTACCGGGTGCCCAGTCCGTTCTGCATGCGGCAGCTGAACGGGTGCCGGTTGCGATTGCGTCCAACACGCCGGGAGAGTTTTTGCGCCACAAGCTAGAGACTGCGGGGATCGCCGACGTGCCGCAGCACATTATTTCGGTCGACGATGTGGATGCGCCGAAGCCGGCGCCCGATATGTATACGCAAGCGGCCACTCGATTGGGCGTCAGACCCGCCCACGCGTTGGCGATGGAAGATTCTCGGACCGGGGTGCAATCGGCTCGGGCGGCGGGCTTGCGGGTGCTCGCTGTCCCATCCGGACCGGGTGAGATGCCGGACGTCGATATCTCGTTGCGATTATTAGACGATCCCGGCCTGCTCGCCTGGATTTCCGCGTGGTAGCCCCTAGACCTCCTAGAAGATGTCACAACCTGCCCCTCAGGAGAATTGCATGACCGTCAATCGGTTCGCCCAGACCTTCGGAGAATGGACGCCGAAAGCTGTAGTTTTCGACTGCGATGGCCTGCTCCTCGACACCGAATCCGTGTGGAATCACACCCAGAAGACAGTCCTAGCCCGCTACGGAGCTGAACTGTCCCCGGAGGAGTACAAAACAATTGTCGGCACCGCACTGGAAACATCCGTGGCAATCATCGCCCGGGCCGCTCAGCAACCCGTCGAGCGGGTCCATGAGGAGCTAGAAGCTGAGTTTAAAGCGGCGCTCGCACGAGACTTACGGGTTCTGCCCGGTGCGCGGGAGGTAGTCGAGGCTGCAGCCGCCCGGGTCCCCGTGGCTGTGGCGTCAAACTCTTGGCACGAGGCGTTGGAGGATAAGCTCACCCGCACCGGTCTGATCCGGCACATGACGGCGCTTGAGTCCTCCGATACGGTGGAAAATCCCAAACCTGCCCCGGATATGTATCTCGCCGGTGCGGCTGCGTGCGGAGCCTTCCCCAAGGACACTCTCGCTTTTGAGGATTCTGAGCTTGGGGCGCTGGCGGCCCGTCGCGCTGGTTTGCGGCTCATCGCGGTGCCATCGCATGACACCCAATGTCCGCAGGCTGACCTGACGATCTCGTCCCTGTCGGATCCCGACCTGCTGGAGTGGATTTCGTTCTGGTGAGGGTGAGGCCCAGCTGCGGAACTCAGACGAAGCTTGCGGGCGTGAGTCATGATTTTTCAGGTGCGTGACTATTTTCTATCAACTGGTTGTTTTCCCAGGTCAACAGGTGACTTATTGGTTACTTAGATGGCTGTCAGGGGATAGCCCCGGTGGCGTTCTCGGCCCGGTTACGTGTTCACTGGGGGCATGAGCGAAGATACAGCGTTCACGTCCCGGGTCCGAGCGAGTGAGCTGACGGGCAGGTCGTGGCTAAACACTGGTGGTCGTGAGCTCGGTCTAGAAGAGCTGCGCGGCAAGGTCGTCGTGCTTGATTTCTGGACCTTTTGCTGCGTCAACTGTTTGCACGTTCTCGACGAGCTGCGCCCCCTCGAAGAGAAATGGTCCGAGGAACTGGTCGTGATCGGCGTGCATTCGCCGAAGTTCACTCATGAGGCTGATCAGGGCGCTCTGATTAAGAATATCGCCCGGTACAACGTGACCCACCCGGTGCTGGATGACCCGGAGCTTGCGACTTGGTCCGCATACGGAGTGAAGGCCTGGCCAACTCTGGTGGTGACCGACCCTGAGGGGTACATCGTGCGCACAATGAGTGGTGAGGGGCACGGGGAGGATCTTGACGCGCTGATCGACAAGCTCGTCTCTGATCATGAGCAGCGCGGTACCTTGAGCAGGGGAGAGCCACCTGCGCTGCCCGCCGAGGAGATCTCGGGAACGCTTCGATTCCCGTCTAAAGCCCTTCGGCTTCCCGATGGACGGTTCTTAGTCTCGGATACCGGTCATCATCGTCTAGTCATTTTCGACCACGACGCCGCTACCGTGATGGAAACGGTGGGGTCCGGGGTACGTGGCCACGCCGACGGACAGGCTGAGCTCGCCCAGTTCGACGAACCGATTGGTCTGGCGGTTCTTCCGCAGGAGATCGCCCAGGAGTGCGGTTATGACGTGGTGGTGGCCGATGCTGCGGGCCATCGTCTTCGCGGTGTGACGTTTGGTTATAACCGACTACTGCGTCCGCGCGTGGAAACCGAGGTTCGTACGGTGGCGGGTACTGGACGGCAGCGGACGCAGGCGGATTCCTGGCCTGCGGCAGATAGTGATCCTTTGGAATGTCCCCTGTCCACCCCGTACGACGTGCATTTTTCTGCGGTTCTCGGGGAAGTTGTGGTCACCATGGCGGGCAACCATCAGATCTGGGCGTTTGACCCGCTCCAGGGTCGGTTGCGGGTGCTTGCTGGAACCACCCATGAGGGGCTGGTGGATGGCCCGGCCGCAACCTCCTGGTGGGCGCAGACGAGCGGGGTTGATGAGGACGGCAACGGTCAGCTGTGGTTCGCAGATGCGGAGTCATCCGCGCTGAGGTGCCTGGACGTGAACAGTCTCACGGTTGCCACTGCGATCGGTGTGGGTCTGTTTGATTTCGGACATGTGGACGGTCCTGCGCAGGATGCCTTGCTTCAGCATCCGCTCGGTGTCACGTGTCTGCCATCCGGTCAGATCGCTATGTCCGACACCTATAACGGCGCTATTCGGCTATTCGATCCCGTTACACAGATGGTTGAGACGGTTGCTACCGATTTGGCGGAGCCTTCGGACGCGGTTGCGGTGGAGCCCGTCGACGGAGACGAACAGCTTTTAGTGGTGGAATCGGCTGCTCACCGCCTGACTTTTGTCTCGCTGGCCGGTGCTGCCCGACGCACCATCGATACTGGCGCCTTGACGACGCAACGCCCCGTCACCGCCATTTCTCCTGGTCACTTCAATCTTCGGGTCATTTTTTCGACTCCACCGGGGCACAAGCTGGATACTTCGTCTGGCCCGTCGACCCAGCTGCAAGTCTCATCGACCCCGTCGGAGCTGCTGCTGTCGGGATCTGGAACGGACAGCGAGCTGAGCCGGGTGCTCACCATTAACCCGGACGTGGGTGAGGGGGTCTTGCATATTGCTGCCCGCGCGGCCTCGTGTGACGACGATGAAGCCGCAGAGTTTCCCGCATGTCATATGCACCAGCAAGACTGGGGGGTGCCCGTCATTGTCACCGATGACGGCGAACACAGCTTAGACCTGGCACTCAACGGATAAACTGCGGCGGTCCCCTTACCCGTGCTCGGCGCGGGGATACGCGAAGCGAGAGGAACAGAGTGGACATCATTAACCACTACGCCATGGGTGGTGGCATGGCCTGGGCGCTTATCGTCACCGGGCTCATCGCCATCGTTGCGATTGTGCTCGGATTGGTGCTTCTGCCACGAGCGGGGGCATCGTCTAAGGAATCTGGTCTGCCGGAGACATCCAGCGACGATTCGGATGTATCTGACGGTCAGACTGATGACGTGCCCACTGATGGGCCAAGGTCGGCGTCGGATACGGCGGATGACGAAGAGTCTGCCGATTCCCCTGCCGGGAATACAGCTGCTTTGGTGGCTCGCGTGCGCGGCCTGGGGGTGTCAACGGTTGCGGTATCGCTGCTCGTAGCCGTCCCTGCCGCCCTATTGCTTCTGCTCGTGGCGGGGACCTGGCCCGAGCGGTTCTGGAGATCGGGCATGCTCCTCGCGGGTGTGGTCATTGCATTTGTGACCTCGCGTCACGGCGCATTTGTTCTGACCTCGGCAGGAAATGTTCCTGTCGAGCGGCGCGCAGGTTTGGTCGGGCGCATCGGCGGGGCGTTTGTTTTGTTCCCGTTGGGGTTGGCTTCGTTGGTGCCGGTCATCGTGGTGCTGATCCTCAATCACCAGGCAGCGACGGCTCTGCTCGCTTTTGCGGCAGGTACTGCGGTGGTCGCTGTCGCCAGCCGAGCTGTTGATGCGTTCGCATCGACCGCTGCTGACTCATCGGCGCTTCTGGTGGGGACAAGTGAACACCAGATCGCCCGGGATAGTGCCTCCAACCCAGGCAGCGCCCATGTTCGGGTCGCCGATGTAGTAGCCGGGGCGGGCCGCAGTGCAGATGTGGTGATGCTGGCCGCCGCAGTGCTAGGGCTCGGGTACGCCGCCGGAATCGGCGTGATGGGCGTTGAAGGTGTTCTGGTGCCGTTCGTAGTAGCGGGCGTTGCCATGGTGACCGCGATTCTCTCCACGTTCTTTACTCTGCTCGGCGTTCCTGGTCGGGAGCGAGGCGCGCTTCGGCTCGGCTCATTGTTGCCGACGGGTCTTGGACTGGGTGGCGCGGTCGCGGCCACGATGCTGTGGCTGCCGTCCACGTTCCCCGGGCTTCACTTCGCTCAGGCTGGTCAAAAGGAGCTCGTGGTCGGTGGATACCCCATGCCCTACAGTGAGCTCTGGAAGCAGGCTGAGCAGATGCTTCCGCAAATACCCCAGCTGATCGAACGCCGTACAGCGATTGCCGGTGCCTTTGAAGTTGGCGACGTGGTAACGCTCTCTCAGCTGCATCCGCATCTGGTGGCTGGACTCGCGGTGGTAATTGGCGCGGTCATCGCCCTGATTGCTCAGTTCTCGGTGGCTTATCTCGCTGATCGCCGGTTTGGTCTCACCTTGCAGGTAGCGCGGACCACGCGCACCGGCGCCAGCTTGCCGGTCCTCGGTGCTTTCGGTCTCGGCGGAGTTATCGCTGGCGTTATTACAGTTTTGATGGCAGTTGCATTTGTTGTGCTGAATGTCTTGGCCGGTGGCGTAGACCGCCTTGCGATCTATCTTGCGGTGCTGGCAGCTGGGGGCGCAATGCTGGTGCTTGCGGGGCACGCGGCCTTCCACACGATTTCAGCTCTGGTTGACCGCGAAGGCTCCTCGAATAGCCTTCGGGATGCAGCGCACACGTCGGATACGCAGGTGCAGTCAGGGCTGCGAATTGGGGTGGTGTTCTTGGTCGTCGGAGTCCTTGGACTGGTGGCCCGCGCTCTGGTTATTGCGACTCAGCACGCGAAGACGTTGCTTGAAGAGCACTTGCTTGTTGACTTCTCAATTTCCTCGCTCGGCAATTTGGCCGGGCTAGCAATCGGTTTGGTGGCTGCGCTGTTTGCCGGGGCAGCCGTGATGAACGCGGCCCGGCGCATCGCGGCAGGTGCCGTATTGGACACTCGGGTTAGCTTGCTAGAGGACGGATCAGGAGTTGTTCACCTGGATGATCTTTCCAGGGATGCCCACAAAGCAGCTCTAGTTCCGCTGGTCTTAGCATTTCTTACGCCGGTGATTGTCGGCTTTGGGATTGGTGCTGTGCCGCTGGCGTACAGCTTGGCGGGTATGGCACTTGGCATGCTGGTGATCACCCTGTGGATGGGGGCGTCCGCCTCAACCTGGTCCTCGTCGCTGCGGGTTGTGGAGTCGGGCCGCTACGGAGGCCCAGGTTCCTGGGCCCATACCGCCGCTTTGGACAACGCCGTGTTGGCGACGGGTCTGCGCGGAAGCATTGGCCGGCTGGCGGTGCCGAGCGTGCTGCTCTCGGCGCTCAGTGCGGTTTTAGTGTTGCCCGCTGTGATTCAGCTGGCGACCAATGGCACTAACATCTACCTGCGGATTGGTATCGCTGTTTTAGCGTTGGCCATCGTGTTTATGGCGTATGCGGTCGCCGACACCATTGCTGAGCCGGATCTGGAAGATCTCGGCGACACCTTGGATGATCCTCTCTTCGCGCGCGATGTCGACGAGGACGACGAGCACATCTTGCTGGCTAACACGGATGCTGGCCGAGTTGACTTCAGTGAGGATGAGCTATCGGAGGCTGAAGATCTCGACAGTGATGCGTGGAAGCCGAAGTTCTAACCTCTGACGCGGATTTCCTCTTGCGGTGATGGGCCCGGGATGGTGTGACACATAACGTGTTACTCCATCCCGGGCCTTTTCATGCTCGATGGATATGCGCTAGGTGCGCTCGTGAGAGCCGTGATCTTGGCGGAGCCGTAACCTCGATGGGGCCGCAACCTTGACGGGGACGCGGGCCGTAAGCAAACTGCGGAACGTGAGAGCCTAGGGTCATTCCGTTTCTGAGGCGGGGGATACCTCAGATGAGGCGGACGCCTCCGAGGCGGATAAGGTCTCCGGTAGGCGGGCGCTCAATGCCCGCAGAACAAACGTAGTGGCGGCCTCAATGGCGCGTTCCCGAGCGGGCCCCTCCTCCTCGGGGATATGGCGACCGATCAGGCACGCGCTGATCAGCGGCATCGTGGCCTCAATATCCAGATCCGAGGTGAAGTAACCGCCGCTAACCCCGGAGTCGAGAACTTCGCGCAGCACATCTTCGATGATTTTGACGTGCTCGCGCATTTTCAGCAGTGCTGCGGTAGACAGCACGCTGCGCAGTTCGGGACCGGGTGCGAAATGGAATGAACGGCGCAGGTCTAATTGGGTGCGAATGTACAGGCGCATGGCATCCACGGGGTCCAGCGCGTGCGCCATGCCAGCGCGCAGTTGATCGACATATCCGCTGGTTTCGTGCATGGCATAGGCCAGGACGAGGGACTCTTTATCAGAAAAGTGGTTGTATAGTGCAGTTCGCCCCACGCCGGCTTTGGCTGCGATTTGCGCGAAGGTAATCGACTCGAAGCTGTTGGATTCCATGAGGTCGCCGAGCGCATTGAAAATACGAGTGCGGGTTTGCTGGCGATGGTCCTCTAGCGAACGGCCGATGATCTTGGGCATAGGAATATCTCACCATAGGCCGACCGGGTCCGCCGCGTACCTTCGTCGTCATTCTGCGCACGTTCTTATATAGGAGCGGTGGAAGACTGCGCTTTATGTCACTCTTACGCCGCTTAAGCGCTTCACTGCTCGAGGCGGTCGAATCTCTGCTTTGGGTTGTGGTTGAGTGCCAAAGTTACTCCCGATTTGGCGGTGTACTCTGGAAGGGCGCTAGCAAAGATCGGGCTCGCTGCCCCCGTTGACATGCGATAAGAATCCGTGTCAGGCTTAGCTTTAGCGCTTCAGTGAGATCGCAAGGGCTGGTGGCATGAGAAACGATACCGAGCACGGTATGTTTCAGGCGCCATCCCGGACAGCTTCGAGGAAGAGGTTCATCATGCTCCCCAAACGTCGTCACGTACTCGCCTCCGGAATCGGTATGGCAGCTCTTGGCTTGGCAGGCTGTGGCCTGTCTGGCAGCGGCTCAGGCGGGTCGGATTCGGGCTCAGACGCCGCAAAAGGTGAGGTCAAGGGCGAAATTTCGTTCCAGACCTGGTCACTCAAGTCTGAAAAGTTCACCCCGTACTTCGAGAAACTCGTCAAAGACTTCGAGGCGAAGCATCCGGGCACCAAAGTGAAGTGGATGGATCAGCCCGGTGATGGTTACCAGGACAAGATCCTCTCCCAGGCAAACTCCCAGACCCTTCCGGACGTCATCAACCTTCCGCCTGACTTGGCATACCCACTGGTCAAGGGCAACTTCTTGATGGACTTGAAGAAGGCGGATCCCTCGCTGGAGAGCACCTATGTCTCCGGGGCCGTGACCTCCTACAAGCTCACCGAGGGCGATGGCATTTACGGCTTCCCCTGGTACCTCGGCACCGACATGAACTGGTGGAACCTGGAGGGCCTTAAGCCTTTCGGAGTGGACAAGAATTCTCTGCCCACCAGCATGGATGAAGTATTCACCCTGGCTGAGAAGATCGCCAAAGCTGGGGGCAAAACTCCTCTGATCTCGAGCATGCCGGTCTTTACCATCACGATGAAAGATGGCAAGTTTGACTTCAACACCGATGAAAACGTTAAACTGCTTGAGCGCTATGCGCAGCTGTTCCAAATGGGAGCGATGCCGCCCGAGGTACTGAACGCCAACTTCGCGGGCAACTCTGAGCTATACAAGCAGGGCAAAGCTCTCTGGACCACCTCAACGTCCTCGTACGCGGATAAGCTCAAGACCGAGGCGCCGACGATTCTCTCCCATACGGCAGTCAATCCCCGCTTCCCCTTTGCGCCGCTGTTCGTGCAAGGGCTCAGCGTCTCAGGCAAGTCGAAGAATCCAGCAACAGCGCTCGCCTTCGCAAAGTTCGCTACCAACGACGAGAACCAGATTGCGTTCTGCAAACTTGCCCAGGGCTTCCTCCCCGGTACGGTGAAAGCATCGGAAGATCCGTCGAAATTCGCTGAGAAGAGCGATAACGAGGTGCAAAACGAAGCGGTGAAGATCGCATCGGCATCGTTGAAAGACGCAAAGTACATCACGAACCCGCGTTGGACCAACGATATGAATACCAACCTCAATCAGCAGATGGCCTTGGCATTGAAGGGTACCCAGTCGGCTAAGGTTGCCCTGGATAAGGCCGTGGAGTACGGGAATAAGAATTTACAGAAGTAAACGTCACCCGGAACGACTGAAATGACATAAAGTGCGGTCCGCTCCGCGAAAGGAGCGGACCGCACTGGATTGGTGAAAGCATGCGAAGGAAGCGCACGGTAACCGCATGGGTGTTAGTTGCCCCTGCTCTGATCTGGGTGATCGTTTTCGCCCTCTGGCCGTTTGTGAACACGATCATTTTGTCGTTCACGAATGCGAACCCGCTGACCGGTGGCCAGTTCATTGGGTTGGAAAACTACGGCGAAATCGGGTCTGACCCGCGGTTCTGGAACGCGCTCGTCACCAGTCTGGTGTATGTGGTGGCCTGCGTTCCCTTCCTTACCTTCTTGCCGTTACTGCTTGCTCTTCTGGTGGAGAAACAGATTCCGGGAATTGCGCTCTTTCGCACCACCTACTACTTTCCGGTGATCGCCTCAGTGGTCGTGGTGGGTCTGATCTGGACCTGGATGGTGGATTCGCGCGGTGTCATCAACGAAGCGTTGCAGTTCATCGGGCTCATTCACGGACCCATTCCGTTCCTGACGAATCGATGGGGCATTATCCTGACCGCGGTTTTACTCACCGTGTGGAAGGGCCTCGGCTACTACATGGTGATCTACCTGGCGGCCCTAGGAAATGTCGGCCGGGAACTGCACGAGGCGGCGGCAATGGATGGTGCTGGCGCTATCCGCCGCTTCTGGTCGGTGACCGTGCCCGGCGTGCGCGGTGCCATGTTCTTGGTCAGCGCCATGATTACGGTGGCGGCGATGCGCGTGTTCACCGAGCTTTACGTTCTGACCAACGGCAGCGGTGGCCCCGGTGGCGAGGCATCGAGCCTGGTCATGCTGGTGCAGCAAACCGGCTCAGGTCTCCAGGGCCGTCTGGGATACGCCTCAGCGCTGAGCGTTGTGCTCTTCTTCTGCACCATTGGGCCGCTGCTACTGGTGGCCTACCTAAACCGTGAGGATCGTTCGAGTAAGAAGGTGGCCCGATGAGCGCAACTCCCGCCCCCGACATTGCACAGCGCACCGGCACCTCAGCCCGCGGTTCCCGAACTGGAGCAGGGGCAATGCGACCTAAGAGCCGTCCGTGGCGAACCAAGGGCGCTGGCGGATTTGGAAAACCAACCCTGCCCGGCCTGATCACTCGCTATGTCCTCTTAGTGATCATGCTGCTGATCGCCGTCGGTCCGTTCATTTGGCAGCTCTCGACGTCACTTAAAAGCCCGCTCGATGATATCTACACCTTCCCGCCGGACATTATTCCCCGGCACTTCACCCTGGAAAACTATTCCCGGGTGGCTGACACCATTCCAATCCTGAAATACGCTTGGCACTCGCTGATTGTCGCGGTCACGCTCGCAGTGTCGAACGTGGTACTCGCGACCGTCGCTGGTTACGCACTTGGATGCTTGAAGTTCCGGGGCAAAAAAATTGCGTTCGCTATTTTGCTCTCGACTCTTTTGCTTCCCGGTGAAGTCACCCTGATGAGTCAGTTCCTCACCATTAAACAGTTGGGGCTGGCCAACTCTTTAGGCGGCGTGATCCTGCCCGGTTTGGTGGGCGCTATCAATGTGCTGCTGATGACCGCAGCGTGCCGCTCCATTCCCGACGGGCTGACTGACGCGGCGACCTTGGACGGGGCCAATACGTGGCAGATTCTCCGCCACATCGTGTGGCCAAGTGTCCGCGGTATGGCCAGTGTGGTTGCGATCTTCGCCTTTATCGGTGGGTGGGATGACTTCCTCTGGCCTCTGATTGTGTTGTCGGATCCCGATAAGTACACGTTGACGGTCGGTATGGAGTACTTGAACTCGAACTTCGCCGCCGACCCCCGGACGATCGCCGCGGGAACCATGATCGCGTTGGTCCCGATCATTATCTTCTTCGCCTGTTTCCAGCGGTTCTTCTTCCGCGGTGTAGGGGAAGGTGCTATCAAGGGTTAAACCTTGGGCCTACGCAGATGATGACTGCTGCGTGCGGCAGCGCTCGTAGTAAGGCTGCGCCTATATATACAGTACTGCGCGTGTCGGAATCCCCATGTGTATGTGCTGGATTATCCCTGGCGGCAAGAGTGTGATGCCGCCAGGGATATTTCTTGCTTAGCAGCCCTATAAACAAATACGGTCACTAAGAGCGGAGACTAAGTCTCGCGAGGACGAATGCGGCGCCTTGCCGCGATGTTTGCATGACGGTGTGCACGCGCGCCTAGACCGTGGCTGCAAGTGGCTAGAAGACGGCGCATTCAGCTGAATGAGGTTTTCATAATGTCCTGAACCGCTAGAGTGGATAAATGGTTTCACTGCGGAAATATGGTGTTGTCTGCGCGGCTCTTGCTCTCGGTCTGAGTGCTATGGGGTGCAGCACGCAGCCTCACGCCTCGCCAGGGACGTCGCCATCGGTGGGTTCGGCTGCTACAACCGGTGCACACCGGGACAGAACGCGGTCTCTGCCAAAGATCACGGCTAAGCTCGCCACGCGTCCCGAGGTGTTCGGCGATCAGCTAGCTGTTGATCCGTGCCGCGATAAAGCGGTCCCAACCGCAGATCCAGGCACTGTTACGGGAAACATTCTCGGTGATCAAGCGAGGCAAGCCTATCTTGACGCGGGCCTGCCGGAGTCCGCTGCGAACAGGATGCACTGGGCCACCTCTATTAAAGAGGGTAGCCCGGCAGAGGTATGTACCGCCCAGGTAGGGGTCGGGTTTCGCGTCACCGCCGGGATGACTCCCGACGTGTATCCGGCGCACGGCAAAGAACTCATGACGGACGTG
Source organism: Devriesea agamarum (assembly GCF_900070355.1). Classification (NCBI taxonomy): domain Bacteria; kingdom Bacillati; phylum Actinomycetota; class Actinomycetes; order Micrococcales; family Dermabacteraceae; genus Devriesea; species Devriesea agamarum. The sequence continues at coordinate 1,229,334 of NZ_LN849456.1, read as the reverse complement.
ACTCTTTCCGTCACAGGCCCGGCAACGCCCCCAATGGTCAATATGGATCGACCAATTCTCAGTATGTATGACGGCATGGACCACCGGTCGATTCCGCTAGGTAAGCCAGAGTTTCGGGCATCGGCATCGAAAACCGCGCATGGCGTCGAACATACCTACGTGTGGACGGTTTCCATCCCGTCAAAACAGCTCAGCGATCCCCAGCAGATTGTTCTGCGGACCGACACGGGTTTTCTGCCGGAACAATTTAATGTCTTTACCTTTTACGATGTTCAGTCCACTGAATTGTGACGCTATGGCCCTGGCGGGCTAGTATGAGGCCGTCCGAGGCTGCAACCTGAAAGTATTCAACCCGAGGCCTATGAGGTGGATAGCTGAATTTGGAAGGTTTGCCTGAGCTGCAGGAAGGATGGACAAGCGTGACCCGATTGGACCAGACTCATCGGGGTTCGGTCACCATTATTAGATAGAGAATGACCTGCCCGTCGCCAGGCTGACAGCTATACTTGATTTATGCCGAGGCCGACGACGAAGGTTGAGCTATTAAGTGCTGCAACTAGCTCGTTCACAAAACTCACGACGCTGTGGGACTCTCTGTCTGCGGAACAAGCTCGGAAGCCATTTCCGCAGCGTTTCCGTGAAGCTGGTTCTGAGGCGCACTGGAGGCGCGATACTTGCTTGCGCGATGTGGTGGTTCACTTACACGAATGGCACAATCTCGTGTTGACCTGGGTGGCGGCTAATCGCAACGGCACCCCTGCCGGGTTCTTCCCGGCGCCTTATACGTGGCGAAATTATGCGGGCCTCAATGAATTATTTGCTGTGCAGCATCGCAACACGACCTACGAGCACGCCCGTGAACTGCTAGCGGCCTCGCACCATGACATTGTCGCTGTCATCGAGAGCTTCAGTGACGAGGAGCTATTTACGAAGAAGTATTTCCTGTGGACTGGAACCACGAGTCTCGGATCCTACTTAGTATCTGCGACGAGCTCCCACTACGAGTGGGCGGCGAAGAAAACTCGCGCCTATGTGAAGGCATTGAAATCCTAGCTCTTGCCGCACTGACATTAAATGCGAGCCCACATCGTGTGTTATTTATGCTATTTTGACCTCCAGTCAAAGATGATGAGCGGTACCAATGATGAACATATGGTAAGGGAGCCAAGCGATAGCCAGAAGATGGAGCCATGAAAAGCCATTGCTGCACTGAACATGGCAGCACCTTTTAGGAGGCCCAACGCAAATATTATCCACGGTGGCCTTATTCTTAAGGATTTCCTGGAAAATTTGTCACCGTTATTATATTGTCTCAATGCACTGAGTACTTATCAATTTTTATTTCATTGTCATGTTGGTTTTCAATGAATAAATCGCATATGAGATAAGGTGTGGCATCGGTGTCGGACTAGCAAGTCTCATGATTAAACTTTATTGCCTATATCGGGCGATGCGTTGCAGCTGCACTCGTCTGGCAACTAGATCTCGGTCGTAAAAGAGCTGAGTTGCAACCGGACACCGATTCCGCGGCTCGGCCGCGATAATCATGGAATCCTTGAAAGATAGTCGTGATAAGAATTAAGAACATTTGTGGCCATTAGTGCACGCGGCCATAAAGTTCCGACAAGCGCGCCTGCAACCTGTGAGTCCTCGAAGATGGGCCGTGCCATCGAGTGTGCAGCATTGAAGTGTTTAATAATCAGCTTGTCTCTAAAGAGGTGTTTGTATGACGACTCGGTATTCTTAATGTCGACGTTGAGGTCGTAATTTCCGAGCAGAAGAAAGATCGGAATCTGTTGATCGGCCATGGATTTTAGGTCGGCTATGGCGTCAGATGTGTAATTGAGGGAAACAAACTTCCAACGATCCCGGCTCATTGGCTCGGGGTCACCTGTAAGAGACTTGTAGGTGTCGTAAGGTGTACCTTCTTTGAGGAGGGCTACTGTGTGGTTGCTACGTGCAATGGCTGCTTCTTTTTCCACGGTGCTAACTTTGTTGTGGTCGAGTTCGGCTAAGAGGTTGTATCGCCCTTGCTGCAGCCAGTTAATTGCGGGGCTGACCGCGATGACTGCCGAGATATCGGTGCGTGAAGCTACAACTTTCGGCAGCACCCATCCCGCTTGGCTAGCTCCCCATAGGACAATGCGGTCGGTCGGGACGCCTGTATTGCTCTTAGCCCAATCGATCACCGCGGATGTCTCGGTAGCGCGGTCGGACATGGTCTGAGTGAGCCAGTCTCCTGTGGACCTGCCCACTCCAGGTTTACTCCATGACAGCGTTGCGTAGTCGGCATCCGCCGCAGCCTCGAACCATGGAAGGTAGAGCCCTCCATATGTGGCATCGATAGGCCCATCGCCATGAACAACTATCACAAGACCGCGAGGTTGCTTTGATTTTGGTGTGGTGAGCACTCCTTGAAGTTGCTCCTTTCCGGTATTGATCGAAATTTCATTCTGTTCGATCCGAAAGTCATGTCCAAGGACTATGAGCCCACCCAGTGCAAGAAGGAATGTCAGCGGACCGGCAAGCAGGAGGGGTAGGCGGTTTCGTCTGCTACATATTGCTCGGCGCACGATCGTAGTCTACATGATATCTTGAGGTGTGGGAGAAATAGTGATCGGGAACGGGTTCGCTGAAACTGAGCGGGAGGAGGTCGGGCAGTTGTACTGGGAGGCATTCGGCCGCAAGCTCTCGGCTGCCTTCTCCAATCCCTCAATTGGGCGCCGCGTGATGGTGGCTTGTCTGCGTCGGGACCGGGTTCTGGTTGCGCGTGTAGCCGGTAGCGTCGCGGGGTATGTGGATACTACGAATCCGGGTGTGGCGCAGTTGAGCTCTCATGGGATTATCTACGTAGATATTTGTCGCCAGTGGCTACAATGTGGGCACTTTTTGTGCTGTTTGTTTTGAGGCGACGCCAATGTAAGGGCGTAGTAGTCCTTGATGGGATTTGTATTCATCGGGAAATGCGCGGAAGGGGTATCGGATCGTCCCTGCTTGACGCGGTATCGGCGTTTGGTCAACGCTGTGGAGCGGTTGCCATCGAGTTGACCGTGATCGCAGCAAATCCGCGGGCAAAATCGCTTTACAACCGGCGCGGATTCGTGGAAATTGATCGCGGATGGATGGGACCCCTGCGCCATCTTTACGGATTTGATTGCTACATCGTCATGCGGAAGAAAATTGGATTATGAAAAATGTAAGAACAGAGATCACTCCGCGCACCATTATTGAGGCGTTTCTCCCCACTGATGGTGGCGTTACTCTCGATTTAGTGTACGACACTGCAAATGCCATTGGGATGGCAGATCAACCTCTTCGACTCGCCCTGCGCAGGATGGCTGCGGCCGGTGAAATCGATGTTACTGGCCGCGGACGCCAAGGAGTACTTACCGCCACAAACACCGGACTTGCGCGACTCGGGCGTGATCGGTACGCAGTGCAATTAGCACTTGCTCAAGATAGGGGCATGATTCGTTGGGATGGGTGCTGGAGACTGTTCGCGCCGCATGTTCCAGAATCTGACCGAAATCTTAGGGATCAACTGCGCCGAGAGCTTATTGGATTCGGGGCGGCAAACATATCTACGAGCCTGTTCATTTCGCCGCATAATCTTGTGGAGTTCTTGGCTGAGGAACAGCGTTCGGTACTGGTCGTTGCTACCGCAACAAATGTTGAGGTGAGAGGTACGGATGATCCCATTGAACTCGCTGAAATGCTTTGGCCTGCTGGTCCACTGCTTGCTAGGTATCATGACCTTGCCTCACTTTTAAAACATAATTTCATCACAGCTGTGCTCGGCATGGAAGCGGTTCTCCATGCGCAATTGCTTCTCGCGCAAGGACTTGAGGATGCGTTGCGATTGGATCCTCTTCTTCCTCTAGAGCTGCGCTCCGAAAACTGGTTGCCGACTGAGGTTCGCCGTTCGTGGCTGAGTACTTGGAATGCTTTGAGTCGGCGGCTTCCCCGGGAGATTCTCTACCGTGGATGGCTTCCCATAGACGATCCTGAATGGGAATAAATCTAGCGTAATATTATAAGGTTTATAATTTATTTTTAATGACATAAAAATTTGTGCCTACGTGGAGCATTGAGATTGCATTTCCTGTGGCACAGATATTAAATGCGAGCCAACGTCATGTGCCACTTACTTTATTTAAACTCTCAGCCAAATATGACGAGCATAACTAACAATGAACATATGGCAAGGATATCAAGGGGTAGCCAGAAGATGGAGCCATGAAAAGCCATTGCTGTACTGAACATGGCAGTACCTCCGAGAGGGCCTAAGGTAAATATCATCCACGGTGGAGTAAGCTTATGAGATTTTCGATGCATCTTAATCTCCTGATTGAGGAGGGGAATGCATATGTCCGTGATTGCTTAGATGATTGGTTTGATTATATTCAATAATACATTGGTCGTATGCTAGTGTCGACTATTTTACTTGCTATGCCGCATATTGTGTATGAGGATGGTGCTGCATGGGGGTTAGGTTCTGCTCATGGTGCGTCGACCCATGGAGATATGAATACCGTACTGTCTGAGGTCCTATGCGACGCATCGTGGTAGAGGGCTCGACCGCTTGTCGGCCGGATACGAATTCGTGAAGCGCAGGACGAACCAGCTCGGTTCACACTCGGTTCTGGTCAGAGCGTCATAGCGATGGTGGCAATGTATGCGGCGTGATCTGATTGCCCGATATCGACCACCGCGCAAGTGTGGGCAACCATATTCGGGCTGAGCATGACGTGGTCAATCTGGGAACGAAATTCCCGGGGGAATGCGGTCGGCCAAGTTCCTTGAGGGAATCTGCCGCATTGTTGCGCTGTGTCGATAAGCCGAGTTCGGGTCGCCATCGGTCCGTGCCGCAAAGTTGCGTTGAAATCTCCCGCGAGTATGAGCGGAGTGTTGGAGTGCTCACCAAATGCGATAACTCGATCGAGATCAGATCTCCACTCATGGACGATCGAGGGTAGGGGAGGCGCAGTATGAAGGCCGATGACGATCGGGAGTGATGGGTCGGAGAACCGGATAGCAACCGTACCGAATGACGTCATGGGTCCGTCAATCACCTGGGCTGGGCCGAGCTGCGTGCTGACTAAAACGCTGGTGGGATCGATATCCCCGGTATAGGTGCTGGGGAAACCGTCATCTGGCACGGTGTAGACCGACCCGTGAAAACCACTGCCTGCTACAGCATCGTCGAGCTCCGGACCGGAGGTTTCTGGCAAGACGATGACATTCGGGGCGTATGAGCGGACCAGGGTGTCAATGTCCGTCGAGGTGAGAGCTGATCCGCTATTAAACGTCGCGACCGTGATCGTTTGAGCATTGACCGGGCTGGTCTCTGGGGGAGGGAGAGTCATACCCGCTGGGAACAGCACGAAACATATGCCGGCGATGAGCCACGCCAAACCAATTGTGAAGGGGTATCGTCGCCCGCGCTTAATAATGCAGGCGGATAGGAGGAACACCAATCCGAACAAACCCGCCCCGCAGCCTAGAATGGCAGAGAACGCGATGAGCTGCGCGAATGGCGTGACCATGCTGAGCGCCCTGACCGGGCCGAGATCAGGCACGAGAGCAACAATGGACACCAACGTAGCCAGCACTATCAGCACAGAGCTGAGCATCCACCAGGTAGTTGTCCGCATACAGATCACGCCATATTGCGCAGCTAGTCCTTCATTAATCCGTGAGCATTATTGTGTCGCCGTGGTATAAGGTCATGGGCCGGGATATCGATATCTCCTGATGTCCAGCGGCTTTAAATTGAGGGGCATTATTGTCGATTTCTTCCTCAGGGGCCAGCATCCCCATTACAATCCTGAGCGCCCACAAGATTGTGATGAGCGAGGTCAGCGTCGCTATCGTGATGGCGATCCATCGTTGCTGCCGGTTTCCTTTCAATGCTCTGCCTCCGATTCTGTCGCCCACCTGAGGAGTGAGGTTTTGGTGAACTCTGGACGAGGTGGGTGGCTATCCGTGCTGCACCACGGCAGCTTTTCTTAAGCTGCTCTCGATCTATCCTCAGCTATTTTATCGGCGAGATGGGCCTCCCTTCTGGGGCAACCCGCGCCAGTGGTAGCGGCAACCTTTCTTCTCGACGGGGCGTCGATCTCAGTTTCCGAAATATGCACTCCCGGTGCGGCGTGCCCGTTGTAGCAGCACGGTATACAAGAGCCAGGCGATTGCGAACCACATTAGTCCAATCAAAAGTTCGTGCCCTGCCAGATACCACACAGAGGAGGACACCTCGCCGACGTGAAGGATCTGCGCCGAGTGAGTGACCGGCAGAATTTCCCCAATGGCATTAAGAGCTGGGACCGCATCGACCGACATGATCGCACCGGAGCACACCGTCACAATACTCACGGCGATGTTATGAACCATATTGTGGGTATTCTTGCCGAGGCATGACACGGAAATAGCGGTTCCAAAAGCGACGCCGCTTGGAATGCAAGACAGGCTGAGCAGCCAGGCCCCGATATCCAATGAATGCGGCGAGTAGAACACGCTCACCAATGCAAACGCAATCCCACTGTCGATCGCGGCAATGAGCTGGAGCGGAAGTGACCGAATCGCATACTGGACATGTAGCGGAAGCACGGCGGTGGTGTTTCTGCCAATGGTTTTAGCCCACACATCGGCAACTGGGACGCCGCTCTGCTCGGATATCGTCATCCGGACGGTGATGAGAGCGACCGCGCCCGCTGCAGCCGCGGTCGCCGCTTGCGGCCCAGCAGCCAACTGCGCGATCAAGATATAGACCAACATGCGCAGCAATTCCGGGACCATATGCGTGGTCACCAAGATGCCCAGTGGCATGGACCGCAGCTGGTGCAGGAACGCCAATCGCAGCATTTCGCGGGCGGCGGTTGCTCGCGGGTACGAATTCACATTAGGAGAGCTCAAAAGTCGCCTCCTTTTTCGCACGTTTCAGCAGACGCTGCATTGCAATGTAGGCTAATACCAGGTAGATGGCGGATAACCCGATCCCAATCCAGAGGGGCGGGTAGTCCGGGTAAACGTGCGGCAGCGAATTCATGAATTCCCGGAGCCAATAGAAATTAATGCCTTGAGCGATCCACGAACAAAATGACGGTAGATATTGAGGTGGGATCAAGAGGCCGCCCAGCAGCAGTATGGGGGTGCCGAAAATGTTCGTAATGTGGAAAGGATTGCGGCTTAGAATCAGCACTCCAGCGAGCAGCGATGATGAGGATACGCCGAAGAGCACCACCAACACAAACGCCATGAGGGTAAGCATTGGATGCTCTAGCTGAATAGGCAATTGGAAGGCGATGCAGAAAGCTGACACGCTCAGCGAAATGAGCAAGGCGTCGTAGGCGACGGCTCCTGCGATCTTGGAAAGGACGGCGCTGAACGGATTCAAATGACCGGAAAGGGTCGACCCAAGTGTTCCCATCCATTTCTCACGCCGGATAACGCCGGCCCCGCTCCACATTGAGGCCGACCACAGCGATGCCACGATGCTCGCACTGACCGATGCGGTGACATCAGCTGCTGTCGCATTGTGGATCCTAGGCAGGATGTATAACGACATGAACATCCATGGGGTCACGATACCGGTGGCGATATTCATGGGACGGTTGGCCACGATCAGAAATTGGAGACGAAACGATGCGCAAACTGCCCGCGTGCGCATCCCACACTGGTTGCGAAATGGCATCCTTACACCCCTTGTGCGGCAGCTGAAAAAGCCTCATCGAGGGTGGGCTCTTGAAGGCTGACATTGAGAACATCGGCCTCCTCGATCTCCGCAAGCATGCGAGAGACTTCACTGAACTCATCGGCACCGAGTAGGCGCTGGATGCTAAATGTTCCGTCAGGATTTTCCACGCAGGAATATCCTTCGCGGGAGATGCGTTGGCGGGTCGTCGCACTGAGTCGATATCGGAAACCTGCAAGTGCTTTGAAGCGGTCAAGTGGCAGGTCGTGCTGGATGTGTCCGCCATTGAGGAAGAGCACGCGCTCGGACACATCCTCAATGTCAGCGAGGTTGTGACTCGTCAGCAGAATTGTTCGTCCTTGGCCGGTGAGCTCGCGAATAGTGCCGCGGAATCGGGTTGCCTCAATCGGATCGAGACCGGCTGTTGGCTCGTCGAGAATGACCAGCGGAGCATCGGAGGCGAGTCCAATGGCGAGGTGAAGCCGCTGCTTCATCCCTTTGGAATATTCTTCAACCCGTCGTTTTTTCGCTGCGCCGAGCCCCACCTCGTCGAGCGCTTTGTCAATATCGTAAGCTGTGACTCGGGTCTTTTGGCCTCTGACCGCCGAAAAATAGCGCAAGTTCTCCCAACCGGACAACATCGGATACAGACCGAGATCCCCGCCAAATATTGGGACCACACATCGTGAGGCTGCCGCCGACTGTCGTACTACATCGAAACCGAAAACGCGTGCTGTGCCTGAGGTCGGGTAGATCCACGTCGATAACACCTTGCTCAGTGTCGTTTTGCCGGCGCCGTTGACTCCCAGCAGCGCCACGGACTGGCCTCGCGGAACCTCGAGTGTGAGGTCATCGAGCGCCCGCACCACCTGGTGTCCGCTGTGAAACTCGCGCACAACACGGTGCAGCGAAATCGCGGGCTCATTCCCACACAAATCCGAGGATCCCATGTGGTAAATGCTGACACAGGTCTACCGGACATGCGGATCTTTTTGAGGTTTCCGCTGGTCTGCGAAGGAGATTATGTCTGACATAGAGTTGCGCCGTGATGGCGGAAGTGCCGCGTTCGATGAGGGCTCGTGCGGATGGGGTCCAGCTCATCTTGTCGGTTTGTGTGAGGTGCGGGGGCGGTATTCGGTCATGCTATGTGCTATGTGCTATGTGCTATGTGCTATGTGCTATGTGCTATGTGCTATGTGCTATGTGCATGCGTCATGGGGCCGGACGCAGGGGCGGCCATATTGGACCCATCTCGGCTGGGGCCGCAGTTATTTTGTGTGCGGCCTAGTCCTTGTTGTCCTCGGTTTAAATGTAAAAGTCTCTCGTAATAAAGGAGCTCACTGTGTCGAGAGTTAAGTCTCTATGTGCGCTGTGTACAGCGATGTTTATGTCGGTGTTGCTGACCGCGTGCAACCTTCAAGCAAGCGCGACTGTTGAGAAGGATGGGCGCATCAGCGTCGATGCGGTCGGGACCTTTCCGAAGGCGGTGGTGGCTGACCAAAAGCTCACCTGTGAGCGCATTGCCCGTGATCTTGTCTCTGATGGGATCAGAGTGCAAGACGTCGAGGTCAGCACGGTCTCTAGAGGTGGTGATTTACAGTGCCGATTTCGAGGGAAAATCGCTGGGGGTGACGATATTGATGTAGATGTCACCGGGCCTAAAGCTTCTGTTCAGGTTGGTTTGCCTCCGATCCTGCCCGAGCCGTACCTGAAGCTGTCCCGTCTAGAGTTAGACATCATCATGCCCTACCCGGTACGAGACGCGAATAAAGGAATTGTTGAGGGTCAGGTTGTCAAACTGAGGTCGCTTGAGGACGTCACCAACCTGAGTATTTTCGCGGCGCAAAATACGTCTGACGCTCAAGGTGACTCCTCGTCAGATGGAGAGGTTATCGATGATCCGGCCCGGCCACACGCTGGCGATCACAACACAATTGTGATCGCGGTGATTGTCGGTGCTGTGCTTGGTCTCGTGGGGCTGAGCGGCTATGCGATGATAAAGCACCGCAAATAAAGCGGTGCACATAAGGGGTGCTGTGGCGTGACCGGCGACTTTACCTGAACGATCCCTGTCCCATTGTGGCGGAATGCCATGCAGATCATTCCTAGTCATGTCTAGGTTTTAACTGCTGCTCGCGACCCCTTGTGCTCTTGGGACCTTCTTATGGCACTGCACCGTCTTCACCGCTGGCACTAGTCTTCGGCTACAGTGGGAAGAGTGCAGCGGCGCTCGTCAGCCCTGTTAGCTAGTAAGGAGTATGCCTGTTCCGATGACCCTGTGATCTCCACTCGGCCCAGCCGAGACGCCGTCTTATCCCGACGCTCTTGGAGATCACTATGCCTGCCATCGACATCAACAGCATTTCCTTTTCGTACACGGACCGTCCGCTTCTTGACGGCATCTCCTTGTATGTTGGAGATGGTGAGCGCGCCTGTCTGATTGGCCCTAACGGTTGCGGGAAATCGACCCTGCTCGGCGTGATCGCGGGTGATATTCGCCCCGACTCGGGAACCGTATCTATACCTGGTGCGACTAAAGCCGGCCTGCGAGTACCCAGTGTGACGGGCGAGGGCAGTAGCGTCCAGGACTACATCGATGCTGCGTTAACCCATTTTCGCGAGCTGTCTGCACGGTTTGACCACGTGACAGAAGCCCTCAGCTCTGAGCCCTTCTCGTCACAGCTTGCCGCTGAATATGACAGTCTGCTGGCGGCGATGACGACGGCAGATGTCTGGTCGTTGGATGCCCGAATTAATGAGACGTTAGCTGGTTTAGGGCTGTCTCAGCTCGCCGGTGAGGGGCGGATGCGGCCTGTTCGGACGCTATCGCCGGGGCAGGCAGGGCGACTTGAGCTAGCGGCGATGATGCTTGCTCGGCCGGTTGTTTTACTGCTCGACGAGCCTACGAACCATCTCGATGATGAGGCTGCTCAGTTTCTGACGCGCCAGATTTGTCAGTGGCCGGGTCCGGTTCTTATGACTAGCCATGATCGTGCCTTTATCGAGGCTGTCGCCACAGTCATGTATGACTTCGATACCGCGCCGTGGCAGGCGATGGTAACAGCGGCAGGTGGCGGGCGTTTGCCTGGTGTGTATCGGTGCTCGGGTACATATACCGACTACCTTCAGGCGAAACAACACGCCAAAGTCGCTCATCGTGAGCTCCACTCGGCGCAGCAAGCCGAAAAACGAAGCGTCAGACTGCATCGCCGCGCCAGCGAGGACATCGCTAGCGGTGGTAAACAACTTGCCAATGCTTCGGGGATGGCGCGGAAGTTCTTCTCTGACCGCGCCGCTGCGACGGCGGTGGGCCGAACCCGTCACGATGATCGCCGTCTTGAAGCGCTCGCAGAACGTGAGGTGCGTAAACCGCGCAATTATGAGCTCAGTCTGAACCTGCAGCCGATTCGGGTGCGTAGTGGACTTGCGATCTCGGCACGGGCGGTGAGGGTGCTGGGTCGGTTGGATGAGGTGACTTTTGATCTGGCGACTGGCGAGCATCTGCTGGTCACCGGTGGTAATGGGTCTGGGAAATCAACGCTGCTCACATGGATTGCTGCAGGCCGACCGCCGCGCGATGCAGAAGGATCAGCCTCTGGATCCGTGAGCGTGGGTGGGACTTTGGCCTGTATCCCGCAGCGTCTGCCGCGATGTGGTGATGCTGGATTTTCTCGCGACGTCTGGGACCGGGGTATTGGTGAGACTGGCGCGGGAGTGCTTCACCCGTCCATGTGGGCAACGCCTATTGCGAAGCTATCGGCGGGTAACCAGCGGCGTGCGCAGATTGGGGTGGCGGTCGAGGGTCGCCCAGAGATTGTGGTGATTGACGAACCGACGAACTATCTGGATCTGGCGAGCATTGAAGCCCTGGAATCAGCCTTAGCCAGCTGGAATGGGACCCTGATAATCGCCAGTCATGATCGCTGGTTAATTGATCATTGGCGCGGCCGGCGCCTTCACCTGACGGTATCGACGTAGGTGGAAGGGGCCTGTGTGCAGGGGGGAGTAGCTCTGAGCTGACGCTGAACGTCGTGAGGTTCGTCTTATGGATGATGCAGATCAACTGACTGTAGCTACTGGTACGTACGTAGTAGCTATGAACACGTGACGGTATCGCTGTGGAGGCGATGCAAGGGCTACTGTGGAACGCAGCTATGCTAGACATAGCCCCAAGGACAGGGTACGGGCTATAAGCCTTAGGGGGACAGTGTGCAGAGCGATTTTCCTACTTTTGTAGGATGCGGATAGATCGTTAGTGTCGAAGTCGTGTAACCCGGTGTGGACTCGCAACTCATGTTGGTACGCTATAAAAATCCTATTCATAAAATGGATTTGAGTGGATGACATCACAAAGGAGTTATGGACATGAAAATTAAGAAGAGCATTGCTGCAGTGACTGCCACCACTGTTATGTTTGCAGGGATGGGGATGGCGTCTGCAGCTAGACCGGGGGACTATCATGGATCCCATGCGGCTGCGGCCAAATCAGTAGAGGCTTTAGAGCTCGACACCTTTGAAATGAAGCTATCAGAAGGCTTCGAGCTAATTTTTACTAAAATTATTAAGGAAAATTCGAAGGGCATCTACGTTGTTGATGAAAACAATGCTCAAAAGTATGCTCCCGAGGTCAGTATTGATCAGTTTCACAAAATAGCCTCTGCAATGAATGCTTCAAAAACTGGTGTGACCGATAGGAGCTGGGCATCATTTGGGGAATGTGTCGTTACTGGAATTCTCGGATTTTCGATTTTTGGCATCGATTACAATCTTCTCGGCCAATACATTAAGCAGAAAGCTTGGGGTGCCGCTGCAGCACTCTTGAAGAAAGAAGCCGAAAAAGAGTTAAAAAAGCAGGGTGCCAAAATTGCTCTTAAACAAGTTATTAAGTTGACTCCTGCAGGGCTAGCTGCTTCCGCTGGTGTCTACGTCACAGGTTGCGCTCTTAAGGAGGGATGGAATTGGTTAAAGGGATAGTTCGAAATCTCATCGCAGGAACCTTGGTTTTTTAATTGGTGTTTACCTTTTGTCCCTACTAACTCACCGCGAATATTTCGAAATGATGCTGGTTGCTGCTCCGTGGGTTGCGCTGGTAGGGTTGATATTATTGGGATTTTCTCAGTGCAAAAAGTTTTCCCGCCAACAGCATAAGTAGTTATTTATACTCGCCGGCGCAGCGCGTTTACTAAAAGTATAAGTTAATTGATGGGTCGCTCATCCTAAGGTGCGGATGGGCGACCCATACTTAAACTGCAGCCAGTTCAGTTCAATCGTAAACAATGGTAATTATGCTTTATGTAGGTTTTGTCGCGTGACTACATGCAACAAGTTAGTATGCGCAGCTCCCAAATCCCTATTAGTTTGTACGCGCGAATTGCATAATAAATACATTATGCAGGTGAATAGTATTACTATTTTTTCTCACACTCACACCTATAATATATAAGCAATATGCTGGAATTCTTAATTTTCTTATTGCGAATAAGGCCAGAATCTACTTTCTGGCTGATCGCCGTGGCACAAAAATCTATAATTCATTTGACTGACTATATTGAGTAAATATGGGCCCATCCTGGTTTAAAGTGTCATTTTGCTAACTCTACTGTAAGATCGATTGTTATCGATAACGGATAATCATTACCGATTTCCCACCGGCAGCTTACATGAAAAGCGAAAGCACCAGGTCTGTTTGTAGTAGATGCCAATGTATTGGTTCTTAAATTATAGGTGAACTGAGTCGGGACGCATTATGAGACTTAATCGCAATTCAATGCAATCCCGCAGTTCGATCTGGTCTCAATGGGGCGTAAGTGTATGATTTAGTCAGGATAAATAATTGAACATATGGATAATATTCTAACCTCGTGAGCTAGATAATTGATTCGATTTATCGGCTAAAAATTTGGAAAATTGCATTCAAGGTTTATTTATTTTAATGAGATTAAATTCTTTAGCAATTCCCTTGATTGCCATTAATTTGCTGTAGCTGGATTTTTAATCCCAGAAAGGCTTTATCTCTCATAATATTATGATATTTATATAACTGCTGTCATATTAGACCTCGCAGAGCAGTCGATCTGTTAAGGAGTTATCTATTTACTCTTCAAGGTAAGATTGTTAGTTTTCAAAACATGTCGACTCGCATTTATGCTTTTTAATATTAAAATAATTGCGTCTGCCTGCAATCTTTACGATTTTAATATTAAACATTCGTTGCATAGTCAAACTCAAAACTTCGCTAAGTCTATCCGTGTCGAATTGGGACGATGTAGTACCATTAACGATTTAACATAGCAACCTAATTTTGAGAGAGGTTCTTGATCTTATTAATTTGAAATCGATAAATAACTCGTATTACATATAGATTAGATGCAATTCGCTTCTAGGTATCAAACTATGACGGTATATTTCTTGTGATTATTATAGCTCTGTAATTATTCCATTGGTTATGAAGCGCTAACCTTAAATCGCCTCGACATTACCGATTGGTACCATTACTGGGTATTAATTTCAGCTGATATCGGTAGACTGGCGAACATTTTACCAGTGCATCTCATCATTTCTTCACCTGCACAGAGCGCAGCCACCGATGGGTATGCAACTCATGATTCATGACCGTGCAGCGGATATGAGCCCTAATCTCTGCGATAAATACTGCTAACCGTAGAGGATCATATTTATCCCGTGTCTCTCTGCCCGATCGCGGCATTTTATCTTGCGGACTAGCTATTCGCTTTCGTAATAAATGTTTTTCAGATTCTCAGGATTTCACGATAAGTAGGCCTAAGGACCATTCGAAAGATAGATCAAACAGTAACTAGAGACTGCAAGCTGTTGATGCTTATTTGTGGTACAGCAAGGCAATATATCGACTTAATTTAATTTGCGCGATTTAAAAATGAAGGCCGACTTAATATTCTGATAGTCGTCTTTTATGTGAATGACATTTCAAATAATGTCATACAAAACTTGGGTCTAGCTCCATAAAATAATATTTATATCTTTGTCTATTCTTTATTTAAATACACCGGATCAATGAGTATGTGCAAAGTGTAATAGCCATGTGATCCAACGTGCTGATCTAAATATCCTTGTAAACTTTTCGTTATTCAACTTTATATCGCCGCCCGACTTGGCGTGTGGTGGTCGACGTGCAACTAATAGATAGAAAAGCTATTTGTGTGCGAATTTTAAGTCACGCTACCGAGATTATTTGCTTCGGTTTCATATCTGCAGCTACCTTGAAACCTGCGAGTTCTCTAGGTATGGCCATTTCGCTTTTTCGGGCATCTGTAGCAAAAAATACATTTTACCGCATCTATAAAGTTTCCCGGGTGCGACTGCTAATAAACTGCCCAAAGCCGTACTCCCATTTCTTTTTGCTAACTCATGAGTGTCATCTCGGTAGTGACGCCCAATGGTTTACTCTCACGTTGACGATCGGGACGGGTGATATGATGTGCCTCATGTCAATGTTAGCCTAATCGCAACCTATAGATTTCTATCAAGAGTCTACTTGGGAGCCCGTCGACTGAACGCCTTTATTGTGCCAAGTCTTCATCGCTCGAAAAACTTGGCGACTATGCTTAGTTTTGTGATAAATAGCGGACGTTACCGTAGGCCCCTGGGTAAAAAATCTTCCCACAAGTGAGGACTGACGCTTTTGTCGGCTTTGCATAACAGGTCGCTTAAATAGCAAAATGTAGACCTTGATTAAAGCATAATTCACTTCTAGGGCTAGCCTCCGATGTTTCAAGGGTTTATGTCGGCATGGAGCGGGTGACGGGAATCGAACCCGCGCTGTCAGCTTGGGAAGCTGAAGTTCTACCATTGAACTACACCCGCGCATCAAACCGCTGGGAGGAGCGGCCAGACCTGAATAGTATAGCGCGAGCTTGGGGTTGAATCGAACCGGCACTGTCTGAGGCACATTGAAATCCATCGAGGCCCGGAGAAGTATCCTGTCGATGGATCTCCTCAATAGATTTAGAGAGCTCCGATGCGCGGTGGTGTGGCGTGCCGGAAGGCCTCCGATCCATCTGGAAAGGCTTCCAGTCCCTTCCAGGACGTCGGCGCCCTCCCGGGACAACTATCGCGCCCCTGGGGAACCGTCATGCCCTGGAATGCTGTTGTTCCCGCCTAGAGGATTGCGGTCCCGCCTGGAGAACTTTTACTCTCGGCTAGGGGGACTGTCGCCCCCCCCCAGAAAGCTGTCGATCCCTCACATAACGAACCGACTTCGGCATGGGGCCAGTGGATGCCTTGCGTTGTCCGGTAGATTTGAACCGTGCTTCTTTCCGATCGTGACATCCGCAGTGCGCTGGCGGCTGGGCGGATCGCGCTGGACCCATTCGATCCGCAGATGATCCAGCCGTCCTCAGTTGATGTGCGTATCGACCGCTTCTTCCGGCTGTTTGATAACCACAAGTATTCGGTGATCGATCCCGCGGTCAATCAGAACGAGCTGACCCGTCTGGTTGAGGTGGACCCGGATAAACCGTTCATCCTGCATCCGGGGGAGTTCGCGTTGGCGTCAACCTACGAGCTGGTCAGCCTGGGGGATGACATCGCGGCGCGGCTCGAAGGAAAGAGCTCGCTCGGACGCCTCGGCTTGCTCACTCACTCCACGGCTGGGTTCATCGACCCAGGTTTTTCAGGGCATGTGACCTTGGAACTGTCGAATATGGCGACCTTGCCGATCAAGCTCTGGCCGGGCATGAAGATTGGGCAGCTGTGCTTTTTCCAGCTGTCTTCGGCGGCTGAACATCCGTACGGCAGCGAAGGGAATCTGAACCGCTATCACGGGCAGAGGGGTCCCACCGCCTCACGCTCGTACTTGAACTTTCATCGTACGATGATTGCGGTCGACCATGACGAACCGTCATACGACCCCGTCCACCCCGGTTTTCACCCCGATAATCCGGTTATCCATCAGAGCGGAGATGGCCCCTCCCGATGAGTCATCGTCTAGAAGTGCCGTCAGTGGTGAGCGTCGACGATATTGAGGCGCTCATCTTGAACCGTTTCCCGCACGCTGAGCGGCGGCACACCATGATCCGGGTGACCCGAACCGCATCTTTGACGCAGATTCCCGGCACAGGCACCTGGACATTGACGGTTCGGCGAGAACGCGAAAGTGCCCCCGAAGCAGGTGTGACAGACCGGAGAGGGTACGCGCGTGCATTCCCCGACGGGCTGCCCTGGCGCGAAGAACGCAAGCTTCTCGACTTACTGCATTCCATCGCGCGACGTACCGGCGGACGCCTAGTGACCGACTCCGGGGCGACATTAGTGCCGCATCGGTATTCGGTTCCGGATCTTCAGGTGATCGCCGGTGACCGACTTCTGCGCGATGAGACCCTCGAAATCATCCAGGACATCGTGCCCGAAGCCCGTCTGGATGAGCTGCCAGAGGGCGTTGTCGAAGATGAACTCGACGGCTACCGGGTCGTGATTCCGCTGCGCGACGACGCCGAAGTGCATGTTCTGGTCTCCAGCTCCGAACCGGTTCCCATTGCACTAGCCAAGGTGGATTGGGTGCGCGAATCTTTTGTCGCCTACGCGGTGGTGTATGCGCCGCATGACGAAGAAGAACGCGAAATAGAGCTGCCTGATCGCAAAGTGGCGCAGCGGTGGAGGGAAGCTTATTTCGCGTGTGCGACGATAGCGAAGCGCCTGCACGAGGTGCTGGGAGGCTTCGTGATCGACGGCGAAGGGTTCTTGGTGGACCCTAAAGACCTGACCTAGGCCGCACGGCCCCGTCTCAAAAGCAACAACTCACGTAAACTCGCCCAACCCAACCCAACCCAACCCAACCCAACCCGGGTCGAGTCGCATGGCGTCGCCTCAGCGCTAAGACTTCGCCTCGTGCGCTGCTGATGCTAACTGAGAGCCGGGCTTTCCCGCGGCGCCGAGTTTCAACGGCAAGAAAGTCAGCAAACCGAGCAGCATCACGATCACCACGCCCAGGATTCCCATGCGGGTGTCCTGGAACAGTGACACCGTGACGCCAAAGGCGAAGGTACCCATAAACCCGAGCGCCCTTCCCGTGGTCGCGTACAGCCCGAAGTTTTCCGATTCGCTGCCTGGATCGGACAGGCGTGTGAGCAAAGAACGCGAAGCCGATTGAATCGGGCCCACGAAAAAACTCAACGTGAGACCGCAAATCCAAAACACAATCGGCGCAGCCGACAGCAAAATCACCGATGCCGTGAGGATCACCGCGACACAGCCACCCACGATCACAACCCGGGGCCCAAGGCGATCATCAGCCTTGCCGCCGAGGTAGACACCGACTCCCGCGATCAGATTCGCTGAAATCCCGAAAATAATGATCTCGGTCTGGGAGAACCCGTACGAGGCGGCTGCAACCACGCCCGCCAAAGAAAATATCGCGCCCAGGCCGTCCCGGTAGATTGCCGACGAGATCAGGTAGTGCAGCATCACTGGTTCACGGCGACACGCACGGGCAACGCGCATAAAGATTTGGGCGTATCCGCTGAGCGGGTTCCACTTGGGGGCGGAAGGATCGCGCGGCGACGGAGGCGTGAAAATCATCAGCGGCAGGCTGAACACAAGCATCCAGATAGCCACAAAAACTGGAATAGACCGGATGTTAATAGCGTCGTGCGCCGGTAGCCCAAAGAGTCCATTTCCTGGCATCACAAACCCGAACAGCACAATTACTAAGCAGAGAATCGATCCCCAATACCCGAGTGCCCACGCGGTGCCAGAAACCCGCCCGCGATTGGACTCATCTGAAATCTGGGGCAGAACCGAATTGACGAAAACCCCGGCAAGCTCGGAAAACACCAGCGCAACGGCGATCAAAACACAGCCGAACAGCAAGTGAGACCGATCAGGGGCCACCAGCGGCATGAGCGCGACCGTCACCACCATGAGAATGGTGAACAGGCGCAAGAACGTGTTGCGGTGCCCACCCTTATCAGCGAGGCCACCGAGCAGGGGCGCGAGCAGCGCGATTGCTATCGCACCCCACATCTGCGTGAACGATAACGTCGCTGCCGCACTGTCGGTTGCTGCTTTCACAGCGGCCTCACCCGTCACCCCAGCGGCGCCGACTCCGCTGGTGATGTACGCGGAGAATACAAAGGTCAAAATGACGGAGCTGAAGGCGGAGGTGCCCCAGTCCCATAAGCCGAAAGCCACGACGTCGCGGCGAGGGTTGCGCGCTGGGTGATGAAATCTCATCCGCGATATCTGCGCGGTCTGGGGTGTCATAATCTCACTGTAATCCGAGGCTATCTAGTTGATACTGCATGCCGAAGTCCGCATGAGATGCGTCGCATGAAATGCGCGCGCCACGGCACGGCCACGGACCGTAGCCCGATGGTCAGTGCGGGAATCAGTCCATGAATCAGTATTCAGTATGAGGTCTGATTCGACGAACTGTAAGCGTTCCCACTGATCACGGGATGTGATGAAAACTGGCCAGCCGGTAAACTATAGCTTCCCCCATATCCGCCCGAATCCTCAGGACGGAGTTGCTCCTTGTTCTTAGCCCTGTGCGCTCACCTGATCGCTGCCCTCGCAGCCCCGCTGATCGTGCGAGCTCTCGGGCGTCGAGCTTTTCTCCTGCTCGCACTCGTGCCCGCGTCGAGCTGCGTGTGGATTGCGTCGAGCGCCACGAGGGTCTTCACTGGAAACGCGACATCGGGCTCTGTGATCGAGCACATGCAATGGATACCGCAGCTCGGAATATCCCTGGCACTGAGTCTGGACCCTCTGTCATGGCTGATGGCGATGATTGTTACCGGCATCGGCGCCCTCGTGTTCCTGTACTGCGCCTTCTATTTCAAAAACACTGAACCCGGGCTGAGACGCTTTGCCGCCGTGCTGACCGCATTTGCCGGAGCAATGCTCGGACTTGTTCTGGCCGATGACGTCATGGTCATGTTCGTGTTCTGGGAACTGACCACTGTCTTTTCCTATCTTTTGATCGGCCACTACCCCGAAAAACAAGCCTCCCGACGCGCTGCTATGTCGGCGCTGATTGTCACCACGGTCGGCGGCCTTGCCATGCTGGTTGGGCTGCTGCTTTTAGCGCACCTGTCCGGTTCGATGCGGCTGAGCGAGATCGTGAGCTCGCCGATCTGGCACGAACCATCGGGTGTGCTTACCACCTCCGTCGTGCTGATTCTCGCCGGGGCCATGAGTAAATCAGCGCTGGTTCCGAGCCATTTTTGGTTGCCAGGTGCAATGGCGGCACCCACCCCCGTCTCCGCGTACCTGCATGCCGCGGCGATGGTGAAAGCCGGGATCTACCTCATCGTGCGCATGGCACCGGCAGCGCATCAGGTGCCGGGATTTACCGGTCTGCTGGTAGCTCTCGGCGGGGCAACGCTACTGGTCGGAGGCTGGCGCGCACTTCGCCAAACCGATCTGAAACTGCTCCTCGCCCACGGCACCGTCTCCCAGCTCGGTCTGATCGCGATGGTCGCGGGCCTTGGCACCCAGGCGGCAACGCTCGGTGCCAGTGCACTGATTGTTGCGCACGCGCTGTTTAAAGCCCCGCTGTTTATGCTGGTCGGCATCGTCGATAAGAAATATGGAACCCGCGATCTGCGTCAACTTAGCGGGGTACGGCGACGACAACCAGTTCTCGCAGTTTTCGCGGTGATCGCTGCGGCCTCCATGGCCGGGCTTCCTCCGCTCCTCGGCTTCGTCGCCAAAGAGGGGATCTATAGCGCGCTATGGTACGACGGTGGATGGCACCGGATAGTTCTCGCGGTGATCGTGATAGGAAGCGCTTTCACATGTGCCTACGCCTGGCGTTTTGTGAGCGGTCTTCTCGGCGATGCCCCCGGTGTCTGTGACACTTGCCCCCGCGCGAGCGCCGCCGGGCTCTGGATTCTGGTGCCCCCGGGTGTGCTCTGCCTCCTGACAACCATGATCGGTTTGTCGCCCTCCCCGCTCGAACATGCTCTCGCCCCGATTGCGCACGCGCTACCCACGATGCACACCAGCGGACACCTTGCGCTGTGGCCAGGGGTGGGGGTGCCGCTCGGATTGACCGTGCTGACCATCGGGCTGGGCATTGCGCTGTGTGTGGCTGCCCGACGGGTCGAGCAGGTTCAAACAGCCGTGAGTCCCTCGCATCGACCCGTTCTCGGCTGGCTCGACGCCGACCGGGTTTTCCGGTCCTCGCTGCGTGCTATCGACGAGATCGCTCTACGCATAACAGCCCGTATCCAGCGCGGCTCGCTCCCCTTTGCCCTGGGTACCGCCTTGGTCACGCTGGTGGTGCTGGTTTGGTTTTTTGCGCTTTCCGGTGGGATATCCGAGGTCAAACTGGTCGCCTTCCATTCGCCCATGGGGCCAGTGGTGCTGGTACTGGCCGGTGCGGCGGCGATTGGCGCTACCCGTGCCCGCAGACGCCTGCGGGCCATCCTGCTCGTGGGACTGACCGGGTACATGACCGCGGTGGTGTTCCTCCTCGCAGGCTCACCCGATGTTGCACTCACCCAGGTGCTGGTGGAAACCCTGGTCACGGTGGTGTGCATGCTGGCACTCAGGCGGCTGCCGGTGCACTTTTCGGTGCGTCCCTACACAGTTGACCGGCTCGTCCGATGGGCGATTGCGATCGGAGCTGCCGTCACCCTTACCGGCGCGGCTCTGATTGCGGCGAGTGTGCGTGCCGTGGCGCCGGTCGGTCCGGCGCTGATCGACGCCGGATACACAATCGGCGGCGGCAAAAACGCCGTGAATGTGACGCTGGTCGACTCCCGGGTGTGGGACACGATGGGGGAACTGTCGGTTCTCGTCGTCGTGGCTACCGGGGTTGCCTCGCTGATCTACGTCACCCGCCGTGAGCAGAGCCTAACCCGCATGGTCGATGTGGCTCGCCGGATTAAAAACGGTCACGCGGGTTCAGCACCGCGTGTGTTCCGCCCAGCCGGTCAGTCCGCTGCCCATAGCGCGTTGACGACATTCGATGTTCGTGGACGAGAGCCGGAGGGAGGACGGTGGAAGCCGTGGCTCGTGGCCAGCAGAACCCTAGCTCCTGAACGGCGCATGGTGATGCTTGAAGTGGTTACTCGTCTGGCGTATCCGCTGATGATCGTGTTCAGCCTCTACCTGCTTTTTGCCGGCCATAACCGACCCGGAGGTGGGTTTGCAGCTGGTTTAGTGGTCGGGCTCGCGCTCACACTGCGCTATTTCGCGGGCGGTCGCATTGAACTTTCAGAAGCGATGCCGGTACAGGCTGGGCTTTTGCTTGGCACGGGTCTTGCGCTCGCCGTGCTCGCGGGGCTGGCCCCACTGGCCTGGGGTGGGGGAGTGTTCGACTCGTTAATCCTGGAATGGGATATGCCGGTGTACGGGCATGTCAAGCTCGTAACCACGCTGTTTTTCGATATCGGCGTTTTCCTCGTGGTCATCGGCGTGGTGGTGGACTTCCTTCGCAGTCTTGGGGCTCAGCTGGATCGCGAAATTGAGGGGCCAAACCCGTCGCGCGAGCGCTCAGCCGCCGATGATGCAGCTACCCAGAGCATGTCTGAGCCCGAGACTGGCCAGAATCTGTCTGAACACGTGGCTGGCCAGAACCCCCTTGAGCCTGCGACGTCCCCAAAGACCCCTGCCGGAGGCAACGCCTGCACTCCAGCGGATGCGGATTCCGGTGCCGATGGGAGGAGGACGTCATGACTGTGGACTTCACCGTGGTGCTTACCGCGATTATCTTGATTGCCTGCGGTATTTATCTGATGCTCGAGCGCACACTGACCCGTATCGTGATCGGGTTTGTGCTGGCAGGGAACGGAGTGAATCTACTGTTTGTTATCGCGGCGGGCCCCCCGGGGCGTCCGGCGTTTTACGACCCGCAGTCCGCTGATCACACCTCGGATCCGCTGCCTTTTGCGATGGTCCTCACCGCAATCGTTATCACCATGGGGCTGACGGCATTCGGGGTCGCGCTTGCGCATCGGGCCTGGCAGTTGTTTGGTCACGACGAAGTGCAAGACGACGTGGAAGACCGGCGGGTAGCTCGACGTTTGCGCCGTCTGCGACGAGCTGCACACCGCGCAATCTCCGCTCAGCCGACACGGCAGTCAAGCAGGGCCACAGCTGCCCCGTCTGATACCGGCAGTGCGGATTCACCCTCACCCCTGGGTATCGAAGGGTCCTCCGCCAAAACGCCCCTCGACGCAGATCCTCAGATGTCTCCAGATCGAGGCGACGGGCCGAGCCCCCGCGGCGACACAGCGGATAGACACGGTGACCCGGAGCGCACGAACCGACCCGATAAAACCGATTCCATTAAGGGCGAGGCTGGTCGCGAACCGGATACGCCCGATAGCGAGTCGACTCGAACCGATACCACATCGGATACGACCGACGAGGACCACGACGGCTGCGAGACCGGTGCGGACAGGCCCGAGATCGAGCCGGACAGTGCCGACGAGGACGCGGACGGCACAGATTCCGATGACGACCTCGGCGAAGAAATAGGTATAGATCTCTACTCGGATGACGATGTTGTGCAGGATCCCACCGAGTCAGATGAAACCCCCGAAGACGAGCAGGAGGTAGGCCGGTGAGTCTCTTGCTCGCACTACCGGTGATGCTTCCCCTGCTCGGCGCCGGCGTCGCGCTGCTGTTGCGCCATCGTCTTCGGCTTCAACTGGCAATGACCATCGCGACCCTAGTTGCCGTGCTCGTGATCGCCATCGTTTTGGTGATCTATGTTGGCGGACATGCACCATTGACTCTTGTCCTCGGACGATGGGGCCCTGACCTGGGGATTGTGCTCGTGGCCGACCGACTCTCGGCGCTGATGCTAGTGGTTTCGGCGGTCGTGACCCTCGCGGTGTTGTTGTATTCGAGTGCTCAGGCGGTGGCGGAAAATGTCGAACGCACCCCGGTGGCTATCTATCACCCGGCATATTTGATCCTGGTGGCCGGGGTTAGCGACGCATTCCTCGCCGGAGACCTTTTCAATCTTTATGTGGCATTTGAAATTTTACTCGCGGCAAGCTTTGTGTTGCTCACGCTCGGCGGCTCCTCATCGCGCGTGCGCGCAGCCACTACCTATGTGATCGTCTCGCTGCTATCTTCCATGATTTTCCTCGCGGGTGTCGCTGCGATCTATGCTGCGACCGGCACCGTCAACATGGCAGAGCTAGCGATTCGGCTCGACCAAGTCCCATCCACGGCCCGGGTGACCCTAGAAATGTTACTGCTGGTCGCGTTCGGGATTAAAGCCGCTATTTTCCCGTTGTCATCGTGGCTGCCTGACTCGTATCCGACCGCACCCGCCCC
Source organism: Devriesea agamarum (assembly GCF_900070355.1). Classification (NCBI taxonomy): domain Bacteria; kingdom Bacillati; phylum Actinomycetota; class Actinomycetes; order Micrococcales; family Dermabacteraceae; genus Devriesea; species Devriesea agamarum. The sequence continues at coordinate 1,205,366 of NZ_LN849456.1, read as the reverse complement.
GGTAACCGCGGTCTTTGCTGGTCTGCTCACCAAAGTGGGTATTTACGCGATCATCCGCACCGAGACCCTTCTCTTCCCAGAATCTGATATCTCTAACCTTTTATTAGCGGCAGCCGCGTTAACCCTAATCGTCGGTATTCTCGGTGCAGTAGCCCAGACCGACCTGAAAAGAATGCTCTCCTTTACCCTGGTCTCCCATATGGGTTTCATGATGCTGGGGATCGGTTTAGGAACCCGGCTCGGTATGACCGGCACGATCTACTACGTTGCCCACCACATCACTGTTCAGACCACCCTGTTTTTAGCGGCCGGCCTCATCGAACATCGAGGTGGTAGCACCAACCTGGCCAAACTCGGGGGACTTGCCAAAGTCGCCCCGGTGATTGCCATCTTGTTCTTCATCCCGGCGATGAATCTCGGTGGGATCCCACCGCTTTCCGGTTTTATTGGGAAGGTGGCATTGATTGACGCGGGTATTGAAGACGGCGGTGTGATGCCCTGGATTGTGGTCGTGGCGGGCGTGATCACTAGCCTGCTGACCCTTTACGCAGTGGCGAAGATTTGGAGCAGAGCGTTTTGGCAAGAGCCCTCGCCTGCTGTTCTCGCCAGCCCTGCGCATACCCCAGCGGTCATGATGATTTCGACCGGAAGCCTAGTGGCCTGTTCGCTGCTGCTCACCGTGGGAGCTGGTCCCCTCATGGCCTATGCAGACTCAGCCGCGGAGGCTGCGCTCAGCCGCACCCCGTATGTCGAACAAGTTCTTGGACCGAATGCTGCACACCAGCTCGTGTACCGGATCGGGGATGACGGGTCGAAAGTAGGAGGTACGCCATGACGCACGCTACCGAACCGACCTGGTCACTATCGTTTCGGGCTCGGGTGGTCGCCCTGGGCAGGCACCGGCTCACCCTGCTCGGCTGTGCCGTCGCCTGGTGCCTGCTGTGGGGGCAGTTCAGTATCGGCAATATCGTCAATGGGCTGCTCATCGGGGTGGTGATGCTGATGCTGTTTCCTATGCCCTCCATCGGGTCGGAACTCAGTGTGCGACCGATTGCGTGCCTCACCTTACTCGTCGTATTTGCCCGCGACCTGCTGGTGTCCGCGGCTCAGGTGAGCTGGTACGCGGTCCGACCCGCTCCACCACCGGTCAATAGCGTGGTCGCGGTGCAACTGCGCTCGCACTCGGATCTTTTTCTGACCCTCACGGCTATTTTGACGACTCTGATTCCCGGCAGCGTGGTTGTCGAAGTGCGGCGCACCACTGGGACGATCTTTTTGCACGTGCTAGGTGCCCACACCGACGAGCGGGTCGATACGGCCCGGCGCATTGTGCAGGCGCAAGAAGAGCGGCTGGTCAAGGCGTTCGGTGCCCGTCACGTCCGAGAACAGGTCGAACGCTCATGAACACATTCGCGCTGGTTCTCATGGTGCTTGCGATTGCACTAGCCTTGGCCTGCCTGCCTGCGCTCTGGCGAATGGTGGTGGGCCCGACGATTTTGGACCGAGTGGTGGCCATGGATATGTTCATCACCTGCCTTGTCATGGGTCTCGCCCTATATAGCTTGTGGACGCGAACTGCCTACGCGCTGCCAGTGATGCTCGGGTTAACCGGTTTCGCCTTCATCGGTAGTATCGCCGTGGCCCGGTTTACAGGCCGAGAGCGCGGTCCTGATGGGTCACAGCTGGTCAGCGGGCCATCAACAACGGCTGGAGCCCAAGGGCACAACCTGACTCCCCAACGGCTAGATCAAACGCCCGCACCGCGCCCCGAAGGAGATCAGCGATGACAAGCCTTGAGATTGTCGTCGTGATTTTGCTCAGCCTGGGTGTTGTGCTGGCGATGGTTGCCAGTATTGGCCTCCTGCGATTTCCCGATGTGCTTGCACGCATGCACGCCAGTTCTAAACCCCAAAGCCTCGGCATGATTTTGGTTCTGGTGGGGCTGGCGGTTGGACTGTCAGCATGGCGAGACCTTGGGATGGTCTTGCTCATCGCAATCGCCCAACTGGTCACGGTGCCGGTTGCCAGTGCCATGGTGGGCCGTGCCGCCTTCCGCCGTGGACTCGTGCACCCAGAAGGATACGCGGTGGACGAACTGTCACCCCTTTTGGCCCAGGACGGCCAAGACGACGCAGACGATCAAGCTGGTTAGGCGGGCCAAACAACCCGCCTAACCAGCACGTCGTACGAGCTATCAGAACAGCCCAACCGCCTGGCCGTTCTCATCCACGTCCATCTTGAGCGCAGCCGGGGACTTCGGAAGGCCCGGCATCGTCATCACCGATCCGGTGAGCGCGACGACGAATCCCGCCCCGAGCTTGGGGATCAGGTCACGCACATGCAAGGTATGACCGGTGGGCGCGCCCAGCGCAGTGGCGTCGTCAGAGAACGAGTACTGGGTTTTCGCAACGCATACCGGTAGCTTGTCCCAGCCGTTCGCGGCGAGCACTTTCAAGCGTGCAGGTGCCCGATCAGTGAAACGCACGTCATCAGCGCCGTAGATTTCGGTGGCGATGGTGCGCAGGCTCGCGTCGATCCCATCCTCGGGGTCGTATAGCGTGCGGGCAGTCTCCGCGGCGCGCCCCGACGTCACGTCTACATCGGGTTTTTCAGCGCCAACAGGGGAGTCCATGGCAGCGAGCACTGTGTGCGCAAGCTCTTTTCCGCCCTCGCCGCCGAACGCCCACACCTCGGTGAGCGCGGCACGCACGCCGTGGTCGCGGCACCAACCGAGCAGAGCATCGAGCTCGGCTTGCGTGTCCGAACCGAACCGATTGACGGCGACCACAGGCTCTACCCCGAAGCGGCGGATGTTCTTGACGTGCCGGGCGAGGTTTACCGTTCCAGCGCGCAACGCCTCGAGATCTTCAGTGTTCAGATCAGCTAGTGCTTGGCCACCGTGACGTTTGAGCGCACGAACCGTTGCGACCAGCACCACAGCGTCGGGAAGGAAGCCAGCGGTCCGACCCTTAATATCAAAGAACTTTTCAGCTCCGAGATCTGAGCCAAATCCAGCTTCCGTGATCACGATGTCGGATAGCCGCCTCGCCAGCGAGGTTGCGCGCAGGCTGTTGCAGCCGTGCGCAATATTGGCGAAGGGGCCGCCGTGCACAAGGGCGGGCGTGCCTCCAAGGGTTTGCACCAGGTTCGGATGGATCGCGTTTTTCAGCAGAAGCGTAAGGGCCCCCTCGACCTTTAGGTCCTTCACCTGAACAGGTGAACGGTCGTACCGGTAGCCGATCAGCATCTCTCCTAGCCGATGCCGAAGGTCTTGGAGGTCTGTGGCGAGGCATAAAACAGCCATAATCTCTGAAGCGACCGTGATGTCGAAACCGTCTTCACGAGGTACCCCCTGCACTGGACCTCCTAGACCCACCACCACGTTGCGCAGGGCCCGGTCATTAATGTCCAGAACTCGTTTCCATTGGAGTCGCCGTGGATCGATTTCTAGCTCGTTGCCTTGCTGGATATGGTTGTCGATCAGCGCGGACAGGGTGTTGTGTGCGCACGTGATTGCGTGCAGATCCCCGGTGAAATGCAGGTTGATTTCTTCCATGGGGATTACCTGGGCATAGCCGCCACCGGTAGCGCCTCCCTTCACACCCATCACTGGGCCGAGGGATGGTTCGCGCAGAGCGACCATTGTGCGGTGTCCGAGCAAGGTGAAGGCATCGGCCAGACCGACCGTCACCGTCGATTTGCCTTCGCCTGCCGGGGTGGGGGAGATAGCCGATACAAGAATGAGACGTCCGGGAGATTTGTCATCTGCCTGCGGGATGTGCTCGACCTCGATTTTTGCAGCATGACGCCCGTAAGGAATCAGCGCCTCGGCCGGGATTCCGGCACGTGCAGCGATATCCGTCAGGGGCTTAGCGACGGCCTTTTGGGCGATGGCGAGATCAGGGTTGGTGTTCTCGGACAACGACGTCCTCCTGGGATGGTTGAGGATCCGCGGGTAGCGGGAATCGCATGGGTAGCCCGGGGTATGGGCTTATCTCCATTCAAACATCCATCGCTGACGTTGGAGGTGTTCCTAGGGATCTTGCGGTGGCTCACGCCGCCCGGGAACGGCGGGTTGTCATGTCCTCCGAACTGACATGACATACCGCTGTATGAGCATCCGCGAGGAATGAGATCCGGCGCTACCTATGGGAGCCTTGCTGTGGTGGGCGCGGTAGGCGCCGCGGCGCCAGGAAGCGCCCGGGTGGATCGTTGACCAATAGACCGCAGCCGCATCGCGGGTCGTTCAACAGCCAGCCAGCTGGCCCAAGCGAACGGGATCGTGCATGCTATCGAAGCGAACATGAAAACCACCGCCGACGCATGGGGGACGATGATAATCGCGAGCAGCTGCTGAACGGGAAAGGCATAAATGTACATCCCGTATGAGATGTCGTTCTTGGATCCAACTCGGTACAGTGGCAGGTTTACGCCGAGCCACATGCAAAGATACGCAATCGGTAGGGCTCCGATGATGTCGAAGGTCTCGGTGACCCAGGCTCCAGCTAGTACGGCGACCGAGCATGCTGCAATTGCCCAGTGCATCGCAATACGCTCGCGATAGACAAAGATGAGACTGCCTGCCGCGAAGTACGTCCCAAGCCTCACCGTGTGCAGGTAGAGGTTGGTGCTAATCACCCCAGCGAAATCATGTGCTGCGGTCACTGACATACCGCCGATTACGACAATGATTAGTGTCGGGCCGAGCCATTTGCGCGGCAACAAGCTCATCCCTATACCGATCGCGACGTAGCCGACAGCTTCAAAGAACAGGGTCCATAGTGAACCGTTCCAGGTGCTGGCGTACGGCACTGCTGTGAGGGTGCCGGAAATATCATATGTAAATGGGTAAAGCGCGAGGTTTTTCACCACGTACGTCAGTGCGGCGGTGATTGAGTACTCGCCCATGAATATCGTTGACAGCGGGGCGAAGACGAGGGCCGTCATGAGGAGAACAACGATGAATGCCGGATAGATTCGGAGGAACCGTCGCCACAGGAAGCTACCGAGTGGGACGTGGTCACGGCTGCTTGTGATGAGGTAGCCGGAAATTGCGAAGAATCCTGCGACTGCCCACGAGCCGAGATCGTTGTAGGGAGGGCCTGTAGTGCCGAGAGTTTCATGACCTGATAGCGGCCACGAGTGTGCCACGATCACCGCAGTAGCGAATGCAAGGCGCAGCGCGTTGAGGCTGTTCCATCGGGGGTCGAATGTGGAACCAAGAGTCCGCATTGGGCAAGAATACCCTGACAAACCAAGATTCGTGCAGCTTGTTCCTTGGGGTCGGTTACTCAGGTATACCCGGGTATCTGTGGATCCTATCCGATCTTCACTGAGCTCGTCGAAATAGCGAGTCGCCTGCGCCGCTGGGTCTGTGCTCGTGTACGCCAAAACTGGAAGCGGTTGACAAAAAGTGGACCCCCGCGATGTAGAAGCTACGCGGGGGACCAGTGGCTCCGACCGGCATCGATCCGGTGACCTTTCGATTTTCAGTCGAACGCTCTACCAACTGAGCTACAGAGCCGTGCTCGCCAAGACGAACAGTGTTTAGCGTAGCACCTGAATGTCGCAAGTATGGAACCAAAGCCCTGGCCGTCATGAGATGAGATGGAAGACACTGTGGGTGTGCTACATGCTGTGAACATTCGCCTTGCGGGGCTTTAAGTGCCGGCAGGAGCTGGCCGGGTTAATGGTCTGATGCTTGTGATCGATATGTGGGCATAAAAAAACCTCGGATCGGAATCCGAGGTTTTTGCCAGAGCGACCCTGACCGGGCTTGAACCGGCGACCTCCGCCGTGACAGGGCGGCACTCTAACCAACTGAGCTACAGGGCCTTGCGTCGTTCTGACTCAGTAAATACTACAGGCCGTGAGGGGTGCTCGCGACCAAAACTGCCTCTCGGGGCTGTGAGCCTGCTCGCATTCATTGTTTGCGCAGGTCGGGGAGGGTTCCGCTGAGTGGGCTGAAGTTTTTGGGCTGCGATGGGACTGGGGTCTGCTGGTGTGCACGGTTGAGGAGCGTGAGGTGTCGGCATCCAAGTTCGCGATCTGGTCTATGTCGTAGGCTCCGCCGACGTGTTGGCGCCAGGATGGTTGGGAAGGTGAACGGAGCTGATTGTCGGGGCATTGCCGGGGCGGGATCCAGAGCTGCTGGTGAGACTGCCGCGGAATGGGCGGATCTGCTTGGGTGGTGGACTTCCTCGGGCCCGCTATGGGTGCAGACATCCGAGGTTAAGGTCATTGTTCTGTGTGTCCTCGGATATGCGGATGCACGCATCGGTCCCTTGGGACGGTGCGGATCCGCCTGAGAATACGGGTTAGGGTAGCCATATATAAGGAGTCGCCTTGCCGGGTGACTCGACGTGTTGAAGCGGTCGAAGGAGATCTGGTTATGAGTTCAGAAAAAACAGGATGTGAGCGCCACGGATTTAGTCGGCGTGCGATGCTGGCGGCTCTTCCGGCTGTCGCGGGACTTGCTGCGTATGGGCCGTCCGTGGCTCATGCCTCCGACTCCAAAGTGGTGTCGGTGGTTTATGTCGAAGTCAATAGCAACGATATGAAAAATGTTGGCGACTACGTTCTAGAGGGGACCTCCACCCCGGTGTTCGATATCGCCGTTATTTTTGCTGCAAATATTAACTACGAGAATTCATCAGCGAAGCTGTTCCTGAATGACCGGGTGAAAGAGACGCTCGAGAATGTGGCAACACAGATCCGACCAATTCAGGCCAAGGGCATTAAGGTGCTGCTCTCCATTCTCGGCAACCATCAGGGCGCCGGATTCGCCAATTTCCCGTCACAGGCAGCGGCCTCCGACTTCGCGCAGGAACTTGCCGATGTGGTCAACAAGTATGGCCTGGACGGCATTGATTTCGACGATGAGTACGCGAACTACGGGGCCAACGGCACGGCTCAGCCCAATGAGAGCTCCTTTGTTCACCTGGTCACAGCACTGCGCGAGAAACTCGGAAAGGGCAAATTGATCACGTTTTATGCGATCGGCCCATCGTCTGAGCGCACCGTCTACGACGGAAAACGTGCCGGTGACCTGATCAACTACGCCTGGAACCCATGGTATGGACGGTGGTCTGTTCCGCAGATTCCCGGTATGGACAAGTCTCAGCTTTCCCCGGCGGCCGTCAACATTATGGAAACATCTGCCACGGACGCCGCATCGATGGCTGAACGCACAAAGCGCGAGGGGTACGGGGTGTTCCTGACGTATAACCTGACCGCAAAGGACTCTAGTGGATTGTTGTCTTCATGCACTAAAGCGCTGCATGGGAAGGCCACGCACAAAACCACGAGCTAGCCGGGGAGATTTTTAATCTCATATGCAATTGGTCTGGGGTGGCCACGTTGATAGATGCCGTGGTTACCCCAGCCGCCTAAGGGCCTTTAAACAGGACGTCCTTGACGTTGTGGGTGGAGTTTCGGCCAGCGGTGCCCTCTGCTGTCGCTGTTCGAGCGTGTTCGACATCAGGATTTTCACCATCGGGGGTGGTTCAGCGTATCGGCGTTGATAGTGATGCATAACCTGTCGGTCAGAATCGCTGAGGGTTGTTCACCGGTCGGTAGTGAAGTGAACGGCGGCGCGGATGTGCGACGTTCGTACAGGCCTAAAGCGGCGCTGACTGAGACGTTAAGGGATTCCACCCCGGGATGGATGTCAATCCGCACAGCTAGGTCAGCTGCTTCATTCATGGCTTCAGAGGGACCATCTTTTTCGCTGCCAAGAAGTAACGCCACTCGCTGCGGAATAGTGGCAATGTGGGAAAGCTCTTGCTCAGCCCGAGGTTCGAGAGCCACGATGCGAATTCCTCGCGCGCGCAGAGCAGGAATTACGGTCTCAGCATCCGATAAAGCGATCGGCAGGGAAAACACTCCGCCGCGGCTGGCCCGCACTAAACGTCGATCCATGACAGTGTCGAGTTGGCTATCCATCAGGATGATCCCCGACGCACCAAGGGCCCGGCTGGTCCGCGCAATAGCGCCGATATTCCCCATCAGGCGGACCCCATCCAAAATGACAACGTCACCGGGCAGATCCAGCAGCTCCTCCACTCCCCATGGGCGCGGCTTGCGAGCCAAAGCGAAGATACGAGAGCGGCGTTCAACCCCGAACAGTTCTTTGGATAGACGAGTGGACAGATATTGAATGTCGATGCCGTGGGGCAGCATAGCTGCCAGCTCTTCGGACACCTCAGAGCCTTCAGAGACGAACAGGGTAAACAGGGCGATGTCTTGCCGGATAGCCTCAGCGATATTTTCTTCGTCGTCCACAATCATTGCCCGTGAACGCCGATTTTTTCCTCGCAGTAGCTCAACCACTTTGCGAAGTCGTTCATCGCCGCGGTCGTCGATCACCGTACTATGCTGCGTCTGTAGGTTCTGCGTCATATCGTCCTCCTACTGGCTAGTCTGCGATGCCCAGCCATCAAACGCATCGATTGATGATCATGAAGTTGCTTGTGCCGTGAACATCGGCGTGCGAACGCAAACCATTCGCCTGCGATATTTATGAGAGCTTCCATAATCAAACTGGTACCCCCAACGGGATTCGAACCCGTGCTGCCGGCGTGAAAGGCCGGTGTCCTAGGCCGCTAGACGATGGGGGCGAGCCGCGAGGCGGACTTTGCCAGCATAGTCGTCTCAGCGCGAACTGCGAACTCAAAATGCGCGGTCGTGACGGACCTCGCACTCATTGGTGGCGAACTCCCCGTATATTGAGCCGACGAGCGTGGCCGCAACCACTGAAAATGCGAACAGCGCAACAAAAGTTCGGCATGCAACGCTGCATGGCGTTGGCTTCCCACTGCCTGAACGGGTTGCCTGCCAGCAGGCGAGCTTCTTCCCGACGGATGAGGACGGCCTTTAGTCGGGAAGCTCGTCGATGTCCGTGAGTCCTGCTTCGTGGGCGATGATCGCAATCTGAACCCGATTTGTGCAGTCGAGCTTGGAAAAGATCTTCGACACGTGGGCTTTCACGGTGGCCTCACTCATATAGAGACGTCCACCTATCTGTGCATTGGATAGTCCAGCCCCAACGCATCCGAGGACCTCGCGTTCACGGTCGGTGAGCGCACCGAGGCCGGGATGATCATCGGTTTTCACCTGGGGGTTTGCCTCGGAAAAGTGGGAGAGCATGCGGCGAGTCACCCCGGGGGACAGCATCGCATCGCCACGGGCAACTACTTTGACCGCGTGAATAAGGTCTTTGGGAGGGGTGTCTTTGAGAAGGAACCCGCTGGCGCCTGCCTGTAGGGCTGAGAACACATATTCATCCATATCAAATGTGGTCAGCATGATGATGCGGGGTGCGTTGGGTAGCGCAGTGACGGCGCCGGTCGCCTGGATGCCATCCATGGATGGCATGCGAACGTCCATGAGCAACACATCGGGGCGATGTGCGTGCACGAGGGGGACGGCTTGGTTGCCATCGCTTCCTTCGCACACGACATCGATCAGGGGGTCTGCCCCCAGAATCATCGCTAAACCGGCGCGCACAAGTGCATCGTCATCAATTAGTCCGATTCGGATGACGCGGTTGGTTTCGTCCACGGGATCACCGCCTTCACTTCGAAGCGTCCGTCATCAGTAGGGCCAGACGTCATAGTGCCGCCGGCATGGGCCACCCGCGCTTCGATTCCCGAGAGGCCCATCCTCGCGCCGGGCAGTTCACTGTGATACCCGGTAGGAAGAACATTACTGACTTCCACCACTAAATCCTCGCCAGGCTCTCCGAGTAGGGCAACCCGGGCGGCTGTATGGCGGGCATGTTTATGAATATTGGTCAATGACTCTTGGACGACGCGGTAGACGGTGCGCGCCAGAGCGTTAGGAACGGGGGAGTCGACGAAATCAAAAAGTTCGACGTGGATGCCTGCTTCTTTGCTGCCATCCACCAGTCGCCGAACATCTTCCCAGGTTGGTTGGGGTGCGAGTGGTTTTTCGTCGCCTTCTTGTCGCAGTACCCCTAGGACCTGGCGCAGTTCATGCAGGGCTTCGGTGGCAGTGGAGCGGATCAAACCGGCCGTATTTTCGACTTGATCCCGGCCGATCCCGGGGTTCATTTCGAGGCCTCCGGCCTGTAGCGCCACCAGAGAGATCTTGTGTGCGACGATGTCATGCATTTCGCGGGCGATCCGAGTGCGTTCGGAGCGGCGCGCCTGTTCCTCGTAGATTCTCTGATCAGTTTCGGCAGCGGCCACCCGGCTGCGCAGCTGGGCCAGGAGCAAGCGTCGGGTTTCCGTATACATCCCGAGGATGGTGACGCAGGTCAGGCCTAGGCAGATCGCGGCCGTGACAACGACGCGGTCGCCCAGAGGGTGAAGCGGAAGGCAATTGATCAACATGGTGACGATAGCGATCAGCAAAACCACAACAGTGGGGCTTCGGCGACGGGACCGCGTGGCGTAACTGTACAGTGCCACGATGCCTAGTGTTGCTGACATCGGCAGCACATTCAGGACGACGACTAGTGGTGCCAGCCAACGCCACGTGCGATGCCTGAACAGCAGAGCGATGAGGCAGATGACTCCTATGAGACCGGAGATGTACCACAAGGGTTTTGACCCGATATCCCACACCACGCCGAACGGGGCCAACTTGGCGCGGTTTGACTGGTATCCGTCAAGGATCATCCGGGCTTCAGGGGATAAAAGGGTGCGGTACAAAATCTCGAATAGCCCGACGATCACCATCAGGATCTCGAGTGGAATCCGGTGGGTGGGTTCCGCCAAGACTTCAGCCTCGCACCTGGGCTGCGGCGGCCGCAATGTGTTGTGGCCATGGGACGCGCGGTGGACGTGTGAGGCGCGGTGGCCGTGTGAAGGTGGCCGCGCTGAACTGCCCGGGGGTGTGAAAGGGCTAGTCCCTGCCGAGGCTGGGGGAGGAGTCACAGCTCTAGCCTACGATCTAGGGCATTTTCGTGCTCGGTCAGGAGGGACAGAATGCGTGGGGCATCAGCGGGAGTATGACTTCGGTAGTGGATGGATGCCTGCCCCAAGGCTGTCCGAGGTGCGTATTAAACGCTCCTAGGGTCAACGAAGGTCTGCCCCGATCTCGCCCTAATGCGGATAGTGGGCTCTCCTTATACAGGACATGATGGGGCAATGATAACTATCGAACACCTTGTGAAAAGGTACGGCTCACAAACGGTCATTGATGATCTGACCTTTGCCTGTGAGCCCGGAACGGTGACGGGGTTCCTCGGTCCTAACGGTGCGGGAAAGTCGACCACACTGCGGGCGTTAACCGGCCTCACCCGCCCGTCTAGCGGGCTCACTACGGTCGCGGGCCAGCCTTACCACGATTTGCCGAATCCTCCGCGCGTGGTGGGAGTGATGCTCGATGCTTCAGCCATTCATCCCGGACGCACCGGCATTGAGACCCTTCGCCTGGCGGCGAGGTATGCCGGCGTCGATTCGGCTATTGCGCCTAAGGTTTTGGAACGGGTCGGGCTCAGCGAAGAAGCTGGACGCAAACGGGTCCGCAAGTATTCGCTCGGTATGCGCCAGCGTTTGGGGATCGGAATTGCGCTCATGGGTGATCCGCAGGTGTTGATCCTCGATGAGCCTGCTAACGGGCTCGATCCAGAAGGTATTCGGTGGATGCGTCATCTTCTGCGGGGTTTCGCCGACGCCGGTGGAACGGTTCTTTTGTCCTCGCACCTTTTGCGCGAGGTTGAAGCGACGGTTGACCGGTTGGTCGTGATCAATGGTGGACGCATGATCCGTCAAGGAAATATCGACGATTTGCTCGAAGGCAATGGCGTCACCGTGCGGGCGACTGAACCTGACCGGTTGCGTGAGGCCCTGGAACGGGCAGGAGCCTCGTTCACCATGGATCTTGAGGGCACTGCGCGCACGGCTCTTGCTGCGGAAGACGTCGGTCGCCTCGCGCTGCGGGAATCGCTGGTCCTGACCTCGCTGCAATCTGATGCCCGCACGGGCTTGGAGGAATTGTTCTTCGCGCTCACTGACGCCGACACGGCGCTCCCACATAGCGCTCCGGCTTCCCAACCCGCAGCCCCAACGAAGTAGGAGACTTGAGATGACTGAAAACATGCTTACTTCCTCGGCTAGCCCACGTTCTCCTCGGCACCGGGCAGAAAGCCCCGCCCCGACGTCGTTGAAAAGGGTCTCATTTCCGCGCTTGGTTGGCTTGGAGATGCGCAAAGTCTTTGATACGCGCGCGGGCATTGTTCTCTTCAGCGTGATTATCGGGCTAATGCTTCTGATTCTCATCGGGTTCGTCGTCGTAAATGCTTATTTGGGTGATCCCGAAGGGCCAGTCAGTTATAGTGATGTTGCGTTGGGAACGCAATGGTCAGTTTCGGTTCTATTTCCCGTCATTGGCATCATCGTGATGTCTAGTGAATGGGGTAATCGCAGCATGCTCGTGACACTGACGGCTGTGCCCCGTCGCGTAGCGATTCTCTGGGCAAAACTCACATCGGTTGTGGTATATACGCTGATTCTTTTGGCCCTTGCGCTTGTGCTTGCAGCCGCAACCACCGAACTGATTGGGTTGCTGACCGGTGTCGATCCTGTATATCCGGACTTGTTGAGCATGTTGCGCGACCAGATTGTTATGGCGTTCTTCAATGTGTTCTTTGCGGTGGCTTTGGCGACGTTGCTCGGCAACACGGCCCTATCAATCGTTCTGAATTACGTGGTGCCCACGGTTCTCGCAAGTATTCAGGGGACGGCAATGGCATTCAACGTCACCTGGCTCGTTGATGTCATGCGTTATGTTGACATGCAAAACATGCGTGCAGTGTTCGGTCTTGGCAAGACGGACTTTGTCTTGGAAGCATGCGTCTGCATCCTGGTGTTGATCGTGCTCCCCATTGCCTTGGGGAGTATGCGCTGGCTGCGTCGTGAGGCTTCGTAGAGGCCGCATGGTGTACATGAGCTAGGTGTAACCTCGACCGCTCAGCAACGCTGAACGTCGAGAAGTCAACTCTCACATGCACCTCACGCGATAAAGCTGAAGTGGTCAGAGAATCCAGGCGAAGGGGGTGCCCTCACAGCTAGCCCGATGGACTCGCGAGGGCACCCCGTAGGATGGCAATCAAAACCGAGACGGGGCGTTACGGTGACGCTCGGTAGGCGACGGCGGGAGCACGGATAGTGACACAAAAGACTCTGCGAAACCTCCTGAAGATGATGACATCCCGCGATGCTATTCGGGGTAGCAGGGCATCGGGGCGGACGGCATCTTTCCGAACGCGAGGGGCGAGTCTCGCTGCGGTTTCTGCGCTAGTTCTGGCCGGATGCGGTGTTCAAGCCGAGCAGGCGGCGCCCTCGGCTAGCTCCGCCATTCCCCCCACTGTGCAGGCAACTGAATCGGTTGTCACGTCAGCTGCCATGGGGATTAACGGCGACACCGCATCGCTGCCGCAATACGCGAAGTTCTACTCGCAACACGCTGAGTGGTCGCGCTGCGCAGATCGCCCCGGGGCAGAGTGCGCCACGGTGGAAGTCCCCAAGGTGTGGAATGACCCTGCACAGGGCGTGGTGAAGATTGCGCTTTTAAGGTTTAAAGCGACCGGCGATAAAAAAGGCACGCTCTTCATGAACCCTGGTGGACCGGGCGGCTCAGGTACCTCATTCGTGGGTGAGGGATATAAGAACGTCGTGACACCTGCGGTGCGATCCGCGTATGACATCGTGGGGTTCGATCCTCGTGGCGTCGGCAAGTCGGAGCCAATCACCTGTCTAGATGACCGTGACACTGATGAATGGCTGTCCTCATCCCCCGATATGACTACCGAGGCAGGTTTCAAAGACAGCCAGACGTGGGCCCAGAAGATCACGCAATCATGCAAGAAGCATTCGGGTGACCTCTTGCCGTACGTCGATACCTGGTCCGCTGCCCGAGACCTTGATGTTCTCCGGGCAGTCGTCGGGTCCAAAACCCTGGATTATCTCGGCTTTAGTTACGGAACCTACCTTGGAGCGTCTTACGCGGAGCTCTACCCAAGCCGGGTAGGGCGGATGGTCCTGGACGGGGCGATGGATCCAACCCTTACCGAGAACCAGCTCATCGAAGGACAGGCGCAAGGCTTTGAGAACTCTATCCACGCGTTTGCCAAATGGTGTGTGACCTCCGGAAAAACGAATTGCCCATTTGCTGGCGATGCTGACCACGCCTTACAGCAGATCCGGGAACTCCTCGCGAAGATCGACAAAAAGCCTCTCGACACCGGGACCTCGCGCAAGCTCACTGGGAGCCTCGCGGCAGGAGCCGTGTTAATGCCGATGTATAACAACAGCAGCTGGCCGGTGTTAGCGGTTGCATTAGGTGCTGCCATGAACGGCGATGGAAGTATCTTGCTGCAAATATCCGATCAGATGAACGAGCGGGATAAAACTGGTCACTACGCCTCGAACGCAAACTTCGCGATTCTCGCGGTGAACTGCCTCGATCATCCGTATGCGATCGATAAAGCTGCGATGGATGCCGAAGCGAAAAAGCTCGACAAGATTTCTCCGACCTTTGGGCTGGGCCTTGCCTACGGTGGGGTGATGTGCGGGGCATGGCCGGCTAAGCCGGTGAGAACCCCTGCCCCGATCCATGCTAAGGGGAGTGCACCGATTGTGGTCGTAGGGACCACCGGAGACCCTGCGACCCCCTATGCATGGGCTCAGGCGTTACACAAACAACTGGATAATTCGACTCTGATCACCTACAAAGGCTTCGGACACACCGCATATGGCCGCTCCGGTGGCTGTGTCGAAGAGGCGGTAGATGCGTACCTCGTTCACGGCACACAGCCCGAAGCTAACTTGCAGTGCGGGTAGCGGAACGGATGGGCTTTCGGGCTCCGCACGAGCCCGTCGAGGCATGGGGAAAGTCCCGGCGCTTGATGAGTCGAGATCCGGGGCACCTCGGTGGAACTGATGCAGTGAGCTGGCGAGGCGTTATCTCTCCACGACGGAACCATGCCCAGTATGCCCCGCTACTCTCTGTGGCAACTGCGTGAAGTGGAGGCGCTCACACCGTTTTGCGTCAACGGCTATGCAGTGAGTACAGTAGCGGGGTCCGAAACTTTGCGGGCATGCCACCTTAGCTCAGTCGGTAGAGCGATTCACTCGTAATGAATAGGTCGGGGGTTCGATTCCCCCAGGTGGCTCCATTAGGTGGCTCACGCGGGACAAGGTATCCGGGTGGGCAACTTTTTGTTTCCCCAATAACCACAATGCCTGTAGACCCCGTCGGCGGCACCGTGGCCAATGCCATGGCCTTTAGAGGGCGGCGATTCGGGTTGATCGGTGGCATCGTATGTCGGACACGCGAACCGAAGGCACAAGAGTTTACGCCGGCTTCAGGAGTAAGAAAGTATGAGCGGGCCCAATCCGCAACTGCCGCGTAGGCCTACATCGCTGCGGTGTTCAGGAGGTGGCGGTATAGGTTGCGATCTCCGCGAGGGTGTCCATGATGGGTGAGCCATTGTAGTAATTTGCATCCCACCTCTAGGCTCAGGGATTGTTGAGTTTGCGCACCTTAGTATTGATTATGTGTATTTTAATGAAGCAAAGAAATGTCCCCAGCAGTCTTCTTTATGATTCCACATGCACTCTTTGTGTTCGGTCACGCTTGAAGGCGCTGCTTTTTGAGTGAGCTGATTAATTGTCTCATGGCAAGAATGTTCAAAGGGTTCATTGTTACGCCGAACGAATTCATCTAGCGTGGTGACGCATATATTTAGTTGCGGCTAGTTTGGTTATCGGGAGCTAATGAATGCTGGGCTTATGCTTTAAAGATGTCGTTGGTCACTACTCATTTTTCTTGGGAGCATATTTGTTCCGTAGTTAGCTAACGGGAATGGTAATTAGCGTGGACGATATCTTTGCTGTTGATGTCAAAATCAAGCGCAGATCAATAAATATGCTCGGCTAAGGGGCGGGTCTACGGGTATAGCAGTATTCCGTCAAGGTCTCTGACATATCGTTGCTTGATCAATCTGACGCAAATTTTAGAAGCCAAATTTATGGTGCGTGTGCGACATAGTTGATTTGTTGTCAGTAGACATGCTTAAAAGCAGATGATTAATGATAATTGGTCCTTGAGCTTTTTGGCCCCGCATGCAGTTAATTTCTATGCCATACCGTCATGGATGACCGAATACATGTTGTGTAACGAGGTGGTCTACATGTAAATATGTAGACCACCTCGCATTATCTAGCTAGCTAATGCTTTCGACATGAGTGCCATACGAAAGGTGCGATAACTATGCCCACTATCGCTACGATGAGCACTGATGTGACGGCTTGTTCGCTGAGGTGAAAAATATAGTTCGATACATAGACCGCTGCGGTTACAGTAATGAAACTCAGTGCTCCGTATAATAATATGCACTTCGCAATGTTCCGGTTCATCGACAGGCTGTTTTCTTTGTTAGTACACCCACCCAAAGCGTGGGATTTGACGACGGACATTTACCGTATTTTGCAAGATATACTGTCGCTGCCCCACCTACGAAGGCGATGACTCCAGCAGAGATGACGCTACCCACGACCGTTTCGGAGAGAGCTACGGCTGCAGCGGCAGCCATAGCCGTGACCGCGGCTGCACCTCCTGCCGAAATGGCTTCCTGATCGGTAGGGTTGAAAGTGAGTGAGGGCTCCCACCCCCACATCGCTCCCCAAATCCGATCTTGGTACTTTGGGATTTCAGTCGCAAAGGTTATAAGCGTGGTGCCACTTTTAGGATCGATGACACCGTAGGTGGATGTAGTTGAGTACGGAGTTTCGGCAGACGATAGTTGCTTCAGCTTACCTTGACGCACCAGATCGGCTAGTCCGGTCTTAAATTGTTGAGGTGTAACTTTGGGTTGGATCGGTTGATTTGAGGCGGATATCGCATTCTGGGCCGGGAATGACCTGAGGGTACCGGACGCATGTGTGGGCATCGGACCGACTGTGAGACTGCAGGCCGCTACGGTAAGAGTGGCGGCGGTGGTGGTGAAAATCGACAAGGGAACCTCTAAGGTGGCGCCTTGGTTGCGTATTCCGGCTGTTAGCCGATGAGTGTGCTGGTCCGAGTGGAGCAGAGAAACTGGCGCTTATTAGTTCAGGGATACTCGGACCGCGAGACTCTTTTGTTCATTATTGCACCTATCTACACCTATGGGCGTGGAAGCCCGATTTTGTGACGTAAACGTGATCTAAGAGGATGCTGTGAGCGCCTTGAAATGTCTTGGTGGTGCGTGTGCCTGCAAGGCCGCCTCGCGTTCCCCCTGTTCATATCGCGTTGTCTTTTGCTGGGGAGAGCATGGCGGTTTTCATGGTGAGTTCCCGCGAAGCCGCGGATTCTAAACTCTTTACTCGTGAGATGCGTCTTCACGCCCCGATACTGCGCACTAGGTGGTTGCGGGTCATGCCGAGCTCTTCTCGAGCTGTCATCTACATCCGCGGGGTAGATTCAATTGGTCACGCGATTGCTCTGCTAGGAAAGGGAGACATCCCCTATATTTCTTGCCTCTCTGGTCGTTGATGGGGCGGGATGATAATGAAAAGCATTTCGGTGCTTAAGATGCCGGACGGTATCCAGGTGAGTTCGCTCATTGCCGTGTTAGCGTCCGCGATCTATGCGAGAGCCTCCATAGACACTCTCGACACAAAGACAATGCGCCCGGACTAATGTCCGGGCGCATCACCCTCAGGTGTCCTATGAGGTTTTATAGGATCTGAGCCCTCCTCGTGAGCTCAAACTGTGAGTCTTAGATGCAGGCTTCCACAACATCCTTGATGCCGAGGATGGCCTTGAGAGCGTCGGCAGCTTCCTTGCCGAAGTCCTTGAGAAGCTGGCCGGAGATCAGGGCATTCCACACGCCCTTGATGCCACCGTACTTCTTAAAGGAGGCAACGATCCACTTAATGATCTGAACCACCGAGGTACCCAGCTTGATCACGATGGAGACGACAGACGCCGCGCACTTGATCGGGTTCATCATCATGACACTACCGTAGACAGCAGGTTCGGTCTGCGGCACAGATACGGCCTTGAGGTCACCGAGGTGCGCACGCAGCTTCTTCTCGTAGTCGGGGTAGGACTTCGGATCGGCTTTTTTCAGCTCTGCGGGTAGAGCGTCGAGACGGCCCACAATGGTGCGGAGCTGTTCCTCAGGATCCTGAGTGGCATTGGCGAAGCCGAGGCTAATCGGGGTGTCCGCTGCGTTCGCGACGGAGGGGACGGCGAGTGCGAGACCGCAGATACCAGCGGTCTGGAAGAACGAGCGACGATGCATGAGATGTTCCTTTGCGGTCGACTGTTGTAACGGTCTGACGAGGTATGGAGGAGCTCGCCTGACAGCAGGATAAATGAGAATACGCAGCGAGAACGTGTAACTATCCAGGAGAGTGGTGAGCTATATACAAAAGATAGGTCGGAGTCGCTGAAGCGTAGCTCAGGTCTACAAAAGTGGCGGTTTTCTTCCAGAAATAGCATGGGTCAGTGAAATTTTCGGTCATAACAAATATGGTCCAGGGACATTAGATGTTCATGCTGTGTTCCAAATGTAGACCTACCGAATTTATGGTTCGTTAATTGACGTTAAAGACTGGCCCTCATGATCGGTATGAGTCTCAGTGTTAATCGATGTCTGATTGATACGAGGTCATATGCGGTTGACTCGTGACCGGTATGAAGCTGGGTGTCTGAGATGAGGCCTTACGAGGCAAGTCCGGCGCCGATCAGGATCTACGTCTGTATCTATATCTGTTATATTTGTGACAGTCTTGTTCGTCGCATCATGACTGCGCATGTGAGGGCTTCAGCTATATGTTCTGGTATGTGCTAAGGGCCCCGGGTGTATAACCCGGGGCCCTCCAGTTTACGACATAAAGATCACAGGTCGCGAGGAACTATTCGAGAGTTCTCTATGGGATATAGCGATAATGCACTGCGCTGCGAAGTGCGAAACGCATCATCATTCCTCTCAAACCTCCTAAGAAACCATTTAGCCGTAAGGTAGCTTAGTTTAAGATAAGTTACTTTAGTCTTGCTCCAGTGCCTTAGCCGGCATAGGTGAGGCCGTACGCGTTTAACGCATCGGTGACCGGCTGGAAGTAGCTGAAACCTTCCGTATAACCGGCATTGAAACCGCAGCTTGGCCCATTCGACGGGCCTCCGGAGGTCATGCCTACCGCGTAACCGTTCGAGGTGAATGCGCCACCAGAATCACCGGGCTCGGAGCACACATCTGACGTGCCGAGACCGGTTACCTGGGCTACTGGACGGCCATGTTTGTCGCTGTAGGTGACTGATGCGTTGTATCCCTTCACCTGACCACAGGTGATTCCCGTGGTAGCGCCAGACTTGCACATTTCGGTGCCAACGGGAGCCTTCCAAGCGCCGCGTGAGGCATTAGTCGCACGCTCGCCTCGCGAGCCCCAGGAATTGAGCTCGCTAGACATCGTGGTCCCATCGGCCATCAGCATGTAGCCGTAGTCACGGTCGGTCCTACCATCGTAGGAGTGGAAACCGGTAGCTCCGAACTGTCCGACAAATGATCCGCGTGCATCGTAGATCGATTCTTGGCCTTCAAGGCAGTGTCCAACCCACACCATCGCTGCCTGTCCGTCGCGGGTGGTTGCCGGGAAGCCTGCCGAGCAGTAGCTCTTGCCTTCCGAGGTGAGGAGCTTATCGCCGCCCCTAACAGACGCTCGAGACTCATTTGCCTGGCCTTTGACGACCTCAACGGCATCGCCGTACTCTGCCGCCTTCTTCAGCAAAACAGGGTCGGCATCATCGGTAAAGACGGTCACGACAACGCGATCCTTCACGATGTCTGGAGCGATCGAGGCGACACCGGAACGGTCAGAAGGCACGGCCGATAGCGTGTTCGCGATCTGATCTAGCTTGGCCTCGCCGTAGGCGGCATGGCGAACAGACAGGCCTGCATCCTTGGCGGCTGTAGCATCGGAGGAGCCTGGCGCTGCTTGCACGACCAGCTGATTCTGATCGTTGAAGAACGCACCATCGAACTTGTGCCCGGACGAAGCTAGACGGACATAGGTGTTGTTCTGCTGGGTTTGTGACTGCACATGCTCGGTCTGCTGTTCCACGCTACGGCCAGAGCTCTGGGCCATCACTTGAATTTCAGCTGGGGAGAACGCGGAATCTACCACTTTTGCCTCAGGGGCAGAAGAGGAAGGGGTCGGTGAGGGGGCGTCATCGCCGGGTGACGCCATTGCGGGAGCCGCGAACATTGATAACGCTGCAGCACCAGCTACAACCGCCATGGACTTCATCATCTTCATGGAAAACCTCCTGTTAAACAGTGGCGACGCGATTGAGGGGGACCGGGTCGCAGTCTCGCCGGGGGACACGGACCACCTGAAAATGCATGATCCATACGAGAGACGTGTCTCGAGCCTACGGTTCGTAATGACCCCAATAAACCCTCTTAGGTTCGGAAAAGTGGGCACTTTGGTGCCGGCAGATAGACGGTTGACAGGGCGGCGTGATGAGCGAAAGATGTGCCGAACCTACCTTCCGATGGTGGGTTGGCATATCTCACTGACTTTGGCACATCCGCTCAGGTTGTGGCGCTCCCGCCCGCAGTCAGCTCGGATCTCGCTTCACGAGGGACTGGATAGTTTGACCCCATCGCGCGCATTTTCATTTTCACCCTGACCGGCACCCTGTTCGGCCCATTTGATGCGGTGAGTGATAATAGCGCATGGTAGGCGGGTGGCATCGGTGGCAGAAGTTAGCGCTGATGCGGAGGTCGGGCGAGGCCAAGCTCAAACGCGCGAATCACAACCTTCAGTCGTGACGTGCAGCCGAGTTTCATCATGATGGACGAGACATAACTCTTCACTGTCGATTCCGACAGGCATAGGCGAGTGCCAATCTCAGAGTTGCTGGCCGCATCACATAACTCATGGATAATCTGACATTCGCGCGTCGTTAGACCGAGACTCTTCGCAACCTCCTCTGGGGTCGCGCACGCCTCAGCTACTGGCTCGGGGTGTGAATGCCGCACCAGCCTCTTTGCCATGCGGGGTGTTACAACGGTGGCAGCCCCACAATGGGCGGTGCGCAGCACGTCGATAAGCGCCTCAGGCCGGGTGTCTTTGAGTAAAAAGCCGGAAGCCCCCGCCTCGAGTGCCGTGAGCATACCTGCGTCAGTGTCAAAGGTGGTCAGGATGACAACGGTGACTTGCGGAGCAATATCTTTAATTCGCGATGTGGCTTCGATGCCGTCCATAACAGGCATCTGGACATCCATCAGGACAAGATCAACGGCACCTGAGGCTGATAGGTCAACGGCTTCTCTACCGTTTTCGCAGGTGCCAACAACTTCAATGTCGTCGGCGGGAGCCAAGAAGGATGTCAAAGCATCGCGGACGATGGAGTCGTCGTCCACCACGGCCACGCGGATTATGTCGCTGTCACTGTTTCTGTGGTCGTGAACGCTTCCGTTTCCATAACCGCTCGTGTGGTCATGCCACGTTTCCGAACTCTTCATGCTTCTCACTCACCGCTTTCTGATACGTGATGCTCCCGTGCGAGGGGGACACTCATCCTAGTTATCCAGGTGTCGGAGTCCTCGACGACCTCCAGGGTCCCGCCGTGGGCCTCGAGCCGTTCTTGGATACCGATAAGTCCGAATCCGCCGACTACGGGTGATGGACTCGGGTGAATCGCGTTTATTTGAACGGCTTCGACGAGATGCTCGTCGATATTTAGGAGGAGTTTGACCTCACGTTCGGGGTCTCCATGGCGAAGGATATTAGATGTGGCTTCGCCGAGAGAGCGCCCGATGGCATTCGTGATGGGAGCTGGTATGTGATCTTCGGTTCCAATGACATTGCATCGAACCGCGAAGTTGTTGTCCTGGAGCCTTCGCACTTGCTGCTGCAGGACCGCGGAAAGCGAGGGTGTGGGTGCGATTGTGGAGATATCTGCATCTTTGCGCAAAACGTTAAGGATAGCGCGAAGGTCCTGGGTGGCCGACCGTGCAGCGGAGGCCATCATCATCAGGTCCTGACGAGTCTGCTCATCTAAGCCTGGGCGATGTCGAGCGTTCTCGGCACGCATGGCGATGGTGGTGGTGGCGTGAACCGCGGTGTCGTGCAGTTCCCGGGCGACCATGCGTCGTTGCCGGGCTAGGGCTTCCGCTTTAGCTAATTGGGCTTCAATTGCTTGATTGGATAGGTGTCGAACTATTCTTCCACTGATTGCGGGTGAGCAAATAAGGAAAGCCCAGAAAGTGAAACTTGACACTACCTCAATTATGTTTTGAGTCTCTAATACTGTAAATAGTGTTGTTTCTCCGATGAACAGGCTCGAAAAAATAATGGTGTCTCGTCGGCTTCTAGTGAAAGCTATGCTAAAAATAGATATGATGGGAGCTGTAACCGCTAAGCCAACTGTTCCTGGATTAATGAATGGGAACATGCATAAAAGTAAAGATATCGCAATTGCAGCGACAATTGGGGAGATGATGGTTAGCCCTACGCTCAGGGCAAGGCCTAAGGAGACGGCCAGTGTCATGGGGTGACCGAATGGGTCCTCGGCTGTCAACCCTGTGACGACGACGAAAACAGCCGCTAACAGGATAGATGCGACTATGCGGTAACTTTTCAAACGCGAGCTCACCTTCATAGCGTACGGGGTTTGGTGGCCTGTGCTGAATTTTGAGGCCGAACCGAGAGGTGCTAGGGGTGGCATGAATCTCGACGGAGCCATATAATCTGCCTCAAGAATGAGAATAAATAAAATTTCTTCTAGCAAATAGGAGCTATTATGAAGAATCTTTTCAAGGCTTTGGTGGGCGTCGTTGCCGTGGCTGGAGCTCTTGCGGCGGGCATAGCCCCCGCTAGTGCCGCGTCTGAGCCAGAGAGAGTAATCGTGGGGACTGTGGGTGATGCGCACAGCTCTGTGGTAGACCTCGGGTCTACGGTCGAGAATAAAGTCAGTTACGTCGGTGTATTCTGCCGTCAGGCCTATGCCTGGGGAATCTGCAAGCCTGGCACCCGTAAGTAACTCCTGCCCTTGGGTGGGGTTGGGCCTCGCGTGTAAATGTCTGGGAAAGCGGTTTCGGCTGACGGCAATAAGAGAGTTTGCCTCCGCCGCTTTGAGGTTGCCGCTGTTTGTGAGTAGATCTTGCGCGGCGGCCGATCGTCCGGCCAGCAAGCTGCCCGATGCCCAGACCTATTAATCTGCCCGACACCGACGGAGAACAGCCCTGACGGAGAACGGCGACTAGTGATTCGGTCTTGAGTGATCATTGATTCGGCCTAGCCGACACGGCACAACATGGCCGACATGGCACAACATACGTGGGGCGCACCCGTTAAGGGTGCGCCCCACTGTCGCTGCTAAGGCGAGGCTGTCAGACTAGCGGCCTCAGCCGAGATTGCCTCAGTTCAGACCGGGGACGTCGTCACCGTTGTTGGAACGGTAGATCTCCTGAATGCGCTTGGTGACGTTCTCATCGACCGCGCCCCAGTACTGCCACACGCGTTCGACGATATCGGCGTCCACGCTGTCCAGCGTGCCGGCAATGGTCTGAGCGAACTGTTCGCGCTGTTCATCGTCCCAGACATTCAACATCAGATCGCGGGCCTGCGAGTAGTCATCGTCTTCCGCGGAACGGACGGTGGCTACCTGGCGAACCAGATCGCCCGAAACATTCCAGCCGTCTTCCACCGGGCCGAGCTCGTCGGCGTAGGAACGGCCACGGCTGTTCGGCGCATACGGGGGAAGGTCTCCGTTGTGGTCGTACGCCATGGGGCCATCAGCGACGTAGGAGTTCGGCTGAGCGACATTCTTCGGACGGTTTACCGGCAGCTGCAGGTAGTTCGCACCGATGCGGTGGCGATGGGTGTCGGCGTAGGAAAATACGCGGCCGAGCAGCATCTTGTCGGGGGACAGGCCAATGCCCGGGACTAGGGCGCTGGGGTCAAAGGCGGCCTGCTCGATCTCGGCGAAGTGATTGATTGGATTGCGGTTCAAGGTCATCGTGCCGACCTTGATCCGCGGGTAATCCTTCTGCGAGACCGTCTTGGTGACATCGAAGATGTTGTAGCGGTACGTGAAGCCCTCCTCAAACGGGATGACCTGAACGTATAGGTCCCACTTGGGGAAGTCGCCACGCTCGATGGACTCGAACAGGTCGCGACGATGGGCGTCAGCATCGACCCCAGCCAGACGCTCAGCCTCATCGTTGCTGAGGCCCTCCACGCCCTGCTGGGAAATGAAGTGGTACTTCACCCAGAATTTCTCGCCGGCCTCATTAATCCACATGTAAGTGTGTGAACCATAGCCGTTCATATGACGGAAGCTCTTCGGGATGCCACGGTCACCCATCAGATAGGTCACCTGGTGGACAGACTCGTGATTGAGGGTCCAGAAGTCCCACTGCATATTGCCATCGCGCAGACCGGAAGCGCCGCGACGCTTCTGGGACCGGATGAAGTGGGGGAACTTGATGGCGTCGCGGACAAAGAAGATGGGGGTGTTATTACCCACCAGGTCGTAGTTGCCTTCAGTGGTGTAGAACTTCAAAGCAAATCCGCGCGGGTCGCGCCAGGTGTCGGGGGAGCCCATCTCGCCGGCCACGGTCGAGAAACGGGCTAGCATCTCGGTGCTGGTGCCCTTTTGGAATACCGCAGCCTTGGTGTACTGCGAGACATCTTCGGTGCATTCAAACGTGCCAAAGGCGCCGGAGCCTTTCGCGTGCACAACACGTTCCGGAACTCGTTCCCGGTCGAAGTGTGCCATCTGCTCCACGAAGTGGACGTCGTGCAGCATAATCGGCCCGTCTGGACCCGCAGTGAGAGAGTTGCGGTCAGACTGGGCGGGCGCCCCAGTGAGGGTGGTGGAGCCGTTCGGCAGGTTTTGGTGCTGCGAAACAGTCACGGTGATCTCCTGTTCATTGTGTGGGTGGTGATCGGTCGTGGTTTGGGGGGATGGGATACCCGGGCTCAGGCAGGCGGTGCGCTGGTCCGGGACGATTGAGTTGTGCTCGGTGAGCCAACGCTGTGATCGCTGAGCGGGCAGGTTGGGGGGCCAGAAACGCCCTGGCATGACGGGCACAGGCCGCGGAAGAGAACCTCCGCTATTTCAATGTCGTAGCCGAGGTGGTCCGGGGGAACCAGGCAGGGGGCATGGCCGACGGCGCAGGGGATATCGACAATCGCATCGCACCGTTTGCACACCAGGTGGTGGTGATTATCGTGCCGGTTGAGTTCGTAGCGGGCACTGCGACCCTCCAAGCGGATCGATCGCACCAGGTGGGCATCCTCTAGGGCGTGCAAGACGTCATAAACGGCTTGTCTGGATACCGAACCCAGCCGATTTCGCACGGTTGCTGCGAGGTCGTCGGCGTCGCTGTGGGGCTGAGTGGCGAGGGCCTCCAAGGTGGCCGTACGAGGCGCGGTCACGCGAAGTCCGACGGCGCGCAGAGCATCAGCTGGCGGCAGGTCGTGGACCTCCGCGGCTGGCAGGGCTCTGAGTTTTTCGGACATGATGTCAGCATAACAGTAGATTGGATAAAGTCAAGAATTAGAGTTGATACAGATTTAGTGTCAGGTGGGGTTTAGGCAGCTCCCAGAAAGCCTTGATTGCTCCAGTGAGGCGACTGGTGTGCGAGCCTCGGAGCTTTCGTGGCCAGACCCTGAGGATCCAGATCGAAACCTGGCTATTAACGCTGGTACCGCTAGTGTCCAAGAGGCTACTCCTTCAGGTTGACCCCTACCTGGGCAAGCACAACCAGTGCGGATCTGTAATCGCAAAGAGAAAAACCAGAGAGTAAAAACCTCAAGAAGCTACTCGAGAAGCTCAAGGAGCTGAACCCGCACCTTCCAAGGCGGACTCCTTTACAGTGGCGAGATGGAGCTTCCTCTATCTGTCTTGGACTTATCCACCGTGACCCGCGGGTGCAGCAGCGAAGATGCCGTACACGGCACGATCGAGGTCGCTCGCGCAGCAGATGAGCTCGGCTATAAGCGTCTATGGACGGCCGAACACCACAACATGCCAATGGTCGCTGCAACCTCTCCAGCCGTCATGATCGCTCACCTCGCCGCCCACACCCGGCGGATTCGGCTTGGCTCCGGCGGGGTCATGCTGCCAAACCACGCCCCCTTCGTGGTAGCAGAACAATTCTCACTGCTCGAAGCACTAGCCCCGCACCGGATTGACCTCGGGTTAGGCCGTGCACCCGGCACCGATCCCACCACGGCCAGAAGTCTGCGCGGAACCGATGTCTACGGCCCGCTCGAAGCATTCCCCGACCATGTCCGCGAGATTCTCGCGTTTTTACGCCGCGATCAAGAGCAGACAGCGACCGGGGAACCGGGCTTACGCGCCACCCCAGCGCCACGCAGTGTCGCCCAGGTGTGGATCCTGGGATCCAGCCTTTACGGTGCTCATCTGGCGGCTGAGCTCGGATTACCCTACGTGTTCGCCCACCATTTCCGTGCGGGAACAGACGTAACCGATGCGGTGCACGCCTATCGATCCCATTTCCGGGCCTCGCCCTACCTTGCCCAGCCATACGTGATGGTGACGGCCTCGGCGATTGCCGCACCAACCCGGGAAGAAGCCGAGGTGCTAAACCGAACCGGGAGGCTGCAGTTTGTCGCCTTGCGCACCGGACGCCTGGAACCGCTGCGCGCTCCGCAGGACATTATCGAGGCTGATCTTCCCGCGCAGGTTGCGGATCTGTACCGGCACTCAGCCGGCGCTCAGCTGCGGGGAACCGCCGATGAGGTCGTTCAGGGAATTAAGCAGCTGCGTGATCAGACGGAAGCCGACGAAATTATGCTCACCGCAACGGTGCACGATCCCCAGGTCCAGGTTAGAACGCTCAGCTTGATCGCCGCTGCCTGGTCGTAAGCAAACGCGCCTCCCGGCGCGGAAAACGGGCACGCTGATACCGCGAGAGATCAGCGGCCCCGATAAATCCCGCATCGTTGCCTAACCTGGCAGCGACGATCCTGGGCGAAGGGCGAAATCCCCGCCCGGTCAGCGTGTGGTTAAACGCGTCCTGGGCAGGCCCCAGAAGCAGACGTCCCGCCGCTGCAACACCTCCCCCTACAACGATCACCCCGGGATCTAGAGCAGCCGCTAGATTAGCCAGGCCGATGCCGAGCCAATTGCCAGTCTCACGTAAAAGATCGGTGCAAGCCGGATCCCCATCCTGGGCACACGAGGCAATCACCTGCCCGGTTATCGCATTGAGATCCCCGCCGACAGCATCCACCAGCGCTTGCGCCCGAGGCGATGCCGATGCCGCTAGCTCGCGCCCCTCACGGATCAGCGCGCTCCCGCCGGCATACTGCTCCCAACAGCCGCGGTTACCGCACTCGCAGCGGGTGCCCTGGGGAACCAGAACCATATGTCCGAACTCGCCCGCCATACCGAAGCGCCCCCGCTCCAGCTGGCCGTGGGTGACAATCCCGCCGCCAATCCCGGTTCCAAGGGTCACCAGCACTACGCTGTCCTCACCTTGGGCGGCACCAAATTGGGTTTCAGCCCAGGCTGCGGCATTGGCATCATTTTCCACCACCACGCGCAAACCGAGCCGCTCCTGTAAGCGGTCTCGCAACGGCTCACGCCGCCACGCCAAATGCGGTGAAAATAAAACAGTGGCGCGATGTTCATCGACGAAACCGGCCGCACCCACCCCCAGCGATCGCACATCGTGGCGCGAAGTCAGCACAGAGACGATCCGACAGATGGCCTCTTCCGTCGCCTGAGGGGAGCGGGTGGGAGTCGGTTCGGTGAGCCGTTCGACCACATGCCCGGTGTGATCCACCACGCCCGCTTTAACATGCGTTCCGCCGATGTCCACACCCACAGACAGGGCGCGTCCGGCAAGCTTGTAATCCAATCGATCCCGCCAGCCCGCATGCGTCTGGGACCGTTGTCGGCCATAGCGCAACCGTCGAGCGCTGGTGCGATGCGTCGACATGGCACTCCCCGAATCAGACGGCGAGGACATCACATGGAGCGGATAGCAGCACACGCTGCGCGGTAGCTCCCAACAGATGCCGCGCGACCTCCCGGTCACGGCGCAAACCGATCACCACTAACTCGATATCGTCGCGCTCAGCAGTGTCAATAAGGACCTGCGCAAAATTATCTGACGAGGTCACTTGACGAATTTCGTACCGTACCCGGGCCTCGCGCGCCTTCTCCTCCGCGTAGGTGAGGTCCTGAGGCCGAGCATGGCGCGGATCCCCTTCGTGCCCCTCGTGCACCACATTCAAAATGAGCAGGGACGTGGTGCGGCGGTCAGCTTCCGCAATCGCGGCGTCCAGCGCGGCATAACCGACTTGCGTCGGAATGAAACCTACGAGGACAGTCATCTCTCCCCCTCACTCTCCAAATGCCCAGGGAAGGCCAGGACACCTCGGATAATTCTAGTTCTCCGGCTCGGAGGTTGGGCTGGGCAGTGGCTTATTTAACGAGTCTGCACGCTCTTGACCGCTGAGCTCGGCAATAGCATCCATAATGCGCGTGGTCATCAGTTGCCGTCGGGCCGACACCGGAAGCGAAGGATCAATGTCCTCAAAGGTGACGGGTGAGCCGAAACGGACCGTGACCTTCACCAGCCGAGGCAGCCATGCACCCTTCGGCATAATCTTCTCGGTCCCGTGGAGCCCCACCGGAATCACCGGAGCTCCAGAGGCCATGGCAAGCCAAGCGGCCCCGCTGCGCCCCCTGTAGAGCCGGCCATCGCGCGAGCGCGTACCTTCGGGGTAGATGCCAATCCCGTCTTCTTGCTCGAGGATTTTCAGCATCACATCCAACGACCCTTGGGCCGATTTCAACGTGCCGCGGTCGACCGGAACAGATCCCACCAGAACGAAGAAAGAACGTTGGAGCAGGCCAATCAGACCTTTTCTCTTCCAGTAATCCGACTTGACCAAGAAACGGACCTTGCGCGGGGCCGTCACCGGAATAACGAAACTATCTAAGAACGCGAGGTGGTTGGACGCCACGATGAAACGTCCGGTGCGGGGAATGTTCTCGATACCCTCAACGCGCGGCCGCCATATCACCTTGATCAAGGGTGCAACGATTTTGTGAGTGGTCTCGTAAAACGGGGGCAGTGGCACGGGAACCTCGGGGCAGCGGCACGATGAACAGGTGACGTACCCATCGTCTCCGACGGGCTTGACCACGATAACTCACAGGACGCAATCCCAGGTGCCAGATAGGTACCTGAGACCTAAAAGTCTCCCAATACGCTTGCCAGTCGCAATACCGGCTCGCATGAGACAGTAGAGACCTCATGACACACTCCGCTCACCACTCTCGACGTCGCGCCTTTGATCGCGCCCGGATGCCGAGCGCGGATCTGCTGACCCATGTGAATAACCGTGCGGCATGGATTCGCCACCCCGATGCCAAAGGAGTTGGAGCATGGTGGCTGCATACAGACATTGACCTAGGAACCGCCGGGATCCCAGCCACGGCAACCATCCTCAGCGCGCAGATAATCGTCGCAGGGCATCACGACCTCACCGTTTTTATTGATCACGACGAAGTGCTCGATATGCGCTCAGCAGGTGGCGACGATGTCACACTGGCGACCCAAGCCGACATTACCGACCTCATTCAGGAAAGCCCCGTCCGGCGAGACCACCTGAGTATGAACGCCCTACATGTCTTCTGGGGAGAGGGTAGTGACCGTGACCCCGTGCCACCGGTCGCCCTCATCGCCCTGGTCCTGACCCTTCAGGGACAGGACCAGCCGGTTGTCATTGGCAGCGGCAGATCCTGGTATGCGGCGGTGGCTCCGTTCGAGCTGGAAACAGGCAGCGACGCCTGGCAGCGTCCCCGCGAACTGCAGCGCCCCCTCACAAAACTTCCTGAAGGCACAATCCCCCCGGCATGGGATCGCTACGCGCAATGGGGTGCGCCGCACCGTGACGGAGCGTCATTTATTCCGGTGGACGTCGTTGGCCGGCACCCCACCCTCGAGGTGCCACCGATTCAGCCGGTCGGTCCACTGGTGACTGAACAGCCGGTGTGGAGTGTCACGCGCCACCTGCTTCGCGGCGGAGTGCAGGTATTTGATTTTGATCGACCCATGCGGTTGCGTCCCCGGTTAACAGTGCCTGGTGAGCGACACCGCAAAATCACGGTATGGAGCGGTGATCGCCTGGGTGCTCCTCCCGACGGCGGCGCCTTAGTCATTGATCCGGGCCAGGATCCGGGGGTAGTGCTGGCTCACGGTGGAATCGATGGACGCTACGTGCACGTTCACGGTGCGGCCGATCTGCCAACGGCACAGGTCGGCGGGATGGAACGCGTTGCGATCTTCCCCCATGAGCTGGACATTGAGGTATCTGACGATCACGTTGCCCGCCTTATATGGGCGGGCTGGCTGACGTTGAAACGCCTGTGCCAGGAAAACTATCTGGGGGAGGGCGACACCCAGCTGCTGGCGCGGGCTGCCAGGACGGCACGCACAGCGCTATGGCTCGGCGGAGACATTCATCGCTCACGCATCGCGCTGGGACGTTTTCTCGCAAGTGCCAAAAGATTTCCACCCGGCAAAGGAACCGTGAGCGCCCTCGCGCCCGGGGTTTTGTCGGACGTGGTCTTAGAAGAGCATTCGTGGTCACTGCCCACCTGGCTGCTCACCCACGTGGAGACCAGCGGAGAATTCGACCTAGCCCTGCGCAGCCTGTCCGTGCTGACCGGACAGTTAAACGCGATTCGACATCGCAGCGCTGAGGGTACCCAGCTTCCGGCAGACTCCACCGCTGTGACGTTCGCTGCGACCAGCGCTCTCGGGGCCATCGCGCGGATGGGCAAGCTGCTCGGAGAAAACTGCCTGGACCCGGTCGGCACCACGGCCATGCGTGAGCAACTGGTGCAGGTGGCGCGGCGCGATCTGCGCGCGCATCGAGTGCATGGCGCCCGCGGCACCTGGCTGTCGGATCACGGCGGGGCCGGGCCCGATACGGTGACCACGGCAGAAGCGGTGCTAGCTGGATTAGTTGAAGACGATATGCGTGCCCACACCGCGATCAGGATGCGCACCGCAGCCGCCCACGAAACGCTGACCGAGCATGAACAGGGACTGATCGCTGCCGCTATGCTGCGCTGCGGAGCCGGCCATGACTCCCTAGAACAGGTGCGCTCTATCCAAGACGTGCCGCCGGAGCTTCTTGACGCTTCAGTGCGAGCCGTTACGGGATTGACCGTGGTGGGCGACCGTCTGCACCTACAGACCCCCACCCTGGCAGTGACTCATGTGCACCTGCGATTACCGCATCGCCGGGGGAGCATCGTGGTGAATTGGGACGGCAGAAATGGTCGGATCGAGGTGCCCGACGGAGTGGTGTTACTCGTCCACGGTGAAGGAAAGCACGAGCCTGTGTGGTACAACAGCGGTGTCACTGATGTGACCAGGCCGGACGTTGAGGCGTCCGGCGAAATGTGACCGGCCCGGGAAAGTAGGAACGCACATGACTGAACGCATCCGGATCGCGGTGGTCGGCGCCGGCACCATGGCGCAATCCGTCCACCTGCCCGTTTTGCGCAGGCGATGGGATCTTTATGAGATTGCTGCACTCGCGGATATATCAGAGCGCCGTCGACGTGAGGCCGGCGATGTCTTTGGGATCCCGCAGGACCGGCGCTACGAAGACCTCGCGGGGATACTCGATGCGGTGCGAGCCCGGGAGCTGAGCATTGACGCTATCGTGCTCGCCTCGGACGGTCTGCACAGCGAGGACGTGCTTAGCGCCATGCGGCGCGGAATCCCGATGCTGGTTGAGCCGCCGCTGGGATACGCCCGCGAGGACATCGAACGGGTGCGGAACTTTGAACGGATGTGCGGTCGTCCGCTCCTGATGCTCGCGTATCCGAACCAGTACGACGAGGCGCTCGCAGCACTCGCCGACGCCCTGCCGGTAACCGATGCCCGCATGGTGGAAGCTGAGACGATCATGCCCGCCTCGACCCCGTTGTTTAGGCAGCACAATGTCACTCCGTCGGCGTATGACCTTCCGCTGGAGGTGCGCAACCAGCGACGGGAGGCACTGGATGATGCCGTGGAGAAAGGGGCTGGGCGGGCCACCACCGCTCGCGACCGCGATATCTTCGTCAAGGGTTTGCTCACCGGTCTCATGCATCAGCTGGCGGCGTTGCGTA
Organism: Devriesea agamarum; assembly: GCF_900070355.1. Lineage (NCBI taxonomy): Bacteria > Bacillati > Actinomycetota > Actinomycetes > Micrococcales > Dermabacteraceae > Devriesea > Devriesea agamarum. Next base: position 1,173,221 of record NZ_LN849456.1, on the reverse strand, counting down.
CCGCATACGGTCCGCTTGAAGAGGTCCGCTGGGTTCGTCAATGGCCCGACGGGGTGATTCCTGGGTCCATCGAGATTCTGGCGACACTGCGCGCTGACACGCCGCTCCGGGCGGTATGGCACTACCTCCCGTTCGCCCCCGAGCACTCCGACACCATCTCTGTTTTGTCCACCCGCCGACGGGTGCGAGCTGATCTGCGTGCGCCATCTCTTGGGGACCGTCCATCGCGGCTGATTTCCCGCGAGAAAGATGGTACTGCCGGGGTGCAAGAAATCGTCCGAGAGTTCCCCACCCCGTGCGCAGACATGATGTGGGATGCCTTCCACGACATGGTCACCCATGGGAAAGCTCCGCACACCGGGTCCGCAGAGGCATTGGCCGATATCGAGCTTGCACGGCAGATCTTGGCCGAGATCGTCACGGCTGAGGGGCGCACATTGGAACCGGAGCCTGAGCCGGTACCTGAGGCTGCTGCCGAGGGGTCTAGTGAGTCCGGGTCTGAGTCCGAACCTGAATCCGGGTCGGTGTCGGAGGCCGATTTGCAAGCCCAGTCCGACGAGGTGTCTCAGGCTGACTTTGAAACTGGCGCGGGGGCGAGATCCAGCTCCGAGGATGCACACCGCTTCGAGGTCGGATCCAGCCCAGAGAACGAGTCACATCCTGGCGCTGGGGAGCTCGCTGACACCAGTGCGCACGGTCAAGCCGATGCGCACCCTGCGGCGGAGACACACCGACGCGACACGCCGTGAGCTGACCCACCCCACAACTTTTTTGAGGGCCCCACATCCCGTCATCCACCGGGTGTGGGGCCCTTGTGTGTTGACTGTCCACAGTCGTTTGCGCAGGAGGTGGGCGCCTAGGCTTCGACGTCCCCATCCATCCACAACCGTCTCCACAATTCATCAACATACACGCGTGTAATTCAGTACATCTTGTGGTGTCCCATCGCAGGGGCCACTAGGTGTAGTGTTATCGCTGTCGCTCCGAACGGGGCGATAAACCCTGGGAAGTGGGTCAGGACCTGGCCCGCCAGAAGCAGGGAAGGCAAGGGAAACAGCACCTGAAGTGCGCACGTTGACCTATGCCAACGTGCGTCTAAGTGCCCAGGATCCCTGAAGTCCCCCATACAGACTGACTGCCCCGATTGAAGACTGATGCGAGAAAGGCTTCGCCTCCCATGGAAATCACCGTGTACTCCAAGCCCATGTGCGTTCAGTGCGATGCCACCAAGCGTGCGCTGAATAAGGCTGGGCTCGACTACGTCGTCGTGGATGTCACCGAGGACGCCGAAGCTCTCGCCAAGATCAAGGGCATGGGCTACATGCAGGCTCCCGTTGTCATCACCTCCACTGACCACTGGTCCGGATTCCGCCCGGACAAGATCAAGGCCATGACCGCCGCCGCTGCCCAGCAGGGCCAGCGTCACGCCATCGCGATCTGAACCGGAGGCGGAGGCGTCGCCATGGGCACCATCGTCTACTTCTCCTCCGTCTCCGGCAATACCCACCGGTTTGTTGAGAAGCTCGGCCTGCCAGCGCACAGGATCCCGCTATATCCGCGCGATGAACCGCTGCGCATCGACGAGGAGTACGTTCTGATCGTGCCGACCTACGGGGGCGGTAACGATCGGGGCGCGGTCCCCAAACAGGTCATCCGATTTTTAAATGACGAGCACAACCGATCCCTTATCCGGGGTGTGATCTCTGGAGGGAACACCAACTTCGGGACGGCGTACTGCATAGCGGGCGACATTATTTCCGCTAAGTGCAAAGTCCCTCATCTCTACAAATTCGAGCTTCTCGGCTCCAGGCAGGATGTTGAGAAGGTCCAGGATGGATTGGAACGATTTTGGCGACAGTGACGGAGATGCCAGCTCACGAGCATCACAGGGCGCTGGATTACCACGCACTGAATGCGATGCTGAACCTGTACGGCGCAGACGGCAAAATCCAGTTCGACAAGGATCGCCTCGCAGCGCGCGAGTATTTCCTGCAGCACGTCAACCAGAACACGGTGTTCTTCCACTCGTTGCAGGAAAAGCTCGACTACCTCGTGGAAAACGACTACTACGAGGCTGAGATCCTCGACAAATACGACTTCGCGTTCGTGAAGCAGCTGTACAAGCGCGCCTACGCTTTCAAGTTCCGGTTCCCCACCTTCCTCGGCGCCTTTAAGTACTACACCTCGTACACGCTTAAGACGTTCGACGGTAAGAGGTACCTTGAGCGCTTTGAGGATCGAGTCTGCATGGTGGCTCTGGCGCTCGGTGACGGTGACACTGCGCTCGCCGAAAATCTCATGACCGAGATTATGACCGGTCGCTTCCAGCCGGCCACTCCCACCTTCCTCAACGCTGGCAAGAAACAGCGCGGTGAACTCGTGTCATGCTTCCTGCTGCGGCTAGAAGACAATATGGAGTCCATTGGGAGGGGGATTACCTCGGCGCTGCAGCTGTCCAAGCGCGGCGGTGGGGTCGCCCTGCTGCTGTCTAACCTGCGCGAATACGGTGCGCCGATTAAGCAGATCGAAAACCAATCCAGCGGCGTCATCCCGGTGATGAAGCTTTTGGAGGACTCATTTTCGTACGCGAACCAGCTGGGTGCTCGGCAGGGGGCCGGTGCGGTGTATCTGCACGCCCATCACCCGGATATCTTGCGGTTCCTGGATACGAAGCGTGAGAACGCGGACGAGAAGATCCGGATCAAAACCCTCTCTCTGGGAGTGGTCGTTCCCGATATTACCTTTGAGCTAGCCCGTAATAATGAGCCGATGTACCTGTTCTCGCCGTATGACGTCGAGCGGGTATACGGTAAGCCCTTCGCGGATGTGAATATCTCCGAGCATTATCGGGAGATGGTTGACGATGCCCGCATCTCAAAGAAAAAGATCCGGGCCCGCGACTTTTTCCAGGTGCTTGCGGAGATTCAGTTTGAATCCGGGTACCCGTACATCATGTTTGAGGATACGGTCAATCGGTCGAACCCGATTCCAGGTAAGGTGACCCATTCAAATCTCTGCTCGGAGATCCTGCAGATCTCCACGCCGAGCGACCTGAATGTTGATCTCTCCTATAAGCATCTAGGTCGGGATATCTCGTGCAACCTGGGGTCCCTCAACATTGCCACGGCGATGGATTCCCCTGATTTTGAGAGCACCATTGAGACTGCGATTCGGGCTCTGACCAGTGTGTCTGATCACTCGGACATTCAGAGTGTGCCTACGATTGCCCACGGCAACAGCAAGTCGCACGCTATTGGACTCGGACAGATGAACCTGCACGGCTTCCTCGCGCGTGAGGAGATCCATTACGGGTCCGAAGAGGGTCTGGACTTCACCAACATGTACTTCTACGCCGTGGTGTATCAGTGCATCAAGGCGTCGAACAAAATTGCTCGTGAGCGCGGCGAAACCTTCCACGACTTTGCCGACTCCCAGTACGGAACCGGCGAATACTTCGACAAATACATCGATCGGGTGTGGGAGCCGAAGACGCAAAAGGTTCGTGATCTCTTCGCCGCATCCAGTGCCCATCTACCCACCCAGGACGACTGGAAAAAGTTGCGGGCAGACGTCATGGAACACGGCATGTACAACGCGTATTTGCAGGCCGTTCCTCCCACCGGGTCAATTTCTTACATCAATAACTCGACCTCATCAATCCACCCGATTGTGTCGAAAATTGAGATCCGTAAGGAAGGCAAGATTGGTCGCGTGTATTACCCGGCGCCGTTCATGACGAACGACAATCTGGAGTACTACCGTGACGCCTACGAAATCGGTCCCGAAAAGATCATCGACACCTACGCGGAAGCCACTCAGCACGTGGATCAGGGTCTCAGCCTGACGCTGTTCTTCCCTGATACCGCGACGACGCGCGATGTCAATAAGGCACAGATCTACGCCTGGCGCAAAGGTATTAAAACCATCTACTACATTCGCTTGAGGCAGATGGCCATTGAAGGCACGGAGGTTGAGGGCTGCGTTAGCTGCATGCTGTAACGTCGAGAGCTCACGCTGGTGCAGGGAGCGATCGCTGACAGTGGATACTGTATGGCGGGGCCTTACCCGTGGTCGATGTCTTACCCATGGTTGATGTCTTGCCCTGGTCGGTGCCTCACCCTTCAGGCGGCGCCCTAGTCCGGCGGCAGTGCCCTATAGGTGGGCGCTGTGCTAACCCTGCAACAGTGTGAGCACGGCTTTGACCCGACGGTGAACGGTGGTTTCGTCTGAGAGGCCGAGCTTCGCGAACAGCCTCTGCGAGTATTTCTCCACCGTGCCTTCGGTAATCACAAGCCGTTCGGCGATCCGAGCGTTGGTCAGGCCCTCAGCCATGAGCTCGAGAACTTCACGCTCCCGGGGAGTGAGGTCATCCAGCGGGGAATGCCGTTTAGATGCGATGACCTGGCCGACAATTTCCGGGTCCATGACGAACCCGCCCTCGGCGACGCGTTCCACAGCATCCAGGAACGATCCAATATCGCTGACGCGGTCTTTCAGCAGGTAGCCCGTTGCGCCGTGCCCAGAGGCCAAGAGGTCGGCAGCGTAGGAGATAATCACGTACTGGCTGAGTAGAATAATCGGGGCTTCAGGCCAGGCGGCACGGATCGCCTGAGCGCTGCGCAGACCTTCATCGGTGTGCGTCGGAGGCATGCGGATGTCGGTCACCACGAGATCGGGTCGATGGTGCAGCGCGGCGTTAACTAAACCGGGTCCGTCGTCGGCAACATCGACAACGTCATGACCCGCTTCTTCCAACAGCAAGCGGAGTCCTTCGCGAAGCAGAGCCGAATCGTCGGCAATCACGATACGCACCGGGTCAACCTTTCATGAGCCGATAGGAATAACAGCTTCGAGCGCAGTTGGTCCGCCCCGCGGAGATTCCAAACGAAGTGTGCCCTCTAATGCGGCAACGCGTTCGGTGAGCCCAACCAATCCGTGTCCTTTAGAAAAAGCAGCGCCGCCCACCCCATCATCCTCGATACGCACCTGAGCTCGTTCACTATCAATCTGCACGCATACGGTCACCGTACGAGCCTGGGAGTGCTTATTCGCATTGGCGAGCGCCTCGGATGCAACGTAGTAAATGCCCGTTTCGATATGGGCGGGGAGACGGTCATGAGGGCACGTGACGGTAGTCGGGATAGAAGAGCGGGCCGTGAGCTCCGTGAGCGCCGCCAGCAGACCGCGATCAATGAGGATCGGCGGGGCAATGCCGCGGGAGAGCCGTCGCAGTTCCGCGAGAGTTTCACTCAGTCTGGCCCGGGTATCTCGCACAATACTCAGGGATCGTTCCGGGTCGATGGCAGCGAGCCGTTCAGCCCGGGCGAGGTCCATAGTGGCGCGCACCAGGCCCTGCTGGGGGCCGTCGTGCAGATCTCGTTCCAGTCGGCGCAGCGATTCGGCTTCGGCTGCGCGACCGGCATCACGGGACCGCTGTGTTTGGGCCAGTCGTTGCTGCTCGTCATGGCGAGAACACAGCAAGCCATAGCTGACAGCTGAATGCACCAGGCTCAGCAGGCGCATCATAGGAGCGATGGTGAGCAGGAAGAACAGCCCTATCAGACCGGGCACGGCAATATCTGTGATGAACGCGGCGGTTCCCTTATAGCCCAGAAGCAGACCCAGACTGTGGTAGTCAGTTGGGGGAATTACTCGACGGGTCAGCATGATTGAGACGGGGCCGAGCACCGTGATCGCCGCGCCCAACGCCCACAGCAGCGCAACGGGCAAGGTGATCATCATGAGCAGGAAGTGGATGAGGGTCCACAGCGCGTCCATCCAGGTTTGAGGGTCGGCAAGCGGGGTGAGGGCGCGCCGGAACCTGGTGGACCTGCGGTCAAGTTGACGGTATAGGGGGGTGGGTGCCTCGCGCCGTAGGAGGCCGCGCAGCAGAGCGCGTTCAACACCTGCGAAACCTCGGGCTGTGTAGGCGCCAGCAATCAGGAGCGGAAACCCTATCCAGATCAAGGTGGTGGCAAAGCCTAGAGAAAACAGGATGATCGTGAGGGTGAAGCCGATCAGAGCTAAGGGAAAATTCGCGAGCTGGTAGCCGAGTCCGCGTCCGACTTCGCGCAACCATCGCCGCAGAGCCGAGGGTGGCTTAGCTGGGCGCACGGTGTCGGGTGCGGATACGGATGCCATATCTCTAGTGTCGCTGACCGCGAGAGTGGATCGGTACTTTGCGTGTGCCGCGGTGATGCCCCGGTGAGTGGTGGGTGAGGCCCGTGGAGGTGGCAGGCGGCATCTGTATGAGTGGCGGGTGGTGTCTGTGCACGTGGGTAGGTGGCCAGACATGGGTGGTAGGTGGTGGCCGAGACGGGCACTTAACTCCCGGGGGACTTACGTCCTCAAACCCCGCGGAAGAACGCGGTCAACCACTATGTGTTGTGTCATCGGCGTGTCGCAGACGCAATATGTTGTGGTCGCCTCCGTACAGTAGGTGATGCGGCTCGACGAGAAGCGGAGTGTTATTTATGGCCTGCGCCCACGAGAGCCGCGTGACTTTTGGTAGGACCATCTCAACCCGATGATCGCGATATGACCTCGCGCGGGTGACCGATGCCGCGGCCCAAGGCCGGTGAGGCGACGTCCCTGCGCAGGTCTATTTGTCGCGCCATAAAACCAGTGAAGGACTGAGGCAATGCCAACTCCCTACGACGCAGTGGCCACCGTGCGCGAATATTTGGATCGCTCCGACTGGAGAGTCAACGCGAATGCGAACCAGGACTACTCTGTCGGCGGACTGGTGCTGAACGCGGCTGGCAAAGCTATCGCCACCTACTGGCTGGATGAGGTGTTCAGCTCGGAGGCGGCGCGCGCACACCGGGACGGAGATCTACACATCCACGATCTCGATATGCTCACCGGCTATTGCGCGGGCTGGTCGCTGCGCCGCCTGCTGGAGGAAGGATTTAACGGCGTGAGCGGCGCCATTGCGGCTGGTGCGCCCAAACACTTTTCTTCTGCCTGCGGCCAGATCGTAAACTTCCTCGGAACGCTGCAAAACGAATGGGCGGGGGCGCAAGCCTTCAGCTCCTTCGACACCTATATGGCGCCGTTTGTGCGCCTGGATGACATGGACTACTCCCAGGTGTTGCAGTGCATGCAGGAGCTGATCTACAACCTCAATGTGCCCTCCCGCTGGGGAAGTCAGTGCCCGTTTACTAATCTCACCTTCGACTGGGTGTGCCCGGATGATCTGAAGGATCAATATCCGCTGGTCGGCGGCGAAGTATGCGATTTCAGCTACGGCGACCTGCAGGTCGAAATGGACATGATCAATCGGGCCTATATCGAGGTGATGACCGCGGGCGATGCCGACGGCCGAGTATTCACCTTCCCCATTCCCACCTACAACATCACGGCCGACTTCGACTGGGACAGCGACAACGCGACCCGTCTGTTCGCCATGACCGCGAAATACGGGCTCCCCTACTTCCAGAACTTCATCAACTCTGACCTGGACCCGGGAATGATCCGCTCCATGTGCTGCCGACTGCAACTGGACCTGCGTGAGCTCCTCAAACGAGGTAACGGACTATTCGGATCCGCTGAACTCACCGGGTCGGTCGGCGTCGTGACCGTGAATATGGCCCGGCTCGGCTACCTCTACGCGGGGGATGAAAAGGCCCTGGTGAGGGAGCTTGATCGTCTGCTTGAGGTCGGCAAAGACACTTTGGAACGGCGCCGCGCGGTAGTGCAGCAACTAATTGACCAGGGCCTATACCCGTACACCAAGCGCTACATGGGTACGCTCGCCAACCATTTTTCAACCCTCGGTGTGAACGGCATGAACGAAATGGTTCGCAACTTCACCCGCGAGCAGCATGACCTCACCCATCCTGACGGGCACGCCATGTGTGTGCGGATTTTGGACCATGTGCGCACACGCATGGTCGAGTTCCAAGAAGAGACCGGCAACCTATACAACCTAGAAGCCACCCCCGCCGAAGGAGCGACGTATCGGTTCGCCAAAGAAGACCGAGCCCGCTTTACCGACATTCTGCAAGCGGGCACCACGGAAAGCCCGTACTACACGAATTCTTCTCAGCTTCCGGTCGATGCCACCGAGGATCCCTTTGCCGCCCTTGAGCAGCAAGATGATCTGCAAACCCGGTACACCGGTGGCACCGTTTTGCACTTGTACATGGGGGAGAAGATGAGCTCTGCGGATGCCTGCCGAACCCTCGTGCGTCGGGCGCTCAGCCGCTTCCGCTTGCCGTACCTCACCATCACCCCGACGTTCTCAATCTGTCCGAATCACGGTTACCTCGCCGGAGAACAGCCCGTGTGCACCCGCTGTGCCACCGAACGTCCGAGTGCCGAACCGGTGCAGTGTGAAGTGTGGACTCGTGTCATGGGCTACCACCGTCCCGTCAAAAGCTTCAACATCGGGAAGAAGGCCGAGTTCGCGCAGCGGACGTTCTTCAGCGAAGCGGCAGCGGGAGCCAGGGTGTGAATCGTGCGGCGAGTAGTGATCCCCGCACCCTGCGGATCGCGGGGATCACCGCTTTGTCCACCGTGGATTGGCCGGGACAGCTGGTTGCGACCGTTTTTTGCCAGGGATGCCCTTGGCGGTGCGGCTACTGCCACAATACCTCGATTCTCGATCCTAAGACCGCTGGCGTACTGCCCTGGGACCAGGTGCTGAGCTTTATGAACAGTCGGCGAGGTCTGCTGGATGGCATGGTTTTTAGCGGTGGAGAAGCAACTATGCAGCACGCCGTGTACGGTGCAGCCGCCGCGGTGAAACAGATGGGATTCGCGGTGGGGTTGCACACCGGTGGAGCCTATCCGGCTCGACTCGCTGACCTCGTAGGATGCGGACGCGAGGATATGCCTGTCGTCGTGGACTGGGTGGGCTTTGACCTCAAGGCCAGCCCATCCGGCTACACCTCGACCGTGGGGCGGCCCGGTGCATGGCAACGGGTACGGGAATCGTTGGGATACCTCGTTACGTCAGGAATTGACTATGAGGCGCGGATGACCGTCACCCCGGCCCTCACGGGTCAGGTGCACGACGTGCTGCGATGTGCCGCTGACGCAGGTGTGCACCAGCTGGTCTTGCAGCAAGCGCGATCTGACGGTGCGCCTGCTGAGTTCGCGGCCCAACTAGCGAGCTATGCGCGGTGGAATGCAGCCTTTGAGGAGACCGTCAACGCGGCCAAGGAGGTGGGATCTGAGCTCGGGGTGCGGATCGAGTGCCGTGCTGCCTGAGGCTGGTTGTATGTCGCCTGGCCTAATGACAGCCCACGGACACGCGGTTGATGCTGGCCTTACTGCACGATTGGATGCTGCTCGCATGCGCGCGACGTGATGTTGGCCTTATGGCGCGCGACGTGATGTTGGCCCCGGCGAGACCACTGACTTATGCCGACGCCGATACGTTTCACAGACGACCATTTCTCAACCTGACCATGGGGCCGTTCTAGACTGAGGAGCCCCACACGACTTTCGGAAGGAACGCGAGGATACGGTGAACGACCACCTCAAGCACAGCGTCCAGGCCATTAACTGGAACCGTCTCATTGACCCGAAGGATGACGAAGTCTGGGACCGGCTCACCGGTAACTTCTGGCTTCCCGAAAAAGTCCCGGTATCCAACGACATCCCGTCATGGGGACGTCTCACCGAACTGGAACAGACCCTGACAATGCGAGTCTTTACGGGCCTCACCTTGCTGGATACGGTGCAGGGAACCGTCGGGGCTGTGTCCCTCATCCCCGACGCGATCACCCCGCATGAAGAGGCCGTGTACACCAACATCGCATTCATGGAGAGCGTGCACGCGAAATCCTACAGCTCGATCTTCTCCACCCTTTGCTCCACCAAACAGATCGACGAAGCGTTCCGTTGGTCTGAGCATAATGAGCCTTTGCAGAAAAAGGCTAAAATCGTGATGTCGTACTACGAGGGTGACGATCCGGAAAAGCGCAAGGTGGCCTCTACGCTGCTGGAGTCCTTCCTGTTTTACTCCGGTTTCTACTTGCCGATGTACTGGTCCAGTCACGGTGAACTGACCAATACCGCTGACGTGATTCGCCTAATTATCCGCGACGAAGCCGTTCACGGTTACTACATCGGATACAAGTACCAAAAAGCTGTCGAAAAATCCGATCCGCAGCGCCAGCAAGAGCTCAAGGACTACACCATGTCTCTGCTTCTTGAGCTTTACGACAACGAAGAGGAATACACCGAAGACCTCTACGATCCGGTGGGGTGGACTGAAGACGTCAAGATGTTCCTGCGCTATAACGCCAACAAAGCGCTGATGAACCTCGGCTACGAAGGGCTGTTCCCGGCTGAGGCATGCGAGGTGAACCCCGCGATCCTCGCGTCGCTGTCACCCAACGCCGACGAGAACCATGACTTCTTCTCCGGCTCCGGCTCGTCCTATGTGATGGGTAAAGCCGTTGAGACTGAAGACGAGGACTGGGACTTCTGAGTCGCTAACTTAGCCTGGTCTGGCGAGGGCTGGGGAGGCTCGGATTTGCAGATTTTCAGCAGGTCCGGGCCTCTTTTCATGCCGTCTTCAGGTGGATAGAGGAGGTCGGAGGTGAACGTCGGAGATACCCGGAGTTCTGCTGGTCTCAAGCTGCTTTCCGGTCGATGGCACGCTCGGTCCGCGCGATCTTACGATGTCAGCACAAAACAACGACGAGTACGGTTGCAAGTCACGTCCCCTTAAGCGTCAGCCCCCGATAACGGTTGATCGCGGCATGAAGCTCGTGCGTTCGAGGCCTAGCCAGATGTCCAGGATGGCCCTGGAAAGGTGATAGCCAGTCCAGTCCCTCGCGGTCAATGCGATCCTGAACCGCACGCACGAGCTCGGTGATAGATAACTCGCCGTCGATGATCTCAGCAATCCGATCTAGTGAATGCGCAATGGCTTGGGTCTGCGCTGGATCAATCAGTTGCCCAACCGCATTCAGATCGATCGTCTCACTGGCACACTGGATTGTGGCCTCGCCGGCTTTTGAGGGTTTCCGGTTCGCTGATCCCGAGAACGAGTTTGGCTTTGGAATTCGCGACGTGCGCTGATCAGTAAAGACCGCAGACGTCATCGAGGTGTTATTGTCACGCGGCGCCGATAGCAGACGGGCCTGCTGCGTGACATCGTGCGGGGCGTAGTGGTCGAGCGCAATCACCCGGTCAGCAACATCGAAGAAGGCCCCTGATCCTCCCGCCACCAAAATGGTGGAGACGCTGCGCTCCGTAAAAAGCGGGCGAACGCGATCTACGAACGGTGTAATGGGCTCCTTACTAGAAGGGACCAGCGCGCGCATACGCTCATCGCGGATCATGAAATTCGTCGCGGAGGTGTCTTCGTCAATGAGTAACGCAGACGCGCCAGCCTCAATAGCCTCCACCAAGTTTGCGGCCTGTGAGGTTGATCCGCTGGCATTCGTAGTGCTGAATGACCGAGTGTCGGTACCCGATGGGAGATTCGTAATCAAAGCTGAGATGTCGACACCGGTGACTGCACGACCATCTTCCGCCCTAATGGACACTGCGTCCGCGCGAGTAATAACCCACTCTCGACCGTCACCGCCGATATGTGGATACACCCCGCGTTCAATAGCCCGCAGAAGAGTTGATTTGCCGTGATAACCACCGCCGACAATGACGGTAACCCCCTCGGGAATGCCCATGCCCGATATCGAACGCCCACTAGGCAGTTGAAAATCTACCCGCAAAGTATCCGGGCTGTGCCACTCAACTGCCGCATCGCGTGCCAAAGGGAGATCCGAGTTCCCTGACCGTCGCGGGAGAATCGCGCCATCGCCCACAAATGCAATGAGGCCTCGACCGCGTAGTTGGCTGCGCAGCCACTCCTGATCGCGGAGTAGGGTCACGTGATCGGATAGGGCTTGAAGGTCAAGATTTGCGTATACGAGCGAGGCGTCAGCAATCCTTGGTAGGACGCTGACCAGGAGTTTATATGCCTCGCGCCCTCGGACTCTACGTCCAGCGGCGGGTAGCCCCACATCAACTCGTGCTTCGATGCGATCGCGAGCGACGATGACGCTAGTACGCTCAAGGATCTGCTGGCCCACCTGTCCAATACTGACCAGCCCGCTATTGCCCGTGCCAGATGGTTTCGGCGTGAAACGGTGGGTGGCGTCAACGAAACGACGGGTGAGGACATCTGCTACAGCGCGCTGCCCGAGCCTGTCGGTGGTCAGATCAGCGGGCAACTGTGCATCATCGGGATGAACGATAATCCGCATACGAGATGGCGGCGCGAAAGGGTCTACCTGAACGTGGTCGATGGCCAGCTGGAAGGGGCCCAAGTCGTAGGTGCCGACGAGTTGTTTATACGAGGCGTATCCTCGGCCATCAATCTGGCTGAGGATGCGTTCAAGGCTTGTGTGGTCACGCATAGTCATCCTCATGATCGGTGCTGTCGTGGTGCTGTGGCAGTCGGGCCGGGGAGGCGGTGCCGAATTGTTATCAGACTATTACCTCGAGCAGACGCGTCGGGCGAGAGCAGTCAAGTAAGGCGGGGAGATAAAGGCCGTTTCTTTGAATCGTGGTGCTGCTTGAGGTGTGACAGCACCGCACATAAGGCTATTTTCTGATCGCGATTAGGGTAATTCCGATGGTGGATGAGCTGATTTGATCGGCTAGGGCGCATAATGGCAGTACGCGGATGTTGGCTACGACAGCAGCGTCATCGTAAATCCCGCATCCCTAGAGAAAGGAACATCCCCATGTGGAGCTTTATTTCCTGGATCATCGTCGGCCTGATCGCAGGGGCTATTGCCAAGGCGATTATGCCCGGTAAGCAGGGTGGGGGCATCATTGCCACCATCATTCTTGGTGTGGTTGGCGCTCTCGTCGGAGGCTTCCTCGGTGGACTGTTCACGGACGGTGGCATCGGCAAGATCTTCGCGAATCCGTGGAGCCTTGGCACGCTGTTTACGTCTGTTATTGGCGCCTTGGTGTTCCTGGTCGTGTATGGCTTCCTCACGAAGAGGTCTGGCTCCTGACATGCGTTATTTCAGCTGAGTTCCCTTAGGCTCTCAGCCTGATCTAAGCGGCACCCGCCATCTCGGCGGGTGCCGCTTTGTTTTGGGGACGTATCGCGGGGTGTTCACCTCAATGAGGCCAGTCGAACTGAGCTCACGGCGGGGATCTATGATGATCAGGGGTCAAGGCCTCAGGAAGGCAGCGCGGCGAAGCCAAGTTCGCAATACTGTGAGCGAGCACAACCTGCTCAGGTCGCCGAGAGGCCCGTTGGGGCCGTACACTGGTGTAGCTGCCATGTGGCAGTGAGGGCCTCTAGCTCAGTCGGTAGAGCATCGGACTTTTAATCCGCAGGTCGTGGGTTCGATCCCCACGGGGCCCACCGTCACGTATTCGCGCCGCTGCCATCGTCTCTGCTGAATGCAGACGTATGTCACCCCACTATCCATGCCTCAGACTTGGCGCAGGCCGCGGCCCCGTCCCTTGCAGGATCGTTTTGATGAAACACAGCACTGGGCGACGCCGTCTATCCGGCGCCGCCCAGTGAATCAGACTCTCGGGTAGGGGTTGCGGTTACAGTGCACGCTCCTGCGTCGTTGTCTGTTTATGACCCCTACGACCCTCAGCTGCTTTTCAACGCGTCTCGCCAACGCAGGCGCTTACCCATGCGCAAGATGGAACGTTCGTAAACCCGGGCCGCAAACCAGATCACTCCCACAGTCGAGGCAATGAGGATGGCCACGGAGAGGCCGCTTTCCCACCATGACGTTTGTTGCTGGAATATGCGCACCGGAACGGCGACGGGTGCGGCGAATGGAATATATGACAGTACTTGCATAACGGTGGGGTTTCCGCTAAAGAAGATAACGCCAAAGTACGGTATCATGATAAGGTATAAAATTGGGCTTATCGCAGTCGATAGATCTTCAGTACGCGAAACTAGTGACGCTGCGGCTGCGTAGAGGGACGCCAGCATTACGAAACCGATGGCGAATAGCACCACGAACCATGCGATGGGAACCCCCAGACGATCAAAGCTGATAAAGCCTCCGCTTTGGAACATCCCCGCGCACGAGATCACCACGTACAACAGAATCTGTGCCATCGCCATCACTGAGTTACCGATGACTTTGCCCGTCAAAATGGCGCGGGCTGAGACCGTCGCGAGCAGGATTTCAACAATGCGGGTCTGCTTTTCCTCCACCACAGAATTTGCAATAGCGATTCCGAATACCAGAGCAGCCATATAAAACACGATCGCGAAACCAAATCCGACGATTAAGGTCGCGGAAGGATCGGGTGCATCGGGATCGAGAAGCTGAACTTCCGGCGCAACGGAGAAACCTTGCACAAGCGACGATGGCACATCCCGCTCGCCGACCAGCTTTACTTTAGTGGGAGAAGTGCTCGAGGGCAGGATTGCGGCATCAGCACGCCCATCTTTAACCGCGGCTCGAGCGGCGGCGTCGTCCGGAACATCCAACACTGTGACCTCGTCGCCGAGTGACTTCGCAGCCGCTTGCGTCTGGCTGGTCACTGCCACCGTGTTATCGGAACTCATAGCTGAAATTAACGAGGGACCCACCACGACCACCGCGAGCAGAATGAGGAACATAATCGCGGTGCTGATGATGTAGGACTTTGAGGTCAGTTTGATAATGATCTCGCGCTTGGCGACGATCCCGGCCGCACTCCAAAACGATACCTTCGCATGAGGAACGCGCTGAGCCGGCACTGACGTTGGTGACGGGAACGATACGGCTGACTTGTTCATCGGACAACTTCCTGGAAGATTTCGTGCAGGGAGCGTGTGACAGGGGAAAACTTTGTCACGGTGCCTCGGTTAAGGGCTTCGCGAAGTACCGTCTCGGCTTTTTCGGGGGACTCAGCGGAAAACCGCGCATAGCCGCCGTCAAACTCCGTGACCTGTACGTTCATCCCTCGTATCCATCCGGTATCCGAGTTAGTGTGCAGTTCCCACTCGGGGATAGTCGCGGCATTAAGAATGGATTCACGGGTGCCATGCGCTCGGATTTCGCCGTTGGCAATAATCACCAGTTCGTCGCAAAGTCGCTCCACCAGGTCGAGCTGATGGGAAGAGAACAGCACAGGTGCCCCGGTAGCGGCGACATCGCGCAAAACCTCGATCGTGGTATCAACCGCGATGGGATCGAGGCCGGAAAACGGTTCATCGAGAATGAGCGCGACCGGATCATGCACCAGGGCTGCCGCGATCTGGGCGCGTTGCTGATTACCTAGGGACAACGTCTCCAAATTGTCTTTCATGCGTTCGCCGAGCCCAAGGCGCTCCAGAATGTCGACCCCACGTGCCTTCGCGGTGGGTGCGTCCATCCCATGTAACTGGGCCAGGTATATCAGCTGATCAATAATTTTCATTTTGGGGTATAGACCCCGCTCTTCCGGCATGTAGCCGATACCAGCCCGGTAGTCTGCTGTGATGGGCGCGCCGTCGACCTCGACGGTGCCGGAGTCAGCGCTTAAAACCCCGAGAATGATACGCATGGTGGTGGTTTTCCCTGCGCCATTTCCTCCGACGAACCCCGTCATGAGACCGGGGCGAATGGAGAATCCGACGTCTTTGAGGACGTGTGCCGAACCGAAACTGCGGTTCAGATTATGTACGGTCAACATGACCCCAGCGTAGAAATAATGCGCCGCGATAACATCCGGCATACGGGGGATTGCGTAGCTCCGCCGCACGGGGGAGAAGCGGCTTTATCTCCCCGTGGCAGCTATTTAATCCCCCACCACTCCGTGTTCGTAGGCCCAGATGACAGTGTGGATACGGTCTCGAGTCCCCAGTTTCATCAGCACATTCGAGACATGTGTTTTGACGGTCGCTTCACCCACGAACATTTCCGCCGCGATTTCTGAATTGCTGAGGCCACGCGCGATCCCCAGCAGAGTTTCACGCTCGCGGGTCGTGAGCTGCGCCAGGAGATCCTGAGCCGAGCCGATGGCGGGGCGGGATCCTGGATCACCGCCAGAGTTGACTTGCGTTGATGCTGTCGCGGGAAGGGATGAAAACTGATGCGGCGAGAAGACTGGCTGAGCGATGCTGGGCTGGTCAGCTCGTGATGGCGCGAGATGATCCGTAATCCGGACGGGCGCCCTCCCACCATCGTCTAGAGCGCGTGCCCCACGTGTATCGTCACGGCCCAGGGCGCATGCACCATGTGCGCCGCTACTCATCGACCGCTCAATGACGCGCCGGGTGACCTGCGGGGAGAGCAGGGCCTCGCCGTTTGCCAGCGTGAGAACTGCATGAATGAGTTCATCGGCCCCCGCAGTTTTTAACAGAAATCCGCTGGCACCCGCGTTGAGGGCAGAAAAGAGAAAGTCATCATTATCGAATGTGGTGAGGATCAGGACGGCTTCTCTGCCTCCGGCGGCGGTAATGAGACGGGTTGCCTCGATGCCGTCCATGCCCGGCATCTGCACGTCCATGCAGACCACATCCACGTGATGGTTCGCTACGAAATCGACGGCATCCTGACCATTAGATGCTTCACCGATCACGTCAATTCCCGGCTCTGACTCCAAAATCGTGCGGAACCCGACCCGGATTACCGGTTGATCATCCACCAGGAGTACTCGGGTCACGGTGTCGTCTCCAGCTGCGTTACTTTCGTGAATTGCGGGTCCTGCGTTTCCTTCGTGTCCTGGGTGACCTGTGAGGTCGAAGTTGCCTGGGTTGGCTCGGTGGGTGTGTTGTCAACCGGGACGAAGGCCCGCACCATCCAGCCTCCGTGTCGTTTAGGTCCGACCTGCAATGTGCCGCCGACAGCGAGTACCCGTTCACGCATACCTAGCACGCCGGTTCCGGTTCCTGCGGCGTGGGCGGTTGACCGACCGCCGCTATCGCTCACTTCGAGTTCTACTCCCTGCTCAACGGGACGCAAACGTACCGTCATGCTGGTGCGTAGACCCGCATGTTTACGGGAGTTGGTCAACGCTTCTTGAGCGACGCGATACAGGGTGAGTTCAACCCCGGGCGAAAGCGCAGGTAGTGTGTCCACGATATTCAAGGTGACGTCGTGGCCCAGCTGTCGAGTGAAATCAATCAGATCATCGATCTGTGCGAGAGTCGGAAGTGGCTGAGTATCAGTGTTGTCTTCACGTAAAGTCCGCAGCATGGTGTGCAGCTCGGAAATGGCGCTGCGGGACGATTGTTCGACGGCTTGCAAAGCTTTTTCTGCGGTCTGAGGATCTCTCATGAGGATCCGGCGTGCCGCACCCGCTTGCACGCCCATAGCTGTGACGTGATGGGCAACCACATCGTGCAGTTCACGCGCGATACGCATTCTTTCCAGCGCCACCGCGTGTGCTGCCAACTCCTCTTGCTGAGCTTCGATTTTTTCATGTGCGAGACGAATTTTTCGTGCCTGAAGATAGACCACCCAGGAACGGTTTCCGAAATACCAGGCAGTGCCAAAATACGCGACATTTGTGAGCGTAAAGATGGCGACAACGGAAATATATTTGCTGATACTGAGATGCTGTGCAAGGACGTTTTGAAACTCAATCAGGAAGGTGACCCAAAGCCAAACAGCCATGGCGATGACGATGAAAAATCGGGTGAAAAAAGCCCGGCGTCGATGAGCTGACCACGCACCAACGGAATAGAAGCCGAGGAAAAGCGCCACCTGGGTCGCGAAGATTTCTACTCCGGTGACGGTACCGAGCACAAAATATACGCAGGTTTGAATAAGAGAACACGCTTCTGGCCAGCGGCGACGGACAAGAAGTGGAACCATCATGGCCACCACCAGCACCGTGGACCACACGGGGAGCTTAATAGCCCCCGGTTGGGCATAAGCCATGAGGACCTGGAAGACGAGGGAACATGCCAGTATGAGCAGCATGATCCTTAGGTCCTTGCGAAACCAGTTCGCCGGCAGTTCGCGGTTCTCGTGCACTCTGTGACTCTATCGGTTGCGTTGATCGCGTCTGTCCACTTCTCGCAGATGCTTAGGCGCGGGCGGTCCTGACGCTGTATTCCATGTCATCCTCGCGCAGTCATAGCGCTACTCGTGTGAAACCGGGCAGGGCGTTAGGCTCGGGACGATGTGGATTCGTGAGGCTCTTCTCGACCCGCCCCCAGGTGCGCGGCTGGGCGTAGCACTGGGCTGGTTGCGTACCGGCCTGCTCGCCCTGGCTGGACTCGGGGTGGGTGCCACCGTCGATGCTGCCCTGGCTGGACGCTCTCTGCTTGCACCTGCGCTTCTCACACTCGTTGCGGCCATATTGGGTGCTCTGTGCGGGGGCGTCGCGGAAGCGGTGCCACTGCGTATTCAAGGACATCAAGAACAGCAGTGGCGGCGACGCGTGCTCGAAGCTGCCCTATCCGAACAGGGAATCCAATCCACTCCCGCGCGGCACGGCGCTGGGCAAGGCCACCATGCTGGGCAAGGTGGTCATGCAGCGCAAGGCCATCATGCTGGGCAAGGACGTCATGGAGACCAAAGTGGCGAGGGCCAGATCATCGACGCGGCCACCGTCGGTGTCGAAAAAACTGCGGCCTACCGCGCAGGTTTTCTCGGACCGACCCTCGCTGCGTTCACCGCGCCACTAATTGTCCTCGTGATGTGGGCAATCGGCATCGATATCGTGAGTGCCGCGGTGCTCACCGGATTCGTGGCGCTGGTGCCGATAGTGATCGTCGTCGCTGGTAAAAGACTGAGGCGCCCCAACCATGAGTATCGTCGGCGCGAGGCGTCGGCGGCCAGTCGGTATATGGAAATGCTTGAGGGGCTCGGCACCATGAAAGTGCTGGGAGCCGTGGGCAGGATGCGGGAAGCGTTTGCTGAATCAGCTCGCTCTGCCATGCAGGAACTGGGCACTCTGCTCGCGCGCAATCAGCGCATGATTATCGTCAACGATGCGGTTTTCGGTTTGCTGATGAGCGGGGTCGCGTGCCTGCTGATTTTGCTGCGCCTTGCGGACGGTGCAATGAGCCCGGGGGGAGCTATAGCTGGCCTCCTCATGACTGTTCTGCTGGCAGAGCCGATTGACCGGGTGGGGCGCACCTTTTATGTGGGCCTTGCGGGGAGAGCTCGCCGTGACCAGCTCGATCACCTCGTACACCCCAGCGCGTCAGAGGACCTGTCGTCACCGAAGCCCGTTGCGATGGCCGGAGACGTAGACACTGATGCGCCTGACCTCGAACTGCGCAACCTGAGTGTCCAACGCGGTGGCAGGGAGATTCTGCGAGAGATTAACCTGCGCATTCCCGCTGGAAGCCGCCTGGTGATCGTCGGGCCGAGCGGTGCAGGTAAAACCACGCTGTTGCGCGCGCTCGCAGGTCTGCACACCGTCTCGGGCGAGATCCTCGCGAACGGACAACCTGTTCACCCCACAGCGCTTCGTTCACTGGACAGTCGGGTCGATCAGCATCCGGGGATTCTAGGCACCACCGTCGCCGACAATCTGCGGTTGGTGGCGCCGCAGGCCACCGATGATGAGCTGCGTGCTGCTCTGTCCAAGGCCCACCTGTGGGATGAAATCTTGGCAATGCCGGAGGGGCTCAACTCCCCGGTTGGACAGCAGGGATCATATCTATCCGGCGGTCAGCGGCGCAGACTCGCTATCGCACGAGCGTTTTTACGTGATCGACCAGTTCTGTTGCTGGACGAGCCAACTGCGGACCTAGACCGGGCCACGGAGCATCGGGTACGCGAAAGCCTTGGGGATGTCTCGCGTGGACGCACCGTTATCACGGTTGCACATCGTTTGAGCACGACGCGCGATGCCGATCTCATTGCGGTGATTGAGGACGGTCACCTCACGGCGTGGGGGACCCCAGCCGAGCTCGCCAGCCGCCCGGGATATTACGCGCAGGCATTGTTGGCCGAGTCCGAGAATCGCGACGATTTCACACCGCAACCTGCCAAACACCCCGGACGAGGGGAGGGGTCATGACATCCCACGTGAGATGGCTGCTCGGCGTGGCGAAACCGGCCACGAGGCGGTTGCTCGGTTCGGTCCTCGCCCGGTTGCTCGGGCATGCAATCGGGGCGGCGATGCTTGCGCTTCCAGCCTGGGCCATTGGAATGCTGGCTACCGGGCAGGCCCATGGAACAGGGTTCGCTGTCAAGGTGACGGCAGTTGTCGTCGTGTTGGCGGTGGTGAAGGCAGCCTGCCGCTACGCTGAACAATTGCTCGGGCACCTGGCAGCGTTCGGGCTCATGGGCGAAATTCGAGTGTGGATGATCGACCGACTCATCCCGCAGGCTCCCGCATTGACCGATGGTGAAAGCGCCGCGCGTTTACACACAACTGCCGTGCAAGACGTTGATCGGGTAGAGGTGTTCTTTGCCCACACCATTGCACCCGCCATTTCCGCGGTGTTGATTCCAGGTGCGAGTGTGTGCGCTGCCTGGGTGCTCGCCGGATGGGCCCCAGCCGTAGTTTTAGCGTTGGTGCTGGCTATCGGGGTGATCATCCCCCTGGTCGGGGCTAAAGGGGGACGCGAAGGTGCGCGCACTGTGGCGGCGGCCCGGCTGGATATTGCGCATCATCTGGCTGACTCGGTTCGGTTGCGCGATGACATTTTATCGGCGGAAGCGGTGCCGCTGCGGGTTCGGCACATGGGGGACCTGGATACACGGTTAGCAACGGAACTGGAGCGGCGAGGGCGCAGGGCCGGGCGTCGTCACGCTGCCAACGCTGCCCGACTGTGGGTGGGGACCCTCGCCGTGCTGCTGTCGGGGGTAGTCACGCTTTCTCACAGCGCGGACTCGCTTCCGGGACTGCTTGCGGCGGCGGCATTAGTGGCCGGTACCGCTTCGTGCTTGGACACGATTGAACGCTTGGCCGGGTCGCTTCCCGCAGGGCTGGATGCAACCCGACGCATCCGGGAATTGGCTGCACGCGCCCCAGCCGTCGATGAACCGGTTACTTATGAACCATCTGGTGGCCGGGTTGCGCACGGTCCGGCCCCTGAATCGCAGATCGAGGAACCGACCGCAGTTGTGTCTCTCGCGCCAACTGATTCATCTCAGCCGGCTGTGGGCGGATCTCAACCGCTCTCGCCCACACTACCCTCAGCCACCCCGCCCTCAGTCGCGCCGCCGGCAGCAGAGTTCTCGGCGGTCAGTTTTGCTTATCCGGGGCGCGAACAACCAGCGTTGGACCACCTGTCTTTGACAGCTCTGACAGGCAGCGTTATCGGGGTGGTGGGCGCCACCGGATCGGGGAAGTCCACTATTGCTCGGCTCCTACAGCGCCACTGGGACCCCAAGCACGGAAACGTACAGGTCAACGGTTCATCGCTGCGGGTCATGGGGTCTCAGCGGGTGCATCAGATCGTCGCCGTCGCAGACCAGGACCCATTTCTGCTCGACGGAACGGTCGCCGATAACCTCAAGCTGGGGGATCCGCATATCCAGCCTGTCGGAATGCGCGAAGCGCTTCGTATTGCCGATCTCGACCTAGACCTCGATGCGCCCGTTGGGCGGCGTGGTTGTTTGCTGAGTGGAGGCCAGCGGCAGCGGCTTGCGTTGGCACGCACTCTGGTGAGGGCCGCCTCGAATCCAGCTGGGATCGCCGCGTCGGTTCTAGTTTTGGACGAAGCCACCAGCCACCAAGACCCGATGACTCAGGCACGGATGGTGGAAAAACTCAAAGAGGTCGGGGCCACTATTGTGTTGGTCGCGCACCGCTTGGAGACACTGCGCAACGCCGATAACATCCTGGTGATTGAACGCGGGCGAGTGGTGGAATCCGGAACCTGGGACGACTTGGTCTCGGCTGGTGGCTCCTTTGCATCGCTGTATTCACCGACCTCTGCCAGGTCATCCTCAGCCGAATAGGCCACCTCGGACCGTCGGCGTGGGTTCAGGTGCATCCGTCTACGCTAGGAGCATGACGCATTACGACATCGCCGTGATTGGCAGCGGTTCAGGGAATTCGCTGCCTGGTCCGGAGTTCGCAGATAAATCCATCGTCTTTATCGACAAGGGGGTGGGATCGGAGGACTCCTTCGGCGGCACCTGCTTAAACGTCGGGTGTATACCCACCAAAATGTTCGTACATACTGCTGATCTGGCCCGGGTCCCCGAGGAATCCTCCCGGTTCGGTCTCAGCGAAACTCTCAACGAAGTGGACTGGCCCGCTATCCGCGACCGCGTTTTCGGACGCATCGACCCAATCTCCGAGGGAGGGCAGGAATACCGCGATCACAACGCCGACAACGACAACCTCACGCTCATCCACGGGCTCGCCCGGTTCACCGGTGAAAAGACCCTCGTGGTGGAGAGTGAGGAAGGCTCCCACGAGATCAGTGCCGACACCATCGTGATTGCCGCGGGATCCCGGCCAGCGATGCCGCCGGTTGAGGGCCTGGCAGAGGTCGAACCGCACACGTCCGATTCCGTGATGCGCCTTGAATCCCTACCGCGATCCATGGCGATTTTGGGCTCGGGGTTCATCGCCGCTGAATTCGCCCATGTCTTCGCCTCACTCGGGGTCGATGTCACGCTGATTGCTCGGTCTCAGGCACTTTTGCGCGCTGAGGACGCCGATATTTCCGCGCGGTACAGCGAACTCGCCGTCGACCGGTACACGGTGGAATTTGGCTTCGCGACCCAGTCTGTGCGCCGCACTGATGAGGGAATAGAGATTGTGGGCAGCACCAAAGAGGGCTCCCGCACCGTGACCGTGGACGAGCTGCTAGTGGCGACAGGACGTATTCCCAACAGCGACCTTCTCGATGTGCCACAGGCTGGTTTTGATCAGCACGCAGATGGCCGGATCGCGGTCGATGAATACCAGCGGGTGCTCAAGAATGGACAACCGGTGGCAGGAGTGTGGGCCCTAGGTGATATTTCTAGTGACTATCAGCTCAAGCATGTTGCCAACCACGAGCTGCGTACCGTCAAACACAACCTGGTGCATCCAGAAGCGCTCAAGACCTCGGATCATCGGTTTGTGCCGCATGCTGTGTTCGGTCACCCGCCCATCGGGGCAGTCGGCCTCACCGAAAAACAAGCCCGTGACCAGCGGATTGATATCGTCGTCGCGCATCAGGATTATTCGTCGGTGGCGTACGGCTGGGCGCTGGAAGACACCACTGGCTTTGCGAAAATCATCGCTGAGCGCGGCACAGGACGCATTGTCGGCGCCCACATTATCGGCCCCGAGGCGCCGACACTGATTCAAATCCTGATTCAGGCCATGAGCACCGGGCAGCGAGTGCAGGATATTGTGCGCACCCAGTATTGGATTCACCCGGCAATGCCCGAGCTCATTGAGAACGCCCTGTTGCAATTAGTGGACTAACGAAAAAATCGTCGGCTAACAAAAGTAACTCGACGCTTCACCAAGATTAAGCGGGAGGGCTGGGATCGTGACGATCCCAGCCCTCCCGCTTCGTGATGAGCTCAACGTGAGATGAGCCCAAGGTCAGCCGTGGCCGCGTCGTAGGCCCCGTTCTACCGTTTTACTGAGGCATGCAGGACTGCAAAGGATCGGGGTCAATCTGCGGGGTTGCCGAGGAACCGGTGCCAGAGGACGACGTGGGCTCAGACGGTTTCTTCGAGGGCGAGCCCGACGGAGAACCAGACGGTTGCGAGCCGGGGGTCGGGGACGAACTGCCACCCTTGGCCGAGGTGTTTTCGGGGACCTTAAGCGAAGCCTCGATACCTTCATTGGCCCAGGTGCGAATCTTCGACCAGTTGGCCTTGTTCGACGGGGTCACAGATTGGTTCAGCGGCAAACTCAGGAAACCAGCCTTTTTGACCTTCAGAGCGAGATTTGCGAAGGCTTCCAAACGATCCGGTGGAATATCGGTGACGATATTGTTTTCCGTTGCCGTAACGAGCTTCGGGAATGCCGCAGCCAGGGTGAGCGGATCGGCTTCTTCGGTCACAATCCGGATCATGCGCTGCTGACGGCAAATCCGGTTGAAGTCATCAGAGCCTTCACGGGACCGGGCGTACCACAATGCGTGATATCCATCTAGGTGCTGCCAACCGGGCTCGATCCACCCGGTAATCGGGTGCCTGCGAGTCGCCCCGGGATCCTTGCCACCGCCGATTGGAATACGTCGTTCCACTTGAATATCGACGCCCCCAATGGCATTGACCAAGTCTTCAAAGCCCTTGAGGTTCACCATCGCGTAGTAGTCGAGTTTCAGCCCCAAGGTCTGTTCAACCGCCCAACGGGTCGCTGTGAGCCCAGGGTTGGGATCGCCGGGAAAGAGCTCCTTTTGGTCCTCTGCCCACGACCACACCGCATTGATGAGGTCCTGCTGGGGGCCGTAATACCTAAAACCGTTGGGGAAACGCTTCGCTGCGGCTGTACCGGGAGGGAAACGGACATGTTCGAGGTTACGCGGAATAGAGAACAGCGCTGTGCGACCGGACTTGGTATCGATTGAGGCGACCATGATGGTGTCAGGTCTGGTACCGGTTCGGTCGGCGCCCGCATCCTGCCCGAGCATCAAAATATTGAGACGAGGGATGTTTTTCCACGGATCAGCGCCGTTGCCAATAGCACTGTTATTCGTGTTGGACTGCCAGATCTTGCTGCTGGAGACCAAATGCTGTGCCGCCCATAGGTACTGGGCGGATTTGCCGATGGGGAACAGGGAAGCGGCCACCAACACCAGCGCTAAGGCGACCGACAGTGCCATTCGCGAACCGCGCAAATGCTGGCGGACATTGTGGATCCGGTTGGTCAGTAAAAGCTGAACAATCCACACCAGACCGAGCACGATCACCAAGGCGAATCCGGCGAGCAAAACGCTGCGCCGAGTGCCGTAGGCCAGTGCGAACTGGGCCGGATCTCCAAACAGGATTAAGCCGCTGACCGCAAGCACGGCGAGCACTTCCAGGCCGATCAGTACCCAACCTAGGGCGCGCAGCTTGGTTGGTAACAGCCCGAGGCCCGGAATTAACCAGCCGAGCACTGTCCAGCCGGCGGCCCGGGGGAGCGACCCCTCCTCCTGGGGGCAGTGGGCACGACGCCCATGCGAGGCTGAAGTATTGGATGCCGTCGATGAATGGCGGGCTGGTTGAGGACCCGTGCTGGACTGGCGAGCTGGGGCGGAACGGCGCGTCGGCGCCACATGGCGTCCCCGTGACTCATGGCGGGGACGGCGAGGCCTCGGTTCGGTCATAACCGCCATCCTACGGAGTGAGTCCATTCAGGTCAGTAGGTGAAGGTCTTAGATCGGCGTGATAACCGAAACAGCTTCGGCCAGCACCTTCAACCTGTGTGGGATTGGTGTGCACGCGGTGTGTGTGCCGTGTGCGCGTCGTGTTTAAGCGGTGTAGTCGTTGGGTGGCCGGTTCTTCGGATGGCCGGTTCGTTGTGTAGTCGATTTGTTGAGCGGCCCGTTACGTTGTGCGGCTCGATACCTCGATACGTTGGGTGGCCCGGACTTGGTATCGCAACTCCGCGTCGCTGACCCAGATGTTGGTATCGCACCACCACGGCACCGGGCCGCAACATCCAAAGGTCACAGCACCAAGCAGCGGCCGCGCTCAACTGTCTTCCGTTTATTCCGTAGGGTGGGGGCATGCGCTTCCTTTCGACACCGTCCCTTGACCTCACCTACGACGACTGTTTCTTCGTGCCGTCGCGTTCAGATATCACCTCGCGATTCGATGTCGATCTCGCCAGCGATGACGGCAGCGGCACCACCATTCCTCTAGTGGCCGCGAACATGACTGCGGTGACCGGTCGCCGCATGGCCGAGGTGATGGCGCGGCGCGGAGGTTTGGCCGTGCTGCCCCAGGATTTACCGCGAGAGCGCGTGCTGTCGGTCATCGCCTCAGTGAAAGAACGGGATCTGGTGGTGGACCGGGCGCTCACGATCCGCCCCGGCGGGACCATCGGGCAGACGCGCTCGCTGCTGGGCAAGCGTCCGCACGGCGTCGTCGTGGTGATCGATGCGCATAACCGCCCTCTGGGGCTGGTTGCGGATGAACACCTCAGCGGACGGGACGCCTTCACCGACGTTGCCGACGTGATGACCACGGACATGCTGGTGGTGGGCTGCGCGGATGTTGAGGCGGCGTCACAGCACGGCGGTGAAGGACAGGCAGACCTCCACGCCCGGATAGCAGCAACTCATCACGGACTAGCCGTGGTGACCCGCCCCTGCGCAGAAACGACCGGGGAGCGTGGCCAGGGCAAGAAAACGGACGAGGGACAGGGTGAACTGCTCGGCATCCTGAGCGCCACCGGGGTAGTGCGCTCGACAATTTATCGTCCAGCACTGGATGGCCAGGGACGGTTACGGATCGGGGCGGCGATCGGTATCAATGCCGATGTGGCCGCGAGAACCGAGGAAATGCAGGCGGCTGGGGTCGATGTGCTGGTGCTCGATACGGCGCACGGGCATCAGGAGAAAATGATCGAGGCGCTGCGCACCGCGCGTGCAGTGCTTGGTGCGGACTCGCCGATTCGTCTGGTTGCAGGCAATGTTGTCACCGCCGACGGGGTGCGCGACCTGGTGGAAGCGGGCGCGGATATTGTCAAAGTTGGGGTGGGCCCGGGCGCGATGTGCACCACCCGCATGATGACCGGAGTCGGGCGCCCCCAGTTCTCCGCGGTGCTGGAATGTGCAAGTGCCGCCCGGGAACTGGGCGCGCATGTTTGGGCTGACGGCGGAGTGCGTCACCCGCGCGATGTGGCGTTGGCGCTCGCCGCCGGAGCATCCAATGTGATGGTCGGTTCCTGGTTCGCCGGAACCTATGAATCCCCGGGGGACCTATACATCGACGAGCATGGCCGCGCTTACAAGGAAAGTTTCGGGATGGCCTCGAAACGGGCGGTTAGCCACCGTACCGCGGGCGAAGACGCGTTCGCTCGGGCCCGTAAGGCCCTGTTTGAAGAGGGTATTTCGACCTCCCGCATGTACCTAACGGGCAACGGTGGGGTGGAAGACCTGATCGATGCGATCACAGCGGGAGTGCGTTCCTCCTTCACCTACGCCGGAGCCCGGACCCTGGCCCAATTCCGCGATCGGGCGGTGATTGGTTTGCAGAGTGCGTCGGGGTACGCCGAAGGCCGCCCGGTGGATCGGTCCTGGACCTAACACTTGGATCGCGGATGGGTATTGCGGTCGGCGCATGGATTCCGAGGCAGTCATAGGGCAGGTCTGCCCTTCCCATGCGCGGACGGTACGCTAGCCCCATGACGACTCTTGTGATCGGCGGCGCCGGATATATCGGATCGCACGTGGTGAGGCTCCTGCTCGAACGCGGTGAAGAAGTCATCGTGGTCGATGACCTATCCACTGGTTTTGCTCATCGGGTTGAGGGCGCGGAACTTTTGAAACTCGACGTCACCTCTCCTGATGCGGCCGACAAAATGGCGTTCGCCATGACCAAGTCCGGCGCCGATGCGGTGATCCACTTCGCTGCGCACAAGCAGGTCGGCGAAAGCGTAGCTAAGCCGATGCTGTATTGGCACGACAACATTGCGGGCCTGGCGAACGTGATCTCAGCGTGCGCACGATCCGGGGTGAAAAAGGTTGTGTTCTCGTCCTCGGCTGCGGTCTATGGAATGCCTGATGTCGACCTGGTCGATGAGAATCTGCGACCGCAACCAATCAACCCGTATGGGGCCACTAAATACGTCGGCGAATGGATGCTGGCGGATGCTGAACGCGCGCACGACATGCGCACCGTAGCCCTGCGGTATTTCAACGTGGCGGGCGCTGGTTGGCCTGAGCTGTCAGACACGCTGGTGATGAACCTGGTCCCGATTATTTTGAACGCTCTGGACCAGGGGAAAGCCCCGCTCGTTTTCGGCAACGACTACAACACCCCGGACGGCACTTGCATCCGCGACTACGTCCATGTTCTAGACCTGGCAGAAGCCCATTTGGCGGCCCTGGGATATCTCGACCGGGACGAGCGCGAACACCGTGTCTTTAACGTGGGAACCGGAACGGGATCCAGCGTGCTCGAAGTGATCGAGGCGGTAGCGCGGGCAAAGGGCATCGAGATCACCCCTGAGATCGGTGAGCGGCGAGCGGGCGACCCGGCGCGGCTGGTGTGCTCTACTGAGCGGATTCGCACCGCCCTGGGGTGGCAGAGCGAGAAAACCCTAGACGATATTGTGCAGTCAGCGGTGAGCGCCCGCGAAGCGCTTGCCAGTCAGGCTCGATGAGCTGACGGACCGCACCGAACTCACGAACCTCACGGGGTTCACTAGGTGAGGTAACGGTAGATCGGGTCTGTAGGGTCGATCCGTTCGATATCCATATTGACAGCGAGCATCCGGGTCAGTAACGGGTCCAGGTCTTCTTTCCGGGAAATCTCCAACCCGACTAAGGCCGGACCCGTTTCCCGGTTGTTGCGCTTGATGTAGTCGAACAGGACTATGTCATCGTCCGGGCCGAGAACCTGATCCAGGAACCTACGCAGCGCGCCGGGTTCTTGCGGGAAGGTCACCAAAAAATAATGTTTTAACCCTTCGTGTACCAGGGACCGTTCTAGCACCTCGGAATATCGCGAGACATCGTTATTCCCACCGGTCACCACGACAATCACGTCGGTGTCCGGTTCGATGCGAGCGGCCCCGGTGGCAACCGCTGCTGCCGCCAATGCCCCCGCCGGTTCCGCAATAACCCCTTCCACCTGATACAGCTGCAGCATCTGCGTGCACACCGCCCCCTCGTCGACCGACACCATGTCCGGGGTGATGGCTTTGGCCGAGGCGAAAGTGCGCTCGCCTACCCGCCGCACCGCAGCTCCATCGACGAAACGATCAATATCGTGCAGCGTGACGGGTCGATCAGCGCGCAAGGCCGCTGCCATGGAGACCGCGCCGCTCGGTTCAACTGCGACGATCCGGGCCGACGGCATGCGTTCTCTAAGCCATGCCCCGCACCCGGCGAGGAGTCCACCTCCGCCCACTGGAACGACGAAAGTGTGCGCTTCCCGGCCGTGCTCACGGCGCAGATCCTCCACCGCCTCCATCGCGACCGTGCCCTGTCCGGCGATCACCAAATCGTGGTCGAAGGGCGGTACCAGCACCGCCGCGGTCTGTTGCGCGTCGGCATGAGCCGCTTCAGCCGCATCATCAAAGGTTTCCCCAACCACGACAAGCTCGATGCGGTCTGATCCCAGGGTCCGGATTCGATCACGTTTTTGCCGGGGTGTGGTGGATGGAACGTAGATTCGTCCGGTTAAACCGAGAAGACGGCATGCGTAAGCGACGCCTTGGGCGTGGTTACCCGCGCTCGCCGCTACGACCGCGCGTTGCCGAGCGCTCTCGTCTAACGCGGACAGAAAATGGTATGCCCCTCGCAACTTATAGGACCTGACGGGTTGTAGATCTTCACGTTTGAGCCAGATCCGCGCCCCGGTGAGCTCGGATAAGCGCGGACACAGCTGTAGCGGGGTATGCGTGACGATCCCTTGGAGCTTGCGCGCAGCAGCCTCAACATCAGTGGCATTGACGAGCTCATCCGGCGCAGGGAACGAGGTGGACGCGTTCATGACGGTGCGCTCCTACGACGGTGAATCGGCGCTGACAGGCATATCCGCAGCGGTGGAAACGGCCTGGGCATCAGGTGTGTCCGTAGCCGAGGGAAAAACCATAGCGGTGGCGATGGCGGCGATTCCTTCGCCCCTGCCTGTGAGCCCTAAACCATCGGTGGTGGTCGCCGACACCGACACCGGCGCACCGGCAGCCCGGGACATCGCCGCTTCAGCTTCGGATCGGCGCGGAGCCATCTTGGGGCGGTTGCCAATTACTTGCACCCCAATGTTTCCGATCTCAAAACCGGCTCCCCGCACCAGATGAGCTGCCTCAGCGAGCAAACTCGCCCCGCTGGCACCGGCATACTCTGGCCTTGAGGTGCCGAAATGGGTTCCGAGATCACCGATGCCGGCGGCGGAGAATAATGCGTCGCAGGCCGCGTGGCAGGCAACGTCGGCGTCGGAAAAGCCCGCTAGTCCGTGTTCTCCCGGCCAGGTGAGGCCCGCTACGCACAGGGTGCGCTGGTCATCCTCCGGTGCGTTCGCATGCACATCAGTGCCGATGCCGACCCGGGGCAGAGGATAGCCGCAAGGCGAAGAGCCAGGGGAGGTCATGCGGAGCCTCCCCCGGTCAGATGCCATCGCACGGCCTCGAGAGTTTCGGCTGGATTTTTGCCGCTCAGCATGGGGAGCCCGGGCACAACCGGGATATCGAAGTCTTGGGGCAGCGGAACGGTGGAGACGATGAGGTCGGCCTTAAAATCAGCCGAGAGAATATCCATGACGTTCCCGTGACGCACCGCCGCATTGAGACCGCACCGGCGAAGATTCTCCCGCAACCGACCCGCGAGCACAGCGGACGTTGCCATCCCTGCGCCACACACGACAAACACCGTTTTCATCACACCTCCAGGCACCCTGCACCGCCTCGAACAGGACCGGTGCGATGTCTCATTGTCCCATGACGGTAGCTGGTGTCAGCTACCGTCCATGCCCGCTTTAGGATGACATCGTGAATAGCAGGCGTCGACCCCCTTGGCATCGTGGACGTCGGTCTCCTCAGGGACCGACTGCCGCGGGAATTGTCCTGGCTGGTGGCACGGGATCTCGGGTGGGTGCGGCGCTCAATAAAGCGTTTTTGCCGCTGTCTGGCCGCACTATTGCGAGCTGGGGGCTGTCGACGATGGCTTCTATTCGCGCTATTGACCCGCTGGTTTTTGTGGTGCGTCCAGAAGATCGTGCGCACGCGGAATTCGTGGCTGAGCGCGAGGTGCTGGGCCGCGACGTCGAAATCATTCACGGCGGTAAAACCCGCCAGGAAAGTGAACTGCTCGCGCTTAGGCATCTGGCTGATCGCATTGACGCGGGGGACGTTACCCATGTGCTGATCCATGATGCTGCCCGGCCTTTGGTTTCCCGCGGTCTGGTCGGCGCCGTGTTACATGCGGCGATGGAGCACGGGGGAGCCGTACCTGCGCTTCCCGCCCCTGAATTGCTCGCTCATCTCGGTCATGATGGTCTGGGTTTACTCCAGCACGAGGGTTTGGTGCGGGTGCAAACGCCACAGGGGTTTGACGCCCCGACCATCCTGGATGCCTATGAGGCCGCAGCCCGGGACGGGTTTGTCGGAACTGATACAGCCTCCTGCGCCGAGGAATACACGGATTTGGATGTGGTGTGGGTCCGAGGCGAGGAAACGAACTTCAAGATCACCTACGCCCAGGATCTTTTACTCGCCCAAGACGTGGTCACCTCGCTAAAGTTGAGGGTTAGGGACTAGGGGCGGCGAGGAGGTCGGCGATGTCCATCGAAGAGAGCTTTCTGCGGTGCACGGTGTGCGACCGCGTCGCTGACCACGTCGTGATTTATGCAGGCCGGCTGGTCACGGAGATCAAGTGCACGGGGTGCGGTGCGATCACCAGGCTGGATGTTAGCGAGGAATATCTGCCGGATCTCGGCGACCGGATCCGTACCAAGCCGCGCAGGCTATGGCGCAGATTGCGTCGGGACCCCGGGGAGCTGGCAACGTCTCTTCCGCGCCGAACCCTGTCTAAACCTTGGCGCATGGTGGGGGAGTTCTGGGCGGTCTGGCGCGGGCGACGCCGCCGGTAATATCGGCTGCACGCCGCCCGCTCCAGGATGCCCGGGCGTGCTACGGCTTCAAAATCCGTACCCCCGCCACCGCTGCGGCGGGAATGGTGAGCTCGGACTGGATCTTCCCATCTGCGATGGCTACGCGGTGACGGGTCGGAGCGGGAATGTCGCCCACTGCGCCGTGCACGGTCCCATCAATGATCGAAACTTCCAGGATGGCCTCGCCGTCCTTAAGTTTCAGCCCGCTCAACCGCACGGGAATTGAGGCCTTAGCTGAGGACCAGTTCAGCACGATCGCCTCGGGCGTGCCGTCCGGTGCCAGCACGCCTTGGGCACTGTCGATTCCGGCGGGTAGACCGCTAATCTGCGTCGCAACGGCATGTCCGGTTCCACTTCCCATCGCCAGACGGTGAGAGAGCAGATTCCATACCTGGGCGAAAGGCCGCAGCTGCGGAGACCCGTTGTTCCACAGGTAGCCGCCGTGGCCCTTCTCGATCCAGCCCATGGACGCCTGATAGTCGTCCATGGGAACGTCTCCGGGGTAGAACGTGTAGTAGGCCATGCCATTGACCCGTTCGTGTAAGGCATCGAGGAAGGTTCGGGCGTGGTAAGGCACGCCCTCTCGGGCGCGAACCTGGGGGAGTGCTGGGACGGGGTTGCCCGGGCTGAGGTTCCATTCGTTGAGATACAGCGGGATGTCTCGTCCAGCGCGCTGGGTGACGAATCGGCGCAGAGCCCGCATGGTCCCGGATGGTTCCCCGTCGACGCGACCATCGGCTTCGGCCGGGTTGACCGGGCGCCAGCTGTAGTTGTGAATGGACAGGAAGTCGATCCGCCGGGCCTGCTCGGCTCGTTCCGGAGACAGGATTTCCCCGAGGACGCCGTACGTGGGTGACCACTGGTCGTCGCCACCGCCACCGAGCAGCATCGCAGGCCGCGCATCGGGGCGTCCGGTCAAAGCTCGCTCCGCCGCATACATGGCGTCGATAGCCTGGTAGAAATAGTCGGCTGCGAACTGGTCAATGGAGGAGTAGCGTCCGCCTCCCGGGCGTTCGCCATTTCCGGGGAAGACGAAACCGTGGGGTTCATTCAGCAGCTCATAGGCGAAGGCGTAGGGCCGCACCAGCGTGTAGAGCTTGCCCATGATGTCACGGAAGATCTTCCAGTCCCGCGGCGCAGAGTTCGCTGACGTGCGGGGTTTACCCCAGGCATCGATACCATCGACGTCAGCCCCGAGCCATTCGGGTACCTGGAAGGTCATCACCATCACGTCGAAACCGTGGTCGCGGGCGGTACGGATCCAGCGTAAAAGCCGGTCGGTATTCCAGTTGGCGGGGTTGCTCAGACCGGTGAGATAGCGTCCGGTGCGGGCGTGGTGCTCCATATCCTCCCGGTAGCCCGCGAGGGTGAAGGGGCGTTTAACTCCGTCGGGACCGGTCACGACGTAGGGGTCACGCTGATTGTTCCATCCTGTTCCCGGCCGTTTTACAGTCAGGGGCAGGATTTCGTGGAGTCGGGCGTCGGCTCGTAGGAACCGGACCCCGAGGGTTTTGACCATCTGGTCCCACACCTCGAGGTGTTCGCCAATGTCGGGGTCATGGGGATCGCAGCTTGGGTAGTGAACGACCCCGAAGAGGTGCGGAGAGATGGGGTGGGTGACGGAGGTGAAGTCGATGTCGATACCAGGATTCGTTGTCGTGGGCTGTGACGGGGGCTCGGCGGCGTGCGCGAGCGCGGGGGTCGCGAGGGGAGCAGTGGCGGTAGCGGTGAGAAAGCTGCGGCGCTTCATCGATGGGTCCTTCTCTGGGTCCTCTGGGTGCGACGACTCCGTCGCGTGGCCGCATCATAAGCGCGTTGGGAAGAGAGAGCCAGCATCTGATGAAAACGCGTTTTCATTACGGGTCTGTTCCGGGACGTTCGGCATCGACACGCATTATTTAGTGTTTCTAGACTGTCCCTGACCAGGAGATACAGGGCCATCGGCGGTCCTCAACGCACGGAGTTCCCGTGCCGCACGAGCAGTGAAGCAGGTGTGACATGAACATTGCCCACAACCCAGCTACCGGGCTATCCCCCCTCAGCCGCAGAACTCTGATCGCAGCTCTCGGAGTGGGAGCAGGCGCTCTGCTCACCGGGTGCGGGCTCTACGACGATGGTGGTGGCGGTGACGGCACGCAGATCACCTATGTGATTCCTCAAAGTCAGATCGCCCTCGGGAAGTTTGAAGAGATCGTCAAAGCCTGGCAGGACAAAACCGGGCACCGGGTTGATGTTCAGGGCGTCGGCGAACAGTACGAGTCCGTGGTCAATACCCGCCTACAGTCCGGCACCGGCATCGACCTGTTCCGCGGCAAATACGAGACGTTTGACGTGAAGAACCAAATGCGTCCGATCAAGGACACGGCGTTCTTGCAGCGCACCCTGAAGCCGCTAGCAGATTCCATGGCCCACGACGGCACCGTGTACGGCGTGCCGGTACCCACCGGTGTGAACACGATGGGTGTGTTCTACTCCAAGGCAGCGTTTGCCAAAGCAGGCGTTGAGGCTGCCCCCAAAACCCTCGACGAGATGGGGGCCGTGTGCAAGAAACTAGCCGATGCCGGTGTGACCCCGCTGTTCTTCTCGGGGGCTGGCGACGATGCCTGGACTCTTTTGCAGCATCGCAACGCCGTCTACTTCGACATCGGCGGTAATGCGCCCAACACCTGGGCTGAGCTGAGCAGCAACCGCACCTCATGGGCTGACGTTCCCCTGTTCACCTCGCAGATCCAGGCCCTCGCCCAGTGGGTTGGTGCCTCGTTCATCAATAAGAACGCTGGAACGGCTAACTATTCCGACGCTCAAAAAGCCCTCGCCACCGGAACCGCCGGCATGGTGATCCAGGGCGACTGGATCGTCGGTGAAGTGCTGAAGCTCGACCCGAAGGCAGAGCTCGGATTCTTCCCCCTGCCCACCACCCACGGGCCTGCCACCCTCGGTATTTCCGCTGGGGACGGCGGTGTGCACATTGCAAAGTCCTCGAAAGTGGGCGACGCTGCCGAAGACCTCTTGCAGTTCATGATCCAGCCCGATCAGGTACGCAAGGCGCTGGAGGCTACCCCGGCCATCCCCGCCTTCACCGATGTGACTTTGCCTGACAGTGCACCGGCAGTGCTGAAAGACATTACCGCGCTGATCGGAAGCTCACCCACGACCGACAAGGGCGAGAACGCCTACGCTGTGCCCGCTCCCGAATCCGATCTGAAAGGCCTCTACCAGGACCTTCTGGCCGGTCGTCGCAACGCAGCGCAGTTCATTAAGGGATGGCAGGATGCCTACGTGAAGTCTGCAAAGGTTAAAGGCCTTGGCGGCTTCTAACCCCGCGGGGGCACCGGTGGTCAAACGCCGCCGGTCCTCCCGCGCCGCTCGTCGTTACCCGCTGTGGTTCCTGCTGCCCGCCCTGCTCCTGTTTACCGTCTTTTTCGTCGGCCCTGCCGCGGTGGGTTTGGCATTGTCTCTTACGGACTATTCCACGACCAGCACCAGCATCCACTGGAAGGGACTGGATAACTATCACCTGCTGTGGACTGTGTACGGCGTGGATTTTGCCCGCGCGATTGTCCATCAGTTCGTGTACGCCATCATCGTGACCATCGCGAAAACGGCGATCGGGGTCGGTATTGCGCTGCTGCTGGACAGGGCATTTCGCGGGCGGGACGTGCTGCGCGCAATGGTGTTTTTACCCATGATGTTCTCGGGCATCGTGATGGCGAAAGTATTCCAGTTCTTACTGCGTGAAGACGGCCCCATCAACGGTGCTCTGCGCCTGGTGGGCTTGGATGCCCTCACCCGCGACTGGCTGGCCAATCCGCATACCGCCCTTGCAGCGGTGGCAGCCTCCGACACCTGGCTATACATCGGGTGGACCGTGGTGATTGTACTGGCGGCGCTTCAGAGCGTGCCCTCTGAGCTAGTGGAGGCGGCTCAGGTTGACGGTGCCGGTCGCTGGAGAGTTTTCACGGTGGTCCGTCTGCCCCATATTCTCCCGGCGGTCAATATCGCCCTGTTGCTGACGCTGATCTCGGGGTTGAAAGTCTTTGACCTGATTTATGCGATGACCGGTGGCGGACCAGGCGGTGCCACCGAGGTGATGTCAACCTTCGTCGTGAAAGCGCTGGGCACCGGAAACATCGGGTATGCCTTGGCAACTCAGATGACGCAGGTCGTCATCATTACCGTGGTTGCTCTGCTGGTGAACCTTGTCTTGCGTCGGAGGGAGGCGAAACTGCGTGGCTAAAGGACGTCGGGTTCGCTATGCGAGCGGTGAACGCAAAGGTCTGGGCAGGCCACTTGAGGCCTCGGTTCGACTTCTCTTAATCGCTGTTTTGGTTACGGTGTACGCCGTGCCATCAATACTGGTCTTAATCACCTCACTGAAAAGCGAAGCCGAGGCCAAAAGTTTCGGTTTTGCTCTGCCCAGCGTCGCGCAGTGGTCGAATTACTTAACTGTGCTGTCGGAAAAAGCTGTTCTGCGGGGCATGATCAACGGTTTGTTGATTGCCACGGGAATTACGGTGTTGACCATTTTGGTGGCGTCCATGGCTGGCTACGTGATCGCCCGGCGGACTGATCCAGCGCCACGGGTGGCCTACACCTACCTTCTGCTCGGATTGATCGTGCCGTACGCGTTTGTGCCAGCCATTGCGTTGCTGCGTTTTATCGGAATCTACGACTCCTACCTGTCGGTGATCCTGGTCAATGCCGCAATTCAGGTCCCATTCACGACGTTGCTGTTTGCCGGGTTTATTCAGGGGATTCCTCGGGAGCTCGATGAAGCCGCAGAGATGGATGGCGCCGGCCCGGTGCGTACCTTCTTCACCGTGATCTTGCCGCTGTTGCGCCCGGTGGTTGCCACGAATGTGGTGCTGTTGTTTACCGCCGGGTGGAATGAGTTCGCCACGATCTTGTATCTGTTGCCGGATCAGATGAAGGCGACGGTGCCGATGTCGTTCTTCCAGTTCCAGGGGAAGTTCACGTATGAATACAACCTGGTGGCGGCCAATCTAGTGATTTCTTTGATCCCTGTGCTCGTGCTGTATCTCTTCGCGCAGCGTTACATCATCCGCGGTATGACCGCGGGCGGTGTGAAGGGGTAGGGCAGGTTCCGTTGTCGGCGGATATTTCGGAGGTTTGATACCCATGTCACCGTTGGCCCCGTCCTCGCCCAAGGCTGTGTCGTCGCGGCTTGCTCTGCCTACGCCACCGCCCACCCGGCGGGGCACGATAGACGTGACAGGCACCCATCTGCGGCGCGATGGACGAGCATGGTTCCCCATCGTGGGGGAGATGCACCATGCACGCATTCCGGTGGAGCAGTGGGAACACGGTCTACGCACATTGCGCAGATTAGGTATGGACACGGTCTCTACCTATCTGTTCTGGCAGCATCACCAACCCGTGCCAGGGCCCATAGATTTGACGGGAGGCGCTGCCCACCTAGACATCCGCCACTTTGTGGAGCTCGCTGATCGTGAAGGGCTGTCAGTGATCCTGCGGGTGGGGCCATGGGTCCACGGTGAAGCTCGGTTTGGCGGTCTGCCCGACTGGATTGCCACCGGGCCCTGGCAGGTCCGAAGCAACGACCCGGAGTATCTGCGGCATGTGCGGACCTGGTATCAGGCGATAGCCACTGCGTTGAGCGGGCTCTGGGAGGAACCGGTCATCGGCGTGCAGGTCGATAATGAGCTAGTTGATGGGCCCGATCATCTCGCCGCGTTACAAGATATTGCACGGGAAGTGGGGATGCGAGCACCCCTGTGGACCGCGACCGCGTGGATGCAGGCACGTTTTGATCGGGCCCGCTTCTTGCCGGTCTACGGGGGATATGCAGACACGTTTTGGATTGATCGTACCGCGGGCTGGGATACCGACTGCGCTAAGCATTTTGTATTCACGTCGGTGCGTGACGACACCTGTCTGGGCACGGACCTGAGGGAGACGCTGAGGCAAGAGCACTCAGATACTCAGAACGAATTAGACGATGCATTACGTAGCCCCGACCTCACCTGTGATGACGGCACTCCATACCTGACCTGCGAATTGGGTGGAGGGATCGCAACCGCCTATCACCGCCGCCCGGTAGTTAACCCCGAGGATGTGGCGGCGCTAGCCCTGTCTAAGGTGGGTAGCGGGAGTGTCATGCAGGGGTATTACATGGCCCACGGCGGCTTGACCCGTCCGCTGCACATACCCGCAGGCGATGACCGGGACACAGAGCATCTGGTGGGCGGACAGGAGTCGCATCGCACCGGGTATCCCAACGACATGCCGTTGCGCGACTATGACTTCCAAGCCCCCATTGGCTCTGCGGGCCAGATTCGTCTTCACGGAAGGCTGCTGGCCTACCAGCATGCAACCTGGAAGCTTTGGGAAGATTGGCTGCCACTTTCTCGCACCGTGTTCCCTGAGGACGGCCCCACTTCTCTCGACGACACCACCACGTTGCGGTGGAGCGCCCGGGTGTATGACGGTGCGCGAGCCTGCGGCGCGGTCTTTATCCAAAACCATCAGCCTCATGCCAAGATGCCGCGACATGATCGGGTTCAGTTGCCTGTGATAATCGGCGGCGAAGAGATCATGGTTCCCGCAGAACCCGTGACGATTCATCCCGGTGCATGTGGCGCGATGCCGATCATGATGCCGCTGACCGAGGGTCTAGTAATCGAGAGCATCGATGCTCAACCAATTGAACGCCGCGAGGATGGAACACTGGTGCTGATGGCTCTGTCCAGCCACCAAACCCAAGCGGTGATGGCCCTGCGCGGTAAGGATGGGCGCACGGTGCATCGTATCAACATTGAGCCCGGCGGCACGCGAGTTCAGCTGTGCGGACATGGCTTCGAGGTATGGCCCCGTCCCGGTGCTGACGCAGAGCTCGGTCTGGCAGAGCACTGCCTCGAACCGGGAGAACACGACCTTCCCCTTGGCCTCCGTGAGGTTCACCTTGACCCAGGCCATTTGGATCAGCATCAGAGTGCCGAAATTCCGGTGGCATCGGTGGCTTCCTACCGGGGTGGCAGGGCGAGTGCACCGCGCACATTGGAGCCTGCCTATCGCGTCAGGGTCGGTCCACTGACGCGGGAGCAGCTATTGGCCCCGGTACCGTCTCGAATTGTGCTGGGGTGGAAGGGTGACGTGCTGCGCTGCGCAGTGCGTCCCGCCGACGCTCCCCACCGCCCCATTGGCCTGGATGAACTGGTGGCTGATCAGTTTCACGATGCTCGCGGCACGATCGCCATCTCGCTCGCGGCGCTGCGGGAGGCGTGTTCGGCGCAGCATCGGGAGGGGGATTCCCCGGCAGAGTTTGTCTTGGATGTGGAGATCGCCCCGGCACATGGGCAGGATGCTCAGGCTGATCAGCCCGCCGTGGACTCGGCAGTGCTGGTGCTGTCGGCATGAGCTAGCCTGCTTCGGCATGAGCTCGTCTGCTAACCGTGGGGGCGGAGCCTGCGCAGAAGACCGGGTCGGCCGGAGGTGTCGCGGGCGAGCCCCAATGAGATTTGCGCCTGCCATAAAGTGAGCTGGTCCCGCACGGCAAAAGCGCGGTAACTGCCAGGAACTCGAACGACGCGGCCACCGGTTCGCAGGATCTCCCGGATCTCGTCGAAGCTTTCCCCGCGAAGACCGTCAGTATCATCAGCGGAACGGTTAGCAATCCGCTCGGCTGCCTGCGCTGACAGCAGTCGCGGACCTTGGGGGACGGCAAGGCCTGCTCGATCAACATTCACGAGCTGAACGGTTCGATCCGACCCGCGGAGAGTTTCTGCCGTCTGCTGCGAGGGCGAAAAACGATGCGAGGGTGCTGTGCCGGTGGCGCCTTCAACGCAGATGGGTCCCCCGGTTGCTTTGACCGAGTCGGTGACATCGAGAACCGGGACCACGGCGTCGTAGGGAGTGTCGCCTGTATCGGATGTATGAGCTCCGGCGGTGAGCACAGAGGATATGAGCTCCGAGGGGGCGAGGGCGCGCTCAACTGCATGGAGTAAAACCGGGCGATGATCCTGCGGCAAGGCGCGCAGGCCCGTGCGCAGGGCGGTGAGCCGTCCCGCGTCGGAGGCAATGGTGACTACCAGCGCACGGCCCCTCACCAGCTGAGCGATGGGCGGCGCGTCGTCCTCACGGCACACCACAACCGCGTCGGTTGCCGCACAGGTGAAAGGAAGCGCATCAAAGAGCCGGGTCAGCAGGCACGCTCCGCCGAGGACAAGCATCGCCAGAGGGTGCTCATCCCCGAGGTCCTGCGCACGAGTGTGCGCGAGGACCACGAGGCGTGGCGGGTTACAGGTGGAGCGGGACACCGCGAGATGGTTGAGGCGGTTTTAGGACGCGAGAACGTCGTCGAGGATTGTCTCGGCTTTGGTTTCGTCTGTCTGCTCAGCCAACGCAAGCTCAGATACGAGAATCTGACGCGCTTTAGAGAGCATCCGCTTCTCACCGGCGGACAATCCGCGATCCTGATCTCGGCGCCACAGATCGCGAACAACTTCAGCGACCTTAATGACATCGCCTGACGCGAGCTTTTCAACGTTTGCTTTGTAGCGGCGCGACCAGTTCGTGGGCTCTTCGGTGTACGGCTGGCGCAATACATCGAAGACCTTGGATAGGCCTTCTTCATCGACGACATCGCGAACGCCGACCATATCGACGTTGTCCGCCGGGACCTCGATGGTCAGGTCACCCTGTGCCACTTTGAGTTTGAGATAGGTGCGGTCCTCTCCTTTAATCTTGCGGACCTTGACCTCCTCGATAAGGGCAGCGCCGTGGTGCGGGTAGACGACGGTCTCTCCGACGGAAAATGACATGTGGATGGTCCCCTTTCGTCCAGTGCATTCTAGCATTGATGAGATGTGGTACAGTTCGCCGCTTCGATAAATGGACACCGCCAGCGTGCGCGTGAGTACCTCGCTCGTGCGCATCAGCTTGGTTTTAGTGATTCCAGGGCGCTTGCCGGGTCTGCTCGGTTATGCTGGTCGCATCCTGAACCCCTCATAACCGCCCGCGGTCGTGCGTCTGATGCGATCCGGCTGGTTACACGCCGAAACGGAGAGAACGTGAACGCCGCCCCCCGTATCCGTCGTCTCATGGCCGTCGCGTCGCTGGGCGTGGCCGTTGCCGCCACCAGTGCCTGCGGTTATCTGAATCCAGTCCAGACCGAAGCGGTTTATCAGCAGGCTGAAGGCAGCAATGCCACCGTGGGGACCGTGGATGTGCGAAACATGCTGGTTCTGACCTCTGACCAGGGCAAGCCCGGTGCGCTCATCGGTGCTGTATATAACAAGGGGCAGCAGCCAACCTCGGTGACGCTGCAGGGCAAAGTTGACGGTTCTGTGGCGTTTACCAGTAGCGTGCAGGTGGCTCCAGGCCAACTGGTGAAGATTGGCGGAAAAGACGGTGAAGTGGTGAGCCTCACCGAAACTCCGGCCGCGCCCGGAGCCATGATGAAGCTGGTCGTCAAAGCCAACGATGTGGAGCAGAGCCTCAGCATGCCGGTGATGGACGGGTCGCTGGCCTACTTCAAGGATCTAGAGCCCTCGCCGTCACCATCGGCGACACCGTCTGTGGCGCCGACCATAGCGCCGACTACGGCACCGACCACAGCGCCCACCCCGTAAAAGGCTGATCGCTTCAACTCGTGCCGCTCTCGGACGTTGTAAAGCGTCAACGGTCGGTCGGTTCAGGCTTACGGAAGACTGCGTCAACTCGGATGCCGGACGAGAATCCCGAGAGTCCTCAGCGGACTTCTGTTGCGGGACGGGGCGACTCGAATTTGTAGCCCAGGCCCCGTACGGTCACCAAGTAGACCGGGTGTTTTGGATTGTGTTCGATCTTTGCGCGCAGACGTTTAACGTGCACGTCGAGCGTTTTGGTGTCGCCAACATAGTTCGACCCCCACACCCGGTCAATTAACTGTCCTCGGGTGAGGACCCGGTCCGCATTGCGCAGCAGAATTTCTAGCAGCTCAAACTCTTTGAGCGGCAGCGCAACGGCCTGCCCCCGCACAGTCACCACATGGCGTTCAACATCCATAGAGATATCGCCGACGGTGAGCTCTGGTTCATCTGGATGCCCACCAGTGTCCTGTGCCCGCCGCAAAACGGCTTTAATACGCGCGAGAAGTTCCCGCGACGAATACGGTTTGGTGACATAGTCGTCGGCTCCGAGTTCAAGCCCGAGCACCTTATCGATTTCATCATCCTTTGCCGTGAGCATAATGACCGGTGTGCTGGACAGGCGTCGGATCTCCCGACAAACATCGGTTCCGCTCATTCCCGGCAGCATTAAATCGAGCAGCACCAGGTCCGCTCCGTGAGCGGAAAACATGCGCAGACCATCAGTGCCGTTATCGGCGACCGCCACGTCAAACCCTTCCTTACGCAAGGTGTAGGACAGCGGGTCCGAAAACGATTCCTCGTCTTCGACGATCAAGATGCGCGTCATGCTCTTACTCTTCCAGATGCCGGGGGATTTTCGGGGGAATCTAGGTGGGCAGA
This sequence comes from Devriesea agamarum, assembly GCF_900070355.1. NCBI lineage: Bacteria > Bacillati > Actinomycetota > Actinomycetes > Micrococcales > Dermabacteraceae > Devriesea > Devriesea agamarum. Next base: position 1,131,166 of record NZ_LN849456.1, on the reverse strand, counting down.
AGTCTCGGAACTGCTTGTCGGGGACATGCTATCGGTCTGCCCCATTTCCGGAAGCCTCAACGTAAATGTGGAACCGTTACCTTCTTGGCTCCACGCTACGACTTCGCCACCGTGATCGGAGGCAATGTGCTTGACGATAGCCAAACCGAGGCCCGTGCCACCGGTTTGTCGGGAACGAGCTTTATCTACGCGGAAGAAACGCTCAAAGACTCGGTTCAAATTCTCCGGGGAAATACCGATGCCTTCGTCTTTCACGACGATCTCGATCATTCCGGAAACGGACCGCGTCGAGACCCCGATGTGGGTATGCGGCGGGGAATACGCGACGGCATTGGACACGAGATTCGACAGCGCCGTCACAAGCATGTCGTGGGATCCGAAACCGCATAGCCCCGGGGTGCCACCAACCGTCATCTCGATATCGGAGGCACTAGCTATTGTGCGGTTGGCCCCTACCGCAGCGTCGACCACCTCATCGATCTCTACCGGTGACGCGTCCGGAAGTGCCGACGCACCCTGGACCCGGGACAGCTCAATGATTTCCTGGACGAGTTTTGATAGACGCCGAGATTCCGTTTGCATCCGTTCCGCGAACCGGCGAACAGCCTGTGGGTCCTCTGCGGCATCTTCCATTGTCTCTGCCAGCAGGGTGAGCGCCCCCACCGGTGTTTTCAGCTCGTGCGACACATTGGCAACGAAGTCACGACGGGTTTTTTCCACCCGGACCGCGCGCGTGACATCGTCGGCAAGCATGAGCACCTGGTCTGCCCCCAGGGCTCCCACCCGGACGTCCATCACGGCTTCGCCATCTTCATGGTTAGAACGGCGCAGGTGCATCCGCTGATCGCGAAAACCGCCGTCGCGACCCACTTGAGAGACAAGGGTCATCAGCTCAGGGGTTGCCAGCCGCGGATACTCACCGCTGCGCGCCCGCACCAACCCGTATGAGTACGACAGCGGAGAAGCCCGCACCACGTCACCGGACGCATCGAGCACCACATAGGCACTGCGCAGGACCTGGAGGACTTCCGCCGCTGGCTCCGGAACCGCGGGAAGATGCTCGGACTCTTGAGGACGGCGACGATGCTCGGACCACACAAACGATGCCACGGAGACCGCGCCGACGACGAGGCCCGCGAGCAGGGCCAGGATCAGATAAACCGTAGGCAGCACAGGTAAGAGCCTAGGTCCTCACCTGGGATGGTGAGGACCACTGAGACCAAATGCGCTGGTATGGTCAGCAGGAGTTCATACGGCATCCTTCCGAAGTTCACCAAGTCTTGGGATGATCGCCGCCGGGCCGGCCCTTTCCGGTCCATCTTGTGGTACAGCAGAAAGAGACATAGTTCTATGCGCCAGGTTTTCCAGTCTGAGCTGTCTGACATGCGTGAGAACCTCGTCCAGATGTGCCGTCGCGTGTCGGATCAGGTGAAGGATGCCTCCGAAGCGCTTTTCGCGGCGGATTTGGAACGGGCCGAGCGGGTCATCGCGGCAGATCATGCGATCGACGAAATGCAGGTGGCCATTGATGAACGAGCTATCGACATGTTGGCTCGGCAGCAACCCGTGGCTACGGATTTACGGTCTGTGGTGGCGGCCCTGCGGATGAGTTCAACCCTGGAGAGGATGGGTGACCTGGGGGAGCACATCGCACTCACTGCGCGCCGTCGATACCCCGAAAAGGCGTTGCCCGAGGGGGCGGAGGAGACCTTCCGTCGGATGGCTGACCTCACGATCGCTGCAATTTTGGATGCGGCGACGGTGATTGAAACGCGCAATCTTGCGCTGGCTGCGAAGGTCGAGAAGAACGACCAGGAGATTGATGCGCTACAGCAGGAGGTCTTTCGCGCCACCTACGCCAAGGAGTACACCTCGGGCGTGACTCACGCGGTGGATATGACGCTGGTCGCGCGCTTTTATGAGCGCCTAGGCGACCACGCGGTGTCATTGGTACGTCGAGTCGGGTTCCTAGTGACCGGTGTGTCGCTGGACCCGCATGCCAGCGCCATCGACGTCACACCTTTTTAACCTCAGGTCAACGACGGCGCTACTCGCTGCGCGGCTGATACCTTCCAGTCGGAACGACAATAATGTGCCGCCAGGTATCAGCCGCGATTAGCGCGAGGCCGACGGGAGAGCACGCGTTGGGTACCGCGTCGCGCGAGGTGGCGCACACCCTGAATAGCGATGCCTGACAGAGCTGTCCACAGCAGTGTTTTCCATACCGGGACTTGGTCGGCTGGATTGCGGATGGCAGCTATATCTTCCTTGGAGGCGCCGTTTTTCTTAGCCTGCTTGCGCAGAGCTTTGGTGTCTTTCTTGGCCTGCTTCTGGGTTTTAGCGGTGGGCGCGTCTTCGCCAAACGCGGCGCCCCAGCCAGTGTGCAGAGCTTTTTTAGCGAGCAGCGATGCACCGGCAGCGGCTCCGGTCATGGCGAGCTTCACAGCGGGGTTGGGCATCTTATTCCTCCCTGATTAATGGAGCGGTTAGCGGCTGGCTTTGTGTAGGTGGCGCCTAGTATTGGGAAGCCATTGAATGGCATGGGAAGTTATTAAATGGCATTAGCAGTTATTGTTTGGCATGATTAGTTATTGTTTCGTGGTAGACGAATAGTAGGCTGCCATGTCGTCGTCCTTGAGAGCCTTGCGTAGCTGATCCATTGCGGCCGGATTTTCGGCAACCACACTGGCGCCACCGCTGGTCATAAAGGGTTCCCCGTGGGGGGCGGATAAATAGTAGATATTGCTGGTGCGAAGATCTCGCAGAGAATATCCCAGCTGCACCATGGCGGTGTTGGTAAGGTCGGAATCCACGGTCAGATACGGAGCGATGGTTGCGACGACACCCTGAATCTTCATCGGGTCCGTGAGCGTGTCAGCGGAAATCACCTTGTTCAGGACCGCTTTAAGTAACTCACGCTGATTCGTATTGCGCTGGAAGTCGCCTTCGGCAAACTGCTTGCGGGCGCGCACGAAACTCAATGCCTGTTCACCGTTGAGATGGTTGATGCCCTGGTGGAATGAATCTCCGTTGATGGTGAACGCCTTTGAGGAGTTCACATCCACCCCACCGAGCTTATCGACCAGGCCCTTGACCCCGTTGAAATCGATCATGGCGACGTGATCGATGGGGACCCCAGCATAATTCTCAACGGTCTGCACTGCCAGCGGAACCCCACCAAAAGCGAGCGCCGCGTTAATGCGTTCTTTGTTACGGCCTGGAATATCGATCCACAGGTCACGGGGGAAAGAGATAACGTAGGCGCTCTTTTTATCGGCGCTGACGTGAACGAGCATGATCGTGTCCGAGCGCTGACCGGTCACATGCGAGGCCTTAGCCTCTTCTGGGTCGCGCCGGTCCGATCCGAGGATTAAAAAGTTGGTGCCTTTACCTGCATCCTTAGCGGGGCGATCAGACTGACTCTGGCCGGCAATGTCCACCCGCTTTATCTCACTTAAAGAGCGCGAAAATCCGATGACGTAAATGCCCGCTGCGATGCCGGCAACCACGAGCAGTGAGCAGATCGTCCAGATTGCGATGCGTAGGCCCCGGCGACGGCGACGCCGTCCGCGGGGTGGGGCAGATTCCGGCGTCTCGGGGAGGGGGGTGTCATTGCTGGGCATTGCGTCACCTCTGGAAGCGCGTGGAACGAAAAAGGGCGGTCACGGTGTGCGAGGGGCACAACGGTATGTCAGATCCCATACTAAGCGGCCCGCGGTGATCGCCTTGCGTTCAAAACTCGTCAAAGTGCGTTCGGTAAACCGCGGTGACCATCCCACGTGTGGGAAATCCTCAGGAGCATCCTCGGGAATGGGGCTTGGGGCTGGTCCGGTCGGGTCAACGGGCTCAAAGTGAGGATGTCGGTCGAGAGCTGAGCGCATATGTGCTGCGTAGTCAGCCCAGTCGGTGGCTAATCGCAGCACGCCACCCGGCTTAAGGAGCTCAGCGACATCATTGAGGAACGATGCCTGAATAATCCTGCGCTTATGATGCCGAGTTTTGTGCCACGGGTCGGGGAAAAACACCCAGAACTCGCTCACGCTGTGCGCTGGAAGCAGGGATCGTACGGAATGCTGGGCGTCCAGTTCCACCATGCGGATATTCCGGGGGCTACCCTCGCGCTCGATCCGGCTGAGCGTCTGCGCTATTCCTGGGCGATATACCTCGAACGCAAGGTGGTCGCGGTCAGGATTTTTAGAGGCGGCCAGTGCAATGTTGTCACCGAGTCCGCTGCCGATTTCGACGATGAGCGGCGCTGTGCGGCCAAAAATTTGAGAAAGGTCGAACCGAAAGCCTGGCTCGGGCAGGGTGTCCCGATGGCCGCGCGGAACCGTGAGAACGTAGCTATCGGCGAGGTCATCCCACGCCTTTTGTCGAGAGGGTGACAACCTGCTGCCGCGACGCACAAATGACACCACCTCCCGGCGTGTCTCGTCCGACCCCGTGCACTGTTTAAGTTCAGGCACGGAAAACCTTTCCATCGCGGATCTGAAGCGGGATCTTCGCTAAGGGTTCTTTCGCGGGCCCGCCGAGGGGGGCGCCGGTGTTTTCGTCGAACCGGGAACCGTGGCAGGGGCATTGCAGCTGCTGATCGTCCAGCGCCAGCTTGCAGCCCTGGTGGGTGCAGTACCCGCTCATTCCCCGGATATCTTGCCCTTGACCTCGGATAATTGCGACGAACGCAGAACCGAAGTCAGCGATCACAGTTGAATTCTCGGGGATTTCCGACAGGGGAATCCCGCCGTCAGTCGCCACTGCTTTCGCCTGAGGAAATCCTTGGTCGTCGGGACCGCAGGCGGCAAGAGCGCCGAGGCCACTAACCCCAACGGTGCCAACGCCGAGCGCTCGTAAAACGCTGCGGCGACGAGGACAGGAGTCATCAGCGGTTGAGAAAACGTTCTGTTCGTCCATTCCTCAAGGATAGGCGGGATCTGAGGTCGGTGTGCATGACCCGTGTTGGCTCTTGAAAAACTTCCGTGTGGTCAATACGTTGCCTCTGCCGAGAAACTTCACAAGGCGGTGTGGAGTTGCTGCTCGGACGCTGGTTCGGACGCTGGTTGCGAGATGGGTTTGACGATGAACCGGCACAAAGCCGTGACGAGTAGCGACCGCGGACGCGCGCGTTAATCGTGCGAAGAAGTAGAAAGAAGTACTAGAGGCAGACTCGCTGGCGAGAGGGCTGACCTGATACCGCAAGGCCACTTGCGGGCTAAATCCGGATTGCGGCTGACATCGTAGATCTCGTTAAGGATCTTGGCTGACTGGGACGAGATGGTGCGCGGGTTCGTCGAAATCGACTTGGTCGGTCTCAGCGCGTTCAATCATTCCCTCCACCCGCCGGGTGCTGCTGCAAAAGAAGGCCCCAGGCCGTTAAAACTTCAACCCGTCCGATTGTGCGGACACCTCCGTAGGAGCGCACTAGTAAGCCGATGAAAGCGTTAAAGGTGAGTGTGTGAAGTTCACGAAGAATTAGGATTAACTGTCCCCTACAGCGACTCAAACTGTCATCCCGCGGGACTATACCGATAATTGGGGTCTCGCCACTTCGCGAGCATAGTTTTTCCGTCCTGGTCTTCATGATGCATTGGTGATGTGGCCGTTCGAGAGTTGCGCATGACCGCCGCGAGAGACGCAGTCCAAGGAAATAACTTTGAGGTCTCGTTGCAGTATGGATCTTGACGCTGATGGTCGCGACTGTGATCAGTGAGCCCCAAAGTATTAATTTTGAAATCAATCGCTTATTGTAGGAACTGGCCAGGCATCGGAAAAGCGTCCTATGTACGTCCACTACATATGAGTGGAAACAAAAGGGATAACAAAGATGCCCAAAATCCCGGAACTAATGACCTCGGTGATTGAGCGTGAACAGGTATCCATGATCAGGAATCACACTTTGTGCTATCGTGTTATTCCCGACAGTTGAAAATGAAGATTTAGATATATATTTTATATATGCGTCTGGAGGCACGGCGATGTGTCCGATCGCCGAATATATATTCGGGGCCCGGGTTTTGTTGCTCGAATTGGTTATCGTCACCGATGCGACACGCTGCACTAACTGTGGCCTCTGAGTGGGGGCGATAACAAAGATCTCTCGGCTTTTAAGGTAAGTCGCTGCGCCGGCGAAGAAATGATTAATAAATGGTTCGCCCACTGAATTGCATTCGGTTGCTGTTCGCGCCGATCCGTTCCCGGGCTAGACCGTGCTTTACTGATGAAATATTCTTAATCAATCCCACTCTACCGTCTCTAGCTACCCCTGAAACAGATCTCCTGTGTTTAGGTCAAATATATTGATCAAGTAATCCTATGCCTGAATAACGCAAGCATCCTGTTGATGACGACATTGACATGGCAGCTGTCGCTGCGCCATGTATGCTAATTTTGGGGTGAGTAACATTTATCTGACTTTAGATGTCGCCGATTCGATCCCAGCCACCTCCCACTTCGGTCGCAGTTACGTATCTTTATATCTGGGCACGGGTGCCGCGAGGAACATGTATCCGAGCAAGGGGAAACTATTTCAAATTAATCCCTGATCCACCTCTGCTGATCCAGGTAGAATTTCAGGCAAGCAGCACCTCGGGAGTCATGACTTGTGTTACATTTATTGGAGGGTGGACGAAGCTTACAGAAATCTCGAGTCGCCACACTCGGTTCACTTCCAAGGAAAGGCTAAAGGGTGCGTAAGATGCCAAATGCTTCAACCTTGAGGTTGTTTAAGAAAATAAAGATGAGTGCAATCGTGATTGCTGTGAGTACGCTCAGCTTTACTGGCTGCACGACTGAAGTTGATACTCATGAATCTGATGCTAATCGGCTCGTCTCAGCGCAGCGAGAATTAAAAAAATCGCTAGAGCATGACGGTCACACGGTCTACGGCAGCGCTGCCGGCAAAGGCGGGCAAGAACGAAGCGTGCAGATTGAACTCCCTTTACAACGAGATGGAGTCAGCATTTTTGGCTCATGTACACATGCCCGAGGAAAGGCTGATGTACGCCTAGACAACAAAGAGAAATTTACGATCATCTGCACAGAGCATGGGGAGCCCCAAAAACTCACCGACTCGTTAGAGTTAAAAGGGATTCGACTCCTCATTACAGTCGAGGATGCGCCAACGCAGGCCATTTGGGCCATTAGTGCCAGCACATCCCGGCATGGATGAGTGCATTAGGTCATCCTGCATCTACCTGACATGCAACACCGGTGGGCAAGAAAGCAGTTCCACTCTGCCCATTATATTTGAAAATGACAAATGTTCCCATCGGGTAAGCGTTAAAAACCTGTCCATAACCCAGTTTGGGTGATTCGCATGAGACGCCCAATTCAACCGACGCGGAGAATCCGCCTCCAAGATTTGCATTTAATACACTAAAACTAATACCTCCGCCGCCACTAATCGTCGCTGCCTGGGTCACGGTCTTCGACAAAGTGCACGTACCCCCAGGATTCCTGCAAGACACAAGAACCTGGGGCATCCTTGTATTTGGTTGGACAGAGGTGACTTGAAAAGAGGCCCTCGGCGAAAATTTCTTTTCTCTTCCTGCAGGATAGGATGCGAAATTGCTAGCCGTCTCAGCGTGATGAAGCACTTCGGACGAATATGAAAAATTACTTTCATTGTTAACTGCGGTACCAGATGCGAGTGCTGGGGATAAAGATGTGGACGTTAAAGCCAATGTCATAATCCCTGTCGTAAGAAATTTCTTTAGCATGATGTTTTCCTTTTAGTTGAACAAATCGACCCAGAGATACTTAGTATCCCGTTGAAAGAAACTATATTTTTGGCAAGCCCTAACGTCGGGCTTACATCGGACTCTAGGTCGGGGTGGGTGTGATATCAACCACGCTTTGTGGTGAGCGTACTCGAAAGATAGTTTCGTGGCAAGGCCCTACGTTGACGTGCAGCAACCCTCTGCGTAACTCGATACGTTGCCTCAGCTGAGAACCTCGGCATAGCGGCATAGCGGCATAGCGGCATAGCGGCATAGCGATATTGCGCCAAGTGACACGACAAGGTGCAGACCCCGCACCAGCGCGTCATCGCCCGCGAGAAGGTACCGGCTCGGCCGAAGATCGCCATGAACGCGAAGTTCAAACGACCCAAGCCCGCCACCCTCGTCCGGCAGATTCTTGCCGTGACCAGCGGGCTAGAGGTCCTGGGTCAGGCCAAGAAGTACCCAACACGAAACTAGCTGTAACCCACGCCTGAGACAACCGCAACCAGAGGAGATTCCCAAAAAGGTAACGTCATAGCCACGCCGGAGGTATTGACATGAAACACAGGGGTCCGCTGCTATTTCCTCGCCGTCTTAAACGCGCACAACCGCAGGTTTTAGACTTTCTCGGCGTCGGTAGCGGTAGGGTCCCAGGACAGAATGCCGCGCTCGCGCCACCCGCGATGACGGATCGCGTCATGAGCTTGGCGACGGTAATCAGAAGTCAACCGGTCTAGGTATAGCTTGCCATCCAGATGATCGACTTCATGCTGAAGACAGCGGGCCAGCACCCCGCCGGTGTCTTCCACCGTTACCGGTTGCCCCTCCAAGTCGATTCCGGTGACGCGGGCCCATTCCGAGCGTGCGGTGGGGAATCCTTCCCCAGGGACCGAGAGGCAGCCCTCCCACATGTCCTCCTCGAGCGGCACGGTCGGGCCTTTTTCCAGTACCGGGTTGAGCACATATCCTTCTTGGAGAACGCCGTTGCCGTCGGTGCACGCGTACACAAACAGTCGCCACCGCGATCCCACCTGGGTGGCTGCAAGTCCGGCGCCTTGGGCTGCCGCATTGGTCTCGATCATGTCCTCGACGAGGGTCCGCAGCTCTGGGGTGATCTCGCGGATCTTTTTGGTCCGCTGGTGCAGGGCCTTGTGGCCGATCATCGTGATCGGGCGAACGGTCATCGGGAACCTTTCGTCGGTGATGGGAGTAGGGCGCGGTTGGTAGTGGCTTTTAGCGCGAGCGTAGCGGCCACACGGAGACGCGATTGTTTGAGGCGGTTGAACAGTAAATGCTTATCACACGGTACACAGCGGTCGCTTGCTGGTTGTAGGTGGTGCATGGCGGTAATCGCGGATCTAGGTCAGGAGCACTACGAGCGCGATGACACCGACAACAATCACCACGGCTCGCAGCACGGAGCTGGGTAGATTCCGGCCGATCTGGGCCCCAAGGACACCACCGATGATCGCGCCGCAGGCGATTGCTAGTGTGAACCACCAGTCGATGCGGTCGCTCGCCGTCAGGACAAAGACCAAGGCGCACACCAGGTTGACTAGCATCACCAGCACGACTTTGAGCCCGTTGACGGTGCTGAGCGGCACCGCAGTGGCAATACCGAGTAGCCCGAGCAGCAACACACCCTGTGCCGCCCCAAAATAACCGCCGTAGACACCGGTGAGCCCAACCAGTATGGCGAGCACAGCCGCAGGGACCAGCACGATTGAGGTCGTGGTACCAGGCGTAGCGTCTGTGTGGCTGGTGCAGTTTGTGTGGCCGGTGGGGCCTGGTTGACCAGTGCGGCGCTCGACTCGCTTCCGGATTGCCCTTTGAATCTGAGGTCCGAGCGCGACCAGTACCAGGGCTGCAATCACCAGGATCGGCACGATTGCGTCGAAGACCGATGAGGGAAGGAATAGGAGCGCGACCGCGCCTACGGCACCTCCAATCAGAGAGGCGGGGGCGAGCAGGGGGAGGAGTTGGCGAGACTGTGAAATCGCGCTGCGATACCCCGGTATAGCCGAAATATTTCCTGCGAGCAGCCCTAGCGAACTGGTCATATTTGCTGACACCGGAGGCACCCCGAGCATCAGCAACACCGGAAATGTGATGAGAGTTCCGGAACCGACCACGGCATTGACCACACCTGCTCCCACACCCGCCAAGGCGGCCGCCAGATATGGCCACAGCGTTTCGATCATGGGGTCCTCCGTCGGTGATGTGCGGTCGGTTGCGACTGTGGTTGCGGATACGTATCTGGCTGCCGGGGCGCAGGCCTCGGCATTCGATCAGGTGGTTGATCTTGTGACTTTGACGGCTCCAGCGAGGCGAGATAGCTGGCGATCTCGTCGAGATGACGCGACACAATGGTGATGTGGTCAGAGGCTAGATCAAGGGAGAGCTGACTGTGCGGCAAGGCGTCATGAAGCCAACAGGTGGCGCGCGGGTCAACCGTCTGATCCCGTTCGCCCTGCCACAAGCGAATAGAAGGCACAGCAACCTCGTTCACATGAACGCCCCACTCGTCACGGTCGATCCAGTCCAGCTCCCGCAGCAGGGCAGCGCCGCCCTGTGCACAGCCGTGACGCAGCGATGCAATCAATACCCGGCGCATCGGTAGCGGAACACTCCGTTGGCGCAGGTGGGACCGTATAGACATGACAAGGCCCGCGCCCGGGGCCGCGCTCAACCTAGCCAGCATGCGCAATGCGAACCGCGAAAGCCCTCGAGGTGCCTGGCGCATCGGAACCTGTACGCGTTCTGCCGGTGCGATTAACGCTAACCCCGCTACCCGTTCAGGTGCGAGCGCAGCGCATGCCAGCGCATAGGGGGCGCCCCCGGAATATCCGACCATGGCGGCGCGCCGCATCCCAAGCCGGTCCAATAACTCCAACGCATCCGGGACGGCCCGGGTAAAAGGAGAGGTTGTGAGGCCTGGAATCGGAGAGGAAAGGCCGAAGCCGGGCCTCGACAGACAGATCATGTGTAGTCCATGACGCTGCGCTGCATCAGCGAAGACAAGAACCTCGAGTGCGCTGCCGGGACACCCATGCCAGTACACGACGGGAAGGCCGTGCGGTGAACCCACCGCGGTCCATTCCAGGACGCGGCCATCGGACAGAGGATGCAAAGACGTCGTGGGATGGGACAAGAGATCAGTCATCGGCATCATGGACATCCCGCTGACCTCGGGCGGCAGAATCCGGGGTGTCTGTGGGAGCCGGTTCATGCCCGATACGGACCCCGTAGTGAGACAGGAAATGGGCCAAGCGTTCATGATGCATGGTGCTAGGTTGCGGTGACGGAAGCTCAACTGAATCGGGGGGAATGATCTCCTCTTCCAGATTTCGGCCATGTGCACGGGCATCATCGAGGCGGGCACGAACCGCCGGTGACGGATTGACCGCCAGTTTGCTTCGAGCCTCGACCAGGGCATATGTGCTCCGGAAAGTAGCCGGCATACCGCTGGCCGCGGCATCATGCACCACCCGGGACAGCTCCTCAGCATGACGTGCATCGCGGGCTAGACGGCGCAAACTATAGGAGTGTCGAGGCGGAAGCTGAATATAGTGCCAAGCGGGCAGGCCAAGGGCAAGCTGCCGGGCTCGTAAAATTTCAGCGTCAAAAGCCGCGCCCGCCACTAGAACAATATTCGCAACCCACACCATGACCAAAAGCACAATCGTCACATTCAAAGTGGGGAGCACCGTGCTGAAAGCAGACATCATCGTCAGCGCACGGCCGAACACTAAAGCGCCGAGGAAAAGCACCAGCACCGCCGCAATGGAACCAACACTCATCACCCGGTAGCGCGGCATCCGCACATTCGGGAACCAGTGGTAGGCCAGCGACACCGCAAGAATCAGCATCACCAGAAGCACTGGCCACTTCGCAATATCCCACACGTCAAAAGCTGTCCGTGGAATCCCCACCGCTTCACCCAGGCGACGAGCAACCTGGCTGCTCAGGGCGAGCAGCGCGGTCATGGTGGCGGTACTTGCAATCAGTAGAACAGTCTCAACAAACACCACGACCCGGAACCAGATAAAAGGCCGGCCTTCCCGGGTGTCGTAGACCCTGTGCATCGCCCGGTGGAACGCGGCCAGACCATTGGATGCCGAAATAAATGCGGCGATCGTACCGATCACCAGGCCCGGCACCCCGCCGCCTTTTCTCGACAGTGCCAACATCCCCTCAACTAAGGGGTCGGTGTGCAGCGTCGGGAAAATATCGCGTGCCAGCCCCACAATCGTGCGCACAATTTCGTCTTCAAATCCGATCACACTGACGGTGGACACCAAGGCCACGCCCAGCGGGAACAGCGACAGCAAGAAATAAAACGTCATGGTCCCGGCCACATCCCACACCTGGATGTCGATAAGCCGTCGCACACTGCGACCGATCACCTGAAAGATCGACAACCGGGGTTGCAGCAGAACGACCTGCGGGCAGGGCCGACGTGAAGACACCTCCGTATTCTCGCACGATGCGCTGGTCACAGCGTGAGAACCCAGCCCTTGTAAGCAGCCTTCGTCAACGATCTGACCGAGCTTGCCGCGCTCACGGACTCCAGACCCTCAGTACTCGCGGCGCAACGTTCAGCGCACTTGGCGTTCAAGCTCCGTGCGCTCAATAATCGGTGTCGTCATTCTCCTCGTGGGTGCAATGACAGCTTTCGTCGAGGATAGGAAACTCGCCCGTATAGGACCAGGGGGATTCGGGGTCAGGCACATCGGACGTGACCAGACTGCCGTCAGCGCGATGATCGCCGACGCTCGGCACATCCTCGTTCAGCTCACCCAGATCAGGGCCTTGGCCGTCGAGGGCAACCTGCACCCCGTCAGATGTGACCAGTACGCGCTCGCCCCGCACGGAAATCTCTAGCGGATCACCGGATTCGAGCACCGCACGGAACTCGTGCTGGCGCACGGTCACCCGGATCCGAGATCCGCGCACCGTCAACGGGAAAATCAGTTCAGGCCAGTCATCGGGCAGGCGAGGATCAAACGTCAGGTCCCCATCAATATCGCGCATACCGCCAAACCCGTAAACCAAACAGTTCCACACCCCGCCCGCAGAGGCGATGTGCACCCCGTCTGATGTATTGCGGTGCAAATCGGCAAGATCGACATACAGACCCGATAGGAAATACTGTTTGGCGAGATTTCGGTATCCCACCTCCGCGGCAATAATCGACTGCACAACCGCAGACAGCGTCGAATCGCCGGTGGTAATCGGGTCGTAGTATTCAAAGTCCGCGCGCTTTTCTTCAGCGGTGAACTCTTCGCTGCGCAAGAACAGTGCGAGCACAACATCTGCCTGCTTCAGCACCTGGAACCGGTAAATCACCAGCGGGTGATAGTGCAGCAAAAGCGGTAGCTTATCGTCCGGAGTTCGAGCCAGATCCCACACTTCCCGGTCCAAGAAATGCTCGTCCTGCGGGTGGATGCCGAAGGTTTCGTCGAAGGGAATCACCATGCCATCCGCACAGTCTTCCCACTCGTCAATTTCACCGTCATGCAAGCTCAGATCGTGTGCAACCTTCGCATACGTATCCGGTTCGTTCTCTTTGAGGTCGCGCATGAGCGCGGCAGCCCGGCGAAGATTATGTCGGGCCATGACATTGGTAAATAGGTTGTTATTGACCACCGTCGTGTATTCGTCGGGCCCTGTCACCCCGTGAATATGGAATGTTTTACCGGCGTTATAGCGCCAAAATCCCATGTCCGCCCATAGACGCGCGGTCTCTACCAGCACCGCCGCGCAATCCCGGTGAATGAACTCGGTGTCTCCCGTTAGATCGCGGTACTTTGCGAACGCGAACGCGATATCGGCATCAATGTGGTACTGCGCAGTTCCCGCCGCATAGTACGCGGATGCCTCTTCGCCATTAATAGTGCGCCATGGGAATAAAGCGCCCCGTTGAGCCAGCTCATGTGCCCGCTCACGGGCGGCATCCAGTAAACCCACCCGGAAACGCAGAGCGTTGCGCGCCCATTCCGGCGACGTAAAAATCAGGAATGGGACCACGTAAATATCGGTGTCCCAGAAATAATGCCCTTCGTACCCGGAGCCGGTGAGGCCCTTGGCTGGGATGCCCTGAGTGTCGGCTCGTGCCGTGGCCTGTGCTAGTTGGAACAGGCACCACCGGGTCGCCTGCTGCTCCGCCGGACGGCCCGTGATCTGCACATCCGAGCGGTCCCAAAACGCTGCGAGATAGTCCCGCTGCGATTGATGGAATGGTGCAAAGCCCTCTTCGCGTACCCGGTCCAAGGTGCGCCGGCACCGATCAAATAACTCGCGATGAGGAATCCCGCGGGAGGCGTGATAAGCAACCGCTTTAGTGATGCGGATCGGCACCCCTTCCCTGCCCTTAATACGAAATACTTTGCGCCCCTGATCGGGCTGGGTATCAATCAGCTCCTGGTATTCACACTCGGTTTCAATCGTGTGGTCGGCCCCAACAGCCAGGGTCATGCCCGAATGGGATGCGCGATAGCCCAGGAGCATGCGAGATTGTGAGTGCCAGTCAGCAAGCGGCTGCAAAACCCGTCCGGTAAATTTCGAGGCCTTGCGCGGATCAAACCCGGCGCCGGGGGAATTGCGGTCAGCGAATTCGTCGCGGATGTCCTGCCGGTTGATGATCTGGGACGACACCACAATCGGGGCATCACCTTGCAGCAGTTCGATCTCTAACTCCATCAGAGTCAGATGACGGTCAGTGAATGAGACCATGCGTGAACTGGTGACTTTAAGTCGTTTGCCGGCGGGGGTGCGCCAAATCAACTCCCGACGCAGGATCCCCTCGCGAAAGTCGATGCTGCGCCTGTACGAAGGAAGATCAGCCAATTGCAGCAGCAGCGGCTCGTCATCAACATAGATTTTCATCAGCTTCGCATCGGGAGCATTAATGATCGTCTGCCCGGTGCGCGCAAAACCGTAGGCTTCTTCAGCGTGCTTAATAGGCCAGGTTTCGTGCAAACCATTGATATAGGTGCCGTGTTCGGCGCTATCCCGGCCCTCTTCAGGGTTTCCCCGCATCCCCAGGTAACCGTTACCTAGCGCAAACAGCGTCTCCAAAACCCCGAGGTCCCCACCATCGTGGCGAGATTCAGCCAGCCCCCACTCATCGATGGGCAGGTGGGTGCGATCAATGGGATCGGCCGTGGTAATACGCCTCATGACTGGGCCTCCGATGAGGATGAATGGGTGGCAGGCCCGAAGTGGTTCCCAGAATGCACATCGCCAGCAGAACCAGCTCCTGGAACTAAATCGCCGAGATCATCGACGACAATGCTCGCGCCCTGGGCCAGCAGTGAATCAGCACCGACCCCGCGATTGACCCCCACGACGGCCCCAAACGATCCCGCTGCTCCGGCGCGGACACCGGAGACCGCATCCTCATACACCACCGCGTATTCGGGAGCGATACCCAACAGTTTCGCTGCGTATAGGTACGTATCCGGTGCTGGTTTGCCAGGGAGCCCTTCGCCGTGGGCGAGCGTTCCATCCACGATGATCTCAAAACGGTCGATGAGGCCGGCCGATTCCAGCACGTCTCGCGCATTGCGAGACGATGAGACCACCGCAACCGGATAGTTTTCGCCCAGGAAATCCAGGTATGCAACCGAACCGGGATACGGCTGCACGCCCTCGGTGCGCAAGAGATGGTGGACCAGGTCGTTCTTTCGATTTCCGAGACCACACACTGTTTCTTGGTCAGGAGCATCGGAGGGGTCCCCCTCAGGCAGCGTGATGCCCCGCGAGGCTAGGAACGCGCGAACCCCGTCATAGCGTGGCTTGCCATCGACATAGTCAAAATAGTCCTGATCCGTGTACCCGCGAGAGTTATTGCGCTTAGCCAATTCGGCCGAGAACATGGCAGCCCATGCCCGCATGTGCACCTCAGCCGTGGGCGTGAGAACCCCGTCGAGATCGAACAGGGCTGCCTTGAAGGTTGCGGGATCAAACCCCGCAGAGACAGCAGGAATGCTGGCCGAATGCGAAGACGCTGGATGCTGAGTTGGGTTATCCACGATCACGAGCCTAGTAGCCGAACCGTTGAGAAACCTAGACCTGCATGGGTGTTGCTGAAAACGGGTCGAAACATCAGTGGAGACGTCCGGCTATGGAGCTGAGCTGTGCCAGTGTCCTGGATTCTTGATCCGAGGCATCGCCAGGCTATGGGGGCGTCGTTCTGCTGAGAGCAGAGATACCTGAGCTGGCACCGGGGGAGCAGTAGCCTCCATTCATGGATGCCCATAATTTTCCGAGGCTTCTGCACCCCGGTGAGCGCCGGTCGGGAAATACCGACCACACCCCGCGCCACAGCGAGAAAATCATTGAGCTGAGGCCCGCCACGCTATGGAGAGAACATCTAGGCCACACCCTGAGGGCGCAACGCCGTCGCCAAGGGCGTCGCTTAATCGACGTCGCTGAGGATGCGGGCGTGAGCCCCCAATATCTCTCCGAACTCGAACGAGGCCTGAAGGACCCGTCATCGGAGCTGATAGAAGCCGTAGCCGGAGCGCTGGGATACTCCGTGTTGTCTCTCGTGGAACAGATCGTTCACGAGACGAGGGCATCTGAACACCCTCAAACATCATCCGGTGTCCACACACTCGCGCAAAGTAGCAGGCAGGTATCACCTGGCGTCATGCTCATGGCGGCATAGCCCGATCAGCCCGACCAGGTATCCCTGGGCGCTAGCACGCTATCGGCAAGACCGTACTCGACGGCACCTTGCGCCGTCAGCACCCGGTCACGCTGAATCTCGGCTCGCACCTCATGTAAGGTTCGGCCCGAACATGCAGCGAGCAAGGACTCAGTGTCGTGCCGAATGCGTTCAACCTCTTCAGCCTGCAAAATCAGATCGGGGATGGCTCCGCGACTCTGCGCCGACACCGGAGAAAGAACCACCTGGGCATGCGGCAGCAGAGCTCGTCGCCCGCGCGCACCGGCAGCAAGAACCAATGCTGAGGCCGCAACTGCTTGGCCCACGCAGGTGACCGCCACCGGACATCTCACGTATCGCATGGTGTCCACGATTGCGAGTACCGCACCCGCATGACCACCTTCCGAATTCAAAATAATGTCAATGACGCTGTCAGGAGACGCATTTTCTAGGTGCAGTAACTGAGCGATCACTGTATTGGCAACCCCATCATCGATGCCGGTACCGAGGTACACGATGCGATCACTGAGCAAACGCGAAAACACGTCGGACACCCGTTCGGAACCCGAGGGCAGTCGCTCGGTGACACTGGGAATGGTGTAGCTACTGTTCATCGCTGATCCTCCGAATGGATTGAGGCTGGGCCGAGGGAGGTCATGCCAGTGGGATGAGAAAAACCGCCGGGGAGAATCTCATCCAAAGACGCCACCACGTGGTCGATAAAGCCGTAGTCCCGGGCCGCCTCGGCGTCCCACCAGCGGTCTCGCTCCGAATCGTGAGCGATCTTCGCAATGGGTTGACCGG
Organism: Devriesea agamarum; assembly: GCF_900070355.1. Taxonomy (NCBI): domain Bacteria; kingdom Bacillati; phylum Actinomycetota; class Actinomycetes; order Micrococcales; family Dermabacteraceae; genus Devriesea; species Devriesea agamarum. The sequence goes on along the minus strand of NZ_LN849456.1, from coordinate 1,113,970 downwards.
TTGCGGCGGCGGTTAACGCGATCATCGTGTCGCGTCCCTGACGCAAATCCTCAGCTTGAATTTCGATATCGACAGCGGTTCCTCCGAAACCAGCTGAGCCCTGGTGCATGAGAATCCGCGAATGCGGCAGTGCATAGCGTTTACCTTTGGTGCCCGCACTCAGAAGATATTGACCGGCGCTGGCAGCCATTCCGAGGGCGACGGTGCGCACGTCACAGGGAATCAGCGACATGAGGTCGCCAATGCCGAGCATTGCCGGTACCTGACCGCCCGGGGAATTGATCAGCAGCGTGATCTCGGTGCGAGGATCATCCGCTGCGAGCAGTATGAGCGAGGTTGACAGTTGGGCGCCGTTGCTTTCATCAAGCTCTCGGTCTAGCAGAAGGATGCGCCGGTGGAAAAGGAGGGAACTGAGCTGGGCGCCAAAGGGGCTCTGGGTTGCCGCTGCCGGTTGTTCGTCGTTGGTCATATATCCATAGAACGCCGACCGCGACAGCTCCGATGCGAATGCTGCCTACGGCGGATCTGCTCCTAGCAGCACGGCAACCAGGCAGCGAGAGCGCGCCTACAGCTTGTCAGCCGGTGCGTGTGAAGCGAGCACGACATCACCCTTGGCAGCTTCGCGCTTTGCCTCGCGGCGCACTTTCACAACGTGTCGAACGATGGGGAGCACGGAGACAACCACGATCAGAACGGCGATCAGATCGATGTGTTCTCGGATAATGGTGACGCCTCCCAGGAAATACCCCAGCAGCACAACCCCTACGCCCCACAGCAAACCGCCGACAATGTTGTACAGGGTGAAAGAGCGGCGATTCATGCGGCTGATCCCCGCGATCACAGGCGTCAGCGTTCTCACCACCGGGACAAAACGAGCCAGTACGACCGTCCGATTGCCATACGTCGCGAAGAATTTTTCCGCACGGTCTACTGCCCCTGGGCCCATCCACTTCACACTGCGGCGACGCAAAATCATCGGACCTGTACTCCGCCCAATCTGGTATCCGACTTGGTCCCCGAGGATCGCCGCGATGGGGGCCGCCACGCACACCAGCCACAGCGGCGCGAACGGATGCTCAAAGGTGGTCATCATCCCAGCCATGAACAGGAGTGAATCGCCTGGCAGGAAAAATCCAATCAAAAGACCTGACTCCGCGAACACGAAGGCGACCAGCCCGATCACACCGAGAGAGGACAGGATGGGGCCAGTGTCAGTGAGGAGGTGAAGTAAATTCACGCTGTTCCTTCCAAGGGTCCAGGTCAAGACGGACTAGGTCAAAGAGATGCCAAGCCAAATACGCGCCAGGCCACTAGAGGCATGGTCAGAGAGAGGCATGGTCAGAGATATGAACGCTTCCTAACTTGCCCATGAAACTCGCTCGGGCTGGATAGTCCCTGAGAAGAAGCGCGCCTCAAACGGTGGGGCCAAGCTGCGGGTTGCTGCGGGGGCACAGTCGCGCTGGACAGTCCGTACAACGCGTTACCGTCATGCGCCGCTGCGCCGCTAATGCCAGCCATCATCTCAATAACGATGAGTTTTAAGAATCGGATTCGTCGCTGGTGTTACGGTGGCACAGTGCTACGACGTCACCATTCCTCCGCTCGCGGTGACTCCTCTGTACCGAGTGCCACGGCCGGAAAAGCTGAAGCGCGCAGGGTTCTCGGTTCCCTTGCATTGCCGGTCTATATTCCCGCATTAATTGATTCGGTGGGGATGACAGCCATTACCCCGGTGATTCCATTGATGGCACTCCAACTTGGATTCTCAATCCCGGAGGCTGCTGCGCTCGGTTTGATCGCAGGGATTATCTGCATTCTCGGGCCGATTCCGGTCGGTCGCGCTATGACGGCATTTGGGGAACGACGCAGTTTAGTGCTCGCGGGTCTTTTCATTATTGCGGCCAACATTTTCGGATGGATTTTGGTCTCGGGAGCTGATCCAAATAACGCGGATATAAAGAGCCGGCTGGGATTTATTGCAGTGCTGATTGTGGTGGGCGCCGGGGGACAGGTCTGGATGCTCGGCCGCCAAGCCTATCTCGGTACCGCGTTGCCCGCTGAACTGCGAGCTCAGGGGATGTCGATGTTCGGCGGCATGATGCGCATAGGGCAGATTATCGGCCCGCTCTTAGGCGCGTTAGTGCTGCATGCAGGCCACCTGACATGGATATTTGCATTAGATATTGTGGCCATGGGAATTGCGACGGTGATGGTTGCTTTCTGCATGGTGCCCGGTGGGGAACGGGCTGCTGCGCGATTAGCAAAAACGCAGGCGGAAACTACGGCGCAGCCTGAAGCTGCTTTACCTGCGCCACAGTCTAAGGAACTTGCTTGTGAACAAGATAATCCTTCGGCTGTGCTGTCGGCTCCAGGTGCGAAAAATAATCCGGGGCGTTTGTCGGCTAATCGTTCGGAACTCAGTGATAGTTCTCCCCATGCGCCCGGAAAACCCGCCTTACATACAATGTTTCTTGTCGGTGTCGGAATTACACCCCTGGTCATGGGGCGACAAAACCGACCGGTCATTCTCCCTTTGCTTGGGGCTTCATTAGGGCTATTCCCTTCCGCCATCTCTTTAATTTTTGGGGTCGCTGCCGCGCTAGAAATTCTCATGTTTATACCGGCGGGCAAGCTTATGGACAGGTACGGGCGCACAGCGGTGGTGGTTCCCTGTTTGGCTTTTATGGGGGCTGGCTACATTCTGATGGCTATTCTCGCTTGGGGGCCAGGGCATTCGTCTGACCATGGTGCATTTATCGCGCTCATGGTCTCCGCGGTGTTAATTGCCTTTGGTAACGGTTTCGGCGCGGGAGTTTTGATGACGCTCGGCGTGGATGTTTCGCCTGAGCGACATCGCACCATGCACCTTGCGCGGTGGAATACGATTCTCGGGGTAGGGCGGCTGGCAGGACCTGCCTTAGTTAGTGGTGTGACCGCCGTGCTGACCATTACGTTTTCTGCGTTTGCCACAGGTATTTTGTGTCTGGGTGGTTGCGTGTGGCTGTGGAAAGTGATCCCGAAGGTCACCCCGTCGCCGAAGGCTGGACCATTTCGACGACGAGACGAACGGGAGTAGAACGACTCCGTAACCTTGCGAGCCCACGGTTGTCGCCGCAGTGTGATTTAGCACCAGCGATTTCATGGTCCCTCCGCGCTCCTGAGAACATGGGGACCGAGATCACCGGGCAGTAACACGTTAGATTCCGGATGCGACCTCGCCCCACTGTTGCGGCACCCTTCGCCCCATCGCCGCGGCGTTTACCGAGGGGATGCGGACGCCGATCTCATGATTGGACCGCCCCCGACCTGATTTCGGAGACCCTCCGCTATGACAATTCTTCTCGGCACTGCTCTGCTGCTCGTAGTGCTCGCACTGTTCACCCTATTTAATTACAAGGCGCCTTATGGGACGAAAGCCATGGGTGCGCTTGCCGCAGCCGCCTGTGCAAGTTTTCTGGTTGAAGCCTTTCACTCCTCATTTTTCGGGAAGGTGCTCGGTATTAGCAGTCTTGGGGAGATTGGGCTTTTTCACGGCAATGGCGGCGGAGTTGCGGCGGCAGCTTTAGTGGCTCTTGCGCTGGGAGTATCGCCTATTTATGCGGTCATGATGGGTTTGGCGTGTACGGGGATCGGCATTCTTCCCGGATTTGTCGCCGGTTACAGCCTGGCATTCGTGGTGAAATGGATGGAGCGAAAAATTCCACCTGGTGTTGATTTAATTGTTATTTTGCTGACCATTCCGCCGCTCACCCACGCTGTTGGTAGTTTGATGCGTCCGGTCGTGGAAGCCACGCTCGGGCAGATCGGAAAGATTCTGGTAGAAGCGGCCAACAGCAACCCGGTTCTGATGGGGATCGTGCTGGGTGGGGTCATCACCGTCGTGGCAACGGCCCCGCTGTCCTCCATGGCGCTGACCGCCATGATGGGTCTTCAGGGAGCCCCCATGGCAATCGGCGCTCTCTCTGTGTTCGGATCCTCATTTATGAACTTTATTCTGTTCCTGCGCATGAAGTTTGGTGGACGGCGCGAAACCATTTCGGTGGCCGTGGAGCCGCTCACCCAAGCCGATCTCATCTCGGCGAACCCGATCCCGGTCTATGCCACGAACTTCCTCGGCGGGGCGCTATCCGGGGTGGCGATTGCCCTCATGGGGCTGGTCAACGACGCCTCGGGAACCGCAACCCCAATCGCCGGTTTTGCGGTGATGTTTGCCTATAACGACGCCTCTAAGGTGCTGATCACTGCGGGCCTGTGCATTTTACTTTCCAGCCTCACGGGTCTCGCAGGGTCCATCGTGTTCCGGCGCTTCCCGATCATCACGAAAGAACAACTTATGGCTCGGGCCGAGCGGATCTCAGCGCGTGTTCCATCTGATCACGGGGTCGCGGGTGTGGCTGTCGCAGGTGCCTCTGGTACCGAAGGGGTAGGCGGCGCAGATGCTGCGGGTACGAACATCGCCCACACCCTTGAATCAGATCTGGTGCTGGCCTCAGCGGGTACCTGCGAGTGCGGAGCGAAGACTAGCTCTCAATCCGCGCGCGAGTAGTGCTTAAGGCGCGTTCTACCGGAGAACATGCCCCACCTACGGAGTGATGTTGACGGGGTCTGAGGGATTCCTGAGCTAAGCATGATGAGATGTGCCTATGAAATCCGCATCGTCTCGTCCATCAGGGCGCCCTCAGACCGCCCCTCTCGTCCAGGCCGACGGCGTCGAGGTCACCCGAGACAAGACGGTATTGCTGCCACCCACCGATCTCACTCTCAAGGCGGGCGATTCCCTAGCGCTGACCGGCGTCAACGGTTCCGGAAAAACCACCCTGTTACGGGTCATCACAGGGTTAACTAAACCTTCCAGCGGCACGATTCAGATTGGTGGACGGGCACCTAATGATCGCGACCCGGAGTTTCGTAAAACAGTTGCGGGTCTGGTCGGCCCTCCTCCGATCGCACGGGATCTGACCATCCTCGAACACCTCATCATGATCGGAACTACCTGGGGACACACCATCCCAGAGGCCCGTGAAGCTGCGCGAGAGGTGCTGGACCTGCTTGAGATCAGAGACCTCGAACACCGCTTCCCCCATGAACTATCGTCAGGACAATCCCAGCTGACGACTCTCGCTTTGGTGCTGTCGCGGCCCTCCGATCTGCTGGTTTTGGATGAGCCCGAGCAGCGACTGGATCCAGGACGCCTTGAGACCGTAGGGCAGGTTCTGCGGGCTCGCGTGGAGGCTGGAACCGCACTGCTGATTGCAACCCACTCGGTGTCCTTGCGCGACGCCGTGGCCAACAGCGTGCACGACTTAAGCCGGAATGCCCAATGAGCCGATCGCGCAACACTCGGAAGATCCCCGCGGCACTTCCAAAGAAAACGTCCGAGCAGGAGAAAACCTCTGCGCCGGAGCAACCGACTGCGCCGCCATCGCCGTCCATCCCCGATAATTCGACTCTGCCGCGAGGCCTTGCCGCAGCCAGAATCGTCATGCGCTACCGAGCCGATGGACGCAGTGCCGGTGACGTCGTGTACATCATCTATGCCGTCGTTTTAACGTTCGTGGTGCTGGGAACTCCGCTTCTGATCTCGGTGGCCCACACGCTTCGCGGCCCCTCAACCCTTGAGGTGTTCCGCCAGCCCCTCAGCAGCGCGCTGCTACCACTAATAGTCGCCGCTGTGGTCGCGGGTATGGTGCTGCTTGGTCGCTCCCGCGGCCCCGCCATGCACCCGCCCTTCCTGACGAGTCTGTGGGCTGACTCGCCGCTCCCCAGGCGCCGTACCTTCAACCGGCCGGTTTTGTTGACCGGTGCCCTACTGACGCTTGCGGTTGCGATTCTTTCTGTTCCCCCGGCGTGGGCCATCGCCACAGGCCTCGGCCCAACAGCTTCAGGTGTGTGGATCGTGGGCATCAGCACGGTCGCAGGCGTTCTCATGGCAACCGCGTGGCTCGCAGGGCAAAGTATGAGCGATCATCGTGCCCGGAGCGCCGCCTGCCTCACTGTGCTGGCAGGACTCGGCTTAGCTGTCATTGTGTGGTTTTTGCCGCGAGGGATAGGCCATGTGGTGACCACGGTCGCGATCGCGCTCGCCGCGCTCGGTGGGCTCATCATCGCGCCACGTCGACTCGATAACCTCGCAGGACCTGACCTGGTTTACCAGGCTCGGCGTTGGGATGCTGCTAGCCAAGCTGCAGGGTCGGGTGACCTTGCGCTGGCGGCCAGCACCTTTAGGCCCACCCCGACCGTGGGCAGAAAACTGCGCGCAATGCCCGGCGGAGCGCTCACGAAGCTAGCTATAGTCCGTCATCCCGTGCGGGATCTTGTCGGTGCGGTGCGCACGCCAGGCCGATTCATACTCGCCCTGTTGACCGGGATTTTAGTCGGCTTTGTTCTCACCGAATCCCTCACGATGTCGGGTCGGTTGCACCTGGTGACCGCGCTGGTCGCCGGTGCCCTGGGCTATGTTGCGCTCGGCGCTCTAGTTGATGGCATCCGAAACAGTGTTGAAGCGCTCGGCGCACCCCCTCTGTATGGAACCTCCACCTCGAGCAGGCTCGCGCTGCACTCGATTTTCCCGACTGTGGTTTTGCTGATATCGGCTGGGGTCGGTGGGCTTCTCGGCAACGGGCTTCACCATCCCATGGCGTTCCTGCTGATCGGGGCCACAACCGTGGTGTTGATGCTGGTCCGAATGGGAAGCACAGCCAAAGGTCCGCTTCCGGCAAAGCTCCTGCTTCCGGCTCCCAGCGCCGGAGGTATCGATATGCAAGGCGTCGGCGTGATGATGTGGCAGGCGGACGCTCTCATTATGAGCGCTCTGACCGGTCTCATAATGGTGGTTGCCACCGGATACGGAGTCACCGGTTTTCTGATCGGCACCGCTGCGACGCTATTAGTGGCCTCGCTGATGCTTTGGCGCCGTCTCGCGGGGCTACGCGACCGCTAACGCGCGATCCGAAGTCCCGCCCGGCACCACACGTCCTGTACCTGCTGGCCAACATGTTGCACGCGGACAACTCCTGGGCTGATCAGGAAGGTGTCGCGCACCGTGAGCTGGGTCCGATAGCACGATAGCGCCGCAGCCACCGCATCGAGAGTGGCGGGGAAGTCGTACCAGTCAAAGCTGGCCTCTTGCGGTGGTGCGACCGGGGCGGCATCTAACCCGGTCACAACGTTTTCCTCCGAAGCGACCTCGATAAACGGTATCCTGGCCCGGTCTGCTGCGGCCCGCGCGACCTGGTGCATCCGCACATGGTCGGGATGACCATAGGTGCCAGCGTCGTCGTAGGACACCAGGGCATCTGGACACCGATCGTGAAGGGCCGCTACGAGATCACAGATCGCCTGCTCCAGCGGTAGAACGGTGAAGGCATCAGCCGGTGCTGATGCAGATGGTCCCGCCACTCCTGGACGGATCCAGCGCATTCCCGAATCCCGGTAACGGCGTCCCCTCTGCTTATGGAACGCCTGTTCAGGGGCGGTGTCAGGTCGGGAATGGTCTGTTGCCCACGCCGGTGGCGTTCCCAACATGAGGTGATCATCCACCCCCAATGCATGAAGAGCACAGGAGATTTCCCCTGCCCGCACCTCTTCTAGGGTGCGCTGGTCACTCTCAGCGATAGCGCCGGGGACAACTTCACCCTGTTCTCCCCTGGTGGCGGTAAGAACCGTGCATTGAACACCGAGGCTGGTGAGCTCGCGTATGAGAGCGCCAGTCGCGAGAGTTTCGTCGTCGGGGTGGGCGTGGGCGAACATGACGCGTCTGGCACTACGGAGTATGTGCAACGGATCAGACATGTCTGCGGATGTGCTCGGAGAGATATTCACCTGACCACCTCGGTGTACAGCGCTTCCAGCTGGTGCGCAACGTGTCCCCAGGTACGGCCCAGGGCGAACTCGCGTGCCCGCCGTGACAGGGACAGCCAGCGCGGTCTGTCGCCCAACAACGACTCGATAGCTTCGGCCCACACATCCGCGTCGCGGCAGGCCATGACCAGTCCGCCCGCCTCCACGGCTTCCACAACCCCGCCCGCGCCTTGCCAGGCGATGACCGGGACTCCGCTGGCCTGTGCTTCCAGTGCGACGAGGCCGAACGTCTCCGACCACGAGGTCAACAAGAACAGGCAGGCGCCCCGCATCAACTCGGCGAGCCGTTCCCGAGAACACGCGCCGACGAACTCGACGTCTGCCTCTAGGCCCCGCTCTCGCACCATACGGTGAAGTTCATGATCGTAGTCGGCGAAATCGTCGGAAGCAGCCCCGGCCAAGACCAGCTTAGGTCTCGTGGCGGGATCGAGCCGGGATAACAGGTCAAGGGCTAGGTCGGGGGCTTTAAGCGGTTGCAAACGCGCTGCGAACAGCACATATGGGCGGCGAGACGGAGCATCAACGGGAGCATCCTCGGTGATGGCACCGTCGGTTGATGCGGCCGACGTGCCCGGATCCGCAATCGCTGCGGCGCATCCTGATGTGGACGGTGAGGGGTGAAACATGTCCGTATCAACCCCCGGACGGACCACGGCAAGGCGACGTGCCGACACCCCGTAGCGGGCGCGTATGGTGGCGGCTTCTGCGTCGGAGACCGCCACCACCAGATCGGATGCCGTGGCCGCTTCGCGTTCCCCGGGGATTCGGCCAGGAGACTCAGACGGTTCACCCGCGGCCAAACTGACCGCACGTTCCGGAGCTGCGACCGAATGGAAAGACTGCACATGGGCAATACCGGTTGCACGAGTGACCGGTAACGCCGCGACCCCGCTGAACCAATGATGCGAGTGCACGAGGTCGTAGCGATGCGGACCCGACTCAATCAGGCTCGCGAGGCGCTCACGGAACGGCTGGATGCACTGCTCCATGTCACTTTTAGCCAGCGGTGCCGGTGGTCCCGCCTCGATCTGGATCAACCGGACCCCAGGCGCCACATCGGTGACATCGGGGGAGTCTTGATCCGAACGCCTCGTGATCAAGTCAACCTGGTGGCCGCGGCGGGCGAGAGCCAGCGCCTGCTGAAGCTCGACCACATTCATGCCACCCGCGTCGGCTCGACCGGGAGCAGCTAAGGGTGAGGTATGCAAAGAGATGTAGGCCAGTCGCAACGGGCACGCGGAGAATTCGCCATGCTCATGCGGGGTGGGCGAGTTCGACGGGGCGCCGCTCACCGCGTCCGTGGTGGTGTGGTCGGGGAGGGGGCCCGGGATGGGGACGGCTCTCGCATGGCCCTATCGTAGGCCGAGCTCGCTTAGCTCCCACTGACCACGGACTGTAACGGTGGCTGCGGGGCGAGTTCCGCAGACCGATCCTCAGGATGATTTTCGGACGTTTTTCCTGCCCAACCTGCAGGAACAATCCACCAAATCACAGCTGCGACACCGAGACCAACAGCAAAAAGTGAGGTGGGACGGGTCACCAGATACAGGCCGAGGACGCGCATACCGCGGGCGGGCGCAGTACCCAGGAACACGGCAATCACCGCGATCAGAGCACACAGGATCGGTAGCACCCACATCATAGGAGCGAGACCGGGTTTGAGCCGAGGGGATGGAACGGCCTGCGCTCGATGCAGCGCCACCGTGATGATCAATCCGAGTCCGACTAAACCTGTAAAAGTGCTGAGGTTTTGCAGCCACTGAGCGAGAGACAGCGGCCCGAGCATATGTTTGAGCACGTGCACCTGAGACGCTAACCAGCTGTTGGCATGCGTGATTTGATCCCATGCGATGTGCGTGGCCGCTCCGATAAGCACCGCGAGTGGCGCTAGAAGCCACCCCACCAGGCCTGGCCGCTGCTGAGGAAGGCGCTCACGCAGAATGAGCGGGCTCGCATCTGTCACCGGCGTGCGCACCACGGCTTCCCACAGCACCCACAGGATGGTGCCGAGCAGAAGGTCCGCGGTGACTAACCCCGGCAGCGAATGCGTGTACGGATAACGAACCAGACCCGGCACGAATAAGGCGATGTCCGGGATCATGGCCCCGATCACGAGCGCGGACAGCGGAAATGCGGTGCGGCGCAGGGGAATAACCGCGAGCGGGTGGGCGAACGTCAAGGGCATACGGGAAGAGTAGGGGTCAAGAAGGTCTCTACACCTCCTGGAACCCAATTTTTCCCCATCCGACGCGAATACTTCACATGATCTTCGCGAGAGCGGTCTGGGCACTCATCGCGCCATGCGCTGTATGCAGGGGTTTTACATGTTTAGAGAGGTCTGGACCAATGGTGACCGTACAGTGAATAGCACTGCGTTTTAGTCTGCGAAGGAGTGCGTATGTCCGCCACGACCATGACCGCGGAGCTTGTGAGCCAGCTGTTCCACCTTGAATCATGGACGGTTGTCGATGTCGATACCGAGGGTCGGATCCTCGCGGGTAACGACGCGACGGGGAGTCTGCAATTGGTGGAGATTGCCCCGGACGGAACCCAGCGACGGATCACCGATCTGCCCTCCCGCTGCACTGGACGGTATGTGCCGGGGCGTCGCCAAGTCATTGTCCAACACGATGCAGGCGGGAACGAAAAAATGCAGCTGTCGATTCTCGACCTCGACGACTCTCAGGAGATCCCAGCTCTACGCCCGCTTATACACAATCCGTCGGCGATCAATGTGCTCACGGATGTTACCGACACCGAGCTGGTGTACCAGACCACGCGACGCAACGGCGTTGACATGGACCTAGTGGTCCGCCGCCACGACGACGGCAGTGAACGGGTGATGTATGACGGCGGCGGCTATATCGACCACAGTCTGCTGAACCACTCCGGTACTGCCCTTGCATTTTCTCGCTTGTCGCAGCAACCCGCCAGCACCGTCATCGCCATGACCGGTAGTGATGGTGGCGTAGCCCACCACGCCGGGTATGACCTCACCGACCCCGAGGAACACTCCTACCATCAGATCATCGGCTTCAGTCCGGATGATCGTCGCCTTGTGATCTCCTCGAACCGGGACCGGGACATGAGCTGCCTGGTTGAGATTGACCTCGCGACAGGCACTTGGACCACCCTTGTATCCGACGACAAACACGACCTCAGTGGATATGTGTCGCCGGACGGTTCCACCCTGCTTGTGGGAACAATGGTGGATGGGGCGCTGCATCTGAGTTTGCATGAGCCCGACGGCACCTGGCGCGCCGACGTAGATATGCCCGAGGGGAACGGCAGTCCAATCTGGTCACCTGACGGTCGTGACCTGGTCATATCGTGGTCCACACCGAACCGGCCAGCATCGATCTACCGGGTGGATGTCCATACCGGCCACTCCACGCTGGTAATAGCTCCAGAACTCGGGGTACTGGAAGATGCTCTGCGCTCCTGCCAGGTTGACCTGATTCCGACCGATGACGGCGAACATATCCCCACCTTCATTTATGAACCTACCGAACCTAGCGGCGCGAGCGTGATCCACATTCACGGCGGCCCGGAAAGCGCAGCCACACGGATTTTTAACCCGACGATCCAGGCCTTGGTCCTCAGCGGATTCACCGTCGTCGTCCCAAATGTTCGGGGGTCAGCTACGTATGGCAAGCGTTGGGTCAGTTTGGACGACGGCCCGCTTCGGTTGGATTCAGTGGGGGATCTGCGTGCGATTCACCGGTGGCTGCCCTCCCAGGGACTCCAGGTCGACCGCGCAGCCCTATGGGGCGGATCGTATGGCGGCTACATGGTGTTGGCCGGGGTATCAATGCAGCCTGAGCTGTGGGCAGCCGGTGTGGATATTGTCGGGATGAGTTCGCTGGTGACGTTCTTGGAGAACACCTCGGACTACCGACGGGTCTATCGCGAGCGCGAGTACGGTTACCTCGCGACTGATCGCGCCATGCTCGAAAAGGCATCTCCGATTACCTATCTGGATGACATCGTGGCGCCGCTGTTCGTGATTCACGGCGCCAATGACCCCAGAGTTCCTCTGAGTGAGGCCGAGCAGATCCACGCGGCGTTGAGTGCAAAAGGCATTCCGTGTGAATTGCGGGTGTATCACGATGAGGGACATGGCCTGGCTAAGCGCTCTAACCGTTTGGATGCGTACCCCGCCGCCATTGAATTCCTTCGTACACGTTTGGGCTTGGATTCGCAGTGAAGAGGACAGAGCGCCCATGGAGTAAACCCAGTGCGGAACGCTGCTGACGATGGGGTAGCTACCCGCCGACAGTGCGGGTCACGGTTTCGCGAGAGGTGTTAGCGCTCGCCGAATTACTCGTGCCCGAAACCGTGGAGGCTTTCGCGTGAGACGGTGCTTTCCCGCTGGATGCTCCTCCGGACGAGGATCCTCCAAAGGACGAGCCATCCGAGGACGTTCCACCAGAGTTTGATCCGTCGCCAGAAGTACCGCCCGGTGAGGGTTTAGGCGAGCTTTCTCCTCCCGTGCCGCTGCTCGGGGTCGGTGACGCCGGAGTGTCCTCCCGCGGGTCGTCTTTACCCGTCTGGGAGCCGTCACGGTTCGGGACGACAGGCTTCTTTTCCGTCGGCGTCGGATCCTGTGTGGTTGGCTGCTTGCCCTTGGTGTCCGGGCGCTGCGTCTTGGTGTCGGGCTCCTGCGGCGAGGGCGTGCGCTGCTGAATATGTGACCCGGTTACCGCACGTTGAATGCTGCCGGTGCCCTGAGACAACTCCGTACCAAGAATTCCTTGAACACCGAAAACTGCGAGCAGCCCCACCACAGCCATGGTGGCGGCTAGCGCGCAAACGCTCGCAATTTTGCGTCGGCGGGTTACTGCGCTCGCGGTGAACGTGGTGCGCCCTGAGGAGCGTCGCAAGGAGGAACCGTCGCGAGACGACGCGGTGCCGTGCGACGCTTCCCTGCCCGGTGCGGGTGAGGATGACAGTGGCACCACGCCGCTGCTGGTACGCACGATTCGGGTGGACGAGGCTGCCGGTGCGCTCGTACCTGCCACCGTGTTCACGCTCGCCGAGCCGCCAGTACCCGCCGACGTGTCGGCACCCGGCAATGGCAAAGCGTCGTCCTCGCTGCCGCCGTCGCCAGCTAGCCGCGCCGGTAAAACTTTCTGCTTCAGCAAGCGTCGGCCATGGGTCACCGAATCGGAGAACAAGGCGAGAGCAAGCGCCGAAACCACCGACATTAAAAACGATCCGACCACGGTTCCTGCAACGCCGAGTGATCCGCCGATCACGGATGCCGTTGCGGCCGCGGCCCCACCTGCCACGAGACCACCGACCGTTAGTCCTCGAACTCGGGACTCGGGCCGTCTCAACTCGTTGCCATCGGTTGGACCGTAGGAAGGCTCCGCTGAGGTGGAGTGATGAGAAGTATCGGATCGTCGGGTGCGCTGATTGCGTGAGGGAGTATGTCGCATGCGGAAGTGATTCAGGAGGCTGGATCGAGCGGGCGGTTTTCGGCGTGCTGTATTGGACTGCGTCTGGCGATCGAACATTGCCTGTGACGGTGGCATGCCGGGTAGTCCGAGAAAAACTGCATGTCTCCAGTGTGCGGTGCCGGGCGAGAAGAACCTCAGCAGGGACTGAGGAGGTCCCGTGAAGGTGTGTGTTTATGCAGGTCAGACGCAATAATTTGGGGTGTGATCCGGCTCTCGATTGATGCGGAATAGCCGTACGTTCGGATGGTCATAGTAGGCGTCGGTGTATCCCAGATCGGTCATACCCAATCGTCGGCAGACTGCCTGCGAGGCGATGTTCTCAGGATCTGTGACCGCCACGACGTGTGTCAGCCCCGTATCAAACGCCTCCCGAAGAACGGCGCGGGCAGCTTCGGTGATATAGCCGTTCCCGGTGTGGTCGGCGTGCTGCCGCCAGCCAATTTCAAACTCGGTGGGACGGTTTGGATCCTGGTGGGTTGCTGATGGGGGAATGTGTTTGAGCATGATGAGGCCAATCGGCTGACCCGCTTGCGGCGTGCTGGACGAGCCCGACTGCGCGGCGAGGGTGACGCACCAAAAGCCCTGCCCGCTGTCCCCGTGACACTTCCGAAATCTGTTGAGGGTGCGCGCTGCCGTCTCCAAGTCGGGCGTGAGGGCGGAGGGAATAAAGCGGATGAGGTCAGGATTTTGATGGAGCTCATAGATGAACTCCACATCCTTAGAGTTAAAGGGGCGCAAAACTAGTCGATCAGTGACGACGCAATGCATACATCGAGTGTATTGAGATGGACGGTATCGGCGTAAAGTGTTTTCGGTGCAGACACCTGAGCCCAAGTTTCTGGGGAGATGCGCCGCACCAAGGATGTTGCACCTACAAAGGAGAAGGCGGTGGGCCGCATGGCGGCGGCAGTTCCAGGGGAGGTCCGGCCTCTGGCGTGCGCCGCGTTGGTCCCTGTCCTGCTTGGTGACGGTGTGGTTTTGATGGGAGCAGTCGCGGCGGCCACTACTGCCAAGTGGGTTGCGAAAGTCATTCAGCGAATATGCCCAGGTGCGAATTCGCTCACCGGTGATCAGTCGAACTCGAGGCATGAAACATCGGATCGTATGGCAACTACTGTGCGCCAGGTAGTTTTAGGTAAAGGTGCTCTATGAGATTTGCGATTATTGGGGCTGGCACTATTGGGATGACTTATGGATACCTTTTATCCCAGTTTTATCAGGTGACTTTTGTCGTCCGACCGTCTCGGATGCCTTTCTATCGTGATGAATTTTGGTTACACCTTCTTGATCTTCGTGTCCGCCGGCGGGTGAGCGCAAGGTTTACCCCACGTGTCTGTTCCTCTCTCGAGGATCTCGAAGCCGATGTCGTCCTTGTGATGGTCGATGGTGATCACCTCTGTGAGGTGCTGCCCAGTCTCGTAAGCCTTCCCCCTGATCTTCCCATTCTCTTCATGCTGAACCGGTGGACCCTAATCGAGGACGTCGAGAACTATTTGTCGCAAGAACGATTCTTTCTCGGATTCCCCTCTCAAGTTGGCGGAACGCGGCACGACCACGAGCTCAGGGCCACTGTTTTCAAAACCGGAACAATTCTCGAAAAAGGTGACCAGCAGCGCCGACCACTGCTTGAGTCGATCCGTACCGCCTTCGCCCGTGCGGGACTCAACGTATCCAGGCAGAGCGCAATGCATACCTGGTTGAAGGTGCATTGTTTGCAACAGTCTTTAACGGCTGCACCGCTTATCGAGGCGGGGAGTTTGGATGCGCTTATTGCCAACCGGCTACTGATGCAGAGTATGGTTCTCGCATTCCGTGAGGGGCTTAAGGTGTGTCAAGCTGTCGGAGAAGATCCGAGGTGGGTCTGGCCTGCACCGTTGTTTCAGCTTCCCGCCAGAACCGTAACGTTCGTGATGCGGCGCATGTTTGCTGATCCTGTTGTGAAAACGATGATTTTGGCCCATGCAGAACACGGGCTCTCCGAGTGGGTCTCGGGTTTCCGAAGTATCCATTCGTCGGCTAAAGCGCATCGGCTTAAGACACCCATGCTCGACCACTATGAGGAAGTGCTTCGACGGTGTCGGTTGTGACGGGTTCTTGGCAAGTCTGCGAAGCAGCTGCCTGAGGCGCAATGTGTGCGACACCTGAAATGCCGATCAGTAAGCTGATGTATCTCAACGATTGGATGATTCTATGGCGCAGATTAGACCCGCTGTGGCTGAAGATATCCCTGATATTCGGGCGCTCGAAGTTGCAGCCGGTCAACGGTTTCGGCAGGTTGGGCTAGAACGGGTGGCCGATGACGATCCCCCAGAAGTTGAGGTGCTTGCCTGTCTCATTGCGCATGGCCAGCTGTGGGTCGCTCAATCCTGCAATGGGTTCCGAATCGACGGTTGGGCCTGCGGTGAGGATATCGATGGGCATGGTCATGTGGAACAGGTCTCCGTGCATCCCGACGCTGCGGGGAAGGGTTTGGGCAGGCGGCTGGTAAGTGCTGTTGAAAGCTGGGCGCGAGCACAAGGATCGCATTGGATTACTCTCACTACCTACCGTGATATTCCATGGAACGGGCCCTGGTATGAGCGTCTGGGGTATCGGCTGTTCCCGGAAGCCCAATGGGGTCCGCACCTGAAAGCTGTGAGAGAGCAGGAAATTGCTCATGGCCTCGACCTGGCGCCGCGAATCGCCATGATTAAGGATCTGTGATGTGCCTTGCGCAGGCCACGTCCGAGGGACCTCGGGGGTGGGGGCGAGTCTCATGGTGATGGCAAGGGGCTTGTGTGTTCCTGTGACGCGGACTGAGAGCAGGTGGGTTGCGCCGGTAGGCCGCAGTGGTGCGGCTGATCGTGAGCAGGTCAACACGAGGGATGGCTAATCCTCTGCTGCTCGGACGCCATGGTATGTGTGCAGGTTATCGGCGGGTAGTGTGCTGGCGGCACCGTAGTGCTGCCATAGATTCTGGTCTGTCTTTTCTGGATCCCGTCGAAAACCCCGACGACTTCGAGATCTGCCCGTTACCCTTAGCGGTTTAAGGACGCTGCCACCGCGCACCGATCTGCGGCGGCGGGGAAAAGCTGAAGTTAGGTCGATATGGTCAGCAATTGGATACGTCGGGCGCTATGCCTGGTGGCTCTGGTCGTCAGCGGGATGGCAACATTCGGGCTCTTTATGGAGGCTCGGTTTCCCTGCGTGACCTCTGTGGACGACGTGGTGTGCGCACATCCAGACTCGGGGACCTGGAACGGCGGCATGTTGGCCTTAGCTATCGGGATGGTGTTCGTGACCATCTTCGCGCTAGTGACCTGTATTTACAGCCTCCGCAAATGCCCGCCGTCACGATGGTGCTGGACCGTCCCTGTCGCCTGCGTGCTGCTATCACTGCTCCTCCTAGGGATCGGGGTTGGCACGCTGCGCTAGACCCGGGTGCCGTCCCACTGATCGAGCACACTGCGGGTAGAGGCGATGCGTCCGCAGCGTCCGGCGACCCACGACAGGGCCGCACGGTGTTCGTCTAGATCGAAATCCGCGACGGCATCACCGATTACAATCGGACGAATATCGCGCATGAATGCGTCCAATGCCGTGGCCTTCACCCCGATGTTTGCATAAATCCCCGTTAAGACGAGGGTGTCGCATCCTGCCTGGGCTATGCGTTCATCCAGGTCAGTGCGTTGGAAGGCGCTGTATCGATGCTTCGTCATAAGTTCGCCTGGCTGCGGAGTGAAAGCGTCGATAATGTCGATAGCCGACGAGGACGGCCCTGCGCCCCACAGATCGGTCAGTAAGCCGCGTGAATCTGGATCCTGATCACCAGGCTGGGCGCTAAAGACGACCGGCACCCCAACTCGTCGGGCGCAATCTACAAGCTGAGAAATTCGGTCGATGACAGATCGGATCGGTTCGGCATCGTGTGCATACTTTGCCACAAAATGCTCCTGCATATCGTGAACCAGGAGCATGGACCGAGAGGGGGCTGCGGGCCAGGTGAGACGAGAAGTCGGCAGCTGAGAGGGAATGGCATAGGTGTGGTTGGGGCGGTGCGAGGTCCAGTCGGTCACGACATGCTCCTATCCGGGTATCCGACGCAAAAGGGAGGGGGGAGATGGCTCACTAGAGATGTGTCAGCGCCGGGGACCGCGCCGCGGTCATTAGACGCCTGAGCCGGTGGTGTGAGCGATGGCGTTTAGGACGGTGCGCAGCTTGCCGTGGGTTTCATCGGCTTCGGCGTCGGGATCGGAATCAGCGACGATGCCAGCCCCTGCATACAGCGTGATGCCGTCGCGGTCGAGCAATGCCATTCGGATGGCGATCACTGCCTGACCATCGCCGTGGGTATCCTGTGCAGCGATGTACCCGGTGAACAGACCCCGTGGCTCTTCGAGGTCCTCGATGATGCGTTGTGCTACCGGGGTGGGAGAGCCGCACACTGCCGGGGTCGGGTGAAGTGCTTCCGCGACCTCGATGAGAGTGGGGATGCTGCCGTCTTCTCGCGGGCGCAGCGTGCCGCGAATATGAGTGCCAAGGTGCAACATGGTGGCGGCTTCGACTACTTCGGGCACCTCGGGAGCATCAATGTGTGAGCACAGTGGGGTTAAAGACCGCACGATATCGGCGACCACAAATGCGTGTTCGCTACGATCTTTCGCAGAGTTCATCAGCGCGTGGCGCCGGGGTGCATCAATGTCCTCATGTCCGCTGCGTGGGGCAGATCCTGCCAGTGGAAAAGCTTCGACGTTGAAACCGTGCCGTCGAATCAGGAGTTCGGGACTCAGGCCAACTAGTGTGCGCTCGCCCGGTAGCGGCATGAGCACGGGAAAGCCCTGGGTCCCTAGGGAGATGAGGTCATCGACGATACGGTCGGCGAGTTCTTGCTGCGCAGACATATCTAAGCGGGTGTTGTGGGCGAGGCACATGCGTCGACCAAGCACGACTTTATTGACCGTTCCAGCCTGAATGAGATCGCGCGCCTGGGCTACTCGACGGGCGTATTCGGCCCGGGTGGGAACCTGACATGGGTCGTCGCCGCCCATACGGGTTGTGCTTGCGCGACTGCCGGCGGCGACGCTTGGGTCCGTGTTCTGTGTAGGCGTGGAATCCGGGAAATCTAAAGCTGTGGTACCGGTGGTCGTGCGGTGTGTTGACTCAGTGGGAATCTGCTCCGTCACAGCGGATGGGGCCCCTTGTGCTAAACCGCTGGGGTTGCCGGCTTCCGCGTGGTCGCAGACCAGCACGGCGTCATCATCTGCAGAAAAGGGGCGGGCCAACACAAAAGACGTGGTGGAGGGCGCGAGCATATCCGTCAGTACGGCGACCGGCACGATCGTGGGCGCCCCGGTGACCTGGACGTCGCCGAGTCGGGCGCGCCGGAAGGCGGTGGGGGCGGAGCTGAGAGCAAGCGGGTTCATCACGTTCTTTCGGGGGAGTGGTCAGCAGTGTCGGATGCTAGGCCCGGAGGCTAGCGCCTCCGTCTACATATAGTTCCTGCATCGTCAGGTGACGGGCACCCGGAGAGAGCAGATACGCGACGGCATCGGCTACATCCTCGGGAGAGGCTAGGCGTCCGAGTGGTATTCCCAGACGGTATTGGGCGGCATCGCCGTGGACGGCGGCCTTGTGGCCGGCATCGGGGTTCTCCCCCCAGAACTCTCGTTGCATGGCGGTGTCGGTTGATCCTGGGCACACGACATTGCATCGTATCTGCTGGTCAGCGAGTTCTAGCGCCAGGGTGGTGGCCAGTGATGAGGCACTAGCTTTGGCGGCTCCGTATGCTCCCATACCGATCCGTGGCACTCGGGCGGCGTTAGACGTGACGGCAACAATTGCCCGATCGTTGTGGGCAGCAGGTGGGGCGGCGTTGCGCTCTGTAGATGGTTGGTTGTGCCCTGCAGGTAAGGCACTGCGGTCTATAGATAGTGGCGCGGTGTCGGGATTAGGCACAGTGTCGGAGTTAGACACCGTGTGGGGAGTATCAGAGACAGGTTGAGGGATGCTTTGCGCGCTCATGGCTCGGGCAGCTTCCCTAAGAACCAGGAATGTTCCGGTGCTATTGACCCGCTGGATTCGTTCGTACTCTTTGAGCGGGGTATCGACGATTGGGCGGAGGGTGAAAATTCCGGCTACGTGAGCGACCGCTTGGATATGGCCGAGCTCAGCGGCTTCGGTGAAAAGCTCGGCGACGGCGCGTTCGTCGGTCACATCGACGTGGCGGGCCCGCACGCGGGAGCAGGGGGTCAGTGGTGATGCTGTGTGGTTGCTGGGCGTTTTTTGCGGGTGGTGAGTGGCCCAGTCAATGGGGAGGATGTCTGCGGCGACAACGATGAGATCTGGATAGTCGGCCAGTAGGCGTTCAGCGACGGCGCGTCCGATCCCGCGGGCGGCCCCGGTGACGACGGCGATATTGGTCATGTGCGGATCCTTGGGCTGAGCGCGCGAGGGCGCAGCGGTAGGGCGCAGATGGTATCCAAGATGGGACTTGGCGCACCATCATGCCCGGGTAGCAACGACATAAGGTTATGCAAACCTAAGTAGGCGAATGCAAGGTGTAGTGAATTTCGTAACGTTAGCATCGCGAAAATCATATGGCTGCCGTTGAGATGCCGACCGAGGTGAAACCCGGCCTGGGTAGATCTTGATCCGGAGCGTGTGAGAGCCAGTCCCAGGCCATGCATGGATATCCGTGTCGGGCGCGCGCCGCGCTGGCGCCCGAGTTGAGCCTCGAGCTGGGCCCCGTACAGGAGACAGAGTGCTGAGCCTCGCGCAGACCCGGACCTGGCCCAGGTTCTGGCTAGTGTGTCCCACTCTTTTTGCCGAAGGGGAGCACGTGCATCACCGCTACGATGATGGCGCCCCAGATCAGGCCAAGAATCGCAGAAAAGAATGTGTTGATCAGCCAACCCAACAGACCGCCAATAACCGGTACTCCATGCACGCCGTGCTCAAGGTGATGCACCCATTCGTAGGGTGCGTGCAATCCGAGCTCATGGACCCCGACCAAAATAATGTGGCCGCCAACCCACAGCATTGCGGCCATGCCGATCAAGGAAATTGCGTTCAACACCTTCGGCATTGCCGTGACCAGTCCGCGCCCGATGCGTTGCGAGGCCTGTGACGGTTTACCGGCGAGATGGAGCCCAATATCGTCCATTTTGACGAGCAGAGCCACCACGCCATAGACCAGAACAGTGATGAAAACGGCCACGACCAGGAGGATCACCGCCCGACTGATGAGACCTTCGTTAGCGACCTCGTTGAGCGCGATCACCATGATTTCGGCGCTGAGGATGAAGTCGGTGCGCACGGCGCTGGAGACCATGGTTTTTTCGGCATCCGCCCCTTTGACAACCGCCGGGGTGTCATCGTGGTGCCCTCGCAGTTTCGCCCAGATTTTCTCGGCGCCCTCGAAGCACAGGTAGGTGCCGCCGAGCATCAAAATGGGGGTGAGTAACCATGGTAAAAACTGGCTGAGGAGCAGGGCTGCGGGCAGGATGAAAAGAATCTTGTTGCGCAGTGAGCCGATGGCGATCTTCTTAATGATTGGCAGTTCACGACTGGGCTGCACCCCGCGCACGTATTGAGGGGCGACAGCGGTGTCATCCACCACGACCCCGGCTGCCTTAGTGCTGGCCCGGGCTGCCGCCACAGCGACATCATCGATATTTGCCGCCGCCATTTTCGCGAGCACGGCAACGTCATCCAACAGTCCGGCGAGACCTCCGCTCATCGAATTGCTCCTGCCTGGTTGTCGCGTAGGGGCTGGGGGCATGACGGAAGGCTCACGAGGGCGAAGGAGATAGAGGCTTTCGCCGCGGGTAGGTTGCGCATCATGGGTATGAGCGTACGGGGTTGGTATGACATGTGAGGCTTTCGGGTCGAGGTCGGGATGTAGTCCACATGTCATCGTGCTGATCGATGGGTCAATCCGCTCAGGTGTCTGAGTGGTGGTCGGTGCCGGGGGCGTGTGTCGAACGAGGAGTGACGGTAGCGATGCGGCATGTGATGCACGCCATGCGAGGTGAGTGTGGACGGTGGGAATATCGACCCCGCCCCAAGAGTTGAGTCTGATGTACTCAGGTTGATTGAGGTGATCATTGACAAGTGCGATGCACCTGTATCTACTTGAGTCTCGAAAGCTCAAGTCTTCCCGGCTGCTAACGGGAACGAACGGATAGCTGCTTAAGGCTCAGCCTGAGCACTACCGCAGCCGTTCTCGCCCCGCACGCCGGACCGGCGGACCGCCTTGGCCGTCGGCACCCGATCAGGAAGGAACCCCTAATGTCTCGAGTTGTAGGCATTGACCTCGGCACCACCAACTCCTGCGTTGCCGTCCTTGAGGGTGGCCAGCCCACCGTCATCGCCAACGCGGAGGGCCTGCGTACCACCCCGTCGGTGGTCGCTTTCTCCAAGCAAGGAGAAGTTCTGGTCGGTGAAGTTGCCAAGCGTCAGGCGGTCACCAACGTTGACCGCACCATTGCGTCCGTGAAGCGCCACATGGGCACCAACTGGACCAAAGAGATCGACGATAAGAAGTACACCCCGCAAGAAATCTCCGCCCGCGTTCTCGGCAAGCTCAAGCGCGACGCCGAAGCATACCTCGGCGAGACCGTGACCGACGCCGTCATCACCGTGCCCGCATACTTCAACGATGCTGAGCGTCAGGCCACCAAGGACGCCGGGCAGATCGCCGGACTGAACGTCCTGCGCATCATCAACGAGCCCACCGCGGCTGCCCTCGCCTACGGCCTGGAAAAGGGCAAGGAAGACGAGAAGATCCTGGTATTCGACCTCGGCGGCGGCACCTTCGACGTCTCCCTGCTGGAAGTCTCCAAGGATGATGACGGATTCGCCACCATCCAGGTTCAGGCCACCGCAGGCGATAACCGTCTCGGCGGTGACGACTGGGATCAGCGGGTTGTGGATTGGCTGATCAAGCAGGTGAAGTCCAAGGATGGCGTGGATCTGTCGAAAGACCGCATCGCCCTGCAGCGCCTGAAGGAAGCAGCAGAGCAGGCCAAGAAGGAACTCTCCTCCTCGTCATCGACCAACATTTCCCTGCAGTACCTGTCGATGACCGAAAACGGTCCGCTGCACCTGGATGAGAAGCTCACCCGGGCGCAGTTTGAAGACATGACCTCCGATTTGCTGGAGCGCTGCAAGGCTCCGTTCCACCAGGTCATCAGCGATGCCGGAATTAAGATCTCGGATATCGACCACGTGATCTTGGTCGGTGGTTCCACCCGTATGCCGGCTGTGACCGACCTCGTGAAGTCCCTGACCGGTGGCAAGGACCCCAACAAGGGTGTAAACCCGGATGAGGTCGTGGCCGTCGGCGCTGCTCTGCAGGCTGCCGTTATCAAGGGCGAGCGCAAAGACGTTCTGCTCATGGACGTCACCCCGCTGTCCCTCGGCATCGAAACCAAGGGCGGGCGGATGGCTAAGCTCATCGAGCGCAACTCCGCTATCCCGACCAAAGCCTCCGAAATGTTCACCACGGCTGAAAACAACCAGCCCGCGGTGACCATCCAGGTCTTCCAGGGCGAGCGCTACTTCACCCGGGATAACCGGCTGCTGGGCACCTTCGAGCTGACCGGTATCGCGCCCGCACCCCAGGGTGTGCCGCAGATCGAGGTCACCTTCGACATTGACTCCAACGGCATCGTGCACGTCTCCGCTAAGGACCGTGGCACTGGTAACGAGCAGTCCATTCAGATCACCGGTGGATCGGCCCTGTCTAAAGAAGACATCGAGCGCATGGTCAAGGACGCCGAGGCACACGCCGCCGAGGACGAGGAACGCCGCAAGCTCGCTGACGCTCGCAACACTCTTGAGCAGCTGGTCTACCGCGGTGAGAGCCTGATCAAGGACAACGGCGACAAGGTCTCCGAGGACATCAAGACCCCCGTTGAGGATGCGATCAAGTCCGCGAAGGAAACGCTCGAGAACGAGGACGCTCCGATCTCGGATCTGGAGGCAAAGCGCGACGCACTGGATGAGGCTCTTCAGAAGGTGGGTGCTGCGATCTACGCGCAGGCACAGACCGAAGGTGCCACCCCCGGCGCTGGCACCGAGGAGCCGGCAAACTCGTCCGCTAAGGATGAAGATGTTGTCGACGCCGAAATCGTGGACGAGGACGAGGGCAAGGAGAAGAAGTGACCGCCAACGATGGAGCACCCGAGCCTGAGGGTGAGCCGCGGTTCTCCTTCGTCGATAAGAGGAAAGTGGATCCGGCGACCGGAAAACCCCGGTCCTCGGGCCCCGACCTCGACGACGTAGACCGCGAAGCGGCAAAGCTCGTCGCTGAGGAAAAGGCGAAAGACGCCGAGAACGGCACAGCCGATCCCAAAGATGCACAGATTGCGGAGCTCACCTCCCAGGTTGCTGAACTTCAGGAGGAACTCAAACGGGCTCAAGCGGAGTACGTGAACTCCCGCCGACGGATCGAAATGGCCGCAGATCAGCGAGTTTCGTCAGCCGTGGGCCAGGTTCTCAGCTCGCTTATTTCCGTGCTCGACGACATCGAGCTCGGGCGCCAGCACGGCGACGTGACAGAAGGGACCCCCTTCCACGCGATTGCCACCAAGCTTGAGGACACGCTTGGCTCGCACGGCCTGACTCGGTACGGGGCGGTCGGGGAGGAGTTTGATCCGGCCCTGCACGAGGCCCTTATGCATGAGGAATCCGATCAGGTCGAGGTCAACACCATTAAGACGGTGCTTCAGCCCGGCTACCAAATGCACGACAAAGTGTTGCGGCCCGCACGGGTTGCAACCCATGGTCCTGAGTGATCATGCTTTGAGCGTCGTCGGGTCGCTTCGTTGCCGGAGCGGCCCGACGACGCTATCACCGGGTGCCTGGCACCCCGCAGACTTTTCGCCGATTGTGATGACCGGCCACCCACTACATCGTCAATAGATCAGGAGACAAAATGTCAGGTCAGGATTGGCTCGACAAGGACTTTTACGCGGTCCTCGGTGTCTCCAAGGACGCCTCTGCCGACGAGATTAAAAAGGCGTACCGCAAAAAAGCTAAGGAACTGCACCCGGATCGGCATCCGGGGGACTCCGGAGCCGAAGCGCGGTTTAAAGCTGTCGGCGAAGCCTATGCCGTCCTGAAAGATGCCGAACAGCGTAAACAGTACGACGCGATCCGTGCGCTGGGATCCGGAGGTGCTCGGTTCACAGCGGGTCCATCCGGCTCGGGCGGAGCAGGCGGATTCGAGGACATCCTCGGTGCGATGTTCGGCCAGCGCGGCGGTAACTTCCGGTTCGACACTGGTGGGGGCGGAGCCGGTTTTGAAGATATTTTGAGAGGCTTTGGTCAGCAGGGTGCCGCATCAGGTCCCGGCGGTGGATATCCCGGCGGCAGCCCGTTTGCCGGAGCAGGCTCCTATGGCGGTAGCGGTGCACCCGCTAAAGGCCAGGACCTCACCGCACGCACCACCCTGTCCTTCCGTGACGCCGCTTTAGGGTGCGAGGTCAGGATCAATGTCAGTGGCAAAACCCTGACCGCCCGCATTCCCGCCGGGGTCCACGACGGCCAGAAAATCCGCTTGCGTGGAAAAGGCCAACCCAGCCCGTATGGCGGTGCCGCCGGAGACTTGGTGATCTCCGTGGCCGTGACCGAGCACCCGGTATTTTCGATGTCGGGTAAGGACCTCAAGATCACGGTGCCGGTCTCCTTTGATGAAGCCGCGCTCGGGGCAGTCCTCGACGTTCCGCTGCTAGACGGAGGAACAGTCAAGGTGAAGGTACCTGCCGGCACCCCGTCGGGTCGCACATTGCGGGTCCGCGGTAAAGGTTTGACCACGAAGAAGGGCACCGGTGACTTGCTGGTTGTGATAAACGTCGTGGTGCCAACTCACCTCAGCAAAGCGGCTAAAGAGGCCGTGGTGGCCTTCCGTGAAGCCACCAAAGATGAAAACCCGAGAGTGGGCCTGGCTGACGCAGCATCCGCCTGAGACGATCAGATTGGTGGCGCTGCCGAGTAGGTTGTCGAGTAGGCAGCGCCGAACGTCGGGGAATGCCCCAACCCGACAGTGCCGCATGACCGGTAGCGCGGCGGATTGGGCAGAGGCTTTTAGAGCTCAGCAAACCGTGCAGCGAACTAGACGCAAGGTAGTTAGCGCAGGGCAGTAAGCGCAGTGACAGTGCAGGCAGTAAGCACAGTGAGGGACTGAATATAAGGAAGGAGATGGCTCATGATGATGGACGATCTCGCCCCGGTATTCGTCATATCCGTCGCGGCGGAGCTGTCGGGCATGCACCCGCAGACGCTGCGAACATACGACCGTCTCGGCATCGTGTGCCCGCGCCGAACCCCTGGCCGCGGACGGCGCTACTCCGCTCGCGATATTGCTCAGCTGCGTCAAGTGCAAAAGCTATCCCAGGAAGAAGGCATCAACCTCGCGGGGATTAAACGAATCCTGGAACTCGAAAATCAGGTCCAGGATCTCCAAAACCAGCTAGCTGCGGTGCATACAGCCATCAAAGAAGCCCAAAACCGGGCCGGGCGGCGCATCTTTGCAACCGGTCCCGATGGCGAAACCACCGTAATGCGGTACGGGCAGCGTCCCCAGCGACGCCCGGGAGGGGCACTGGTGGTCTGGAAACCAGGCCACCCCCGGGACTAGAGATCGGTCGCCGCATTCGACTTTCACGCCGGTTGCCGGGCAAGTAGCCTCAGGCGTTGCGGAAATGCCCGGAAACCTGCGCCCGTGCCACCTCATGCGTGTGGATCATGAAGCGAATCTGCACATGCGGAGTATCTTCGGGCAGGTCAATGTGCGGAATCGACAGTGCATGCACCGTCCAGATATAGCGATGGTCCTCGCCCTCGGGCGGATGCGGCCCGTCGTATCCTTTGGTCCCGTAATCATTACTGGCCTGGTCATATCCCGTATCGGAGCGCGGCTGGCCGGTGCTCAGGGCCGTGGTTTCGACAGGGATGTTGTACGCGATCCAATGCCAGAAACCCGAGCCCGTGGGGGCATCTGGATCAAAGCATGTCACCGCAAAGGAGCGGGCATTCTCGGGAGCGCCGGACCAGGCAAGGTCGGGTGAGAGATTCTCCCCGCCGAGGTCCGCAACCAGCTGCGCCGGACGTATAACCTCGCCCTCTGTCACGGCGTTGGATGCCACGGTGAATTTTTCGTGCGAAACGGTGTCAGGAGCCATGTCATCAACCCTAGTCACCGAGCCGCGCCGATGCGAGAAAACGGCCACTGGCGGGACCTGCTGGTCTCTGCCTTACTCGTCGAGTAGGTTGTCGCGTCCGACGAGGATATGTGGGTAGATACCGAAGGAGGCCGGAACAGGTTCGGGGATATTAAAAAATATAAACAGCAGCAAACTACAAAGAGATTAAAAGATGCCCCCAAGGGTGCACTTGGCGGGTTGGTGACCGTGAAGCACACACACGACTAGATCTGTTTGGACTCCGAGCGGCAGAGTCGGCTGTCACACCCGTGCTTGCGGGCTAGCGGGCCCATATCGCCACTAGACTCGCCCCATGGACCAGGCACACGATCAGGACTTCACCCCCGTCGTCGTCGGAGGAGATATCGGTGCCTATTCCCTGGCGCGTGCGTTCCACGAAGCCTATGGGAAGAGCACCGTCGTCATTTCTAAGCTGCGAGGCTGGCACGTTGACCGCTCACGGATCATCGACAACGTCACCTGCTTAGACCCGTTCGATTCTCAGGCGTTGCTACCCGTCCTAGAGGACGTCGGGCGAACCCACCCGGATGGAAAACTGCTTCTGCTCGGCTCCGCAGATGCAACCGTGAAAGCCATTATTGGCCTGAGGGATCGTCTGGATCAGCGTTGGGTGGTTCCCTATGTCTCCCGGGAACAGTTCGACGCTGGGACCCAGAAACAAAACTTCACAGCGCTGTGCGAACGGCTCGGGATTGACCATCCTGCAACTCGGGTTGTCAATCTGGCCGAGGATGTGGATCCGAATCTCGAGATCCCCTTCATCTACCCGGTGATAGCCAAGCCTGCGGAAGTCTCGGAATGGAAAAAGATTTCCTTTGAGGGTAAGTCCAAAGTGCATACGGTGGCATCCCGGCACGACCTTTTAGCGCTGCTGCGCACCATCCGAGCTGCGGGCTATCGCGAAAGCATAATCGTCCAGGACATGATCCCGGGCGATGACCAAAACATGCGGATCCTCACCTGCTACTGCGATCGCACCTCGCAGGTTCGCTTTGCGTCGTGGGGGCGGACCTTGCTGGAAGAACACAGCCCCGGCGCCATTGGCAACCCGGCAGCTATTGTGACTGGCGTGAATCCTGAGATGGTGGCTCAGGCTCAAAAACTACTCTCCGAATTGCAGTGGACTGGATACGCGAATTTTGACCTCAAATATGATCCGCGAGATGGAAAAACCAAGTTTTTTGAACTGAATCCGCGTTTGGGTCGGTCGAATTACTACGTCACCGCAGGCGGCCATAACCCGGTCACCTATTACGTCGACGAGCTGATCCGCAGAACGTTGCCCGAGGGAACCTCGCTAATTCAGGAACAGGACGAAGTGCTGTACACGGTGGTTCCCGCCCGGCTCGTGCGGCACTACACCACACTGCCGGATGCCCGCGAACAGTTAGATCGTGTGCTCGCTGCGAAGAAGGTGAAGAACCCCTTGGTGTATCGCGGGGTTGAAACTGATCCGAAACGCTGGGCATATATTGCGCTATCTCAAATGAACTATGTGAAGAAGTTCCGTCGCTACTACCGTCCGCATCCGGTACGAGGCCAGGCGTGAGTTCGGACCTGCCTGAGGGTGCAGCGAATATGTTGGCGTCTGATCCGAATCAGTTAGCCCAGCTTGGTAAAGGCTGGAGCAATCCGGTCGTGGGCGTGCTCGGCGGGGTGGGGCCAGCTGCGACCGCAACTTTTCTTGACGTGCTGGTGAGGGCTACCCGATCTTCCACAGATCAGGGGCATATCGACGCGTTAGTTGCCCAGCATTCAACGGTTCCGGACCGTACCGCGCACATTCTCGATCCCGACAACCACCCGGACCCTGGGCCTGTGCTGGCACAGGATGCGCGCATGTTGCAGGCAGCCGGAGTGGACCTGTTAGTTTTACCGTGTAACACCGCCCACCACTACAGCGAGCACATTATGCGCGCTATCGATATTCCCCTGCTCAGCATTGTGGAAACCACCGCCCACAGTGCGGCAGAGGTTGTGGCGCACTCGGGTGCGCCGGTCGCTATTTTTGCTACCGAAGGCAATGTGCGCGCGGAGGTGTATCAGCGCGATCTGGATGCTCTCGGAAGCACCCCCATGCTTCCTTCGCGCCCCGTTCAGGACATGATCAATACCGTTATTTACGACCAGGTCAAGGCGGGCCAGCCGGTGGATCTAGGTCTGTTCGATGATGCGGTGGCGCAGATGATTGATGCCGGGGCGGGAGCAGTCATTCTGGGGTGCACGGAGCTGTCGGTAGTTTTTGACCAGTACGGTTACCGAGGCGATAAACGGCTCGTCGATTCCTTGACGGAGCTTGCTCGAGCAACTGTGCGGGCGGTTGGCAAAGAACTCAGCCCCGCTTTTTCCTGATGCTTTTGGCCACTTGATGCGCAGCACGCTGGTAGTGAGGCGGGGGAGTAGCTGATCCGCGAGTGCCAGAGATCTACCTAGTGCGGGATCTATCAAAAGAAGCCTAGACCGGGCAAAACGTGGCCTGATTCAAGGTGGACTCCAGGCCGATCTTGAGATGCGTCCGAAGATCGACATGCCCGATGTACGTACGTCGATGCCGGGTCTTGATATGCGTGAACCCGATCGAAATTTCTTGCTACCAAGAGTGTGAACGGGGATGAGCTATCCCCGACACGGTTGCTAGACATGGCAGGGAAGGACACGGTGCGAGAGCTTGGACACTAGTGCTCTGGACGCGGTACACGACTGTGACCTGCTGAAAAGCATCATCCACCACTCAGGACCCGTCAGGTCACAGTGATGATCGGTGCGAAGCTTGTTGTGCAGCCTCTGTAATAGCCCTCAGCATTGATTGAACTGCTCGGCGCTGAGCGCGGTCAGGTCGCATGATCGCTGACAGATAGCGGCTGGTATATACATCAACGATCGGGATCAGTTTTAGCCTGTCGCTGGCAGGGGTAGTGAAGCGGGGTAGCACCGCAAGCTGATTGCTCGCGGAGACAAGCGCTTCGATCAGGCGATTGTCGCGGACTCGCTGTGTGATGTTGAGAGGTTTTCCGAGTCGTGTAGCGATAGATGTGAGCACGGTATCGAATGGATATCCCTCGGGTACACCAATCCAGTTCGCGTCTGCAACGTCTTTGGAGCGTAGAGCTGTGCGTGAGGCGAGAGGATGGGTAGCTGCTAATGCGATGTCGAGGGGTTCCTGTATCAGTTTACGAACAGTAAGACCGGTTGTGCCGGTGGGTTCCGGGTGATTCAGGCTGTGGGCGATCACAATGTCGTAATCCCTCGTGAGCTCGGCGAACTCGTGTTCGGCTGGATCGAGATCAGTAATGTGTAGATCTATTCCGGCGTGTGCCGCAGCTTGTAAGGCGCGAGGGAAAAGTAAAGTGGCAGCACTTGGAAACGCAACGATAGATACAGCTCCACCCGGGTCCTGTCGGTATGCATCCCAGCGAGCTTGTACTGCCGCCAAAATTGTCTCGATCTCGACGCCGCCTGCTGCGAGGATTCGCCCAGCGTCGGTGAGTCGCACGCCGCGTCCTTCCGGCTCGACAAGCTGCATGCCTGCGTCTCGTTGAGCGGTCCGGAGCTGCTGGGAGACGGCGGATGCAGTGCGGTGTGTTGCCTCCGCTACCGCGGTGATGCTGCCGCGGTCGGCGAGTTCACGGAGCAGTTGAAGATGCCGTATATCCATGTAGGTAACCTACAATGTATATGTTGAAAGTTTCAGTTGTCCTTTAATAAATTTGCTGTGACGATGGGCGTATGCCCGTACGTCATGTTCCACTCGCCGTTCTGGTTGCCGCACTTTGGGGAATCAACTTTGTAGCAATCGACATTTCCCTCGAAACCTACCCGCCATTACTGCTTGCCGCTATTAGATTCGGCCTGCTTGCGGTTCCGACCGTGCTGTTTATTCCCCGCCCGCAGGTTAAGTGGAGGTGGCTCCTCGGATACGGTGCCGGCTTTGGGGTTCTCCAATTTGGTTTCCTGTACTGGGGTATGTCAGTCGGAATGCCGGCGGGACTTGCCTCCCTTGTTCTCCAAGCCTCCGCGCCGTTCACCGTGATCTTGGGTGCCTTGTTCTTCAAGGAGTCGATCACGCTATTTCGCGCAGTCGGCATCGTAATCGCTATTGCCGGGCTATCCCTGGTCGGGTGGCAACGCGCTGAACACGCAACTTTTCTTCCCTTCCTGCTCACTCTCATCGGTGCCCTCGGTTGGGCGATTGGGAACATCTGCAACCGTCAGGCGCGCACCACAGAGCCGTTCCGCTTGATGCTGTGGATGACCGTGATTCCGCCGATTCCGATGTTTGTGCTCAGCTGGATATGTGAAGGGCCGCAACGGATCGCAAACGCACTTCGGGTGGCAGTTACTCCCGAAGGTATTGGTCCGACTCTGGGTCTTCTGTTTACCGTGATCGTGGCGACGGTGATTGCATCCGGTATCTGGACGTGGCTCATGTCGCGGCACCCGGCGGGATCAGTTGCACCCTTCTCGCTTCTCGTGCCGATTTTTGGCATGCCGACAGCCTGGCTCATCTTTCACGAGGTTGTCCGTATCGGTGAAGTTACCGGGGCGGCTCTCGTGGTGACAGGTGTCCTCCTCAGCGCGCTTACCTATCGGCCCATGAGAAGAACCGCCACGCTAAGTCGGGATGCGGAAAGAGTTAAAGATCTGGATCGCGCTACTCTGGAAAGCGGCTCTCAATCTAAGTGAGTATCGCTATATGGTTATATGGCTATATGAATAGGATTACGTGAAGCGTGGTCAATGTGCCAGCTGCTTAGTAGCCGAGCGATCCATTACTAGAGCGCAGCATCCGCCCCATCGCGTCCTCCCCCCGTTACTCACCGGCGCACGAAATAAATGATCAATGCGATAGCAACGATGAAGACCGCAATAATTGCGCAGAGAAAAATAATCTCAGATGCTTGTAAAGCAAAAACGCTCATGTCCTTACCTCGCAGACCGTTCATTGCTGATGATGGCATGGCTGCTAGTCGTAAGCCTAGACTGCCACTTTTGTGTACTTAGCTTCCGCTTTGTACACCTAGCAGCGACCCTAGCATCGACAGTTAAAAACCGGTAGAGGTTGGGCGCGGGTAATACTTCAAGAACTTCCGGACATGGTTGAATCGGGTGACCCGCGCATAGGTGCGCATCCACGCGCCTTCGGCTTTGTATAGCCACGGATCAACAACCCCACGGTGAGCGATTGCACGTACATGCCTGCGCTGCTCAGGGTCGGTGACATACCGCATGAGCAAGCCGGTTGGCACCATCGAATACAAAATCTCGGGAACACCGAACACCGGTTCTACCGCGCGGTTAAAGACGCCATCCTCCACAATGAAGCGGGCGATATTGGCTCCTGCCCCGGTGACGTAGAAACTATTGCGGCCGATGCGCGGGTTCACCTCCAAAAAGTGCAGCGTTCCCGTGCGAGGATCTTCTTTAATATCGAAGTTGGCAAACCCGATGTACTGGGTTGCCTCCAAGATGGCCCGGGCCTGAGTAAGAGCCTCGGAATAGGTGTGAGTCAGCATGGCGGCGGGCCGCCCTAAAGCGTCTGGAGTGTGCTCTTCCAGCAGCACAGCGGCACTTGCCGCAAGTGTTACCACTCCGCGGGCATCGCGATAAGCGGTAATGGAGCGCATATAGGTGTCGTCACCAGGGATCAGCTCCTGCACCACGAAACGGTCGCGGAATCCAGCCTCATATAGACGATCAACCAATTCGCGCAGTTGCCCTTCGTCGGACAGGAAATACACCTTTTTCTTCCCGTCCATGCGCAGACGCACATGGGGTTCGCTCACAGCTGGCTTGGCGACGACGGGGAATCCAGCGTCGATATGCGGAATCTCCGGGCGCTGGCCGTTCCTGAAATCGAGGGTCAGGGTGCGCGGTGCATCGATACCGAGCTCACCGCACAGAGCCGTGAACTCGGCCTTATCGGATAGGCGTTCGACCGTGGTGAGGTCGGGCAGGCGCAGCACATAATAAGGGGCTAAAGCGTCGGCATGACGCGCAATAAAAGCGATATCTCCGTCGGTATTGCACATCAGCACCGCAGGCCGACCGTGATCACAAGCGCCAGATATCCCCGGCTCGGCACCATAGGTTGCTTCGGCTCCGCCGGTCTGGGCCGCCTCGCGCCTGCCTGTTCCCGGCACACCGGAATCATCACTCCCGGTGACCTTTGCATCGTCGGCCTTAGCCGATTCTGAATCCTCAGATCCGGACTGAGCTGATCCAGCCGACGAGTACCCGCGAGCCTCAGCGAGCGCAAGCAGGGTCTTGAGTCGGTCCTCATCGGTGCTGCCGGAGGGAAGGTCATGCACCTGGCAGGTGATGCTGCGCCTAAACGGTTCGGGTGCGCCGACTGCCACGACAGTGCTGACTACGCCGTACGCTTCGTGGAATGCGCGAGATAGCGCGTAAATGCCAAGGCCCGAGCCAAGTAAAACAACGTCGAAGGGGGCGTCGCTGGGGGCAGGGGTACGGTGCATGAGAAACCTTTGGATTGATCTGCGAGCAGAGGACCTAGACACTGTCAGCGTTTGACGAAAAACTCGTCGTACCACACTAGGAAACAGTAGATCGACCAGATGCGTTTCATATAGCCGTTCACCCCGGTCTGGTGCGTCTCCAGCATGCCGAGAATGTAGTCGCGGTTGAAAAAGAGTCCCGCCTCATCGCTGGAAAAGCGTGCCCGCACCTCGCTGACGTACGGTTCCTGGCGCAGCCAATCATTCAGCGGAACCGGGAAACCCAGTTTTTTCTTGTTCGCAGTGCGTTCGGGAATCTCGCGCAATGCCGTGCGGCGCAGCGCAATTTTGGTGTTCTCTTTGGTGACTCGGAATCTACTGGGAATGCGTCGGGCGACGTCAAAGACGCGCAGGTCGAGGAAAGGAACCCGCAGTTCCAAAGAGTGCGCCATCGACATCTTGTCCGCCTTTTGTAAAATGTCGTACAGCATCCAGGTGTGGATATCCACGTACTGCATTTGGGTCACATCGTCGAGATGGGCCACATGATCGAACAGCGGTTTGGTCCTTGAGGCTGAACTGGGTGCGGGAATTGGCGCCCGCAAAACTTTTTGCCGTTCCTCCGGCGAAAAGACGTAGTTATTGCGGAAGAATCTTTCGGGCAGCGATGTGGCGTTGCGCAGAAGGAAGCGTTTACCGCGGAAATTGGGGAGCCGGGATGCGATAGCTGCAATGCCGCGGCGCACCGGGGCAGGTACCTTCTGGTAGGTGGAGTAATCCAGTGGTTCCCGGTACTGGTTGTACCCCCCGAACAATTCGTCGGCGCCTTCGCCGGAGACGACGACTTTGACCTGTTCAGCGGCGGCCTGGGTGAGGAAGAACAGGGGCAGCGCTGATGGGTTCGGCAGCGGTTCATCCATCAGATACTGAATCCGCGGCACGGCAGCGAAAGTTTCGTCCGCGGTGATCTGCTTTTCGTGGAACTCAGCATCTATCTTCTGGGCGAAGTCCCGGGCGTACGACAGCTCACTGTACTTTTCTTCCGCGTAGCCAACCGAAAACGCTTTAATCCGGTTCCCGGTTTTCGTCATCTCCTTGGTGATGTAGGAGCTGTCGATACCAGAGGACAGGAAGCATCCCACCTCGACATCGGCGATTTGGTGTGCGGCTACCGACTCTTCGACGGCGTCCTGGATGATGCGCGTCCAGTCGTCGAGCGACTTACTGTCGTCAATATCGAATTCGAGCGAGTGGTAGCGACGGATACTGAGGTTGCCGTCGGTGAAGGTGAAGCATTCGCCGCCGAGCAGTTTATGAACGCCCGAAAAGAGGGTTTCGCGGAACGGAATGTACTCGAACGAGAGGTAGTCAGGAAGAACGGAGGTGTTGACTTCTTTGGTGAAGTTCGGCTGCGGGAGGAAGGATTTAATTTCCGAACCGAAGATCAACACATCGTCGTTGTGCTGGTAATAGAACGGTTTGATGCCGAAGGGGTCGCGGGCGCCAAAAAGCGTCTTGGTTTGCGTATCCCAGATGACAAAAGCAAACATTCCGCGTAGACGAGCCAGAACATCCTGGCCCCAGTGCTCGAAACCGCGCAGAATGACTTCGGTGTCTGAGTGGGTGCGGAAGCTGAGACCTGCCTCGACCAGTTCGGCTCGCAGTTCCCGGTAGTTGTAGATCTCGCCATTGAAAACGATGACCTTCGTGCCGTCCTGGCTGACGATGGGCTGGTCGCCGTGGCTGAGGTCGATAATCGATAGTCGCCGAAAACCCAGGGCGATGTCGTCGTCGGTGAAATACCCCTCCTGGTCGGGGCCGCGGTGAATGATCTGCGCAGCCATCGCGGAGATCACGGGTTGCTTATCCGCGAGCGTAGGATCGACGAAACCGGTGAAACCGCACATGAGGGCGGGGCCTTTCTGCTCTCTGGACTGTTCTCGGGCGATGCGTGCATTCGGCGAGAACGCGACGGTACGCGTCACTGACCGCGAGCTGCCGGGATGAGGCGAGGTGCACGAGGACCAAAACAATCTACCAGGGGCCAGGCCCTCATCGTCCCCCAGACTCGGTAGGAAGGCTAGGGGACGATGAAGGTGCGGGCATGGGGTCAGGTGCTCCTACGGGGTTATCCGCGGACCCATATCGCTGTATCGGGTGCTAGCTGTGGGGCGTGGTCGCGCTTGGGCTGTTCCTGATCGGCCGAGGTCAAAAGGACTTGTGCCCCGTCGGGAAGAGGAACAGTATGCTCAGAGGTGTTGAGGTAGACCGTGATCTGACCAACTTGAAGCGTGAGCACGCCGGGGGCAAGGTCATCGCACCAGGTCATATCCGAAGATCCGAGCCGATATTCGCGGCGCAGACGCAAGGCTTGCCGATACATTTCAAGCGTCGATCCCGCCACGCCGGTTTGTGAGTCGGCAGCGTACTGGCGGAAATACTCCGGCTGCGGCAGCCACGACGCGCCGGTGGGGGAGAAGCCGAACGCCGGGGCGTCAGCCTCCCAGGGAATCGGGACCCGGCATCCGTCGCGGCCCGGCACACCTGCACGCTTATGCGCGGGATCTTCACGCAGTTCGTCGGGGATCTCGGGAACCTCAGGCAGCCCGAGCTCTTCGCCCTGATAGATATATGCAGAACCCGGCAGGGACAGCATGAGCACGGTCATGGCGCGAGCCCGCCGCAACCCAAGGATGCGATCTGGTTGGTCCTCATCAGGGCCGAGGCCTTCACCCAGAATGCGATCCGGGCTGAATCCGTACCGGGAGGCATGACGGATCACATCGTGATTGGACAGCACCCAGGTGGTCGGCGCCCCGACCGCCGTAGCGTCACGCAGAGGCGTGTCGATAGCACTGCGGATCTTCTCTTCATCCCAGCGGGCTAGCAGGAACGAGAAATTAAAGATCTGATGCATTTCACCGGGGCGCACATATAGGGCCATGCGTTCAACCGGCACCCAGCATTCACCGACCATCATGCGGTCACCGTCGTAGGAGTCGAATATTTTTCGCCACTCGCGGTAGATGTCGTGCACGCCATCCTGATCGAAGAACGGGGGCGTCTGGTTCTCATCGGTGTCAATCAGGCCTTCCTGATTGCTGACCGCATCCGGTAACCCGGGGGCTTTGACTAGTCCATGCGCCACATCTACGCGTACCCCGGCGACGCCGCGATCTAACCAAAAGCGCAGCACATCGTGGAAGAGCTCATGGACGCGTGGATTATCCCAGTTCCAGTCTGGCTGGGTGGTGTCGAAAAGATGCAGGTACCACTGGCCAGGTGAGCCGTCGGTTTCGGTCACGCGGGTCCAGCCATCGCCGTGAAAGATCGACTGCCAGTTATTGGGGGGAAGCTCGCCGGATTCGCCTGT
Source organism: Devriesea agamarum (assembly GCF_900070355.1). NCBI lineage: Bacteria > Bacillati > Actinomycetota > Actinomycetes > Micrococcales > Dermabacteraceae > Devriesea > Devriesea agamarum. Next base: position 1,077,612 of record NZ_LN849456.1, on the reverse strand, counting down.
GCCGTCGCGGAATATATACATATCTCGCGCCGCCGACCCGGGTTGTGCGGCGAGCGCTTCCTGAAACAGCGGATGCTCAGAGGACGAATGGTTGGGGACGATGTCGACGAGAACTTTAATTCCGAGTTCGCGCGCCCGTTCCATGAGCGTATCGAAATCGCCCAGGGTGCCGAACCGAGGGTCAACATCGGTGTAGTTGGCGACGTCGTACCCCGCATCGTTTTGGGGCGAGGTGTAGAAGGGTGACATCCAGATGGCATCGACCCCCAGTTCTTTGAGATAGGGGAGTTTTTCGGTGATCCCTGGGAGATCGCCCATGCCATCACCGTTGTGGTCGGCAAAAGAGCGTGGATACACCTGATATACGACGGCGTCGCGCCACCATTCATGGGACATAGGGAGTTCTCCTGTCATTGAGCTATGGGGATGGCCGCCTGCGAGGACAGCGCATTGGAGTGGTTTCTGCCTCTACCCCTTCACAGCCCCTGCGGTGGAGCCGCCGATAATGTAGCGCTGTAGGAACTGGTAAAGCGCGATGACCGGAATCATGATGAGCACGGATCCGGCGGCGAACACCCCCAGGTTATTGGATTTATCGGCGTTGAGCAGCCCGTACATGCCCACGGCGAGCGTCTTCGTCGAATCGTCGGTGAGCAGGAGCGAACCTAAAAGGAAGTCGCTCATCACACCCACCAAGCTCAGCAGCAACGTGGTGGCGAGAATCGGGGTGAGCGCCGGTAGCAGGATGCGGCTGAAAACTTGCCAGTGCGAGCAACCGTCAATGATGGCCGCTTCGTCGAGCTCTTTGGGAACGGTGTCGAAAAATCCTTTGATCAGCCATACCTGCCCGAGGGAGCCGCCGAGTAGCACGAGAATATAGCCCGGCAAGGTGTTTAAACCGAACAGTGGTATCACCTGGCCGATGTCCGAGATCATCGAGTAGATCGAGATCATGGCGAGGATCGCGGGGAACATCATGATTAACAGCAGGCAGAGCAGGCCGCCGCGACGTCCAGTGAACCGGAAACGGCTAAACGCGTAGGACGCGAGAACCGAGAGAAACACTTGGATGATCGATACCACCACGCAGACGATCACCGTGTTGAGGTACCAGGACAAGAATGGCCCATGCTGACCGGAAAGCAGTTTGGAGTAATTCTCGAAGCTCACCTCCCGGGGAATGATCTGAGTGCTGGAGATCGTCCCCAAGGGATTAAGCGACGCCGAGATCACGTACAGAATGGGGAAAATAGCGAATGCCAGGGCGATGAGCCCGACCAGGTGGCGCCATCCGACTTCGCGCATCCAGCGGCCCAGCGGTAGCTTGCGCTGGCGCAATGCTGTGGGGCGGGCTGGTGTGTCCGAGGATGCCGGGGTGTGTGATGTGGTCATGGTTGTGCTCCTCATGCGGCACTCAATTGACGTCTTCTAACAGCCGGGTCATGCGGAATTGGACGGCTGCGAGGAACCCAGTGAGAACAAAGAGCGCCACCGATACCGCCGAAGCGAAGCCGAATTCTGCGCCGGAACCACCGAAGGCGATGTGGTACACCATCGAAATGAGAATGTCGGTGCCACCGCGCGTGTACTCACCCGGCGGGAAGGGCCCGCCCCCGGTGAGCAGCTGAATCGCGTTGAAGTTATTGAAGTTGTAGGCGAAGCTCGAAATCAGCAGCGGTGCGACCGCGACCAGCAAGAGCGGGGTAACAACCCGCAGGGTGGTTTGAAGCCCACTCGCGCCGTCGATCCGGGCGGCTTCGCGCACGTCTTGAGGAATAGCCTGGAGCGCACCCGTGGAGACGATAAACATGTAAGGAAAACCCATCCACAAGTTCGTCAGCAGGACGGCACATTTGGCCCAGGTGGGATCCCCGAGCCAGTCAATATGCAGGCCAAGCGTCTGATTAATCAGCCCGAAATCGCGGTTATAGAAGTTTGCCCACAGCAGTAGGGCAATAAATCCGGGCACCGCGTAGGGCAGCAGCAGGAAGGACCGGTACACCCGTTTGCCTCGGATACGGTCATCATTGAGCACGATGGCTAGAAAGAGCCCAAGCGCGAAGGTGAGCAGAACGGATCCGAAGGCGAATATCAGGTTCCATCCCAGGGCTCGTGCGAACTGGGAGCCGATGCTGGCGTCGGTAAATAGCCGCGTGTAGTTGGCGAACCCGACCCCCTGTAACCAGGACTGAGGGAAAGCCGGCTTGCCGTCGGCATTGACGAAATATTCCGAGGTGCCGACCATCCCCACCCGGAAGGTTTCGCCGGTTGCAGAGTTCACGATGGCATCTTGGGAGGCGTCATAGCGCAGGGTCTTCGTTCCCCGAAACGCCTGGTTGACCCCGGAGATTCTGATCGCCGACTCGTTGTCAACGGGGACCGCGACATTTTGTAGGTCCCGGTAGACCGCATTAATTTCTCGCGGCGTAAGAATCGTGTATCCGGGCGCCCCGCTCACCCTGCGACCCTTGAGCTCGACCTCACCGGGAGTGACCGGGGATAGGCGTTGTTCGGAACTGCCGCGGTACACCGCACCGGTTTTCTGCTCGACTAGGAAAAACTCGAACGGCCCCTTGGCGACGGAGGCTTTGGTCGCGACCGTGAGGTTGTATCGCGGAGAACCAGGGAGCTGTTTCACAGAACTGCTGGTGATGGCTTCAATGGCCTGTTCTTTGGAGCCGCGAGCACCGTCGCCGAAATTCGTGAACGAATAGCCCACGGTGAGGATGACGGGGATGACAAGGAACAGCCCGAGGAAGAATGTTCCGGGGAAAATGTATTTACCCGGGATGAAGCGCTTGGTGGAGTAGAGAACAAACAGGCAGATCGTTGCGAGGGCGACAACAAGTGCCCAGGTCCACATCTGCTGTCCGATGAGAACGGGCAGCAGATACGCCGCCAGGGCGAGAGCGCTTCCCAGCACGAGCACCCTGACGATGACGCTGGTAATCGTCGTGGAACGTTCCCGGCACACGGGGATCGAGGTCATCGGGAGCGAGCCTTACTTGATCTGTGCGGCGATGTGCTCGCCTGCCGACATCATGGTGGTCTTGGGGTCGGCTCCGCCGATAATGCTCGCCTGCGCTTGGCCGAGCGGCTTCCACACAGCAGCCATGGCGGGGATAGCGGGCATAGGTTGGGCCGATTCAGCTAGCTGCGCGATTTTGACCATCTCTGGGTTGTCGGCGGCGAGTTGCTTTTGCAGCGCAGAGTTCACCGGCGGCAATTGGTTGATCTGGAACATGGCATGGAAAATCTCGGTGCTGGCCGCCAGGTCAGCGATGAACTGGTTCGCGTTCCCGGGGTTTTTGGCCTTGGATGCCACATAAAAGGCATTGACGCCTGCGAACGGGCGGGCTGGTTGCATTCCCTGGAGCTGAGGCCATGCCACCAATGAGACGTCGATACCGGCCTTTTTAATATCGGACAGTGCCCACGGCCCGGAGGAAAGATAGGCGGCTTTACCATCGGTGAACAGCGAGATGGCGTTGTCTACGGTGACTGAGGTTTTTAGGATTCCCTGCTTGCCCAGTTCCAGTATCTTTTCCGCGGCTGCGATGGAACCTTCTTTACCGACTCCGAGGTCCTTGGGGTCGTAGTTGCCGTCCTTTTCTCCGAAGAGGTAGCCGCCAGCTGAGGTATAGATGGGCTCCATGTTGTAGGCGTCGCCCTCCTGGCCCACGGGCAGGCTCAGCGGCAATTCGGCGCCCCCGGCTTTCCCTGCGGCGATCATCTCCTCAAACGTGGTCGGTTCGGCAACGCTGGTGAGCTTCTTATTCGCGTAAATCACTAGGGTCTCGACGGAATACGGCAAGCCGTAGACCTGTCCCTGGTAGGTGACGGCTTTCATCGCCGTCGGCGCGATGTCTTTGGTGGCGTCCTGCTCCAGCTGCATCGGGGTGATCGAGGAGTTCTGAACCAGGTTTCCGATCCAGTCATGGGCGCCGATCACGATATCGGGTCCGTTACCGGCTTGGTTAGCCGTGACGAAGTTGGTCATCAGGTCTTTGGCCACGGTTTGCACGGATACGGTCAGGCCGTTGCGCTGCCCCCATTCGGTGGCCGCCTTGGTGAGCGAGGGGGCTTTCTTCCCATCGGCCCAGATTGTGAGGTCCGCGCCTTTGTCCGAGCCAGGTTTGGGTGTGGATCCGGCGGAGTCGGGGTGTGAGGAGGAGGATCCGCATCCCGTGGCAATGGCGACGGGCAGGCCAGCGGATAGGGCGAGGAAGGACTTTCGACGAAGAGTCACCTGATTCTCCTTTGACAGGTTGGCTGCCTGGACGCAGCGCATGGGGTCCCGGTAGAGCACACAGTAGGGCCTAAACAGTCCCTCGTGCAAGAATATGAAAAAATTTCATGCGTTCGCACTAGGTGAGAAATTGCCCCGACCGACCGCGGACAAACTTGAAGGCGCGCGGGAGGGGTGTGGCAGGCTAAGCGGTTGTGATTACTCGCGGGTTTACCGGCGAGCGATGATGCACCGGTGCAACCGCACGGTCTGCACGGGTTGCCGCGGTCGCTGGCGCTGTGACTGCCGCTGTCATGGCCGTTGGCACGGGTCTTGGTCCCGGCAGAGCACGGTGAAACCTCAGGGTGGATGCACCGATTCAACAAACTGCGACACGAGGAGGACAGATGAAGGCGCGACTCATCGATATCGCCCGTCAGGCGCAGGTCAGCGAAGCCACCGTGTCCCGCGTTCTCAATGGAAAACCCGGGGTGGAAGACGACACTCGCGCTCGAGTGCTGGATATTGCGGCCCGGCTCGGACGTGACCTCGGTCCTGCGCTCCGACCCGTGGAACCGGCCGTTGGGATCGTCGTCCCAGACCTGGAGAACCCCGTTTTCCCACAGTTCGTCGAAAAAATTGAAGCGGAACTCTTTTCGCGGGGCATCGGTTCTCTGGTCGGCACTCGGTCTCGCTCGGCAGACAGAGAGCGGATCGCGCTAGAGCGTTTATACGGTGCCGGTGTGCGCGGGGTGGTCATGATCTCCGGACACCACGCCAACGCCACCTCAGACGTCGGGCACTATCGCGAGCTGACAGCGCAAGGTATGAAGTTCGCATTTATCAACGGCGTGTGTGAGAAAGTTTCAGGGACTTTCATCTCTACGGATGATGCACTGGCCACCCGGATGGCAGTCGATCACCTCGAAGCGTTAGGGCATAGAACCATCGGCTTGGCGGTGGGGGACGTCCACACCTACCCGGTGCGCCAGAAAACCCGGGCCTTCCAGGACCTCATCGATCAGAATTCCTCCTCCGCCCGAAAAATTGCATACACCGACTTCTCTCACGCGGGAGGATTTCAAGCCGCTATTGAATTGCTGTCTCACGGGTGCACAGCCATGGTATGCGGATCGGATGTGATGGCGCGCGGCGCAGTGGAGGGAGTGTGCTCACGGGGGTTAACCGTGCCGGGAGATGTGTCGGTGGTGGGGTATGACGATATTCCGTCGTCCCGATTCAGCTATCCGACGCTCACCAGCGTTCGACAACCGCTCGCGGCCCTTGCCCGGGCAGCGGTTGATGCCGTGGTCCAGCAAAAACAAGGTTCGCGGCGCCCGGTCCGATCGGAAATTGTGATGCAGCCCGAACTGGTGGTACGCGGTTCCACCGGGGCGGCGCCGAAGCACCCTGTGCACGAGTCATAAGTGCCGGTGTAAGGGCGATACCATGACCAGATGAACGATGCCGAGATTTCCCGCGCCAGCTACGACACCGCCCTTCGTCGCAGCGCCGACATCGAACGCCAGATTGCTGAGGATCCGAGTGGTTTCCGGATGCTCACCGGCGATCGTCCGACCGGTTCCCTGCATATTGGGCATTACTTTGGCACCCTGCGAAACCGGGTGCTCATGCAGGAACGCGGTATCGATACCTGGGTTTTAATCGCTGACTACCAGGTCATCACCGACAGAGACGTGGTGGGCGATATCCGGGGTCGGGTGTGCGATGTCCTGACCGACTACCTCGCGATTGGTATCGACCCTGAGCGCACCACCATATTTGCCCACTCTGCGGTGCCTGCGCTGAACCAGCTGATGCTGCCGTTCCTCTCGCTTGTCACCGTGCCGGAGCTAGAGCGCAACCCCACGGTTAAGGCGGAGTTTCAGGATGCAGGCAAGTCTGCCCTCGGTGGATTGCTGCTGACGTATCCGGTACACCAGGCTGCCGACATTTTGTTTTGCGGTGGCAACCTGGTTCCGGTGGGTAAGGATCAGCTGCCGCACATTGAGCAGACCCGTCTGATCGCGCGTCGCTTTAACGAGCGGTACGCCGGTGGGGAGAAAGTATTCCCCTTGCCGGATGCGCTCCTATCTCATGCGCCGTTGATTTTGGGGTTGGATGGCTCGAAGAAAATGAGCAAATCCCGCGGGAACACCATCATGCTCAAAGCCAGCGCCGATGACACGTTGAAGCTCATTAAGAAGGCGAAGACCGATTCTGATCGTGTAATTACCTACGATCCGGAGAATCGTCCGGAGGTCGCGAATCTGTTGATGATCGCCAGTTTGTGCAGTGATTGCACGCCGACCGAGATTGCCGACGAGATCGGTGATAAGGGCGCGGGTACCTTGAAGATGCTGTGTGCTGAGGCGCTTAATGAGCACCTGGCGCCGATACGGGCTCGTCGCGCGGAGCTGGAAAAGAACCCGGATTATCTGTTCGAGGTGCTTCGCCGCGGTAACGCCCGGGCCAATGAGCAGGCGGACAAGACGTTGGCGCGCGTGCGTGAGGTGATGGGGATGGTCTACTGATTCCACACGTGCGAGCCGAGGATCGCCCCCTGACCTGTGATCTGGTCAGGGGGCGATCTCTGTGTGGGCACCTCTTTTGAGCTGTGAATGAACTCAGATGGCTCGGACTGGCGGGAGCGCGCCGATCTCCCTATGCTAAGAAATACTTAGGACACACCAAAGATGAAAGCGTGGATCTGGCTCCCAGGCTGGAGCAGCTGCCCTAGCCTGGCGTCTTGCCCGTGACGCGGCCATCCTGCGGAAGGAACACCCACCCATGCCGATTTATAACAACGTCTCCGAACTGGTTGGTCGGACCCCGCTCGTCAGGCTCAACCGCCTGCCCGAGGACGTCGGCGCCACCATCGTCGTGAAACTTGAGTTCTACAACCCCGGCAACTCGGTGAAAGACCGGATCGGCGTGGCCATGATCGACGCCGCCGAACAATCCGGCGCCCTCCAGGCTGGAGGCACTATCGTCGAAGCCACCAGTGGAAACACTGGGATCGCGCTCGCAATGATCGGAACCTCCCGTGGCTATCGGGTCATCCTGACCATGCCCGAATCGATGTCCAAAGAGCGCCGCGCCCTGCTACGCGCCTTTGGAGCCGAGCTGGTGCTCACCCCGGCGGCCGAGGGTATGAAAGGTGCGGTCGCCAAGGCTGAGCAGATTGCCGAAGAAACCGGCGCCGTGCAGGTCAAGCAGTTCGATAATCCGGCGAACCGAGATATTCACCGTCGAACCACCGCCGAAGAAATCTGGTCCGATACCGACGGTGACGTGGACGCTCTGGTTGCAGGCATCGGAACAGGTGGAACCATCACCGGAGTCGGCCAGGTGCTCAAGGAACGCAAGGACGACGTGAAAGTGATCGCCGTCGAGCCGCAGGAATCGGCCATCTTGAATGGCGGCGCACCCGGGCCGCACAAAATTCAAGGAATCGGTGCGAACTTCGTGCCCTCGGTGCTCGACACCACCGTGTATGACGAGGTCATCGACATCGACGGTGAGACCGCCATGCAGACGGCTCGTAGCATTGCTCGGACCGAAGGGCTGCTAGTCGGTATTTCCTCCGGCGCCGCCATTGCTGCAGCGATCGAGGTTGGCCGACGCGACGAGATGAAAGGCAAACTCATCGTCGTCATCGTTCCGTCGTACGGCGAACGGTATCTCTCGACCCCGCTATACGCCGAGTATTTGGACTAATCCGGTGGGCATGCTGCGATCTCGAACTCCGCTGTCGGCGCTAGGCCACGGTGCGCTTAGCGTCCTTGCCCGATGCCAAGAAGACATCAACAATGCTCGGCGGCACGACCCCGCAGCTCGGTCTGCATACGAAATTGCCCTCACCTACCCGGGTCTGCACGCAATTTGGATCCACCGGCTGAGCTACGCCCTGTGGCAGCGTCCGCGCGGCAAATTCGTGGCCCGCTGCCTGTCACAGTTCTCGCGATCAGTCACAGGAATCGAGATTCACCCCGGCGCCCAAATCGGTCGGCGGTTCTTCATCGACCACGGCATGGGGGTGGTGATCGGAGAGACGGCAGAGGTGGGTGATGACGTCATGATGTACCACGGCGTCACTCTGGGCGGACGGAGCTTGGCTAAAACCAAACGTCATCCCACCGTGCAAGATGGCGCTGTGATCGGGGCCGGTGCGCGAGTGCTCGGACCGGTCACCCTGGGGGCGGGCTCTCAAATCGGGGCGAACGCCGTGGTCGTGAAAGATGTTCCAGCCGGTGCCACAGCGGTGGGAGTACCAGCTCAAATACGGGACAGTTCCGCCCGACATGACGAGCATGTGGACCCGGCGATCTGGATTTAACTGGATGGCAAGCCAGCAGAACTCTGCATTGGCTAGATAGGAGATGTCTGGTCTGGCACGGTTCTGACTCTGTGCGAGAGTTCTGTTCACTCGCGAGATATCCGAGGTGGACGAGACATACCACGCTGGCGTTACAGTGTCGGAGTGAGTCCTTCGAGTGATCGGCCGGTGGAACGGCAGGAGGGGGAGACCTCCTTACCAAGGACATACTTCCGGCCCACCGAACATCATTCCCGCATTGTGTTCCTGACCGGTGCGGGGCTCAGCGTTGCCGCGGGCCTGAGCACTTTCCGCGGGCCAGATGGTCTATGGGCGTTAGCCCCGGAACTAGAAGCAGCGATGTATGCCGAACGCCTGCCGGGTAGTCTTCCGCAGCTGTGGCACGTGTGGGCCGGGATGAGGCGGCGTGCCCATGCGGCGGGCCCTACCGCCGGGCATCGGGCGATTGCGGCGATGGGTGCGCCGGTGATCACCCAGAACGTGGAGAACTTGCATCAGGACGCAGGCAGCGACGAAGTGATCGAGCTGCACGGCACCGCGGCCCGTGCGGTATGCCTCAACCCCCGGTGTGGCTGGTCGATGGAAGTAGCAGGGGAAGGACCCGGCGACGGGTCCACCGCTCAAGACTTCGGCGTACCGAACCTATGTCCGCTGTGCTCGGCTCCCACCAGACCCGATGTGGTGCTCTTCGGGGAAATGCTCCCCGAAGAGGCCATGCTGACCGCGATGCGCCGGGCCCGTACCTGCGACCTGTTCGTATCGGTAGGAACGTCCGGAACGGTGGCCCCGGCGAGCTTGCTTGCGCCACTCGCACGCGATAACGGCGCGGAAACCGTATGCATAGACCCGGCCGCAGATTCCGGTGCCGAAGCGATCTTTGACCACGTGATCAGACACGATGCACAACAGGTGCTTCCGTCATGGGTGGGAATCACCCGGCGCCGCTCGCGCAATCCCTTCCTTGACCCGTTCGACTAGATGGCACTGCTCACCACTCTTCGTGCTCGCGCGAATCCCAGGCTGCCTCTTCACCCAAGTCGAGCGTTGCGATGAGGTCGAGATCGGACTGGTCAAACCGCACATGATCCAGTGACGCATTGGCCAGCTGCCGTTCGGGGTTGGTCGACTTGGGGATCACCACGATGTTGCGATCAATTGCCCACCGCAATGCGATCTGCGCGGTGCTCGCATCATATTTGGCCGCGAGCCGCTTCATCACAAACTGTGAGGACAGGCCCTCACGCCCACCGAGCGGCCCCCAGGCCTCCGTGACGATGCCGTGCTCAGCATGGAATGCCACCGCATCATGTCGCTGCAAAGCCGGAGACAACTGGATCTGATTCATGGCCGGCCACACCCCACTTGCCCGATGCAATTCAGTGAGCTGGTCCGGGCGAAAGTTCGAGACCCCAGGGATACGTACCAGGCCCTCGTCCACCAGCTTGAGCATTGCCTGCCACGTCTGCGCTGCCAGGCCACGCGACGGGTTAGGCCAATGGATGAGCAAGATGTCGATGTAGTCGAGGCCAAGCCTGCGCAGCGACTCGCGGACAGCTGTGGGCGTAGCCTCCTGGCCTTGGTCGCCACCGGCAACTTTGGTGGTCACGATGACATCTTCGCGTTTGATGCCGGAGCGGCGGATACCTTCACCCACTGAGGCCTCATTCCCATACTGTGAGGCCGTATCAATGAGTCGGTAACCCGAACGAAGCGCGCAAGCCACAGCGTCGACAGCCGCCGTGCCTTTCAGACTGCTGGTGCCGAAACCGATCAGCGGGATCTCGCGCGAGCCCTGTCCGGGAGCAGAATCAGGCAGCGTCAGAGTCGGAATGGAGAGCGATTTGGTGGTCATCGAAGCCTCCTACGGCACCGCACTGCGCTAACGGCGTACGGAAAGAACGGATCGGTTGTCACATCCTTAGTCCTACCATGGGCCAGCGACAAATGCGGGAGAGGACTATGGACCACTGGATAACTGCGCTGATGACCGACCTATTTGTGCCCGGGGTGGGGTTCGTTGACAAAGTGCTGCGCACGGTGCTCGTCTACCTCGGGGTGTTAATCATTGTGCGCGTAGCGGGCAAACGGTTGCTCGCGCAAATGAACAGCATGGACCTGGTAGTGGTGCTCCTACTATCCAACGTTGTGCAAAATGCGATCATCGGTCCAGATAATTCTCTGCTCGGCGGCATTGTCGGCGCGGTGGTGCTGGTGCTGTTTAACTCGCTCGTGGAGCGTTCAGCGCGCAGGTGGCGTCCTCTGCGTCACATTATCGAAGGCCCCTCGAGCACAGTGATCCGCGATGGTGCTGTCGATGATCGTGCGCTGGCGCGGTTAGGGCTCACCCGTGGTGAACTGAGCACTGCCCTTCGACGGCAAGGTGCCGATACCGTTCAAGAGGTGGAGCTGGCCCAGATCGAGCCAGGCGGCAGCATCACGGTGGATCTGCGTCCGGAAGAACAAAGTGTCTCGCGCGCGGACCTCGATCGTGCCACTGCCCAGTTGCGTCAGCAGATTGCGGCCCTGCACGACAGCGTTCTCGCACTCAGCGCAGCAGGGGAAACAGGGGAGCGCGATAAAACAGGCATGTCCGGTGGACGGCAGGGCTCGCGGGTCTCCCGCCAGGAGCTCGAGAGCTAGAAGCCCGAGGCCTCATGAGCGCAAGCATCGTGGGTCAGGACGTGCTCAGCCCGCCAGCGGTGGTGTACGTCGCTGGCGGCGCTACGCGGCCTCGGGATCTGTCACCAACGCGGTGAACGGCAGTTCCATTAACAGTTGCTGCTCCCCAAACTCTTCTAAGCCCTTGCGCACGGTGAAACCGAGTCGCTTCAGCAGCTGAATACTGCGCTTGTTACGAGACTGCGTCACGGCGATGACCTGATCGTCTTCGAGGTTGTCTCGCGCCCAACGCAAAACTGCCTGGCACGCCTCTGCCGCATAGCCGAGGCCAACGTATTCGGGTAGCAGAGCATAGGACAATTCCAGCTCGCCACGGTCGTACCCTAAGATGATCGAGCCAATCATGGTGTCGTCCTCGCCCGAGCAGATCACCCAGTTTCCCCACGTCAGCCCCAAAGGTGAGAGTTCAAGCGCTTGCCGGGAGGCGTAGTCGATGGAGCCGCCCAGGTAGGTGCGGGTCTGTGGGTCGGTCAATAGCCGGATGACATCGTGGCGGTCGCGATCGTCAGGAGCTCTGACGAGCAGGCGCTCCGTTCTGATCTCTACGGGCCACGTCGTCGTTCCCTCTCGTGTCACGGTCGGTAGCTTAGCGCTTTCGGTCCCGAGGTCATCGGGATGTTGCCCGAATCGGGATAACTGGAATGTTGCAGGGCGGATTTTGGGTACTCCCCGGACCTCAGCTGAGATGACAGGCTTGCGTGCAGTGCCCTTAAACGACGGGCGCCGATCCGAAATACGAACCAGCCGCGATGGGTCCTCGACGGCGGTAGAGTGGCCTTGGCTACGCTCACCCCGACCGCCGCGATCCGGCAGCGAGGAGAATCGACGACGATGCACGACAATCGACGCAGTCCGCTCGTGTCAACCCACGAACGGCTCGGAGCGGTGTTTACGGACTTTGCCGGTTGGCAAATGCCGGTGAGGTACACCTCCGATCTCGAAGAACACGCTGCGGTGCGCACGCGCAGCGGATTGTTCGACCTCAGCCATATGGGAGAGATCCGCATCAGCGGTCCGGACGCGGCAGAGGCGTTGGACTATGCCCTGGCGTCACGGATCTCAGCGATCAGTATCGGACGCGCCAAATATTCGCTCCTGCTGGCACCTGAGGGCGGGGTCATCGACGACCTCATCGTCTATCGCGTGGATGAAACTGACTACCTGGTGGTCGCCAACGCCGCGAACAAGGATGTCGATTTTCGTGAACTCACCGAGCGAGCCGAACGTTTCGACTGCACGGTCACCGACGAATCTGACGACACCGCTCTGATCGCTGTTCAGGGCCCCACCAGCGCCGATGTGGTGACGCGAGCACTCGCCGCCGCCCACTCTCAGATCGCACCGCAAGATATCGCTCAGCTGAAGTACTACCGCTGCCTGATCGGATCTTTCCACGACGCCCCGCTCCTGGTCGCCCGTACCGGCTACACCGGTGAAGACGGATTCGAGCTGTACGTTCCTGCCGACCGCGCCGAAGCGCTGTGGGAGCTACTGACTAAAGCCGGTGGCGAGGACCTTGTCCCCTGCGGTTTAGCTTGCCGCGACACCTTGCGTCTGGAAGCGGGCATGCCGCTGTACGGACATGAACTCAGCCGCTCCACGCTACCCGTCCAAGCCGGCTTGGGACCGGTTGTCGCGCTGACCTCTAAAGGCGATTTCGTGGGCCGCTCCGCAGTGGAGAACACCGACGCATCCAGCCGCCCGGTTCTCGTGGGGATGACAGCGGAAGGGCGTCGCGCAGGTCGCGCAGGCTACCCCGTGCTGAATGCTGACGGCCAGCGCATTGGCGAGATCACCTCCGGCGTGCTATCGCCAACCCTGGGCTATCCGATCGCCATGGCGTTTATCGATCCGGCATACCGTGAGCCCGACACCGAGGTACAGATCGACGTCCGAGGCAAAGCGTTGCCCGCTCGTATCGTCGCTCTGCCGTTCTATAAGCGCGCCTGAACCACCCATCTGAGCGAACGCCCCGCGCACACAGGACTCGTGCACGGAGCATCTGTGAGGTGCCCGTTCGCACAGATCCATCCCGCTGGCCCCGGAGCCCTGAGGACACCCCGGCGCCCGCGACACCAAACACATCTCTTACGACACGCGAAGTAACCTGCACCGGACACGAAGGGCACATCATGGATACCAACCTCTCCTACACCAGCGAACACGAGTGGGTTCGCTTCGACGAGGACGCCAAAACGGCGACCATTGGCGTGACGGATTACGCCGCTAAACAGCTCGGCGATGTGGTGTATCTCGACCTGCCTGAGGCGGGCTCAGACATCGCCGCAGGCGAGACCATGGGCGAGATCGAGTCCACCAAGAGCGTCTCGGACCTGTATGCGCCGATCAGCGGATCAGTGATCGAGGTCAACGATGCGGTCGTGTCATCGCCCGAGCTCGTCAACTCCGATCCGTTCGACGAAGGATGGCTGATTAAGGCGTCCTACACAGACATTCCAGAGGACCTCATGAACGCCGACCAGTACACGGAGTTCATCGGCGCATGAGCTCGGCCTCCGTGAACTCCCGCCCTTCTATGGCCGAGGCAGCTGATCAAACGGTTCCCTACGACGCCTTTGTGCGCCGTCATGTGGGCACCGATTCCGCCGCGCAGGCCCACATGCTGACAACTCTCGGAGTCGAGAGCCTGGATGATCTCCTGCAGCAGGCCGTCCCGGCCACCATCTTGTTGGATAAAGAAACCGGGCAAGGTCTAGATGCGATTCTTCCCGCGCCTGCCACTGAACAGGAAACACTCCACGAACTCAGAGCACTCTCCCGGCGCAACACCGTCACCACTCCGCTGATCGGACAGGGGTACTACGGAACCCATACCCCAGCGGTGATTGTGCGCAACGTGCTGGAAAACCCAGCGTGGTACACGGCATACACCCCGTATCAGCCGGAAATTTCGCAGGGACGGCTCGAAGCCCTGCTGAATTTCCAGACCATGGTCGGTGACCTCACCGGGATGCCACTGGCTAATTCATCCATGTTAGATGAAGCCACGGCAGCTGCCGAAGCTATGCTGCTTACCCGGCGGGCTTGCCGGGCAAAGACCGCGCGCTTCATCGTCGATCAGGATGTTTTTGAGGCCACGCTCGACGTGATGCGAGGTCGCGCAGATGCGGTGGGAATTGAGCTGGTCGAGGTAGACGCCACCGACTCTGAGGCTCTGGCCACTGAGCTCAAAGCCGGTGCGTTCGGCGTGCTCGTGCAGTATCCCTCTGCCTCCGGAGCAGTCCGTGACGTGAGCCCCGTCATTGCTGCCGCGCACGAAGCGGGGGCGCTTGCCGTGGTTGCGGCCGATCTACTCGCGCTCACCGTGCTGACCCCACCCGGTGAACTCGGAGCCGATGTGGTTGTCGGGACGTCACAGCGTTTTGGTGTACCGCTCGGTTTCGGCGGACCCCACGCGGGCTATATGGCGGTGCGTGCGGGTCTTGAACGTCAGATCCCCGGCCGTCTGGTGGGAATGAGCCGCGATGTCGACGGCAATCCTGCCTACCGGCTGGCTTTGCAAACCCGTGAACAGCATATTCGGCGCGATAAGGCGACCAGTAACATTTGCACCGCGCAGGTTTTGCTGGCCGTGGTGGCGTCAATGTACGCGGTGTACCACGGTCCAGCCGGGCTGCGGGCAATTGCCCGGCAAGTAGCGGCCCACACCGAAGATCTGGCCGTTGCTCTGTGCGCTGCGGGGCATCGCCTGGTGCACCGCAGCGTGTTCGATACCTTGCGGGTGGTTGTCCCCGGTCGTGCAGCTGAGGTCTGGCAGGCTGCTCGGGATCTCGGATACACCCTGCATCAGGTGGATGACGATGTGATTGGGCTTTCTCTGGATGAGACGACCACGGCACAGGACGTGGACGTGTTGCTCAGCGTGTTTGAACCGTTCGCTGAGCCGACCAACGAAGCGGCAGATGCCGATCACCGCGCAGATTTTGAGGATGTCAAAGAGCCGACCGAGATCGGGGCGGCCTGGCCGGATCAGCTGCATCGGAGCGGAGAGATCCTCACGCACCCGGTGTTCTCCTCATTCCACAGCGAAACCGCGATGATGCGCTATCTGCGGCGTCTTGCGGATAAGGACTATGCCCTGGATCGGGGCATGATTCCGCTCGGGTCATGCACGATGAAACTGAATGCGGCTGTCGAGATGGAGGCCATTACCTGGCCTGAGTTCGGCGCTTTGCATCCGTTTGTTCCCGCTGATGATGCGCGCGGCTATCTAGAACTGATCGATCAGCTGGAGACCTGGCTCGCCGAAGTCACTGGCTACGACACAGTCTCGTTGCAGCCCAATGCGGGTAGCCAGGGAGAATATGCGGGCCTGCTCGCGATTAGGGCCTATCACGCCTCGCGCGGCGAGGGGCACCGAACAGTATGTCTGGTTCCATCCTCGGCGCACGGCACGAATGCGGCCTCTGCTGTTCTAGCGGGTCTACGGGTCGTGGTGGTTGCCTCTGACGCCGGGGGCAATATCGACCTAGATGATCTGAAAACCAAGATCAAGGATCACGGCGATCAGCTCGCGGCGATTATGATCACCTACCCGTCCACACACGGTGTGTACGAGGAGGAAGTCCGCACGATTTGCCGGCTCGTTCACGACGCGGGTGGTCAGGTGTATGTGGATGGGGCGAATCTCAACGCCCTATTGCAGGTGGCGCGTCCCGGCGAGTTCGGCGGGGATGTATCCCATTTGAATCTGCATAAGACGTTCTGCATTCCGCACGGTGGTGGCGGCCCTGGGGTGGGTCCGGTGGCGGCGAAAGCTCATCTGGCGCCGTTCCTTCCGGGCCATCCGAAAGCTCAGGAGGCCAGCCATCCGGTAGCGGGCGGTCCAGATACGGTGCACGCGGGTGCGCCGGTGTCGCAGGCTCCCTACGGTTCGCCATCAATTTTGCCCATTCCGTGGGCATACATTCGGATGATGGGTGCAGAGGGGCTTCGCTACGCGACTGCGTCGGCGGTGCTGGCGGCTAACTATGTCGCGGCTCGGTTGGATGGCGCCTACGATATTCTTTACCGCGGTGATCACGGTTTTGTGGCGCATGAGTGCATCCTCGATTTGCGGCCGCTCACGGCCCGGACGGGAATCACGGTTGATGACGTGGCCAAACGGCTGATCGACTACGGATTCCATGCACCGACCATGTCGTTCCCGGTGGCGGGGACGCTGATGGTGGAGCCCACAGAATCGGAGGATCTGTCAGAACTCGACCGCTTCTGCGATGCGATGCTCGCCATTGCCCGCGAAGCTGACGCGGTCGCCGACGGTACCTGGCCAGCAGGGGATAACCCGTTGGTGGGTGCCCCGCACACTGCGGCCTCCGTGGCGATGGGGGAGTGGGACCACCCCTACTCCCGCACTGTCGCTGTGTACCCGGGAATCGAGGCAGACACGCAATCTGATGCGCCGTCGCACTCTATGTACATGACCGAGCAGATGCGCATCCAGTCGAAATACTGGCCGCCGGTACGGCGTATCGATAACGCGTATGGCGACCGGAATTTGGTGTGTTCGTGTCCGTCGCCGGAGGCCTTTGACGACAGCGTCTAAAACGCGGCGGCGTATATAGATCAGGGCAGGTGAGCTGGGATATCCCAGTTCACCTGCCCTGATGCTGAGACGGGGTTGATGGGGCTGAGGACACCGCCGAGGTCGAAGGGTTTATCGGGGACAAGTCAGGTAGTTGTCGGACTGCATCCAGTTTTGAGGAGCATGCTTTTCGCGGACATCCCGCACAGGGAATCATTATCGACACGGAAGTGTCGACCCGCTCAGAAGAACCGAGGCACACATGACGTTCCGTTCCCGCCGCTCCCATCAGTCCACCGAGCCGGTCCTCTCCACGTCCGAACCTGACACCCCAGCTGTTCACCAACTGCATCGTCGCAGTCGGCGAACCCGGGTGGCGATGGCGCTCGCCGTTGCTTCCCTGGTGCCGCTAGGTTTGGCCGCGTGCTCATCAGGAGCCAACCCCTCTGCATCATCCAGTTCTGCCAAGTCATCCTCTCAAAGCACCGTAAAGATCTTCGCTTCCACCAATGTGTGGGGTTCAGTGGCGAAGTCAGTGGGCGGAAAATATGCCACCGTGGTCTCCGGGGTGAACGATCCTTCCCAAGATCCTCACGACTTCGAACCGTCTGCAAAGCAAAAAGCCGAGGTGAATGATTCGCAGATCATCATCGTCAACGGCGGTGGCTACGATGACTGGGCAAGTAAGCTCGCCCAGTCAGCAGGCAAAACCACTATTGTCGACGCGGTCAAGGCGTCCAACCTCAAGAGCGGCGACGCCAAAGATTTCAATGAGCACGTCTTCTTTGATGTAGATGCTGCTACGAAGGTCGCCCAAGCCGTCGAGCACGATTTGGAAAAAGCTGTTCCCGAACATGCCGCCGACTTCAAAAATAATGAGCGCGCATTTGAAAATCAGCTCGGTGAGCTGCGCGATACCAACTCAAAATTTGCGAATGCTCACCCAGGAATGACTGCTGTCGCTACCGAACCCGTGGTTGGCTATCTGCTGGAAGACATGGGGATTAAAGACCTCACTCCTGCGGAATTCGTCGAGCAGTCGGAGACTGAGGCTGGTGCTTCTGCTCAAGCAGTCAACGATACCCAAAAACTCCTGGAGAACGGGTCAGCAAAAATTTTGGTGCTGAACGCCCAGACTGCAGACCGGACCACGACCACTTTGGAGAAGGTCGCGCAGGATAAGCACATCCCCATAGTCAAGGTATACGAGACGTTCCCTCATGGTGTGAGCGACTACGTCTCTTTCTACAAGAACACTCAGAAAGCTATTGAAGACGCTGCGAAGTGACGATCATGCTTGATCCCAACGCCAGTGCGCCGGTCGCCTCATTTCAGCACGCTACTTTCCGCATCGGAAATCGTACGCTATGGGAAGATGTATGTCTTGACATTCAACCGGGCGAATTCATCGCTGTGCTCGGTCCAAATGGCGCAGGTAAGACCACAATGTTGAAGGCGCTGCTCGGCGAGCGGCCACTGGCGAGCGGGAAAGCTCTTATCCATAAAGGGATGGGTGTCGGGTACGTGCCACAAGCACGACAGGAAGCCCCAATTGCCCCGATGCGTGGGCGTGACCTAGTGGGTCTAGGGCTCGACGGACACCGAGCCGGGCTTTTGCGTTCACGCGGTGCGCGCGAACGGATCGACACCGTGCTTGAAGAAGTGGGAGCCGCCGGGTACGCCGATGCTCCTACTTCCATGCTTTCCGGAGGAGAATTGCAGCGTCTTCGAGTCGCATGCGCTTTAGTGTCTGATCCTGACCTGCTGCTATGTGATGAGCCGCTGGCAAGCCTAGATCCGGGCCATCAGAATGCACTGAGTGCGATTATTGCCGGACGGTGCGGGAGTGCTGATCTGAAAGCCGGGATCGCTGTCCTCTTCGTTACCCATGAAATCACGCCGGTTTTACCGTATGTGAACCGCGTCATCTATATCGCGGGGGGAAGTCTTCGCGTTGGATCCGTGGATGAGGTGATGCGTTCAGACGTGCTGTCGCACATGTACGGGCAGCCGGTGGACGTGCTTCGGCATGAAGGTTCCATCATTGTGCTGGCTCGAGGCGCGGGCCCTGACCAACCACACGTTCACGGCCTCGACGTATTGGAAGAAGGCTGACATGCTGCATAGCATTCTCAACTTCGACGGTTTTACCACCCTCGTTCCGGTGGTGTGGGAGTCTCTCATCGCCGGAGCTGTTTTAGGTATTGCGGCGGGTTTGATTGGGCCCATGATTCAGGCTCGCGATCTGGCGTTCGCGGTCCATGGGGTGAGTGAACTGTCGTTCGCTGGAGCAGGATCGGCTCTGTTTCTCGGGGTGTCGGTGACCTGGGGAAGCATTATCGGGTCGGTAGTAGCAGCTCTACTCTTGGCCTTCATGGGTGTACGCGCGCGCCAGCGAAACTCGGTGATTGGTATTTTGCTCCCGTTTGGTATGGGGCTCGGTCTGTTGTTCCTCTCCCTTTATAAAGGTCGAACCTCTAATAAATTCGGATTGCTCACGGGGCAAATTGTGTCCGTCGATCAGCAGAGTTTAGATGCCCTTTGCGCGATTACGCTGGGCATCGCCATCGTGTTGATTCTGGTGGGACGTCCGATGTGGTTTGCGGCCATCGATCCAGTGTTTGCCCGCACTCGCGGGGTGCATACCCGTGCCCTAGGGGTGCTGTTTATGCTGATGCTCGGCCTGGTATGCGCGATGGCTGTGCAAATGGTGGGCGCTTTGCTGGTCATGAGTCTGCTCATTACTCCGGCTGCTGCCGCCGCCCGGGTGAGTGCTCGCCCTGGCCTGCAATGGTTGCTATCGGTGGTATTTGCTGTGGTCTCAGCCGTAGGTGGCATCTTACTTTCTCTTGGCCCAGGACTACCGATCAGCCCGTACGTTACGAGCGTGTCATTTGCTATCTACCTCGTGTGCTGGGGCATTGGTGCCGTGCGCAGTCGAGGCGGCTGGGGCCGACGAGGACTTGCATCAAAGGTTTCGGTGACAGCTTTGCACGCGCCGACGCAGCTTGGCTGAAGTAGTCGAAGTTTTTCCATGATGGTGTGAGACCTGAGTCTGTCCTCTATGGATCATGGGTCCAATCTATTACGCTTACCATTCGTGGCTGTCTCAAATCACAGTGGTGTGTCCGTTTCTAAGTCCGTATCCTCAACAGCTTCCTCGGTCGATGCCACAGGCCGCGACACCCAAGTCGCTGCTGCTCAGATCGACATAGATAAACTTTTCCGCCCGATTCCTTTTGCGATGACTCGGTGTCTGCTGAAGCTGATTCGATTCGCGGGCTGGCAGTTCTGGGTGAACATCGGCCTCATGTTCGTCAAGGGCATTTTGCCTGCGGGGTTCGTCTACCTCCTCAGCCAGGGCGCGAACATAGCAGATCATTACGGGCTGATGGTTTTGCTTGTGATTCTCGGCAGCATGTTCGTGGCTGACGGAATCCTCAACTCCTTTAGTCAGCCGATGCAAACCAACGCGAGTGATCTCATGCGGGCCCGTATGCACGAGATGTATCAAACGGTGGTGTCGACCTGGCCGGATATCAGTGTGCACGAGCATCCCGAGATCGTGGGGAAGAAAACCCAGGCCAAGCAGGCTCTGGATAGATCTGGGCAGCTGGTTTGGTCTTTCACCTTCATGCTGGAGTCGCTGGTGGCCCTTGTGCCCATGCTCGGTCTCGCGTTCAGCGTCGGGGTGTGGTTCCCGGTGCTTTTGCTGATTGGTATGGTTCCGACCGCGTTTATTCATGTGAAGTTTGATCGTCTTATCTGGAGGCTCGACGAAACATTTGCGGGTGTGCATCAGCGGATCGGGTCCGTCTCCGACGTGGCCATGGAGCCGATGTATGCGAAAGATCTGCGCACTTTCGGCATGCAAAAATGGGCGCCGCGGCAGTGGTACCGAGATCAGTTCCGCGTTCTGGCGGCTGTGTTCCGGCTGCGCAATCGCGCTGCGCTCTACCTCGCGGCATCGTCGCTGTTTTCGTCTGCCGGATCAATCGCGGCGTGCGTGCTGTACATCGATCCTGCGCATCCTTCTACGATTGTGCTGGTGCTCGGGGTTTTGGTGAATATTTTCCACCTGATCTACGGGCTGGTGAACGGGCTCAATCAGCTGGTCGCCTTCCAAGCGCCGTGCGCGTCGTTAATGTCCTTCTCCAAAGCTCAGCTGTCTGCGCCCCCATTGCGTCAGGTCACCCTTCACGAGGGTAATGCTCTTGAGCTGGAGGCAGTGCGGTACGCCTACCCGAGTACCTCTCAAGAGGTGCTTCGCGGTGTTACCGGAATAGTTCCACGCGGGCGCATGACGTGTATCGTCGGCCCCAATGGGGCGGGAAAGTCGACGCTGATCAAACTGTTGATCGGGCTCTATCAACCTACGCATGGGCTAATCCGCCAGAGTGAGGATATACAGCGCATTGCCGTGATGAATCAAGATTTTGCCAGGTTCCCGCTCAGCTTGCGCGAGAATCTGACCTGCGGGCACGAGTTCGGGATCGATGACGAGGAACTGTATGAACTGCTGGATCGGGTGGGGCTCGGAGAACTGCGTGAGGCACGATCAACCAATGTTTTTAAGTCGAAAAAACAGAAGGTCACCCTTGCGTCGGTTATCCGAAAAGATGCTGAGCAGGCAAAGACTGCCCGTGGGACCCTGAACGGTCTGGACTCCTACATGTACATTGACGCCGACGGTAACGGAACGAATCTTTCCGGCGGTCAATGGCAGCGCCTGGCGATTGCCCGGACGGTTTTACATGCCCGGCATACCGGGTTGGCCTTGTTCGACGAACCAACCTCGGCGTTGGATCCATATGCCGAATCAGATCTGCTGGATTTTATCGAGAGTGAGATCTGCGGGGAGCGCATGGCTGTTTCGGGGGATCGACGCAATGATTCCGACGGAACGCTCGTGCTGGTAACCCACCGTTTATCGCATGCGGCCCGCGCTGACCAGGTGCTTGTGGTTGAGGAGGGGCGCATCACCGCTAGCGGCACGCCCCGTGAGGTCTACCAAAACTCTGCGTGGTATCGAGAGGCGTTCGACCTGCAGGCTGCGGGATATCTATCGTCCGGCACATAAGCGCTCGATGAGTGATGAACGCAACACGGTTGTTCTTATATGCGCAATCATTAAATAAACAAGCTACATCAATGTTAAGAATCGGATTTTCCCGGGCTGTGCGTCCAGGCTTATGCGGCAAATGTTGGAAGGTGCCACCGCCGGGGCGCATTATCTGCATCCGAGCCAGAGAGAATATAGCCATGTGTGAGGTTTTGTGCCCGTCGGGTCGTAGGGACGCGTTGATGAGATGTTGCCGACAGCCCGGTTGTGCGTCGCTAGCATAGGCCGCCTATTGGGAAGGGATCTCATGATGTTGATACACCATCGTTGTACGACAAATCAGCTCGTCGCCGAGGCTGGCCGAGAAACGATGAGGGTGTGAAAACCACAGCGCCGTCCGCGCTCACAACAGGGGCCAGCTCGGACGCCGCGCACCCCCGACGACCTATCGGACGGCTGGCTATTCTTGCCCTGCTTGTGCTCATCACCCCGGCACTGACCATCATCGTGGGCCCCGCCTCCGTTCCGCTGTCTGACGTCATCGGAGTGATTGCAAGTCACATCCCCGGGCTGAACGTCGAGATCACCTGGGATCGTATTACCGATGCGATTGTTTGGCAGACTCGTCTACCCCGGATCGTCTCCGGCCTCGGAGTGGGAGCCGTGCTTGGGGTGAGCGGGGTTGTGTTGCAGGCGATCATCAGGAATCCGCTGGCGGAACCATACGTTCTCGGCGTGAGCTCTGGCGCATCTACCGGCGCAGCCATCGCCATGATCATGCTTGGGGCAACAGCGGGCTGGTCAGTCGGCCTCTTCGCGTTCGGTGGCGCTTTGATTGCAACCATGTTGGTGCTGCTCATCGCGGGAGGTTCCCGCAGCACAGCCCTGCACCTGATTTTGGCCGGCCTCGCCATCGGGTTCGGTTTCCAAGCGCTCACCAACATCATCGTGTTTTCCAGTGACAACGCAGAAACCTCGCGGGCGGTCATGTTTTGGACCC
Organism: Devriesea agamarum; assembly: GCF_900070355.1. Classification (NCBI taxonomy): domain Bacteria; kingdom Bacillati; phylum Actinomycetota; class Actinomycetes; order Micrococcales; family Dermabacteraceae; genus Devriesea; species Devriesea agamarum. Next base: position 1,054,759 of record NZ_LN849456.1, on the reverse strand, counting down.
TCGGTTCACTAGCGCGCACGCAATGGTCCGATGCACTCACCATTCTCGTGATCGGTCTCGTGCTTGCGCTGCTGATGGCGATCTGCGGCCCGATCCTCGACGCCTTAGGCAGCGGTGATCGCACCGCGCTTGCCGTCGGCGTTAACCCCGTCAAGGCTCGACTTCTGCTACTGATTCCCGTCTCTGGCGCGGTCGCCGCGTCCGTGGCTGTTGCCGGCGGCATCGGGTTTGTCGGGTTGATTATTCCGCACGTCATCCGCCACCTCCTCGGACACTCTCATCGCGTTCTCATCCTCGGATCTGCACTGGCTGCATCCCTTTTCCTGGTCTGGACAGACGCGGTGGCGCGCATTGTCTTTGCCCCGGCAGAACTCCTGATCGGAGTCATGACCGGACTAATCGGAGCCCCTTTTTTGCTGGTGCTGATCCGACGCCTGAATAGGGGGATGTAACCCCGTTGGATGACTTGCTACCCGTCCTGCTATCCATCCGAGCTCGCTTCGACATCGGGCGAAGCTTTCGCCCATCGAGACGGGCTTTGAGCAACGCTCGCGAGCCTGATCGCAGTAGTCCTTGGCTATTAATCTGACCGCCACCGGGTGTTACCTAGACCACAGCGGCGTGCCGCGCTATCGTCGAAAGGACGCTATGAAAACTCCAGCTCACACACAGTCTCAGGCCCCCTCCCGGGCGCGCCTGCGCTGCTTTGCCCCGCTCCTGGTAGCGGTGGCACTGGCTCTTACCGGATGCGGACCCTCTAGCGCCGACCGTGCACAACAATCACCCGCCCCGTCAACGGTCCACACCGGCGCAGCAAGCGGATTCCCCGCCGCGGTAAAAAGCTGTGACCAGACCATTCGCTTCGACAAAGCACCCGAACGAATCGTCATGCTGGACACCACAGACGCATCAATCCTCCTCGATCTGGGGCTACTCGACCGAGTAGTCGCTAGGGCGGGAACGGTTCGCCCGGGTGCCTATGACGCTGTGACCGAACAGAAGCTCACCGAGATTCCGCTGCTGCCCAGCGTCGGCACCGGAACCGGTGGTGCAAAAGTGTCCACGGAGGCAGTGCTGTCGGCCAAACCCGATCTGGTGCTCGGCTACGACGCCGGTGTCAACCGCGAACAGCTCAGCAAAGCAGGCGTCAGCCTCTATTCACCGGAGGCGTTTTGCCCCAACTACTCGGTGAAAAAGGCTAGCTTTGCGCTCGTGAACGACGAAGTTGAGCGCGTGGCCACAATCTTCGGGATGAAGAATAAGATCCCTGAACTCACGAAAAAACTGACGGACCAGATTTCTGCGATGACCCCAGGAGGGAAAGGCCGCACGGCGGCTGCGCTCTATGTCATGCCCGGTGTCTCGACCTTTTACGCCTACGGCACCGCGAGCATGGTCGACCCCATTTTCACTGCAAACGGCTTAGCCAATAGTTATGGGAATGAGAATAAGCGAGTGTTCGACGCCTCCATGGAAAACCTGCTCGACCGGAACCCGGATTGGATTGTGCTGCTATCTGACCAGGGCAACGCGCAACAAGCACGCGAAACCTTTATGAGCTTCAACGGAGTACAAGACCTTAAAGCCGTGCGCGAACAGCATGTTGTGGTTCTGCCCTTCGCCTGGACCGATCCACCCTCGCCGCTGTCCGTCAAAGGTGCCGTCGAACTCTCAAAACTGCTGACGGCTCAATGATCACCGCGCATCACCTGATTGCCCGTCGGGGCGGACAGCTTGTGCTCGGTGGTGTCGACCTGTGCGCGCACCAGTCCGAGGTGATCGGAATCGTCGGGCCTAACGGTGCGGGTAAATCAACACTCCTGCAGGTGCTGTACCGAGAACTAAGCATTGATAGCGGCGCCATTGTCGTGGACGGATACGACCTGGCTCGTATGCGCCGGCACGACATCGCCCGCAAAATCGCCGTCGTCGCCCAGGAAACAGACTCGTCTATACCCTTATCCGTGCGACATGCGGTCGGCCTAGGTCGTTTGCCCAGCCGCACACTGCTCAGGTATGGAGACCAGGCAGATCAGGCGCTCGTTGATGCGGCCTTAGCCAGAGTCGGCCTCACGGAGCTGGCTGATCGGCTGATCACAGAACTGTCCGGCGGCGAAAAACAACGGGTCATGATTGCCCGCGCCATTGTTCAGGACGCAGGGCATCTGCTGCTCGACGAACCGACGAATCACCTAGACCTACGCCACCAATTCGGACTGCTCCAGCTAGTGCGGACAATCGGTGCCACCACCATCATCGTGTTACACGACCTGAACCTTGCAGCGCGCTGCTGCGATCGGATTGCGCTATTACATGCTGGTCAGCTGGTGGCCGATGGTACCCCCGATGAGGTTCTCAGGCCCCAGATCCTGGAACCGGTCTATCAGGTTCGGGTTCATCGTCTCGATCACGGCGATCGTCCGCACCTTCTGTTTGATCCGCTCGATGATGTGCCGGTCACACCGGCGACCCCTATGTCACTGGAAAGGACACCATGAGCACTGATACACGTATGACTCCGAATGAGCTTCTCGCGGCCTGGCATATTCAGCAGACCGCATTCATTGAGTTTCGGGCCCAGCGCACTCGCTGCATGATGGATGTGTTGTCTGGTCTAGCCGATGAGCGTGGCCGACCCGTGCGAGTTCTCGATTTAGGATGCGGGCCTGGCTCGTTAGGCACCGCCGTTCTCGACCGGATGCCCGATGCTCAGGTTGTGGCCGTGGATCGAGATCCGATCCTGTTGCGCCTTGCCAAGGAGACCAACCGGCACGGTGACCAGCATGTTTTCATTGACGCTGACCTGGCCGGACCGGATTGGGTGACCGCCGTCCCCGACGGGACCTATGACGCCGCCATCAGCGCCACGGCCCTGCACTGGCTCGGCCCGGACCAGTTAGTAGCCCTCTATCAACGGCTAGGTTCTCTTTTAGGAGACGGCGCCGTATTCATGAATGCCGATCACCTTTTCTTTGATCAGGTGCACCAACCATTTTTGGATAAGTTCTCCCAGGCCGACCGAGACCGCGTGCAGCGGGAACACCTCAACGATGGGGCGATGGGGTGGGATGAATGGTGGGAGGTGGCTCGCTCACAACCGGGTTGGGAAAAGGAAGCCGCGCAGTGGCATGAGCGGTGGAGCGAAAAACACATGACGATCCCCGTGAGTGTGCAATTCCATCTGTCTGCCCTGCGCGCCGCGGGCTTTGTTGAAACCGCGCAGATATGGCAGTGGCTGGATGACCGGATTATTTTTGGTCGTCGTCCCGTCGAATCCGCATAGTCCGGCACCATCCCGCTAGCGGTGGTTGTCCTGAGGAATATGTCGCGCCGATTGTGAGTTCGACGGTGCTGCTTAAACCTTTGTGCCGCCGGTGGGTTTATGGTGCTGGCTGTGCGGCGGTGTATGGGCGGTGTGAAGAACCGATTCATAGGGCGCTTTGGTCAGACCTGGAATACTCCGGCGGCAGGCGAGCTCCTCAGAGGGCGCTCGTTGGCGACGCGTAGTGGTTGGCAAATTGCTGCAGGATGCACATGCTTCCTTGTCAGAGCCCAGGCGCATAAGACAGCAGGTAGTGCGTTCATGCCAAAGTCGTGGGCCCTGCTCGCTTCGGATCTCATGTAGCTGCACGAGATCGCGGGCCCAGACGTCAACACATTCGTGCGCTGAGGCAATGGCTATATCGCGCTCCTGTGCGGGAAGAGAGCGCACGAGAAGCTGCCATGATCCAGCTAGGGAAGCGGCCGGTCCGCCCCAGGCAACTCGCGGGCGCAATGGTGAGACGGCAAGCAACGCCTGCGCCATATGGTCAATATGGGTATAGAGCGCAGCCGCGACCTCGCGCGGTCCAGCAGCTGAGGTGCGTGTGTTCGTGTGGACCAGGTCGGCGGATATAGCCCTGGTTGCTGCTCCGGTATCCAGACATGCCTTCCACAGGTGGTGATGAAGATCGGGAATGATCCCGGTCCGCCACCAAAGGCTCAGCACAATCGGGATGAGCCGTCCTGTGTAATGCTGAAGTGCGCACGCAGCACCGGGTGGATCATGGCGGGCGCCAATGGCTACGGCGTAACGATGGGCGGCGTTTCGCCAAAAATCGCTCGTGGTGAGAAGGGTCGTGGTGCGCCATGCCGGCAACGGCTGATCATCGCGTGCCCTAGCTGGATAGTTTTCCCACGCTAAAGGGGAATGCGGGCCAGTCACAGCGCGACAAGCGTGATCTAGAGGCTCCTGCATCGCATGTGATGTCATCGTTATCCTCCCGGCTCTGGGAGGACCGTAGCAACCTGATCTTTGCGCTAGATGGGTGCAATCTCGTGCTGCGATGAGGACTAATTGGCTTGGACAGTCCTGAGAATAGACCGAATCATGTAAGTCAGTTCAATGTCGTGTAACTCAACTCAATGTCGAGCGATTCAGCTCAACGTCGTGCCAAATAGTAGCCCCAGAATGTAGGTGGCAATCGCTGCGCCGTATCCAATAGCCAGCTGCCTCAGCCCGCGCCGGAGAGGACTCGCGCCGGACAACACTCCGACGACACCACCCGTGACCAGAAGGGAAATCCCGACCAGGACCAGGGCAACGATCAGGGCCGCGGTGCCCGTGAGCCCCAAAAGATAGGGCAGGACAGGAATAATCGCACCCAACGCAAAGAAAAGGAAGGATGACAGAGCGGCCCCGCGGCCTGATCCAATCTCCTCCAGATCATTCGTGTTCAGTTCAGCAGCCTCGTGCATGGCCTGCTGCCCGGCAATGACTTTGCTGGCATGCGCATCGGCCTCACTTTCGCTCATGCCGCGGGCCCGGTACACCAGTGCGAGCTCATTGCGGTCCAAGTCGAGATAGGGAATGGCATCGGACGCCTCAGGGTCAGCGGAGGATGCTTCTAACAATTCCCGCTGACTAGACACCGACACGTACTCGCCGGCTGCCATCGATAAGGCGCCAGCGAGCAGGCCCGAAATACCTGAGGCCAGGACAATGGACGATGACACCCCGGTGGCCGCCATACCCATCACCAGAGCGAGGTTCGAGACCAGACCGTCGTTAGCGCCAAACACAGCGGCGCGGAACGTGCCAGACAGTCGGGATCGGCCGCGTGCCGCTAAACCCCGGATGACCTCACTGTGGATCCGCTCATCGGCAGCCATCTGCTCCGTCGCATCATTTTCGCTTTCGTACGGGGAACGAGCTTCGGCGCGCTGTAGCAAAACCAGGACGAATAAAGACCCGAACAGGCGAGAAAGCAGGGCATACAGTTTCCTGCGGACTCGGATCCGGGGAAGGGAATCAGCGTGAGGTCCAAGCAGTGTTCGCCAATGGGCCTCGTGACGCTTCTCAGCGTCAGCAATTGCAAGCAGAATCTCTCGTTCTTCGCCCGTTCGGTGGGCTGCGAAGGTCCGGTATATCTCTGCCTCAGCGATTTCATCGGCTAGATATCGACGCCACCGTGCAATCTGCGCAGGGCTGTGGTGGCACGGTTCGTCGGCAGCGTGGGATGGTGGAGGAATCTGGCGCGCTGAAGGGCGAGAGGGCTCGGACACCACTTCAGTGTGCCAAAGCCACACTTCGGATTCTCCTCGCAGGACGCTTCGGCGCTCCCCGCCGGTGTATTCGGTAGCCCCTGCATGAGTATTCGGCGCCCCCAATCGCCGTGATGACGGGGCTGTGTGTGATTCGCGTGATCCCATCGGGTGGATGATGCTAGACGTCAGGCAAGCTCGATACCGGGCGGGCGGCGACATCTGGTTCAGACGGTGTGGGCGATCGCACGAATCCTGCAGCGTCCTGTCATGCTGTAGCTCACACCGTACGTCCATCGAACGGTTGAGCGCGCAACTGCCACGACACGCAAGGATGGGACTATGAAACGCATCTACTGGTCCGTTGTTCTGTACACCGTGCTCGGCCTGGTCGCCGGGGTGTTTTACCGGGAGTTCACCAAAGCTCTCGGATTTACCGGGCACACTCAGCTCGCAACTCTTCACACCCACTTCCTGGCACTAGGAACGCTCGTTTTCCTGATCGTCCTGCTTCTGGTCAAGGTCTTTGATCTCGACCGCACCCGTTATTTCTCAGGGTTCTTCTGGGTGTACAACGGCGGTCTCATCCTCACGACCGCGCTCATGACCGTCCGCGGATGTTTGCAAGCACTCGGTAATGAATCCCCTCTGCCCGCCCTGTCGGGAATTGCTGGTCTGGGTCACATCGCCTTGGCCGTCGGGCTCGCCTTGCTGCTGATCTGCCTGGGGCGCGCAGTCTCCGAAGCCGAGCGCACTCGCCGTCTCGACGCCTCCCATAACCAGTCGTAGAACTGACACAGGGGAGCCGGTCACCACATACCCGGTGGTGACCGGCCAGGTCATAGCCGTGATTTGGCGGCGCTAGGTGTGTGGGGATCGGCACCGACTGGTCACCGAGCACGAACTCTTGACCTCCGGCAGATCGCCAAGCGGGGTTTGGCGAACGCGTCCGGACTCTCCGCGCTGTGTTGCGGATCTGGTTCACAAACGGTCACGCCACTTTGCCGAGATATCCCCGGCGGTATCAGATAGGGGTATCAGCGACCTGCGAACACCGCGCCTGGTCACGTGCCCGAAGGGAGAGACGCCATGGATAGCCAGACCACGCTCGCTTCGGAGCGCGCCACCATGTCGCGTCCCCGTCGTCGGCCCTTGATCGGGGTGACCGCAGGAAACGCCGAGATCACCCACGGTGCCTGGAGGGGTGAGCGAGGACTCTCCCTCACCTCTGCCTACATTGATGTGCTGCGCGCGGTTGGAGCCCGACCGGTGGTGCTGGCCCCGCAGGAGACCTGGACCGCTGAAGAACTCGCCGACCTCGACGGACTAGTGTTAACCGGTGGAGGAGATATCGCCCCCGCCCAGTACGGATGCCGCGCCAGCATCCACACCGTCGGCGTGGATGCTCAGCGAGATGAGTTTGAACTCGGTCTGTATCGCTGTGCTCGTCAAGCAGGCATCCCGGTGCTAGGCATCTGCCGAGGCCTCCAAATCATTGCAGTGGCCGAAGGTGGAACGCTCTACCAGCATGTTCCGCACGATGTACCCGCCTATCCATCAACCGGGAACCGGCTCACCCAGGTCGATGTGGACATCGATGCCGCTAGTGACCTCGCGCTGGCCCTGGGTAGCCGCGCCCGCGTGAATTGTTTTCACCACCAGGCCGTGAACCAGGTGCCACCGACGCTGCGCGCGGTAGCCCGGCACGCATCCGGCGTGATCTTGGCGCTCGAAGCCGAAGCGGGCAGCCCGGTGCTCGCTGTGCAGTGGCATCCGGAAACAAACCCGGGCTCGTGTGCCCTTCTAGAGCATTTCGTTCATCACGCCGTGACCACCCAGTCGGAGGCAAACGCCTGCACGGTGTCCTAAACGTGCCCTAAGATAGAAGGGTCACCTCGTTGCGCAACACGGATCACGGAGGAACCATGTCCCAACCGGCAACAGACGGCCCCCATTCCACCTCGGTGCAAGCAGGGGTCCAGCGCGACGCCGAAGTTGCCCAGATCTCCGAGGGCAACAATCTTGCCGTCAGTATCATTCTTTTTGTTCTGCTCTTCGGGCTGTTTGTGCTCGGCCTGTACTTTCTAGGTCTATTCCCGAACCCGTACTGGTTTGTGGCGGGGATGATCATTGACCTCATCGCTTTGTTTGGGGTATTTGCGCTAGTGCCGAAATTCCTTACGAAGTAAGGCCCTTGTTGCGATGTGAGGTTTTTGCGCGATAGGCCGAACTGTCTGCGCAAAATCCAGCCGCCACGGTGACCATGGCATCGAGGGCGGCATACTGACGCTGGCATTCCGTATTCCGCGACAATCCAGGACCCTAGTCCTCACTGAGCCATCCGGTTTCTATGATTCCGGATGGCTTACCTTTTTGTGATGTCGGTACAGGTCGACTATGCGGGACAACGACGTAGGCTATGGACTCGCGGGTGCGCTGCTGGCAAGGTCGTGTCAGTCCTCCCGGTTGTAAATCCTGCATATTGTGGACCTCAAACCGATACCTGAATCCTGCATGACACCCTGCACACCGATAGTCCGCAGCTACTAGTCCCGCGCCCGAGGATCACGCACGTCATGTCTTCCCCCTACCCATCCACGCCCGATACTACGGCGCGACCATCCGTCCCCATCGATGCGCGGCGGGCCCGCCTCGCAGTCACCATCATTTTCTGGATCAACGGGGCGTCAATGAGCGCGATCATGCCCCGGTACCCAGAAATCGTGGCGGCGCTCGGGCTCGACAAAACAATGTTCGGCCTGGCCGTCGGAATCGGACCGATCGGCGGATTGATTGCGGGGATCGCGGCCGCCCGGCTCATGCGTCGATTCGGCTCCGGCCCGCTGAGCGTGTTCACTCAAATATTGGCCAGCGCATCGATCCTGCTCATCGTGCTGGCGCCCGCCTGGTGGATGCTCACCGCATCCTTCTTCATCGCATCCGCGTGTGATGCGGTCACCGACATCGCCATGAACGCACACGGTATGCGAGTGCAACGCCGCTACGGACGCAGCGTGATCAATTCCTTCCACGGATGGTGGAGTGTCGGCGCGGTCTGCGGTGGTCTGATCGGGGCAGGGCTAGCCCAGGTGGGGATTCCGCTCTCAATCCAAGCCGGATGCAGCCTCGTGGTTTTTGCGGCCATTGCGCTGTGGGCGCGTACCATGATCCTCCCGGGGGCGGATAACACAGAACGCACCGCGAACTCGCCGGTGCCCGACACCGCGGCTGAGCTTTCTGACCCCAACAAGCCCACGAGCACATCGCGCGGGCTGCGCCGCATCATCCCAACGCTGAGCCTGCACACCCTCGGCGTGTTCATCGTGCTCGGTACCACCGCAGTCTTCGCCGGAGCCACAGAAGATGCCGGTAACACCTGGGGAGCTCTGTACATGCAGGGGCAATTCCAGGCTGCGCCGCTGGTCGCAGGCCTCGCGTTCGTCGCTCTGCAAGGAGCGCAAACCGTGGGCCGGCTCACCGGTGACGCACTGGTGGATCGTATCGGTGACCGGGGAATGGCGCGGATCGGGGCCGTGGTGTCCGCAGGAGGCATGAGTCTCGCCCTGCTCGTCCCCTCCGTACCCACCACCATTATCGGTTTCGCCTGCGCAGGGTGGGGCGTGGCCACGCTGTTTCCCGCCGTTTTCCACGCCGCAGACGAACGATCTGATCTGGCGCCCGGAGTGGGGATCACCTTCGTGGGCTGGGTAACCAGGGTTGGTTTTCTGGTCTCCCCGCCACTCGTCGGTGCCATCGCGGACCGGCTGACACTGCGTTATGCGCTCTGGCTAGTGCCCATCTACGCGGTCGGCGTCTTCATGACGTCGGGTGTTTTAGCGCCCCGTCAACAGCGGAAGGTGCCCGTCGGCAGCTGAACTTTAGCGTTATGAACACGGTTAACGGCATGAACACGATTAACGGTATGAACGCGATCAGCGGTACGAACACAATGAGCTCTGTGTGGGCACGATTGGTGGGTCCAACAGTCGTCCAGGACACCATGCGCTGGCCTACATAAACCGCGACACATCCCCTGCACCCTCGCGTGCAACCTCCACGGTTCCTCCGGACAAGTTAATGACGCTGGTCGGATCCTTCCCGCATTCACCCGCGTCAATCACCAAATCCACCTGGTGATCCAGAAGCTCCTTGATCTCCCAGCCATCAGTGGGAGGCTCCTCATACCCCGGCAGAAGCAGAGTGGAGGAGACCACCGGTTCCCCTAACGCGTCTAGCAGGCGCGAGACCACCCGGTGATCAGGGATACGCACCCCCACCGTGTGCTTTTTCGGGTGGAGCATACGGCGCGGGACTTCTTTGGTCGCAGGCAAGATGAACGTATACGGGCCCGGGGTGGCGTTCTTGACCAGTCGAAACATTGGATTACTGACCACTACCATCTGCCCAAGCTGAGCAAAATCACTGCACACCAGCGTAAAATGGTGGTTCTTGCCAACCTGTCGAATCCGTCGGATACGTTCCAGCGCTTCGTGCGCACCCAGGGAGCAGCCGAGTGCGTAGCACGAGTCCGTGGGATAGGCGATCAAACCTCCGTCGCGCAGCACCGATACGGCCTGCTCGAGACGCCGAGGCTGGGGGTCGACGGGATGCACGTCCAGATAGCGAGCCATACCTCAGTGTAGGACCCGACCTTGCCCAGGCCCAAGGTTATGAACTTTGGTCCCGCCCTAACGAACGCGTGACCAGCTCAGCGACCTCGCGTCGCAACACCTTGCCGAGCAGATTACGCGGCAGTGAATCCACCGCCACGAACTTCACCGGGATCTTATAGGGGGCGAGCCTATCTTTAAGTTGCTTGCGCAGCTGCCCGGGATGCAAAGTCACCCCTTCTTTTACAACCACCGCCGCCGCTAAACGATCATCGCCATTAGCCGTCGGCACACCCACCACAGCCGACTCTGCGACGTCATCTAGGGTGTCTAACTGTGCCTCCACTTCGGACGGTGACACATTGAAGCCGCCGACAATGATAATTTCCTTTTTGCGGTCCACAATGGTGGCAAATCCATCAGCATCGACGGTGACCACATCGCCCGTGCGCAGCCACCCATCGGCCGACAACACCTCGGCGGTTGCCTCCGGCTTATTCCAATACCCCTGAAACACCTGAGGCCCCCGCACCCACAATTCGCCCGGTTCACCAGGGGCGACCTCCCGCACCGGATCATCCAGGGCCGCAACCCGCATCCAGGTCGATGGAAAAGGAACCCCGATCGTTCCGGTGCGTCGACCCGGAGCAAACGGGTTCCCCAACGCCACCGGAGAGCACTCGGTCAGACCGTACCCCTCCACCAGTAATCCACTGGTGACCGCCTCCCATTCCTCCACCACCCGCTGCGGAAGAGTCATGGCGCCAGAAATCGCGTAGCGCACCGAGCTGAGGTCAACACCCTGTTTCTTCGCTGCCGTGGCTGTTTTATCGTAAATAGGAGGCGCCGCACAGAATACCGTCGGAGGAGAAATCTGAGCCGCCTGGAGAACCAGCCCGACATCGAAACTTGGGAAGAGAACCAGCAACATTCCCTTGGAAATACCGAACGTGAGAAACAGCGTCATACCGAACGCGTGGAAGAGCGGCAAAATCGCGTACGAGACTTCCTGCCCATCCACCGCCCCGTGCATCCACGCCTCGCCCTGACGAGCATTAGCCACCAGATTGCGGTGGGAGAGCATGGCACCTTTGGGCTCACCGGTCGTGCCTGAGGTGTATTGAATAACCGCGAGATCATCCGGGCCTGGGTGCGGGTGGCTCGTCGCTAAAGACGTGGTGCGCAGAGCAGTGCGCCACGACACCGCGTTCCGAACCGGGGTTGTCAGCCTTGCCCGCATGGCCTTAGCTCTGGCTACCGGTACCCGCAGCGCCAGACGGGTCTTCAACGGCATCGCATCGATCGGATTTACGGCTACGATAGTCTCAGGGCCGATCCCGTGCGGAAGCTGCTGCAACGCCTGAACCGCTGAGGTCCACGCAATCGCCACCTTGGCGCCATGATCGGAAAACAGGGCTCGCAGCTCCGGTTCCGTATACAGCGGATTATGCTGCACCGCGACGGCTCCCAACCGCAACACCGCGTGAAATGCGATCACCGCCTGAGGACAGTTTGGAAGCACCAACGCGACTCGATCCCCGGCCTGCACCCCACGGCGACGCAACCATTCCGCAAGCCGCAACACTCGGTTGCCAAATTGGCCGTAGCTCACCCGATGCCCGAAGAACTCCAACGCGGGACGATCAGCAAATTTGGCGACCGACTCCTGAACGAGTTGGGCCACCGAGCTGTCCGGCGGGACAATATCTGCCGGAACCCCGTCTTGGTAATGCCTAAGCCACGGTCGATCAAGCGAACTCATACCTACGCCTCCCGGTCGGCTGGGTCGGGTTGTTCAGGAGTTACAAGACCGTGGCGGGAGGAGAACCGCCCGGATCTGGCCAGTCTACGGGCGAACCCCGATGAACATGCCGGCCCGGGAGTAACGTAAGGACATGGAACCCTCCACCGTCGTGGTTCACACCACCGAACGAGACCGCTACGAATTGCGGGCAGGATCTGCGGACGGTGACCTGATCGCCATCCTCGCCTACGTCGACACCGAGGGTCCGGACGGCGTTATCGTGCGTGATATTCGCTCCACCGTCGTTGACCCTCGTTATAGTGGCGAGGGCCACGGCAGCACCCTGGTGCGGGCCGTGCTCGATGGGGTGCGGGCAGATGGTCTAAAAGCCAGAACTACCTGCTGGTTTGCTGCTGGCGTGATCGATCGTCACCCTGAATATGCGGACCTGATCGCCTAACCTAAACCTGGCCACAGGACGTACCCGCGTGCGACCAGGACGTTCTGCCGTGTACGGTACGGCTCATGCCCGATTTCATCACCCCCGTTATCGAGTGGATCATCGACACTGGGTCTGTCATGTGGACCTTTGTGGTGCTGCCTGTTGTAGTCATCATCGGCCTGTACTTCACGGTGCGTTCCGGTGTGGTCCAGGCTCGGTTGATTCCCGCGATGCTCACGAGCCTGGGAGACAAGGCTCTTCCGGATGCTGCCGGCCGCAAGACCATCTCGGCGTTCCAAGCCTTCACCGTCTCTGCCGCCAGTCGTGTCGGGGTGGGAAACATCGCGGGCGTCGGCACCGCCATTGCCACCGGTGGCGCGGGTGCAGTGTTCTGGATGTGGGTGATGGCTTTCATCGGCGGCGCATCGAGCTTCGTTGAATCCACCCTCGGCCAGTTGTACAAGGTCCGCGACCGCGACGGTTCATATCGCGGCGGCCCGGCCTACTACATGCGCCAGGGGCTCAAAGCGCCGTGGCTCGGGATCATCTTCGCCATCGTTTTGATCGTGTGCTTCCCATTTGCTTTCTCCATGCTCCAGGCCAACACCATCGTGGCGACCATCGGCGGAGCACTTCCCGAAGGGGAAGCCTCGCGACCGCTCGCCTTCGGCATCGGTATTGTGCTCGCCCTGCTCACCGGTCTCGTGGTGTTCGGAGGTATCCGGCGCATCGTGCACTGGACGGAAACCATTGTCCCGGTTATGGCGCTGATCTATCTGCTCGCAGGGATCGTGGTGGTCGCGGTAAACATTGAGCATGTGCCAGACATGTTCGTGCGCATTATCGAAAGCGCTTTCGGGCTGCGGGAAGCGACCGGTGGCTTCGCAGGCTGGTTCACTAGCGTGCTGCTGACCGGCGTAAAACGCGGTATGTTCTCCAATGAGGCAGGTCTCGGATCGGCCCCGAACGCCGGTGCTACCGCTGCGGTCTCCCACCCCGTGAAACAGGGCCTTGTGCAAACCCTCGGGGTCTACTTCGATACCTTCCTGGTGTGCTCCATTACCGCGTTCATCATTTTGGTATCCCAAGATGCCATTGCCGCAGATGCAGGCGGTGTCCAGCTCACCCAGTCCGCGCTGGTGGAAGCACTCGGACCGTGGTCCGCCTATCTCCTCATCCTGATCATCTTCCTGCTCGCGTTTTCGTCAATCCTCGGTAACTACTACTACGGGGAGTCGAACGTTTTCTTCATCTCCACGTCGCCGAAGGTCATGTTCGTCTTCCGCTGCTGCGCGGTGATCGCGATCCTGGTCGGCGCGATGCTATCGGTGAGCGTGGTGTGGGATCTCGCAGATGCCGTCATGGGCGTCATGGCCCTGTTGAACCTGGTATCCATCGCGCTGCTGTCTGGGATCGCCATGCGGCTGCTCAAGGACTATACGAGCCAGAAACGCGCGGGTCGCGAACCCGTCTTCCTCAGCTCCACGATGCCTGATCTGCAAGGTATCGAGTGCTGGGAAAAGGCTGATGTGGGCCTATCTGATGACGGCTCTACCTCGAGGCAGACCAGCCAGCCAGTTACCAAGGGCTAAGACGCACCCTAGGCGAGTTCACCACAGGCTCGCACCCCGGGATGAGGGCGGGCGGTGATGTCGCGGGCAACTCCGCTGGCAATCACCGTACCGTCCTTCAGCACTACAGCATCGCCGCAAATAACAGCGGCGAACTCGACATCATGGGTAGCGACCAGTATCGCGATGCCCTGTTGCCGTGCCCGCAGAATAGCCTCCGCGATCCGCGCACGCGAGATTTGATCGCACCCCGCGGTGGGCTCATCCACGATGAGAACATCGGGGCGCCGCGCAAGGGTCGCGGCCATCAGAATCAGAACGCGTTCACCACGGGTGAGATCGTGCGGATGGGCATCGATCAGATCGCGTAAACCGCACAGGTCAAGGGCCGCTCGGGCGGCCTGTTCGGCCTCGGCCCGACGCCGCCAGCGACTTCGCCATCCCGCCATGACTTCCGACAGCACCCGTGACGTCGTGATCTGAACATCGGGATTTTGCATGACGGCTAGGACCGTCGGACGCTTGTCAGCAGGGTTTTGGTGGGAGTTTCGACGCAGGCCGGGCCACCGCCGTGAGGGTCGCGAGCGCAGTTGCGGGGATGCGTCAAAGATCCCGGCCAGATAGCCGATCAATGTCGACTTCCCGCTTCCATTTGCCCCCAGCAACGCCGTGACGCACCCGCGCCGCAGCGTGAGATCGACTCCGCGCAGCGCGGGCGCTCGGTGACCAGGGGAGGAGGTATCACCCTGTGCGCCGGCGTGGGTGTAGCGGATATCGTGCACAGCCAGAGCAATGTCGTGGGCGTGCGGCGTCGGCGCGCAGGATATGACCTGGTCGCGTGGGGGTCTGTGCGGGGCAGCAGAATGAGAGTCATACCCTGCTGCATACACACCAGCGAAGTCTCCTAACGCGGCGATAGCATCGCGAAGGGTAGGCGCTAAGTGGCACTGCCCCTGAGACAGCACCGTCGCTGGTTGCTGTGGCCCGACTAGCCGGGCGAGTGCTGACGGGTCACTACCCGTTAATAAAATGGCGCAGCGCGATTCGGAATCACCGAGGAGATTGCTCAGTAACCTCGCCACCCGCTCTTCAGCCCGCGCATCCAGAGCCGCCGTCGGATTATCCAGCACCAGCAGGTCACCCATTCCAAGCACAGCCGTGGCAATACCCATGAGCTGACGTTCGCCTCCCGATAGGGTTGCCGGACTGCGCCCAAGCAACGCCTGAATCCCCAGCGTATGGGCGATACGAGAGATCTGCTCACGCATATCGTCGCGGCTTAGCCCCGACGTCATCAGTGGCAATGCAAGTTCTTCCGCCACGGTCCGCGCCAGACCAGTCGACTGGTTGGCAGGATCAGGCCCCACCAGACAAGCACCGCGAGCGGGATGCAACTCACCGGCGATGGTCGCGTCGTGAGGGTCAAACAGGCCCGCGAGGTGACGGATCAAGAGCTCGCGCCCCGAATGGTCATCGCCGACTAAAACGGTTAGGCGATCCCGCGGAATCACCAGGTCCGCACCGGTGATCAGCGGATTGTCCATTCCCGCTGGCGTCAGCACTAGCTGACGGCACCATGCCACTGGCGGAGGGTCGAGCACCGGCCCGCTGTGAGGCCCGGGGCCATCAGGGAAGTGTGCACTCATCAAGAACCTCCGGATAGCGACGTCATGATGAGCCAGAGGGCAAGCCACAGGCACGCGAACAGGGCAGTTCCCCACATCACTATCCGGTCGCGTCGGCGGATGGGGTAGGGGCGCAGGGTGATAACCCGCGAGAAAGAACGAGAGAGGGCACCTTCAGCTTGACTGCGGGTTCCCGGCGGGGGTACGACACCGCGGGCGATGAGCGCATCTACCCGCTGATCCAGATCGAGGACCGCCCCCACCAGCAAAGGCGCCGCAAGAGACGGCAGAGAACGAAGGCGTCCGATCAGACGGACCTTTCCCGGTGGGAGAAGTCCTCGGGCGATGCGAGCCTGACGAATCGCGGTGAGTCGCTCTCGGTATTGGGGGATCAGCCCCATGGTGGTCGCGGTCAGCAGTGCGAATCGAGGGGGGAACCCGATGCTGCGCATACCGGCGAAAAGATCTGCGGGACGGGTGCACAGCCCCGCCAGGATGAGGCAAGCGCTCGCCGTGGCGAGACGCGATGACAAACCTGCGGCCAGTAATAACCCCTCGACATTGAGGCGAATGGGGCCAAGATGCGCCAGGACGGTGCGCGCCTCAGGATAGGTGAATCCCTGGATTAGGGTCAGCATCACCATGACCGGTCCCGTCAGAATCACTAGGGTTGCGAACACCGCGCGCAGATGCCTCGTCCGCATAGCCACAATCAGCGCCCCGCCTAGAAACGGAAGGGGCACCCACCATGGACCTGGGGCGAACGCGGCACAAGCACCGCTGAGCGCAGCCACCGCAGGGGTGACCGGGTGCCATCGCGCAAGGGCAAGGCGCAGTGGATCGTTGTGATCGGGCCCACCGGTGCGGGGGGCATTGGTGCTGGCTGCGGCAGGTATTGGGGCTTGAGGGTCGGGATCTGCCGACGTGGAGCGAGTATTCACCGAACTACCGCAGGTATATGCCGCGGGCGGGAGCTGGAAACCGGGCGAGTAGCCGGGTCGGCAAGAGCCCGGCAGCGGTTACGGCGATCAGGAAGCAAAGGGCTTTGTCGAGCGGATCAGAAATGAGTGATTGCACGGTGGCTGCCTCGAGCATCGACTGTCCACTTGCTTGCAGTACCGCCACCAGCGAACCGGTTCCAACCCCGAGGCCGCCGCCGAACACAAAGGCCGCCACTGGCGCCGACAGCATCCCGGTGAGGACCCCTGTGAGTCCACCGGCCACAGTAAACAGGCCAAGGCGCAAGATGTGGCTTTGGATCCTACGCCGCAACAGCAGGCGAGCCCATAAACCGGCTGCGCAACCCACCAGCGCAGATCCAGCCGCGAAAGGAATGGCGCTGGGAGTCACCAGACCCCACAGCAGATTGGTCAAGACCCCGGTTGCGGCACCGGCCGCAGGACCGGCGAGAATCGCCACGAGCACCGTGCCGAGTGAATCGAGATACAGCGGGAGAGGACTCACCCCCACGATCTGACCAGCGACAATATTGGTTGCGATGGCGCCGGGCACCAGCACCAAGGTGCGGGTTGTCAGGGTGGGTAAGGTGCCCATCGCAATCAGCACAGCGCCCGCCAGGTAGCCCGCGAGCACCACCAGCGTGGTGGGGCCGAGATCGTGTCCGAGGGTCGTCGATTGGGTGAGGATGATCCCCAGGTAAGTGGCGGCGATGATCACCGCACCGAGGGTGATGAGGGGCCAGGAGCGAACACTCCGTGGCCCCCATCCAGAGGCAGGTTCCTCTGAGTTACTGGTGTTCACTGTCATGGCTGGTCCTCCTGGTGGTGGGGGGAGAGAGAAGAGCGAGAGGTCGGTAGGGGATCCTACCTATAGTCGCGAGGTGCTGGCGCAAGGGGTGAGGGATTATACCCCGAAGAGGCAGACTGTGCCTGGTCAGCGAGCCAGGGCCGCACAGTATCGGTGAGGTGGACAAAAAAAGCTTCCGGGTTGGGATTAACCAGAATGCGCAGGGTCGCGGGCTTGTTCCAGCGTCCGAGCCAATCAGCCACCACCTGCCCCCGGGTCAACGTACCGATGAGTTCAACCCCGACGGCCACCGGCGTCGTGCGCGCAAACGGTGTCTTACCGGACTCGGAGAGAGTCGTGGCGACAGCCGTCACGAACGGATCGTGGGCGTGAGCGAGATATCCGAGCCCGTCGGCCTCATGGAACGCGAAATAGAAGCGGAACGCATCTCGCAGGGCGGTGAGCACCTCGGATTCTGGCAGGGGGGTGCCGTCCTGTCCGGTGGGGGCAAGAGCATCCAGGTGCTCTGGCAAGAGTTCAATCCGTTCGGTAGCATCCAGGGGCGCGAGGATCGGGAGCCGTTGCGGTGGCAGAACAGAAAATGCGTCGATAACCCGGGCTAGCGCTTCTGGATCGACGGCGACATTCCACTCTGTGGTGGGCATGGTATTGCCGCGATGATTGATGGCCCCGCCCATGATGACGAGTGTTTTTAATAGCCGCGGCAGGTCTGGTTCGAGGTCTAGGGCTAGTGCGAGGTTCGTGGTGGGGCCGATCACGATTCCGGTGACCTCACCGGGATACGCTCGCACCGTATCGACCCACAGCTGAGCGGCGCTGCGCGAATCGAGGGGGTTGCGTCCAGGTGGCAGATGGGCGTATCCGACCCCTTCGGGGCCGTGGGTATCTTCGCAGGTCATGAGCGCGCAGGCGAGTGGTTGCTCGCTGCCGCGGGCGATTGGAATTCCGGTATTCCCGGTGAGTTCAAGCCAGCCTTGGTTATTGCGCACGACCGCATCCACCGGGACATTACCCGCCGTGCATGCGATGCCGAGGAGATCAACGTCATCACGCGCGAGCAGATAACACAGCGCGAGGGAGTCGTCGATCCCGGTGTCGCAGTCAAGGAGGACTTTGCGGCGGGTGGCGCGATCAGATGAGAGCGGCAGCACCCCGACAGTGTACTGATCGCGCTGGTTTCGCATTTCCTTTTACGATGCTGCTATGACCTTTCGCATCGTGACCGTGTGCACCGGCAATATTTGTCGCTCACCTATGGCTGAATATCTGTTGCGCCGCGCTTTTGACGAGGCAGGGCTGGCTGATCAGGTTGAAATTGATTCCGCGGCGACCTCCCACTGGGAAGTTGGCAACCCCATTGACCGCCGGGCGGCAGCTGTTATGGATGAGCTCGGTATTGATACGTTGGCGCACCGGGCACGGGAAGTATCTGCTGACATGCTGCGAGAACGCGATCTGATTTTGGCAATGGATCACGATCATCTGGACGGCCTGCGGGCCCTCACGGATTCGCTCGGACCGCAGGCCGATTCGGTGGCCGGGCGGATCCATCTCATGCGTTCTTTTGATCCTGAGGCGCCGTCGGGTCCCGGTGCTGATCTCGGGATCCGTGATCCCTGGTACGGCGGTTCAGAAGATTTCGAGCGTACGCTGACGGTTCTTCGTCCGGCAGTCGCCGGGGTTGTTGACTACGTGCGCACTCATTGTGAGTGCTAGGCCCGGCTATTTAAGGGTGGGTAAGCAGCACCCCGCCCAGTGATACCGCGGAGACCACCGCGGTCACGATAGCGCCGAGTACGAACGGGCGAAGTCCGACCCCGCGCAGAGTGGATATCCGGACCCCGGTGCCGAGCGCGAACATAGCGGCGGCCAGAAGAAAGGTCTGCACTACCGATACGGGGCCCAGCCACCCCACTGGAATTAGGCCGAATGAGCGTACCGCGACGGCGCAGCAAAAACCGATCACAAAAAGCGGAACCAATGGCGGTTTGCGAATAGCGGGGTTGTCGCCGATTTTGCGTCTTTGCCGCACCGCGATGATGGTCATGACGGGGGCGAGCATCAGCACGCGAGCTAGTTTGACGACGACCGCAACCGCCAGCGCCCCGCCGCTGATAATGCCTCCGGCGGCCACCACCTGGGCCACTTCGTGGATGGATCCGCCCGCCCACAGTCCGGCTTGCTCGGAGCTGAGCCCGAGAAGGTGGGAGAGCAGGGGGATGAGCGGAATCATGATTGTGCCGAAGATCACCACGAGGGCGACGGCCGTCACCACTTCTTCTTCCTTGGAGGTGATGCGGGTTGTGGCCGAGGCTGCTTGGTTGCTGCGAGCGCTGTGGTGGGTGCGCGTTGACTCATCGACTAACACCCCGTCGGCTGCGGCGACGGCGGCTGCGCCGCAGATGGAGAACCCGCACGCAATCAAAAGGGACTGGGTTGGGCTCAGGCCGAGAGCTCGTCCGACCATGATGCCGGTGAGTAGGCCGATCCCCACGATGGCGATGACCACCAGGATCATGGCCCATCCCAGCGCTAAAACATCTGTGAGAAGGAGATTTAAACCCAATAGGACAATTCCGAGCCGGAGCAGGCGCCGCGATGAGATGGCGATCCCCGGGGCGAAACCCGTGGGTAACGGGCGCAGGTTGGCGAGGATTGCACCGAGCAAAATGGCCACGAGCAGGGCGCTGACGGATGGTACCCAGTGGTTGATCAGAACACTGGCGATGGCGCCAAGTGCACAAAAAATAAGGCCGGGTATGGGTGAAGCAGCTTGAGTTGGGGGTGCGGGTCGGGTCGCTAATTGGGTATCGGTCATGCGGTCAAGCTTGACGGTTTGCAATGACCAGCAGTAGTCCTCGGTTTGCCATGTTAGGCATATCATTTAGGTATGCCTACTCGCTGTCCCGACCTGATGGAACTGCGGCTTCTGGTCGCTATCGCGGACACCGGATCGGTCGGGGGTGCTGCCCGTGCACTGAGAATCGCTCAACCTAATGCTTCGCGTGCTCTGCGCAAACTAGAACGGGGACTCGGCGTGGAGCTCATGACCAGACATGCTCGGGGCGCTGCCCCGACGCCTGCGGGTCGTCGTCTTATTGCTGAGGCGCGAACCGTTTTGGAGGCGATGGAGGCTCTGCTCGCTGTTGCGGATGAGTGTTCCGGTGCATCGGGTCCGGGCAGGTTGCGGGTCACGGCGAGTCAAACTGTTGCCGACCATTTGGTCCCGGCGTTCCTTGCCCGGTTGCGAGCGCGCTCGCCGCATCTGTGCCTAGACCTGGCCGTCCACAATTCCGCGACGGTTCTCCATAAGGTGCGCTCTAAGCAGTGCGACCTTGGATTCGTCGAAAATCGGGGCACTTTGGAGGGGTTGTCCTCTGAAATCGTGGCGACGGATCGGCTGGTGCTGGTGGTTGCCCCGACTCATCGCTGGGCACATCGGGAATGGGTTAGTCCGAGCGAGGTCGCGTCGATGCCTTTGATTGTTCGTGAGGAAGGAAGTGGGACCAGGCAGGTTCTCGACGAGGAACTTGCGCCGTTTCATCCCGTGCCGCCCGCATTGGAAGTGTCCAGTAACCAGGCCGTGCGCACCGCGGCGCTGGCGGGCACAGCTCCGGCAGTGCTCGGTATTTCGGCGGTAGATGGTGCGGTCGCTGCCGGGAATCTGGTTGCGCTGGAGGTTCCTGGGTTGGATCTCACTCGGTCGCTGCGGGCGGTGTGGTTGGGCGCGATGCGTCCCGCGGTGATAGACCTCGTGAGTCAGGCTGACTGTGCATCTGGTGACGAGGAGGTCTCTGGCGATGGGGTGGTGTCCACCGACGGACCTGGAGTAGCTTTCGGCGATGGGGCGGGCGCACGCGTTGGCCGTTAACCCCCGGCCTGTCGCTGGATTGGTTTAGTTTGTGGGGATTGGAGCTCAAGGTTCACGGTTATTCGTGGCACAGAGACGGGGACTGGTGTTAGAAGGCTAGCGGTTGACGGCAAAGTATTAGAGCCTGGCGTTGATGGAAAGGCAGCAGCATGAGTGCGTCGAGACACGGTGGCCCTAGCAGTCACGGGCTTGGGCAGGATCCTGGCCGTGGGGGCGGTGCAGTGGGCGCTGTGAGTGGGGATGTGAAACAGCCGTCCGAGGTGTCCGCGCTCGAACCGAGTCCAGGCCCGTTGCCGGGTGACCCCGCAAGCGTCCGGCTAGATGTTTGGCTGTGGGCGGTGAGACTGACGAAGACCAGGTCTGCGGCTACGGCGCAGTGCCGGGGCGGCCATGTGCGGTTAAATGGTGCTCCGGTGAAGGCTGCTCAGGCGGTCCGGGTCGGTGATGAGGTGCGGCTGCGGAAACCCGGTGTTGAGCATATTTATCGGGTGCGCCGGATCATTGCCCGCCGTGTAGGGGCTCCGATTGCCGTGACTGCTTATGAGGATTTAACGCCCCCGCCACTGCCCCAGATGCTGGCTCGGCCCCCGCGGCGTGATCCCGGTAGTGGGCGGCCCACTAAGAAGGAGCGGCGGGAGCTGGACCGGTTGCTGGATCGTCATTGAAGATGCTCGGGACAGCAATTCTTGACGGTCGGCGATGGCCTGGCTCAGCAGGTGCCGCTCCTCAGTGAGGCGGGCGGGTGAGGGGCCGTCGGCCAGGATGCGCTGCCGGGCTAAGGCGAGTTCAGCAGCGTCTTTGATGAATCTTTGCATGAGCGTGGTCGCACCGAATGTCGCTGCCCAGCGTTTGGCCTCGCGGCGCCCTTTCGAGCTGCCGAGCATGTGGACTTCCTGGGGTAAGAGCCACCCTTCATGGACGTAATCGGTGAGGCGAGCCCGCATCAGGCGCGCCTGGTCGTAAAGGAGCAGGCCAATTAGCGCGAGCCATAGAGCGGAGAGGGTGAAGAGCACGAGGAAGCTGATTAAAACTATTGCCCCATCGGACGTTAAGGCAGCGAGGTTCCAGCCAAAGTGCAAGACAATCGCGGGCCAGACAGCACCAAAAAATATCAGCGCCCCCGCAACGGTGCCCCATGCGCGGGTGGCCGCACCCATGATGAGCCCCGTCAACGAGGTGAATAGCGGGTGTAAGAAGATGCTTCCCACTCCACGCATCAGGATTAAAACGCCGCCGCCGATTGCGCCGTACTCTTCATAGCCGCTGATGTAGTACTGGATATTTTCGATAAAGGCGAAGCCGCCTCCGATCAGGGCTCCAAAGACGAGGCCATCGAGAGGGCCGTTAAAGTTTTTCCGCGCCGCTAAGAGGAGGGCCAGCAGGCCGAGCCCCTTGAGCACTTCTTCGATGACGGGAGCGCTCAGCGCCATTGAGAACTGATGGGCGAGCTCGGGGGAGTTAGTCAGTGTGAAAACGATGAGGTCTAACACTGTTTCTAGGAGTATTGCGATGCCGGCGGTGGGGACGGCTCCCCAGAGAATTGCCAAGATGGTGAGCACGATGGGCTGCGGATGCCAGAAATTTGCCAGCATCATGATGGCCGTGACTGTGGCGAGGGAGAAAAATGCCATGACCGAAAAGAAGGTCACGGTGCCCAGGCCCGCCCAGAGTAGAGGGAACGCTAGGGCGATCAGTAAACCGACGCCGAGTAGGGATGCGGCGATCCAGAGCAGAATGGTGCGCAGGGGGGTTGCCGCGATGGTTGCGTTGACGGAGGTAAACCTGAGGCGGTCTGGGGCGGCTGGCTGGCGCGGACCGGTATCGGGCTGGTTGCCGGTATAGCCGGGGGGAAGCGGGGTAAACGGCATGACCAGTCCTTTGTGAAACGGTACGTCGGTCGCGCGAAGTTTGGGCGTGGGCATCGGGAGGATGTGTCACAGAGAACTCCGGCATCTCGATCTAGGATAAAGGTGAGGTACGACATGTCGTGTTGTCGCCGTGGATATTGACTAGGTTTGGGATGTTTGCGCCTCGCGAGGCGGTGAGGCTGGCGGATTGGGAGTCCTGAGATCCGGCTCATATCTAGATAGTTGAGTGGAATAGACTCAACCTTGGGATCGTTGTTCTCGGTGTACCCCGGGAGCTGTGCCACAGCACCCGTGAGAACCAAAGGCATGACGAAGGAGCGCCGTGGAATTTCAATTCACCACTAAGTCTCAGGAAGCGGTCGCGGCCGCCGCAGAACGCGCCGAACAATCCAGGAACCCCCAGGTTCTCGCATTGCACCTTCTGGGCGCACTGCTAGATCAACGCGACGGCATCGCATACGCGCTTTTGAAACACCTCGGCGCCGACATCGACCACCTGCGCCAGCAGGTCATGCGCAAACTGTATGCCCTACCGAGCGTCAGCGGAACCGGTGCCCCCGAGCATCCAACATTCGCTGGCACCGGCTACGACGCACTTGACTACGCCCGCCAGGAAGCCGTCGAGAACCACCAGACCTACATCTCAACCGAGCACCTGCTCGTCGGTATTTCACAGGGCAAAGACGACGCCGCCAAACTGCTCAGGCAGGTAGGTGCCACCACTAAAGCATTGCGAGAGGCGATTCCCGCGATCCGAGGAGAACAGTCCATGAACACACAAAACCCAGAGGGCACCCTGAACAGCCTCGAAAAGTTCGGTGTTGACCTCACCGCTGCCGCCCGCGAAGGCAAACTTGACCCCGTTATTGGCCGTGACGCTGAAATTCGCCGGGTTGTCCAGGTGCTATCTCGGCGCACGAAGAACAACCCGGTGCTGATCGGTGAACCCGGTGTCGGGAAAACCGCAGTCGTAGAAGGCCTTGCGCAGCGGATCGTGGAAGGAGACGTACCCGATTCCCTGAAAGGGAAATCCCTCGTATCCCTCGACCTGGGCTCGATGGTGGCCGGCTCTAAATATCGCGGCGAATTTGAAGAGCGCATGAAAGCAGTGCTCGACGAAATTCGCAATTCAGACGGCCAGGTCATCACCTTTATCGACGAGCTGCACACCGTCGTCGGAGCAGGCGGAGGCTCCGAGGGTGCCATGGACGCGGGGAACATGCTCAAGCCGATGCTGGCCCGCGGTGAACTGCGGATGGTGGGTGCAACCACACTCGATGAATACCGCGAACGAATCGAAAAAGATCCGGCCCTGGAACGCCGCTTCCAGCAGGTCTTCGTCGGCGAACCGAGTGTTGAAGACACCGTGACCATATTGCGCGGGCTCAAAGACAAATACGAAGCCCACCACAAAGTCTCCATCACCGATGCGGCTTTAGTCGCTGCTGCCACCCTGTCAGACCGGTACATCACCGGGCGCCAGCTACCGGACAAAGCGATTGACCTCGTCGACGAAGCAGCCTCCCGGCAACGGATGGAATTGGACTCCAGCCCCGTGGAACTCGACATGCTGCGGCGCATGGTAGACCGCCTGCGGATGGAAGAAATGGCTCTTAAGGGAACTGATGATCCCGGGAGCGAAGCGCAGCTGGAATCTGTGCGGCGGCAACTCGCCGACAAGAAAGAAAAGGCTGACGCACTATCCGCCCGATGGGAGCGCGAAAAAGCGGGATTAAACCAGGTCGGTGAACTCAAAGCCAGACTCGAGAACCTGAGGATGCAAGCCGATAGGGCTCAGCGTGAAGGCGATCTAACCACCGCCTCGAAGATCCTCTACGGCGATATTCCGCAGCTTAAAAAAGAGCTGGAAAACGCCGAAGAACGCGAGGAAAAAGAAGACCTCGCAGAGCGGCCGCTGGTAGCCGAAAAAGTTGGACCGGACGATATCGCGGAAGTTGTCTCGTCGTGGACCGGAATTCCTGCCGGGCGGCTACTGCAGTCAGAGACCCAGAAGCTACTAGACATGGAAACCATCATCGGTGCCCGGCTGATTGGGCAGCAGCGCGCCGTAGCCGAAGTGGCCGACGCGGTGCGCCGCGCACGCGCTGGAATATCTGATCCGAATCGTCCCACCGGTTCATTCCTCTTCCTCGGCCCGACCGGAGTCGGCAAAACCGAGCTTGCAAAAGCACTGGCCGAATTCCTCTTCGACGATGAACGCGCCATGGTGCGTATCGACATGTCTGAATACGGGGAGAAGCACAGTGTGGCTCGGCTCGTCGGTGCCCCTCCGGGATATGTCGGCTACGAAGAGGGCGGCCAGCTCACCGAATCTGTGCGTCGTCGGCCCTACTCGGTTGTGCTCATGGACGAGGTAGAAAAAGCCCACCCGGATGTTTTCGACATCCTATTGCAGGTGCTCGATGATGGCCGGCTAACCGACGGGCAGGGTCGCACCGTGGACTTCCGCAATACGATCCTGATTCTCACCTCGAATCTCGGGTCGCATGCGCTACAGGATTCGACTCTGAGCGAAAGCGCTAAACACGAGGCCGTGATGGGAATCGTCCGCTCGGCGTTCAAACCGGAGTTCCTCAACCGGTTGGATGACATCGTCATGTTTGACTCGCTCACCCAGAGCGAACTCGGCAAGATCGTCACCCTCCAGGTTAAAGACGTGGCCAAGCGCCTGAAGGACCGCCGGATCAGCCTCGACGTGTCTGACGCCGCAACCGCCTGGCTGGCTGAAAAGGGCTTCGACCCGGCCTACGGTGCGCGCCCATTGCGCAGGCTGGTGCAAAAGGAGATCGGCGACAACCTCGCCCGGCTGATTTTGGAAGGGAAGGTTCGCGACGGGCAGACGGTGCAGGTTGACCTTGCGGCCGACCACGACGGCCTGACTGTTGTGGCAACCGACGCAGATGCACCGGATCACAAGGCAGACGCCGCCGGTGATCACGGTGAATCGTCCAGCAGGTCATGATCTGAGCACGAGATCGGCTCGCGACTCGGCTAAGCTCCCCAGAGGCCGGTGCGTCTGGGGAGCTTAGCGAGGCTGCCATCCGCCCCGCCCGCATCCTCTGTTCCGGGTCCGACTGGTGGGCATGAGCCATCGCCTCCCGGTGAGCGTCGTAGTGTGTGCGACACTCATTCCCTCGGAGGTACCGATGTCCCTTATCCCCGGACCCGATTCCGTCAGCACACGAGACAAGATCAATGGCGATGCCAATCAGTCGCTCAGCCGTACAGTTCAGCCGCACAGTGACCCGCCTGAACGTGCCGCTCGGCCACCGCGCCAATCAGCGGTTAAAACTATTCTCGGAACGGGCGTAGGGAACGCGCTCGAATGGTACGACTGGAACGTTTACGCGACCTTCGCGGTGTTCTTCTCAACGCAGGTGTTCAACCACGGTGATAAAACCTCGGCGTTTCTATCCACCATGGCGATTTTCGCGGTTGGTTTCGTAGCGCGCCCCTTCGGGGGTGTGGTGTTCGGCTGGTTAGGTGACCGAGTCGGACGCAAACATGCTCTGACCATGGCGGTGGTGTGCGCCTCCTTGGGGTCGCTGCTGATTGCACTGTGCCCCACTTACGACCAAGTCGGCTGGTTCTCGTCCGCGTTACTGCTGGTCGCTAGGCTGATACAGGGACTTGCTCACGGTGGGGAGCTGCCGTCTGCGCAAACCTATTTAGCAGAGCATGCTCCCCGTGAGCGACGCGGTTTGTGGGCGTCTTCCATTTATGTCACCGGAACGATCGGTCTTCTGGCCGGTATCGCACTCGGTTTGCTCTTGGAGACCTCGCTGACCACAGAACAGATGAATGCCTGGGGTTGGCGTATTCCGTTCGCAGTCGGTGCGGTGCTGGGTCTGATCGCCCTGTGGATTCGCTCCTCTATGGATGAATCCGAAGTCTTTGAACAGGAAAAAGCTAAAACCGGTCCGCGCGAAAACGTCTATATATCGGTGGCTCGGAACTGGCGCGTTGCCCTCCAGGTCATCGGTATGACCGCTGGTTTGACGGTCGCCTATTACGTATGGTCGGTCACAATGCCCGCGCTAGCGCAAGAGAGTTTCGGGTATTCAGCCCGGGACGCTTTTGTTGCCTCCTTCATCGGCAATATCGCGCTGATTATTGCCCTGCCGTTCTGGGGTGCGCTCTCGGACCGTATAGGACGCAAGCCCTCGATCTTGATTGCGCTGCTCGGCAGCGCGGTGGCCTACGTGCCATTGGTGACGCTGCTTCAGGGCGGTCATTTGTGGCAGCTGATTGTCGCGATCTGTATCCAGCTGATGCTGCTCGCAGGGTTCCTCAGCCACGCTCCAGCGACCTATGCGGAAATGTTCCCGACCGGGCAGCGGGCATCGGGTTTCGGAATTCCGTACGCCATTTCCATTGCTCTCTTCGGTGGCACCGCCGGCTATTTGCTACCGGCTCTGGGAACCACGGCATTTGTGGGGTATTCGATTGCCCTGCTCTTAATTTCCTCGGCGACAGTGCTAACCCTGCCTGAAACAAAGGGCAAGGATCTAGGGGAGAGCCCCGAGGCCTAATACGCAGCTGGGGCGCGCAGTGTGATAAACACTGCGCGCCCCAGCCCACCATTGGTGGCTTTACGCGATGATCAGATCACGATACTTACGAGCTTCGGTGCGCGCACGATCACTTTGCGCACGGGTGCACCGTTGAGGATATCGATGACTTTTTGATCGGCAAGAACCAGAGCCTCCAGGTCTGCTTCGCTGATCTCCGGGGACACGTCGAGCCGGTGACGAACCTTCCCCTTGATCTGGACCACGCAAGTCACAGCCTCGCGCACCAGATATTCCGGATCAGCAACCGGATAGGGAGCACGAACCAAAGACTGCTTATGCCCGAGACGCTGCCACAGTTCCTCGCACATATGCGGGGCGAGCGGAGCCGTCATCAACACCAGCGGTTCCACCGCTTCTCGCGGAATACGCGTTCCGTTGCCGCTCAGCTTCGTCAGATAGTTGACCAGCTCGATGAGCTTAGCGACGACGGTGTTAAAGCGCATGCCGTCCATATCGCAGCGAACACCGTCGATGGTACGGTGAACAGCCTGCCTGGTCGCTTTATCGGCCTCCTCCTCGGAGACAATCACTTCACCGGTTTCTTCATCAATCACGAGCCGCCACAGGCGCTGCAGGAATCGCTGGGAGCCGACCACGGCGCGCGTTTCCCACGGGCGGGACATATCCAACGGCCCCATGCTCATTTCGTACACGCGGAAGGTATCGGCACCGTAATCCGCATAAATTTGGTCAGGCGCCACCATGTTCTTCAGCGACTTGCCCATTTTGCCGTACTCGCGCTGGACCTCTTCTCCGTTCCAGGTGAAGCGGCCATCGGAGCTCTCAACCACCTCCTCAGCGGGAACATACACGCCCCGGGCATCCGTGTAGGCGTACGCCTGTACATAACCCTGGTTAAACAGCTGCTGGAATGGCTCCTGGCTCGACAAATGCCCAAGGTCGAACAGGACCTTGTGCCAAAAGCGTGCATACAGCAGGTGAAGCACGGCATGTTCCACGCCGCCGACGTACAAATCCACGCCGCCGACATCGCCGTCATGCCGCGGACCCATCCAATACTTTTCGTTGGCGGGTTCGACGATGCAGTCGGCGTTCGTGGGGTCAATGTATCGAATCTCGTACCACGACGAGCCTGCCCAGTTGGGCATCGTGTTGGTCTCGCGCCGGTAGCGGCGAGGGCCTTTGCCGAGATCCAATGTCACCTCGGCCCAGTCGGTTGCGCGGGAGAGCGGAGTGACCGGAACGGAATCTGCGTCCTCCGGATCAAAGGTCTGCGGGGAGAAGTCGTCCACTTCCGGCAGAGTCAACGGCAGCTGATCAGCGGGTAGAGCAATCGGGACGTCTGGGTCGTCCAGGTCATAGACAATCGGGAAGGGTTCGCCCCAATACCGCTGCCGCGAGAACAGCCAGTCTCGAAGCCGGAACGTGGTCCGGGCACGTCCGAAACCGCGCTCCTGCGCATAGTCGGTGGCGCGAGCCTTCGCTTCATCTTTTGACAGGCCATTCAAATCTAGGTCGTCGTTGGCGGAATTGATCTTTTCGCCGTCACCCGTGTAGGCGCCGCCCTCAAAGTCAGCCGGAGGCTGCACCGTACGGATCACGTCGAGGTCATACGCCTCAGCGAAGGCGTAGTCGCGTTCGTCCTCAGCGGGAACCGCCATGATCGCCCCAGTCCCGTAACCGGTGAGCACATAGTCGGCAGTAAAGACGGGCAGATGGCGACCGTCCATCGGATTAATTGCGAACAAGCCGGTAAACACACCGGTTTTTGCTTTGTCATCGGTGGTGCGTTCGTCGTCGTCCTTTGCCGCAGCCTGCGCCTGGTAGGCCGCGACCGCCTCGCGAGGACTGGATGCGCCGCCGGTCCACCTATCCCGACACTCGGCCGGCCACTGCTTAGGCAACGTCGCCGGGTCAGCCAGCAACGGATGCTCGGGCGCGAGGACGCAGAACGTGGCGCCGAACAGGGTGTCGATACGAGTGGTGAACACGTCAAAGTGTGCGCGGGCCTGGGCTTGAACGCGAGGAGAGCTCTGCTCTGCTTTCTCCTCCGTGTCAGCGATCTCAAACGTCACCTCGGCCCCGTGGCTGCGACCAATCCAATGCCGCTGCATAGACTTAATGGCGTCCGGCCAGTTGACCTTCTCTAGATCATCAATTAAGCGGTCAGCGTAGGCGGTGATCCGCATATTCCACTGTCGCAGGGTCGAGCGGAATACCGGGAAGTTGCCGCGCTCCGAGCGTCCTTCGGCGGTGACCTCTTCATTAGCCAGCACGGTTCCAAGGCCCGGGCACCAGTTCACCGGCGTGTCAGAGATGTATGCCAATCGGAAACAGTCCACCAATTCGCGCATGTGATGCGGTTCGTACTGCACCAGGAAGTCAAACGGGGTGTTCTTCGCTGGATCCCAGTGTTCCTCGGCGGGTTTACGACCCCGCCAGTACTTAGGCAGCTCGATGCCGAGACGATCCGCAAGCGCCCACGGGTCGATATCGCGGTCCTGAATTGCGCCTTTGAGCTCAGAAATCGGACGCGCTTTACCCGTGCCGCCGTCCTCGCGCACTGCGTCCGGGTCGTACCAGGAGTTGAAGATCTGCAAAAAGATCCACTGGGTCCACTTCACATAGTCGTCGTCAATGGTGGCGAAGGAACGACGCAGGTCGTGGGACTGTCCGAGGCGCCGCAGCTGTTTGCGGATGGTCTCAATGTTTTGTTCCGTGCTGACTCTGGGGTGGGTTCCGGTCTGCACCGCGTACTGTTCAGCGGGCAAACCAAACGCGTCATAGCCCATGGTGTAGAGCACGTTTTTGCCGAGCATTCGGTGGTATCGCGCGACGACATCGGTCGCAATGTAACCCAGGGGGTGGCCCACGTGCATGCCCCGACCCGAAGGATAGGGGAACATGTCCATAATAAACATTTTATCGCCAGGGATGGCGGACCCATCGGACGGGGCGAGATCACCCACGGGGTTCGGAGCCTCGAAGGCACCGGTGCGGGCCCACACCTCCTGCCAGTGCTCTTCGATGGTGCCCGCTGTCTCAGCGGTGTAGCGGTGAGATACCTCGGTCATGTTTTTCCTCGTCCTCAGGCGCCGGCGGGCTCCATGCGTGCCGCGCATCGGCAATTCAACTCGGGTGGGTCCTTAACTGGCGGCGAGTGTTATCGCACAAAGAGACCCCTGTGTGAACAGGGGTCGGCCGCGCCGATGCCCGCAACTGACCGTGGGTCGCGCTCTGCCGACTGAGCGTCGCCGGTGTCAATAACGAACATCAACCACCGGCAGCTGACGGCGAGGCGAACGGGACGGGCTTTGTTCGACGCGGCTACGGAAGGAGTCGCAGCATGGCCATGCACCCAGTGTACGCATCACCGGGAGGGATCAGAGCGTGAGGATCAGCGCATACGGACACCTGCGGACGGGGTGGTTTAGCTAAGGAGTGTCGATGTGCGACGCATCAACGGAAGCCATTACAGGGGGGCGCTCACAAGACGCCTTAGGCGGCGGCTCGGTGGCGCCACGGAAGGATGAGGGTGGATGCGATGAGTAGTATCGCCCCGATCAAGAGTGCGCTGCGGATACCGAGGATCGAGGCGAGTATGCCGCCGAGCAGCGCGAAGATGGGAGCGGCGCCGCGTGAGCCGAGGGTAAATGCGGTGGTGACCCGCGCGAGATAGGCGTCGGGGGTGGCGTCCAGACGCACCGCCGAATACACGGGGCGAAAGACCCCCGCCGCCGTAAGGAGCAGTGAATTCGCCACAATATAGATGAGGACGCCGATGAGGCCGGTGGGAGTAAAAGCGATGGCAACAACCGGCAACCCGCGCAGAACCGAGCTAGTGATCAAAGTGGGTATCTGCCCGTGCCGGCTCGCATACCGTGAGGCGATCCAGGAACCGATGACTCCGCCGAGGCTGGGAAGCGCTAACGCGAGACCATATTGCCACGCCGGAAGGTGAAGATCGCGCAGCAGTAGCACCAGTTCTAGCGGGCTGAGCCAGGCGATCATGCCAGCAAAGAGTGTCGAGTTGATAAAGAGTGCCCGCAAAATGGGGTGTCGGAATATTTCTGTGAATCCGGCTCCAGCCTCTGCGAAGAAGTGGTGTGTGGGTGTGCGGGGTGGCGTGGACTCCGGTTTTTGTATGCGTGATACGCCTAGAGCGGACAGCAGCAGGCCGATAGCTTGCAATGCGAGGGTGGCGGTTGCCCCGAGGACTTGGACCACTGCTCCACCCGCTGCTGGACCGACCATGTTGAAAACCCAGAAGGTGGATTCAAGCTTGCCGATGGCATGGGTGCGGTCTCGGGATGGAACGAGGTCTTTGAGATGGGCGGTGGATGCACCGCTGAACAGGATGGCGCCCAGTGAGGTCACGGATGCAACCACGAGGAGGTGGGTGAATGTCAACAGTCCAAAACCCGAGGCGATGGGAACCGACATCAGCAAAATGGCACGCGATATGTCCATTGCGATCATCGTCGGACGTTTACGCCGTCTATCGACGCTAGGGCCCAGGGGGAGAGCGCACAAGGCTCCGACGATTCCCGACACCGCAGTGATCAACGAGATCATCAGAGTAGATGCATCCAAGATACGCACCGCAATTAAAGGGATCGCTCCCATGGCAATGGCGGTCGCGGCGTCGGAGGCTGCGCGGGCAAACCATAGACGGGTGAAGTCAGGGGACCGGGTGTAGTCGGATGTGCGAGGCGGATCGATCACGGTGGCGGATGGTGACGGCATTCGCATCCCTCCGAATGACACATCTCTGCAGATGAATGATCCCGTTGACACAGAGAAATCCCTTTTAACGGGAGGTCAACCCTAACGATGGAGGCTCTCATGAACGATTCGGCACGCCGACGGGACGTGAAATAGGTACATCGTTGTGATGGGTCTGTGATGGCGGTGTCATGGCGGCACTCAACCTCCACGTGAAAATTTTTTTATGGCGCACCTTGTCGGTGAGCTCTCGGGTAGCGGGCGTACTGTCAGGGACATGGAGAACCGGACCGATGCCCGTTCAGTCCGTCCGGTGACGGGTGGCCGCCACCAGTCGGGCAAAGCCATGCCTAAATGTCCGCTGCGTCCAGGAGACCCGTGCTCCCTCTGTGTACCGGGTGCGACCGGTCCACAAGACTGTCCCACCGTGCGCCTGGTGATGGACGATCCCGAATTGCGGGCGATGCTGCAGGAAAAGCTTGCCGCATCCCGTGCGCGTCAGGCGTAGTCGGTGGCGCATCGTTCCCATCTTGTGCCGCGCTAGGGACTCAATAGGCAGGCATCAACCCGCGCTGTGTGATGAACTTCTGGGATGGATGATTCACAGCGCACGGATGCACATAACCGACCGGATTCCGAAGGACCGGGATATGCCGCCACCGGATCGGCGGGAAGCTTCGCATCCCTGTCCGACTATGTGGCCTTGCGCCGGCACAACGGCCTTAGGCTATCGCCCGATGGCACCCGACTGATCGCGGTGGTGAGCGAGCTCGGGGAGAAGAAGAACAGTTACGTGTCTTCCCTGTGGGAATTGCCGACGGGACGGCCCGGTTCGGTCGATGCCCCGGTCCGGCTGACCCGAGGTCGTGAGGGAGAGAGCCTGATTGGGTTCACTCCCGAAGGTGACATTCTCTTTACCGGAAAACGCGCGGACAACGACGACGAAGGGAAAACGACCCTCTACCTTCTACCTCGCAGCGGTGGGGAAGCGTTCCCGGTGCTCACCCGCGATGGTTCCATTGAGCATCTGCTTCCAGCTCGCACGGGCGGACGCATGTTCTTTATCGCTCCGTCCTCCCCGCGGGCGCTCGCGGCCTCAGACGACGAGGACTTCGCTAAAGATCGTCGGGAGACCAAAACCTCCGCGATTTTGCATGAAGGGTTCCCGGTTCGGGCCTGGGATGAAGACCTCGGCCCCGCCGTGCCACAGGTGTTCTTCGCTGATCCTCGCGATGCTGCCCATCCGGACGCCCAGCTGTCGCTGCATCGGGTGACGGCTCTGGAGCAAGACCAACAGCTCAGCGAATTCGCGGTGAATTCCGACGGGACCCTACTTGTGGCGCAGGTGTCCCGGACCGTCCGCGGGGTTCAGCGGCGGTCAGAGATTCTCGCGGTGGATGTCAATAGCGGAATGAGCGCGATTCTGGCGAGTGAGGAAGGGTATGACCTCATCGCGCCGGTCATCACCCCGGATGATCGGCGGGCAGTTCTGCTTCGTCAAACCATCGCCTCGGTAGACCGCCCGCTTGCGGTGGGATTGAGCGTGGTGGATCTCGACTCGGGCCAGCTGCGATCACTGGATCTGCATACGCCCGACGGAGAACCGTTCACTGATTGGCCCGAGCAGCTGGTCCCCACCGCCGACTCCCGGGGAGTGCTGCTGACCGCTGATCGGCTCGGATACGGCGCTATTTACTACTGCGACCTCGACAGCGGCGTGGTGTATCTGCTCACCGACGATAAGTTCATGTTCACGTCGATCAGTCTCGACGAGGCCAGCGGTGACGTCCATGCCCTCGCCAATGCGATTGATCGCGCGCCCTTCCCGGTGGTGTTGCGCGGTGCTGCGGCCTCGGGGAGGCCCCGGCAGGCTATCCAAGCGGAGGCCACCCCGACGCCGATCGAACCCGTCCAGGTGCCCGGGCAGCTGACCGAGATCACCACCACGGCAGAAGACGGCACGCCGCTGCGCGCCTGGCTGTGTCTACCCGATGGCGTCAGCCCGCAATCCCCGGCCCCATTCCTGCTGTGGGTTCACGGTGGCCCGATGGGGTCGTGGAATGGATGGAGCTGGCGCTGGAATCCGTGGACGGCAACTGCCCGCGGCTACGCTGTGCTGCTTCCCGATCCGGCGATCTCCACCGGGTACGGTCAGGCCATGATCGACCGCGGCTGGGGCCAGCTCGGTGGCACCCCGTTTGATGACATCATGCGCCTGACCCGGGTCGCCCTGGACCGTGAGGACATTGACGACACGCGCAAGGCCGCGATGGGCGGATCCTACGGCGGCTATATGGCGAACTGGATCGCCGGGCATACGGGCACGTTCTTTAACTGCGTGATCACCCATGCCTCACTGTGGGCACTGGATCAGATGCGGGCGACGACGGACTGTGCAGACTTCTGGTCGGCGAACCTCTCTGACCAGCACAATGAGCTGTTCAGCCCGCACCTGTTCGCCTCAAACATTGAGGTGCCGATGTTGGTGATCCACGGGGATAAGGACTATCGGGTCCCGATTGGTGAAGGCCTGCGCCTGTGGTACGACCTGCTGAGCCACGAAAATGCGGGTCCGGGGGAAAGCAGGCACAAGTTCCTGTACTTCCCCGACGAAAACCATTGGGTTCTCAGCCCGAATAATTCAGCGGTCTGGTACGAGACGGTGTTCGCGTTCCTCGCCCAGCATGTGCTCGGCGAGCCGTGGCAGCGGCCCCGGCTGCTTGGCTGACCTCACGCTGCATTCCAGTCGCAATATCAGCGACTGGAATGCAGCGTGGGATCGCCCGGAGGGGCTTCAGCGGGATCATGCCCAATCCCAGTGATGCGATTGTCCGCGTCCACATGGACCACGGTAGGACGGTGCCGATGTGCTTCCTCATCGGTGAAGAGACCGTACGCGATCAGAATCACCACATCGCCCACACCCACCAGGTGGGCTGCCGGGCCGTTAATGCAGATCTGACCGGAGCCGGCTGGGCCGTTAATCGCATAGGTCACCAGCCGGCTTCCGTTGGTGACATCGACAATTGTGACCTGTTCGTTTTCCAGAATCCCCGCGGCAGCCAGCAGGTCTGAATCCACCGTGACGGACCCGACGTAGTGCAGGTCGGCCTGGGTCACGGTGGCGCGGTGGATCTTTGAAGTCATGAGAGTACGCATCATCACGGCACATTGTTCCACGCGGGTTAGGCGGTGATCCACGGCAGCCGACGTGATTCCCGCGGCGTTGAGCGTCCGCGTTGGCGCCGGGCCGGACAGGTATGCGAGAAGATAGAAGGACACCCCGGGATGCCTGACCGCTCGCGGGGCCACTGACTGTCCCCGTTTCGAGGAGAATTCCATGCCCAAGGCCCGTCGCCGTGCGAGACACCACAGCGCGAAATTTGAGGACATGGCGCTGCCGCAGGAGGCTCTGGATGTCCTCGCCCGGCAGGGGTTAACCCACGCGTTCGAGATTCAAGAGGCGATCCTTCCAGACGCTCTGGCTGGACGCGACGTCCTTGCGCGTGCCGAAACTGGTTCGGGTAAAACTCTTGCCTTCACCCTCGCCATGTGCGCGAGGTTCCGAGGCCGCAGCTCGCACCGCCACCGCCCGCTCGGCGTGGTGTTGGTGCCGACCCGTGAACTCGCCTCACAGGTGGTGGACACCATTCACCCGTTCGCCCGGGCCTGCGGAATTAAGGCCCAGCTGGTGGCCGGTGGGATGAACCTCGATAAGCAGGCTGAGGCTTTGCGCGCCGGATGTGAAATCATTGTGGCTACGCCCGGGCGGCTGGTTGACCTGGCTGAGCGCAATGCGCTCATGTTGGACCGGGTCGAGACGACCGTCATTGACGAAGCAGATCACATGACCGAGCTCGGATTTTTCCCGGTGCTGGTGGAGATCTTGCAGCACATCCCGATGGGCACCCAGAAAATGCTGTTCTCCGCGACATTGGATGACGCCGCGGATGAACTCGTGGATCGTTTTTTAGTGGACCCCATCACACACGAAATGGTGCCGGTTGCCGCGGCGGTACAAACCATGCGGCACTATGCGTTTGCCATCGACCCGAAGCGGAAACGACAGGTCACGGCTCAGATTGCGGCCCGTTCGGGGCGGACGCTTCTGTTCACCCGGACTCAGTTGGGAGCAGAGCGGGTTGCTCAGGAATTGTGTGAAGTGGGGATCGCGGCCGCTGCTCTGCACGGCAGCAAACAGCAGGGGCTACGCACCAATGTGCTGGCGGGATTCCGGCAGGGTGGGCATGACGGGGGATACGACGTGCTGGTCGCTACCGATGTGGCGGCCCGCGGGCTGCATATTGACGACGTGTCTTTAGTGCTTCATGTCGATCCAGCTACCGACATTAAGGAATACGTCCACAGGTCTGGTCGCACTGCCAGGGCGGGTGCGCAGGGAATGGTTGCCACCTTGGTGCTTCCGCATCAGGTCGAGCCCATGCGCAAAGTTCTCGCTGGGGCGAAGGTCGAACCCGAATGGGTGGATGAGGTGACCGAGCAGCATGAGTCCTTGAGTGAGGTCGGCGCTCGGACCCCGTCAGGTCAGCCGGTAGACGATCCGGCGCTCACGAAGTACAAAGGTGCGCCGCGCAAACTGGATCTGTCGCGCAAGAAGGGGGCGAATGCGCGCATTGCTGACGAGCGGCGAATGAATGAACAGCTGCGCGCCGCCTGGGACGAGCAGGCCGCCGACCAGCCTAAAACGTCTCGATCGGGCCGTGGCGGTGGTCAAAGCGCTACTCGTGGCGGTGCACGTACCAGCGCACGCGGCGCATCAGGACGCACTCGGAATCAAGGGAACGCGGCGCAGCACAAAGGGGGGGCGTGCAGCGTCAAGGACATGCCGGGACCTCCCGGCGCGGATCTGGCGGATCGTCGCGAGGCTCCCGCCGCAACCTGGGACGGGGTAAAGGATGAGCGTTAGCCTATTTGACCTATTTAAGATCGGTATTGGTCCGTCGTCGTCGCACACGGTGGGCCCCATGCGTGCGGCCTCCACATTTGCTACGGATATTCTCGCCGACCCGCGCCTAGGACCGCAGGTTAGCGACGTTGTGGTGCATCTGTACGGCTCGCTCGCAGCCACGGGCAAAGGGCACGGCACCCTAGATGCAGTGGTCCTCGGGCTCGAGGGTGCCGACCCGGAGACGATTGATCCCGCAGCTGGCAGAGATCGCATCGCCACCATTGAAGCCGATGGTGGGGCGATGCTCGCTGGGAAAGTGCCGATTACTACCCGGCCATCCAACCTGGTGCTGCACCCCCTGACCGTGTTGCCTGCACATCCGAACGGAATGCGCTTTATCGCGCTGGACTCCAAGGGCCAGGAGCTTCAGGTGCGAACCATGTACTCCATTGGCGGCGGGTTCGTCGTGGATGAGGCGGATTCGGCGCTCAGCGTGGCCCAGGTGGTCGCCGAAGATAACGGTCTGGCAGTGTTCACCACCGCGGGTGAGCTGCTGCGGGTGTGTGCCGAAGAGGGTATTTCAATTTCGGAAGCCATGCTTCGCCGGGAACGGCAGTGGCGCAGCGATGAAGAGATCAGAGCGGGTGCCCTGCGCATCTGGCACACCATGAAAGCGTGCATCGACCAGGGCACCAGCAGCCGTGGAATATTGCCCGGGGGTCTCGGGGTGGAACGACGCGCCAGCGCATGGTACGACTCGCTCAGCATCGAGGATCCGGCGCGCTTGCCCATGAATGCTTTTGAGTGGGTGTCACTGGCTGCGCTGGCTGTCAATGAAGAAAATGCGGCGGGTGGCCGGGTGGTGACCGCTCCCACCAACGGTGCAGCGGGTGTGATTCCCGCGGTGATGCATTTTGCGACCACCTATGTCGACGGGATTGATCCCGACGAGGCGGCGGTGCGTTTCTTGCTCACGGCCGGTGCGATTGGCTCCCTGTACAAAGAACGTGCGTCTATTTCGGGTGCGGAGGTCGGTTGTCAGGGTGAAGTCGGTTCGGCGTGTTCGATGGCTGCGGCGGGATTGTGTGAAGTGATGGGCGGCAAGCCGGCGCAGGTGGAGAACGCCGCTGAAATTGCGATGGAACACAATCTGGGACTTACCTGTGATCCGGTGGGTGGTCTGGTGCAGATTCCGTGCATTGAACGCAATGCGATGGCGGCGGTCAAAGCGATTACGGCGGCCCGGTTTGCTTTGCGCGGCACCGGGGAACACCATGTGTCGCTCGACACCGTGATTGAGACGATGCGTCAAACCGGTAAGGATATGAACGAGCGCTACAAGGAAACCGCCATGGGCGGGCTCGCGGTCACCGTGCTCCCCGTGAATGTCGTGGAGTGCTAAACGCGGCGGGGTGTTAAACCGCTGCTATTTCTCATAGCGTCTACAGCTCACGACTCCACGATCACAAGGCATCGCATAGTGACGACAAACCACCCGCCCATGCTCGGGCGCGCCGGGGTTATGGCTTAACGCCAGGCCCCGCGCGCATACTGCGGCGGATAAGGGTTGGCATTGCGTTCGCGCAGGGCAAACGCTGCTTTTTGCGGCCAGGACGGTTCGCGCAGAGCGGCCCGTCCAATGAAGATCAGGTCAGCGGACCCGTCGATCAGGATTTGCTCTGCCTGGTGAGGTTCGGTGATTAGCCCGACCGTACCGACTGCTGCCCCGGTGGCGCGGCGAATGTCGCGGGCGAACGGAACTTGGTATCCGGGGCGTGCAGGGATCGGGGCGGGAACGTTACCTCCGCTGGACACGTCAATGAGATCCACGCCCCGGTCGGTCATCTCCCGGGTCAGGATGATGGAATCTTCGATGTTCCAGCCGTCGGCATTCCAGTCGCTTGCGCTAATCCGGGCCAGGAGCGGCATGGCATCGGGCAGAACGGAGCGCACGGCCTCGACAATCTCTAAAGCAAGTCGCATCCGTTTATCGAGACTGCCGCCGTATTCGTCGGTGCGCTGGTTGGATAACGGCGAGAGAAACTCGTGGACCAGGTATCCGTGGGCACAGTGCAGTTCGATGACGTCGAATCCGGCGTTGACGGCGCGGCGGGCGGCCTCCGCGAAGTCGGCGACTGTTCCGGAAATCTCTCCGAGGCTCATTGTGCGAGGGGTGTGGTGTCCCTCGGCGGGAATGGCGCTGGGACCGATCGGTTGCCATCCGCCTTCTGACTCGGGTACGGATGGGTGGTCCGCGTTGTCGTAGGCGGGAAGCCAGGGCCAGGTTGATGCTTTGCGTCCAGCATGTGCCAGCTGGATTCCGACCGGAACCGATTGCGTGTGGCAAAAGTCTACGATTTGGGCCCAGGCGTGCGCTTGCGCATCGCTCCATAATCCGACGTCGCGAGGGCTGATACGCCCGGCTGGGGCAACGGCGGCGGCTTCGGCAATGAGAAGCCCGAAGCCGCCCTGGGCTCTCGCGCCTAGGTGAACAAGATGCCAGGGTGTGGGTATGCCGTCCTCGGTGTCGACGGAATACTGACACATAGGGGAGAGTGCAATGCGGTTGCGCAGGGTCAGGCCGCGCAGGGTTAACGGGGTGAACAATTCACTGTGAGCCATATCAGCAGTGAATCATGGGCGGCTGGGTTTGGTCTCGGGCACACCCCAACCCATTGTGCGGACTGTGGTGCATCGTAAGGACCCTGACCTGTCGTAAGAACTTGATCTGTCGTGAGGACTCTGACCTGTCAAGAGGACCCTGACCTGTCGTGAGGACTGTGGCTTATCGCGAGGACCGCGACGCATTGTGGAGACCATCACGCAATTGAAAGGGAGCTCCTGTAGTCTCTTCTGTGACCCAGGGCACGTGAGGTGTGGGGTGGGTGCGCTTTGCGGCGCCCGGCCCGGTCACGCCGACTGCCCAGGCCTATCTTTGAGGACTTGAGAGGAACTGTCATGGCCGACACCACCAGCGCGTCCGCAGCCGC
The DNA here is from genome assembly GCF_900070355.1 of Devriesea agamarum. Taxonomy (NCBI): domain Bacteria; kingdom Bacillati; phylum Actinomycetota; class Actinomycetes; order Micrococcales; family Dermabacteraceae; genus Devriesea; species Devriesea agamarum. The sequence goes on along the minus strand of NZ_LN849456.1, from coordinate 1,014,558 downwards.
ATCGGGAGCTGATCAGCTCTCCTCTGAACGCAGGATCTTTGCCCCGAACTCTCTGTTTGTGCAGAATGCGAATGCGAGGCCATACCTCTACGACGAGGCCGCCCGCGACCGGCTGGCGTTCTGGCGAGACCGGGCATCACTGTTGAGCTGGGAGAAAACCCCGATGGAGGTGCTGGACTGGTCGAATCCTCCGCATGCACGCTGGTTTGCCGACGGAACATTAAACGCTTGCTACAACTGCGTTGATCGTCATGTGGAAGCCGGATACGGGGATCAGGCAGCTTTATTGTTTGAGGGGGAAGGCGGGGATACCCGTACGCTGACCTACCGGGACCTCATGGACGAGGTTGGTCGGATGGCCAATGTTCTGCGCGATCTCGGAGTAGAGACCGGGGACCGAGTTGCGATCTACATGCCGATGATTCCGGAAGCAACCGTCGCAATGCTGGCCTGTGCTCGTCTTGGCGCGCCGCACTCGGTGGTATTCGGAGGGTTTTCGGCTGCAGCGTTGCGCTCGCGGATTGACGATGCGCAGGCAAAGGTAGTGATCACCGCGGATGGTCAGTTCCGGCGCGGGCGCAGCCTCCCGTTGAAGAGCGCGGTTGATACGGCTCTGGACGAAGGTGGGAAGTCGGTGCGCAAGGTGCTGGTGGTGCGCAGGACAGACACCGAGGTGTACTGGGATCCTGAACGCGATGTCTGGTGGCATGAGGCCCGGGAGACAGTGAGCACCGAGTGTGAGCCGGTCTGGGTTGAGGCCGAGCATCCGCTGTTCATTCTCTACACGTCGGGAACGACCGGGCAGCCGAAGGGAATCGTGCACAGCACCGGCGGGTATTTGACCGGCGCGGCCTACACGCATCGCAATGTGTTCGACCTAAAACCGTCGCAGGATATCTACTGGTGCACGGCTGACATCGGGTGGATTACCGGGCATACCTATGTGGTGTACGGACCGTTAGCTAACCGCGCAACCCAGGTGATTTATGAGGGCACGCCGGACACTCCGCACCAGGGTCGTTGGTGGGAAGTTGTCGAGAAGTACAAGGTGAGCGTTCTATACACCTCGCCCACAGCGGTGCGCACCTGCATGAAATGGGGTGAAGAAATACCTGCGCAGTACGATCTGTCGAGCCTAAGGCTGCTGGGGAGCGTCGGAGAAGCCATCAACCCGGAGGCCTGGATGTGGTTTTACCGGGTGATCGGAGGCCAGCGGTGCCCGATTGTCGATACCTGGTGGCAGACCGAAACCGGTTCCATCATGATCTCGCCTCTGCCGGGGGTGACCTCGACCAAGCCGGGCTCGGCCCAGGTTCCGCTCCCGGGAATCTGCGCGGAGGTCGTAGACGACGCCGGGGAGCCGGTTGCAAACGGCGAGGCGGGATATTTAGTGCTCACCGAGCCGTGGCCGTCAATGCTCCGCGGAATCTGGGGTAACCCGCAACGGTTTGTGGACACGTATTGGTCGCGCTTTCCCGGATACTACTTTGCAGGTGATGGGGCGAAGAAAGATGAGGACGGCGATATCTGGCTGCTTGGCCGGGTCGATGACGTGATGAACGTGTCGGGCCACCGCCTCTCGACCACGGAGATCGAATCTTCCCTAGTGGCGCACCCGTGGGTCGCTGAGGCTGCGGTAGTCGGCGCCAGTGATGACACGACAGGTCAGGCGGTGATCGCATTCGTGATTTTGCGCGGAGATGCTACTGACCGCCTAGAGGACGAGGGTGGAAGCGACGCGGTGGCCGAGACCTTGCGTCAGCACGTCGGCGCCGATATCGGTCCCATCGCGAAGCCGAAAAAAGTGCTGCTGGTGGGCGAATTGCCGAAGACGAGGTCCGGCAAGATCATGCGCCGTCTGCTGCGCGATGTGGCCGAAGACCGTCAGGTTGGTGATACCCAGACTCTCGCCGATAGCGCGGTGATGGACCTGATTCAGCAAGGCCTGAAAGCAAAGAAATAAAAGTAAAGAAATTAAAAGACCAGGAAGGGCGAGCGCGCCGTACGGTGCCTTGGCATGTCACCGTGCGGTGCGCCGATCTCACTCGAGGGACACCGAAACCTCACCTGTTTTGGTGTTGAGGGTGACCGGGATCCCGGACGGCGAGGACGGCACACTATTGGTGGTCGTCCCGCCGAACGTGGTGGTTTTGACGCGGTACTCATGCCCGGCTGGCAGCTTCGCCGCGAGATCCCCCGTTTGAGAGCCGAGGGTGACCTGGGCGGGCACGTGGCCCGACGCATCTGTGAGCTGCACCGTGACATTGCCAAGTAGCGATACAGCGCTCACAGCGCCCACCGCGTCTGCGTGACGGATAACGATGTCGCCGCTCTGCGAACTTACCTGAAGATTCTCGAATGATCCAGACACGTTGATATCGCCATTTTCACTGATCAGATGAATGTTTGAGGGATGGTGGGTGGGTATAAGCAGAACGATTCCCCGGGTGACTGTTTGTCGGCTGAGCCCAATGAGGTTAACGCTTCGCTGGTAAGGGACGGTGGCGGTCACGGTTGCTTTCTGGCCCTTTTGGGTGACCTCGATGTGGGCGCGTGCGTTCGGTGCACCGTCTTGAGGAGTCTGGATGTCATCGGCCGAGCGATTGTGCGGGATGAAAACCAATACCGGGTGGTTGACCGCGGGGGAGGGGCGTACTGCTATTTCGCGGTGATTGGAGTGCACAGTCAGCTGCTCGGTGCCCGCCGGAAGATTGGTGACCGCTGGGACCTGCGGAAAGGCGCGCATGTTCTCAGATTGGAGTATCGATCCACTGCTGAGCAGGCCCACCAATGTCGCTAGGCACATGGCGGCAATTGTGATCAGAGAGATGCGAACTGCCTTTGCCTGCGGAGTGGGAATCGATATGGTTCGTGCCGGAATCTGCTGCGTTCTCAGTGGGGTATGAGGGGGCCGGGTGCGTGGCATCAGGACTCCAGATAGCGTAAAACCGCCATGACGCGACGGTTTTCGCCCTCCACATGAATCAGGCCTAGTTTTCCAAACAGTGATGAAATGTGTTTCTCAACTGACCCTTCGGAGATGAACAGTGCCCCGGCAATCGCGGCATTAGATCGACCCTCAGCCATGAGCTGGAGGACTTCGCGTTCACGCGGAGTTAATTGATTGAGGCCGGAACGCCGGCGTGAACGCACCAAAATCTGGTGGATGACCTCGGGGTCCAACGACGTACCCCCAGCTCCTACGGTGTTGAGAATTTGGAGGAAATCGGCCACGTCGGCTACCCGGTCTTTTAAGACGTACCCGAGTGCGCCGGGAGAATCGGCGATGAGTTCAGAGGCGTATCGCTCTTCGACATACTGCGACAGCACCAGCAAGGCGACGCCCGGATTCTGGGCACGGATCAGCAGGGCGGCACGAATTCCTTCATCGGTGAAAGTCGGTGGCATGCGCACATCCACAATGGCAAGATCTGGCGTCAGCCGCGACACCGCGTCTAAGAGCCCGGTGGCATCGGATACGGCTGCAACGACTTCGTGCCCGGCATCGCTGAGCAGACGTTCCAGGCCGGCGCGGAGCAGGACCGAGTCTTCGGCAATGACGATTCTCATGCGGGACGCTCCTGGGAGTGGTGGGTGCCGTCGTCGGTGTGGGCGGGAGATGCCGACTCGGCGCGAGGGCTTGTAGAAATAGAGGCGGGCACAAATGCGATCAGGCGGGTGGGGCCACCCGGAGGACTATCAATGCGCAAGGTTCCGCCAGCTGCGGCGACTCGGCTGGTCAGACCGCGCAACCCCGTCGATGGACCGTCTGGATACATCTGGGCTCCGCCTTGTCCGTCATCGCACACCACGACCTCGACCGTGCCGTATCTCGGCCCGGGAAAACAATCCTGTGGGTTTTCAGCCCTGCGCCTAGCTTCGGACATGTTTCGCTGATTGTCCGCGTGATTGTGTCCGGGGTCAGGCAGCCACCGGACATAGACCTGCGCTCGCTGGGCCGAGGAATGCTTAGCAATATTGGTCAGCGCTTCAGACACCACGAAATACGCGACCGCTTCTTGTTCACGCCCCACACGAGTGGGAAGATCAACGACCAACTCACACGGCACGGGAGAGCGGGCCGCAACCGCCGACAGTGCGGCGTCGAGGCCGCGATCGGTGAGCACCGCCGGGTGTATTCCTCGAACTAGTTCCCGCAGGTCCGTGATGGTTGCTTTCGCTTCCCGGTGCCCCTCCTGTAACAGGGCCTTAGCTGCGGCTGGATCGGTGTCAATTTTGGCCGTGGCCATTCCCAGCGTCATGGCCAGGGCCACAAGCCGCGGCTGCACGCCGTCGTGAAGGTCTCGTTCGATGCGCAGACGTTCTTCTTCAGCGGCATCGACCGCACCTTGCCGCTGCCGGGTCAGGTCAGCAACCTCGTGTCGCAACCACTCCGCTTCGGTGCCGGGGAGCATCGCCCGGTCAAGCTGTCGATCACCGAATGCAGCAATACATAAAAAGATCACTGACAGCAGCATCGCCGCGATAGCGGTGAGCGCAAGGGACGTGGTGGCCATGCCGTATCCAAATATGCTGACATGCGTCTGATGCCAGGCGGCATCACCAAATTCCCACGCCACGAGCAGGCAAAAAAGGCTGAGGCCCGAACCTAAGGCTCCGAGAATAAGCTTGAGGTGGTGGTGGAGGACCCCACGCCAAAACCACCACGACATCACATCCAGTGCGAGGGTATGGGCGAGTCCAGGCAACCCGGTCAGGGTGGATCGCTGCATCGGCGGAACGTGCAGCGTTAAACGGTGGACGGCAACCGCCCGCATTCGTTCCGCTGGAATGATTGCCCGCATCATGAGGACCCACAGCAGAATCAAGAATATTCCCGATCCCAGGGCTGGAACGGTGCTAATTCCGACGATCAGTAGCGTGGGTGATAACCACAGAAGGACCAGGGACAGCAGCCCCGAAGCCACCACATTTGCGCAGGCTGGAAGCGGCGCAAATCGAGGAGCCTTGGGCAGCGACATGACACCAGCCTAGAGGTCGCATAGCCGTCTCGACGCGTGGTCCGCCTCCGTCTTTTCGTGGGGGTTTCCCCGGGGTGCGCCCGCACGTCGCATGGGTAAGGAACAATGGAGCGCATGACTGAGAACACGAATCCCTCCGCCGAGGGTGTTGAACCGGGCCGTGAGCATCTGAGTGGCGACGCTGCCGCTCATGCCGATCAGGGGAGCGAGAGCGCGACGAAGCACTCTTCTGTTCAGCACACAAACCAAATCATTGAACAAGGCGATACCGTCGCGCGCACAATTGCGGAACAGACTGCCAGCGGACAGCGCCGAGCGACGTTGAAGGACGTGGCGGCTAGCTTAGGAATTTCCACCGCGGTGGCTCTGCGTGCTCTGCGCGGGGAATCTGATATCACCCATAAGCTGGTTAGTCGCGTTCACGATGAGGCTGAGCGACTGAACTTTCCGCTCGAGGAAGTATCTGCGGAAGAGGACCGCAACGGTGTGGTGGCCGTCCTCGTGAACACGATGCGCAATACCTGGATTTCTGATCTGGTGCGCGCTATTCGCATTGAACTGTCGGCAACTGGCCGCTCGGTGGTGGTGGTTCCCACCCGTCGGCGGCTTCCCGAGTTTCCCATTGCCGCGGACACCGAAGCTATTGAAGCAGTCCGCAAACTGGGTGTGGACGGCTTTGTGATGGTCTCGGAGCTGTCGGATATCGACACCATCTTGGACTGCGTTGGTTCGACCCCGATTGTGAGCATTGGCGGGTCGAAAGAGCGGACCGGTTCTTATGACACGGTTCGCATTGACGATGAAACCGGCCAGGGCCTGATCGTGTCCCACCTGGTGAGCCTGGGGCATCGCGATATCGCCCATGTGGGTGGGGTCGGTTCCGAGGTGGCTAAGGAACGGGCTGAAGCATTCCGCAAAGCCATGGAAGTGCACGGACTGACCGATCATGCCCGGGTCGAACCCGCGGACTTCACCGAGCAGGTGGGCCAGACCGCAGGCTCCATGCTGCTTCGTGGATCATCCGTTCCGACTGCGGTCACCTGCGTCAATGACCCGGCCGCGGTGGGTGTTTTGTCTGCGGCCAGGGATGCTGGATACGACGTACCCAGTGAACTGGCGCTAGCTGGCTACGGCAACACCTCGCTGGCCGCCTCAGGAGCAACGGATATCACCAGCATTGACCCGAACTCGGATCGGCTTGGTGCGCTAGCAGCGCAGTTCCTTGTGGAACGGATCGGAGGATTTGCGGAACCTCCGCGCGATGTCGCGGTTGCCCCGGAACTGGTGATCCGCCGTTCAACCTCGGCAGGTCCGCGGCCAGCCGCTCCGCGCCGTCAGCGGGTTCACATTGACTGATAGGCTCTCATCATGATCGATACTTCGCAGGGGAGTACGTCTGCTCCCGGGCATAAGGCTCCGACCTCAACCCAGCGCAGCATTGGTGAGCTGGTTGGATCCATTCGCGACGAGCTCGTCGGCGTTGTTCACCAAGAGATTGCCATTGCGAAGAAGGAACTCAAAGCACAGGCGATTAAAGCCGGTATTGGAATCGTAGGATTCCTGATTGCTTTGTTCCTCCTCCTGAGCGCCTATGTGATGTTGCTCTTCGCTGCGGCCTGGGGCCTTGTAGCACTCGGGTTGCCGCATTGGGCAGCGTTCCTCATCATCGCTGGTGTGTTCATTGTGTTGTCGCTGATCGCAGCGCTCATCGGGTTAAACCGGGTGAAGGCAGTGCGGGCTCCGGAAACCACGATTCGCACTGGCAAGAGTGCCGTGAACGCGCTCAAGGGGACCGGGAGCTCCAATTCCGTCTCCTATGACGACGTGTTTGAGGATCTTTACGGTAAGCAGGTTCCGAACTCGAAATAGTTGAGTCGGTTGTGCGAATACGGTGGCATCTGAACAGGCTGCGTATTCCCCTGCCTTAGAGTATCCCTGGCGTCACCGGTGGGTGAGCGCGCACGGCGTGGGTTTTCACCTAGTGGAAGTCGCTCGGCCATGTGACCCTTGTGGCAACCGTGCACCGGTGGTTTTGTTGCTGCACGATGCGCTGCAAACCTGGTATGCCTGGCGGCATGTTTTGCGTGCCCTGCATGATCGGGGTGTTCATGCAGTGGCGGTTGACCTCAAGGGATGCGGGGAATCTGACCGCCCACCGAACGGCTATCACTGGTCTGCCCTGGTTACTGAACTCGATGCCATTGTTCGGAGCATTGGGGTTGACGGGGCACTTTATGTCGGCAGCGGAGCCGGGGGATTGATGGTTCATGCCGCATGGGCGCACGCTGTGCCGACGCTGCGTGGCGCGATCTGTCTGGCTGCTCCGCGACCTGGTGTGCGCGGGCAAGCTCGGCCCCGGGCAACCTGGGATTACCTGCTGCTTGCCCCGTGGCGTCGGCCCAGTGCAGCGCTGGAATATGGAGACTTGGGGGAGCGGTTGCTGCGAGGCTGGGCAGGTGATCGTGAGGGATCATGTGAAGCTGTGACGGCGCATGCTGAGCATAAGACGCATGCTGAGCATAAGACGGATGCTGGGAACACGGCGCATGCTGAGTACATGGCAGCGCTTCAGCGCCCCCATGGCGGGCGCGCCCCGATGCTGTATGCACGGAGGTATTTTCGTGCACTGCACGGTGCGACTGGGCCTTCGCTCAGGAGGTTTTCCGTGCCCTGGCCGTCGCCGATGGCGTTTTATAGCCGAACAGCAAACAGCGTGTGTGAAGAGTTGGCAGTGTGGGCAGGGCGAGCGGGCGCGCCACCGCTGATCCGCGGGTATGGTCGGGAGGACCCGCTGCTTGTTCCCCGCGGTGGCGATGATGATTCTACAAACCAGCAAGTGTGGGCAGCGGAGGCGGAGCACTATCTCGAGCTCTCCACGGTATTGCCGGGTGGGCACTATCCAGCGGAACAGTGTCCTCATGCGGTGGTTCAGCTCATCGATGAGGCGATGGGCGCCATCGCATGCTGAGGTATCGACGTGTTGATACGCCGATGCCTATCCTGCGCTGTCCGACGCACACCGATAACACCCTGGCTGAGTCGATTAGGCTTAGCCTGTGACCTTGCACCTGTATGACTCTGCCACGCGCACGACCAGCCCCTTCACGCCCTTACGCGAGGGTCGAGCAAGCGTGTATGTTTGCGGTCCGACCACCCAGGGAAGCCCGCATCTGGGGCACCTGAGGACACTGCTCAGCTTCGATGTGCTGGTGCGCTGGCTCGAACGCAGCGGCTACCGCGTGACCTACGTGCGCAACGTCACGGATATTGATGACAAGATCCTCGCCAAGGCCGCTGAAAATGACGCCCGCTGGTGGGCGTGGTCGTTGCGGCATGAACGGGAGTTCTATGACGTGCTAGATCGTTTGGGGTGCCGTCGTCCCGATTATGAGCCGCGCGCCACCGGGCATATCCCGGAAATGATCGCGTTTATGCAGCGGCTGATTGACCGGGGGCATGCCTATGCGGACGGTGAGGGCAGCGTCTATTTTGATGTGCGGTCGTTGCCGACCTACGGTCAGCTCACCCGGCAGGATGTCGAGGCGATGCAGGACAACGGCGAAGAATCGGCAGCGGGCAAGCGGGACGCCCTGGACTTCGCACTGTGGAAACAGGCGAAAGTGGATGAGCCAGAGGACGCGTCCTGGGATACCCCGTTCGGACGGGGGCGTCCGGGATGGCACCTGGAATGCTCAGCGATGTCGCTGAAGTACCTGGGGGAGTCCTTCGATATTCACGGCGGCGGTCTTGACCTTCGCTTTCCTCACCATGAAAACGAACAGGCACAATCCCATGCGGCGGGGTATGGCTTCGCACAGCGATGGATGCATTCCGGTGTGCTCACCGTGGATGGCCTGAAAATGGGTAAGAGTCTCGATAACTTTGTGACCGCCGGTGATGCGCTGGGCAGCCATCCAGCACCGGTGGTTCGACTCGCCCTTGTGACCGGTCATTACCGGGCTGTTGTCGAATACAACACCGACGCCATTGGCGAGGCGCAGACGGTGTGGTCGCGTTTTTCTGCGGCTGTTCAGCGCGGTTACGAGCGTCTCAGCGGTGAGAGGGTCGCGACCGGCGCAACGGGGGATATAACGCAACCGCTGCCGACCTCGGCGCTTTGCGGGACTGAGCTTCCCGCTGATTTTGTCGCCGCTATGGACGATGATCTAGGCAGCCCGGGTGCTTTCGCGGTGATTCACCGAGAACTAGGTGCGCTCAACGCGCTGATTGCGGACACGTCGGCGCCGGCGGAAGACATTGCCCGAACACTGCACAGGTTGCGGGCCATGTTGGATGTTTTCGGGCTCGATCCTCTCGATCCAACCTGGGCAGTCGACCACGGCGACGATAGCAGCCACGACGCCTTGGATGCTCTGGTTCGCGGACGTCTAGCAGAGCGGGCTCAGGCGCGTGCGGAGAAAGACTGGGCTCGCGCGGATGCTATTCGAGATGAACTCACCGCCGTCGGGATCAAGATTGAGGATAGCCCGCAAGGTGCACGCTGGAGCCTGTCCTAAATCCGGATGTCCTCATCCTGCGCGGCTAAGCCCGATGTGAACTAGCGAACTGCGCAGTTGTGTCGTGGGAACTGTGCCAGATCCCCTATGGGATCACGGCTGCTGGGCCCAGATATCCCAGTACCCTTAATCCAGGGCTATGCAGCACACCCGCTAGACGGCGGTACGGCGCGTGCCCACGAAGAACGTCAACCAAGGAGCCATGATGGCAGGAAACTCCTCACGACGCGGCGCGGTTCGTCGCACTAAAAAAGCGCGCAGCGTGGGCTCAGGGGGAGTGCGTCGGCGCGGCCTTGAAGGCAAAGGGCCGACGCCAAAGGCAGAGAATCGCCCCGGTCACAAGGCCTATCGGAACGCAGACGGGTCCGGTGCTGGGCGCACAGACCGACGTGATTCTCAGCGCGCATCCGAGTCGGTGAGAGGCTCCTCCGCGGGCGCAGGACGAAGCCGAAGAGCGGGCAGCGATACCGAAGTGATCGCCGGTCGCAATGCGGTGCTGGAGGCGCTGCGAGGCGATGTTCCGGTGGTCTCACTCCACCTTGCACACCGCATTGACGTCGATGATCGGGTGCGCGAGATTATGCGACTTGCCGCAGAACGTCGTCTTCCCCTGATGGAAGGGACTCGCACAGATCTGGACCGGCTTTCGGACGGAGCGGTGCACCAGGGTGTGGCGCTCAAGATTCCGCCGTACCGTTACGCGCATCCTGACGATCTGTTGACTCGTGCGCAGGAAGAATTTGATGAGCCGTTACTCATCGCCCTCGACGGAATCACTGATCCTCGTAACCTGGGTGCTGTGTTGCGTTCGGCAGGAGCGTTCGGTGCGCACGGAGTCGTGATTCCTGAGCGCCGCAGCGTCGGCATGACCGCGGCAGTGTGGAAGGTTGCGGCGGGCGCCGCAGGCCGGATTCCGGTTGCCCAGGTGGTAAATCTGACGCGTGCTCTGCAAGACCTGAAATCACGCGGAGTATTTGTGGTGGGTTTGGATGCCGGGAGCAGTCACACGGTACGTTCCTGCAGCCTGAGCACAGGGCCGGTGTGTCTGGTGATCGGATCAGAAGGTAAGGGGCTGTCCCGTCTGGTGCGCGAAACCTGCGATGAGATTGTCTCCATTCCGATTGAAGCGGCGACCGAATCACTGAACGCGTCGGTGGCGGCAGGGATTGCGTTGTACGAGTTTGCCGCCGCGCGCGCTGAGGCGGGTCGCGGCTGATCTATGGAGCGCAGCTCGACGGGGCCTCATGGCGTGGTGGGGAGACGGCCTGAATCCGGACGAGTAAACCGCAGCTGATCACGTCCATGGAGTATTCCGGGCGGGTACCCATCCACATGGGTGTCCGCCCGGACTATGTGTGCAGTGGCCCTTGTCAATCCGTGCGTCGAGGCCACCGCGAGAACATCATCCGCGGTGACATCCCTTCCTGCGACTAAATGCCCAGGATAGGGATGGCTGAAGTCTCCGACGTAATGAGCGATTTTTCGTCAGGCCGGTGCATGAGCACCTCGGCGATATAAGACTTCACGGCTTCCGCCATCGGAACATCATGGCCCCGGCGCTGCGAGAGATACCACCGGTGTTCAAGCAGCTCATGGTAGAACTCAGGGGCCTCTAACTTGGCACGCATATCGCGCGGTATTGCCCGGACGGCGGGCTCATATTGGCGCTGCAACCATTCATGCGCGACAAACTCTTCGTCCTCGGCCTGCTGATCAGTAATTGCGCGGTAGTGGTCAAGGTCGTTCAGCAGCCGACGCGCCTGATTTTCCTGGGCGTCAATCCCTGTCAAGCGCATGAGCCGACGCGAATGGTGGCCCGCATCAACAACTTTCGGCTGGATAGAAACCGTTGTTCCGCCCAGGTCGGTGGTGATTTCCAACTCGCCCACATCAAAGCCGAGTTCGTTTAGACGTTCAATACGGGCGGAGACCCGCCACCGTTCCGTGGAAGAAAAGCTCTCACGTTCGGTGAGCGCCGCCCACAGTTCCCGGTAGCGCTCAACCAGCATGTCTCCCACCTCGACCACGTCAACCTCTTCGTCGACGAGTTCACCGGCCTGAAGGTCCATCATGTCGCCGATGATGTTTGTGCGGGCGATATCGAGATCGTAGGCACGCTGACCGTCAGTCAGTTTCTCGTGGAAGGTGCCAGTTTCAGCGTCCACCAGGTAGGCGGCAAAGGCCCCGGCATCCCGCCGGAACAGCGTGTTTGATAGGGAGACGTCGCCCCAGAAAAACCCTTCCAGATGCAGGCGCACTAACAATACGGCGAGTGCGTCGATCAGGCGGCGCGCGGTGTCAGGCCGAGATATTTGGGCAAATACCGCACGAAATGGCAGAGAGAATTGCAAATGCCGGGTAATCAGTACGGCATCTAAGGGTTCCCCGGTGGGAGTGGTCCGACCAGAGACCACCCCGAACGGTTCCACACTGGGAATTTCCAGCTTGTTCAGAACGCGTAGCAGATCATATTCGTTCTTCGCCAGGCGATGATTTATTTCCTTTAAGGCGAGTACCCGATGCGACACCCGAATAAAGCGCACGACATGCCGGGAGATGCCACGGGGAAGGGCTGCGAGGATGTCCTCTGGCCAGTCCTCTAGCGGGATGTTCCACGGCAGATCGAGCAGCGCGGGGTCAGCGCGGGCCGTGGTGATCTCAAGAGCCGACATGTATATATTCTTGCATCGCACCGATGTGAATGCGCGATCTGGTTCGCCACGATTTTTCGCGCGATGGTCACAGAACCCAGATCGTTCCCAGATTGCTGACGACGGAGATTTACGCCTCCCATTTCGGCGCGACTGGGCGTCTGATCAGGGGGTTTGCGGGGATGATCGGGGGGCCTCGAGCGGCCCGCTAGAAGGGAACGGGCGCAAATCTGCGGCTCAATAGCGCGCAGGGCACGTCACCGAGATGGTGACGTGCCCTGCATCTGCTAAGAAATTTCACACCGCTAAGGTGAATCCTTCACTCACACCGTGCCGAGTGACACAGAGGTCGCCAAGCGGCACGGTGGCGGCGGAATCGATCAAGCCTGCGGGGTTTCCGTGGCAGCGTGGCGACCGGTCTGAACCTCGACGCGATCAGGGGTGCTGTCGCCGAGACGGTCTCCGCTCTTGATGTCGAACAGGTGAACGTGGCCCTGCTTGGGGCGGAAGTGCACGGTCTCGCCCTTCATCGGAGGACGGCGGCCATCGACACGCGCGATAATCGGCTTGGTGGTATCGGACTGGCCCGCCAGGCGTCCATACACGTAGGCGTCTGCGCCGAGCTCTTCGACCACGTCAACTTCCACGGCGATGCCCTGGCCATCTGCGGTGAGTTCGAGGTCCTCGGGACGCACGCCAACCGTGACAGCGGACTCATTGGTGTCGGACAGAGTGCTGCGATCAACCGGAAGAACTGCGCCGCCGAACTGCACACCGGACTGGCCGAGGGGCTGTTCGATCAGGTTCATAGCGGGCGAGCCAATAAAGCCTGCGACGAACACATTGTTCGGGTGGTCGTACATGCGGCGAGGGGTATCGACCTGCTGCAAAACGCCATCCTTCAGAACGGCTACGCGGTCACCCATGGTCATGGCCTCGGTCTGGTCGTGGGTGACGTACACGGTGGTGACGCCGAGACGACGCTGCAGGGACGCAATCTGGGTACGGGTGGATACACGCAGTTTGGCGTCGAGGTTCGACAGCGGCTCATCCATCAGGAACACCTGGGGAGAACGCACGATGGCACGACCCATGGCCACACGCTGGCGCTGACCACCGGACAGCGCCTTCGGCTTGCGGTCGAGGTATTCGCTGAGGTCGAGGATCTTCGCTGCTTCTTCGACGCGCTTGCGAATCTCAGCCTTGTTGACGCCTGCAATCTTCAGGGCGAAGCCCATGTTGTCCGCAACGGTCATGTGTGGGTACAGAGCGTAGTTCTGGAACACCATGGCAATGTCACGGTCTTTCGGCGGAACGTCGGTGACATCCCGGTCGCCGATCAGGATTCGGCCCGCGTCAATTTCTTCCAGACCGGCGAGCATGCGCAGTGAGGTTGACTTACCGCAGCCGGAGGGGCCCACGAGAACCAGGAATTCCCCGTCGGCGATTTCGATGTTGAGGCTATCTACCGCGGGGCGTTCGGTGCCGGGGTAGATGCGACTGGCGTTGTCGAAAGTTACTGTTGCCATGATGGCGTACTGTCCCTTCACCGGCAGGTACGTGCCGGACGATCCGTTGTGAAGTGTCAGTCCGTAGCGAACTGTTTGATGTGCCGGATGTCGTACCTATGAGGTGCGCAGGTCCCGAAGGGATACGCAGCGATCTTGTCGCCAACGCCACCGGCTATACCACTATACCCGCGATGCGGAAGGAAGAATGTGAAACTCGTCGCCCTTGTGGAGAGAATTCTCGCACGTCGGTCCGGAAGCGATGACCCTCTTCCCATCGTCCAGACTGGACATCCCGCTCTTCGTCGGCGAGCTCAAACCTGGAATGGGCAGCTCCCTGCGGCCCTGCTCGACGAACTCATCGACGCCATGGTGATCACCATGCGTGACGCGCCCGGGGTAGGACTTGCCGCGCCACAGGTCGGGATTCCACTGCGCCTGGCGGTGCTAGAAGACACGTTCGAGCCCGAAGCCGACGACAACCTCCTGCGTCGTACTCCACTTGACCTCCAGGTTGTCCTCAACCCTGAGTACCGAGCTCGAGGCACCCGCTGCGCCTACGCCTGGGAAGGCTGCCTATCGGTTGCAGGGTTTTCGAGCATCGTTCCCCGCGCCGTCCAGATCGATTGGACTGCGCTGCATTGGAACAGTGCGCAGGCAACGGCAACTCCCGCCAGCGGAACCTGGGAAGGCTGGCCCGCCAGAATCTTCCAGCACGAAACCGACCACCTTGCGGGCGCACTGTGCCACGACTTAGCCGTCCCGCGCTCGACGATCATGAACCGGTATGTGCATCGCTACCGCGACCTCAGCCAGGCGGTGCGGCAACTCGGCCTGTACGGCGACATCACCCGCCTGGAACCGGGCCAGGTAGAGCTCGGGTAATGTCGCCGGTGACGCCCGCTACAGTGGCAGGTGAGGACGAGACCATTGACGGTTCCTCGTCGTCCCGGCGATATCGTCGAGACCGTAGGTGACCGATACCAAGCCGATGAGGAGAACTCTGTGAACGCACGGACTGCAGACGAAGGGAACGGCAGCGTGGTGGAGAGCGCACAAACTCCCGAGGGTATAACTGATGGACACCTCACGATCGTCGATCGGGCACTACAGGTGCAAGCACCGCTGGCCCGCGCCTATGTGCGCCGCCTGAGAGCAAAGAACCCGGGGAAGTCAGAAGAGGAACTGCTGCGCAATATTGAACGCAAGTTCCGCGGAATGCTCACCGCCACCGGCGCTGGCATCGGTGGGGCTGCGGCTCTTCCCGGAGTGGGAACGGTGGCCGCAGTGGCGATGACAGTGGGTGAGGGTGCGGCATTTGCTGAAGCCTGTGCTTTCCTTACGCTGGCTGCCGCTGAACTGCACGGGGTCGATATGCGTGATCCCGCAAAACGACGCACCGTAGCCCTGGCAATCCTGGGCGGCGAAAAAGGCGCGGAGATCATCACAAAAGCCTTGGGTAAACAAGGCGTGCAGTGGAACAGCCTGCTCGCTGGCACTGTTCCAGACTTCGTGATGACCGCGGTAAATAAGCAGGTCAAGAAATGGATTAAGCGTCGGGTTGCAGCCCGCATGGGTGGCGTCTGGGCCGGCAGAATGATTCCATTTGGGATCGGTGCCGTAATTGGTGGCGCGGGTAACTTCATGATCGCTAAATCCGTGATCGATGCTGAGCGCGAGGTATTTGGCCACGTCGTGAAGACCATTGAAGGAGAGGTCGTCTCCAATGGAAATGCTGTGGAGGGATCGGCAGGGCATGGCTCGCAGACGAATCACCCGAGCTGAGGTCTGAGCTGGAAGCAGCTGACATACGGGTCTGCGCCCGTACAAAGAGGCTATGTGGTGGACATGATGAACTATCTCAGAGGCAAAATGAGCTATTGGCTAGGAATGTGATCGCTCTCGTAGCGCAACCTGCCACGCATAGCAATCGCGCATAGCAATGAGGGCCCTTCCCGGGATTCGGGAAGGGCCCTCAAGTATGTACAGTGTGGCGATTGTCCACGTCCGCTTTGGGATCGAGGATTAGACGTCCTGGGTGAACTCGTTCTCGTGTTCAGTTCCCTTCGCCCGAGCGTAGGAGCGGCGAATTTCCGCCTCCGCATCGGCCCGGCCTTCCCAGTGCGCGCCTTCAACGCTCTTTCCGGGCTCTAGGTCCTTGTACACCTCGAAGAAGTGCTGAATTTCGAGCCGGTGAAACTCGGAGACATCGGTGAGTTCTTGCCTGCGTACCTGGCGCTTATCGCCGACCGGTACCGCGATGATCTTGTCGTCGCCGCCGGATTCATCGCGCATTCGGAACATGCCCAGAGCTCGGCAGCGGACGAGGCAGCCCGGGAAGGTGGGTTCCTCAAGCAGGACTAGGCAATCCAGTGGGTCGCCGTCTTCACCAAGTGTCCCCTCAATGAACCCGTAATCGTCGGGATAGCGGGTTGCTGTAAATAGCATTCGATCCAGTCGAATCCGACCGTTGTGGTGGTCCACCTCATACTTGTTGCGATTACCCTTGGGGATCTCGATCGTGACGTCGAATTCCACTGATTTGACTCCGTTGCCCTCATGCTGCCGCGCAGCTTACTTGCCGACCGCGCCGCTACGTGTTGGTAGGGCGCACGAAAGTTCTCTGACTCCATCATCATGACATATGCAGCGCTCAGCCGCCGGAGGACCTGCATATGTGAGGTGAAAAACGGGTCAGCACGGTTCATGAAGACGCTGGTGAGGGGGAGGCGGTTGGGTCGTGTGTCGTACCGGTGACCTATCGTGTGGGGGTGTCAATGCACGGCTGAGAGCGGAGTGCTCAGGGTTAGGTAACAGCGGCCACTGAGGATGGCCATAAAGGATAGGCGCTGAGGATGGGGTCTGAAGGCGGGGTAAGAGATGGCAGTGATGATGGGTGAGAAGGACGCTGATTCAGAATATGTGCGTGATGGACTGGCTGAGGCTTGAGGCGAGCTGAATCTGCTGTGCGGTAGTAGCCGTGCGGCACACACAGGGAAAACGAATTGACGTGAAAGGACGATGCTGACGTGCGAGGCAAGGATCGCGCTTTGAGAGCTGTGGCGGTGAGCTTGTGTGCAGCAATGCCCATCGGCTTTTATGCGTTTGGTGATGCGGTCGATGCCTTCCCCGGATTTTTAACGCTTAAACCCACACAGTCCGAGGTCAATCGGCGGCCGCCCGCTGTGGGGGAGGACTACGCCACGAGCGCGCCGGTGCCCTTCATTCAGCCCGCGCCCACTGATCTACCCGCCGTGGATTCACACTCTCTCGCCGACAGGCTGAGCCGTCCGGCTGACGGCAGAGTGGTCAAGGGGAACGTAGCCTTCGCGGTTCTCGACGCCCGCAGCGGCAAGCCACTGGCAACCCGTGACGATCGCACCGCGCGAACGCCGGCTTCAACCCTCAAGCTGCTGACCGCAGTGTCGCTATTGCGCACCTGGTCCTCCAGTGACACCCTCACGACCAGCGCCGTTGTGAAGGATGGAACGATCACACTGGTCGGAGGTGGGGATATGCTGCTCACCGCCGGACCACCGCAACCGGGAGCTGTCGGTCATGCATCGTTGGCGACGCTGGCCGATCAGACAGCTGATATCGTCCGCGCTCAAGGCCTTGGCGCCATGTCGCTTCGCCTAGATGACACCTTCTTCCAAGGCTCAGCGCGCACTCCCGGATGGGCGGGAAACACCCCAGAACGCGGCTGGGTAGCGCCGATCATGGCGCTGGGGATTAACGGCGGTAACCTCACCACACAGGAGTACGGCCCCAAATCCATGGACCCCGCCATGGATGCAGCGAAAACCTTTGCGACGTTGCTGCGTGCGCGCGGCATCACCCTCGGTCAAGCAATCCCGCGAGCAAAGGCCCCAAACGGCGGACAGAGAACCGAGATACATTCAGCTCCGCTATCAGAAATTGTCCGTCACACGTTGCTGACCTCGGATAACACCATTGCTGAGGTGATGGGCCGCCTTGTCGCGCTGAAAACCGGCCATCCCGTGACCTATCAAGGGGCAATCGACGCGGTCACCGCTGAAGTGCGTGCGCTCGCCCGCGACAACAACCTGCCGGCGGACGGCCTGACATTGGTGGATACCTGCGGTCTCGGAGTCGATAACCGGGTGGCTCCCGCACTGCTTGCAGGGTTAATGGCCGACATTGTCAACGGAAAAGATCACAGACTCATCCCCATGCTCAATGACCTCCCCATTGCTGGGCTTTCCGGGACCTTAGAGGACCGATTCCACGAGCCGGCAGCCCAAGGGGCCGATGGTCTGATCCGTGGGAAAACCGGATATTTGGGCGGGGCTACCACTCTGGCGGGATACACCATGACGGCCTCCGGACGGATGGTGGCCTTCTCCATTGCCGTGTACGGGTTCGATGGACGCGACGGCATTGAAGCTAAGAAGGTTGCGGACGCGATGGCAGCAGAACTCACGGGAACGCTGTGAACGCCGGACCGCCGCGGGTTATTGCCCGGGCCCGTTTAGCGGTGAGAGCTGCCCTCACTCACCGCCTATCTGAGCTCGCTGATCGCACCGATCCCACCGGACTTGCACCCCGGGTTCTCGTCGGGGTCAGCGGGGGAGCCGATTCTCTAGCGCTAGCAGCCGTCACCGCCTGGGTCGCGCATCGGATGGATCTGAGCTGTGAGGCCATTATCATCGACCACGGGTTGCAGGAGGGATCTGCTTCAGTAGCGGCACGCGCAGAGGAAAATTGCTACCGCCTCGGGGTCGATGCGGTTCATCTGAGAAGCGTGGCTGTATCAACCCATGATCCCGGCGGGGTGGAACAAGCCGCCCGTCAGGCGCGGCACGAAGCGTTTAACCGAACTGTCGACGAGCGGGACGCCCTCGCTCTGCTCCTCGCCCACACCGCAGATGACCAGGCAGAACAAGTTTTACTGGCACTTGCCAGGGGATCGGGAGGCTTAGCGCTCGCGGGAATTCCCCGCACCCGAGGGGTTCTCTTAAGGCCCTTTCTTGGAACCGGATGTGACGAACACACGGCCCTCACCCGCGCGGATACCGAAGAAATCTGTCGCCTGCACGATGTGCAGTGGTGGGACGACCCAATGAATGCAGACCCTGCCTATCTGCGCGCTCGCGTGCGGCACCTGGTGATGCCGGTTTTACATGAACAGCTCGGCCCACACGTCAGCGCCAACTTACGCCGCAGCGCTGACCTGCTGCGTGAAGACTCCAACTTCCTAGAAGACTCGGCTGCGCAGCTGCTGGAAGCCGCCACCGCATCACCTAGCCCCCCAACCACACCTGATCACGACCGTGTGGACCGCGGCATTCTCTACCTGGACGCACATACTCTGATGGCCGCCCCAGTGCCGCTCAGACGCCGAGTCTTACGCGACGCCTCACGGCAAGCGGCAGCTTCCCACCCCGGTAAAACCCTTGGCCGCTCGCACATTTTGGCTATTGACGCACTTCTCACCACCTGGCGAGGGCAGGGACCAGTTCCCCTTCCCGGTAAGATCGAGGTGCTGCGGTGCGGTGACCGTCTTGTCTGGCGGCGCACACCGTGACCAGTTCTCACCCGGGACGACCGCATTTGGCCTCGCACCGGTCACGTAATCCCCATGACACACAAAGGACTATGAGCGTGGACAGTTCCACTCCGCATCCCGATGTCGCGCGAATTCTGCTCGATGAGAGCGCTATTCAGTCCCGGCTTGCCGAGCTCGGCGAGCGGATCGCCGCGGATTACCGCGATAACCCCCCCATCTTGGTCGGTGTTCTCAAAGGGGCCGTGATGGTGATGGCCGACCTGTCCCGGGCAATCGACCTCGATTGTGAAATGGATTGGATGGCCGTGTCCTCCTACGGGTCGGGCACCAAATCCAGCGGCGTCGTTCGCATCCTGAAAGACCTATCCACAGACATCAGTAACCGCGATGTGCTGATCGTCGAAGACATCATCGATTCGGGTCTGACACTGTCGTGGCTGTTGTCCAACCTCCAGTCGCGTGAGCCTAAGAGCGTCGAAATCTGTACCCTGCTGCGCAAGCCCGAGGCGGCCAAGGTTGACATCGACGTGAAGTACGTCGGATTCGACATCCCCAACGAGTTTGTCATCGGATACGGCCTGGACTACGCGGAGAAATATCGCTCCTTGCCGTACGTCGGTATCCTCGATCCCTCGGTGTACAGCTCCTAATCCGTTCGCTGGCAGCGATGA
This sequence comes from Devriesea agamarum, assembly GCF_900070355.1. Taxonomy (NCBI): domain Bacteria; kingdom Bacillati; phylum Actinomycetota; class Actinomycetes; order Micrococcales; family Dermabacteraceae; genus Devriesea; species Devriesea agamarum. The sequence goes on along the minus strand of NZ_LN849456.1, from coordinate 994,699 downwards.
CAAAGGCGCGACACAGAAAAGCCAGGTAGGTTCGCTTCTACTTGGTACCCGACCTCAAGAGCCGAAGGCCCCCGAACCTTATGAAGAAAAAGAAGTCTTTCCTCACCGGGCCCCTGGTGTGGATCATCGGACTGCTCGTGATATTCCTGATCGGCGCGAGCCTGTTCGGGGGCAGTGGTTTCCAGGAGATCGACACCAAACAGGGTCTTGAACTGCTCAAGGGCAACACGGTTGAGCAGGCCAAGATCATCGACGGCAACCAGCAGCGCGTCGATCTGGTCCTGAACAAGGACTACATGTCCGGCGGGGACAACAAAGGTAAAAAGGTTCAGTTCTCCTACGTGACACCGCGCGGCCCCGCCGTGGTCAAAGCGGTCGACGACGCGAAACTACCCAAGGGCTACACGGACGAGCTGTCCGTCCCCTCCTGGTGGTCATCCCTGCTCGCAACATTTTTGCCGCTGCTGATCCTGATCGGTCTGTTCTGGTTCTTGATGATGGGCCTACAGGGCGGTGGCCGAGCCATGCAGTTCGGCAAGTCCAAAGCGAAGCTCTTCAGCAAAGAAGCCCCGAAAGTCACCTTCAAAGACGTCGCCGGGGCTGATGAAGCCGTCGAAGAACTCGGAGAAATCAAGGAATTCCTGGTAAACGCCGATCGCTTCAAAGCGGTTGGGGCCAAGATCCCCAAAGGTGTTCTTCTATACGGCCCGCCCGGAACCGGTAAGACCTTGCTTGCGCGGGCCGTGGCCGGCGAGGCCAACGTGCCGTTCTACTCTATTTCCGGCTCCGACTTCGTCGAAATGTTCGTCGGCGTGGGTGCCTCGCGTGTGCGCGATCTGTTCAACACGGCCAAAGAGAACGCCCCGGCAATCATCTTCATTGATGAAATCGATGCCGTCGGACGCCATCGTGGCGCAGGAATGGGCGGCGGTCACGACGAACGCGAGCAGACGCTTAACCAGATGCTCGTCGAGATGGACGGGTTTGAAGAACACCAGAACGTCATCATGATCGCGGCCACCAACCGCCCCGACATCTTGGATCCAGCTCTTCTGCGCCCGGGCCGGTTCGACCGTCAGATCTCGGTGGACGCCCCCGATCTCAAGGGACGACTGAAGATCCTCCAGGTGCACGCGCAGGGCAAACCACTGGCCCCTGATGTAGACCTCGAAAATATTGCTCGGCGCAGTATTGGGATGTCCGGTGCGGACCTCGCCAATGTTCTCAACGAGGCAGCCCTGCTCACCGCCCGATCAGGCAACCAGATCATTGATAACCGTGCCCTGGACGAAGCGATCGACCGCGTCTCAATGGGCCCGCAGAAGTACTCCAAAGTGATGAGCGAACGAGACCGCCAGATGACTGCGTACCACGAAGGTGGACACGCGATTGTGGCGGCGGCCCTACCGAACTCGGCACCGGTTACCAAGGTAACGATTTTGCCGCGCGGGCGCGCTGGCGGGTACACCATGGTGGTGCCGACCACCGACCGCAACTATCAGTCGCGCAACGAACTGCTGGATCGCCTCGCCTATGCGATGGGCGGTTATGCGGTAGAGGAAGGCATCTTCCACGACGTCACCACCGGGCCGAGCTCAGATCTGCAAAACGCCACCAAGATTGCGCGGACCATGGTCACCCAGCTCGGTATGAGCGATCGGGTCGGACAAATTGCCCTCAGCTCGGGCCAGGACGAAGTCTTCGTGGGAATGCAGTCCGGCCAGGGCCAGCAATACTCGGATGAGACTGCTCGGCTCGTCGACGAAGAGGTCCGTCGTCTATTGGACAATGCACTCGATGAAGCCTGGGCCGTTATCAGGGACAACCGGGCCGTCCTGGATCGTTTGGTGCTGGAACTCTTAGATAAGGAAACCCTCGGCGAAAAAGAGCTCGCCGATATTTTCAAGGACATTAAGAAGCGCGCACCCCGCGAAATCTGGCAGTCCTCCTCCGACCGGCCAGTTTTCCACGAACCGCTGGTCGGAACCACGCATGAACAAACCGGAACCGAGATGGGTGACGCCGGAGATCCCCTGACCCCGACGCCCCCGGAGCTTCCACAGCCCGGCGGTGACGGTCCCTCCATCCCCGGCGCCCGTGACACCTCATCGCGCGAGGCGAGCGACCCCGGATCAGCGACCGACGCTCAAACACCGGGTCCTCAGAACGGGGAGTAGGCGTGAGCAGCGATCCGAGCACAGATACGCACGATAGATCCCCCGCAACGGTCGAGGGTCAGTCCTTTGCACCAGGTGCGGGAGACGACGGTGATGCTGATCAGAGGGTGGCCGTTGACCAGGAACGCATTCAGGCAGCCGTCCGGGAAATTCTGATCGCGGTTGGTGAAGACCCAGATCGCGACGGTTTGCGGGAAACCCCGGCCCGGGTCGCTCGGATGTACACCGAGGTCTTTGGCGGCCTAGCAGAAGATCCGCACGATCACCTGGCGAAAACATTCGACATTGCCCACCAGGAACTCGTGCTGGTTCGAGACATCACGGTGTTCTCCATGTGCGAGCATCACCTGCTGCCGTTTCACGGGCGAGCTCATGTGGGCTACATTCCCGGTGGCGCAGGCCGGGTCGCGGGATTGTCCAAACTTGCTCGGGTCGTGCGCGGATATGCTCGACGCCCCCAGGTCCAGGAGCGACTCACCTCGCAGATCGCCGACGCCATGACCCATGCGCTCGGTGCCGCCGGCGTGATCGTAGTAGTCGAAGCCGAACATATGTGTATGTCGATGCGTGGTGTGCAAAACCCAGGCGCGAATACTGTGACATCCGCTGTCCGAGGACAATTGCGGGACCCTGCGACCCGAGCAGAGGCTATGAGCCTCATCCTCCGCCGATGATACGCAAGCTGGTGGGCCACACCGCGCGTGAAGAGTTGCAACAGCAGGCTGCGGATTTACCTGTAATGCGTCGGAGGCCAAAAGGTCCTCGTGGGCTGCCGGAAGCTCTCACCCACCCGGAGAAAACCCTGGTGATGGGGGTGCTGAACATAACCCCCGACTCTTTCTCCGACGGCGGGCGGTACCTTAACCACGAGATCGCTCTGTCTCGCGCGCGTGAACTGCTAGAAGAAGGCGCAGACATTATTGATGTCGGCGGTGAATCAACGCGACCAGGTGCAGCCCGAGTCGATCCGGACGAAGAACGCCGACGTGTTCTGCCGGTGGTGAAGGCACTGGCAGCGGACGGCGTTGTGGTCAGCATTGACACCATGCGCGCAGACATCGCTGAGGACGCTGTAGGGGCCGGAGCGCTCATCGTCAATGACGTGTCCGGCGGCCGAGCTGATCCTCAGATGGGCCGCACCGTAGCCACCTGCCGCACGAGCCTCGGTGAACCACCGGTCTACGTGGCGATGCATTGGCGCGGACATAGCGACGTCATGACCTCACTCACCGAGTATCAGGATGTGGCTGCCGATGTTGCCCAGGAACTGAGTGAAAGTCTGAATATTCTGCGCGATAGCGGGGTCGATACGGAGTACGTGGTCACTGATCCAGGTCTGGGCTTCGCCAAAACCACAGAGCAAACCTGGGATGTCCTCGCCAGACTCGACCATCTTGAAGCACTAGGTCTTCCCATTTTGATCGGTGCCTCTCGCAAACGGTTTTTGGCGCAGCTGGACGTCGATCGAGATGCGGCGACCGCAGCGGTCACGACGCTGGTTGCATCCCGGCCGGTCTGGGCGGTGCGCGTTCACGAAGTTCCCAGCTCTGTTGCAGCGGTAGCCGTTGCCACTAGGCTGAAGGCATCGGGATACCACATATCCTGACGGCGACGGGTAGGCATATGAAAGACCTGATGACAGACCGGATTGAGTTGCTCGGTGTCCGTGCTTTTGGGTACCACGGTGTGCTGGTAGACGAAAAACGGGACGGCCAGGAATTCGTGGTCGATGTGGTAATGGACGTCGATATCCGGGCTGCCGCGCGCAGAGATGATCTGACGGCGACCGTTAATTACGCTGATGTCGCTCAGACTGTGCACGATGTGGTCAGCGATGGCAGCGTGGACTTGATTGAGACTCTCGCCGACCGGATAGCGGACGCGGTACTTGTCGGGCGCCCGCGGATTAGGTGCGTTGAGGTGGCAGTGCATAAACCGCATGCCCCGATCCCAGTGCCGTTTGCCGACGTGGTCGTCAGGCATCGCAAACAGGCTCCGCCGGTTTCTGCGGTGCTGGCACTCGGGTCAAATCTCGGGGATCGGCGCGCACATCTACACCATGCGGTGCAGCTTCTGGATGATGCGCCGGGGGTCAGGGTCACCGGAGTCTCGCCCGTGTTTGAAACGGACCCGGTTGGCGGTGTGGACCAAGACGACTTCCTTAACGCCGTGGTCGCCATTGAGACGGAGCTCGGACCGGATGCTGTGCTGGACCTCGCCCACGCCGTGGAACAAGATGCGCGCAGAGAACGGTTGGTGCGGTGGGGCCCGCGCACCTTGGACGTAGATGTCATTGTGTGGGGCGATCTGATCACCGATGATCCGGTGCTCACCCTGCCGCACCCGCGCGCCCACGAACGAGCCTTTGTGCTGTCTCCGTGGCTGGCGTTAAACCCCGAGGCGGTTGTGCCCGGAGCTTTCGGCGGCGCTGTGGCAGACCTGGTGAAGCGTGCCTGTGACCGGGACGGGGTGCGGCCCGCCGGTACGCTCAACTGGCCCGGTGCCGCCGCAGAGGGACGGTCCCAATGAAACCCACCTCGATTCCTATGCTGGTGCTGCTGGCATTCCTCGCCGCAGTATTCGGTAACACTGTCAGTGGGCTTTTTGCGAGCTTCGGACAGGCGGTGCCTGCGCCGGGATGGATGACGACGGTCATTTTCCTGGTCGTCGCCGTGCTGTTGTTTATCGTCGGGCTGCCGATGCGGCGTTACATGCAGGAATGCGAAGAACGTAAACAGCATCCGACCTCCCAACCGCGCAAGCACAACCTCGACCTCATCACTGCGTGGCGCACCGTGGTGTTCGCTCAGGCCGCTGCATATACGGGAGTTCTCGTTGGCGGATTTTTTATCGGGGAAGCGGTGTACTTCGCGATGCGCTCAGGGATGCCGCCCGCGCTCTGGCCGTGCCTCGGTGCAGGTGTTGCGGGCCTCGTCCTTGCGACCGTAGGCGTGATTGTTGAGCGTTGGGGAAAGCTCCCACCGCAGGATGGACCGGAAGGGCAGCAGCACACGGCGGAAGCTTAAGCTCGCTGATCGCCGACGTTAGTCGAAGTCTTCTATCGCTAATAGGTGTTCTCGTCTGTCGGTGGGCTCTGACATCATGAAGTCATGCGACGTCCTGATATTGCTCCCGGCGAGCTCACCCCGGTGTCACCACGTCTGATTCCGGCTCGGTATATCGGTAACTTGCCGTGGTGGGGGTTCTTTATCGTGGGTTCAGGGGTTCTGATTTTCTTCGGGGTGCGCCAAAACTGGTGGTGGATGCACCTGATTGCGGCGATACTTTTGCTTCTGATTATTCAGTCGGTGATCTTTGTGGCCAGGCGTGTGCGGGCGCTCGGTTATGCCACCCGTGAGGATGATCTGGTCACGGCCAGCGGCATCTTGTTTCGCTCGGTTGAAATCATTCCGTACGGCCGAATCCAGACGGTAACCGTCAGTGAAGGCCCCATTGAACGTCGATTCGGTTTAGCGACGGTCGCTTTGACCACGGCCTCCTCGGATTCATCCGCCTCTTTGTCAGGGCTGCCTAAAGCTGAGGCGGAGCGCGTGCGTGATCTGCTCACCTCTCGCGGGGTCAGCGCAATGGCCTCGCTATGAGCAGCAACGCGAATGACACGTCGGTCGACTCTGCTATCGGGCAGCGTCTGCACCCGTTGACGATTGCAGCGGCAGGGTGGCGGCTTCTGGCCGTGTTCTGGGCTGTGGCGGCATATCAGGGCATCACAAAGCTGATTTCAGAGTTTTCGGTGCAGCGCCTGCTGTGGATTCTGGGCGTATTCGCCATCGGGTTGATCCTGGCATCTGGATGGTCTGCTTTGACATGGTGGCGCACCCGGTACGTCATTGACCAGGCGGGGGTACGCATACATTCAGGGATGCTGGTCAGATCCACACAATCAGCGCCGCGCGAAAAAATTGAAGCCGTGGATGTAGAACGGCCCGCTGTGGCAAGGGTCCTCGGGCTGGCTGCGGTCACGATTGAGGTTGCGGGTGGAATCGATTCCAAACTCAAACTCGCCTATGTGAAGGGCTCTGATGCCGATCGCATCCGGCGCCAGATTATGCAGATCGCCCGCGGAGACACCAATGCTTCGGTAAGCGTCGACAATGCTCAACACGAGGCTCTCGCTAACGGCGATGGTGGGAAAACGGTTGCCACCTATGGAGAACAACCGGCAGGGCTCACCGGTGAGCCCACCCATGCGGAACCAGGCCTTGGCCCGGTGGCGCCAGAAGGCGCGTCGGCAGCAGCGCCGAGTCTGGGTTATGCCGACGAGTCTGAGAGCGTGGATGTTGCGAAAGCCGGGGGCAAAGGCCGTCTGTATTCGTTGCTGCACGATGGAGTGACCGAAGGTCAGCTGATCGCGGATATTCCCTCGAAGCGCATTCTGCATTCCATCATGCGCGATATCAGTTTGGTCATCGGAGTAGTGGTGACGGTGGCCGTTGCAGCAGCATTCGGGGTGCACGATGTGTTGTCGGACGGTTTGAGCTGGTGGTCCATTCCGGTGATCCTAGGTGTGCTGTATGCCGGGCCGAGCATGCTGTTTTTGCGTGTGGAATCAGGGTGGGGCTTTATCGCTCGGGCCAGCGCACACGGCATCCGAATTCGCCGCGGCCTATTCTCTACCCATAACAACAACATCATCCCCGAACGGGTTCAGGCGCTTCAGATCACCCAGCCATTTTTCTGGCGGGGGCCAGACTGGTACCGGGTCAAAGCATCCATTGCTGGCTACGGAATCGATACGTCTGAGCGCACCGTGGTACTGCCCGTGGGAACTCGCGAGGAAATGCTCACCATGGTCAAATACCTCATGTGCCCGTTGGTGCCAGTATCCAATGATGCAGATGAGCCCGTTGATGCAGACGACTCCAATGGTGCAGATGAGCCCAGTGATGTAGACGACTCCAATGATGCAGATGAGCCCAGTGATGTAGACGAGTCCAATGATGCAGATAATCCCAACGATTCAGATAAGACCCATCTGAGTGCGGCACACCAGAGCGATGAGTACTTGGTGCGGCACCTCCGCGAGGACGCTCGCGATGTTTGCCAGGTAATGCCCCCGCGCATTGAACGGTTTTTCTCGCCGTGGGGATGGCGGCGCCATGGAATCTCCATGACGGACTCTGTGCTTGTCATACGGTCTGGAGTGTGGCACCGCAGAGTGACGATTGTGCCCCGTGACCGGCCTCAAGGTATCCAGCTCATACAAGGGCCAATAGCTCACCGGATCGGGGTCGTGGATTTGCACGTGAATATCGCGGGATCGGGGATCATCGTCGTCAGTGAAGCACTTCCGTGTCAAGGTGTTGAACCCATCGTGGCTCAGCTCGCCGCCTCGGCTCGGCACGGACGACGCTACGGTGATCAAAAGTCTTGGCAGCAGCCCGCTATAGCCCTGCCCACAGACCACGTGTCTGAGGAAGGTCCAGCGGCCCAGGCCGACGGCTAGCTTTCAAGGTCACACCTAAATACCGGCGTCAGAGGACCTCAGGAAAGTGCTCGCAGGCTGAGGCGGCTAGATTAGAACGGTGTCCACCCCCGAGCCTCAACAGCCGAGCCAGATATCGGATCCACGTGCCCCGATGACGTACGAATCCACCGACTTGAACCACCCCCAGAACTCAACCGGGGCCCGCCCCGGTGCTGCCAGGATGGGGATCGGGGTGATTGGGGCTGGACGCGTCGGCGCCGTGCTGGGCTCTGCGCTTCGCGCCCAGGGACATGCGATCACCGGGGCATACGCCGTATCGGATGCTAGCCGTGAACGGGCCGAACTCTTACTACCTAATGTGCCCATCCTCGGTGTTCCCGCCATCGTTGAACGCAGCGAGGTGGTTCTGCTCGCGGTGCCCGATGACCAGCTCGCCGACCTCGCGCAAGGCATAGCAGCAGCCGGACTCGTCCCCGGCGGACAGATCGTGGTGCATACCAGTGGGCGCTACGGTATCGATGTCCTTGCTCCAATTGAACGCGCGGGGGCAGCGGTGCTCGCAGTGCATCCGGCCATGACATTTACCGGGACCAGCATTGACCTGCCCCGCTTACAGGGCTGTCCTATGGCCGTGACCGCGAGGACCGCTTTCCTGCCGATTGCCCAGGCGCTCGCTCTGGAAATCGGCGGCAATCCGATGCCCATCGCTGAAGCAGACCGCCCCCTCTACCATGCCGCGCTTGGACACGGGGCGAACCACCTCACCGTCCTCGTCGCCCAGGCCCGCGCCATGCTGCAGAGACTCGGCGTGGAAGATGCCGGAGCGATGCTCGCCCCCCTGATGCACGCTGCGCTCGACGAGGCGTTAAGCCGTGGTTTTGATGCGTTAACCGGTCCCATATCTCGCGGAGATGCGGGCACTGTCGCAGCACACCGCATTGCACTAGCCGAACTCGCAGCACAGAACCCGGCAGAACCCGGCAGCACCGACGATCCTCAAGCCATCGCCGAGACCTATCTCGCCATGGCCCGTGCCGCAGCGGATGCTGCCCGTGCACATGGTCGAATCGGACCGCAAGCACACGCCGCAATCATCGAGACGCTTACGGGTAGCCCACACGAGAGTGCGGTCACCGAGCGACCTCCCGGCGGTGTCGAGGACAGATGATGCGATGCCCCAACGCGAGAGAACACATGAAGTGTGAACCCATACGCATAGACGTACAACCTGTGAACCCGCACCGCATAAACGGTCACCTCGTGAACCCGCACCGTGTAAACGGGTACTGTGCCACCCCAAACTTTAAGGAGGAAACCCTTTATGATCTGCGTGAACACGTGTAAGGATGTGCGCCTCGCTCGGCGGAAACTGACCGGTGCGCTGGCCTTCGTCCCGACCATGGGGGCCTTACATGACGGACACTTGAGCTTAGTGCGGCGCGCCCGGGAGATCGCCGACCACGTGGCGGTGTCGATCTTTGTAAACCCGTTGCAATTTGGGCCCGGCGAGGATTACGAGCGATATCCGCGCGATCTCGACGCCGATCTGGCGATGCTCCGTGAAGCCGGCGGGGTCGATCTAGTTTTTAGCCCCACGGTCGATGAGATGTACCCGCAGTTACCGCCTATGGTCAGCGTCACCACGGGAGACATGGGCACCGTGTGGGAGGGGGAGAAGAGGCCGGGCCATTTCGATGGGGTGGCAACAGTGGTCACCAAACTCTTTACTCTGGTGGCTCCCGATATTGCGGTGTTCGGGCAAAAAGATGCGCAGCAACTCGCCATTATTCGACGAATGGTTGCTGACCTTAATCTTCCGGTCGAGATCGAAGCGGCTCCCATTCAACGCGATGTTGACGGTCTCGCCCTGTCGAGCAGAAATGCTTATCTGTCCCCACAAGAACGCGAGCGCGCGCTGGTGCTACCTGCTTTGATTGAGGTGGTCGAGCAGGCCGGACCGTCACTCGGGGGTGTGCGTCGCGCCGTTGAGGACCACGTACGTCGCAGCGCTGACCAGGTGGATTGGGATTACGCCGCGGCGCTGGATCCGCTAACGATGCGGGAGGCGGGGCGAGATGATCGCGGCGAGATCCTGGTGATGATCGCGGCCAGGGTGGGGTCCACGCGTCTGCTTGACAACACCGTGGTGAGGATCGACCGCGCGTAGGTGTGGGTGTATGAAAAGTCGCTAGATTGCCGTTCTTGTGGCTGATCACAATCACGATCACTCAATGCAGCCGCGGCCCGGTACGAATGAGAGAATCGTAGGCATGAACGAAACCGTAAACCGCCACGCCCTAGATGTTGACAACACTGCGGACCAGATAGCAGTGCGTAAGGCTAAGCGTGCGCGGCTGCTTGAACGCGGTGAACAGGCGTATCCCGTATCGCTTCCGATCACGTCCAGCATCGCCGAGGTCCGTGAAAAGTACGGTGATCTTGATGCTGCCACAGAAACCGATCATGAGGTGGGCATAGCGGGCCGAGTCGTTTTCCAGCGCAATACCGGAAAATTGTGCTTCGCGACCATTCAGGACGGAGCCGGGGTCCGGTTGCAGGTGATGCTGAGTCTCGCAGTGATCGGCCAAGAACAGCTCGCTGATTACAAAGCTGATGTAGACCTCGGTGACCACGTGTTTTTCCACGGTCGGGTAGGAACGTCGAAGCGGGGTGAGCTGAGCGTTTTTGCTGACTCGTGGCAGATGGCGGCCAAAGCGATACGTCCGCTGCCAGTTTTGCATGCGGAACTCAGCGAAGAGGCGCGGGTCCGGCAGCGGTATGTCGATCTCATTGTGCGGCCTCAGGCCAGGGATACACTGCGCCTGCGGTCAACGGTGGTCAAGAGCTTGCGTGATTCTCTGGATGACCGCGGATTCATCGAAGTCGAAACACCGATGCTTCAGACCATCCCCTCCGGAGCTGCTGCCCGCCCGTTCAAAACGCATATGAATGCGTTTGATCTCGATCTTTTCCTGCGGATTGCCCCCGAACTGTTTTTGAAGCGGGCGGCTGTAGGCGGTGTGGAGCGAGTCTTTGAGATTAACCGGAATTTCCGCAACGAGGGCGCGGACTCCACGCATTCCCCCGAGTTTGCAATGCTTGAGGCCTACCAGGCGTACGGCGACTACAACTCGATTGCTCGGCTGACCCAAGACATCATCCAGGAAGCGGCTCAGCGCGCCACCGGCGGGCAGGTGGTGACGCTTGCCGATGGCAGCGAATATGACCTCGGCGGGGAATGGGCGCAGTTGTCGATGTATGAGTCGCTGTCGGAATCACTGGGTGAGGACATCACCCCCGACACCTCGGTGGAGCGTTTGCGCCAGATCGCACACGGATTGGATCTGGATTTAGATCATCCGAAGTACGGTCACGGCAAACTGGTTGAGGAACTGTTTGAGCATCGGCTCGGGGAGCAACTGTGGGCGCCGACCTTCGTGCGCGATTTCCCGGTTGAAACCTCACCTTTGGTGCGTGCACACCGCAGCAAGCCCGGCGTGGTGGAAAAGTGGGATTTGTATGTGCGTGGATTTGAACTCGCGACGGGTTACTCCGAGCTGGTGGACCCTGTCGTTCAGCGTGAACGTTTTGAGATGCAGGCCCGTCTCGCCGCGCAGGGTGACGATGAAGCTATGAAACTGGACGAAGATTTCCTGACCGCCATGGAATTTGCGATGCCGCCCAGCGGCGGTATGGGAATGGGTCTGGACCGGCTGCTCATGGCATTGACTGGTCTCGGTATCCGCGAGACGATTCTTTTCCCACTGGTGAAGCCCACGGCCGGGATGTCGGAGCACGATGAGACGGCGCAGGATCCGCACGAGGCGTGAGCTGAGGAGAAAGCACTATGAACATCTGGTATGAACTAGGGGCGTTGGTTCCCTCCATCGGGGTGGGCCTGCTGTTTTGGTTTGTGATTCGGGCTTTGCTGCGGGCTGATCGCCGTCAGCGTGAAGCTGAGCGTGCGATTGAGGCCGAGTATGCGCTGGCTGCGAGGGCCGAGACACCTACCGTGCCCAGTACGAACCAGATGCCTTCCCAGAGTGGTCAGCACCTGGATAAGGCGGCAGACAGCTAGACCTTGGTGAGCAACACAGTGGCCCGCTCCTGGTGTTAGGAGCGGGCCACTGTTGTGCATCCTGCGCAGATTAAACCATATGGCAAGTCAAACCGCGTGGCAGCTCAAACCGGACGGCAGATTAAAGCGAATGGCAGGTCAAACCGACCGTCCGGTCAGATTGGATGCAGTCTTAGCGCTTAAAGCGCCTTAATTGTCCACGACACCTCATGACTCTGGCCGGGTGAGAGTCGCACCAGATCTGTTCCAGAGTTGAAAGCATCCGGTGGGCAGGTCATCGGTTCGACAGCGAGTCCCTTGCGGTTCCACTCTGGTTCCGGGCGGTCTGCGGTATGGATTTGTACCCAGGGCAGTTTGCGGTCGAAGGCGATTTCAACGCCGGTTCCTAGACGGCTAGTCAGGCGCACGCGGGCGATCCCATCGCCGTCGCGCACCAGGTCGGTCAGGGCATGGTCTAAGAACATGTCCCCGATGACCTTGCCGTCTTTGAAATCGAAGCGGGTTCCCGGGTCCACCGAGAGCATGCCGGTGGGAAGCAGCCGGTCTTCTCGCACTTCCAGCACCCGATGCGCACCAAACTGCAGGGTCCATTCTTCGAGTTTGTCCTCGCCTGCCACCAGGTACGGGTGGGGGCAGCAGCCATACGGGGCTGCTGGTGTTCCACGCTGGGACAGATTCTCAGCGTGGACCGTGGTGCGTAGGCCGCTGAGTGGGTGCAACTCGTAAGTCACGGTGATCGCGAGGGTGAACGGGTAGCTCGGGGTGGCGTACAACATGGTGCGCAGCTGCGCGCTGGCCACCCCATCCGCTGACGGCAACGGTTCGAGTGCCAGCAGTTCGTACGACTGGAACGAGACCAGTCCGTGCAGAGCATTGCTGCGCGCAGGCTCTGTCAACGGCAGCTGGTAGGTCGTGCCCTCAACTGTGTAGCGGCCATCGCCGACCCGGTTGGGCCAGGGAGCGATAATCGCGCCCCGATGATGCATCATCGGCTGGTTACGCGGACCCTCGTGCACGAGCGGGCGCCCATCGTAAGTCAGTGACGCGAGGGTCGCCCCCACTTCGGTGATCAGGGCCCGGTATGGCCCTGCTTCCAACAGGTATTCTGCGCCGCGCGGGCCAGGCCGGCGGGATGAGTTTGCGGTGCTCATGCCCGGGCCTCATCGGTGTTCGCAGCCACTGTTTCGGCGGCAGGGGTTTCGATGATCACCACGTCTAAGCGGCGCGGGCCGTGCACGCCTTCGACCCTGTTCAACTCGATATCGCTGGTTGCGCTCGGTCCGGAAATCCAGGTCCACGGAACGGTGGGGGTGGCATTCATCCGTTCGATCGCTTTGGGGACTCCCAGAACAATCTGATCGGCCTCAACCACCACAATGTGATGGTCAGGGACCAAACTCAGGGCACGCCGACCGCTCAATTCGGAACCGTCGAGCACGATGGTTCCGGTCAGGGCGATGGCGGTGTGGCAGCCGGTGAGCACCACGTCGGTGGCGTCCAGTTCACGTGCGGTCAGTGCGTGACCGTCTGAACTGTCCTCACGTAGACGCTCCGAGGGAATCTCTGCCAGCCACTGTTCGGGAACACCGGTGGGACGCAGAACCGTGCGAGCATCGCCAATCAGCTCAGCAATAATCTGCGCAACCTCATCGGGTGCGCAGCGCCGAACTCCGGCTTTGTAGTCGATCAGGCGGTCCACGAGCACGTCGCGGATTTTGGCTGGGTTCGTGTCGGTCTCTTGCGGATGGTCAGCTCGGTAGTATTCGCGGGGGACATCCGCTTCGGTGCTGGGCACCCGATTCGGATCGGCAGCCAGGGCTGTGCGGATACGACCGAGTATTTCTTCTTTGGCGCTGAGACCCGGGGTTCTGGTAGGTCGTGTCTCGGTCCAGTTGCTCATTGCTGAGAACCCTTCTGCTGGGTCTTCTTTTGCTGCTTTTCTCGCGCTGACCACCATGATCTAAAGGACTCGCGCGGCATGGGAAGGTCGCGGTGGTCGGTCCATCCCGAGATCACCGGTAAATGCGGCAGCTTACCGACATTCGCGCGGCGGGTAATTTTGCCTGCGAGGCCGGAGCTGCGCACGGCAGTGTCATACAGGTGAGGCGAGCTCATTAGTTTGCCCACGCTCTTCATCGCCACGTCCCAGGTGCCGTGGAACATGCCGCGAGTTTCGCGTCGCTGATCGACTTCCTTCGACCGCAAATGAATCAGGATCGAGGGGATATTGATCTTTACAGGGCAGACGTCGTAGCACGCACCGCACAGGCTGGATGCGTAGGGCAGGGAGGCGTTCGGATTGTTTTTGCCTTCCATACCGGTCAGCTGAGGCGACAAAATGGCGCCGATCGGGCCGGGGTAGGTGGAACCGTAGGCGTGTCCACCCGCGCGTTCGTACACCGGGCACACGTTCAGGCAAGCTGAGCAGCGGATGCAGTGCAGTGCACTGCGCCCCTCGGGGTCCGACAGCACAGAGGTGCGGCCGTTATCCAGCAGGACCAGGTGGAATTCCTGGGGGCCGTCGCCGTCGGTGGTGCCGGTGAACAAGGACGTGTAGGGGTTCATACGCTCGCCGGTGGAGGAGCGGGGAAGGAGCTGTAAGAACACCTCGAAGTCCTGGAACCTGGGCAGGATCTTCTCAATACCCATGACGCTGATCAAGGTTTTGGGAAGGGTGAGGCACATGCGGCCATTGCCTTCGGACTCCACGATGGCGATGGTGCCGGTTTCAGCGATGGCGAAGTTCGCACCAGAGATCGCTACCCCGTTTTCGAGGTCGAGGAACTTCTCCCGCAGGAATCGTCGGGCAGCCCCGGCTAGTTCGGCGGGGTCATCGGTGATGTCGGGTGACAGGCCAGGCATCGCGCGCAGGAAAATTTCCCGGATTTCGGTCCGGTTGCGGTGAATGGCGGGAACCAGAATGTGGCTGGGGGTGTCGCCTGCCAGCTGCACGATCAACTCCGCGAGGTCGGATTCAACCGCGTGGATGCCCGCATTTTCAAGAGTTTCATTCAGGCTGATTTCCTGCGTCGCCATGGACTTAATCTTCAAGACCTCGCGGGCCCCGCGCTCCAGCGCCAGTCGGGTGACGATCTCGCCAGCTTCGTCCGCGTCACGTGCCCAGTGCACAGTTCCGCCCGCGGCAGTGACAGAAGCTTCTAGCTGTTCGAGCATCGCCGGAAGGTTGTCGGTCACCTGCCATTTGATGCCGCTTCCGGCGGCGCGTAACTGCTGCCAGTCCCGCATTTCACGCACCACGGCGGCGCGTTTGGCGCGAATGGTGGTGGTGGCATGACGCAGATTTTTGCGCAGGGTTTCATTGCGTAGTTCGTGGTGCGCGGCGGCCGGGAAGGATTCGGTTCCCCAGAGGCGGGAGGTTCCCGGGCTGGCATGCTGAGGGCGAACCTTCGGCATTGGCAGATCGACGGCGGTCACGATGCCCTCCCAAGAATGGTGGCGGACGGTTCAAAGGGCGCTTCCTTGGTGGACGCCAGGATCTGCGCGAGATGGATCGGGCGAGGGCGGTCACCGCGCCGGGACAGCTTTCCCCCAATGTTCATCAGGCAGGATGCATCACCCGCGGTGACGAATTCGGCGCCGGATTTGACGACGTTTTTGGCTTTATCGGTGACCATGGCGTCGGAGGTGTCATGGTTTTTCACGGAGAAGGTTCCGCCGAAGCCGCAGCAGGTGTCGGATTCGGGGAGGTTAACGATTTCGATTCCCTCGACGGCTCGCAGCAAACGCAGCGGGCGTGGGCCGACTTTGAGCACGCGCATGGAGTGGCAGGTCGGATGATAGGTCACCTTGTGTGGGAAGTATGCGCCGACGTCGGTCACTTTGAGTACGTCAATCAGAAGTTCTGAGAGTTCGTAGGTTTTTGCCGAGACAGCTGCGGCACGGCGTTCTAGCTCTGGATCGTTTTCGTGTCGTGCGACGATCGGGTGTTGGTCGCGCACGCATCCCGTGCAGGAGCCCGACGGCATCACAATGGCGTCGACTGAGTCCAGATGACGTTCAAAAACGTCGACGAATTGCCGCACCACAGGCGCAGCCTCGTGGTAATAACCGGTGTTGGTATGCATCTGACCGCAGCATGTCTGTGCCGGGTCGAAGACAACTTCGTGACCGAGACGTTCAAGCAATATAACGGTGGAACGGGCGACATCCGGCGCCATGACATCCGCCAGGCACGTCGCCATGAGCGAGATCTTCATGAGTCTCCTTCACGAGGGCTCATCGGGCACGAAGACGTCGTGCGCGTTGCCCGACTGGGCATTTTCGTATTGTCCGTCGATGTGACGGGGTTTTGTTGTCATCGGGTGAGGGGTGGCAAATGTGCCTCCCCCGATGAATGCGGTGCTCGAAATATCTAGGGCAACCGCAGGTCGTGATGGTGCGCCGCATATGTGTGATGGCGCAACCTAGCTCTTTAATCCGAGATCAGTCCGAGTGCCTCCGCAGTGCGACTAAGGCTGCGCCGGGCGGCTGCAGCATCCGAGGACAACGTCGTCCCGTAGGAGGGAACGAGCCGGGTGATACCGGGTCTCCAGGCGTCTATCCGCTCGGGGAAGACGGTCTTTAATAGGTTCAGCATGATGGTGGTCGAGGTTGAGGCGCCAGGTGAAGCGCCCAGCATGCCACCGATTGAGCGGTCACCTGCGGTGATGAGCTGGGTTCCGAATTGGAGCACTCCCTTGCGGGTTTTGTCGGGCGCGATTACTTGGACCCGCTGGCCTGCGATCACAAGTTCCCAGTCCTCGGCGCGGGCGCTGGGCATGTAGGTGCGCAGCGCGTCCATACGGTCGCGCATGGAGTTGGTGAGTTCTCCTACGAGGTAGCGGACGAGGTCGAGATTGTCGCGCGCAACGGCTAAGTTCGGCAGGATGTTTCCGGGGCGGACCGACCGGATGAGGTCGGTCATGGATCCGGTTTTGAGGAACTTTGGTGAGAATCCGGCGTAGGGGCCGAACATGAGGGCGCGCTCGCCGTCGATTACCCGGGTGTCGAGGTGGGGAACGCTCATGGGGGGTGCGCCGACAGAGGCTTTTCCGTACACCTTGGCATGGTGACGTTGGATGATGTCGGGGTTGGTGCAGCGCAGCCATTGCCCGGAAATGGGGAAGCCGCCAAAGCCGCGGATTTCAGCGATGCCGGCGTGCTGGAGGAGGGGAAGAGCAGCGCCGCCAGCGCCGACGAAGACGAAGGGGGCGCGTAGGATGCGCACGGCGCCGGAGTCGGTGGCCCTGACCATGACGCCCCAGTCGCGGCCCAGTCTGCGTATGGAGATGACTTCCGCACCGGTTGACACGGTGGTGTTCACGGTGGCGGCGTGGTTGAACAGTGCGCGGGTGAGGGCTCCGAAATCGACGTCTGTTCCCTGGGGTGCGAAGGTGGCCGCAACGTTTTCAGTGACCGGACGGCCCGCGGTAATCAGCGGTGCCCATTGCTCAATGCGGGCGTGGTCGGTGGTGAACTCCATGCCCTCGAATAGGGGGCTGCGAACTAGTGCTTCGTGGCGGCGCCGCAGATATTCGATGTTGTCGGCGCCGTGGACGAAACTCATATGCGGTACCGGGCGGATGAATTCTTCCGGGCTTGCGATCAGGTCGTTTTCGACGAGGTATGCCCAGAACTGGCGCGATATCTGGAACTGTTCGTTGATGGAGATGGCTTTGGCGGGGTCGACGCTGCCGTCGATGTCTTGGGGGGTGTAGTTCAGCTCGCACAGAGCTGAATGGCCGGTGCCGGCGTTGTTCCAGCCTGCGGAGCTTTCCAGCCCAACTCCGTCCAGGCGTTCGCAGACTTCAAGGTGCCAGGTGGGTTCGAGGATCGACAGGAGTGAGGCGAGTGTTGCGCTGGCGATGCCCCCACCGATCAGTACGGCGTCGGCCTTAATGACCTCTACGCGGTGATCGCTCATCCGTTCGGCTCCTTCCGATGTCTACCCGGTAATTCTAATCGCCTTTAGCTGACAGAGTGTTCGGAAGATCTCGGGTAGTCGTTATACGTGTGCTGTGAGCTAGCGGACACGGTGCCTCGGCGAGTCCCGATGATCCGGTGCACAACTCATCCGATGTCTGACACGATGGAGTCATGAGTACTGGCCCATCGGATGTGCGACCCCGCCCAACCCCTTCACAGCTCGCCTGGCAGCAGACCGGATACGGAGTGTTTTTCCACTTCGGAATCAATACTTTTCACGGTCAGGAATGGAGTGACGGCACCCTACCAGCAGACACCTTCAACCCGACCGACTTAGACGCTGACGAGTGGGCTCGGGTTGCAGCAGAGCTAGGCGCCGGCTACGTCGTCCTAACGGCTAAACACCATGACGGGTTTTGCCTATGGCCTACGGAGACCACTAACTACTCGGTCGCGTCCTCACCCTGGCGCGGCGGGCGGGGAGATCTGGTCGGTGAGCTCGAACGCGCATGCCGCCGCTACGGCCTGGGTTTTGGCATCTACCTTTCTCCCTGGGACCGCAACGCCCCCTGCTATGAGAACCCGACGGAGTACGACGAGTTCTACCTGCGTCAGCTGCGCGAGCTGTGCACCAACTACGGCGAGCTGACCGAGATCTGGTTCGACGGGGCGGGATCTGCGGGACGCTCCTATGACTGGAATCGAATCGGCGAGTTGATCGAGCAGACCCAGCCGCAGGCGATGATCTTCAACATGGGGCCCGCGACAATCCGCTGGGTCGGTAACGAGGACGGCCTGGCCTCTGACCCCTGCACCTACGTCACCGATCGCACCGATCTCAATAACTATGACGACGATGTGGTGATGCTCGGCGAACAGGCATATATACCGCCGGAATGCGATGTGTCGGTACGTCGCGGATGGTTCTGGCATCCCGATGATGAGCCGAAGAGCCTCCAGCACCTGCTCGCGATTCACGACCGTTCGCTAGGGCTGGGAGCAAATCTGCTTCTCAACATTCCTCCGGACCGTCGCGGCCGGATAGATTCCGCGGACCTCACTCGCCTGAGGGAATGGCGCGCGGCACTGGACGCCCGGTTCGGCAGCCCGGTGCAGGCGAGTATCGCCCCCAAGCACAGCGACCAAATCCAAGCTGAGCCGCAGCGAGCCCTTCACGATGATGGCAACGCCCATCCCTACAGGTGGCGCGCGCATCTTCCCCAGGGCACGGTGTGTGACCATGTCGAACTGCGGGAGGATCTTCGCCGCGGGCAGGCGGTGCTTGAACACCGCGTGATCACCTCGGACGGACGCGAAATTGCTAGCGGTCACACGATCGGGGTGCGGCGCATCCACCGTCTCGCCGAACCCGTTGCCGTCGATGAATTACTGATCGAGATAATCGGGGACGCGTATGCGGACCAGGAACCGCCGACGCTGTCCAGTGTTCTCGTCCACGATGCCCGGTGTGCTCCAACTCCGGATTTGCCCGACGACTATCGGGCGCCAACCGAGACCCCGGAGGATTAAACCGGTCGGCTACGGCTGTAGAAGCAGACAGATTGTTGCTGGCGTGCCTCGTCTTGCGCGTCGGGCTGTGGGCTATGCGGGTGGCATATAGGGCTGGGATCACGCGGTGACAAAATGGAACCCATGGATCAGGCATCGCGTCCCAGCGTGCATCCCGCCGGCCGCCGTGACGATTGGGAAGCCGGCCTCCTGCGACTGGCAGATATCGCTCAGCGGCGCGCTCGCGGCTGGCGAGCGGTAGCGAAAATTATCGGTGAATGTGATGAGGATTTTCGCGCGTGGATTCTGAGTGACGCTGGAGATGAGCTTCGTGATGCCCTGGAATGGCGCTGGGGCGAAGAAGCCGGATATTCAGTGGACCTGTACGTTCTCGGACGGTGGATGCTGACGGCAGGACGCACGCACAATCCGGGGTGGGAGCGCATTGCGGCAGCAGCAAGGCCCGATCAGGCGTTGGCAAGAGATATCCAGGCACTGGCCGAATCAATCGATGCGGAAGCGGATGCCTGGCGCGAATACAATGCCGATGCAGCCCGAGAAGCTCGAGCGGATTCGGTGTCCCAGATCGGCGAACTGGCGCATCGCATTCAAAATCGAGGAACCTGCGGAGGGGCCCCTCAGCCGTATCGAGCATTGGACCGTTTGGCGTTGATTTTTGTTGCCGCGGAAACAGGTCAGCCGCAGCTGAACTATGCCAAACTCAAATGAGGGACGAGTCATACTGAAAATACGTTAGTTGACGGACGAAAGTCCTTAATGCGGTTCCCAAGCTCATGACACTGTTGAGGCGTTATCCCTTTGCCCAATAGGAGAGTGCCGTGCCTGAGCGTTCACCATTGCCCGACCTCCGGACTAATGCGCCGGATGAGGTTGCCCATACCGCAACAAAGGCCTCTCGAAGGTCCTTTCTTTTCTGGTCGGGGATTGCCGGAGGAAGCGCTGCCGGGGCGCTAGGTCTTAGCTCATGCGGCCTGTTGCCGCGGCACGGTCAGGACCAGCCCGTAGCTAAGGCCGACTTCGGGAAACTGATCTGGTCCAGCTGCAACGTGAACTGCGGATCTCGATGCCCGCTGCTCATGCGGGTGGACAACGGCCAGATCGTGAGGATCGAACCCGATCCGACTGGCAATAACGAACTCGGCACTCAGCAGGTGCGTGCCTGCGTGCGAGGCCGCTCTATTCGGCAACGCATTTATAACCCTGACCGTCTTAAGTACCCGATGAAACGGGTGGGTAAACGCGGTGAAGGAAAGTTCCGTCGGATTACGTGGGATGAAGCATACGACCACATCGCGCGAGAACTTCGGCGCATCATTAAGCAATATGGCAACGAATCTGTTTTCATAAACTACGGTACCGGTGTTCTTGGCGGTACCGTCACCGCATCGTGGCCTCCCGGCAAGAGCATCATCGCGCGGTTCATGAATCTCATCGGCGGAAGCCTTGACCAGTATGGGGACTACTCGACTGGCTGCATTACCGAGGGTATGAACTACCAGTACGGCCAGTGGATGGATTCCAACTCCAATGACGACACCGCGAACGCGAAGCTCGTGGTGATGTTCGGTAACAATCCGCACGAAACGCGGATGAGCGGCGGCGGCGAGGTGTTTGTGACCCAAGAGGTCAAACGCCGCAGCGGGCACCGAGTGATCGTGATCGATCCTCGGTACTCCGAAACCGCGATGAACCTCGCCGATGAGTGGATTCCGATTCGCCCCGGAACTGACGCTGCTCTAGTCGCCGCACTAGCCCACGTGCTGATTTCAGAGAACCTCATCGACCAAAAATTCCTCGACACCTACACCGTCGGATTTGATGAGCAGCATCTCCCAGCCGGGGCGCCCGCCGGAAGTTCGTACCGCAGCTACGTTATGGGACAGGGCCGAGACAAGATCGCCAAGACTCCACAATGGGCGGCTCCGATCACCGGCATTTCCGCTCAGCGAATTGAACAGTTGGCGCGTGAGATCGCGCAGGCGAAGCCGTGTTCCATCAACCAAGGGTGGGGGCCGCAGCGTCAGGCCGCGGGGGAGAACACCTCGCGCGCCATTATGACGCTCGCCGCAATGATCGGACAGATCGGCATCAGCGGTGGCGGCACCGGATGTCGTGAGGGCTCGGCGAACCTCGGGATGGTTCCCATGCCCGTGGGAGAGAACCCGGTGAAAGCGACACTGCCGTTCTTCATGTGGACCGAAGCTATTCGGCGTGGACACGAGATGACGGCGCTGACCGACGGCATTAAAGGCGCGGACAAGATCTCCTCCGATCTGAAGTTCATCTGGAACTACGGATCAAATGCCCTGATCAACCAGCATGCCGACGTGAATCGAACGCACAAGCTGCTGCAAGATGAGAGCAAAGCGGAAATGATCGTCGTCATTGATAACCAGATGACGGCCTCTGCGCGCTACGCGGATATCCTTCTCCCGGATGTGTCCAACGCTGAACAGTCTGACCTCGTGAAACAGGGGTCGGCTGGCAACATGGGGTACACGATCCTGGCCTCCCAAGCAATTACTCCTCTGTTCGATTGCCGCACCATCTACGAGATGATGACCAGTCTCGCTGAACGGTTCGGCGTAAAAGACAATTTCACTGAGGGCCGCACCCAAGAGGAATGGCTGCAACACCTGGTGGAACTATCCCGGGAGACCATTCCTGATCTGCCTGACTACGACACCTTGAAAAAGCAGGGGATCTTCCGAAAGAAACTGGATTCGGTGATTCCCCTCAAGAATTTCCGAGAGGACCCGGTAGCGAACCCGCTGCCCACTCCGAGCGGGAAGATCGAAATCTACTCCTCCGTGGTGCAGGAGATGGCGCAGACCTGGATCCTCCCGCCGGGGGATGAGCTCACTCCCATCCCCGAGTTCATTCGCACCTGGGAGATGCCGGGTGATCCTTTGCAGGAAAAATACCCCCTGCAGATGATTGGCCACCATTTCAAAGGCCGCACCCACTCCAGCTACGGAAACGTGGCCTGGCTCAAGGAAATGCATCCGCAGTCCATGTGGATCAATCCTCTGGACGCTAAGGAACGCGAGATAAAGCCGGGGGACACGGTGGAGGTCTTCAATGATCGTGGCCGCATTCGCATCGAGGCATTCGTGACCCCGCGAATCGCACCCGGTGTGGTGTCCGTTCCGCAAGGCGCGTGGTTCACCCCGGATAAGGACGGCGTGGATATCGGAGGTTGCACTAACACGCTGACATCCCAGCGTCCGACTGCAGCCTCAAAATCTAATGCTCAGCACACCAATCTTGTTCAGGTCGACAAAGCCTAAAGCAGGCGGGGTGAAAGGAAACATATGGGATACCGACAGCTCGCCTTTTTCGTCAATCAGGCTGCCTGCACGGGGTGCAGTGCGTGCCAGATGGCGTGCAAGGATAAACATGATCTACCTGAAGGGGTGAATTGGCGCCGGGTACGCGAATACACCGCCGGAAGCACCACCCAGAGAGCCGACGCCACCTTCAACCAGGACGTCACCACCGTGTACACGTCGATCTCGTGCAACCATTGCGATGATCCGATCTGTGTGAAAGTGTGCCCAACTACCGCCATGCATAAAGGGGAAGACGGCATCGTGTCGGTTGACCCCAATGTGTGCATTGGATGCCGCTACTGCGAGATGGCGTGCCCGTACTCGGCTCCGCAGTTCAACCCCGAAGCCGGGGTCATGAGCAAATGCAACTTCTGCGCGGACTATATCGCCGCGGGCAAAACCCCTGCCTGTGTGGCCGCGTGCCCGAGCCGCGCGCTCGACTATGGAGAAGCTGAGGATTTGCGCCGTAAATATGGGCGTGAAGCGGGGGTTGAACCGTTGCCGTCGCCATCGATTACCCATCCGAATCTCGTGGTTCATCCCCACCCGGACGCACAGCCGTCCGGTCGGGGCACGGGCCACATCGCGAACGAACATCGAGGGTGAGGCTGCTATGCATCTGACGGAAATTCCCCTTCTGATCTTCACAATATTGGGGCAAATGAGTGTCGGTGCCTTCTTGGCGCTGGGCGTGGTCAATGTGGTTGGACGTACCCGCTGGCCCGTGGCCGCCATCGAACGCATCAGCGATATTGCGGTGTACGCGGTGGGCGTCACGCTGATCCTCGGGTTTGCCGGATCCTTCTTGCACCTGGGTAACCCCATGAATGCAATGAACGCCATGAATCACTTGACGTCTTCAGGGATGTCCAGAGAGATATTGGCCGGGGTTTTGTTCGCCGTCGTCGGTGGTGTCTATGCCCTGTGCCAGTACTTTAGGTGGCTCACCCCATTTGTTCGTCAGGTCCTTGCGGCGATTACGGCGATTCTTGGAATTGTGCTGGTCGCCGCTATGGCTTCGCTCTATCTGCTGCCTACCGTTCCCGCGTGGAACACTTGGGAAACTCCGGCATCGTTCTTTGCCACCACCGGTTTGCTCGGCTGCATGGCTGTGGCGACAGCGCTTATAGTCCGCCTTCGGGTTCGCCGCTCCAAAGACGATGAGATGGGCGATGAACTGACCGGAATGGTGATTTCAACCCTCACCTGGTTGTTAATCGCCGCCATGGTGATGCTCGCGTTTATCGTGCTGATTACGGTGGCTCAGTTGGCCTCGCTGAACGCTGAGTCCTCACGGGCGGCACAAACCTCACTGGCGGTGATGACGGAATACGCCGGACTGTGGGTACTTTTGCGGATCGGGCTATCTCTGATCGGAATTGCTCTGCTCGGATATGCGCTTTATCGCCTGCGCTCTACCCGAGGCCAAGCGAAGGGAACCGCATGGGGATGGATGCTGCAGTTTGTTATTGTCGCATTCATCTGTGTTTTTGCCGGTGAAGTCATCGGGCGAGAACTGTTCTACTCCGCATATGCGAGATTGGGGATGTGAATCGGTGCTAACGCCTTGGCAGGTGTCACCAAATTCCGGCCCAGATATCACCCCGTCCGCATGTGATGCCCTTGGGGGCGGCTGCCTTCTGCTGGCACGGTTACTGCTAGCCCCGCTGGATAGCCAGTTAGTTACGGAGCTCCGTCAGCATCTCCTGGCTGAGTGGCCACTTGCGTCGCAAAAGGGTGCCGAGCAGCTTCTTGCTAAACTCCCCGATGCCGGGGACGAACACGCATTGGACACCTTGGCCGCCACCTACGACCTATTATTTACCGGTCCAGGGCATGTTTTGGTGACCCCATATGAGTCGGTGTACACCAGCCGGGAGCACCTACTCTTCGAGCCATCAACGGCTGAGGTGCGTGCCTTTTATGACCGGTGGGGTGTGCAGGCTCCGCGCCTGCTCACCGAGCCGGACGACCATATCGGGCTCGAACTACATTTCATGGGTTTGTTGTGGGATCGTGCGGCGCAAACTAGTGCGGCAGGCGATAATGCTCAACTGGATCTTGTGATGGGTGACCTCAGGGCGTTTTACCGAGATCACGTATCGGCCTTCCTTCCGGAGATCATCCGAGGCCTTGGCGAGCATGATCCAGACGGCCTGTACGGTGCACTCGGGATAATGCTGAGGGAGTTAGAAAGCAGCCTTCAGGAATTCCTGGTTCAATCTGACGGGCAATAAATCAATACCAGTTTTTGCTTTGCCGGCGCTGGGCCTGCCGGGACTACTAGTCCGGGTGTGCCCAGTGCCATATGTCAAGGTGAGGCTATGGGGCGAAAAGAGGACATAGGTCCTAGTTTTATGTCTCTGTGTTGGATGGAATGGGTGTGTCCCCAACTAGAGATGAAGACCCCTCATGAAGATCCTGCTCATCCTCCTTATTGTTGCCGCTAACGCCTTCTTTGCTGCGATGTTTATTCGCAACCTCTGGGTTCACCGCCGCGACCTGAAAACCGAGCCCGGGAACACGGTAGCGCAATGCTTGTCGTCTACGATCATCTACTTTCTCTCCACCTTTGGAATTTCTGACTTTGCGATTTCCACTGTTCTTTATCGAAAACTCAAATGGGTTGACGATCGCCGACTCCCCGGCACCCTGAACGCCCAGTGTGTCATCCCGGTTTTCGCCATGGCGATCGCCTATATCACGACGGTCGACGTGGGCATGGCGACGCTTTTGACCCTCATCGTGGCCCAGACTGTCGGCGCCTACATCGGCCCTCGTTTTGTTGTGAAACTACCGATCAATACCATTCGTATGCTGATAGCAACTGGTCTTGTGATCGCGTCGCTTCTGATTGTGGCTAGCCTGCTCAACATTATTCCGTCACAGGGTGTTATCACCGAGCTTCCAGCTGGGAAACTCGTAATTGCCGCCATTTTGATGTTTGTCTACGGTGCGCTCAATAATGTGGGGATTGGTTCCTATGCCCTGACCATGGCCACCATATATGCCTTGGGTATGAACCCAGTGGCGGCATTCCCCATCATGATGGGAGCCTGCGCCGTCTCGGTTCCAATCGGGTCATCCGAGTTTATCCGCCTGAATTCATACGCCCGAAAAATTACGTTGATCTCCGCTATCTTCGGGGTCATCGGCGTTCTGGTCGCCGTCTTCCTGGTGACGAGCCTTCCAACCGTTGGAATCAAATGGGTGGTGGTCGCCGTGCTGCTGTACTCTGCAATCACGATGTTCATGGCGTGGCGTGCAGCACGCAACCCCTCCGAAGGTTTCGTGAACGAAGACGACTCGACACTCGAAAAGGTGGCCCCTCATGCTGCTCATTGATTCTCAATCAGTTGAAACTCTTTTACCGATGCGGTCAGCGATCGACTGCTGCCTGCACGCGCTGAAGCTTCATTCCGAAGGTAAAGCCCGGGTCCCGCTGCGCACCAATATCGACATCCCCGAGGTCCCAGGTCAGGCCCTATTCATGCCCGCGAGCGTTCCAGATATCGAGGGACTGGGGATCAAGATCGTGGGAGTTTTCCCTGATAATTCTCAGCGAGATCTTCCCGTCGTACCTGCCCAAGTCATCATGATGAACGGTCGCACCGGTCTCATGGAGGCGTTGATCGACGGCACCGCGCTGACCAAAGTAAGAACCGGCGCGGTGCAAGGCGCGGCTACCGAACTGCTCGCCCGCAAGGATGCCCGCATCGGTGCGCTTATCGGAACCGGTGGACAGGCGGCCTCCCAGCTTGAAGCGATGTTGACAGTGCGGGAGCTGACCGAAGTTCGTGTCTGCGACCTCAATGTGGAACGCGCCCGGGCTTTTGCTGACGCTCAGCAGAAGCGTTTTAAGGATTCGGGTTGTTGTATCAAAGCTGCCCGGACTGCGGATGAAGCGATTGATGGTGCCGACGTGATTACCGCGGTCACGATTTCGCGCGACGCAGTGTTCGACGGCGACCGGGTCGCTCCGGGATGCCACGTCAATGGCATTGGTTCCTACACTCCGGAGATGGCTGAACTCCCCGAACGCCTCATGGCACGAGCCGAACGCATCGCCGTGGATACCCAGGACGCGCTGGCGGAAGCGGGCGATCTAATCGGCCCGATTGAGCGCGGTACGATTCGCGCCGAAGATTGCATCGATCTTGGGCTCATCGCGCGGGGTGTGCAGCCCGGGCGCTCACACTCTGAACACATCACCGTTTTCGACAGTGTGGGTTCTGCCGTACTGGATATTGTCTGTGCCTCCCAGGTGGTCAAAGCTGCGCGCGAGCAGGGCCTCGGCGTCTCCGTAGACTTCTGAGAGCGGTAGCAGATGGTTATTGGTCGTTTTTAGTCGGCTGGCGAGAAATGGCCGGGGACTACGCAGATGAGGTTGGTGCGTCAGCTACGGTCTGCCGATCGGTCGTAGCTGATACGCGCCGTCGGAATATCGCTGATGTGTTGGTAAGCCCAGGTGTGCAGCTCAGTGATTGGAGTTGCCAGGCGATGCCCCAAAGGGACGAGTTCGTACTCCACTGACACTGGCACGGTGGGGGTCACCGTGCGGGTAACGAAACCATCGCGTTCCATCGACCGCAGTGTTTGCGTGAGCATCTTCTGGGTCACCCCATCCACAGCTTGACGCAAGGCATTGAAGCGAAGCGGTCCGTCCGTAAGAGCCAGGATGACCAGGGCGGTCCACCGTTCACCCACCCGCGTGAATACTTCCCGGGTGGGGCAGGACATCGTCGGAATCGTTGAGGCGTCTGCCTCGCACCGGGGTCCATCACGTTCGCCGGATCGATAAAACAAATTGAGCTGCTGTCCTGATTATGTGGCGGCGATTGGACGGTCGCCGGCCTAGGTAGAGATGTCCTCGATGCAGGTGTGCATGCAGACCGTCATAACCAAAGCGTCAGGGCAGTGTGGCTGTGGCGGACGATTCAGCCCAGAGGGAAAACATGCGGCGATACGCATGAGAGCGTGGGTAGTGTAGAAGAACCCCATCAAGTCAACCCGGGAGATGTCATGCCCTTCACTGTTAAGGCACTGCAAAAAACCGGACCGGACCAGCCGTTCCGCGTTGTCGAAATCGAGCGGCGAGACCCTCGCCCCGACGACGTGGTGATCGCGATCAAAGCGGCAGGAATCTGTCATAGCGATATCCACACCATCCGCAACGAGTGGGGGCAGGCTCACTTCCCGCTCACTGTCGGACATGAAATTGCAGGCGTGGTCGAGGCCGTCGGGGAAAGTGTCACCGCATATAAGGTCGGTGATCGGGTCGGCGTGGGCTGCATGGTGAATTCCTGCGGAGAGTGCGAACAATGCCAAAATGGCCAGGAGCAGGATTGTCTGCGCGGAAACGTGGGAACCTACAACTCGCCTGATGTCGACGGAAGCATCACTCAGGGTGGTTACTCGGAAAAGGTCGTGGTCAACGAGCGCTTCGTGTGCAGCATCCCCGATGCTCTGGATTTTGATGTCGCTGCCCCACTGCTCTGTGCGGGAATTACCACCTATGCGCCTTTAGCTCGCTGGAACGTGCGCGAGGGGCAGAAGGTGGCGGTGCTGGGCCTGGGCGGTCTGGGGCATATGGGTGTCCAGATCGCTAACGCTAAAGGCGCCGACGTCACGGTGCTCTCCCGCACCCTGCGCAAAGAAAAAGAAGCTAAGGAACTGGGAGCGAGCCGTATGCTCGCGACCACCGAAGAAGGCTTCTTTGATAAGCATCGCGGCGAATTCGATCTGATCCTCAACACAATTAGTGCGGACATCCCGCTCGATGCCTACCTCGGGCTGTTGAAGCCGCATGGCGTCATGACTGTCGTCGGATTGCCGCCGGATGCCCAGCCACTCCACTTCGGAGCGTTAATTGGCGGTGGCAAAGTCCTGTCGGGCTCCAACATCGGTGGTATCGCTGAAACCCAGGAAATGCTGGACTTCTGTGCTGAGCACGGTTTGGGAGCACGCATCGAAAAGATCGGTGTTGATGACGTCGACGCGGCCTATGACCGAGTGGTTGAGGGCGATGTTCGCTTCCGGTTCGTCATCGACACCTCGACGTTTGCTGGTGCAGGTCAGTGATGCCTCGGCATAAACCCGGTGACCATGAACACGGCGGCTAGGTATTGAGCTGAACCTAGGTACTGTACGCTCACGAGAATTTATATAAAGCGGTGGGGCCGTCGCATCCGACTACAGATGTGGCGGCCTCGCTGCTTGCGTCAGCCACAGTTCAATACCTGAGATGTGCAGGCATGCCCAGGTGCGCGCAAGGTCAGCGCGTCGGGCGTGCAAAGCATCTAAAATTGCGCGGTGTTCGTCCAGCGCTTTTTCCACGGCATTACTTTGTTTGAGCCTGTTCCACAGCCGCGCTCTCACTGTTGAATTCGCGAGGCCGTCAAGCAGTGATGACAGATACGGGTTCCCGCAGGCTTCATTGATGATCCGATGGAATGAGAGGTCTGTGTCAACAAGTAGTTCAATATCTGATTCTGGTACCAGAGAATCCACCAGGTGTTCCAGCCGCGTTAGGTCTGCACGCGAAATCCGGGCTGCCGCCAACGCCACTGCCTCGGGTTCTAAGATGCGGCGCACGGCCAGAAGCTCCATTGCCGAAGTTTCGCTATGCAAATCCAAAACGAACGACATTGCCTCGAGCAAAAGGCTCAGCGATAGCGACGTGACGTAGGTTCCGTCGCCTTGACGCACATCCAGCACGTTAATCAGCTCGAGCGCCTTCACAGCTTCCCGCAGAGAATTCCGCGACAGCCCGAGAGTTTCAGAGAGTTCTTTTTCTGGCGGGAGTCGATCGCCGGCTTTGAGTGTTCCGTCGACGATCATTTGCTTAATCGCCGCGATGGCCTGATCGGTGACAGCCATGAATCCTCCTGAGAGTAGCCGCGGGCGGGACGGAAGGGGTCACGAGGCGCCGGCCAGGTGAGAGGCATTTTTCTCGCCGCAGATGGGGTGCCGTAGCGATGGACGTTGTGGGCACCGCATGATCAGACGAAAGGTTCGATGATCAAAATGGGCGCCATATGTATACATAAGCATCCTACGGCTCATGGTGAGGAGACGCTGGGTACTTGAGGATTACGCGACGAATGGTCACGCCCACCGCGAACACATAGGGGGATTTGAGCGGCGAGGACGTAGGCTCGTCGAAAAGCTTCACCGACACGGGGAGAGAAATGTTTGAACGCTTCACCGATCGCGCCCGTCGCGTGGTAGTGCTCGCGCAAGACGAGGCGCGCCAGCTCAACCACAACTACATCGGCACTGAGCATATTCTGCTCGGCCTCATCCACGAAGCTGAGGGCGTAGGAGCTAAAGCGCTCGAAGCGCTGGGTGTCACCCTTGAAGGTGTCCGCGAGCAAGTGCGCGACATTATCGGGGAAGGCAATCAGGCACCCAGCGGCCAGCACATTCCGTTCACCCCGCGTGCAAAGAAGGTGCTTGAACTTTCCCTGCGTGAGGCGCTGCAGCTGGGCCACAACTACATCGGCACCGAGCACATTCTGTTGGGCCTGCTGCGGGAAGGCGAAGGCGTTGCGGTCAAGGTGTTGGTCCGTTTGAAGGCTGACCCGCAAGCTGTCCGCCAGGAGGTTATCGAGCGGCTGTCCGGATATCAGGGCAAGGAACCGGTGACGGCGGGGGGCCCTGCCGAAGGTCAGCCGTCGGGATCACTTGTGCTCGATCAATTCGGGCGCAATCTGACCCAGGCGGCCCGTGACGGCAAACTCGATCCGGTGATCGGGCGAGAAAAAGAGGCTGAGCGAGTGATGCAGGTTCTCAGCCGCCGCACCAAGAACAACCCCGTGCTGATCGGGGAACCCGGTGTCGGTAAATCCGCAGTGGTTGAAGGGCTCGCGCAATCGATTGTGCGCGGCGATGTTCCGGAAACTCTTAAAGACAAACAGCTGTATACCCTCGATCTCGGTTCGCTGGTGGCCGGTTCGCGCTACCGCGGTGACTTCGAGGAACGCCTGAAGAAGGTACTGAAGGAAATTCGCACGCGCGGCGACATTATCCTGTTTATCGACGAAATCCATACGCTGGTCGGTGCAGGGGCAGCTGAGGGTGCGATTGATGCGGCCTCCATTTTGAAGCCCATGCTCGCCCGTGGTGAATTGCAAACCATCGGTGCCACCACGCTCGAGGAATACCGCAAGCACATTGAAAAAGACGCGGCCCTGGAGCGTCGCTTCCAGCCGATTCAGGTGGATGAACCGAGCATTGCTCACACCATTGAGATTCTCAAAGGTCTGCGCGACCGCTACGAGGCCCACCATAAGGTCACCATTACTGACGACGCGCTGGTCGCTGCCGCTAATCTGGCCGACCGCTATGTCAATGACCGGTTCCTTCCGGACAAGGCTATTGACTTAATTGACGAGGCTGGAGCACGTCTACGCATTCGCCGCCTCACTGCGCCGCCAGAGCTCAAAGAGTTTGACCAGAAGATCGCTCAGGTTCGCAAGGAAAAAGAATCTGCGATTGACGGCCAGGACTTTGAAAAGGCAGCCGCTTTACGTGATACCGAGCAAAAGCTCGTGGTCGAACGCGATCAGAAGGAAAAGGCCTGGCGCGAAGGTGACTCGGATGTTGTCACCACCGTCTCGGAAGAAGTCATTGCTGAGGTGCTAGCTGCGGCCACTGGTATTCCGATTGTAAAGCTCACAGAGGAAGAATCCTCACGTCTGCTGCACATGGAAGACGAACTGCACAAGCGGGTTGTTGGGCAAAACGAAGCGATTAAAGCGCTGTCGCAGGCGATTCGCCGCACCCGAGCTGGGCTGAAGGATCCCAAACGTCCGGGCGGATCCTTTATCTTCGCTGGTCCCACCGGTGTTGGTAAGACTGAGCTGGCCAAGGCTCTGGCGGAATTCCTGTTCGGAGATGAGGACGCGCTCATTCAGCTCGACATGTCCGAGTTTGGTGAGAAGCACACCGCGTCGCGTCTGTTCGGATCGCCTCCCGGATACGTGGGATACGACGAGGGCGGACAGCTCACGGAGAAAGTCCGCCGTAAGCCGTTCTCGGTGGTCCTTTTCGACGAGGTTGAAAAGGCACACGTGGATATCTTCAATTCACTCCTGCAAATTCTGGAAGACGGCCGTTTGACCGACTCCCAAGGGCGCAACGTTGACTTCAAGAACACCGTCATCATCATGACCACTAACCTCGGCACCCGCGATATCGCCAAGGGTGTGCAGGTGGGCTTCCAGGCTGGCGGCGACCTATCCACGAACTACGAGCGGATGAAGGCCAAAGTTAACGAAGAGCTCAAGCAGCACTTCCGGCCCGAATTCCTCAACCGCGTCGACGACATCGTGGTGTTCCCGCAGCTCAGCGAGAAGGAAATTGTCGAAATCGTGGATCTCATGATCGCGAAGCTCGACACTCGTCTCGCCGAGAAGGGAATGCACATTGAGCTGACCGAGTCGGCTAAACATCTGCTCGCTGAAAAGGGTTATGACCCGGTTCTAGGCGCGCGTCCGCTACGCCGCACGATTCAGCGCGACATTGAGGATGTCCTCAGCGAGAAAATTCTGTTCGGTCAGGTGCGTGCAGGCGATGTGATCGTGGTTGATGCCGAAGGCGAAGGTCTGCTGGGTGAGTTCTTCTTCCGCCGGCGTGGAGACGACGGTGCGTTGGAAACCGTTGATGGACCCGTCAATGTTCAGACCATGACTGAAGCCCGCGCAGAAGAAGTTCGACACCCCGACGTCGATCGGCCTGAAACGGCCTCAGCCGCCAATCCCGAAACGACGCCTCTGGGCGAATAACCGAGCGCTGGGAACGATCTAACCGTGGGCATTGCCGCATGGTTACAGGACCTCATCCTGCATTTATCGGGATCGCCCTGGACGTATCCGGTGGTTCTGATCTTCTCGCTGGTGGACGGTTTTTTCCCAACCGTCCCCAGCGAGTCGGTTCTGGTCGGCCTGGGCTCGCTTTGGGCATCCCAGGGTGCACCCATGATCTGGCTGGTCATAATCTGTGGGTGGATCGGTGCCGTCGCAGGCGACAATATCGCCTATATGATTGGGCGGCGCGTAGGCTGGCAGCGCTTTAGGTTTTTGCGTTCTGGTCGCGGTTTGCGGGCCGTTGAAGCTGCGGAACGCGGTTTGGAACGGCGAGCCCTGCTTTTCCTCATGACCGCGCGCTACATTCCGATGGGGCGTACCGCCGTTAATTTTGTCGCCGGGGCCCTGCGCTACCCGCACCGCAAGTTTTTTCACCGCACCCTATTGTCCTGCGCCGTGTGGGCTCTGTATTCCTGTGGCATCGGTGCATTAGCGGGGCAGTGGTTCGCAAACCATCATCTGCTGGGGATCGCGGTTGCGTTGGTGCTGGCGGTGGTGGTCTCAGTTATTCTCGAACGGGTGGTGCACCTAGTGCATCGGATTCTCGACGCCCGCGCAGACCAGCTGATAGAGCCAGGGGCATCCCCGCACCGCGAAGATCGGCCCGGACGTGACGCCGGCGCGAACCAGGAACGCGGGCCCGGGCATGGCACCAATCTCGGT
The DNA here is from genome assembly GCF_900070355.1 of Devriesea agamarum. Taxonomy (NCBI): domain Bacteria; kingdom Bacillati; phylum Actinomycetota; class Actinomycetes; order Micrococcales; family Dermabacteraceae; genus Devriesea; species Devriesea agamarum. Next base: position 961,679 of record NZ_LN849456.1, on the reverse strand, counting down.
CATAGCCGTGAACGTGGCACGGCGGGACCTGGGCGCAGTGACAAGCGGCCTATACGCCGTGGGACTGGTACATCCCACGATGGCAGGGATGAACCCGAAGAAGCCTCAGACGGTCATGTGTCGGGTAGTCAACGTGCTTCAAAACTCGTGCCAGAACGCGGACTATCTGACTCTCGCGGCTGTGAAGACTCCACAATGGGCACGTGAGCGGCATGACTACGTCCCCCGATAATTCCACCTCAGCACGATCCCAACTCGCCGGGGGCGCTGCCGACGGTGACCTAGCCATTCGCCCGGCCAAGCCCCGCGATGTCGCAGCGATTAACCGCCTAGTTCAGCCCTTGGTTGAGCAGAGGATTCTGCTCGCTAAGGACCTCGTCACTTATTACGAAGACATTCAAGAGTTTTTCGTCGCGGAAAATACATCCGGTGACATTATCGGGTGCGGCGCCCTGCACGTCATGTGGGAAGATCTCGCCGAAGTACGCACGTTGGCAACCGATGCAGACTGCCGTTCCCGCGGAGTGGGGCATGCGCTGCTAACCAGACTCATAGATAGGGCCCGTGAGCTGGAGCTGCGCCGCGTTTTCTGTCTTACCTTTGAGGTGGACTTCTTTATTCGGCACGGTTTCGAGCCCATGGGAGAGGACACCGTCGACCCCCAGGTTTTCCTGGAATTGGTTCGGTCCCTGGACACCGGCGTTGCCCAATTCCTAGATCTCGCGCGGGTAAAGCCGAATACGCTGGGCAACACCAGAATGATCTTGCATCTGTAGCCGTTACTCCGGCACGGACCTCGCCTCTGTGGCCGATGCTCGGACGCCGTGGGCTGTGACTACCTCACAGTGGGCTAAGTGCCTGGTGCCGTTTTCTGCTGCTGACGCTGCTGCTGTTCTGGTCTAGATGTTGTCGGCTTAGCTATGTCTGTCCTCGGCGGTACCGCGGCCCTGATGCGGCTAGGGCAGGGAGAACCTATCGTCGTCGTGACGTTGCGCTAGACCATCCTCGATTAGCGAGCCCAGGCATCGTTGAACCCGCGTCGGATCTGTGGGGTCGAGTCTGTCGATCAGCTGGCGCTCTACCGCCTGCGAGGTTCTCAGCAAAGCCATGATTTTGCCGCGCATTTGTCGATCGGTTCCCTCGAAAGGCTGACGGCGTCCACGCTGATCGGGTGCAGGATCGGGTCGGCCCGCAGCGACGTAGGAACAGTAGCTTGAGATTGGGCATAGCTCGCAGCGGGCTGATCGGGCCGTGCACACTAGGGCACCGAGCTCCATCACCGCGGCATTCCACGATGCCGCCGTTTCGGCATCGTCGGGGACGTTTACGGCGGCTATGCGACGTTCCTTGGCCGTGAGTGATGGCGCTGGTAAGGGCGTGCCGAGGATGGAGCGGACCAGTACTCTGCGGACATTGGTATCGATCACGACGCTGCGTTGCCGAAATGCAAAAGCTGCTACGGCTGCTGCGGTGTAGTCGCCGATGCCCGGAAGGGAACGCAGGTCATCCTCGGATGATGGCACGATGCCGGCGTAGTCGTTGCATATCCGCTGTGCGCATTCATGAAGACGTAGGGCTCTGCGCGGGTAGCCTAGGCGATCCCAGGCGGTGAGAACGTCGGCAAGTGGTGCCGACGCGAGGGAGCACGGGCAAGGCCAGCGTCGTATCCATTCCAGCCATCGGGGAAGTACCCGCACGACTGGGGTCTGCTGGAGCATGATCTCCGAAACCAGAATGGACCATGGAGTTGCCGATGGTTCACGCCATGGCAGATCGCGCGCATGGTCTCGGTACCACGCCAGGACAGCGGCTATCGCCTCGCCCGGTAGTTTCGACTCCTCAGAAAGGACGGTAGATCGCACCTGTGCACTGTACCGTCCCCGCGGATTCCGTCGTTCTTACGGGGATCCTGCTTTGTTTCCACCTAGCCGGGATGCCGTCGTCTAATCTGTGACCACCGGCGTGGTGTCACGGAGGTCTGTCAAGCAGGTCTCTCGCGATTAGGCGCGGGAGACCTGCATATTTTAGGACTGAGAAGTTTTATCCGCCGGGTTGACAGACCCCGGTACATCGGCACGGTGAGTGCCTGACGGAGCCGGACGCACAGTCTGCTGAGCCTGAAGCAGGTCGCGAATTTCAGTCAGCAGGGCGATATCGTCCGCAACGGGATCTTCTTCCTCGGCAATACCCAGTCGCTTGTTCGCGAGTTCGCGGGCTTTTTGCATGGGAAGTACGAATACGAAATAGACGACCGCCGCAGTAATGAGGAAGGTCAGCACTGCGCCGATGATGGCGCCTAGTTTCACGGTAGTTCCAGCGTTACCGGAGATGATCTGGAACTCTAGGCCCTGCGGATTGGTGCCGCCGAAAATATTCACCACGGGTTCGATCAGATTCTTTACAAAGGCTGTAACGAGCGCAGTGAAGGCACCGCCAATGACAACGGCAACAGCGAGGTCGATGACGTTGCCACGCATAATGAAGTTCTTAAAGCCTTTCACGGCAGATCTCCTTGGTGCTAGGGGAAAGGGAAGTGGACCCGAAGGTCGTGGAAACAGCAATCTAGCCGATAAGTGTGACTGTAATCCAACCTTCGCGAATAGCGCGCGCAATAAGTTGCGAATCTTGTGAGCGTACCGAGACTAAAACTCCGGAAGTTCGGGTGGTCTCAGGTAAGGTACCCATCATATTGGAGGTCTTTTCGTCCGGAAGTGCGAGGACCGTGGCGGGGATTTCCGACGGGGTACTGCCGGGTGATGCGGATGCAATCAAAATGATGCGGTGTCCTACGCTGAGTGCCCGGAGCGCAATTCGATCTCCCACGGGTATGGATAGCGCCCGTTTCCCGTCTGCTAGGTGGGTGGCGATCCCGTCTGCAGTACTCAAATGGCCTTTGGTGATGTCGCCACCGGCGGGAATCGGTGCGCTGATGATGTGGCCCTCAGCCTGACTAGAAGAGCGAAGTGCGGTGCGGGGAACCATGGAGGCCGGAACTGTGCTGGTCTCGAAATCGTTGGCGGTGAGCCGATGGCCGGGGGAGAGGTCGCGTTGGGCACGTAGAACAGTGGCGGTGGCTACTGGTGGCGGCGCGAGGACATGTATTGAAGCGGTGAGGGCAATAGCGCAGAGTAGTGCGGCAATGAGACGGCGTCGGCGTCTAAGTCCACGGCGCCATGAGAGGAGGATTCGCTGGCGGTCGTTCCCGGATGCTCGCGGACGCAATGTGTGTGAGGCTGGTGCCCTCAGCTGGGACGAATTTGGGTGGGATAGCGGTGGATGTCGTACCTGGTCCATCCGGACACGCTATGTGAGAAATGATGCCGCTTTAGGATCGTGTGGGGGCAGTGGATAAGTATGCCTGGCCCGCACTGTGGTGCCCACGGTCAAGACGACAGTGGGCACCTCTGACATCAACGAAATATTCAAGCGCCCTGCCGTAAGGCAGCTGCTGACCGGGGTTGACGCTGGAGGCTTTGCCGGATGCTTATGTGCGATGTGAGCGGCTCGTTTATTACGACACTCATCCCACATTTCGGAACGTGACGGTGCTGCGAGGGAAACGCCCGCGTATCGCCCGAAAGCTAGGCGGCGTTACTGGCCGCCGCTTTCGAGGTGCCGGAGGATGACGCTGGCGCAGAAGAACCGTGTGAATCTGCGCCAGAAGAGCTCGATGTTGAGGAGTCCCCACTCTTCCGGTCAGACGACGAGGCTGAGCTCCCGGCGGCCTTGTCCTTATCGCCGGAAGTCGCGGTGGTCTTGCTACGAGCTCCGGAATCGGTGGAATAAAAACCAGATCCTTTGAACACAATCCCGACGCTGTTAAAGACCTTGCGCAATTGCCCCTCACAGGTTGGGCACTCTGAGAGTGCCTCGTCCTGAAAGCTCTGGTACTTCTCGAACTGGTGGCCGCAATCCTTGCAGGCGTACACGTACGTGGGCACGGAGTCTCCAATCAGATGAGGGGGCTGATCCCAGGCCAGTGCGATCATGAGCTGACCGCTGCGCATTGAGACTGGCACTCTGGGACACAGAGTGCCAGTCTATCGGAGGGGCTGCCGTTTGCGTATTGAGGGCTGCCTCACGCTCACCCAGAAAGGAGATCCTGTGTCGCATTCCCACGCGCACGGACCCATCGAGCTACCGCGCACCCAAGTGCGACGCGTACGGATAGTGCTCGCGCTGATTACGGTTCCTATCCTGATCGCCACCGTGGTGGGCATGGTATTCCTGTGGCCGACGGCGGCACGCCACGAACTGCGCACGCCGCTCCTGACGCCCGGGGCCCATTTCGTCAGTGTTCAAGTGACCGAGGTTCCCGGACCGGCGCATCCGCGTCAACCGGTCAACGTTAAAGCGGTGGCCGTTGCCGGTGTTGAACAGGGCCAAACAGTGACGGTGCAGGTGCCACCGGAAGTAGCCGGAAGCGGTTTGGCGCCCGGCGATCGCTTACGCGCCATTGCGCTACCGGACCGCATCGATCCGGAGACCGGTAAAAGCGCCACCCATGAACAGTCCGTGTTGTTTTATTACGACCACGATCGGTCCATTCCACTGATCGTGCTTGCAGCCCTATATCTGCTGGCGGTGGGACTAGTTGCAAGGCGCCGGGGGCTGTTCGCAATCGTGGGACTCGCCGCCGGGGTAGCAATCGTGATCTGGTTCGTGTTGCCCGCGATTCTCTCCGGAAGGCCGCCCTTAGCCGTCGGTCTGGTCGGCAGCGTGGCCATGATGTTCCCCGCGGTATATATGGCCCACGGAATCTCGATCAGAACCACAACGGCTCTGCTTGGCACATTCGGAGGTCTGGGTGCGACAGTTCTTCTCGCGGCACTGACGGCCGGGCCGGCGGGTATGACCGGCGCGCAGGGCGAGGCTCCGCCGCTTCTTTACGGCATGGACCCAACCTTGGGCTTGCAGGGGATTTTGGTGACCGGTGTGGTCCTCTCAGGGCTTGGCGCTCTCAACGATGTCACGATTACACAGGCCTCAGCGGTATGGGAACTGCGGGCGGCGATGCCCTCAGCGCCGCGTCGAAAGGTGTTCGCTGCCGCGATGAGGATTGGCCGGGACCACATCGCCTCCACGGTCTACACACTGGCCTTTGCCTATATCGGTACGGCGATGCCGATTTTGCTGATCGCATCCACCATCGACAGGAGTCTCTTCGAGACCCTCGGAGCCGGTGAAATCGCAGAGGAAATATTCCGAACTTTGGTCGCGTCCATCGGTTTGATTTTGGCAATCCCGTTGACTACTGGCATTGGCGCGCTGCTGGCATCAATATCGCCAGTTGACCACTCATTGCCGGACACAAAAGCAAAGACGTTGGCCTCCGCCGATCCCTCAGGCCCTGATCACCCGGATCCTAACCATTCGGACCATGACCATGCTGCGACGCCTATGCCAGACTCTCGGACGGCTCCTGCGCCTACCGTGCGCCGCACTGGGGTTCGAGGTCGTAGACGCCGTCAGAAGTAACGGCAAAATCAACTGAAATATCGTGTGGCTGCCGGGGCAAGGTTCCAGCGGGTAACACCTCGTCTGGGTGGACGACAACCAGGATCGGGATCTGGTGCCGACGATGGCGCAATGCGCGGTCGTAATACCCCTTCCCGTGTCCAAGCCGGGTACCGGATCGATCGACCGCAACGGCGGGAGCGATGACCGCATCAACTCGGACCAGTGCATCCACACCCAGACGGGGGCCATCAGGTTCGCGTCCAAAGGCAGCGGCAGGGCTATCGTGCAGCGGGCGATGCCCATCCCAGAGAACCCAGTCCAGATCCTTTCCCGCGAACACCGGCATAATCAGCGTGCACCCCCGATTCGACAGCTCGCGTAACGCCGGCAGAAGATCCGGTTCTGTGGGGGTGGGGCTAAATGCGGCCAGAGTGAGTGATTCAGGTGCATCCATGCGCCCCGGCAGCGCTTTTGCTAAGCCCTCTTCTAAATGTCTCGCCAGGCATGCTGCTGAGGATGATTCAGATGGCGACGACAGGTTACGGGATGAGTGGGTTGTCAGCATCGTGACTGACTCAGGGTGATCCTCGGATTGTGTAGCGGCTGCGATCTGCTGAGCGAGAGCGGCGCGACGGCGCGCACGAATCAATCGCCTCCACGCAGCTTTATCCATAGGGTTATTGGTGGCGCTCAGCATTTTCCCATCGTGCCACGGCCAGCCTCGCCGACGTCTCGAATTCCCGTGCTCTGTTTCCCGCAGCGTTAGGATTCCCGACATGGTCTCCCACCATTGGCCGGTTGAATTGCGTGAGGAACAGATCCTGCTGCGTCCTTTGCGGCGACGCGACGAAAATGCCTGGCGCGAGGTCAGGACAAGGAATGCGCAATGGCTACAGCCGTGGGAGCCGACTGGCCCGCTCGGAAGTTTCGCCCCGCCAAATTTCACCGAATACCGCAAATCTCTGGCACATCAAGCTAAGCACGGTCTGCTGTTTCCGTTCGCGATTGAATACGCGGGGCACTTCGTTGGTCAGGTCACCGGGGGGCATATCGTGCGCGGAGCACTCTCCTCGATGCCAATCGGCTACTGGATCGACCGTGCTGTCGCTGGCCGCGGCATTACACCAGTCGCGGTAGCACTGCTCACCGATTATTGTTTCCGCGAACAGGGGCTGCACCGAATCGAGATCAATGTCCGACCGGAAAATGCGCCGAGTTTGCGCGTGGTTGAGAAGCTTGGTCTGCGAGACGAAGGCCTACGAAAAGCCTATTTACATATCGACGGTGCATGGCGGGATCATCGGAGTTTCGCGCTGTGTGCGGAAGAGGTTCCGCACGGTCTACGTGCGCGATTAGCAGAGCGAGAACGGCGTCCAGGGCAGGGTCGGCAGGGCCGTCGATGAGGCAGACGCAAGGGTGATTGCCGCTGTTTCGCCCTGACCGAATCGACTTTTACGAAACCTTTTCAATGACACACCCCACAGGGAATCTGTAATTTCGTCGCGGGTCAGTACGGTGAAAGGGTGAGCTTCTCCTCCGGCGGTTTTAACATGGGGGCGGTCCTGGTGGTCGTCCTCGTCGTGATGTGGGTGGTGTATGCCATTCCCCATATTGCGGTACGCCGAGATGTGATGGGCCAGTCGCATCGTCGCAGCCGTGAGCGAGCGATGACCGCACCACGGGATCTCACCGACAGAATCCATGCCCCGCGGCAAAGCATCCCTCACCATGAGACGAGGATGGCTATGACTGATCCGGTACTCCGTGCCCGGCCGGGTGATCCGACTTCTAGGCCACGTCTACTCGGTGTCACCACCGGTGTGGAGCGGACCGTGGCTGCAGGTGAAGTCTCGGAGCTAGCTGTGGCGCCAGCAGAAATAACGTCGACGAACAGCCATCAGAGTGATGCGGGCGCTGCGATCTCTGAGGGCAGGGGTGTATCCATAAAAGGGCCGGTGACGCGTCCGCGTTTTACGGCAATGAGGAGACGGGCCGCCCGCAAAGACACCGACCGGGCTGCCGAGAAGGCGGCGACTGAGAGTCGTACTCGACCTGCTTCTTCCAAAGCGCGATTGCGGAAAATACGCGGTGTGGTCCTGCTCGGCCTATGCGCCTTGGTTATTCTCAGCCTGATCCTCGCGCTGACTGGCGTGGTGTCATGGTGGACTCCCGTACTGTCGTTCGTGGTGACCGCCATTTACGTGGTGCAATTGCGTCGGGTTGCGGTTGCTGAACAGGCATCTAGTGCTCAGCGCACTCGTGAACGGGGTGCCCGAGTGTCCCACGCTACGCGTCGTCTGTTCCCTCCGTCCCGTTCCGGTCTTCAGGCCCGCGTTGCGGCGATGGCCTCCACTGGTCATGACGCAGGTGTTCCCGTACTGTCCGAAGCTGTGCCCGAGACGAAAGCAGAGATTGAATCGGAGGATCTCGATCAGGATCTGGACGATCTCGACGTGGTTCGCACTCCGAGGTCAGTTCTGCCCGACGACGAGTGGACTCCTATTCCAACCCCTGCCCCGCGCTATCTGCTGCAGGGGGAGGTTGACGACCTTGAGGCTCGGCATCAGGACTACTTGCGAGCCATTCAAGCCCACGATGTTCATGCTCGTCTTCAGGAGCGGCGCACGTTGAGGGCGTCTCTTCCGTGGGAATGCGAGGACGTTGAAGAGCAGGAAGCAGCCGATGAGGCAGCGCCTTTGCGCGGCGCGCGGAACAGTGCCGGGTCTGCGAACGCTGGCGATTCCCGTGCCCTGACGTCAGCGGATCCGCAGGTGTCTTCCGTGGCCGCAGCGCTTGACCTGGACGGGGTGCTTGCGCGCCGACGCGCCTAAGCCCATCACCTCTGGTGCTCTCACGCATCCGAGTCGTGCACCAGGGTGTTGAGCCTTCTATCGGGGTGGCTTAACGGGTGGTGTATTCGGCTGACATAGCTGGCAAGTAAGGCTCTCAGCACGCTTTAGAAGTCCGCGTATGCGGGCTATAGAATCCGTTTATGACGCAGATACGGATTAGCGATGCGGCGCGCTACCTCGGGGTGAGTGACGATACCGTCCGCCGCTGGATTGATCAGAGACAGCTGAGCGGTGGCCACGACGAATCAGGCCGGCAAGTTGTGGACGGGCTTTCTCTCGCGCAGCTTGCGCGCAGGCACTCGATCCTTCCCGCAGATCCCGCGGATGTGGGGCGTTCGGCCCGAAACCGTTTCGTGGGCATCGTGACCGAAGTCCTCAGCGACGCTGTGATGTCACAGGTTGAACTGCAATGCGGACCCCACCGCGTCGTATCGCTCATGTCTACCGAGGCCGTTAAGGAGCTGGGGCTTACCCCGGGCGTTGTCGCCACCGCAGTGGTTAAGGCCACCACCGTTCACGTGGAGGTGGGGCGCTGATGATTCGGCAAGTATCTAAGTCGGCGCGTATACGGCGCGGCGCAGCGATCTGCGCAGCGATGGCCCTGACCGTCCTGACCGCAGCATGCGGAACGAACGGGACGAGCGCACAGAACCCATCCTCAGCCGAACCACAAACCTTGACCGTGTTCGCCGCGGCATCCCTCGAACCCACCTTCCGCCAGCTTGCCGACGACTTCCAGAAGCAGCATCCCGGCGTCACCGTGAGCTTGTCGACTGCCGGATCATCTGATCTGGTTAGCCAGATTGCGGGCGGGGCCCCGGCGGATGTGCTTGCAACAGCTGACGAAAAGAACATGAACAAAGCCGTCGGTCAAAAGCTGATCACGGGTAAACCCACTCCGTTTGCCAGCAACGTCATGGAAATTGCCGTCGCCCCCGGAAATCCCCATCGTGTATCAGGACTCAACGACCTGACCTCGCCGAACCTCGCCGTAGTACGCTGCGCGGTGCCCGTCCCCTGCGGTAACGTCGCGCAATCCATTCTGGACGCCACAAAGATCACCCTGCACCCCAAGAGCGAAGAGAACTCGGTGACGGATGTTCTGGGTAAGGTCACCAGCGGACAAGCTGACGCCGGTTTGGTTTACGCCACCGATATTCGTCGCTCCAAGGGCAAAGCAGAGGGTGTTGCTATTGCGGAAGCTAAACAATTCGCCACTACCTACCCCATTGCTGTGACGACGTCAGCTAAGCACCAAAAACTTGCCAAGGACTTCATCGCCTTGGTGACCTCACCTGAAGGACAAAAGGTGCTGCAGAACGCAGGTTTTGCACGGCCGTGACCCGGCGCCTTTCACACCGCGACCACAGCGGACAACCCTGTAGCCACCGGGACCTCACGCCACAACCGGCTGAGGTCCCGGTGGAATACCCAGTCGACGTGGCTGCGCCGACACCTGATAGCGATACCGCCGCAGCGGTTCGCCTGCCGTCCGTCGTGCTAGTGCTCGCGGTGTGTGGCGCGCTAGTGGTGATCGTCCCTCTCCTAGGGGTGATCTCCCGGGTGCCCTTAGATGAGGTCTGGAATCTGCTGACTTCACCAGACTCCCTTCAAGCGCTGCACCTGAGCGTGATCACGGCTGCAGCTGCTGCCTGCTGCTGTTTAATACTCGGGTTGCCGCTCGCACTGGTTCTTGCCCGCTCACACCGGCGCGGTATCCAATTGTTGCGGGCGTTAGTGCTGCTGCCGTTGGTCCTTCCCCCGGTTGTGGGGGGCCTCGCGCTGCTGATGACCTACGGCAGGCAAGGGCTGGCCGCACCCATCTTGAACCTGTTCGGCATCGATCTGGCATTCAGCACCCTGGCCGTCATCTGTGCTCAGACATTCGTATCCCTACCATTTATGGTGCTGAGCCTCGAAGGGGCGCTCGCCGCGCGCACAATCGATCACGAGCGGGTTGCGGCGAGCCTCGGAGCCGGACCTTGGAGAGTGCTCACCCACGTCACTCTCCCCTTGATCGCCCCCGCGGTACTATCCGGAACGGTCCTCGCCTTCGCCCGGTCCCTCGGGGAATTCGGCGCCACCCTGACCTTTGCGGGATCTCTGCCAAATGTGACCCGTACGCTGCCACTGGAAATCTATCGGGTGCGCGAAACTGACCCGAACGCGGCAGCTGCGCTGTCACTTCTGCTCGTCGTCGTCGCCATATTGGTGGTGCTGGTGGCCTACGGCCGACGCGGACGCGGCTGGACGTCGAGTGGGGGTCGACCAGAGCGGCGGATTCAAGCTCCACGGCCTCGCATCCGATTAGGGGGCAGAAAGGCGCGGCATGACCGGCCAACATGAACTCACCGCACACCTAGAGGTGCCCTCGCGCGGACTGCTATGCGACCTCACCGTACATCCCGGACACACGCTCGCCTTGGTCGGACCCAATGGCGCCGGTAAATCCACCGTCCTCGCCGTGATCGCAGGTACGCTGAACAGCTCCCTAAGCCGGATCACCCTCGGTGGACGCCGACTGGACGGGGTGGCAATACACAAACGGCGCATCGCGTTGCTCGGACAGGATCCGCTTTTACTTCCGCACCTCAGCTTGGAAGCCAACGTTGCATTTGCTCCTCGCTGCGCAGGGCTTGGCAGGGGAGCGGCACGTGCGAAGGCTCGAGACCTTTTAGAGTCCGTGGGGATAGGGAATCTCGCCTCCCGCCGCCCCCATGAAGTGTCAGGCGGACAAGCTCAACGGGCCGCTATTGCCCGCGCATTAGCCGCCCAGCCCGATCTGATTTTGCTCGACGAACCCATGGCAGCACTCGACGTGGATGCCGCCCCAGTGATCAGAGACGTGCTTGCCGACGTGTTACAGAACCAGACAGCTATCGTCGTCACCCATGACGTCGCCGACGCCATTGTTCTTGCAGATCAGGTGGCGGTGTTGGAAGAGGGTCATCTCACCGATATGCGGGCAACATTCAAAGTCCTTGCACAACCGGCGAGCAGGTTCGGAGCCTTGCTTGCCGGTTTCACCGTGATTGACGCCCAGCTACGCGCGGGTGAGGTGTACGACGCCACCGGAACGCCGCTGCCTATGCCGAGTATCTGGCATGCGTGTGGTGATGGGGGTGCGGAGAATAATTGGACCGCTGAGAACGACGCCGATCATGAGCCCCGGCCCGTGCAGCTAGCGCTCGCCCCGTGGAAAGTCGACATCATCGCCGATGCGGACAGGGAAAATGGGACGGAGACTCAGCGCGACGAACACGCGTGTGTGCGAGAGGTTTGCATTGATCGTATCGAATCCCGGGGACACATGGTGGTCGTGCATGCGGATGGTCTCGCGTCAGAAATCTCCGCCGCGCAAGCAGCGGCCTTAGGCCTAGTCCCAGGGCAACGCGTCAGATTTGGTGTGGGCCCAGAGGCCCTATGCATAATGCCGAGTTTCCCTGCCTAGCTGGGACAGATCCAAGGTGTGGGTCTGACATCAGTGCACCGAGACGTGCAAGGATAAGTGGGTCGATACACGCGCTCGGCTCCGAACCAGATCCCGGACCCAAGAAAGAAGGGCGTTCATGACCGGAGGCCACAGCCCCATCAACCCACCGGATGCACTGTTACTCACCGTTGCTGTTGATGCCGCGCGCAAAGCAGCGGACTATTTGCGCGACCTCGACCGGGACAATATGGGACGCGAATACAAACGTGACCCGCACGACATTGTGACAGTCCACGACCGGCACACCGAGGACCTCATTGTCGAGTCCCTGCGCACCGCGATCCCGGAATGCCGGATCGTTGGGGAAGAAGGCGGGGAAAGGACATCATTCCCGGAACAGTCATCGAACTTGTCAACCTCGCTCACAGACAACGGATCTGACCTCGTAACGTTCTACGTGGACCCGATTGATGGCACCAGCAATTTCGCGGCGGGACTCCCACTGTTTTGCATCTCGATCAGCGTTGCAGTGGGGGATCGCCTGGTCGCGGGAGTGGTCGATGCGCCGATCTTGAACCAGGTGTTTACGGCCACGCGCGACGGCGCTTTCCTCAACGGTCAGCGCCTAGGGCCACACAGCGCGCGAGCCACACAAGATGCGCTGGTGCTGAGTTCGTTTCCCAGTGTCCACGACCTTCACGTCGATACCTCGACTTCGCTGGAACAGTTCGCGGACCTTCGTCGCACCGTTTCCTGTGTGCGTTCACTTGGAACGGCCGCGCTTGAACTCTGCTATGTCGCCGCAGGCTGGGCCGATGCCACGTTTATCACCCGGATTTCCCCCTGGGATATCGCCGCCGGATTCCTCATCGTTGAGGCCGCAGGAGGCGTGATCTGTGCACGGGAGAACGGCCCAGATCGCATCGGACAGGAGGCCTCCGACACCCTGTCGGGCGATAGCCGTTCCCGGTCACGACCGCCGCATTTGCGGTCGGCCTACGTTGCCTACGCGGCACAAAACCGCATCGACAGCATCGAACGCATTATGCAGTCACTAGATCACCGGGTGAATCCTGCTCGGTAAGCGAGCGATCCTTGGTCGATGACCGGGTCCTGGCGGATGGGATCGTCGGCGAGCGGACCAGTCCGACAGGGTGGCGAAATGTGAGCATCGCCATTTCAAACGGGTTCGTGAGCAGCATCATCGCGGTGCTACAGTGGTCGAGTTGCCTGACGGCACGGGGCTATAGCTCAGTTGGTAGAGCGCTTCGTTCGCAATGAAGAGGTCAGGGGTTCGATTCCCCTTAGCTCCACGTAGAGTTGAAATGTTTGAACCTTGCACCGCTTGATGCGGGGCAAGGTTCTTTCATTGTGAGGCTCGGTCTCGGCGGGCTAGATCGTTGCCTTGTCGCAGCTTGTCTCCTGAACATCCTCGCGTTACCCCTGCCTACTATCCCTGCATGGGTCCAGACTCGAAGCGGCCCGATCTTCTGGCAGGGCAGTTTCGTTTCGACGGTGACATTGGCCATGCTTCTGGGGGTAGGGAGGGCAGGGTGCCCGCTACGGTGTATCCTTGTAAATCGGGTTCAGAGCCATCACGCTGCTGGCCTTGACAGGGTTTCCGACCCTACCTAGGCTTGCCGAGCATTCGCGAAAGGAAAGACATGTCAAAGGTATGCTGCAAGTGTGACCGCAGTCCCGGATTCGGTAATTCAGTGAGCCGTCTCGGTAAGAACGCCCAGAACCGACGCGTTCTCGGTCGTTCCAAGCGTCGTTTTCTGCCCAATTTGCAGAAGGTTACGCTCAACAGCGGCTCAAATGCTGAGCGCGTCTGGATGTGCACCCGGTGCATCAAGCGGGGAGCTAAGGTTAGCTAACCAAGTTTTCGGAGTCGCTTGCGTTTAAATAGCTGGCGTTTCGTTAAGAAATGATGGGGCTCAAAGCATATAAGTAGGGCCCTTGCTTGGCTAGAAGCTGTATACCTGACCGAGCGTCAGACCGTGGTGGCCAATGTGTTGGCGCATTTTCTGCCAAGATGCATTCAACTGTGCTGACCATGGAACCGGTGTAGGTCTTTTGGCGGTTACCCCAAGGATCTATGATGTGGGTTGCCGCCTATGTCAAAGCTGCCAATCCGAATCTAACCTTTCGCGTCAGATGCTTAGAAGGTCGGCTGGCTAGAATGTTAACGCCAGCCGCCTTCATTTCTTTCTCTCGCGTGGTCTTATGTTTTTAGAGCTTAACCTTCACGCTGACGCCATCTGATTGGACCTGCGGCGATGCTGCCGCTTAGTCACGGAACCTCAACCACGGCCAGGTGCGTGTGGTGGCAGTCATGCAGTAGATCTTTTGGAGGCGAAAGATTACCTCGCATTCGGCGTCGCCCCCAGCCATGCGTCGCGCGTGGGAGGCATAGAGCGATACCAAATCTGCATCGGCGCTCAATGATCTGTTGACCGATGCCTTTGAAATCTTGAACCAGGGCGTGGTTGACGAGTAGTTCACGTTGGATGGCGCATTGTTGCCTCGGTCTATGCCCGATGACGACGATGCCCGATGCCATAGGACTTCGATTGTCGCGAGCATGAGGCCTGACAGCAGTTGCCGCGAAGGCATGTCGTTGACGGCGAGGGTGATGCCGTCGTTATTTTGCCGTATGCCGTATGCGATGGTTCGTGTGCCGCCTACCGTGCGAATGGAATGCCTCCCGACGATGCCGAAAGCGGTTTGACCTCTTCGCCGGATTTAAATGGTTCGATCACTCGTCCGCTGCATTCAACCATGGTGACGAGTCAGATCACCGTTCCCTGCCGTCCAATCACGGGAGATGGCGATGATTGCTGGTAATGCTCCGCTCTGGCGCCCAGATTCATGCAATTTTGATAATTGCCAAAATAAGGAACGAGTGATGACTAGCAACGGTGTTTTTCATGCACTGGCGCATCCGACGCGACGAGACATCTTGCGCGTGCTGCGCGAGAACGATTCACTCCTGGCCGGGGAGATTGCTCGGCGGCTGAACATCCCCGCTCCCACTCTCTCGGGACATCTGAACGCGCTAAAAAGTGCCGACTTGATCTCCGGGGAACGCCGGGGAGTGAGCATCCGCTACCGGGTTAACACCACCGTTGTTGAGGACACACTGACTTCGTTCCTGGACCTGCTGAACCTTGGCACCGCAGAACGAGAAAGAGGAGAACCATGATGAGCACATTGGAGCAGGTAGCAGAGGATCGAACGAAACTCCGGCCTTGGCGGGGTGGGGTACTAGCTCTCGTCACGACTCTAGCCATGGTCACAGTCAGTATTTGGATGTGGCCCTCGTTAGCTGGCGGAGTCGAAACCACCCAGCGCAATGGTTCAACGCTTACTTATCCTGGGTGGGTATTCGCGCTTTTCATGCCCCTCCTGCTCGTGCTGGTGACGGTGACTATTTTCGTGGCCCAGCCGATCCGTCGCCGTGTAGCTCGGGCGGTAAAGCTGCCGTTGTGGAAAACGGACCAGGTTAACGAATGGTCCTCGTCATTGGCTCTGACAGCGGTTTCGGTCACATTGTTTGGGGTGCATGTGCTGATACTGTCCCTTGCGACTCACCTAGAAATCACCGCGGGACTGAGCGTGCTTGCATTCTGCCTCGGTCTGTTGTTAATCATTCTCGGTAACTCGATGGGAAAGTTTGCGCCGCTGACCGACGAACAGCGAGCATTCCTCCCTAAACGGATGTATGGGTTCGTCGACGGCTACCGTGACGGGTTTCGCATCAGTATGCGCAGATTAAGATGGGTGTTTGTCGCATTGGGTGTGGTGACCTGTGCGTTCGCCATAGTGATTCCATGGGTCGCGATCTTCGTGCCTGCTCTAGCGGCCTTCGCGATATTCATTCCGCTCGCACACGGCATCGTGAAGGGCATCGTTCATAGTGGGGATATGGATGGGTAGTAGGCTGTCCCACCGACATGACCTCTCCGGTGTTGACTCTTGACCTGTTGACGGAATGTGCAAGAGCCCGATGCTGCCTCTTGTTCACAAAGACCAACGTGTCCGATATGGTGGACTGTATATCAATTTCTGGGTGATTGCAGGAATAGTGTTTTGTCGGTCTCTGGTCTGAGGATAGCGAACCGAATGTACATGACTCCCACCGCGATGGTATCTAACGCAGCTACACCGACCATGAGCGAGCCTAACCTGACCGGATCGTCCATCATTGAGGGTGATCACCGCCGTACAGGCATTGAAGAGGCTGCCAATATACGGGTCATGATTGGTCGACCAAGAGAGACGGAACGGTGGCTCGCATGAGGTTGATGTTTTCATCCTTAAGAATGTCGCGTCGTTCAGTTTTCTGGGCGGGGCAGTCGCTTTCCATTGTGTGCGACCAAGCGTGGGCTTTTCTTTGGGCGCTGGTCTTCCTTCAGGTCTTGCACGTGAGCGAAGACTTGTTTGGGCTGGCGAACTCTGCTGAGTATGCCGTCTTAGCGGTTGTTCCGCTATTTTTAGCGCCGTTTTTTGCAGGCCGCCAACTCATTGCAGTTTTATCCTGGCTCGACCTTGCACGGGCACTGCTCACGGTCACTGTGGCCGCTGCTCTGCTGTTTCAATGGATTAATGTTCTGTGGGCATTATCTGCACTGCTCTTGATGAGCTCCTTGGCAGGCCTTTTCCACAATGCCTTTTACGCGGTTCTTCCCGATATTGCGGGTCGCTCTGATGTGCTTACCCGTGATAACGCGCGGTTATCGACCCTGATCTCAACTGGTGGCGTGGTGATGCCGGTGATTGCGGCCTCTCTTGCGACCGCTGTAGCACCGGGAATGGTTTTGCTTGTCATTGCCATGGCCTACCTCCTGTCGTTTCTTACTCTGCGTGCGGTGAACCATGATGACCCGCGACAGTGTGAAGGTGCTGGTCCGGCTCAGAAATCTAGCTACCGGACGCAGCTCGCGCACGGATTTCGGGTGGTGCTAACAGACCGTTTGGTGGCGTCAGCAACCGCCTTGTCGGCTACATTTAATGTGGTGGAAGGCATGGCCGCAACGATTATGCCGATCTTGATCCTCAAAGTTTGGGGTCTATCCAGCGGACTATTTGCGGTGTTCACCTCGTCCGCGGCTGTTGGCGGTATTCTCGGTGGCATTGTTGCGGGTTCTATGACCAACCGGCTCGGCATAGTGCGGAGCCTGCACCTATCCACGGCGGCAGCCGGCCTCTTGTTTACGGTCATGGGATGGGTAGCCGCACAAGGCGCGTCCGCATTTGGGGTATTGATCTGCTTAGAAGCACTTGTCATGGTGGTCGCGGTGATCTTTAACGTTGCTAATGGGACGCTACGTCAGGTAGTTGTTCCAGGCGATGTCCTCGCTCAAACCTTTAGCACCGTCAGAGTAGTTGCTGCTCTGGGATCGGCGGTTGGTGCCGCAGCGGGTGGAGCACTCGCATCGATCGGTAGCGGCTGGATTGGGTTGATGTGTGGAGGTATCGCAGCTGGTATGGCGGCGCTTTTAGCGCGTAGAGTCCTCCAGCTCGATAGACGCGTGGAGTCCGGTGCGTTAAAGGTCTAAACGGGGGGCGTTGGTGCGCGAGCTCGGGGGACGCCACACGAGTAGCATCGAGCAGTCGGTCAGCACGCAGGCTAGATGTTCACGGTATTTACCAGGTCCGTTGACTGTGAAATCGATGTCTTTGAGACGCAGGACTGGATATGCCAGGCGCAGGAGTTGATGTAAGCAGGGCTGCTGGGCATGAAGGTGCCGAAATTGTCTGCCACTAACCTTCTGTCGGTCCGCTTACCACTCACTCCCGGATCGGTTATCGGTAGGTATGCATGTCTAGCAATGGCAAGCGCCTCCAGGGATATATTTCAGTCGTGAAGCCTCTGCTGTGATGCGGGCAAGGTAAGTGGCGGGTTGTGATATCTAAAATCGGGTCGGCGCGGGGAATTTCTTGGATAAAAGTGACTCGTGTTTTGCGGGATTGTTATTGCTTATCTATATCGCTGTCTTTGCCGATCAATAACGTTCTTTAACGGGTTCTCCTAGTTTAAACACAGGACCATGAATTTCAGGGTATAGCTGTTGCTGAGGACGTCCGTCAAGGATGCCGGTAGTTCAACAAATGATGTGGTACCTAAAAGCTGATGCACTAGCTTAAAAGATGATGCAAATTTCTATATAAGTTTTTTGCCAGAAGCTTTGCGTCGTGTTCTTGATTTTCTACTGCGCCAAGTATTAGACGGATAACTAAGAGTGCAAGGTCTTGGTGTTCTTAGTCGGCGACGCTTCGACTCGGAGTATGACCGCCATCGTCGCATAGATCAGCGAGGCGACGAGCGCTGGGGCATATGTCAGATCAAATGCGCTGTGAACAGATCCGCCCGCACATACCGCGACGGCGAGCATCGCGAGAACGAAAGCCACCGTATCGAGGTTAAATCGGGGTGTCGATGCCGTCGCGGCAAAGCCAAGAGGAAGGATGGCGGTGAGAGCAGCTCCACAGCTCACCAGTGCGGGCAGCCCTGATTCCCGCATGAAGCTGAACGCTACAAATAGCAAGAGGCCAGCGATCAAAAATAGTGCGACGATACGTCGGGTCGATAGGTAGAGTTCATGCACGGGAGGCTCCTTTTCTTGGCATGGGGCCGACCATACGTGAATTGGCCCGACTAGTTGAATCATAGGTTGTTCTGCCTCGGAGTAGGTAGGGTCCAGGTATAGGCCAGGGGTACCAGAAAGTCGGTAGCTTACCGCTGGCCAGCTGTGCCCGCGGGCGCCAAGCCTTGCACTTCGTCCTCATCTGCCACTTCGATCACTGCGACGTGGTTTGCGGCGGTGCACACTCTGAAGGCTGATATGTGAGATATATTCTCTGCTGCGCCTTTTGAAGATATGAACTGTAAGGTGAAATAAAACAGGCTCCGAAGTAAATGCTGGCGAACTGAAGCTGTGGGCTTGATCGTGAACAATAGATGTAAGGGTTAGGGTGTTCGCGGACATTGTGTTAAAACTTGGCTGTGTGCCGGGACCCTAGCTTTTTAATTCTTTGCTTTATCGCGTTTATGTTCATGTCAATATGGGTTTCTCTTGCTATCGTGTGCGGAGCTGTAACGGTGGCGTGGTTTGCTCAGTAAGGTTTGCTGCGTACACGGTGACGTGTCGGCGACCTGTTCTGTGGAGTCGATGAAAAGTCGGGGCGAGGCTGGCTTTATCTATGTCGAGGCTGGCTTTATCTATGTCACCGTCCGTATCGCCCACCTTAGCTAGACGATGCTGAGGATGGGGACGAAGATGGGGATTGGGGTCCAGCTGTTGGTCTCACTGCTGTGTGGGATGCAGGTCCAGCTGTAGCTGAGTATTTGCCGCAGTTCAACCTCGATTAGCGTTTTACCCTCCATCGCAAGCACAGTGGCATCTATGTGCCTCAAGGTCTGAGATGATGGGGTCATGGATTTGTTGAGTATCGCCCGCGAGGTCAAGCATCTTGGATTCGTTGCCCGTAAGCGTGCACGCACTAAGCGCCGCGTGGCCACGTTCAAGGTCCAGCAAGGGTACTCCCGAACCTTCGGATATCGATATCGTCCGGAGCGTTATGCAGACACCTCATGGGGCCAGGGTGCGTTTGCTATGCCCACCTCGAGCACGTTTCCGATCGATCATTTGCGTCTTCCGGCGCATTATTCTTCCGATGAAGGCTGCGTCGCGCCGCGAAAGATTTTCTTAATGTGGACTGGCGATAATGAGATGACCCCGAACCGCTTAAACTCGGTAAAAATTGTCCGTGATGAGAATCCTGATCTTGATGTTGTTGTGGTGACGCCGAAAAATCTCGACGAGTGGATTGTTGACGGGTATCCATTGCATCCGGCCTATGAACACCTGTCTTTAGTGCACCGCGCAGATTATCTCCGAGCGTATTTTATGTATCATCACGGCGGGGTCTACCTTGATATTAAGCCGTTCCAGGGGCGAGCTTCGGTATGGGTCGACCGCCTCAATTCCAACCCCTCAGTATGGGCGGTAGGATTGCCGGAGAATGGGGGCAACGTGACGCCCGCCCTTGGGGGTCGGCTCGGTATCGACCAGAATATTCATCATGAACGGATTCTTTATCAAGCGGCGCACGCATTTCGGCCGCACACTCAGCTTGCTGCCGAATGGCTATCCGAAGTGGATAGGCGACTCGATTATTTCCACCGTATTCTCGCTGAACACCCTGCGTTAGATCCGTTTGGGCGAAACGTCGACTACCCGGTTCCATGGTTTAGTATTTTAGGTGCGATTTTCTCACCCCTGTGCCTTCGCTATCATGACCGTATTGCTATCGACAAAAAAAGTGTGCGTATCCGCTTAGGTGCGATTGAATTATATCGTTAACCTCGAGGTTCTTGTGGAAGCTATTTGCTTATTTTATTTGGGTCTCATTGTTTAAGACTTTGCTATAGCTGATCCTATGGGTGGATAACCTGCTTGGTAACGGTTGTGTGAGTAGTCTTTGCCTGGGTCGAAAATTATAGGTGTGGGAGAGCTGCGATCTGAAAATTTCCAATAGGGGAGATCCTGTCTGTCGGCCTGTGGATGCTTGGGGCTCGTGAACATGAGTATGACCGGCGCTGGGGACGGGTGCGCACTGGCAGGGACGGGCCGACCTCCGAGAACTCCTAGCTCACTGTCTGCTCGACAAGGCGCCCTCGTCCGATCGGTACGCCGCGTGCGAGGCAAGGGGGAGAGTTCCTCACGCTCGGTGCGGGCCAATAAATGGGGGGCGAGCCGATAGACGATAGGTGCAGGAACACGGCGCGAAGGGGAAAGGTCTGATGTGTACCAAAGTGTGGGGCAAACGGTACCAACTGAGGTTCCGCCCGTAATCCTCGTCTTGTTACGTTCGGGTCGTCTACGTGGACGTCGAGGCTCCGTCGCTTCGACTCTTCCTCCCGAGTAGACGGTCCCGGTGGTGTATCGGGTCGTTTGTTTCTCTCCTGAAAGAAGACCTCCATGAAGATCACTAAGAGTTTCGCTGTCGCCGCTGGTGCCGCAGCGATAATGATGACCGCTAGCCCGGCTCTGGCCTCGCCAGGCGATACCAAGCCCCAGCCGTCGAGTATCGGAAGCGTTTCGAGCGCCGACGCCAAAACGATTTCATCGCACTTCACCGATGAAGAAATTGGTGTGATGGCGAAGAGCTCCGGGCGTTCAGTGTCAGACCAAAAAGAACATGTAGTGCAGCAGGCTCGCCAGAACAATGCGTACGCAAAACTGCATCAGGAAGGATACCGTTACGACGGGGCCTTCTTCGGCGTCGATAACAACCTCGTGGTGCAGGCGAGCGAAGGTTCCTCTGCCGCGGAGGCAGCTAGGGAAGCCGGCCTTGTGGTTCGGGCTCCAAAGTATGGTGAGAAAAAGCTTGACCAGATTGTCGGCGAGCTGGCGGCGGTGAAGTCTGACCGTACGGGTGTGTCGTCTGTGATGCCAGATGTTACGCAGGACAAGGTCGTCGTGACGGTGTTTAGCGACAAGGCTGATCCGGTTCTGCTTGAAGCCGCGCAATCTTATGGCGATGCTGTCACGGTTGTTCGTGGCGAACAGGTACAAGCCGCCGCGACTGTTCATGGCGGCGACAAGATGCTGTTCGGCGATGGTGGTTACTGCTCGGCGGGCTTCCCTGCCACCGCACAAGATGGCACCCCTGTCATGGTGTGGGCAGGCCACTGTGTGAATACCGGTAACGGCATCTACACCTCTAATGGTTCGCTAGTCTCGCGTGCTGGCCAAACCGCGTTCCATTCTTACGATGGCCAGCCTGACCGGGATCTGGGATACATCGTGTTGGCGGAGGGTACGCGGGTCAGCACAGATGTGAATAAGTGGGGTGTCAGCGGGGAGCTGCCGTCGAACGCTTCCCAGGGCACGTGGAAAGCGCCGATTGGAACGGACACCTGCAAGTCGGGTGCGACCACCGGTATCACCTGTGGTCCGATCCGTGGTTACAACACCTCAGTCACCTACACGGATAAACGAGGCAATGTGGTTGCTCAGGTGAGCGGGCTCGGTGTTGCGGATATCTGTGTGTCCGAGGGGGACTCGGGCGGTGCCTACACCTCCAATGGTTATGCGGTAGGTATGACCTCAGGTTCTCCGCAGGGGCAGGGCTGCCGGTTTAACGGCGGGTATGTGAGTGGCTGGTCGTACTTCCAGCCGATTAACGATGCCCTCAATTACTACGGCCTGTCCTACGGGTATAACAGCTGAACCTCAACCTTAGTTTCGCTGTTTTCTCTGGTCAGCCCGCGAGTTCGCGGGCTGACCAGAGCTGCCCCGCTCGGCATCGATCCGTTCTCGTGATCAAGGGGTCTAGGGCGGGGCAGAGCCCTGCTTAACGGAGCTCGCTGGGATGTCAGCTGCTGGGGCCTCCTCGGATCGCATGATGGCAATTTGGGGGATGTCGAGCGCGTTCGCGGCCCGCGCTAAGAGCACATTGGTGAGGCGTTTACGGCCGGCTTCGATGTTGGCGAGATGGGATCTGGATATCCCTAGGGTCTGAGCAAACTGCCCTGTTGTGTAGCCTCGTAGCTCTCGGAACCCGCGGAGTGTGGCGCCCACTCGTTCGCTGTCCATTGGGTTGCGAGTCAGCATATTCATGACAAAACGATAGGGAAACTAGGGGAAAGATGTCAAGTAACATCAAGAATCATTCTGTAGTTTGGTGTACCAGAGGAAACGTAACTTGCTGTGGGTTTACCATTTTGTAAACCGAGTTTTCAGTACTTCCCCATGTAAAACGCCCGAGCCGATTTATAAAGAACCCCTTGCTGTTTCTCCGCGTTTCTGGTGTGGTGGTGTCATGACTGATGATGCCCTCAAGAGAGTTGGACGTAAAGTAACCGCGCGCCGCGTAGATCTCAGGCTCAGCATGAACGCTCTTGCTGACCGTGCGGGCGTGACCGATAAAACTCTCCGGTCTCTGGAGCGAGGCGAACGCTGGCCACTCGAGGTCAACCGAGCCAAGATTGAAAAGGAACTCGGCTGGGAGCGCGGTGATCTCGCCCGGTTGCGTGACGGTCACGAACCGAGGCTACGACCCCAGGAGCAGGAACTACATCGGGTAACCGAAGAAACACACCTCTCGCAAGCATCGGACATGGCATTGCTTGCTGAGATCGCACGTCGGCTCGATAGAGCGCGTGCTGCCGGTGCACACAATGGAAACGGCGTCGTGCCATTGGTGAAACCGGGCACCGTTCGCCCAGTCCCTCCTGCTCCCACCATTGGTGCTGCGGCAGATGAACAGGATCGTGCGGCGATGTCTGGAACCTCGATCCGTGACTACCTCGATGCCCTATCTGAAGAGCTGGGAGAAGAACCGCAGTACGGCGAGCATGGCGAAGAGCCACAAAGCGGTGAGCATGGAGGAGAACCCGAGGAATGAACGCGCCCCACGATGAGTTCGTATGTCATGGCTCATCCCTAGGATGGCGATATGTCTCCGCGCGAACTTCATCATCCCTGGCGTCATCTTCGTGATCACTGGCCCCATGTGCGCGTCGAATATGGCGAGCTTCCTGCTGGCCGTCTCGCTGAAACGGACGGCATCGCTCTGATTAGACTGCGCTCACGACTGGTTCAGGCAGAGCGCCGCGTGGCTATCTGTCATGAAACGATTCACTTAGAGCGCGGGCATCGAAACCCATGCAGCGCAGCAGAGGAGCGCAGCGTCGAGGAGGAAACAGCTCGCAGGCTGATCTCACTCGATGACCTCGTCTGGGCGCTACGCTGGACCCGTGACCTGCAAGAACTCGCTGATGAGCTGTGGGTGATGCCAGCAACGGTTGCGACCAGGCTCGACCGGCTGAACGCAGATGAACGGAAGGCAGTTTCTAAGGTGTGCTCCGACCTCGAACTTGCCGCCTAGCCACCCGGTCGATGGCACCGTGCACCATTGTGCAGAGTGAAGCTGCGGGTCACAGCAGGGCGCTAGAGTTCGATTATGAAAAAGCTCATCAATACCGCTGACACTGTCGTTGCGGATGCCCTCCGGGGTATGGCGGCGGCCCACCCTCATCATCTGCGCGTTGACCACGAGCATCGCGTAGTTCTCAGGGCCACACCTAAGCAACGGGGCAAAGTGGCGCTGGTCTCGGGTGGGGGTTCTGGGCATGAGCCGTTACACGGCGGCTTCGTCGGATACGGGATGCTAGATGCCGCCTGTGCAGGAGAAGTTTTCACGTCCCCAGTCCCGGACCAGATTATTGCTGCGACGCATGCAGTCGATGCGGGTGCTGGAGTTTTGCATATCGTGAAGAACTACACCGGCGACGTCATGAATTTTGAGATGGCCGCGGAAATCGTCGAGGCTGAGCACGGAGTCCGGGTCGCATCCGTCGTGGTCAACGATGATGTCGCTGTTGAGGATTCCCTATATACCGCCGGGCGCCGGGGAGTGGGCCTCACGGTTCTCGTCGAAAAGATCGCTGGCGCCGCGGCTGAGGAAGGCCAAAGCCTCGACGAGGTTGCAGCCATTGCGCAGAAAGTTATCGACACAGGTCGTTCTCTCGGGCTGGCGCTCACCTCCTGCACGGTTCCCGCGCACGGAAAACCGTCCTTCGACCTTCCCGAGGACGAGATTGAAATTGGTATTGGTATCCATGGTGAACCAGGGCGGCATCGGGTACCTCTTGCCCCTGCCCACGACATTGCCGAACAGCTGATAGAACCGGTCCTTGCAGAAATGCCGGATGCCGACCGGGTCATCATGATGGTCAACGGAATGGGTGGCACCCCGCTGTTAGAGCTGTACCTAATGTCCGGCGAAATCGATGCGCTACTGAGCAAACGGGGAATCCACGTCGAGCGCAGCTTGGTGGGTAACTACATCACGAGTCTCGATATGGCGGGGTGCTCCCTCACGGTGCTTCCCGTCAGCGATGAGCTCATTCGCCTATGGGATGCCCCGGTTGAGACCCCAGGAATGCGCTGGGGACGATAACGAACCACACTCCTGTCAAAGAACTGACCGGGGTGTCGGAAAACAGTGCTATCAGAACATGCATGAGGAAGGTTCGGCGATGACCGACACAACTAAGCACACCGTAGGGCTTCACGAGGTGGAGGCATGGCTGCGGCGGGCAGCCGATGACATTGACGCTCAGGCCAGTTACCTCACCGAATTAGACGCTGCGATCGGCGACGCAGATCATGGCGCGAATATGGCCCGAGGTTTTACCGCCGTACGATCCCTGCTCGACCAGCATGAATTGAGCACACCGGGGGAGCTTCTCAAGAAAGTCGGAATGACGCTGGTCTCCACCATCGGTGGGGCGTCGGGCCCGCTGTACGGAACGTTTTTTCTACGCGCCGGAACCAGTGCCGGAAGCGCTGAGAGCCTGGATGCTCGCGCCTGGGGTGCGGCTCTGCGCGCCGGCGTGGAGGGAATCTGCCAGCGGGGTAAGGCCCAAGCAGGAGAGAAAACCATGTTAGATGCTTGGCTGCCCGCACTCGATGCGATGGAGCAGCAACTTACTGTCGCTCCCGATGACCTAGCCGGTGCGTTGGAAAGTGGAGCCGAAGCCGCGGCCAGTGGGCGCGATGCCACCCGCAATCTCGCCGCAACCAAGGGACGTGCTTCTTACCTCGGGGAACGTTCAGTAGGGCACATTGATCCCGGTAGCGCATCGACCGCGATTTTATGGTCAACGGCAGCAGAAACCCTGGCCCCCGCTACCGATGCCGGGGCCGATACAACATCGCCGAACGGTTCTGACCCGGAGGATGGCCAATGACCGGTATTGTGATCGTTTCTCACTCGTACCCTTTGGCACGCGCTGCTGTCGATCTCGCAAGCCAAATGATTCCCGGCAGCGCTGACCTTCCGATCCGCATTGCCGCTGGAATCCGTCGGCACAGCACATCACGAGAGACTGCCGATGCTCACGAAACCGCTGATACTCATGACAACGCAGACGCTCGAGAGTGCGACCCCCAACCTGGTCCCAAGAGCGCAACAGACTGCGGCGGAGGCGATAACGCACAACAGTGGGAGCTAGGCACCGACGCTGCGGCCATCGCCGATGCTATTCAAGCCGTGGCAGATGCGCAGGGTGTGCTGGTGCTGATGGATCTAGGCAGCGCGGTTCTTGCCGCAGAAACGGCCTTAGAGTTTATCGACCCGGATATCGCTGCCAAGGTGCAGTTATCTCCGGCGCCGCTGGTCGAAGGATTGATCGGGGCTGTCGTGGCAGCCGCGTCAGGCGCTGACCTTGACCAAGTCGCCGAGGATGCCAATATTGCCGGCGAGGCGAAACAAGAGCATTTGCGCACGGTCACTGGCAACGCCTAAGTGCCATTACCGGTTCAGCAGTTGTCCGCCGCCATCACCTCGTCGCGCGCCGACACAAAGGCGGCTACGCAGGCCTCAATATCCTGCGGGGTGTGCGCGGCGGACAACTGCACACGGATACGCGCCTTACCCTGCGGGACGACCGGGTACGAGAACGCTGTGACATAGACGCCGTGGGAGAGCAGGGAATCTGCGATGCGCCCAGCCAGAGCGGCATCACCGAACATCACCGGAACAATCGCGTGCTCACCGGGCAGCAGATCGAATCCTTCCTCGCTCATCCGGCGCCGGAACAAGGAGGCGTTATCGAACAGGCGCGTCCGTAGATCACCGCTGTGCGCGACCAGATCTAAAGCCGTGAGGGTCGCAGCCACAATGGCAGGAGCCAACGAGTTGGAAAACAGGTACGGGCGCGCCCGTTGACGCAACAACTCGATGATTTCAGCGTGGCCGGAGACATAACCTCCGCTGGCACCGCCGAGAGCCTTACCGAAGGTGCCGGTGTAGAGATCGACCCGGTCACTCACTCCAAAATGCTCCGGCGTACCCGCCCCGGTTGCCCCCATAAAACCGACCGCATGCGAATCATCGACCAGAACTAGCGCGCCGAACTCATCCGCGAGATCACAGATCTCAGGCAGCGGAGCCAGATAACCATCCATGGAAAACACACCGTCGGTCACGATCACAGTTCGCCGCGCCCCGCGCCCTTCGCGCAAGGTGCGCACCGTCTCCAACTGAGCGCGAAGTTCGTCCATGTCGGCGTTGCGGTAACGGAACCGGGCTGCTTTCGATAGGCGGATGCCATCAATCAAGGAGGCATGGTTGAGCTCATCGGAGACAATCGCGTCCTCCGGCCCAAAGAGTGATTCAAACACACCCCCATTGGCGTCGAAACACGAGGAAAACAAAATAGTGTCGTCGGTGCCCAGGAATTCACTCACGCGACGTTCCAATTCGACGTGGGTATCCTGCGTACCGCAGATGAATCGCACGCTCGCCATTCCGAATCCGTGGCTGTCCAGCGATGACTTTGCTGCGGCAATGAGATCGGGATGGTCCGCGAGGCCGAGGTAGTTATTTGCGCAGAAATTGAGGACCTTCTGTGCTGAACGTCCCGGCATCGCCGCCAGGACGTGCGCTGACTGGGGCGTGGTTAAAGTGCGCTCGGCTTTATAGGTTCCCGCCTCGCGGATATCGTCGAGCTCAGCGTGTAACTGAGACTTCAGATCGGTGTACATAGCTTTTCTCCCGTGAGGATATGGTCAGGCCGTTGTCACGTGACGGCCCCAGTCGGACGGTGACACAGTATGGGGTGCGTTGATCTGCCGGGGTGGTGCAGGCCCGCACCTTTACTCAAATATTCTCCCAGTCGAGGACGACTTTTCCACCGCTGCCCGAGCGGGCGATTTCATAACCGCGAGCCCATTGTGAGGCTGGAAGGACATCGGAGATTGTCGCGAGGATCTGGCCGCGTAAGTGAGCGCTTGTCATCATCATGGCCGCCACGGCATTCCAGGTTTCATACATCTCACGCCCGTAAATGCCTTGGAGCGTGAGCATATGGGTGATCACCACCCCGAAATTGAGGGTGAAATCCTTAGAAGGTAGGCCCAGCAGGGCGATCTTCCCACCGTGGTTCATGTTCTCTATCATTTCGGCGATGGCACTGGGCTGCCCCGATATTTCTAAGCCGATGTCGAAACCCTCTTTAAGACCAAGGCGCCTCTGGGCATCGCGGATACTGCTTTGCGACACGTCGACCGTGAGGTCCACACCCATGTTTTTGGCCATCTCCAGGCGGTGGGCGCTGACGTCAGTGATTGCGATATATCGAGCGCCGGCATGGCGGGCTACGGCCGCAGCCATTTGACCGATCGGGCCCGCACCGGTCACCAGCACATCTTCCCCGATCAAGGGGAACTTCAAGGCGGTGTGGACTGCATTACCGAGTGGATCGAAAACGGCGCCGAGTTCAGGGGGAATCACCTCAGTTTTTCCGTCATGTTCGTGAACCCACACATTGTGCTGGGGAATGGTGACGTATTCGGCGAAGGCTCCGTCGCGTTGCACCCCTACGCTGCGAGTGCGGATGCACATCTGGCGGCGGCCTGCACGGCAGTTTCGGCAGTATCCGCACACTACGTGTCCTTCGCCGGAGACCCGATCCCCGAGCCGAACATCCGTCACGTCGGCGCCGATCTCGACCACTTCACCGTAAAACTCGTGGCCCGGTGTGAACGGCACCGTGTCGCACATGCTTTGGGCAGAGGTGTCCCAAGCGAGAATATGCAGATCAGTGCCGCAGATACCTGCCCGCAGCACACGGATTTTCACGTCGCCCGGTCCGACCTTAGGTTCTGGGATATCCACGAGTTCCAGACCAGGGGCAGGGGAGGACTTCAACAGCGCCTTCATCGGCTTCCTTCGTGCACGCAGAGTGATGGGAGGGCGGTTGCCCCGTCTCGGTCACGTTAACATCGCCCGCCGGGTGAGGGTGAATGTTTGGTGAGGGTAGGCATGCAATCCACGCCAACACATCTGGTGGGGGCCAGGTGTTTTTCTACGCCCAGACCGATGAACCTAGGCTCATGAACTCCAGCTGATGAGCGGGGCGTAAAAATAGGCGACGCCATGGCATGTGCCCGGTAGACTGACGCCCGCCATGGATCCGATCTCCGCCCCTTTGCGCATCACCTATCCCGATCACCTGCCCGTCTCTGCTCGCCGCGAGGACATCATGCAGGCGATCCGCGACCACCAGGTGGTGGTGATCGCGGGTGAAACCGGATCAGGAAAAACCACCCAGCTGCCCAAGATGTGCCTTGAACTCGGGCGAGGGTCGCACGGAAAACTCATCGGACACACTCAGCCGCGTCGGATCGCTGCACGGTCGGTCGCTCAGCGTATTTCCGCAGAGCTCGGTGAAAAGCTCGGTGACGCCAACGTCGGATACCAAGTGAGGTTTACCCGGCAGGTGGCTAAGGGCGCGCGGCTAAAGCTGATGACAGATGGAATCCTGCTAGCGGAGATTGCGCATGATCGACTGTTGCGCCGGTATGACACGCTGATCATCGATGAGGCCCACGAACGAAGCTTAAACATCGACGTGATCCTCGGATATCTGCGCCGGATCCTGCCTAAACGGCCCGACCTCAAGGTCATCGTCACCTCTGCCACCATTGATCCGGAGCGGTTTTCTCGCCATTTCGCTGTGCCAGGGGCAGACGGGACGGCGATACCCGCCCCAATTATCGAAGTGTCGGGTCGAACCTATCCGGTCGAGGTGCGCTACCGACCGCTGGTTGTTGATGCTCAACTGGACCAGCTGGAGACCTCTGATCCCGCGGTTGAGGATGTGTTGTCGGTTGAGCGAGACGAAACGCAGGCCGTGTGCGATGCCGTTGATGAACTCGCAGCCGAGGGGCCCGGCGATATCCTCGTGTTTTTACCGGGGGAGCGCGAGATTCGGGAAATTGCCGATGCCCTAGGTGATCATCTGCAAGGTAGGCAACGCGCTTCGGCGGTTGAGATTCTGCCTCTGTTCGGGCGGTTATCCGCCGCAGACCAAGAGAAAATCTTTAGCCCTAAACCGGGTGCCGTCAATCGGCGCATTGTGCTGGCGACCAACGTGGCTGAGACGTCGTTAACCGTGCCGGGCATCACCTACGTGATTGATTCTGGGCTCGCGCGCATTTCTCGGTACTCCCAACGCACCAAGGTGCAACGGTTACCCATTGAACCGATTTCGCAAGCCAGCGCCAATCAACGGTCAGGGCGATGCGGTCGTACCGAGGCGGGTATCGCGATTCGACTCTATTCCGAAGAAGACTTCAATTCCCGGCCGGAGTTTACCGAACCAGAAATTCTGCGCACCTCACTAGCATCCGTTGTTTTGCAGATGACGGCGCTCGGTCTCGGGGATATCGACCGGTTCCCGTTTGTTGAGTCCCCGGATAAGCGGGCGGTGGCCGACGGTCTGCGGGTTTTGCATGAGCTCGGGGCCATCGTGGATGACCGCGTCGCCCCTGGTGGTCGGCGTCTGACCGACAGTGGCCAGTTGTTAGCGAGATTCCCGCTGGACGTGCGCATGGCGCGCATGCTGATTGAGGCTGAACGACTTGGATGCTTGCGTGAAGTGCTCATTATCGTGGCGGGCCTTGCGATTCAGGATCCGCGTGAACGTCCGCTGGATGCGCCGGAGCGCGCTAAACAGCTGCATGCCCGGTTCTCAGATGAGGCCAGCGATTTTCTCGCCTACCTGAATTTGTGGAACCACGTGCGGGAACGGCGACGGATACTGTCGAATTCGGCGCTCAAGCGCGAACTGCGTGAAGAGTATCTGCACTACTTGCGGATCCGGGAGTGGTGGGATCTGCACGCCCAGCTTAAAGAGATGGCAGCTGACGCTGGGTTACGCGCCAATGAACACCCGGCAGGGCCGGATGCGATTCACCAGGCGCTTCTGTCTGGATTGCTTAGCCACGTTGGGCTGTATGAGGAGCGTTACCGGGAGTATCACGGAGCGCGAGGGGCCAAATTCGCAATCTGGCCCGGATCTGCGCTGGCGAAAAAACGTCCTGATTATGTGATGGCGGCGGAGCTGGTGGAGACGTCCCGGCTATGGGCTCGGTCGGTCGCACGGATTGATCCTGCATGGATTGAGCGAGCCGGCTCCCACGTGGTGAAACGCAGTTACAGTCAGCCGCATTGGTCGAGCTCTCGGGCGTCGGCAATGGCCCATGAAAAGGTCACGCTGTTCGGCGTGCCGATTGTTGCCGATCGGGTGGTCTCCTACGGTGCGATTGACCCGGAGGTCTCGCGGGATCTCTTTATCAGGCATGCTTTGATCGACGGTGAGTGGAATACTCGCCATCATTTTGTGCGCGATAACGCTCGGCTTTTGGAGCGCATGGAAGAGCTCGAACATAAAACTCGACGTCGTGGGCTGATTGCCGACGATGCTGCTCTGTTCGATTTTTACGATGCGCGGATTCCGCAGAGTGTCGTCTCGGGACGGCATTTTGATTCCTGGTGGAAGAAAACCCGCCGCAATCAGCCCGACCTGCTCACCCTTACCGAAGACGTTCTGCTCGGAGATGAGGCCGAGGAGGCTGCGCGGCGCATCGAGCAAGATTTTCCGAGCACCTGGACACAGGGTGACATCACGATCCCGCTCACCTATTCCTACAACCCCGGCACCCATACCAAACCGTCGCCTCATGACGGGGTGACGGCGACGGTGCCACTCGCCGTGCTGAACAGGCTGAAACCACAGGGCTTTGACTGGCTGGTTCCGGGAATGCGTCAGGAACTAATTACCGAACTGATCCGGACACTGCCTAAACCAATCCGGCGGCATCTGGTGCCGGCACCTGAGCGAGCCAAAGCGGTGGCAGCTGCTCTCCTAGACGACGGACCGCAGGACGGGGAAACCTTTTGTGAAGCGGTAGCCGATGAGCTGGTGGCCTTGCCTGGAGTGCCAGATGATCTCCCGCTATACGGTCCAGAGTTTAATCCTGGGACATTGCCTGCCCATTTACGAATGCATTTTCGCGTGGTAGATGCAAAAGGGCGTGAAATTGGAAGAGGCGATGATCTGGCGGAATTGCAGCAGCGTTTGAAGAAGCGAGTGAAAGTGAGTTTGGAGCAGTATGCGGACTCCTTCGCTCGGAACGATATCGAAGATTTCCCGCTGGATAGGATTCCCGCCACCTACGACCGCAGATCGGACGGTTTAAAAGTCACCGGGTATCCGGCGCTTACAGTCCGGGGACGCCGATCTGACGGGACCCCTCGCATAGACCTCGCGGTGCTTCCCACAGCCGATGAACAGAAACTAGCTCATCGCGAGGGACTCATTGCGCTGGTTGATCGACATGTGGGGACGAGCTTGGCTGATGTGCTCGCATCGCTGCCAAACCCCACGAAGTTAGCCGTGGCTAGCGGGCCCTATGCTTCGACCACACACCTGCTGGCGGATGCATCGCGGGCGGCGACGTGCCACCTCGTGGGGCAGGACCTGGTGTGGGACCGAGATTCGTTTGAGGAGCTCGAGACAGCGGTGGCGGCATCGCATCGTCAGATCGCCGCACAGGCAGTCAAAGACGCTGCGAGTGCACTGGCGGCTCATCACCGCCTGCAACGTGAACTCAAACGGGTGACTTCGCTGTCGGTGCTCACTCAACTCACTCAGATTCGCGACCACGCCGCGTCGCTGGTGCAGGACGGGTTCATTAGTGCGACCGGGGTTGATCACCTGCCTGATCTTGACCGCTATCTGCGCGCATCCTGTGTACGGCTGGACAAAATGCAGGAGAACCCGAAGCGGGATGCCCAGCTGGCATGGCAGTTAGAGGACGTGACCAGACTATGGCTCGATGCCCGCGGCAAGATGTCCCCGCTGCGCAGGCAGGAACCGGATGCACTTGCCATACCGTGGATGCTTGAAGAGTTTCGAGTCTCCCTGTTCGCCCAGACACTCGGCACCAAGTTCACTGTCTCCGATCAACGTATTCGCAAGGCCATCGCGGCACTTTAAAGAGAATACCCGCGAGTTTCAAAAGCGTGATCGGGCGGATTCATACCCAGCCCGCTATCACTGTAACTGTGCCAGGATAGCTTCATGGCACCGGCACCTTCTGTGAGTTATTCAATTACCATCCGACTTGAATTTGCGGCTCATACCGCCGCGGTCAGTGACATCACCAGTTGCATTGAGAAGCACGGTGGCACGGTGACCGCGCTGGACGTGTCTGCGTCGGGCCCGGAGCGGTTGCGCGCTGACATCACCTGTTTAACCTCCGGCAACGACCACGCCGCCGAGGTTGTGAACGCGCTGCGCCAACTCGACGGGATTGATGTTGGCCGGGTGTCGGACCGGACCTTCCTCGCCCACCTCGGGGGCAAGTTGACCGTGGAGTCTAAAGTTCCGATCCGGCATCGTGACGATCTATCGATGGTTTACACAC
Organism: Devriesea agamarum; assembly: GCF_900070355.1. Taxonomy (NCBI): domain Bacteria; kingdom Bacillati; phylum Actinomycetota; class Actinomycetes; order Micrococcales; family Dermabacteraceae; genus Devriesea; species Devriesea agamarum. The sequence continues at coordinate 928,638 of NZ_LN849456.1, read as the reverse complement.
CCGGGGTGGCGCGGGTGGTCGAAGCCATCGCTGAAAATCCCGAGGATGCCCGCCGGCTGACGATCAAACGCAACACGGTTGCGGTAGTGACTGATGGCTCAGCAATTCTCGGACTGGGAGACCTTGGCCCTTTGGCCGCGATGCCGGTGATGGAAGGTAAAGCCGCGCTGTTCAAACGATTCGCTGGGATCGACGCGTTCCCGATTTGCTTGGATGCCCATGAGGTTGATGACATCGTCGCCCATGTCAAGGCGATCGCGCCCGTGTTTGCTGGAATTAATTTAGAAGATATTTCGGCTCCGCGATGCTTTGAAATTGAGGATCGGCTGCGCGCTGAACTCGATATTCCCGTCTTCCACGACGATCAGCACGGCACTGCCATCGTTGTGGTGGCAGCACTGAAAAATGCACTGCGAGTGGTCGGTAAGAAACTCGGTGAGGTGCGCATTGTGCTTTCAGGAGCGGGGGCCGCAGGCACCGCTATCTTGCGTCTTCTGCGCGCCGCAGGAGCCAAGGACGTGGTCGTCACCGATATCGACGGCATTGTGCACATCGACCGTCCGGGTCTGTCGGGTCGGCTCCCGTGGATCGCTGAGGTGACAAACCCGCGAGGAATTTCTGGAACTCTTCATGACGCACTCAAAGACGCTGACGTGTTTATTGGGGTGTCGGCGGGGAACATTATGACTGCCGATGATGTCGCGACGATGGCCAAAGACGCCATCGTGTTCGCGATGGCTAATCCGAGCCCCGAAATTGATCCCGCTGAAGCAGCGAAGCATGCCAAAGTGGTGGCGACCGGGCGCAGCGATTTCGCCAACCAAATTAATAATGTGCTCGCCTTCCCGGGTGTGTTTCGGGGGCTGCTCGATGCCCACGCTAAAGACGTCGATGATGCGATGCTATTGGCAGCCGCATCGGCGCTTGCAGCGGTGGTCACGGATGAGGAGCTGAACCCCACCTATATCGTGCCGAGCGTGTTCAACGAAGGCGTCACCAAAACCGTTGCGGCGGCGGTTGAACATGTCGCTCGGGAAAAGGCAGGCACCGTGGATACCATCACGGGAGCAATACCCGCGCTCAAGACCAGTGGAATCTGGTTGTAACCCCATCGCCATGGCATGGCATGATCGTGTCGACCTCATTTTGAGCAGGAGGAACGATATGAGTGAGATTTCGGACCCGAATCGTACGGACCCGTATCGTGAGCCTGCAGGCCCTGGTGCGACGGCGGTCTTGGACCGCAAAGCACAAGAGCAGTCTGCTGAACCCGGCGACCACGATCGTTTCGCCCACTACGTGCGCAAAGACAAGATCATGAAGTCTGCCCTCGGGGGGACTCCGGTGATCGCGCTGTGCGGGAAGGTGTGGGTGCCCGGCCGTGACCCGCAGAAATACCCAGTGTGTCCCGAGTGCAAAGAGATCTATGACGGTCTACGCGATCCCGCAGATGGAGGCGACGAGGGTGCATCTGGTGGCTCAAGCGGACGCGGCTGGCGCGGTTTGTTTGGCGGCGGACGCTAAAGCGGCCTTGCGGTCGTATCGATCCTGACCGTTTGGGCTCGGCATGTTGTGACGTGCCGAGCCCACGTCATATTTGGCACACTCTCACCTGAGCGAAGCCGCTTACCCGGCGCTGTACCCTGGATGACGCCGTGAATCTCAGTTCTTCTCGCCCCCAGCGTCAGCCCGCATCATCGGGATCCGTTCCTGCACCCGCGCACCCATCGCCGGCAGCAGCTCAAAATCTTCCTCCGGCCTTTCCCGGAAGGGCCCCATGGGGCACTGCCCCGAAACTGCGTGCCTGGCAGGCTGAAGCGCTCGCAAAGTACCGGGAGAGCGCGCCGCGAGAATTCCTCGCCGTCGCGACCCCGGGTGCGGGCAAAACCACTTTTGCTCTGCAGATTGCCGCGATGTTGCTGGGCGAGGGCCTGGTCCGTCGGGTCACCGTCGTGGCTCCGACTGAACACCTGAAATCCCAGTGGGCGGACTCCGCGGCTCGAGTCGGTATATCGCTCGACCCTAACTTCACTAATGCGCAAGGTATGCACGGCGCGGGATACCAAGGTGTTGCGGTCACCTACGCCCAGGTCGGGATGAATCCACGTTTGCATCGGGCACGCACGGAAGCAGAACGCACCCTGGTCATCCTCGACGAAATCCACCACGCGGGTGATGCGTTGACCTGGGGGGATGGGGTGCGCGAAGCGTTTGATCCGGCGACCAGACGGCTAGCGCTGACCGGTACACCATTTCGTTCGGACTCGGCTCAGATCCCTTTTGTTGTGTATGAGGAAGACGGCGACGGGTTTTTGCGCTCTCGAGCCGATTACACCTACGGCTACAGCGACGCTTTGCGCGACCACGTGGTGCGACCGGTCATCTTTCTGAGTTACTCGGGGCGAATGCATTGGCGCAATCGTCAGGGTGAAGAAATCAGCGCGCAGCTCGGTGGTGTAGAGACCAAAGACATTACGGCTCAGGCCTGGCGAACCGCTCTGGATCCCAAAGGTGAGTGGATACCGGCCGTTTTGCGTGCGGCAGATCAACGACTGACCGAGGTGCGGCGAGGAGTGCCGGACGCGGGTGGTTTGGTGATCGCAACCGATCAGGCGTCCGCTCGTGCCTATGCGCGTCAGCTGCTCGAACTCACCGGAGAAACCGCCACGGTGGTGCTGTCTGATGATGCTGGGGCGGGCCGAAAGATCGAAGAGTTTGCACAAAACGGCAAGCGGTGGATGGTAGCCGTGCGGATGGTCTCCGAGGGGGTGGATGTTCCTCGGCTCGCCGTCGGTGTTTACGCGACATCAACCTCAACCCCCATGTTCTTTGCACAGGCTGTGGGGCGATTCGTGCGCTCACGCCGACGCGGGGAAACCGCCAGCGTTTTTCTTCCCAGCGTCCCGATTCTGATGGCACTCGCCGGCCAGATGGAAGCCGAACGCGACCATGTGTTGGATAAACGCGAGGACCAAGGTGATGCGGAAACGGGTCTGGACGAGCAGGCCCTCGCTGAGGCAAACCGCGAGGAAAAAGCTTCAGGTCAACAACTTGGATTCGAGTTCGAGGCGCTGCAGTCGGAGGCATCCTTTGACCGGGTGCTGTTTGACGGCGGTGAGTACGGAACCGGGGGGATCGTCGGGAGCGAAGATGAGCAAGACTTCCTCGGTATCCCGGGTTTGCTGGATCCCGACCAGGTGTCGACGCTTCTGCGTGAACACCAGGCGCGTCAGGTTGCGCGTAAAGGCCGTGGTTCCCGGTCTGCTCAGGGCGATACCGCTGAAGACTCTCAGGTGGTCGATCATCGGCAGCTCATGGCGCTACGCAAAGAACTCTCGACCTTGGTGTCGGCCTGGGCAAAAAAATCAGGTGTTCCGCACGGGCAGGTACACAACACTCTGCGCAGCCGGTGCGGAGGCCCCGCGGTGCCGCAGGCCAGCGCACAGCAGATCAAAGAGCGGATCGGTGTGGTGCGTGGATGGTTTGTGGGACGCCGCTAAAAACGGTGCTCAGCATTCCTGAAAGGTGAGGCGTTCGTGATCGAGCATCACCGTGGGGATGGCTGGTCCCGCGTTGAGCGCATGCTCCATAGCTTCGCGTCCCGCCCGCTGATACAGCGGCGCCTTAGAGTCCCGATCCGCCTGGGTTCGGGTGTCGGACTGCCCGGTGGCGGTTGACATCGACCCAACGCTGTCCATGGTGCTACCTATGGTGCCGAGACTGCCATCGAGATTGAGTTCAGCGAGGGATTCAGCATGACGCTGCCGAGCTTGCTGAACACGTTCTGCGGGCGTGGCAGACGAGGTCATCTCGCCGTCGAGCACCAGTGGAACCTGCAAGGCACGTCCCGTCAGGCGCCGCGCGTAGTCGTCCAACAAATGTTGTTTACCGGCGATGACGGCTTCGCAGACAGCGCGGTGACTATCCCCAGCTGAGTGCTGCACTCGTACAGCGAGCTTGCGTCCACCGGTTCCGGTTTTCTCCGCGCTCTTTTTTGCCACCGGGATCATGGTGCCGTCAGGAGCCTCATGCTCGACGAGCTTATAAACGAACCCGGCGGCCGGATATCCTCCGCCTGTGACCAGATTGGTGCCGATCCCAAAGACATCAATGGGGGCCGATCCAAACTGAACGATCTTAAATTCGTCGAGGTCGCTGGTTGCGACGATCCGGGTCGCGTGGGCGCCTAATGAATCCAAGAGGTCGCGGACTTCCTGCGCAGTGCGCTGTAGGTTACCGGAGTCGAGTCGGACAGCACCGAGCTGAGGTCCTGCGATCTCCACGGCTTTGCGCACAGCGGCCATGACATCGTAAGTGTCCACGAGGAGCGTGGTGCTCCGCCCGAGCGATTCGACTTGAGCGGTGAACGCGTCGGCCTCAGAATCAAAAAGCAACGTGAAGGCGTGGGCGGCGGTGCCCCCGGTTGGAATCCCGTAACGTCGTCCCGCCTCTAGGTTTGAGGTGGAGGAGAATCCAGCAATGGCTGCTGCGCGGGCGGCCGCAACCCCAGCTTCTTCGTGAACCCGGCGCGATCCCATTTCGATACAGGGTCGTTCTCCCGCGGCCCAGGTCATTCTGGAGCCGACCGATGCCACGGAGCTGTCGTAATTCAGCATGGACAGCAAGAGAGTCTCCAACACCACCGCGTCAGCGAAAGTGCCTTCCACTCGCAGAACGGGAGAATGAGGGAAAAATAGTTCGCCTTCTTCGTAGCCGTAGATATGTCCACCGAACCGGTAGGACTCGAGTGCCTGGAGCGTGGGGGAATCTACAATCCCTCGGTCACGTAAAAACTTCAGTTCAGCATCGTTGAAACGAAATTCTTTCAGCGCTTCCAAAAAACGGCCAGTACCAGCGAGAACGCCGTAGCGACGCCCCTCAGGCAGACGCCGGGTGAAGACTTCAAACACGCAACGCCGTTGATCGGTTCCCGCGCGGCGGGCGGCCTGAACCATCGTGAGTTCGTAATGGTCGGTGAACAGTGAGGTAGTCACGGGAACAGCCTAGGATATGACCGGGGTGTCTACGATAGGAATACGACCGTTGAAGAGGAGATGACCATCATGACGTCTAGTCCGGAATCTCGCGGTTGCACCGCGCCCGGCGCGACGTCACTCCAGGAACGGGAATGGGTCACGGTGGTGTGGAACGACCCGATCAATTTGATGTCGTACGTCGTCTACGTTTTTCGTCGGCATTTCGGCTACCCCTTGGCTAAAGCAGAGCGTCTCATGCGTGAGGTCCATGAAAAGGGGCGCGCAGTGGTGGCGCGCGGTTCCCGAGAACAAGCCGAAGCGGACGTGTTTGCCATGCACTCTTATGGTTTGCACGCCACTCTTGAACTCGCGGGGCAGGACTGACCATGGCTCATGCATTTGTCTTCACCGCCGTCAATACGTTCGTGTGCCGTCTTGAAAGCGAAGAAAAATCAGTGACGGCTCAGGTCGCTCAAGAGGTCGCTGAACTGGTGAGGTCTGATCTTGGCCTCGGTGAGGATGACCTTCCTGCGCCCGTACGAGAGGCCGCGTCGTCGGAAGATCCTCTCGCCCGGCTGGAAGCCGAGTTTGCGAGTATCGGACCTCGGATGCCGCACGACTCCGCAACAAAACGTCTTTTCCCCGACGCGGGTGCGGGAGATAGCGCGATCAGTGAGGAGTTTCGTCGGCTTTCTCAGAGCCATCTGGCCGATGAGAAGCTCAAGGCGCTAGCTGCCGTATCGCAGATTATCGACGCCTCCGGGCCGGGGGCAGGAGAAATTGTGTTGGGTCAGCGGACGGCACAGCTGTGGGTTCGGGCCCTGACTGATATGCGGCTTGTGATCGCAGATCGAATAGGTCTGCGCAGTGACGCCGATTTTGAAGCCTTGCAGCTCTTGCGGGTTAACCAGATTGAGCCCCCGGCCTCACAGGAGGATCCTGAGGTAGGGATTGACTATTTGGCCAGCGTCTATGAGTTCCTATCGTGGCTCCAGGAATCGTTGGTCTCGGTGCTGCTTGGCACTATGCCGTCCGAGCCTGAGCAGGATCCTTCGTCCAGCACAGGTGATGACCGCGGAGGAGCTGCACGGTAGCCGCGACCGGATATCCGTGGCGGCAGGCCGAGCATGTGATGTCCGTTTCAAAGGCGCGCCGAGGTGACGCTAAGTCCTCCTTTACTTCTAGCCTGTAAACAATGAACAACGCCCCGATTGGAATCTTCGATTCCGGTGTCGGCGGTCTGACCGTCGCGCGCGCAATCTTGGACCAGCTTCCGCATGAGGAGTTGGTCTATATCGGCGACACCGCCCACACCCCGTACGGACCTCGTCCCATCGCGCAGGTCCGCACCTTGGCTCTGTCGGTTATGGATGCGTTGGTGGACCGCGGGGTCAAAATGCTGGTGATCGCCTGCAACACGGCGACGGCGGCAGTGTTACGCGATGCCCGGGAGCGCTACAGCGTGCCGGTGATCGAAGTGATTTTGCCCGCGGCTCGGCGCGCGGTGGTCACCACCCGCAATAAGCGCATTGGCGTCATCGGTACCAGGGCAACCATTGCTTCTCGCGCCTATGAGGATGCGTTTGCTGCGGCTCCGGATCTGACCATCACCTCTGTGGCCTGTCCGCGATTTGTCGAGTTCGTCGAGCGCGGTGAAACCAGCGGAGACGAGGTCGTGGAGGTGGCGCGGGAGTACTTGGCGCCGATGCATGCTGCGGGTGTGGACACGCTGGTACTCGGATGCACGCATTATCCGATGCTTAAAGGCCCGATTTCCTATGTGATGGGGCCCGATGTGACGCTCGTGTCTTCCTCGGAGGAAACAGCTCTCGATGTTTACCGCGTTCTGCGCCAGCTCAATATGGAGCGGGATCCGGCTGCTGGGCCTGCCCGGCACGTCTTCACCGAAACCGCGAGCGACCGCGAAAGTGATGATCCGACGATGTTCGCCCATCTTTCACGTCGTTTTCTGGGGCCGGAGGTCACGATGACCGCCACCTTTCCCGTGATTGATCCGCAGGCTGATACGACGATTGCGGCAGCGATTGACGGTGACTGTGCATCGCAAGGCAGGCCCGGATGAGAGTCACCATTATTGGCTGCGCGGGCAGTTATGCGGGCCCGCACTCCCCGGCTTCCAGCTATCTTTTCCATCACCGCGACGCGGCTGGCAAGAAATGGAACGTGTTGTTCGACATCGGCAACGGTGCCTTAGGCACGTTGCAACGGGTGCTGGATCCGGGCGCACTGGATGCGGTCGTGATTTCGCATCTTCACCCCGATCATTTCCTGGACTTAGCGGGGCTGGAAGTGTTCCGGGCCTATTATCCGGGCCGTGTGATGCCTCAGCTGCCGGTGTATGCCCCCTCTGACCTGCGACAGCGTTTCTTAGCGGTGACCGGGAACGACAGTGATTGCCCGGTTGGTGCTCGTAGCGCCCCGTTTGCGTTTAACCCTCTTGCCGAAGGCCAGCAGCTACACATTGGTCCGTTCAGGCTGACGGTACGCCGTGTGAATCATCCGGTGGAGGCCTACGGATTCCGGGTCGAGACGGATCAGCCGGGTGACGGTTTCGCATGCGTTGCCTATTCGGGCGACACCGACTCGTGTCCTGCATTAGTGGATCTCGCCAGGGATGTCGATCTCTTCCTGTGCGAAGCCGGATACCTAGAAGGGCGCGATGATGCCATTTCCAACGTGCATCTGACCGGACGGCGCGCGGGCCAGGCAGCCCAGGCCGCAGGAGCCAAACGCCTTGTGCTTACCCACATCCCTGCGTGGACCGATCCGGAGTTGACGCGGCGCGAAGCTGCAGCTGTCTATGACGGGCCATTAGAGTTGGCAGTCTCAGGCGCTGAATTACATCCTGACTCTTAGCTGTCTGCCACCACGGAGGAATACTTCATGACTACCACTGCCAGTTCTGCTCCGCGGATTGATGGACGCATGGCCGGCGATCTGCGTCAGGTGCGCATTACCCGCGGATGGCTCGATCACGCTGAAGGCAGTGTGCTCGTGGAATTTGGGCGCACGCGGGTGCTGTGCGCCGCGTCCTTCACCGAGGGCGTGCCGCGCTGGAAAAAGGGGAGCGGTACCGGGTGGGTGACAGCCGAATACGCGATGCTTCCGCGCGCAACCAACACTCGCGGCGATCGCGAGTCGGTGCGCGGGAAAATCGGCGGACGCACTCACGAGATCTCGCGTCTGATTGGCCGCTCTCTGCGAGCGGTCGTCGATCTTAAAGCGTTGGGTGAGAACACTATCCAATTGGATTGCGATGTGCTTCAGGCCGACGGTGGCACGCGCACCGCGGCGATTACCGGGGCTTATGTGGCGTTGGCGGACGCTATTTCCTGGGGTAAACGCCACAGCTCCGTTCCCGCTGCCCGCGAGGTCCTGACGGATTCGGTGAGTGCCGTCAGCGTGGGAGTTGTGGATGGCCGGTGTGTTCTTGACCTCGAGTACCGTGAGGATGTCGCCGCTGGCACAGACATGAATGTGGTGGTCACCGGTTCAGGCGGTTTTGTTGAGGTGCAGGGAACTGCGGAAGGCGCGCCTTTTTCTAAGGCTGAGCTAGACCAGCTGCTTGATCTAGCGGTCAGCGGATGCCGGAGGCTAGCCGATATTCAGCGAGATGCCTTGGCGACTGCTCTATGAATGACGCACACACCAGTCAGCTCGGTTCACGCCGAGGATGCACTGGGCCTCGTTCCCCCCGTATCGTTCTAGCCACCCACAACGCTAAAAAATTGCGTGAACTGGAACGTGTCTTAGCCGAACACTTAGGTGATGAGGCCAGAGGCCTGGTGGTGTCATCAGCCGACTTAGCCCTGCCGGATGTTGTCGAGGATGGGTTAACGTTCGCTGATAACGCGGTCTTAAAAGCTCGCGCTGCCGCGCACCACAGCGGATTGTTGGCCGTGGCTGATGACTCCGGTTTAATCGTGGATGTGCTCGGCGCAGCCCCCGGTATTCTTTCTGCTCGGTGGGCAGGCAGGCATGGTGACGATACTGCGAATAATGCGCTCTTGCTTGCCCAACTGGCAGATATAGCGCCGGAGCATCGAGGTGCCCGCTTTATGTGCGCGGCGGCTTTGGCATGGCCCGATGGGCGCGCCCACGTGGAGATCGGGGAAATGCGCGGCACTTTGCTCTCGGCTCCTCGTGGCGCAGGCGGGTTCGGTTATGATCCCTTGTTTGTTCCGGAGGATCCCAGCGCGGAGGGTCGTACCTGCGCGGAGCTCACGCCGCAGGAGAAAGACCAGATTTCTCATCGCGGACGAGCGCTGCGGGCGCTTGTCGGCATCGTGGTGTCTGCTCTGCGGGAAGGACCCGGGCTTTAACTCGTCGGTGTTGGGGGCGGGGTGTTGTTGCCTTATTCGCCGGTATTGTTTGCTGGGTCTCGGCGTCGTAATGCAGGGCCCTGTGTAGGGGATCTGAGCCAGCGAGCTGACCTAGGCCACGCCTGCGTGCGAGAGAGCCCGCTGTACGATGACGTCGTGTCCACCTTCCATTTCCAATAGGACGTCGGAGGCCAGCAGATCAGGCACCCGGAACCACGCGATTTCCAGGGCATCTTCTTGCGGACCGCAGTCCCCGGCGATTGGCACGATGTAGGCCAGTGACACCGCATGCTGACGCGTATCAGTAAATGGAGAGCGACCTGGGGTGGGGAAGTACTCAGCGATCGTGAAGGGCATCGGGGACACTGGCAGTGAGGGCAGCGCCATGGGTCCGAGATCTTTTTCGATGTGGCGATCAATCGCTTCGCGCAGCGATTCGTGGACAAGTACACGACCTGACACGATGGATCGCACAATTCGGCCATCGCCAGAGGCTCTCAGGAGCAACCCGACCTCGGTTAGAGTCCCGTCGGTATCAGTGCGCACGGGCACGATATCCACGTAGAGCATGGGCAAAAGCGTGCGCAGGTGGTCAATCTCCTCAGGCTCGAACCACGATCCCTGGGCGTCGATTGCAGTGCGGCTCATGGCAGAACTCCTCGTCAGGATTCACGGGCTAGAGATGACAAGTCATCTGACTGGGGGCAGACTACCGCGTCAGTGTGTACGGTTACTGGCTACTAGTCACTGGTTACTGGCGGCGATGGCATGGAGTTGGCTGGGTGAATAAAGGACGGCAAGATTGTGAAGCGCACGGAATCGGCCTCGGCGGGAATACACACGGTGTGGTTCCATGGCGTGCCTGCGATCATGGTGACGCTCCAGGTGCGATCGTTGACGGCGATCTGCGACAGTGCGCAGTTAGGTAGCGATGGTAAGCCATGCCCGATAATTCCGGAGATCAGGAATCGGATTAGCGTTCCATGTGCAACCACCAGCACCTTGCTATCAGGGAAACGACTGGCGAGTTCAGATAACGCCTCAAATCCACGGTCAGCAACGGCCTGTGAGTCCTCCACTCCCGGGAAATTCCGGTTGGGGTAGGTCGCCAGCATGGTGCTGACGGGTTGACCTTCAGCCAGTCCCCAGTCAATTTCGCGCAACCTCGGATCCGTTCCGGTAAACGGAATGCTGTGGTCGTCGGCGATAATTCGGGCGGTTTGTTCAGCCCGGGAGAGTGGTGAGGACACCACGATGTCCCACGACAGATCGGGCACCTGTTCCAGCGCTCGGTGGGCCTGAGCGATTCCCGCTGTGTTCAAGGGAATATCTGACGATCCCTGAAACAGGTTGTTCGCGTTGTAGTCCGTTTGTCCGTGCCGGACCAGGCCAAATAGGGTCATAGCAGCAGTCTAAAGGTGTAGCGTCGGCACGGGGATCTCATCGGGTCTCAGCGGGTGTGATAAAGGCGTGATTGCCGGCGCGTTGAACCGGGCGATGTAGAGCCCTAGGTCTCGACCTAGACGGTGCGCAGAAGGCCGTAGGTTTTCATCGCCAAAGATCCTCCACGAAGAGTCGGCGCATTCTGTCTTTTGTGCCTTCGGCCAGCTGCTCGTTGAGCACCGTATTAAGTGACTGGATATTGTCTGTGATCAGGCCAAACACATTTTTCCTCGCGAACTTTTGCTGTGAAGCCACAGTGTTGACGGTCCAGACGATTGGTCGTTTACCTGCGATCTGAAGTTGGAGCAGCCGCAGATCTGTGGCATCCCCTTCTTCGAGGATTATGAAATCGCCGGTTAAAGCAGCCGCATCTCCAATGGCCAGGAAGTACAGGAACCCGGTGTCGACGTCGGGTCGGATTGCCTCAACGTACTGGATGAGCTTGTAGTCAAGGGAGATAATCACGACCTGATCCAACATCTCCATGCGCTCCGCGATTTGAATCGCATCCTGGGCCATCTGCTGATCGGCGGTGGCCCCTTTGAGCTCAATCATGACTTTAGTTTTCCCGCGGGCAGCAGATAAGAATTCCTCGAGTGTGGGAACTCGTTCAGATCCATCGCGGGCAGATGAGATGTCTAACTGCTTGATCTGTTTGAGAGTCATGCTCTGTGGGGTGCGAGCGTCGTGGGCAACCCGAGAAAAGGTTGCGTCGTGGTTGAGCACATAATGGTGGTCGGCGGTGCGCTGAATATCGATCTCGACGTAGGGAACCCGGTGATCGATCGCGTAGCGAAGCCCCGCTAGAGAGTTTTCGGGAGCTGCGAAACCTCCGGCGCGATGTCCAACCACCTTAATGTCGCGAGGAGGTGTGAACACTGAGTCGAAGGCGAGGCCAAGCGGGACCGATGGGGCGATGAGGCCGATAAGGAGGATCCCTGCCGTCAAATATCGATGGGCAAGAAGTTGATCTAAGAAAGACCGATGTTTTTTAGGGGTTAGGTGCGGTACAGCTGAGACGTACTGTTCGTAGCGGTGATCGGTGCTGAGTGCCCGATAGTAGGCATGGGTTACGAGATATATCGTCCACGGTGCGATGAGCATGACGGCGAGGACAACGACAGTTTGCTGAACGAGCCATAGGGCAACGATCAGAATGCGGGCCCAGGCTGCTTCATCGGGAAGAATCTCAATGAGGGTGAAAACAGCTCCAAACCATACGAAGACGGTGAGGGTAATAATCGATCCGAGCGCGAGCATGCGTAGTATGACGGCGCTGAGGATGGTCGTCCACGATGTTTTGACCAGACGTAAACTTGCAAGAATGGCCTGCCCAACGGGCATATTACCTAAGATAATAAAAGGAAATGTGAATATGAGGGCGAAACTAGCTGTCGCGCACACAATTAAAACTACTATGTACCCCGCCAAATATGCGGGATTGTCTTTAATGACCGCAGTAATAAAGTTCGGTATTTTAATATTCTCAAAAATGCTGAGAGTGGCCCCGACTTGCGTTAGGGGGACCAGTATCGCCAGGTACAGTGCGACAACGAGTGAACCGGGGCCAAGCAGGCGTGGGACTTGGTGGATGCCATAGGAGAGAAGTGCGCGGTACGTACTTTCAGGTTGGTCGTGCAGTGAGCGTGCAGAGATCACTAGGAAGCCGCCCAGCTCAGCAATCGCTGCAATGACTACGACGGTAAGTAGTCCAAGAGTGAAGAGTATTCCTTGTGGAGTAGTAAGGAATTTGAGGAGAGTCGCATTCGTAATCGCTCCCTCGTGACTGGCTAGAGCGTAGGCGCCGACACTGCCTCCGCCCAGCAGGATAAGCGTAAGTAATTTAGTAATTAATTGATACCGGAAGAGCTGCGATGTGGGAAGCGACGGGGGGAGAAGCCAGCGGAAAAATGAAAGCACCGCACTAAAATAGCAGCGTTTGGCACCGCGGTAATCGACAATCGTAGCGGTCTATCTCACGATGATAAAATGTAGGGATACGGAAGTTGAATATAGAAACATCCTCGATATCTCGCCGCTATTGTCGCCGCTTTGAGATGTCGAGGATGTCCTCGGCGCTACATTGCTAGGTGCAGGGTGATGGGCGCTGTGCTTAGAATCAGGGGATCGCGAACTCCACCGGGCCCCAGTGTCCATTTTGGCCGTCGATCGTGGCGTAGAGTTCGAATGCCGCATATGGAGGCTTTGAGGTGACGTCCTGGACTGACTCATAGGCGAATGGTGGGAAACAGGTAGTGCCAGTGCGGGCGGTTATTGTGCCCTGGAAACGTGTCGTGTAGGCCGTAAATTTGATGCCATCGAGGTACTGAGGCTTAAGAGCGTAGTCCTCGCTGAGCATTGTCCAAGCTGTGGTACTTGCGTTGATTCGTCTAAAAATGACATTGTCGACCGGAATCCAGTACACGACTTTAATGTTTGTGAGCTTTGTCGTTGGCTTCGTGTTCGTGAAGCACAAGCTTCCCATTGGGGTGGGATCGGTTGGCGTTTTCGAGGTCCATACCCGAAGTTTCAGCTGGTCATCGATCTCGCGGGTGGTAAACCGCATATTCCAGCTCACGGTCGTAGCCATGTCTACGGTAATTGGGACATTTGATGCCGCATGTGCGGGCGCTGTCGAGATGGCGATTGCCGTCGGGACTGACCATGCGACCCCTTTGGCGATTGACCGGCGGGATATTTTATCGTTCATAGCTTTCCTCGGGGCACTAGATGGAAGTTTGGGCGCCATGACGGCATGCAGAAACTAGATGTGACTGGACAATAGCATGAATGTCTATTGTGTCCAACGGATAAGGCTGGCTGTGCGATATCGCGCGAAATATCTTGAGGAAAATATGTGTTAGATGCGCTGAATGCAGAATTCTCACGTCTCTCTGGCAAAACAGGATCTACTACCTTTGTGCCGGAAAGTTATAGCCATGAGAACAAAAGGGTTATTTCAGAGGGCAACATAAGATATGTGCCGTTTACTCCAGACGATCGGACTTGATGTTGATGTTTGCTTGACAGTAAAGGTTGAATTGTTAAATAGATTTCACTATAGGTAATTCAAAACATTTGCCTGCAATTATGATGTTGACCTGATCTTATATCACCTAATGAGTGGCAAAAGGGTTTTATTTTGGATTGGATGGGTTCACTGGGGCGAGATCTGGTCGATAAGGGGTCTTAGGGGACGGGCGTCCTGAGCGCAGTCCGTTAAGGATGCATGTGTTCAAGGGAGACAGTGTCCCGGTTCAGCCTCCGCTGCTATGTCGGCCATGAAAGCTCAGTGTTTGGGCGGAACGGGCGTTGCATGCATCGACGGGTGAATACGAGCATGGGGGTCGTGAAACACCTAAGGGTGTGAGCTGGATAGATGATCCAGCTCGCTGATGGATGTCTGGTGCGCGAGAAGGGACTTGAACCCTTACGTCCTACGGACACCAGAACCTAAATCTGGCGCGTCTACCAATTCCGCCACTCGCGCGAGCCAGACCATCATACCCTGTGCTGCGGCGCGGTAAGATCGAACCTGTCCGTAGACCCCAGCCAGGAGGCGAATCAGTGGCCAAGGATAAGGGCGCGAGCCTGGAAGAGATGGATCGTGAGGCGACACGTCGGCAGGACAACCTCGCGCGCGATATCGATGAACTGCTTGATCGTCTGAACCCGAAGAACGCTGCCGTTCGGTGGAAAAACGAAGCGGTGGCGAGCGTCAAGGGTTTTTTCGTCGCCGATGACGGGAAGGCATCTGCTTCGCGGGTTGCTGCGGTGGCAGGTGGCGTTATCGGCGGTGTGGTTTTGATTGCTGGCACAGTGGCGTTGAAAAACAAGCGAATGCGAGAGAAGTGAGCACTCTTTCAGAAGGCGCTGTCAGCGCGCCTCATCTTCCTGTCCGCATGCTGCATGACCGGATCCTGGTTGATCTCGAAAATGAACCGGGGGAGCGCCGTTCATCCGCGGGAATTTTGATTCCTGCAACCGCCTCGATGGGGAAACGATTGTCGTGGGCCAAAGTGGTCGCAGCTGGGGTAAGTGTTCGGCAGGTAAAGGTGTCTGATCGGGTTCTCTTTGATCCAGCTGATCGGGCCGAGGTGGAAATCCAAGGCCACGACTATGTGCTGCTGCGTGAGAGGGACCTTCACGCTGTACACACTGAGGGTGACAGTTCTGACGGGACTGGCCTGTATCTGTAGCGGATGAGGCAAGCGGCCTCTCCGGAAGGTGCGGGGCATCATCGGAATTATGCTGTGCTGCATCCGGGATGATATGGGCACATAGGCAAGGCTCCCGCCTTCTGCTGTAGCGCAGATCTGCGGTGTAGGGCGGTCTTGTGGAGGTTCGCCGGCGCTGTGAGCTCCACTGTCGTTGCCCTTGCCCTAGATCGTCGGGGTGCAAAGTCCTACTGTCAGTCTGGTTATGCCCAGCTTGGGTTGACGCCAATGTGGCCCCTGAGGGCGGATGTCCCTGCAACTATAGTTTTATTGGCACGACCGTGTTGCTAATTGTGGAAACAGTTTATCTTTGGAGCGCTGGGATTAATAAACAAACTGTGTTGCCTATTTTCGTCAGGGATTCCTTGCTAGAGAATCGTGGGAAAGAGGTTTACTCTCAACAGTGAGATCAATGCTTCGTGACAAGCGTGTCTCAAAAGCTATCGAACCTAGTCGAGAGAGGGACATCATGACTGTCATCGACATGCCGCGCGTCTCCGAATGCACCGTATCCGGATGCTCCTACAACCACGATGGTTGCCACGCATTCGCCGTGACCGTAGGGCAGGACGCCCACTGCGCAACCTTTATTCCGCTCAATGTGAAGGGCGGCCTCAACAAGGTCGTCTCCCAGGTGGGAGCCTGCCAGCGCACCTCCTGCACGCACAACGAAGATCTCGCATGCGCCGCCGACAGCATCCGTGTGGGTGCGGGTGGCCATGACGCAGATTGCCTATCCTACGAGGCCCGCTGATCCTCCCGGCCTCGATTCGGTCGGTCATGACTGACCCTCACGGCTAGACGCCACTTTATGCATGACAAGCGTGCGGGGTGCGACCATTTTCGGTCGCCCCCGCGCGCATATATAACATGTGGGTCGAATGGGCAGGTGCCCACCTAGGATCCGTCGCTAGCTGGGTGGATTTCTGGCCGTGACGCCTCAGGCCGGCAGCAGGTGCATGTTTGGGGTGAACAATTCGATGTGAATCCTGGATTCGTCGATCCCATGCCCAACCAGGGTGCTGTGAACATCTTCGGAAAAACCTTCGGGTCCACACACGTAGAAGTCGGCCTGTTTCGGACGTGGAACATCGTCAAAGGTCATGCGACCTGCAATGGTGCCCTCACGACCCTGCTGGGCATCGCCGGTGACCCAAAAACGAGTCTCGCACTGCGGTAGCTGGGCTGCTGCTTGCGCTAATTCATCCTGAAGCGCATTGCCGACCCCCGCCTTGGATACATGCGCGACGTAGACGGGTCGGTGTGCGAGCGAACCGTCAGCAAATGCGCGCAGAAGCCCGAGCATGGGGGTGCACCCGATCCCCGCTGAAATTAACACCACCGGGTTGTATTCGTCTGCGGGAACGTCGATGGCTCCGACTGGAAGGGTGACCTCTAGTAGGTCCCCGACCTGAAAATTTTTATGCAGGAAATTCGATACCTCGCCATCCGGACGTCCGCCATCATGCACACGCTTGACGTAGATACGCCACGCTGTGTCTGTCGGAGCTGAGCACAGGCTGTACTGTCGCAGCTGCCGAGCCCCATCGGGTAGATGGACACCGACCGAGGTGTATTGACCCGGTGCGAAAGTGGGAAGCTCGCGCGCTGGTTCACCAACCAGGTCGAACGCGACAACATCGTCACTTATATCGTGTCGCTGAGCGATGACAGCGGTGCGGAAAACATCACCGGGTGCGACGTTGAGCTCAGTGTAGGTTGAGGATTCCGCGTTGATGAGGGTGCGAGCCATCAACCAATAAACCTCGTCCCAAGCCTCTGCAACCGGTGGCGTGACCGCATCTCCCAAGATCTCCACGATGGCGGCGAAAAGATTGTCATGCACAATCTGGTACTGGTCCTCGCGGATACCCAAGGAGACATGTTTGGCGACTATGCGTCGCAACATAGCATCAGGATCGGGAGAGCTGGGGTCCACCAGTATCGTGGCGAAGGCGGCTACCGACGCGGCGAGGGCAACCGGTTGCATTCCTCCCGCTTGATTGCCCCTGTTAAAAAGATTGCGCAGCAGTTCCGGGTGTGCCGTGAACATCTTGCCGTAAAAACAGGGCGCAATATCGTGGATCTTTGCGCCAACCAGGGGGAGCGTGGCGCGTACCGTGGCCGCGTGTTCCTCGCTCAATGCGATTTTTTCTCCGAGTACTGGGCGTGGCGATGGTGATTGCGGCATGGTGAAGTCTCCTGCGTAAAAAGTGAGGCGAATAGGTATGTCGGCGATCTTGAGTGACCGCTCGTGCTGCTGTGCACAGGACATACTGCGAGGGCGCCTGGGAGGAGCGGGGCACTCTATGCAAGCGATGCTTAATAGAAGTAGTTCATGGCCTGCACCCTATAAGCGTAACTAGAGAGTTTCCGGTGTGCCCGCTTATAAGCATCTGAATAGAGCACCTATGGGAAGGGCGTCGGAAGGTTAGCGAATAGGTCAAGAAGCATAGGTGAACTGGAGCGTTGCCGGAAAAGATCGTCGGGGCTCGACGCATATCATCTGAGCCCTTGGCGACGTGCCTAAGCAACGGCACCGGACACGAGTAACACTAAAACCCCAAACTCGTCACATACGAGACCAGCCGGGCGTTGACGGTCCGATCTGAGGGCGCCACCCCGTCTCCTGCAAGAACCGCACCGATGAAATACGCAGTGAACGCCGCTGAACATCCAATCGGGGGCCAACCACAGCCTGCGTGATATCTGGAAAGAACCTCGCCGGTCCGTCAATCCCAGCCTCACGCCCTAAATCCTTCGCCCAGCGTCCACGCGTGATCGGTTCGCCGCCGACGTTGTAGAAGCCGCTATGTGCCCTCAGAGCCGACACAAACGCGCGACCGGCATCCAGGTGATGCAAAAGGGTGATGTAGCCCTCCGACCGCCCCAGCAAAACAGGGTGACGCTCACGAACTTTGCGCAACGTGTGGGTCGTCAAGGGATCCCGCCCATACAACTGACCCAGCCGGAGGATAACCGCGCTGCGCCCTTCGCTGGCAAAATCCACGGCCGCCCGCATCTCGCGAACACGCGGACGAAACGCCGAGTTCCGGACCGCCAGAGGCATGTCCTCTCCGATCCAGTCTTTCCCATTATCGGGATACATGAAGATCGAGGACTCTTGAATGAGCTTGCGAGCACCAGCCCGTTTGGCAGCGTCCGCAATCGCTACCGATGCCTCCAGATGAAGACGATCATCCTCTCGCCATGCCAGCGGCCTCATTGCCGTCATGCCGACCGGAATTTTGGCGAGTGTGTTGATGATGACCTCATGGCCGCGTAAAGCACGGGCGAGGTTTTCAACGTCGAAGACGTCAGCGACAACCCCCTGCGCACCGCGTCCTTCAATGACTGGAACCCCTCGTTCTCGACGGGTGATCCCAGTGACCGTATGGCCTGCAGCAACCAGAGCAGCCACAGCTTCCTGACCTAAGACCCCGGTCGCTCCCGTGACGGCGATCCTCACTGTGCCTCCTGACGTCTCGGGAATGGACACCACATCTTATTCCTCCATCACTCTAAGCGATCAAAGCGAGTTGACTCGCTGAATCGCCACCGCCAGCATGGGACGCTCTTTCTCGAAAATCTAGCTATGTCAGATGACGGAATGAATGCCAAGTGTTAGATCGTGCGCGAGTTGGTGCTGGGTAGATAACGAGCCCAGCAAGAGCGCGAGGGGCGAGCATAAACGGGCTAGCCAGCACGACGGCTGGGTAGATGCATAAGGCTGAGACTTAGTGGTGCGGCAGTCACACGCAGGTGTCGTCGGTGAGATGCGTGATCGCGATCGTGAACACCGACCGGCTACCGTCATCGCCGAACGCATTGGCTGGACCCACTCCCTGACCGTTCTCCCGCGCCCTGCCCGTTACCGCTTCCGTTGAGGGTGACGTGATCGACTTAACTTCAGCGTCGCCCTTGGCGCCCCGCCCTACAGTTGCTCTGGAGCACCCCACGTATCCCAACGCGCTGGAACTGTTTAGCCACATCGGCGCTCGCATCACCGCGCTGCTCCCGGTGCGCAGTAGGGCAGACCTCGACATATGGCAGTCCGCACTGCATCACGCAGACTTGAGCTATCTCATCGCTGACTTCCACAACCCTACGGGTATCAGTGTGCCGGCAGACCTCCGCCCGACTCTTCAATCCCGCAACCTGCTGGTCGTGGATGAGTCCATGGTGGCGCTCGTTCTCGGCGGCGCCTGCTTGCCAGATGCCCCGCCCATGGGCTGCTCCCATCCCAAGGCCATCACCATCGGGTCGGTATCGAAGAATTTATGGGGCGGTCTGCGGATCGGATGGCTGCGGGCTTCCGAGAAGATCATCATCCGGCCCGCCTAGCGCTGATCCGCCTCCGATCTGGGCAACTCGGTCCTTGACCAACTCGCCGTCGCCGACCTGCTCGACGCAGGACATGCGCTCGACGTCCAGGCATCCCGGCAGCGCACCCAGCGATGCGACCGCATGCGCCGCGCACTCATCACCTCGACCCTCGATATCTGCACCCTGGAGCGCCCAGCCGGCGGCTTATCGCTTTGGCTCCAGCTCCAAGAACCCGTAGCAGCCGGTATGGCCACCCGGGCTCAGGAATTCGGGCTCGCACTCACTGCAGGACCCCGGTTCAGTCCCACCGGAGCCTTCCACCGCCACCTGCGGATCCCCTTCTCTCTGCCCAATAAGTGCATCGAGCCAGTCGTTTCACGACTCGAAAAACTCCGAGAAGCCGTGCAATGAGTGTCCAACATCCGCGCTCGAGCGAACTCGACTACACACAGCTCATCCCATGCCTCATACCTAACGCCAGCCACGCCTGCCAACACCCACTTACGTAGCACTTCGCCGGAGACGGCGAGTTCGCCGTCAGTAGCGGTGGTCAGACACGCACACATTTCATTCAAGTTCGGGAGGCTGAACATATCCGTCGTTTGTCCATTGCCCACCCCATAAACCTCCACGTCCAGACGTTCGCAGGAGCAGGTTTGCCACTCTCGCCTTAACACTTAGGAAAGCAGTATTAATAAATAATTCTCAACTAAATAATTGGTTTATGAGATAAATATAGATTTATGTTCTCCGGCTAAGTGGATTCATGTTTTATGAAAAGAAACGCCGCGTCTTCGGTCGAATCTACTGCACCAATTAGACAAAACTCATCGCTGACGAATTTGTCTCGGCATCTGTGCCAAGCTCTGCTGCGCCCCCTGGGTTGCGCCTCCGCACAGTCGTCGCAGGGGCTGCGGCAGGTCTTGGCTGTGTCATGGGCGCGCTGGTGGACTGTCACGGGACCGTGGTTCCTGATCTCCTTCAGGACCGTGTCCGGTAAATACGCCGAGATGAGGAGTCGGTCTTCCTTGAATGTGATCACTTCCGGGTCATAGGCCTAGGCGAGACCTTCCTAGAGGTTGAGCTGGCTTTGGTGAGTGGTCTTCATTTCGGG
This sequence comes from Devriesea agamarum, assembly GCF_900070355.1. Taxonomy (NCBI): domain Bacteria; kingdom Bacillati; phylum Actinomycetota; class Actinomycetes; order Micrococcales; family Dermabacteraceae; genus Devriesea; species Devriesea agamarum. The sequence continues at coordinate 908,219 of NZ_LN849456.1, read as the reverse complement.
CGCATGGGACTGTTTGGAATGCATTGCGCTCCCAAGCACGTCTAGGTTGTCCCAAGAATCGGTGCTGCGCTGGAAGACGAGTGGAGAGGGACGCTTGAGCTTGTCACTGACATGGCTGACAATCCGAACGGCAACTCGCTGAGTCCGAGCATGGATGTGGGGACGGTTGAGAACGTCGTGATGAGCGTCGTAGAACACGTCGACGACGGTACAGAACGCATCCGCAGTGCTCATCGGCAGCATATGTGCGTGGAAGTGCTTGAGGGGCACAGAGCACAGTGTCGGCCGCATCGCTTGCAGCAGCAGCCGACGGGCCTGGGGTCGTCGAGCCGGGAGAACAGCATGTGCAGGACCCGGTTGTTGGTCGCGAACTGACAGCGTGCGAGGAGCTGTGGCCCTGGATGTTACCCCCTGGGGCGCGAGAACAACGCAGTTTTTCTCCTGACATACATCCAGGCCAGAGGCACGCGTTTTAGGGTGATGCGGGGATAAGAAAAAGTTGGAGGGTGCTGTCATAAACTGGGGTTCGGCTCTGTGATGTAGGGGTGATCGCCGATGAAGAGGAGATCCCCAATGACCGCCACCCTCGAGCTCAATGCCTCTCGTGCGACCGTGTGCGCCGAGGGACCGGTTCACTGCCTCCAAGGTGCCGGCTCTGATCAGCGAGATCAAGAAGATGGACGGCCGTGGATTCAGCGGCACCTATCCCCGTGAGGTCGAGGTGCAACAACCCGAGGACAAGCGCATAAGCGCAGAACTTGGCCTGCTCGCCGCGACAAAGCCTCGCTCGATAGCCGGCGGCGACGTCCACGACTTCCTGGAGGCACTCCCTTTTGGGAAACGCCGACAGGTAGCCCGATATGCTTTTGATCGGTATGAAATGAATTTCAGATAAAGATGTTCAAGGGGATCAAATGAACGTAAGTAGCTCAGCAAACGGTTTCAACTCCACGATAAATGATGGAGCACCCGAAGTTCTTGCCCGAGGGATGATCCACGATTCTCATGGTCGACTACTGTTGGTACGACATCGCCGTCGTGACTGGTGGTTCGCCCCGGGTGGACATCTAGAGCGAGGCGAATCTGTCTCCGTAGCTCTTCAACGAGAACTGCAAGAAGAAGCAGAATTACCGCTCATGGCCCAAAGCGTACGAGTTCTCTAGTGGCGGCGACGACAATTTATGAACATGGCAACCTGAAAGGAGAGAAACTGGCGCATTGAGCTGGAATAAGCAGGGACCTGGTTGCTCATCGTTCGTCGATTTAACGTTTACGATCCGGGGATAAGAATTCCCACCTCGTCCCGCATCTAGTTGAGCGACTCAGAAAAATTCCACCATCGAAGTCGGCAATGTGGATGCCATCCGAGACTATGTTTTCTCGACGACGTTGTAGGCCGCATAGCTGAGAAGATTGCAGACAGGGCTGCTGGGGTGTCCGATCTCGGAACAGGTGGGATGTCTGTGGGGCCGTAGTGTTCACAGGGGCACGGCTTTTGGGGCGGCGTGGCGGTGAAGCTAGACATCCAGGCACACACTGGTGTTTTTCCGTGTCGCCAGCTACCGAGCCGGGTGGTACGGACCCTATAGCTATGTCACTAGACGTGGCCCGCGCTGGGGGCTTTGACGTGGCCCTGCGTGACTATCCTTGACCAATTAGTTTACGACATGTAACGTAATTGGTATGTCTAGAGCCGCCTCGCCCGAACCCGTCTACTCCACTCAAGGCCAGGAACAGATCGAGAGACTTGGTTCTCAACAGCTGGTTCAAACTGTGGCTTCAACCAGCCCGAACTTGGCTCAACTACTGGTTAACAACGCTTTAGGTGGCGTGCTGGGCCGCCCTGATCTCGACTCCCGCACCCGCGAGCTCTTGGCTGTCGCAATGCTCGCGGCTTTAGGTAGCGAGAGAGAATATCTCGCCGTGCATGCTGATGCAGCGCTTAGAGCGGGCGCGTCGCCGGAAGAACTCGCCGAAGTAGCTACACAAGTAGCTACCTTTGCTGGATTTCCCGCCGCTCTTCGAGCTCTTGAAGTAGTTCGCGAATCAATCACCGAGGCAGGTGGCGGCCTTCCAGTAGCACGCTCAGCCCGCGCCGTTGTTACGTCATTTTTTGACCACCTCAACACTGGTGACGTAGATAAGGCACTTTCCTTGATCAGTGATGACGCAGTCTGGCTCATTCCCGGAGATGCAGATCTACTCCCTTGGGCCGGCACGCATAGGGGGCGTCAAGAAATTCGTAGCTTCTATGCTCAACTCGAAGCGGAATCCATCGCCGAAGAACTGAACCTGGGACCTGTCGTTGGGCACGGCAACTTAGTTTTCGTCCGTGGGGAATTTTCCTACACCTTTCCGCGCACGAAAGGATCCTATTCAGGCGTCTTCGTCATCGTGTTCACGGTCGAAGAGGGCTTGATTCAACGATATGAAATGCATGAAGACAGCCTCGGTTTAGCGCGTGGTTACCAGAACGAACAGTGAGCATGGTGGGCGAAACACAGAAGCAGCAGAACGCGCGTGTAGGCCGGCCCCGAAAGCCGGCGACTGACGCATCGATTAATGACGCTGTGCTCGCTCTTCTGGCTAAGAGTGGTTACGCGGGGCTAACTTTTCACCGAGTGGCTACTCAAGCTAAAGTGACCCGGCCTACCGTCTATCGTCGCGCAAACAGCAAAGTCGCACTTGTTGTCAACGCGCTAATCGACAAATACGGGATAGATCCTGTTCCTGACACGGGAGGGGTAAGAGAAGATTTACTTGCACTTCAGCAATCGCAGGTTCGCCTTTACACCGATCGCGCTTTCCAAGAAGCCCTGCCTGGAGTCTTGGTCGATATCCGTTCCGATCCAGCCGCACTGGATTCGTGGGTGCACGGCTTTGTGAAGCCACGTCGACTCAGCGTTGCCTCCGCTGTCGAACGAGGCATACAGCGAGGTGAGATTACGGCTGACGTCGACGTGGAATGGGTGTGTGAGGTACTCACTGGCCCGATACTGAGCACTGCGTTCCTTCGCGGAGTTGCCGCTATACCTGAAGCTATCGTGGCTGAGACAGTGGATCTTGTCTTACTGCGGTTTGGTCAGGAAAAGTAAGGGTTTGGAATCTATCGAACCATTTTGCTATGGCCGAGTGGGCATAAATGTGTGACCGTTTCAATGATCGTGCCGTGGTGGTTGAGTCGGTCGATGATCGCGGCACATAGTCTTGGATCGGTGAACGTGTCTGTCCAGCCTGAGAATGATTGGTCTGACGCGATCGCGATACTGTTTTCTCTTCTCGTTCAGTCAGGACTTGTCCCGTTCCGTCAGGACTTGGAAGAGGGGCCCGACACCGCGACGGTCGAATTCCATGTACCCGAGCTCGTCAATGATCAACAAATCCACGCGCCCGTAGCGGGCGGTGGCCTTCGCCAGCGCTTTCTCATCAGCAGCTTCAACTAACTCGTTGACCAGGCGGGTGGCAAGTGTGTGCTGAACCCGGTGGTCCTGTTTCTCGGCCGCAGTATCCAGGGAAGTTTTTTCGATGATCTTAGCCAACTGATCAGCATCATTACTGGTCACAGGCCATAGCAACTGCTAAAGATGCACGCTCACGAAAAACCGTGGACTGAGTGACATCGAAGACAGCGCCGATATCGCGGGTGTATACACCAGCATGAGTGAGTACCTGAACCCGATCGCGTCGCACCTCGATCGTGGCCCACACTCGCGCTTGAGCGAATTCGACCAAACACAACTCACCCCACCGCTCATACCCCAACGCCAGCCATGGCTATCCCTGATAGCCGGTCATGACCAGCTGGCCCACCACAGCCATACCGTCTAAGACCCTGGTCGACGCGATCGAGCGCTACTTCGATGTCTCTACCGACGACATCTTCAACGGCTTGGGCCTCTTCGGCGGCAACGCAAAGAGCCCCCACCGGGATTCGGTGGAGGCTCTTTCGCGGGTGCGCCATCAGGGACTCGAACCCCGGACCCGCTGGTTAAAAGCCGGAAACACGGATAACAACATCATCGTCATCGACTTCTCAGCCCGCACACGGATACCGGCCCGCAGCCATTACATTCTCGGGCCATCCGTTGAAGGCGACGGTGGAGAAACCGGCGATACCACATCAAGATCAGCACGAGGAGTCGAAGCCTGCGCTGCAGGTCGAATCTGAGCAGCCCGACTAGCCACTTCCTCAGTGATGTACCGATGCCGGGGAAGGAGCATGGAAGACGGATACATTCGCCCAAGCAGTGCCACCGCTTCATCCGCCTCGGTGTACCCAGCTAAGTTAAATAATCGAGCAGCATCGTCAATGTCTCGGTCACCCCGGGACGCATACAGTTTCATCGCAAGCAGGTACTCCGGTGAGGGAACCTGAATCACCAGCGAGTCTGACCTGAAAACTGTCTTTGGCGCGCTGTCACTGCCAGGCATGAACCCCTTAGCCGCATCGTTTAGCCAATCCTCATCCAGCCCGCGCTCTACGCCAAGATCAGCCGCCACCTCACGAACTTCAGGCGTGGGCACAAACAGAGCATCCACATCACGAGTTAACCGAGTGTTGTCGTAGGCCAAAGCCATCGCAGCACCACCAACAACAAACAACTGCGCCTGGACACCGCGCTCAGCAAGGCGCTCTGACAGTGCAGTCAACAACTCACGAAGCTCTCCAGCGCCTAGCGATCCACCCGTCCTGTTCATGCGCGCCACAGCGACCGTCCAGTAATAAAAATTCCTCGTTCACGAAACGCACGAGGACTCTCCATCACTGCTTGCCCCCTAAACATGGCCGGAACATCCGGGAACCACGCATCCTGACCATCCAAAACCATGCCCGGCCTACGTGCCCAACCTGGGGCTTCCCATCCATCCCGCTCAGCCACATAATCCGCTAACGCAGCAAAAGCCACATCAACCCGTCGGCTCCCCGTAGGACCTGGTGCCTCACCAAAGACCGCACGGGCATCGACGCCTCGGCGCTGGGCCGATGTGTAGTCATCAAGCGTCTGGAGTATTCCAAACCGCCAACAGTCTGTATCTGGTTTACGCTGCTCGATAATCCGCTGACACTCCACCGCGTTCATAGCGGCCGTGTGCCTGACGCTTCCGACAGGCCCTCTCTGCTGCTCACGCAGGGAGGCAGCATACGACTGCTCTAACAACTCACCCACGCTCAAAATCTTAACCATCGCACCTCCCTCACACCTAGAGCCTACGGTGCACCTCCTTACCAAACCAAGCACTACGAGTCTCGTTAACCATGATCCATCCCCATAAATCGCTCTCACAGAGTTTTTACGGTAAATCAAAAGGATGTTCACATATACACCGCACTGGCGCGGCCTTCTCGACACCTGGACAACCTGGCTGATCGCCGCAGACCGCAGCCCCGAAACCGTACGCCTTCGCCGCTACCACCTCAGTCGCCTCATCAACGACCTCAACACCGAGCGCCCCCACGACGTCACCGCCAGTGATATCGCCGCGTTTCTCGCCAGCTATCCATGGGCACCCAGTACGCGACGCAGCTACCGCGCCTCCATACGCCAGTTCTTCCACTGGGCCCACACCAACGGACACATTCCCACCGATCCAACCCGCACACTCCTACCCGCTCCACCACCGCGACACATCCCCCACCCCGCCCCAGATGACATCATTCTCCAGGCCGTCCTATCCTCCCCGCCTCGCACCCGGCTCATGCTCCTCCTAGCCGCAGAAGCTGGGTTACGACGCGCCGAAATCGCTCGCATCCACATACGAAACCTTGATGCCACCTCCCGTAACCTCCACATCACCGGCAAAGGCCGACGCGACCGAGTCATCCCCATTAGCGACAGGCTCTACCATGCCCTCCAAGACCACATCCACGACGCCCACATCACCGGATGGCTCTTCCCCAGCCCGACCCTACCCGGCCCCATCGGTGCTATCCGCGTGGGTGAACTCGTCTCCGAAGCCCTCCCCTCACCGTGGACCTGTCATTCATTGCGCCACCGGTTTGCGACCGTCACCTATCAAACCTGTCACGACCTGTTATTGGTCCAGCAGCTCATGGGCCATGCAAAGCCCGAGACCACCGCGGGATATATTGCCTTAGATACCCACAGTGCAGCAGAGGTGATCGCGCGGATCTCTCTCAGTCCCTAACACATTGCGAAAACTAGGCCGCTCCCATGACCTGGGAGCGGCCCATTCACCGCCGCGAGACCTCACAACCCATCACAACTGCGAAAACGGTGTCGGCGGATCGGGCAGGCCCAGGTGAGCGTGGGTGAGACATGCATTGCTGTGCGCGATTCAAATCCAAGGTATCTGAGGCATTTCGGGTCTAATAGGCCTAGCTGTGACGTTGTGGTATGCCGGGTGTTGGGCTGCTGGGGTGAGATCGGCTGGATACCGGGTGGCATCAGATGGCTGTTCATTATGGGCGCCGATATGTGTAGATTTTCGCCGATATAAAACAGTGCGAAACGGCCTGCATCGTGTGTAGCAGTTGGACCCACCAGTTCGCATTAAAGGGGTAGAATGTGGTCTTAGTCACCCTATTGACGCTGCTCAAGGACGTGTAGAACCTTCGCTCGTTATGGGCGAGCCTCGACGTGGACGGGCAGAGAACCCCACGGTGGAGGCCCCTGATGATCCCGGCAGACAATTCAACGATTCATTTTGGTATCGATACGACCTGGTCGAATGGGTTCGGGTTTTTCCGTGACGCTTCAGGCGGCTTACTGTTTATTGGCCTAGTGATCGCGGTCGCGGCGATCGCAGTGTGCGCAGTGATCGTGGTCTGGGGGAAAGTTAGGCCGGCATCATGGGCGGCTCGGGTCACGACTGGCACCCTGGTGGGGGTTGCTTCGGGCGCGGTGGTACTGGGCTCTATCACGGGAGGGGTAGCGTGGGCGTCAACGTTAGCAACACCGCCTGGCCTGGTGGTTCCTGAACCTGCGAAGGTAGATCTAGGGGACCCGAACGCATGGAAAGCGAAGTTAAAACCGTTACCGACGGTACAACCGGCCACGGGCTGTAAAAACTACAACTCACGCAGCGGCTTGTGCCTGGATGATCCCGGTGCGAAGAAGTCAGCGAAGCCGAAGCCTCCTACGGAAATGCCACCAGCACCGGAGAAAACCAGTCCGTCCACGTGTCATGCACGGGATATCCGGACAGGAGCCTGCCGAGACTAGCCAGACAGCCAGCAGACTTGGAGGACGTGCACTCTACATTCGAGGTGGCTGTTCAACCTGTGGTTTCGACCGTGCTCCACTGAGGTTGGTCTTATTCGGCGTTGGTTACTTCTTCTCAGTCGATCTGTCGCGTGGATGAGCATTTTCTAGGGCTATTGCTCCTATGTCTCGTTTGGTTGACAGGCAGGTCATGTCCTTGGAGACCGGCTACGGCGATGTCCTTCGCGGGGACGAGTTTGTAGTGCGATTCGATCGATGTTCGCCTATCTGACTGGGCGCTCTCGCACATGCTTTGCTGTCGGGTGGCTGTGGTTGCCGATGATGCTCACAGGTCGGCTCAGATCATCGAAAAAATCGTTGTGAGGGGTCACTGCGGCGCGGGATATGGATGGGTGACTGGCCGTCTCAGATGTCGTAGACGAGCCGGTCAGGATTGATGCTGCGTGGAATCGCCGCTGGTCAGTTGGTTCGAGTGATGCGGATGGTTGTCTTGTCCACGGCGATGGGGTCGTGGGGTTTCAGAAGCTGGGATGGTTGTAGGGCGGTTGAGACGTGGATGGGGTGACACGTATCGATTGTGAAAGGCCGCCGTGATGTTCGAGATTCTTTTGGCTGTTGACCCAGGTGTAAAAATTGATTCTGGGTTTTGGCCGTTCACCAAGATCTTTCAGCAAAGTGTCGGTGGTCTTTTGTTTATTTTGATTATCGCTAGTGTGGCTACATTCGCCATTTCAGGCGTGATGTTAGCGGTCGCAAAGTTATCGAACTCGCAGAAGGTGGCGAATGTTTCGACCACGATTTTGGGGTGGACGTTACTCGGGGCGGCGGTCGTGGGTTCTGCAAGTGGTCTCGTGGCGTGGGCGTCGGGTCTGAAACTTTTTTAAACCAGGTGTTTCTTCCGGGAGGGAAGTGATCACTCATGATCTGTATGCCGGGCGATATCGACTGTTATTTCACGAGCTGGGCGGGCGATCTGGGGGCGTTTGCCGAGGTGTTGATCCGATCTGCATTTGTGGGACCGGTCTCGCAGATGGGGACTGGTACATGGTCGGTTGCGGTCTCGATGAGTAACCGGTGGGGCCTGTTTTTGCTGATCGTGGTGATCGGGTTAGCGGCGATACAGATCATGATCGCGATGATTCAACGGCGGCCGAAAGACATTTTGCAGACGTTGATTTTCGCGCTGTTGGCCTGGCCGACCACGATGACCGCGATCTGGTTCACGATCAGGTCTACGGCTGCGATGGATTCCCTGGTCGTGGTGATGTTAAACGATGTGAAAGGGAAGGGTCCCAGTGTGATGACGCGGATTATGGACCCGGTTTTTCAGGGGGTGGAGGGCACGCATATAAACCCGGTGGATGGGTGGGCGAGTAAGGGCCTGGTGTTGTTTGTTTTCGCGTTTCTTACCTTTGCGGCTGGGTTGGTGTTGGCGTTTTCGATGATGTTTAGAAACTTTGCGCTGCTGGTGTTGGTGGGTTTTGCTCCGTTGGCGTTTATGGCGATGCCTACGGCGGTGCTGCGTTCGTGGTTGCGTACCTGGGCTCAAACGGTGATTGCTTTGATTTTAGCGAAACCACTTGCTGCGGGGATTTTGATTTTGTGTGTGCAGTTGCTGGGCTCGTCAACGTCGGTGGGGCAATGGTTGATGGCCACGGTGGGGTTGGCGTTGGCTTCGCTTGCCCCAGTGGTCTCGTTACGCCTAGTGGGTTTTGCTGGGGGCGCAATTGCGGGGGCGATGGGGTCGCACGCAGCGACACCGGTGAATAAGACGGCGCAGGCAGGGACCCGTGTGGCGTCGACTGCTGCCAGCAGAATGTAAGGAGAGGTTTATCTGATGGATGAGAGTTCACAGGCATCGATGGTGGTGTTTCCTCGGGTCGAGCGTGCCGGGTTTATGTGGGGGATGGATGTTCCCCAGTTCGTGACGGTGTGCCTTGGGGCTGTCGTGTTTGTTATCGGCGCGGTGGTGTGGGGTTTTCCCGTCGTGATTTTGGTGCTGCTGTGTGTATCGGTGCCGTTGTGGTGTCTGGCGTTGGTGCGTTTTCGTCAGCGTCCACTGGTGGATTATTTGCTGGTGCGTAGCCGGTGGCTGGGGCGGTCTGTGGCTGGGCATCGTGAATGGACGGTGAAGCCGGAGGCTCCTGTCCAGGTGGGGCAGATTCAATGGCCTGGGGCAGTGGGGGCCCGGATGAGCGTATTTGCATCGGCGTGGGGCGATGGCGCGATTTTGTGGGATGCGAAGTCTCAGTGTGCAACGGCGGTAGTGCGGTGTGAAATGGCCGGGTGGGCTTTGGCCTCTGAGAGCGATAAAGCTGATCGAGCTCGCGCGTACGGGGTGTTTGCACGCTCTATTCAGCATCACCCTGCGCTGAGCCGGATCCAGATTATTGCCAGGTCGCTGGTGGATGAGGTGGGGGCGGCGGATCGGTATCGGTCTCGCACGCAGGAGGAGCGAGGTGTGACAGGCTCGGCGTGGGCTGAGGGTGTGCATGCGGCCACGATGCGGGGTGAGTTTGTGACGGCTAAGGGGGAGCCTCTGGCCAGTGTGGGGGCGGTCAGTGGGGCGTTGCGCTCGGATGCGTTGGTGGCGATCACGCTGGATGCCTCGAAAGCGCAGCGGGTGATTGCTCAGCATGGTGGCGGTATACGGGGGATGAGTTATGCACTGGGGGAGGAGGTGCGTCGTATCCAGGATGGTCTTGGCAGCTTGGGGGTGATGTTGGGGCATTGGTTGACCCCGACAGAGGTGGCGGATGTATTGCGGGAGGCTACTGATCTGGAGGCGATGAGCATGATCGCGGCTCAGCACGCTTCGGGGGAGCGGGATGCGCGCGAGTTTTCGGGGGCTACCCCAGTGTTGGTGGAAGAACGTGAGGACATTGTGTGGACGGGCGGGGGTTATCACCAGGTGTTTTGGATTCAGGAGTGGCCGCGAACGAAGGTGGCGGCTGGGTTTTTGTACAAGGTGATTACGGCGCCGTTTCCGCACTGTGTCTGCCAGGTGTGGCACACAGTTTCGGCGGCGAAGGCGTTGCGTCAGATTGATGATGCTCGGATGTCGTCAACGTCGCGGGATCGGGTGAAGGAGTTTTTCGGGCGACCGCGCCGGGTCGCAGATGACTTGTCGGATCAGGATGTGCATGATCGTGAGCTTGAGTTGGCGGAGGGGTATGCGGATGTGCGGCTGGTGGGGTACATCGTGGTCTCGGGGGCCAGTGAGGCGGAGTGTCGATCGAACTCGGAGAAGTTACGGGGCCTGGTGGGGCATTTGGACATCATGTTGTTAGAGCGTCAGCAGTGGGCGGCGTTTTGTGCGGCTGCGTTGCCGTTGGGGTGGGGGCTTGGGCGATGAACCGGATGCAGGTTGAGGTGCGTTTGCCTGGGGAGAAGCGGCGTCAGGCTCGTCAGCGGCGTCGTGAGCAGCCGAGTGAGGTATTTGCGCCGGAGGTGGAGTTACAAGCTCATTTAGAGACACTTCCTGGGCCTCGCCGAAGTCTTGGGATGGGGCGCAGTGGGCGGGTGGGGGTGCCAGCGATCAGGGTGTCTACGAAACGGTTGGGGCATGCGATTCCGTTTGTGGCACCCACTGGAACGGGTGCGCGGGGCGCGTTTATCGGTGATGTGGAGGGTGGGGGTCGAGCGTATCTGGATCCGTGGGAGTGTTTTAACCAGGGCTGGGTGAGTGGAAACTCGACGGTCGTGTTTGGGCACGTGGGTCAGGGGAAATCCGCCACGATCAAGAAGTGGGCGCTGGGTCTGTATGACTTGGGTCGGCGGGTGGGGGTGTCCTCGGATCCGAAAAGTGAGTGGACGAAAGCGGCGCAGGTGGTCCCGGGTGCGCAGTGTCTTCGGATTGGACCGGGGGAAGCCCATGTGGTGAATTGCATGGATGCGGGGGCACGCCCTACCGGTATGTCGACGGTCGAATGGGATTCGTTGGCGTTTGCGCGTCGGGTGGAGATGACCCAGTCGGTGATGGCTGCGCTGACAAATACAGGTGGGTTAGAGGACATTCACTGGTTTGTGATTGATGAGGCGGTGCGGTATTCCTCCTCGCAGCGGGTTCCGGTGTTACCGCATGTGCTTGATTATTTGGATCGTGAGTTACCAAAAGCTACCGATTCTGAGTTGCGGGCGGCGATGACGCGTCTGCGGTATCCGTTGTTGCGGCTGCTCACGGGGCATTACGGGAGCATGTTTAACGGTCCGTCTACGGTGAGGCTGGATGAGAACTCGCGGATGGTGGTCTTTGATACCTCGGCGTTGCGGGGCCGGGATCCGGCGGTGGTGGCTGCAACCTCGATGATTACCTCGACCTGGCTGGATCAGATTGTGCGGGCTCAACAGGGCCAGTTTTGGATGTTGGTGGATGAGGAGGGATGGGCTGCGCTGCGTTCAGCGCGTACGGTGGCCAACCGGGATGAACGTCAACGTTTAGCGGGTGAAGATGGAACCGCCCCCGTGTTGATCATGCATTCGATCAAGGATTTAGAGATGGTGGGGCTGCCTGATTCCCCCGAGCGTAATCAGGCTCGTGGCCTTTTGGCTAAGGCCCAGATCAAAATCATCCACCGGCCGGTCAATGATGATCTTCCGCTGCTGCGGGAGTCCCTTGATCTGACTGCATCAGAGTGTGCAGCGATTCAAGAGCTTGTGCCTGGGCAAGCGTTGTGGAAGATCGGGAGTCGGTCGATGGTGATCACCACGCGTATTACTCGCGCGGAGTGGGAAGTCATTGAAACCAACGAAAACCGGGCCGGGTAAGGCCTCTTTATAGAACAAAGGACGTCGTGATGGGTAAGGGAACATTTACTGGGTCGCAACGCCTGGTGCTGGTGTTGGTTGGGGGAGGGATTCTCCTGATGAGTGGGGTGATGGTGTGTGGTCAGGTGGGGGTGGCGATCGCATGTGGAGCGTGGCCAACTCGCGGTGGGGACGCGCCCACTTATTTGCTGGGGCCTCTTTCGTACCTGATGGGGGTGCCATTAAAGCGGGTATTGGGGTCGGTGCCGGGGTGTGTGCCATCACCGGCCTGGCCGCTTTCTACGGTGGTGATCGGGTTCATGCTGGTGATCGTGGTGGTGGTGATGGTGCTGGTGCGAGTTGAGCGGTTTCAGTTAAGTCCGGCGGCGTTGCGTAGGACGTTGTTAAAGCGGACCGAGGTGATTGCCGGATCCGGTGAGGTCAAGGCGACTCAGGGGGAGGCGGTCACGGTGGACAAAGGCCGTCGGGTGCGTCCGTCCACGAAGATGGTGCGATCTGCGTTGCCTCAGCAGTCGGCGTGGTTTTTGGGGACCTCGCATGGGGTCAAGGTGTGGATGTCGATGGAGGATCCGGTGTTGTTGATCGGTCCGCCTCGCTCGGGTAAGGGGTTTGGGATTTTAACGTCGTTGATTGCGGAGGCGCCGGGGCCGGTGGTGACGACGTCAACGCGTGGAGACAATATGGAGGCCACGATTTTGGCCCGGGCGAAGACGGGGCCGGTGTATGTGTTTGATCCGGAGTGCGTGTTGGGGCGGGCTTCGACGATGCGCTGGTCCCCTATTCATGGGTGCGAGGACGGAACGGTGGCTAAGGATCGGGCGACAGCGTTGGTGATGGGCACGGGACTTGGGGGTGGGGACTCGGCTAACAATATGGAGTTTGCGACCAAGGCGATTGAGATTCTGCAGGCGTTGTTGCATGCGGCTGCGGTGGGTGGGGTCTCGTTATCGACGTTGTATTTATGGACGAAAAACCCTGATCGGGCGGTTCAAGCGGTGGAGATTTTACGTACCAGGTCATCGTTTGGGTGGGAGGATTTGTTAGAGGCGACGATAAATCTTCCGGTGGATAAACGTCAAAATGTGTGGTTTGGTGTGTCTTCGGCCTTGACGCCGGTGGATGTGCCGGACGTGCGGGAGCTTTTTGATCCACCGGCTTGTGAGCAGTTTGATGCGGAAGAGTTTTTGAAAGCCTCAGGGACCCTGTATTTGATTGGTAAACCGGTCTCGAAAAAGGCGGGGCCAGGTGCAGGGGTGTTGTTAGGGATGATTTTGGATGACATTGTGCAGGCTGCGCACACGTTGGCGATGCGCTCACCAGAGGGGCGTTTAGATCCGCCGTTGGCGTTGGTATTGGATGAGATCGCGAATGTGTATCCGTGGCCGAATCTTCCGGCGGTCTGTTCGGCAGGGTCGGGTGAGGGTGTAGATACGGTGGTGGTGGGGCAGTCGTTGTCTCAGTTTCGGGCGAAATGGGGTGTTGAGGAGGCTGGAGAGATCTGGGAGTCGTGTACCCGCAAGCTGATTTTGGGTTCGGGCTCATCTAAGAAGGATTTAGAGGAGTGTGTGGCGTTGGTGGGGGAGCGTCGTGAGCGTCAGGTGCGCTCATCCTGGGGGAATCGGGATGAGTCCTTTAGTGATGATGAGTCCTATCGTCCTGGGATCACGGTGGATGAGCTGCGACGCCTGCCGAAGGGCATGGTGTTGCTGGTGGCTGGTCGTGCCCGGGCGATGGCTGTTGATTTAACGGCGTGGACTCAGCGCCCGATCGCGACGTTGGTTCAGCAATCCAAAGCATGGCATCAAGCCCACCCTGGCCGGGCGGGTCGTTCTGGTCCGTTGGGTGAGGTGGTTCCGGTGGAGGGGGTGGATGATGTCACTGCGGCGTAAACGTCCCGGGGCGGCGCACGCGTATCGGGAGGGGTATTTAGCCTCACCGGCGTGGCGTGCTCGCAGGCGACGGTTTTTAACGGAGCGGATGGGGCCGGAAGGCTCTTTGTGGTGTGAATGTTGTGAGGATCGGTGTGACCCGCAGGACGTTCACCTGCACCATCAGGACTATGCGGGGGTGTCGTATCACGATGGCCAGTGGTTGGCGATGGAGAGGGATGAGGACCTGGTAGTGCTGTGTACCTGGTGTCATCGGTATCTGCATGCGATGTGGGATCGAGATCCAGGCTGGTCGTTGCTTGATCGTCGGGAGGCGACACAGCGCAGCATCTCCACGATCCGCCGGAGTTTGCTGGTTGCGGCCACGAAAGTGACCGGGGGAATGCTGTGACCTGGGATTTAGATGAAGCGGCCAGAGGCTTACCTGATGTGAGCGGGTTTCGTAAGGTCCTAGAGTCTGAGGGTTTTGCGACCTTACCCGTGGTTGAGGGGGTCAAAGAACCGGTTCCGGGTGTCTCGGTCGAGGATCAGGAGCCGGGGGTGGGGGAGGTGCTTGATCAGGCGAAAGCATTGGTGAGTGCGTCGGGTTCAGGTACGGTGCTGCCATTGTGGCGGGCAAGCCGGGTTCAGGTCGGCCAGATTGTCCCGGAGGTGTTGGATTACGGGGAGTGGCTGCGGCAGGTGTATCTCCCGACCGAGTTGTTGCCGTGCTGGGCGCTTCATCCTCAAGTGTGGGCTGAGGTGGTGGCGCTCATGTGGTCTTATCGCGCAGCGTGGAGTGCGGAGGATACGGGGATGGGGCCGGTGCTGTGGCATGAGCATTTAGAGCTGGCGCGGATGCGCATGGTGCATCGTCACGGCGCGTGCACAGCGCGTGATCATGCGCAGCCTGCGGGGCCACGTCTACCGGTGCATAGACAGGTGAAACTCGCTGATGTGGAGATATGGCGGGGTGGGTGGCCCCTGTTTGAGAGCACACCTGATCAGGGGCGGGATGTTGTGTCCCTGAGCGACTGGGATGAACCACAAAACCATAAAACCGCAAAACCATAAAATCATGAAATCGTGACATCGCGGGGATGTAGGGGTGTTTAGAACCTGAGGAGTGAGATCCCGGGTGGCGCGGTGGATAGATGAAGGTGCTTTATCGGGGAGGTACCTGATCGTGGCTAAGGAGAGTCCTCATGAGTCAGGTTCGGCGAGGTGGAGCACATCCAGGGGCTATCGCGACGAAAGGGGTGGGGGATCGCAGGGTGTATTTATCCTCGTCTGCGTGGCGCGGCCGCACGGAGCGATTTCTTTCGGGTCGGGTGATGCCTGATGGTGGGGCGCGGTGCGCATGCTGTGAGGAGCAGCGGTGGCCAGGGACGGTTGTGGTGCTGCACCTGTCCTATCAGCGCGTGTCCTGCCGGGGTGGTAGGTGGCAGGCGCGAGAGCGTGATGAGGATCTGATCCTGGTGTGTCGCTGGTGTTTAACGTTGATCCATATGGACTGGATGCGCCAGGGCCGGGTCGGGTGTCGTTCTCGGCGCCAGGTGATCGAAGACAGCCTGAAGACGGTAAAGCAGCAGGTGAAACTGTATGCATCGGATTCGCCAGCGTTTGACATTCATCAAAGTCATGTGTGTGCAGACATTCATCCCGACGGTGACGTCATCTATAAGGCGTATCTCGCGCTTTCCCCTAAGAAACCGATGTCTGGTCGGATGCGTCGGGCAGATGTTGCTCGGGCTGAACGCGCCAAGATGGGGATCCAGGATCGGCAATCATATTTGTCCTCACCGGCCTGGCGCGGCAGGCGTCAACGATTTTTACGTGACAGTGTGAGCGTGGACGGTATGTTGCGGTGTGCATGTTGTAGCCAGCGGCGTTGGCCAGAGACGGTGGAGGTATATCACCGGCACTATGCAGGTGTGTCGTGTCGGGGTGGTAGGTGGCGGGCGCGGGAGCGTGATGAGGATCTGAGGCTGGTGTGTTGCTGGTGTCTTTCATTTATATATATGGCATGGGATGAGGATCCAAACTGGAGGAGTTTACCCCGTTATCAAGTATTCGAGGAAACGACTGATTGGCTACTTTTCTATCGCGGCTTATATCAACGCGTGTGGCCTCGCCGTGACGCAACGAAACCTGATCATTATCAATACTTTGCATATGATCATCATCCGGTTGCAGAGGATTATGTTTCGTTACTGATTAAACAAAAGGAATTATTGTGAGTACGTCTAATCCTTGGCTTCGCATGGAGGATCAGGAAACCATAAAACCACAAAACCGCGACACCATAAAACCGCGACATCATGATGCGGTGAATGTAGCGGGTGGGGCTGTGGGGGTGCAGGGGAAAGGTCGGCATTCCTCTGAGCAGGTGATGCCACGGTGGGAACGGGATTTCCTGGCGTATATCGCGGCGCGTGATGCGGTGGCGCGGGAGGAACAAACTCAACAAGAGCGCAAGGGACGAGCATAAAAGGGCTAGCCAACGTGGCTCCTGAGTAGACGTATAAGGCTGAAGCTCGATGGTGTGACAGCCGTACGCAGGTGTGATTGGTGAGATGCGTGATCGCCACTGTAAAGACCGTGGTGTTCACTGTGAAACCACAAAACCATGAAACCGCAAAACCGCAAAACCACAGCGTTGGGTGTGAGGTGGTTAGAACGCGGGATGAGTGATCCCGGGTGCTGGGGGTGGATAGGAGAGGTGCTTTATTGGGGAAGTGCCGTGCATCGTCCAAGGAGAGTCGTCATGGGCATTATTCGTCGGGCCGAGGGTATTCAGGGAAACCTCACCAAGAAAGGAATCGCCACGGGACAAACCGCCAAGGGTATGGACTGGGCGAATTTCGATCTGGCGGTCACGCGCCGGGCTCGTAATGAGCAGGGGCAGTGGCATGATGCGGGCACAGATTTTTACCACGTTGCCTGCTACGGGGCGCTTGCCCGTCATGCTGTAGCCTCGCTGCACGGGGGAGATCCGGTGGTGGTCTCGGGGGAGTTATCTGAGCAGTCGCGCATGGTGGCAGATGCGGCGGGGCAACCGGCAATCCAAACGCGTCAGGTGATCAAGGCCGACCTGGTAGCCCCGGACCTACACATGGTAGATGTGCAGCTGAATAGGTCCCCCGCAGTAGAGAACTCCCCGTCAGAGTCGTTACAAGCAAGAGAAAAAATGGCCGCAGACTGGTCTGATGTGACAGTGCGGCAACCGGGATCGGCGGGCCCGACGGCGGGAATGTGAGATGGCCGCGGATCAGGAGACCTACAGTGAGCCGCTGCTCTCTAGCGGGGTCGAGGCGGGACTGATCGCGATGATGCTGGTCATGCGTGCTGGCCGGGTGACAGCACGCATGGCCGCTCGCAGGGCTCACATGCGAGCGGAGGCGATGCGCGCCGGCTCATACCCGGGCCCGAACCCGTCGCGAGGTCAGCAGCAGGTGGTGGGGCAGATAGAGCATGCACATGGTGTAGGCAGTGTGCTGACGGGTCTGGATGGGCAGGTGCTGGTGGAAGTACGAAAGCCTGTGCAGTTAGTGGATGCGGATGACCGGGAGACCTTGCGCCGTCAGGGCTGGGTTGTCGACGGTGAAGAGATGGTGATGCGCCAGGAGGCGCAGACCGCTCAGCGTGAGCTTAATGATCAGCAGCGGGCATGGGTAGCCGCTGACCGCGACGCGGTGGCCAGAGCGTGTGCGACGATGCGCCAGGACGGTGCAGCCGCACCGAGGGATGCCCAGACCCAAGCGCTGGTCTCTGATCCTGGTGCCCGGGGTGTTGATGCGCGGGGCCGGTGGATGCTGGCCGCTGGCGCGGTGGGGGTGGTAGCCGCAGATGGTGTCGTGCATACGCTGCATCGCCACGAGGCCACAGTGTTTGATGGGGAGAATCTTCACCAGGCCCGAGAGTTTATCGACCAGGTCTATGGCCGGAGCGACCTGGTCGATGTCACGCAAGATCCTGATGGCCACACGATCATTGAGGCTCCCAGCGACGGCGTTGGAGCACAGCTTCAGCAGGATCTGAGTTCAGGCGTTTTGACGGAGGATTTTCATACGTGGCAGCAGATGGGGCCACAGGGTCGGGAACTCTCTTTAGCTCAGGCACAGGGCCCCGACGAGCAGAGGGCAGCGATCTGGGTTGACCACTCCGGCACGCCACAACCACAACCAGCGGCCCCATCCGTGTGGATGGATCATCACGGCCAGGTGACGAGCGCGGGGGATTATCGCGATGGCCACCCCGATGGGGCGTGGACGTTTATGAGTCCTGAGGGTAACGCCGAGATCACCACACAGTATGAGCTGGGTCAGGCTAAGCAGACACAGGTGCGCACACCTGAGGGAGAGTGGGTTGATGCCTCTAGTGCTTCGCCTTTACCAGATGGTAGCGATGCGGCGGCTGAGAACGGCGAAGTGATGGCAGTGAATGCGCCGTGGGATCGATCGGATATGCCGGTGAAAGATCCTTCTACTTCTCTTAGCTCGGCGCAGCCCTCTTCTGGGCCAAATCCTGTCCGCCGATAGGTCGTGCGCACTCGTGGGAAAAGAAGGAATCCCACTTTAAGAATCAAGCGCACAGCCATGGAGGCAGTGAGTTAACTAGGAAGACACTTGCGATAATAAGGACTCCCATGGCAAAGCAGAAACCTATTATCGCCACATATATTTTAAATAAAAAACGTGCAGCTTTTCTTCTAGGCATACGTGGACGTAGTACATATCTATATGTATAGAAAGTGCCGAACATAAATAAAGATATAATCCAGAGGTAGAGCACCAGGTCATAGAAACTCATTGTGACCGCTTCCCTAAGCAGGCCACGCCGAGATGCCGTTGACGCACGATCCGATATTGTCCCTGGTCTATCCACTCGTAGGGGATGAACACATCAGCCTGTTCGCAGGGATCGCGTGCCCAGATCGCGTCATGGGCGTCCTGCCACGCTTGTGCAGAACCCCACCAGGGGACAGGACTCTTAACGCCGCATCCCCACCGGTGGCGGATGACCGTGAATTGTGAAATACAGAGCGCTCTGGCGGTCTGTCGTATAGACAGTCCTGCATATTTCGCATTGAGGATCGCCATATGGAGTATGTCTGCTTCCATCGTGATCGCCACGCTAGCCCGCTCACGCGCTGCGCGATACGCCTCGCTACTACTGACAAAATCCGTGGACATCAGTTCTCTCCTTGGCGGGAACAGCGGCCAGGCTAGCCATGGACCGTGCGGCAAGCTGGTGTCAGATGCGCCTGGTTTATTTGGACTCCTCTATCCACCGCCGAGGCAAGATGCAAACGGGTGAAGTTCTAAACACAAACCACGTGACTTTATAGTTTTGCGACACCCACGCGGACGCCTCCCATACAGACGATCACGTGGACCTGTCTCGGATGGGGTAGGTGCTCACATTCCTGGCCTACGCCCCAGATCTACTGCTGGTCGTGCTGGCGTGGGTGGAGGCGGGCAGGCTTGTACCAATGCCCGCTCTAGCTGGTTATAGACGGTTTGACGACGGGTATCGCGTGGGTCAGGGCTAGGGCCTAGGGGCAGGGTGTCATCGTGGACGTCGAACATATCGCGGTAGATCATCACCAGGTCTCGTAACCGGCCAGGTGGTACCTGGTTGGCCCAGGGCTGGTGAGTGTGAGCTGCACGCTGTTTGAGTTCTTTGTGCCGCATGTGGATGTGGTTTTCCACCTGGGAGGCTAGATCCATGACCGCAGGATCCACCTCTGCGCTTAGACGCGGGGTCTGGCCAAGAAGAAACGCGGGATGATCCATCAGGTCATACGGCGCCGCAACCTTCCGCAGACGAGAGGCAAGCAGCGCAGCCTCATCCTTAACCTCAGCAGTCACGGGCCGTACCAAAGAATCGGTGGCGGAATGGGGGTCAAGAATCATCGCGGTACGCCACGCAGCCCGCAAAGATGTCCAGGCCGAAGATTGGGTCAGGGCTTCACATCGACGGTGCCCAAGAAGCTGTTCGAGATCCCTACTACTGGTGCACGAGGCTACATATTCATACCGGGCAATGAGGGTTTTTAGACTGTGATCCTCCTCGGCAAGACGCTCACGGGCTAACGTGGCAGCAACCGGGGCCGCGGTGATCGCGATCGCGCTGGCCAAACGATCCGCACCCAGAGGGTGATCAACAGCGGCGATCACACTGCCCTGAGAGGACTGCGGTTGGTTCTCGTCACGGGCTTCGGAGTCCTCGCCAATAAAGGCGATATTGGTTTCTCGCCCGCGGGTTAAGGCCACATAGACCAGCTCATGGGGGATCGTGGAATCGGTCGGCATCACGAAATACCCGTGATCAACAGTGATGCCTTGGGCGCGGTGCGCGGTCACTGCGTAGCCAAGCTCAATGTGCTTGGCCATCCAGGTGGCGGGAAGGCGGATGAGCGCATCGTTGTCTTCCCGCCGACACGTTGCTGACCCATCCGGATGAATCTTTGCCACCGTGAGACGGGATCCGTTTCGGATGTACTCGCCGGTGGTATCACGCAGCTTCCGGTCGATCTGACGCGCGATCACCCAGTCTCCGATCCCGGCATTTAAATCGCCGCGGATAGGAACCGTCATACGCGCATCGACCTCACCGGCAACGCGCCGTTCATGCATGAATCGCTCATTAAGATCGCTAACCAGTGCGTTGGTAGAGGCAATGAGGGCACAGGAGCGTCCAGCGGTCTGATCCTCGCGGGCTGCACGAAACGCGGCCTCCAGCATGGCCTCATCCTCGCCCGTGCGTAGGCGATCATGAGCCTCGTAGATACCCACGACCGCTTTGGCATCATCCAACGACTGTGCTGTGCGCAGGCACAGGGAGGCATTCTTTTCCCACGAGTAACGAAATCGAAACAGGTTGGTCAGCTGATAGCACGCAGTGGTTTCGGTCTTGGCCAGCAGATCAAGTCCGCCTCCGGTGTGGATCGCATCGAGTTGGTGGGGATCCCCCACCATCACCACCTTCGCTCCAACCTCAGTAGCTTGGCGAGACAGCGCAGCCAGATCGTGTGTGGAGACCATCGAGGCTTCATCAATGATTACGAGCTGGCCAGGGCGCATCCGCCAGCGGGCAGCGGCGCTGTGGGTGCGGGCGAGTATTCTGCGTGCACCCGGATGCTCGCCGCGGCGGTTCTCATCCGCGAGTGTCATGCGTGCCTGTATGGCCTCATCCTGGCGACGCTGGTAGCCCTCCCCAGTGGTCTCATACAGCCATTTCGCGACCGTGAGGGCCTCAGCGTTAATCTCTCGGGCCAGCACCGAGGCGGCTTGGGCTGAGGTGCACAGCCCCATCACCTGGCCATGACCATGCAGTTGATCCCATCCCGTGGCCAGAGCCGACATGGTGGTGGTTTTTCCCGATCCAGCCGGTCCGATAATCACCGAGATCCCCCTTTGATCCGTGAGTACCCCGTCGGCCGCGGCGCGTTGATCTTTAGCCAGGCCATGCCCGCTCTGACGGACCTGGTCACGATCAATCCGGTCCAGGACGCGGTGAGCATCGGTATGGCTGCTGCCTGGCCCAGGATGCTGGGCTGCATCCAGAAGCGCTTGCTCTGCATCCAACACCACACGATGAGTAAAGATATGCCGAGAATCCTCATCAAAGATTGTGGCTTCACGGATCATCAACCGGGTATCAGCGGCCAGTGGCGGGGTCAGGGCGTACTGGCGGCCGCGCAGCGTCACACAATGCCCAATCGCCGCATCCACCACAGTTTCGATGATGCGATCACGCACCTGGTGCGTGGTGGCATGCACCCCACGCAGCAGTCGTTCAACATCCGCACGCAGGTTAGCCCTAGACCAGGTCGTTTTCGATAAACCCGCCTGGCGTGCGATCTGGGCGCCAACCTGCTCCAGGAGATCTTGAGGGTCACTAACGGGTTTACCATCTAGAACCAGGGCCCCGAGATACCTCATCAGGACCGGGTCTTGGGGGCTGGAGACATTGAGTGTGGGCGCCGGTGCCACCTCTGGGTGCAGAACCTGGCCGATTGCCTCATCCGCGCTGATCCCCGCCTCCTTAGCAGCTTCCCGCCATGTGGCGCATTTGATCGAGAGTGGGGTGACTGTTTTTTCCTTTGGTTGTCGCGAATCTCGCCAGGCGTCCTGGCGCAGTTTCGCCTCCAGTCTCGGGGTCATCCGCATCCCCTGGGCAATAGCCTGCGCCCGATAGGTGTCATACAGCTGCATTTTCTTGCGGGCCCGCTGCGAAAACAATTCCGTCAGCCGTGGATCCAACCCCTCAACATCGGGAATGATCGCTTTGCCCTCACCATCACGCACCGTAAACGTTAACCCCAGCTCGCGATGCAACTCATCTAACAAAAGATTTAAATGGTGTTCGGAGGCCGCCACTGCCCCCTTATATAAAGCCCGCGAGTCTAACGTCACCCATTTATCATCGTGGGTACGTTGCACACGATTAGAAACCACCACATGGGAATGCAAATGAGGCTCCCCCTCACGGTTATCCCAATGACGCCACCTTCCCGCAATCACTCCGTGAACGGGAACTGACGCTACCCCGCCATGCCCTGCGCGAGATTGTACGACGCGCCGTTCAAGATACTCAATAGCTTGACTAACAGCTCGATCATGACAATCCGCTATCCGTGCTTGAATATCTGGCGAAGATAACGCCCACAACACACTCACGCTCTTGGGGACAGTAAACGTTAAATCAAATCCGGAAACATCTGTACTCGTTTGTTTCGTGGACTCAGCCAACTGATTCTCAGCCTGTCTACCCGGACGTTTTCCTAACACCTCCCCGGTGACAGGGTGAACAAACTTCTGGTAAAGCGCGACGGCTGCTGAAGCACTAATATCCCCGTTTAGATTCGCATATCTAGCGCCACTTCCTACCCATTGTCCGGGAGGGTTACCAGAGGCCGTGTAATATGCGGTGAGTTTTCCTTCGCCCACCGTGGTACCTCGGTCTATATCACCCGTTGTGACCGTGCGCTGTAAATATTCTGTCGAGCTGATCTTCGTGATATTCATACTCATTGCAGGCCATCCTGGTAAAGGCTGATCCGCTCTACGACCGGCGGGGGCAGATGCTGTGTGGAGCCCATCGCCCGCACCACTTCCGCCAGGAAAACAGCCAGCATCCGTGCGTCAGAGCGCACCCGAGCAAGCTCACGCTCGGCCTGCTCGCGGGCCCTGACCGCATGATCAAGATCCTCACGCAGCCGCGCGATCACCCCATCACGCATCGTGCTTATCTCATCGCGGTGTACCGCCACCTGCAGGGCACGACGATGCGCGCGCGTGAGGTCCCGCACGAGGTCAGCTCGCGCCGCAGGCAGTCGAGGCACTTCGGTTTCGGCGAGGTGTCGCCCGCGGGCTTTCGCCCGACGTCGTCGTTGCTGCATCGTGCGGGCACAACGGGTCGAGCAATACCGCACCCGGCCCTTGGGAAGCGGGGCAAAACACGTGGCGCATTGTCTAGGAGTCACACTTAACCACGTCCAGACGCCAGGAAAATCAGTGAGCTTCTGTCGTAGGTACGACGCATTGGTGCCAGAGGTCCGTGAGCGGTTTTTCTTCTAATTTCTAAGGTGATTGGGGTGGTGGTGTTAGGTGCTGGGTAGTAGGTGGTGGGGTCTTGATGGTGTGGTGTGGGTGGAGGTGTGTGGAGTATGTCGATGATGGTGTTCGGAACTGGCATGGGGCGGTGCGCAATCCGCGGATCCGGCGGCGGTTTTGGGCGCGGTGTGTGCCGGATCTGGGGTCGGGGTGTGTGGTGTGGACCGGGGCGATCTCCGGGCGTGGCCACGGCCGGTTCTGGGTAGGGCAGGGATGGGTGGTGATCGCTCACAGGTATGCGTGGGCTCTAACCCATGACCAGATACCGCCCGCGATGATTGCGCACCGGTGTGATAACCCGATCTGTCAAAACCCTGACCATTTGGTAGCCAGCAGCCCGCGCGAGAACGCGATGGACTGGGTGCACCGGCGCGATACGATCGGCTCCCCGCTACGGGATGTGCGCGGCGCACACGGGCGGGCAATAGCGATCCGTCAAGCAGTAAGGGAGGGACGCGATCTTACTGCTGTTCTCGCGGAAGGGATCTCTGATGCTGATCGGCGACAAATACCCTTGTGGTAAATCATTAAGGGGGAGACAGAATATCTGTCTCCCCCTCTTATAGTGTGTGGGTTAGAGTCCCCGGGCGACCGCAGCCGCGGCATGCAACCATGCACGTTGGGTCGCGTTTTGCAGCGCCGCGTGATGTAAAACCCCATCAACAATGGACGGGTCATGGGGAATGGTAATCACATCGCGGGTCACGCTTTGATAGCCGTGGACGATGCGTTGAATATCTTGGGTGGTGGCGCGCGGATCAGCCTGAGAAATGATCGCGATCGCATTCTCAGCCAGCTGGGCTGCGTGCCCTCCACGGTCGTGAAGAGCATCTAAAAGAAGCGCGCCGGCTTCAGCATGATCAGCCCGGGTCGTGGTGGCAACGACAATTTGATCAGCGTGCTCAATCATGCGTTGCCACATCGGGTCACTTTCATCATTTCCTGAGTCCATAATGATCACGCGGTAAAACTTGGCCGCCACTGCGTGAATACGGTCCACATCAGATGGGGAAATTCGTTGCTCATGGGCTAAGGCCAGGGGCTGGGAACGCAACACATCAAAACGATCCCGGGTTTGATGATGGACGTAGTGGGCAAGGTCCGCAGATTGAGCTCCGGTGCCCAATAAACGTTCGGCTTCGGGAAGAAGATCCAGCACGGTCGCGTCATGGGGGCCTTTTTCCGTTCTCCACCCTAACGTGCCGCGAGTTTGATTATGATCCCACGCTAAAACCCCGGCGCCACCATAGCGGGCGAAGATCGCCGAGAGAAAAACCGTGGTTGGGGTTTTCCCCGCGCCGCCTTTGCCGTTGACCACGGCGATAGTGCGCGGGCCAGGCCAATGCTGGGAGACCGCTTGGACATCGGCGCGCTCGGCCCGCTCCTCCTGGGAAGGTGCGGTACGGATCCCTAGCCGGGTCAGGGTCCCGCGCCACCCTTGCGTGGCTGGTTCTTCAACCGGCTCGTTCATCAAAAAGGTTTCCCGCGCCTGGGCGCGCATCTCCATACGGGTGCGCGGACGCGCAGGCTCAGCCGCGACCAGGCCGGCTGGTATCTCAGGGGGTGTTGGTGTGGACGTTGCGAGCACGGGGACCGGCTCATCGGGCGGCGCGGTGGCCAAGGATGGTTTAGGTGATGCCGGCTGGTAGGGGCCTAGGGGAGGTGTCGTGGAGTCGTGGACCGTGCCATCGGGGTAGATCACCAGGGGCCACTGGCCTTGGTCATCTCGGGCCATCGCGTGGATTGCTTCACCGCGCATCATCGCGGCCTGGCTAAGGTAGCTGATCGCTGCGGTACGTGCCGCAATCAGATCCTTCTCAAGCAGCGGCATCGGCTTCCCAGCAATGGTCAGTTCCCCGCTTCCATCAGCGTGCAAGGTGACATCGGCATAGATCGTCATTGTCTCGTCCTGTCGGCTAGATCGTCGTGTTCTCGTATGTGGCAAGGGCTAGGCGCAGCCCCTCATTGACCAGGTCGCTGATGCTGATCCCGCGCTGGACCGCGAGCATTTTGGCGTGGCGGTGAAGCTCGACGTCCAGCCACACACTGGTGTTTTTCCGCGGCGGAGACTCTAGATTCTCGGGGCGGCGAAAGGTCTGGGCGACCGGGGTCGGGCGGGGACGCTTTGGTTTGCGTGCGTAGGGGTTAGTCATGCTCACTGTCCGATCAGGGAGGTCTGCTGGGCCAGCATCGGTTCCATGAAGTTTTCGTCCTCGTAGATCTCGGCTAAATCCAGCATGATCTGGGCTGCGATGGCGTCATAGCCAAAGAAATAGGTGGGACAGCGAACGGTTTCGGCTTTGATCGCGGTGCGCGCCAGGATCGGTGTCTCAAAATGCGGGGCGCCTTCATCAATGAGCGCGGCCACAGTATGACGGTAGGCCGTGGTCCGCGGCTCAGCCCGGGTCAGCAGCACCCGTGTGCGCCGGTGTGCGGTGGTATCCAAGCTGCGCCACATACGGCGCAGATCAAGGGGCGAGGCGGTCGTGGGAATCACGACATACGTTGCGGTGTCAATGGCCACCTGCGCCACGTCAGGAGAGTGCGGACCAGTATCAACGATCTGGAAATCCACGGTGGCAGGGAGTGGCCTGCGCAGCGCTCGAAGATTTACCGGCACCACGTCAAAGGGCAAGGGATCCCCGTTATCGGCCGCATCATCAGCCCACTCGGTGGCATCACCTTGCGGGTCCGCATCCAGAACCTGTACTCGGTATCCGCCAGCTTGAAACGAACAGGCCAGCATCACTGCGGTGGTGGTTTTCCCGGTGCCGCCTTTACTGCTGGCCACGGTGATCCTCACCCCGGGAGCCGGGTCTGGTGAGAGGGGTGATGTCATGGTGTTCTCCTTGGGTTTTAACCACAAAACCGTTCGTGGTTTTGTGGTTTTTAGGTTTTGTGGTTGTAACCATCCACGGTGGTGGGCGCCAGGAAGTGCCGGGTGGTTCTAGAAATTTGTGGTGATGGGTCAGGGCGTGGGGCGTGAGAGGGTGCACGAGCACAACGAGTAAGGGGAGATTGTGATGGCGCGAGGATTGAGAGTATTTGGGGGTCTAGCGCTGCTGGCTGCGTGCACGATGACGGGATGTTCTCGCCCGGACCCGTCCCCACCGCCTCAGGTGTCCTCTGTAGCTCCGCCACAGACCGCTTCGGTGGCCGCGTCTTCTACACCAAAGACTCCGATGGCACCGTGGGCCACCCCGACCTTGGACGGGCCTACCGATCTTGGTCCGCCAGCTGCATCGGCGAAAGACCAGGCGGAGGCGATCGCGGCTGCGATGGCTACTATGCAGGCATTTACAGCGCACCCGTCCACGGATGCGCAATGGTGGGAAGGCTTAGCCCCGCATCTGACGCCCCCGGCGCAGCAGGTGTGGCGTTACACCCTGCCCTCGAAGATTCCCGCCTCTCAAGTCCACCAAGCGCGTGTGGTCTCGGTCAGTGCGGTCACGGCCGATCTTGATGTGCACACCGATGCGGGGGTGTATGAGGTCACGCTCGTGCGTGATCAGCCGAGTGATCCGTGGCTCACCTCGGCGATCACGCCACCGCAGGAGAGTATGCGATGAGCTTTGGTCTGGGGAAGATGCTGGGTAAAGCGATGATCCTCATTTCGATCGTGTTGGTGGTGGCCATCTTGATGGTGGGGCTGGTGACCAGTACTCAAGGCTCTGCCGATGCAGCGGCCTGTGGACCAGAGGGCGGTGAGGCGTTAAGTGCGGATGTTCAGGGTGTTGATCCGATTACACCGTATTCTCGTGACGCGATGGGGCGGGCTGCTGTGATCATGCGGGTGGGTCGTGATCTGGGGGTCCCTTTTCGGGGGCAGTTGATCGCGGTGATGACCGCGATGCAAGAATCTACTTTGGGTGATAGCGCGAGTTCGCGGGTGCCTAATGCTGATCATGATGCGGGTCCATTTCAACAGCGAGTGATCACGCCTGGTGTCTCGGGGGCCTATGGGACCCTAGCGGAGGTTAATAATGTGTCGTGGGCTGCGAAAACGTTTTACAAAGGGGTCTTAGAGAAAAACGGGTCCGGTATCGCAACTGGGCACCATATTCCTGGGCTGAGTGATATCCCCGGGTGGGAGAGGATGCCGTTGACGGTGGCCGCGCAACGGGTCCAACGTTCGGCCTACCCGGAGGCCTATGCCAAACACGAGGCGAAAGCTCGAGCGATCATGAGCGCCCTGTCGGGGGTGAATGTTCAGGTGGATCCCACGCAGCCCGGGTCGGCCGTGTGTGCTGGTACGAAACCTGGTAGTGGGGTGGATCTCAGCGGTGTCTCCGGGACTGTTGCCGGTGCGATCCAGGCTGGGCAGTCCACGATCGGGGTGCGATATCTGCTTGGGGCAGGGGGACCATCGGGCCCTACCAGCGGGGCTCAGGACTGCTCGGGGCTGACCTCATTCTCTTATGCCAAGGTCGGTGTCACGTTGCCGCGCTCTGCGCGTGCTCAGTGGGCTAGGTTGCGCAGTAACCAGGTTCAAGTGGCAGATATTCGCCCGGGTGATCTGATTTTTGAGGCGTGGGGGAATCGGCTTCAGCGCGGGGTGGTCTCCCACGTCGGGATTTATCTTGGTGGCGGCAAGATGCTGGAAGCGTCCGAGTCCGCGGGGCGAACCCGGGTTAGTCCCGCGCGGTTATCTGGCCCGCAGTTTGTGGGTATCGCTCGTGTGATCCCGTAGAAAACTCTCCCGATGGACAAGGTGAACGTTCTGTCATGGATCCTGTATAGAACGGGACCACAAGCCCGTGCCCACGCTGGTTAAGGAGGGGATCTGTTTGGTGCGGGAGGCGCTAGTCGGGTACGGCACCTACGTGCCCACCCCTTTTCGACAATATTGTGAGTATGCCTGCTCTAAACGGATGGTTACGGGGTTAAAGAGGGGGTGGGGTTTGGCGCTGGGGCGGCAGGCTTAGGGATAGGCGGAGCAGAGTGTGCGTTGGTTTGGCTGGTATGGCTCTTGATGGTGGCCTCAATTTTCGCGATGTTCAGGCCAGACCACTGCTCGGTCTCGGTGATCACTACCGGGGCTTGACGGTGCCCAGCGGCGCGTAGTTTATCAATCTGATCCGGTGGGATGGTTGCCAGGTCATGTTCGGTATAGGCAAGACCTGAGTTATCAAAACGACGTTTGGTGAATAGGCACGGGCCACAGTGAGGGCGGGTGTAGATCTGAATGCTCATACTCGTTCACGTCCACGAGCTTGGAGAACGGCCTACGACTGCACTCTGATGGTTTTTAGGTTGTGTGGTTTTATGGTTTTGAGGTTTCCTGGTTTTGTGGTTTTCGTATGGTGAGGTGGAGTGATGGGGGCTGTGAGTGAGTCTGTGTGTGCGTGTTCGGTTTCCGCTGGGATTCTTTCCCGCGTCGAGGACTGTACGAGGCTTAGGTGCTGAGTGACCTTATGGATGGCAGCGAGCGTCACCCTGGGGTTCTGTGTCCGAGCGGTCTTCGGACTAGCTCGGGTGAGCAGATCGAGGTTTGAGTCTAAGAGTGTTTGGCGGTCTCGCATGCAGAGGTAGTCATGGGTTTTTGCCTCGGTTTGTCGAACAGGGGAGAGGAAGGAGTTTTGTAAGGTCGTCTTTCGCTGCTGATGTCGTGGAAAATATCGGCGCCGAACATGCACAGCGATATCAGTAGTGATACATATTGGGGTATTCCCAATGTGGAGAAGCTATTAACTTAAATGTGCAATAGCGCCGTCAATGTGACGTTCATCGAGCTCGCGAAGGTCTGTGAACACTAGTTCGGGTCAGCTAGAAGCCATAAAAGTATGAGAGGTATTGTTGCCTTGGCCTACGTTAGCGGCCCTGGGCAACTGCAAATCGGTGGTTAAGTTCTCGGGCAAATACCTCAACCCCACCTTCAGGGTCCATTGCATCCACCAGCTCACCCACTTGCACACACATCACAATCCACGTGGTCAGCGCCTGTGCATCCTCTACGCTTAAGAAAAGTTTTGCCCGCAGCCTCGTGAACAGATCCTTCTCAGCCTCAATGACTTGCGAGATCGGGGTGTACTTACCGTCATACAGTGGCTGCCACCTAAATTCCACCTCTATACACTGGCCACCCCTAGACAGCACGGTCACCAAATTGATGCTGTGATTACGTCCTGGGATTGATGCCATCGTCAAAGCACAGATCTGCACTGCGGACGGCACCCGCATTTCTCGAACAAACTCTCTGATCCTGGCTTTGACCTGCTCAGTTCGGGTTTTCTTATCCATTATCATCACCACATGCTCTCTGTATTCGTGCGCACCATTCACGTACCGATTCACCCGCAGCCCGCCTAGGGACCCTGGCCCCAGCTTCACGCCGCTGCTGTGCCTGTTGTCGTTCCTGCTCTCGCTGGTCACGACGACACATCCAGCACGAGTCCGCCCGCTGATCTGGGTGCCGCTCACACCGATCAGCATGAGCAGGCACCGGTAGTATTTCTGGTTCTAGCCGGCGAAGCCACGTGATCACCGCACCTGGCCCCGCACCTATCCACGACCGCGCCCCCACCCACACCCTCAGATCTTCTACCCCAATCCCCCGAGCAATCGTCTGGGACACTTCGCGTTCTAGCGGACCAGAGGCCAACGCAGCCGAAACCGACGAGGGCAGTGCGGCGCGTAGCGCACGCACAACTCCCCGAACCTGTCTCGCATCCACCACCAGAGCGCTATGCGCCCCACCAGAATCTTCTATGTCCCTTCCACCCCGAGGGGTACGAGAAGGTTCTAGCCGGTGGTGTTGGTTGGTTGGGGTTTCTAGACCTCCGAAGGAGGGATAGAAACCCTTCGGGTTTCTTATTGGTTCTGTTGTCAAATTGACGGGTACAAACGCACCAGATGACGGGTACATAGAAGGTTCTAGACGTAGAACCTTCTGAACCGGGTGCATTCTGCCCCGCGCAGATCGTCTGCGAATCCTTGGCCGTGTCCGGCCAACCCGGCGCGGACATCGACGCACACGAGGTGCCCGACCCGGCTCCGCCGATAGACCCGGTCCATCTACGGGCCCAGGGGCACTCTGTTCACCACCAGGATGTCGGTCCGTGCGAGCATGGGATGCCACCGGCGTCACCGGTTTTATTCGTCTGGTGGGCTCAGAAGATGCAACCTGGGGGTTCGGTGTTGTGGCCGCGGTGGCCGCCGGCTTAGAGGCAGATGCTCCACCTGCCGCAGGTACAGGTGGCGAGACCTCAGACTCGCTAGTAGCGGTCTGCATCCTTAAGCTAAGAACCTTCTGACCACTAGGAGCCTTACCCCGACGCGCCCGCTGTTTATCCCGCTGCCACGACCGGTACTCTTCAAAACGCCGTGCTTTATCCGGGGTGATGTGCATCTTCGTGCCATCACAATCCCCCGGACACTCCAGATGCATCACCCACGCCCGACACCCACCCGGACCAATGGCTGGTGACCACTCACCGAGCGTGACGAGTTCTTTTAACCCGCGACTGACTGAGGTCAACGAACACGATGCTTCTTCAGCAATCCAAAACGCCCCCGGCCAGGACAAGCGTTCATCGGTGTTGTAGTGATTAGCTAACGCGACAGCCACCAGGCGAGCCGTTCCTTTAGCCTGCGAGTGTGCGAGAACTTTCGCACCCGCTTGGATACTCACCCCAGTTAACCCACCAGGTGCTGCACACTACGATCACACGTGACAGGGCACCTCACCAGCAGGCGCATCATAATCTTCCCATCCAAACACGCACCGACCTGCTGCCACTCTCCCAACGCGATCAACTCATATAACGCCCGGTCAGCCTCCGCAGGGCTGCAATTAGCCCAACGACAAATCGACTCCAACGTCGTCGAAGTACAGTCCCAATCAATCACGTAACTGTTGGCCAAGATCAACGCCACCAACCGGGTTAACCCCGTCGCCTGCGAATGAGCCAGCACCAGCTCCATTTCCATCATCGTGATCTCCTTGCTTCCTCATGCTCGGCGCTAAAACACTCCCGGGGAAGCCCCGAAACCTCACTCATCAAGGTCCGAAGTTCCTCTCTTAATTCACGTCCGCGCACAGGTTGTTCCGCGAGACTTCTAATCTCCTCCCACCGGGCCACCCCACCCGGCTGAGCGATGATCAGCGCCCGCACCCGATGCATCACCCCCAGATATTGGTGCGGTCTGTCCGGTGTCTGTTCCACCGCAGGCAGAGCCTCGATCACCTCGTCCTCCCACTCCACCCGGGTGAGGACCCCCAACCCGTCGCTGACCCGTTGACTGCGCACAAACTTTTTGATCTCGAAATAGGCTCGTCCGCACGCCCACCGGCGGATACTGGATGCATCATCCCTGGTCACCCACAAATCCAGATGTGCGATCAGATCACAAGCGATCGTGTTCATCGCATCGTCATACAAATCCAGCATCCCCGCGTGTTTCAACACGCTCAGCACTAAAGGACGCTGGTCTTGCACCGCATCCACCACCAGACGGTCTATCGTGTCTTTATCCATCCCACTATCGCTTCCTTGCTGTCGTGGCTCATTCTCTAGACAGGTCGGGGTGCTTTCTCGTAGGCTGGTGACTGATCGGCACCCCCTGACATGTGCAGTGATCATTTGGGTCGGCTCCCTGTGTAGCGCAGGGGCCGACCCCCTTTTCGTCATGACACATCCCCAGCAGCGGCAGCAGTCAACTCTGCGTCCATACCACCAAATTTTTGGATCATCATCGCGAACGCGGTCCAATGCGGCTTGAGCACATCCCGGATCATCTCTGCCGGCAACGACGTCAGCGGCAGCTCATACAACAGCGCTAACAGATCCGCAATCAATTCGAGAAGCCCCGGCCCAATTGCTTGACACACAGCATCTTTCGCGCCTTTCACGGTCACGAACTCATCCGACCAGATCACCTCTTCCGCGAGATACGACATCACCGACTGAAGATCCCGCAAGGAGTATTCGGCATCCCGGACCAGCTGGTCCGGGGGGATCTCCTCAACCACAAGCCCCGCCTGCTCAATAAGATCCTGGACAGTGGCCTTGCCCTGCGCAGCCCGCTCCCTCAAATCCGGAACCGGGGCGATAATCGCTTCAATCTCTCCCAAATCCGAGGAGATCGTGCGTTGAGAAACACCCAACTGTTCAGCAATCTGCTGCTGAGTCAGCCCCTGGGAACGTAGATGCACCGTCTCTAACTGGCGCTCTACTTTCGAGACCGCCGTACCCCGTTTACCCGGGTACGCACGCCCGTCCAGGCCCTGCACCACCGCGTTCCCCAACGAGGACTTCTCGACGATCTCAGCCACCCGTCCAGCATCACCACTGGTCACAGGCTTAGCAACTGATGCATTTGCATCAGTTGCTAAAACGTCAGCACCCTCTAGACCTTTAGCAACTGTCTCAGATGAGACAGTTGCTAAAGCATCCGGGCCCATCGCATCTTTAGCAGGTGTCTCAGATGAGACACCTGCTAAAGCATCGCGATGCGCTGTGTCCTTACCAATACCCAGCACGGCTCCGATGGCTCGGGTGGAGAGGCCAGCCTGAGTGAGCGCCTGGACCCGGTCACGCCGTTCCTCGATCGTGGCCCACATCCGCGCTTGAGCAAACTCGACCGAACATAGCTCATCCCAGGACTCATACCCCAATGCCAGCCACGCCCGCCCTTGATAGGCGGTCATCACCAGCTGGTCCACCATCGCCATACCGTCTAAGACCGTGGTTGACCACTCCCGGATCTGATCCACAAGCTCCTGCGCATGCTCCCGCGACAGCACAGGCTCCTGAGCCTCCGCACTCATCAGGCCACCTCCTTGGCCCGTTGAGCTTCAGCAGCGAGAAGCCACTTACGCAGAACCTCACCGGAGACTGCGACCTGACCGTCGGTAGCGACGGTCAGACGCGCAGACACTTCATTCCAGTTGGGAGGCTGAACACATCGACGTTCATCCATTGCCCACTCCCACAGGCCTCCATGTCCGGATGTACGCAGGAGCAGGTCTGCCAGTCTCGCCTTATCGCTCATGAAAACGACGTTAGTCGTTTTTTTTAGACTGCACAAGCACTACAGTGGATCAATATGGATTTCCATACACCTTCTCATATAGATTCAGCTTCATGAGAAGAAATACTCCCCCTACGGTCGAATCTGCCGACGCCAACCACGCGACCCCCACTGATGATGAACTTATCTCGGCATCGATTCGAGCTTTGGCTGCCGGGCGAGGGGTGAGGAACGCTGAGTTAGCTCCGATCCTCGGCATCAACAGGGCGTCAGTTTTCAACAAACTCAACGGAACTGCCCCGTGGAAAGCATCCGAGGTTGGCGCTCTCGCCCGCTACTTCGATGTCTCTACCGACGACATCTTCAACGGCTTGGGCCTCTTTGGCGGCAACGCAAAGAGCCTCCACCGGGATTCGGTGGAGGCTCTTTCGCGGGTGCGCCATCAGGGACTCGAACCCCGGACCCGCTGATTAAGAGTCAGCTGCTCTAACCAACTGAGCTAAT
Organism: Devriesea agamarum; assembly: GCF_900070355.1. Lineage (NCBI taxonomy): Bacteria > Bacillati > Actinomycetota > Actinomycetes > Micrococcales > Dermabacteraceae > Devriesea > Devriesea agamarum. The sequence continues at coordinate 874,301 of NZ_LN849456.1, read as the reverse complement.
GGCGCGAACAGGTAAGACTTTACATGGATCGCGGCTCAATGCGAAATCGAGAGTGGGTACTGTGAGCGACAAAACATCGGCTCGCCATCCTGGGTGAGCTTCTGGCTGAGGTCGCCCGTAATTCCTCTGTGCACTTCTCACCTGCCCACTCCCTGCGAACCGCACATGCCGCATTGATCGGGTCATCGGGCTTGGAGACTCCCTCCCGCTGTTCCGTACGGTGCTGTCATCCATGTCGCGGTGGTATCAGGGTGCGAGCTTGGGATACGGCACTAGCGATGCCGCTGTCTCAGGTGCTCATCGTCGCATAGCCTAGGAGTGCTAACGGTGGTGTGGGATGGAAATAGAATGAACGTGACGATCGACCTGCGAGAGCTGTATACCGTTCTGCAAAAGGGTCTCGGTCGGGTTGACTGGTGGCCTGGTGAGTCGCGGTTTGAAATTGCGCTCGGTGCGATCCTCGTGCAGAACACGCGCTGGCAAAATGTAGAACGTGCAATATCCAGGTTTCGCGATTATGAATTGCTTGACCCGGAAGCTGCATCGCAAGCAGACGACAAGGTGCTTTTGAACTGCATCTGGCCGTGCGGTTTTCATAATGCAAAGTTCCGCGCGGTCCGCGCCTTGTCGCAGTGGTATGTACAGAATTTCGATCAAGGTGAAACCGATGACATCGAGCTGCGTGCAAAGCTCTTAAAACTTCCGGGCGTGGGTTTCGAGACGGCTGATGTTTTGATGCTTTATGTGTTCGACAGGCCTATGTTTATCTCTGATGCGTATGCGCGTCGTATGGTGGGGCAAGTCTACGGTTGCTGGTTTAAAAGCTACCAGGCTGCTGACGCTATATTGGGTGTTCGATTCGAGGACGGTCACTTCTCGTTGGATGAGGCGCAACAGTTTCACGGTTTAATTGATGAGTGTGGAAAAATGGCTTCGGCGGGGGAGAGGCCTTGGCCTGTGGTATCGAACTCGGGGTTGAGCTGGTTGCCTGAGCGTCAGGCATAGATTCCAGCGACATCTATTGCAGGAATAGATTGCACGAGACTTTTTGTTGCATGCTGAGGCGCGTGATGTGTGCAAAATACGATCTCGACAGCGGCGCTGCCTTAGTTTACTCATTCGGTGATCGGAAATAGCGGTGTGCATGCTTCAGTAGTCCTAAAGGGCATAACTGGCCTTCTTGCCAGCCACCTAGTGCCAAATTCCCAGCCATCTAGTGCCAAGGTTGGGCATCATCAAAAGACTGTTCGCGCCACGCATTGTTCGTGCACCGACAGCCCCACCCGGACGTCAGCTCCCAGAATTCGTTGACGGCTTTTCCACATTGTGAAGGTCCACGAGCCTGCCCATATGTGCCAAGGTGTCTTCACGGTGCGACACCATCAAAACCGTGCCCTGATAAGCCGCGATGATGCGCGATATGGCCTGTTCGGTCACAGGATCGAGGTTCGCGGTTACTTCGTCAACCAATAGAATCCGCGGTGAGCGGATCAGTGCCCGTGCGAGGCATAACCGGGCTTGTTGACCTCCTGATAACCGCACCCCGTGCTGGCCGACGTGATCATCGAGAGTGATCCATCCGGTGGCGCCAACCTGGTCGAGAACGTCACGAAGTTCCTGATCCGAGCGCTCAGGAGCGCCACGTAGAAGATTTTCGCGGACAGTGCCGTGAAACAGTGTTGCATCTTGGTCGACGACAGCTACGGCTTGGCGCAGCTGGTCATCGGGGATATGCGTCAGAGGAAGAGCAGAACCGTCGGTTCCGTAGATTTTGACCTCACCCTGATCTGGATCCCAAAGCCGCGATGCCAGTGATACCAGAGTGCTTTTTCCCGACCCTGATGGTCCGGACAGGCCGACCTGGCTGCCAGGGGCGACGTCGAGGTTGAACGATCTCAATGTCGCCTCACGATTTTCATAGCCAAAGGTCACGTCGCAAAAACGCAGTCCAAGGGGCCCGGTTGGCAGGCTGTGCTGGGTGGTGACAGGCTGAACCACCGGTGGGCGATGAATCTCTGTGCTCACCCGCTGGGCGCTCGCCGTGAGGGGGTGCAATTGGGTAGCGGTGGCGGTCGCGTCTGTCAGCGCTGAAATTCCGGCGATCGCGAGTGCGATCAGTGGCGGAAGTAGCGCAGGAGATAGTTCCTGCGAGGTGAGTGTGCTGGCAGCGACTACGCCGATGACCACTATCGCCACGATTAATTCGCGCGCTGAGGTTACAACCTGGGCGAGGATCTCTCTTCGGCGCAATATGTTGGTGACACGCACCGTGCGCTTGCGGATGCTCTCGGTGATCTGGGGCGCTAGTCCGTAGGTGAGGACTTCACGCAGAGCTCCTAGGGCGTCAACGATGCTCACCGCTATGTCGGCTCGTTCGTGCTGCTCATCGGCGCCTAAACGTCGGGTGGTGCGAGCCCAGAAGGTGGCGCTGGTGGCGATGGCTGCTCCTCCCAGGACCACGGCTCCAGCAGCAGCGGGAAGCATTGTGAACGCGGTAATCGCCGATGCGAGGAATACGGTGATAGACGTGGCGATCTGCGCAACGGTATGTGCGTAAAAAAACTCAAGCTTTTCAATGTCATCCATGGCGACGCTCGCGGAGTGTCCGGAGTGTGTCCGGTTCTTGCCGGGGATGCTGCGAGCGTACGAGTCGAAAAGAGTCATTCTCAGCCGGGCAAGGACCCGGTAAGCCACCGAGTGGGATACATCCATTTCTCGCCAGGTGAGAATAGTTCGTGCAATCACCAGGCCGATCAGGGTAAGCCACCACCACAGCTGCGGAAGCGTGCGCTCAATGACCGCGTGGCCGACACCCCACGCCGACAACACCGTTAATGCGACCAAACTCAACGCGCTGATGGTGCCGACGATGTAGCTATTGATCATTCCCGGCCATTCGGGCCGTAGCGCTGGGAGCAAGGCGCGGAAAGGACGGGAGGTATCGGTGCTTTTCATCGCGGCTCCCGGGAGAGATGCTGGGCGTTGAGGGAAAGGATCTGTGAGATTCCGACGAGGCTTTCTGGACGGTGAGTAATCATGATGACAATGCGTTCGGCAGCAACCTGATGCAAAGTCGAAATAATGTCGTGCGCGCGAGCGGGATCTAGGGCGCTAGTTGGTTCATCAACCAGGAGCACGGGCCGGTCCGCGAGCAAAGCCCGGGCTAGCGCGAGGCGCTGCCGTTGCCCACCAGAAAGGCTGCTACCAGCTTCGGTGACTTCGGTATCCAACCCGTCGGGCAGAGCCTCGATATCGTGCCAGATACCAGCTGCGCGACAGGCAGCGGCGAGGTCTACGTCAGACCGAGCGGTGCCCAAGCACAGGTTGGCTCGGATGGTGTCGGCGAAAAGCACCGGTCGCTGGGAAACCACGGCGATATCAGGCCGGCGAAGACTGTGCCCATCCAATGTGATGGTGCCAGAGTCTGGGGCCAGGAAGCCGAGGAGTAGATCAAAGAGAGTGGATTTACCGGCTCCGGATGGGCCTACCACCGCGCTGAGTCCACCTCTGCGCGCGGTGAAATTTATGCCGTGAAGAACGGGTTCCGTAGCATCGGGATATTGGAACCACAGGTCAGTAAGGCGTAATACCTTGCCTGTCCCGGGCCCATCGCCTGTCCTGGGCCCGTCGCCTGTGTCGGGCCCCTCATGTGGCCCTGGCTCAGCACCTGTGCCGGTTGCATCACCTGGCCCGGGCACATCACGTGGGCGGGGCGCATGACCTGTGTTGGGAACGTGCCCTGTCTCGAGGGCATGCCCTGAGTCGGGGTGACTTAGCCCATCAGCGGCGTTTGATGAAGAAAAAGCCCCGAGTTGTCGGAGACCGGGAATCGCTGTGAGCCCCAGAAAACCGGCATGCCAGTGCCGAGACAACTCCCGAATCGGTCGGAATGCCTCAGACGACAGCAGCAAAATGAGATACACCTCCATAGCGGGTGCCTGACCAGTGACAGCATGAAAAATTGCTGCCCCGGCTGCCGCCACAACCCCTGCCTGCACCGCGAAATCGGTGATCCCGGTCTCGGCCAGCGACACTCGCATCACTCGTTCTGTGGCGCGCCGCAGCCCCTCTGACCGAAAATGTAAACGCTGTCGCGTTCCAGGAACATCGCCGAGGATGCGCAACGTCGCCATCCCGCGCAGCGACTCCAAGAGGTCGGCGCTGAGGGCTTCGTAACTGTCCCAGTGGTCCATTCCCCGGCGCGACATGAGCCGCTTCCATATCAGGGGTCCAAGCAGGGAGAGGATCACGCCAAGACAGACCGCGGCTCCAGCCCACGGCTGCAAGATAAACAGCACAACCACAATCACCGGGCAGGCAATGAACACCTGCGTAATGACGGGAATGTATTTTGAAACGTACGCGTCGGTGCCGTCGATTCCGTCTCCGAGCGTCGCGCTGAGGCTGCCGTCGCGAGCTGCCGTATCGTGAAGGCGCTGTGCCCGCAAAGTACGGGTGAGAGAACGAACCCGGAGGGTTTGTCTCACCTGCCCACCCAGGCGGTTTGCCGAGGCTGTCTGTGCTACCGATAGCACTAATCGGAGCAGAGCCACGCCCGCGATCAGCAATAACGCGGCCCAGATCTGATCTGTGTGACGGCCAATAACCGCCGACATGGCCCACGCGGTACCGATGGCTTGCGCTATATAGGTGCCGAATACCAGCAGGAGAAAAAAGACGCTGGCGGAAAGAGCTGCGGGAAATCGCATGGCCTCCCGCCACAGCTCACGCACGATCATCATGACAGGGTCTCCGTATCTCTTACTCGGAGCATGGCAAGGGCATGGACGATCCACGATGTTGAGGTAGCGGGAAAACCGGAGATTGGTCGGCACCGCCAAATACCGGAGAGCGCGCTGTCATAGGTCAGGCGGGCAGCTCTTTGATGGGCGGTCCACAGCATCTGAAAAATGGATTGGGATGGCGAATTGAGACGGACGCTCCAGGCTTCGACCCTGTCTGCGCCGGCAACCCAGGATTGCCCTGATCGCACGGCTAGTTCTCGGGCGTGGTTGTTCCGCGCCCCCTCGAGGTTGGAGGCAAAAGACGCGTGAGACGGCGAACGCCGAAGCGCTAGGGCAGTGCTGCGGTCGCGGCATACTCGCAGCTTGCCCGGTAACCGCACAGCAGCTAATGGTATTTCCGGTGCCAGTCCGCGCTGTACCCACCATGAGGTATCGGAACCACGGGCTACAGCGGAGAGTTCGCGCAGCTGATCGGAGGGTCCGAGGAGAGGCGGCAGGGGCTGGTTGAGCAGGAATTGGGTAGCAACCAGTGCATATGCGGTATCGGCGATCCATAGAGGCCAAGAACGATGCTGGTATCGGCCAAAGCTGCGTCCTGGTTGAACAGAAAAGATGAGCCATGCCCCGGTCGGCAGAGGTCTTGAACTATCGCGTCTGCGCAGGAGGAGATCACGTTCATGGTCGAGGACGTATCGGCCAGGTTCAAGGCCGTATGCACCGGGATATCCGATCGCAAGATGCGTCTGCACCGCGTAGGTTCCGCCAGCTGAGGGGATCGGGCGTTGACGAATCCGTGTGGGTCGGCCATCAGCGCCGCAATGGTAGCCGCGGCTGCCCCACAGGCCGGTGAGCAGGGAGTTGATCTGCGATGGGAGGACGGCCATCCGCCAGGTCGCTGATGCGTCCCAGGGGTTTACTTTAGGGCCGGGAGGTCGAGGCGGCCCGGGTTTTTGCGGTCCCAGGGAATGAGCGAGTATATGGGGCAAAGACGCTATTGCCGGTGGCTGAGGAACAACGGCATCAGAAGCTAAGGCGGGGCCCGCGTATATGGCTGGTTGCGTCATAGGGCCTACATGTGGGGTGCTGGGATCAGCGATAGATCAGCGGGCGTGTTGCTCCACGAGGTGCGCCATCCCCGTTCTTTTGCTGCGCGGGGGAACCGGCTCATTCCCGCGTAAGTGAACGCAGCCGGTGCATTAGGGATGAGACCGGTCACAAAACTGCGGACCACGCGCAAAGGTGTTCGCCGGATATCGTCGGTGGTCACGTCCCGGGTGATAACGCGGTGACCAGCATCAGCCAGCTTGTGGTAGACCTCAGCCATGGTGGTAGCAGGGATGTCCGCAACAGAGATGATGCCGTGAGCAGGGTCGGTGAAGCGGCGAGCCTCGTGATGGACTCGGGGATCTAACCACACCTGGACATGGGCCCCGAGATCGACCACGTGTTCGCACTGTGGTCCGGCGGCGTCGAGATAGCGGGCGTCGGCGCGATAGTCGAGGTAAAGCCCTTTAGCCATTAACCCCTGCTCAACGGCGCGAAAAACCCAACCGTCGTGATCGGTGCATCCCTGGGTGTAGACCCAGGTGTGGACCGCCTCCAGGACGGCTTTGCGTGCGGCTCGCACCGGATCCAAAGCGGCGGAAAATCCAGCCGCATATAGCTGACGGTCGGGGTCGTATACCAACGCTCCGATGGCGGGAGCGAACTCAGAGGGCATGGAGACGAGGGAAACCTCGAGGTTACTGCCGCGAAGGTCCTCGCTCAGCCCAGGCACGCTGGCGGGATCGATGCCCGCTGTAGGACCGTCGAGATGCCACCACAGTTCGAGGGCGTCACGTTCGATGATTTCGAGGACCCCGCGGTCACGGGCATCGTCTGCACCTTGGCCGGTGGCGATTCCCGCGTAATTGAGGTGGTGGATGCGCGGCAGGTGGCGAAACCGTGACTGTCGCCAGTTGAGGTATATCAGGGAGGCGGGCATCCATACCGGGGTGCCGGATAGATCTGAACACTCGGTCCATAGAGTCGGGGTGGTGTCGGTCAACCGGGTGTAGGGAAAAGCATTACGCGCATACTGCCAGTCGGCGAAGGTCGGGAGGTCGTCAAGGTTAATCGGGTTTAACCCCTCAGCTGTCAGCTCCCGATGCGTGCCAATGCGCAGGTCATGGGTGGGAAGCTCAGGAGGTAGCCAGTTTCCGCAGTATCGTTCGACTCCTTCGGCGATAGCGGCAATGCGGGCTTGGGCTGGATCTGCAAATGAGGTTCCCAGCGATACTCGGTCTGCTGGCCATTCGCCGAGTTGTCGCGCATCGGCAACAGCTGCTGTGAGAGCTAGATACGCACGGGGTGCTCCGGGCGGGTGGGGAACTTCTCTGACGCTTCGGATGATCCCGCATTCTTTATCGACGAGTGCATCGACGGGAAGCTCAGGTAGTGGTGGAGCCTGCGTTGCCGACCCCGCGTTGGTGGTGTCGCAGTGGGTAGGAGAAGTTGAGGTCATCGCAAGGTTTCCAGTTCGCTGCTGGGTGTACGGGAATATGAAACAGGTTCGGTTGCCACACGGTTAGGTGGATGATGCAGACCAGGCACGGCGTCGAGCTGCAGTCGCGGGAGCGGTGGTGGAGGTGTTGTCAGTGGACCAAAATGCCAGGTCGCATCGGAGAGATCGAACCAGGATTGGGTTTGCCGATAGGTGGATATGATCTCGGATAAAGGTGTGGGGCTATTGGAGAAACCATGGGCGGCGAGCCACAGGTCCATGAGATGTCCCGGTCCGCCTTCGGCTTGAATTGCGTGGCGCACTGCGGGATCAGGGACGCCAGCCACGAGCTGATGCCCCCAGGGACCCGTCGCGAAATGGCTCTGGCCGGCCCAGGCTGATGCCAGGCGTCGAGCGTGATGGTCAAAGAAGTCTTCGGTTCCGCTGAGCACGAGCAAAGGCATGTGCAAGTGCGCATATCGCGCGTTGAGGTCGAGATGGTCGGCGGTCCATAGCTGTGCCCAGGCGTCGATGCAGTTGTCGTCCCAGCCCCATGACCTGGCTGCCTCGACCATGCCGAGCTCGGCGACATCGGCTTCACGCTGTGACAACTCAGCTGGTGACAGAGCTATCTGAGCTTGTCGAGTCCGTCCATGCTGGTGCCACCAGCCGATGCGGTTCCTGATCTCTGGGGCGCCGTGCTGATCCCAGGCGGTTTCTGCCAAGCCGAGCGCTGGAACAAGTGTCATGATCGCGGCGGGTGGGGACGTGCGTGGTGATGCGCTCGCTGCGTATGCCGTTTCGAGGGCTGTGTGCGCGGCATAGGAGGATCCGAAGAGGACAATTGGTAAGTGTGGGTACTGCGCGGCTATGGCTTGCAGGGTTGCGAGTCCGTCGGCGGCTTCGTGGTGGTAAGGATGCCAGTGGCCATCGGATTGGTATCGCCCGCGAACATCTTGGACCAGGCAATGGAAGCCGCGGCTGTTGAGTGCGAGGGCGGTAGAGGCGTGCTCGACGGCGTTATAGGGGGTGCGGATAATGGCAATGGCTCGCGCGGTGGGGCATTGCCATAGAAGGCCACGCAGATGGACGCCATCGTCCGTCTGACAGGTGTGAGCCCGGCTGGCGCGGACCTGTTGGGGCTGGGGGTTACCGGTTTGCGGTGTCATCCCGTGGCGCCCTGTGGAGATGGCTGAAACGGGGCCGGGTAGGCAATGATCGTATGTTCATCGGTGGTGCCTGCGGCTGGCACGTGTTTCCACAGCGTGTAGCGGTAGCGCTCACAATCTGGGGCGTTTTGTGCCCAGCTGAGGGCTACGGTGAGGATATGTCCGAGTAGCCAGGTGTGCGCGGTGAGCGGCAGCGGATTGGGTTCGTCGGGCGCGGTGCGCTGCCACGCGGCGAGTTCGGCGGGGACTGGGCTGGCAGCTAGCCTGCGTTTGGTGACCTGGGTGCTGGTGGGGTCGTGCTCGGTGATGGCGATGGGGTCGACGTAGCAGACGTGACCTTCGCGGTATGCCCGTAGCCAGGCGGTGCCGTTTCGCGGTAACTGGTCAAGCCGTGACCATGCTTCGCGTTCGGAGGGGCCGGTGGCGTACCCGATGACGAGGTCCCAGTGGGTGTCGGTTAAATCGAGGTCGGACGCGGTGGGAATGCAGTGCGCGGTGATTCCCCAGTCTAGGAGCGCTGCGGCGAGCTTTTCGGGGATATCGCCGGTTCCTGTGATGGCCACGTTGCGTCGGGTCTGTGGCCAGCGGTTGTCAGCCTCGCGAATTTCTCTGGCGGCGATTTCGTGTTGTAGCCGGGTGGCGTGAGCGCGGGTGGGCTCATCGGCCTCAGGCTCGGTTGCGGTGTGGTCGGTGGGGTTGGTGAGTGTGGCGATGAGGTCCGCCGGTGGTGTCTGTAGGCGGAGGAATTGACCGGACGCGGTGCGAACGACGCCTTTACCGTCCTCGGACATGAGTGCGGTGGCGCCCGTGCCGGGAATAGCTGCTTGGTGGTTCGGACTACGCATGGGCTGTACCTCTCTTACGGTTCCGGCCGGACAGCATTTGCTGCCCGACCGGAACTCATATCTCACGGCCTAGGCAGTGAGGTCTGCAGGATCAGTCGAACGGGTTCTCGACGAGCGCGTTCGAGTGGCTGGCAGATAGATGAGCTAGCTGCTCGGTCTCTTCGATCTCGACGACGGTGTTCTCGCTCATGCGGGACTCCTCTCGGTACGTGGCCCACGCTCATCGGTTGGTGGCGCGGACCGGTGAGGCCCCTCATCATTATGTAAACGACAACCAATTTCAACTATGGTGGCCCCATGTTGTCACACCAGCTCGTGATCGCGGACCACCGGGCAGGCCAGCTCTACCGTGTTCAGGACGGCCTCGCAAGCGCGTTTCGCATGGGTATAGCCGCAGAACACGCCGGGATTCTCGCCTTCGGTGACGATCGCTGGGCGTTCGTTGACGACCGTGAGGGAACGCTCATCACCGTGTCCGGTGAACGCACATCCACAGTGTCCGTGGCTATCCCAGCGGAACACCTCGCCTCAGATCCAAGTGATTCCTATCTCGCTGTCACCACCGGCCTCGGTGCCAACGAATCGCCGTGGAGCGATGTAGTGACACTCATTGATCGTGACAATGACACCTCATGCCGGTTCCGCAGTCGCCGCGGCGAACCGGGGGTGATGTTTGCACCGGATCAGCGCGACGGCAGCACACACCTGGTCCTGCGGCACCGCGAACCCGGCGCCATTGAATCGTTCCCTCTGCAGCAATGTCTGAATGTGGGGCCTCATGTACCCCCGCTAGAAGGTGCGATTTGCCGCGACATCGGTGATGACGGGCATGGTGATGTCGTCGATCATGCGAGCGGAATTATGGCGACCGCAACCGGTCGCGGACTGGAACGATACGTCATTGACGGCGGTGTACCTCGATGCATTGGCATCGTGCCGTGGCCTGTGCACGGGCGAGCGTTTTACCTACGTTTTGATGCAGCAACCGGCAGGGCCCTCGGCATTGTGCGCGGCGGACCCTCCTGCCTGACCGAATGGACATCGTGGTCTAACACCCTGGTCGATATCGACGTCCGCAGCGCAGAGGTGTCGTCGTGCAGTCTGCCGACGGGTCTCGCATTCCGGTTCGGTCTCAGCGGGCAGTGCGCTGCTGTGGCGACCATCCACCCCGACGGGGACACCCTCACCGTGATCGACCGCAGCGCAGGGTGTGTGCAGCCCGTCCGTTCCCACTGGCTTCCGCCGATGTCTCATCCTCCTCGGCCTGGGCATCTGCCATGGGAACCGGATGGAGACTCCCCAGCCCAGCGCCGTTCGGTCGCGATTGACCCCTCAGGAACCACCATCGCGGTGAGCCGGGGTGGGGACGGACAGGTTCACCTAGTGCGTGGCGAGGATATGCATACCATCACCGTTCCCACCCGGCTCGACGAAGGTGGGCAGCTGTTTTGGATCGGCTCCGCCCGCGATCCGATCGGTAGGTGATCCCCATCGATACGACCCCACGGCTCAATAGCATCCCCATAAATGACCCCACTGCAGATGCTCTTGACCCGGTTTTAGATGCTGGTTTACGCCGCTGGGAGCACCACGGCCGGCCAGGTATCCCCGAGCGTGGCTTCACGCTGTCGAGAAAACCGGGACGGCACCGACGCGGTATCTACGACGGTGACAGGCCACTCTTTGAGACTGACCAGCACATATTGTCGATGGCGCCGTCTCCAGACCGGCGCCATATCGCACTCCAGCTGGCTGAACGCGCAGATGAAAACGCCTATTTTGCAGTTCTTCATGTCCGATCTGGTCAGCTACGGCGCTTTCCTGACCTGCGCTGCCGGTACGAGCCCATGCTGTGGACGAAGGACTCCTTGGCCGTAGAGTTTTTTGCCAGACCCCTAGGGCAAGCGGTCACCTACCGGGTTCACACCGATCAGGTGCTCATGCACTCCATCCCCGATGCGGCCACCAGCAGGCTCTTTCCGGGCGGGGAGCAGGGTTTGGTCGCCATCAGCGCCCCTAAGCGCCCGACCCGTCTGATCGACAGAGCATCCGGCCATATGATCGCGCAGTATCCAGGAATTGTTCGCGTTGCCGCCATCGGTGCGGCGGCATTGGTCGACGACGGCGTGAGTTTGCACGCCGTGGATCCCCAACGTGGTGAGCCGCTGTGGTCGTGGGATGGCACGCAGACCAAAGTGATGTGCTGGACAGTCGCAGAGGAGACCGTTTTCGCGGTGGTGGTGCGCAACGGTCGAAGCGTGATTGTCGAGATTGAAGGTGGCCGCACGAGTGGTGAGTACCCAGTGACGAGTCACGGTAAACCTGCCGTCGCCACCGCGATTGGGCTCGATGACGTCGGCCATGGTGGTGTCGATTGTGCTGATCGTGCAGGACCTGAGGTGTCCGCCGACGTCATCCATAACGCTGTTATAGCCGACCCGGCGAAAACCGGTCATAACGCTGTGACGTCAGGCCTGTGTGATGCTGTCACCGAGGCAGGGCGCCAGCAGGTGATGCTCGTGGTGGAAAACCAAGTGCAGCCTCCGCGAGTGGTCCGATGGGCAGACGTCGTTGCGAACTCGCGCTCGACGATTAGAGCTCAAACACGCGGACAGGTGCGCACGCACTGGCATACAGCGCATGCCAGCGACGAAACCGATATCACCGTCACCGTCACCGAACCGATATGTGGCCCGCGGCCAGGGCCGATGATCCTGACCTGCTACGGCGGCTTCGGTGTGCCGTGCTTACCAACCTTCGACCCGAGCATTTCCGCCTGGGTTGAACAGGGCGGACGGTATGCCATTGCACATGTGCGCGGTGGCGGCGAACGCGGTATCCCCTGGCATCACGCCGGTCGGGGCGAGCACAAGCACCGCACGGTCGATGATTTCGTATGTGCCGCCCGCAGCTTAATAGAGGCCGGTTATACCCGGGCCGATCAGCTGGTCCTGGTCGGTGCTTCCCACGGGGGAGTGATCGTCGCGAGCGCTGGACTCGGACACCCTGAGCTCTGCGCCGGGATCGTATCGACCGCTGCGCCATTGGACCTATTGAACCTTGCTGCCCATCCGCTCGGACGCCTGTGGATGACGGAATTCGGCGCCAGTAATGTCACTCAGTCCACCCAAAATTCCCAGATATTCAACCGAATACAGTCCGGTCAGCCCCGAATAGTCGCGTCACCGGGATGCGTCGACGACATGGACGAACAGCTGGCTCGGCTGCGTCGAATTTCGCCGCTTGCCCGCGCCCAGGCGTTAACGTCCGCATCCGGAAAACTACCGCGTTTTCTCGGCATCGTGATGGAGGAAGACTCCCGGGTCGCTGCCGACGACACCGAGCGCATGGTTCGGGTGCTGCGCGACGTCGGAGCCGAGGCCACCATGTGGACCGCCCGGCACACCGGCCACGGCAGTAACCACCTTGACCGGGTTCATGATCTTGCCGCAGTCATCCTCAGTTTTGCCGCGGCAACCACTGGGCTTCGCCCCCAGCGCACAGAAAAGGCCTGCCACCACCCATGACATCGCCACAAACCGATCAGACCCCTCCGTCTCAACCGGAGGAGATACGCGCGCGCCGAGCATCGGTGTCTCCCGCCTCGTTGAGGTTCGCGCTTGAGCGGGGTCGGCGCCATCCCCGTCTTCCGCGCGTGCTTATATTGATCCTCACGGCGGCGCTGGTAGCGATTATTTTGATATCGGCCAGTGTGGGAACAATCCCGGTATCTCCAATCCAGGCTGGTCAGCTCATTCTCGGCCACTTAATCCCTGATATGTCGTGGATGTCAGATGGTTCTCTCACCACCGTCCAAGACAACGCGGTCTGGCAGTTTCGACTGCCGCGAACCGTGCTCGCCGCGATCACCGGGGCAGCTTTAGCGCTCGCGGGAGGCTTGATGCAGGCGGTCGTACATAACTCCCTGGCTGAGCCGTACATTCTTGGGGTTTCGGCTGGCGCCGGGGTCGGGGCTGTGTCAGCCATCGTCTTTGGGATCAGCGCGACCATCGGACTGGGGTTTTTTGCGTTCCTCGGTGCCCTGATCGCAACCGCCGCCGTCTATATTCTCGCGCGTAAGGATGGTCGCATCGCGCCGCAAAGGCTGGTCCTTGCAGGGGTCGCCCTTGGGTCTTTGTTCAGTGCTATCACCAGTTATCTCACCATTTCCACCGACGTCAAAAACGTGCCCGGCATTATGTTTTTTCTGTTGGGATCGGTATCGGCGGCGACCATGTCCCACCTCATTTTTCCGGCTATTGCTCTGGCGGTGATCGGGCTGTTTGCCGCATTGCGGTCACGGGCGCTCAACGCTCTGCTGATAGGTGATGACGCCGCGTCAGCCTTGGGAATCCGGGTGAACCAGTTGCGCACCACTGTGTTAATCGCCGCTGCGTTGTTAACCGGATCCGTGGTTGCCGTCTCCGGGGGGATCGGTTTTGTCGGGCTTATTATTCCGCATATCGCCCGAATTGTTGTGGGTGCTGATCATCGCCGAATGCTGCCGGTTGCTTTACTTGCTGGAGCGGTGTTTCTTGCGCTGTGTGATGTGCTTGCCCGAACCCTGGCTGCCCCAGCCGAAATTCCGCTCGGTGTGCTCACCGCTTTCGTCGGAGCCCCGTTCTTTCTATGGCTGCTACGCCGTGATCGGGCAGACAAGATGGGAGTGGGGCAGTGAGAGTGGAAACGTCGAATCTCGGCGTGCGCCGCGGTGGGCGTTGGATTCTCTCTGATGTGAGCCTCTGTGTTCCCTCGGGGACAGTTCTGGGTTTGCTGGGTCCCAATGGCAGCGGTAAATCGACGTTCCTACGGGCCGTCTCGGGGGTATCGCCTGCCACCTCGGGCAGGGTTTGGTATGACCACGATGAACTGACGGCTATGCCTCGGCCCGAGGTGGCTCGCAGGGTTGCAGTCATGTCCCAGGAACACAGTGAGGAATTCGAGATCACAGTCATCGACTTGGTGCTTCTCGGACGGATCCCCCATGGTCGAGGGTTTGGGCGGGACCGTCAAGAGGACATCGCGATGGCGCATTCTTGCCTCGCTCAGGTTGGGGCCGAGCACCTGGTTGAACGGATTTTCTCGACGTTATCCGGTGGCGAGCGGCAGCGTGTTCTGTTTGCGCGGGCTTTGGCGCAAGACACGCCGGTATTGATTTTGGATGAGCCGACAAATCACCTCGACATCGCTCACCAGCTGGAGCTTCTCGATTTAGTTCAAGCTAGCGGGCGTACGGCCTTGGTGGCTTTGCATGATCTGAATCTTGCGGCTCATTCCTGTGACGCATTGGCGATCCTCAAAGATGGACGGCTCATCAGCTACGGACCGCCCCAGGACATCCTCAATGCGCGCCTTGTTCGATCCGTCTTTGGTGTGGACTCCACAACCGTCAACCACCCTCGCACCGGGCGAAAGCATTTCCTATTTGATGCGCGGGCTTCGCACGATGACTCGTTGTGCTCGCGCTTCGACGCGAGGCAATCCTCCGATGCCCTGCCGGTTCCCGATGTCATGCCTGCCTGCGAAGCCAGGCCTACTCCTCAGTTCGACGCGGATTCAGTGGGCACAGCCTCAATGACCGCGCCCGCCGACACCACGGTGTCACCAACACCCGGATCCCAGGAAGGAATCCCCACCTCATGAAAATCTCATCCCGTTCCCTGACCTCCATGATCGCTACCATCGCGACGGTGCCTTTGCTTCTCAGCGCCTGTGGAACGTCGGTGAGCACGGACAAAGCAGATTCAAAAAAGACCGAGGCGATCGAACGTATCGATAACTGCGGCCAGCAGCTGGTCTTCCATAAGACGCCCACCAAGGTGGTTTCGTTGATGCCGACGCAGACTGAGCTGCTACTTCGGATGGGGTTGCGTGATGCGATCGTGGCTCAGGCTCAGACCGGGGTGTCGGAGCTTCCCGCTGATGTGGCTCAGCAGGCTAAGGACATTCCGGTGCTCAGCACGGATGCGCCGCCATCACGTGAAAAGTTGCTTTCGGTTTCGCCGGATTTTGTGGTGTCTCCGACCTCGTATGAATTCACGGCGGAACAGGGCTTTGCCACTGTTCAGCAGCTGCGCGATAACGGTGCCAATGTGTACATCGCAACCGGTGGATGTAAGGACCGTCGTAATACCGCGAAGGTTGCGGACGTTTTCACCGATATCCAAAACATTGGTGCCATCATGGGCGTTCCTGATGAGGCCAATAAGCTCATCGCAGACGGTAAGCACCGGTTGAAGGCGGTGGAAGACAAGATCTCGGGCCATCCGCGTCCAACTGTCGCTCAGCTTTTTGTTGAGGGTGGCTCGCTGAGTGCCATCGGCGCCGGAGTTGAGGCCGATATCGTGGCCTCGGCGGGCGGCAAGAACGTGTTTTCCCCTACGGATCCGCAATTCGCAAAGTTTTTTGCCGCCCAGATCAACCCCGAAGAGGTGGTGGCCCGCAATCCAGAGGTGATCGTGTTCGGGGTGACCGGTTCGGAGCACGAGAACCAGACCAGGGACTACCTGAAGAAAACCTTCCCCAATGTGTCGGCGGTGAAGAACGACCGCCTGGTTGCGATTCCTGAGCGAGATTTGCACCCGGGAACGCTTGGCAATATCGGTGCCGTTGAGGTCCTGGCGAAAGCCCTGTACCCGGGAGTCTTCTAACCCAAAGCGTCAAACAAATTGCATATGAAGGTCAAGGGTTAGTAAAGTTTGGTTGTGGGTCGGCTGCGCTCCAATGGGCCGCAGCCGACCCGAAAACCGGCCACTTGATATGACGTCGGCGCGATGGCGTCGAGGTCAGTCTTGAAAGGACCTTCCGATGGGTGCAATTCAACCTGGCACACGTGCTGTGCAAGCCCGAAACGTGAGCTGGCGCAGCGCGTTAGCGATGGCTGCGGCCTGTGTGGTGACGCTGGCCGGTTGCCAGGCCGGGCCCTCAACTGACCATGCTCCGGATGCCTCGCAACAGGCCCACACGAATACCTCAAAGGTGTTATCACCGGGCAACAGCACAAACGGTACCCAATCCGGGGCTGTGCCCCAGCCAAACTCGGTAAGCCACTCATCGCCCGGGCCTGATCAAGCTGATGCAGGACGCGGCAGCGGACAAAGCATCGCGGCTTACGGCGTGCACGGGGACGAAGCTCACCGCCTTGGGGGCACCTCTGCCTCAGATCAACGCTCGCCTGTGAAGATTCCATCGTCGTGGAAGGGCACGATCCTCGCTGAGCCAGGTGCGTTACGCACGTCGGATGTGAAGCATAGCGGGGCGCTGTCGCAAGTTCTGATTCACGGGTCTGGGACCAGCCTGACCCCGAAAGAATATATGGCGACAGAGTTATCGGCCCCCATCGATCTGGACGGCCGTTCAGGGAAAATGACCTGCACGCACACCATCACCCTGGGAGGACCAGCTCAACCGTGCACCCTCACCATCGGCGGTCAAACTCTTAACGCAGATGTCCTGCTCGCACAAACCGGTTACGGCAACCGCGTGGTGCTCTCGAAAATTCGCGGGGCCCACGATGATGGAGCCAGGTTTGCGATCCCCAGCGGCACGCAGGTCTTCTACGCTCCCGCTGTCGGATTGTCTACGTCCGCCAGCACCGGCCCGGCACGCATGACCCGAGCTATCGCGAATCGGACAGCACGCAACGGTGTCCTGCTGGCGTGGCGCGAGGACGGTCAGGTGCCTGCACACATCGACACCCGCTGCAAAGTGCTTGACCGCGGTCAGCACTTGCTATGCACGATTCGAGGAACTGAGGGTGGTGGCGGCGACGGCACCTGGTATGCGACCTACCAGCCATTCCTCGACCAGCGTCCAGGATACGTGTTTGCGAAACTCCCATAAAGTAAACCCGTGACAACGATTTGGTGGATCCGCGACGATCTGCGGCTGCACGATAATCTCGCCCTGTCAGCTGCTGCCGACGACGAGGTGATCGCGGTTCACCTCGCGGAAGACATCCCCGGTGCACGAGAATTAGGGGCAGCCTCTCGCTGGTGGCTACATCATTCCTTGAGCGCGCTCGCCACTGACCTACGAGAGTTGGGTATTCCTCTGGTGCTTGCAGCCGGAAATGCTGAACAGGTTATCCCCGACCTCGTAGCAGCCTGCGACGCCACCAGAATCACGTGGTCGCGTCGCTATCACGAGCCTCGACGCGATGTGGATACGCGAGTCAAACACAGCTTGCGGGGCCAGGGGATCGCCGCCGATAGCTACGGCGGATATCTGTTGCGCGAACCATGGACAGTGATGACCCGTGAGTCCACACCTTTCCGCGTGTTCTCGGCCTACGCCCGGGCGCATCGTGGAGCGAACCCATTGAGATTGCCCTGCGGTCTGCCGAAAAACCTGCGCGGTCCGCAGAACCTCGGCAAGCAGGTTGCAGGCCGGTCGCTTCATCAGTGGCTAGCTAAGGACATCTGGAGTGAAAGCCTCGAGATGCGCGGGTATTGTCCTCGGAAGCCTGATTGGAGTCACGGCTTACGTCAGACCTGGCAACCGGGGGAGGCGGGTGCCAGGCAGCGGCTTCGGCATCTCGACCGAATTCTCGATACCTATGCGGATGACCGCGACCATCCCTATCTCGACGGTACGTCACGGCTCTCGGCTCATCTTCGATTTGGGGAGATCTCGCCTCACGAGGTGTGGCATCAGGTCCATGGACAGGGACGCGGACCCGAAACCTTTCGTTCCGAGTTGCTGTGGAGAGAGTTTGCCTGGCACCGCCTCTACCATCTTCCACACCTTGCCACGCAAAACGTTCGGCCCGAATTTGACCGCTATCCCTGGTCAGACGATCCTGCCGTATTCCGGGCGTGGACTCGGGCGCAAACCGGCATTCCACTGGTCGACGCCGGAATGAGAGAACTGTGGGTCACCGGAACCATGCACAATCGAGTCAGGATGGTGACGGCATCGTTCCTAGTGAAAAACCTTCAGATTCATTGGCGCCGCGGCGAAGAATGGTTCTGGGACACATTGGTGGACGCTGACGAAGCCTCTAACCCCTTTAACTGGCAGTGGGTCGCAGGATCGGGGGACGACGCGGCCCCATACTTCAGGATCTTCAACCCCCAGCGGCAACGCGAACGCTTCGATCCCCAGGACCTGTATGTGCGCCGCTGGTTACCGCACCTAGGCACAGACGATTACCCTGACCCAATTGTCGACCTTGCCTCATCGCGTCGGGAAGCGCTGGAGGCATATCAAAACCTGCGCGGGTGAGCGCAAACACTGTGAAGGGGCAAGATAGCACGTGTATACACGTCGGTCACAAGCACGGCGGACGCAGACATAAGCAGACATAAAAAGAGCGCGAATCACGATCAGGAAACCTGAACCGCAGTTCGCGCTCTTCACAGTGGGGTGAGCGACGGGGTTTGAACCCGCGACCTTCTGGACCACAACCAGATGCTCTACCTACTGAGCTACGCCCACCATATTGCGTGCCGCAGCCCGCAACGGTTTATAAGCATACCGTGCCTAGGAACAACTTCCTGCACCGAACAGCCTTCGGCGACTGTGAAACGCGTCGCGTCCTGGCAGTGCATCAGCAGTTCTGCCAGGACGCGACGCGTTATCGGGTTAAGGCTGAGTGTCTTAACGTGCCGAGGGCGCGTCCAGTAAATTCTCGCGCAGCGCGGCGGCGAGGACCGGCGTCACCGGTAAACGAGGAATGAGAGTGGCCTGGAACGCGTGATAGGCGTCGGGCTTACCGGGCCAGACCGTGCCCTGCGGGGCATTGTGACGATCGAGCTCGTGATGCCATGATCCGAACTCGGAATCGAGGAAGTACTCGGCAATGTACTCCCACCACTGCTCGTATAGCCGCGCATACTTTTCTTCCCCGGTCGCCCGGTACATCACCGCGGCCGCGCCCACGGCCTCGGCAGGAACCCAGTGCATCCGCTCATGCACCACGGGTTGCCCGTCCCAGTCAACCGTGTAGACGAAGCCGGGGGCGCCGTCTTGCCCAAAGCTTTCAGCTGACGCATCAATCAGTGCACGTGATGCCTCGAGCATCCAATCTGGGGCCGACCCGTCCTTCGCGAGCAACGCACCCCGGGCATGGAGGGTGAGCCGAGCCCATTCGAGCCAGTGTCCGATCGTGGCGCCGAACGGACGGAACGGGTGATCGGGCTGGTCACGGTTGTATTCCAGAAGAGGTTTCCACGAGGTATCAAAGTGCTCGGGCAGCCGCCAACTATTAGCGCGGGCGAACTCGTTAACCGCCTTGGTGATAATGCCGACTGCGCGGTCTAGCCAACGACGCTCCCCGGTGACATCCGCGGCCGCAAGCAGGGCCTCCACCGTGTGCATGTTCGCGTTAATGCCGCGGTACTCCTCGCATTCGGAGAAATCGCGGTTGAACGTGTCAACACTCATCCCCGCCTCGGCATCGAAGAACCGTTCGTCGAGGACGGTGAGCGCCTGATTCAGTAATTCCTGGGCGCCGGGGCGACCAGCAGCTGTTGCAGAAGCTGCTGCCAGCACCACGAACGCGTGCGCATACGCCTGCTTTGAATCATCTACTGGTTTACCGTCGGCAACAGCGGAGAACCAACCGCCATGCTCTGGGTCAAAAAAGACTCCGCGCAGAGATCGCAATCCGTGATCTGCGATACGACCGCAGTCGGGCCGCCCGAGCATATGACCTAGCGCAAAACAGTGGGTCATCCGACAGGTAATCCACAGCTCAGCAGGTCGGCTCAGGTCCGGTTCTCCTTGCTCATGGAGCCAAGCAAAGCCGCCATCGGGGCGAACGGAAGCTGAGGCGAAGTCGAGAAGGAGATCGCCTTCTCCTTCCAGCCAGGTCCGATGTGCCGGGGTGTCGAGCCAGAGGGCCATATCAGGACTCCTTTGAAGTAGTGGTCCCACTGTGATCAGCGGGAAGCTCATAGGTCTTGGCGATGTCACGGATGGCTTCGCTCGTGGGTCCCGGAGTGGGCACGAACATAACCTCGCGATAAAACGCGAGTTCCTGGATGGACTCGCGGATGTCAGCTAGTGCGCGATGTCCGCCGTGTTTTGCGGGAGAGCCGACATAGATTCGAGGGAACCAGCGCTTGGCAAGTTCCTTAAGGCTGGAGACGTCGATAGTGCGATAGGACAAGTGCTCTTCAAAAACAGGGAGATCACGGGCTAGGAACGTGCGATCTGTTCCTACGGAATTACCGGCCAGCGGCGCCTTGCCCGGTTCGGGACAGTGCTGACGCACATAGTCCAAACATGCTTTTTCGGCTTCGGCGAGGCTAATCCCGTCGGCAAGCTCATGGATTAAGCCGGACTCGGTGTGCATACGGCGCACAAAGTCTCCCATGCGCTCGAGCGCACCTGGCGGCGGTGTGATGACAACATCAACCCCGTCTCCCAGGATGTTTAGGTCGGCATCGGTGACGAGAACCGCCACTTCGATCAGGGCATCGTTGGCCTTATCTAGGCCCGTCATTTCGCAGTCCACCCAGACGATCCGGTCGTGGGTGGGGCGTGGCAGCGTGGAACTCACGGGTTCCAGCATAGTTCTTAGAAGACCTGCTTGCGGTGCGCTACTACGTGGCTCTGCGGGTCTCGGAGGTGGGGCTGTGGATGGAGGTGGGATTGACTGGGATTAAAAGAATCTCTCCACGATCCCGGCACCATGCCCGCATTTTCCGGCAAGGTCTGACCGCCACTGGAGAGATCCGTTGCCCGATGCCGCGCACGAGGTAAAGAAAAGCGCCGACCACCATGACGATGACCGGCGCCTGTCGTATGCGCGCCCCAGGAGGGAATCGAACCCCCGACCCGAAGATTAGAAGTCTTCTGCTCTATCCCCTGAGCTACTGGGGCGGGATGCGCAACCCAGTGTAGCGTCGGACTACCACCGACTCCAAAATACTGTCAAGGTAGGACACGCGCCTTATGCCGCGACGGAGCCCAGATCGCGCTCGTGATTTAGCCGAATGAGGATGATGATCAGCTCGAATGATCTCTCGCCAGTCGTGAATTCGTTGCGAAATCAGTCGCGTCCTCGAAACCATGCCTCTGGACACGGCGACGATGGACGGTGAAGTCTGGAACCTCAATAAGTCCTTCCGTTGCATACCATTTTGGCTGTATGCCCCAGAGTAATGCTGGTAGGACTCCTGTCACCATGCGCTTTCCGAGAAGCTGGCCGCCTGAGGGTTAATTGCGGCTGGTCCAAGAATGAGACAGCCCTTGGGCCTACAGATTTCCTATGCCGGGCACGAGACTTGGCACTGCCATCCGCTTTCGACCCGCAATGCAGGGGCAAGCGATGCTGGCGGGGTGGCGGGCCGTTGCTTAACTGATCTTTTGTTGCCCCTAGAATGGGGGCAAACAAACGTTCTTAGGGGCATAAGTGTCAAGTTCAACGCACCGCGATCAGATCCGCGTTACGGACAGCTTGCCGGTCGGCTCGGCGCATCGGATACCGTCGCTGGATGGCATACGTGCTGTCGCTATCGCCTGCGTTATGTGGGCTCACGCGAGTTCCACGATTGGCGCTACGCCGGCCTTCTTAGACCCGCTGTGGCAGTTCCTGCCCACTGGTGGCTTCGGCGTGCAGATCTTCTTCGTGCTGAGTGGATTCCTCATCACAACTCTGCTTATCCGGGAGCGCGATAAAACCGGGAGGGTCTCGCTCAAGTCGTTCTATGTGCGACGGGCCTATCGGATACTTCCGGCTTATTATACGTTTCTGGTGGTCGTTGCTGCGCTTTTGGTTCTGAACATCATTGATGTAAGTCCGTTGTTGCTGGCGGCGGCCGCGTTGTTCGTCCGAGATTACGTGCCGAGCGGCGGAAGTTGGTGGCTTGGGCACACCTGGTCCATCAGTATTGAGGAACAGTTCTACCTGTTGTGGCCGTTGGTATTCATCAAGCTTCGCGGCCCTTGGGTCCGCCGCCTGCTGTGGGTTGGAATAGTCCTGTCACCGCTAGTCAGGATTGTGACGTGGGTGTTCATCCCGCCGTTGCGGAACGGCATCGAAATTATGTTCCACACCCGCGCCGACGCTCTCATGGTCGGATGTCTATTGGCTGTGCTGTTTGCGAACCCAGCGTTCCAGGACCGTGCTATCGTGGCAATCCGCAAGGGTCTTGGGTGGGGTGCTTTGGCATGGATCGGTCTCTCCGTATATATGAGCCACATACTGGGTGACAGCTGGAACTTTACCGTGGGGTATCTCGGGGATGCTCTCGCCATAGCCGTTATGATCGTGTGGCTTGTTCTGCGACCCCAGACTGTCGGTGGTCGGGTTTTGAACTGGGCACCGATCAAGCACATCGGAATTCTGTCCTACAGTCTCTATCTTTGGCAGCAGCTATTTTTGACATCCAAGAATGAGACGTTCCTTGGATGGTTCCCAGTGAGCATCTTGGCTGCCATCCTCGTGGCCGAGCTATCTTATTGGTTGGTTGAGAAGCCTTTCCTGGATCTCCGTGCCCGTCGTGCAGCGAACAGTCAGGTCAAGGCCGTCTAACAGGGACTTGTGGGATCAGATTCACCATCGGTTTCCAAGGTGTGAAGCGCGTATTGGTTTTGTAGCCGTGCGTCTCGTCGTCAGCCCGCGCTGTGGGCTTTATCGTATTAGTGCTTCTTGAGCACGCAGAGTAAATCTAAAGCCTGGCCCCTAGAGGCAATTAAAGGATTTCTTTTGGCCTGTCTTGGTTTGCTATGACGATTGATGTGGCGGTTTTAAGACCCTAAGCCATGGTTTGCGTTTTGGTACTCGTCGAGAGGTTTTTCTGGTCGAATGCCTTTATTGGGGCATCGGTGGGGGGAATAATGTTGTCGGTCTTGGGGTAGTTCCATGACGTCCGATTAAATCGGATTTAACGTCCGTATTGCAGTATATGATGGTAAAGGTGGGTGTTGGTGATAGGAAAAACTTGCATCAATCTTGCCCATTTGATTTTGGTATAGGTGAAATTTCCAAAGTCTAAAGAAGTTTCAGGGTGCAAGCTCTTGCGTTGGAGTGTCTTTGACTTTGTGAAGGGTAGACCCCGACATTTGTGCGACACCTGGCGGATCCTATTGCATTTATAGCAGGTATATTTGCCAGATGAATCATCGTGTGAATGTCGGGGTCTATTTAATTAGAGATATGGTTCAGATTTTGCTAGGTGTCTGAAAAGATTCCTGCTATGCGTTACTGCCCTGCTTGTACCATTGAGACGTAGGCTTCATCCAAGCTGTTGCGTAGTAGATGATGACGCACGCTGCGGTAATTAGGTTCAAGAGAGCCGCCAGGACGAGCCACAGCTGGGTTCCGCTCTGTAGGGGCATGCTATTGATATCTGTCCCACTGATAGCCAAAGCGATATGGGCCAGGAAGTTGATCAGGGATACAATAAGCAAAAATCCACCCAGAATAGCCACAACGAGGCGTGCTTGCTTGTTCCTCTTCACTAAGAAATTAGCCATAGCGAGTCCGACAACGATAGCGACAACGATAGCGAACGATGCAGGATTAAATCCACCCAAAGCGGAGGCGGTCATAAAGCTTACGAGGAATCCGATCAAGAGTGCGAGCGAGCCGACCAACACTGATCCGATCATGATGGTCGCCGTCATCGGGCGCTTCATCGGTGCGCCACCGACGTACGGGTTCGGCTGAGCGTTGGGGTCAGGGTATGCGTAGGGATTTGCCATACCTGAGAGAATACCCTGAAGTCCCTTTCGGTACATCATCAACCGGAGTTTTTGCCCGGATCCTCACGGACGGCCTTGTGACATACGTCGATATGTAATGTCGTGGCCTCACCGTGAGAGCGACAGTGTCGAGCCGCCTGCCGCTGGAGACGGGCACAGCGCGGCAGGTGCAGCGGGGTGCGGGACGAGCGGGCAGAGATTGACAAGTGAATTATGTAGGTGATCGTGCGAGGATAAGAATGCGCCGGGCCCGGTGGCCGGGTCCGCGCTCGTCAACAGAAAAGGATGACGCTATGGCGGACTACACTCTCCCCGATCTCTCCTACGATTACGGTGCTCTCGAACCGGCCATCGCTGGTCAGATCATGGAACTGCACCACTCCAAGCACCACAAGGCATATGTAGATGGTGCTAATACGGCGCTGGAGAAGTTGGCTGAAGCACGCTCCAAGGATGACTTCGCGACCATCAACCTTCTGGAAAAGAATCTCGCATTTAACCTCGCAGGACACGTGAACCACACGGTGTTCTGGAAAAACCTGTCTCCTGATGGTGGGGACAAGCCCGAAGGTGATCTTGCGGCTGCGGTCGAAGAGTTCTTCGGATCGTTCGACGCTCTGCGCGCTCAGTTCTCTGCAGCAGCGCTCGGAATTCAGGGCTCAGGCTGGGCGATTCTCGCCTGGGACAGCCTCGGTCAGAAGCTCATTATCGAGCAGCTGTACGACCATCAGGCCAACATGGCGGCCGGCAGCATCCCGCTGCTTCTACTTGATATGTGGGAGCACGCCTTCTACCTGCAGTACAAGAACGTGAAAGCTGACTACGTCAAAGCGTTCTGGAACATTGTCAACTGGGCTGACGTGGCTGAGCGGTTCTCCCGTGCCCGTCAGCAGACCCCAGGATTGATCACTCTGTGACAATGTAATGTCCCGGATTTGGTGGGGACAGGGGAGTATTCCTTGGACTCGATCCGGTCGGTATAACGGGCCACCTTGCCACGAGGCAGGGTGGCCCGTTTTCTTGCTGCCAACCAGTTTGCTGGTGTGATGCAGTCCGGCAAGGTGGGCTTAGTGGATCCATGTAATGGGGGAGGGGCAGCGGGTGAGGCGTAGGTGAGGGCAGCGTGCTGTGCACCAAGGTGAGCTGCGCGCACTTATCCCCAGATCATGAGGTCGCTATCTCGTGGGCGTATCGTCGAACAAGCTATCTGCAGCGTCGCAGAAGCGTTGCGTGCACCAGGCTTAGGGCTGTTATGTGGCTCTGGCCGCTCACTAAAAGGACACATCATGAAAGACATACGCACCACCGTCACCGGCAATGTAGCCACAGATCCTTCTCCGCTCGGACAAGATGCCCATGACGATGCGGTCAGTTTCCGACTTGCGGTTAATCCCGTGTACCGGCATCCCGAATCGGGGGAGTGGGTGCACCGTAAAACCGAATTCATGACTGTTTACGCGCGCAGGTCTCTTGCTCGTCATGTCCGCGAGAGCCTTGCGATAGGACATCCTGTGGTGGCCTCCGGTCGCATCGGAACAAACGAATGGGTGTCCGACGGTGGAGAGAAAATGTTTTCCCTGACGCTACATGCGGACGCGATCGGGCACGACCTCACCTTTGGGACGGCAACTTACCAACGTGCTCAACGTCGCTGCGATGCGATCAAAGATGAACCCGCCATCGACTTCGACACAGGTGAGGTCGTGGCCGAACGCGAAAGCGATCTCGGTACGGCATCGGCAAAGTCCCCCTTAGTGCGAAGAGATGAGACCAGCAAGAAGAAGTCGAGCCGATCAGCCACGGATGAATCATCCGCGCCTGATGACCTAACCGAGAGCGTTCAAGCCTCACGAGTTGCCGCACCATTTTAGGCGGAGCTAGGTGGTGTGAATGCATGAAGGCATATCGCCTGGTTAAGCGCGGGACGGTTAAGCAATAGGTGCACCAGTCTCAGGTAGATACCCGAGACTCGCTCGAAGAGCTGTCACGAGATCCGGGAGGAGATAACGCCCGGCCACGGGCCCCTCTGCCTCAGGGACATCGACCACGCACCATGCATCCCCGTTTTCATGGACTCCCACCACAATTCGACCCGGTGCGGTGTCCTGCGTGGATGCACCGCTCCCAGCCGATTGCACCGGGCGCACCATAGTCACAATGCCACCCACCGCGATATCCGGCCACTGCACATATTCCAAGGTGTTCGCAAGTTCATCTGAGGTAGCGGCAACATCTGAGGTATCGGAAGGGGATAGGGGGTCAAAGGTCTGGACATCGCCGGCCTCGGAAGTATCCTCAGTGCCGGGATAATCCATATCGTCCATTGCGATCGGGGTCAGATGGTATGCGTCAGCTGCCGCAGCCGTACGAGTGGTGGGATCCAAGAGGGCTGCAAAAGCGGGTTGCGAAGCAATCAATGTGGACGTAGAGACCAGTGAGAATAGTTGCGGCCGACTGGCGTTCGCAGAGTCAACTGAGTCGAGAAGATGTCGTCGCACGTCCAATGCGCTCGCCAGTAACGCGGCCTCACTCGGAGATAAATCCTCGGCGAGGTCCGACCCAGGGTGCGCGCAGGCTGACCCATGCGGGTGCGGCTCAGGCAGTGGGCTTGAAGCGTCACACAGTTTCTTGTCCACGGTAGGTCCTGTCACAATAGGGAGGGGTGAACTATATCCCCGGGCGGCTAGCCTAACGCTGGTGCGCCATATGAGCGGTAACGACCATGCCGCTTAGCTGTATGTCGACCAACGCTACGACGCAAAAGAGGACCCCAAGTGAGTTTCACTGCGCCAACCCCCGGCCGACCCAACACCCCTTCGTCCCGCGCGAAATCATCGGGGAGGAGGAAAGGTCATCCCTTCCTGATCACGGTGCTGGTCCTGGGGTTCCTGTGCGTGGCGATGCTTTTCATCGCCCAATACTGGACTCAATTCCTCTGGTTTGACCAGATTGGATTCTCCTCGGTCATCGTCACGCAGTGGCTTACCCAAGCGGGGCTGTTCTTGGCAGGCGCCTTGGTGCTAGGCGCGGGACTATTCATCTCCCTGCGCATTGCCCACCGAAA
This sequence comes from Devriesea agamarum, assembly GCF_900070355.1. Classification (NCBI taxonomy): domain Bacteria; kingdom Bacillati; phylum Actinomycetota; class Actinomycetes; order Micrococcales; family Dermabacteraceae; genus Devriesea; species Devriesea agamarum. The sequence goes on along the minus strand of NZ_LN849456.1, from coordinate 847,341 downwards.
GCGACCTATTTACCCTCCGATCACTCGGGAGGACATCGCCCTCGAAGAGTTCCGCGCGAACGCAGAATCGTCCCGCAAAGTGATTCAAGTTGTGGTGCCGCTGGTCGTAGGCATCTTTGGCGGTCTCGCGTGCGCCCAATACTGGCAACAGTTCCAGCTTTTCCTCCACCCCACCGCCTTTGGGAAGACTGATCCCATTTTCGGGATCGACATCTCGTTCTTCGTCTTCACACTTCCGATGCTCGCCGCCGCAGCGTCCTACCTCAAGTTTGTGTGCATCGTCCTCTTCGTCGGTGGGGCTGTCGGCCACTACTTCTACGGCGGAATCTCGTGGACCCAGGCAGCCGGGGTTCATATCAGCAAGGCAGCCCGGGTTCATCTGGGAAGCCTGATCGTGCTGTACGTCCTGCTGCTAGGAGTCGGGCATTGGCTCGACCGTTACGCACTGCTGACCAATACTCATTCGCTCTTTGATGGCGCCTCATACACTGACGTCAAGGCATTCCTGCCCGCGCAGACCATCCTTGCAATCGCCGCCGGCATTGTAGCGATCCTCTTTATTGTCTGGATCGTGCGTGGAAACTGGCGTATCCCAGTCGCCGGAGCCGCGCTCATGGTGATCTCTACGGCTGCGGTGGGATGGGCTTATCCGGGCCTCATCCAGGAATTTAAGGTCAAGCCGAACGAGCGTGCACTTGAGGTCCCCTACATTACGAACAATATCGAAGCCACGCGCGCAGCGTACGGGTTAGAAAACGTCACGACGATCCCTTATACCGCGCGTACCGAAGCGGAGTCTGGCGCTTTACGTTCTGATGCTCAAACCACAGCGTCAATCCGTCTCCTCGATCCCGCTGTCGTCTCACCGACCTTTGGCCAGCGCGAGGCCAATCGCCGGTACTGGGGCTTCGATGAAGTGCTCTCCGTTGACCGGTACCGCTTCGATGGGAAACTGCACGACACCGTGATCGGTGTGCGTGAATTGCGGCCCGACAAATTGGGGCTCGATAAAGACAACTGGCTGAACCAACACCTCATCTACACTCATGGTTTCGGCGTGGTTGCTGCGTATGGAAACCAGCGGCACTCCGATGGTGAACCCGCATTTTTTGAATCAGGTGTTCCGTCCAAGGGCATGCTCGGCAAGTACGAAGAACGTATCTACTTCGGGCAGCACTCCCCGAACTACTCCATCGTGGGAGCACCTAAAGGCTCTGCGCCTCAGGAATTCGATTACCAGGCAGGCACCGGTAAAGACAGCAGCGAGCGCCAAGTCAGCAACACCTACCAGGGGCAAGGTGGACCGTCCCTCGGTAATCTTTGGAACCGTCTCCTCTACGCGATTAAATTCCGGGATCCCAATATCCTCATCTCGGACTATGTGAATTCGCAGTCCCAGATTCTGTATGACCGTGACCCGCAAAAGCGGGTTCGCGAGGTGGCCCCCTTCCTCTCACTCGACTCCAACGTGTATCCCGCGGTGGTCGATGGTCGGGTGAAGTGGATCGTTGACGGATACACCACGACTAACGCGTATCCGTACGGTCAGTCACTGAATATGGATGAGATCGCGAGCGACTCTCTTAATGATGGGCAATCAACCGCTGATCTCCGTCAGCGGAATATCAACTACATGCGCAACTCGGTGAAGGCCACCGTCGATGCCTTCGATGGCAAGGTGACCCTGTACGCATGGGATACCAAAGACCCGATCTTGAAATCCTGGGAGAAAGTTTTCCCCGGCGCGGTCAAGCCAACGGCTGAGATTTCTGGTTCCCTCATGCAGCATCTTCGCTACCCCGAAGATCTCTTCAAAGCGCAGCGTTATCTGCTGGGGCGGTATCACGTCACCAATCCCGACGAATTCTTCGTCAAACAGGATTTCTGGCAGGTGCCCCCTGATCCGACCAAAGCTAAAGCCGGACAGAATCAGAACGCACCGGCTGCCCCAACTCAGCCGCCCTACTATCTGACGATGCAGATGCCCGGGCAGTCCGAGCCGCGCTTTTCCCTATCGTCCAGTTACATTCCGATTAAAGGTCAGAACGTTCTGACCGGTTTCCTCGCGGTTGATTCTGAAACCGGAAACAAGGCGGGCAATCCCGCCGAGGACTACGGGAAGCTGAGACTTCTGGTTCTTCCCACGGCCAACCCCGTCAACGGGCCTGGTCAGATGCAAAACATCTTCGACTCCAACCCGGGGATTGTGCAGACCCTCAACCTGTTGAAACAGGGTAACTCTGACGTGATTAGGGGCAACCTATTAACCCTCCCGATGGGAGGGGGCCTGTTGTACGTGCAACCCGTGTATGTGAAAGGTTCTGGCGACTCGAGTTACCCGCTGCTTCGCCGAGTTCTGGTCGCATTTGGCGACAAGGTTGGTTTCGCCGAAACACTCGACCTAGCCCTCGATGAAGTGTTCGACGGGGATTCAGGTGCCAAAGCCGGTGATGCTGACCTCCCCACAGGTGGTGACTCAGGCGCCGGCAAAGCAAAGCCAGGCGGCGAAGGCGGAGCGCAACCAGCCCCCGGACAGAACCCGACTCCTGGACAAAACCCCGCCCCGGGCCAGAATCCTGCGCCTACTCCAGCACCAGCAGGAAGTGGTAACCCACGTCAGGATTTAGACAAAGCGTTGAAGGACATGGACGCTTCTATTAAAGATGCCCAGGCTGCGCAGAAGAACGGCGACTGGGCCGCGTACGGTGAGGCTCAGAAACGGTTGAACGACGCCCTGAACCGTGCTCTGGCAGCCAACAAGCAAGTGGAAGGGGGAGGGACCCCGCCGCAGTAACCAGAGCCGGTGTCTAAGGTTTGGCCTCACCTCGGCATGCTGTGATGTGACAGGTGAGGCCAGATCGTGTCGACGCGCGCTGCAAGGTGGCGCGACTGAGGCGTCCGAAAGATGGTCACACGCTGAAGTCTCGTCCCTTGGTGTTGGCTTAAGCATTGGTCGTTCGTGGTCATGCGCCTCTCTGATCGGTTGTTTCACTCTGTTCTAAGAGGCGCATGACGAAGGTTACATAGGCCTGAGCTGGACAGAGATAGGTATCCTCCCGTAGTGTTTATCAAGTCGCCGCGGGGTGGAGCAGTTCGGTAGCTCGCTGGGCTCATAACCCAGAGGTCGCAGGTTCAAATCCTGTCCCCGCTACTAAGAAAGGCCCTTACCAGCATGTAGCTGGTAAGGGCCTTATTCATGGTTCTGTGCGGATGCTATCTAGATAGCCAAGATGCTCCTGGAAGCTTCTAGATAATTGGGATGCTACTGCGCGGAGGCCTCTCAATAGCTGTGTTAAAGGCCAACCTATGCCCGGGTCCCATTACTCCGCCTTCCGGGCTCCAGAGCCCCTCACGCCATGAATACTTCGATGAGGTCCAGAACGCGGCTGCGTATCCGAACATGGCTGTGTGAGAGATCCAAGAAATCGGGCACGGGAGGCGTAGGGCACGGGCAATGCCGAATGCGGGCGGCGTCGAGCATGGGTAGCGTCGAGAACGAGATCATGCGAGTTGTCGCGTTCGAGCGATGATTACGCTGCAAGAAATGAGGCTGTTCGTTGGAACGACTTCGTGTGCCCGCGCGACAGCATCTCGAGCACACGCTGACAACGTGGCGTCATTGCACGTGTAGGGCTGAATCTACAGACCTGGCTTGCCATTGCGGCGGGGAGCTACGGACGGAAACATCACGGCCTCACACATAACGTTGGGCCCGCATCCCCACGAGGGATGCGGGCCCAACCAATATTCCGTCACCGCGGCAGGTGCATCGAGTACGCGGCCTCGCGCCTACATCTGCAGGTGCACCAGAATCAGTGCCGCCGCACCAGAACCAGTGCCGGCGCGCGCAGTGCTAAAGCCCTGCTGTGCACCACCGCGGGGACACTGCGCGTATCAATAAACCACCACATCAACAAACCATCACATCTGGATACCGGTCGTCGGATACCGGCCCCGGTCCGAGCTGACACTGGGCCGATGCCGTGCCGATGCCGGCCGATGATACAGGTCAGTGGCTTTCGGTCGGCTCGACCTTCTGGCCAATCTTCCCCATCACGGCCTGGAACCAGTCCTGAGAGATATCAAACGCCTTGTGGCCAGCAATCCGATCAAACTCAATGGCCCGCAGAACGCCATTGTTGCCTTCGTCATGACCAATGACACCGGTACCGCCCTCGAGCGCTGTCTGCACAGCCAAGTCGGTCATTGACTTAATAAGGCGCAGATCCTCCGCATTGGCCTTCGCCGAACGCGAGAAGTAGCCGGACTTTTGCACCATCACCTTTTCAGCTCCGAGCTTCTCAGCGAACTGCTTCGCAAACCACTGGCCGGGGTTGATCTTATCCAACTTGACGTGGCCGAACGGGTCTTTTTCAACCTGTTCACCGCGTGACTCCATCTCAGCAATGATCTCGGGGATGCCCGCACCTTCAGAAAGGAAGATGTTAACGCAGCCCACCTCATCCATGATCGTCTTCAGACGCTTGGCCTCACCGTCGATGTCTAGCTTCATCTCCGGCAGGAATACCGCGTGAACATCCCAACGCTCCGGGGTGTGCCCGATGGTGGGAAGCCACGTCTGCTGGGCGTGCCACTGCTGGTAGTACTCGGCAGCCTGCGCAGTCAAGTAGCCACACGCACGTCCCATCACCTCGTGGATGATGAGCATCCGCGGGTTAGAGCCATTTTCAGCAATAATGTTCTGCGCGAAAATGCTGGTTTGCTCGGCTGCGGTCATAGCGCCGAGAGACTGGCGAATCGGCACGATATCGTTGTCGATCGTTTTAGGTAAGCCAACCACCTGCAGGTCGTACCCATTTTCGTGGAGGTACGCGGCAAGATCGGCGGCGGTGGTATTCGTATCGTCACCACCGATGGTGTGCAAAACGTCAACACCATCTTCTTTGAGCTTATTCGCGGCAACCTCTAGAGCGTTCTCGCCCTCTTGAATAAGACCGCGCTTGACCAAGTCGGCAGTGTTGGTGAGCTTAACCCGGGAATTGCCGATCGGTGAGCCACCATAGTTGTGTAAAACGCCGGCGTTCTTGCGCACCTCATCGTCGACCACAATCTTGTGGCCGGACAGAAGGCCCCAGTAGCCGTGCTGGTAGGCGATGATCTCGACGTCCGGCACCAGTTCGGTGTAACGCTCGATGAGTCCGCCGACGGCGGAAGATAGGCAGGGGGCATAGCCCCCGGCGGTCAGCAGGGCGACACGGCGGACGGTCATAGTGGGATCCGATCCTCTCGACGGGAATGAAGACATACCTCAGCTATCCTATCGACGCACCGTGGGATCGGCACAGGTAGAACACCAATGGCTCTTCTGGGGACGAAAATCGACAGCGGAGGAGTGCGCAATGTTCAGCTCATTGTCGCCGCTCAACTCAGTGTCGCTTACGGCCCACTATCGTCAATCTCTAAGCGCGAGGGCTTCTAAAACCTCTTCGTGCAGCAGGCCATTGGTCGCGACCGCATTGGTGCCGAAGGGGCCGTCCTGACCGTCCAGGTCCGAAAAACGTCCGCCAGCCTCGGTCACGATGGGAACCAGCCCGACCATATCGTGAAGATTCAGCTCTGGCTCTGCCGCGATATCGACCGCACCTTCCGCTAGCAGCATGTAGGACCAAAAGTCACCATATGCGCGAGTTCGCCAGCACCGTTGCATGAAATTAAGCATCTGGGGCAGCCGGTCAGAATCAGCCCAACCATTTAATGACGAATACGACAGGGACGCGTTATCAATGCGATCCACGCTCGACACATGGAGGCGCCGAGCCGAGCTGAGACGGCTTCCCGTCCAGGCGCCGGAGCCCGCTCCTGCCCACCAGCGCCGAGATAGCGCAGGTGCCGACACCAGACCGACGACAGCCTTGCCGTCTTCAATTAGCCCAATCAGCGTTGCCCAGACGGGAACCCCGCGCACAAAATTGCGGGTGCCATCAATCGGATCGATCACCCATTGCCGCGGAGAATGCCCAGTGCTGCCGAACTCTTCACCAATAACCTGGTCACGTGACCGGGATCGACCAAGCTGTGCCCGAACAAGCTGTTCAGCTGCTTGGTCGGCATCGGTCACCTCAGTCATATCGGGTTTGGTTTCGACTCGTAAATCTTGAGCGCGAAAACGCGACATGGTGAGTTGATCGACAGCATCGGCGAGCACATGGGCTAGGCGAAGGTCTTCGGCATAGGTCATACCTACACCTTAGGTGACCGTTACATATCCCAGGGGTCGTTGCGGCGCAGCGTCTCGACCAGGCGCCGATACGAATCGAGACGCGACGCTCCGGCAGGACCCGCGAGCCCCTGAGCAACCGCGCCATCCAGTGCGCAGTCCGGGGCCGTCGCCAGATGACTGCAATCTCGGGGACAGGCGTCCGCGCACTGCGCCAGATCCTGGAAGGCGTTCAGTAATCGTTCCGATTCAACATGCCCGAGTCCGAAAGAACGAACTCCGGGCGTATCGATGACCCACCCGTCAACCTCGGGAAGCCGAAGTGCTAACGCGGATGTGGAGGTGTGCCGTCCGCGACCGGTGACGTCATTGACGTCACCGATAGCCCGATCTGTTCCCGGCACCAGGGCATTGACAATGGTGGACTTCCCCACTCCGGAATGGCCGACTAAGACGCTGGTTCGGCCCGCCAGGCGTTCTCTAAGAGCTTCTAACCCACAGATCGATCCGCTGGGGTCCAACGACGTCGTGACATACGGCACCCCGAGTGGTGCGTAGCGGTCAAGAAACCCCATGGGTGGGCACAGGTCCGCTTTGGTTAAGCACAAAAGCGGTTCAATCCCCGCGTCATAGGCAGCAACCAGGCACCGGTCGATCAGCCGGGGACGCGGCTGCGGATCGGCTAACGCCGTCACCACCACCATCTGGTCGACATTAGCGACTAGGGGCCGCTCGGTGGCATCGTCGTCATCCGCGCTGCGCCGCAGAAACGACGAACGGTTCTCGCGGCGGACAATTCTCGCGAGCGAGCCATCGCAACCGCTGATATCACCGGTGAGCGCGACCATATCGCCGGGAACAATGGAAGTCCGACCCAGCTCGCGAGCCCGCATCGCTCGGACAGCTCGTTCGTGAGGCGTTCCCGCATCAACCAGGGTGGTCCATCGGCCGCGATCCACTGCGATGACACGAGCAGGCACCGCGTCGGCATGCCGGGGGCGCTCCTTAGTGCGTGGCCGAGATCCGCGCCGGTTAGGCCGGATGCGCACATCCGACTCATCGAGATCGCGGCCGCGACGCACTACCATGTGCCGCCTGCGGGGGAGCACGTATGCAGCATTGATAGCCACATGTCGACAAAATCGGGAAGCGTTTTCTCCGTGGTTTGAACGTTGACCACCTGAACTCCCGGAACTCTGAGGCCGATAATCGCGGCTGCCGTGGCCATCCGGTGATCCTCATACGTCTGGACCACTCCACCGTGCAGCGGCCTCGGCTTGATCTCCAGAGAATCCTCGTGTTCGACCACATCCCCGCCGAGTCGCCGGATCTCGGTGGTCAGCGCATGTAAACGGTCGGTCTCGTGCCCGCGCAGATGTCCAATGCCACGAAGATGACTGGGGGAGTCGGCCAGCACTGCGAGCGCCGCGATGGTGCAGGTAAGTTCGCCGACGTCCCCCAGGTCTTCGTCGATCCCATGGATGACGCCGGTTCCGGTGAGCACTAGTTCGTCATCCTCAAAATGGATGTCTGCACCCATGCGCGTGAGCAGGTCCCGGTAGGCGTCTCCGGGTTGGGTTGTGTGGCGGGGCCATCTTGAAATCGCGATGGTTCCACCGGTGACCATGGCCGCGGCGAGGAAAGGGCCAGCGTTGGAAAGATCCGGCTCGATGACCACTTCACCGAGATGGACGGGCCCAGGCACAACCGCCCACTCATGGGTGCGCCCGTCGATACTCATCCGGTGCTCGGCATCCACGCCGCTGCGTCGCAGCACCTCAAGGGTCATGTCGATATGCGGCACAGAAGGCAGACGCGCCCCCGTGTGGCGAATAACCAGGGTGCGTCGGCCCCGGGGGGCGGAAAGCAATAAACCCGATATGACCTGGCTGGATGCGGAGGCATCCACCTCAATTGTGCCGCCGGCCAGATCGCCGTCGCCGTAAAGGCGCAGCGGTAGACGACCGGGTTTGCCGAGGTCATCAACCCGTACGCCCTGCGCTCGCAGCCCCTCAACTAGTGCGGACATAGGACGCGACGACGCAGCCGGATCGCCGACGAAGTCAACAGTTTTGCCTGTCAGCGCTGCCACCGGGGGGACAAAACGCATGACAGTTCCTGCTAGGCCGCAGTGGATAGTGGTTGGCTGTCTCCGAGAGCCGACCGAGCCATCGCCGGGTGCGGACATCGGTGCACGCGCCATATCGATCGAAGCATCTGGCGTGAGCGGGGTGATGTGGCAGCTCGCGCCGTCTCGACGGAAACTCGCCCCTAATTGCTGCAAAGCATCCACCATCAGCCGCGTATCGCGGGAGATCAAAACTCCATGCAACGAGGTGGTGGAATCGGCGAGTGCACCAAGGACTAACCACCGGTTGGTAAGAGACTTTGAGCCTGGAACCTCGACTAGCGCGTCGAGCGGGCTATCGGCTGTTGGGGCCGTCCAGAGAACTTCTCGTGAGCTCACGGATCAAGACATGCGGGATTCAACGGCTTTGCGGGTGGCTTTCGCACCCTTTTCAAGCTCGCGCTGTTTGCGTTCTGCTTTTTTACGTCCGCGTTCAATTGCGCGCGACATGCGGTAGCTGAGGGACGGTTTTCCGCTGAGATCAACGGCTGCCAGCATGACACCACCCAAAAGGCCTGCGTCCGACAGGATGGCGTGGATCTCTTCCTGGCGTTCTTTGCCGGTTAGTTCCCACACCTTCTTGCGCCCAGCGAGGCCGACAGATGTAGTGACCAGCAACGTCAGCGCTGCGAGCCGAGGCATCCGGTTGGTGGCATATAGGGCGCCCGCGCCGATAGCGACACCAGCGGCGATGCGCACAATGCTGTCCGACCCTAGGGGAATCGAGGTTTCTTTCAGCTTCTCGTCGAGCTTATTAAAAGCTCCGGGGGCGATGGCCTTTTGACGTTCGGGCGTCTGAAGGGTTTTCACCCCTTCGTAGATGAAAGGGGCGGCGAGCAGTGGGCGAGCGATTCGACGGACGAGAGCCATGACTTCCTCACGATCGTGCGGATAGGGGCTGCGGCATGAGCCGTAGCCAGTGTGTTCTCACTAACCCTAGCTTGTCTGTCATGCACCTGTCCTGAAGGACTGGCGCATGACGTGCGATCGAACTTTCGACCGTGGGATAGACCCTATTAACGGTGGCAGAGAACACGTTAAGGAACAATGGCGTACCCGCAATGCGTTATCCGAAGTGAAACCACGGCGAGACTGTGGACTTGCCCGACGATGCATCACGGATCAACTGTCATTAACGCTGATCAGCCCGGGAAAGCTGAATGGTGTTGGGTGGCGATCTTGAGCCGCGGCAAAGGACATGTCGGTGTGATCAGAGGCAAGGCCTGGGTTGAGGCGCGGCTTAACCAGGGATATCTGTCAATTTGTAAAGATATGCAGGCAATAAGAGGTGAGCGTTCGGTGACCGCTGTTCATTGCCGGCCTAGGTCCGGGCGAGGGTCGCTCTCAAGATCTCGAGGGTTTACCTTGGGCTCGCACCGTCGGCCACGTAGTTCCGAACGACATCGTCGGCGGTATCTGGGTCCGCGCGGGGCCCTAGGTCCGATAGGCTCACTGGGGATGGACACGAACAACAGCATCAGCGACGGCACTGACCCGGCGGGTGATCCGACGTCCTTTGATTTTGAACGCGACGCCCTGTCGCATCTCGACTCGCTCTATGGGGCGGCACTGCGCATGACGCGCAAGCCGCAGGACGCCGAGGACCTGGTGCAGGAGACATATCTCAAGGCGTTTGCTGCCGAGGACCGCTTTACCCCGGGTACCAATCTACGGGCGTGGCTGTTTCGGATCCTGACCAACACGTACATCACCTCCTATCGCAAGAGTCAGCGGCGTCCTAAAGAAGCATGGACAGACACCGTGGAGGATTGGCAGCTAGCCGACGTCGAATCCCATAGCAGTACCGGGTTGCGGTCGGCAGAGACTGAGGCGCTAGACCGGTTGCCCGATACCGCGGTTAAGGAAGCATTACAGGCCCTTCCCGAGGATTATCGGATGGCGGTGTACCTCGCTGACGTCGAGGGTTTTGCCTACAAGGAAATCGCCAAGATCATGGACACCCCGATCGGAACCGTGATGTCGCGGCTTCACCGCGGGAGGAGCCTGCTGCGGGATGCGTTGGCGAGTTATGCGCAGGACAGCGGATATCTTCGATCATCGGAGAGTGCATCTGATTCATCAGACCTACAGGACGGTGCATCAGGCCAACCAGCGAAGACACTCGATGCACGAGGTGGGACCGCAGCTGAAGTAGCGCCAGCCGAAGCAGCGCCGATCTCAGCTAAACCAGGCGGGTCTATAGCCGAATCAGCGGGCACCGCATCAGGACCCGCTGCTGGCGTCGAGGGGGCAGCTGGATCTCCTGAGGCGCCAGTTACTGAACCCCACCATCATGAACCGACTGCCCAGACGGGAGGTGCACGATGACAATGCCCAACGAATGGCACGGATGCGGACGATGCGAGGGCGCTTTAAACGCCCGGTTGCACGAAGTACTCGACGGGGAATGCCCCGAGTGTGAGATTGACGAGCTGATGGCCCACATCAAGGCGTGCCCCGGCTGTCTCCACGAGCTCGAAACCGTTCGGTTGCTGAAAAAACTCGTGCAGCGCAGTTGCGCGTCCGAAAGTGCCCCGGAGTCCTTGCGCGAACGTATCACCGTTGAATATCGGCGTATCACCGTGAGTTACCGAGGACGAAATCTCTAAAGCGCGGCCTTTATAGGCCAGCGTATACAGGTCATCGCATGCACCTACGTCTATACGATGACGGTATAGCCACGGTGTAACTAGGGGCCCCATCGATACCGATGGGGCCCCTAGTTACACCCAAGAGTGCGGTCAATGCCGGTTTACGAACGCTCAGACGACCAAACCGGATCCGACTCGGCGTCCTCAGGAGTTGGGACGCTTGCCGTGGTTGGCTCCGCCTTTGCGGCGGTCACGACGCTTGCGGCCTCGCTTGCTCATCCTGGCCTCCTTCTGATTGTCCGGACAGCTCGTCCAGTCTGCCATAGCCCGATGCCTGGGTTCACAGTCGCAGGAGTGGGCTGTATCTCACCGCCGTGATCTGCTTCTCGACGAGCACGGGTGATTGGTCTTAGGCCTCGGTTCCCAGGAAGCTTCCGAACCCGCCGTGCAGAACGAGCCAAGCAAGTAACCCGTAGCCAGTTTGCCCCGGGAGATCAGTGCCCGTGCGCGCGAGGTCGGCGACCCACTGTTCGTGTCCATCTAGGGCATTGACGGTGTCAACATAGGTGACTCGACGGCGTGAACACACATCATCAAAGGCCCCGGAAAGCTCGCGGATCGCTGTTGTTCGGGCGCGATCGGCACTTGGCGGTGGGCCGACCACAAACGCTGGGATACGAGCCCGTTCTAAACCGTCCAAGACTTTAGCGAGGTTAAGCCGAGAGCGAGCCAAAGAAGTGCCGGTTGTAATATCGGCTGAGCCAAGGCCGAGCACCACCCGATGATCGACGGTTCCCGATTCGAGCCCCGCATGGTCAACCCGCTCAGCGACCGTGGTGTCCCAGCGTTGGGCGAGGCCCGCTGAGGTTTCACCGGGCAATGCCGCCGTGAACAGATCGATGGGCCGGTGCTGTTGGTGACGGGCCACTGCGCGGCCGATCCATCCGAGGACACGAGCATCTCCAATACCCGCGAGCAGTTCATCACCGAGGGCGATTAACCGGATGCGTTCGGGTCCGGGGGTGGTATCTGTCACCGGAGATCTCCAATCGTCGGGACGGGTAGCGCGCCCGGTGAGCATAACCGATGTCGCCGGGCCCTACGAGGCGGCGCGGCGGCACACCCACCGGGTTGTCGCATAGATACGAAGTTGAGATGGCTGAGCCACCGCATGCGCATTATTTTGCAGGGGCGAAAGCGTCAATCAGCAATTGTTCCTGCTCCGCTTTGTGTCGTGCACTGGTACCCGCCGCGGGAGAAGCTGAGGCCGGACGCGCAGCATGCTGAAGAGGCCGTCCCAGCTGGGACGCAAATCTAATCGCCATATAGCTAGCTGCACCCTGATTAAGTGGCTCTTCCTGGACCCAGCGCACCGGAATATCGGTGGGGTACCGGTCAAGGGCCGCTTTCAGCTCGTCGATGGGCAGCGGATACAGCTGTTCAACGCGAATGATGGCCGTGTCGGTACGCTGCTCAGCCTTCCGATGGGCCAGCAGATCCCAGTACACCTTTCCTGAGCACAGTAGTACTTGCCGGATGGCACTGGGATCGGCGGATGCATCCTCGATGACCGGGTGGAAACCGCCAGTGGTGAACTCATCCAGCGAGCTCACCGCAGCCTTATTGCGCAGCATCGACTTCGGTGTGAAGACAATGAGGGGCCGACGTGGCCGACGACGAGCTTGATCACGCAGCAAATGGAAGTAGTTAGCCGGGCTGGAGGGCATGGCAACCCGCAGATTCTGTTCGGCGCACAGTTGAAGGAACCGCTCCGGGCGGGCTGAGGAGTGATCGGGGCCTTGGCCTTCGTAACCGTGCGGTAGCAACAGCACCACCGACGAATTCTGGCCCCACTTCTGTTCAGACGCGGAAATGAATTCGTCAATGATGGTCTGAGCGCCGTTGACGAAATCGCCGAACTGGGCTTCCCACAGGACCAACGCCTGCGGGCTTTCCACCGAGTAGCCGTATTCAAACCCGAGCGCCGCAAACTCCGAAAGCGAGGAGTCATACACGTTGAAACGTGCCTGGCCATCGCCCAGGTGCAGCAGTGGGGTCCAGGTGTCCTGATCGACCTTGTCAATTAGGACAGCGTGGCGCTGGACAAAAGTTCCCCGCCGGGAGTCTTGTCCGGCTAAACGGACGGGGGTTCCTTCGACAAGCAGGGAGCCGAACGAAAGAATTTCCGCAAATGCCCAGTCGATATGGCCATCGCGGGACATCTCCCGTCGCTTCTCCATCAAGGTGCGCAGTTTGGGATGCACCGTAAAGCGGTCTGGCATCGAGACGTGGGCGTCCCCGATCCGGGCCAGCACCGACGCGTCCACAGCCGTGGATATGGGAGCGGACGCGTTCTGATCCCCTCGCTGTGAATCGGGCACTTCGAGCCCTGCCACGCGGTCTCCGTCATGGCTGCCACCCTGGGACGTGGACTGTTTGCGTGATTCGGTAAAGACCTGCTCCAGGTGGTGCTGGAAGTTACGCACTACGTCTTGGGCTTCGTCCTCGGTCAGATCGCCGCGGGCAATCAGAGCTTCGGTGTAGAGCTTGCGCACGCTGGGCTTGGTTTCGATGATCCGATACATCTCGGGCTGGGTCATCGATGGGTCGTCGCCTTCGTTGTGTCCGCGTCGGCGATAGCAGACCAGGTCGATCACCACGTCCCGTCGGAACTTCTGACGGTACCGGAAGGCGATTTCTGCGACCCGGACACAAGCTTCGGGGTCATCACCGTTGACGTGGAAGATCGGAAGCTGAGTCGATTTTGCAATGTCAGTGCAGTAGTACGAGGTGCGGGAGGAATCCGGTGTGGTGGTGAATCCGATCTGGTTATTAATGACCACGTGGATGGTGCCGCCGGTGCGGTAACCGCGCAACTCAGACAGGTTCAGGGTTTCGGCGACAACGCCTTGCCCTGCGAATGCGGCGTCGCCGTGAATCAGAATCGGCAGCACCGGGAAGTCCACTCCGCCTCGGTTGAGCCGGTCCTGTTTAGCGCGCGCAATTCCTTCGAGCACCGGATTAACGGCTTCGAGGTGGGATGGATTTGCCGCAAGGTAAACCTTGGTGGTGGCGCCGTCCGTGGCCGTGTAGGTGCCTTCGGTGCCGAGATGATATTTCACATCACCGGATCCCAAGACAGTTTTCGGATCCTGGTTCCCCTCGAACTCTTGGAAGATCTGCCGGTAGCTCTTCCCGGCAAGATTTGATAGCACGTTCAACCGACCTCGGTGGGCCATCCCGATGCAGACTTCGTCAATATCGTCGTGGGAGGCGTCGTGCAGGATCGAGTCCAGCATCGGGATTACCGATTCTCCACCTTCCAGGGAGAAACGTTTCTGGCCGACGAACTTGGTCTGTAGGAAGGTCTCGAAGGCTTCGGCCGCGTTCAATCGGTCCATGATGTGGTGGACCTGATCTTTGGAGAGCTTCGGTCGCGGGGTCTCAAACTGTTTTTGCAGCCAGAGCCGCTCCTCAGGATCGGTGATGTGCATGTATTCCACACCGATGGTGCGGCAGTAGGCATCCCGCAGCAGACCGAGAATGCTGCGCAACGGCATGCTGTCAGTCCCGCCGAAGCCGCGGGTGGGGAATGAACGGTCCAGATCCCACAGGGTCAGGCCGTAGGTTTGCACGTCGAGATCGGGATGGCGGCGCTGACGATACTGCAGCGGATCGGTATCAGCCATCAGGTGCCCGCGCACACGGAACGCATGGATTAAGTCCATAACGTGTGCGAACTTTTCTTCTTTGGAGTCCTTCAGCGGGTTGTCCTGAACCCAGCGCACAGGCTCATACGGTAGGCGCAGGGAGCGGAAAACCCGGTCGTAAAAACCGTCCAGGCCCAGCAATTTGTCGGCGAGGATCTTTAAAAACTCGCCCGATGCTGCGCCCTGGATGATGCGGTGATCGTAGGTGGAGGTCACCGTCATGACTCGTGAGACCGCGAGCTCGGAGAGAGTTTCCTGGCTGGCGCCTTGGAATTGAGCGGGATAGTCCATGGCCCCGACACCCACGATGGTGCCCTGGCCAGCCATCAGCCGCGGAATGGAGTGCACCGTGCCGATGCCTCCGGGGTTGGTCAGGGTAACCGTGGTGCCCTGGAAGTCAGCCATGGTGAGTTTATTGCCGCGGGCACGGCGGACAATATCTTCGTAGGCTTCCCAGAACGCTACGAAATCCATGGTTTGCGCCGACTTGATGCTGGGCACTACCAGGCCGCGGGAACCGTCCGGGCGAGGCATGTCGATGGCTAAGCCGAAATTGATGTCTTGCCGACGCAGCAAAACAGGTTTGCCGTCCTGAATATCAAACCCGTTATTCATATCGGGCATTTCGACGATGGCTTCGATCATGGCGTAGCCAATGAGGTGCGTGAAGGAGACTTTGCCTCGCCGGTGCCGCCGTAAATGGTTGTTGATGACAATTCGATTGTCGAACAGGAGTTTCGCGGGAATGTCGCGTACGGAGGTAGCTGTCGGCACCTCAAGTGATTCGGCCATGTTGCGAACCACCGCTGCGGCGGGTCCGCGCAATTTCATCGGCTCCGGGGGGATGGGTTCAGGGCGGGCAGGAGTTGGTTCCGGCTTCTTTGCCGGGATGGGACGGTCCGAGGTGCTGGACACGGGGCTCTCTTCTTTCGCTGCGGGCCTTGCCGGTGCTGGTGCTGGCTGCGCTTGCGGCACGGATTGCTGGGTGGTTGGTGGTTTGGGGGAGGGGTTCTCGGCTGGCTTTGCCGCATGCGTTGACGCGGATGCCCTCTGAGGCTCTGGGGCCTTCGGCGGGTCCGCCGGAGCTGCGCCAGCATGGCAAGCAGTCTGGGGTGGGCGGGCCGGTTCTTCGTGGGTAGTGGGTGGTGGCGCGGCCACGTTCTGATAAGCAACATCCCGGGAAGCAAAATATTCGGCCCATGAGGGGTCAACGCTGCTGGGATCTTGTCGGTACTGTTCACGCAGCTCGTCTACGAGCCACTGATTCGGTCCGAACTCGGATTCCGCCGAGGTTTGGCCCGCCTCCTGTGTCTTCTGTGACACTTTTTCGATCGCCCGCCTTCATCAGATCAGTTCGTTCGATAACCGCATTAAGCCTATCGGATGTTGGCAACCCGACCTGGGGCGTCTGCGTGGTATGAGACATGCATATTTGTCGCGTCCGCGGCCAGGTTTACCGCGGCTTAGGTTCTCCGCCAGGTGCTTATCAGCTGGTAGGTGCCGAAGGATCAGCTGGAATATCTGGCAGTGTGACACGTATCACCGACGAGCGATCGGTGTCACCGCCAGGCTCTCCATCCCCTCGATGATCCTCCTGGGCACGAGGATCATCCAAAACCCGGATGGTCCCTCCGTGAAGAGTCACGGCCCAGCGGGCAATTGCCAACCCCAATCCGGTGCCACCGCCGCCATCCGAGGAGCCTCCCCGATGGAACCGTTCAAACACTTTTTCCCGGTCGGCCCGGGCGATTCCCGGACCGTCGTCTCGCACCTCAAGAAACACGCCGGGTTGATCCGGATCACGACCAGCAGTCAAACGAATTGTGCCGCCCGGCGGGGAGTGGCGCGACGCGTTATCCAACAGGTTGGCGATCACCTGGTGCAACCGCTCGGGATCAGCGCGCACGCTGAGATCCGCAGGGTTCACCGCCACCCGCCACATCACGTCACGATCCTGATTGCTTGCGATTAAGGACGCCGCATCCACGGTTTCGTGCAGGAAAGGAGTGAGCTGAATCGTCTCGATGGACAGATGGGTGACCCCCGCCTCCAAACGAGATAGATCCAAAAGATGCGCCACAAGCCGGGACAGACGTTCAGTCTCGTGCAAAGCCGTGCGCAATGATGCGGGATCTGGGGCCGTAACCCCGTCCGCGAGATTTTCCAACTGGCCGCGCAACGCCGCCACCGGAGTGCGTAGCTCATGTGACACGTTCGCCACCAAATCCCGACGCACCCGGTCAGTGTGCTCTAAATCGGCAGACATCGTGTTAAACGCTTCGGCGAGCTGGCCCACCTCATCGCGCGAGCTCGTGAAAATCCGCCTGCTGTAATCGCCACGAGCCATAGCTCGCGCTGCCGCAGTCATATCGCGCAAAGGAGAGGTCATGCCGCGAGCCAGAACCTGAGTGGCTAGCAGAGCCACGACCACGATCACCGGGATCGTGACCAGCGGCGGCAGACCAGTCGAGCTACCTAGCCATCCACCCACGGCAGCGACTGTGACCGAAACAGCGACCAGCACTCCCAGTTTAATTTTGAACGACCCGAGACGGTTCAACGGTTTAGGGTCCGGAACGGTAGGCATCGCTGGTCTACCGGGTTTCGGAGGTGGACGTGGCGTCTTCGGGATCCTCGGGAACCTCTAGCGCATAACCCACGCCATGGACGGTGCGCACGATGTCCGATCCCAGTTTCCGGCGCAACGCCTTCACATGGCTATCAACCGTTCGGGTTCCCGTCGCATCCACCCAGTCCCAGACATCTTCAAGGAGCTGCTCGCGGCTGAGCACCGTTCCGGGAACTTCAGCCAGACACACCAGCAGATCGTATTCGGTAGGTGTGAGATGGGCGGGTACCCCGGCACGCGTCACCCGGTGGGCTGCACGATCTATGACCAGATCTCCCACCGCCAAGGTGGTTTGCTCCCGATGAGACGGCGCGGGCTGGGCTCTTTGCACTCGCCGCAACAGCGCCTTAAGCCGTGCGACAAGTTCCCGCATGGAAAACGGCTTGGTCATATAGTCATCTGCGCCGACGCCGAGCCCGACGAGCATATCGGTCTCATCATCGCGGGCAGTTAACATCAGCACCGGCACAGGACGGTCAGCTTGGATCCGTCGGCAGACCTCTAACCCATCAAAACCGGGCAGCATGACGTCGAGTACCACCAGGTCAGGCGAGACTTCTCCCACCAGGGCCACTCCAGACGGGCCGTCGTGAGCCATCTCAACCTGCCAGCCCTCGGCACGCAGCCGATCCGCGATCGCACGGCAGATCGTAACCTCATCCTCCACCACCACGATGGTGGGGCAGTGTCCGCCGGGCAGGGCGGCGCCGTGAGGTCGTTGAATGGGCGCGGTTCCAGCGCTAGGCGGGGGGCCGACGGGGCCGGATTTGCCACCGGGGCCCGCAAGGCCGCTGACACTGCCAGAAAGTGGGCCAAGAGTATTCATGACGACACCCTAGCCGGGACGGCTCCCTGATCGGGTCGTGCCGTATACTGCTCAGACCATGAACTCATCGCCTGTTCCGAGTCCATGCCCGGTAAAACCGGGCCACCCCACATTGTTAGCCGCGCTCCCGCGCGCATTCCTGGCTGCGTTTCTCAGCTCGTATCCCCTCGCACCTCGTCGATGGATTTCACTATCGATTGCGAGCCAGGGCAGTGAGCGCTCATGATGACTTTTCTTCTCCTTGTTGCGGGAATTGTGCTGACCGCAGGAACCGCGGTGTTCGTCGCCGCTGAGTTCTCGCTGGTCGCTCTCGATCGACACACGGTAGATCAGGCTGTTCAAAGCGGAGATCACCGCGCTCGCCGAGTGCTCAAGTCCCTCACGCACCTGTCCACCCAGTTATCTGGCGCCCAGGTTGGTATCACCATCACCACCCTGCTTTTCGGTTTTGCGGTCCAAGATCCGCTTGCGCAGCTGATCGCCCCCGCACTGTCGGCCGCCGGACTGGGTGAAGCTGCCGTGGGCATCGTCTCCGTTGCTTTGGCCATGGCGATTGCCTACGCGTTTTCGATGGTGTTCGGAGAACTGATCCCCAAAAACCTCGCCATTGCTGCGCCGCTGGCGACAGCGCGGGTAGTTGCCCCGCTGCACACCGCATTCACTGTGGTGACCCGGCCACTGATCGCGATCTTTAACGGCACCGCGAACTCGATGCTGCGACTTGTCGGTATTGAGCCCCAAGAGGAGCTCTCGGCGGCGCGATCCCCGGTCGAACTCGATTCGCTGGTGCGCCGTTCGGCGGACGCGGGAACCTTGGATGCAGGAACCGCAGTTTTGCTCAGCCGCACCTTGCACCTGGGGGAGCGAACCGCCGGTGATGTGATGACTCACCGTGGCGCCATGATTAGTCTGCGGCGCGACCAAACCGCATCAGACCTGCTCAACCTCACCCGGGACAGCGGACACTCACGATTCCCGGTGATCGATTCCTCAGAAGATGACGTCGTGGGTGTGGTCCAGATTCGCCAGGCCATTTCGGTGCCGCGCGCCCGACGAGGAGACACCCTGGTGGCATCCCTCATGAGTGAGATGCCGCGGGTTCCTGAAACGGTGGGCCTGGATGCTTTGCTGCTACGCCTGCGGGACCGCGGAACCCAGATGGCGGTGGTCGTTGATGAATACGGTGGAACCGCGGGAATTGTGACCTTGGAGGATGTGATCGAAGAGATCGTGGGAGAGGTTTCTGACGAACACGACGGAGCCGAACCTGAACGGTTTATTGCCGGGCGTCCTGGCGCGGGTGAGTGGACGGTCTCCGGCCTTTTGCGACCCGATGAAATTCGCCGCGATCTGGGAGTAGACGTACCGGAGTCATCCGAGTACGACACTCTGGGCGGCCTTGTGATGGATGCGCTGCGCCGTGTCCCAGAAGTGGGGGATGTCGTTGAACTGCCTGGTCTGCGGCTAGACGTCACCGCCATGGATGGGCGCCGAGTGGATCAAGTTCGGCTGCGCGTGCAGCAGGCCGGCCCGTCGGAGGGGACTGGCCTATCTGAGGAGATTGGCCCATCCGAACAAACCGATCTATCTAACCGAACCGGTCTAACTGGTCACACTGGCCTATCCGAACAGACCGAACCCGCAGGGGGCCAGCGATGAGCGATGTCACCGCCATATTTTTGGGTATCGCGATGCTGCTGGGTAATGCCTTCTTCGTAGGTGCGGAATTTGCCGTGATGACTGCCCGGCACAGCCAAATCGAACCGCTCGCAGCTAAGGGGCGCCCCGGAGCTCGAATGGCTCTGTTTGCTGTTGAGCATGTCTCGCGGATGCTGGCCTGCGCGCAGTTTGGTGTCACGGTCTGCTCGGTCACCCTCGGTGCCGTTGCAGAGCCAGCCATTGCGCACCTGCTCGAGCCGCTTCTGCATGCGACCGGTATCTCCCCGGCCTTTGCCCATCCGATCGCGTTCGTGATCGCGTTGATGATTGCGTCCTACCTGCACGTGGTCTTCGGAGAGATGATCCCTAAAAACCTCTCCATCGCTGTGCCGGTACAGGCGGTGCTCATCCTGGCTCCGCCACTGGTGCTGATCTCCAAGGTCTTCGGCCCCGTTATCTGGATCCTCAACGGTATCGCCAACTCCGCTCTGCGCATCCTCCGAGTGGAACCGCGCGACGAAGTCGAATCGGAATACACGGCAGACCAAATCGCCGCCATCGTCGACGAATCACGCCGAGAAGGCCTACTCGCCGATGATCAGGGGCTGCTGTCTGGAGCCATCGAATTCTCCGATCGCACCGCTCGAGAAATCATGGTGCCGATGGAGGATGTGGTCACTGTGACCTACGATGTGACGCCGGAAGACTTTGATGACCTGGTTGCGCGCACCGGATACAGCCGCATCGGTGTCCGCAACGACGCCGATGACCTCGTGGGATACCTGCATCTCAAAGATGTTCTCCTGCCGGAAAACGCCCTGGACGACTCCTATTCCAAGCCGGTGCATCCCGGGAAAGTGCGCGCGGTGGTGTCGGTGTCTGACACCGATGCCATTGAGGAAGTGCTGCGGGCCATGCAGTTTAACGGGGCGCATTTAGCCCGAGTGGACTCGGCAGCCGCGCGCAGCATTGGTGCCGTATTCCTCGAAGATGTGCTGGAAGAACTAGTGGGCGAAGTCCACGACGTGATGCAGCGCCACCCGGCCTGAGGTGGCCATCATCACCCCGTAGTCAAAGTGTGTTCCATGAGCCGGGTCGCGGAGGCAAAAAAATCGCAATGCCTCAGCCCAGGAGGTCGAGTTAAGGACCGTGCACATTTAACGTTGTGTGGACGTAAGACGACTGCCCGGTAGCTTCCGGTGCTGCTCAGTCTTTCCCTCGTTCGTTCATCACCGTTGGAAGGTTGTTTTTCGTGGCCACACACCGTGCCGCCGGAAAGGCGCAGGTACGTACACGGTGCCGCAACCACAGTCGCGTTCGTGGACATCGTGCCGCAAACCCGGTGGCCGCGGCTGCCGTGCGCACCGGTGTGCTCGGCGCGCTCGCAACCGCCACCATTGCGGTGCCGCTGGCGACTGCCGCGACTACGCCGCATCTCAGCACAGGCGACGGCATGGATTTGCGGGCCGCTTTTGGAGCTGATTTAACGACCTCCCAGCAACCCGGTTCTCAGGATCTCGATGGACAGCTCGAAGCATCGGCCCCGAGCGTCGATCCCATCCAGCAAGAAGCGCTAGATGACGTGCACAACACCCAGGCGGAGAAGCTTCTCGGAATTGGGGGTCAGGTAGGTGCATCAGCGCTAGCTGCGCCACCCAAACCCCCTGGCCCTGCGCAGCCGGATAGTAAGCAGAAAAACACGCCTAAGTTCATCGTCCCTGCACCTGGAGCCGCTATTACCAGTGGTTACGGATGGCGCACCCACCCGATTCTCGGGTACAGCAAACTGCATGACGGTGTGGACTATGGGGCGCCCTGCGGTGCCCCTGTGCTTGCCTCGGCCGCAGGCACCGTGATCGAAGTTGAATTTAACGAGGCCAGCGGACGCCGTATCTTTATCGACCACGGTGATGGTGTGATCACCGGGTACTTCCATTTACAGTCCTACAAGGTCAAATTGGGGCAAAAGGTTGCCCAGGGTGATGTGATCGCAACGGTTGGCTCGACCGGGCGATCCACCGGTTGCCATCTGCATTTCGCGAAACGCTCGCCAAGTGGCGAGTATTCAAACCCGATGACGCTCTTTACGAAAAAGCGCTGAGATCCTGTCCGGTAGCAGCTTTGCTCAGATACCGGAAGCAGCCGTGAGCGAGTTGCGGAGCCTAAGCGATTAAGCTGGGGCGCGTGAAAACCCCAGTGGTCCTCGGCGTTGAATCTTCTTGCGACGAAACCGGTTTCGGTATCGTCAGCGACGGCATCCTGCTCGGTCAAAGCCTGGCTTCCAGTGCCGCCGCCCACGCTCGCTTTGGTGGCGTGGTTCCAGAAATCGCTGCGCGCGCACATCTGGACGCCGCGGTTCCCACCTTGCGACTGGCGCTCGAGGACGCCGGCATCACCCCTGGAGAGCTCACCCATGTGGCGGTGACCTCGGGACCAGGTTTGGCCACCGCGGTGCACGTGGGTCTGGCCGCAGCGAAGGCGATCGCATGGTCACTTAACCTGCCGCTGTACGGGGTGCACCACCTAGCCGGGCATGCGGCAGCCGACACACTTGAACACGGTCCGTTGCCCCCTCGAAGCATCGTTCTGATCGTTTCCGGCGGGCACACGTCTATTCTCAAAGTAGGCGATCTCGTCCGTGATCCGATCATTCACCTTGGCGACACACTCGATGATGCTGCCGGTGAGGCCTTTGACAAGGTGGCGCGCCTGCTAGGACTTGGATATCCCGGGGGTCCGGAGGTGTCGGCAGCAGCTGTCGGTGGCGACCGCGAAGCTTTCGCCTTCCCGCGAGCTTTCATGAAGTCGGGCGATGCGCCGTACACCTTTTCGTTTTCCGGTCTGAAAACCGCGGTGGCTCGGGCAGTAGAGACCTGTGAGCGTACGGGAGCTGAGGTTCCCGTCGCCGATGTGGCTGCGTCCTTCGAGCACGCGGTGGTCGATGTTTTGGTGCATAAAGCAGTGCGTGCGTGTCGGGATGAAGGGCTGGATACCTTAGTGATCGTGGGTGGGGTGGCTGCGAATCGGCACCTGCGCGAGGTGGCCGCACAAAAGTGTGCCAGCGCCGGGATTAACCTGAGGGTTCCGCCGGTGCGTCTGTGCACTGATAACGGGGCCATGATCGCGGCGGTGGGTGACCTGTTGGCGCGTGCCGGTGCTCAGCCGAGCGGATACGGGATGTCTGCCGATCCGTCGGCTGTGTTGCATGGTGCCCAGTTGCCGCTTCCGGCCTGAGATGCTCGGCGGAAGCCGATGCTTTAGTCGCCTCTCGGATGCGGCTGAGAACGGTCGGGGTTCCGCCGGGTGCAATGCTCGGTGTGGCATGGACCTCAAACCGTGGTGTGCGCAGGCTTGAAGGCGGGGGAGTGAGGTTGAACCTGCTAGAGTGATGTGCGTTCCGCCCGCGTAGCTCAGCTGGATAGAGCGTCTGTCTCCGAAGCAGAAGGTCGTAGGTTCGAATCCTATCGCGGGCACCACAACATGAATTTGCCGGTCACTAACTGATAGTGACCGGCAAATTTTTTGAGGTTTTTACAGCAGGGGAATCAG
The DNA here is from genome assembly GCF_900070355.1 of Devriesea agamarum. Lineage (NCBI taxonomy): Bacteria > Bacillati > Actinomycetota > Actinomycetes > Micrococcales > Dermabacteraceae > Devriesea > Devriesea agamarum. Next base: position 824,071 of record NZ_LN849456.1, on the reverse strand, counting down.
GAAGGTCCCGGTTTCGGGTATCCCTCGTGTTATCCCGGCCTTCATCCCGTCTCCCTATCTATCGCATCCCGATCTCGACCTACCGTATGCTGCCGCCACAGTTCGGCTCAGACAACATCCCGACGCATCCTAAGGAGCTGGCCTAGGTACTCCTGGACTGTCTCTGGATCCGGTAGCCGGAATGATGCGGCGGTGTCGCCGTCTCCGACCTTGATTCCTAGGTCACCAGCGTGTAAAACCCCGAACGCGTACTCATCGGTGACATCGTCGCCGAGGTACAGCACGGCGTCAGCGGCGCAGGCGCGGCGTAACGACTCAAGCGCCATGCCCTTAGAGGTGTGGACCACGGCGAATTCCACCACCTCTTTGCCGGGGGTGACGTGTGCATTCGGAAGCGATCGCGCATAGGTTAAGGCTTCTTCGGTTGCGTTCGCTGAGCCACGACCACGGCAATTTCGGGTGTGCAAAACAGCTGAGGTGGGCTTGACCTCGACTTCGGCTCCTGGATGATGAGTGGCGATCACCTGCAAAGTTCGCGTAATTGAGCGCAGCAGCAGCTCACGTTCCTCGGTCATGATGGTGGATCCCATGTCGAGCACATCGGCATCCATCTGGGGGGATAGGGGGCCGACCTCACCCCCGTGCGAACCGATTAATGTGACGGAACTGGGCATCTGGGCTAGCTGCTCCAAATCGGCCAGACTGCGACCGCTGACCAAAGCCACATTGACCCCCGGTAATTCCGACAGGGCGCGCAGGGAGCCCATGGACCCGGCTAAGGGCTTGGCGGCATGGCGATCATTCATCAACGGTGCGAGCACCCCATCGAAATCTGAGGCAATCAGCAGACGGGGCACGGTAATAAATGCCTGGGTTGCCCGGCTGAGGTCCTCCGAAGATGGGTGATCATGCGCCAGGAGCCGAACCGGCGGGCAGGCCGGGTCGTGGTCAGGTTTATCTAATTCCTCTAATTGGGTGAGGAAGCTCTTGGCCCAGTAGGTGACGTCATGATCAATAACTTGACGCCGCAGTGAGGTCATCCGGCGTTCCTGTTCCTCATCCGAGGTGTTTAAGGCGTCGAGAATTGCGGTTTTCAATTCATCGATATCGTGCGGGTTCACAAGGGTTGCCGCGCGCAGTTCGTCTGCGGCACCCGCGAATTGAGACAGCACCAGCACTCCCCGAAGGTCCTCGCGGGCCGCGACGTATTCCTTGGCGACGAGGTTCATGCCGTCGCGCAGAGCGGTGACGAGCAGAACGTCCGCTGCCATATAGAGCGCTGTCATGTCTCGCCGGTCAAAAGAACGGTGCTGATATGAAATGGCGGGCCGGCCAATTGGCGCGTAGTCGCCGTTGATTCGCCCGACGGTGAGTTCAACTTCGTCTCGCAGCTGACGGTAGGCCTCCACGCGCTCCCGCGAGGGGGTTGCGACCTGGATCATCACGACCTCATGAGGGTCGATTGCTTCGTCGGCCAGCAATTCACCATATGCCTTTAACCGATGCCTGATGCCTTTGGTGTAGTCCAGCCGGTCCACGCCGAGCACGATTTTGCGCGGGTTCCCCATTTCCTGGCGAAGTTCACGGGCACGCTGTTTTATGTCGGGTTCTTGCGACATGGCCGTGATTGCTGCGGCGTCAATGGAAATCGGAAATGCTTGGGCGGTTGCTTCTCGGGAGGGGCGGGAACCGATCCCCGGTACGCGCACATTGCGGTCAGAGATCTGGTATCCGAGGAGTTGGCGCACACAGGTTAAAAAGTTGAGGGTGTCATGCTCGCGCTGAAAACCAATGAGGTCGGCCCCGAGCAGACCCCGCAGCACCTGATTGCGTTTGGGTAATTGCGCGAATAGTTCAAAGGGAGGGAAGGGAATGTGGTTGAAGAAACCGATCCGCACATCGGGGCGACTGGCGCGGATCATTTCCGGTACCAACTGAAGCTGATAGTCGTGTACCCAAATGGTGGCGCCGGGTGCGGCAATCGAAATCGCTGCGCGCGCAAATCGGCGGTTGACTGCGAGATAGATATCCCACCAGCCTCGGTGGAAGGTCGGGTCGGCGATCACGTCGTGGTACAGCGGCCATAGAGTGCCGTTGGAAAAACCTTCGTAATACTTTTCGACATCCTCGACACTCAGCTGCACCGGGTAGAGGAACATTCCGTCAGCCTCGAATGGGGGAAGGTCTTCGTCGGGAGTACCCGGCCACCCCACCCATGCGCCGGAGTCGACGTCCTTCATCACCGTCTCCATCGCGGTCACCAGCCCTCCCGGGCTGGGAACCCACTCCGTGCTCCCGTCTGGCAAAGTTTTGCGATCCACGGGTAGACGGTTGGCGACAACGACGAGGTCGTGTGTGGGCACGGGGTGAACTCCTTCGTCTAAGGGATGAGCGGCCACAGGGGCGGCCGGCGTCTACGGCCACACGAACGGCTGCCCGGGGGAGAAGATCTCACTGACGACCATAGCAATGCCCTCTCGTAGTCGGATGGTTTTGGCGTGTGCTGGGATGATCTTGGACGGCGGACATGGCACTGCAATGTCAGAGGTCTTCGCTAGGCTTTCTGCGTGGCGGGGGACAGGATCCGGTTCTAGCTCATCGCCCGGCTGCTCACAGATGGTTACTGGTCTCCGTGCCGGTATCGATGTGTGCGACATGCCAGCATGGGCATGTTGCAGCTACCCCGGCAGTGATGTGTTGGCTAGGCCAGCAGGGTCACGTCGTCTAGAGCAGCATTGACGTCAAGCCATCGCGATATGAGGAGATAACACAGGTGCGTGCACATGAGGCCGGAGCCCTTCACGGCAATGACGCGAGCCCGCAATGGTTGCCTTATCCCGAGGACGTGAATGCGCTCATCGATGGACTCTGGTCGACAACGGTGCGCCGCGGACATGACGGTGCGCTAGAAGTTGGGGGTGTTGACATCCGTGAGATTGCCCGGGACATTGGCACTCCGGCGGTCATCGTCGACGAAGAGGATTTCCGGTCCCGCGCCCGTGGTTTTAGAAAAGCGTTTGAGTCGGCGTTTGCTCCACTCGGTGGGGTAGACGTGTATTACGCGGGTAAAGCGTTTTTATGCACTGCGGTTGCGCGTTGGGTGAGCGAAGAAGGGCTCGGATTGGACGTGTGCAGCGGCGGTGAGTTAGCGGTCGCGTTGCGGGCAGGTTTTCCGGCTCATCGCCTGACGTTGCATGGCAATAACAAGTCTGATGAGGAGATTTATCGGGCCTTGTCTGCCGGGATTGGGCGGATCGTGATCGACTCCCTCGACGAAGTGGATCAAGTTGCCCGCATTGCTCGGGACCTTAATGTCGTCGCACCCGTGCTTATTCGTGTCACAGCGGGGGTTGAAGCACATACTCATGAGTTCATTGCGACGGCGCATGAGGATCAGAAATTTGGTCTTTCGCTCACCGGGGGGCAGGCCAGGCGTGCCATTGAACGGGTCTTGGACCGCGACGATTACCTCGAACTGAAAGGTTTGCATTCGCATATCGGTTCCCAGATCTTCAACGTGAGTGGTTTTGGGGTTGCGGCCGCGCGTATCGTGAGGCTTTTGCGAGAAGTCCGGGATGATTTTGGTCGGGTGTTACCTGAGCTCGATCTAGGCGGCGGCTTTGGGGTGATGTACACCACCCAAAACACTCCCGCGACCCCCGAGGATCTCGCGGACGGGCTCGCCCAGATCGTGCGAGAGGAATGTGATCGCGCGGGCCTTGAATACCCACGGGTGTCGATAGAACCCGGGCGTGCCATTGCGGGGCCTGCGGCGCTGACCCTGTACACCGTCGGGACCGTGAAAGACGTAGCGATTGGCGGTCCCTATCACCGCTGGTATGTGTCCGTCGACGGCGGTATGAGCGACAACATTCGCACCGCGCTCTACGATGCCGACTACTCCTGTCTGCTAGCTTCCCGCGTGTCCTTGGCTGATCCGGCGGTAGTTCGGGTGGTGGGTAAACACTGCGAAAGCGGGGACATCGTGGTGAAAGACGAATACCTTCCGGCCGATGTTCGTCGCGGTGACTTGCTCGCTGTGCCTGTCACCGGCGCGTACTGCTTCTCCCTCGCCTCGAATTACAACCATGTTCCCCGGCCCGCCGTCGTCGCCGTTCGGGACGGGAAAATCCATACCATCGTGCGGCGAGAGACTGAGGATGACTTATTAGCTCGCGACGTGGGCTGACTGGTCGCCGGAGGGGTTGCTAACGAGCGGAGACGCTCGGTGTAGATGAGACCATGTCATATCTCGACCCGAACCATGCGCCAGTGCGCCCCATAAGGTTAGATTCCTAAAAGAGCAGCCGCCCCGGCGCATAGGCCATGCTCTGGCTGCAAAGCGTGAAATGCCCGTCGTGGGTGATAGCGCCATCGAATCGAAAGGACTCCCATGTCAGTGGATAGTGCCTCATCCCATAGCCGGTTAGTGCGCGGGGGACAGCCCGGTGCACAGACCAAACCCGTGACCCTCGCAATCCTTGGCGCTGGCACGGTGGGAACTGAGGTGCTGCGCCTTTTAGACATTCAGCGCGATGACTTGGCTCAGCGCGTGGGAGCCCCTTTAGAAGTGATCGGTATTGCGGTGCAATCTCTTCATGCCCCACGGGCTGCGCATGTGAACCGGAAACTGCTCACTGACCAGCCGCAGTCTCTTGTGCGCACAGCTGACATCGTCGTCGAAATGATGGGCGGTCTGCATCCGGCGGGCGATCTGTTGGAATCCGCGCTCGAATCTGGGGCGTCGGTCGTGACCGCCAACAAGGCGTTGCTTGCCGCAGATGGCCCGCGGCTCTATGAGGCCGCAGACCGGCATGGCGCTGACATCTATTTTGAGGCTGCGGTCGCCGGGGCTATTCCTTTGGTTCGCCCAATTCGAGAGTCCTTGGCAGGAGATCGAGTGCGCCGGGTGCTCGGCATTGTCAACGGCACCACCAACTACATCCTTGACGCCATGACTCGCCACGGACAGGACTTCCAAGAAGCTCTTGGGCGTGCCCAAGAACTCGGGTATGCCGAAGCGGACCCCACCGCCGACGTGGACGGGGATGATGCCGCCAGCAAAGCCGCGATCCTTGCATCGCTTGCATTTCACTCTCGGGTCCGACTCGATGATGTCCACTGTGAGGGCATCCGCTCTATCAACGTGGACGACATCGCCGCCGCTCGCAGGCTTGGCATGGTGATCAAGTTGCTGTGCATCGTGGAACGTGTAGACGATGACCAGCACGGTGAGCGGATCGCTGCGCGCGTATATCCCGCTATGTTGCCCTTGGCGCATCCGCTCTCTTCGGTCGGCGGAGCCTACAACGCGGTGTTTGTTGAGGCGGAAGCCGCAGGGAGTCTCATGTTCTACGGTCAGGGCGCCGGGGGATCGCCCACTGCGTCCGCGGTGCTCGGTGACATTGTGTCGGTAGCCCGGCATCGGGTGCAGGGCGGCAAAGGCCCCAATGAGTCTCGCTACGCTGATTTGCCCGTCGCCCCGGTCGGCGAGCTGGAGTCGGGCTTTTATATTGCGCTGGACGTGCTCGATCAGCCGGGCGTGCTGGCCGCAGTGGCTGGGACCCTCTCGGGCCATGGGATCTCCATTCGGACTATCCACCAGGAGGTCAATAGTGAAAGTGGGCATGCCAGGGTAGAGCTGGTGACATATCGGGCACGCGAAGATGCCCTGAATTCTGCGCTTGAGTCTCTGCGCGCCGATGCGCATGTGGTGTGTATTTCGTCGATGCTGCGGGTTGAAGGAGAGTGACCGTCGTGGGAGCGCAACTGTGGCGAGGTGTTATCGCTGAGCATCGTGAGCGCCTTCCGCTCACCGCCGAGGATCCTGAGCTGACCCTGGGTGAAGGCGGGACCCCGCTGATCCCGGTCCCAGCTTTATCCCGTCAAGTGTCCGGGGACGTCTATGTCAAAGTGGAAGGGATGAACCCGACCGGTTCCTTTAAAGACCGGGGCATGGTGGTGGCGATGGCAAAGGCTGCGGGCCGAGGTGCCCGCAGTGTGATCGCTGCATCCACCGGGAACACCAGCGCTTCCGCGGCCGCGTATGCCAGCCGACTCGGGATGGATTGCACGGTTCTTTTGCCCCAGGGGAAGATCGCTGCCGGGAAGCTCGCCCAGGCGATTGTGCACGGTGCCCGTTTAATCGCGGTGGACGGTAACTTTGACGACTGCCTGACCATTGCCCGCACGCTCCACGAGCGTTTCCCAGTGGAACTGGTTAACTCCGTGAATCCGTTCCGCTTACAGGGCCAGAAAACCGCTGCGTTTGAAGTCTGTAATGCGCTTGGATACGCCCCTGACCTGCACATTCTGCCCGTCGGAAATGCGGGTAACATTTCGGCCTACTGGCTCGGGTACACCGAGTACTACCAGGACAAAGTCATCTCAGCTCGTCCGCGCATGTGGGGATTCCAAGCCGCAGGTGCGGCTCCATTCGTCCTGGGCGGCCCGGTTGCGCATCCCGAAACGGTCGCGACGGCGATCCGGATCGGCGCTCCAGCGTCGTGGGACCTGGCCCTCGCTGCGCGAGATGAATCCGGCGGCAAAATTGAAGCGGTCACGGATGAACAGATTCTCGCCGCCCAGGCCATGCTCGCGGACCAGGCCGGAGTGTTCGTGGAACCCGCCTCAGCCGCAGGGATCGCCGGACTTGTGCAAAACGCTCGGCGCGGCGAGGTTGAAGCTGGCCAAACCATTGTGGTGACAGTGACCGGCAACGGTCTCAAAGATGTCGATACCGCGCTGTCCACGCGCGACCTGCGACCGGTGGAAATTCCCGCCACTGCGGATGCGGCAGCCCAGGCGATGAATCTGTGACACCGGGTTGGCATTGTGTACGCTGCGCATCGTGAGGAGAGCGCAGTGAGAATTGAACGAACCGGAGTTAGCGTCAGCGTGCCCGCGACGAGTGCAAACCTAGGCCCGGGCTTTGACTGCCTGGGTCTTGCCCTGGGACTTCGCGATGACCTGGAGGTTGAAGCGCTCGCCGGTGGTCTCGATATTGAGGTCCAAGGGGAGGGACGTGATGAGGTTCCCCGCGGCGAGGACCATTTGGTGGTGCGCGCCCTGCGCACCACGCTCGATTATGTGGGAGCTCCCCAGGCAGGTCTGCGTCTGCGCGCCATCAATAGAATTCCGCATGGACGAGGGTTGGGGTCCTCGGCCGCAGCGGTGATTGCGGGGATCGCGCTGGCTCGCGGACTCGTGACGCCCCGTGGAGTACACCCGGATGAGGTGCTTCACCCTGCCGCAATGCTTCAGTTGGCCTCTGACCTGGAAGGGCATCCCGATAACGCGGCGGCAGCGTTGTTGGGTGGGGCGACCATCGCCTGGCAACACGGGCAGACTGCGCGGGCGATGCGGCTTCCAATCCCGGCTCATTCGGTGGTGGATCCGCTCATATTGTCCCCGCAGAACACGCTGGCTACCTCCCATGCTCGAGGTCTGCTCCCCGAACAGGTCAGCCACCGCGATGCGGTGTTCGCGGTGAGCCGGGTCGCTCTTTTAGTACATGCTCTCACTAATGAGCACAGCGACTTGAGCCTCCTGATGGACGCAAGCGAAGACGTTCTGCATCAGGAATACCGGGCCCCGGCAATGCCTGAGTCGCTGGACCTCGTACGTATCTTGCGTCAAGAGGGTTATCCGGCGACTATTTCGGGTGCGGGACCATCGGTGTTGGTGCTCGCCGGAGTCGATGAGGATCTCGCCAGTATTGTGCGTCGTGCAGTCGGAGATCCCGGGGCATGGCGGCTGGCCCGACCAGGTTTGGACCGACGCGGGGCCGTGTGCGACGACATCTGATTGCTATCAGACCGTTCCCTGCTGCTGTGTGCTAACCTTTCCATGCGTCCGGTTCCTACGAAGAACCGTCGTCCCCAGCAACTCGGTCTCTCCCGAAACTCCGTCATCAATGATGGGCGTCAGAGCGATGGACCAGTTCCGTGAGGATCTCTTCGAACCTTCCGATGGCAGTGCCCTTTGCCCGCGAGATCGTATCGCACGACTAACGCAGGCCAGGCCTTGAGATCGGGGTCGACGTCGACGCACCATCACGCATCTTCCATCCCCGCAGACTTAAGGGTCTGACAGGAAAGGACACCTGGTGACCGACACCAAATCTGCGTCGGCTGACGGGAACGACCTCGCATCCCTCAAGCTTCCCGCACTTCAATCTATTGCGACCTCGCTCGGTATTAAAGGGGTAAGGCGCTTCCGCAAGGGAGAGCTCATCGACGAAATTCGCAACGCCCATGCGCGAGCTGCCGCCTACAGTGCGTCGCTTGCTGCACGTCGGGCGAGTGAGGCCGCCTCAAAGGAGCGGTCTGCGTCGTCAACCCCCCGAAGCACCCGTGAGAATTCATCTGCTGACTCGACGTCAGCGTCGTCGCCGGTATCTCGCGACACTTCGGCGCAACCGGCGAAAGACTCCGACCGTACCTCCCGTGCGGACCGCACTGAGGACTCTTCCTCGTCCCAGGGGCGTAGCCCGAGGGCGGAGCGTCCGGAGCGCGCCGAGTCCTCGGAACGCGGTGAACGTCAGGAGTCTGAGCGCTCGCCGCGCCGCTACTCTGACCGCGATGGGGACCGTCGCCGCGCCTCAGACCGTTCACAGCGCTACGACCGTGCTGAGCGAGGAGAACGGACCGAGCGTGGCGAACGGACTGAGCGTTCGGAACGCACGGAACGCTCAGAATCTGGCTTAGACCAGGGGAACCGCGGCGCTATCCAAATAGATTTGCCCCCCGCACGGGACCAGCGCCAGCGTCCCCAACGCATTGAGGACATCGAATTGCCGGTGTCGAACCGCGACCAGCGTAAACGTTCCGAAGATCGCGACGAGCAGCGCACCGGACAGCGCTTTGATCGCCGCCAGGCTGGCACCGGGCCGGACGACGACGATGATCGTCGCGGTGGTCGCCGCTCGCGCAACCGACGCGATCGCAAACGGCGTGGCCGGGGCGATAACCTGCCCGAAACCGATGAGGATGTACGCGAGGGCGACGTTCTGATGGGCGTCGCTGGCATCCTCGATATCCGCGACAACTACGCATTCGTGCGCACCACTGGGTATCTGCCCGGCCCGAGCGATGTGTACGTCTCCATGAACCAGGTGCGCAAAGCTGGTCTGCGCAAGGGAGATGCCATCACCGGCCAGGTAAAGGCCCCCCGAGATGGTGAGTCTCAAAACCAGGGTGGTGGAAAGCACCAAAAGTTTGCGGCTTTGGTGCGGGTGGACACCGTCAATGGGCTGGCTCCTGAGCAGGTGCGCCAGCGGGTGGAGTTTTCTAAGCTCACCCCGCTATACCCGGATGAACGGTTGCGGTTAGAAAGAAACCCGTCAAACATCACTCCCCGGGTGATCGACCTGGTCTCTCCGATTGGTAAAGGCCAGCGCGGTTTGATTGTGGCGCCGCCGAAAACCGGTAAAACAATTATCCTGCAGCAGATTGCAGACTCCATCGCGGAAAACAACCCCGAGGTGCACCTGATGGTGGTACTCGTGGATGAGCGCCCCGAGGAAGTCACCGATATGCAGCGGACCGTGAAAGGTGAGGTCATCGCCTCCACCTTTGACCGCCCAGCCGATGACCACACGACCGTCGCTGAATTGGCGATTGAACGGGCAAAGCGTCTGGTGGAAATGGGCCGCGATGTAGTGGTTCTGCTTGACTCCATTACCCGTCTTGGGCGTGCTTACAACCTCGCAGCTCCCGCCTCGGGCCGTATCTTGTCCGGCGGTGTGGATTCCTCGGCGCTGTACCCGCCCAAACGATTCTTTGGCGCGGCCCGCAATGTTGAGCATGGTGGATCGCTGACCATTCTTGCTACCGCGCTGGTAGAAACCGGCTCGAAGATGGACGAAGTGATCTTCGAGGAATTTAAGGGCACCGGCAATATGGAGCTGAAACTCGATCGCCGTTTGGCGGATCGACGGATCTTCCCGGCGGTCGATGTCAACGCCTCGGGTACGCGTCGCGAAGAAGCACTGATGGGCCGCGAAGAGCTCGCCATTATGTGGAAACTTCGCCGGGTGCTGTCTGCTCTGGAACAGCAGCAGGCACTTGAGCTTCTGCTGGAACGCATTAAAAAAACTCAGTCCAATACTGAATTCTTGGTGACCGTGCAAAAAACGACGCCGGTTCCCGGACGCGGTAACAACGACTGATCTGATCGGGAGCATTCAGGTTGTCAGGGGCTTACGGGTGAACCCTTTCCCAGGATGCGTGATGAGTTGATCACCATCTTGAGGGAAGGGTCGCCGTGGAGTCTTTGCTCTGGCAAACTGACCTGTGGTTCTGGTTCACGCGGCGCGTCGGCGCGGCGACCCAGCGGCCCCATCACCTAAGGAGACACACGTGAAGAAGGACGTTCACCCCCAGTACGTGGAGACGACCGTGACCTGCACCTGCGGGAACACGTTCACCACGCACAGCACCAAGGCCAATGGTCGAATCAACACCGAAGTGTGCTCGGCCTGCCACCCGTTCTACACCGGTAAGCAGAAGATTCTTGACACCGGTGGCCGCGTGGCCCGTTTCGAGGCCCGCTACGGCAAAAAGAAAGCCGCCAAATAGCTTTTCCGACGGCGCCGGCTCCGCGAACCTTTATCGCGGCGCCGGCGCCGTTGCTGTATCCGCGTACCTGTTGTCCCCACGTAATCAGGGCTATATACCACCACGAATTCTCGGAGGGTCTTTGTGACCGATTCACTTGCGCCATTGCTAGCTGAGCATGCCGACCTCGAAAAGCAGCTTGCGGATCCTGCTGTGCACGCTGACACTGCCCGCGCGCGTGCCCTGTCACGCCGCTACGCTCAGCTCACCCAGATCGTGCGCGCCCGAGATGAGCTCGCCCGCGCGAAGGATGACCTAGCGGCAGCTCAGGAGCTTGCGGGCGAAGATGGTGGGGGTGAGTTCGCCCAGGAGGCGCGGGAGCTGGAGGTTCGGGTGGGCGACCTCGAAACGGCGCTGGAAGAATTGCTTGCCCCCCGCGACATTGATGATGCCCGTGACGTGATTTTAGAAATTAAAGCGGGCGCAGGCGGGGAAGAATCGGCGCTCTTTGCCGCCGACATGTTGCGCATGTACCGGGCCTATGCCGAATCTAAGGGGTGGGGAGTGGATGTGCTCACCTCGACGATTAGCGACCTCGGCGGAATTAAGGATGCCGCAGTGGCGATTAAAGCCCCCGGAACCCCGACGCCAGCCGAAGGAGTATGGGCGCATCTTAAACATGAGGGTGGGGTGCACCGGGTCCAGCGGGTGCCGGTGACTGAATCCTCAGGCCGCATTCACACCTCCGCGGTCGGTGTGTTGGTGGTTCCCGAGGCCGATGCCATGGATGAAAATGAGCTGCTCGCGGAAGAAATGGCGCCGGCCAACCTCCGGATAGATGTGTTTCGGTCCTCTGGTCCTGGCGGCCAGAGCGTGAACACCACGGATTCGGCTGTGCGCATCACGCATCTGCCGACGGGGCTTGTGGTGTCCTGCCAAAACGAAAAGAGTCAGCTGCAAAATAAAGAAGCAGCATTGCGAATCCTACGGTCGCGTCTTTTAGATGCTCGCCGAGCGGAGGAAGAGGCCGAAGCATCTGCCACTCGGCGGGCACAGGTGCGCACGGTTGACCGCTCAGAGCGCATCCGCACCTACAACTATCCCGAAAATCGGATCAGTGACCACCGCACCGGGTATAAGGCAAACAATCTCAACCAGGTGCTTGACGGCGCTCTAGACGATGTCATCTCATCGTGTGTTGCTGCGGAACGGGAAGCTCGGCTCGCGTCTGCGACTGACTGACGCGATATGAGAACCAGGTTATGCGCAACAGCGGCTTTCGGACTCGCTGATCGTCGCTACGGGTAAAGGAATCTGACCGGATGCACCCTCTTCTTCGCGCCGCACTGGCGGAGGCGACCGCTCGATTGGACGCTGCTGGTGTGCCCTCCCCGGCGGTCGATGCACGGATGATTTTGACCCACGCGCTTGGTGCGCAGGGACCGTTGGTGCTGGTTGATGATGTTCCCTCAGATCTGGGTGAGAGCCTGGAGCCGCTGCTGATGCGCCGGGAAGCGCGCGAGCCGTTACAGCTCATCCTGGGCAGTGCTCCGTTTCGGCGGCTTGAGCTGATGGTTCGTCCGGGTGTGTTCATTCCCCGCCCGGAAACCGAGGTTGCGATTGATCTCGTCCATGCCTACGACGGACCTTGTCGTAGGGTCATTGATCTATGCACAGGAAGCGGCGCTTTGGCGGCTGCCCTGCTCGATGAGTTCCCTGAGGCACAGGTCATTGCAGTCGAGATGGATGCTCTAGCTGCCGATTTAGCTCGTGAGAATCTTCAGCGAGTGGCTAATCCATCGAGATTTCGGGTCGTGCAGGCCGATGTTGCCGGCACCTCAGCCCGCGGAGAGCTTGTGGCTCAGCTCGCAAATGCCGATGTCGTGGTGTCGAACCCGCCGTATATTCCTCCTGGACAGGTCCCTGTTGACGCTGAGGTCATCCGGCACGATCCGCATCGGGCATTGTTTGGCGGCGGACATGACGGGCTGTGGGTTCCAGCTCACGTTATGGCTGTGGCAGCTAATGTGCTCAGGCCCGGTGGTCTCTTCGTGATGGAACACGCCGACGTCCAAGGCGAGGCCGCCCGGGATCTGCTTGAGCGCATCGGGGGGTTTGAAGATATCCGCACCGCTGTGGACCTCAGCGGTCGTGACCGTTTCGTGGTGGCGCATCGAGGAGGGGAAACATCACCTCTAAGGACTGATGATGCGCCCAGCACATTAAAGGTGAGAAACTGAGCGACGTGAGCGTATATGACTGCACCCAAGCAGAGAGCCGTACGACCGCTCTCGACGCGGCAACCGAGGCTGTAAGCGGTGGCCAACTCATTGTGTTGCCAACCGACACGGTCTATGGGATCGGCGCAGATGCCTTTGACGCAGACGCTGTCCATCGGCTGTTGGCAGCGAAGGGACGGGGTCGCAATATGCCGCCGCCGGTTCTCGTCGGAGATATCGCCGTGTTGCATGCGCTGGCGCGCGACATTCCCGAGGACATTGAACGTCTTGCGGAAGCGTTTTGGCCCGGGGGACTGACGATTATTTTGTCTGCCCAACCGAGTCTGACCTGGGATCTGGGGGATACCAAGGGGACTGTGGCATTGCGCATGCCTGACCATGAAGTCGCCCTCGAGCTTCTGCGCCGCACCGGGCCATTGGCCGTCTCCAGTGCTAACCGCAGTGGAAAGTCGGCAGCGACCACTATTTTGGATGCGGCGACCCAGCTCGGCGACGAGGTTGAGGTGTATCTGGATGGCGGGCCCAGCGCGTTGGGGGAGCCGTCCACCATTATTGATGCCACGGTGACTCCGCCGGAGATCGTGCGAGCTGGTGTGCTCACTCGGGAACAGATCGTCGAGAAAATCGGTGATATTTTCGCATCGCCCGAACCGGAACCTGAGCAGGTCGTTGAATCCGGTGGTCCGGCCTCTGATAACGCTACCGATGGCGAGGCCACCCCCGACAACGCCACCCCTGACAATGCTGCCCTCGATAATGCTGACCAGAGTGCCGAGTCGATCGCGGGCTCGGATGCTGACCAAGCACCGGTCCAGGAAGCGCACACGAGCCCGGAGGCCCCGGCTCTAAGTGATTCGCCGACCCCGGGTGAATCGGTTACTGCGGATAGCTCAGCAGGCACCGAGAGCCCGACCAGCACCGAAGAACAGGGCGATGAGGGTTCTGAGGGGGCTGCCACTACCGCACCTGAAGCCAGTAAGGCCGTTGATGCGAGTGCGCCTGTTGATGCGAGTGTGCCTGTTGATGCAGCCCCCGAAGGCTCTGGATCTAAACCGTCACTTCCCTCTGAGCAGGACCCGGCGGCAGCCGATCTGATCGGTGCGGCCGATGATGCCTCAGAGACCGATACCACTCGTCACCACGGAGCCGCGCGGCCTTGAGGGTCTACCTGTTTTTGCTCGTCTTATCGGCGGCGGTGACGTATCTGTCCACCTCCGCCGCACGCCTGCTTGCCCGGCGGATCGGTGCTATGACCGCTGTGCGCGCAAGAGATGTGCACACTGTGGTGACGCCTCGGCTCGGCGGAGTAGCGATGCTGATCGGGGTTGCCGCTGCCATGGTGGTGGCCTCCCAGGTTCCCTTCTTGCATGGGCTGTTCACCCAGACCGGGCAGCCATGGGCGGTGCTCGCTGCGGCGACCGTGGTGTGTCTGCTCGGGGCTGCCGACGATAAATGGGACCTCGACTGGTGGACGAAGCTTGCAGGTCAGGTACTCGCCGCCGTGTTGTTGGCGTGGCAGGGTGTTCAAATTTACTCGCTGCCACTGGGCGGTGTGACCCTGCTGTCGTATCGCAGCTCACTTATTTTGACCGTGCTCGTGGTCGTCGTATGCATGAATGCCGTCAATTTTGTGGACGGTCTGGACGGTCTTGCCGCGGGCGTGATGGCAATCGGTGGTATCGCGTTTTTCCTCTATGCGTACGATCTGACCCGGTCTGCCAGCGCCGAGGACTACTCCTCACTGGCGACACTCATTACCGCGGTCATGATCGGGGCTTGTTTAGGTTTCTTGCCGCACAACTTTGATCGGGCCCGGATTTTCATGGGGGATAGCGGCTCAATGCTGCTCGGGCTGTTGCTTGCAGCCTCAACGATCACGGTGACGGGCCAGGTAGATCCTGGACGATTGAAGACTTCGGACCTCGTGGGCCAGTTCCTTCCGATCCTGTTGCCGCTCGGGGTCATGTTCATTCCGTTCCTCGATTTTACGAGCGCTGTGGTCAGACGGGTCGGAGCGGGGAAGTCTCCTTTCCATCCCGATAAACGGCATCTGCATCATCGGTTGCTAGCTCTCGGGCACTCCAAGCGCGGCGCTGCACTCATCATGTACCTGTGGACGGTAGTTGTGGCCATTGGGCTGTTGTTACCAGTCTTGGTTCCGTTCACGTATGCCGCGATTTTCTGGGCCGTCGGTATTGCATTTGCTGTGGTCTTGACGATTGATCCGTTGACGCGGTTGCGGCGCAGGGCTGTTCGCGCAGAATCTCGTGAGCCCCAGCAGTGCGAGTCACCTCCTTTATCTCAGCCAGCAACCTCGCACGTGTCATCGGGAACGCAGGATGAGACCCACCGCCGAGACGAGGAACGCCATGAATGCTCCGACGCCCAATGACAGCCCCCCGGGTCGTGTGATCGATCCCGGGCTCGCTCGCCGACGGGCCGACAATGACCGCTTCCTGATGCGTTCGGTTCTGATCGCAATCGGTATTGGCGTGATCTTGGATCTCGTGATCGTGATTGTGGCTGCGATGACATCATCCTCGGCTGTTACCGGGGCGCTGATCGGCTCAGGCTTAGCCTTGGTTATGACGACGCCCACAGTATTTACGGTGCGGACAACTCGTCAGGCGAGTCCGTCGGCAACCGCAGCAGCGGTGATGGGAACCTGGGCCCTGAAAATGGTGATCGTGATCGGGGTAGTTCTGCTCGTGCAGGATAACCCTGTGTTTTCGCGTCCGTGGATCGGTATCGCGTTGTTAATCGGAGCGGTCAGCACGGTCATTGTGGAAGCGGTGATGCTGGTGCGTTCGCGCCATCAGTTGGAAGTCGAAGGCTGATCCATCCTGCGCGTGCCGGCGCTGATCAGGCCATCCAAAGTGTCGTCGTCACCGTCCAAAAGTGCGGCCTGTCTTATCTCTTTGTGTTATCCATATTCCTGCGGGAAGTCCTGCGGGATGAGATCGCCAGCGACTGGTCGGAAGGTCCCTATCATCATTCGGCACTTCTGCTAAGCTGGCCAAGATCGCAGCGCACGAGGCTGTCTCTTCGCGCGCGTCCACCGGTGGACCTGCTTGGTTCCTCCGGGATGATCACCTAACCCAGACGACCGACAGGCCGTCCGGTCGCCCCTCAGGGACGAGTCGGACGCCGTGAGACCGGGAGATCGACCTGAACACCCCAGCAGTCGCGACCCACCTTCTCGCGGAAGGTGACTCGTTTTTCCACATTCCCACTCTGAAGGAATTTTTCCCCGAGGCCATCTTCGGTCAAGGAACCTTCTTCGAGTTCAACCGGATCCAGCTCGTCCGCCTCGTCGTAGTGGTCGTGGTATGTGTGACGCTGTGCCTCATCGCATCCAGAGCAAAGCTCGTGCCCGGTAAAGCACAGAGCGCCCTGGAACTCGTGATGGATTTCGTCGACCGCAATATCGTGGTCGGTGTGCTCGGTATCCGCGAGGGTAAGCGTTTCGCACCCATGCTGACCACCATTTTCATTGTGGTCCTCGCGATGAACCTGTCCGGCGCGGTGCCGGGCCTAAATATCGCGGGCACATCTGTAGTCGGAATGCCGCTAGCCCTGGCTCTATGGACCTTTGTGACCTACGTGTACTTCGGTGTGCGCAAGCACGGTCTGGCCGGTTATCTCAAGCATGAGACCATGCCCCCGGGTCTGCCGAAGCCGATCTATCTGCTGCTGGTCCCGATCGAATTTCTCCAGGTTGTGTTGATCCGTTGGGGATCTTTGACTATCCGTCTGCTTGCGAACATGGTTGCCGGGCACATGATGCTCGCCGTGTTCGTCTCAATGTCCCAGGCGCTTTTACTCGGAGCCTGGTGGATGAAGGCTATGTCACCGTTATCGTTCGGTCTTTCTCTGGGGATCTACGGCTTTGAAATTTTCGTTGCCATCCTCCAGGCCTTTATCTTTGCCATGCTCTCAGCGGTCTACATTCAGATGGCCACCTCCGACGAGCACTGATAGCGCGCCTCTCGCTCCATCAGCCGTTGTTTCGACCTGAGGGCCCAACCGGGCTCTCGCACTACGAAAGGAACCCTAGTGGACACCACCACCCTCGCCGAGCTTTCCGGTAACGTCGCCTCCATTGGCTACGGTCTCGCAGCAATCGGCCCGGGCATCGGTATTGGCATTATCGTGGGTAAGGCATCCGAAGCGATGGCGCGTCAGCCTGAGCTGCGCGGTGAACTACGGACCACGATGTTTATTGGTATTGCTTTTACCGAGGTCCTCACGCTGCTCGGCATCGTGACCGGTCTGATCTTCTGAGGTCACCCATGAACTTGGCTGTCGATGGGGTAGGTAAATTCGCCCTATTTATACCTGAGGTACCCGAGATCTTTTGGACGCTGGTCTTTCTGATCATTTTGTGCCTGGTCTGTATGAAATATGTGCTGCCTAAGATGAACGCGGTGCTCGACGAGCGTCGTGAGCGAATCGAAAGCGGTCTCAAGCAGGCTGAGGTAGTTCAGGACGAAGTCAAGCGCCTGCGTTCTCACCAGGAGCAAGAGCTCGCCACTGCCCGCCAGCAGGCGGCAGAAATTCGCGAAAAGGCCCGCCAAGACGGTCAGCGCATCGTACGTGAAATGCGTGAGCGTGCGGAGTCTGAAGCGGAGCGTATCGTCGCCTCGGCACGTCAGCAGATTGAAGCTGAGCACCGTGCCGCAGCTGCCCAGCTGCGCGGCGATGTGGGATCCCTGGCAACTGATCTGGCATCGAAGATCGTCGGGGAAGCTCTGACGGACGACGAACGTGCACATCGAGTGATCGACCGATTCCTGGACGATCTGGAAGCACAGGCCGACGTCTCTAATTCGGTCTCTGCCCGGTGAGGAGTTTGTGATGCGCGGAGTATCCGCTGATTCCCTCCACCAGGTGATGTCCCAAGCCGATGCCGTGCTTTCGGCACCAGACACGGATCTGATCACCTGCGGACGGGAACTTTTCGAGATTGCGAGTCTGATCGACTCCACCAATCGCCTCCTGAGGCTGCTCAGCGACTCCGGACGCGACGGTGATCTCAAGGCATCCGTAGCCCAAAAACTCCTTGAAGGACGCGTCTGCCCGGTCGCTCTCGACCTCACCCTGGCGCTCGTGCGTCGGCGGTGGTCACAGCAGGATGACCTACTCGACGCGCTGGAATGCGTCGGCGCCACCTGCCTGTTACTCAAAGCAGAACGCGAGGATGCGCTGGGCACGGTCGAGGATGAACTGTTCCGCGTGTCGCGGACGATTGATTCAAGCCCGGAACTCAGTGCGGCGTTCGATGAAACCCGTGACCGCCCCGAGGTACGGCTGAGCATTGTCAAGAGTCTGCTCGCCGGACGCGCACACGAGGTGACTCAGCTGCTGGTTCAGCAGGCAGTCACGTACGGAACGGACCGCAAGGCATCCCGCCGAGTGTTGGACATGCTCGCCATCGCTGCCGAACGCCGGCAGCGGTTGGTCGCTCTTGTGACCAGTGCAACCCCGCTGACTACGGCTCAGCAGGAACGTCTTGGAAAGATCCTGGGCGGTATCTACGGGCGTGAGGTGCATATGAGCCTCGAATTGTCACCCGATGTCATCGGGGGCCTGCGCATCCAGGTCGGCAATGACCTCTACGACGCCACCGTGCTGTCGCGGCTGCACACAGCCCGTCGGAGTTTGTCCTCCTAACCACCTGACAGCATCACCGAAGACCCCATATGAAGCAACTGTCCCGGTCCGGCCGGGTCGAGGAAAGGAACCGGAGCAGCGACATGGCCGAGCTCACGATTCGTCCCGAGGAGATCCGGGACGCCCTGGATACAGCAGTCTCCTCCTATCAGATTGGCTCCACCACGAAGGACGAGGTCGGGCACGTCACCGAGTCGGCCGATGGTATCGCCCGCGTTGAGGGCCTGCCAGGCGTGATGGCCAACGAACTCGTTCATTTCCAGGACGGCACCCTGGGCCTCGCCTTGAACCTTGAACTTCGCGAAATCGGCTGCGTTGTGCTCGGTGAATTCACCGGGATCGAAGAGGGTCAGGAAGTGCACCGGACCGGAGAAGTGCTGTCTGTCCCCGTTGGCGACGGATACCTCGGCCGCGTAGTCGACGCGATGGGGTCCCCGATCGACGGCCTCGGCGAGATCAAGTCGACTGGTCGGCGTGCTCTGGAACTTCAGGCTCCCACCGTGATGCAGCGCAAGAGCGTTAAGGAACCGCTGCAGACGGGGATCAAGGCGATCGACGCCATGACCCCGATCGGTCGTGGACAGCGCCAGCTCATCATCGGCGACCGCCAGACCGGTAAAACCGCCATTGCAACCGACACCATCATTAACCAGAAGTCCAACTGGGAGTCCGGGGACCCGTCGAAGCAGGTGCGTTGCATCTACGTCGCAATTGGTCAGAAGGGCTCGACCATCGCCTCTGTGCGCAGCGCGCTCGAAGAGGCCGGCGCCATGGAGTACACCACCATCGTGGCTGCGCCTGCTTCCGACCCCGCAGGCTTTAAGTACATTGCTCCGTACACCGGTTCGGCTATCGGCCAGCACTGGATGTACGAAGGCAAGCACGTTCTGATCGTGTTTGATGACCTGTCCAAGCAGGCCGAAGCATACCGAGCCGTGTCCCTGCTTTTGCGTCGTCCGCCGGGCCGTGAAGCCTACCCGGGTGACGTGTTCTACCTGCACTCTCGTTTGCTCGAACGCTGTGCGAAGCTGTCCGACGATATGGGCGGGGGATCGATGACCGGGCTCCCGATCATCGAAACCAAAGCGAATGACGTCTCTGCCTATATTCCGACCAACGTTATTTCGATTACGGACGGTCAATGCTTCCTGCAATCCGACCTTTTCAACGCAAATCAGCGCCCCGCCGTGGACGTCGGTATTTCAGTGTCCCGCGTGGGTGGTAGCGCCCAGATCAAGGCTATGAAGTCGGTGTCGGGCACCCTGAAAATTTCACTGGCGCAGTATCGCGACCTGGAATCCTTCGCCATGTTCGCCTCCGACCTCGACGCGGCCTCCAAGCATCAGCTTCAGCGTGGCGCTCGATTAATGGAACTGCTCAAGCAGAATCAGTACTCGCCGTACCCGGTTGAGGAACAGGTTGTCTCCATCTGGGCAGGTAGCACGGGTAAGTTCGACGATATTGAAGTCGAAGAGGTGCTGGCGTTTGAGGCGTATCTTCTCGATCTTCTGCGTCGCAACGGCACCGTTCTGAGCCGGATTCGCGACACAGAGAAATTTGACTCCGACACCGAAGCTGAGCTGACCGCCATCCTCGATGAGGCCAAGCGGGAATTCCTAGCCGGCCGCACGAGCGATGCTGCGGTGGGTGAGAGCGAACAAGGTCGCCTCAGCGAAGACGAGGTGGATCAGGACCGCATTGTCCGGGGTCAGCGCTGAGGCCCGTCGGCAACGGCACGCCGGTGAGTTGACGAGGGAGAGATATGGGAGCCCAGCAAAGGGTTTATAAGAAGCGGATCCGGTCCGCTCAAGGCATGCAGAAGATCTTCAAGGCTATGGAGATGATTTCTGCGGCGCGCATCTCCAAAGCGCATGCCCGGGTGGAAGCAACCACCCCGTACGCCCAGGCCATCACCCAGGCCGTGGCGGCGGTGGCCACTCACTCGCGCGATGCCGGACACCCGTTTTTGAGCAGTCGGCAGGTCACGGGCAGAGCTGGGATTCTGCTCATTACCTCAGATCGAGGAATGGCCGGTTCATATTCCTCAAATGTGATCCGCGAGGCCGAACGTCTCATTAACACCCTCACCATTGATAAGGGTAAAGAGGTTGTTCTCTACACGGTTGGACGCAAAGGGCTGTCGTACTTCACCTTCCGCGAGCACCCCGTGGAACAGGCTTGGGCGCCATATGCCGAGGATGAGCTGGTAGCGCTCGGTCGCGAAGTTTCTCAGCGCGTACAGCACGATCTGCTGAGCGAGGATCCCGAAGTCCACATTGATGAGCTGTTCATCGTCGGGACCCGGTTTCTGAGCAGGTTCACTCAGGAAGCGCGAACGGCACGGTTGGTGCCGCTGGAAATTGTCGATGCGGATCCAGCGTCAGATGACGGCACCCCTCCGCCGCTCTACCCGCTGTATGAGTTCGCACCGGACCCCCACACCGTGCTCGATGCCCTGTTGCCGCGGTACGTCGAATCGCGCATCATCAACATCTTGATGCAGTCGGTTGCTTCGGAACATGCGGCGCGTCAGCGCGCGATGAGCACCGCCGCCGATAACGCGGAGACACAAATTCGCAAGTTCGTCCGCCTTGCGAACACCGCGCGCCAGGCAGAGATTACCCAGGAAATTACCGAGATCGTGGGCGGCGCTGACGCGCTGGCCGGCTCGGGTAGAAAAGAACGTTGACCGGGCGCGCAGCGGCCCTCCCATCGCGATAAGGAAGACGAGATGACTATCACCGAGACCGAGCAGACCACCACCGGGAGTGGCGGTACCGGCCGCGTCGCCCGGGTCACCGGCGCCGTTGTTGATATTGAATTCCCCCCTGGACAGATCCCCGATCTGTACAACGCCCTCACCGTCCCCATTGACTTGTCGGGCCAGGGCGAGGGTGAAAACTCATTCACACTCACCCTTGAGGTTGCTCAGCACCTTGGCGACGGCATGGTCCGTGCCATTGCGTTGAAGCCAACGGACGGTCTGGTCCGTGGAGCCCAGGTCACCGACACCGGCGCCCCGATTTCGGTGCCGGTGGGCGACTTCACCCTCGGCAAAGTTTTTGACGTGGTCGGCAACGTTCTCAACGTTGACGCCGAAGAACAGCTCAAAGTGACCGAGCGGTGGCCCATCCACCGCAAGGCGCCGTCCTTTGACCAGCTGGAATCCAAGACCCAGATGTTCGAGACCGGCATCAAAGTGATCGACTTGCTGACCCCGTACGTGCAGGGTGGCAAGATCGGTCTCTTCGGTGGCGCCGGCGTCGGCAAGACGGTGCTGATCCAGGAAATGATCTACCGCGTGGCCAACAACCACGACGGTGTGTCGGTGTTCGCCGGCGTCGGTGAGCGTACTCGTGAAGGTTGGGACCTGATCGAGGAAATGACCGAGTCCGGGGTTATTGAAAAGACCGCATTGGTGTTCGGTCAGATGGATGAACCGCCGGGCACCCGTCTGCGGGTTGCCCTGTCGGCATTGACCATGGCGGAATACTTCCGCGATGTGCAGAGCCAGGACGTGCTGCTGTTCATTGACAACATCTTCCGCTTCACTCAGGCGGGCTCAGAGGTCTCCACGCTGCTTGGACGCATGCCGTCCGCCGTGGGTTACCAGCCGAACCTCGCCGACGAAATGGGTGTTCTGCAGGAACGCATTACCTCAACCCGAGGCCACTCCATCACCTCGATGCAGGCAATTTACGTGCCCGCAGACGACTACACCGACCCGGCGCCGGCAACCACATTCGCCCACCTGGATGCAACCACGGAGCTATCTCGTGAAATCGCATCCCGTGGCCTCTACCCGGCTGTGGATCCGCTTGCCTCCACCTCACGAATCCTGGATCCGCGCTACATCGGTAAGGATCACTACGAGACCGCCGTGCGGGTTAAGCAGATTCTCCAGCGCAACAAAGAGCTTCAGGACATTATCGCGATGCTCGGTGTTGACGAGCTCAGCGAAGAGGATAAGGTCGTCGTTGCTCGCGCCCGCCGTATCCAACAGTTCCTCTCCCAGAACACCCATATGGCCAAGCAGTTCACCGGTGTGGACGGCTCTGACGTGTCCATCCGTGACACCATTGAGGGCTTCAAAGGCATCTGCAACGGGGAGTTTGACCATATCGCGGAGCAGGCGTTCTTTAACGTCGGCGGCATTGAAGACGTGCTGCGCAACTGGGACAAGATCCAGAAGGAACTGGCCCAGTGAGCACCGACTCGGTCAAAAAGGTTCTGCGGGTCACATTCGTGGCCGCTGACCGCACTCTGTGGAGCGGCGAAGCCTCCCAGGTTATTGCCCCTGCGGCGGACGGATCTCTTGGCATCATTCCCGGGATGATCCCGACTCTGTCGATTTTGCAGGAAGGTAATGTGCGCATTATTGGCACTGACCTGACCGAACGCCGAATGCATGTCACCGGTGGTTTCGTCTCAATTGACGAAGACGTCGTGACGTTGGTGGTTGACGAGGCTCAGGCTGTCGCACCGGCGACGGCTGGGCACTGAGGATATTGAGTTGAATGCCCCGACTGCTCTCGTTGTGGTCGGGGCATTACTCTGCCTTCTTGCCGGCGTGTATGTTGTCCGGCAATTTTGGATTTCGAGACAGCGCGGATCACTGGAATGCGCGATTTGGCGTCGCAGCGCATGGAAACACGGATGGCAGTTTGGCCTCATGCGTTACGGCACGTTGTCTCTGCGCTGGTACCGGGCTTTTTCTCTGCGCCCGTGGCCGTCCGTTGTGATTCGGCGCAACGATATTCAAGATATGACGCGCAGGCTCGTCGATAGCGGGCACCCCGGGATCGAGCCGCATTGTTTTGTTGAACTCACTCGATTCGATGGCCGCACCTTGCGATTGCTGATGTCCCGCCCTGCCTATAACGGGCTCGCCGCATGGATGGAAGCGGCGCCAGCCGGGGAAGACTGGCGCCGGTAACCGATGACGGTCAGCGGTAAGGCGGGTCTTGGCATTGTGAGCTAGGCCCGCCTCGCATCATCATTCGATGTCAGTGCCTGCCCGAAGCACAGTGTGCAGCGACAGGTCATGACCGGTCAATAAAAGATCTGCCCGCAGACCTGGGCGCAACGCACCAACCTGATCGCTGAGGCCCAACACTGTGGCTGGTGTTAGCGATGCGGCCCTGACCGCTGCGGACAGTTCGACCCGCGCTGTGCGTACGGCGAAGCGAACGACGTCGAGGAGCCGCGCGGTCCCACCCGCAATCGCGCCACCGTCGGTGAGCGTAGCAACGCCCTGCTCAACGGTGACTGCAAGAGAACCGAGTTCGTACTGGCCATCGGGCATTCCAGCCGCTGCCATCGCATCAGTAATCAAGGCGACATGCCCTGGCGCAGCGATGTCAAAAACGTAACGGATGGTTTCAGCAGAGGTGTGGACCCCGTCGGCAATTAGTTCGACCACCATTTTCCCAAGAGCAGCAGCATCCAGGCAGGTGAAAACCGGGCCTGAATCGCGGTGATGGATGGGCCGCATGCCATTGAACAGGTGGGTTGCCGTGGGAAGGGGGAACGGTGCGGTCCCTGAGGCAAGGGCTGCGAGTGACCATTCCAGTCCTGCTTCCATCGCATTAGCGTGCGCGTCGGTGTGGCCGAGTGAAGGGATTGCTCCGCCTTGGGCTAGCGCCTCGATGGCTTCGCGGGCCCCGGGTTGTTCAGGGGCAATGGTCATGGTGCGGATTGCGCCCCCGGACCGAGCGCAGAGGTCCGCTGTGAGGCCGGGGTCGGGGTCTTGAACCTGCGCCGGGTTTTGAGCTCCGCAGCGGTGCGGGGAAATAAAAGGGCCTTCGAGGTGGATCCCGGCGAGTTCGCCGCTGTGTACAAAAGGAGTGAGCAGGTCTACCCTCGTGCGCAGGGTGTCGGGTGATGCGGTCACGAGCGAAGCCACCAGCGAGGTGGTGCCCTGGCTGCGGTGAGCGTGAATGGCGGTGCGCACACTGTCTTCATCAGTGGCATCAGGGAATGAGGCGCCACCGCCGCCGTGACAGTGGATATCAACCAGCCCCGGCAGGATCAGGCCGTCATGGACTTCGACCGGGACATCGCGGGCATCTTCGGGGGCCTGTTCATGCGGCCCTACCCAGGAAATGTGCTGATCCTCGATGAGAACTAAAGCGTCGGGCAGAACCCGATCGGGAAGCACTGCGGTGCCGCGAAACGCCCGGCGGGTGGGGTGGTTGCTGTGAACTTGCTGATCGTGTGGGGTGGAATGGGTATCGATGCTGTTCATGATGTTCTTCCCGGGGCGATGGTGTGCTTTGTGAAACAGGATCAAAAGAGGCGAGAGTCGGCGTCGTCGATTCCGCGTAGGGCGTCGTAATCCAGGGTGACGCACCGGATTCCTCGGTCGGTTGCGAGGACACGTGCTTGGGGCTTAATGACTTGGGCCGCGAAAACACCGTGAACCGGGGCGAGCAGGGGATCTCTGTTGAGTAGTTCCAGATAACGGGTGAGCTGTTCAACCCCGTCGATCTCTCCCCGTCGTTTGATTTCGACCGCGACACTAGTGCCGGTGGCGTCGCGGGCGAGGATATCTACCGGGCCGACAGCGGTTGGGTATTCACGGCGTACCAGTGCGTACCCGTTACCCAGGGTTTCAATATTGTCAGCCAGCAGCTGTTGTAAATGGGCTTCGACGCCGTCTTTGACTAGTCCTGGATCGACACCGAGGTCGTGCTGAGTGTCTTGGTGAATGGCATGAAGGGAAATATGAAGACTGTCGCCGGTTTTAGTGTGGGTCACCACCCAGCGTTCTAACCACGGATCGTCGGGGCTGGGTTGCTCGACCCGCAGGGTGCAGGGCGGAGACATCCAATTCAGCGGTTTGTAGCTGCCGCCGTCAGAATGTATGAGGACGCTTCCGTCCGCTTTGACCATGATGACGCGGTCAGCGAGTGGAAGATGGGCTTGGAGACGGCCGGTGTAATCAACGGCGCAGGAAGCTACAACAAGTCGCACTCTGACAGCCTAGTGGATCGCGATCCTTGCTCAACCGCGTGATAATGCTCTCCCGGATGTTCAAGAGAGCTTCAGATTCATTGCCTCAACCTCTATCACTGCCCGTATCGTAGATAGACAGCGTGCAATGACTACCCAGGGGCAGATGAGCCACAGTCTTGTGCTTGGTAGGTATCGCTGTAGCAGCTCTGTTCCTTCGACATTAGCCTCAAGGACACGAACGGGAGATCGACACGTGCGAAAAGTTCTGGCGGCCGTTGCCATCGTCATCGGCCTGATCGGTATCGCTATCGGCGTGGGCGGGCAAACCGTCTGGGCGCCGCCGCGTGAACATCGCGCGAGCGTCACTATTAAAGACCCGGGCCCAGCGGTCCTGATCGATCCCGGTGTGCTGTATGTGGGGGGAGCCGCTGGCACATTG
This sequence comes from Devriesea agamarum, assembly GCF_900070355.1. Lineage (NCBI taxonomy): Bacteria > Bacillati > Actinomycetota > Actinomycetes > Micrococcales > Dermabacteraceae > Devriesea > Devriesea agamarum. The sequence continues at coordinate 798,203 of NZ_LN849456.1, read as the reverse complement.
ACGGTTACGGCACCCGACGGACGCGATGTGGTGATGACAACCGCGGCGAACGGCGATATTACCCAGTGGCTGGGCGAGACCCGTTATACCCGGGTCAGTGGGGTCCCGACGTGGGAGACGCTCTCGACAGTCACGGAGCATCCGAAAGGATCGAACGAACTTCCCGACCCCAAGGCTTCTGATCTGTGGCGGCACCAGGTCGTCCGCAAGGGAACGCTGAATGTTTCAATCGCGGAATTCGCACAGGAGGAAGGCTACGGGTCAGGCAAACTCAAGCAGCCGTTTAGGTCAGTTTTGCTCACGACCGATGGTAAACAGCCTGCCCCGGGCACGATCACTATTTCGTGGAAGAGCAATGCGAGCAATTCGTGGGTGCCGTTTGCCTACGTGATCGGAGCATTACTCATCGTCGGCGGGATCGCGGTTTTAGTGATCGAGATTCGTAAGGCTCGTCGGGGCGAGGATGGGTCCAAGGATGACAAGTCCGGGGCGACGGGACCGAACGGGGATGATGCTGATTCCGGTGCGGATTCTGATTCTGATGCTTCCGATGAGTCTTCTGACGGATCGGATAAGGCTGTTGCCCCCTCCCTTGAGGAGGGCACGGATACCGAGCGGGATAAACCGGCGGATGGCTCGCGGCCTGAGTCTGGGGCGAAACTGACGCCGTCCAGCTCCGCGCTGACGACATCTAGCTCCTCATTGACGCCATCTAGCTCCGGCCCGTCGGCCTCAGCAGCATCGAGCCTGCCTGGGACGAGTCCGGCGGCAGTGCCGACTTTCGGATTGGACGATGACCATTCGGGTGATGGTCAGCGGACTCCTACGACGCAACGTCCCGGGATGACGTCCACCGGTGGCATGACGGGTCTGAATGCGGCAGACAGCGCGACCAGGCGCGGACGGCGCGAGGGCACGAAACCTACGGCCTCGGAAAACCATACTGACGCTTTGACGAGCCTCCCGGACGAAAAACCCAACGGTGACGAGAACAGAGGAAGACATCGATGACAGCCCGACCAAGCCGCCGTGCCCTCGGGATCGGCGCGATTTCCGCATCTGCTCTTGTGCTCGCTGGATGCGGCGGAAAAGACGGACCCCCCGCGGTTAATCCGGGACCGAAACCTGTTCCCACCCCGGTGGTTGATGAGCAGCAGTACACCAAGGTGGTAGCGCAGACGGTTCAGGCGCTCAACGCTGCCGATGAGAAACGCGACGCCGCACTGCTCGCGCCCCGCATCGTGGGGTCGGCAGCGGAGTTTCGCACCGCCACCTACGGGATCATTAGTAAATTCGATAAATGGGCCAAGGAACTGCAGCGGTTTTCAACCACCTCAGCTTTGCGGGTACCCACCTCTGACGGGACATTCCCACGAACCGTGTTCGCGTTCCTCAACGCACAGGATCCTAAGCTTCCGGTCTACATTGTGATCTTTCAGCAGAAGGATGCACGATCTCCCTACACGACCTGGGGCTGGGCGCCACAGGGAGCCAAGGTTCCTAAAGTGGGTATCCCGAACCCAGCGGTCGGCGCTGCAGAAGTTCCGATTGATGCGAAAGATCTGGTGCTCAGCCCGCAGGATGCACTATCGACCTATGCCGAGGTACTGGGTTCAGGTTTAACCGATCAAACCCGGGCGGTGATGATCGAGGACACCTATATCTCCCGGCAGTGGCGGGATATTTGGGAAGATCGGAAAACGATCAGCACCGAAGAGGGAGACGGCGCGGATGAAGTCGCCACGGTGATCGAAAAGTACACCGTGCATCCGGGTGAATATGCCGGTATTAGAACCGAAAATGGCGGGGCTCTGATCGCTGGGGCGCTGCGTTCGACCCGCACCTTCACGGTGAATCGGGGCGCCAAGATTTTCTATAGGAACCCCAACCCGATCACTGTGCTGGCTGGGAAGCAGGAGTTTAGGACCAAGCTGGAGATCAATAGCGGCGAGATTGTGGTCCTGTATGTTCCACCTAAGGAAGGTGGAGCAAAGATGCAGGGGATCGGCGGCTCCAAGGTTTTGCTGTCGGCTTCCGGCACCTAAACGGAATCTTTGCCCTGTCCCGGCGCAGGTTATCCAGAGCAGTCCCCTCGGATCTTTCTGGATGCCCTTAGGCTTGAACCACCAGTGTCCGACGATTATCCGGAGTGTGCCATGACCGATCCGTACGGCCTTATTGACCTTGCCTCGCTGAAGAATCCTGCAAACGCGGAGGGCGCAAGTTCGTTAGCGTCGTCCAGTTCCTACGAGGTGGAGATCAACGAAACCACGCTGCCAAAGGTGGTGGAAGAAACTAAGCGTCGTGCCCTGCTGGTCGTGGTGACGTCCTCGCGTGTCCCGGGCAACGATGATTTTCTGGCTACCATGCGTGACCTGGTGGCAGCGAAAAACGGGGCGATCACGCTTGGAGTGGTGGATGCCGATAAGGATCCGCGTGTCGCCGCTGCTTTGAGGCCGCAACAGCTGCCGACCACCATGCTGATTACCGCAGGTCAGGTGCAACCGCTGTTCCAGGGGGCACACGGACGGGATCAGCTCGCCCCGGTTATTGACGAAGTGGTACGGCTTGCTGCCGAACAGGGCCTGGATACGTCTGGTGTTCCGCAGGACGCAGAGCCTGAATTACCGCCGCTGCATCAGGCGGCTGTCGATGCAATTGAACGCTCGGATATTCCGGCTGCCATTGCCGCGTATGAGGAAGCACTTGCGGAAAATCCGGCGGATAGCGAAGCGAAGGCTGGTCTTGCCAGTGTCCGCCTCATGCAGCGTACGGAGGAATTGGATGCGGCGTCGGCGCGCCAGGCAGCTGCGGAGAATCCTCTTGATCTCGATGCGCAGCTGACGGTGGCAGATCTTGACCTGTTGGGTGGGCATGTTGAGGACGCCTTCGCTCGGCTGCTGGATCTAACTCGCGATGCGGTGCGTGCAGGTGATACGGACCGCCGCGATGAGGTGAAGACACGCCTTTTGGATTACTTCGAGATCACCGGTGCCCAGGATCCTCGGGTGGCTGCTGCACGCCGTAAGCTCGGGTCGCTTTTATTCTGAGCTCATGCTGAGGTCAGGTAGTTGGTGAGGGTAGATCGCGACCCCGGATTTCCCCGTATCTATAACGCCACAACCTACCTATAGCATGACGGCCCGTCTCGCGTAGTGCTGAGACGGGCCGTCATGTTCTGCGATCTTTTGAGGTTGAGCGCAGTTGGTGGGGTGTTACAACGTGCTCTGCGAGGAGTTGCTCTGTCGGGCTGGAACGAACACCACGGCCCCGAGCGGGGGCAGGCTAAGCCGTGCTGAGCAGGGACGACCATACATCCCCATGCCCTCGGCGTGAATACGTCCCAGATTCCCTACGCCGCCTCCGCCATACACGGGAGCATCGGTGTTGAGCACTTCAACCCATTCCCCGCCTTCGGGCAGGGGAACGTGGTAATCATGCCAGGGGACCGACGAGAAGTTCACCGCGACCAGGGCGCAGTTGCCATCATCGTCTTTACGCAAAAACACCAGTACATTTTGACCGGAGTCGTCGGAAATTAACCATTCAAAACCGGCGGGATCATGATCAAGCGCCCACAGGGCGGGCTGCTCGCGTTCAAGTCGATTCAAATCGCGAACCAGCTGCTGTGCCCCGCGGTGAAGGGGGTAATCCAAGAGCCACCATTGCAGGCCGAGGGTTTCTGACCACTCGGTTCCCTGTGCGAACTCAGAGCCCATAAACAGCAACTGCTTGCCGGGGTGAGTCCACATGAAGGCGAGGTAAGCGCGCAGTGTGGCGTGTTGCTGCCACTCATCGCCGGGAGTTTTACGCAAAAGTGAGGCTTTGCCGTGCACCACTTCGTCGTGACTAATCGGCAGGATGAAGTTCTCCGAGTACTGGTAGACCATGGAGAAAGTCAGCTCATTGTGATGGTACTGGCGATGCACCGGGTCCGTTCCGATGTAACTGAGCGTGTCGTGCATCCATCCCATGTTCCACTTCAAGCCAAAGCCGAGACCGCCCGCATCCGTAGGTTTAGTAACGCCTGGGAACGAGGTGGACTCCTCGGCGATCATCACTACGCCTGGAACGCGTTTATACACGGTCGCGTTGACTTCCTGGAGGAAGTCAATGGCTTCAAGGTTCTCTCGGCCGCCGTGAATATTTGGTAGCCACTGGCCATCGGCCCGCGAATAGTCGAGATACAGCATGGAGGCCACGGCATCGACGCGCAGGCCGTCAATGTGGAACTCTTCGAGCCAGTAACAGGCGTTAGCAACCAGGAAGTTGCGCACTTCGCGGCGGCCGACATCGAAGATCAGAGTTCCCCAATCCGGGTGTTCACCGCGGCGAGGATCTGGATGCTCGTATAGACAGGTGCCGTCAAAACGGGCTAGGGCCCATTCGTCCTTCGGGAAATGGGCTGGGACCCAGTCCAAAATGACGCCGATATTAGCGCGATGCAGCGCATCAATGAGGTAGCGGAAGTCATCTGGGGAACCAAAACGGGACGTTGGTGCGTAGTAGGAGGTCACCTGGTAGCCCCAGGAACCACCGAACGGATGCTCAGCGACCGGGAGAAACTCGACATGAGTGAAACCAAGATCGGTCACATACTCCACCAGCTCGTCGGCAAGCTGCCGGTAATCCAGACCGGGTCGCCAGGAACCGAGGTGCACCTCATAAACCGACATCCGTGACGTGTGGGGGTCGCGGTCCGCCCGGGCGATCAAATACTCGTTGTCATTCCAGGTGAACTCGGACGTCACCACAACACTGCCGGTCGCCGGAGGGACCTCGGTGTGCCGCGCCATGGGATCGGCTTTGTCGCGCCAGGTCCCATCCGGTCCCAGGATGCGCAGTTTGTAGACGGTGCCGTTGCCAACACCCGGGATGAAAAGCTCCCACACCCCGCTGGAGCCCAAGGTGCGCATGCAATGGCGTCGCCCGTCCCAGCCGTTAAATGAGCCAATCACCTGCACCGCTTGAGCATTAGGAGCCCACACGGTAAATGAGGTGCCCTCGACACCGCCGTGACGCATGGTGCGGGCACCGAGCGCGCGCCAGAGTTCCTCATGGCGGCCTTCCGCGATCAGGTGCAGATCCAGTTCTCCGACGGTGGGTAAGAAACGGTAGGGGTCCTCGATCAAGACCGGATCGTGCCCGGGTGCCCAGGTGATTCTCACGCGGTACTGATCAATCCAATCGGAGGTGAGCGCAACCACCCAAATACCGTCGTATTCGTGCTCCAGCGGGATAACTCTGTCCCCAGGGCCATCCGATATTCCCTGGGTGCTGTTCTCAACGGACCCGGGTAGAACCACCTCGACTGCGTGTGCCAAGGGCGCGAGCACCCGCAATGTCACGCCGGTTTTGTAGCGGTGGACACCGAGCACGGAATGCGGATCGTGATAGGAACCCGTGGCGACGGAACCGAGCACATGCTGGCTGGCGGGCATGATGGGGGCCCCGGCTTCGATTCTCTGCTCGGCCTTTGACGCCGTATGGCGGGTGTCATCGTTCGTCATGGGAATCCTCCTCGATTCGTACGATGCGCAGAATATGTGCTGGTCGGTGGTCGGCGGACAAAATGACAAAGGGGTCAGCGGTCCAGTGGAATCGTTCGCCGGTGAGCAGGTCCTCCACGTCAAAGTCGGCGCCCGGAGGAAGGCCGAGTGAATCCAGGTCGAGGTGTAGCGAGCTGTAGGCCTCGCCATGGTGCTCCGTCATGCATACAACAAGGACGGTGTCGCTGTGGCCTGACGGCGAGGCCTGGGCATCTAGGTGCTTGGAGAACACGATGAGTCCTGGATGGTCTGCCCGATGGAATCTGATCGTGGTGAGGGTTTGGAGCGCCGGGTGGGCTCGCCGGATGTGATTGAGCTGCGTGATCAGCGGTTGCAAGGAACGTCCCGTGCGCAACGCGCTCTCGAAATCTCGCGGTTTGTATTCGTACTTTTCGTTATCGATCTGTTCCTCCACACCGGGCCGAGGAACAGATTCGATGAGCTCGTAGCCGCTGTACACACCCCAGGTAGGGACCAGGGTTGCAGCAAGCACAGCGCGCAGGCGGAAAGCATTCATTCCGCCGTACGACATAAAGGGCGTGAGAATGTCGTGCGTGGTGGGCCAGAAGCTGGGCCGCATATACGGGGCGGCGGCAACCAGTTCTTCTAAGTATTCACGCAGTTCAGACGGGGTGTGCCGCCATGTGAAGTAAGTGTAGGACTGGTGGAATCCGACCTTACCCAGGGTATGCATCATGGCGGGGCGGGTGAATGCTTCGGCGAGGAACAGCACCTGCGGATGTCGCTCATCGAACTCCGCCAGCAGCTGCTCCCAAAAACGGACCGGTTTGGTATGCGGATTATCGACGCGGAACGCCGTTACCCCAGCCTCAACCCACATGTCCAGAACATCGCGGATAGCGCAATACAGCCCCTCATAGTCCGTGTCGAAACTCAAGGGGTAGATGTCTTGATACTTTTTGGGCGGGTTTTCGGCGTAGGCGATAGTGCCATCAGCCCGCACGGTAAACCACTCGGGATGCTCCTGCACCCACGGATGATCTGGCGAACACTGCAAGGCGAGATCGAGCGCGACTTCGAGACCGAGTTCGCGGGCCCGGGAGACAAAAAACCGAAAGTCTTCCATCGTCCCAAGATCGGGGTGGATCGCATCGTGACCGCCGTCGGGGGAGCCGATCGCATATGGCGAACCCGGGTCACCATCGACGGCTTCTAAAGTGTTGTTGCGTCCTTTGCGAAACGTCGTGCCGATCGGATGGATGGGCGTCAGGTAGACCACGTCAAAGCCCATATCGGCGATTCGAGGCAGATCGTTGGCTGCGGTGCGCAGCGTTCCCGATACCCAGCCCCCGTCGTCGGGGGAAAACCGGGCCCCGATCGAGCGCGGGAAAATCTCGTACCAGGAGCCGAACAGGGCGCGCTGACGATGGACGATGAGGTGGGTCGGCTCAGAGTAGGTCACTCCATCGCGCAGCGGGCGTTGGCGCATTGCGGCGGCCATATCGGCGGCGATTGCGGGGGCCAGGCGTGCTTCGGGCGGGAGCGAAGTGCTGCGTAGGCAGTCGATAGCGGCCTGTGCGAGTACCCGGTCTTGTTGGGGGCGCAGGCCACGGTGGTGTTCATCGACAACTCGCTGTAGCAGCCGCACCCCCTCAAGCAACATCAACTCGACGTCTTGGCCTGCGGACACCTTGATTGGCGCGTCATGTCGCCAGGTGTCGTAGGGGGAGCTGAAGGACTCAATCGTGAGTGTCCAATGGCCTTCGCGGTCAGGGCGCGCGTGCCCTTCCCAATAATCCAGGCCAGGATTGGAACAGGTCAAGGGGAGGCGAGAGTGTTCCTTGCCGTCGGGGTCAGACAAAACGACCTGCACTCCGAGAGCGTCGTGGCCTTCTCGGAACACAGTTGCTGTGACGGGGATAGTTTCCCCCGCGACACACGAGGCGGGAAAGCGACCGTGATCAACCCACGGGGAATGCTTGACAATCGGAATTCGTCCGATGCCGCTGTTTAAGCTGCTGGCACTCTTCAACTCTTTGCCGCTATTCGAGTTGACCCCATTATCCGGCTCGGTACCGACCGCAATGCCGTGAACAGCTCGGTTCATCATGTTGCCTCTCATCGGTATGAGCCCCTCGGCTACGTTGTCCCGCCGGTGATCGACCTTGGCTCGCACCACCGAACTGCAGCATCTGGCCTACCTCAGCGGGGCCTTTAGCAGCAGTGCTTTAAGCCTACTGGGTTGATACCTCCGGCGAAGGGACTACGGGTATGCAGTCCTGTTCTTCCCGATGTTCTCTGTGATTGTTGCTGTTCTCTGCGGCGATCAGATCAGGGTGCGGTGAGGCCAGGGCGGCGATCAGATCAGGTGCCCGGCAGCTCAAGAACAACGATGCTGGGCCCGGGCATATCGATCGCCGATTCGATAATGCGACCGTTTGTTAACTGCCCAGTAGGTTCGGATGCAAAAACAACCCGAGCGACGCTATCGGTCCACGGAGCCGGTGGCAGAATCACGCGGCATGGTTCATGACCTCCGTGCATGATCAGCAGAAGACTGCGGTAGGGAATCTCTGCAAACCCGTCCCTATCTACTCGGGGTGCTGAAACTGTGGAAATGGGCAGTGGCATGCCAGGAAGCAGCGCAATCAGTGTGTTGCGACGGGGATCGGCCCAGGACTCATGGCTCATCCGATCTCCACGTTCATCAAACCAAGCTACGGATCGCGGACCGTCCGACCCATTGCGCGCGTCCCTCAGGAACGTTTCAGGCCGTAACTGCGGGTATCGACGACGGATAGCCAGAAGCTCACGCACCGTAGCCCTGAAATCTTTTTGCAGCTCAGTATGGTCCCAGGCAACCCAGGTGGTCTCGTTATCGAGACAGTACGCGTTATTGTTCCCGCGCTGTGTGCGCAGCACTTCGTCGCCCGCCGTCAGCATCGGTGTGCCTGCACTCAGCAGCAGAGTAGCCATGAGGTTTCGAGCTGATCGAGACCGGCGCCGCATGAGGTCATGCCTTACCTCATCGGACAGATCGGAAGGCTCCCCTTCGACGCCGTGATTGTAGGACCGGTTGGAGCTGCTACCGTCCCGGTTGTCTTCCCCGTTCGCTTCGTTATGTTTGCGCTCGTACGCCGTTAAGTCATACAGGGTGAAGCCGTCGTGCGCGGTCACGAAATTGACCGACGCATAGGGGGTGCGCATATGGCGTCCTGACGGCAGGCCAGCCGGATCGCCGCACGTAAACAAATCAGCTGAGCCGGCCAGGCGCGTCGCGAGGTCACGCACTCCGCCGAACCCATCGTCTTCTCCGCGTTGTCGCGCAGCAGGCCGCTCGAGCCAGAAGGTGCGGGTATCGTCACGGAAATGGTCGTTCCATTGGGCAAACGGTGTTGGGAATCGTCCTGTTTGCCAGCCATCCCAGCCGATATCCCACGGTTCAGCGATCAGTTTGACCTGACTGAGCACAGGATCCGTTTGGATAGCAGCTAGCAGCGGGTGATCGGGACGGAAGTCGCGCTCCCCGCGGCCGAGCGCTGTTGCGAGGTCAAATCGGAACCCGTCGATATGACATTGCTCCACCCAGTACCGCAAAGAGTCCAAAATCAATCGCCGCACATGATGCGACTGAACATTCACGGTGTTTCCGACTCCGGTGACGTCATCGAAATTGCCACCGTTCACGCGGTAATACTCGAGGGTATCCAACCCCCGCAAAGATAGCGTCGGTCCCTGCGCGCCCGCTTCTGCGGTGTGGTTGTAGACTACGTCCAGCACCACTTCAATACCCGCGGCGTGCAGGGACGCCACCATGGTTTTGAACTCGTGGACCACAGCTTGGGCCCCGCCGCGTTGAGCCGCTTGAGTTGCGTACTGCGGGTTGGGAGCGAAAAACCCCAGGGTGTTGTATCCCCAGTAGTTGGTGAGGCCGCATCGGACCAGATGCGCTTCGTCCATCATGGCGTGCATCGGCAATAACTCGACGGTGGTCACTCCGAGGTCTCGGAGATACGAGGTCACTGCCTCGTGCCCTAAGCCTGCGTAGGTGCCTCGTAGCGCGGCGGGAAGCGCCTGTAACTGACGGGTGAAACCGCGAACATGTAGCTCATAAATCACGGTGTCCCGCCAGGGAATGCGCACAGGAGCGTCCCCGTTCCAATCAAACGTGTTGCTCACGACGACCGAGTGCACCATGTGATCGCCGTTATCGACGGGATCTGGATCCCAGGAGCTCGGTCGCAACATGGAGTCGACTGGGGTAGAAAACATGGAGGCCAGCAATGTTGAGACGTGAGAGACCCCGCGGGTATACGGATCAACGAGCAATTTATGTGGGTTGTACCAAAAACCCGCGGATGGATCCCAGCGGCCATGCGCTCGAATTCCGTAATGGGTGCCGGGAGACATGCCTTCGACCTCGTCCCACCACACACCGTCCCAGTACTGCTGCAACCGAACTCTATGCTCGGTGCCTGACCTCATAATGCACAGGTCAACTGCTTGGGCTCGCGGGGCCGCTACTGCGAATGTCCCCCGGCCAGCGGAATCGATGGTGAGCCCCAGCGGTGGATGGAGAGGAGAGCTACTCGCGCATGATGACACCGGAACATCATTGCATTGGGCGGGTTAGGATCAGGACCAGTCATAAGAACCCGACCAAACGGGAGAGTCATTACCTATGGATTCGGTGGTTGTCGGCGATTCGTCGACGAGTTCGGGCAAGGAACCCGCCCGCGATGGCCGCGGGGTGTCTCAGGAGGATAATCGGGCACTTCGCGAGGGGAAAACCAGGCCGTCTCGCGTGGATATCGTCCTGCCGAAGCCAGCAAAGATCACTCGCCATCACGCGGTGCCGCCGGAGGACCTGGAACGAGCCGTTGAGATTACGCGCACAATTTCTCGGGTGTTCGCATCTCGGGTGGTCGGACAGGAAAACTTGCGCGTTGCTCTGTTGACCACCTTGGCAGCTAAAGGTCACGTTTTGATGGAGTCTGTGCCTGGCCTTGCGAAAACGACAGCTGCTCAGGCCCTAGCAACTGCCATCGGGGGGACCTTTCATCGGATCCAGTGCACGCCTGACTTAATGCCGAACGACATTATCGGCACCCAGATTTTCAATTATCGGACCGGAAATTTTACGACTCAGCTCGGTCCGGTGCACGCCAATGTGGTGCTGCTCGACGAGATCAACCGTTCTAGCGCTAAAACTCAGTCGGCGATGCTCGAAGCCATGCAGGAGAAACAAACCTCTATCGGCGGAGAGATCTATCGGCTTCCCGATCCTTTTATGGTGTTGGCTACGCAAAACCCGATTGAAGAGGAAGGCACGTATGTTCTTCCTGAAGCGCAGATGGACCGATTTTTGATCAAGGAAGTGCTCACCTACCCTCAGCCTGCTGAAGAGCATGAGATCCTCGATCGATCCACGGAGGGCCGGCTCCAGGCGCCTGAACAGGCGGTTGATTCCGTGACGATGGACGATGTCTTGTTTCTTCAAAGAACCGTCAATGCTGTGTATGTGCACCCGGAGATTAAGCGGTACGTGGTGGACCTGATTTTCACTACCCGCGGATCGGGCCCGCGTCCGGTGCGAAACATTGACCAGTCTGTGCGGGTGGGTGCATCCCCTCGTGGATCGCTCGCTCTGATGCGAATCGGGCAGGCATATGCCCTGTTGTGCGGACGAGATTATGTCGTTCCCGATGACATACGGGCAATGCGGCACAGTGTGCTGCGCCATCGGTTGGTCCTGACTTTCGATGCCCTAGCGGCGGGACAAACAACCGAGGATATTATCGACACCGTCTTTACCACCGTTCCGGCGCCCTGAGGCGAGTCTGTGACATGGCGACTTCTCTGCTGACCCGGGTACGAGCCAAAATTGATTTCCACACGTCCTATCGCGCCCGAGGAATCATCCAGGGCCGAGGGCGGTCTCTGTTTAAGGGGAGCGGTGAGGATTTCGATGACCTGCGTACGTATCAGCAAGGCGATCGAATTTCCGACATCGACTGGAAAGCCACCGCTCGCTCGAATGAACCGCTGATTCGGCAGTTTACCGAGCAACGGGTCAGGCACATCTGCCTGCTAGTTGATACCTCCAGTGGTATGTCAGCGACCGCGGCTGATGGCACTGTCAAATCGAATGCGATGCTGACCGCAGCCGGCCTCATATGCTATGCGGCCTCGCGGCATGGGGATTTGGTGGGCCTTGTGGCTGGTCACCGCGGTGCGCCGGTGACACTGCCAGCTCGCTCGGCGACAGCTCATCTGGAACGGGTGCTGCAAACAGTGCAGCGGAGCACAACGTGGAGTTCCCCGCCTGCAGATATCGCATGGCTCCTCGACCAAGCCCGCTATTGCATCTCTCAACCAAGTCTTTTGGTGCTTCTCACGGACGATGCGCATCCTCATCCTTCTGACTATGACCGGTTACGGAAGCTCAGATTTAGACACGATGTGCTCACCATTAGGGTTCGCGACGCTGATCCCTTGCAACCTAAATCGATGCGCCGTCAGGTCACGGATATTGATTTGCCACGTCATATCCCATCGTTTGCGCGCTCCTCTCTGACGGTGCAGAACGAAGTCCGAAAGTGGAAAAAGCGGCGCCGGCAGCAGATCGACGGGATGCTCGTTCGATTAGGGATTGACGACGTGTTGGTTTCGGGGGAGTCGGACGTTGTGCCCGCGATCATCAAAATACTCGGTCGAAGGGGACGCCGTGGGAGACGCTGAGAATATCTCCCAGATTGTGGGGCCTGCTCAGTATTCACCGGTCTGGATCATACTGGGGTTAGCGATTGGAATGATTGCCTCGTTCATCGTCTTTTTGGTCCTGTGGCGGACGCGGATGATCGCTGAGGCACACGTGTATCACGCCGCCCCCAATGAATATGAAGCGCTGATCGCTGAGTTTTTAAGAGCGACCAACGATATTGGGGTGCGTCACTATCGTCAAGAGCTTGCGGCGGATCAGGCCCATTATGAGCTCATAGCGATGCTCCGACGATTCGTCACGCTTACCAGCGGCAAAAATACGAACGTTAAAGAACTTGAAGATATTAAACAGGATGCGCGGATGAAAGATATCTGTGCAGTGATGGAAAGTCTCTACGAACCCGGATTTGCTATCGACAGTGACGTGGAACTAGCTAATTCGTTACGTCGCGTGAGAGAGGTGATTCGTCAATGGTCTTGGCAATGATGAACGTCACCATCACGATTATTGTGGTTGCGCTCGCAATATGGGTCTTAGCGTATATAAGCAGAATAATTCATCCAACCCCGTCCATTGTGGTGGCAAACACCGAGTTCCTTGAAGAGCTTAGTTCTTATCGGGTGGCCAGGATGGGGGCCAGGGCTTTGGGGATGATCCGGGTTATTGTTGCCGGAATTGCTGTGTTGAGTATTTCTCTGCTTGCGGGACGGCTAGCGACCGAGCATATTAGTTCGGATACTTTTCCACACCGAGACATTGTAATATGTCTCGATGTGTCGGGTTCCATGTCCGGTTATGACAGTGAGACGCTGAAGGCGTTTTCCAGTATGGTCGAGGATTTTCATGGTGAACGGATCGCCCTATCGATTTTTAACTCGACCTCCCGTATTATCTTCCCTTTGACGACCGATTATAAGCTAGCGAAAAGAGAATTAAGTGCTGGCGCCTCGGCAATTGATTTTGATGAGGGTGCCTATCGCAAAGGCAGGGTTATATATAGTCCCCAGAAAGTTCGCAGATATGCGGAATTTGTAAATGGGACGCAAGGGGTTCCAAATCAGGCTTCGATTGTTCCCGATGGACTGGCAACGTGCGCAACTCTTTTTGATCATACGGATAAAAAACGTAGTCGATCAATAATACTTGTGACTGATAATGAGGTCAATGGAAAGTCTATCTATAATTTAGATCAAGCTGCCGACTTTGTAGGAAATAGAAATATTACGCTGTTCTCGTTTTATCCTGGCCCTAACCAGTGTGGTGCTACGTGCGCAGGAGAGTTGCGAACCGTTACGCTGCGGCGCGGTGGAGATTTTTACTCCTCGAGCAACCCGGACGCGGTGCCTAAGTTTCTGGAAAAAGTTGAGAAAACGCAGGCTAGTGCGGGTGGGGCGAACCCGCAACTTCGTCCGATAGATCAGCCGCTGTGGCCGTGGATCGCCGCGGTTCTGGCAGTTGCGATGCTGCTCATCATTGCTGGAAAGACCCACTCATGACTACTTTTCTGCCACTGCTGCCGCTAGAGGCAATCATTCCAATTTTCGGATTCATGATACTGGTTTGCCTATCGTTTATTGGGTCGCGGCGCGGGTTTCGGGTTGACTGGATGCGACGCCTATTCCTTGTGCTCGCCCTGCTGGCCGTGGGGCTCAGGCCAGTAAGTCAACTAAATTATGAACAGCATAAGAGACTGGACGCTAATGTCTTTTTCATTGTTGACCTCACAGGATCTATGGTCGCCGAAGACTGGGATGGATCTAAGCCAAGATTAGAAGGCGTCAAGGTGGATATGCGCACCATTATGGCGATGACTCAAGGTTCTCGATACAGCATTATTGGTTTTGATTCGTCAGCGACCCAACAGCTCCCGCTCACCACTGATGCCGAGGCAGTTGATACCTGGATTAGTACCATGTCGACGGAACCTACAAGGTACTCCAAAGGGTCCAACATTGACCGCCCTATCCCACTGTTGAAGTCGGCAATTGCATCCGCACACGAGGAGGATCCTTCGTCAAAAATACTGGTGTACGTGTTCACGGATGGCGAAAACACAGACGGCCGGGCATCGAATTCGTTTGTGACGGATAAAAAATTTATATCCGGCGGAGCCGTGCTCGGATATGGGACTGCTCAGGGTGGTCGTATGAAAGCCAGCGGTTTTCAAGAGGATGGAAAATATATTCGTGACAGTGACGGTTCGGATGCGCTGTCACGTTTGAATTCGCGACAACTTGAAAATGTATCGACGGAATTGGGTGTTCGCTATTATCACCGGGTGGCTCCCGGGGGTGATTTGAAAGATAATCTCAACGGTGTGAAGTTTAATGAGATTCTTGCTCCAGATCCAACCATCCTTCCAATATATTTCGAGTGGTATTGGATGGCCGCGGTCATTGCGTCAGGTTTGATCATTTGGGAGATCGGGGTCCTCACCTACCGGCTTCCGATTTATACCCTGAAGTCCATGAGGAAGCGTTCGACCACATCTCAGGGTGATCCGCCGCGCGGGGGAGGTGCCTGATGAGTATGTCCACGCACAGGTTGCGCCTCCTGCAAGAGCATTCCGCGGCAGATACCTTGGATCTAGATGACGCGCTGGTGCGCTCACACGAGACCAAGCCGGTGCGCTCTCATGAGGCCAAAAGGCCCCGACGTGCACGACGCCGAGTGCGTCGCGCTGGTATCACCTCCACGATGTCTGGTGACATTGCCAATCTTCGCGAAATACTTCGCCATCGACGTGCAGTCGCCAGACTCAGGCGCCGAGGAATAGACCGTTCTAAACTGCGTCGCAGAAGAATGAGATTTTTTGGCATTCTGGCAGTTCCGCTGCTAGGCATGTTCGGCCTATCGGCAAAGTTCCTCACAATGCCGATAGTTGAAGCGTATTCGTCGTTCGCATACTACAACGGAAACTATAGTGATGCCGCGCATCGGCTCGACCTGTTGGAGCCGGCAAATTGGTTTGAACCATACCTAATTTACTTTAATAAGGGCACAGCCGCCCTCGCTGAAGGTAAAAACGTCGAGGCGGAGCAATTGCTGCGGACCGCGCTATCTACCTGGAATGGCGGCTGGGACCTTAACAAACCTCATTATGCTGAATGTAAAATTCGTACCAATCTCGCCATTTCTATTGAACGCCAAGCCGATATTGTGCAAGATCCTGCGGCCAGAGCCGCGCGGCTGAAAGAGGCGCAAGCTGCGCTTGCACACTGCGAATCCGGTGGCGGTCGCGATAACTCTGACGATAAGAGTAAATCGAGTGGCACTGCTGGTCGGCTGCGCGACAAGAAAGAACAAGCTGATCGGCAGGCGGGCAAAACCCCTGAGAATCCTAAAGACGATCCGAATAATAAGGAGCAGCCCAAGGATAGGGAAAAATCTGAAGACAATAAACAATCTGAAGCTGACAAGAAAAAATCTCAAGAAGATTCAGGATCGAATGAAAATAATCAAGAAAATGGGAGAATTAAACCGCTAGAAGATCCGAATCATACGCCGAGGAAAAATGACCCTAACGGCACCGGTAAACCTGGTATAGCGCCGACCCCAGGGCCTAGTGAAAGCAAGGAACAGCGAGATAGGCTCGACGAACGTAACCGGCAAGCAAATCGAGGGCGCGGCGAACGAAGTGACAGCGGAGATTCAAATCGGCAAGATAAGCCCTGGTGATTCTTCGGGTGCCAAAACCGCGACGTGCAGCTGAGGGCGGGGCAGAGAAAGAAGGAGGCAGCAGGTGACCATACCGATCGGGAAAAAGCCGGATTGCGCCAGGTCAACAAACAGGCGGGTCTACCTCGACCACGCCGCCACCTCAATTCTGCGACCATCAGCCCGCGAAGCGCTGCTGACAGCCCTTGACGTAGTCGGCAACGCATCAGCGACCCACACCAGCGGACGGGCAGCGCGAAGGATTTTCGATGATGCGGTGGACGACATTGCGCAGGCACTAGATGTCCCCGCATCCTGGGTGATTCTGACCTCGGGTGGCACCGAAGCAGACAATATTGCGCTTCGCGGTATCGCTACCCGCAACTTCAACAACAACTCCAACAGCAATGCGGCGCGCCTAGTGGTCTCAGCCACCGAACATCCGGCCGTGTTGGAAACGGCGCGTGACCTCGCAGGAACTGAGACCGATACGGCCACGCGTCTGCGTGTGCTTCCCGTCGATAACAACGGACTGTGCAGCCCAGCAGAGCTCGACCAGATGCTCCATCAGCAACCAGCTGAGCTCGTGAGCATCCACGCGGTCAACAACGAGACCGGGGTAATCCAGCCAATCGATGAACTCGCAGCTGTTGCACGCCGCCACGGAGCACTCTTTCATACGGATGCAGTCCAGGCTTTAGGGCATATTCCTCTCCGGCTCGACCAGTTCGATGCGGTCAGCTTGAGCGGACACAAAATTGGTGCCCCCGTAGGCTCCGGACTGCTGATCGCGCCATCTACATGCCCATTGCGCACGGTATCCACCGGCGGCGGACAGCAACGGAATGTGCGTTCGGGAACGCTCGATGTCGCTGGGGCGGCGGCACTGGCAACAGCCGTGCGCGACTGTGTGGATGATCCGGGGCGGCATCAATACCCTGTGTTGGCTGCGCATATTCAGCGAGGAATCCAGCACATTGACCCCACGGCGATGGTGACAGCACAGGGGGCCCCGCGCAGCCCCCACATAGTGCACGCCACCTTCCCCGGGGTTAATCGCGACACCCTATTATTTGTGCTGGATCATGCCGGTATTGACGCGAGTGTCGGGTCGGCGTGCAGGGCCGGGGTATCCCAGCCCAGCCGGGTGCTCGAAGCAATGGGCCTTCCCGCTGACCACATAGCGGGAGCTCTGAGGATTTCACTGGGGTGGTCGAGCACGATGTCGGATGTAGATGCGTTCCTTAAGGAACTTCCCAGCGCGCTCGCGGCAGCTCGGCGGGTCGGTGCCCGAGGCTAGACTGACTCGCCGTGAAGGTATTGGCAGCGATGAGTGGCGGAGTGGACTCCGCGGTGGCCGCAGCGCGGGCGGTTGAGTTAGGGCACGACGTGGTCGGTGTCCATATGGCTTTATCCCGCACCCGCGATGAACGTCGAACTGGTTCGCGCGGATGCTGCACAGTAGAAGACGCCGCGGATGCACGGCGCGCTTGCGACCGGATCGGCATTCCTTTTCACGTCTGGGATCTATCCGAGGACTTTGAACAGACCGTGATCACCGACTTCCTCTCCGAATATCAGGCTGGCCGGACTCCCAACCCCTGCGTACGCTGCAATGAACGGATCAAATTCGCATCACTGCTCGAACGAGCTCAGATCCTCGGATTTGACGCTGTGGCAACAGGTCATTATGCCCACCTCGATACCCGGGGACCCGATGGTCGTCCGTCGCTGCACCGCGCGAAAAACCTGCCCAAAGACCAGTCCTATGTGCTTGCAGTGATGGGACCGGATGCCCTAGCTCATGCGCTCTTCCCGCTCGGAGATGCCCCGGATAAGCAAGCGGTGCGTGACGAAGCGAGGGCCCGGAAACTCGGTGTGTCCACCAAGCCCGACAGCTATGACATTTGCTTTATCCCGGATGGCGACACCCAAGGTTTCCTTCGCTCGCGTCTTGGTGAACAGCCCGGTGAGATTCTCGATGCCGATGGCGGGCTGCTCGGAGAACACCGAGGTACCCACGAGTTCACGGTGGGCCAGCGCAAAGGCCTGGGGTTAAACCGTCCAGCTCAGGATGGTCGTCCGAGGTATGTCCTGGATATTCGACCGGAAACCCGTCAGATTATCGTCGGGCCATCAGAATTGCTCAGCACCCGCCAGATCACCGCGGAGGCGCCGATCTTATTTGAACCGCTTCACGAGGGTCAGCACGTCACCGTGCAAATCCGGGCCCATGGCAGCACGGTTCCCGCGCGGGTATCCCGCTGCGATACCCACCAGCTCACCGTGGATCTTGACACTCCGCTACGGGCAGTCGCCGCTGGTCAAACCTTGGTTCTCTACGGCGTCGATGACGTCGGTGATCGGGTGCTAGCTTGCGGCACCATTTGCGGACGGGAGAGCCGCTCATGACTGGTAACCAGCTCGGACCCGCAGCCGGTGGCCCTACTCCGGAGCCACCACGGCTGGTGACAGTAACCGGGGATGGCACCTGGTTGACCTGTGGCAGCGGGACTAAGGATGACGGCATGCTGTCGGGCGTAGGAGCGAGCCTGACGCGGGTGAGGGCCTTACTCGGATCCGATCCGGAGTCGCAAATTGGTGCCATTCCGTTCCTTCCCACCGACAGTCCGCTGGTGGCGACCCTGGCCCTGTTGGGAACCACCGGTGACCTCACCTCCTACGGATGGCGCATCGGAACTGGCCAGGGTCGAGATTGGGAACGTGCGCGAGCCGCCCGGACGGAGCTCCTTGACGCCGCTCAGATCGCCTGGTTCGGGTACGAAGGACGAGCGAGCGTGATGGCCTTGGGCCCGGTAGCCCTGGGAGCAAGCACTTATCTCGCCTCCGGTGAACGAACGCTGTCTGACTGTGGGGCTCTGCGAGACCTTCCGTACCTCTTAGCGGACGGCGTGGCAGGCCATTGCTCAGACCTTCAGCTGCGAGTACCGGGGCTACGTCCGACCATTTTCTTGTGGGAGGACGGTTTAACTCGGGTTCGATGCGGGCAGATCCCGACCGCATCTGGGTACCGAATGTATCCGCCGCTCCCCGCGCCGGATGCAGGCCAGCTGTGGGCCCAGGTGCTCACCGAGATCCGAGCGAGCTCAGCGGCTGACGTGGTTCTCGCTGGCTGCGAAGATGCTGATTCTGTGCGCGCGGCTATTGACGCCGGTCTATCCGCGGTTGCGGTTGACCCGGTGCGGTGCGGATCCTTAGCGTCCCAGCCGGGCCGAGCGACCTGGGAAATGTTGGCGGAGCTACGTGGTCGGGGCATTGACCTATGGTTTTTAGTCGATCCCCGCTGTCTTGAACGTGACTTAGACAGCCTCTTTATGACCTGGCGCGAACTGGGGTATTCCGCCCGTGAATGCGGAGGTTTCACCTTGGTCGCTCACCGGCGCGGGAGCCAGGTCTCATCCCGTGGCTCTTGTGCTGACGTACCCGCGACCATACAGACGATGCCAGATCCGGCGATGCCTCTAGTTTCCCGGCGTTTGCTGAGAGAACAGGACGTGGAGCGCTTACTCAGAACGGCACCTGCCTGGGCGGAGCGAGTCGCCCCTTAAAAGGCGGTAACGGGCTGAATCTGGTTCGGACGATAATCCTCCCGAAATAGAGCAATCGGCCCGTACGGGTAATCGTTATTAAGTGGCGTAATGGCCCCTATATAGAGCAATCATTGCTATATGGGGAAATTGTCGCCGCTTAGGGTCGGCGATCGGTACCTATGCAGCTCAGCCCGTTGGTGCTCAGCACGCTCAGCTGAACGGTGGGGTGAGTCTCGTCGCGGTCTTGCCAAATGTCCATCACCTTGGTGACCCGTGCACAATGGAGCGGTGAGTAAAACGCCCCGTGCCCATGACATCGTGTCGTCGGATTCATCGGATGCAGCAGGCAACCCTGATTCGGCTAGTGTTTCTGAGGAAGCTGGCGGAACTGATCCAGGTACACCCTCACGCACTGGGGATCCACGCCATGGTCGACACGCTCAAGAGCGCATTGCCGAACTGATAGCTCAGATCGAGCAGGCCCGCATCGAGTACTACGAACACGACGCGCCCACACTCGCCGACGCCGAATACGATGCGCTTGAACGAGAGCTGCGCGAATTGGAAGCGGCGCACCCGGAGCTTGCCCGCGAGGACTCTCCGACCAAAACCGTCGGCGGCAGCGTATCGGAAGCCTTCGCTCCGGTGACGCACCTGGAACGGATGCTGAGCTTAGATAATGCGTTTTCGGAGCAGGATGTTCAGGCCTGGGCAGAGCGGGTTGAAAACCAGGTCGGTGAAGAGGTCCGCTACCTCACGGAATTGAAGATTGACGGTCTCGCGGTCGATCTTGTCTATGAAAAAGGCCATCTCATTCGGGCCGCTACCCGTGGTGATGGACGCGTGGGGGAGGACGTGACCGCCAACGTCCGCACGATCGCCACCATTCCGCACCAGCTCGAGACCGACAATCCTCCGGACATTCTGGAAGTGCGCGGAGAGGTGTTTTTCCCCGTGGCCGCGTTCGAGGAGCTCAATGAACGTCAGCGCGAAGCAGGAAAGCCGCCCTTTGCGAATCCGCGAAACACCGCTGCCGGATCGCTTCGCCAAAAAAACCCGGCGGTGACCGCTTCGCGCGCGCTCGCCGCGTACGTGCACGGGGTGGGGATGCACGACGGGGTTGCTTTGGCGAGTCAATCCGAAGTGTATGAACAGTTAGCGGCCTGGGGGCTGCCGACGTCGCCACATACTCGGGTGCTCAGCGCATTGGATGAGGTCCTGGCCTTTATCGCCGATAGTGGCGAACACCGTCACGATGTGGAACACGAAATTGACGGCATTGTGGTCAAAGTTGATTCCTTTGCTCAGCAGCGAGTCCTGGGCTCCACCTCACGGGCGCCGCGCTGGGCCATTGCCTACAAATATCCCCCCGAAGAGGTCACGACCAAGCTGGTGGATATTCAAGTTGATGTAGGGCGCACCGGCAGGGTGACGCCGTTTGCGGTGATGGAACCGGTGACGGTGGCGGGTTCTACCGTGGAACGGGCCACTTTGCACAATCAGTTTGAAGTGCAGCGCAAAGGGGTCTTAATCGGTGACACCGTGATCTTGCGCAAAGCGGGAGATGTGATTCCCGAGGTTTTGGGGCCGGTAACCGCGTTACGGGATGGCACTGAACGGCCCTTTGTGATGCCTACGCGGTGCCCGTCGTGCGGCAGTGTGATCGGTCCCAGCCGGGCCGGGGACAAAGACTGGCGGTGCCCCAATGCGAGGTTGTGTCCGGCGCAGATTGTTGAACGCGTGTTCGCTTTGGCCGGACGCGGAGCATTCGACATCGAGGCGCTTGGCTGGGAAGCGGCCATTGCGCTGACCGACCCCGACCGGGGCCGGCCTGCGGATGCGGATGCTGATCAGTTCCCGCCTGCCCAGCCGGTGCTGCGCGGGGAGGCGCGGCTATTTGATCTGACCGCCGAGGATCTGGCGGGTGTTGAAGTGTGGCGAGAACGCAAGAAGCAGGGCATTGCGCAAGCACCTGCCCGAGAGCCGTATTTTTGGACGAAGAGCACCGCAAAAACTCCGTCGAAACCCAGGGCAAATACGAAGAAGCTGCTTCAGGAGTTAGAAAAAGCGAAGTCGCAGCCGCTATGGCGGGTGATTGTGGCTCTATCGATCCGTCATGTTGGTCCCACGGCGGCGCGTGCGCTCGCCACAAAGTACCGCAGTCTCGACGCGATCCAAAAGGCCCCGGTCGAGGATCTTGCGGAGACCGATGGTGTGGGCGGTGTGATCGCCGAGTCTATTCGCGACTGGTTTACCGAAGATTGGCACCTTGACCTGGTGAAGGCGTGGCGTTCCGCCGGGGTGCGCATGGCCGATGAGCAGGATGATGCGGTAGATCGAACCCTTGAGGGGCTGACCATTGTGGTGACCGGCGGTCTCGATGGTCTCACCCGCGACAGCGCCAAAGAAGCGATCATTGTGCGCGGCGGGAAAGCCTCAGGTTCGGTATCGAAAAAAACCGACTTTGTGGTGGTTGGAGAAAACGCCGGCTCTAAGGAAACTAAAGCCCGGGAGCTTGGGCTTCGCATTTTGGATGAGGAGAATTTTGTGGCCCTTTTAGCGGGCGGCCCCGAGGCGGTGAGGTCCGTCGGCGCCGCTGCGTCGCCAGAGGGAGCGCAAACTTCCTGACGGGCTCATTCGAGCTTTCACTGAGGCTGGAAGCGTCACCGGCATCAGACACAGGCCGATAATAATGGCGCAGGCGTGTCCAAGGTCGGTAAAGGTCGACCCAGGCCACAGCCCGTAGATGACCACCGCGGCCAGAATTGCGCCCCAGATTAAACGGCTTCGCCCGCGCAGACGGAACAGCATCAGGCCGGCTAAGCATGCGAATCCGTAGCTCACGCCGGTGTCTTGAACAGTCCATAGTGTGACCGGAGCGTTGAGCCATTTGATCCGAACCCAGATATCGAGGGCGGTCAGGGCGGTCGCGCCGACATGCCCCACCGCAAAAGCGACAATCACGCGCCCGCTGCCGAGCCAACGTTCAGCCGGGGCGAGCACCAGCGCAAACAGGGCGATCCAAGCTAAGAGTTCTGATTTCGACACGAAGAATGCGCTGCGGATCAGCACTCGGATCGGGTCGGAGGTGAGGTGCTGGAGATTGGTGGACTGGGCCGTGATGTAAAGCCGTCGGATCTCATGGGGCATTCCCAGCAGCACCCAGGTGGTGATGGCGAGGATCAGAAGGTAGACGAAGGTCACCGGTGCGCTGGTGACATACCACCTCACAAAGCCTCCGTGGCGTTGCCATGCGCGCGCCAAGGGAGCGGTCAAAGCCCAGCCGTACGAGAGTGATACCGCGATCAATAGCCCGAGGATGATCGTGGCGGTGGCGAGATGGTGCACGGGCTCATCATGGCACGGCCAGCTATGTGGGCCCCTAGAATGGTTCCCATGCCTGCGATTGATCGAGACGCCGTCGCGCGTTTGGCAGACCTGGCACGGATTCAGCTCACTGATGACGAGATTGCCCGCTACGCGGGTGAGTTTGACGCCATCATGAATGCTGTTGCGTCTGTGTCTGAGGTTGCCACCGCCGACGTTCCCGCCACTAGCCACCCAATTCCGCTGACCAATGTGATGCGTGAAGACGTCGTGACCCAAACCTTGACTCAGGAGGAGGCCCTGTCCGGGGCACCTGAAGTGGTTGACGGACGCTTTGCCGTACCGCAGATCTTGGGGGAGGAGTAGACATGGCTGCATCACAGGAACTCACCCGTCTCAGCGCGTGTGACACGGCGCAGGCACTGCGTGCCGGCGAGGTCAGTGCGTTGGAGGTTACCGATGCACACTTGGAGCGCATTGCCGCCCTTGACGGTACATTGAATGCGTTTCTCCACGTCAACGCCGATGATGCTCGGGCCACCGCAAAGGATGTGGATGCTCGTCGCAGTGCGGGGGAAGATCTCGCGCCGCTTGCGGGGGTGCCCATCGCCATTAAGGACGTGGTGGTGACCAAAGGTATGCCCACTACCGCGGGGTCAAAGATCCTCGAAGGCTGGATGCCGCCGTATGACGCCACCTTGGTCACCAAGATCCGGCAGGCGAAGCTACCCATTCTCGGCAAAACCAATATGGATGAATTTGCCATGGGTTCCTCCACGGAGACCAGCGCCTATGGCCCGACCCGAAATCCGTGGGATATCGAACGCATCCCGGGAGGTTCCGGCGGCGGTTCGTCTGCGGCTGTCGCGGGTTTCTTGGCTCCGCTGGCGATTGGAACAGATACCGGAGGCTCTATCCGGCAGCCCGCTGCGGTCACCGGAACGGTGGGCGTGAAGCCTACCTACGGCGGGGTGTCCCGTTACGGGTTGATCGCTATGGCTTCGTCCTTGGATCAGGCAGGTCCCTGCACCCGTACGGTCGCCGACGCTGCTGCCCTGCACGATCTCATCGGCGGCCACGACCCCTTGGATTCGACCTCGATTTCCTCCCCCTGGGCGTCCTTTACTGAGGCTGCCCAGCGCCGTGATGTGAAGGGTCTGCGGATCGGGGTGATCGAGGATATGGAGGGCGAAGGTTTCCAGCCCGACGTTCAAACCCGGTTTAGCGAAGCAATCGCCATGCTTGAAGACGCGGGTGCGCAGATCACCCGGGTGTCCTGCCCACACTTTAAGTACGCGCTGGGCGCCTACTACCTGATCATGCCGTCGGAAGCATCGAGCAATCTCGCAAAGTTTGACGGCATGCGTTACGGCTTGCGCGTCGTTCCGGAGGATCACCCGATCGCTGAGCGAGTTATGGCCGCCACGCGCGGGGCAGGATTCGGGGCTGAGGTTAAGCGCCGTATCTTGCTGGGCACCTATGCGCTGTCTGCGGGTTATTACGACGCGTATTACGGCAGCGCCCAGAAGGTACGCACTTTGATTCAGCGTGATTTTGCGTCGGCATTTGAGAATGTCGATGTCCTGGCATCGCCCACAGCGCCTACCACCGCTTTCAAGCTCGGAGAAAAACTGTCGGACCCGCTGGCTATGTATATGAATGACATTGCCACAATCCCCGCGAACCTCGCCGGGGTGCCGGGGCTGTCTTTGCCCTCGGGGCTGGCCTCTGACGGTCTCCCGGTCGGAATCCAGTTCCTCGCCCCGGCTATGGCCGATGAGCGTCTATACAGCGTGGGCGGTGCGCTGGAGGCATTGCTGGAGGATACATGGGGTGGCCCGCTGCTGTCTCAGGCCCCTGCCATCCCGACCGCGACGGACGTTACCCCCGCAGGAGACGCGAAATGAACACGACGACTCTGGTCGATTACGACGATGCCACCACGCGCTATGACCCGGTGCTCGGAATTGAAGTGCATGTTGAGCTCGGTACAGCAACCAAAATGTTCGATGGCGCTCCGAATATATTCGCTGCGGAGCCGAACACGGCGATCACTCCGGTCTCGCTTGGCCTTCCTGGAACTCTTCCGGTGGTCAACCGGGCCGCAGTGGAGTATGCGATCCGGATTGGCTTGGCCTTGAACTGTCAGATCGCTGAGACCTGCCGTTTCGCGCGCAAGCAGTATTTTTACCCGGATCTGACGAAGAATTTCCAAACTTCTCAGTATGACGAGCCCATTGCCTTTGACGGTTACGTGGATGTTGAACTGAGTGACGGCGAAATCGTCCGGGTGGAGATCGAACGCGCCCACATGGAAGAAGACGCTGGTAAGAACACCCATATCGGTGGCGCGACCGGACGCATCCAAGGCGCTACTCATTCGCTCGTGGACTACAACCGTGCCGGGGTTCCCCTGGTTGAGATTGTGACGCGCCCCATTACCGGGGTCGGCGCGCGTGCTCCCGAAGTTGCCGCCGCGTATGTGCGCACCTTGCGGGATATTTTCCGGGCGCTGGATGTGTCCGAAGCGCGTATGGAACGAGGCAATGTTCGCGCCGATGTGAACGTGTCTTTGCGTCCGTCGCCTGAGGCACCTTTGGGCACGCGCACGGAAACCAAGAATGTGAACTCGTTCCGCTCGATTGAGCGCACCGTCCGGTTTGAGATTTCCCGGCAAGCGGGGATTCTCGATGCCGGGGAGACGGTTATTCAGGAAACCCGGCATTTCCACGAAGACACGGGATCCACCTCTTCTGGCCGTGTGAAGTCGGATGCCGAGGATTACCGTTATTTCCCGGAGCCCGATTTGGTGCCGGTGGCACCGAGTCGGGAATGGGTTGAGCAGATCCGTGCAGCTCTACCCGAGCTACCTGCGGATCGGCGGCGTCGGCTGCTTCGTGAGTGGGGTTTTAGTGACCTTGAAATGCGCGATGTGATTAACGCCGGAGCACTCGATTTGATTGAACAGACGGTGTCGGCGGGCTGTGCCCCGCAGGCGGCCCGTAAGTGGTGGATGGGCGAACTGGCCCGCACCGCGAAGGAAACGGATCGCGACCTGGATGCGCTTCCGATTGTTCCGAGCCAGATCGCACAGTTGCAGGGGTTGATCGACGAGAAGAAGATCAACGACAAAATCGCGAAAAAGGTCCTCGGCATGGTGTTGACCGAGGGCGAGGATCCGGTGGTGATCGTTGATCGCGAAGGTCTCGCGGTCATCTCTGATGATTCGGTGCTGATCAGTGCGGTTGACGAGGCGATTGCCGCTAACCCGGCGGTGGTCGAGAATATCCGCGGTGGAAAGATGCAGGCGGTCGGGGCGCTAATTGGCCCGATTATGAAGGCCACTCGCGGTCAGGCTGATGGCGGACGCGTTCGGGAAATCATCCTGGACCGGCTCGGCATTCAGGGCTAACCCGCAGCGCTAGGTCCACGGGTGTGCTGCACACAGTGCTGAGGTGATGTGTGTGGAAGACGGCTGGTGCCAGGTGAGGTGCCAGCCGTCTTTTCTGTGCGCACAGCTCGGCACGATAACCCCTGGCAGCCCCTGTTATTTGATGAGAGCCCTTGATCTTGCTATGGCAGCCTGCTGACCAGGTCTTTAGCGGTGGCTTTCGGTCGGCTTTGGGCCGTGAAACCGGACCCATGATGAACAGTGGCAAATACATCATCGCTGGTCACATGCTTGCAATCGAGGCCAAGACGAGTAAGGTCGAATTTGGCCTATTTCTACCTCGAACATTCAGGAGTTTCCTGTGCCTACAGGATCCATCGACCAGATCATAGAGAACGTCTTCGGCCCAGTGGCAACGGTGCTATCCAATATCGTGTTCTTCGCGCCGAAGATTGGCGGCGTCGAGATTCCGCTGATTGTCGTCTGGCTCATGATCGGCGCCATCTTCCTCACGGTGTGGCTGCGATTTCAGCCGATCACAGGGTTGATTCATTCGCTGCACGTGATCCGGGGGCGTTTTACACGGAAAACAGATCCCGGTGAGGTGAGCTCGTTTCAGGCGCTGGCTACCGAGTTATCGGGAACAGTGGGGCTGGGCAATATTGCCGGTGTGGCGGTCGCGATCTCGGTCGGAGGTCCCGGTGCTGCTTTATGGATCATCATCTTCGGGTTCTTTGCGATGAGTATGAAGATGGCTGAAGCGACTCTCGGGGTGAAATACCGGGAAGTTGACGAGGACGGTCGCACCGCTGGTGGTCCTATGTACTACCTGAAGAACGGTCTTGCTGAGATTGGGCGCAAACGGACCGGCGCTGTGCTGGCTGGGCTGTATGCGGTGTTCACCTTGGTCGGGGTATTCGGTGCAGGGAACCTCTTCCAGGGGAACCAGGCGGCGACCATCATTGCCGATCAGACCGGTTCCACATTTTTGATAGATAACCGCTGGATTATCGGCGTGGTGATGGCCGTGTTTGCTGCGGTAGTGATCCTCGGTGGTATTACATCGATCGCCAAGTGGACCTCGAAGATCACCCCGCTCATGGCTGTGGTGTACATCGGGTGTGTGCTTGCGGTGTTGGTAGCAAACATAAGCCACCTTCCGCATGCGGTGGTCACGATCTTCACGGGTGCGTTAACGGCCGACGGGGTGGCAGGGGGCGCTATCGGCGTGGCTGTGGTCGGTATTCAACGGGCTTTGTTCTCGAATGCTGCGGGTGTGGGAACGGCTGGAATGGCTCACTCAGCTGTGAAGACGAAAGACCCGGCCACCGAGGGATTTACCGCGATGTGGGAGCCGCTGGTCGATTCGATTATCGTATGCACGCTCACCGCGCTCGCGATTACCGTGACCGGTGCGTACCAGGGTGGGGGCGCTGGTAGCGACGGTATTGCGATGACGTCGGCGGCATTTGGCACTGTCGCGTCATGGTTTCCGATTGTGCTCACGGTGGCGGTGGCCCTGTTCGCGTTTTCGACGGTGCTGTCCTACGCCTATTACGGGCAGCTTGCGGCGGCCTATCTTTTCGGGCGGGGGCGCGTAGTCGAGAAGGTATTCCAGATCTGCTGGATTGTGGCTGTGGTCGTCGGGGCCGCGATTTCATTGGATTCGGTGATTGCTTTTTCCGATGCGATGTTCTTCCTCATGACCATCCCCAACCTGATCGGTTTGTATGCGCTGTCGAAGATCTTGCGATTGGAAATTTTGCGGCACCGTAAACGGGTTGAGGTCGGGACAATCGAGCAGGTTCCTAGCGAGTTAGCGGTCGGGATGGGCGATCATGAGCCGACCGATGCCCAGGTGCGGGCCGCTGAGCGCGAAGAGCGCGAGTTCGCTGATCACGTTGACGAGGTAAAAGCCGCATTGGAAGCTGACCCGGATTTTCCGGTGCCTCCGGCTGGCGATGACGTGGCTGATGGGGCCTCAGTGAGAGATGGCCGTGCCAAAGAGGGGCAGGCTCACGAGGACTTGGCTCAAGAAAGCCCCGTGAAGGACAACTAACCCCGATGTTCCCGTGCGGCGGGCAGTGCGTGGGGTGGTCTTGCGCGTTGAGAGCGGGCCCGCAGGCCGTCCGCATGGCGGAGATCTGCGTGTTTGTACAGAGCGAGGCATACGATGTGGGCATGCCGCATCTGCGCTCTCGCACGTCAACACATGGTCGGAATATGGCTGGGGCCCGCGCTCTATGGCGCGCAACAGGTTTGACTGATTCCGATTTTGGTAAGCCCATGATCGCGATCGCGAACTCGTACACCCAGTTCGTTCCGGGTCATGTCCACTTAAAGGACATGGGAGATCTGGTGGCCTCGGCGGTTCGTGAGGCTGGCGGAATTGCTCGGGAATTCAACACGATTGCGG
The DNA here is from genome assembly GCF_900070355.1 of Devriesea agamarum. Lineage (NCBI taxonomy): Bacteria > Bacillati > Actinomycetota > Actinomycetes > Micrococcales > Dermabacteraceae > Devriesea > Devriesea agamarum. Next base: position 769,627 of record NZ_LN849456.1, on the reverse strand, counting down.
TTGATGACGGGATTGCGATGGGGCATGGCGGCATGCTGTACTCACTGCCGAGCCGCGACATTATTGCCGACAGTGTCGAATATATGGTTAATGCTCACTGTGCTGACGCGCTGGTGTGTATTTCTAACTGCGACAAGATCACCCCGGGGATGTTGATGGCGGCGATGCGCCTGAATATCCCGGTAGTTTTCGTCTCGGGTGGCCCGATGGAATCGGGGAAGGAACTGACCGGGGTGGTTGAGCATCGCACAGACCTTGTCGATGCTATTTCGGTTTCTGCTGATGAGCGGGTCAGCGATGCTCAGCTCGCTGAGCTAGAGGCGAGCGCGTGTCCGACCTGCGGGTCTTGTTCGGGCATGTTCACTGCCAACTCGATGAATTGCTTGACAGAGGCTTTGGGTCTATCACTTCCGGGGAACGGGACGACACTGGCCACCCATGCTTTTCGACGTGAGCTTTTTTTGCGGGCTGGTCGCACCGTGGTGGAGCTCGCGAAGCGATATTACGGGCAGGACGATGATCAGGCGCTGCCGCGGTCCATTGCGAATAAGGCTGCTTTTTCCAATGCGATGAGCCTGGATGTGGCAATGGGTGGCTCAACCAATACGGTTCTGCACATTTTGGCGGCTGCGCTCGAAGGGGATATTGATTTCACCCTTGAGGATATTGACCGCATTTCGCGCAATGTTCCGTGCTTAACGAAGGTGGCCCCGAATGGAACCGCGCATATCGAGGATGTTCACCGAGCTGGGGGTATCCCCGCGATTCTCGGTGAATTAGATCGTGCGGGTTTGCTCGATCACTCGGTGCATTCTGTGCATTCACCGGATTTGGCGAGTTGGTTGCGGGCCTGGGATGTTCGCGGGGATTCTCCGTCGCCGGAGGCGGTGGAGCTTTTCCATGCCGCGCCGGGTGGGGTGCGCACCACCAAGGCGTTTTCGACGTCGCATCGGTGGGAGAGCCTCGATCTCGACGCGGAGGCTGGGGTTATTAGGGCGGTGCCGCACGCTCACACCAAAGACGGCGGGTTGTGTGTGTTGCGCGGGAACCTGGCTGAGGACGGGTGCGTCATCAAAACAGCTGGGATCAGCGAAGATCTGTTCCATTTCATCGGCCGAGCGGTGGTGTGTGAGTCGCAGGAAGAAGCGGTGCAGAAAATCTTGGATAAAACTGTGCGCGATGGCGATGTGGTGGTGATCCGGTTTGAAGGGCCCAAGGGGGGCCGGGAATGCAGGAGATGTTGTATCCGACGTCCTTCCTTAAGGGGCGAGGGCTGGGTGCCACGTGTGCGCTGATCACCGACGGTCGGTTTTCGGGTGGAACTAGCGGGATCAGCGTGGGTCACATTTCTCCGGAGGCGGCGGGCGGGGGCCTGATCGGCTTGGTTGAAGATGGCGACGAAATCGAAATACATGTGGATACGCGAACGCTGCGGTTGAATGTGCCGCAGGAGGAACTGGAGCGTCGGCGTGCGGCCAAGGGGCCTTTGCCGTGGAAACCGGTGGCTCGGGATCGGACGGTGAGCCAAGCGCTGAAGGTGTATGCCTCGCTGGTGCGTTCGGCGACGTATGGGGCCACGCGCAGGCCGCTGGATTGATGGAGCCGGATGCTTCATAGTGACTGCGGGATGTCTCGACGCCCCTCGGTGTGTTCAATTTGCGGACACTGGTTCGTATTGTGAGACACCTTCACTGTGATGTGCTGTGCTCCGTATGATGAAGACCATGCACAAGCTTCTCGTCGTTGTTATTACCGGGCGCGGTTAACGCCTGGTCGTTGCGACGACGTTATACCGCGCCCCTCCACCGGATCTCCGGAAGAGGGGCTTTTGCATACCCGGCAGCAGTCGGGTCCGCCAGTATGCGAAGGAGAACGCCGATGCCGACCCACAACGTCAGCGGTGCCGAGAGCCTCATCCTTTCTCTCGAACACGCCGGTGCCGATGTTGTCTTCGGTCTGCCCGGTGGTGCAATTCTGCCGACCTACGACCCCCTTTTAGACGCCAGGCATCTGCGCCATATCCTGGTCCGCCATGAACAAGCAGCGGGACACGCAGCTAGTGGCTACGCACATGCCACCGGTCGGGTCGGGGTGTGTTTGGCAACCTCCGGACCCGGGGCAACCAACCTGATCACGCCGATTGCCGACGCGCAGATGGACTCCATCCCGATGGTGGCTATTACGGGTCAGGTCGGATCCTCCTTTATTGGCACCGATGCTTTCCAGGAGGCCGACATCGTTGGGATGACGATGCCGGTCACCAAACATAATTTCCTCGTGCGTGATCCAGCACAGATTCCCACCGTGGTCAAACAGGCGTTCCACATCGCATCAACGGGACGCCCCGGGGTGGTTTTGGTGGACGTCACGAAGGACGCGCAACAGGCGCACACCACCTTTGAATGGCCGGAGGATCTGGATCTTCCCGGATACCGACCTGCTCCACGCCCCCACCACAAACAGATCCGGGAAGCGGTGCGCCTGCTCGCACATGCTCGGCGCCCAGTGTTTTATGTGGGAGGCGGGGTGCTCAGAGCACGTGCAACCGAGCAGCTTAGGGCGCTTGTTGACCTCGCGGGCGCACCGTTTGTGACCACCTTGATGGCCCGCGGAGCTCTGCCCGACTCCCACCCATATCACCTGGGCATGCCGGGGATGCATGGCACCGTGGCCGCGGTAGCAGCGTTACAGCGCGCAGATTTGATCATTGCGCTCGGAACTCGTTTTGACGACCGCGTCACGGGCCGACTCGATTCCTTCGCCCCCCACGCCACGGTGGTGCACGCAGACGTCGATGCGGCAGAGATTTCCAAGAATCGTCACGCAGACGTTCCGATTGTGGGAGATGCAAAGGATGTCATCACGTCGATGACCTCCGAGCTGCGCGCCGTGCTCGCGGCAGAGGATCCGCGCGACTACGAGGCGTGGTGGCAAACACTGTCGAGGCTGCGTGATACCTACCCGATGGGCTGGACGACAACAGCAGACGGACACACCGCTCCGCAGAAGGTGATTTCCCGCATTGGCGAGATATCTGGGCCAGACTCGATTTTCGTATCAGGCGTGGGACAGCACCAGATGTGGGCGAGTCAGTTCATCAAATACGAGCGCCCGTACAGCTGGATCAATTCCGGTGGACTAGGGACGATGGGATATTCGGTGCCGGCGGCGATGGGGGCGAAAGTGGGGTGTCCTGAGCGCACGGTCTGGTCGATTGACGGTGACGGATGTTTCCAGATGACGAATCAAGATCTCGCGACCTGTGCGTTAAACAATATTCCGATTAAGGTCGGGATCATCAATAACTCATCGCTGGGAATGGTGCGCCAATGGCAAAACCTGTTTTACGACAAGCGGTATTCCCACACGGATTTGAATACCGGTCATGGAACGGTGTCCATTCCCGACTTCGTGAAGCTCGCTGAAGCCTACGGCTGTGCGGGTCTTCGCTGTGAGCGCGATGAAGATCTGGATGCCACGATTGAGCGGGCGATGGAGATTAATGATCGTCCGGTTGTGGTGGACTTCCGGGTGAGTGCAGATGCGATGGTGTGGCCCATGGTTCCATCCGGGGTCTCTAATGACGAGATCCAGATCGCTCAGGGCATGACTCCGGAATGGGAGCGCGACATTTGAGCCTCCAAGATGCGTGCCCGGCGAATCGTAAGATTCTCGACGTGGCCACCGCCTGCTGCGCGAGCGGGTCGGGGATGGCGGTCCGGGCTTTGAGTAACCGAGGTGGACTATCCGAACAGATCGCTGGTTGCGATGAGTGGAGGACAACGAGATGAGGCCTAACCAGCACACACTGTCCGTGCTCGTGGAAAATAAGCCGGGTGTTCTCACCCGGGTTTCGGCGCTATTTGCGCGGCGCGGTTACAACATTGCGTCGTTGGCGGTGGGGGAGACGGAGGATCCAGAGGTCTCTCGCATCACCGTGGTGGTAGATGTTGACCAAGCGCCTCTGGAGCAGATCACCAAGCAGTTGAACAAACTCGTGAACGTTCTCAAAATCGTTCAGCTGGAACCGCAGCAGACGGTCCAACGGGAATTGCTCCTGGTGAAAGTTCGGGCGGATAACGCAAGCCGCACCTCGGTGCTCGAAATTGTTCAGATGTTCCGGGCGAAGGTGGTTGATGCCGCTCCTGATGCGGTGACTATCGAGGCCACGGGGGTCTCAGACAAGTTGGAAGCACTTTTAACCATGCTGTCGCCGTTTGGAGTGCGAGAAATCGTGCAATCCGGTGCGGTGGCGATTGCCCGGGGCGGACGATCGATTACAGACCGGGTGGTGCGGTCCTGACCGCCCTCGAGCCATCCAAATAGCGGACTTAAAGTCTCAAAAAATAAGATTGTGTGACGGTTACTGAGCCGAGGTTCTGACCCGGTGTCACCGGCACCGACCACGAAGGAGAATCACCATGGCTGATATTTTTTATGACGATGACGCCGACCTCTCGGTCATCCAGAGCAAGAAAGTTGCTGTGGTCGGCTTCGGCTCACAGGGACACGCGCACGCGCTGAGCCTGCGAGACTCCGGAGTCGAAGTACGCATCGGACTTAAAGAAGGATCAGCGAGCCGCGCCAAAGCAGAAGACCAAGGATTTACGGTCGGCACCCCGGCTGAGGTCTCTGAATGGGCTGACGTCGTCATGATCCTCGCGCCCGACCAGCACCAGCGCGCCCTGTACGCCGAAGACATTCAAAAAAACCTTAAACCCGGTAACGCAGTGTTTTTCGCTCACGGATTCAACATCCGTTTCGGCTACATCACCGTTCCCGACGGGGTCGATGTCTGTATGGTCGCCCCCAAAGGCCCAGGGCACGTCGTCCGACGGGAATTTGCGGCCGGGCGCGGAGTGCCGGTGATCGTAGCCGTGGAACAGGACGCTACCGGCCAGGCCTGGCCGCTGGCACTGTCCTACGCCAAAGCCATCGGCGGCCTGCGCGCAGGCGGCATTAAAACCACCTTCACCGAGGAAACAGAAACTGACCTCTTCGGTGAGCAGGCTGTGCTCTGCGGCGGTGTCAGCCACCTGGTTCAGGCAGGCTTTGAAACCCTGACCGAAGCGGGATACCAGCCGGAGATCGCCTATTTCGAGGTTCTGCACGAGCTCAAACTCATCGTGGATCTCATGATCGAAGGCGGCATCGCGAAACAGCGCTGGTCGATCTCAGATACCGCGGAATACGGTGACTATGTTTCCGGGCCCCGCGTGATTACCCCCGACGTTAAAAAGGCCATGGCCGCCGTACTCAAAGACATCCAGGACGGAACCTTCGCCGCGCGCTTCATCGCCGACCAGGACGCTGGAGCCCCCGAATTTGCGCAGCTTCGCGCCACCGAAGAAAAACACCCCATCGAAAGCGTCGGACGCGAACTGCGCCAAATGTTCTCCTGGAACAACGCCGGAGATGACGACTACACCGAGGGAACCGCTGCCCGCTGATCCCATCCCCATGATCTGATCTGCCGGATCGCCCATCACCTTCCGAGGAGAGCCCGTGAGCAAGCCCGTCATCCTCCTAGCTGAGGAACTCTCGCCCGCTACCGTCGCCGTCCTAGGAGATGAGGTGGAGATCCGCCACGTGGATGGCACCGACCGATCTGCTTTGCTGCGGGAAGTCGCCAAAGCCAATGCGCTGCTGGTGCGGTCAGCAACTCGGGTCGATGCGGAGGTATTTTCCGCAGCTCCCAACCTAGAAGTAGTCGCCCGCGCCGGGGTCGGCCTCGACAATATCGATGTTGAGGCCGCCACCCGGGCTGGGGTGATGGTCATTAACGCCCCCACCTCAAATATTGTCTCAGCCGCCGAACTCGCCGTCGCTCTCATCCTGACGTCCCTGCGCGGAATTGGCCGGGCCGATGCGAGCGTGAAAGCTGGTCGCTGGGAACGCAAAGCACTCACCGGAACCGAACTGCTCGGGAAAACCGTGGGCATCGTCGGATTCGGGCGGATCGGACAACTGGTTGCTGACCGACTGCGTCCCTTCGGAGTCGAACTCATTGCCTACGATCCCTACGTCACCCCCGCGCGCGCTGCCGAACAGGGCGTGCGGATCGTGGATCTGGATGAGCTGATGCGATTGAGCGACGTGGTCACCGTCCACATGCCGAAAACCCCCGAGACGGTGGGTCTGATCGGGGCCGAACAATTTGCGGTAGCAAAACCCACACTGCACATCGTCAACGCCGCCCGCGGCGGCCTGATCGATGAAGACGCGCTGGCCGATGCACTATCGTCCGGCGCCATTGCGGGGGCGGCCCTCGATGTCTATTCCTCGGAGCCGCCGTCCACCGGTGACAGCTCGCGCCGTTTGCTGGAACTTCCTGGCCTCACCCTCACCCCACATCTGGGCGCATCCACCGTCGAAGCCCAGGAAAAAGCTGGGATAGCGGTGGCGCAGTCGGTGCGGCTCGCCTTGGCCGGTGAACTGGTCCCCGACGCGGTCAATGTGGCAGGCGGAGCCATTGATGAACTGGTACGCCCAGGTGTGGCGCTCGCCGACCGTCTCGGCCAGGTATTTATTGCCTTGGCCGACGAAATCCCTGTGCACCTCCAGGTGATTGTGCGCGGAGATATTGCCGCTAAGGACGTGACCGCTCTCAAACTGTCCGCCTTGCGGGGAATCTTCCGCCCCATCAGCACCGACCAGGTCTCCTATGTCAACGCGCCGGTCCTTGCCCGGGAACGCGGCATTGAGGTTGAGCTGGTGACCGATGAGCGGGCGGAGACCTTCCGCAATGAAATCGCGGTCCGAGGAACCCTTGGATCCGGTGATGTGCTGACCGTTGGAGCCACCCTGGCCGGGGTGCAGCAAACGCATAAGCTCGTCGAAGTGCGCGGACACGCCCTGGATGTTCCGCTGACCGAAAACATGCTGTTTATTTCCTACCCCGACCGGCCCGGCATGATCGGTCGCTACGGAATGATGCTCGGTGAGGCGAATATCAATATCGCGGGAATGCAAGTTTCGCGAGACGGCGCCAGCGGGGGAGATGCCCTAGTGGTGCTCAATCTCGATCAGCCGGTACCCGCGGAGCTGGCAGAACAGATCAGGGACCAGATCAACGCGAACCGCTGCTATGCGGTCACCATCAGCTATTAATCAATCACCATCACGCTAATCATGCGCATCGTGCACAACGCAGCGCACAGAGACGAAGGTGTAAGGAAGAAGGACGCGGACGTGAACAGTATCGACCTAGCTGTTATTGAAGGCGATGGAATCGGTCGTGAGGTGGTACCGCAAGGACTGCGCGTGCTGAGCGCTGCGCTAGAGCCCAGTGGCATTGCAGTGCGCACCACCCCGTACGACCTCGGCGCACGTCGCTGGCATGCCACCGGCGAGGTCATCACCGATGAGGAGATTAAAGCTCTCGCGGGTCACGACGCGATTTTGCTCGGCGCAGTGGGCGATCCAAGTGTGCCCTCCGGGGTGCTCGAACGAGGCCTACTTCTGCGTTTGCGCTTCGCTTTCGACCACTACGTCAACCTGCGCCCAGCTCGCCTGTTTCCCGGTGTGAACTCAGTGCTGGCTAAGGCCGGCGACATTGATTTTGTCGTAGTCAGAGAAGGCACCGAAGGACCCTACGCAGGCAACGGTGGCGTCCTCCGGCAGGGCACCGAATATGAGATCGCAACGGAGGTGAGCGTGAACACTGCCCACGGCGCTGAACGCACCGTGCGTTTTGCGTTCGATCAGGCGATGAAACGCCGCCGCCACCTTACCCTCGTCCATAAACACAATGTGCTGGTCCACGCGGGAGACCTCTGGAGACGAACAGTAGAACGGGTCGGCGCTGAGTATCCCGAGGTGACGGTGGACTACGCCCACGTCGACGCCGCCACCATCTATCTAGTCACCGATCCCGCGAAGTTCGACGTCATCGTCACCGACAATTTATTCGGCGATATCGTGACGGACCTGGCCGCCGCCGTCACCGGTGGGATCGGACTGGCCGCATCCGGGAATATCAACCCCGACCGCACGTTCCCATCCATGTTTGAACCGGTCCACGGCAGCGCCCCAGATATCGCGGGGACGGGGGTAGCTGATCCCACCGCAACCGTTTTGTCGGTGGCGATGCTACTAGAACACCTCGGCCACGATGACGCCGCCGAACGCGTGCACCGTGCTGTAGCCCAGGATGTGGCCACCCGTGGACAGCAACGGCGAGGGACCCAGGACATCGGAGATTCCCTAGTCGCCGCAGTACGCTCGTACTGAGACAAACCCATCTCACCGCCGGTGCCGCATGTCAAAGCGCAACAGGCACCGGAAACCTCATGACCGTTGATGATCCGTGCTGCGTCCGGCGCAGCCTATGTACCACTGTGGAGGTAACCCATGAACGCGTCTGCGTTCCCCATCGCCGAACATCCGTCGCCCACTGGCGAGGCCGAGCGCAAGCGCATTCTCGAGAACCCCGGATTTGGAACGCACTTCACAGATCACATGGCCCACATTCGGTGGACGCACGATGAAGGCTGGCACGGGGGCGGCATCATTCCCTTTGGCCCGATCATCCTGTCTCCGGCGGCTGCGGTTTTGCATTACGCGCAGGAAATCTTTGAAGGGATGAAGGCATTCCGCCACGAGGACGGATCCATATGGGGTTTCAGGCCCGAACGCAATGCCGCCCGGTTCGCCAGTTCGGCGCGCAGGCTGGCGCTTCCCGAGCTGGACGAAGACATGTTCATGGCGTCGGTGAGAGAACTCGTCGCCGCCGACCGAGACTGGGTCCCCAGCGGCGGAGAAACCTCTCTCTACCTACGGCCATTCATGTTCGCCTCCGAGGAATTCCTCGGGGTACGTCCCTCCCGCGCGGTGGACTATTACTGCCTGGCTTCACCGGCTGGAGCCTATTTCCCCCGCGGCGTGCAGCCGCTAAAAGTGTGGATCAGCCGTGAGTATTCGCGGGCCGGGCGCGGCGGTACTGGCGCGGCCAAATGCGGCGGTAACTATGCCTCCTCACTCATCGGTAAAACAGAGGCGGCCAGTCACGGCTGCGATGAAGTGCTCTTCTTGGACGCGCAGACCCGCACCACCATTGATGAGCTGTCCGGCATGAATGTGTTCGCGGTGTACGCGGACGGCACCCTGCGCACCCCGGTGCTGAGCGGTTCCATCCTCGAAGGCATTACCCGCGAGTCGATTCTCATGCTTGCCGCGGATCTCGGCCTCACGCCGACGGAAGAAAACTTGGTGGCATCGGACCTCATGGACGATATCGCCGCTGGTCGAGTGCGCGAAGCGTTTGCGTGTGGCACCGCTGCCGTAGTCAACCCCATTGGTGAGTTCCGCTCCGAGGACAGTGCCTGGACAATCGGCGACGGAGGATCAGGCGAGACCACACTCGCGATCCGGAAAGCACTATGCGACATCCAGTACGGGCGCGCTGACGACACTCGAGGGTGGATGACGCGACTCGTATGACCTCAGCTCGCCCAGGACGCGTTAGGCTTACCGGCTAAGGCCAGTGCTTGCCGAGACCGCCGACGCGTCCTGAGCGGGCCTGCTGACAGGGTTTAGCCACAGATATGGACACTCACCATGCCGGCCATACACGTCTATGACACGACACTGCGCGACGGTTCCCAGCAGGAGGGCCTCACGCTTTCCGTTGGGGACAAAATCGCCGTCGCGAAATTGCTCGACGGACTCGGCGTGACCCATATCGAAGGGGGATGGCCTGGGGCTGTTCCGAAAGACACGGAGTTCTTCGCCCGCGCCCAGAGTGAACTCAACCTGCGCAGTGCCCGTCTGGCCGCTTTCGGAGCGACCCGCAAAGCCGGAATGGACGTGCGCAACGATCCCCAGGTGGCCGCTCTGCTTGCGTCGAAGGCCCCGGTGATCACCCTGGTGGCTAAGTCGGATCTGCGGCAGGTCATCGCGGCGTTGAGGACCACCCCGGAGGAGAATCTGGCGATGGTTCGAGAGACCGTGGGCTACCTTCGAGCTGAAGGACGCGAGGTCTATCTCGACGCGGAACACTTCTTCGATGGGTTTGTGTATCACCCCGAATACGCCGCGGCTGTTGTGCACTGCGCACTGGAGGCTGGGGCACAGATCGTTGCACTGTGCGATACCAACGGAGGGATGCTTCCCCATCGCATTACCGAGGTGATCGAACAGCTGACGCGCCAGGTCGCCGGCATGGGGCTCAGCCTGGAGGGACGGCTGGGGATTCACGCCCACAATGACTCCGGTTGTGCGGTCGCGAACTCCATTGCCGCGATTCGGGCGGGCGCCGTGCACCTTCAGGGCTGTATTAACGGCTACGGTGAGCGCACTGGCAACGCTGATTTGCTGACGGTGGTGGCGAACCTTCAGCTCAAGGAGGGCTTTGAGATTCTTCCGGATGACAGACTCGCCGAGATGACTCGCATTGCCCACGCCATCGGAGAGATCGCCAACCTTCCCACGCCACCGCGTTCTCCCTACGTCGGGGGAAGTGCTTTCGCGCATAAAGCTGGTTTGCACGCGTCAGCTATCCGCGTAGATGCCGATCTCTACCAACATATCGATCCGCATACGGTCGGCAATGACATGCGCATGATCATTTCCGATATGGCAGGCCGGGCGTCGATTGAATTGAAAGGCCGAGAGCTGGGGCTCGACCTTGGCTCGGATCAAGACACGCTCACAGAGCTCACCGCGACGGTCAAAGAGCGCGAAGCCCGCGGCTACAGTTACGAAGCGGCGGATGCCTCCTTTGAGCTGTTGGTTTTGGACAGGCTGGGGAAGCTTCCCACGTATTACACCGTCGAGACGTGGCGGGCGCTCACCCAGCAATTGCGCGATGGCTTCTTGGAGTCTGAGGCGATCGTAAAAATCGTGCGCCCTGCTACGGATGGTGGTTCTGCCACCGTGACCGGTAAAAGCGTTGCCCTGGCCGAAGGTAATGGTCCCGTGAACGCGCTCGACGAGGCTCTGCGTGCGGCGCTGCGACCCGCGTATCCCGAGATCGATGCGTTTGAGCTACAGGACTTCAAGGTCCGTATCCTCGATGCTGATCGCGGCACGAACGCCACCACCCGGGTTCTCGTTCGGACCTCAGGTATGGGTTTAACCTTTTCGACAGTGGGCATCGGCCCCAATATTGTCGAGGCCTCCTGGGAGGCGGTCACCGATGCCTACACCTACGGATTCCTAAAGGTCGGTATCGCCCCGCGCGGAATTGTCGGTTCCCACGCCAGTTAATGCCCACCCATATCGCGGTAGCTGCCAATATCCCCGGCGCCGACCATCCGTAGCACCAGTTCCCCGGACTCGTCGGTAGCCGCCAGGTCAACCTCGGCGGCGAGTGCCCAGTCATGGTTTCCATCAGGATCATCAATCACCTGACGCACCCGCCACAGATCGCGTTCACGCTCAATATGAAGCAGCTCTGGGCGACGAGCAGAGCCGTCGACACTCACGTGGTCATAGGTGTCGTAGTAGTCGTCCATAGCTTGCGCCCACCGTGCCTGATCCCAGCCGCTCCAGCCATCGAGGGCCGCTAGGCGCTCCTCCCGTTCAAAGGCAAAGTGCTCAACTCGCTGCCACATCGCGGCACGCACCATCGTGGTGAGGACTTTGGTTTGGGCTGACAACGCTCGGGGTGAGGTGGAACGCACACTCGATGCTGCATCGTCCTCATCCTCAGGGTGGGCCAGCGCCTCCCATTCGTCCAGGAGCGACGAATCGATGCCGCGTACCAGTACCCCGAGCCATTCGATGACGTCCTCTAGCTCATCGGTGCGCAATTCTTGTGGGATGGTGCGAGACAGGGCCCGGTAGGCATCCGATAGGTAGCGCAGAAGTACCCCTTCGGCGCGAGCTAGCTGATACCTGGAGATAAACTCGCTGAAAGTCTGACCCGTCTCATACATCTCCCGCACGATCGACTTGGGGGAGAGGTCATACATGCTGACCCAGGGGTGGGCGCGGCGATACACCTCTAGCTGTGCGGTGAGCTCATCCTCTAGGGGTTTGGGCCAGGTGACCTCATCCAGCAGCGCCATGCGCTCTGAGTACTCCACTCCTTCCTCTTTAAGTTCGGCCAGCAGGGCACCTTTAGCCACGTGCTGCTGTGCCAGCAAAATGGGGGTTGGATCATCCAAAATGGCTTCAATAATTGACAGTGAGTCCAAGGTGAGGTTTTCGGACTCTTCCTCCATCGCATCGAGAGCGGCAATCGCAAACGGTGCCAGGGGCTGCGTTAAGGTGAAGTCGTCTTGGAGGTCCTCGACCAAGGCAATGCGGCGGCCCAGGTGATCTGGTTGAGGGAGGATCCGCATGATATCGGCATCCAGCAGTCCGCGGAAATGCTGAATTGCTTGCCGGGATAACCGGGCGATCTGGGTGCGAGTCTGGTGCCCGTCGTGCAAAAGATGCCGCATTGACAACACCGCATCCCCGGGCCGTGCGATCACGCTGAGAATCATCGACGAGCTGATCCTCATGACCGGACGCAGCGGCTCGGGTGGATTCTCCACCAGCTTGTCCAGATTCTTTTCTGTCCAGTTGACCTCGCCTTCGGGGATTTTGGGGCCGGAGGCTTTTGCTTTCTTCTTGTGCTTCTTGGCGCTATTCGGGGTGGACCCATTGTGGGTTCGTTCGGCCCGGCGCTTTTCCTCTTTGAGTGCTTGAATTGTCCACTCGGGTGCCTGCACTACCACGTGGCCGACGGTGTCGTATCCGGCTCGGCCCGCTCGTCCTGCGATCTGGTGGAACTCGCGGGAATTAATCAGCCGTTTACGCCGACCATCGAACTTCACCAAGCCTGTCAGCAGAACCGTCCGTATGGGGACGTTAATACCGACCCCGAGGGTATCCGTTCCGCAAATAACCTTCAGCAGACCTGATTGCGCTAGTTTCTCAACCAGGCGGCGGTACTTAGGCAACATCCCAGCGTGATGAATGCCGATACCTTGTCGCACCAGGGAGGAGAGGATGGAACCGAATCCTTTGGAAAACCGGAAGTCTCCGATCAGGTCGCGAAGCCGCTGTTTTTCGTCCCGGGTGAGCATGTCGGTTCCCCGCAGGGCCTGGGCCTGCTCAACCGCAGCAGCCTGGGTGAAATGTACGACGTACACCGGCGCATCGCGTTCAGTGAGGATCTGGGTAATGGTCTCGTCAATATCCGAGGTTGACCAGCGGAAGTCGAGAGGCACCGGACGAATTGCATTGTCGATCACGCTCACCTCGCGGCGGGTGCGCTGCTTTAAGTCATCGACCAGGAATGAGACGTCGCCGAGCGTTGCGGACATCAGCACAAATTGGCAGCGGGGAAGATCGAGCAGCGGTATTTGCCACGCCCAGCCTCGTTGCGGGTCTCCGTAATAGTGGAACTCGTCCATCACCACGAGTTCAATATCGCTGGCTGGACCATCTCGCAACACGTGGCTCGCGAGAATTTCTGCGGTGCACACGATGATCGGTGCATCCCGGTTAACCGAAGAATCGCCTGTAGTCATCCCGACAGCGGCAGCTCCGAAAAGGTGAACGAGTTCAAAAAACTTCTCACTCACCAGAGCTTTAATCGGTGCCGTGTAAAAGGCTCGGCGGCCGGTGGCAAGAGCTGTGAAGAGTGCAGCGTAACCGACGGTTGACTTCCCCGAGCCAGTGGGGGTTGCCGCAATCACGTGGTCCCCAGAAGCCAGCGCAAGCAGTGCTTCGGCCTGGTGGTCGTACAGCGTGCGCCCGGTCTCCTCCTGTGCGCGAGTGAAAGCCTCGACAATGCTGTCAGCAGAGGCGATTCCGTCGCTGGGACGGGCATGCGGGTAGGACGGAAGATGGTCGGCTAGCAGCGGCATGATTCTTAGTTTGTCACGCTTACGGGGAGGCGATGTTTTGCGCCTCGGTCTGGGTGCTCAAGGAGGTGATGATGTCGGCCAGCGGCTTCAGGTAATCCAAGAGCCGCTGACGCAGTGTCTCTGCCTGCTCGGCGAGTATCCGTTGCCGGCGAACATATTCTGCTTTTCCGGCGGGGGTTTCAATCGGCACCATCCCGTATCCGAGTGGCCGCACATCGTAGGGTGAGGCTTCCATATCGAGGATGCGAGCCGCGAGTGCATGTTCAAAGCAATCCAATGCCAATGACGACGGAACCAGCGGCGCAAGTTTCATCGCCCATTTGAACAGGTCCATCCCGACGTGCAGACATGCGGGATTATCGAGATCAGATTGGGTGTGACGGGAGGGCGTGACGGTGTTGCGTGGGGCAGCATCGGGGGTAAAGAAACGGAACGCATCGACGTGAGTGCATTGCAGCCGTTCCCGGCGAACAACCTCATCGGTGCCGTCCTGGCCCAGCCGTAGCTCAAGCGAGCTGTGCCGCTTTTCGCCCGGTGCCAGGGCGTAAACCATTGCCCATTCGTGCAATCCGAAACATCCAAAGGACGGGGTCCGGGTGCTGAGAGAGGTGCGCTGAAGATGGCGATACATAAATGCGAGGGCGTCGGCGCGTTGGGTGACGAACCGGTGGACGTCGGCGCGGCGCAGGAGCGTGCCGAGTTCGGCGCCCGGTGTATCGACATACCAGTTCCGTCCATCCTCGGTGAGATCCCCGCAAGGCCGGACCGAACCGCGCTGCGACGAGCGTGGACCGAGATCTGCGCGCGCGTCATAGGCGGTGTCCCAGCCCGGGTGCCAACGCCGCATCCTGGCGGGCGAAAAGGGGTAATAGTGAAATAAGAAATCCTCGACCGGATGTTTCAGCCCGCGCGCTTTGCGCATCCGATGCCCTTCGGTCAGAGTATCGGCGCGCTGCTGGTGGTTTAGCTGGGCTTGGCGCGCCTTACCGGTGCTGAGAATCCGAGCAGGTGCGGGCAGGTTGGGGTGCATAGCATGAGCTTAGACAGGGGAATTGGCCGGGGAGAACTCGGTGATAACCAGGTCAGAATCCGTGATGGGCTTCAGGTTGGAGATCTCGACATCGGGTGCGACCAGATGCTCTCGGTAGACTGACCGCATGCGTATTGCTCGCTTCACCACCGGGGATGATCCCCAATACGGAATTATTCAAGAGCGTGACGGACACGAGATGATCTACGCGATTACCGGTGATCCGCTCTACACCGAAATTCGCCCCACGGGAACCGTTCTCCCATGCGAGGATGTGCGGCTTCTGGCACCGGTCATTCCGCGGTCGAAAGTGGTGTGCGTCGGCCGCAATTATGCCGACCATGCCGCTGAACTTGGTCACCAGGTCCCCGATCTTCCGCTGCTCTTCCTCAAACCCAACACGGCCGTGATCGGCCCGCACGATCCCATCGTATTGCCCGCTTACAGCGATGACATCAGCCTGGAGGCTGAACTGGCCGTGGTTATTAAGCGCCTTGCCAAGGCTGTGGACCCTTCCCAGGTCCCGGATGTCATTCTCGGCTACACCTGCGCGAATGACCTCACCGCACGGGATCTGCAGCGCCAGGAAAATCAATGGCTGCGAGCAAAGGCGTTCGATACGTCGTGCCCGCTCGGCCCCTGGATTGAAACGGATCTGACAGTTGACGACGGTCTGCGGATATCCTCGCGAGTCGACGGAGACCTCGCCCAGGACGGCACTACCGCCGACATGCTGCATTCGGTGACTGACCTCGTGGTGGAGATTTCCAAGGTGATGACTCTGCTCCCCGGCGACGTTATTCTCACGGGCACTCCTGCCGGCGTGCGCAGTGTGACCCCCGGTCAGAGCATCGACATTGAGATTGAGGGGATTGGTGTTCTCACCAACCCCGTCGTTCGGCGTTAGCGCTCCTTGAGAGCCATATATATTTCCTCAGAATCGGAGAACAACATCGTGACTTCCTCGTCCAGCACCACCCCGGTACGGGTGCGCTTTTGCCCCAGCCCGACCGGCACTCCCCATATCGGCATGGTCCGCACGGCCCTATTTAACTGGGCGCATGCCCGCCACCACGGCGGGACGTTTGTCTTTCGGATTGAAGACACCGATGCGGCCCGCGATAGCGAAGAGTCCTACCAGCAGATTATTGAGGCCATGCGCTGGCTGGGGCTGGACTGGGATGAGGGGATTGAGGTTGGGGGGCCGCACGGTCCGTACCGGCAGTCCCAGCGCGGCGAGATCTATCGCGAGGTGTTCGACAAGCTCGTGCAGGGTGGCTACGTGTATGAGTCCTTTTCGACACCGGAGGAAATCGAGCAGCGGCATCGCGCAGCTGGCCGGGATCCGAAGCTGGGCTATGACGGTTTTGATCGGGATCTCACCGAGGAGCAGAAAGCAGCCTTTAGGGCTGAGGGCCGTCAGGCATCGTGGCGGTTGCGGATGCCCGATGAGGACATCACGTTCACTGACTTGGTGCGCGGTGAGATTACGTTCGCCGCGGGTTCGGTGCCGGATTACGTGGTGGTGCGGGCAAACGGCCAGCCTCTGTATACCTTTGTGAACCCGGTTGATGATGCTCTCATGCAGATCACGCATGTGCTGCGCGGCGAGGATCTTTTGTCATCAACTCCCCGCCAGATTGCTCTATACCGGGCATTGATTGAGATCGGTGTGGCGTCAGCGATGCCGGTCTTTGGGCATCTTCCCTATGTGATGGGGGAGGGGAATAAGAAGCTGTCTAAACGTGATCCGCAGTCGAATCTGTTCCTCTACCGCGACCAGGGTTTCTTACCTGAGGGCATGGTCAACTATTTGGCGTTGTTGGGCTGGGGATATTCGGCTGACCAGGATGTTTTTACCGCTGATCAAATGATTGAGCGTTTTGATGCCGCGAACGTCAACCCGAATCCGGCGCGCGCTGATCTGAAGAAGGCTGCGGCCATTAACGCGGATCACATGCGGATGCTGCCGCAGGCAGAGTTCACCGAGCGGATGGTGCCGTATCTGCAAGCCGCTCAGGTGGTCTCGACTCCGATCACCCCGGCCGAGCACGACCTAGTGGTCAAGGCGACCCCGCTGGTTCAGCCGCGCATGAACTTGATGGGAGAAGCCCCGGACATGCTGCGGTTCCTGTTTACTGCGGATGCTGATCTGGTGGTGGCAGACGATGCTCTGACGAAGCTGGGGGATGACCCTGTGGCGGTCCTCGACGCTGCGGTGGATGTGGTCGATCACGTGGCCGAGGAGGATTTCGTCGCCTCTGTTTTGGAAGAGCGGCTGCGTGCGGCCATTGTCGATGCCATGGGTATTAAGCCTCGGCTGGCCTTTGGTCCGCTGCGCAGCGCCGTGTCAGGTCGTCGTATCTCTCCGCCGCTGTTTGAGTCCATGGAGCTTTTGGGTAAGACTTCGAGCCTCGCACGCTTGCGGGCGTTGCGTGAACGCCTTGCCTCGGCGTAACGGGTTCTAGTTTTCGGATGAGATCTGGGCTGCGGGGTGGGAGAGTTCACAGGCTGCGCAGCCCGGATCCGTTCGACGCATCGGCTGTAGTCGTGTACTGTTATTCACCGGTGCTGATCCCAGCGCTTCGGAAGAAGAGCAGGATAAACACCCCCTTGGGGTATGGTGTAATCGGTAACACGGCTGATTCTGGTTCAGTTGTTCTTGGTTCGAGTCCAGGTACCCCAGCTTGATGGTTCTATCTGAACCGTCGGCGCCCCGTTCGTCTAGTGGCCTAGGACGCCGCCCTCTCACGGCGGTAACACCGGTTCAAATCCGGTACGGGGTACCAGCAGGTTTTTAACCTGCGGCGCCCCGTTCGTCTAGCGGCCTAGGACGCCGCCCTCTCACGGCGGTAACACCGGTTCAAATCCGGTACGGGGTACCAATGAATAGCCCGTGGTCTTTTTCTTTAGATCGCGGGTTTTCTTGTATCTGCCGGCAGGCTTTTGAGGCAGCGGCGACACCGTAGAGGCCGGTCAATGGTGTTAGGTATACGACATTATGCGAGGGGCGGGAGGATACTGGGTGCATGGACCGCAAACATGCTCTTATTCGCAGGCCATCCCCTCGTCTGGCCGATGGCATCGTCACTCATATTGATCGTCAGCCCGTTGATGGCGAGCTGGCAATGCGCCAATGGGAAGGGTATGTGCAGGCGCTGCACGACGCGGGCTGGAGCACTCACGAAGTTCCGCCCGCAGATGCGTGCCCAGACTCGGTCTTCGTCGAGGACACCATGGTCGTCTATGGCGACCTGGCAGTGATCGCACGCTCAGGAGCTGAAGAACGGCGGGCGGAAGCCGAAGCAGCCGAGGCCATGGTACGCAAGCTCGGATACCGTGTGAGTCGGATCCAAGCCCCCGGCACCCTCGATGGCGGTGACGTCCTCAAATATGGCGGAACGGTTTGGGTGGGCCACGGGGGCCGTACCAATGATGAAGGAATCCGGCAGCTGCGCGAACTGCTCGCTGACCAGGGTGCCAATGTAGTTGCCGTGCCTTTGACGAAAGTTCTTCATCTCAAGTCAGCCGTCACCGCGCTGCCCGATGGCACCGTGATCGGATACGAGCCCCTGGTCGATGACCCATCCGTATGGGACAACTTCATGGCGGTGCCCGAAGAATCGGGGTCGCATGTGGTGGTGCTGGATGCGCATACGGTGCTGATGTCGGCGGATGCACCCGAGACAGCCCGCAAGTTCAGGGGTCTGGGGTTGAACGTCATCGACGTGGACATCTCTGAGTTTATAAAGCTTGAGGGCTGCGTGACATGCCTCTCGGTTCGGCTGCGCGGAATGCCTCTCGGCTAGCTCGCGTGTCCTCGCGCCGAGCCGGGTCAATGCGCCCAGGTCACTAGGTGATTTACATGACACAATGGGGCTGTGGCCCTAAGGGTGGGCCCGTGTTCATGACGCATCGAGGAGGCCGCCATGATTCAGGACAACCCGCGCATTGTTGTTGGAGTCACCGAGTCCGACGGATCTGAGCGAGCGCTCAAGTTCGCTGCTCACCACGCCCGGTTGACCGGTGGTCGGTTGCATTTAGTGCATGCATTTATCTGGCCATTGATGAATGTCGACATTGATCCGGTACCGGGAATCGCTGGATCAGGGCTGCGGGTGGCGGCTGAGCAGCTGCTTGCAGAGACGGTTGAGCAGGCCCGCCAACTGGTACCCGAGCATGAGATCACCTCAGAGCTGGTGGTGGGCCGGCCGGCGGAGATTTTGCTACAGCAGTCGGCGTCGGCAGACCTGCTGGTGGTGGGCGGCCGAGGGCTTGGTCGCTTCATGTCCCTGGTTGTGGGATCGGTCTCCTTAGCCCTTGCCTCGGGAGCGCATTGCCCGGTGGTGGTGGTCCGCGGTGAGGAAACTGGAAGCGGGCCTGTGGCTGCTGCCTTTGATGGCACCTCGTTCTCGGAACGCGCCCTGCGCGCAGCGGCGCACCTGGCCACGATGCACGGCGTGGGTGTGCAGGTAGTTCACGGGGCAGCGGTGGCTGAAGCGGGTGTTGAGCATGTGCTTGAGCGTGCCCGGCAGGTTGTCCACGAGGAGAGCCCCGGTGTTGAGGTCACTATGGGTGCCCCGGTGACCGGGCGTTCCGCGCAGGACCTCATCAAAGCGAGCAGCGGAGCACGCATGCTCGTCACAGCTCCGCATGATCGTACTCAGACCGCCAGTGCCATGTCCTCGGTCACTATGGCAATTTTGCGGTACGCGCATACGCCGGTGTGGCTGGCCCGGCCCAATCTCTAAGCTGGGTCCTCGCCACAGGGCTTAGGAGGCGGAGCGCCGCAGTACCTCGGTGAGATGGTTCGCTGAGGAGATCACGGCTGCGGCGTGTAAGCGCCCTGGCTGCCGGGTGATGCGTTCGATGGGCCCGGACACGCTGAGCGCGGCCACAACCCGTCCGTTGGGGCCCCGTACCGGCGCTGAGACGGATCCCACCCCCGACTCGCGCTCACCGACGCTCTGGGACCATCCGCGGCGACGCACCGCTGACAGCATGGTGGCGGTGAAGCGCGCCCCGTGGAGTCCGCGGTGGAGGCGGTCTGGTTCTTCCCAGGCGAGCAGGATCTGCGCGGCTGAGCCTGCTTTCATGGTGAGCGTGGCGCCAAGTGGCACCGAGTCGCGCAGACCAATTGGGCGTTCAGCAGCTGCCACGCAGATTCGGTGATCACCTTGGCGTCGATACAGTTGGGCGGATTCGCCGGTGTGGTCGCGCAATGCGGCCAGTACCGGGCCCGCGGCTGCGAGCAGGCGGTCTTCTCCGGCGGCTGCGGCAAGTTCGCCCAGGCGCGATCCGAGGATGAAACGGCCCTGCATGTCGCGGGCGACGAATCGGTGGTGTTCGAGTGCGACCGCGAGACGGTGGGCTGTGGGGCGTGCGAGGCCGGTTGCCTGCACGAGTTGGGCAAGGGTTGCGGGGCCTGCTTCCAGGGCGCCGAGCACCACGGCGGCTTTGTCAAGGACGCCGACTCCGCTGCCGCCGTGCACTGCGGCGGTATCCACTCCAGGATTGTCCATGGCATGATACTGACGTCTTATTCCGTGAGACGCAAGTGCGGAGGTGTCGGGCAGATCTCACGATAGACCCGTGCTGACGGGCGGGAAAAGGCCGCCGAGCGCATCGAGGAGGTTCTTATGGCGGGCACACTGGCAGAAAAGGTATGGCAGGACCATGTGGTCCGACGCGGGGAAAACGGACAGCCGGATCTTCTCTACATCGACCTCCACCTCCTGCACGAAGTGACGAGCCCCCAAGCCTTTGACGGGCTCAGACTCGCAGGCCGACCGCTGCGGCGCGTGGATCAAACCATCGCCACAGAAGACCACAACACCCCCACCGTCGACATCGACAAGCCGATTGCTGACCTGGTCAGCCGAACCCAGATTGAAACGCTACGCCAAAACGCCCACGATTTCGGGGTGCGAATCCACTCCCTGGGGGACGCGGACCAAGGCATCGTGCACGTGGTGGGACCGCAGCTCGGGCTGACCATGCCCGGAATTACCGTGGTGTGCGGTGATTCTCACACCTCAACGCACGGCGCCTTTGGTGCACTTGCATTCGGGATCGGAACCAGCGAAGTCGAACACGTTCTAGCCACGCAAACCCTTCCTCTGACGCCGTTTAAAACCATGGCTATTACAGTCAATGGCTCCCTGCGGCCCGGGGTGAGCGCTAAAGACCTCATCCTGGCTGTGATCGCCCGGATCGGCACCGGCGGCGGCCAAGGGTATGTGCTCGAATATCGCGGCAACGCCATCCGGGAACTGTCCATGGAAGCTCGGATGACCGTGTGCAACATGTCGATCGAAGCTGGAGCCAGGGCCGGGATGATTGCGCCGGATGAGACCACCTTCGAGTACGTAAAAAACCGTCCCCACGCCCCCACTGGCACAGACTGGGACGAGGCCGTGGCGTATTGGCGAACACTGCGCAGCGATGATGACGCCGTCTTCGACCACGAGGTGATCATCGACGCTGATGAGCTGGAACCCTTCGTCACCTGGGGAACTAACCCGGCGCAGGGAATGCCGCTATCGGGGCGCGTCCCCACCCCCGAGGACTTCACCGATGACGTGGCCCGCGCCGCCTGCGAAAAGGCGCTGTGCTACATGGATTTGGAGCCCGGAACCCAGCTTAAGGACATTGCGGTGGACACCGTGTTTATGGGGTCGTGCACCAACGGACGCATTGAGGATCTGCGCACCTTCGCATCGTTGATCCGGGGACGCCGAAAGCACCCCGGGGTGCGTGTCATGGTGGTGCCGGGATCAGCTCGGGTGCGCCGACAAGCCGAGGCTGAGGGCCTGCATCGCGACATTATCGATTTCGGCGCTGAATGGCGTCAGGCGGGATGCTCCATGTGTTTGGGCATGAACCCAGATCAGCTCGCACCCGGTGAGCGCAGCGCCTCAACCTCAAACCGCAATTTTGAAGGACGTCAAGGCAAAGGCGGGCGAACCCACCTGGTGTCTCCGGCTGTGGCCGCCGCAACCGCGGTGCGTGGCCGACTGTCGAGCCCGGCAGATCTCGCTCCGCTGACCTGAGTGCGGATGCGGAACACAGCAGACATTCCCAAAGACCTGAAAGAAGAAAATCGTGGATTCGTTTACCTCACACACCGGCATCGGGGTTCCGCTGCGACGCAGCAATGTCGACACCGATCAGATCATTCCCGCTGTCTATCTCAAAAGGGTCACCAAAACCGGGTTTGAGGATGGACTGTTTTCAGCCTGGCGACGCGATGAATCGTTCGTGCTGAACCAGCCCGCATATCGAGAGGGCAGCGTGCTCGTGGCTGGGCCCGACTTCGGCACGGGCTCCTCTCGCGAGCACGCGGTATGGGCCCTTCGTGACTATGGGTTTCGAGCCGTGCTGTCCTCCCGATTCGCCGATATTTTTCGCGGGAATGCCGGAAAACAAGGCTTGGTTGCCGGTGTGATGGCGCAAGGTGACATTGAACTGCTGTGGAAGATGCTGGAAGAACACCCGGGCACGGAGATCACCGTCGATCTCGTTGACCGACAGGTTCGGTGCGCGGATCTCACGCTTCGTTTTGACCTCGATGACTACACGCGATGGCGCCTCATGGAGGGGCTAGACGACATTGGCCTCACCCTGCGCCACGAAGCGGATATCGATGCATTTGAAGCTAAACGCCCAAGTTGGATGCCTAAAACCCTTCCTGTTCGCACGGCTAACATGCGTTAAGCGCAGTGTGAGAAGACAGCCGTCAGCCGAGGGCCTGATCTGGACACAAGGACCGTTCGACATCCTTTACAGTGGGAGAGTTGCTACGGGGGCTTCATGCCCCTTTCCCATCACGTGAAGGACACCATGAGCTCAACGTTCACCGTTCGTGGCGGACGCCCCTTGCAGGGCGAAATTACCGTTCGCGGTGCCAAAAACCTCGTTTCCAAAGCGATGGTTGCGGCACTGCTCGGTGAAGAACCCAGCACACTGCGATCGGTGCCGGATATCCGCGACGTGCAAATCGTGGGAAAGCTGCTCAGCATTCACGGGGTGAAGGTCGATGCGGATCTCGACGCCGGGGTGATCCACCTGGATCCCTCCAACGTCGAGCAGGCGCATGTGACAGACATTGACGCCCATGCGGGCTCCTCACGCATTCCGATTCTTTTCTGCGGGCCTCTTCTGCATCGCCTCGGTGAAGCCATCATCCCGGACCTTGGGGGATGTCGGATTGGGGATCGTCCGATCAACTATCACCTCACGGTGTTGCGGGAATTCGGTGCCGATGTCGATAAACGCGAGCACGGTATCTATATCACCGCCCCGCAGGGATTGCGCGGCGCCCGGATTCACCTTGAATACCCCAGTGTCGGCGCCACCGAACAGGTGCTACTGACCGCAGTGCGCGCCGAAGGGATCACCGAGCTGTCCGGCGCCGCAGTTGAACCGGAGATTGAGGACCTGATTGCGGTGCTCCAGAAAATGGGTGCCATCATCTCCATGGAGACTGACCGCACCATCCGCATCGAAGGGGTGGATCGGCTCGGGGGCTTTGACCACACCGCTCTTCCCGACCGAATTGAAGCGGCCAGTTGGGCATGTGCTGCGCTGGCGACGCACGGATCAGTGCTCGTCCACGGGGCCCAGCAAAAAACCATGTCGACCTTTTTGAACGTGTTCAGGAAAATCGGCGGCGACATTGAGTTCCTGCAGGGTGACTCGATTCGGTTCCGTCACCCAGGGGTTCCGCTCACTTCTGCGGCCATTGAAACCGACGTGCATCCCGGGTTCATGACCGACTGGCAACAGCCGTTAGTGGTCGCTCTCACTCAGGCGGAAGGCCTATCGATCGTGCATGAGACGGTGTATGAAAACCGTCTCGGCTTCACCCGCGCCCTCAATGACATGGGAGCCAAAATCCAGGTGTACCGCGAGTGCCTCGGCGGTTCGCGGTGCCGTTTTGGCCAGCGCAACTTCAACCATTCGGCAGTTATCTCGGGTGCCACCCCCTTAAAAGCAGCAGAAATTGAAGTCCCCGATCTACGCGGCGGATTCTCCTACCTGATTGCAGCGCTTGCCGCTGATGGAGTCTCCCGCATCCACGGAATTGACCTGATTGACCGCGGCTATGAACTGTTCCGTGAGAAGCTCACGGCTCTTGGGGCCGAATTCCGCGACGAGGATGCGCCGTGAACGGATATGAGTCTCTTGCCCTGAGGGACATTCCCGTCCCGGACTACTGCGACGTTTTGATCGTTCCCACCCGAGGCGTAGCGGTTTCTGACCCGCAGGTGTGGGCTGAAGCCATGTTCGCGCCCGAAAACGTGCCACTGGTGCGACGGGGCGCGCGGGCCGTACGCAACGAGCTGCTACGCGTGGTGGACTTGGTGCCGCCGCTGCCCAAGAGTGCGGTGGTGGCCGAAACCACCGACGATGAGGCCCTGATTATTCAAGATGACCGTGACCTGATGCTCAGGATCGCAGTCGGGATCGAACCGGACGGGCGTTTACTTCGGGTCACGACGGCCGTGAAGTACAAAACGCTGCGAGGCCGGATGATTTTTGCTATGCGCCGGATCACGCACGCTCAGACCACCAATACGCTCGCCCGCCGCGCTGGCGTCACGGTGCGTCACCGCGCGCGGATCCAGGCCCGCGACACTCGGCAGCTGGACGGCAAATCCGTACCGCCAGCCCTGCCGTCCCCGGACCAGCGGGTTTTGCCGCAGGCTACGCGCGATACGGATTCTTGATGGTGTCCACCGATCGCCGGATGCCGTGGGTGATTCGGATCGCTGCACTTGGGCTCAGACCGGCGCTCGTCGCTATTTCAGCCCGCCACTGGAGTGGTCAGGAGAATCTTCCGAGCCAGGGTGGGGCCATTGTGATTGGCAATCACACCAGTGCCTTCGATCCTCTCGCGTACGGACACCTGCTGGTGGATTCGGGGATACCGCCGCGTTTCCTTGCTAAAGACTCACTGTTTAGTATTCCGGTGCTGGGAACGTTATTGCGACGTACCGGCCAGATACCGGTATCCCGCGGGCGTGGGCGATCTCAGGATGCCCTGGCCGCCGCTGAAAGTGCGCTGTGCGCCGGTCAGGTGTTGACGGTCTACCCGGAGGGAACCTACACCCGCGACCCGGGGCTGTGGCCCATGAGGGCACGCACCGGCGCTGCCCGACTCGCTCTGCGCACCGGTGCCCCACTCATTCCCATCGCGTGCTGGGGTTCCCACAAGGTCAACCCAACCCGAACCTGCAAGCTGCATCTGCGGCCCCGCGGGGGAATACAGATTATTGTGGGCCCCGCTATTGTGGCGACGCAGCGACCCCACGAGGATGAGTACCAGGCCGCCCGCCGAATTACGGACGAGGCCATGAACGCTGTGACTGCGATGCTGGCCCAGCTGCGCTCTCAAACGCCGCCTGACACCGTGTACGACGGCCGGCGCGACGCTCACCGTCCAGAGGTAGGACGGCGTTTACGGCGAGGCCTGGTGCGGCGCAGGAATAAAGCCTAGGAAAGGGCAGGCTATGTCACCTCGGGTCGCTGTTCTCGGTGCCGGTTCCTGGGGCACCGTGATTGCGAACGTGATCGCAGACGCCGGGGGAAATGTGACCCTGTGGGCCCGTAGGACGTCTATCGCTCAGGAGATTAGGCGGCGTGGATGCAACGAGGCTTATCTGCCCGGTGTTGCGCTACACGAGCGGGTGACGGCCACCTCCCGAATTGCCGATGCGCTGAGCGACACGCAGCTCATCGTGTGTGCGATACCCGCCCAAGCGTTGCGCCACTGCCTGGGGCACCAGTGCCCTGCCCTGCCCGAGGTGCCGGTGCTCTCACTCGCCAAAGGAATAGAACAGGGCACCGATCTGCGGATGAGCGAGGTGATTAGCGAGGCGGGCAATGTCCCGCCGGAACGCGTGCTGGTGCTGTCGGGGCCGAATCTTGCCCGCGAGATCGCCGCTAAACAACCGAGTGCGAGCGCGGTGGCTGGGATCGACGATGATCTCACCGCACAGGTCGCCAAAATGCTGGCCGCACCGTATTTTCGACCGTATCTATCCCGCGACCCGGTCGGAGTCGAGATCGCGGGCGCCACGAAAAATGTGATTGCGCTCGCGGTAGGAATGGCTGGCGGCGCTGGATACGGCCATAACACGACCGCCACGCTGATGACTCGGGGACTGGCGGAGATCACGCGGCTAGGGATTGCGCTGGGGGCGGATGAACAGACCTTCGCGGGTTTAGCGGGTCTCGGGGATTTAGTGGCGACCTGTGCCTCCCCGCTGTCTCGCAATAACCGAGTGGGCACATATCTGGGGCAAGGATTGCCTCTTGAGGAAGCAGTGCGGCAGGCCGGTCAAACGGCGGAAGGCGTGACGACGGCGCCGGCTGTTTTAGAGCTGGCGCGGCGCCACCGGGTGGACATGCCACTCACCGCTGCGGTGGTGGATGTAGTCCATCACGGTGCGGGAATTGAACACACCACGGCGCGGCTGCTGGCGCGTCCTCTGCGTGAGGAAATACCCGGTGGGCGGGTACTGTAAACCAATGAGCTCTACGAAGACCACTGTCGCCCTGCTGTTCGGGGGGCGCAGCGCAGAACACGGGATTTCTTGTCTCACCGCGGGTTGTGTCATGGCAGCGTTGGACAAAGACCGCTACGACATCGTGCCGATCGGGATAACCGATCAGGGGCGCTTCGTACTGGTCAGCGAGGATCCGGCGGCGTGGTCGATGCGGGACGGACAAACCCCGTCGGTTCCGTCCGATGGCGACGAAGTGCTTTTGCCGACATCGACGCGGCGCGAGGGCGAGCGCATATCGCTGCGGGTCATTCGCGATGGGGCGGTGCAGCCCCTTACCGACATCGATGTCGTGTTTCCCCTTGTGCACGGACCATACGGCGAGGATGGCACCATCCAAGGTCTGCTCGAGTTATTTGATGTGCCGTATGTGGGGTCCGGCGTGCTCGGGTCAGCCGCGTGCATGGATAAACACACCACCAAAGTCATGCTGGCCCATGCCGGGATTCAGGTTGCCGATGGCTTTTTAGTTCGCGATCAGGAGTGGAAGCACGACTCCCATGGGATTGCGGCGCGCTGCCGAGATCTCGGTCTGCCGCTGTTTGTGAAGCCGTGCCGTGCAGGGTCGAGTTTTGGGGTCAGCAAAGTAACTGATCTGTCGCAACTCGATGCGGCGATGGAGACGGCTTTCGCCCAGGACCCCCGGGTGCTGGTGGAGAAAGGGGTCAGCGGTCGGGAAGTGGAGTGCGCCGTGCTCGAGGGTGAGTTCGGTCAAATGCCGCGCACTAGCCTGCCCGGTGAAATCGTGACCGGTGATGACCTGGAGTTTTACAACTACGAGTCGAAGTATTTCGGCGTGGGAGAGGTCAACATCCTGGTGCCCGCTGACCTATCGGATGACCAGGTTGCTGCGGTGCGGTCGGTGGCTGCCACCGCTTTTGCGGTGCTGGGGCTTGAAGGGCTCGCCAGGGTTGATGTGTTTGTGACTGACCGCGGTGTGGTGGTCAACGAAGTCAACACGATTCCGGGGTTCACTCCCAGCTCGATGTTCCCCGTGCTGTGGGAGGCCATGGGTCTGCCGTATCGGCAGCTGCTGACCGAGCTCATTGAACGCGCACGGACCCGGCGGACTGGGCTGCGCTAACCAAGATGTGACGCGCCGCTGTGCTCGCGGACGTTGGTGATCGTTAGCCGTCGGCGGGTCCAAGACAGTGGGCACGGACTGGAAGCGATGCGATGAGAGGGGCGAGGTCGAGCACAGCGGCTGAAGCCTGGTCTCCTCCCACACCTCGCGGAACGCTGACATCGACGGCGGGCACGCGTCCGTAGGTCGTAAAGGTCATGCTGTTGCGGCCGCCTTCGGCCACAATCCAGTCGATTCCAATGCCGGAGGCCGTCGTGATTGTGGTGCAGGCATCGGTGGTGGGTGCTGGGGGTTCCACTCCGCAGCGCAAAATCACAGCGCGCTCGCCGTTGCCCCAGGCCACTGTGCCCTGCGATGAGGTTTCCTGTCGCGATTGGCCGAGGAGTTGCTGGGGTGCTTGGGCCACGATGCGTGCGCATAAGGGGTCAGTTCGGTGTGGTCCTGGGGGTACTCGCAGCGGTGAGCACGCAGTGAGCACTAGAGCAGGCAGCGCGGCCAGTGCGAGCAGGCTTGTGCGCATGGCCCGCCGTGTGCACCGGGGCTTTATCCCATGCCCTGCTCTGTTTTGGGCAGACGTCGCTGTGGGGGATAGGGCAGCGGCAGGGGACGCGTTGTGAAGCGGGGTTTGCCGAGGGGTCACACGCTGAGCTTAAAGGACTTCGCATTGCGCAGCCGCTAGATGAGTAACACCTTATTAACGCTGTTATTTCTAAAACATATATAGGAGACTGTTAGGCGAGAGGGGTGGATAACGGTTCTAAAGTTGACGCCATGTCGAACCCGCGTCCGCACCCCGGTTCCGAGCCCCTCAACGCTCGAGGAATAACTCGCCCCCGCACCGAACTGTGCGTAGCAAAGGTAAGCGAACAGGACATCCTGGATCTCATCGGACCCCTATTGCCCCAAGGCGAAAACGTAGAGATCGGGCCGGGCGACGACGCAGCGATCCTGCACCTACCGTCATCGCGACTAGTCATCACCACCGACACCATGACCGAAGGCCAAGACTTTCTACGGGACTGCGCCCCGCCCTACTCGATTGGGCACAAAGCAGCGGTGCAAAACATGGCGGATATCGCCGCGATGGGCGCCCAGCCCATGGCATTGGTCGTCAGCCTGACGCTCCCTGCGGACCTTCCCCTCGACTGGATCAGCCAGTTCGCCCAGGGGATATCGCAGCGCGCTGCCCGCGATGGTGCCTCGATTGTCGGAGGGGACCTCGGTGCTGGCCCCTGCCTCAGCATCACAGTGACCGCCACAGGAGCGCTCACTCACCCAGCCATTACCCGTAGCGGTGCCCAAGCCGGTGACGTTCTTGCCATTGGTGGCAAAGCCCTAGGCCGATCCGCCGCAGGATTAGCAGCGATCCTGTCGGGGAAACCGCCGGCCATAGCGCAGCCGCTCATCGAGGTCCACCACGCTCCGGACCCGGATCTTCGGCTTGGCTATGAGGTGGCGCGCACAGGCAAAGTGCACGCCATGATGGACCTTTCGGACGGTCTGGTGCGCGATACAGGACGGATAGCACGCGCAAGCAACGTGCGAGTGGACCTCGACCCGGAAGCTCTCAAGGCCGATATCCACGAGTTACTTCCCTGCGCCCGAGCCTTACTGAAGGACACCTGCGATCCGGCTGCGCTCACCGAACGCGCGCGAGCCATGGCATTGGATTGGGTTCTCCACGGGGGCGAAGAACACCTAATGCTGGCCTCATTCGCTCAAGACGGGGTTCCGAAAGGTTTCCGAGTGATCGGTCGGCTCATCGCAGCAGATGCTCACCGGGGATTGCGCTCGGGGCCATGGGTGACCTACGGCGGAGCACCCATTGCTGGCGCGGGTTTCGACCACTTCCATCAGACCGGCTGAACTACTGCCAGAGCACCAGAACCGTCGGTGTCTGCATCCCGCCATATTTGCCTCCATATTGTTCAGGTCACCGGGGCAGGGACGGGTACATAGATGCTGCCTTTGCCATGCGGCGAGCAGACCCCACGCCGCAAGGGCACTGACGAACGCCATGCCGTGAACGAACACGTATGTCAGACCGGATGTCGGATGACGCCGATAGGGTTAGGGGGCCGTAGCGTATCTGGCGAGGGGAGGACCATATGAGGGCGCATCAAACGCAAGGGTCTGGTCGTTCGCTCTCTGCGCTGCTGACGCAGGCTCAGCTCAAGGCCATTCGTTCCTTGGGAGCAGACGACATTGACTCCGCCCTGCGAATTCTTCCGCGGCGCTATGAGGTCCCCGGTGACATTGCCTCGCTCGACCGGCTCGCACCCGGTGAAAGCGCCACCGTGCTGGTCACCGTTGAGGATGTCACGGTGCGAGCCATGGCACGCCGACGCGGCTCGCTCCTCAATGCTCGAGTGAGCGACGGATCGCGATCACTTGCCCTCACATTTTTTGTCCACAACCCCGGGCTGCTGGCTTTTCACGAACGCCGACTCACACCGGGGCGCCGAGTGGTGGTCAGCGGCACGATCGGCGTGCACCAGGGTGCTTTGCAAATCGTTCACCCTGATTACGAGGTTCTCGACCACGACAATCCGGATCTCATGCGTACGGTGCTTGCCCCTAAACCCGTGTACCCCTTGCGGGCCGAGATCAAACAGATCACGATGCGCCGCGCGTACGAAAGACTCATGGACTATGTAGGCACCCTTCCGCCGGGAGGTCTCGTGGACCCGGTGCCGACGGAAGTCGTCAAGCGCCAAGGTTTGCTGGAGCTGCCTGACGCATTGCGCATGGTCCATGCGCCTCGTGACCTCGCCGACGCCAGGTTAGGACGTCGGCGTCTCGCATTCGAGGAAGCCTTTATTCTGCAGACCATCTTTGCGCTGCGGCGCCTCGAAGACGGCCAGCAACCCGCATCACCGCTCGCATCGCATGACCCGCTGACCCGACGCGTACGCGAACGGCTACCGTTCACCCTGACAGCGGGCCAGCACACAGTTCTCGATGAGATCTCTGGCCGGCTGAAGCGTCCGCATCCCTCCAATATTTTGTTACAGGGCGACGTGGGATCCGGCAAAACAATTCTGGCCTTGCTTGCGATGCTGCAAGCGGTAGATTCCGGCACCCAAGCGGCTCTGCTCGCCCCGACGGAAGTGCTCGCTGAACAGCATTATCGGACCATCAGTCAGTTCCTCGGCGATCTCGGCACAGCGGGAACCATCCACGCCGATCCCGAAGCCACCCGGATTCATCTCCTGACCGGGTCCACGCGTGCACCGGCTCGGCGGGCAGCGCTCGCCGACTTAGCCTCAGGCCAGCCCGCCCTCGTAGTAGGCACCCATGCCCTGCTATCTGACACAGTCCAGTTACCGACACTGGGCCTAGTCGTCATCGATGAGCAACACCGCTTCGGTGTCCACCAGCGTTCACGGCTGCGATTCACCCGCGACGACGGTGTCAGACCCCACGTGCTGGTCATGAGTGCCACCCCCATTCCGAGAACAGCTGCGCTGACCCTGTTTGGGGACCTCGATGTGCTCACCCTGACCGAAACCCCCGCGCAACGGTCAGGCGTGACCTCGTACGTGGTGCACGAATCAGATCACCGCTGGATGGATCGGATGTGGCAGCGCGCCGACGAAGAGATTGCCGCCGGACGTCAAGTATTTGTGGTGTGCCCGCGCATTGACGACAGGGCAGAAGGGGAGAGCGAGACCCTAAACCTTCGCGATGAGGCCGACGGAGTCGATGATGGCGCTGGAATACACACGGTCAACGACACATACCGCCTACTATCCTCCCATCCCGCGTTACAGACGAGGCGGCTTGCCGCGCTGCATGGCCGCATGGATACAGCAGATAAACAGCGGGTGATGGACGATTTCGTGGCACATCGTGTGGATCTCGTCGTGGCAACCACCGTGGTGGAAGTGGGGGTCGATGTGCCTCGAGCCAGCACCATGATCGTCCTCGACGCCGAACGCTTTGGGGTCTCCCAGCTGCATCAACTGCGGGGTCGGGTCGGCCGCGGAGAGGCTCCGGGGATCGCATTTTTTGTGACCAACACTCCCCACGGCTCGCCTGCATCTGATCACTTACAGCAGCTAGCCGCAACCACCGACGGGTTCGCGCTGGCACGGTACGATCTGTCCGAACGGCGAGAAGGAAACCTCGTAGGAACAGCTCAATCCGGACGTTCAGCACTGCGTCTAGTAGACGTTCTCGAAGACTCCGACCTGGTCTTTTCCGCCCGTCAGGAAGCCGAACGGATCGTGGACGTGGAACCAAGCTTGGCTAACTATCCTTCGCTGCACCACGCAGTGACCGCGTTAACCGCCGCCGACGGCGGCCATGTCGAGAGGACCTAAAATGCCTCGCATTATTGCCGGAGACCTTGGGGGCAGAACCATTCCCGCTCCCCGAGGAGACCGCACCCGACCCACCAGTGATCGTGTCCGAGAAGCCATCTTTTCGCGTCTCGACGGGTACGGAGTCATTGACGAGGCACAGGTTCTCGACCTTTTCGCCGGAACCGGGGCCCTCGGGTTGGAGGCGCTATCGCGAGGAGCACGCTCGGCAGTCTTCGTAGAAGCGCACCAAGCAACAGCCCGCAATATTGCGCGCACCTGCCAGACCCTCGGGCTCACCGAGTGCACCGAGGTCATCACGGCTCGAGCGAAGTCCTCTCTCAGCGCATTGGGAGTATCAGGGCCTTTTGATCTGGTCCTGATCGACCCGCCCTACGATGTGCCCACCGCCGAGGTTGAGGACTTATGCCGAGCCCTCATTGATGAGCGCCTGCTCGCGGATGAAGCAACCGTGGTGATCGAACGGTCCTCCCGCACACCGCCCATCACCTGGCCGAAAGGGTGCGCCGAGGATATGACGCGGACATACGGGGAAACCACCGTCTTTTATGCCAGCGTGCTGGATTCTGTGGAAGGTTAAATCCGGTACAGGTGGGTTCTCGGCGTCGATATCGGTAGGCTCGCGGTGTGAGCACTGTCGTCTTTCCCGGTTCCTTTGACCCCTTCACCCTCGGGCACCTCGATCTCGTGCGCCGGGCACGCGCCATGTACGACACCGTGATCGTGCTGGTTTCCCACAACCCGTCGAAGCGAACCCTGCTGAGCATCGAACAGCGGTGCGAAGCCATTCGCGAAACCATCGCGACCGACGATCACACCCCCGGCCAGACTATGGGCGAGGTTAGCGTGCGCATATTGCCCACCGGTCTGCTGGTTGATTTTTGCCAACAGGTGGGCGCGGTCGCCGTGGTCAAAGGGCTGCGCTCACAAATTGACCTTGCATACGAGGAACCAATGGCCCGCATGAACCGTCGGCTCACCGGATTGGAGACGGTTTTCCTCCTCACCGATCCCGCGCACGCGCACCTGTCGTCCTCACTCGTACGCGAGGTTGCCCAGCTCGGCGGAGACGTCTCCGACATGCTTCCCGCCCCCTCTGCCCGGGCATTAACGGCTGCCTTGGCACAGCAGTCGAAGCCATGAGTGGCCAATCCAACGCGTATGCGCGGTGTAGCCAGCCTGTGTAGCGAGCCGGGGAACGTATCCTAGAAACCGCCCGGAGGATCGGGCTCCCATCCAGTCCAGGAGTTGTTGTGACCCCCTCGCCCCTCGATATCGAGGTCGTCGATCTGATCGGACGCCCCGGAACTCAGCGCCGGGTACACCTTGAGGTCCCCGCACCAGCCGGTTTCGGCAGTGATGTGATGGCGGTACCGGAAGGCGAGCCCGTCGACGTCGATCTGTCGCTCGAATCCGTTGTGGACGGTATTTACGTTGCAGGTAGCGCCACCGCACATATTGCGGGGGAGTGCTCGCGCTGTCTCGACCCCGTTGAGGATGACCTCATGGTCCGACTCGACGAGTTGTTCATGTTCCCCGAAAAGCTCGAAGCGCAAGAGAAGGCTGCGCTGCGGGAGGCGTCTGCCAGCGGGCATGGGACAGATGATGCCGACGAGGGCGGAGCTGATCTGAGCGTGGTGATCGACGATGAGGTGCACCTGATGCCGTTGCTGCGGGATGCGTTCGCGCTCGCGGTGCCGTATCGGCCTCTATGTAGGCAGGATTGCCTGGGACTGTGCTCGCAGTGCGGGGTGCGTCTTGACGATGACCCGAAGCATCACCACGACGTGATTGATACCCGTTGGGCGGCGCTGTCAGCCCTGCTCGGCGATGGGGATGCAGCTGAGTCGGATAGCTCGGATTCTCACAGGTCGGCGTCCCAAGGTTCGCTCTCCTACGGTTCGCCGAGCCAGCCGCAATCCTCGGTTTCTGAGCCGGAAGGGGATCGTTGATGGCACGTCGACGCCATGTCGATGCCAGCCCGGCCTCTCCCGACGGCTTACTCGCTCGGATCGGACTTCCGCTGGATCGAGATTTGCTGGACCTGGCTCTGACCCACCGAAGCTACGCGTTTGAAAACGGCGGATTGCCACACAACGAACGCCTGGAATTTCTCGGCGACGCGGTGCTCGGTCTCGCTGCCGCCGAAAAACTGTACGAGATGTTTCCGGACCTGCCAGAAGGGCAGCTTGCGCGTCGCCGCGCCGCCATCGTCAATATGCGCGCACTCGCGGGTATCGCGCGCACCATCGAACTTGGGCAGTACATCCGGCTCGGGCGCGGAGAATTTCTTGACGGCGGACGCGATAAAGCGTCGATTCTTGCCGACACCACGGAAGCGCTGATTGGAGCGGTTCATGTCGGGCTAGGGGCGGAGGTGTCTCGGACCTTTGTGCTGGATTTACTGGCCCCGCTGCTTGCCGACGAAACAGCCTTGGATGCTGGCTTCGACTACAAAACCCGCTTGCAAGAAATCGCGGCAGAAACAGGAGACGTTCCTCGCTACGAGATCACCGAACACGGACCGGAACACGCTAAACGATACGTCGCTAAGGTTCAGGTCGTCGGCAGGGTCACGGGTAGTGGTGAAGGCCGGTCCAAGAAAGACGCTGAACAGGCGGCAGCGGAGGCGGCGGTTCGGGCTGTGTCCTCTGCGCGAGGTATTAACCCGGTGAGCTGAGATGCCGGAGCTTCCTGAAGTTGAGGTTGTTCGTCGTGGCCTCCTGCCGTATGTTCTCTGGCGGCGTATAGAGGAGGTTCAGGTTGTCGACTCCCGCATTGTGCGACGGCACGGTCCTGGACCAGCTGACTTTGCGGCGCGCATACAGGGGAGACGGATCGACGCTATTGCCCGACGCGGAAAGTTCTTGTGGTGGGAGCTCGACGGCGATGAAGCACTGATTGTTCATCTTGGAATGAGCGGGCAGCTACGGGTTCGCAATGGGCATGGGCATGGGCATTCGGCTGGGATTACGGCTGGCAGGCTAGCGCCCGAACATGAAGGCGTGGCTTCGGATCCTGAACGTCACCGCAGGCTCAGCATCTTTATGCACGATGGCGACCGCGTGGACCTGATTGACCAGCGCATGTTCGGCGGGATGTGGATTAGTCCGTTGATCGCCACTCCCGACGGGGCTCTCGGTGGGGACGGGGCGGCCGGTCCGAGGATCCCGCTGGCCGCTTCCCACATCGCCCGAGATGTGCTGGACCCCGCCGCAGATGTACAAGGCGCGGCACGGGCTTGGCGAACTCGAAAAGCTCCCATCAAATCGCTGTTACTTGCTCAAGATCTCCTCAGCGGGATTGGCAATATCTACGCCGACGAAGCTCTGTGGACAGCACGCGTCCACCCCCTTACACCGGGATGTCACCTATCGCAGCGGGCAGCGAATGCCATCGTGCGCGGATGTGCCGAGGTGATGCAGAGGGCCCTGAGCGTTGGTGGAACCAGCTTCGATGCGCTCTATGTCAACGTATACGGCAGGCGCGGCTATTTCGCCCAGAGCTTGAACGCCTATGGCCGCGACAGACACCCGTGTCCGCGGTGCGGGACGCTGATCGTGCGGGAACGTTTCATGAACCGTTCAAGCCACTTTTGCCCGAGGTGCCAGCGGAGGCGGTAAAGAGGTTGGCTGCTGCGTGGTGCTAATCTCCGTTCGCGGGACCTGTGCATAGCCATCGCGAAAATGTCCCTTGGACAGGGGCTTGATCGTGTGCCTGACTACTTGACGTTGATGTAGAGCCTGTCGAGGCTGAAATTAGGCAAGACCTTCATCGCATCGTGTCACAACAGAGTGGGACTGCGGAAGTCTCTGTCAGAAGCGTTTTATCGTCGGTGTTGGGCTTCCGTGCTGGTCTGGTTCGACGGTATTCGATGGATTACCCGAGCCTAGTGAGTCTGCGGCACTCCGGAGTATGCATGTGAGTCGCATGAGAATTGCACTCATGAGATCGGTAATTGGAAGAGGTAATTAACGGGTGGCACCAGGCCGTGAACTCAGGCGACCTGATTCGTGCGGCGGCGCCTGTCGGAGAGCCACTCATCGTCTTAGGGTCGAAGGGGGCGGGACCGATCTTTCCGAGTGAGTTCGCAGATGGGGTGGATTGGTTGGGTATCTGGCTGATGCCACCTTCGTGGCACCTTGTAAATGAGCGGCTGATGGTGGTCGAGGAGGAAACGACCTGGCCTGAGAACCAGACTCCGGTTCGAGTGGCGAGGGTGTTCCGCGTTGCGGGTGCGACGGTCACAGCTGCACTGCGGATGACTGACCTGAGGTTGGCGCTTGATCTGGCCTACATTTGCCGTGAGATGGCTAAGTCGGAATGAGTCAGTCCGGGCCGGCTCAACTCTTGTTCAGTTTCGTCAGGCACTAGTCACGCTCTGCTGCTGGCGATGCTGGCATTGCCGAGCATGGCCAGTCCGGAGTGCGCTGGCCTGGCATCCAAGAAGTTGATAAGACAAACCAGGAAGGTTATTTTACTCGAAAAACGTAGAAGCAGAGGTCCTTAAACTGCTATCGTAATCCAATGGTCCTTCTGAGCTTCACCGTGCGCAACCACAAGAGCATCCGCGACGAGGTCGCGATTGACCTCACGCGCCCTGCGCTGAAGACTCTCCAGCCCAAGGAAGGCGACTGGAGTTCTGTGATCTATCCGCTCGCCGGGATCTTCGGAGGCAATGCAACTGGCAAGTCCGTTGTTCTGGACGCGTTCCTCTACGCCTTCACCGCGATCAGGCAATCTGCCACCGTGTGGCAGGAGGCGAAGTCCATGCGGCGGGCACCGTTCAAGCTTGACGGGAACTCTCAGACTTCAACGAGCCTCTATGAGCTTGATCTAGTCCATGACGGACGCCGTTACCTGTACGGCTTCGAGGTTGATCGGGATGGAATCAAACGCGAGTGGCTACGTGATGTTCCTAGCTCGCGTTGGCGCACTCTGTTGATGCGCGATCGCGACGAGAACGTGCTCACGTTCCATCAGAGCTTTGGCTCCAAGATCGAGGTGACGCCCCGAGAACTCGTTCTCAGCCGTGCGCTCCTGCTGAAAGACTCACCAATCCACGCCTTCGCTCGTGACCTGGTCGAGAGTTTCGATGTCGTCCTAGCGAAGGACTCGCATCGGACGGCTCGTCTGAGTGGCCTCGCGGACTCGCTGGCGTATCGCGAAATAACGCTCGCTGGACTCGTAACATTGCTTCAGGTTGCGGATATCGGTGTCATGAAGGTCGATATCGAGGAGACAAACTTTCCGGAACGTATCTACCGGGCAATCCGACGCTTCGCACGCGACTTAAGCGAAGAGGGTGATAAGGATGGAAGCACTGAAAGTCAGGAGGACGGAGACGAAGAGCAAGAGGAACTCGAAGCCGATGAACTCGAACAGGTTGCACGACGTCTTCTCTTCACCCACCAGGGAACCGCTGACGACTGCCCGCCATTCTCAGTAGGAGAGGAGAGCGACGGAACCATTGCCTGGCTCACGATTGCAGTACCTGCGCTGGAAGCACTCCGTGAGGGTGGGCTGCTTTTGGTCGATGAGATCGATGCAAGCCTGCACCCGCATCTGGTAGAGGTGCTCCTTGGCGCGTTCGCGGACCCCCTCGTCAACACGCGCCACGCGCAGCTCGTCTTCACCAGCCACGAGCCATATCTCCTCTCACCACTGAGCGACGTTCGCCTGGAACCCGAACAGATCTGGCTTACTGACAAAACCAACGAAGGAGTGACCGAGCTGGCCTGCCTGGCCGACTTCCCCAAGCATCCCGATGCCAACGTTGCAAAGCGCTATCTCGCGGGACGATACGGCGGAACCCCGAGGCTCTCGCCGAGCTTGTTCGCTGCGCTCGTTGATACCGGAGAGGTGCAGCGATAGTGGCGGGCAGACAGCGTCGACGCAACACCAGG
Organism: Devriesea agamarum; assembly: GCF_900070355.1. Lineage (NCBI taxonomy): Bacteria > Bacillati > Actinomycetota > Actinomycetes > Micrococcales > Dermabacteraceae > Devriesea > Devriesea agamarum. Next base: position 731,907 of record NZ_LN849456.1, on the reverse strand, counting down.
CCGCATCGGCAACCTGTGCGGCGCATCCTTGTCGTCACGGAAGGAACCCGCACTGAACCCCAATATGTCGAGGGTTTGAACCGTTACCTGCGAAGCAAGGGCGTGACGACTTGTGTCAAGCCTGTCCCCGTAGGCAGGGATCCGTTGAAAGTCGTCCAGAGGTGTGTCGAGAAGCGGGACGAAGCAGCACAGAATGACAAAGAGTACGACGACTGTGTGTGCTTGGTCGACGTCGATGAACACCAGACCTTACCCGCAGCTATTCAACTCGCTCAACGAGAGGGGATCTGGCTACTGATCTCAAACCTCAAGTTCGAGGCATGGCTGCGGTGGCACGTTGAAGACAAGCGCTCAGCACTGACCTCGACACAGCTCGACGAGCTCGTCACCAAACTAGGGCTCATCGAGGGCAAGATTCTCTCGCATTCCTTCCCGTTTCACCGGGTGCATGAAGCGTGCAAAACGGCTCGGGCCATTGACCCTGAGCTGAAGGCAGGAAGAAAGGGCCCTGACCCGTCCTCTGCAATGCCAATCCTTGTGGAACTCATGGAGGGAAAGGCGAGCCGACATGAAGAGAAACCTCCCGAAGTCGTCCTGTGATCTGACATATGCCTGAAGAGCCATGAGTGTCGGTGGCGCTGATCTCGCAGGGGCAATGCGGTGCTCATGCCGGCCGACGAGTAGGCCGCCTGGCAGAAAAACTGCCTACCTGTTCCGCTCGCCGGTGAATGCCGTAGGCTACTCAACGCCTACGACCGCGCCCGCACCGGGAAGGCCCAGGCCCACGAGCACGAGTTCGACTGCTCCGATGAGCCGGTCAGTCAGCCGCGGGACGTCTGAGTGCGGCTGCTCTGGGACGAGGCCGCTTGGGAGGACTACAAGCACTGGCAGACGGCCGACCGGAGGATCCTCGAGCGGATCAACCTGCTCATCGACGCCTGCCTGCGAGAACCGTTCGAGGGTATCGGCAAGCCCGAGCAGCTGAACTACGGGGCCCAGGGCTCGTGGTCGCGGCGGATCAATGAGGAGCACGGGCTCGTCTACCTCGTCGATGGTGATGATTTCGTGATCCTGCAGGCCCCGCTACCACTACCACTGAAGCGCCGCGCCGCCCGGCGGATCACGTCGGTATCCTGGCCTTCAACGCATTAGACGCTGCTGGGATCGGAGCGCGAGTCGAGTGATCATCTACACGAGAGTCGAGTGACGACTCGATCAATCATTCATGAACATCGCAAACGTATCAAGTCGAGATGCTTTGCTCGGAGCCTGAACGCTTATAGCCGCGACGAATACCCGTGTCCGCGCTGCCGACCCCCATCGTGCGAGAAGGTTTCATGAACCGTTCGAGCCAGTTTTGCTCGAGGTATTAGCGACGGGGTAGGTGGGTTGTTAATTTGACTTGCTATTCTTTTCCTTTGATTTATCAAAACTAAGACAATGAGTTGAGTTTTAAATTAAAGCGACAATGATTTTCGCGTCTTAAAGCAGAAGGTTGGTACATTCACATCCCCCACCTGTCCGGGAGCCAGCGCATAGGAAACCATTTGCCCCTCAGTGTGGCCAGAACTCTCCTCTGCCGTCAGCGGCGGTCCGTGGCTGAGATATATAGCGGAAAGGCGTGAGAAGGCTAGGCGAAGTGTTTAAGGTGACAGTCGAAATACCGTCCACACGGCGCAATCTAGCGGTATCGGAGCTCTGTTTGGGTGGACTAGTTTCAAACAATGTTGAGCTCAATGGCTAGGGCTCATTTACGCTGGAATATCCTCAGAAGTAAGCGGTCAAGCTGCTGGTCGGCACATGAACATCTAGGGCAATAATCTGACGGTTGAGATCATCTAAGTATCGGAAGGTGCAGCGTGCTCAGCAATGCCTGACCGTAGCTTCCAATCCTGAGACTTTCACCAGGAATGCTATGTGCCAATGAATGCTATGCCGAGGAGGTTGACGCCTTTATTATGGGGTTATGAGCATGTTTCGCCGGAACCGATCCCAGGCGCCAGCCAATCCCATTTCTGTTTTTTGGGAATGGTGGAGAACTGAAGGCTGTCATATCGACCCGCACCAGATAACGCCCATGGTCCAGGAGTTGTCCCAGCGGGTCGATGCGATTGACCCGAGACTTGCCTGGGAGTTTGGTCCGGGCAGACAATCTGAGCACTGTCTTACCGTCTCGGCAGAGGGCGAGCCGGATGTGCGCGCGATGGCTCAGCGGTGGCTAAGCGCCGCCCCTCCCACCGATGCCCGATGGGAATACCGTGCCAGCAAAGAGCACGACCCGAACGCCCTCGCCGCGGCAATTAACGTTGAAGGCACTCAGATTGATATGGAACACATGCTGTTCCGCCCTGAGGTTGCTGAGAAGAACTTAAGAGTCGATATTGGCGTCTACCATCCGATGTTCTCCCGCCTTGCTGAACGGATTCGGCTACAGGTAGCGGGTCTCTTTCTGGGATGGCTTCTGGGTGAGGATGACATTGAACGTTGGCTTGGGGAAATCCATGTTTTAGATGCGGTCCCGGATCGGCATGTCGACGCTGCCGGGCTCGTGCGCATTGTCTAATCCCTGGCTGCTCAGAGCGACCTTGAAGAATGGTCTATGGCTGCTTTTGAGGACCAGCAGGGCTATCCAGGGATTCTGCGCTATCGTCGAGCGCTACGGTGGATTGACTGCCCAACCTTCGATATGTACCACCGAATCCGCGTGCCATATCAGAGTCAAGATAACGGACTTCCCGCGGATGAAGCCGTGCTGGACTCCTTGCGTCGGTTTGAATCTACCCTCGTGGACACGCTGGGTTCTCAGGGTGTCCTCGTCGCGCATCACACGATTCGTGGACAGCGTCTATTCCACGTGTATACCGATAGCATGAATGCCAACTCAACCGATATTGTGCTTAAATGGGTAAAATCCCGTCAGATAGGAGTTGAGTCTTTCCGAGATTCAGGCTGGCGGCATTTACGCGAAATTACCAGCTAGTCGCCCGCTTTCGTGGGTTCCGATAGTTTTCAATGAATAGGTTTCGTTGGATTGAACCCTGCATAGCATTGAGGGGCGGAGGTGTGCTGCGAGTATGCTAGTTTGGGACATCGTTGTGATCATTTGAAGAAGTCCCGGGCCAGCACAATGTTTTCTGGAAGTAGTTTGTCGTAGTTGGGATACCATGTTTTTTCGATAAACCCAGCTAATGCCGTGGCTGCGTTCTGCACTCCGGCAACGGATAGCGTTGATCGGAAGTTAATGCCTAGTTGATCCGCCTCGGCATCCGAACTAGCGCATTGCTTGTTCCGGTAATAATCTTCAATCGTCACACCCTCGCCTATAGAGTCTGCCCCAAGCTTATAGACGGGCAGATGATCTGTGGGATCCACCGGGGCGGACCCGATGATCGGCCAGGTTCCGTCGCACAGTAGAAGATCCATTGTTTGTGTTGCGAGGCAGACATCCGTCCGCTTAAACGCCGGAAAAACCTCACGTTCATCCTGACTGAGATCCACCGGAAAGATCACTATATACGGCTTTGAGAGATCAAACTCTACGATCTGCCCGGTGTAAAAATGCCCATCACCCACAGGTAAGGCAAATATCATCCCCACCTTCAGATCACGGCGTCGGATGCGCTGCTTCATACGGCTCCACTCCTCCTGCGGCTTCATATCGCCGCTGACTCATCTGATGTCGACGGTTAGAAAGCCCGCCATTTGGGTGAGACTTATTGTAGTCCCTTCCGGCTTCTATATTCAGTTTTCTTCGAGAACGTGAATCCTGATGCTTGTATGGACCCACCTTAATTCGATGTGCCGAAAGTTTTCCGCAGGGCATTTGTGGTCGCGTTCGCTTTGTCGGCGATCAAACCTCATTTCATTTTTCTTGGCTGACATGCGGTATTACTCGCCCGGTTGTATCGAGGTTGTATCGCTTTGGATATATGTGATCTTTCTGGGATGGGTTTAGTTTACCTAGCTTCTTCGTCCCCTGATCCGATAAGCCAGTTTTACTGACACCTTTAAGCTTGAATCCGTCGGTATCTGCCCCCACCCCATCACCCCTATGAACCCACTGGGTGCGTGTGGTCCTGGGGAGGTCATGTAGTCCGCTCCGCCAGAGACCGCACCATCGACCACATTCGCGGCTACTTCTCGCGCCGCTGGGTTGGTGAGGACTCTGCCGGCAACCTTACCTGCCAGCATCCCCGCGCCACCACCGACCATGCCGATCACGCCCGACATAGCAGCCTGGCTCCAATCCACCTCCCCGGTCGTGGCTTTTTGGATCACCGCATCCGCACCAAAGGACATCAACCCCATCCCAGCAAGCTGCCCACCGAGACCAAACCTCAACGCAGCCCCACCAAATCCACCGTATTTAGTAGGTTTCTCCTGGCGCACTAGTACGGGTCCCCGCATGCTTCGAGTGGGGAGCTTCGAGGAGTGCCGATTCGATACGTGCTCCTCTGGACAGCCCCGATAGCGACCCGTTTTGTCGGATAGTCAGCGCCGGATTTTCAGCTAGGGCCGATGATTAACCGCACTTACCGACAGGAGTCAGATCTACGCGAAAGCGAACCGAAAACTCCCCGCAACCCCACTCCGCCGCAGGTCACACGCCTTGCGGCTCGTTACTGATATCATTACCGGCAGTGTCAAAGAGGTCGTAAGACTCGTAAGGGTCCCGAACGGCCAGGGTTATCGACAGACAAACGGAGACGGGGACGCATGAGCAACACGACACGAGTGATGATCGTCGATGACCATGAGGTGGTTCGCCGAGGTATTGCCGATGTGATCGACAGTGCGGAGGACCTCAGCGTGGTCGCGGAGGCATCTACCGTGGCGGAGGCGTTGCGTCGGCTTCCGGCGGTGCGGCCGGATCTTCTTCTCGTGGACCTTCAGCTTCCTGATGGCACTGGTGTGGATGTGATGACTCAGGCTCGTCAACTCAATCCTGAGCAGCTGATGCTGGTTCTCACGTCATTTGATGATCAGGCTGCGGTGAAAGCATCCCAGGAACTCGGGGCGCGAGGCTTCTTGCTCAAGACGGTACGCAGCACTGAAATGTTGGCTGCGATTCGCAGTGTGGTGGCGGGCACCGATGATTGGAAAGGGGTTGTGGTTGAGGAGGAAGATGATTTCTCCTCATTCGACCTCACCGACGTTGAGGTGCGCATCGTCGAGCTGATTGGGGAGGGGCGGTCTAACCGTGAGATCGCCGCGGCAATGGGGATTGCGGAGAAGACGGTCAAGAATCGTCTCACCCAGATTTTGTCCAAGATGGGGCTCACTCGCCGGACGCAGATTGCAGCTTGGGTCGCTGGTCGTCACGCTGCCGGTTGGCAGCAGCACTGATATATACCCCCGTATATTTCGTATTCAGCACCGGTATCCATACGAGGTCACCGGTATCACGACGGGGAGGGCTCGTCGTGAAATCCTTGCCGGCTTTGGCTAAGCACCGTTCATTGTGCTGACGCCGGTTAACTCGCGCCCGCCTTGTTCAACACGCGCCATCTCGCCCGCTGCGCGCCACCCCTTTCACTACGCACTGCCTCGGCCGCTGCGCGCCACCCCGTTCACTGCGCACCATCTCGCCTGTTGCGCGCCGCCTCGCCGACCGTGCGTTACTTCGGCGGGAGGGTAACCCGCCACGAAATCATGGTTCCGGGTTCTAGACCGATGACGTCAACCCAACCGTTGTGTCGCCGTGCCCGTGAACGAATATTGGATAGACCGCTGCTGCGCGTCACCCTCGGGTCGATTCCCTTGCCATTGTCTGAAACATTGACCCGCACAACTCGGTCAACACCTTCGTCAAAAACAGTAACGGTCACCGCCACCGCGCTAGCTTCAGCGTGCCGGGCGGCATTGGCTAAACACTCGCGCACGACGGCGACCACATCTTCGGCGATGTCGTCATCGACTTCCCGATCCAGGGCGTCCGCGTCTAACTGCAGCGCTGGTGAAAAGCCCAGACCGGTGACAGCTAATGAGGCCTCATGACGCAGCCTTTGGGACAGAGTCGCTGACGGTGAATCCCTGCGCAATGACTGCACAATGGCTCTGATCTGGGCCACCGCGTGGTCGACCCCGGTCAGTGATTGGGCGATGGACGTGGCGATATCGTCACCGTCGGACATAGCCTGAGCTCGGGCGGCGATCCGGTCTAACTGCATGCCGACGGCAAAGAGTTCCTGAATAGCCAGGTCATGCAGGTCACGCGCGATGCGTCGGCGTTCAGCAGCTAAGGAATCTACCTCATGCTCGACGTGGGCGGCGGCAAGCCCGAGTGCGAAGGCGGCGATGACCGCGAACCCGTTAGCCCGAGTGCGGTCCCCCGATGAAAAGTGCGGGGCAGGTGCAGGGACGCTCTGCGATGCGGAATCGCCATTCTCATCGCGCCACACCACGAAGGCACCCCCGATTCCGTCGGGGGCTGCTAACGGAACGCACAACAGGTCAGACGTGGAGTCGCACAGTCGAGGCGGTAGCAGATCGACGGCGTCGAGTTCCGCGACGGCGGGGGCATCGGTTCCTGCCAGTCGAAGTGCGACAGCACTGTCGGGAGGGTAGGCGAGCCCAAGGAGCCCTGGTGGGCCACCCGCTACGAATTCGATGGTCCAGGTGTCGTTGACTCCGGGAAGAACCAGAAGCACGCCCTGCGCATGCAGTTCCTGGGCCGCTCGATTAATGAGCAGGGTGAGGAGTTCTTCGTCATCGCTACCGGTGAGTGCCCCAGAGAGAACCGCAACAGAGAGGTCGTACCAGGGGACTGCCACTGTTTGCGCGGGAGGGGCCTGAATACCGCCATTAGCGCCATGGCCGGCTAAATCCGGTTCACCGGCGGGCACGGGGTGTGCGCTCACGTATCGTTCTCCTCGCTGAGCAGGGTGCGAGCCACGGGATGCGTTCTGACCGTGTCAAAATCTCCGCGAACCGCAATGCGTCCTTCGTCGATGATGATGATGTCATGACAGGAGTAAAGAGCCCGCATCCGGTGGGTGACCAGAACCACAGCTGAGTCTGGCGGAAAGAGCGCATCTTCGCTGTCGGTGGCGAGGATTCGCCGCAGAAGTTCATCTCCCGATGCGGTGTCCAGATGTTCGGTGGGCTCATCCAGTAACGTGATCGGACTGCGCCGTATGAAGGCCCGAGCAAGCAAAAGACGACGTCGTTCACCGCCCGATACGCTCACTCCATCGGATGCCAGCATGGTTGAGAGCCCGTCCGGTAACGAATGAACCCACGGGCCGAGCCCCGAGGCGACGAGAGCATTCTGAATGTCTTCGTCGGAGGCGTCGCCGCGCGCTACTCGTACGTTCTCCCGCAACGTCGTGGCAAAAACATGGGAGTCTTCCGCGTGAACGGTGATCAGGGCACGGGCCGTATTTTCGGAAAGGCTCCTAAGCGGTAGCCGCACGGGTTCTGAGCCATCGTGAGAACTCTGGGCGATCGTCAGATCCCCAGACAGGGGCGGTAGAAGTCCGCCGAGCGTTGTGAGCAACGTGGTTTTCCCGAGCCCGGAGGCGCCAACCACGGCGGTGCGAGTGCCGGGTCCTATGGTGAGGTCGATGCCTTGTAGAAGCGGACGCTTTGGGGTCCAGCCGATGGTCAGGTCCGTTGCTCTCAGGACGGGCGCAAGGATCGCGTACTCGTCACGCGATGCAACCCCAGGTCCGTCGTGTGTGACCTTGGAATCGCCTGTGCCTCTGGCCCTGGAATTAGCTTTGGCGCTGCACTCATTGTCGCCCAAGAACTTTCCCGATTCCTCCGCAGGTTGCGTGAGGGCACTGCCCGCAGACTGAGTATCCTCGGCCCGGGACGGCAATACATCATGCAGACGTGCAGCTGCCGCCCGCGACCGCGCAATCTGGCGGGCAACCTGAGGGAGGGCAGTCGCGGCTTCAAATGCCGACAGCGGAAGCAATATCAACATGCCGAGCTGGCCTGCGCTAGCGCCCTGCGCGAGAACAGCGGGAGCGGCGAACACAGAGCCGGCGACAGCCAGCAACGTGGCGGCGGGCACGGCTGAGGCGGCGATAGCTTCAGGGATTGCGGCCCGGTCGATGGAACGGTCGAAACGGGCTTGATCCTCGTGAAGGCGTTGGAGTTCATGCGGTAAACCGCCGCTGACGCGCAAGGTTTGAGCGGCTTCTAGGACTCCAAGAGTTCTCGCTGTGAGCTCGGATCGGGCCAGCACGGTGGATGCTTCCAGCAAGCGTGATGAACGATACGCGGCCGCCGGTGCCATCACCGAGGCAAACAGGAGCGACACCAACATGATTGTGGCCCCGGCCAGAGAAATAGGGGCAATCACCACAACAGCCACGACAGCCATCACGCCCGAGACTGCTGCCGGTACCAGCCCTCGAATCACATGATCGCCAAGCTCGTCCACATCGGTTCCAAGCCGAGCGAGCAGATCCCCTCGGCGCAACCTCATAATCCGCGCTGAATCCTGTGAGGCCAGGGAGGCGAAGATCCCGGTCCGTAAATTCACAACGCCGCGTAGGGCCACATCGTGGGTGAGCAGACGGTCGAGATAGCGAAAGACCCCTCGGGATATGCCGAGTGCGCGAACAGAGACCACGGCCACGGTGAGATCGAGCACCGGGGGCCTAGTCCATGCGGTCGTAACTAACCAGGCGGACACGGCCGCCAAAGCGTAGGCCGCGCCGAGCGTCACCGATGCTGACACAACCGCCGCGATGAGGCGGCTGCGGGGAATCGCCATCATGCGGGTGACCTGGCTCAGCGGTGTCACAGTCCTCATGCCGGCCCCTGCGCATTCTGGTCTGAGACGTAACGATGGTGAACATGCACGACGGTATCGGCGATATCGATGAGGGTCTCCCGGTGAGCGACGATGATGACGGTGCGGCCATGTCGGCGCAGTTCCTCAATGAGGTCAAGGATTGCTCGTTCGCTTCCCGCGTCCAGATGCGCCGTCGGCTCATCCAAGATCACCAGGGGAGTGTGGGTAAATAAGGCGCGGGTGAGCGCTACCCGCTGGCGTTGCCCGAGTGATAGTCCGGTACCCAGGCGACCCACAGGAGTGTCCCACCCCTCAGGAAGCTGGGAAATCACCTGGTCTAGTCCGGTTCGGTGTGCCGCTGCATCGAGCTGAGGCTGCACATCAACGGCGCTACTCGTTGTCCTCAGGTTTTCAGCCAGTGGTGTTCCCGCGAGCACAGCTTCGCGCACCGTACCCACGTCAAGGACCGCGCGTTGAGGAACCCAGGTGATCTGGTTCCAATATGACGGGAGATCGACGTCGGTAAGGTTGAGCTCGCCGTCGGCGGATTGTAAGACGATGCGCCCTGAGTCCGGACGCAGGAGGCCGAGCAGCGCATCAATGGTTGTGCTCTTTCCCGCCCCGCTCGGGCCCACGATGGCTGTGAGCTGACCGGGCGCGATCACAGCATCGAGGTGGTCAGGCGCATACCCGTCGCGGGCGGTGACGGCCAGCCCTTCGCACCGCAATGTGGTGTGCGCAAGCTGCGGCGCAGCCTGAGTACCGGGCTCCGAGCGGGGAGCATCGAGCACATCGAAGGTGGCATCGAGCGCGGCTAAGCCGTCAGTGGATGCATGGAACTGGGCGCCGACTTGCCGCAGCGGAAGATAAATCTCCGGGGCGAGAACCAGCACCGCTAAGGCGGGCATGAGCTCCATGTCGGCGGTTACTAGGCGAAGCCCGATTCCGACCGCGATCAACGCGACACACAGGGTGCCGAGCAGTTCCAAAACCATGGCCGATAGGAACGCATACCGCAAGGTCGCGATGGTAGACAGACGGTGACGATCCGACAGATCGCGCACGGTCTTTTCCGGGCCTCGGCGCCGCCCGAGCATCACCAGGGTCGGTAAACCTTCGACCAGATCGAGGGTTTGAGACCACAGCGTGCGCATGTCTGCGAGCAGTCGCGCACTGCGGCCCTCGGTCAGCAGCCCAATCAAAATCATGAAAATGGGGATGAGCGGCAGCGTGATAATGGCCAGCACGAAACTGGTGGGATCCAAAACCAGCACCACGACGAGACAAAGCGGAGTCACTGTGGCGGCTAGCAGCAGCTGGGGAAGGTATCCGGTCAGATACGGGCGAAGATTCTCTAAACCCTTGGTCGCCAACGCGGTTACATCGGTCCCGCGGCTGGTACCAACCCGCGGTCCGAGCTCAGCCGCGGTTTTCACCAGGCGGACACGAAGATTGGCGATGGTTTCGGTTGCCGCCCGGTGCGCGTAACGCTGTTGGATGAATGTGGCGGCGATCCGCACGAAAAGACTGACTGCGAGAGCGATCAGGGCTGTCGGGCGAGCGATGGGAGAGGTGCCATGAACCAGCAGTTGGGCGCCGAGGTCAGCCAGGGAAATAGCGATGCCAATAACGCATAGTGCCTGCACCAGTCCAAGGACCACACTGAGGGTGACATAGCGGCGCGCCGCCCGCACTCGGCGCACTAGACGAGGGTCCAGTGGTGGCCGGCGCGGACGGCGCTGAGGCACTGCCGAGGTCTCAGCCTCGGTAGGAGTGCTCGTGGAGGTCAGGAGAAGGCCTTCCGGTAAGCGTCCTTAGCCCGAGGAAGGAGCCCCGCCGAGGCAGGGATTTCGTCCTCGGTGATGCGACGACGGAATACCCAATACGTCCATGCTTGGTATGCGAGAACGAACGGGAGCAGACAGATCGTCGCGATCGTCATGACCTCCAGAGTGTACTTGGTGGAGGACGCGTTGTAGATCGTGAGCGAGAACGCGGGATCCGTAGTGGACGGCAACACATTCGGGAACAGGGACCCGAACAGAACGACCGCTGCCATGGCAATGGCCAGACTGGTTGCCGCAAAAGACCATCCTTCACGCCGCATACGGTTCAAAGGAATGATGGCGACGAGAGCCAGAGCCGCAATGATGAGCGGAATCCAGGTCCACAGCTTGTTGCTGTAGGCGAACTGGGTCCACAGCAGGAACGCCGCGCCGGCCACGATCGTGGGGTAGATCAAGATTCCCGCCAGGCGGTTAGCATCCTCACGCAGCTTGCCGTCAACCTTCAAGGCCAAGAACAGAGTTCCGTGCAGCCAGAACAGCAGGACGAACACGATGCCACCGAGCAGACCGAAGGGGTTCAGCAGCCCCAGCAGCGTGGTGGTGACCTCTTTGTGCTGGTTCAGGCCAACGCCTTGGACGATGTTCGCGAAGGCGACGCCCCACAGCAGCGCGGGTAGCAGGCCACCGAGGAAGTGCATGAGGTTCCAGCCTGCCCGCCACCGGGGAGAGTCGATCTTGTCGCGGTACTTAAAGGCGCACACGCGCACGATCAAGGCCAGCAGAATCAGAAGAAGAGCGAGGTAAAACCCGGTAAAGAGCGAGGCGTACCATTCGGGGAAGGCGGCAAACAGGGCGCCGCCGCCGGTAAGCAGCCACACCTCATTGCCGTCCCACACCGGGCCGATCGACCGCAAAATCATGCGTTGACGAGTTTCGTCCCGGCGCCCAAGCGCATACACGTTGATGCCGACGCCGAAATCGAATCCTTCGAGGATGAAGTAGCCGATGAAGAGGACGGCAATCAGAATGAACCAAAGAATTTGGAGTGTGGAGTGATCCATGACGTGCTCCTGCTCAGTATCCGAAGGAGAGGGCCGGGGTCTTGGACGATTCGTTCTCGCCGTCCTTGCCGGTGTCGGGCAGTGGGATTCCCTTGGCTGCGTAACGGCGCATCAGACCGAACCACACCACGGCGAGAATGCCGTAGACCAGGGTGAACACGACCAGGGAGGTAACGACAACCCATGACGGATGATTAGACACACCCTGCATGGTCATCAGGCGCACTAGCGGGTCACCATCCGGACTCGGGGCCACAACCCATGGCTGACGGCCCATTTCGGTGAAGATCCAGCCGAAGGCGTTCGCAAGGAACGGCATGGGGATGGCCAGCACCGCAAACCACGCGAGCACCCGGGAGGTGGTGGTTCCGGCCAGCTCCTGTTTTTTACGGGTCGCCCACAGGGCCCACAGGCACAAGATCGCGGAGAAGATGGCAAAGCCCATCATCAGACGGAATGACCAGTAGGTGACGAACAGGTTCGGACGGTAATCAGCCTTGACGCTCTGCCCATCGGCGGTGGTCACGGTGTCGCCGAACTTCTTTTGGTATTCCTTTTGAAGATCCTCAACGCCCTGGAGCGTTGCGTTCGGATCGTTGGTGGCAAGGAATGAGGTCACTTTCGGAAGAGAGATCAGGTGGCTAACGCTAGAACAGTCCGCAGAGAACGCATCCGGGCTGCCAACAGCGAGAATTGAGAAGTCGGCACCGGTGGTGGTGTTGCACAGAGCCTCAGCACTGGCCATTTTCATGGGCTGCTGCTTGAACATGATCTTGGCTTGAAAGTCGCCGGTGACGATCACTAAGACACCAGCGATCACCATGGCGATCACACCGAAGCGCACCGCGGGGCGGAAGACACGGCGAGCCTGCTCAAGGTGAACCTTGCCCTCAGTCGAGGACGCGCCCAGCTTCTGTGCTTTGCGGGTGTGGCGCACCAGATGCCATGTGGCGATACCTGCAACGAACGCTGCCGCCACCAGCCAGGCACCGGCGATCACATGGGGGAAGGCCGCAAGCGTGGTGACGTTGGTCAGCAGGGCCAGGATGCCGCCCTGGCTCTGATCCAGTTCAGCGCGGCCAGTTTCTGGGTTGAAGACGGCGGCCACCGGGTGCTGCATAAAGGAGTTAGCAGCCAAAATGAAGTAGGCCGATAACGTGGTTCCGACGGCAACCAGCCAGATCATCAGCAGGTGAATCTTCTTTGGGAGGCGGTCCCAGCCGAACATCCACAGGCCGAGGAAGGTGGATTCCATGAAGAAGGCGGCGAGGCCTTCAAATGCGAGGGGGGCGCCGAAGATGTCGCCGACGAAGCGTGAGTACTCGCTCCAGTTCATGCCGAACTGGAACTCTTGGACAATGCCGGTGGCGATGCCGACACCGAAGTTGATCAGTAGCATCTGCCCGAAGAACTTGGTCAGGCGCGTCCAGGAGGCACGCTTAACCTCATCTTTCGAGAATGTGGCGACAGTCTGCATAATCGCCACCATCAGCGACAGGCCAATGGTCAGAGGGACAAAGATGAAGTGGTAGACGGTAGTGATACCGAACTGCCAGCGGGCCAAATCGAGGGCTTCCATGACAGGTTCCTTCGAGTTACGTAACGGGTCTGCGCATCTTGATGCGCAGGGTAAGGATAATGACGGTATGTCTTAAAGGCTGGGGACGATAGTCCCAGGAAGGTTTCCGGTGGGAGATCGCGTCACCGTACTCTACTGTCGGAAAGCGCTTGGCCTGCCGGAGGCAAGACCATCTGAGATGCTAGAGGCGTCGCCCGGCCCGGCGCTTTTCGGGCTCGGTGCAATGGTGTAAACCGAACGTGAAATGAGGATCCTATGGGGCTCGCAGACCTGGTATTACCCGTGGTTGGAGGAGGTTTCATAGCGGTCTCGGTTGGTGCCCTGGCGCTGGTGGGCGGAGTGCGTGCAGCATCCTCCCGACGGCGTCGTTCAGCGGCAAGCGCGGCGGGTGGTGATGTTCACACAGCCCCCGCGATACCGCTCGCGTGCGTCCTTGACGATGTGGACCGGTTACTGCTCCAGTGTGACGATGCCATCACCGCGGCAGATCAAGAACGTCTATATGCGGACGCAGAATTTGGTGCTGACAGGACCGTTCAGCTCCAGCAGGCAGTGGCCCGCGCCCGGAGAGATTTAGATGCCTCCTTTGCTCAAAGACGACTCATCGACTCCCAGAATCTCGAGGTAGCCGGGGAACAAGGCGCGCGGAATGCGGCGCAAGCCATTCGAGATCGTCTCCATGCAGCGCTGACCGAGCTGCAAAGCGCAACCACCGCGATTGGGCGGTTGCGAGACGAAGCGGCACATGCCAGTTCTCGGCTGGTGAGCTTGCGAGAACGCGTGGACGCAACCAGGGCACGGATCCCTGGCATTCGCGGGGAGCTCAGAGGCGTCGCCGAGGAATGCTCACATGAGGCAGTGGTAGCTGTTGCAGCACACCCGGATCGAGCCGAACGGGCTTTAGCCGATGCGATGGAATGCCTGAGTATCGCGGAAAAGGGTTTGGGTGATCCATCTGGCCGGGGCGAGGCTATTGCGGCGCTGCATCGTGCGGAACATGACGTCGATGAGGCGGTGAGTCTGCTCGATGTTGCTGATGATCTTGAGGAGGAAATCGCGAGGTCTCGCGTCAAATTGCCGGAGGCTCGGCGCGCGATGCTGGATTTGCTGGTGCAGGCGGAGGCGGTTTCTGGGTCAGACCCGCGCATAGTGCAGGCCGTAGCGTTAGGTCGATCAGTGGCATCCGAACTTGATGATGCGGCGCGTCGCGATCCACGGGCAGCACTGGGCCGGGTGACAGAGGCGACGGTGCGTTTGCAGGACGTTGTCACAGCCACTCAAGAGGCGTACGTCGCCAATTCGACCGTGGCTCGGACTATGACGAGAGCTCTGGAATCGGCTCGCTCCGAAGTCAGAGTGGCATCGACATATATGGAGTCTCACCGTACCCGCATTCAGGCTCCTGCCCGGGCGCTGCTTGGGGAAGCGCAGCAGCTGCTGAGTGAGGCTGAATCGCTGCTGAAACAGTCGGTGACCTCAGAGCGGGAGATGGCTCAGATAGGGGAGCGCGCGCAAGAGGCTGCACGCCGCGCCCGGGATGCGTTCGCTAAGGCTCAAGACGATGTGGAGGCCCGAGCCGCAGACGCCGACGATACCTGGCAGCCGGGCCGGCAAAGTGAGCAGACAGCCAGCGATGTCATCGGGGATGTGCTGGGGTCGCTAGCACGGGCAGGGATGATGTCTCGCGGGGGCCGTGGTAACTGGCCTGGACCCTGGTAAAACGCGCGGTCTGGCCGGTGAAATCGGCGGGGTAGATGCGCGCATCAGACTAGAGTGGGAATGTTGGCTCCTGTGCGGCGAGAACGCGAGGAGCATCGCAATCGAAAGGACTTCATGATGGTCAAAAAGCAGTCGATCCTCGGACGGATTGCCCAGCTCACCCGCGCAAATATTAATGCGCTTCTGGATCAGGCTGAGGATCCAGAGAAGATGCTCGACCAGATGATCCGTGACTATACGGAGAACATTCGGGAGGCGGAGGCTGCCGTCGCTCAGACCATCGGTAACCTGCGCCTGTCTGAGCGCGACCGTGACGAAGATAAGAAAGCCGCGCAAGAATGGGAAGGCAAAGCTCTTGCCGCATCTCAGCGGGCAGATCAGCTGCGCGCCGAGGGAAGCGCAGCTGAGGCCGATAAGTTCGACAATCTGGCCCGGATTGCGATCTCCCGCCAGATCCAAGCTGAGGATGAAGTCGCCGCGGTGGAACCGACCATCGCAGCCCAGAATGAAACGGTGGAAAAGCTGAAGGTTGGTCTGCAGCAGATGCGGGTCAAACTCGATGAGCTCCGCACTAAACGGGATCAGCTGGTGGCGCGTTCTAAAGCGGCGGCTGCTCAGAACCGGATGAACGATGCCTTGGGTGCTATCGATCTGCTCGATCCGACCAGTGAACTGACTCGCTTTGAAGAAAAGGTGCGGCGCGAAGAGGCCAAGGTGGTCGGCCGACAGGAAATTCAGGCGAGTTCGCTCGATGCGCAATTTGAATCCCTGGAGGCTAGTGCGCACCAGATGGATGTGGATTCCCGGTTGGCGGCGCTGAAGAACCGCAACGGCCAAGCCTGATCGGTATGACGTGTTGTGCCGGGTATATGCCATAAGGTGACCCGGCTTTGCGGTGGAGCATGTCAACGTTGAATGCTTCACCGCACGACACGCGTGTTCACCAGCGGTCGAGCCCCGGTGGAGCGCGTATGTCATACTAAACGGCGGCGCTCCTTCGTGCCGTACCGCGCGAAGGAACCTCCCGATGTACCGGGTGCGCAGCCACTTGCCCCGACGGGCGGCGGGCCGACCTTAGCGCGGTGTTGAGACGGTAACCCCCGCACACGCCCCTGGCGTTGCAAGACTGGCGCGCCCACGGCACCGCAGCGCTCCTCTTAGGAGCCGCGCGACGCGGAGGGCTCACGACTTCCGTCCTGATGGACGATGACTGCGCAGGCCCAGGGTGCGCTGGATGCTGCGGCTTAGGAGCAGCCCGATGGCTGAAGATAACGCTACTGATACAGATAATGGGCGGGTGTTCGAGGAACACAGTCCAATCCCGACCCCGCGACCCAAAAAGCCTCGGCGCCGTGCCGGGGCTCCCGCTGGCCCTCCGAGTGTGAACCTTGCTGACACTGAGGATTCACTGTCTACGCCAGCGAATAGTGACGCTGTACCTCTCACAATCGTTCCCGAGCAGCCCGAAGTCCCGGTGAAGTCGGCGGTTCCGACGAAAAGGGCACGTCGGCCTCGGCGCCGTGCGGGGGCTCCCGCAGGGCCGCCTCAAAATGTTGAGCTGGTCGAACCTGTTACTGCGGAACCAGTCGCCGAGTCTCCTACTGATCACGCATCAGAGCGGGGCCAGAACAACGGGACGGTTACTGTGTCGGGCCCTGCTGGACACGTTGAAAATGCTGCCCCTCGCCCCACCAATGCCGAAGGCTCTGGTTCGGCTGTCACCAGCGATTTTGATCATGAGCCCGGCCACACCGACGATGCCGATCACGTGGATGAGGACGAGCGGCCCACGCTGGGCGTGCTCGATGATCTGGAAGCACTCGCCTCCCGGCGCCGGTCGGAGACGGTGAAGGAGTCGGATAAACCCGCGTCGGGAACCCGCCGGGGTCGCAGGTCATCCCGTCGAACCACCCGGACTGTGCCGGTCGAAACCCCGGATGCGGAAGAGAAACCGGTCGAGCGCCCAGCAGATCGTCCATCTGTTCAGCTGGACTTTTCGTCGCTGTTCTTCCAGGCTCCGAGCCTCGGTCCGACTGACACTGTGGAACCGACCCAGCCTCTGGCGGGGCTGCCTGAACTGCCAGTTGGCACCACCTCGGTGATGTTCGATGCGGGAAGCGCAATTGTGATTCCGCCGCGTCGGACGCGCGGTGGTAGCTCGGCTCAAGAAGAGCTTCTGCTGGACGAATCAGCTGATGAGACCGACGAGGACGAGATCACCCGTGAAGACTCCGGACGCGAGGACGGGGCAGGGGAAGGTGGCACCAGCCGTCGTCGCCGCCGCCGAGGTGGCCGCGGACGCCGTGGCCGCGGCCTAGCACGTGAGGATTCCGAGACCTCGGATGCTCCCGAGGACGAGCTTGCCGGGTCTGTGCCTGGCGATGATGAGGACGCTTCACAAACCGAGCAGGATGACGCTGCCGTTGACACCGATGACGAGCGAGTAGGCAGTTCCAGTCGCCGTCGCCGGCGCCGCCGTCGCTCAAGTGCCGCCGGTGAGGATGCCGTCAAGCCCGCGCCGGACGATCCGCCGAACACGGTAGTCAAAGTCCGCGAGGGCCGCGACGAGGTGAAAGCGGTGAAAGGCTCAACCCGTCTTGAGGCGAAAAAACAGCGCCGCCGGGAAGGCCGTGATGCGGGCCGACGTCGCAATGTCATTACTGAAGCTGAATTTTTGGCGCGCCGTGAAGCGGTAAAACGCTCCATGGTGGTGCGCGAGAGTAAGGGCCGCACCCAGATTGCGGTGCTGGAAGACGATGTGCTCGTCGAGCATTATGTAGGCCGCAAAACTCAGACCTCGATGGTCGGCAATGTCTACCTCGGCAAGGTGCAAAACGTATTACCGAGCATGGAAGCAGCCTTCGTAGATATCGGTAAGGGCCGAAACGCGGTCCTGTACGCCGGGGAAGTGAACTGGGACCTCGCCGGACTCGACGGCCAGCCGCGCCGGATCGAGAATGCGCTGAAGTCCGGGGATGCTGTTTTGGTGCAGGTCACCAAGGATCCGATTGGGCATAAAGGTGCCCGGTTGACCAGCCAGATTTCCCTGCCCGGTCGTTACCTGGTGTTCGTGCCGGGGGCGTCCATGACGGGTATTTCGCGCAAGCTGCCAGATACCGAACGCAGTCGACTCAAGAAGATTATGCGTCAGGTCATCCCTGAGGGCGCGGGCGTGATTGTAAGGACTGCCGCCGAGGGCGCGAGTGAAGAAGAACTGACCCGCGATGTGGAGCGGCTTAAAGCGCAGTGGGCGTCGATCCAAAAAGCACAGAAGTCGAAGTCGGCACCGGTCGCGCTGTCTCAGGAACCAGATCTTGCGATCAAGGTTGTGCGCGATGTCTTTAACGAGGATTTCACCTCGCTCATCGTGCAGGGCGACAAAGCATGGAAAGACGTGCACGAGTACGTCACCGCAGTTGCGCCCGATTTGCTGGAACGCGTCACTAAGCACGTGGGCGAGAAAGACGTCTTCGCCAAGCACCGCATCGATGAGCAGCTGCTGAAAGCGATGGACCGCAAGGTGTATCTGCCGTCCGGCGGATCGCTAGTCATCGACCGCACCGAAGCGATGACCGTGGTCGATGTCAACACCGGTAAATTCACCGGTACCGGCGGATCGCTTGAAGAAACGGTCACTAAAAACAACCTCGAAGCGGCCGAAGAAATTGTTCGTCAGCTGCGTCTGCGCGATATCGGCGGCATTATCGTGGTCGACTTTATCGACATGGTGTTGGAGTCCAACCGAGATTTGGTACTGCGGCGTCTGGTGGAGTGCCTCTCGCGGGATCGCACTAAACACCAGGTCGCAGAGGTCACTTCGCTCGGTCTGGTGCAGATGACCCGCAAACGTGTGGGTCAGGGTCTGGTCGAAATGTTCTCTACCCCGTGCGAGCATTGCAACGGTCGCGGTGTCGTCATTGATATGGATGGCTCCGGTCCGAGTGAGCCCGTGCAGGACGAGGCCCCCGCAGCCCGTAAAGGACGCAAGTCCACCAAGAAGGTGAAGCCCAGTGGCGCCGCGAAAGACGCCGTCGCTGAGCTTATCGAGGACCGGGCCAAGGACAAGGAGAGCGCCGACGTGCACGTGCTCGCACAGGACGAAAAGTCCCGTGAGATCGCGCGCGCGACGATCGCTTCCATTGCGGCAGCGACGACCCAGCACGGTACCCCTGAGGTCACCGTCGCGGGAGAAGTTGTTGCTGTGGGGGAGGATGACGTCTCTGACTGAGTGCATCCAGTGAGCAGTCCCACAGGGATTTAGCTCATTGGGGCAGGTCGGCGGCCATGTCGTGGTTGACCTGCCTTGCACCCTCCCCGTATCATTTTCGCTGGCGCACCTCGTGCGTCCGCATCGTGCCCGCCTCATCAGCGGACGCCCGATATCGCATGCGCGGCCCCCGCACTCACAGCGGATGGTCGTCCGCGGTAGGGTGCCGACCGGCGGGAATCCGAGCAGCAATCATCCGAACAGGAAAGAGCAGACACGTGGTGTACGCAATCGTCCGCGCCGGCGGTCGTCAGGAGAAGGTGTCCGTCGGTGACGAGATCGTGATCAACCGCGTCGCCGGGGAGACGGGCGACACCGTGGAGTTCGCCCCCGTTCTCCTGGTCGACGGCACCAAGATCACCTCAGACGGAGACGCCCTCTCCAAGATCACCGTGACCGCGGAGATCCAGGGCGAGGAAAAGGGTCCGAAGATCCGCATCCTCAAATACAAGAACAAGACCGGCTACAAGAAGCGCCAGGGCCACCGTCAGAAACTGACCCGGCTCAAGGTCACCGGGATCAAGTAAGGAAGAGGTTTCCCTCATGGCACATAAGAAGGGCGCAAGCTCCTCCAAGAACGGGCGCGACTCGAACGCCCAGCGTCTCGGCGTCAAGCGCTTCGGCGGGCAGGAAGTTCTCGCGGGTGAGATCCTCATCCGTCAGCGGGGCACCAAGTTCCACCCGGGTGTTGGCGTTGGCCGTGGCAAGGACGACACCCTGTTCGCGCTGACCGCCGGCAAGGTCGAGTTCGGCCGCAAGCGTGACCGCGACGTCGTCAGCGTCGTCGCCTAACGACCATCCTGTCCGACTCAGCGCGGATAGAGACCCCGTCGAGGGGCGGACCTTCGGGCCCGCCCCTCGACGCGCATCCGGGCGCAATACCCGGAAGCATCCCTGAACTGAGAGGAAGGCCCCTCGATGGCGACCTTTGTTGATCGCGCTGTTGTCCACGTCAAAGCAGGAGATGGTGGTAACGGCTGCGCCTCGATCCGTCGCGAAAAGTTCAAACCGCTAGCCGGTCCTGACGGGGCCAACGGCGGGCACGGTGGTGATGTCGTGCTCGTGGTCGATCCAGATGTCACCACGTTGATGCCGTACCATCATCGGCCGCATCGCACCGCGGAAAGCGGCGGCTTCGGCAAAGGTGATATGCGGGCCGGTGCCAACGGTGAGGATCTAGTGCTCGGAGTGCCCGACGGTACGGTGGTGAAAACTGCCGACGGTGACGTGATCGTGGACCTGGTGGGTACCGGGGCCCGCTATGTGGCGGCGCGGGGCGGTCGCGGTGGGCTCGGAAACGCCGCTCTGGCCTCAACAAAGCGCAAAGCGCCGGGTTTTGCACTGCTGGGGGAGCCAGGACAAGAACGCAGCCTGATCTTGGAAGTGAAGACGGTTGCCGATGTGGCCCTGGTTGGGTATCCCAGCGCCGGTAAATCATCGCTAATTGCCGCGATGTCTGCGGCCCGACCCAAAATCGCCGACTATCCGTTCACCACCCTCACCCCGAATTTGGGCGTGGTGGAGGCCGGCCAGATGCGCTACACGGTTGCCGATGTGCCGGGCCTTATCCCGGGCGCCAGCGAAGGTAAGGGTCTCGGGCTTGACTTCCTGCGCCATATTGAGCGATGCCATGTGATTGTGCATGTCTTGGATGCGGCAGCTCCGGAATCCGACCGCGATCCGTTGCACGACCTACAGACCGTAGAAGCGGAGCTGCGCGCTTACTCTGACCGCCTCGACGCCGAGGCCGATAGCGCTGGCCGGGTTCCGCTGATGGAGCGGCCCACCGTGGTGGTGATGAATAAAGTTGATCTCCCGGATGGCGCCGATATGGCCGAGATGATGCGTGAAGCGCTCCAGGAACGGGGATTGCCGGTTCTCGAGGTTTCGGCGGTCAGTCACAAAGGTCTGCGCGAACTGACGTTCATGCTGGGTCGTCTGGTGGAGGAAGCGCGTGCCAAGCAGCCTCCGCCGCAGGCCGCTCCGATTGTTTTGGCTCCCGACGCTGTTGACGATAAAGGATTCACCGTGACCGTCGAACGCGACGGGGATACGATCCTTTATCGAGTGCGAGGAGACAAACCCGAACGATGGGTGCGCCAGACGGACTTTGCCAATGATGAAGCCGTCGGTTACCTCGCTGACCGTTTAACCCGGCTTGGTGTCGAGGACCAACTGTTTGCCTCGGGTGCGGTAGCGGGCGACACTGTCGTGATTGGGTCGACGGATGACGCCGTCGTATTCGACTTTGAACCATCTATGGTCGGAGGCGCAGAACTGCTCGGTGCGCGCGGCACGGATATCCGGCTGGAAGATCATTCCCGCCCCACCCGCGATGAGAAAAAAGCTGAACAGAGAGCTAAAACCGCTGCTCGACTGAACCGTTTAGCGGCGATGGAGCAGGAACGTAAATCCGGACACTGGAGTGACCCGGCTCGGCAGGATCCGAGTGAATCTGTAACCGCCCGGCGCTCTGTGGATGGTGAGGACCAGCAGCGGTGACCCCTCCCGCGCGAGTGCCGGCGAAACTCACCACCCGAGAGGGTATCGCCGACGCTCAGAGAATTGTGATCAAGGTCGGATCCTCGTCCCTGACGACCGCCGACGGACATTTAGACCGGGCCAGGATTAACGACCTTGTGGATGTGATTGCTCGCACGCATCGCGACGGACGAGAAATCGTGCTGGTGACCTCGGGCGCGATTGCCGCGGCACTGGATATTCTCGGCCTAGATCGCCGTCCCAGCGATGTGATCGCCCAGCAAGCTGCCGCCAGTGTGGGCCAGGGCCTTTTGATTGCCGCCTATACCCAGGCTTTTGCCGTCCATGGTTTGCATGTGGGGCAGGTTCTGCTCACTGAATCCGATGTTGTACAGCGAGAAACTTATCGCAATGCCCGCGCATGTTTGGGGGCGTTGCTCACCGCCGGCATCGTGCCCATCGTCAACGAAAATGATGCGGTAGCCACCGCTGAGATTCGTTTCGGCGACAACGACCGGCTCGCGGCGCTGGTTGCTCAAGCAATTGGAGCTGACCTGCTGGTGGTTCTCACCGATGTAGACGGGTTGTATACCGCGCCGCCGGGCAGTCCAGGTGCGCACAAGATTGACTGCGTCGAGAATTTTGATGATCTGCGCGAGCTCAGCATTGGATCGGTTGGGTCCGCCGTTGGAACCGGTGGCATGGTCACCAAACTGGATGCGGCGCATATCGCTGTTACGACCGGCACCGCCGTGGTGTTAACCCACGCCGGTTTGCTGTCGCCAGCATTGTCGGGTGAACAGATGGGAACGTTCTTCCCCGCGCATCCGGGGCGGCGCCGTACCCGCCTGGTGTGGTTGCGATGCGCTACACGCGGTGCGGGCCAGCTGATTGTCGATGAGGGTGCGGTTCAGGCCCTGGTGTCACGACGCTGCTCACTTTTAGCTGTGGGCATTGTTCGAGTGGATGGTGCCTTCGGGGCGGGTGCGCCGGTGGACATCTGCGACACCTCGCAGCGCCTCATTGCCCGAGGGCTCGTGGCCCATTCCAGCGACGATATTCGAGAGATGGCTGGTTTGCGCGCCGAGGTGCTGCGAATGTCCAAGGGCGAGCGGTTTGTGCGTGCGGTGGTGCACCGGGATGATCTGGTGCTGCTCGGTGGTGCTGCCTCTCGCCGCCACTCGGATTGAGTTCCTACGGGGTGTTCCCGAGTCTCACGACCCGGAGGGGTGTGCGGATCGGAAAGCTTATCGATGGTCTTCGACGGGGGTTAGTGGGGCAAGGACGGAAGCTTGCTCCCAGGCTCTGGATAACTGTCCTGAGCACCCGGGTACTGCACCGAATAGCCGGCCACCCGCGATGCCGTACGGGACGCGGACACTAGGTCTTGGCCGGTGGCGAGTGAAGCCGCCAGAGCGCCGATAAAGGCATCGCCTGCGCCGGTGGTGTCAACAGCAGTAACTTGGGCCGCGGGAATTGTTGCGCACCCCGGTGCCTGAGCGTTAAAGACTAGGGCGCCACCAGCTCCCCGGGTCAGCACCACAGATCGCACTCCGGTGGCCACGAGCTGGTCCGCCACCTCCCGATCAGTGCTCTGGGTTGGGGTCGGTACGCCGGTGAGCTGCGCAAGAACTCCGCGGGCTTCATGCTGGTTGACCACGAGCGGATCTGCGCGCCGCAGCACCTCCGGGTCGAGATCGAGCACCGGCGCTGGATTGAGCACTAGCCTGCCCATGGCGATCTGCGCAGCTGTTTCAATGCCATCGCGAGGAATTTCCCCCTGCGCCACAACCACCGTCGCGGCTCGCACGCGCTCAGACCATCGACGCACAGCCGCGCTGCCGACGGTGGCGTTTGCACCTGGCACCACAACGATTGAGCTTTCACCCTCGTTATCGACCGTGACCACCGCTAAGCCGGTCGGCTTGGCCACCTCAGCAACCATGCTGAGATCAACCCCTGCGCCCCGAAGCAGACGAAGGGCGATATTGGCGTTTTGGTCATCGCCGACAGCGCCCAGCAACGCGACCCGCGGATGTGTGTCGTTCCCAATGCCGTTGGACAGCGCCCGGGCAGCCGCGAGGGCCTGGTTCGCACCTTTCCCGCCGGGAGTATACGTCGCACCGCTGCCCAACAGAGTTTCACCTGGCTGAGGGTGGCGGTCAATCCGCAGCATCAAATCTGCATTCACAGACCCGACCACGATAATTTCTGGGTCTAAGCTCGGTGGCCCGGCAGATGTCATGGGCATCCTCGAAGCGCTCCTCAGGTATGTGCTGTGGTTTAGGTATGTGCCGCGGTTGGGGTGATGTTCATAGACAATTTCATAGACAATAACGTGCGCTCAGACAAAACCCGGGGTCGAACGCGGGGCGGCGTCAACCAGCGGTTCATAGCTGACAACAGATCCACCTCCCCACTACTCTATGGCGATGAGCACGACCACCGGTTCAGATCACCCTGTCCTTACTGTGTGCCGCGCCGCGCGCACGGCTCAGCAGAGTTTTGGTTCTCTGCCTCGCAGCCTCAAGGACGATGCCTTGCATGCGATTGCTGATCGGCTTCTCGCTGAGGCTGACACCGTTCTCGCAGCGAACCAGGATGATCTCGCCCGAGCCGATGCAGAGGGCATCTCCCCGGGCCTGCGCGACCGGCTTCACCTGACCCCAGCGCGGATCGAGGATATGGCCGCCCAGCTTCGTGCGACCGCTGCGTTGGCCGATCCGGTGGGCGAGGTTCGATGCGGGTCAACGCTCGCCAATGGTTTGCAGCTCCAACAGGTGCGGGTGCCGCTCGGCGTTGTGGGCATGATCTATGAAGCGCGCCCGAACGTGACCATCGATGCGGCAGGACTCGCGTTGAAATCGGGCAACGCTGTGGTGTTGCGCGGGGGATCAGCGGCGGCCGCATCTAACACGGCGCTGGTGAGCATCGTGCGTTCCGCTCTGGTTGAACGCGGTCTTTCTGCTGATCTCGTGGCCGGAATCGACGCCTACGGACGCGAAGGTGTCGATGTGCTGCTGCGGGCACGGGGCCTGGTCGATGTGGTGATTCCGCGTGGGGGAGCGGGCCTGATCAAGCGGGTGGTTGAACACGCCACCGTACCCACCATTGAGACCGGCACCGGGAACTGCCACATTGTTGTCGATCGCAGCGCTGATCTGAACGCAGCGGTCAATATCGTCGAGAACGCTAAAACCCAGAAAGTTGGTGCATGTAACGCGGTGGAAACCGTGCTCGTGGTGGCGGAGGTCGCAGGGCAGTTTCTTCCGACGATGGCGCGGCGTCTGGCTCCGCACGGCGTCACCCTCCATGTGTGCCCGCGGGCGTTAGCACTTCTGGGCGAGATGCGGATCGCAGATAAAGTCGAGGGCAAATCCGCTTCCGCAAATAAAGACGATAGCGGCCCTGCAACCGACCCGGAGATTCACGTGGTGCCCGCCGGTGAATTAGACTGGGAGACGGAATATCTTTCGCTCGACCTCGCCGTTCGCGTGGTGGATAACCTCGATGAGGCGATTTCTCATGTGCGCACCTATTCAACCGGGCACACCGAAGCGATTATCACCGGAGAACTAGCCTCGCAGCAGCAATTCATTCGGGGGGTCGATGCGGCTGTTGTGATGACCAATGCTTCCACCCGGTTTTCCGACGGCGGAGAATTTGGCTTCGGAGCTGAAATCGGTATCTCTACCCAGAAGTTGCACGCGCGCGGTCCGATGGGACTACCAGAACTCACCACCGGGACGTGGCATCTGGTCGGAACCGGCCATATTCGACCCTGACGTGAGCTTACGACTCGCGCTCTTTCCGCAGTCTGAGGCGTCGATGTGCGAGAATGCTAGAGATATGTCGTCGCGATGAAAGGTGCACTGATGATGGATAAGGCACTGCTGATGGCGGAGGCTTCCCACGCCGCCGAAGGGCTTCCTCCTATCGTCTACGGCGTAGGAACGCTCGTTGTATTGCTTGCCTTGCTCGGGATTACCTTCCTGTTTAGCGGATTGACGGACAAGGATTCCCCTCAAGACTGACCAGGTGAGGTCTACGCAGACGATGAACACCCGTCGGCGACGTCTCGGAGTCATGGGCGGGACGTTCGACCCAATTCACCATGGCCACCTCGTGGCAGCAAGTGAGGTGCAGAGCGTTTTTGATCTCGACGAGGTCATTTTCGTTCCCACCGGTAGGCCCTGGCAAAAAGAGGGTCAGGACATATCCGATCCTGAACACCGGTATTTGATGACGGTAGTGGCTACCGCCGCAAACCCTCGGTTTACGGTCTCGCGAGTCGATATTGAGCGGCCCGGCAAGACCTATACGATTGATACCCTGCGAGACCTCTCATCCCTCTACCCCGATGCAGATTTTTTCTTCATCACGGGTGCCGACGCACTGCGCACGATTCTCACCTGGAAAAACTCGCAGGAGATGTTTGAGCTCGCGCATTTCATCGGCGTGACTCGGCCCGGTCACGTCTTACGAACCGAGGGTTTACCCGCCGGACGGGTGACACTTATTGAAGTGCCGGCGATGGCAATAAGTTCCACAGACTGCCGTGCGCGCAAACGACGCGGCGACCCAGTGTGGTACTTAGTTCCGGACGGGGTCGTGCAGTACATCAATAAATACGCTTTGTACGTGAGAAGTGAGGACGATGGCGGACGCTGACCACACGCACGTCATGACACCGGATCGACCTCGGCGTCATGGACGCCGGGCTAGAGCGGTGCCGACGCGCACCGATCCTGCACTTCCTGCATCGAGCGGGCGGCGCCGATCTGACGGCAACACATCAGGCGAGTTACCCATCCTCGAACGCCACGCGGTTGCGCCGCCCGGCCCCGGAGAACCCCGCCCTAAAGTGCGCCTGTTCGGGCGCCGTAAAGCCGAAACAGCGCCGCCGATCACCGCCGAAGAGGCCGTGGTCAAGGACGTCGAAGTCGACGGGACGGAGTTTGGGGAAATTCCCCAGGACAAAGCCCCGGCGCCTCGTCCCGCCCCCCGTTTTGAAGGTCCCGTGCTGCGCGCCCGCTCGCGTTTCGGGGACAGCCCTCTGTTCTGGATGACCTGGATCGTCATCGCGCTCGTGCTGATAGCGCTGATCATCCTGATCACCACTACCAGTTTGCTCGGCGGAGACGGTGGCGACACCGCGGCGATGACCGCAAACTTGGCGCCGCAACACATCACCCAAGCCATCTATCCAACCCACCTACCGACCCATCTTCTCGACGGGGTTGAAACGAACCTGCCAACCTCGACCCTGCTTCAAGGATCTATCGCGTGAGCGCACCCAACGAATCTCTTGACCTCGTCCACACCGCAGCATCCGGCGCCGCCGACAAACTAGCCATCAATATCGTGGCCTTCGATGTCAGCGGTCACCTCGTGATCACGGATCTGTTTCTTTTGTGTTCAGGCAGCAATGAACGCCACGTGCAAGCCATTGTGGACGGCGTCGAGGAATCGCTTTTGAAAGTCGGGCGTAAACCCTTACGCCGCGAAGGGGAACGCGACGCACGCTGGGTTCTGCTCGACTACGGCGACATCGTCGTGCATGTGCAGCACGAGGAAGATCGCGCGTTCTATGCGCTCGAACGCCTATGGAAAGACTGTCCCACCCTCGATCTCAGCCTGGTCGATTCGGCGCAGGCAGACGAAAAGGCTTCATCCATCGATGACGCTTCATGACGAACCAGTGTTCTGAGCGCGAAGAACCGTTATCAGAGGGCAAGAAGGGTATCATGAGCGGTACCAAAAAACTGCTTCTTATACGGCACGGCCAAACTGAACTCAATCGCGCAGGCCGCCTCACCGGACGCACGGACGTTCCGCTGAGTGAGAACGGTCTGCACCAGGCCGAACAGATTGCGCAGGCACTTGCCGAGACCCCGATCAGCGCGGTGGCCTGTTCGCCGTTGATGCGGGCCCGTC
Organism: Devriesea agamarum; assembly: GCF_900070355.1. NCBI lineage: Bacteria > Bacillati > Actinomycetota > Actinomycetes > Micrococcales > Dermabacteraceae > Devriesea > Devriesea agamarum. Next base: position 704,327 of record NZ_LN849456.1, on the reverse strand, counting down.
GAACCGCCGAACCTCTGGCCGCGCTCAAAGGTTTAACTCCGATTGTGGATGAACGCCTTATCGAACGCTCTTTTGGTCCGTGGGAGGGACTCACCCGCGACGAGATTCAGCAAAGGTGGCCCCAGCAGTTCACGCAGTGGCGCTCACAGCGCGATGTGGACGCCGACGGGGTTGAAGCACGCGTTGACGTCGCGCTACGAGTTGGCCTGGCATGCCGCGAACTCATGGCGGAACACGGCGAGCAGGGCCTGGTTGTCGTCGTCGCACACGGCGCAGCAATAACTCTCGGTGTAGCAAACTTGCTCGGGCTCGACCCGATCGGATTCCACGGGGTCGCAGGCTTATCTAACGCGCACGGCAGTGTGCTCTCCCCGCTACACACTGACCCATCGGGGCAGACGATGAGGTTGCTGTCACATAATCTCCCGCCGATTTCGCTCGGAGTCGCTGGGACGCTATAGTTATTGACGTTCCGCTCGCGGAACAAACCTTCGGGGCTATGGCGCAGTTGGTAGCGCGCTTCCATGGCATGGAAGAGGTCAGGGGTTCGAATCCCCTTAGCTCCACAAGTAAAAAATAGAAGCTGCTCCGTCTGATGACGGGGCAGTTTTGTTTATGTGGGCGATGTTGGTGGGGTGTCGGCAGCGATGTGGGCGAGGACGCTGGTCGTGGGCTCGTCGGGTGTGTAGATGACGTTCTCTTCATCGTCGATGGTGATGTGTGTGGACAGGGCGCGGCTGAGGATGTGCGATTCGGCTGGTTCGCATTTGTTGTAGAGGTCGTGGAACTCCGCGGAGCCCTTGTAGTCGCCCGGTCGCGGTTGATCTGTAGTTCGGTCTCGGTGAGGAGTTGACCTTCTGCAGCCGCGTACTGCCAGGGCGCCTCGGCGACCGGCCTGCACAGGTCCATTGAATAATAATGATTCCCAGGAGCATACTATTGTGGTATGACTCACGATGCAGCTTATGACGGCTCGACCGTCTCTGGTGGAGACCCGTACGCGGCTACCGCTGGTGCCTATGACCTATTCATCGGTCGGTACCGATCGGATCAGGTCGCCGCTTTGGAGGTGGTCGGAGCCCGACTGCGACCGGAGGCCGGTCCCATCCTTGACGTCGGCGCGGGGTCCGGGCTGAACAGCGAGTGGGTGCTCGATCACCTGCCGGATGCGGAGCTGGTCGCACTGGAGCCAAGCCGTGCCATGCGGTCCCTCCTGCTGGCCCGGGTCGCTGCGCACCCGGAGTGGTTCGATCGGATCACGGTCCGTCCGGAGGACTTCTTCTCCGCCCCGCTCCCGCCCCGTATCGGGGGCGCGATCCTGCTCGGTGTCATCGGTCATTTTGATGTGAGTGAGCGTGCCGCGGTGCTCGCCGAGCTCGCCGCTCGCCTGAGAGAGGGCGGCGCGGCGCTGATCGACCTGCAAGCCCCCGAGACACCCGCAAGAGTGGAGCCGTTTGAATTCGTCGCCGCGACCGTCGGACAGCTGAACTACCGGGGCATTGGGGAAGGCTGGCCGATCGACGACGAGCGGATGCGTTGGCGGATGTGCTACCTCACGCTGGAGGGGGAGCGGGTCCTCGTCGAGGACACCACCGAGTTCACCTATCACCACCCGAACCCGCGGACGGTCGCAGCGGAGGCCGCGCAGGTCGGGCTGAGACTCGACCGCCTCGGCGAGACTACGTTCTGGCTCCTCAGTTACGACCACACGGACGGGCACTCATAATCAGCACAGATCCCGCCGGGGTGACACCGGAACCGGCCCTGACACCGCGGGATACGTCGATTATCTGATCAGCAGCCGGGACCTTGTCGCCACCGTGTTAGTGACTGCGATCGACACACCAGTCGCCGTTGCCCGTTTTGAGCACGCTGATCTCTGATCGGTCCTATTGTGGGCACCTCTCACGTGCCGTTGAGAGGTTGTTCTGAGGCCGGGCGCCAGCACCCATAAAAGTGAGGAACATCGAAACTGCCCCGCTTGGTGGCGGGGCAGTTTTTAATGTGGCGATGTCCTTCAGGGTCTTGAGGGTAAGAACCTGCATCATCACGTTCGATCTTCGGAACCACCTGTCTGGGCTGCGGTTTGAGGATGTGGATTGACGCGCAGGCGAAGGCCAAAGAGGAACGCACTGGCTGCGATCAGAGTTGCGATTATGCTAAACGGTGTGAAAATCGCGGCGGAGCTCCAGATGGTCGCGGCTACGCCTGCGACGATTGTTGGGATGGCCATGGCGCCAAAGGCGACTAGGTAGAACGCTGAGGTGACCGAGCCGCGTTGTTCAGCGGGGAGGTCATTGGTGAGGGTCCGTAGGGATCCGGAGAAGGCAAGTCCGTATGCCGCGCCCAGAAGCAGCACGTCGAGCAGGATCAGCCATAGATTGCGGGTGGCGAATGCGCCGATGCCGCTTAGGAGCAGGATCGCGGAGGCGAGGTCCCCGATCAGAGCGACGAGCCTGGCCGGGAATGTCATGCTGACGAATTGAGCAAAGGCGGCGGCGAGGGCAAACACTGAAATGAGGATGCCGCTAAAGAGAGGCCCGGTGGCGTGAATTGCTGAGGTGGCGATGGCGGGTTCGAGCGACAGGAAGACGCCGAGCACAGCCCATGCTGCCCCTGCGCCTGTGGCCGCGAAAATGAAACGGCCTCGCATCTGTGCTGGTACCTGTGGGCGCGGCAGATGTATTCGGTTGCCGGCTCCTCGAGCGGGTTGGGCGGCGTGAGGTTCGTGCATCGCGATAACGGCGATAAGGGCGGTGAGGGTCAGTGCGAGCAGGAGTAAGTATGGGGTTAGCAGCAGGGCCAGGTGTGCTTGCGCGATGATCGCTGAACCTATGGCCCCGAGTGCGATGCCCAGATTGAAGGCGATGGCGTTGAGCCCTCCGGTGAGGGCGGCGGCCTCGGGACGAAGATCCAGCAGTGCTGCCCCTGCAGCGACGACAATCGCTCCGATGCCAAAGCCGTGCACTAGCCGTGCAATGATTAAAAATGCGGGATGCGAGGCGAGGATGAACACGCCCAGTCCTGCGATGACCAGGAGTAGGGCGATGATGAGCACTGGTTTCCTGCCATACCGATCTGAGAGCGGCCCCGCACACAGCACCGATACCAGGGCGCCGACCGCGTAGGCAGCGAAGATGAGCGTGGTGACCACGGGCGGGAAGTGCCAGGCTTTGCTGTATAGCGCGTAGAGCAGTGAGGGCGTTGCCGATACCCCGAGTCCCAGTGCGAGAATGCTGAGCAGCGTCCAGTAGCGCCAGCGTTGGGTCGGCCTGTTTATGCCTCCTGAGTGAGTGGTCTCCTGGTGTACGGATGTCCTCGACATGCCGAACCTCTTCCAGTAAGTTTGATGATGTTCGTACTTGGACCCTAGAGGCATGTTTGATAAACGTCAAACTTACGAGGAGGATTGGTGGCATCGCTGACCGTTCCCGACGATGAGCTGAGCCCCGTTGGAGATATTCGGACCGTGTTACATGCACTGGCGGATCCGATTCGCTTGGAGATGGTGCGACGCCTTGCGGCAAGCCCCGACGGCACGTCCATGTGTGGGCAGCTCTATGACACGATCAGTAAGTCAACCGCGAGCCACCACTTCTCAATTCTGGTTAACGCCGGTATTACTCGTCGCATCCTTATCGACGGCGCGCGCGGTCATCGACTGCGCAGAGAGGATCTCGACGCGGCACTGCCGGGAGTTCTTGACTCGATCATTAACGCAGCCTCGCCGCTGTCAAGGGGGGGGGAGCGGTCAAGGTTGCAGTACAACTGATCCGCAGAGGACCTAATCTGCAACGCGGCCAATACGGGAGTGGGCTGGCCACGATGGTTCAGGCGTGATCGCTCGCTTTTTTCTTTTGCTGAGGAGATAGCTTAACTTCCGACCATTGGCCACGAGGGGCAGATGGGGCTGGCATATTCTATGACCAAACCATTGGCGTGGCGGGCACATTCCTATACCCCCGTCGCCCCTCTCGCCAACTCAACCCTCCGGCTGCGTTCATACCTATCACTGAAAGGGCCAGGCTGAGAACTGTCGGGTGCGAGACAATGAGCCGCATGGGCGAAAAGCCGCTACATCCCGACGGCCCAGTGACGGAACTGGGCGAGTTCTTGCGTGCACGCCGCGACCGCATCACCCCGGATGACGTGGGTATCAATAGTTACGGTCGCCGTCGTGTGCCTGGTCTGCGACGCGAAGAACTGGCACAACTCGCCGGTGTCTCCGTCACCTATCTGACGCGAATAGAGCAGGGACAGGCTGCCAATGCCTCAGAACAGGTGATCGATGCGCTGGCGCGTGCCCTCCGGCTCGACGCCGATGAACGCACCCACCTATACACGCTCGCTCACCCCACTCCGCCAAGCCATCCTCAGCCGTCAACGTTGGAAGTAGCCAAACCTGGCGCTGAACAGCTATTGCGTTCGATGCATGAGATACCCGCAGTGCTCCTTGGGCGTTTCAACGACATCCTTGCCTGGAACCAGGCTGGACATCGTCTGATTGCTGAGCACCTCGATTTTGGCGCGCCGTCCCGCCCGGAGGATCGGCCGAACCAGCTCACATTGCTATTCCTCGATGAGCAGACCCGTCAGCTATATGTTGACTGGAAGGATGAGGCCGCTCTCGCAGTGGCGTCACTGCGGTATGCAGCTGCCCACTGTGCTGATGATCGCCGACTTGTGGAACTCGTCGGTGAGCTCAGCATGAAAAGTCCCGAGTTTGCGACGCTGTGGGCAGGTCACGGCGTGCGCCTGTGTACGAGCGGTTCTAAGCGGTTTCGCCATCCTCGGGTTGGGGATCTTGAGCTTCGATATGAGGTGCTGCATCTGCCGGAGGGGAACGGGCAGCGCATCCTTACCCACATTGCCGATCCGGGGAGCGCGTCATACGCTGCGCTCAAGGTGCTGACCACCACCTTGTAGACGCGGCGGACACCCAGAGGTTTGACCCTGGTATCGGACAGGTGTGGAGTCATCACGGTTTACTCTGCGTGATCTGTCCTCCCATCCGGAGTCGACTTATAGCCGTGAGGTGTGGTCTGCCTCCGCGCTGTGAACCGGGCTACGGTGATCAGCACCAGCCCTGCAATGGTCAATGCCGCGCTGGTCACGGCGGGGCTTCGCAATCCCCAACCAGCGGCGATGACCGCGCCCGCGAGGGTGACACCGATTGTATTGCCGAGGTTGAAAGCCGCGATATTTGTTGCTGACGCCAGGGTTGAGGCCCCTTGAGCATGACGCATGACGCGTGCTTGCAGGCCGGGAACGGTTGCAAAACCAACTAATCCTAGGAGGAATAGAAGGGCCGTCACCGGTATGGGCTGACTCGCGAGGGCTGCAAGGCCCAGGATGACGATGGGCAAGAAAATTGATAGCACGAGCACCGTGTAATCGGCGTGTCGATCCGCTGCTTTGCCGCCAAGAATGTTCCCGACGAACAGTCCAGCTCCAAAAACGATCAGTAGCCAGGGAATCGCCGCGGCCGAAAAACCAGTGACATCCCGTAGTAGGGGTTCAATATAGGTGAACATCCCGAACATTCCTCCGAACACCAATGCGGTAGTCGCTAATGAGGCGAGTACCTGTGGTCGGGCCAATGCGTGGAACTGCTGGGCGATAGGAAGTTGACTGTGCTCAGGATCGGTCCTGGGGACGAGCGTGATAAGCCCGATCAGCGCTAGCAGTCCAAGAGCGCTGATAATCCAGAACACAGTGCGCCAACCATAGTGCTGTCCGACAAGTGCTCCGGCGGGCACGCCAAGAACATTCGCGATCGTTAAACCCGCGAATAACGAAGCGACTGCTGAGGCCCGTTTGGATACTGGCACTAGGGAGGACGCAAGCACAGCGCCAATTCCGAAGTAGCCGCCGTGGGCAAGAGCTGCAATAACCCGAGCAACGAGCATGACCTCGTACCCAGGGGCCCAGGCCGAAAGGACGTTACCGATCACGAAAAATCCCAAGAGCACCATGAGCGCATACTTCGGGGGTTGACGCATGAGAACTGGGGTGATGATTAAAGCACCGGGTATTACCGCGAGTGCATAAATGCCGACCAGGTGCCCGGCAGCCGTAATGCTAACCCTGAGGTCACCGGCGATGTCGGTGAGCAGACCCGCGATGACGAACTCTGTCAGTCCGATCCCGAATCCACCAAGGCTGAGCGCGAAAAGTGCGAATGAAGCTTTCTGATGTGGCGCGGGATATGACGGTCCGTTCGTGCCGGAACTGGCATCGGATACAGGGTGTGCGGTGGTTGCCATGCGGCGCAGCCTCTCTAAGTCGCAACTCACGCGGGATGTGCAGGCCGGTTGCGCTCAGTGCGCCGCGGCCATGCCTTAAACCCTGCCCGGGTTATGAGAGGTCAACCAGCGCCTGCCTTGACTAGCATCGCCAGGGCTAGGCCCAAGGTCGTGGTCCTGGTTCAGCGAGGCTTATTCCAGACCAACGCGTATCTCCACAGAAGCAACTGTTTCCAGTGCACCCCCGGAAGGACCCGCTCAGCAGTCTTTCGGACGGTCACATAGTCGTGTGGAGGAGGCCAAACCACGGGTGCCGTGTGTTCCCAGAATCCATATTTATGAGTCATCCAGCGGTGTTGCACTATTCCTGCAAGGTGGAGAATGGCATCCCTAGGGCGGCTGGTCTGGGCCATTCCGACAATGACAAGCACCCCGCCGGGAGCGGTTAGGTCGGCCAACCGCGCCAGTGCTTTACCAAGATCAGGCATGTGGTGCAGGGTGGCGATGGAGGCGACGACATCGAACTGCCGATCAAAGGCGAATGTCATAGCGTCTCCGTGGATCCAGGTCAACTCGTCGTTGTATTGCCGAGCGGTGGCTAGCACGGTCTCGTCGAGATCAATGCCTATGACATCGGGAACCACTCGCCGTAGCTCTGATGTGAGCAGACCGTCTCCGCATCCGACATCAAGAGCCGACCGGGCCCCCTTAGGCACAGCGCGAAGAATTAGCGGATGGTACTGGATATTGTGATTCCAGCGACGGGATGAAATCTCCATTTCTTTACGCTACAGCGTTTTAAACCCTACGGCGTGCACCTGAAATCGGAAATGCGAGTAAACGTCTTTCGGGTGTCACTGCGTCCATATGACGCCGCCGGAGGGCGACCCGTACGGGTGCATCCGATGATTACCGTAGCTCGAGCTAATCGCAAGCGGTCATTGCGGGAGGAGTAGAACGGGAGGGTTAGAGTTGATGAGGTCGTCATGCTTCGAGTTCACTGTCGAAGAATCACAGCTTCACATCCCTAGCAGTGCGACCTACCGCCTACGTCAGAGAGGACACCCCAATGCACTGTGAAGAACGCGTTCAAAATGTGCTGCCGCCTCTGGTGCTCGCGCCGATGGCCGGAGGACCGTCAACTCCCGCGTTAGCCGCCGCTGTTGCCCAGGCTGGGGGACTCCCGTTTCTGGCCGCTGGGTATCTCACCCCGGAGAAACTGCGTCAAGATATCGAAGAACTCGAAAGCCGGATCTCGGCGCCGTACGGTGTGAACATTTTTGTTCCAGACCCAAACGGGCAGACGTGCGATGCTGAGGCTTACCGTCGTTATCGGAATTTGATTCTTCAGACGGTGCCAATTGACGACGCGTTGCTTCCGGCAGAACCCGTGTGGACCGACGATGCGTTCGATGCCAAGCTGCGCATTGTGCTCGACTCCGGGGCACGTTTCGTATCGTTCACGTTTGGGTACCCGACAACAGCGGTGATGGCGCGGCTGCACGACGCCGGGAAAACAATAGTGCTGTATGCGACGAGCCGCCTGGGAATCGACGCAATCGCGGCCTTAACAGCTGATGTCATCGGTATTCAGGGGCCTCATGCCGGTGGTCATCGAGCGACAGTGCCCGGCATTGACGATGGTAGCAACGAACCCCTGGCCGATCTGATTGAGCATGCGGTTTCTGTATCCGATAAACCCATCATTGCCGGGGGTGGTGTGACGGGCGCGTCCGATGTGCGCGCACTGTTGGATGCTGGCGCGAGTGCCGTTCAAGTGGGAACCATGTTCCTCGACGCGCACGAGGCTGGAACCAAAGCGACTCATCGCCGGGCACTTCGCGAATTGACTGATCGGGATACGGTGCTGACGACTGCATTTACTGGTCGCCCTGCCCGGGCGATCGCTAACCGCTTGACCGACGTGCTGTCGGAGGATGCTCCAAGCTTTTATCCGCAGCTGCATTTTCTGACCTCGGCGCTGCGTAAAAGTGCGGATGAGAACAACGATGCAGAGAACCTCAACCTGTGGGCTGGAACCGGGTTTGCTCGGGTGCGGTCGGCCTCTGCCGCAGAGATTGTGCATGACCTCCTGCCCTAGGCGTGCTGAGTGCAGGCGCGCCCGAGAGTGCGCCCCAGGGACAGCGCCGCATACCAGAACAGGTGGGCACGCTCGCCCGAACAGAACCTGCGTGCAACGATGAACAGGCACGAGTAGAGCTGGTCAAGTGCAAGTCGCTGTAGGGGATTGGCAGCCCAAGTTTTTCATGAACTTCACACACCCCGTCTGCAATGGTTTCACCGGCTTCGTAGTGCCCTCCTACAGTGATGTCGGCGTAGTCAGGCCGGTCGATAGCGTCCGGGGGCTTTCTTCTGCAGCAGCAAGCAGCGGGTGGAGGGAGTGATCGCAAGGGCGGAGAATGTGCGATGCCATAGGCCTTTGACATGGGCCGTGTGCTTGTCCTCGGTACCGATGGGTTCGTAACGGTCGTTGAAGATCTCGATGAGGTTCATGGGTGTCCTTGGCGGATTGGTGTGGATCTAATCAGCCAGCGTTGAGCTGATGGTCTAGGTGTGCGGTGGCTGGTTTGAATGCGATGACGTCCGCCGATAACATAACGTCCGCGCCCAGAATAACGGGACGCGGATATTTCTAAGCCTCCCTGGAGTTGGTATCGCGGCCTATAACTATGCAGGGAGATCCTGCCTCGATTCACTGATGTGAAACACCGGTGTGTCCTTCTCGTCTCATGCAGGATGCTCGGTGTGAGAGTCTTTACCAGTGAACCTAAGAGGTCACTGGGCGTCAGTTCGCATACTGGAGATGCTGAGATGTTGGTGTGTGATTCCAGTGCGCTGCGTTCTTCGACATAACCCGACAGAATAGGTGATCATCTGTAGAAGTTTTCAGATTGCGCACGGGGTGATTATGGCGCAACAGCTGCTGTACCCGTGGGTAGCTCTGACCAATGTTGAGGTCAGGAATCAAAGGATGGAGCAGGACCTTAGGAAGGTTTGACATGAGAAATGGGGGCGTTGCACACGGTAGATAGTCGGTGCCCCGGCTGTGGGATGTTTGCCGACTGTCCGTGGAGTGTTCATTGCGGCTAATCGGGTTAACCGCAGACCCTAGGTGTAGGGGTGGACTAAAAACTAGAAGGGCACGCCACCCCGCGTATAGCGGACGGCGAGCCCTTCTGATTGCGCTGAGAAAATCAGCTGTCGTGACGGCCCAGGTAAGCCTCAATCACTGCATTTGCGGTACGGCCCTTGGGGCTGTGGCTAATGCCCTTCTCCGAGAGGATCTTTTCACCCTCATGAGTTTCCGCCCAGTGCTTTGCGGCCAGAGACTGTTCACGGGAGTACTTGTGAACACGCTGGGTTCCGGTGGAACGCGATGCGCCACGACCGGAATCCCGCCCCATACGAGCAGCCTTTTCAATGAAAGGTGCGAGGGCTTCCCTCAGCTTGTTGCGGTTGTCCTCAGCGAGGTCAATCTCGTACTGCACACCCTCAATGGCGAAGGATACGCTGCGGGCGCCTTCGCTTCCGTCCAGGTCGTCCCGGATAATCGTGATGTGTTCACGTGCCATGCTCTGAGTTCTCCTTGGTGGATAAGTAGAGAGTTGCTTTGCATTCATAACAGTAAGTTCTTTACTGCAACTATTCAATCACCAATTGCAAAGTTTTGGTCACGAATCTATGGAGTCGAATAGTGAAGATTAGGCGTTCTAACGAAACCTATCGGCCAGGACCAGACATATCGGAGAGGCTGACAGTTGTCTACAGTTCGTAGGATGCGGTCATGAGGACTGAACCGAAGTGTGGGGGACATAATCTAAAGGCGTCTGTCGGTGCATCAAAATCTCCAACCAAGGTAGGAGACAATATCACGGAAGAAGGTAAAATGCGCCTTCTACTGATCGACAACCATGATTCCTACACCGCCAATCTGAGCCACCTTGTGGCGCGAATCACCGGGCGTGAGCCGATGGTACTGGCGCACGATGACATGAGGCTTGTTCCTTCGCTTTTGGATGCTGTCGACGGCATTCTGATTTCCCCAGGGCCGGGCTCGCCGTTATGTCCCGAAGATGTCGGACGCACGCGAGAGATTCTTCGATACGCAGAAACTCTTCCGGTGCTCGGAGTTTGTTTTGGTCATCAACTGTTGGCGACCTTACTCGGGGGAAAGCTACGCTCAGCCCCAATGCCCCGGCACGGGCATATCAGCACTATTACCCATAGCGGTCGGGGCCTTTTTGCAGGGCTGGATCAAGATCTGAGAGTCGTTCGCTACCACTCGTTGAGCATTGACGAACCCCTACCCAAGGCTCTGATTCCAGATGCTTGGGCAGAAGACGGAGTCTTAATGTCGTTCCACGCTGCCCACTACCCCTGGTGGGGCGTGCAGTTTCATCCCGAATCGGTAGGCTCAGAAGGCGGAAAGATATTGGTCGCGAACTTCATTCGCCTGTGCGCCGAGACCCGCGACCGTCGCCACTGCGCGGAGCGCTCCAAACCGAGCGAAACCCCATCCACCGCCCAGCCTCCTGATATCGATAGCAGCGGGCCCCAGCACACACTTAAGCCGCCCAACGAGACCGGCCCACCACCATGGACCGCGCTACTCGAACCGATTCCGGCCAATATCGACAACCTCGCTGCTGCCCTCGACGCCGCTGCGGGCTTGCTGTGGCGCGACGCCCCCTATGCAGTGCGCCTCGATTCCAACCGCGTCGACGGCGATACCGGACGCTACTCATTCATCGGCGTTCCTGACCCACTCGACGGCGAAGTGTTGATTGCCACCCCAGATGGGACGCTCGAAATTCGACGGCACGACGGTGCGTCCCATAATCCACCCATCTTCGCCCAGGGTGCGGACGCTTTCGAGGCTCTTGCTGGTCGGCTCACACAGGTTGCGGCGAAGCATCCAGACGGGTGGGAAGGCGACATGATTGGCGGGTACGTCGGGTACCTGGGATACGAAACAGGACTGCGAACCCTAGGGATTGAGCCGCGGCCGGCAACAACCCCTGACGCGGTATGGGTGCGCACGACGCGGAATTTTGTCGTGGACCATATCACCGGGAAAGCAGCGCTCATTGCGCTATGTCCTAGTAATCCAGAACGCATCCAGAGTGCGAAACGCTGGCTACAATCCATGGCGCCCATGCTCAAGGAACACCTGGGTGACCATGCGCCCCGGCTCCAACCCACCGCAGCGGATACTGCGGTTAATACCCCGACGGCGCGGCTGATCATCCCGGAGGGGAGGAGAACTCAATATGGGCGAGCGTACCGGGCCTGTCAGACGGCACTGCGGGCTGGCGACACCTATGAAATCTGTGTCACGGAGGAATTTCCAGTTCAGATTGAGGGAACAGCCCACGAGCTTTATCGCCGTCAGCGTGAACAGAATCCGGCGCCCTATGCGGCTCACTTGCAGCTGGGTCAGCTGGATATTCTGTGTGCATCACCGGAACGGTTTTGCCGGGTCTACCGCCCGAACTCCACATCTGAATCTACCTGCGCGCCGGGACTGCGGGTTGAAACCCGCCCGATTAAGGGAACGGCGCCGCGCGGCGATCATGAACATAGTGATGAACAGTTGCGATTGAGCCTGGTAACCGACCACAAAACCAGGGCTGAAAACCTCATGGTTACGGATCTACTTCGCCACGACCTGAGTATGGTGTCGATTCCCGGAAGCGTTGAAGTCCCCGACTTTTTAGCGGTGCGAACACACCCCACCGTCCACCAACTGGAAACAACCGTGACAGGGCGCCTTCGCCCAGGGCTTGGCCCGTTGGATGCTGTGCGTGCCATGATGCCCCCGGGGTCGATGACTGGGGCCCCGAAACAAAGAACGGTCCACATAATTGACTCACTCGAACAGCGCGCACGCGGGGTGTATTCGGGCTGTCTTGGATACTTCAGTGCCTCGGGAGGAGCTGACCTCGCTGTTGTGATCCGTACTTTGGTGCTTGACCACGGTGATGCACGGGTGTCGGCGGGTGGTGCGATAGTGCTCGACTCGAGTGAGGCTGGGGAATGGGACGAGCTCGTGCTCAAAGCGATGGCTCCCGTGCGGGGAATGGACCGTACCCTCTAAAAACCATGCCCTCTAAAGGTCGCCTCGTACCTGTCTTCTACGTGCCCTCATGCATGTTCCAACAGGACTTCAACAGGACTTGCCCGTGATCCTTCGTGGTCTATAGTTTGCGCCGCTGCTCGTCACGGTCATGGCTTTCAAGCTGTAAAAGAGCACGCTTGGTGTCGAGCCCTCCCGCATATCCGGTGAGTGACCCCGTGGCGCCGATGACCCGGTGACACGGCACAATAATCGACACTGGATTTGCGCCCACTGCAGCCCCCACCGCTTGCGCCGCCCGAGGAACCCCGATCTCGGCGGCAAGCTCGCCGTAGGTTGTCGTCTTTCCGTAGGGAATCCTGCTCAGCGCCTCCCACACTTTACGCTGAAAAGGCGTCCCGTTCAGTTTAAACGGAACACTGAATGAGGTGAGTTCGCCCCGCGCATATCGCATTAATTCATAAATGGCGAGCTCAATGACACCAGATTGCGGCCCCTGCGCTGAGATGCTAACTCCGAGCCGATCCTGCGAGGGTAGATGCCGCTGACCCACACGGAAAACACCAGTGAGCACGTCGCCGTCTGCCCGCACGATGTACTCCCCAAACGGTAGAGGGACCGTCGCGTGGACAGTGTGGGCAAATCGTTGCGGTGAAGACACAACCTCAGTGAACTCCATTGCGGTGATTACCGCCAGTGCATCTCATCGTGCCCTGGCCCGGATGCGGTAATCCACCTGAATGATCAAAGGTAACGTGACCATAAAGCGCTGATGTCGGAGGAAGGCATAACCCAATGGACGGACAACGCGGGTTCCAGGACGATCTTGCGCACGATGCAATCGCTTCAGGAGACCTCGTCCTGTGTGACGATAACCTTGTGCGTCCCATCTGGGCGGCGAAAGAACCGCTCTTGCGCAACTATTACGATCACGAATGGGGTGTGCCGATCTACACCGAGTCCGGTGTCCTGGAACGGATCTGCCTGGAGGGTTTCCAATCAGGGCTGTCATGGGCCACGATATTGCGCAAACGACGCGCATTTCGCGAGGCATTTTCCGGTTTTAACGCCGATGTGGTCGCCGACTACACCGACGGTGACGTGGAGCGGCTTGTTGCGAACGAACACATTATTCGCCATCGAGGCAAGATACGAGCAGCTATTGCCAATGCTCGAGCGACAATCGCCCTACGAGACGAGGGAGGACTCGCTGCCCACGTGTGGTCCTTCCAGCCGAAACGTACCCCGTGCCCGCGGTACCTCCGCGAGATTCCGACCCAGAGCCCAGAATCGGTAGCGCTGTCTAAAGATCTTCACCGGCGAGGATTTCGCTTTGTAGGTCCGACCACGATGTTCGCCCTGATGGAGGCCATTGGAATGGTGGATACCCATCTGCTGGGGTCACCTCGACGAGGAACATCAGGGCTCTTTGATAAAGACGGATATCGTCTCTCACCGCGAGACTGACAACCCTTCTTTCCGTCGATAGAGCGCTTCATCGGTCACATGCCGTCACGCTATTCCACATAGATGGGCTCGAGCGAGACTGCCGCGCATTCTGGAAACCGAGGACTGATCCTTCACATACCGAGGTTCTGCCCGCCATTGATCGAGGAGGCGCCATGAGCACGTTGGAAACCCACGCCGGCTACACCCCGGAGGCTCCGCATCGGTCGATATCGGTACCCATTCATGCGACCAGCGCCTACGCCTATTCATCCCACGGAGAATTGCGTGACGTCTTTGCGAGACAGCGCGAGGGATTTGCATACTCGCGCTCTGGAAACCCGACGACGGCTGTTCTCGAACGCAGAGTGGCGGCGCTGGAAGGCGGAATCGCAGGAATTGCCGTGGCATCGGGTCAAGCCGCGGTGGCTGTCACCCTGCTCGCGTTGCTCGCCCCCGGGACCCATCTGGTGGCCTCTGACCGTCTGTACGGTGGCACTATTGAGTTTTTCGACGACACTTTGGCGGACGTGGGCGTGAGCTGGACCGGTGTGAACGCGTGGGATCTCGACGCCGTCGAAGCCGCGTTCACAGAAAAAACGCGGGTGCTTCTCGTGGAGTCGATCACCAATCCCGGAGCCCATCTGGTCGACCTCGACGCGCTGACCGACATCGCCCACCGCAACGGGGCCGTGGTCGTCGTCGACAACACGGTGGCCTCGCCCGCTCTATATCGGCCAGGCGAGCACGGAGCCGATTTCGTGGTGCATTCGGCCACGAAGTATCTTGCGGGTCATGGGACGACCATCGCCGGGGTCATCGTCGACACCGGACGGTTTGATCCGCGCCGATGTCCCGAGCGCTGGTCACGGCTGGTAGAGCCGAACCGGCGCTTCGGTGTCTGTTTTTCCGATGAGTACGAGCACGGGGGATCGGGGGCGCTATCGTACGCGCGGGCAAAATACGTCACTGACCTGGGCGTGACGCTGCCCGCCCAGAGCGCTTCGCAGGTGCTCCTGGGAATTGACACGCTCTCTTTACGGATGGACCGTATCAGTGCCTCATCCGCCTATCTCGCCCAGGCCCTCGCTACGCGGCCAGAGGTGCTGCGGGTCCACCATCCGCATATTGGTGATCGTCCTGACGCTTCCCTCGCTCAGCGAGACTTCCCGCGAGGACTCTCCGGGGTGTTCTCCTTTGACCTGGCAGGCGACGCAAAGGCGGTTGAAAAGTTCCTCGACTCCCTGCGGCTTATTACCCTGGCGGTCAATATCGGTGACGCCCGGACCCTCGCTGTGCATCCGGCGTCCACGACGCATTGCCATCTCAGTCGCGCGCAGCGCGAATCATGCGGGGTCAATGAGAACACCATCCGGCTCTCCATCGGATTAGAGGACGTCACCGACCTGGAACAGGACCTGACTCAGGCATTAGTTCAGTCCCAGCGCTAGGCCCAGTTCCGTACGCCCGCACGGGCAGCGGCTAGCTGACGGCAGTCGCCTGCTCCTGCTCGGCATTAAATCCAAGTCGAGATAGTTCCTCATCGACCAGGGACGGGTCGAGTTTGGTGAAAATCGGGGACGGTTTGGCAATCGGAGCGCCAACGTAAGCAGGTCGATGCCCCCAGACCGGAACCTCAGAGTAATCGCCGGTAATAATCGGATACGGCTCGCCCCCGTCGAGATCATCAACTTCTTCGATCCGGGGGAGGGGAGCAATGTTCCCGTCGCCACCTAGCGCACGATCCACGGCATTGGACGCGTGCGGAAGGAAGGGTGACAACATGATGTTCACATTGGTGACCGCTTGCGCGAGAGTCCCCAAAACAGTCAGCAATCGCGGACGCTGATCCTCAGACTTCATCTTGAACGGCTCAGTCTCAGAGATGTAGCGGTTTGTTTCGCCCACCAGTTTCATAATTTCCGCGATTGCCGCACGTTGATGGTGAGTCTCAATCAGGTGACCAATACGGTCAAATCCTTCGGAGATGCTGTCCAACAAATCGCGGTCAATCTGTTCAAGGTTCTCCGCGGCGGGAACCTCGCCCACGTTCTTCGCAATCATGGCGGCCGTGCGTGACACCAGGTTTCCCCATCCCGCGACCAGCTCGTTGTTCGTGCGGGACACGAAATCCGCCCAGGTGAAGTCTGCGTCGTTGTTTTCGGGTCCGGCTGCTGAAATGAAATAGCGTAGGGCATCTGCTTGATACCGGGACAACACATCGCGAACGTAGATCACAATTCCCTTGGAGGATGAGAACTTCTTGCCCTCCATGGTCAGGAACTCACTAGAGACCACCTCGGTGGGCAGGTTCAGTTCACCAAAGACCCCATAGGAACCACCCCGCTCGCCTTTGCCGTTATGGGCCAGGATTTCAGCCGGCCAAATCTGGGAATGGAAGACGATGTTGTCTTTTCCGAGGAAGTAGTAACTGAGCGCTGACGGATCATTCCACCAGCGGCGCCACGCTTCCGGGTCCCCGGTGCGGCGTGCCCATTCGATCGACGCGGAAAGGTAACCGATGACTGCGTCGAACCACACGTACAACCGTTTGGTTGGCTGATCCTCCCAACCCGGCACCACAATGCCCCAGTCAATATCCCGGGTCATGGCGCGGGGCCGAATATCCTTCAGAATGTTCTGGCTGAACTTAATAACGTTTGGACGCCATAAACCAGTGTCTTCACATGCATCCAGCCAGTGCCCCAGCTCCTCAGCGAGAGCAGGCAGATCGAGGAAGTAGTGCGTCGTCTCAATGAATTGAGGCGTTTCCCCGTTAATTTTCGAGACGGGATCAATTAAGTCGATGGGATCAAGCTGGTGCCCGCACGCATCGCACTGGTCACCGCGCGCCCCCGGAGAATGGCACAGCGGGCAGGTACCTTCGATATACCGGTCCGGCAATGTGCGACCGGTTGACGGAGAAATAGCAGCCTGGGTCGATTTTTCCAGCATGTAGCCGTTGTCGCGCACCGTGCGGAACATTTCCTGCACAACCAGCGCGTGATTGGGGGTTGTGGTGCGGGTGAAAAGGTCGTAGGACAAACCGAGGGCAACCAGATCCTCGCTAATGATGCGGTGGTTGCGGTCTGCGAGTTCACGCGGCGTGGTGCCTTCCTCATCAGCGGCTACGAGAATCGGCGTGCCATGCTCGTCAGTCCCCGACACCATGAGCACATTGTGCCCGGCCATACGCATGTACCGAGAAAAAACGTCGGAGGGAACCCCGAAACCAGCCACGTGGCCAATATGGCGGGGACCATTTGCATAGGGCCAGGCCACGGCCGATAAAACTGTGCTCATGAGGCTCAAGTCTATCCGATGCGCGGTACCTGATCGCGGATCGCCCAGGCACGCTCCGCCGATCCGGTGGCTCGCAACTGTACCGGCACAGTGGCCCGGAACCGTACCCCTCCGGTGGTGTGAAATGGACGTCAGACGTCGATAGGGTAAAGGTATGAGCCAGGATCCATCAGTCGCACAGGACTCGCTACCGTCGACCCCGCTCGCTAAGGCGCAGCACAAGATGCGCGAGGCTGGGGTTGCCGACCGCGCCATTGACGTCTTCACCCACTATTACGGGCTACTTAAAGAGGGGACGACCGGTCAGATCCCAGAAGAAACCATCCGCCCCTACGTGGATCCGCCGCAGTTGGCGGACGTGCAGGTTGATGAAGAGACGCAGCGCGAGGCCTTCGCCAAACTCGCCGTGATCAATCTGAATGGCGGACTTGGAACCTCCATGGGCATGGATCGGGCGAAAAGCTTGCTTCCGGTCCGTGGTGGTCTGACATTCCTGGATGTGATTGTTGAGCAGGTTCGCGCCGCTCGGCAAAAAACCGGGGCTCGGCTGCCACTGGTGTTCATGAATTCCTTCCGCACTGAAGCGGATACATGGAATGTCCTGGCCCGGTACCCGGATCTACAGGTTGGGGACCTTCCCCTGTCATTTGTTCAGAACAAAGAACCCAAGCTGACGGTGGACACGTTGGAGCCGGTGAGCTGGCCCGCAGATCCCGAGCTTGAATGGTGTCCGCCTGGTCACGGCGATATTTACACGGCCCTGGAAACGTCCGGGTTGCTGGATGCATTGTTGGAGGCCGGGTTCGAGTACGCCTCTATTTCAAACTCCGATAACCTCGGCACGGTTCCCAGCCCCAAAATCGCCGGGTGGTTTGCCGCCAGCGGGGCACCCTATGCGGCAGAACTCTGCCGGCGCACTGCAGCTGATCGTAAAGGCGGGCATCTTGCCATCCGGGTCAGCGATGGTCGGTTAATTTTGCGCGACACCGCGCAAACGCCCGCGCATCAAATGGATTTCTTCACCGACGAACACCGTCATCCGTTCTTCCACACCAATAACCTGTGGTTCAACCTTCCGGTGCTCAAGAAGACCCTGGAAGAACGGCGGGGGGTCCTGGGACTACCGATGATCCGCAACGAGAAAACGGTAGATCCCGCAGATAAGACCAGCCCTAAGGTCTACCAAATCGAAACGGCGATGGGAGCTGCGATTGAAGTGTTTGAAGGTGCGACCGCCATTGTGGTGGATCGGGCGCGGTTCCTCCCGGTGAAAGCAACCAGTGATCTGCTTTTGGTGCGTTCAGACATCTATGAGCTCGACGATGATTTCGCGTTGGTGCGTCGCACTGAACATCTCCCGCTGGTGAGCCTAGATCAAGATTTCTACAAGCTGATTGGCGATTTTGAGGCTCGGTTCCCCGCCGGCGTTCCGTCCATGCGTGAGGCGACTCGGTTTGAAGTCACCGGTGACCACGTGTTTGATTCCCCGGTGGTGGTGCATGGTTCGGCGTTGATCGGGCCCGACGACCCGGCGCACATCTCAGCCGGAACCACCGTGGGAACCTCAGATTCACCACAGGACAGCTAGACGTATTCAGTGTGCCCCTGCGGTAGCAGCGGCTCCCTCAGATAACGTCAGCCCCCGGTCACTTCGCATAAGCGACCGGGGGCTGACGTGTGTCTCACAGTTTTACGTCAATGAATTGGCGTGTCCGGGAACACCACGCGAATAGCCGGACGGTCCCGCCACATCGATGTCATGAGGCAGCGGATTTCCGTAGCGATGGTTCGTCACGCTCACGGCCTGCTCACGCATGAACACGAGCAGTTCGACGCGTCCGCTCACCGTGGCCTCAGCGTCGTAGAGCGCAACCTCCGGACGCCGGGCAATCGCCTCATAAAGCACCGGCCCATCGTCACCAATCAAGCGAACTCGAGGCTCTGAGCAGGTGGCGATCCGGGCAGCGAACGTTTGGGCATCCTCGACTCGAACAAACCGAGCTGATCCATCCTCATGGCGCGCGAGATCAGCAGCCAAAGCATCGCGCTGTTGGGTCGTAGCAACCGACAGGGCGATGGGTGCACCCACCATGCGCGCGGCGTGAAGAACGCGGCGCACCCGCACCGGATCTGCATTGTCAGCCGCCCGGATAATGACCGGAACCGGCAGATAGCGCAGCACATTGATCTCTCCGTGAAGATTTTGCACATCGCGGGGCACGAACCGAGTAGCCATTGCTTCTCGGTCGCTGTGCTGGGCGTCAGCCAGCCACTGATCTGCGCTGCGGAGGGTATCGCGGTCCACCGGTTCGGTGAGGTTCACCAGGTAGTTGGGTCCGCCTGCTTTCGCGGTGGCGCCGATCGACGAACGCTTCCAGCCGCCAAATGGTTGGCGCTGCACAATCGCGCCAGTGATACCCCTGTTGACGTACAGGTTTCCGGCTTCCACATGCTGGATCCACCACGCGATTTCGTCCGCGTCCAGGGAATGCAGGCCGGCGGTCAGCCCGTATGCGGTGCCATTTTGGATTCGCACCGCGTCCTCGAGCGTGTCGGCGTGCATGATGCCGAGGATCGGACCGAAATACTCGGTCATGTGGTAGCGCGACCCTTCCTGAACGCCCCCTCGGACACCGGGTGACCACAAGCGGCCGGTGTCATCGAGCTGACGGGGTTTAGCGAGCCAGCGTTCCCCGTCGCCGAGCTGGGTGAGTCCTTCGAGAAGTTTGCCGGAGGCAGGTTCGATGACGGGACCAACTTGGACGGTGGGATCGTCCGGGTAACCCACGTGCAATGAATGGACGGCGTCTGCAAGCTGCGCCGCGAAACGCCGCGAGCGTGCAACCGAACCCACCAAAATGACCAGGCTCGCCGCGGAGCATTTCTGCCCGGCGTGACCGAATGCCGACAAAGCCACGTCTTTAGCCGCGAGGTCGAGATCGGCCTGCGGGGTCACGATGATGGAGTTCTTCCCGCTGGTCTCAGCCTTGATCCGCAGTTGCGGACGCCACGAAGCGAAGAGCGCGGCTGTGTCGTACGCCCCGGTCAAAATGATCTGATCAATCCGGGGATCGGAGATAAGGGCCTTGCCCACTTCGTTTTCGGGGACGTCAATCAGCGTGAGAACATCGCGCGGAATCCCGGCCTTCCACAGGAGCTCTGCCACAAATGCTCCGCACCGACGGGCTTGGGGCGCCGGTTTAAACAGCACCGCGCTTCCCGCCGCCAGCGGTGCCAGTGCGGAACCGGTTGGAATCGCGACCGGGAAATTCCACGGAGGGGTGACCAAGGTGAGCCGGCGGGGCCTAAAGTCGACCTCCGCATCGCGGGCAAGCTCTTCGGCTTGATCGGCGTAAAACAGTGCGAAGTCAATAGCTTCGCTGACCTCAGGATCGCCCTGTTCGAGTGTTTTACCGGTCTCATGGGCCATCAGCGCGAGCAGATCGCCGCGGTGGATTGCGAGCACTCGGGCGGCTTCCCGCAAGATCTCGGCGCGTTCAGAAGCGGGCCGGTGACCCCAGGCCGCTCCTGCTTTATGCGCGGCTTCGATGCGTTCATGGACTGCCTCAATCGTGTCCACCCGGGCGGCGTCGGCGGTCTCTTCTGCGATGCTGCATGATGGCACGGTTGCTACCACCTGTTCAGCCCAGGCTTGGTTGACAGCCGTGGATGCATCCGTGTCCGGGGTGTTAACGAAGTGTCCGGGAGTTGCAGGAAGAACAGAGGTACCGAGCGCCACGGCACCCTCGTCCTGTTCCGCGAGCCGATTCTGGGTGCGATGAGTTTTCGGTGCATCCAAGGTGAGGGCTAAATCGAGAGCTTGCACAAAGCGTTCGCGCTCTCGAGTAAACATGTGCTCACTTCGGTCTAACTCGAATACCGCCGACATGAAGTTCTCGCTCGAGGCGTTTTCTTCCAGACGACGCACCAGGTATGAGACGGCAACGTCGAATTCTTTGGGGGAGACGACCGGAACATACAGCAACATCGATCCGACGGTCTCGCGCACAGCCCGGGCCTGGCCGGGTGCCATCCCCGCCAGCATCTCGAATTCCAATCCGCCCGGCACGTTGTAGCAACCGCGTTTGGTGGCCAGCAGGTGGGCGTGGGCTGCATCGAAAAGGTTATGGCCTGCAACGCCGAGGCGGACATGGGCTAGATGCTCGGGTTTCAATGAATCGAAAAGAACCCGTTTATATTGGGCATCGCTTTCGAGTTTGGACGCAAACGTCGCCAGCTCGAACCCGTGGACGGCGGCATCCACCCGCTCCATCGCGAGGTTTGCGCCCTTGACCAGGCGCACTTTAATCGGTGCGCCGCCCTGGGCAACCCGATGCTTGGCGAATCGGCGCAGACGGCGCATTGCCGAGAGCGAATCGGGCAGGTATGCCTGCAGCACAATTCCCGCTTCCAACCGCAGTAACTCTGGCTTAGACAGAAGGGTTTCAAAAACATCGAGGGTGAGCTCGAGATCCTTGTATTCCTCCATGTCCATATTGATAAATTTCGGGGATGCGGCGGAGGCGGCATCGGTGTATAGCGGAGTGAGGGTCTCCACCACTTTGTTCACGGTTTGCTGAGCGCCCCACAGTGACAGGTGGTCGACAATAGAGGACACTTTGATCGACACATAATCCACGTCATCGCGCGCCAGCAATTCGCGCACGCCGTGAAGTCGACGCGCTGCTTCTCGGCCACCCAGAACCGCTTCACCGAGCAGGTTGATGTTCAGGCGCACCCCGTCCTGACGTAGCCGCGAAATCGAGCGGGCAAGATGTGGGTCGCGGGCATCCAGAACCAGGTGAGAGACCATTCGCCGCATCACGGCCTGGGCCGTTTTGGTGACTGGGGATGCGACATGGGGGGCGAGTTTTCCTCCGACGGAGACCGCGGTGCGCTGGCTGCGGGGAAGGAACGACGGCGGATTAATGCCCAGCCGTTTGAGCTCACGAGCCGCAGCCCGCGGATCCTCAGGACGGATCACCCGGTCGACGAATGCGACGGTGAAGTCGAGCCCGGCTTGATCTTTCAGCAGGTCAGCCAGCATCGTAGCCTGCGCAGGAGCAGGGTAGGAGGCCGCTTGCTGGACCCACGTGCGCACCAGGTTTTCGACCTCAGCGGGCGACACCTCGGGGGTGGCAGGGTGGGGTGGTGGCGTCGTCGTCGACATCTGGGATCTCCTTGTCTGCTGGCGTGTTGATAATGCTGGTCCTGGGTTCACTGCGTCCGGTCGGGGCGGAGTGTGATCAGGCGGGATGGATGACATCGCGGATTCGGTTAATCGCGGCATCGAGAATGTCGTGCGTGGTAGCAAAGTTGAGCCGGGCCGCGGCCGCGGCCGACGGCGCGAAATCGGTTCCGGGGCTGAGAGCCACTTTTCCTTCGCGCAGGATGGAAGCGGCGGCGTTCGTACGGATCCGCGTTTCGGAGAAATCGAGCCAGGCAAGATAGGTACCTTCTGGGTGCGTGTACGTCACCTCGGGCAGCTCCTGGGCGAGCCGAGCCGATAAATGGTCACGGTTTCGACGTAAAAACCGGAGAAATTCGATGCGCCATGGTTCCCCGTGTAACAGCGCAGCGGTAGCAGCTGCGGTTCCGATGGTGGTGGGGGATCCGGTGAATGTCGAGGGCATCTTCAGCCACCGGTCACGATCTGATGCCTGAGAGGTCACCATCATGGCCGCGTGTAAACCGGCGAGATTCCACGTTTTTGAGGGAGAGCTGACCGTCACGGTGTGCTCTTTGGCCTCCGGGCAGGACGAGGCGTACGGAATATGCACGCGGTCGTAAAACATGGGGGCGTGAATCTCGTCCGATAAAACTCGGGCGCCGTGCCGCTGCACGATGTGCGCCAACGCGATGTGCTCGTCGAGACGGAACACGGTGCCGAGTGGGTTGTGCGGCGAACATAGCAGCACCCCGCGTGCGCCGTGAGCTAGTGCCTCTTCGATTCGTTCCAGGTCGAGAACCCAGCGGGTGGGCTCGGCATCCCCGTGTGATGCAGTGATGGCTGACGGGTCGGGGATGAGTGGGACTTCGATGGCCTGCCTGCCGAGTACATCGAGCGCGTGCCGGAAGGGCGGGTAACACGGGGTTGGCAAAATGACCGGCCCCGGGTCGAAAAAGAGCTCGATTCCGCGCACAACTCCCTGCATGACGTCGGGAAGAGGGTGGACGTGAGACGGGTCGAGGGACACATCAAAGACGTGACTTACCCAGGTGCTGCATGCTGCCCTCAGCTCATCTTTGGCTCGCGGCGATGCGTACCCAAATCCCTCACGCCGTACCGTGTCCTGGATAGCCGCGCAGACTGGGGCCGCCGTCGGAACATCGGACTCTGCTACCCATAAGGCGAGCACATCCTCCGGATACTGCGTCCACTTCATGCAGCCGCGAGCACGCAAGTCGGCGATGCTTAGGGAGTCGAAAGAGTCGAATGCGGGATGCGGGGAGTGTGACGGCATTGACGTCCTTTTCCAACGAGTATGGTCTGCTCCCAGTCTAGGAGCTTGATGAGGTTGCGCGGGCACATGGCGGCAAATGAGATGTGAATAAGCGGATCGGCGAAGCGGGAGATGAACTGGTGAAACAGTGCGTGAATCGGGGTGGCGCGACATGAGGGGATATGGGTCGTTTTAGATAGAGGTCTCGCGGTGTGTAAAGGCTGGGTGTCGCGGTGGGTTAAGGCGCAGCATGATGTGACAGGATGGATGACGTCCACCACACCCGTTGCGCTGTGACAGCCTGCGGGCACCGTTTGAAGGAGAAACCCCGTGAAGAAAATTATCTTGTTGCTCGGTGTCGGGCTTGGATTCGTTCTCGGATCCCGTGCGGGACGCGGGCCGTACGAAAAGCTGCGAGCATCCGTCACTGGATATGTGGAAGATCCCGAGGTGAAAGCGAAAGCGGCTGAGGTTCGCGATTTTGCCCAGGGTGCAGCGGTTAAGGCCGCCGACTACGTCGAGAAAAAGGCTCCGGAGGT
This sequence comes from Devriesea agamarum, assembly GCF_900070355.1. Lineage (NCBI taxonomy): Bacteria > Bacillati > Actinomycetota > Actinomycetes > Micrococcales > Dermabacteraceae > Devriesea > Devriesea agamarum. Next base: position 680,254 of record NZ_LN849456.1, on the reverse strand, counting down.
CGCTGAAACCGTTGGTAAGACCGCACGCGATGTGACAGAGGCTGCGCACGGCAAGCTCTCGGATATCCGTGAGGCCGGCGAGAAATCACACGGCATCTGAGCTCACTACATCACGATCTAGCTCACTGCATCACCGCGCACAACTGAAGACGGGTATGAACAGGCTAGCTCCGACTAAAGCATCGGTAGCTAGCCTGTTTGTGCACGGCGGTAACACGAGGCGCACACTGATTCATAGGTGACTTCTTCGCCGTCAATCGCAACCTGTCCACCCTCAAAGACAGGAACTCCGTCTCGCATTCGGCAGTTGAATTCTGCCTGCGAACCGCAGCGGCACATGGTGGGTAGCTTCTCAAAGTTGTCGGCCACCTCAAATAAGCGCCGACTTCCCGGGAAGAGTTGCGTTTGGAAGTCAGTGCGTAGTCCATAGCAGATCACCGAGATCCCGTCGACTTTCGCGACTTCTAGAAGATCATCAATTTGGTGTGGGCTCAAAAACTGCGATTCGTCAACCAAGACGCAACTGAGTTGGTCAATGCCGAGTTCTCGCACCCGGTCATGAATGACCGTTCGCAAATTGGCGTCTGGACCTGCCAACACATCGACTTTCCTGCGGGCACCACCGCGCGCGACGATGAAACCTTCGCCTTTGGTATCGATCGCAGGCTTAATGGTCAAGGTGTCAAGTCCTCGCTCCGCGTAGTTGAACGCGGCCTTAATCAGGGTGTCGGACTTACCAGAGTTCATCGCTCCGTATTTGAAATGCAGCTTCGCCACGAGATCTCCGAATGTGAAGGGGGTGCGCCGAAGAGTCTACAAGCAATATATGCCTGCATCCGTGCGGATCCGCTACTGCGATGCCATGGGTAGTACCCGGTGAACTCACCGGCGGCGGGCGTAACCTGAATCTATCCGGCTAGGAGCTGCATTGAATCTGGCCGGACACGTTGTGGCCAGGCGGTGAGAGGTAAGGAGGCTCTGATGACACGGAGCGGACGGGTTCCCTACACCCGCAAAAACCAGGCGCATCGCAGAGGTCGGGCAACCTTGCGTCGGCGTCTGAGCGGAGGCGACTTACTCAGTGATCAGATGCCGCGTCGCCGCATTCCCGTCGGCCTTTCTAGCTCGAGCGTTTTTCCTCTGGGGCTGTCCGATACCTTCCGAATCGCTGATCACCTCGGTTACGACGGGGTAGAAGTGATGGTGTCCGCCTCGCACCTTTCTCGGGATGTTCGCGGACTACGCTCGCTCTCCAAAGCTCACCATCAGCCGATCCTCTCCCTGCACGCTCCGACCCTGTTCTTTCTGCAACACGTGTGGGGGCCATCGCCATGGCCGAAGATCGAACGCACTGTTCAGATGGCGGTTGATTTAGATACCCCGGTTGTGGTTGCGCACCCGCCATTTCGGTGGCAGACGCGCTATGCACGTGAATTCGTCGACGGGGTGGCCGCTTTAGAAGCCGAATACGGTGTTCAGGTGGCGGTCGAGAATATGTACCCGTGGAGACTCGGTTTCCGCGAGGCCATGATTTATCTGCCCAGTCATGACCCCACTGACCAGCCCTACAATCACTGCACTATTGATCTGTCCCACGCCGCAACAGCTGGTGATGACGTGCTGGCGATGCTTGATCGGTTGGGGGACCGCCTGGCGCACCTGCATTTAGCGGATGGTTCTGGGCGCACCACCAAGGATGAACACCGGCCACCGGGGGAGGGCAACCAACCCTGCGCCGAGGTGCTGCGCCGACTCGCTAATCGCGGATTTAGCGGCAGCGTGGTGGTGGAGGTCACAACCTCTACGTTGCGGCGTCCTGGAGCCCGCGAAGAGGTTTTGCGGCAGTGCCTCAGCTTTGCCCGTGCGCATCTAGCGCACCACATTGCTGAGCCCGGTGTGTAGCAGTCGCAGGCTTTGTGAGTTATGCCGGTTTTGGGCGCCGTTTTTCGCTGTGGATGTGGCGGCGACTGGGGGGCAACGGTCTGGTAGTGGGCCAGGGAGATTATGTGTGTATAACCCGCTTTGCCGGCAGCTAATTCACTCCTGATGCGGCGCCTGGCAGCGGAGAGAAGCGGATGCTGGATGCGATGCGTCGCGTCGAGCCCACACGGGAAATGCCGCATGTGGGGACCAGGGCGGATGCCATCGCTTGAGACACAAATGATTACGCGAACTCGATTCGCAGCGCTGTGAGGTGACGTGGGCGCAGCAGTGCTTGTGTGGAGAGTCGGTGAGCGGATGTCGTCGTTATAGAGATTTATTGAAGAGTTTGGAAAGAAATGCGGCGTCATTATTAAATCCCGGGTGCACCCCATTTCGACCGGTACTGTGAACCCTATCGGCGTGGTGCCTGATGGGCCATCCCCCCGCAGGTCAGATCGCCGACATCCCGTTTTCTCCAATGGCAGGAGTTTCGATGGACCAGCAGATCCTCGATGCCCAAAAATGGCTGAACGCCACCTATGCAACCGTAGCTGGGTGGGTGAAGATCCCCGAGGACGGCATTACGGGGTGGAACACCATCTACGCGCTGCGCAGAGCTATGCAGGCAGAGATGGGCATTTCTCCTGTCGCCTCTGGCTGGGGAGCGCAGAGCACCAGTGCGTTCCAGACCAAGTTCGGTGTCCTGAACGCGAGTAGCTCCGTTCCGGAGAATGTCGTTCGGGTTATCAGTGGCGCGCTGTGGTGCAAGGGGTACAGCGGTCTCTACGCCAACAGTCCGGTATCTTTTGCCACCCTTATCCCATCTCTGGGAAGTGCGCGCTCCGACCTTGGTCTCGGCGCGGACAACCCGGTCTTAGAGGTCAAGCTCATGGCGTCCCTGCTCTCCATGGACGCCTACAAAATACCTATCCGCGGGAAGGGCACTAATGGCATTCGCGGTGTTCAGCAGTGGCTCAATAAAACATACTCTGGCCGCCGAGACTTTGCTCTAGTACCCTGCGACGGACTGTTTCCCCGTCAGGTTCAAAATGCTCTCATGCTCGCTCTCCAATATGAGATTGGCATGGCCGATGGGGTCGCTAATGGCAACTTCGGGCCGGGAACCAAGGCGGGCCTCAAGGAGAAAGCCTCGCTTGCGGTTGGGTCATCCGACGGCGCCACGCATTTCGTACGGCTTTTTCAAGCGGCGCTAATTTTTAATCGATACGGCGTTGACCTCAACGGCGTATTCAGCGAAGCCTTAGCTGGAAAAGTTCGCCTGTTCCAAAACTTTATGGAGATACCGGAGACCGGCAAGGGTGATTTCACTACGTGGGCTAGCCTCCTGGTTTCTTCTGGTGACACCGGTATCAAAACCAAGGGAATCGACACAAATATTCAACTCGATGCGGCTCAAGCAGCTGGTGTTAAGGCTAGTGGTTACACCCATATCGGGCGCTACACGGTGGGTGCCGGAAAGTTTATTACTTCCCCGGAACTCGATTTGCTGAAAGCACAAGGACTGCGACTGTTCCCGCTACATCAACGGTTTAACAATAATGTCAGCACCATGACCCGTGAAGCTGGACGCACCCAGGGACTTGAAGCGTTGGAACGGGGCCGAGTGTTGGGCTTTCCTAAAGACACTCTGATCTTTTTCAGCGTGGACATGGATGTCGCGGAGGACACCATTATTGGCCCGGTGAAGGAATTCTTTAGGGGCGTGAAAGAGGTTATGGATTCCGCGGTCACGGGGAGTTTCAAGATCGGAGTCTATGGCACTCGAAATATATGTCAGATCCTTGCCGATGAGGGGTTGACGTCGGGGTCGTTTATCGCGGGTATGTCGACAGGATGGTCTGGGAATATGGGCTTTCCTATGCCGAGCAACTGGCATTACAACCAGGTCGTCGAGGTGTCCAACGAACCGGTGGGGTCGGCAAAGCTCAATGTTGACCACGTGATGGTTTCCAAGAAGGCTGCGTCTGTGGACCTCTCAACGGTGATATCCCCACCTGTTGAACGGGATGGATCACCATCGGCTACTGGCTTCGATGCTGTCTTTGAGTGGGTGGTACGTGCTGAAGTTGCAGCGGAGAGGGCGCTTAGGAGTAACAGCAGCATCCTCTTCCGTATCGACATATATGCACCGCTGATTTCAGATTACATCTTAAATTATTTACGAAAGCCTAACTATGGTAAAGGGTCTTATGGGGGTAAGTGGGATATATATCTTCCAGAAGGTGACATTCCAAAAGGCTCCAAGGTTGCTCGGTCAGTGGCAGAGCAGTTTATTGGGAAATTATCTCCAGCAAGACCTGACTCTAAACGGGATGTTGCACATTTCGCCGCTACAGCCTTAGGCTATCGCACGTGGGGATTGTCAACAACATTTGATGACTACGGTTTAGGCGACTTGGGTGGTTGGCCTCTAGATTTGCTTCAATTATGGGGTAACTATGAGAGGCTTAAGGATAGCCCTAAGCCTGATTTGTTTACTTGGACATCCACAATACTTGGAACTGACAAGCCTAGCGCATTTGACCGAGCAGATGTTATTGCTGATGCGGATGCATGGCTCGTCGCAAAAGCTCTTAAAGTGAATCCGGAGTCCACTTTATCGGACTGCTTGCGAGTGCTACTGAAAGAAGATTCTAAAACAAGGGTTCGCAGGTTCTATAAGGAGAGATTTGGTGGAAAGCCGGAAAATGTAAGTGCGGCATTCAAAAAGTTGGCTGATGGTATTGATTACGGCGCGTCAAATATATTTAAAACCCCCGAAGCGCTTAAGGAGGCGGCTGGAATCGCAGCTTTACCCAACCAACTCCAGGCAGAGCAACTGGGGAGGGGGTACGCTGCAGCGATGGAGCGATTCGGATCCTGAGGATGTTATTTACTTTCTGCTGCATTGCAAAATGTTACGTAAATATCCCATGATTCGTCTTAATGATTAGCGTATCGATCGCAGATTGTTGGTGCCGGAAGTATTGTCAGCGTAGACAAACCGATATGGCTTAGATTTCATTAAACTTCTCAAATATATTCTTAGCTGCAAGAAATATTGGAGGCTATTTATAATCAGCTTTACAGGTAATATAAAGCTATAAGTTTTCATCGGAAGGAAGAAATTTTGATAAAATTATGTGCACCAAATATGCCAAACAAAGAGTTTGCGGCAAGCATATTACGCATTATTTTATGCATAGTTTCGGCAGTGCTATGCACGATTGGTGCGTTTGGGTACGGGCTTGGACACTCCGGGCTTTCTCATGTCCGTATGGTTCAACCGCGACTTATCGACTACGGCACGTTTCCTTCTGCTGAAGATTTAGAGTTGCTTTCTTTCATTGTGATCGGACTTGCTATTGCCCCTAGTCGAAAAAAAGACTCTATCTGGTTTCTATCTTTTAGGCCGTTGCTCACAATATGGATAGTGCTTTTTTGGGCACTTTGTTCTTGGTTTATATCTCAGTTGCAGTTCTTGGATTCTTCAACGCAATGTGCGTATCCAAGTTGTTGGCCGACTCCAGTTCAAGAACTACTGGCTGGCTCGCCTCTGTTGTTGGTGTGTACGCTGATCTTTATATTGGATGTTATTCGCTGGCCTTCACATGTATTTGTGCGAATAGCCGTACCACTGGTTGTCTTTGTCGGATCCACAATAATCCAATATTTTATATGGGATACGCATGTTCTTCCCATCCTCAGTGGGCCACCCCATTTTTTGATGTGAGTGGGTAGTGTATAGGGGAACTAGTGTACTACCTCCATGATGCGCCGAAAAAGCTATAAATCGTTAACATGAAACTGACATATATGTGCTTAAGATAAAATTTAGAGGAGGTGTTTGGCAGTGGATATCTCACAAGGTAGCGTCAAAAAAATAGCTGCATCTTTTTTGCGGTTCACTTTAGGTATCGCATCTCTGATAACGTGCACCTACATATCTTTTGCATTTGGTGTACTTAATTCCGGAATGTCGAGTGTAATCCTAGCCGCTCCTTCCGGTGTTAGCCGAGGAATAGCACCGTCTACACAGTGGCTTATGTACATTGCCGTATTTGCGCTGGGCCTTGCTATCGCTCCTGTCCGACGAGAAAATTCCTTTGCTTTCTTGTGGTTCCGTCCATGGCTTTCTGTCTGGTTGCTATTTGTATGGTTTGCTGGGGCACGAATAGGGGCAGCGTTTGAGTTTGTGGAACCATCTGATCAGTGTGTCTATGCGAATTGTTGGCCGCTAGGATTTCAAGATATATTATCAGGGCTTCCCCTGCTGATAGCTTGTGTCATCGCATTACTTACTGATATTTTTCGCAGGCCATCAAACGGTTTTGTAAGAGCAGTTTTGCCATCAGCTGTATATTTAACTTTGACTGCCGTTCAGTTTTTAGTGTGGGACAGCTACGTCCTCCCTTTTCTTAGTGGACCGCCTATCTATTGATTAATGTCAGGGCGCATTACGAATATCTTGTAAATCGGTCGTCTAAATTTTAGACCAAACGTGTGCCGTAGCAGATCGAGCAACCCAGTTTATGTGAATACTTACGCGCTAACGAGAGGAGGCATCGTGCAAGAGAAAATAACTCGAGAAGAAATTATTCAATTTAGAGTGATTGTCTTTCGGATATTTTTAGGGATCGCCTCGCTTCTGGTGTGCACGTGTGTAGCGTTCATCTCTGGTGTAGACAATTCTGGGCTATCAAGAGTGCGGTTAGTTGAACCCCGTGGAGTTGTGCATGGTCTGGCTGCGTCATCCGCTTGGGTGTTAATGAATGTCGTGCTTTCCACTGGGCTTGCTATCGCTCCCGTTCGGCGTGAGAATTCTTTTTGGTTCTTATCATTCCGTTTAGGGCTTGCCGTATGGTTGGTGGTAGCGTGGTGTGGCGGTTTGAGCTTTATCACCTCGTTTGAGTTTTTTTGGCCCTCTGACCACTGCGTCTATTCGAGTTGCTGGCCTCAACCTTTCCAAGGAATGCTTGCTTGTGCGCCACTGTTGATTGCCTGTGCTGTCTTTGCTATAACTGATGTTTTTCGCAGGCCGATAGATACTTATCTAAGAGCAATTTTGCCATCGGTTATCTATATATTTTTAACTGTCATGCAGTTTTGGGTGTGGGATCGTTACATCCTTCAGTTTCTTAACGGTCCACCCCCGTCGTGGTGGCAGTGATTCAAAGCCTTAAAATTATATACTCTGCACTTGAGCTTATCGGGTTGAGGTAGCTAATACAAGAAATTGTCTTTGGTTTTAGAGCCCAGTTGTCGATTGTCAAGAAAGGAATTTTAAGTGTCAAACAGTATCGTAACCCGAGAACGCGTTGCACGGATTACCATGGGTTTATTGAGATTTCTGGGTGGAGTTATATCGTTTGTTTTATGTACAGTCCTTGTAGGCCTCATGGGGATAGGTGACTCTGGCTTATCGTATGTACGTATGACCGAGTTGCACTCGGTGATCCACGGCACGGCGCCCTCGACCGAATGGGTGACCTTAATCGTTCTGTTAGCGGTCGGTTTTGCAATCGCCCCTGTTCGGAGTGAGGACTGGACATGGTTTGTATCTTTCCGGCCTGTTTTTGCGGTATGGCTTTCGTTTATTTGGTGTTTGGGTACTCATTTCGGATCAAGTTTAGAGTTCATAGATCCTTCCCGAAGCTGCGTCTACCCAACGTGTTGGCCCGTACCTGTGCAGAATATCCTTGCTGGTCTACCTATTCTTTTGGCCTGCGGCATCATATTCTTCACTGATATTTTTCGTCGGCCCATTAACCCGTATATGCGAGCGGTTGTGCCCTCAATCGTCTTCGTGGTCAGTTCTATTATTCAGGTTTTAGTGTGGGATAGTTATGTTGCGCCTTGGCTTGCGGGGCCGCCTCCATATTAAACGACTGAAATATATCGCTCCTTCTTTTGATCATGTCCACGGACGGTATGTCAACACGGCCTACATCTTGTAGGCCCGTGGCCGCGGTACATGACGATTATTTTCGACTCATCTGTCGCCCAATCATCTGGCGGACACATGTCTACCTTTCATCGCGCACGGCTATCCGAGATACCCCATCGAAAACGTGGCCAGCTATCCGGTTATCCCGTCCGAAAGCCATTATTGAAGATAAGATGTGAAACACGCCGACAACTCCCGACCGCCCCTTTACGCCGATAAGGATGAAGACTATGGTTACCCACCAACAATCGACTGCCAATCTGCGACGCCGTGCATTCCTTGCCGGTGGGATAGGAACCCTCGCTGTCTTCGTCACGAATGCCCCTTCGGCCCTTGCTGATCCTCATAATGCACCGCGATTCACAGTGTCATCTGAGACGTTTACAGTTGCCACAGCCGAAGGCAATACAGTGACGTTGCCTCGGCTGTTAGGTGGCATCATGACACCGACAACTCCCGACGGCATCAAACCGGGCATGAGGATCACCATGACCTGGGACCAACGGGTATACCAAGTCAACGCCTCTCCGCTGGTATCTCATGAAGGCAAACCCCTGCGCTGCCATTATGTGTCGGAGCCATCCGGCAAGGGAGACCTCATGTCTGCAACGGTGGAGGTGAGCGAGGCCATAGAACCCGGTCAGTCAGCTACTGTGACGCTCGGCGCCGGTCGAGACCTCGCCTACCCGCATGACGTCATCTCTCATCCGCAACCGCTCAACGTCGTGATCGATACGCATGCGAACCAGACCCAGCACGAGTCAAAAGCGGAACAGGTCGATAGTCGAACTGATCAAAGATGGGGGATGGAAACCGGGGTGGTGTGGACCCCGTTCAAGCCCGCTGCTGAGCGGCATATCTGGGTCCCGGCGGCGGTAACGGTGTTCTCTGTTGGGCCTGCGCCCGTTCCCCGAGGCGTGAGAGTACGGGTAGAGGTCGATTCTCGGGCGATTGCCGGGATGAGTCTCGGTGGTGTCGACGCTCGACGCATCCCAGGCACGCACGTTCTGCAGGCTATCCAGACTCTGCGCCAGCCGCTTGCCGCTAATTCTCATCACACGTTCCCCGTGGAGATCATGCCCCTTAAAAAATGGAATGACGTCGCTGATCTCAGCCCGTCCACGGTGTCCTGTGAGCCGAGGACGGTCGATGCCCGGCAACGACTCACGGGGCGAGAATCGTCGAACCGAGACGACAATGCAGCGGATTCGCTGACAGCGCAAGCATTCTTAGGACTGACCATTTAAGGTATGAACGCTGGTCGATGACGTACGAGACGCCTGTTTTGTGACGCGACCCTCACCGCGTCTCCGCGCGGTCATCGCGTGCATAACGGTCAATATGCCACGCTGTATGCGGCACGACCATCTTTGATGGAGACATATCGGCTACGCTTCCGTAGGGTCGCGCACTGGGTGGGACAATGGCACGGGATTTCCCGTGCCACAGACGATAGACGACGAAGGTATGCGCTTGAACGGCAACACAACATTCCGCCATAGCAATGCTGCCCTCCTGTCGATCACGGCGGTAGAGGCACCGGTGGTGGTGACCTCCGACCAGATCGATGACTGGCTGGCTCCTGCGCGCAAACGTCTGCGCTTGCCCCGGGGAACCTTGCAGAGGGTGTCAGGAGTTTTTGAACGCCGCTGGTGGAAAGACGAGGAGGGCTGGGTACAAGCCCCGGTCACCGCCGCCGAACGCGCTCTCGCTCGGGCGGGGGTGTCGCGCGAGCAGATCGGGATCGTCATCAACACCTCTGTGTCGCGCCGGAACCTGGAGCCCTCGGTCGCCGTCGCCGTGCACGCGGGTCTGGGTTTGCCGACCTCTGCGATGAACTTCGATATCACCAATGCCTGCCTCGGATTCGTCAACGGTATGACGCTCGCCGCCAATATGATCGACGCAGGTCAGATCGACTACGCGCTGGTGGTCGGCGCTGAAGATATGGAATCTACGCATCGGGGCACGATTGACCGCCTGAACTCGAAGGACGCGACCCGCGAAGATTTCCAGTATCAGTTCGCTTCCCTCACTCTTGGTTCCGGTGCGGCAGCTGCGGTGCTCGGCCCCGCTGATCGGCACCCCAACGGGCACAAACTGGTTGGTACCGTCTCCCGGGCAGGCAGCGAGCACCATCACCTGTGCATCGGAAGCTTTGGCCACATGAGGACCGACACCAAGGGTCTGCTCGAACATGGCCTCGCCCTGGTTGTTGATGCGTGGCGCGATGCGCACAAGGACGGATTTGATTTCCGCAGCGCTGACACCTTCATCACCCACCAGATTTCGATGGTGTACACCAGAGCATTCGCCAAAGCTACCGGTGTGGATATCGACAAGATTCCCGTGACGTTCCCGGATTGGGGCAATGTCGGCCCAGTGTCGCTGCCCATGACCTTGGCAAAGAGTTCGGAGAGTTTCAGCCCCGGACAAAAGATCGTACTGCTCGGAGTGGGCTCCGGTATCAATACCGGAATGATGGAGGTCACCTGGTGAAAACCATCCGGAAAACCGGCGATATCGCGGAGGTTCCAGAGCAGCCTGGCGTCGACCCACGAGTGCATCGCACCGTACTCGCGACCGACTCCACCGGACAGCAACGCCGCTGGCACCTGCTCGATAATCAGACGCTCCTCGCCGAGAACGGGCAGACCCCGGTGGGAACACTGCTGTGTGTGCATGGCAATCCCACGTCGTCCTTCCTCTATCGCAGTCTCATGGAGCCGCTTGCCTCCGCTGAACTCCCATGGCGAGTGATCGCCGTTGACCAGCTGGAGATGGGATGGTCTGAGCGCACCGAGCGCCGTCGCACGCTGCAAGACCGGATTACGGATCTCTCTTTGCTCACCGACACGCTGTCCCTGCGAGGGAAAGTCATCACTGTTGGTCACGACTGGGGCGGTTTGGTGTCCCTCGGGTGGGCGCTGGATAACCGGCACCAGTTAGCTGGCGTGATCTTGACCAACACGGGCGTTTATCAGGAGATTTTTGAACACCTTCCGGGGGCTTTACGTCTTGCGACCAGTCCCGGGGTTCTACCCACCTCGACGTCACTGACCGACGGCTTCCTGCGGACGACACTCGCTCTGAGCAAGCCGCCGCTTCCCCACGAGGTGCGAGACGCCTACCTTGCGCCCTACCGAACTCGGGCTCGCCGGCGCGGCATCGAACAATTCGTCGCCGACATTCCCTTCGAACCCGGGCATCCCAGCCGGCCCACCTTGGAACGAGTAGCCGACGGCATCCGCGACCTCGACGTTCCCGCTTTGTTCGTGTGGGGACCGCGTGATGTGGTCTTCTCTGATCGGTACCTGCGCGATCTGATTGCTCGGATGCCCCAGGCCGACGTGCACCGGGTTGAAGACGCGAGCCACCTAGTGTGGGAAGATGCCGACGTCGCCGCCATCGTCTGCCGCTGGCTCAGCGACACTTTCGACAGCAATGCTCAGCGCCGCCCGGCACCTCCCACGATCGCCGATGCCGCCCAGCCAGCACCATTTATCCAGTTAGGGCAGCGGATCGAAGATTTAGCCGCTGATCCAAGTTATCGGGATCGCGGCGCCGTGGTTGAAATGCGATCCGAAGCAGACGGTGGGGGATCCCGCACGATTAGCTGGGACCTGCTCGCCCGCCGGGTCCGTGACATTGCTGCAGGTATGCTCGCATTCGGGGTACACCCCGGTGACCGAGTTAACGTGTTGGTCCCTCCGGGAGCGGACTTAACAGCCACCATGTACGCCTGTCTACGGATCGGTGCGGTGGCGGTGGTGGCCGATGCTGGACTCGGGGTACAGGGGCTGACCCGGGCTGTGGTCGGCTCGCATTCGCAATATGTGATCGGCGTGGAAAAGGCCCTCGCGGGTGCCCGCGCCCTGGGCTGGCCAGGTCAGCGTATTTCGGTGAAGACTCTGCCCACTATCGATCGCATCGCGCTCGGAGTTGAGACCTCCTTAGCACAGCTAGCAGACGAAGGCAGCCAACTGCTCGCCATGAGCCCGGATGTTCTTGGAGACTGGCCAGAACCTGACGCGGACGCGGCTGTGCTGTTCACCTCGGGTTCCACCGGCCCAGCCAAAGGCGTGGTGTACACCCATCGCCAGCTGGCCGCCATGTTCAGTGCTCTGGGCGAAGCGACCGGTCTCGGACCCGAGCTCGGATTGGTGGCTGGTTTCGCCCCGTTCGCACTGCTCGGGCCCGCAGTGGGAGCTCCCTCAGTGGTTCCAGATATGGACGTCACCTCCCCGGCCACGCTCACGGCCTCCGCCCTCGCCCACGCTATCGACCGGCTTGGCGAGCCCGCTGTGTTTACCTCCCCGGCAGCGCTAGCCAATGTGCTTGCGACCGAAGCTGAGCTCGATGACCGCGAAAGGGCAGCGCTTGCCCGGGTAAAAGTCTTCCTGTCAGCAGGAGCACCGATCCCGGCTGATCTTCTGCGGCAGCTGCGCGCCTTGATGCCCGACGCGGATCTGCTCACGCCCTACGGCATGACCGAATGCCTCGTGGTGACCACCATTGACCTGCCAGGCATTGAGGACGCAGGCCAAGGCAACGGCGTGTGTGTGGGCCGCCCAGCTCGCCGTGTCGATGTGGCGATTGCTCCGATGGATGAGCTCGGTCGCACTGGATCCGAACCCACGACAGAGCCCGGTGTGACCGGTGAGGTTTTGATCCGTGCCCCGCATGCCCGCGACCGCTACCTCATGCTCTGGGATACCACTCGGACCGCGCACCGCTTCCCAACCTGGCACGCTACCGGCGATGTCGGACACCTCGACGAGACGGGTCGGCTGTGGATCGAAGGCAGGGCCGCACACGTTATCGCCACAGCTGACGGGCTGCGCACCCCGGTCGCTCTGGAAGCAGCGGCAGAATCAGTGCCAGGGGTTCGACGCGCCGGAGCGTGTGCCGTCGGTCCCAATGGGACCCGACAAATTGTGCTGGTCGTGGAAACCGATGAGGAGTATCGGCCGGGTCGAGCTCGTCGCCCACGCACGGCCCCAGCCCCGCTGACCGAGGCAGTCCGCCATGCCGTGCGGAAAATGACCGGAAGCGATGTGGCGGCGGTGTTCACAACCGTCACGCTCCCCACGGATATTCGCCACAACTCGAAAATCGATCGTGCTGCGCTGTCTCGCTGGGCCGAGGCAGCATTGCGCGGGCTGCCGGTGGGACGCCCATGAAAGTTCTGGTGACCGGCGCTTCGGGAATGCTCGGACGATGCGTTGCGGAAACTTTGCGCGACCGCGGTGACCTCGTGACAACCTTCCAACGCCGACCCGCGTCAATTCCCGGGGTGAAAGACCGACCCGGATCGTTATCCGAGCCCGGTGATGTTTGCCGCGCGGTGGATGGCATGGATGCGGTCATTCATCTCGCGGCCAAAGTGTCATTCGCGGGCTCCTATGAGGAGTTTGAGAACGTCAATGTTCGCGGCACCGCGCACCTTCTCGATGCCATGCGAGCAATCGGGGTGGGGAAACTGGTCAATATTTCCTCCCCTTCAGTCGCGCACGTGGGTGATTCGATTGTGGGGGAGGGGACGGGACCCGCTGATCCGGCACGGGCACGCGGCAACTATGCGCGCAGTAAAGCGGCCGCTGAACTCTTAGCGATGTCCGCCGACAGCGATGAGCTGAAGGTGGTCTCGATTCGCCCCCATGTCGTCTGGGGACCGGGCGACACCCAGTTGGTGGGGAGAATCGTTGATCGGGGGCGCCGGGGCACGCTGCCCCTGCTCGACCGTGGCCATGCGCTCATTGACACCACCTATGTGACGAATGCGGCGGATGCGATCATTGCAGCCATGGACCGAATTGAGCGAGTACACGGCGAGTCCTTCGTGGTCACGAACGGACAGCCTCGAACTGTGGCTGAAGTTTTGGGCGGTTTCTGTGCGGCTGCCGGCGTGCCAGGCCCGCGGTTGCGGCTTCCCTCGGGTGCTGCTCGATGGGCTGGACGCGTGGTGGAGAGAGTGTGGGACAAACATCCCGGCGCCGATGAGCCCCCGATGACGGAATTCCTTGCCGAACAACTATCTACGGCCCATTGGTTTGACCAGCGGCGTACACGGCAGCGTTTGTCCTGGACCCCACGCGTATCCTTCGAGGACGGCCTCGATAAACTCGCGGCTTGGTACAGGAGCGAAAGGATGCCATGACCGATCTGGAGACCCCGGACGATGATGCCCTGCGGGCGGAGATCGACGCTGAAATCCGCGCGCGGCATCAACGAATTAATCCTCGCGTTGCCGGGGTCATACTGCTTATTTTCTCGACGATTTCGTGGGTTCTTGCTCTGGTCCTGTCCATCGACAAAATTCGGATGCTTGAAAACCCGGGAACGCACCTGGGCTGCGATATCAATCCGTTTATCTCCTGTGGATCAGTGATGATGACCCCGGAGGCCTCTATCTTTGGGTTTCCCAATATGTTCCTGGGCCTGGCCGGTTACGCCATTTTGGGAACAGCTGGCCTGCTCTTGGCTGCGGGGGCGAACCTTCCACGATGGTTTGAACGCGCGATCCTGATCGGGTTGGTTCTCGCCTTCGGGTTCGTGCATTTTTTAATTATCGACGCCGTCTTTATCATCCACATGCTGTGCCCGAACTGTTTAGGAGTGTGGGCGGCGACCGCTCCGATGTTCTTCGTCTATCTTGCGTATAGCGTGAACAGCGGTCTTGTTCCGGCCGGGGGAGTGATTCGTCGGCTGACTAGTCATTGGATCTCCCTGACAGTCATCTGGTATGCGCTCGTGCTGTGTTTGCTGTTCTTCGGCTTTTTGCCGAGCTGGTTGTCGATGCTCGGCGTGTAGACAGTCGATGCTGGTCCTCTAGCTGGTCAACGCGTGGCCTCTAGCTGGTCCCCGGGGTGGGGTATGGCCGGTTATGCACCGGGTCGTCGGGGCTGGCCGCAGGGGATAGTCAGCGACATAGCGTCGGCGCATGCCGACCTCTCGAGATTCCTTGCCACATTCTGAGCCGCACTCCATACCATTAGGCATTGACGGTGCCGGGGCTGTGCACGCACAGCCCCACCATTCGCGACGCATTTGTCATCCCACGGTGAACAGGCGTAAGCCTAAAACCCATGGCGAGCGGGGCTCGATTCGCTGGGCCTTGGCTCCACGCGCTCTGATCGGAGTGCTCGTTCTCGGGCTTATCGCCGTGGCAGCAGTGACGCTCCCCGGAGTTCTCGGAACCACCGGATCGGAGTCCTCATCGGTGGGAGCAGGGTCATCATCGTCCGCCCAATCCCCGGAACGTTCCGACGGAGCAGCTGACTCTGCCTCACGGGCACGAGATCAAGGCAATTCATCCGGGGCAGATCGCACAGGAGCAGAACAGGCCAGGTCAGAATCTGCGGGGGCCGGTGGTCCCGTGGTTGTGCACGTCACCGGCGCTGTGGCTCGACCCGGCATCGTGCACCTAGCGGCTGGGCAACGAGTCGCGGACGCCGTCGATAAAGCCGGCGGTAGCAAACCCGAGGCCGATCTTAGCGCCGTAAATCTGGCCCGACGCCCCCAAGACGGCGAACAGATCCATGTCCCTGCGGTCGGCGAAGAACCCAGGGCCGCCCCGGCTGGAGAACTCGCAGACTCCTCACACACATCCGGTGCCGGGGGCGCCAGCAGCTCAGGTACTCACGGCGGATTAGTTGATATCAACACCGCAAACGCTGACGCCCTCGATGCCTTACCGGGCATTGGGCCTGCGATTGCCAAACGCATTGTGGAGCACCGCAAAGAAAACGGCAGATTCACCAGTATTGATGATCTTGTTCAGGTGCAGGGGATCGGACCATCGCTGCTGGCAAAGATCCGCGACAAGGTGCGGGTGTGAGTGGTAATGATGTGCGGTTGGTGCCGGCAGCGCTGACCGCGTGGGGTGGCACGCTCTTTCTGCTGGGAACCTCGCACTGGGTTCCGGTCGCCGCAGTGGCGCTCAGCCTCATGATGGCCGGCGTCACGCTGATATCCGTGGCGAGGCGGCGGCGCGTACCTCTCGAATCGGTGTCGTCCTCGCACGGTTCTGAACGTTCTCATCGCCCACCATCTCACCGGGCACCAGTAATGTCAGCCGTAGCGGCCCAGTGCGTTCTCCTCGGTGCTCTGTTAGCTTGCACGCTGGTGACGACTGGCCCGGTTCGACATGCCCGGGCAGATTGGCAGGTTAGAGCTGAGCGTGGACAGACGGTCACCACTCAGGTCGCGGTTATCGCAGACCCTGTCGAGCACCTCGACGGGCCTGAGTGGCGACGCGGCACAGCATCGGTTCGGGTCAATCCCCGTGGAGCTCCCGGCGTCACCCTTCTGCTATCCGTGCCCGCTCCAGGATCGGTCTCTAGCTCGTCGGACAGAAAACCAACACCGAAATCCTCGTCCCCGCCGCCACCCGCTAAAGCTCTAAGCGAGTCCCAGGGCAAAACCACACGGCCCGAGCCAGCTCATCACAATGACCCCCATGACCCCCGCACCTGGCATCGTGGCGACCAGGTCACCCTCACCGGCCGGTTACGTGCCAGCGGCGCTTTGCTCACGATGAAACCGACCAGGATCAGCGGCTATATCGCTGCGGACGGTGTCCGTACTCGCCTCAGCGCTGCCGCTCGCGTAGCCACCGCACATCTGCCCGCCGACGTATCTGCCCTCGTACGCGGTATGACCACGGGAGACACCCAGGGTATGAGCACACAACGCGAGGAAGTGATTCGGCGCAGCGGGCTCACGCACCTGGTTGCGGTCTCCGGAGCCAACATTGCCCTGGTAATCGGCAGTGTCGTGGTTCCGCTGTTGATACTCGGTGTGCCACGGCGTCCTCGCCTCGCAATCGGCGCAATTCTCGGAGCGGGATATATCTGCTTGGTGTCGGACCAACCCAGTGTGTTGCGTGCCGGTGTGATGGTCGTGCCCCTTCTCGTCGCCAGATTTCTGGGATATCGCGCGCGACCGATCCCGGCTTTAGCTGCTACTACGTTGCTGTGGGCGTTAGCGGACCCAGCGGTTGCGTCATCACTTGGATTTATTTTGTCGGTTCTCGCGACGTCGGCGATTATCACCGCGGCCGATCCGCTGGCCCGTTTAATGTGCCGTCTGAGCGGTGAGCGCATACCCCGCCTTCTCGCACTGGCGGTGACGGTGCCTTTGGTCGCACAGCTCGTGTGTACTCCGTTGCTGGTTCTTTTAACCCCGGAGGTGTCGCTGTGGTCCGTGCTCGCCAATATGCTGGTGGCACCGTTTGTGGGGCCAGCCACCCTATGCGGAATGCTGGGGTTGGTGATCGCGCCTTGGTGGCCTGGAGCGGCAGCATTAGCCAATACCGTCGCAGCGGGCGCAGCTCGAATCATTCTGGTGGTCTCAGACGTCTTTGGAAACCTTCCGGGATCGGCGCTGCCGGTCCCGCAGGGATGGCAAGGATCCCTCACCGTCGTTGGCGTTAGCGTCGGGCTTGGGATGCTGCTCGTCCTGATCTGGAAGGGACGACGCACACCCTATGTGCGCTGGGGACTGGCCGGGCTGCTGGTGGCCGTGGGTACCCCGCCCATGGTGCGGATGATACGGGATGTTCTTGATCCGCCGGCGTGGACGATCGCTCAATGCGACGTGGGCCAGGGAGACGCGTTCGTGGCCCGCGATGGGCCAGATAACCGTGCCGTGATCCTCATAGACACCGGGCCCGACCCTGCTTCTTTGCGGACATGTCTAAACACGCTGAAGATCGATCATGTTGACCTGGTTGTTCTCACTCATGCCCATGCCGACCATATTGGAGGGTTGGCGGCGCTATCGGGCGGGCGAACACCGCGGCGCACCTGGCGCTGTCCCGTTGATCACGAACCTGGTGAGCATCCTCTCGCGGGTGATGGGGCACAGCTAGACGGACTCAAGGTGCGGGTTCTGTGGCCCTCCGATGTATCGAGCGTGCGTCGGGCCGCATCCCAAGAAACCTCTCAGCTAGACCAAGCAGAGCCCAACGACTGCTCCTTAACGGTCGATGTCTCCTGGCCGGACGGACGGAACCTTCTGGCCCTAGGTGACCTTGAACCGGCCGCCCAGCGGGCTTTTCTAGCGCAAAATCCTTCCCCACATGCGCAGGTGGTGAAAGTTGCGCATCACGGCTCAGCTCGGCAGTATCCCCAGCTGTATCGGGCGATCAATGCTCAGATTGCGCTGATCGGAGTTGGACGCGGCAACACCTTCGGGCATCCAGCTGCTCGCACCCTCACCATGCTGACGGAAAACGGGGCTGACATCCTGCGAACCGATCGCGATGGGATCACAGTCGTAGAACCAGCCGCGCCGGGACAGTGGACGATCCGCCGCATGGGATCATGGATGCGGTCCTGACTTTGTGCCAATCTTTATGTCGCATTTTGTGTCGCACACCGTTCAGATCGCCGTGCCGCCATGTGAAGGCTGCCTACGCAAGCTGCTAATCACAGGCCGTCGGTATGACTATGAGTCCACAGTGAGACGAGGAGATTATGGGCGACGTCGCATGGCACAGCGTCACAATCGCGCCAATCGTGCTGCTCCACGGCAGTGAAGGCCTCCTTGTCGATCGCGCTGTGGAACGTCTGCGCAACCTCGCCTATACAGCCCATCCCGATACGACGGTGACCCGAATCGAATCGGATGCATACGCCCAAGGTGGCTTGACCGCCGCGACCAGCCCCTCACTTTTCGGTGAGCCGAGGCTCATTATCATCACCAATATGCAGACCGCGCCCGATGCGCTGCTATCCGACCTGAACACCTACCGCACAGCGCCCGAAGCTGATGTGACGCTAGTTGTAATCCATCGCGGTGGTAATCGAGGGAAGAAAGTTCTTGATGCTCTGCGCGGTTCGGGAATACCCCGGGTGCCGTGTGAACCGATGAAACGGGTCGGGGACCGCCAAGTGTTTGTCACCTCTGAGTTCACCCGAGCTGGGCGTCGGATCCGTGAGGACGCAGCCGCCGCGCTGGTAGATGCCTTCTCTCAAGACCTCGCTGAACTCGCTGCAACCTGCCGTCAGATCATTGCTGATACTGAGCCGGAAGCAGGGGAAGAACCACCGGTTATAGACCGGGCCGCGGTCCACAGCGTGGTAGCAGGTCGTGTGGAGACCACGGCGTTCGCGGTGGCTGATGCGGCGATTGCAGGCAGAGACCGCGAAGCCCTGGCTCTGCTGCGCCAAGCGAGTTCTAGCGGTGTTGACCCGGTTCCTATGGTGGCCGCTATCGCCTCGAAGATTCGCGGTCTTGCGAAGGTGAGCACGCCCGGAGCGAGCGCGAAAACGCTCGGGATGCCTGACTGGATGGTGCGGAATTTGAAACGAGAGGCCCAAGCATGGTCGGATCGGGGGCTTGCTCGAGCGATTGAAGCAACAGCTAGGGCAGATCATGATGTGAAAGGGGCGTCTCGGGACCCTGCGTTTGCCGTGCAGCGTGCGGTACTCGAAATTTGTCGTGCGCGCCGCGATCGTTGAGTAAGCGTAAGCGTGGAGCGTACGCGCGCTGTCAACCCGACCGTGTGAGCGTTAAAGCGGGTTGGGTTTAGTTTCGGGGGTTAGACCGGTATCAGGGTATGGCCCCGTCCCCCTGTCATGATCTGGTGCGACATCAGACCCTGCACTCGAGGATGCTTCGGTGACCTCCACATGTAATCCGGCACGGGCCAGCGCGATTACGGCGGCGAGCCCGTTTGGACCGGACTCTGCGGCGGTCACATCTGTCATGAGGTTAGTTTGAGAGAAGGGAGGTTACTACTTGCCGTTTCTATCTTTCCGTTCCTTACCTAGATAGACGGTGGCAAAGATGACGATGGCAGCGCCAATCATGACACTGATTCCGACCGCAACAATCATCGTTGTCGACATGAAACTCCCTCAAGATTGGTCACGACATCGGGAAACATTGGTGTCAGGCAACACATGCCTTCGAGTACGTCGAATCACGACTGTGCTCTTAAACGGAGGCTAGCATGCCCTGCGAACCGACGAAATGGGGTGGGGAGCGTCAAATGTTTGTCACATCTGTATTCGCCCGAATACTCCTCGGATTTGCGAGGATGCAGTATTCGCTTGGATCGGGGACTCGCTCGAGCGATTGACGCCACACAGCTAGGACACACCATGACGTCAAAGGCACATCCCGGGACCCTGCGGGTGCCGTAAACCCATCCCTGTATGGCATAGAAAAAGACCGGGTCCGTTCCTTGGAACAGACCCGGTCTTTTTCTACGGTGAGAACACCCGTTAAGAAAACGTCACCCAGTGACAGTCCTTACGTGCGGGCTCACCGACGTGTGGTTCCCCAGCGGGGGACGACCTCACTTGTCGAGCTTCGCCACCAGCTTCGCCAGGCCCGACTTGCGGTTGGCTGCCTGGTTCTTGTGGATAACGCCCTTGGAAACCGCCTTATCGAGCTTGCGGGCGGCCTGCTTCAGGGCGCTTCCCGCGGCATCGACGTCACCGGCGGTGACAGCGGTGCGCACCTTGCGGATGTAGGTCTTCAGCTCGCTCTTAACCGCCTTGTTGCGCTGGCGCGCTTTTTCGTTGGTCTTGATGCGCTTGATCTGGGACTTGATGTTGGCCACGTGGACTCTTCTCCGTGTTGCTTCGACGGTGGAACGTTCCGGGATGCGAGGGACGAATTCCGGCGGGGACGTGGCAGTGGGGGTTGCCTGGTGACGCCGAAGTCCGCGGGCGCAACCCCGGACCTACACGCTCGACGCACAACGGGTACAGGGTCTGACACGGTTGACCCCGCGACCGCATTTGCGGCGGGCGGTATGTTCACACATACAAGCAGAAACGATACCAGAGTGCAGGGTGATCGCCCAGGTCAGGATGGTCGCCACCCATGAACTCGGCGTGTGGCATCCGCCACCTTGGAAAAGGTGCTGTGATCGATGCGTCCGCCTCCCCGGCGAACGCTGCCTGGAGCTAGGCGGATGAGGCGATCCAGACGCACCTCGCTGGGGCGGCGTTGCGGATCCCACGAACCGATTCCAATGTCGATCCAATGCTGCCCGTGATGGTCCGTATGCACACCGTCACCACGGTCCCGGGAGGTCAGCATGAGCGCAACCAACACGTCGTCTTCAAGCGCAATAACTAAAACGGGGCGATCTTTCCCGCGCCCATCCATTTCCTCAAACGGAACCCATCCCCACACGACTTCACCGGGGTCGGCTTTATCGTCGGGATGCGGGGAATATGACAGATGCAGAGGCGGTTGAGAAGGCCGGTCGGCGAGCTGGGCGCCGGACGCCTGGGCAGGCGAACCCTTGGCGGTGCTGGTGTGGCGCGCACGGTCATGGCTTTCGACCGGCCGCGGAGGGCTGGACAGCTGACGGCCTGCTTCCTTGGCCAGATCGCGTGCTGCCCGGCGCACTTGCGGAGACTGGGCGAGTGACCTGACGATTCCCGCCAGGCGTGAGAACAGTGCCACAAAAGTTCCTATCTTCAGCAAAATATTGTGAACGCGGGTGCATTCCGTTCAGTGCCGTTTCGGTTAGGTGTCGTCTCGGCGTCGATTCCCCTCAACACCATCACCGGGGAATGCGTTCTACAAATGCTATGGGTTCCGCACGAACTCCGTGCTGCTGAGTGCGCATCTGGGGTCGAGTTCGCGGTGTCCTGCGCTCATGAGACGATGGAGAACACGAACAGCGCCCATGAAAGGACCCACCAGCGGTGACCCCTAGGATCTCAGATGCGGCCACGGCGACGATTACCCCCGCCTCAACACCGGTCGAGCGGATCCGGAACTTCTGCATCATCGCCCACATCGACCACGGTAAGTCGACTTTGGCTGATCGTATGTTGCAGTTGACCGGTGTGGTCGACGAGCGGGCTATGCGCGCTCAGTACCTCGATCGCATGGACATTGAACGCGAACGCGGTATCACCGTGAAATCACAAGCGGTGCGGATGCCATGGGGCCTGGATCAGGGAGATGGTCGCGGGGAACTCGCCTATGCGTTGAATATGATCGACACGCCCGGGCACGTGGACTTCACCTACGAGGTATCTCGATCGCTCGCCGCGTGCGAAGGCGCAATTCTACTGGTTGACGCGGCCCAGGGGATTGAAGCGCAGACACTGGCAAATCTGTATCTCGCTTTGGAATCCGACCTCACTATCATTCCAGTTTTGAACAAGATCGATCTTCCCGCTGCGGACCCCGACAAATATGCGGCAGAAATTTCCCAACTGGTTGGCTGCGATGCGGAGGATGTGCTGCGGGTATCCGGTAAAACGGGTGCGGGTGTGGCCGAACTGCTCGACCATGTGGTTCGTACCATTCCGGCCCCGGTCGGAGATGAAAACGCGCCATGTCGGGCGATGATTTTTGACTCGGTGTACGACACGTACCGCGGCGTGGTCACCTATGTGCGTGTGGTTGACGGGCATTTGAAGAACCGTGAACGGATCGAAATGATGTCCACCCGAGCACAGCATGACCTGCTCGAAATCGGCGTGATCTCACCGGAGCCCGTTCCGACCGGTGGGCTCGGCGTGGGCGAAGTGGGATACCTGATTACGGGTGTGAAAGATGTGCGCCAGTCAAAAGTTGGCGATACCGTCACGCTTGCGCGGCGCGGTGCGAGCACGGCACTAGCTGGGTATTCGGATCCTAAACCCATGGTTTATTCGGGACTATTCCCCATTGATGGCTCCGATTATCCCGATTTACGTGATGCGCTGGATAAACTGAAACTAAATGATGCCGCTCTTATCTATGAACCGGAAACCTCCACCGCGCTCGGGTTCGGTTTCCGCTGCGGGTTCCTAGGTCTATTGCATCTAGAAATTGTGCGGGAACGGCTAGAACGCGAATTCGGCCTGGATCTAATTTCCACCGCCCCGTCGGTTGTCTATGACGTCACCATGGAGGATGGCAGCCGAATCGAAGTGCTGAATCCGTCAGATTTCCCCGGGGGCAAAGTCCGGGAAATTCGAGAACCGGTGGTGCGTGCGACCATTTTGGCTCCGAGCGATTTCGTGGGCGCCATTATGGACTTGTGTCAGCAGCGCCGCGGGAGTTTGCTTGGAATGGACTATCTGTCCGAGGACCGCGTGGAACTGCGGTACACCTTGCCTCTTGCAGAGATCGTGTTTGATTTCTTTGACCAGCTGAAGTCCAAAACTAAAGGCTATGCCTCCCTGGACTACGACGTGTCCGGCGATCAGGCAGCAGATTTGGTGAAGGTCGATATCTTGCTCCAGGGTGAGACAGTCGATGCTTTTAGCGCCATTGTTCACCGCGATAAAGCCTACTCATACGGGGTGGAGATGGCCGGTAAGCTCAAGAACCTCATTCCGCGTCAGCAGTTTGAAGTCCCCATCCAGGCAGCTATCGGCTCACGCATTATTGCTCGAGAAAACATTCGAGCCCTGCGAAAAGACGTCCTCTCAAAGTGTTACGGCGGCGATATTTCCCGGAAACGGAAGCTGCTAGAAAAGCAGAAAGAGGGAAAGAAGCGGATGAAGAACATTGGCAGTGTTGAGGTGCCGCAGGAGGCCTTTATTGCAGCGCTCTCGTCCGACGGTGAGGTCGCAGGTAAGGACAAGAAGAAATGATCCCTAAAACCCCGCAATCAGCTTCTGAAACCGTATCCACCGCGGTGGCTCAAGGCGCTGTCGGCCAGGTTGAAGCCGTGTGCGTAGTAGCTGCGTTGCACGCGGACGATGGCATGGTTGGGGTCACCGCGATTGATAAACAGCCGGTTTCAGGCCCGGTTCCTGTCGGAAACTATGGGCTGCGCGGGGATGTCCAGGCTGACCGTATCCACCACGGTGGCTTGGACCAGGCGGTGTATCTGCTGAGCCGGGTCGAAGCTGATCATTGGCAGAAAGTCCTTGGTCGAACCATCCCCGCCGGTGGTTTTGGGGAAAATTTAAGAATCAGCGGTCTTGAGGTGGATGATCTGGAACTGGGTGCGCGGCTGGCCATAGGCAGTACGGAATTGGAAGTCACTGCGCCTCGAACCCCGTGCGCCACCTTTCAACGCTGGATGGGCACGGATACATTCCGCAGTGATTACCACCGCCGCGGGCGCACCGGCGCGTATACCCGGGTGGTGAGTGCCGGCGTGATTGAGACTGGCGATGACCTGAGGGTTCTTTACACCCCCGGCCACCAGGTCACGGTATCCGCTGTGTACGCACGAATTACTCCGCCGATGGCTGAGCGGATGCTCACCTGGGCGCGAAGTAGTGGCTATATCTTCCACCACGAAGTGGCGGCGAAAATGGGTCGGGTTCTAAAAGACGTGGGAGAGATTCCAGGATCCCGGGCGTGACAATCAGCGGCAAGGTGCCGAGTGTCGCCGTTGGTCCCGGTGCTGGCGCAGGGGTGGCTGGAGTAACCACGGGGCTATCCGTATACATCCACGTCCCGTTTTGCGCTGTCCGGTGCGGATACTGCGACTTCAACACGTACACGGCCAAAGATCTTGGCGGCGGAGGAAGCCGTGCAGAATATGCCGACCATGCCTGCCGGGAAATGGACTTAGTACACGCCGATGACCAGCAACATGGGTACGAATACAGTCAGGTCGACACCGTATTTTTCGGTGGTGGAACACCGACGCTGCTGCCCGCTTCCGACCTCGTGCAGATGCTGGATCATCTGCGCACACTGATCCCCTTGGCACCCGACGCCGAGGTGAGCATTGAGGCCAATCCCGATTCCGTGACCGCGGATACCCTACGTGAGCTGGCAGACGGTGGTGTTACGCGGGTGTCATTCGGAATGCAGTCTGCGGTGCCGCGCGTGCTCGCGACACTGGATCGAACTCACGACCCAGCGCGGATTCCGCGCGTTGTGCAGTGGGCTCGGGACGTCGGTTTGCAGGTGAGCTTGGACTTGATCTACGGCACTCCGGGGGAGCGGATTGAGGATGTCGAAACCTCGGTGAGGGCTGCTCTTGCCTGCGAACCGGATCACGTCTCGGCGTATTCACTCATCATCGAGGGCAACACGGCGATGGCTCGGCAGCTACGGCGCGGGGAGATAACCCCGGTCGATAGTGACCTTATGGCCGACGAATACGATCTGATCGATGCCCTCTTGGCGGAGGCTGGATACACCTGGTATGAGGTCTCGAACTGGTCGCAATCCCGTCAGACTCGCTGCCGCCACAACCTTGCGTATTGGCATGGCGCAGACTGGTGGGGAATCGGACCCGGAGCGCATCGCCATCGCGACGGGATGCGTGCGTGGAACCTCAAACATCCAAGCCGTTATGCCCATGCGGTTACCAGGGGAGTGCTTCCGCAGGACGGGCAGGAGATTCTGACCGCCGAGGATCGACGGGTTGAGCGCATCATGCTCGAGTTGCGGACCGTTGATGGTCTGGATATTGATGCTGTTGCCGCTGAACGTCGGTCAGCGCTGCATGTTCACGCTAACCGGGGACTGCTCGATCCGGCGCAACTGGCTCAGGGGAAGGCTGTCCTGACGCCTGCTGGCAGGCTCCTCGCCGATCAGGTAATTCGGGATCTGACGTAGACCCGCCCAACTTACCTACGGTGTCGCCGTGACGAAGTCAATCAGTTCTTCGACGCGCCCTAGCAGAGCCGGGTCGAGGTCCGCGTAGCTGCGCACTGAACTCAGGATTCTCTGCCATCCGTCTGCGATATCGGCCTGGTCGCTGGCTGGCCACCCCAGTGCCCGCAGAGTACCCACTTTGATGTCGGTGCCGCGGGGGATATCGGGCCAGGATGCGAGCCCCACTCGGGCCGGGCGTACAGCCTGCCAAATGTCCACGAATGGATGCCCAAGAACTAGCAAGTGCTCCCTCGCTCCCGGCACACTGCGGGCTGCTTCAGCGATGCGGGATTCTTTAGATCCGGTGATCAAGTGGTCTAAGAGAACGCCGAGTCGGCGATTTGGTCCGGGCTGAAATTCTCGAACGAGATCGACGAGGTGGTCGGCGCCTTCGAGGAGTTCAACCACAACTCCTTCGACCCGCAGGTCATGTCCCCACACTTTTTCGACCAGTTCGGCGTCGTGCTTGCCTTCAACCCAGAGTCGAGAGCCGCGGGCCTCGCGGGCACGCAGATTGGAGACATAGACGGAACCGCTGGCTGAGCGTGCTGGCCCCTGAGGGCCTGAGACGTTGCGAGCGGGCACCAAGATCACAGGCTGGCCTTCGAGCAGAAAACCGGGTCCGAGTGGGAAGGAGCGGCGACGACCGTGTCGATCTTCGAGCTCAACACTCCTGCCACCCGCGATTTTCTCTACGCGCGTAATAGCTCCGCACCAGCCGGTTGTGGCATCTTCGACCACGAGTCCTTGCCGAGCTTCGGTTTTGGTCGCCACAGGGCGGCGCCGGTGAAGGTCAGGGGCTCCGGGTGCGAGGACATCCCTGCCGTACCGGTCAGAGCCTGGAAATGATGAACCGGTTGTGGCGCGCGGTGATGGTCGTGATGCCATGACCGGAAAGGTATCAAGTCATAGTGGTTTCTCGAGGGCTGGACACGACCACAAGTGCATTGGGTGCCACATTGGGCTCTGCGTCACCGTTCGCTAGAATTAGCACTCGACCGCCTATAGTGCTAAAGACTGCCGGTGGGAAGGAGGAGGGCATGGACGAGCGCAAGATGCACATTCTCGGGGCCATTGTTGAGGACTATGTTGCAACCCGTGAACCCGTCGGTTCTAAGGCCCTCCTGGAGCGGCATGACCTCGGAGTTTCACCCGCGACCGTTCGCAATGACATGTCGGTGCTTGAAGACGAAGGTCTGATTGCACAGCCGTATACGTCGGCCGGGCGAATCCCTACCGATAAGGGATATCGGGTTTTCGTCGATAACCTCGCCCACATTAAACCGCTGTCAGCTCCTGAGCGCCGGGCTATCACCACCTTCCTCGACGGCGCGTCAGATCTCGACGATTTGCTCTCGCGCACCGTCCGGCTGCTCGCACAGCTCACTCGGCAGGTCGCGATGGTCCAATATCCATCGCTGCACCAGGCCAAGGTGTGTCATGTGGAAGTTGTCGCCGTGGCGCCGGGGCGGATCTTGGTCGTCCTTATTACTGACGCTGGCTGGGTGGACCAGCGCACCATTGATGTGATCCCCGATGTGACCGACCAGTTTGTGCACGATCTTCGGACCAAGTTGAACGCGGTGATGGTCGGACAACGGGTAACTGATCTGCAAAAGGGTCTGGATGACCTTGTGGAAGGTTATCCTCTCGATGAACGCGGCCAGGTGCAGAGCATCCTCGCCGCGGTGCATGCCCTGTTGGATGCTCGGCGTGAGGATCGAATTGTGCTCGCGGGGACCGCGAACTTGGCACGCTGGGGCATAGACATTGAGACGGCCGTGGAGCCGCTGTTGGATGCCCTGGAGGAGCAGATTGTGCTGCTGCGCTTGCTCACGGAGATGAGCGCGCAGGCTGGGGAAATTCAGGTGCGCATCGGCCACGAAATGCCAGACGCCGCTCTCACCTCCACATCCGTGGTCAGCGCGGGCTATGCCCCAGGCCAGCGTCCGGGCGCCGCATCGCATCTTGCAATTCTTGGCCCGACTCGTATGGATTATGTGGCCGGGATTTCCTCGGTGCACGCGGTAGCCCGCTACATGTCCCGATTCCTCGGGTAGACCGACTAACCAAACGGTTTTCAGTCAACCGGCTGAACACCGTAAACCAGCGGGCGCACGGTAGTCGCCCACAGACAGCGCAGAGTCCACGAACCGCGCGGGCCCTGCAACCGATACCCCATCGTTGATCAACTCAGGAGAGACGTGAACGACTACTATGAGCTTCTCGGTGTCTCACGCGACGCCTCTAGCGAGGAGATTAAAAAGGCTTACCGGAAGCTTGCCCGGACCCTCCACCCGGATGTGAATCCGGATCCCGAGGCGGCTGAAAAGTTCAAACAGGTTTCGCAGGCGTACGAGACGCTATCCAATCCAGAAAAACGCCGGATGTACGATCTTGGCGGCGGACCGGGTAACCCAATGGGTGGCGGTGCTAACTTCGGGACCTTCGATTTCTCCGATATTTTCGATGTGTTTGCCGGTGCCGCCGGGATGCATACCCGAAGTGGCGGGCCGGTGCCGAGGCAGCGTCGCGGTGCCGACCAGTTGCAACGGCTGGACGTGGATCTTGCGGATGTCGTGTTCGGAACCGAGGCCGATATTCCCATTCGCACCGCTGATCCGTGTAGCCGATGCAACGGGTCGTGCTGTGAACCTGGATCGAGTCCTACGCGGTGCACGGTGTGTGGGGGATCGGGCCATGTGCAGCGGGTGGCTAATTCTTTGCTCGGGCAGATTATGACTTCGGCTCCCTGCGCAGCCTGCCAGGGGCATGGTGACCGGATAGATAACCCGTGTACGGAGTGTTCAGGCCAGGGGCGCGTGCGGGCTGACCGGACGTTGAGGGTGCGCATTCCTGCTGGTGTGGAGACCGGCACTCGGATTCAGCTGCGCGGTGAAGGTGAGGCTGGTATTGCCGGTGGCCCGCGTGGGGATCTCTTCGTTGAATTGCGGGTGCGCGATCACGACATTTTTGTTCGCGAAGGCAATGACCTGCTCACCACGCTCGATATTCCGATGACAGCAGCGGCGCTCGGCACGGTCGTTTCTCTGGAGACCTTCGACGGTTCCCAGGAGGTGGATGTGAAGCCTGGAACGCAGCCGGGAGACACCGTCACCTTGCACGGTTTGGGTGTAACAGGACTGCGATCGAAACGACGAGGCGACATTAAGGTGCGAATCAACGTGTCGGTTCCGACCAAGCTCACCGATGAGCAAAGCGAATTACTGAAGCAGTTCGCGATGCTCCGCGGTGAGGAAAAACCAGAAGCCAGGATTCATGGGTCGTCAGGAAATGGCGTCTTTTCCAAACTGCGGGAACGGTTACAGGGTCTGTGAGGTATAGCGGACCTTATCATCTCGGATTCTGTCCAGGTATGGTGATCGCGTGACCGCGCATGCGTTCTTGGTTCCCGGCGAGATGCTAAAGGGGCTGAAAGCCGGTGCCCGTATTCGTCTTGACGGTGCCGAAGCTCATCATGCCGTGAAGGTTCTTCGGGTGCGCGTTGGCGAAAGTGTTTTGATAACCGACCGCGGTGGATCGCAGGCGCGGGCAACCGTGGATACCGTCGGGAAACAACACCTTGAGGTGATTCTTGCTGACTCCTCCCGTACCGCGGTGCCGCGAACACCGCAGCTCGTGCTGGTTCAGGCATTAGCGCGGCAAGGGCGGGACGAACGGGCGGTGGAAACAGCCACGGAACTAGGTGTGGATAGGATCGTGCCGTGGCAGGCTAGCCGCTGTGTAGTGCGGTGGAACGGTGAAAAGGCACGCAAGGGTCTTATGAAATGGCAAGCAACTATCGACTCGGCGGTGAAGCAGTCGCGGCGCCTGACGATTCCGGCTCTCGGCGACCCGGTGGATATGTCCGGGCTGATCCAGCTTGTGGAGGACTCTCGTGCACAGGGCGGTTTAACGCTCGTATTGCACGAGAGTGCGGATGCATCTATCGGTGAGGTTTTCACTGAGCTCGCCGCTGCAGATGGGGTAACTGCACAAACATCTGGGCAGATCGTGATGTCGTCGATAAGTGTGGTGGTGGGTCCAGAAGGCGGTATCACGCCTGATGAAGTGGCAGCACTCGCTGTAGCCGGGGCCCGGGTGGTTCAGTTGGGGCCTGAAATTTTGCGGGCCTCGACCGCGGGCCCAGCGGTATTAGCTGCTCTCAGTGCCGCTGTCGGTCGCTGGGGCGGAACTGACCAATTTCGCCATGATCACGCTGATGCGGCGGCGATGTAGTGTCACCGGGTCCGGCTAGGATCGAGACTGCGAAGGATGCTACCCACACGAAGGAGATCTGTGCCCATGCCCGGCCCCGAGGTCGTGGAACGACGTCTGGCGATTCCCGATCACCTCAGTCCGCTTCAGGTACTCGGCGCCCATGATGAGGCCATTGCCGCCTTGGAGGAGGTCCTTCCGGAAGTCGATGTCCACGTCCGTGGCCATCAAGTGACGTTGCGCGGCCACGATGATGCGTGTCGCCGCGCTCTGTCTATTGTGCGCAGCCTGGTCGAGATGGTCTCGCGCGGTCAGACGGTGACGGCGGAAGCTGTTCACCGGGCGGCCGCGATTTATGGGGATGTTCGCCGCAGTGACGAAAACGCTGCCACGGTGTTATCTCAAACGATTTTGTCCTCCCGTGGCCGCACTATCCGCCCCAAAACGCTCGGTCAGAAAACGTATGTGGATGCGATTGAGCGGTCGACGGTGGTGTTCGGGATTGGTCCCGCAGGCACGGGAAAAACCTACCTCGCAGTGGCAATGGCGGTGCAGGCACTGTTGGCTAAGCGAATTAACCGGATCATTCTGACCAGGCCCGCGGTCGAAGCCGGTGAGCGGCTCGGCTACCTGCCAGGCTCGCTGAATGAAAAAATCGACCCCTACCTGCGCCCTCTTTACGATGCGCTGCACGACATGCTCGATCCTGAATCCATTCCCCGGCTAATGGGGGCGGGAACAATTGAGGTGGCGCCATTGGCTTATATGCGCGGGCGAACCCTCAACGACGCATTCATTATCCTGGATGAAGCCCAAAACACTACCCCGGAACAAATGAAAATGTTCCTGACCAGGCTCGGCTTTAACTCCACGATGGTGGTGACCGGGGATGTAACGCAGGTAGATCTCCCGGGAGGCACCCGGTCCGGGCTACGGGTTGTTGAGCGCGTGCTGCAGGGTGTCGACGACGTCGAGTTTTGCCATCTCAGCGCCCGAGATGTGGTTCGGCATCGTCTGGTGTCAGAGATTGTTGAGGCGTACGGCCGATGGGAGATCGGAGAATCATCGCATCACGGAGCTGGAGGTGCCGGGCACTCTGTCCCGCGGCGCAAAACAAAACCCTACAAGGTTCCCGGTCCTGATGGAGCTTGACCTGAACCCCGCCACGATATCGCCTCGTGAGGAGCATCCCGTGAGTATCGAAGTCAATAACGAAACCACCGCGAAGATCAATGAAAAGGAATTCGCTGATCTGGCGCGTTTCGTCATGGACGCTATGCATCTCAACCCGCAAACTGAACTCGCCATTTTGTTCGTGGATGAAGAAGCGATGACTCGGCTACATGTGCAATGGATGGATGAACCGGGCCCGACCGACGTTCTGTCATTCCCTATGGACGAGCTGCGACCGGGCACAGCGGATAATCCGGCACCTGAAGGCTTGCTCGGAGATGTCGTGGTATGCCCGACGGTCGCAGCAGACCAGGCCCGCGCCGCAGGACACAGCGCCGAAGAAGAAATGCTGCTGTTGGTTACCCACGGAATGCTGCATTTGCTCGGATACGACCACGCTGAACCCGAAGAAGAACGCGTGATGTTCGCCCTGCAGCGCAAACTTCTGCTGACCTTCCTCGCTCAGGCCGGTGACCACGCGTAATCATGGACGTCTCCCTGTTCTTTCTATTCCCGCTGGGTGTGTTCGCCCTGGTTATCGGAGGGCTTTTGACGGCGGCTGATTCGGCGATGCTGACCGTGAGCACAGTGGCCCTGGAACGCGCCCTGGAATCCCAGCCCGCTCGGCGGCGTCAGCGCGTGATGCGCCAGCACGAGGATGCTACCCGCACATTTGCCGCGATCAACCTCGGCCGAATCATCGCGGAAATGACGTTTGCCGTGGCGGTGACCGCCATTGTTTTTGAAAACCTCGACGGGTGGATCGTGCCACTTTTAGTGGCGTTTGCTGTGACCGCGGTGCTTGCGTTCCTTTTGGTTGGGGTATCTCCGAGGACTCTGGGCCGTCGCCATCCAGAACAAACCGCGATCCGCCTCTCGGGGCTGGTGGGAATCGTCAGAGTGGTGCTGGGACCGGTCAGCTCACTGCTCATTCACATCGGTTCGGCGTTCACCCCCGGAGGGAAGGTTCGCGGTGGCCCATACGCCACGGAAGCTGAACTGCGGCAATTTGTAGATCGAGCGACCGAGACCCAGGAACTTGAAGTCGATGAACGGGACATGATTCACGGCATCTTCGGCCTCGGGGACACCAAAATCCGCGAACTCATGGTGCCGCGCACCGACATGGTGACTATTGCTGCGGATGCCTCAGCTGAACAAGCAATGCGACTATTCGTGCGCTCAGGTTTTTCCCGCGTGCCAGTAATCGGGGACGGTGTAGACGACCTGCTCGGTGTGCTCTATGTCAAGGACGTGATGCGCGCCCTGCACTCACCGCGACTGCCAGGCCCTGGGCGGGAACGCACCGTAGCATCGTCCGCTCAGGAGATCATGCGTCCGGCGAAGTTTGTCCCGGAGTTCCTCCACGCCCACGATGTATTGCGCTCCATGCAGGCCGCTCATGTGCACGTGGCCGTAGTCGTCGATGAATATGGTGGGGTCAGCGGCATCGTGACCATCGAGGACATTTTGGAAGAGATCGTCGGAGAAATTTCCGATGAACACGACCGGGCAGAGCCTGTTATCGAGGACCTGGGCGATGGAGTGTTCCGGGTTCCAGCAAGGGAAACCATTTCGACGGTCGGAGAGCTTTTCGGCCTTGATATTGACGATGACGACGTCGATACAATCGCTGGTCTCATGGCGAAATCGCTCGGTGTGGTGCCGATCCCCGGCGCGGAGACGGATGCCTTGGGTCTGCATCTTGTAGCCGATGGAACCGCTGGACGACGCAAGCGTCTCGCAACCATTTTGGTATCCCGCGCGAGCTCGACTAGCGATGACTCAGCTGATCGAGACCAGACATCGTCTGACGATGCTGCCGCATAGCGTGAATAATGCTGCATTGCACACATAATGCCGCACGGAGAAGACGAGGACACGATGAGAGATCAGCAACCACCCGATACGACTGATGATGCGGCATACCGCGCGGGATTCGTGGCGATGGTGGGAAGGCCAAATGCCGGCAAGTCCACTTTGACGAATGCGCTGGTCGGCGAAAAGGTCGCGATTACCTCCGCTAAACCGCAAACCACACGGCATGCGATCCGCGGCATTGTGACAATGCCCAAGGCGCAGCTCATTTTGGTCGACACCCCGGGCCTTCACCGGCCGCGAACTCTGCTCGGTGAACGCCTTAACGACCTCGTGCGTGAGACCTTGACCGAAGTCGACGTGGTCTGTTTTTGCCTACCCGCGGACCAGAAAATCGGTCCCGGTGACCGATATATAGCCGCCGAGCTGGGGGAGCTGATCGCACATGGACGCGGGCCCGTGGTGATTGCGGTGGTGACTAAAACGGACCTGGTAAGCAAAGATCGCCTCCTTCAACACCTAGTCGCCGTCGATAAACTGCTTGCTTTCCGGGAAATTGTGCCGCTGTCAGCCATATCCGGGGAACAGGTTGACGTGTTGCTCGAGGTCATTCCGCGGCATCTGCCGCTCAGCCCTCAGCTCTACCCGGACGACGCCATCACCGACGACACCCAAACTAAGCGCATCGCCGAACTGGTACGGGAAGCCGCTCTCGAAGGCGTGCGCGATGAGCTGCCACATTCGCTAGCCGTGGTCGTGGACGAAATTGTTGAAGAGCCACGGGATGGAACCTCCGAGGACGAGGTGGCACCGGGAACCGGGAAACTGGTTGTCCGGGTAATCGTGTATGTCGAGCGCGATAGCCAAAAGGGAATTGTGATCGGCCGAGCTGGTTCCCGACTCAAAGACGTGGGGACGAGGGCCAGGGTTGAGATTGAGAAGTTGCTGGGCCGTCGAATATATCTCGATCTCCGGGTGAAGGTTGCAAAGGATTGGCAGAGAGATCCTAAGCAATTGCAGCGTTTAGGGTTCTAGAGCGATGGTGTCCGCGATTCGGCCCACCGTCAGAGAGCATCCAGGCCAGTGTTATCGTGACCGGATGGTTTTGCGCATGCTTCTTCTTAGGTGCCGCGACGAGTCGTCGAAGATCTAAAAGGTCTTATATCGCCGGTCTCTCGTCGCGGAGAGTGGCATCCCGGTGATGACAGGACCGGCAGCGACATCGCGCCGATTAGATGACGAGGCTCCGCCATGAGGGCCTTTTCGCGATGAAGGGACATGACATATGACCTCCGCACCCGATGACATGACTCGGCCTGAGGCCTGGAATCCCCAGCAACCGTCTGGGATGCCTGTGCACCGGTACCAGCCATTTCATGAACAGATCCAGGTTGACTTGCCCGACCGTACCTGGCCCATACGCCGGATACAGACCGCACCCCGCTGGTGTGCAGTGGACTTGCGAGATGGCAACCAAGCCCTGATCGACCCGATGGACACTGAACGCAAACTGCGCATGTTTAACCTGTTGGTGACCATGGGATACAAGGAAATTGAGGTCGGGTTTCCGGCCGCTTCGCAAACCGACTTCGACTTCGTGCGAACTCTGATAGAACGTGATCTCATCCCCAACGATGTAGTGATCCAGGTTCTCACCCAGGCCCGTGAACACCTGATTCAACGAACCTACAAAGCAATCGAAGGCGCGAAGCAGGCGATTGTTCACCTGTATAACTCGACCTCGATTCTGCAGCGCGATGTGGTCTTTAATGCGGATGAGGATCAGATTCTCGATATTGCGGTGCAAGGGGCGCTGCTGTGTCAAAAATACGAGGAAACCATTCCCGATACGAACGTGTTTTATGAGTATTCCCCGGAATCCTTCACGGGAACGGAGCTGGAATTCGCCGCCCGGGTGTGTAACGCGGTGACGGATGTGTGGAATCCCAGCCCTGAACGGAAAGTGATTATCAACCTTCCGGCCACCGTAGAAATGGCGATGCCCAATGTCTACGCGGACGCGGTCGAGTGGATGGGGCGGAATCTGCTCAATCGGGAGAACATTGTGCTGTCCCTGCATCCGCACAACGACCGGGGTACCGGTGTCGCCGCTGCTGAACTGGGATATTTGGCCGGAGCTGATCGTATTGAAGGCTGCCTGTTCGGGAACGGTGAACGCACCGGGAATGTGTGTTTGGTGACGCTCGGGTTGAATCTTTTCACCCAGGGAATTGACCCGCAGATTGATTTTTCTCGGATCGACGAGGTACGTCGGACCGTGGAGTACTGCAATCAGATTTCAGTGCATGAACGCCACCCGTACGGCGGGGATCTGGTCTTTACCGCCTTTTCCGGTTCTCACCAGGACGCTATCAATAAGGGCTTTACCCGGATGCGCTCTGATGCTCAGGCAACCGGGCGCAGTCTCCAAGATTCCGTCTGGCGTATCCCGTATCTGCCTATTGATCCTAAAGATCTCGGTCGCTCATACGAGGCTGTTATTCGAGTCAATTCGCAGTCCGGCAAAGGCGGTATGGCTTATCTATTGAAAACCGATCACCAGCTCGATTTGCCGCGACGGCTGCAAATTGAGTTCTCTTCGGTCATCCAGCGCCTTGCTGATTCACGAGGTGGCGAGATTTCATCCGAAGCGCTCTGGCATGCGTTTGTCGATGAATATCTTCCGGTGACTCACTACGAGCCGGACGCTGCCCCCAATCGATCCTGGGGACGCTTCGATATCCGCGGTCTGCAACAGTCCTCCTTCGGCGATGGGGCGGACCGGCTGGAAGCCCAGCTCGTGGTGGACGGCGAGATGTGCACGGTGATCGGCATTGGCAACGGTCCGGTGGATGCCTTCGTTCAGGCTCTCGCATCCCGCGGGATTAACCTCAGAGTGCTCGATTACGCCGAACACGCGCTGAGTGAAGGCGGCGACTCCAAGGCGGCGTCCTACATTGAGTGCGAAATTGGAGATCGTATTCTGTGGGGTGTTGGAATCGATGGTTCGATCACCCGAGCCTCAATTGCCGCCATCATTTCTGCGGTCAACCGAGCAGAGCGGGACGCCCTGCGCACGAGGTAATACCTTTGAACTAGCCGACTGGGTCGACTGGGTGAGACGAACAACGTGGCAAGTGTCTACGCCGAAAAGCCCGTCATACGCGGTAGATTGTGGCCGACATGTCAAAGCTCTTTCGCGATCATGCGATCATTCTGCGCACCCACAAGCTGGGCGAGGCCGATCGCATCATTACACTGCTGACCCGGCGCCACGGTAAGGTGCGCGCGGTTGCGAAGGGAGTGCGCCGCACCGGCAGTCGATTCGGTTCGAGGCTGGAGCCCTTTGGCCTGGTCGATATCCAGTTTCACCGTGGCCGTTCGTTACACACGGTGACGCAGGTAGAGACCATTTCGCCTTTTGCCGCGGACATCGTCACCGACTACACCCGTTACACCAGCGCCTCGGTCATGGTTGAGACCACTGACCGTCTCGTCGGCGACGTTGCGGAGCCCTCGGAAGCTCACTTTCTGCTTTTGGTCGGTGCGCTCAGAACCCTGTGCGCGGGGAAGATCGCCCCTGCGTTGGTGCTGGATGCTTTTTTGCTTCGCTCTCTCGGCTACGCCGGATGGGCACCAAACCTGCGAAGTTGTGCCAGCTGCGGTGCCCCCGGGCCGCACCACGCATTCGATGTGGCCGCTGGAGGCTTGGTGTGCCGTTCCTGTCGCCAAGCGGGTGCGGTGGCGGTGCGCGAGCAAGCGGTTACCCATCTCGCATGTTTGATGGCGGGGCAATGGGAGCCGGTGTGTGCCGCTGACGATACGGTAGCCCTAGAGGCGAGCCGGTTGATTGCGAACTCGATGCAGTGGCACCTTGAGCGCGCTCTCCGTTCCCTGTCCTATATCGAGAGGTAGTCGATGACCCCGCCCCGCCCCCGCACATGAAGCCTGCGAGCCACGGATATGCCGATCCGTATCCTCATCCCAGCGGTGCCACCGCGCCTGCGATTCCTGCGAAATTTGTTCCCCACCATGTCGCTGTGGTGATGGATGGAAACGGTCGCTGGGCCAATCAGCGGGGACTTCCCCGGACTGCGGGGCATGAAGCGGGTGAAGCGGCTCTGCTGGATGTGGTGGCGGGGGCGCTGGAAATCGGCGTTAAGCATTTGTCGGTCTACGCATTCTCGACGGAAAACTGGAAGCGTTCGCCGGATGAGGTGCGCTTTCTGATGGGATTTAATCGCGCCGTGCTGCATCGCCAGCGCGATACCCTCAACGAGTGGGGAGTGCGACTGCGCTGGGTGGGGCGGACCCCGAAGCTGTGGCGTTCTGTGATTTCGGAGTTGCAGCAAGCCCAGGAACTCACTCGAAATAACACCCGTATGACCATGTACATGTGCGTCAACTATGGTGGGCGTGCCGAAATCGTGGATGCGATGCGCGCCCTTGCGCACCAGGTCAGCGAGGGGCGGATGAGCCCGCGGGGGATCACAGAAAAGAGCATCGCTGCTCACCTCGCCGATCCTGAGATGCCCGATGTCGATTTGTTCCTGAGGACCTCAGGAGAGCAGCGCACCTCGAACTTTTTGCTGTGGCAGGCTGCTTATGCGGAATTCGTGTTTTGTCCCGAGCTATGGCCCGATGTGGATCGCACCGTATTATGGCGGGCGATCAGCGAGTATGCGCAGAGGGATCGGCGTTATGGCGGCGCCGTCGACGCACCCACCACCACGTAGTCACCGCGCACACGAGGATCACCACGGCGACAGCCGCCCACGGTGAAGTCCATAGCAGGTCGAGCCATAGCCAGATCACGGCCAAGCCCACGGTTGCGTACAGCAGCGCCCAGACCGCCCCTCCGATGAGGAGCGCAGGAAGGTAACGCCTAAGCGGCATCCGGGTGAGTCCGGCGGCAGCATTGACCGCTGTTTGGAAACCTATGGTGAGGAAGCTGACGGCGACGACCGGGGCTCCGTAGGTGTTGACAACGCGGCGGGCGCGGGTGGTGCGCTCAGAATTGAGGAATGTGTGCAGGCGTCCTCGATCGGCTAAGTGGTGGGCGAGACGCCCGAGTAGATAGGTTCCTCCCGCTCGGCTCAGCACCACGAGGTAGAGAAAAACGAAGGCTAAAGCCAAGGGGAGGGACTCAATCCACTCCATCATGGGCTCAACGGCTCTTCCACCCAGTGTCAGAGCTCCTTCCCAGGATCGAGGATATGGCCTGTCAAGATCAGGACGCTGAGCAGGCAGGGCAGAGCCCGAAGATCTCCATCGTGTGCCGGATATCGGTGAATCCATGCTGGCCAGCTACATTGTCAGCCCAGGATTCCATTGGTTCTGCCGTGAACTCAACTGTGGCCCCACAACGGCGACATACGAGGTGGTGGTGATGTCCGCCCGCGTCGCATTGACGGTAAATTGACTCCCCGTCGTCCGTACGCAACACATCGACTAACCCTGCTGATGCGAGGGCAGTGAGGTTGCGATAAACAGTGGCGAGGCCAACCCCTTGGCCCGTCTGCTTCATCAGCTCATGCAGTTGTTGCGCGGTGAGGAAATCGTCCGCGTCCGCGAGTGCGCTAAGTATCGCTGTGCGCTGTTTGGTGGTGCGTTGCACGCTTAGCTACCTCCCGCATACGTCGCTGAGTTGCGACGTTCTTGTCAGTTGTCGCCGTGGATAGGCGGTCTCCATCCTAACCGTCGGTTGATCTACGCACAGGCGGCTTCGCGCTGGCGAAGCGCACGATCGCACTGATGATGAGCCCGAGGATATAGACACCGATGGTGAACAAAACGATGGTACCGCCGGGTGGGAGATCGACATAAGCGGTCGTGATGAGGCCCGCTATTGCGCACACGGTTCCGATGCTCATTGCGCAGGCCATCGTGCGTCCAAAACCGCGGACCATGGTTTGGGCAGCGGCCACCGGCACGATCATGAGAGCTGAGACCATGAGAGCGCCCACGATCCGCATGGACAAGGTGACGGTTAAGGCTGCAATCACCGCTATCAAGATATTCATTGCTCGCACGGGTAGCCCTGTGGCTCGGGCAAAGTCTTCATCACTGCCGACAGCGAAGAGTAACCGTCGAAGGCCCAGACCGATGCCGAGCACGATGATGCTCAGTACTACGCTGGTGATGAGGTCAATTAGCGTGACCGTGCTGATTGAGCCGAAGAGAAAGGCCATCAGGTTCTGGCTGGTGCCACCAGAAGCTTGGATAATGACGACGCCGCCGGCAATACCTCCGTAGAACAATATCGCTAGCGCCACGTCGCGGCTGGTTCGTCCATTTTCCCGCACGTACTCAATGGCTAGGGCGCCGAGGATTGACGCTACGAGGGCTCCGGGCACCGCGTAGGCTCCGGGAACGCCGGCCCCGAGCACACTTCCGGTGAACCATCCCACGGCCACCCCGGTGAGAGCGACGTGTCCGAGTCCATCGCCCAGCAGCGCGAGGCGTTTTTGAACCAGGTAGGTTCCGATCACCGGGGCGGTGAGACCGGTCAAAAACGCGATAATCAGGGGATAGCGAAGAAAGGGGCTGCTCAGAAGCTCGATCACGGGGATGGGGTTCCGATCGTGTCTGGTGCGGATGCAGAGAGGGTTGCCGGGATCATTCGGTCGCTGATTACGCTGCCGGCGTCGAGGGTAACTTTTCTGGTGACCAGATCAGCCAGGGGCCCGAGCTCATGCAGCACGGTGACAATTGTGGTGCCCCAGGCATGCCACTGTGTGAGCAGATCGGCGATGGATTTTTGGGTGTCGAGATCGACTCCGGTGAATGGCTCATCGAGCACGAGAATGGCAGGGGAGCGAACCAGGGCCCGGGCGATATGGATACGTTGACGCTGTCCACCGGACATTTCGGTGACGGGCTGAGAAGCCAGGTGGCTCATCCCTACATCGTCAAGGGCCGCCGCGATCCGTGGATTGCGCAGGGAGGCTCGCCACCGTGAGGGTCCAAGCAGACCGGTCGCAACGGTTTCAGCGGCGGTCGCTGCGATGTTGCCGGTCTCGCCGGTGGTTTGGGGAACATAGCCGAGATCGCGATGCGCTGCCCGCTGGACCGCTGGGATGCCGCGGATACACGCTGTGCCGGAGGTCGGGGGAAGAATGCCCACCAGCGTGCGCAGGAGGGTAGATTTCCCAGATCCGTTAGCTCCCAGCAGTGCCAGGACCTCACCGTGGCTGACCGTCAAATTGATGGTGTGCAAGATGGGGGTTCCCCCAAGATTCACGCATAAGTCGTGTGCGCTGAGCGCCGCTGACTGCGTGTTCATGATCGGCATCCCCAGCTTGCGGTGAGCACATCCGCGTTATGGCGCATGGCGGTGAGGTAGTCACCGGACTCCGGTTTAGTTTCCATGGTGAACAGGGTGTCGGTTTTGACGCCGAGGGAGGACGCGAGGCTTTCAGCCACTTTCGGGCTGGCGGTTTTCTCCATAAATATGGTGGTCGCGTGCTGTTTCTTCGCGATATCGGCTACTTCCTTGAGCCGTGCAGGCGAGGGCTCAAACTCGGGATCAACGCCGGTAATGCCCACCTGTTTGAGTCCGTAGCGGGACTCTAAGTAGTTAAATGCTGCGTGGCTGGTGATGAAGGCCTTATCGCCGTGGCATGCGCTGTACTGCGAGGTGAGGGAGGCGTCGAGAGCTTCGAGGTCCTTGCGCAGGCTCGCCGCGTGGGAGCGATAGCTTTCGGCACCGTCGGGATCAATGGTGGCGAGCTTGTTCGCGGTGGCGTCGCCGACCTGTGCCATGCGTAGCGGGTCGTGCCAGAAATGCGGGTCGGTGCCGGTGCTGCTGGGAAGCATGGGCACCGTTGCCGCGATGTCCAGTCCATTGGTGAGGGATTGGCTGGTGATGGCGTCATCTACCGGGGGCTGGAAACCTTTGATGAAGAGCAGGAGGTCAGCGTCTGCGACGCCTCGGACCTGGTTGACGGATAGTTCCACGCTGTGTGGATCCGTGCCCTGGGGCGTGATGTTGGTGACGTGCGCTCGCTCGCCGCCGATGCGCGATGCCAGGTATTCCAGCGGATAACTCGATGCGACGATGCTGACGGGCTTGCCCTGATTGGCGGATGTTCCAGCTGAGCAGGCTGAGACGGAGATGATCAGGCCTAATGACATCAGCAGGGTGAGAATGGTTTTGGGCAGGCGCATGACAATCATTTTCAAGCACCCGGGGAAGGTCGTCAAAGACAACGCGGATAGGATGACCCAGTACCAACTGCATCCCCTGACCCGATGGAAGTGATGTTCCGTGGCCAAGCCGCCCGCCAGCACCCTGGATAATGTCGTCGCTCTTGCCAAGCGCCGAGGTTTCGTTTTTCCCTGCGGTGAGATTTACGGTGGCACCAGGTCAGCGTGGGATTACGGGCCGCTTGGGGTGGAGCTTAAAGAGAACATCAAGCGCCAGTGGTGGCGCACTTTTGTGCAGGGCCGCGAGGACATGGTGGGGCTGGACTCGTCGGTGATCCTTCCCACACGCGTGTGGGAAGCGTCCGGGCATGTCGCCACCTTCACTGATCCTTTGGTGGAGTCGTTGCATACACATAAGCGGTATCGCGAAGATCACCTGATCGAGGCCTACGTTGCCAAGCATGGACATCCCCCTGTCAATGGGCTGGCTGATATTCGCGATCCTGAAACTGGTCAGGAAGGGGCATGGACGGAGCCCCAGCTCTTTTCGGGTCTGATGAAGACCTACCTCGGCGCGGTCGATAACGAGGAAGGCCTGCACTATCTACGACCGGAGACGGCGCAGGGAATTTTCATCAATTTCCTCAATGTTGTGACCGCTGCACGGCAGAAGCCTCCGTTCGGGATTGGCCAGGTGGGTAAGGCTTTCCGCAACGAGATCACGCCCGGCAATTTCATTTTCCGCACCCGTGAGTTCGAGCAGATGGAGATCGAATACTTCACGCCGCCCGCTGAAGCGGACGAGCACTTCAAGGCGTGGGTTGAGACCTGCTGGAACTGGTTTGTGGACCTGGGGATCAATCCTGACAATATGCGGCGTTTTGACGTGCCGGAGGACGAGCGTGCGCACTACAGTGCGGGCACGATCGACATCGAATACAAATTCGGTTTTCAGGGCAACCCATGGGGCGAACTGATGGGAGTTGCAAACCGTACCGACTTCGACCTCGGCAGCCACACCGAGGCGTCAGGTACAAAAATGCAGTATTTCGACCAGCCCAGCGGCGAACGGTACACCCCCTACGTGATCGAACCGTCCTTCGGATTGACCCGTTCAATGATGGCCTTCATGATCGACGCCTACACCGAGGATGAAGCTCCTAATACGAAGGGCGGAGTGGATAAGCGCACCGTGCTGCGCCTAGATCCCCGATTGGCGCCGGTGAAGGTCGCGGTGCTGCCGCTGTCCAAGAGCGAGGACCTCGTGCCGCGAGCTAAAGCTGTTGCGCAGGAGCTACGTCAGCTGTGGAACGTCGAGGTTGACCTCTCCGGTGCGATTGGTCGGCGATACCGCCGCCAGGACGAAATCGGCACACCATTTTGTCTGACGGTGGATTTTGACACCGTGGAGGATCAAGCGGTAACCATCCGAGAGCGCGACTCGATGACCCAGGAGCGGGTTGCACTCGACAAGGTCAGGGAGTATCTCGGCTCACGTCTGATCGGCTGCGCCTAATCAATGCGCGTCGTGCCGTGGTGTCCTGAGTAATCGGTACCGGCGGTCTTTCTGGCGCCGCCGGGCGAGGCCGAGTTATCAGCGCCGGGCAGGCGATGAGATGGGAGACTTGGGAGCGATGACATCTGTGGGAACTGATCGCACTGAAAATACGGTGGACCGGGCAGCGGCTGCTAATCACGTTGGGATCAGCCGTGACCTGACCATCGGCCCAATTACGGTAGACACCCCAGTTGTGCTTGCTCCCATGGCGGGAATTACCAACATGCCGTTTCGTCTGCTGTGCCGCGAGTTTGGTGCACGGTATAGCCAGCACGACGGCGGGCTCTTCGTCTCCGAGATGGTTACCTCCCGGGCCCTGGTCGAGCGAACACCCGAGTCGATGCGCCTCATCACCTGCCATGAACGGGAGACCCCGCGCTCGGTGCAGCTGTATGGCGTGGATCCGGCGACTGTACGCGCCGCGGTGGTGATGCTCAGAGAAGAAGACCGAGCCGATCACATCGATCTCAATTTCGGATGTCCGGTGCCGAAGGTTACCCGCAACGGCGGAGGGGCCGTGCTGCCGTGGAAAACCGAGCTGTTTACGCAGATCGTTCGGGGAGCGGTTGAAGCTGCTGAGCACATCCCGGTGACGGTCAAAACCCGGATGGGTATCGACAAAGACCATCTGACCTATCGCGATGCTGGGCTGATTGCGCAGGAAGTTGGGGCCAAAGCAATTGCTCTGCATGGGCGAACTGCCGCTCAGCACTATTCGGGAACCGCGCATTGGGATGCCATTGCCGATCTGAAACAGCTGATTACTGAGATTCCGGTGCTGGGAAACGGAGATATCTGGTCGGCTGACGATGCGCTTGCCATGTGCGAGCAAACCGGCTGCGATGGTGTGGTCGTGGGGCGTGGATGCCAAGGCCGTCCCTGGCTCTTCGCAGACCTCGCCGCGGGTTTTCACGGATTACCGGATCGGGTTCGGCCTGGCTTGCGGGAGGTCGCAGCTATTCTCCGTCGTCATGCAGAACTGCTGGTTGAATACTTTGGCGATGAGGGGCGCGGGGTTCGAGATCTGAGAAAACATGTCTCCTGGTATTTCAAGGGGTACCCGGTGGGCGGGGCGGTACGCCAAGCCCTCACCACCATGGAATCTTTACGTGACTTGGATACCAAACTCGAACGGCTGGACTTGGGTTGCCCGTATCCGGGGCCGGTGGTGGAGGGGCCTCGCGGTCGGGCGGGTCACCCCAAGCGTCCCGCCGTGCCGGAGGGGTGGATGCAGACCCGGGAGATCACACCGGATCTCGCGGCACGGCTGCACCAGGCCGAGTTATCGATTTCGGGAGGGTGATCATGGCCAACGGACATTCAGGGTCCGTCACAGCGGCGAGGGGAGAAGCCTCACGCAGCG
Source organism: Devriesea agamarum (assembly GCF_900070355.1). Classification (NCBI taxonomy): domain Bacteria; kingdom Bacillati; phylum Actinomycetota; class Actinomycetes; order Micrococcales; family Dermabacteraceae; genus Devriesea; species Devriesea agamarum. The sequence continues at coordinate 636,565 of NZ_LN849456.1, read as the reverse complement.
GCTACAGCGCGCACGATGTGCAGCGTCAACATCCTGAACCTCCTAAATCGCAGGCGCGAACGGCCTTCCAACGCGACCGCGCCAGAATCTTGCATTCCTCCGCTCTGCGCCGGCTCGGGGCAAAAACACAGGTACTTGGCGCCGGATCACACGACTTCATCCGCACTCGCCTCACCCATTCGCTGGAAGTGGCCCAGGTCGGACGCGATATCGCCCGTGAGCTGGGATGCGACCCAGATATCGTAGATGCCGCCTGCCTCTCTCACGACCTCGGACACCCACCGTTCGGACACAACGGCGAAAAGGTTCTCGATGCGCTCAGCGCGGATATCGGCGGTTTTGAAGGTAATGCGCAAACGCTGCGGCTGCTCACGCGGCTTGAACCGAAGGTTTTTGACGGCGACCGACCAGTCGGTCTGAACTTGACCCGGGCGACGCTGGATGCCGCAGTGAAATATCCGTGGCGTCGAGGTTCAGGGCCGAACCCGGACTCGTCAAAATTCGGTGTTTATGAAGACGACGCCCCCGTGTTTGCCTGGGCACGAGACAAAGCCCCCGACCAGGTCGCGTGCCTGGAAGCTCAGGTGATGGATGCGTCCGACGATATCGCCTATTCCGTGCACGATATCGAGGACGCCGTGTTCGGTGGCCGGTTGCAGCTGTCCATGCTGCGCGATGCCATGGAACGCCACGCAGCGCTGTACGTGGTTCAAGACTGGTATATGCCAGATGTGCCCATCAGTGAACTCGATAGTGCGCTCGCGCGGTTAGAAGCAGAGCCATTCTGGGTGGCGGACTTCACCGGGACCATGCGTTCGGCTGCGGCGCTCAAAGATATGACGAGCCAGCTCATCGGGCGATTCACCGGCTCAGTTGTGGACGCCACGCGCGCACAGTACGGTGAGCACCCGGTGTGCCGCTATGAGGCTCGGGTGATCGTTCCCGACGAGACCCGGCTAGAAATTGCGGTGCTCAAGGGCTTAGCAGCCACCTACGTGATGGCCGCGGCCGCGCAGCAGCCGGTGTATGAACAGCAAGAGCAAATTCTGCGTGACCTACACGCCTTGTTACTGGATACCGGACCCGTTCATATGACGCCGCTGTTTGCGGAAATGTTTCATCAGGCTCTGGATGATTCGGCTCGGCATCGCGTTGTGATCGATCAGCTCGCCTCCTACACCGATCTTTCAGCGCGGCGTCTGCACGATGCGCTGTGCCAGCGGAGACGCTGATGGCTGCGGGACGAATCCGGCGCGAGGATGTCGATCTGGTGCGGGAGCGGGCTCGGATCGACGAGGTTGTGAGTGAGCACGTGACCTTGCGCAGCGCCGGAGTTGGCTCGATGAAAGGTCTGTGCCCATTTCACGACGAAAAAACTCCCTCGTTTCATATCCGACCTCACCTCGGCCACTGGCATTGTTTCGGGTGCAATGAGGGTGGGGATGTGATCTCCTTTGTGCAAAAGATTAACCACCTCTCGTTTGTTGAAGCTGTTGAGATGCTCGCGGCACGTTTCGGTGTTCAGCTGCACTATGAGGAATCGTCCGGAGGGCACGGGGTAGAGCGCCCCGATCTGGGAAGCCGCCAACGGCTGTTGGATGCCCACCGCATTGCCGAAGAGTTCTTTCAAGAGCAGTTAATGACGCCTGCTGCTCAGCCGGGCCGCCGATTTCTCGCGGAACGCGGATTTGACCGCTCTGTCGCCGAGCATTTTGGAATCGGTTTTGCGCCGGAAAGCTGGGACGCACTGCTAAAGCATCTGCGCGGGCGCGGCTTTACTGAGCCGGAGCTGGCATCTTCTGGGTTGGTGTCCACGGGGCAACGGGGGGTCTATGACCGTTTTCGCGGTCGCTTGGTCTGGCCAATACGCGACATTACTGGACAGACGATTGGTTTTGGCGCCCGCAAACTTCTGGAATCAGATCAGGGGCCTAAGTACTTAAACACCCCCGAGACGTCGATTTACCATAAATCTCAGGTTCTCTACGGTCTCGATCTTGCCCGCAAGGCCATCGCCTCTACACGCCAAGTGGTGGTGATGGAGGGATACACCGATGTGATGGCCGCCCACGTCGCGGGAATTGATACCGCCGTCGCCTCGTGCGGAACGGCCTTCGGCGCCGACCATATTAATATCGTGCGCCGAGTGATGGGGGATACCTCCCCGGCTGCTGGTTTACGCCTCAACACCAGCGGAGGTGGTTTAGGTGGCGAGGTGATCTTCACGTTCGACGGGGATGCCGCCGGGCAAAAAGCCGCCCTTAAAGCTTTCGATGAAGATCAGCGATTTGTAGCGCAGACGTACGTTGCTGTTGAGCCGAACGGAATGGATCCCTGCGATTTGCGCCTAGCTAAAGGCGATGAGGCTCTTGCTGCTCTGGTCAGTTCGCGGCGACCTCTGTTTGAGTTCGCAATCAAGTCGGTTCTCACGCAGGTCGATCTCGACACCGTGGAAGGCCAAGTGGCAGGCCTAAGGATGGCAGCGCCCGTGGTCGCAAGGATTCGGGACCGCGCAATGCGTCCCGAATATGCGCGCCGTCTGGCTGGTTGGCTGGGAATGGATGAACGCACGGTGTTGCGGGCAGTGCACGATGCAGCCCGTGCCGGAAGTGGTGCATATAGCACCGGTCGCCATGCAGACCGGTCCCGCGACCACCTGAACCATTCTCATGGTGGGGGTGCGAGCTCGACGGGCGCAGCGGCGGCTGGTGTGGCCGACAACGGTGCTTCGATGCCTCCAGGCGGTGACCGAGGCAGAACAGATAGCCCAGATCCCCCGCCTATTATGCGGTTGCGCGATGTCGTGTCCCCGAGGGACCCGGTCGGTGTGGTCGAAGTGCAGGCGCTTGCCGTCATGCTGCAGGCACCCACCTCTCTTGACCGCATGATGGTGTCCCTGCTGCCCGATGACTCTTTCCATGTTCCGGCCCTCCAAGGGGTATGGGACGTGATGCTGGCCGCCGGGACCCTGCTAGATGCGGTCGATGGAACTCTGAGCCCTGCCCGGTATTTGGATGAGGTGCTGGAGATCGCCGGGGAGACCGTGCGTCCGCTCATTCAGGAACTGGCGTCGACGGAGCTTCCCGCCCGCACCCAGACTGATATTGACCGGCTTGCTGCTGACCTATTGCGTCGGCTTACCGAGCTTTCGTTCACCCGTGAATACTCTGTTTTACGCACCCGCCTCCAACGCACCGACCCGGTCGCTCAGGCCGAGGAGTATCAAAAAATTATGACCCGGATGACCGCTCTTCAAGAGCGGCGTCGGGCGCTGCGCGAAGCTGGCGAATAGTCCGGGAAATGCGGCGGGTGAATCTAGGCCGTGTCATAGGCGTTCATCCACGAGGACGAGACCGCGCCGATCAAGTCACCATAAAAAAGTCTGCCTGCCCACGGAATATCGTCGGCAGGCAGGTCACATCGGAAATTTTCAGTAGGGCAGGTGGGGCTTGAACCCACGACCGACGGATTATGAGTCCGCTGCTCTAACCGGCTGAGCTACTGCCCCTAGCCTGGGTCGTACCAGACGCTCTATCGTACGTGGAATAGAGCTCTTAGGAAAACTCAGACTGAACGGAGACTCCCATGCCCCGTGCGCTACTGGTCGTCGATGCCCAGAACGATTTCACCGAAGGTGGCCCACTGGGAGTGGAGGGAGCGACCGGAGTCTTTGAACGGATCGCAGCCCACCTCGGCGCGCATTCAGGGGATTACGCCGTCATCATTGCCACTCAGGACTGGCATATCGATCCGGGGTCTCACTGGGCTGACGAACCGGATTACGTCAACAGTTGGCCGCGTCACTGCGCTGCCGGCTCAGATGGTGCGGAACTAAACGGCATCATCTCGGCCGCTCTCGCACGCGTGGAGGCCATCCCGGTATTGACCGTGGTCAAGGGGGAGTACGAGGCAGCGTATTCGGGTTTTGAAGGCCACGTCCCTGAGCATGCGGGAGAACAGCAAGGGCATCACCTGGCAGGTCAGAGCCTTGATCAGGCGTTGCGGGCCTATGACATCGACGAATTAGACATCGTCGGCCTCGCCACCGACTACTGTGTGCGGGCCACCGCCCTGGATGCCATCAGGCACGGGTACACCATTCGTCTGCTCACGGATATGGTGACGGCGATTGATGCATCCGCCGGACGTGCCGTGTGCGCGGAGATTTCAGCAGCCGGTGGACAGATCGCGTAACGCGGGCCAGGACCTGTCCGCTGGAGGAGGTGCGAGTCGTCCTACGACGGCAACACTCCCCACCCGGCAATGCTCCGTGAGACAGGATCCAGCAGCAGGTCGCGCGAGTGGGGCTCAGCGAGGAGATCGATTAGCAGGTGGCGGCATCGAAAGGGCACCCGAAAAGCTGAGCATGACGATTACCACACTGGTGCGATCTGGTTCGATCCACACCGGGAACGCTGCTAAAGTATTTCAGGTCAGTCCCGCGTAGCTCAATGGTAGAGCATTCGACTGTTAATCGAACGGTTGTTGGTTCGAGTCCAACCGCGGGAGCATATGGGTCCCGTCGCCATCAGGTGACGGGACCCTTCCTGTTTCTATCCACTGCAACGGCACGCCAGTTGCGAGTGCCCATGCCATTACTAGCGTTCTCCTAGGATCGCGCTCACCACGCTCTGCTGACCCTATCGTTCGACGAGACGCGCCGATCCGTTCGGCGAGTTCAGCCTGTTCAAGGCCAGCATGTTCCCTGGCTAGGCGTAGACGCACAGCCTTGGTTATCTGAGGGATGTTCCCCAATGCAGCATCAACAGTCATATGGGCAACTTACCATCCTAGGGGACTTAGCGCCACCTGGGCGTAACATGATGGGCCAGAGTGCTCGAGTAGGCTATGTTGCTCCTAAGGGAAACTTGCTCTATAGTTGCCGGCATGACCGAATCAAACTTCCCACATGGGTTACTTAGCACCACACAGGTAGCTGAGCGTCTCGGCATCACTCGCAACACTGTCCTTCAGCGTCTAGCTACCGATCGCTTGGTCCCAGCAATGAAGCTTCCGGGTCGCACTGGCGCTTACCTGTTCGATCCTGCCGTGATCGAGTCCATCGCGTGCGAGGATGCCGCGCACGAATCTGAGGAGAACTAATGGCTTCCATGTCTTGCAACGTCCGCGAGGGGGTGCTACGGTCTGTGACAGGTGCTGAACACACCCAAACGACCGGATCCGTCGCCCCGAAGCGCGGCGTTTTCTTTGGCTTCCTTTTGGGAAGCCGGGTAGCGCGCACGCTATACAAGACCCCGCAACGCGGGGGAAGGCGGCGGGCCCGTGTCGTTTCGGGTGTTCAAGTACCCGGCGTCTCTCTGCCTGAACAACAGGGCGGCGTCTGTGAACGAAAAAACGACACCCTGGAGGCTACGATGCCTTACCCCACTTTCTCGCACCTCAGCGCGCCGTCTGCGTCTGCTGGTGCCCACATCTCACGTGTGTCCAACGATGCCGCACGCCATGACTCATCTTGCGCTGCCGGAGATGGGGTGCTACGGTCTGTGGCAGGTGCTGAACACACCAAGAACAAGCGGTTCCGTCGCCCCGAAGCGCGGCGTTTTCTATGGCTTCCTTTTGGGAAGCCGGGTAGCGCGCACGCTATACAAGACCCCGCAACGCGGGGGAAGGCGGCGGGCCCGACTTGTTCCGGGTGTTCAAGTACCCGGCGTTCTCCTCGCCTGAACAACGAGGATGCGCCCCTGAACGAAAAGAACAAGATCTCGGAGGCTACGATGCCTGTCCCCACTTTCTCGCACCTCAGCGCGCCGTCTGCGTCTGCTGGCGCCCACATCTCACGTGTGTCCAACGATGCCGCACGCCATGACTCATCTTGCGCTGCCGGAGATGGGGTGCTACGCTCTGCGGTAGGTGCTGAACACACCGACCATTACAGGCCCGTCGCTCCTAATGCGGCCTTTCCTATGGCTACTTGTAGCCGGGTGGCGCGACCGCTATACAAGACCCGCTTTGCGGGGAAGGCGGCGGGCCGGGGTAATGGCCGGTGTTCAAGCACCCGGCGTGAGCAGTCCTTGAACAAGACATCTCACGCCCCGCTGAACGAACTCCATTACACGGAGGCTACGATGCCTTACCCTCATTTTTCACACCCTCACACCCATGCCGATGTAGCCTGTCCTTCAGACGTGCGCACGGTTCGGGTGACGCGCAAGCTATACAAGACCCGTGTGGCGGGAAAGGCTGCGGGCCTGCCGTGGTTCAGGTGTTCAACCGCCCGACGTGCGCACGTTCTTTCCACCCTGCGGCGCTTCAGTACCCTCGTGGCGGGGGTGACGGTGTGAGTGGTCGTTCACGTCATAAAGAACACAATGCGGTCCTTCTTCGTCATATCGTACACGCGACGAATCTCATTGAGGTCCTCGTCACTGAAGTCCGGAACCTCAGTGACGTCATACAGGAGCGCGAGCGGAACACCCGGCGTCCAGTAATGGAAACCCACCCTTGCCGACACGCCATGCTCACTGAGGGACATATTAGGGGTCTCGATTTTCAAGAGGTCGTGCGATTCGCGCAGGAAGAGGCTGATAAGCGCCTCCGTCTTCGCGAGGGACTTGTCGGAGACAGAGGCTCTGACATTCCCGCAGATGAACATGCCCATAACGATGCTCCTTCGGATAGTCGTGGCGACAGTTTAGAGGGAAAGGACTAACGCCGTGTGTGAGTTTATCGCTGAGCTTGAAAAAGAAGGCGTGACTATTCCATTCATCATCACCATTGTCTGCGCCGTCATCTGCGTGGTCATGTGTGTTTCTATCTGGTTCGATATCATCCACACCCTTATTGAGGAAAGGCGAGAAAAACGGGAGCGCTCTCGCCTTCAACATCAAGAACAAGCTCGCCCGGACAAGGCATCTCCCAAGTCGCCACTACCAGAAAGTCAATCGAAGAATGAGAAGGGATAGTTACCGGCTCAGGCAGGTCAAGGCGAAAGAACAGGTCCCGGTTATGGACGCTTTTGACCGTGAGGGCATGGTCCACGTTACTGCGCAGCCGGTACGATCTTCCTTCGACATATGTCAGAGTGAGCATATCGGGCTCGTGGGCATCTGCAATACGCTTGGCGCTCTCTGCGAGAGTGTGGGCCTCGCTCAACAGTCGTTCCGCCTGTGCCGCGCGCTCAACCGCAAGTTCTACTTGTCGATGCGCCGCGCGAGCCTGTTCCTCGGCAAGGCGTACCTGCTGTTCGGCTCGCTGACGTTCTTCCTCAGCCGCGCGGCGTGCCCTTTTCGAGTACCGCGCGTGCCACCAGGCGAACGCGCCTCCCAAAACCGACAACACTGCCGATGCGGCTGATATCGATGTAGCTATATCCATTACCCCAGTCTATGTGTGGCTTTACTGATCTGGGGTTATAACGACGAATATTAGAAAGAAGGTGACCAGCGATGAACCGTAAAAGGCCGCTCCCCAGACCTCAAGTGGCATGGGGTGGCAAAATTATTCCCGATCCGAATTACGAGTCACAGGTAAACGGTGTCCGCCCGGTCTTCAAGCCGGTCGGGACTCGGGTGGAGCGGACGATCATAAATCAGGTGCACAGCAGCACTCGCAGGTATCCACAGCCGTTGATGTCCGTTCCTGGGGTTCGGGTGTGTGAGTTCATCCTTAACCTCGACGTCAAGTTGTCCTGCGAGCCAGAAGCCGCGTCGTTCCCCGGTGACCGAATCATTCACGAGCTCTGCAACGCGGTCGAGGACATCATCTGTGGTTTTGATCCTGAGACCACCACTCAAGACGCCTTCAGCCTTAAGGTCGATTGGCCAAAGTCCGAAGGTGTTGACGATGAGAGTAGCCATAAGATTTCCTATCTTGACGCTCCTGCGGAATCCGACACCGCAGTCGATAGCACCACGATAGATCACCCCGCAGACGCTAAGAGCGCATTTGACGGGAGGCGGCCATGACCGCGCACGTTATTCTCGTTGAGCGCCTGAAATCCAATCGTTCATTTCTAGAATGCTATGACTGTGAATGGTCTAGTACTGTTTGCAATGACAAATTTAACCGAGGTGTACGTAAAGAGCTGAAATCGCATTGGAAAGATAACCTTGGCATTGAAGATGTGTCCCGGGAGCATCGTTGCGTTGTGATCAGCTATTTTGGAATCTGTTCGCCATCATGTCTCAGTTGCTCATGGGAAGGTTCCTATTCTCTAAACCCCTATGACCTCGTCAAAGAAGCTAAAAAGCATATAGCTGAGAATGCCACCTAGCCTTACATAACCCAAGCTTACACAACCCTAAATACCAAACCATCCCAAACGAAAGGGGAAGACCCGCCACAACTATATCCATAGTCGCTGTTCTCGTGCTCAGACTCTAAACGATGTGCGCCCGTGTTTCATACTTTACGCCTAGACGGGAGGCGACCCACTGGGAACCCTATTGGACGCAAAGGCCCCGGTGAGCGCTAGAACTCGGTCACTTTTAGTGGCCGAGCTAGAGGCGCTGGTTACGCGGCTAAAACTGGGTGGGTTCGCCGGGCGAAAATTGTGGGGCGAGGAGACAAAGCAAGCAGAGTCCCCGCTAGGGGTCCGATTCAAAAGAAAGGGAGCATGATGAAGATCGGCAACATAGAAATTAAAACGACGGCGGCACCATTCGTAGAGGAGGACGGGGTTAGATGGTATGACCTAGACGAGGTGCGCAAAGATTTGGCTAGCATGTCAGGCGGTAAGGGGGTAGCGTCCGTCTATCCAGAGGACATATGCAAAGAAGATTGGGTTCAAGAGTTCCCCCTCCCTGTCGCCCTCATTCGAGAATCTGCATTTCTAAGAATGCTTGGCGAAGAGCTCTCGTACTCTATGTCCCGCAATCTGGCGTAAGAGACGCGAAATAACAACCGAAAGGAAGCAAAATGAAAATCGGCAGGTTAGAAATCACTCCTACGGCAAGGTGGATTATGGGCGAGGATGGCGATAGGTGGTACCTATTTCCCGAAGCGCTTGAAGATATATTTAGCGTGGCACCTCCAGGCTTTGATGTGAAAAACGGTTGGGATGATGTGCGTCCCGTAGGCGATAACAAGGGTATAAGTCACGACAGTGGCCTCATTCGGGAGTCTGCGTTTCTACGGAATATCCAAGAGGCCCTTCAGAGTCATACGCATAGGTGTGTTCTGTGTGGCGCAGAGCGGAACGACTGAAAGGAAGCACTACTAAACCGCCCCAACCTGGAAGGCGAATCGAAAGGGAATGACCGATGAAGATTGAGGTTCCAGAGCTTGAAGGTGTCAATATCCGATACATTCGGACCGGCGACAAGTACCTGTATTTAGCTTCAGATGTCGCTAGCGCATTCGGCTACGGGTATGCCGAAAATATGCTCGCCGTCCTAGGTATCGAAGGTTGGTCGGTGAAAGCTTATGTCGGAAGCGGAGAAGTGTGCGCTGGAGTTTTTATAACCCAAGACGTCATGCTCTCGGCGGCTCGCAATATGCACAGCGACGAAATTCAGAAAATGAAGCCCCCCGCAATAGGCTGCTTAGACGATCCAATTGCCGAGGTCCTGCTAGAGAGTGGGGTGATGGTTAATTACTACCTCACGTACTTCGTGCATAAGCATTACGAAAAAATTTCCAAAGAAAACAAGCCGAAAGCCACTGAGGACTGACCATGAATGCTACAATGGGATACAACGAAAGCGGACCCCAGACAATGCAGATGTCCAGGGCCTCGTCAACCCATAACGCTACCTTTACGGGCCGCGTTATGTCCTCAAAAAAGAGCCACGCCGGACATGTCTTGGCAGATAACCCCGACGTGACTCATACTCCCCTAAGGAGTCCAGCTATGGTAGCAGGCAGTGCTTGTTCCCGCAAGTCCGTCGTGACGTGCGGTGGTGCGTCATGACGACCAATACCCCCACCCTGTTCTCGTCCGGCGAGTTCGAGCTAAGCATCATGCCGTCCGCTGAACACGGCTTCATCGTTATTGCCTCATCGCTGGCGAAAGCGTTGGGCTTTCGAGATGCTTTTCGTCTCACGGAGAGCATTCCCGCAGACCAGAAGGGTTACACGACGGCGGAGACCCCCGGCGGACCTCAAAAAGTCTGGTACTTGACGGAGGCCGGGTTCTATCACGCGATAGGCCGCCGGCAGCCAGCACGAATCAAAGACCCGGCTATGCGCGCCCAGGTCGAACGGTTCCAGGCATGGGTTTTCTCTGACGTCCTTCCCTCGGTTCGTCGCCACGGCATGTACGCAACCCCTGACGCTGTGGATGCGATGCTCTCTGACCCAGACATGGCGATCCGACTACTTCAACAGATCAAGGAGGAGCGCGCGGCTCGTGCCGCACTTGAAGAGAAGGCCATGCGTGACGCGCCGAAAGTCTTGTTCGCTGATGCGGTGAGTATGTCAGATTCAACGATCCTTGTCGGTGATCTCGCGAAGATTCTGCGGGGTAACGGTATTGACATCGGTGCGACCAGGTTGTTCTCAGTCCTTCGCAAGCACGGCTACCTGGTCAGTCGTAAGGGTTCTGATTGGAATAGTCCGACACAAAAAGCAATGGACCTTGGCTTGTTCAAGATTAAGGAGACGGCGGTGACGCATTCGGATGGCCACGTCACGGTGAACCGCACACCGAAAGTCACTGGGAAGGGGCAGGCGTATTTTATTGACCGGTTCTTATCGGGCCGCCTCAATATAAGCGCCGCCTAACCATCTCTAACTCTAAATCCGTCGCCTGACGGCATCGCAACGATGCAATACCAGGGGTGAACTATGCCTGATTTCGTGGAAACAAAGCGCATGATTCAGGAGGTCGCGCAAGACATGGGTGCACACTTGTCGGCGCGAAAAGTTCACCGCCTGGCCCGCATTTGTCACGCGATATGGGACGGCGACTATGTGCCGCCCCTGGTTGACGACCCAACCGCACAAGAAGCGATAGAACGTGTTCTCGCCGATGTCTACAGCAAGGAAGAGGGTGGCGCGGATGAACTGCAGCCGCTTCATTAACGCTACAAATCAATAACCCCTACCGAAAGGACAAAGAAATGAAAAAAATGCAACGGAATGACAGTATCGGGACGCCATTTCCCGGCATCGAGGTTGCCATAGACGACGACAATAAACTGTGGTTCGACGCCGAAGACGTTGCCAATTATGCCGAATATGCTCCCGGAGCACCCGATCTCTACTGTGATCTTCCGGACGAAGATGTTTGTCTTGCGAAAGTTGGTGATGACGAATGGAAGCGAGTGCTTATAAGCAAGCGGGTTACCCTCGATGTGCTTCACGAAGCCGTCGGGCACGCTAAATACAGCGACTGCGAGAAAATGATAAAAGAAATCGAAAAGTGGTGCAAGGAGAACTTAAAATGAATATAATGCAGTGGTGGGACGAGATTAGGATACGTAACATCGAAATCACGGTCGCCGTAGACGACGATAATAAACCGTGGTTTGACGCTGACGATATCGCTTACTGCCTTGAGTACCTCTATGCGTCCGAAATGTACAGGGATCTTCCAGACGAAGATGTTTGCTTTGCTAAGTATGGGCCAGGTGGGGATAAGCAAGTTTTCATCAGTAAGTGGGAAACCCTTGAACTCCTTACTGACGGCATTGAGTACTCCGAGAGGATCGATTGTAAGGAAGCAATAAAGGCAATCGAAAAATGGTGCGAGGAGAATCTGGGATGAAGAAAATGTCACCGTGCGACCTGCTCAATGTTGATAATGTCAGCATATTTGTCGCCCTAGATGATGACAATAAACCATGGTTTGATGTCGAAGGTATTGCTATTTGCGCTGAGTACTACTATGCAAGCAGCGTTTATCACGATCTCCTAGATGATGATATTTGTCTTGCGGAAGCTTACGGTGCGCGAGTGCTTATAAGTAAACGGGCAACCCTTGAAGCCCTCCGCGACGCCATCGGATGCACCGTGGATAGAGATTGCAAGAAGATCATAAATGCAATCGAAAAATGGTGTAAGGAGAAACTGGGATGAAAACCTGCGAAGAAGCCGGGGTTGAAAATGCTCCCTGGAACCTAGATGCCTTCATAGATAACGAAGGGCAAGCCTGGTTCATGGCTGAAGATATTGCGCGTCACGCACGAGTGAAGCCCGACCACAAGGTTTATCAACATGCCGCCAAGGAGGAGGTCTGCCTCATAAAAACAAAGCGTCACGGATTAAGGGTCTTTGTGACGGCGGAAGCTGTTTACAATTTCTTTAAAGACTTGCCTGACGACCATCATAGCAGACTACTTGAATATGGCCCAAGAAATCTTGTTTACGATATCGAAGACTGGTGCCTCGATAACGATCTGAAATTCTTTTAAGTCCTCGAAAGGAAAACAGCCATGTCGAGCAACGTTCTTACCATCCGCCGCACCGATGCCGCCCCGTCAAAGCTGCACGATTACGCCGTACGCGTTGGCTTTAACCACACCTACGCCGAGTGTCGGACCTGTGGGTGGACCGGGCCGCTCCATGCAGGATATTTCGGTGCTGAAGCCGAAATCGACGGCATAGGACACCAGGTTGACGCGGGAGAGCGCACTGAACCCCGTAAGGTCGCACCGCCGCGCCGAACGTCTAGCGTGCGCATTATCAACGCTCTAGGAAGGGTCGGCTTAGGGGTTGTCGGACTCATGCTGCCCCTCGGACTTGCTGCCGCGATTGTGTACCAGGTATAACGCCTATGCCAGCCCCAAGGAAATGCCCACGCTGCGAAAGCATTCCCGTCACCGAGAGCGCTTCAATTGTTACCCCTAGCGGTAACATTCTCCCCATCCTGCGCACCTATTGCCCCAACTGCCGCCGCCTCAAAAGGAAATACGTCCTGCACGAAGTCGTTCAGCGGACACGTAAACGGTAAATATAGCATGAAAGAAATTGTGTTATGACTGAATATAAAGAGATTGAGCCGTATGAATTGCACGGACATAATATGCGTGCCTACCAAGATTTAGAGAGCGGCAAGCAACTAGTCGAAGCGGCTGACTTGTATAAAGCGCTCGACTATGACAGTCGAAACGATTTGCTGGAAATGCTGGATGACGATGAATACGACGTCGATTACACACGATTTGCTGAAGGGGTAAATGGAGATGGTGTTTTAGTATCCATAGAGGGTATGCTTTCTGCCCAACTCTGTTCCACTCATCCTGAAGCCAGGGATTTTAGAAGGGCGTTTACCCACAACCTGATCCCCGCCCTTGCCAGTACAGACTTAGAGCTAGAAGAGGCTGTCGCAATTATTTTACACGCGGCGGAATTAAAAAGTTTTCTAAAAAACTCGCACGAAAACACAGAATGCAACACCACTGAAGACAAGCGCGTTGAGAGGGAGATTTGAGAAATGCGATTCGAGACGACTAAATATATCCCCGAAAGCGACAAGCCGATTCGTGCGATTATCGACGATCAGACTTTCGAGGCGTGGTTTCACTTGGGAGACGTCGCCGAAGCTTACGGCTATAGCGACACCAGTGTTCTGTTAAGGGTTGTTGGAGTCCAGCATACTGAGAGGAAGCGCTGGGAACATGGAGATGACTACGTAAATAAAACCTCCCTAACCTTGGCCGGTCTTCGACTTGCCGCACGCCATGCACCTAATCAACGTTTCGTGGCGGTTGATGATTGGATAATCCACAGCATTCGGGACCGTGAGCGCAAGCCAAAAGATGGAGATAACTAAGTCTCACCTGTTGCCCTAAGGCCCGCTACTGGCGGGCCTTTTTTATACCCACAAACCAGATGACCCGAGGAGGCTACATGACTAACGATGACGAGCTGAACCACATGAAAACCGGATGAATCAGTGACGAGAAGTAACCACAATCGACAAACCTCGCCAACAAGTGGACAACAGTTATTCGCGGACGACCCTGAACTAGCCGCTGTTACGGATTGGCTGATGGGCAAAAGCGACCCCGATCCAGCGCCACCCAAGCAGTCAACGAAAAGTCAGCAGGGTAACAATCCGTGGAAGCCGGTCCCTGAACGGAAAAAGCCGCGAAGCTACCCGCCTTACAAAGACCCGACAGGCAATACCGCCATTAGGCGAGCTATACAAAAGAGCAAAAAACGATGACCACCCCGCGACCCATGACCGCTAAAGCTATCGAGGCGGCGTGTTCAGCTGACGATGCACAGAAGAGCCCCTGGGCACGTATGACGCGCCACGATGCCGCCGTACGCGCCTATAGCCCAACCGTATATCTCCATGGCACTAAATACAGCCTGAACCTATGGAGAGACATCGCCACTATATGTGGGAAGAGACCCGCATGAGCAGCCCCGCTAAACGCCGACGCACCTCACCAACCAAGGACTGGATGAGAAGTGATTACTTCCCATTCCAACCGCCACTGAAGCCCGAGCTAGCAGCTAAGGCCAGAGACGTCGTATCCCGTCGATGCCCAGACGCAGATCTTATTCACCGCATGCTTGGAATCGCAAAGGAAGAGACATGAGTCTTACGTTTTTTGAAGAATCCCACCGATACCAGTTAGACGGTAAAACAGCCCCGTCCGTAACAACCATTATTAGCGGCGGCATCCCTAAGCCGGGCTTGATGTACTGGGCAGCCAACCAGGCCGCGAAAGCTGCCACACAGTGGATTTCCGACACCCTGGCAACCCCTGACCCTATGTGGGTGCTTGAAAACGTCAACTCTGACGCTTTGTACGATGAATGGCGCAAAGCGCCGATTAGAAAGCGCGATAAAGCCGCGATACGCGGAACCGCAGTCCATAAAATCGCGGAAGGCCTGGTGTATGGCGATGAAATTGACGTGCCAGATCAACTTGTGCCGTACGTCACTGGGTACGCCAACTTTCTGGATAAATGGAATGTCACCCCAATTCTAACCGAGAGGTCAGTAGCCAATCGGCGGGATTGGTGGGTGGGCCGGTTCGACCTCATCGCGAGCATACCCAGCATTCGCGACGGTCAGCCTATCGAAATTGACATCAAGACCAGCTCAGGCGTCTACGCCGACACCGCTTTACAGACTGCCGCTTATGCGTGGGCAGAGTTTTATGTCAACGATGACGACCCCGAGACCGAGCACCCGCTACCCAACGTAGCGGCCACGTATGTCGCGCACGTGACAGATGAGGGGACGCGCCTGTACGAGCTATGCGCGAACCGTCGAGAGATTAATCGTGCCTACCGAGTTTTCAAGGCGGCACGCACCGTTTACACCCGATGGAACCCTAAAAACCTTAAGGAGATCACCTCATGAACGAACTCGTTCCACATCAGTCTTCATCCCACGCGATGAACCTCAGTGAGCAGATGGAATACAGTAAGGCCTTAGCTGCCGCGTCGATTATTCCTCGCGAATACCAGCAGGCACCGGCTAACATCCTGGTCGCCATCGGATATGCTCAAGCGCTCAGTGAAGCCCCAATCACGGCCCTTACTGATATTTACGTCGTCAATGGCCGCCCGTCCATGTCGGCTGCCATGATGCACCGCAGAGCCCTCGAGGCGGGGCACCGGGTGCGTGTAACGGCAGATGACCAATCGGCCACCGCATCCATTTGGCGACGCGATGACCCGGGGTATGAACACAAAGTCACCTGGACCCTTGAGCGTGCCCGCACGGCAGGAATTACCGGAAATGCGACGTGGAAAAAGTTCCCCAGTTCCATGCTGAGGGCGCGCGCAATATCCGAATGCTGCCGCCTTGCCTGCCCAGAAGTCTTAGGGTCTGCGAAGTATACGCCCGATGAGATCGGCGGCGACTTTGTAGACGTTCCAGCAACGGTTGAGGTCGTCTCGAGTGCCCCTACTCGCAAGGTCTCACGCAAAACCAAGCCCAAGACGACGCCGACGCCCGACGATTCCTCTGATCAGGAAGCGCCGCCGCCACACAACAATGCAGGTCAGTCAGCGCCGGTGGGTGATCAGCCATCTGAGGCTGCATTTAAGCGAATGTTCGCCATTCTCAATGAGAACGGGTTGATCGGACGAGATGAAGCACTTGGCTACGTCTCGAGCATTCTTGGCCGCGATATCGCCTCACGCTCTGAACTGACCGCTGATGAGGTCGCGCGTATATCAGATTCATTCACCCCAGCCCCTAAGGAGCAATAAACCATGGCCGGAGACACCATTATCACTGTGGTCGGCAACCTGACCGCCAACCCCGACCTGAAGTTCACCCAAACTGGCACCCCGTACGCCCTGTTCACGGTCGCATCCACCCCGCGCACCTTCAATCGTCAGACCGGCCAATGGGAGGACGGCGAAGCGCTATTCATGCGGTGCACGCTCTGGCATGGAGCGGCTGAGAACATGGCCGAGTCCCTAGAAAAAGGCATGCGCGTAATCGTCCAGGGTCGACTGAAGCAGCGGTCCTACGACGATCACGAAGGCAATAAGCGCACCATTATCAGCCTCGACGTGGATGAGATTGGCCCGTCACTGCGTTACGCCACAGCTAAGCCGGTCAAGGTCCAGCGCGGACAGCAGGGCGGCTTGGCACCGTTCGGGGCTCAGCAAGCAGCCCCCGCACAAAACTGGACGGCTCAGCAGCAGGCCTACACCCCAACACCTGCACCTATGCCCGCACCCCAGGCGCAGGCGGTACCGCAACAGGTGAACCCGTGGGCTAGCGGGACGAACGAGCTGCCGTTTTAAAGGACCCTATGAAAGGAAATATCATGAACGCATTCCCTAGCGTATTTGTGGTCCTCGACCCTGTCCAGGATTATGAAGAAAGCGACGAGATTCTAGGTGTATACGGCTCGTTAAGGGCGGCAAAGTATGCCGCTCGAGCTGTCCGCCGCAAATGCCACCGCATTGCGCCTTACTACACAGAATACGGCAATAGGCACCTAGAAATTCAGGAATGGCAGGGTCCTCAGCTTCACAAGACGTGGGATTATTCGCCGTACACAAAGAAATGGAGTGAAGTAAAAGAAAGCGGCCGGTAAAGCTACGAAAGGAAAAGAAGTGAAGAATGAATTTGTGGCCTATGTAGCTGTAGCATCAGCTTCGTACGAGGGTGAGACTGATGAAATTTTAGGCGTCTTTGGTTGACTAGATGAGGCCAAGGAAGCCATGAAGGTGTTATTGAAAAAAGCGGACTACCGCTATCGGATGGATTTTGTAGAAATTCAGGAATGGCGAGGAACCCGTCGTCTCAGACTATGGGAGCGTGGCCAACAAGAACCATATTGGCAAGAAGTCCATTAGACCTTAACGTCAACCAACCCCACCTCAACAGCCCGGAATGATCCGGGCTTTTTTATGCCCAAGAAAGGATAAAATCATGGTCTTTCAAGCGATTAGCAGGTCGGATCGACCCAACCAAGCCCCGTCTCCCGTCGTGACGATCACTCAATTCCCAAGCCACAAGCGCGGTTCTCGCGTCCACATCTACCTCAATCGCACTGTACTGAGGATGCTGAATGATCCCGCATACGTCACGCTGGCATGGGATAACGCTAAGCGCCTCCTCCGCATCGCCAAAGCATCGCCGACAGACCTAAACGCTTACACACTCAATAAGGGATTCATTCGGATAGCGTCCGCCAAGCTGGATCACCTGAACTGCGACTTTAGTAATAGTCGGCAGGTTTCGGCCTGCTCCGATAGCCTTGATTCTGTCGTGATCGATCTATCTGAGGTGCCGTATTCCCATACCCTCAGGACGCAAGGGCTTGTGGATACATCTTGCTGTGGGCATCGGCTTACCGATGGCGTCAGGGAGCATTGGGATCGAGATTATCCTGATCTTGTCGAGGCTGAGTTTAAGTGTGCCTGTGGCGAGTCGATATGGCTCGAGGTTGACGGGATTCGCTGGAATAAGTTCATTTCTATGTGGGATAGCCATCTTCAAGATGTTTGGCAAATAGAGTTAGACAGGTACGAGAAAGGTAGGCCATGAGTGCTGACTGAATAGAAAACGCCGTCCCGGAATCGCCTCAGGGTGACAAGAGTGATGCCTAGCCGCTTCGTCTCGCGCGAACCCCACCCGTAAGCCCCTGCTGCACCCCACCAGCGGCAGGGGCTTATCCATGCCCACCAAACAGCTTCCCGACCCTATCTAGACCCATGGAGGAGGTTTCATGCACGGTCCCGATACATGGGACTACACGGACCCGTCATGGACCCCGCGTGATGCCGACTATCCATTCACGCCCCAGACCTTCACCCTAACCATTCCGCTAGACCTCACCATTACAAGCAACCGCGCCGCACAGACGTGGAAGCGCACCAAGGTGAAAGACGCTATGCGCGCGCTCACGAGGGTTGCAGCGCGTCACCTACAGTCGTGCAGTCGCGCGACCATCTGGGTAGGGATTACGAAACGCACGCGCAGAATATACGACCCGGTGAACTTGTCTGACACCTTTAAAGGGTGCATTGATGAGCTAGTCACCATGAAAATACTCGACGAGGATAACTACAACTACGTGAACGGTCCATGGCTATGGCACGAGGGCGTAGATACCATGATCCCAGATAAACACTTAAGGGCCAATGTCATCCTGGACGACTATTGTCGGCCCGTTTTTCCGTTATAGCGGGGAGGCGGTTTACCCTTTATTTCTGCCTACTTACATTTCATTTTGAATCTATTTACGAGGGGAATCTATGGCTATCCGAAAAAACATGGACTGCGTTCCGCTGCATGCCTTTTATATGGATGACGAAAAGATGATCGGCTTAGACGAAGAAGCCGAACTGATGTACATCCGCATGCTGGCCTATGCGAAACGTTACCCGGGGCGGGATGGGTGGATATCGGACTCGGAGCTAACCTCTCGACTAGGCGTCGCGGCTAAGCGCGCGGCACCAGGCGCGAGTTCCACCCCCAATTCCACCCCCAATTCCACCCCCAATTCCACCCCCAATTCCGCGCGGAAAGAGGGGTGGAAAGAGGGGTGGAAGGTCAGCGGAAGCGACCCGATGAGCAGAGCCGAACGTCTCGAAAAGGCGCGCCTGATCGTTCGCGACGGCGACGGCTATCGCATCTGCGGATGGCTCAAATGGAACGAGAGTGGCGAACAGATCGAGCGCAAACGCGCCAAGGATCGGGCGAGAAAAAAAGCTGTGACCAGTAAAAATGATGAAGCTGATGCCCCCGCGGAGCGGAGTCCGAAGGCCGACCAGAGCCCCCGATGTGGGGATGAGCAGAGCTCCTTGTTCGATGAGGCTGAAGCATTCCACCCCCAATTCCACCCCCAATTCCGCGCGGAAAGAGGGGTGGAAAGAGGGGTGGAAGTCGACGCGGAAGAAAAAGCGCCTCTCTACATAACTAGTAGTAATAATAAGAGAGAGGGTGCGCGCGGGCGCGCGCGTACCCGTACACGTGCGCGTGAGGCGACGCGCATCCCTGAGGATTTTGCGATCAACGAATCCATGCTAGAGTGGGCCTCACGAACAGTTCCTGGCCTGAACATCCAGTGGCACACCGGAGCATTTTGTGACTACTGGAAGAGCGCAGAGACAAAGAACGCTAAAAAGTCTGATTGGATTCAGGCGTGGCGAGTCTGGATGCGCAAAGAGTTTGAACGCGGCAACTTCGGCCCGAAGCTAGCAGCGCATTCTTCCTCGGGTAGGCAATTAGAAGAATGGGAACTTCGTGGATAGCCCGGAGTTTCTTAACGCTAATCTTGGATCGGCCGACACGATTGATGCTGAGAAGGCAATTATTGGCGCATGCTTGTTTGACAGTTCAGCAATTCGCTGGGCAAGTGAGCATATTTGCGCCGATGATTTTCTCGCCACGCGATTAGGTAATATCTGGGACCTGCTGCATACCCGATGGAAAAACGGCGAACCGACTGATGTCGTGTCAATGGAAGCCGTCGTGCGGCGGGAAGTTAAGGGGTTCAACTCGGCAGAGCTGTTCGACCTGACGAACGCGGCACCCATTGGCGGGTCAGTGGGGTTCTGGGCCGAACAGGTCGCGGAAGGAGCTAAGCGTCGACGTTTGGTTCAGATGGCCGTCAGGGCTCAACAAAACGCCCTAGAAGCCGATCTGGCCGACGCTATCGCTATCGCTAAATCTGACCTGGAAAATATCGGGTCCCCACACTCTCGGGCCCTTCAGGCGCGCATGCTCTCGGACATCCTTCAAGAGACTGACGCCTACGATTGGGTGATACCAGGCATTCTTGAACGCCGTGATCGGCTTGTGCTGACAGGTGGCGAAGGTGCAGGTAAATCGACACTGGTGCGCCAGATGGCTGTATGCTCAGCGGCGGGCATCAACCCGTTTACTTTCGAGCGCATTCAGCCTGTTCGGATACTGGTCGTCGATGCCGAGAACTCGGAAAAACAGTGGCGGCGGGCAACTCGTACGCTGGTTGCCAACACGTCCCAAGAGCAGGGGATGGATGTTGGCAAGCTGGTTCCGCTAGCATGCGTTCCCCGACTGAACATCACGTCCGAGCGTGATCTATCGGCCCTGCATGACTTGATGGATGAGCATAATCCGGATGTGCTGTTTATCGGCCCGCTGTACCGCCTCACGCCGAGGGCAATCCAGTCTGACGACGACGCGGCTCCCTTGCTTGCAGCACTTGATTCACTGCGATCAAAAGGGGCCGCGCTTGTCATGGAAGCCCACGCCGGGCACGCGCAATCTAGCGGCGGGATTCGCGAGCTAAGGCCGCGCGGTTCGTCTGCGCTTTTGGGCTGGCCTGAGTTTGGGATCGGGCTCCAGCTTGACCCGTCTTATCCGCCCTATGAGGCGAACAAACACTATCGGAAGGTTGACCTTAAGAGGTGGCGCGGGGATCGGGACGAGCGGGCATTTCCCGACTCGCTCTATGCGGGCAATTACTACCCATGGACGCCAGAAAACTACCGCTACAGCCCCTCGAGCCCGCCCGAGCCGACAGAACCATACCCAGACCACTATTAGGCGCTTACAGGGCGCTCCAGCAGCCCTGAAGGCATAAGAAGTAACCCCACACCAGCGTCACCACGCGCAGAAGCGGAATCTGCGGGGCTGAGACCACACATCCAGCCCTAGACGTTTGGGAGGACCCATGTCCGAAATCGATGCACAGCACATCATCAAGGTGATCGTACGGGCCGAAGAATGCGCGCTGACCTTGCGGGATGCCGCCCGCAGTAAGCGCAAAATGATCGGAGAAAGGGTGAATGGCACGACGTACGAATCTAGTGCGCCGATTGATTTAAACCTGTTCGATCAGGCAGAGATGATCCACTACTGCCTGCAGGGATGGGCCAGGATCGTTGAGGAGGAGTATGGGAGCACGCTCCCGCGCGATGACACCGAAGAGCTCGGGCTATACCTGCGCCGTCACGCCACCTGGATAGCTGTCCAGGCGTGGACTGAGGACATGGTGCTAGAGCTCAGGGATCATGCCCATATGGCTGAGGGGATGCTTGGCACACTCCCGCGCCGCACGCTTGTTCCCACTCCGTGCGGATGTGGTGCGCAACAGTGGGTCTACCCTGATGACGGGTGGATCGTGCGATGCAGGGCGGGGCATGAGTCGAAGGTGGCTGAGCATGCACAAGATGCCGATAGTAAGCGCTTGACCATCGCCCAGACATCGAAACTGTTAGGGGTGTCTCGCCGCACGATTGGACGGATGATTGAGCGCGGTGAGCTACAGGCGGAAGGTGCGCCACCCACCATCTCCTGTTCTGTTATCAAAATGTTACCTATAGGACTTGCAGGTGAGAAGGGTGCCCACTAATCTGTGATTGATTGAATTTTTTGTACCTCGACCCGGATTGGTCGGGGTTTTTTTATGCCCTCACTTAGCGCGAGAGACAACGCTGCCAGGTGAGCCATACGCCGCCTAGGCATTCCGGTTCTTTGGCTTCCTTTCTTGCGGGATGTCTAGGCGCACCCACTGCCACATGCCGGGCCGTCTGTGCCGACCATCCAGGCGGCCCGGTATTGCACATTCCATACATAACGAAGACGTAAGGAGTATGGGATGTCATCTGATCTTGGAAGTCGGCGCTATCGAAAGCTGCGCGCAGAGTTCTTCGCCCGATGCAAGGCTGAGGACGCGCCGTGCTGGATGTGCGGCCAAGGCATTGACTACCGGCTAGGTGCGCGTGACCCCGAAGCGTTCGAGCTTGACCACTACTATCCACGGTCCACGCATCCCGAGCTCACGTTAGATCCCGGTAACTTCCGGGCATCGCACAAAAGGTGCAATGTGTCCAGAGGAAACAGAATGTTTGTCAATGAGGTGGGTGAAACGTCGCGTGAATGGGCTGATTTTTCAGGGAATTAAACGGACATTGAGGTAGGAATAGGGGCGTTAAAATCACTATTATGTCCGAAACGCCCGATTTTTCAGGGGGCAGCTTCCTCTCCCCCCGAGGACGGGCACGCGCGCGCGTGAGAAGGGCATAAGGAAGGCTGATTATGACCCAAATTTTTAGCGCCAAAGTCGGTAACTTACGGCCACTGCGAGAAGTTGTGGACGAAGCCCTTGAAAGCGCGTATTGGCTCAATGATACCACCGATGGTGCTGCGATTGAGCTCGCACGTTACTACGCTGGCTACCTCGATAGCGCTGTTGCCTCTGATGACGACGAAGCCATCAAGAAGGCAATGGCAATTTCCGGCCCGAACCTGCACAAGACCCTCGTCTCTCTCGGCCTGACTCCTGCCGCACGTGGCGCGGTGCGTGGCGATGGAGAAAAACAGGCCGACCCGTTTGAAGAGCTGCGCAAACGCCGGCTCAAAGCAGAGAAGAGGTCGTCAAAGGAGGCGTAATGATTCTTGGCTCACGCATGCCCAGAATCTATACGCCCGAGCTGCGACCCCTCACACCGGAGACGAGCCTTGGATTTGAAGCTATCGCCATGTGGAAAGACATCCTTGGCTTAGAGCTGCTGCCTCATCAAGAAGAAGACCTGATTAGGTCCCTTGAGCTCATGCCGGGTAGTACCACGGCGGATGAGTTTCCTAGGCTGCGTTTCCGGTATGTCCTCAAGCTCATGGCTCGTCAAAACGGTAAAACCTATGGGACTACAGCCCGTGCTTTATGGCGGATGCTCATGTGGCAAGCACCGGGTGAGAAACCGCCGCCACCGGAGATTCTCGGGCTTGCCCATAAGCTCACTCCTGCCGAGGATATCCTTGATCGCGCTATTCGCACCCTGCGTGCCTGCGATGCCACCCGAGGCCGTATCCAGCAGGTATGTAACACCAACGGCAACAAGTTTGTCCGGCTCGATAATGGCTCTAAATGGTCCACTGCCGCCGCTACCGACGATGCCGGGCGCTCTCAGTCCATTACTGACGTCTTTTTCGATGAGCTGCGCCAGCAACGAAACTATGACGCCTGGTCAGCCGTTCAAAACACGACAAACTCAATCTATTCGTCGCAGGTTATCGCTGTTTCTAACGCCGGTGAGGCAAAGTCCACCGTGTTGCGCGGCCTACGAAACGACGCCATTCGCGAAGCAAACTCCCTGCGCGCCTGGATTGATGAGCATGGCACCGCAGACGGTTGGGATGGCGATAAAACCATCTGCATTCTCGAATGGTCCGCACCTGAAGGCGCAGACGTTCGAGACCTTCGCGCTCTAGCCCAAGCTAATCCGGCCATGAACCGTACCTGCAATGGCCGAACCTTCGTGACCTCTGATGACTTACTCTCTCAGGCTTCACGAATCGGCAAGACCGCCAACGACGGTATGCCAGAGCACAAGTTCCGCACCGAGGTGATGTGTCAATGGGTGACCGTGAGTGCAGAGCCTACATTCCCCACCGAGCAGGTCGAAAAGTGCACCGATCCCACCTCTCGCATTGCCGATGACTCGCCCCTGGTGTACGCCGTGGACGTCTCCAAAGACCGCACAGCCTCCTGGGTGGCCGTCGCCGGATATCGCGAAGACAAAAAAATCCATGTTGAGGTCATTACTAAGAGGATTGGCACGCACTGGATTGCCGAATACCTCGGCACCTTGAAAGACCCTGGACCCATCGTGGTCCAAGGTCGCGGCGCTCCCGCCTCCTCACTGATTACGTGGCTTGAAAAAGAAGGCTTTGACATCCGCACCTGCGAGGGCACGGAACTGACTAACTCTCTATCCCAGCTTGATGACGCGATGGCTGCCGGCGAGGTGTCCTTCCGTCCACAGCCTGCGCTCCTGAGCGCCATGAAGCACACACAGCGCCGCAAGCTCGGCGAGGTGGCGCTATTGGATCGGCAAAACTCCTCCGTGGATGCCGCCCCCTTGTGTGCTGTCACGTTGGCGCGGTGGGGTCTGGCAAACCTGGACCTAGAGCCTAAGCAATCCGCATATGCCGACGGGTATGGCGCGTGGTGGGAAGAGGAGCCGAAAGCAGATAACGCCCCTGCGGTGGATAGCGAAACAGTCGCCAAGGATACGGCCAATAGCGACGCCGCCGACAGTACGGATGATGACAAGGAGTGGAGGTGGTGGGCCTAGTGTCCTTTTTTGGCAACCTCATGCAATCGGTTTTACGTGCTGGCCGCACGATCCGAGCGCGCACCACTTTCATGGGTCGCGAGGTCGACATCTTTGCCCACGACCTACCCACGTCCGACCCGTCGAATATGTCTGTAGAGGATCTGTGGGCCACCCAGCCGCACCTGCGTACTGTCATCGACTTTCGCGCCCGCAACATCGCTCAACTTGGAATGCAGCTGTTTGAGGCCAATGGCGAGGAGCGCCGCCGGGTGCGCGATAACCCCGTCGCTACCATTTTGCGCAAACCCAACCCATATATGACTGGGTATGAGCTGCTATATGACCTGGTGGCTACCAAGAGCCTGTATGACACGGCCTACTGGTTTATTGCGCCCGCAGATAGCGGCTATGTCATTCACCCGTTCCCACCGCCATGGGTGACTCCAATGGCCGATAGTCACTTCTCCGAGCGCACCTTCCGACTTCAGCCGCCGGGAAGTGACCGATATATCGACCTTCCTGAGGGTAGCGTCGTGGAGTTTCGCGGATGGACCCCCACACCCTCGCTGAGCACCTCATCCCCGGTAGAAACGCTGCGCATGGTGCTGGAAGAGCAATATTCAAGCCGCAAGCACCGCCTCCAACTATGGAAACGCAACGGGCGTGTGGGCGCATATGCATCCCGGCCCGTCAATGCCCCCACCTGGGACAACACCGCCCGCCGCCGCTTTTACGACATGCTTGAAGCCTTTGTTGGCGATAAAGGACCCCGCGCAGACGGTATCCCACTCCTTGAAGACGGCACCGAACTTAAGCGCCTATCATTTTCGTCCGCAGATGAACAATGGGCCGAATCCGTCAAGCTCTCCCTGGAGACCGTGGCGCAGGTCTATCAAGTCAACCCCGCCATGGTGGGCGCGCTCGATAACACAAATTACTCGAACATGCAGGAGTTCAACCGGGCGCTGTATCGCACCTCACTTGGCCCTGATATCAGATCTATTGAAGATCGAGTATCGACGTTCGTTCTTCCACTTCTTGACGCCCCAGACAATCAATACATCAAGCTCAATGTTGAATCTATGCTGCGCGGCTCGTTTGAAGAACAAGCATCATTCCTCTCGACCGCTATCGGCAAGTCGTGGATGTCAACAAATGAAGGTCGTGCCCGCTTCGAGCTTCCTCCCGTTCCTGGCGGCGATGAACTTGTGACTCCGCTCAATGTCACGGTGGGTGGACAAGCATCCCCGCAAGACGGCGGCGACGGAAGACCACCAGGTAGTTAATACATGCCACCGCGGCATTAACAATCATGTAATGCCGCCATCATTTTAGCCGCCCCTTCATGTGCGGCACGTCAATTAATGAACTTCATGAAAGGGGCTTTTTTGTGCACAAAAAGCAGTTAGACATCCTAATCAACCCGTCGTCTGACAACCTGGAAAATGGTCAATTTACAGGCTATGCCGCCGTCTTCGACAACATTGATTCCTACGGCGACATGATCGTTAAGGGCGCTTTCGAGCAGACGCTCACCAAGTACGGTCCCGGCGGCTCTGGCATCCCTTGCTACTGGTCACACCAGATGTCTGACCCGGACATGTGCATTGGCGCAACCCTCGAAGCCCGCGAAGATGAACACGGCCTGTTCGTCAAAGTGAAGCTAGACCTAGATAACCCCAAGGCGATACAAGTCCACCGGCTTATGAAGGCCGGACTTGTGAATCAAATGTCGTTCGCGTTCGACGTTGTTGATTACGCATGGGTGGAGAGTAAAGAGCATGACGACTACCTAGAGCTACGCAGGCTTGACCTATATGAAGTCTCTGTCGTGCAAGTCGGAGCCAATCAGGAAACCGAAATCTTGGGCGTCAAAGAACGACACGCGCTAGCAAAAGCCGGACGTGCATTGTCTTCGTCGAACGAGTCTCAACTACGCGAAGCAATCAAGCTTATTGAAAGCGTTCTGACCTCTCTCGATTCAGACCCTAAGCCGGATATCGACGACGAGGACGATGACAACAACGGTGACGGCAAAAAAGCCAAAGACGTAGAAACACCCGCCGAACCGGCCACCGAATCCCCGCCCATCACGACGCCTTGTGACGGGGGGAAAACAGGCGGCAACCCCCTCATCGCCCTCGCCGCCGTCACATCCATTTACATGAAAGAGGTCTAACCCCTATGCCTACATATACCGAACAGCGCGACTTGATTTTAAAGCAGGCGCGCGACATTGCCGGAAAGGCTGCGAACGAAAACCGTGACCTTACGCCCGAAGAGGCTAAAGAAATCAATGCTAAGGGTGCGGAGATTGAGGAGTTGAACGAGAAGATTCGGCTTGCGAAGTCTGCCTCTGACCTTCTTGCCTCGCTGGATGCGCCGCAGTCTGTGGCCGAAGAGAAGGCGGCTAAAGAGGGAAATGCCCGGTCTCTGGGTGAGCACTCCATCAAGCATCTATCCCCAGCGCTGATGCGGATCAAGGGACGTCGCAAGGGTGCAACCGCAGACGCCCCCGAATTTCCTTTATCCAAGGCTGCCGGTGATGCTCATACGACAACGACCACCGGCGCAGGGATCGAGCAGCCGCAGGTTGATACGAACATCGTTCACCAGTACGTTGAGCGACCCACTATCGCCTCCTGGCTCGGCTCGGCATCCATCACGTCCTCCATGCTGAAGTACTTCGTAGAAAAGCCGTTCGATCCCAAGACCGGCGGAAACTTCAACTACGTTGCTGAGAACACTCGCAAGCCTGGCCTGAACTTCCCCGGCTATGACGAAGTGACAGAGTCGCTGCACAAGATCGCCGGATGGATCAAGCTGAGCGACGAGATGGCAGAAGATATCCCGTACATCGTCTCGGAGATCAATACCCGCCTGCTCTACCAGTTGATGATGTATGAGGAAGATCAGCTTCTCAACGGCACCGGCAAGGGCGATACCATCACCGGCATCTTTAACCGGTCCGGCATTCAGACGGAGAAATCTGCCGGCAAGGCGGACAACCTGGATGCTATTTACCGCGCCCTCACTAAGGTCAAGGTGGGGACCGGCCTGATGCCTGACGGCGTGGTCATGAACCCGCTTGATTATGAGACTCTGCGCCTATCTAAGGATGCTAACGGCCAGTACCTTGGCGGAGGCCCCTTCATGGGGCAGTACGGCCAAGGCGGGGTCGCCATGGAGCCGCCGATCTGGGCTAAGACCCCCATCGTCACGACCGCAGTGAATCCGGGCACCGTGCTCGTGGGCGCGGGTAAG
This sequence comes from Devriesea agamarum, assembly GCF_900070355.1. Classification (NCBI taxonomy): domain Bacteria; kingdom Bacillati; phylum Actinomycetota; class Actinomycetes; order Micrococcales; family Dermabacteraceae; genus Devriesea; species Devriesea agamarum. Next base: position 608,917 of record NZ_LN849456.1, on the reverse strand, counting down.
CAGGCCGCCACGGTTTACCGCAAGGGTGGCATCCGGGTTGAGGCCTCCAATATTGACGGCGAGGACTTCACCTTCAACCGCTTCACCATCCTGGCAGAAATGCGTGAGCTTCTAGCGGTGCGTTACCCGGCCGCCTTCGTGAAGGTATCGCTAGCTGGCACCACTCCGACCCCCGCCTCGACGCCGACGCCGCCCGCTAGCGGTGGTGGCGCGTGAGGGTCTACCGCATCCGCCACCGAGGCGCTGAGCTAACCGTTCAGCTCTCTGACGAGGATGCGAAGACCCTTGGCCTCAGCGCCGAGGACACCGAATCTCTAGAGGCTGACGAAGCAAGCGCCTACAAACCCCGCAATAAGAGGGGCCGACCGGCCAAGAAGTAACAGGAAGGGGGCGAAATGTTCACCGACACCAACGCGTCTCCCGAAGATCAAGCCGTTCAGGCCATTCGGGATTTTTGTGGCTGGCATATCGCCCCCATCACAACGGAAACACTAATACTCGACGGGACGGGAACAGACACCCTATTACTCCCGTCCCGTCGAGTCATCGACCTTAAAGACCTGAAGGTTCTCGACGAGCCGCTCGACCTGTCCGCATACGAATGGTCAGAGGCTGGCATTGTGCGCAGGCGCAATGGTTTATGGCCGAAGCGCTACCGATCAATCTCCCTCACCATCACGCACGGATTTTCCGACGTCGGGGCATTGGTTGGTATCGCCCAGGCCGTTACTGAACGCATCCGCGCCGACCGCACCGGAAGCGTGGTCTCACAGCGCGCCGGTACGCAATCGGTGACCTGGGGGCCGCGCGGCTCTGGCGGCGGCTGCCTGCTTGAAGCTGAGCGCTACGCACTGGAACCGTATCGCCTGACCTGGGGGTGTTAATGGAGACCGTCACCATCATCCGTCACGCCGGAACAACGAAGAACGCTCGCGGCCAACTGATCGACACCTGGGGGCCGCAGGTTGCTGTGACCGGCGTTGGTGTCGACATCCCTGACACATCAGAACCACGCGATGGCATAACGCTCAACGTGCGCTACGACTACAGGCTGTACTTCCCGCCCGGGACCACCATCTCAGCGCGCGACAAGCTCATTGTGCGCGGCCATGAATGCGCAGTCGAAGAGCCCGGCGAACCGTTAGTCAACATGTTCACCGTCCGGCCATTTCGCACTGAAGTTCTCGCGCGAAGGGTGAGCGAATGAAGATCATTTTTCACCGCGAAGGGTTTGAGCAGCTACGCAACGACCCGCGTATCAAAAAAGACCTCATGGAGCGCGCTGAGCGGATTCAGAAAGAGGCATCCCAAGACGGCAAAGTACACGGCTATATCGTCACTGACCTGGTGCTCGAAGTGCCACGCGGCGCTGTCTCTGTGATGGCAACGGGACCCGCGATGCGCGATAACCGCAAACACAACCGGCTTTTGCGCTCCTTGGAGGCCGGACGGTGATCATCTTCCCCGACCCGGTAGCCATCGTCATCTCCTACCTGTCTCAGCACCTTGACGCGCAGTACTCCCAAGACCCTAGGCCGGACGACTTTCGCGGACTCTATATCAGCGTGGTCGATAGCGGCGGGACACTATATGAGCAGGTCTTCGACGATGTGCGCATCACCGTGGAGTGCTCACATGAAGACGCCGATGCCGCTTCCCTTGCCGCCCGCACCGTAGACGCATTACTGCGGGAATGGGGTGCTCAAGAGGGTCGCTGGCTCAATGTGATGAGCCGCCCGCGATATACGCCTGACCCTGACCTGCGCATCCCTATTTTTCAACTGACCCACACCCTCAGGTTTAGAGGGCAAGAAGTCCCTACACCCTAATCAGGGTTTCCGTTCATGAACACCCATTAATGGGTGTTTTTTTATGCCCTTCCTAAGGAGTAACTATGTCCATTAACAATATTCTCACCGGCGGCCCCGTCACCGCGACGGGGGGCCTAGTTCACGCCCCTGTCGGAACCCCTTTCCCTGATAACGTGCGCGACCCATGGGATGCCGCCTTCAAGAAAGGTGGATATGTCGGCGAGGATGGCGTCACCCGCACCATCGACAAATCTGACGAGAAGATCAAGGCGTGGGGTGGGGACGTTGTAAAAGTTGTCACCAAAGAACACTCGCTCACGTATAAGCTTACCTTCTTAGAGTCCCGCAATGCTGACACCCTGAAACTGTTGTTCGGTGAAGAAAACGTCATCGTCTCGAACAACGAGTTTGACGATATCACTGTTGAAGTACGAAGTAATGTTTCCGTTAATCGTGCATTTGGGTTAGATATGAAGGACGGCGACTATAAGGTTCGTGAATGCATTTATAACGGTCGCGTATCTTTAGCGGGCGATGTTAATTACGTTCACTCCGACATCATCGCCTATGAAGTCACTATTGAAACGTTCCCGAATAGTAACGGGGCTAAGAATAAGGCTATGTCTGGCCGCGCCGTCAAGCGTAAGGCTGACCCTAAGCCGACCCCGACCCCCACGCCGAACCCGGCCCCCGCCTCCTGATCGCCCACCCCTCTAATTAAGGACTATGTCTCGTGTCGAATAAGAAAAAGAAGAAAAAGCAGCAGAACAAGTCCCCGGAGCGGTGCGACTTTAAGCGCGTAACCCCTAAAAGGTACCCGCTCGTATACTTCACCTATCCCGAGGTGTACGGAGATGCTGTTTTTGCTATCCCAAATCAGGCATCGTTGTCAGCAGTTGAGCTATCTAAGCTCATCAACGGCGACCTCCCGGTACTTATTGATCTTTTGAAGGCCGCAAATGTCGATAAGGCTATGATTGACGCAGTATCCGACCTGTCGATTAGCGAAATGGAAAAGTTTGCCACGCTGTGGACTGACGCATCTCAGGTAGATTTGGGAAAATCCTCGCAGTAATCAAGGCGCACGATGAGCACCCTTCCGAAGTAGAAGCGTCGCTCATCTATGCAGGGCTTCGGTGGCGGGAGACCGAACATCCAAACCCCCGCCGCCGCCTGCAGGCATGGCAAGACATCGTTCCGGCCATGGGAAACCTTCCCTGGGACTCTCCCTACAGGAAGACCCTGAAAAACTGGGAATGGGGCGATCCGCAACGAGACCTCCTCATGCACATTGCCGAAGCGACGATTAACGCCAATGTGCAACGCGGGAATCAGTCTAAAGCCACATCTAAAGACTTCGTGCATCTCGCCCGCCCGTGGGAGATTACTGAAGAATCAAATAAGGTTGGTTCGGACCCAATCCCAATTTCTGAACTAGACGACTGGCTAAACGGCGACTTTGAAACCGATGATTGAGAAGATTAGCCGCACACCATTTAACAGAACATAACTAAATAGGGGGTGTCATGGCCTACGAATTATCAACCGCCTATGTCACTCTAACCGTTGAGAGCTCACAGATCGCCCGCGAGATTGGGCGTGCCTTTTCTAGCGGGGACCGTATCGCCGCCGCTGCGGGCCGATCTATGGGCCGCTCCATGGGCAAGGCGTTTAGCCAAGAAAAAGGCCCAGACTTTGACAAGCTGGCCGCCAACGCCGAAAAGGCAGACGAGCGCGTTAAAGAATCTGCCAAACGCGCGGCACGCCAGCGCGCCGATGCCGCTCGGCAGATCGAAATCGCCGAAAGGCGCGTTTTAGAGGTTCGCAAAACCTCTATCGCGCGAGATGCAGACGTTAAGGCTGCCGAGAAAGAACTCGCTGCCGCACGTAAAGCGGGATCACCAGACGCGGTGGCGGCGGCAGAAAAACGCCTGGCCGCTGCTCGCGATGCCGTCAAGCCAACCGCTGCTGACCTTGCGGCTGAAGATCGCCTCACCAAGGCGAAAAACAAGTACACCGACGTCTCGCGCACCGCCGCCGAGACCGTCTCGCGCTATGCCATAGAGCAGCGTCAGGCTAACTCTCAGCTCAACCAGGCCCGCGAAGCTGCCAACCGCGCGGCTGCGTCCACTGAGCGGGCGGGCGGGGCATTCTCCAGCCTTGGCGCGCGGATGAAGGCCGCTTTTTCGGGGGCCTTTCGGAGCCCGTTTGCCAAAGTAGAGACTCAGGCTGGGCAATCGGCGCGCCGGGTGGCTCGCGAGTTTGAAACTGCTGGAACACGGGCCGGGCTAGGGTTCGGATCCACTCTTAGCCGAGGTCTGAAGTCTCTGTCGGTCACAGCGCTAGCCGCCGTAGGGGCCGTGGCAAGTGTCAACACCTTTAAAGGGTGGGCCGATGCTGCCGGTGACCTCGAACAGTCCATCGGGGCCGTCAACAACGTTTTCAAGCAGTCCTCTGCCCAGATGATGCAGTGGTCAAACGCTGCCTCTACGACGGTTGGCCTGTCGAAAAACCAGTACAACGAGCTCGCGACCGTGTTGGGGGCTTCGCTGAAAAATGCGGGCACGCCCATGAGTGAGCTCGCTAATAAAACGAACTGGCTTATCACGCTGGGCGCCGACCTATCTTCACAGTTCGGGGGAAGCACCAAGGACGCCATTGACGCGATCGCCTCAGCGCTGCGCGGCGAAATGGACCCTATTGAGCGATATGGCATTTCGCTCAATGACGCCACTTTAAAGGCCAAGGGCCTAGAGATGGGCATTAAGAAGACTGGCGGGGCGTTTACCCCCCACCAAAAACAGCTTATCACCATGGCGCTACTCAATGAGCAGGCTGCCGACTCTCTGGGCAACTTCGCTCGCGAGGCCGACACCTACGCCCACAAGCAGCAGGTCATGAAGGCCAAGATGGAGGACTTCAAGGTAGCGCTGGGTGAACGCCTCATGCCCGTGCTGTCCAAGATGTTCTCCTGGTTCTCTGAAAAGGGAACCCCCATGATTGATAAGTTCCTCCCGATTTTCGGGAAGATGATCGACGGGTTCGTTAAGCTTGCCCGCTTCACCGCCGATAACTGGCAGTGGCTCACCCCGCTTGCTGCATCGATTGGGATCGTTGGAACATCTGCCTATGTCGCATCTCCAGCATTTGTCGCATTAACTACTTCCTTAGCCTCCTTCGCGACATCTATTACAGGTGTTTTTAGCGCTATTAAGCTCGGTATCACGTCGCTACCTGTTGTTGGAAAAATAATTGTCCTTATTGGTCTGCTCATCTCTGCGCTGACCTGGTTTTTCACCAAAACGGAAATCGGTAAAAAGATTTTCGCTGCCATGTGGCAAGGCATCAAGGTCGCCATTGCCGCAACGGTGGACTGGTTTACTAATACCGCCTGGCCCGCTTTGAAAACGGCGTGGGACGGTATTGCCGCCGCCGCCATGTGGCTGTGGCGCACCATACTCGCCCCAGTGTGGGACGGCATCAAGATCGCCGTTGCTGCGGTCGTGGGTTGGCTTGTTGATACCGCTTGGCCTGCACTTAAGGCCGTCTGGGACGCCATGGCAACAGCCGCTATGTGGCTGTGGAAAAACGTCTATATTCCCGTTTGGCAGGGCATTAAGAGCGCGATTGTCCTGGTTATCGCGGTCATCATGACCATTATAGATATCTGGGTGGCGGCATTTCGCGAAATCGTCGCCCCGGTCATGATCTGGCTGTACCAAAATGTCATCTTGCCCGTCTGGAACGGGATTAAGGCGGCCATCGGTGCGGTCGTTGATTGGTTTGCGAGCACCGCGTGGCCTGCACTGAAGTCGGCATGGGACGCCATTGCTGTGGCGGCAATGTGGCTGTGGATCAATGTATTCACTCCCGCCTGGAAAGGTATCCAGGCCGCGGTAGCCGTGGTGGCTGACTGGTTTACCGGGACCGCTTGGCCTGCGTTACAGCTCGCTTTTGCGGCTATCGGCGCTACCGCAACCTGGCTGTATCAGAATATTTTTCTGCCAGTCTGGAACGGGATCATGGTTCTCGTCGGCGCTGTCGTGGACTGGTTTATGGCCAATGTTTGGCCTAGGCTGCAACTGGTCGCAACCCTCGTTGGCACCGCGTTCACCATCCTAAAAGAGCGGCTATCGGTTGTTTGGTCGGTCATTCAAAACACCATCATTTCGCCGGTTGTCACCTGGTTCCGCGATACCGTTAAACCGATCTTTGATAAAGTTTTGAACGGCATCAAATCAGGGTTTAACACAACCAAGGATGCTGTCTCTAAGGCCTGGGAGGCCATCAAAGACGCCGCAAAAGTACCGATTAAGTTCGTGATTGAGACCATCGTGCGCGATGGGATCGTGAAGAACTTCAATAAAATCGCAAGCACGTTTGGCGTTAAGGAAATCGACCCCAAACAATTTACGGTCGGTTTTGCTCGGGGCGGTATCCTGCCCGGTACTTCGTCCTGGCGCAATGGCGATGATCAGCTTGTCCCCATGCGTCGCGGTGAAGGTGTCTACGTCTCTGAAGCCATGCGCGACCCGTACGAGCGTGCGCGTCTATATGCGGTCAATCGGGCCGCCATGTCCGGCCAGTCGCTTACCCGATTCCAAACCGGGTTCTCGCTCGGCGGCATTGTGGACAAGGTGAAAGATATTGGCGGCGACGTGTGGGATGCCGCTAAGGGCGTGTGGGACTTTGTTTCTGACGCTATCGCCGATCCGGGTGCGGCGCTCAAGAAAGTTGCCTCGTCTTTGATTGGCAGCATTCCCGGCGCTGGCATGATCTTGGAGATCGCAAAGGCGATCCCCATGAAGATTGCCTCCCTCATCGGGGATAATCTCGCACGTGCCGCCATAGGTAGCGTGGCCGCCTTGGCTACGCCGCCACCCGGTGGCACGCGATCCCTGGACTACTCCACACGCCTGGCAACATCCATGGGTCTAGCGGTGACATCTGGGTATCGACCTGGTGCGCGCACCTTGTCGGGATATCGGTCGTTGCATGCGCAAAACCGTGCACGCGACTACGCGGGACCGCCCGCCCTCATGATGAAGTTCTTTAACGCCATGTGGCCGCTGAAGCCGACTGAGTTGCTGTACTCTCCGGCGGGTGCGCGGCAATGGAACTCCTCGGGACGTATGGGGGTTCCCAATAATCCGGCCACAGTCCGTACGCACTACAACCACGTGCACGTTGGTTTTGCTCGTGGCGGCATCATTCCAAAGTTGTATGACCAGGGAGGTCGCTTAGGGCCCGGTACTCATCTCGTGACAAATTTGACTAACCGTCCTGAGACGATCCTTCCGCCTGCTGAGTCTGAAGCGCTGATGCGTATTGCGGACCGACCCGCAAGCACCCAGGCCGGTCTTGTGGTGAACACTGGCGATATTTACGGCCACTCAGCGCAGGACGTGGCTAAAGAAATTGAGGATCAGCGTCGCAAACGTGAGGCGCTGCTAGTGGTATAAAGGGGTTAAGTGTGGCGCGCAAAGATTATCCAATCGTGTCATTTTCTCGTGCCGGACAGACCCTCACCTTGGGGAGGGGCCCAGAGGATCCCGTGCTACATATCTACGGGTCTACTGGTCTGGGCCTTGCTCCCTCTCATTTAGAGACCGTTGAACGCCTGGCCGATCACGGATCAGTTGTGGTCGGTCAGCGTTACACCGAACGTAAACTGTTTATTCCGATCTTCGCCCAATTCGACGGCGAAGGTGGCCTTACCGGGTGGCGAGGCGAACTCTATGCGCTTTTAGCCCCACATCTTGGGCCCGTTGATATTCATATTTACGACCCGGCCACAGACCGTCAACGCTACATTAGTGGGTATCTAGACTCTGGTCTTGAAGGGGATTTCGGGCAAAACTTTCACGGCAACTGGCAGACACTCGGGCTCACGTTTCGCTGTCCCGATCCGTGGTGGCAAGGGCCGGAGCGACTGCAAACATTCTCAGTTACCCCAAGTCGCAAACCGTTTATCTCCACAACCTCGCCGTTCTTCCCGGTCCTTTTGGCGGCCTCAACCGTGTTGGGTCGCTTTGATGTCACCATCGACGGCGATGGCCCGATCAACCCCGTCTGGGAGGTGATCGGCCCTGGACGCGACCTGGTGATCTCTAACGGTAGCGACCACCTCACCGTCAAGGGCGCATTTCCAGCTGGCCAGGTGGTGCGTTTTGATGGCCGCACTGATGACATTACCCCAGATCGCTGGGCTGATGTTGACGTGAACTCCACCATCTTTCCCCTCTCGCCGGGCCTAAACCGCCTAACTGTCACCCTGACCGACGCTGGGCCGGAATCCCTGGTGCGATTGACATACCGTGAACGCTATCTGGGAGGGATGTAAGTGAAGCCCTGGCTGATCGACCCTCAAGGCATTCGACGCGGACAGGTTGAAGCACTATCGGGTGACGCGGTGCTGCGTGACGCCGGGCTTGGCACCTATCAAATATCTGCCGTTTTGACAGAGCGCACCGCCGCAGTCGGTCCCGGATGGCGTCTACTTATTCCTGGCGTCACCTCGGGGCCGATTCGCTCTATTAGCACTGACGTGACACAGAATTTCGTAAAAGTGACATGGACCGGCGTATCTGAATTGGCATGCCTTGCCCACCGTGTCACACTGCCCGACCCGCTGCGCGCCCCAGATGCCCAGAGAACCGACTATTACCGGGCGACAGGCCGCGCAGAAACAGCTATCCGCAGTCTTGTTGACCTCAACGCTGGACCAAGTGCGCGCGAAGATCGTCGTACCCAGTTCTTGACGCTGCCCCCATCTAAAGCGCAGGGCAATGTTGTGACCGTACGGACCCGGCTTAAAAACCTGCTGGATGAATGCCGTCACCTCGCGCGAGAAGGCGGCGTCACCTTTGATGCTACCTGGGTTGGCGACCGTATCGAGTTTGTTGTACGGACTCCAAAAGACCTCTCGCGACAGGTTCGATTTGGCGGGAAAAAAGGCGGGCTCAAAAATGCATCCTGGAGCCTGAGCGCACCGACAACCACAGCTGTAGTCGTGGGCGGACAGGGCGAAGGGGCATCACGCACCCTCAAGGAATACATCCGCACCTCAACCTGGGGCCGTATCGAAACCTTTAAAGACCAACGCGACACGGATAAAGCTGAGGACTTAGATAAATCTGGGGAAAAGCAATTGGACGACGGCGCAGAATCGGCAACCGCAAACTTTTCTCTCGCCGAAGTGCCCGGACTGACGTACGGGGTTGACTACCAGCTCGGCGACATCGTCAGCGTCCACCTTGGCAACAGCACCCTTGCCAAACCGGTCCGTGAGGTTCATCTGACTTGGACCCCCACTGGACGAAACGCAGAAATATCGGTTGGTGATCACGACCAGGCGGATAACAAGCAACCAGCGTGGGTGAGCGAAGTGAAATCACTCAAAGCCCGCACCACAGAATTAGAGGTGATCTAATGGCGCAAACAAGCTTCCCAGTCCTGGAAAAGCCGCTGACTGACCAGCAGTGGGGGCAGGTTACGCTTGGACTTGGCAACGGCATCCTGTCTGAGGGTGGCGACCCCTACAACCTCACGGTCGACAACACCTCAAATCAGGGACGCCTCACCGTCGGCGCTAACGGCATGGCAAAAGCCATTGTGTACGGCTTTCAGCATCGCCTAGATGCCGTCTACAGCTTCGCCCTGCCCGCCGTCACGAAAGCAACAACCTACTATATCGGATTAACATATGATCCAACTCAGCACGCCCGAGCATCTGGCCCGGTAGCCGTCACGGCCACGACCGCAATCCCCGGCGGGTCAGGCAAGGTATATCTACCGCTATGGGAGGTGCGCCGCCTTCCGAACCAGCTGCTCACTGATGCTTCTCGGGTATCGCGACGCGCTTACATCTCGCCCACCCTCACGGTGGAGAATAAGAGCAATCTTCCACCTGCCACCAGTGTGCTGCGCGGGACACTCGTTACTGACTTTTCCACCTCCACGGTGTGGAGGGCCACTGATGGTGGGTGGAAGCCTGCTAATGCGCCGTGGCGAGTTGCGCCGCACGCTATGAATGGGTGGTCTCCTGACATGTTTTCCGGCGGGATCATCGTCTCGCACACCGATGACGGGCGCAGGCTATGTCAGATGCAGGTGTGGTTGCGCCGCACCGCCGAAGCTTTCACTCAAGGCTCTGACTTTATGGTGCACGGCAAGCTCATCCCGGACGAGTTATGTGACCCGAGCACCGATCTTGAATTACATGGATTTGCTGCCCTGGCAGGAAATCCAGGCTTATATAAGTTGCATCTTGGATCCGGGCAGATTTCGTGCCGCCTGACCTCTGGATCGACCGTGACGCGCGTCGGTGACGCGTGGGCATTTAGCGCAATGTGGACAACGCGGGGTGAGGAATGAGCACACCAGCCTGGGCCACTTCTGAGGGCATCACGTTCGGAACGGTCGGCGCAAACTTTGCCGTTATCCTCGGAGATGGCGGGGACGAGGATTTTTATCCCGATCAATCGAAAAATATTACCGGCACTATCGAGCTACATCCTTCGCACTCGCGTATCCCCAGCGCGAAAGGTTTTAGATTCCTCTGTCCGGTCCTGTGCGATGTGCGCGCGGGCCACATGATTGCCCCGGACGGCTCGAACACGCCGACCAGACTGGTCTCTACGGATATCGGCGGCACCTGGTGGTGGACTGCGAAATTTAATATCGCCCTCCAAAGAAGCAACAGCGAAGGCAAACGCCTCAGCATTCCCGATATCAGCTTCAAGTTGCCGGCAAATAAACATATTGACCTATTCCAGGTCGAAAAGCTGAGCGATTCGACGCCGTGGACGCCCGCCGTCTCGGAAGTGATTGACGCTCAAGCTGCCCGCATCGCTGCACTGGAGAACAGTCTGAAAACTCTCCAGGGTGAACACTCTGTACGTGTTCTCGAGCTTGCTCAACACCTTGACTCTGTGCGGAGCGGGACATGGGTGCAGGTGGCATCCCAGTACGCAACCCCCGAGATGGGGTATCCGCGCAACCTGGCCGGCCTACTCACGGCCACCTCGGCACCTAACGGCAACTTCATCTGGCAAACCTACGAAACCTACGGGACTTATCGCGAGGTGTATCAACGCGCGTTCTATAAGTCGGCAACAACCGAACTGTGGTCACCGTGGCAACGCATTGACGGGCTATCGGCCACACTGCCTGATACCGGGTGGCGCGATATCTCCAGCATCGCAAGGACAGCCTCGACTCAATGGAAACCGACCATCAAGATCAGACGGGTCGGTGTCATGGTCGGGATCAGCCTGCATGGCGAACAAACCGACGCCTTAAGCGGTCTGCGTTGGAGTCTTCCCAACGGGTTCCGACTCGAACAGGCCGCCGGTGAAATCGACACTCTCGGCCCCACCACTGAGGCCCGTTTTGATGCCTGGACGAACGGCGTGACGGCGTGGTCGATCACAGCTAAAACCAATGTGCGCGGCACGAGTTGGTTCACCACCCGCGACCCCTGGCCCACCAGCATGCCTGGCACCCCTGCCTAAAAGGAGAACTGTATGGACTTCACAAACTACGACGATGAACAGCTAGATGCTTTACGCATTGAGGTGCTGACCGAGCAAGAGCGCCGCGCACGAGCTAACGAACTACCCGAGCAGATTGCCGGACTGGTGCGCGAGGCCGTAGCAGCAGGGGCCCACCCGGACGCCCTGCTTGAAACCGTCAAGGACGCTATTGCGCCCACCGAAATGGAAGCCGCCGGCGTGATTAACACTGCCCGCAACCCCGAGACCGCCGATGTCTCTCTACGAGATAAGGACAACCCCGTATGAGTCAACTTGAGGACTATATAGCCACCCTGGTCCGCGAAACCGGTTACCGCGAAGGCCGGGGAAACGCCAATAAGTATTCCCGTGAGTTGGGGTTTCCCGCTGATTACTGGTGTTATGACTTCCTATCCTGGGGAGCCCGCAAGGTCGGCATCCCTGAGGCCAACTTCCCCTACTCCCGCTACGTACCCGACGCGGTAACCTGGGGCAAGCGGCACGGACGTTTTTACCAGGGGGCAAGCAACGTCCGACGCGGCGATTTACTGATCGTTGGTAAGGGCATGAACCATATTGAGCTTGCCCTATCCGGGGTGGGCTCCGATGGACGGATCGAACGCATCGGCGGAAACACCAACGATAACGGCAGCGCCAACGGTGACGGGGTCTATCACGACCGGTACCGGCGCGCATCCACCCTGTACGGCGCCGTACGCCCTATCTACGCCGGCGCATCTACTAATGGCTCTAGCGGCGGGGTGCTGGATGTACCCAAGACTCAGAGCGCACTGAACGAACTTGGGTACGGAAATCTCGCCGTCGATGGGGTGATCGGCCCCGCCACCCGCGCCGCGACCACCGCTTTTCAACACGATATGGGGATTGCTGCCGACGGCATCCCCGGACCTGACACACGCAAATATTTGGAGGATGCTATGAGCGCAATTGATGAGATAAACAGAAAGCTTGACGAGCTGCCTAATAAGGTGTGGCGCGGCCCGATGATTGCCCGCCGCTATGAGGGTGGCGCAGAGTACCCCGAGACCACGCTCGGGTCGATGACGGACCGGATTGTGCGTCAGCAATTACTCCCTTTGCGGGGACAGATCGCAGGCCTAAGTGAGGCTATTAGCCAGCTCATCAACGGTCAGAGCATTGACATGAAGGCCATTGAGGAGGCCGCAGAGCGTGGCGCACGCGAAGGCGCGGCCAAGGTGAGCGCCGAAGAGGTGGCAAATCATCTGACCGTTCAGGTAGCGACGGAGTGAGATGACCCTAAGCATTCTCGCCACTCAAGACAGTGTGTCCGATCTACTGACCGCCGTTGGTGGCCTTAGCGGGACGGTCACTGTGTTGGGTGGCGGGATTGCATGGGCGGTGACACGCGTGAGCACATCCAGACGACAACGCCGCGACGATGCTATTGAGGCGCAAAAACTTCGCGCAGAGCTTTACCTGGCCGAAGCCGAGAAGGTCAATATCACGCTCGAGGAGTGCCGGAAAATGCTCGCGCAAGCTAATAGTGACCGCTTGTCGTACTACCGGCAACTCATTGACCATGGTATTGAACCCGACCCGGCCTACAGGGAGGTGAGAAATGTCTGAACGCGATTTTAAAGATATTGAAGAGCGGGCAGAACAGACCATGCAGGCCGCAGGTCGGGCCGACAAGATTGAACGCATCATGGTGTGGGTCTTAACAATCCTTGTCATTGCCGGGCTAGCGGGCATGTCCATCATGGCTGTTGTGGTGTGGAACAACGGTAAAACCTTGCGCGAACGCGGCGAACAACTATCGCGCGCGCACGTCCAAGTCCAAGACGAAAGTCAAGCCAAACAAGATATCGCCCGGTCGGTAGCCGACCTGTGCGCCTCGGGCGCGATCAAACAAGACGCCCAGGGTAAGGCCGTGTGTCAAGAAGCGCAGAAAACCGCCGCTGAGACACCGAACACAAAGACCGTGGATACGACTGGAAACCGTGGACCTGTAGGGCCGCAAGGGCCACAAGGCATTCCGGGTAGTGATGGCGCGGTAGGTCCGGTTGGGCCTGCTGGTGCCCCTGGCATGCCCGGCCAGGCCGGTCCGGATGGTCAGCCCGGTGCAGACGGTAAAGACGGTGTGGCAGGGCCTCCCGGGCCACCAGGACCCCAAGGACCTGCTGGGCCTGCGGGTGAGACGGGTCCTGCCGGACGCGGACTCGTGAGCGCCACCTGTCACCCCGAGACCGGTCACTGGATTTTGACATGGAGTGATGAGACCGAAAGCGACGGCGGCCCCTGCCTGATCAAACTTCCCGCCGCCCCCACGCCGAGCCCGTCGCGCTAAACCAATCTCGCGCACCGCGGCATAACGCGCCTGCCTGCGCAAGCTCTACGTACACAGTGAAAGAAGGCACACCTATGTCTAATACGCACGTCGCGAACGATACAAATATTTTGCGCTCTGAGCCGGTGATCTCGGCCGCGACCATCACCGCCATTGTGGCCGCCCTCATTGCGCTTCTGATCGCGTTTGGTATCCCTATCAGCGAGGATCAGAAGGTGGCAATCCTTGGCCTGGTGGCCGTGATCGCGCCGATCATCGTGATGGTTGCCCGCAAGTACGTCACCCCGAACTCCAAGGTTCTCGAACACGTCAGCGACGGTGAAGTGATCGCAGGCCCAGCGAATGAGGCTGTACCGAACGGTGATGTGATTCGCCCGGTTGGATCGCTCACGCCGAAGCCGGACCCGGAGAACTGACATCGAGCGCCCCGCATCTCTAGATTGAGGTGCGGGGCGCTATTTTTATGTATGAGCTCAGGGTTGGTTGGACGCCAATGCCCCACCTTGGGCAAGTTGTGCAGCCTATGATTACGGGATGAGTAACCCCATAGCCCTAACAGGTGTTAGCAGGCACGCTAGGGACATCTTGTCGAGCAGGTCATGTTCCATGACGTGCTGTGCCGGTGACTTTGAGTGACTCCCCGCAGGCACGCAGGGCAAGGTTTAGCCGACATGACGGCTAAACCAAAACCTGAACAGTACACCCCGCCACCGCAAGCAGCCTGTACGGTCGAGACAACCCTGGTGGATATAGGTGACCACCTACAAATCGAGATTGTCCAGCACATCTATAGGGGGAAGGTTGTCCGCTTTGCCATTATGCTCTACTACGACGATGGTTCTGAACGCCTTGCAGAGGTGTCGCGCATCGACACCTGTCACGGGGCTGTGCATCGTCACCGCATGCGCGAAGGGATCGGAGATACTGGCGAAACGGATATTATACAATATATCCACGTAGACGGCACTGAATGGGACGTGGTTAACTCTATGTACGATTACGCGTTAGATCAAATGTTCGATCACGCACACGAGTACTTTCGGAGGTGGAAGCAGTGAAGGATGGGCGCGAACGGCTTGACGTGGCGCGTACGTTCGCAAAGCTAACCACCACGGCGGCGGGAAGGGAGTACCTCGCCCGCAACGGATGCGTCTCCCGAACCCCTGTGATTGCTGTCCTCTATGACGATCAGGTCGGGGATGTGATGCGGCGTGTAGATCGCCACATCCAGCACGGCGGTGCACAAAAATGCGTGATAGCCATGATCCATGCAGGGGAACTGGAAATCATTACCGCCACCCCATCCAAGGATAGAGCGGCTATGCAAGATGTGTCTCGATATGCATGCATTGGCATGCTCATTGAAGCAGTTAAGCGCAACAAGTCGTGGGAATGCTTCCGATTGACGGATACGCGCCTCGCCGCACCCCGAGTATCTTTCGGGGGCGATATGAAAGTTCCTGCACTGACTTAATCTACCCCTGCTCTGTTTTCAGAAGTAGAAACATGGCCGATAGATGGTCACGTGACAATGACCTAAAAGTAGTCTAGAGTGACGCTCAGCCCAGCAGGTTCCGCAAAAGTTTCCCCCACGGTTAGACGTAACCGCGGGGGTTCTTTTTGTGTCTGCATAATGGTGCGATTTATATGTAAGCGCAATCTTGGCGGCCAGAAATCCGCACGCAGGCGACCTCGGCCGCCGGTGTTGACATGCCAAACGCATTGCCAAAACTCGGCCAAGTTGGATATTCTTGCTGCATGAGGTACATGGAAACGCATCAATGGCTGACCTTCCAGTACGCCCCGAAGGTCAGCATGTTGTGGGCAAAGCTCGGCGAAGCGTTCTCTAAGAACCAGCACCTCGCAGGTATTCCGCTACCCCCTGCACTGGCAAACGCTTTGGCCTCAGTGGTTCTCACCAAAGGTGCGCTAGCCACTACTGCGATTGAGGGAAACGCTCTGTCCGAAGAGGATGTCGACGCAATTATCAATAGGGGGCACAGGCTCCCTGCATCGCAGGAATATCTCGAAGTCGAAATACGAAATATCGTTAAAGCACTCGCAGTCATTGACGAATCGGGGCGACAAGGGAACGGATTCCGACTCTCTGAAGCATGGATTAAAGAACAAAATGCCAGCGTCTTACAGGGCCTTGAGCATGATGGTCATGTAGCGCCTGGCGAGTACACGACCACCAATTTAATTGTCGGCAACATTTATCGGGGGGCACCGCCGGAAGAGCTTGATTTCCTCATGAGCAAGTTATGTTCATGGCTTAATGAAGCTTTCATTGCTCCATCACAAGATAAATCCCAGTCGGATGACATGCGATTCTATAACGCCGTGTTCGCTGCCCTCCTTGCCCATCTTTACCTTGTATGGATTCACCCCTTTGGAGATGGCAACGGACGCACCGCCCGACTTGTTGAGGTGGCGATTCTAGCGCACTCAGGCGTTGTTCCCTGGATTGCGTCGAATCTGCTTTCTGATTTCTATAATCGCACCCGGACCCGCTATTATGAACGACTTGCAGCGGCGTCACGAGAAAACGACCTGGACGGCTTTATTCTCTACGCGGTTGAGGGGTATGTCGATATGCTTCGCGAACACATTGACACCGTAAAGGCTCATCAGGTTCGTATCGCATGGATTAACTATGTACATGAGCGTCTTCGTAACGAACCTTCCGGGCCCACCAAAGAGCGTCGGCGAGATTTGGTGTTAGCGCTCCCAATCGATGAAGAGACGCCTAAAAAATCAATGCGGCATCTTACTACCCGAATAGCCGAGATGTACGCTGGGCGCGAAGACCGCACTATAGCTCGCGACCTGAATGCGCTAGAGAAGCTTGGCCTTGTCGTAAAGCGCAAAGGCGGATACATCCCTTGCGCGTTTATTATGAATGCATTTATGCCTTTACAGCAGTATTCGCCAGAGCTGCCAAACTAGACGGCTTGAAAAAGAACCCCTACGGTTAGACGTAACCGTGGGGGTTCTTTTTGTTTACGCTGCGCTATGGATAGTCCAAACCCTCACCCAGTGCCAGGGCAATACGTTCCAGCATCACGCCGCCCGTTCGACAGTAGACCTCAGCGAGGACATGTCTAGCGCGCAGTATCGTTGGGTGGTGGCATGAGGGAGCGTGTCAATCGTCCTCTGGGGCTTCCTTGCCAGTCTCAAGCCAGTGCAACGAAACGCCGGTAACTAACGCCCACGCCAGCACGACAGTTCGGCGAGGCTCAACAGCCCCTCTCTCTGCATTGCTCACGGTTCCGCGCGAGACACCCAAGCGGATTGCCATGGCGCTTTGATCTAGCCCCAAGAGTTCACGCGCCTTGCGCAGCCGGTCTGCCTTGGTGAAGTTAGGGATCGTCCCTTCGGTGAGGTTATTAGGCACCCAACGTTCCTGTCGCGTAGAGGGTTAACCAATTTCTGGCTTTCCTGTTCTGAGCCATTCTGCGTCAATTCCACAGGCCCACGCCCACAACCTGATGGTTGCGCGCGTCGGCCTTCCGTCGCCCCGTTCTGCACGGCTTACGGTGGCCATGCCAATTCCAGCCCGCTCCGCAAGGCCTTCCTGGCTAAAATTTGCATACTCGCGCGCCGCTCGCAGACGTATCGGGAGTGTATTAATCTGAAGGATTACCCCCTTATTCCGGTCGTCAAACACTCGATAGTCCTATCTGGTAGAAATTTAGCTAGTTATGATTTAAACCATCATTACAGGGTTGCGGTCGGCCCGTTCTAAGCCAATGCGAATCAACGCCGCAGGCCCAGGCAATCAAGGTGAGAGTGCGTTTAGTCGGCGTCCTGTAGCCACGCTCTGCCGCCCCTAGCGTTCCTCGTGCCACCCCAGCCTTATCGGCCAGTTCACCTTGTTCCAATCCGGCGTACTCGCGCGCGGCACGTATGCGCACTGGAAGAGTGTTGATCTGGGGTATCACTCCTCGGTTTCGATCATCGGACACTTGTTATTCCTATCCTTCGTAGAGTCAGCTAACTCTTGGCTACGGCTTAAGTCTCCCTGTACTTAACCAACAAGCATCAACGCCACAGGCCAATGCCCAGACTGTGATCGTTGCGCTAGATGGGGCGCTGTGCCCGTTCTCGGCGGCACTGATGGTGGCCCGTGAGATACCGGCCTTAATGGCTAGTTCAGTCTGCCCAAGGTCCGCATACTCTCGCGCTGCCCGCAAACGATTCGTGAGCGTGTTCATTTCGGGCACAACCCCTGTCCCGGGTAGATTTTCCATGAAAAAACGGTAGACGTTTGTCTGATCTCATGCAAGCGTGAATAACGCTCGACTTGGAGTGGGGGAGGAGCGTGGAGTTCGCCATACATCTAGGCCGCCGCTGCCCGCGCGGCCTCGCGAACCTTATCGCGCGACATTCGCACATAACGCCTAGTGGTGTCGAGCCGGGCGTGGCCGAGTAGTTCCGCGACCACAAGAATGTCCCCAGCACCTTCATAGACCTTCGTACCGTACCTATGGCGCAGGGTGTGGGCCGTCCAGATTCCGGGGATGGCCTCGCTCAGGAGTTTGGTAACGTGGCCGGGGGAGAGGTGCCCGTCTGTGCGACCAGGAAATAGCCACCCCTCGCAGCGGCGTATCGCATGTTCTAGTACGGGATCATTGATGGGTACGAGCCGCGTTTTCCCTCCCTTGCCGAGTACTCGCAACTCCTCGCCTTCGAGGTCGTTGTGATGAATGCGGGATATCTCACATGCCCTCAGTCCGTGGTAAGCGCCTGCCCGGATCATGAGGTCTAGACGCCGGTCTGCGAGAGATAGAGCCTTGCGCACGATGTCCTCCGGTGTCGGTCGGGCACATCTCGGCGGAACGTGAACTGTGGGCAATCCCACACTTGGATCTGTTTCGATCCGTCCGGTACCGTGCCCCCATCGGTAAAATGAACATATGACGGATCGGGCACTTTTGCGCGTTTCCGCTTCCCAGAACCGATTTGAGAGAACCTTTAGAAGGTCGGAATGTTGCGCTGACCAGGGACTACGGACGTGGCGCTGGATCTGTCTTAGGTAGTGTCGGTGAATCCTGATCGTTCCGTCTGCTCTGCCCGCTGCTCTGAGGGCAATGACGTAATGGCGCTCAGCATCTATCCAGTTTTCATTCATGTGGGGATCATGCAGCGACAGGAGTCCTTACCGGTCGAGCTGCATATGATCGTGATCTTTTCGTTATCGGTCTGACCTGCAAGAACTTGTAACCGAACGGTTGTTGGTTCGAGTCCAACCGCGGGAGCATATGGGTCCCGTCGCCATCAGGTGACGGGACCCTTCCTGTTTCTATCCAGTACAGCGGTACACCAGTTGCTAATGCCCACGCGCGCACTATGATGCGCCTGGGGGAGTTCACCCCACGCTCGGCAGTGCTCACAGTGTTGCGAGCCACTCCTAGCCTTTCGGCAAGCTCAGCCTGTTCAAGTCCAGCACACTCACGTGCTTTGCGGAGTCGGTCTGCCTTCGTAAATTCGGGGGATTCCCCACTCCCCTGGATCGATAATCATGCGCCAGGCTTAGCGATTATCAACGGCACTCGCAAGGCGTTGCCACTTAGTCTTACGTGCGTAGGAGTGTGGCCTAAAGGCTGTCGCACGACAGATTCATGACCGCGCAAGATGTAGCAGCGCCCGTTTCGGAGGGAACTAAGTGATGACCCCATGTCCATATCTTGCGGTGTCCACGAGGAGGCGCTACGAGTTTGCGGTAGGTGGTTGCGAATACGGCTGAACTTGCCTACCAACGGGCACACAAGGAAGCGCAGAACCTCCTATATGTGTGTGGGTTGAAAGCTCCCTATCAACATTCGACAGGGTGAGTATGGAAGATATGGCCGAACGCTTTAAGGTGACCATTCACGCCGTGCAGCAACTCACCCTTGAGCTCTATCAAAATCCTCTCTAGGGGCTCCATCTAGAAATTTGTCATGTTCCATCGCCTTTGAAAGGTAAGTGACACCCTTTGACCGTTACTCTAACCAACCTTTTGCCAGCGCAGACGCCCATCTTTTGCGGGTTTGCAGACCATAGGCTTCCCTTTCTTGGTGACTCCGACGCCGCCTGAGCAAAATGCTCCAGGCTTCACGAAAACTTTTTCGGACCGATCCGGACTAGGTTTGGGGTGTGGCGCGGTAGGTTCCTTGGGTGCGGGATTGGGCCTCGGGGCAACTGGTGCTCGCCCAGGGTTAGGTTTCGGGTCAATCGGAGCAGGGACCTCCTGTGGGAGAGTCGACACCGGTGGTGGGGGAGTGCCCACTGATGGTGTGGGAGTCGGTGTCGATGGCGCGGGTGTCTCTACCAATGGCGTGGGTGCAGGTGATGGCGAGACGGTCGGTGATGGCGAGACGATTGGTGATGGGGATACAGTCGGTGATGGGGAGGCGGTCGGTGTCGGGACTAGGAGCGCACTGATGAGGAGCAGTGTGAACATAGAAACAAAGAGCGTGCCACCGCAACCGAGGCATCCAGCTACCGTGGACGCGGTTTTAAGATGGTTTCGTGCCCAGAAGCCTACCGATTTGAGTCGATTATTCATAGCGCATCCTTGTCGCTTTATATGGTGGTATGCATACTCTCATGTCAGAGCTGGGACAAGTAACCATCATGTAGCACATGGCTCATGCCCTGTGTCTCGCTTTTACGAATCTCTATCTCTTCCCGGCGGGGATGCTGTGCCCGTTCTCGGGGACACTGGTAGCCGGCGAGATATCGGCTTTGATGTCTAGTTCCGTCTGTCCAGGTTCCGCATATTCACAGGCAGTTCTTGGTTGGATAGTGGGAGTGTATATTTCAGGTATACCCCTTTACTGGATAGATTCCCTATAAAACATGTCAGATATGTATCTGATTTCCTGCAAGTGTGAATAGCGTGAGATTAGGTCGGGAGAAGTGTCTATTCGTGAGGTCAGGAAACAGTCCCCATCGCATCGATGTATGCCCGTTTCAGTACGGGACCATTGGCTGGCGCGAGCCATGTTTTGTCGCCCTTGCCGAGAGCCCTACAGTTCTGCGCTTGATCGATATCTGACTGGACTATTCTATTTTACGCAATTTGCGGTAAACATGCTATATCTCAGTTCCTGTGCAGTGTTGATGCATGGCTAAAGTTTCATCGGCTCCCGAGCAAGCGGGTGATACTCGCTGCTGTTCAGGGGATGCGGACGAGGATAACCTGGATCTAATGCACGATGTTGTTTAGAGCCACTTCTCACAAAGAGACTTGCGCCAAAACTGGTGATGGTTGGCGCCGTCAGTGAACATGAGAATGCAGAGTTCATTATCTGTCAAAATCGAATCTTCTTTAAGTTTATTTTTTGTGTAGTAATCTATGATTGGCGCAGGAGCCGGACTGGACATAATTGATAAATGCGAACAGGCGGATCGGTATAGATAAGCGTTAATGTCGAGAGTAAAAGTATACCGCTAATCAAAATGATATGGCTAGATATATCCTAACCCAAGAAATGGATTTATTAGACATCCTTGTTTAATATTCCCTTCAATAAAGGGTTTAGAGACAGCCTAGTGAAGATGATTATTCTCACTATAATTCTTCTTGGGTAAAGGTAAATTTGCCTTAAATTTTTGTGTATTTTGATCGGTGTATCTCATGGACTTTCGGTTGAGGATTTTAGTGTTTTATCAGTTCATAATTTTAGAAGCTATCATCACCATTTCTCATGTGGTGACATGGCATCGGCTCTACGCTTCTAATGCATGATGGTATCGCAAGACGCGAGTGGGCGTAGGTTAACAGGTAATATCAACTATCAGGTTCTGGCTCGGCGGTCCACCTGATATGACGCCTAGTGATGCAGCTTCTATGCTCTCATAGAACGGCTAGTGCGCATGGTATTCAATAGTTGCCGACACGAGATACCTATAGCCGTTTCACTAATATCTTTCACAGAGTGGTAGGAGTATTGAAACCCCGTTCGGTCCAACAGGACGGGGTTTCTATGTTCATCGTCAGTCAGTGAGCGTCGATGCACCAGCGTGAGTATCGACGACACAAGCCCATGCCCGCGGCGGCACCACGAATATGGGCCTGCATCCCAGGCCTGAACTCCAGCCACTAAGCCATTAGCTAAGCCTTTGAAGCTCAGCGACGATCAGAGGCTCTAAAATATGGGGGCGAAACTCTCGGTCGCATCCCGGAATCCACCATTGAAATTCGAGGTCTGGTTCCGTACTGGCGGGCGGGGCTGATCCGATTTGAGGAGCACCTATTCTGAAATAGAATTCGATGGAGTGGAAAGGGGCACTGTTGAGCTCGAAGAAGTTCTCTAAAACGGTGAGCTGTTCACCGACTTCGATATCAATTCCGAGTTCTTCGTTGAATTCTCGCCACAGTGCATCTTTAGCGTACTCCCCAAACTCTACCTGGCCGCCGGGTAGTGCCCAGTGGTGGTCATTGACTTTTCTTTGAACGAGGATTCCGTTGTTAGTCGCGAGAATTCCAGCGGCTCGGACTCTAATCGTAGGGTTGTTCATTATATTCCTGTCTTTGGTGTCGTGAAGTCATTGTTGGCATGGGTGAATGTGTTTTTTGGTATCCGGTATCGTTTAGCGTGCGGGCTCTTGAAACGCTGGTCATTTCCCTGGTGTCGTTGATGACGCATTTTAAAAGGGTGAGAGTTTCCGTATGTAGCAAATGGCTGTACCGACATGCCGGTGTCAGTATCTCAATGTTTCGGTGACTGTGACTATTTCTGCAACTCGGTTAGCGCTACATCATGGTATCAAACGTCTCTAGGGGTCAAATATCGTAACACGCTCGAATGGGCGGGTATCGCCAAGATCAGCGGGTCGCATACGGGAAGATCGCGATGGTGTGTGAAGCTAGTTGAGAAGAGGGGGCTTGCGTAGCAGCCATGCTATGTCCGCCTAGCTCATAGCGTGACTGCTCATTGAAGCTTCTAAGCCTGGCAGGTGTTCATGAGGAGGGTGTTTGTCCACCGACTGGTCCTCGGGAGACGCTAGTCATAGTGCAGCTGGATATTGCGTGATAGATATGAATGCGGCATAGAACCGAGAGATCACCTGTCTAGCGCAGGCCAGTTCCAGCAAGGAGAGCATACGTGGCTCATCGCCCTATCCGTATCATCGGTGATCCTGTTTTGCGCACGCCATGCGAAGAGATTACGGACATCACCGAGGGGGTCCGGCAGCTGGTCCGCGATCTGTGTGAGAACGTCGACGATGAAGGTCGAGCGGGTTTAGCCGCCAACCAAATTGGGGTCGGTCTCAGAGCTTTTTCGTGGAATCTCGCGGGGGAGATCGGCTATATCCTGAACCCTCGCATCGTCGAACTATCTGATGAGATTCAAGATGGGGAAGAAGGATGCCTTTCCTTGCCAGGGCTCTGGTATCCCACCCGTCGTGCCCAGTACGCGCGTGCGATCGGTGTCGACCTGGATGGTCGAGAGGTCGTGCTGGAAGGAGAGGAGATCGTCGCACGACTGATTCAGCATGAATGCGACCATCTCGACGGTTTCCTATATATCGATCGATTAGAACGCTCTCAGAAAAAGAAAGCGTTGCGAGCCATTAGAGAAAAGTTCTAGGCTTGATCTAAACCTGGGAAGGATAGCCCTTCACCGCACCGATTCGTTGGGGAAGACGCATCGGACAGGAAGGGACACCATGACCCAGGGGATGCTCTATATCCACTCCGCGCCGCGTGCCCTCACCCCGCACATTGATTGGGCGGCCAGCGGAGTACTTGGTGTGCCTGTACGCCTGATATGGCGCGAACAGCCCATTGAACATGGCCTGGTGCACGCCGAAACGTCCTGGCGAGGCCGGGAAACGACCGGGGCAGCCCTGGCCAGCGCTCTGCGCGGCTGGGACGATCTTCGTTTTGAGGTGACGCAGGAACCCTCGATGCACGCCGATGGTGCCCGTTGGTGTCATACCCCCGACCTCGGTATTTTCTATGCGGCGATGGACCGTGCGGGAAACACGGTGCTGACTGAGGACCAGGTTCGCTCATGTATCGAACACAGCAAACGCGATCCGCTCTCACTCACCGAGCGTTTGAACCTCGCGTTAGGGGCGCCGTGGGATGAAGAACTGGAAGTTTATCGCCATGCTGGGGACGGAGTGCGCATGAGGTGGCTGCATCGGGTCGGCTAATTGCTGGCTAAATCTCCCCGGCATGCTTTCCGCTCTTTTCAAGGTTGCTGGGATATCGGTGACCGCATTTATGGCCCCCGATCATCTGCTGTATACCGTATAGCCTTCGGTCTATGAGCGGACAGTATCCGGTATACGATGGCGCCACACCCGTTATATGACGTTATCCGTTATATGGCCGAACCCTATATACATATCGCGGAGCACCCCTCTCATGGAGGTGCTCCGCGATGTATTGGCCCTCGCGGGCCTTAACAGCCCGCGAGCCAGACGATCCGGCTGGCTAGAACAGCCCGGTTAAACTGTCCAATCGAGACTAAGAGGCCAGCTAAAACCGGAGCCTAAACAGGAGAACTAGCCCTTAACCAGATGGAAGTTGACCTTAAACAGGTAGAACTAGACCCTAGCCAGCTGAAATTAGAGCTTAGGCAGTAGTCATAATCAGCGCGATATCATGTCCGCCGAAACCGAATGCATTGTTCAGCACGGCGATGTCGCCCGATGGAAGCTCACGCGGTGCACCGTTGGCGATATCCATGTGGACCTCAGGGTCGAGGTTTTCGATATTGATCGTCGGAGGAGCAACCCGGTGATGGGCCGCCAGCACCGCGAAGATGGTCTCTAAAGCGCCGGCGCCACCGAGCAAGTGGCCGGTCATGGATTTCGTGGAGGACACCACAATCTGGTCGGTCTGCCCGTCGAAAGCGGTGCGAATCGCGTTGAGTTCACCAATATCGCCCAGAGGGGTCGAGGTTCCGTGAGAGTTCACGTGAACGACGTCCTTCGGCGAGATATCGGCAAGAGCGAGTGCCTCCCGCATGGCGCGTGCCTGGCCATCCTCATCGGGCGCGGCGATGTGGTAGGCATCTGAGGCCATACCACGGCCTGCGACGTAGGCGTACATACGGGCCCCGCGAGCCTGGGCGTGTTCCTCGGATTCGAGAACCAAAATGCCGGAGCCCTCCGCGAGGACAAAGCCGTCGCGATCGCGGTCATAGGGTCGTGATGCCGTTGCCGGATCGTCGCGACGGGTAGATAGTGCCCGCATATTAGCGAATGCGGCCAGCGGCAGCGGATGGATGCAGGCTTCGGCGCCGCCGCAAATCACCATGTCAGCACGGCCTGAACGGATCATATCCGCAGCGTGGGCGACGGCTTCCGCGCCGGTTGCACAGGCTGAGACCGGAGTATGTGCGCCCGCCTTAGCGCCGAATTCAATTTCAATGTGTGCGGTGGACGAGTTCGCCATCAGCATCGGCACGGTAAAGGGATTTACGCGACGGGCACCCTTTTCGCGGACTACATCCCACTGATCGAGGAGGGTCCATACGCCGCCGATTCCGCTACCGACGACAACACCCAGGCGGGTGGGGTCAACGTCAGGAGTCCCGGCGTCGCGCCAAGCTTCCCGAGCCGCGATGAGAGCGTATTGCCCGACGGGGTCGAGCTTCTTTGACTCCGGTCGCGATAGAACGGTTAAGGGGTCTCCCGCAACAGAACAGGCGAAGTTGACGGACAGGCCGTACGCCTCAGTCCAGTCGTTCTCTAGCGTCCGGGCGCCACTGGTTCCCGCCAGAGCGGCTTTCCAGGTCGAATCAACGTCGGTTCCGAGGGGATTGAACGTGCCGAGGCCGGTGATAGCAACTCGACGGGGCGTGGTGGTCATTCGGTGCTCCTGTGTCTAGGCGACGCCCGCACACCGGGGCGGGGAGGGAAAGCGGGGTTAATACGTTTGCGGCGGGAAGACGTAGGCCTCCCCGCCGCCACTGCGGCCTATGCCGCTATTCCCGGGGAGGTGTGCCCCGGGCTAGGTCTTAGGCCTGAGCCGAGTTGATGTACTTGACGGCGTCTCCCACGGTGTTGAGGTTCTTCACCTCATCGTCGGGGATGCGCACGTCGAACTTTTCCTCAGCATTGACGACGATGGTCATCATCGAGATCGAGTCGATGTCGAGGTCGTCGGTGAAGGACTTGTCCATCTGGACGTCCTCGGTGGCGACACCGGTCTCCTCGTTCACGATCTCTGCGAGTCCGGCGAGGATCTCGTTCTCCGAGTGTGCCATGGGTTGCTCCTTAGATGAATATTTGTTCGTTGGGCAGTGAGTACATTACCGGGCGAGGCCGCCCAGCACAGAACCTTGCAGGAACGACGCGTTGTCGAACACCTGACAAAGGTGGTCTCATGTGACGTTATCAGGGCAAGATGACAACTTGGCTCGCGTAGGCGAGTCCGGCCCCGAAGCCGATTTGCACGCAGACATCGCCGGACTTTGCCTGGCCCTCGGCAAGCAGACGATGGGTTGCCAGCGGGACGGATGCGGCGGACGTGTTTCCGGTATCCGCGATGTCACGGGCGATGGTCACTGATTCAGGCAGTTTCAGCTGCTTCACCAGCTCATCTACGATCCGCATATTGGCTTGGTGGGGCACAAAAACATCGACATCCTCGACGGTCAGTCCCGACTGCTCAAGGGTACGACGCACGATGTCTGCGGTGTGCCACACAGCCCACCGGAAAACGGTTCGCCCGTCCTGTTCGAGGGTGGGCCAGCCGAGATTCTCGTCTCGCATCTGCAGCCAGGAGTGCGTCATCCGAATGGTGTGCCAATTGCCACCGTCGCTGCCCCATACCGTCGGGCCGATCTTGGGGGTTTCGCTCGCGGTGACAATGGCGGCTCCGGCCCCGTCCCCGAGCAGGAATGAAATGCTGCGATCGGTGGGGGAGACGAAATCAGAGAGCTTTTCAGCCCCGACGACTAGAACATTGCGGGCAGCTCCTGCTCGCACGAGCGCATCTGCTTGCCCGATCCCGTAACAGAAACCGGCGCAGGCAGCCGAGATGTCATAGGCGACAGCGTCGTCAATGCCGAGCTCGTGGGCCAGCAGTGTGGCGAGTGAGGGCGTCGGGTAGGGGAACGAGATCGAAGCAACGATCACCGTGTCGATATCGCTCGCGTTCAAACCGGATGCGGTGATGGCGTCCTGAGAGGCCGTACGCGACATGTCGAGCACTGACATCTCGGCGCTGGCGCGACGGCGAGTAATGATGCCGGTGCGCTGGCGGATCCACTCGTCAGAGGAATCGATGGGGCCGACCAGATCGTCATTGGGAACGACGACGTCGCCGCGGGCAGCTCCATAAGCAAGGATGCGGCTACCGGGCACGGTGGTCGCCGGGGTTAAAGTCGCGCTCACGCGTTACCTCCAGGAGTGTTGGTGTTGGTGCCCGCATGGGCGAGGACGAGATCGCGGGCTGGAGCAAGGTCATCGGGCGTGTTTAGGTTCACTCGCTCCACCTCTTTGAGATCTCGCTTAGCGAGACCGGTGAGTGTTCCAGCCGGGGCGAGCTCGATCATCGCATCGACCTGTTGAGATGCAAAAGTTTTCATGCAGGCTTCCCAATCCACCGGTGCTGCAACCTGGGTGACCAGTGAATCGATGTACACCTTCCCATCGCGAACCAGTGCTCCCTGTGCATTGGAGACCAGCGGCGTGGTCGCCGGGGCGGGCTCAAAATGCAACGCTGCTTCGCGCAGTTCTTCACGGGCGGAATCCATATACGGGGTATGGAATGCTCCGGCTACTGACAGTGGGATGACCCTCGCGCGGCGAGGAGGCTCTGCGGCAAGGGCGGCAAGAGCTCCAGGATCGCCAGCGGCAACGATCTGGGTCGCGCTGTTAATGTTGGCGGCTACAAGTTTTAACTCAGCGAGCCGAGCCATGACGTCATCGCGCTGGCCACCGACGACCGCAGACATGGAGGTGGGGGTGGCGGCTGCAGCTCGGGCCATTGCCTGAGACCTCGCGGACACAAACCGCATGGCTGCCTCAGGGGTTAGCACGCCTGCCAGCGCCGCTGCGGTCACCTCTCCGACGCTGTGGCCGGCGAACAGATCTGCGAGGAGAGGTTCTTTACTAGCTGGTGGTTCAGTATTTGACGTTGCGCCAGCAGATACGGCGGCAACCGTCTGTGTGAGAGCGGTGTGAGCGATGATCCCGGCGGCGACCAAAAGAGGCTGCGCAATGGCCGTATCGCGGATGGTGTCAGCATCCGAGACGGTGCCGTGGGTTATCAGGTCGCAGTCACAGGCGTCACCGAGTTGTCCGAGCAGATCGCGCATTCCCGGAAGGTCGAGCCAAGGTGCGAGGAAGCCCGGTTTCTGCGCGCCCTGACCGGGGCAAACGATAACGAGCACGGGGTTCTCCTAGTTGTGATGAGATGCCGGTCCGGCCGTACAGTGGTTGTACCGACAGTGAAAAGATTAACGGCCCTTGAGTATGCAGCCCACCTAGGGTCCGGTATTGCTGTCGGCGAAGGCGGCATCCAAGAGGGCGTCGGCTTGGGAACGATCAATACCTAAGCGCTTGGATAGTTCGGCGAAGTACGCCGCGGCTTGGGATAGTTCCCGCATGGGCGCATCTTGCGCAGCCACCACAGTGCCTGCGCGTCCCCTGGTAATGACCAGGCCGGATTCCTCAAGCCGTCGAATCGCTTTAGCGACGGTGTTGACCGCAACCTGCAGGTCCGTCGCAAGCGTCCTCACAGTGGGTAACCGAGTACCAGGAGCCAGTTCACCCGAACGAATTGCGGACGCAATAGCGTCATAGATTTGGTGGACCGGCGCCACCGCGCCGTGGGCCTCGATGCTGAGGCCCACGAGCGGGGGCAGATCCGAGATCGACGGAGAAGTCATCGTCGTGACCAGCGAGTCAGGCCTCGCCTCCGTCGCTGCCTGACTGACCTGCGTTGACGTTCAACAGATCGTATTTGTCGATGGCTTGCTGAAGAACCGACCGGTCGAGCTTGCCTTCTGCAACCAGCTCTGCCAAAGCGCGGACGGCTAGCGAATGGGCGTCAATGTGCAGGAAGCGGCGAGCTGCCGGGCGCGTGTCCGAGAAGCCCCAGCCATCGGCACCCAGAACGCCGTAGCGTCCGGGAATCCACTGGCGGATCATATCGGGCAGCAGATGATCGAAATCGCTGGTCGCCACGAACGGACCCTGCACGTCGTGCAGACGCTGCGTAATCCACGGAGTTCGCGCTTCTTCGCTCGGGTGCAGGAAGTTGTGTTCTTCTGCTTCCAGAGCTTCTTTCCGCATTTCCGTCCATGAGGTGACTGACCACACATCGGCGGAGACTCCCCAGTCTTCGCGCAGCAATTGCTGAGCGTGCAGAGCCCACGGCACGGCCACACCGGAGGCCATCAGCTGGGCCTTGGGGCCCTCGCCTTCGTCAGCCTTCAGCAGGTACATACCCTTCAGCAGGCCGTCAACATCGAGGTTTTCGGGCTCAGCCGGGTGCACGATCGGCTCGTTGTACACCGTGAGGTAGTAGAAGACATCCTGGTTACGGGTTTCGTTCTCGCCGTACATACGCTGTAGGCCATCGCGCACGATGTGCCCGATTTCGTATCCGTATGCCGGGTCGTAGATGACCGTGCCGGGGTTGGTGTAGGCCAGGATCGGGCTGTGGCCGTCCATATGCTGTAGGCCTTCACCCGCAAGGGTGGTCTTTCCGGCCGTGGCCCCGATGACAAAGCCCTTAGCCATTTGGTCACCCGCCGCCCAGAAGAAATCACCGGTGCGCTGGAAACCGAACATCGAGTAGAAGATGTAGACCGGGATCATCGGTAACTCATGGGTTGCGTACGACGTTCCTGCAGCGGTAAACGCCGAGGTCGAGCTGATTTCGTTAATGCCCATGTGCTTGATCTGGCCAGAGGCGGACTCTTTATAGGCCAGCAGCAGATCGCGGTCCACGGAGATGTAGTTCTGCCCGTGCGGGTTGTAAATCTTCGCCGTCGGGAACATGGAGTCCATGCCGAAGGTACGGGCTTCATCCGGAATGATTGGCACGAAGTGGGCGCCAATTTCCTTCGTCCGCATGAGGTCCTTGAGCAGACGCACGAACGCCATCGTGGTGGCGATTTCCTGCTTGCCTGAACCGCGCTGAACAACCTTGTATTCCTTCTCAGCGGGCTGGGGAAGGAAGACCTTCTTGTGGGCGCGATGGGGGATCGGGCCACCGAGCTCCCGGCGCCGCTGATGCAGATACTGCATAGCGTCCGAGTTTGGATCCGGGCGGTAGTACGGCGCCCCGTACAGATCCTTCTCAAGTTCAGCGTCGCTGATCGGAATGCGCAGGGTGTCACGGAACGTCTTAATGTCGTCCAGCGTGAACTTCTTCATCTGATGCGTCGCGTTGCGGCCTGCAAAGGACTTACCGAGCTTGAAGCCCTTAATGGTGTGAGCCAAAATCACCGTCGGCTGGCCGGTGTGCTCCATCGCGGCTTTGTATGCCGCATACACCTTGTGCGGATCGTGGCCACCACGGTTCAGCTTCCACCAGATGTCGTCATCGCTCATTCCTTCGACCATGGCCTTGGTGCGCGGATCGCGCCCGAAGAAATTATCGCGAATAAAGCCACCGGATTCGGCACGGTAGGTCTGGTAGTCGCCATCAGGGGTGTTGTTCATGAGGTTGACCAGCGCGCCATCGTAATCGCTTGCCAGCAGCGGATCCCATCCGCGCCCCCAAATCACTTTGATGACGTTCCAGCCGGCACCGCGGAACTGGGCTTCCAGCTCCTGGATGATTTTGCCGTTACCGCGCACCGGGCCGTCCAGGCGCTGCAGGTTGCAGTTGACGACGAAGGTCAGATTGTCCAGACCTTCCATCGCCGGTATGTGCAGCGCACCGCGCGATTCGACCTCATCCATTTCGCCGTCGCCGAGGAACGCCCACACATGCTGCTGGGACGTGTCTTTCAAACCCCGGTTATGCAGGTATTTGTTAAATGACGCCTGCTCGATGGCGTTAACCGGGCCGATGCCCATGGACACCGTCGGGAACTCCCAGAAATCCGGCATAGCGCGCGGATGTGGGTAGGACGGGATGCCATGAGGATGTGACTTTTCCTGGCGAAAACCGTTGAGAACATCCTCGCTCAGACGATCCATCATGAAAGCACGCGAGTAGATCCCGGGGGAAGCATGCCCCTGGAAGAAGATCTGGTCACCACCGCCGGGATGGTCTTTCCCACGGAAGAAGTGGTTAAAGCCAACCTCGTACATGGTGGCCACCGAGGCATAGCTCGACAGGTGGCCACCGACGCCAATTCCTGGCCGCTGGGCACGATGCACCAGCATCGCTGCGTTCCAGCGCACCGCAGCGCGGATCTCTCGTTCCAGGCTGTCATCGCCGGGGTAATACGGTTCATCCTCAACCGAAATCGTGTTGATGTAGTCGGTGGAGTTGGTGCTCGGGACACTGACGTGACGGTCCCGGGCTCGACGCAGTAGATTCAACATGATCTGCCGCGCTCGAGCGCCCCCTCGCTCATCGACGACGCCGTCAAACGACTCAATCCACTCCTGGGTCTCCTGCGGATCGGGGTCCGGGGCAGGGGAGTAGACGCCGTTGATGATGGGACCGTTGCTGTCTCGTGAAGTCACGCTGTCCTCTTCTCTCGGTGCTCCGACAGGGGCGACGGGGTCGGGTCGGCGGCGACATATCAATGCCCTAAAGGCTCATGACCGGCTCGACCGCTCCGAGTCCGTGCGGATTTCCAGATTACGCTGACGGAGGTGTTGAACCTGCGCAGCAAAGCCAAGTGACATGAAAAACACAGTTAGCTAGACTCAGAGCCGACAGCTACCAGAAGGCCGCTAAGCCCCTGGTATCCACGACATTTCACCGACATGAAGGAGTCTTTCCTTGGCACCGTCGCCCGACGCCGCCACGAGCGCATCGGCCCAGCTCTTCGGATTCACCGTGGGGCAGATTGTCCAGGAGATCGGTTATGACGCAGACGTCGACCTCGATTTACGCGATGCGATTGAGGATACGATCGACTCCGATTTAGAAGACGAGGACACTCAGGAGATTGTCGACGCCGTCATCATCTGGTGGCGAGACGACGACGGGGACCTAGTCGATCAGCTGGTGGACGCCCTCGCTCCGCTCGCGCCCGGCGCACCGATCTGGCTGCTCGTGCCCAAAGCTGGCCGCCCCGGCCATGTGGAACCTGCCATCATCGAGGAATCTGCTGACCTTGCGGGGCTCAAAGCGATGAGCTCTGTCAGCGCAGCGCCTGACTGGTCAGCGACTCGGCTTGGAGCTCGAAGCCGTTGATGTCGCGGTGTATGCGGGCTTGTTCAATTTGCTCGAGCCCGCATCATCTGCAACGATGTGGTCTGCTCACGTCAGCATGAGTTGCGTCGAGCAAGCACGGGCCGTTAGCTCAGTTGGTTAGAGCGCCACGTTTACACCGTGGATGTCGGGGGTTCGAGTCCCTCACGGCCCACCCCGAGCCAAGGGTCGAACCCTTGCTAACGGAAACGTTGGTCGAGGTTCGGGCCTTGTTCGCGTCTGCGGCCCAGGTCAGAGCGTTGGCATTGACCTGCGGATCGAGGAGCATCTCGAAGGGCCGGTTGTGCTCGACGCGCAGCTCGTTGTCCTGGTGGTTCTTCGCATTGGAGACGATGAGCCGGGATCCGCACTGGCCACAGTGAATGGTGCCTTTGAGGTAGTGGCCGTGGACTTGGGTTGCCTCGACGGCGCACTGGTGCGCGGTGAGCTCGGGCTGGAGCTGGTACCAGACCTCGGCAGGAACGAGCGCCGGGTGGTTGCCCTTGTAGCGGATGCCTCGGTAGATGACATTGCCCTTGTAGTACGGGTTGGTCAGGAGCCGGTGGATGGTGGATGCCGCCAGCGGCTTCGCTGGCCTCTTCGGCGTGTGCAGGCTGCGCAGCCCGCGCTATGTAGGTGAGTTCGTCATGGAGTTGACTGATGCTCCAGTTGCCCGAGGCGTAGGCCTTGAACGCCCACTCGATCATCGGTGCTCGTTCAGGATCGAGCTCGATGGTGCGAACCTCGCGGCCGAGTTCGTCGCGCTTGCGGACGTTCAGATATCCGATGGGCGCCGGCACTCTCCGCGGAGTCCTTACCGCAACCGAGCTCGGCTACGCCTCCCTGATCCTCAGCTACCGCAACACCGCAGAAGGGCCACGCGTCGGGACCGGCCGAACGACCCTCGGCCACACCGAGACCACCGACGTTGACGAAGCCATCGGATACGCCATCCGACGAGGGGCCCAGCGGATCGTGCTCTTCGGCTGGTCGATGGGAGCCGCCATCGACCTCTAACTCGCCGACCACTCGCGACACGAGGGGCTGATCACCGCGCTCGTCCTCGACTCACCCGTCCTCATCCCTCCGCCGGTATCATTGTGGGTGTTGGCCCGACTGGGCCGTTGAGCGAGGGAGGACCAACGTGGCTGAGCCATGGCTGTCCGCAGACGATATTGCCGTCCACCTCGGGGTCACCAAAGACACCGTCTACACCTGGATCGCCGAGAAGACCATGCCCGCCCACAGGGTCGTTCGCCTCTGGAAGTTCCAAGCCAGCGAGATCGACGACTGGGTGCGCGCGGGTGCAGCGGCCAGTGACCAAGAGCTCCCCGTAGCCCATCCCGGTGTCAGTGGTCGCTCCTACGCTCATGACAACGACGAGCACGGGGAAGGCTAAAGGTGAACCTGAAGGACGCCCAACGCTTGGTGAAGTCCAAGCAACGCGTTTCGGAACACGGTGAGGTGTTCACGCCCGCGTGGATGGTCGAGGACATGCTCGATCTCGTTAAGCACGAGTCCGAGCGGATCGACTCTCGTGTGCTCGAACCGGCTTGTGGCTCCGGCAATTTCCTTGTCCCCGTCTTGGCCCGCAAGCTCGTCACCGTTCAGCGTCGCCACGGCAAGAGCGAGTTCGAGAAGCGCCACTACGCACTGTTCGCACTGATGTGTACTTACGGGATCGAGCTCCTCGGCGACAACGCCGAAGAGTGCCGCGACAATCTCGCCGAGGTTTTCAATACCTTCCTGGGCATCAGTAACGATGACCAGTGGGCACAAGCGGCGCGCGTAGTCCTATCCGTGAACATCGTCCAGGGCGATGCCTTGACCATGGCCGTGCCAAGCGGCCAGCCGATCACCTTCCCTGAATGGGGCTACCTCGGCAAAGGAAAGTTCCAGCGCCGCGACTTCCGCTATGACGACCTCACCCAGCGCGCCTCGTACGAGGGAACCCTGTTCGGCGAACTCGACGACGACGATCTCTTCGTCCCCGCCAAGACCTACCCGACGATGACGGTCCATCAGATCGCCGAGGCCGCCGCGTGACCCTTGCACCTTTTACTCTCCGAGGGCACAACCCGGATGTCTTGACCTGCATCGCGAACCTCTCCAACGATGAGGTCTTCACCCCGCCAGAGTTCGCGAACCAGATGCTCGACACGCTCGCGACCGCGTGGGCGGACGCCAACGACGGCGCGGACATGTGGGCCAACGCCGATGTCACGTTCCTCGACCCGTTCACCAAGTCCGGGGTGTTCCTACGTGAGATCGTGCGTCGGCTCACCGACGGACTGATCCTGGCGATCCCCGATCTCTCCGAGCGCGTCGATCACATCCTGACCCGTCAGGTGTTCGGCATCGGGATCACCCAGCTCACTGCGCTGCTGGCGCGCCGGAGCGTCTACTGCTCGAAGTTCGCCAACGGCCCGCACTCCATCGCCAAGTCCTTCGCCACCGAGGACGGCAACATTTGGTTCGAGCGCACTGAGCACACCTGGGGCGGCGGTAAGCGCGAGTTCCGCTTCGATCCCCTCACGGGTGAGGAGATTGCGGTCTATACCAACCGCAAGTGCCTCTACTGCGGGGCGGGCGAGGACGACTACGCACGGGGCGACGAACTTGAGACTCACGCCTACGCCTTCATCCATACCGACGACATCAAAGCTCGCATCGCGGAGCTGTTTGGAGACAACATGCAGTTCGACGTCATCATCGGCAATCCGCCCTATCAGCTCAGCGATGGCGGGCATGGGACCAGTGCCGCCCCGATCTATCAACTCTTCGTAGAGCAGGCTAAGAAGCTCGGCCCGCGCTTTTTATCCATGATCGTTCCCTCCCGCTGGTTCGCGGGAGGAAAAGGCCTCGATGAGTTCAGGGAGTCAATGCTGACCGACAGCCGTGTGCGGGCAATCAACGATTACCTGAGCGCTTCGGATGTGTTCCCAGGGGTGGGACTCAAGGGCGGTGTGTGCTACTTCCTCTGGGAACGCGACCATCCCGGACTCTGCGAGGTCACCACCCACTTCAAGGATTGGCCGAAGACCACGGCCTCTCGCCTCTTGCTCGAACCAGGTGCGGACGTCTTCATCCGGTTCAACGAGGCTCTGTCAATCTTGCGTAAGGTAATTGCCATCGAGACCGGGCAAGAGCACTCGCTGGCACTGCCCGAAGGAAAACGCTTCGAAAGGCTGGTCAGCTCTCGTAAGCCTTTTGGTCTAGAGACCACGTTCAAAGGCAGGACGTCAAAGGCACCTGGCGACGTTCTCATCTATCAAAACGGTGGGACTGGGTATGTGGCTCGAGAATCGATCCCCTCGGGCGCTCACCTAATCGATGGCTGGAAGATCTATGTTGGGCGCGCCGCTCCCGGCACAGGAAACAAGGACACCTATCCCCATCGGATCATCAGCACGCCCTTCCTTGGTGAGAGCGGGAGCATCTCCTCCGAGACGTATCTCTGCATCGGAACCTTCGACACACGAGAAGAGGCGGAGAGCGCGCTGTCGTACCTCCGCTGCCGACTGACGCGTTTTCTCATCCTCCTTCACAAACCCTCGCAGGACACCACCCGGAAGGTCTACACCTTTGTTCCAACGCAGGCCTGGACGCGGGATTGGAATGATAGCGACCTCTACGAGAAGTACGGCCTTTCGGAAGACGAGATCGCTTTCGTCGAGCGGATCGTTCGACCGATGGAGGCGGACGAGTGAAGCAGGAGATCGACGAGCTCCTCCCTAAGAAGCCGGAGGCTCGGCTGCGCATCTACGCGTGGTCGCCCAACGATCCGCCGGCCGGATACGCGGGACTCCTCAAGGTGGGACAGACGACGAAGGCCGACGTGAACGCGCGCATCCGCGAGTCTCAGGGGCAGATGCAGCAGGTCTATACGTTGCATGTTGATGAACTCGCCGAGCGTGACGACGGGTCGGTGTTTCGCGATTCAGATGTGCGCCAACGGTTGATCGACAAGGGCTTCGAGAACCCGATCTTCGGCTCAGCGCGGGAGTGGATGCGTTGTACCCCGGACGATGTGCGCACGGCGATTACTGAGCTTCGCACCGGCGTGAAACTTAGCGGTACCCACCACGAGACGTTCCCGATGCGCCCGGAGCAAGCCAGCGCCGTGGATAAGGCCGAGGGCTACTTCGAGTCCATCTGGGCTGAGGATTCTCAGGCGGTGCCGCGGTTCCTTTGGAACGCCAAGATGCGCTTCGGAAAGACCTTCGCATCCTACCAACTCGCCAAACGGCTCGGCGCCAAACGCATCCTCGTGGTCACCTTCAAGCCCGCAGTGGAGGACGCCTGGCAGACCGACCTGGAGTCTCACGCCGACTTCGACGGCTGGCAGTACCTTTCCTCAGCGACCGGAGGTAGCCCAGACGACGCCGATAAGACGAGACCGCTGGTCTACTTCGGCTCGTTCCAGGACCTACTCGGGCGCGACCGGAAGACCGGACTCATCAAAGCGAAGAACGAGTGGGTCCACACCACCAACTGGGACCTGGTCATCTTCGACGAATACCACTTCGGTGCCTGGCGAGAGTCCGCCAAGGAGCTGTTCGAGGGCGAGGACGAGAAGGTCAAGCAGAAGGAAATGGAAGCGGAATACAACGACGGCCTCGTCGCCTTCGACGAGGAGCTTGACGAGCTCGGCAACGACGAGGACGACTTCCTGCCGATAACCACCCGCGCCTACCTGTACCTGTCCGGCACGCCGTTCAAGGCACTGGCAACCGGTGAGTTCATCGAGGAGCAAATCTTCAACTGGACCTACACAGACGAGCAGCGCGCCAAGGCCGAGTACGCCGTCGCGCACCCGAATGCATGGAACCCGTACGGGGCGCTCCCGGAGATGCGCCTGTTCACCTACCAGATGCCTGACGAACTCATTGCTGTCGCGAACCAAGGCGAGTTCGACGAGTTCGACCTCAACGAGTTCTTCGAGGCGAAGGGTTTCGGTAACGACGCGGAGTTCACGCACAAGTCCGACGTTCAGAAGTGGCTTGACCTCATCCGTGGCGCTCACCTGCCCACGCAAGTCGACGTCATGCGGATGGGCAGCCGCCCTCCATTCCCATACTCCGATGTCCGGCTCTTGCCCTATTTACAGCACTCGTTCTGGTTCCTACCCAATGTCGCTGCATGCCAGGCAATGGCGAACCTACTCGCGGAGAAGCAGAACGTGTTCTGGCACGACTACCAGGTCCTCGTCGTCGCGGGCCCCGGCGCAGGTATCGGACTGGATGCCCTCCCACCGGTGCGCGCGGTGATCGGCGACGGCCACGATACGAAGACGATCACGCTGTCTTGCGGGAAGCTCACGACGGGCGTCACCGTCAAGCAGTGGTCCTCGATCCTGATGCTGCGAAACCTCAACTCGCCCGAGACCTACTTCCAGGCAGCGTTCCGCGTGCAGTCACCGTGGTCGATCAAGAACCCCGATGGGGACGACCCGAGCGCCGAAGCCGTTCTCAAGCCGGTGAGCTTCGTGTTCGACTTCGCGCCCACCCGCGCGCTGCGCCAGATCGCCGACTACGGTGCCGGTCTCTCGCCGGAAACGCCCAACCCCGAGCAGGCCGTCGGGGAGCTCGTGAAGTTCCTACCCGTGTTGGCGTATGACGGGTCGAACATGACCCAGGTCGATGCCGGCGGCATCCTCGACATCGCGATGTCGGGCACCTCTGCGACCCTCCTGGCCCGCAAGTGGGAGTCCGCGATCCTCGTCAACGTTGACAACGACACCCTGCGCAAGATCATGAACAACCCTGACGCCCTCAACGCTGTCATGAACATCGAAGGCTTCCGCGCACTCGGCAACGACATCTTCGAGACCGTCGTGAACAAGAGCGACGCCGTGAAGAAGGCGAAGAAGGAGAAGGGCGAGGACATCACGCCAGCGGAGAAGAAGGAGCTCACAGCGGAAGAGAAGGAGTACAAGTCCAAGCGGAAGCAGATTCAGGAGAAGCTGGTCAAGTTCGCTACCCGAATCCCGGCGTTCATGTACCTCACCGACTTCCGCGAGAACACCCTCCAGGATGTCATCACCAAACTCGAACCGGGCCTGTTCCGCACCGTCACTGGACTGGCCGTAGAGGACTTCCACCTTCTCGTGAACCTCGGCGTCTTCAACGCCACCCATATGAACCAGGCCGTCTTCGCCTTCCGGCGCTACGAGGACTCCTCCCTGTCCTACACCGGCATCGAGTCCCACAAGGGGCTGCGTCACTACGGCCTCTACGACACCGTGGTGGCCGTATATGACGACGCCATCGCCTGACCACTTGCCAACCCTACCGAGAGAATTCGCATGTCGGTCCAGACTCCGCGCAGCATCGAGGAGATGCTGACCGCTTTCCTCAAGCGCGAGTACCTGATGCTGGCGATCCAGCGCGAGTTCGTCTGGGGCGCCGACCAGATCATCAAGCTCGTCGGCAGTCTCTCATGCGCGGATACCAGTCGGGTCCTTACTGCTTTGGGACGTCAAGCCTGAAACGGTGTAGTCGTACACGTTCTACGGGTTCCTAACGAAACATCATGAGTGCGACAACCCCTATACGGACAAGGCAGCGGTTCCCTCCGGGAGTGGCACCACGGCGGTCCTTGACGGGCAGCAGCGCCTCACCTCGTTGAACATCGCGCTGTACGGCAGCATCGCGGAGAAGAAGTACGCGCGGTGGAACAGCGCGGATGCGTTCGCCGTCAAGCGCCTCTATCTCAACCTCGTCTACGAGCCCGACGACGAGGAACTCGGCACCAAGTACGACATGTGGTTCCTCCCCAACCGGGAAGCTTCCCGGCAGACGGCAAGGCAGACAAGTGGTTCTGGGTATGTGTGGTCCTCGATCTCGCCAACGCCGGCCCTGCGATCGTGCGCGAGTTGGAGCAACGGGGCATCGCCGGATCGGCCGACGCGTTCCAGCGACTCTACGACCTATACGAGGCGGTGCGGGTTCTCAAGCT
The DNA here is from genome assembly GCF_900070355.1 of Devriesea agamarum. Classification (NCBI taxonomy): domain Bacteria; kingdom Bacillati; phylum Actinomycetota; class Actinomycetes; order Micrococcales; family Dermabacteraceae; genus Devriesea; species Devriesea agamarum. The sequence continues at coordinate 570,016 of NZ_LN849456.1, read as the reverse complement.
GATGAACTACTTCCTGGTCACCGATCAGGACGCCGACAAGGTGCTCGAAGTCTTCGTCCCCGTCAATAGCGGCGGCACCACCCTCTCCTACTCCGACCTGCTGCTGTCGATGGCGACGAACCAGCGGCAAGAGCTGGATGCCCGCGAGGAGGTCCGCTCTCTGGTCAAGCGCGGCATCTGGGGGTCGGGCCTCGACACTCTCCTCACCCGCATCCGCGATGTCCTCCGCACCAACTCGACGAACGGCTTCCCGGTCGCGGCGGTCGAGGAGGCGATGGCGGCCGTTGGCAAGAGTCTCGCGTTCGACGCCGCCGAGATCGACGAGCTGCTCAACCTCAAGTACGCCGGCTAGCGGACGTTCTCCGTTCTCTCGATCCTGTACTCGGGGCCGGACCTGAGCAAGAAGTTGCATGAAGACCACATGTTCCCCAAGTCCCGGTTCACCACGAAGAAGCTACTCGACGCCGGCGTCCCGCTCGACAGCATCGACGACTACCTGGCAGCCGTGAACCTCCTAGCAAACAACCTTCAGCTGCGTGCCGGAACCGCCAACATCGAGAAGCAGGACGGCCTGCCCGCGGAGTGGACCGACACCGCCTTCCCGAGCGAGGACAAGCGAGCCACGTACCTTGTCGAGAACGAGCTCGACGGCCTTCCGCTTGATTTGGCGGACTTCGCGTCGTTCTTCGAGGAGCGCAAGCAGCGAATCAGGGCCCGCCTACTCTCCGCTCTGGGAACAACGCCGCGCGCACTGGAGGACGCGACTCTCTCGTAGCTCACGTTCAGGCGACGAGCAGCGATAGTGCTAACGCGGCCCGGAGAGTTAGCACTCCGTTGCCGAGCGCGGTGATCTGCTGGTTCTGCGTCAGTTCCTCAGCGAACGCCAGCCTCGACAACGGCGGTCGCTGCGGAGAGCGCGGCCATCAGCCGCGTCCGAGCGATGAAGCGATGGCGCGTTGCTACCGCGCCTGGCGGGACCTCACTGACAAGGAGGCCGAGGTCGGCCATCCGCTCAAGTAGCTCACGGTGACCCATCGGGCAGAGCCGATCAACGCCGTTGGCCATGACCGCGATCATGTCGGCACCAGACGCCAAGGTCGCTCGATGAGCAGCACCTTCGATTCCATACGTGCCACCGGCCAAGACTACCCGGTCCGCGTTGACGAGGTCAGAGGCCAACTCCGCGGCCACATGCTCGCTGTAGGAGGTCGAGGCCCTCGCGCCGATACCAGCGCACAGGGCTTTGACGACGTTCTGCTCAAGCGTCCGAGCGTCTGAGCGCTCGAACTGGGAACGCCAGACCTGAGTATCGACGGTTCTGAGGTCCGGCATCGACTCACTACTCTCGGCGAGCCGAAACAGTTCAAGCACACCGAGCTTGGCCAGTAGACGACTGGTCACGGCGTCGTATGGTTCGACGACCATCGACAGCACCATTCGCGCCGTGCGCTCGTCCTGGACTGCCTGGCTCAGGTTCGTCATCGTCGGGTCCTCTCACTCCTACACGGAAAGGTGCGCGCGGCGAAGCGACGGCGAGCGCGGGTTCTATGAACGCCGACCCCGGCGTACAGTGGATAGTTAGGCGGGTTCTCCTTATATTGCGGGTCCTCCGGGACGGCCTTCGGGCGCTCACACACGTTCTGTCTCCTCGACGGAGTAACACGTGTGACGAGGGGCCCGTCATGTTCCGCCTTATCTCGACGCTCAGCGTTCGCGTCCGCGACTACCTGCACCGCTACATGCCGAGCAATCGACTGCTCGCGGATATCCGCACCCGGCGCGGACTCAAGTGGGGGATATCCGCGATGCTGATCGCGCCTCCGTACTTCCTGATCACCAGCATCTGCTCTGGCTCGGTGGCCCCGGCTGGCTCCACCTCATCGTGCTGTGGCCTGCTGGAACGCGCCGACGCAAAGACAGGTTTTCAGCGGTGGGCAGGGGTTCTCAAACCTCTACGGAGGTCCACTCAATTAGAAGCGCTAGAACACCTGAAATCGTTGGGTGTAAGCGTGGTGAGGGATCGTCGCTTTTCATCGTCGGCGATGAGGGCGTGCCGGTAGAAGGCTTGGTTGCTTAGGTTTTTACCGGTCGTCGATCAGCAGTTGGGCTGTGAACCTGGGTGATATCGCGTCTACGTCGCGGCAGAGACATGGTAGCGACGGGCCTGCCCCCAGTTTTTGTCAGATTCGTGGTCGATCAGGCGTATCGTATTCCTAGCTGATGTCTGTTCTGCGAGGTCTTTGCGGCAGCACGGCAAGAGCAGTATTAAAGGTATCTCGATATATAGGATTTACAGGCTGATTCACAATGACATTAAGAAATAACTATTTTTCGTTGCATAGAGCAGACCGTTTAGAGTCAGTAAAAGAAACCCGAGTATTATCAAAATACCCCTCGGTGTTATCGAAAAACTATGCCATCGACGGCCCAATATTTCCCACGTCAGACCGCTCACAGAAAGAAATATCATGCCTGTTCTGAGTGTCGATAACTTGCATCACCGCTATGGAAAGTCCCCAGATGTACTGTGTGGAATCACAGTTGATTTTGAGCCGGCGACGATGACGGCGGTGATGGGGCCGTCCGGTTCTGGTAAGTCCACGTTTCTAAACTGTGTGGCAGGTTTGCTGAGACCTACTCAAGGGCGGATCCTGTATCGCAATTCTGATCTAGCTACCCTGAGCGCCGCTAAGCTCGATAAATTGCGGAGGATAGCTTGGGGTTTTATTTTCCAGTCGTACAACTTAATCGATGCGCTGACGGCGATCCAAAATGTGAAGCTGCCCGCGCTATTTGACGGTAAGCGCATGTCGGATGAGTCGGCGAAACAGGCGTTACGTCGAGTTGGGCTCGCAGGGCTCGAAAAGCGATACCCCGATCAACTATCCGGTGGTCAGCGGCAAAGGGTTGCGATTGCTCGCGCCTTAGCCAGCCAGCGAGACATCGTTTTTGCTGATGAACCGACGGGCGCATTGGATAGCGAGTCACGCCGTGAGGTGATGAATAATCTCGGGACTCTGCCCGAAAGTGGCAGCACGGTCATCCTCGTAACTCACGACCCCACGGTCGCTGCCCAGGCATCCAGGGTACTGTTTCTGTACGACGGAGCCGTCGCTGCTGACGAATCTGGGCTCTCATCGCGCGATATTTCGGAACGCCTCGCAGATCTGGAGGCGCGGTCATGCTCGAAATAATGCGGCTATCTATTAGGCTCCTTCGCAAACACATTGCGTTGTATACGGGATGCATCGTCACTCTCTGCTTCACGGTCCTCATCGCGTCGGCTCAAGCGGGCCTCGTTGATGCCTTCTCCCACCCTCATAACGTTCACGTTGCGGGCGTGTCGCCGCAAGATGTTGCGATTCAGCTGACCTCATTTAGGGGACTTCTCTCAGTTTTAAGTGGTTTGGTCATCGTGATTAGTGGATTCCTCATGTGCTCTGCTGTGAAACAGGTGGTGGGGTTCCGGCAACGCGAGTTCGCTCTGATGCGCCTGGTTGGGGCGAACCGTTGGCGCTTATCGCGGATGGTGTTTTTGGAATGCCTGGTCATGGGCTTCGCGGTAGCACTGCCATCATCGGTTGTCGGAGTTTTGCTAGCCGGTCCGCTCTTTGCAGGGCTTCAAGCCATTGGATTCTTCGGCTCTGGGGTGCAGGTACAGTTTGGTTTTTCTCTTGCGGCGGCGCTGATTGTGACGGTGGCTGCGACGCTGACGACAGGAATAGCCGGGCTGGTTGCTGTTCGCAGCATGACTCGCGGAGATCTTCTTGGCTCGATGAATGCGCTAGCTCCGCGCCCATCCTGGTGGGGCGTATCCATCCGGATCGTCATCGTCGTTGCCGGATTGCTTTGCGTAGTGCTCGGGAGCGCGGACGCTTTTGGTTCGTCGCTGATCATCGCTCTGCCACTTTTAGCAGTTGTGCCGTTGTTCGCTATTGCTCCGCTCATCATCCCGGTGGGTGCGTGGATTATTGGGCGATGCGTTGGAGCGGTGGCGCCCGGTCCTGGCCTCCTTGCTGCGCAACGAGCGAGCAAAGATCGAATCCGTTTTGCCCGCATGGCAACTCCGGTCATCGTTGCCGTGGGTATCTTTGGCGGTTTTCTGGTCGCGAATGCTCCTGACCAGCAGATTCGAGAAGATATCTATCGGCAGAGGATAAGTTCGAGCGCCATCACATCGGTGATGGGGGCACCTCAGGCTGATCGAGCATTTCAAGCCCTAAAATCGAAAAGTGACCGCATTGCTCGGTTAGCGTCTGTGCAGCGCGATGTCTCCGGAAAAACTAGAAGGGTGTACTTTGCCGACCCTACCCATGTGGCAACACTGCAAAAGCAGCAGGTGGTCGCGGGCGATCTGGGAGCCGTCGGTGGAACCAATGTGGCTACCAGTGTGAGTGGCGCCAAAATTGGTGACTCTCTTACGATCCGTAATAACGAAGGTGGGACGGTCACCCTGCGGGTAGTTGCGGTGATGAACGACTCGTGGCTGGAAGGGGTCTTTATGGACTGGTCCCAAGTATCCAGGTTCGTCCCTAACCCGGCTACGCTGCCCGTGACAGTATTTGCAGCCCCGATCACTCCTCAACGGGCCCTCAACACGCTACACGCTGCACATATTCAAGCCGACGTCATGAATAAATCTGAATATATTCAGCAGCTAGAACAGACGCGTTCTGCCAATACCTATCGTTCTAATATCGGAATATTTGGCACGATTTATGTGATGAGCGTGCTCAGCTTGATTCAGTCAGCAATCAGCGGGAACCTGGCGCGGCGCCGCGAGTTTTCCGTGCTGAAAAGCCTCGGCGTCGGTGGGCGACGGATTCTTGTCACGATGGGAACGGAAGTGCTAATAATCCAGGTCACCGCAGGTCTTCTGATCGCTACGGTGCTCATCGCCCTGGGATCTAGATTCGCAACTGCCAACGGAACCTCGGTTCTCACAGCGCTTGCCTCAGCGGCTCCGGTGACGGCTTTAGCATTCGTCTTGGTGGGCGTAATCGCCTTGATCTCACACATCTCGGGGGCCTCGCTCACGCTGTCGCAGATATCGCGACATGGAGATACCCGAGCTTCGTAGCGCATATGTCGTAGGCTCGCCAGGGTGATGTCTTCTCGCCCCTCCCACTCGGCGGAAACCACCCCGGTCGGCCCGGCGCCATCCAGCTCACACGGCCCGCAGTACCGTCCGGGCGCTGGGGTGGCTCTGTTGACCACCGGAGCTGCGTCGACGCAGATCGGGGCAGCCTGCGCCGCCATGGTGATAGCGCCGCTGGGTATTCCCGCGGTCGTCGCTATCCGGCAGCTCGTGATGTCTCTGATGCATGTGCCGCTTGCATGGAGGTATCTCCGCAGGGCAAGATCTCGCGACTTGGCCTGGGGAGTGCTGGTGGCTTTGCCACTCGCAGGCATGAACACGGCGATATATGCCGCCATCGCTGAGATCGGAGTGGGTCTTGCGGTGACGCTGGAGTTTTTGGGACCGCTTATTTTAGCGGTGATCGCCACCCGCAATCTGATCGGCGTTCTATGCGCCGGCGCAGGTTTTGCCGGAATGATTCTGGTCACCGGGCCCCAGGGGTCCGCGACGCCCGCCGGAGCGTTCTTCGCCTTGCTGGCAGCGCTGTGCTGGGCACTCTATCTGGCGGCAGCACGGTCTGCCGGCCGGCGCTTAGAGGGTCTTGCCCCGTCTGCCATCGCCGCGGTCTGCACCACCGCGCTATTCGGTCCGATCGCGTTAGCCACCATGGATTTTGGAGCGGTTACCGTGCCCATCATGGCGCTAGCACTGCTCGCGGGGTTACTGTCCTCGGCGATTCCGTACGCAGCGGATGTACTGGCGTTGCGCAGATTACCGCTCGGCATCGCATCAACCTTAATGAGCCTGCACCCCGCCTGCGCGGCCCTGGCCGGTGCCATCATCTTGGGGGAAAAGCTCACACCCGCCGATCTGACGGGACTTGCCCTCATTAGCGTTGCTAACGTCGTAGCGGTCGCCGCGGGTATGCGCGGAACGGGTTCGCCCGCGCGTGGACGATCTTTACTACTTAAACGTTCGCGAAAACCGTCAAAGGACGAACCATCCAATAACTAAAAGACCTTAGTGTAAAAGACCCTAGTGATGGGACTGACCGCCCCTACCTTTCGGGTAAAGACAGCTCCTGATGCGTGGCGGTGCGCAGCGGAGAGATAAGGAACGGGGACGCAATAACTCCAAGGGCGGAGATCCCGGCCATGAGTACGAAGGTCAGCGTGGGGGAAGTTTGGAAAAATACTCCGGCCAGAGCGGTGGCTGCGGCGGTTCCTATACCGGTGCCTAGTGCGGCGTAGGCACTTTGAGCGGGCGTGACCAAATGTGGCGGAACATGGCGACGCAGGAACTGAAGGAACCCAATTTGCATGAGAGCGAATGTGAGCCCGTGGAGCGTCTGGGAAGCCAGAAGCAGACCAGCATTGGTGCTGAAGGCCCACACTAGCCACCTCAGAACACCTGCGGCCGCGGCAACGCCCAGCAGCCAGGGGATGGACATGGAATCGGCTTTTCGACCCGATAACTGAAAGACCACCATTTCGCTAATCGGCGCCACAATGAGCGTGATGCCGATGAGCTGGTCACTAATCCCAAGATCCTGAAGCCGCAAGGCGCCGAAGGCGTAATACGCGCCGTGCGCGCTTTGGGTCACGATCACGATGATCAAAACCACCCAGAAAAGGCGCCTGCCGACGAGTTCACCCCACGAACCGAGTGGCCCAGACGTTTGCTGCGCGAGCACCTCATCACGCAGCGGGCGCAGCGCCAGCACAGACATCGCGGCGCACCCGAATAAAAACAGCCAGATCAGACTTTCATTGCCGAAGTATTCGGACACCAATGCGTTGACAATTGTGCCGATCACAAACCCTGCTGAACCGAACAGACGAGTCGGGCCGTACGCAAAATGGCCACGCTGGGCGCCGAGCGTCCCGATGGTCTCAAGCACAGGCATCATGGTCGGATACAAAATGCCGAAGGCGGAGGAGACCACGATCAGCGATACATACCCCATATCGGGGACGAACAGAATTCCGCAGGCAAGGCTCAACCATCCGAGCGCGCGCGTTAACCGCAAAATGCCGACGTGCCGGTTGACGAGAGGGAACAGTACGGCGACTGCTAACCCTCGGGTCACGAGCGAAGCAGTGATGGACATGCCGATTTCAGTGGGATTGAAACCTCGGGCGTTGAGGTAAATACCCCAATAGGACAGGAAGGTCACCCAGCTGAAGTAGAAAACGAAAAACTGGACTCGCATCCAGGAACGCACATGGACCTCGAACGAACGCAGGGACAGGGATGGAACCACGCTAATACGTCGTGGGTTTCAAAGGTAGCTGGAATAGTGCCGTCTCTGGGAGAGGCAGAGCACGTAGGCGCGGACAAAATTTTCACGACCGGCGAGGAGCAAGCGTCTTTCGTGTCGTGTGTCTCACGACCTTCTCGGGCAATCGGTATGGCGTCCCTATACTGGGTGGCGCCGTGACGTGCGCTAACAGGAGGTTGCGATGAGTGGCGAATATGCCCGGGATAATGCCGGTGACCAGGCCAAGATCGCAGCTGACGCTACCCAGCAAGCTGCCTCTGAGCCCCCGAAAACAGCGAGTGGCGCAGGGCTGGATGTCGCGGCATTGCGCGCTGATTTCCCGATTCTGAACCAAACGTTGACGGATTATGAAGACGGGCAGGAACGTCGCCTGGTCTATTTGGATTCGGGAGCCACTGCCCAGCATCCAGAGCAGGTCCTTGCCGCCGAGATGGAGTACCTGCGTACGGCGAATGCCGCGGTAAAACGGGGTGCCCACCGCATGGCTGAAGCCTCCACAGATGCCTATGAAACTGCCCGGGGTACGCTTGCGCGGTTTGTGGGTGTGGCGAATCCGGATGAGCTGATCTTCACCAAAAACGCGACAGAATCCTTGAATCTTGTGGCGTACTCCTTGAGCAACAGTGGCCCGAACATCCCGGACGCACTCACTCTGCGCGAGGGCGACGAGGTGCTGGTCACGGAAATGGAGCATCACGCCAATCTTGTGCCCTGGCAAGAGGCGTGCCGACGCACCGGGGCGAGGCTTCGCTGGATCCCGTTGACAGATGACTTCCAACTTGACCTCAGTGATCTGGGTTCCCTCTTGACAGAGCGGACCAAGGTGTTGGCGCTGACTCATCAGTCCAATGTGCTTGGCACCGTTAATCCGGTGGCAGATCTGGCCAGGGCTGCCCACGACGTCGGAGCGCTGGTTGTTCTGGATGCTTGCCAGTCCGTTCCGCATATGCCAGTGGATCTGGCCGCGCTGGGAGTGGACTTCGCCGCGTTTTCGGGACATAAAATGCTGGGGCCAACCGGGATCGGCGCTCTATGGGGTCGGTATGATCTCCTGGCCGAGATGCCGCCATTTTTGACCGGTGGATCCATGATCGAAGTGGTCCACATGGATCATTCCACCTATGCTGCCCCGCCAGCCCGGTTCGAGGCGGGCACCCCGATGGTTTCGCAAGCGGTGGGGTTGGCAGCAGCTGCTGACTATCTCAGCCGTCTCGGGATGGATAACGTGGCCGCTCATGGCCGGGCATTGACCCAGCGTGCGCTCACGGGGCTCGAAGAGATCCCTGGTATCCGGATCATTGGGCCCGGGGCAGAAGCGAACCGAGCGGGTGCTGTCTCCTTTGACCTGGCTGGGCGGCATCCGCACGACGTCGGCCAACTTCTGGATTCCCGGGGGGTTGAGGTCAGGGTCGGGCATCACTGCGCGTGGCCACTGCACCGGCGCTATGGTCTGAACGGCACCACCCGGGCATCCTTTTCTGTCTATTCCACCGCGGATGATGTCGATGCGCTGATCGACGCCGTCCGCTACACCATCGACTTCTTTGCGAGGTTCTGAGCGTGTCGGCGAATCTGAACTCCCTGTACTCCTCGATCGTTTTTGAACACGATCGCAGACCGCAAAACGCGGGACTGCGCGAACCGTACGAGTCGGAGGTTCACCATGTGAACCCGACCTGCGGTGACGAGCTCACCATGCGTTTGCACCTGTCAGGGGAGGGGCCGCAGGCCATCATCGAAGATATTAGTTACGACGCCGTGGGCTGCTCTATGTCGCGAGCCTCCGCGTCGATTATGAGTGATCTTCTGATCGGGCAAACCCTGGAACAAGCGCAAAAAATTTACGACAGTTTCGCCACCGCGATGGCCTCCCGAGGGCAAGATCCGGGAGATGAGGACATGATCGGTGACGGTATCGCGCTGGTGGGGGCATCAAAGTTTCCCGGCCGGGTGAAGTGCGTCTTGCTCGCGTGGAAAGCTTTTGAGGCCCTTCAGGTTGAGGCCCAGGCGGTTTTAGCACGGTCAGAGCGCGACCAGAATCAGGTTTCGTGATGAACGGCCCAGGCGAGCTAACGGTCGCTGACGTCATCGAGTTTTTAGAAGGGACCCACCCCTTGGCCTGGGCCGAAGACTGGGATCAGGTGGGACTGGCGGTTGGTGATCCGCACGCGCAGGTTCAAAGGGTTCTGCTCGCCGTTGACCCGACGATTGCCGTCGCCGAGCAGGCCGCTAGTGTTCCCGGGACCCTGCTCATTACCCATCACCCGTTGCTTCTGCGCGGTATTCACGCGGTGACTCCGCTGACCGGCAAAGGAGCGGTGATTACGCGGTTGCTGTCTGCGCAGTGCGCCCTGTGGTGCGGGCACACCAATGTTGATCGCAGCGCGCAGGGAACTAATGCCGCGCTCGGCGATCTGCTCGACCTGCACAACACCTCGCCACTGCAGCCTCCCCGGTCTGAGGACACAGGACTCGTGGGCCTCGGACTCGTCGGCGATCTCAGGGTTGCACAGTCCGTCCAGTCTCTGGCAGCCCGGCTCGCCGAAGCGCTGCCACGCACGGTCCAAGGTGCTAAATATACGGGCGATCCTCACCGCATTGCCCGACGGGTTGCCCTATGTTCCGGTGCGGGTGACTCGCTGCTTGAGACCGCAACTCACACCGGTTGCGACGTTTATATTACTTCTGACCTGCGGCATCACCCCGCGCTTGAACATTTGGAAAGCTGCGGTGGGGGTAAGGTTCCTGCCCTGATCGACGTTCCGCACTTCGCAAGTGAGTGGATGTGGCTACCGGGTGCCAAGGCATCCCTGGCGGCATTCATGGCTGAGCGCGGGTTGAGCTGCCCCGTGGAGGTCAGCGAGCTGTTGACCGACCCGTGGACGGGCGCCGAACTCGGCTAGAAAACCGGTGCGAAATTCGGATAAAGCGCTGGTTCGGGCTAGCCAGAAAGTTAGTCCGCTCGCTAACTACGATCCACGATGGTCAGGACGCCTCCGTTGGTCTCCACCGCTAGGTCGAGAGGGGTATCCGCGCTCGCTCCAGTTGCAGTAAACGCACCCGCATCAATACCGTCGACGACGATCTGGGCTACATCCTCGAGATCCGTCGGCCTGGCACCCGAGGCGAGCAGAATCCGAGTGACCAACCCGCGGTAACGCTTGGCAGCGTGGCTAATGACCTTGCGACGACCCCGCACATCGCGTTCGGCTCGCACCCCGATAGCGTGGCGAAGCGGAGGCATTCCCTGGTAGCCACCTGAACGGCAATCGAGGACGAACTCATCGCGCAGTGCCTCCGTTTCCGAGGCGAGATGTTTTTTCCACCAGATCCCCACCGTTCCGATTCCAGCCAATTTGCTGGAACAGGACAGACGGTAGGCCGGGATCAGATCGTCGTGAGAGAGCACTCCAAACAGAGCCGATGCAATCAGCACCCTCACCCCAGGCTGACCGTCTGGATGACCATCCCGTCCCCCGCTTCCCAAAGCACCGGGCGGGAGCGTGGGAACGTCGAGGGCGTCATACAAAACCCCCGTGTACACCTCCAGCGCAGGCGCCACGGGCTCATCGTCGAGAAAATGCATGGCGTCTAACAGATCGATCCGGGTGGCTGGGATGCCGATCCGCTCGGGTGCATCAACGTCTTCTAAGGTCCTGCTCACAGCGGCCCTGATTTTGGCTCTGGCCTCAGCGAGCTGGGGCCGGGAGACATCGGGGGACTGTCCTAGTGAACTGCTGGTGGCAGGACGGCGTTTAGTTTCAGAGGGTGGAAGCAGGATGATCAACGATCGGTCTTTCACAATGAGGTAGCGAACTTATGAGGGCACGCGCCATAGAGGTCGCGCCCGGTGATATCGCGGGTATCGGTTCGGATATTTTTGAGGCGACGCAGTCTAAGACCTGAAACTGCATATGGTTCGATCAGGGCCAAGCAGGTTGCATAATGCGGGGGAGGGATCACTGGGCTCATGCCAGCCCTGCCCACGGCGGGCCACGAGTCGATCTGAGACTGCCGAGGCTGTGACCGCTGTGTCTTTGAAGCACTCTATGGCGCTCAGCAGCACCGTGTCGGGAAGGGCTGCGTGTCCTTCTCCGTAATCAGCGATCTGAACCACGTGATGAGGGTCTGACTCGAAGACCCCTCGCCCGCAGTGTTCATATCCGCTGGCGAGGAACGGCGCAGTGTGGCTTTGCACATGCCAGTCGGAGGCATTTTGCATATAAAGCAATCTGCGGGGTCTGGATTGTGCAATGGATAGGTCAACCCCTTGCGTGCCCGCCAGCGCCGCCGGTTCCCAGCCATGCTGCGGGAGGTCAAGATCGAACGCCCGGCTCAGATAATTTTTCACGAACTGCGGGTTATAGCGCAGAACATCAGTTTGAGGATTCCACACCAGCACGGATGCCTTCTCTGCGAGGCGATGTCCGTAGTAGAGGGACGCAAACCCGCCACCGGATCCGCCGATGAAAAGCAGTTCAGATCCGGAGACATCTGCGAGGCGCTGGAAAATGCGGGTGAGCTGGTCCTGGAAGGGACCGTATTTATTGCCCGCATACCAGGCCAAACCGAGTGACTCATGCAAGTTCACGGAGGGGTCAGATACCCCGATGAAGCCGAACTGACCAGTCGCGGCTAAACCTCGCCCCGAGAAGAATGGCCCATGTTTGGTCTCCCGTCCCGTGATAGCGCCATTGAAGAACACGGGGGTGACCGGAGCGTTAAGCGGCTGGTCTTTAAACAGCAGATCCAGCGCGGGGCCGTCGCCAAGAGGGATGGTGTGAATCCCATCGGGCCAAGCGTTTGCCTCTACGAATTCCTCGAGACTGCCCCATTCATGATGATCGTCTGGCCAATCGTCATACCGGTTGTCGAGAAAGGGAACAGGGATCGTCATAACGTCAGTGTAGATTCCCGGTCCCAGGCGTGGATGTGAATCCCAGCAGGTGCACCGTTCGTGGCTAAAGCTCTACACTGCATAGTGATCAGTTGGCCGGACGGTTGCGGTGTGCTGTTTTCAATGGCGCACCGAGGAAAGTCCGGGCTCCATCTGGCACGGTGGTGGGTAACGCCCACCCGGAGTGATCCGCGGGACAGTGCCACAGAAAGTAAACCGCCGCCGGTGACGGCGGTAAGGGTGAAAGGGTGGTGTAAGAGACCACCGCGGTTTCGGTGACGGGACCGGCACGGTAAACCCCACCGGGAGCAAGGTCAGACAGGGGATGATTGAGGGTGCCAGCCTGAGTCCCCGGGTAGGCCGCTAGAGGTCGTCGGCAACGGCGATCGAAGATGGATGACCGTCCTCGACAGAACCCGGCTTACAGGCCAACTGATCACAAACGCGCTTCGGCTATGCACACCTGATGCATAGCCGAAGCGCGTTTGTGATGATGCGAACTCCGCAGAGCTAAGCGTTACTTCACACGCTTCTTCTTTTTGCGCACAGCTTTCGCTTCGTGGCGTCCGAGCGCCGCAGCGCCGACAATACCCGCTTCGTTACGCAACTTCGCAGGCACAATTGGAGTCTTCAAATCGAGAAGCGGAAGGAAGCGTGCGTGCTTTTTGGAAATTCCACCGCCGACGATAATCAGATCGGGGTTGAGAATAAACTCGATGTGGGAGTAGTACTCCTGCAACCGCGCGGCCCAGGTCTCCCAATCGAGTTCTTCGCGCTCGCGCACCGAGACCGCCATGTACCGTTCGGCGGCATCGTCGTGGAGAAGAACGTGCCCGAACTCGGTGTTGGGAACTAGCTTTCCATCGATGAACAGGGCGGTGCCCACGCCCGTCCCAAGCGTGGTGACTAGCACGACCCCGTTGTGTCCTTTTCCGGCGCCGAATTCCATTTCTGCGATGCCGGCAGCATCCGCGTCATTGACGACGAACACATCGTGTCCGGTTCGCTCAGTCAATAGGGCATCAACATCGGTGCCAATCCAGGACTTGTCCACGTTGGAGGCGGTGCGGGCTACTCCGTGTTGGATGACGGCTGGAAAGGTGACCCCCACCGCGAGATCGTCGGCGACATCGAAGGCCGAGAGCAGTTCGGCGACGGTGTCGGCGACCGCTTCGGGAACAGAAGGCTGAGGGGTCGGGATCCGAAGCCTCTCAGCCAGAAGCTCACCTTTTTTGACATCGACGGGGGCGCCTTTGATACCGCTGCCGCCAATGTCGATGCCGAAAGCTGTTTTACTCATGTCGTCCTCGTCGGGTCGGTCCGTGGTGAAGGGGTGTGTCTGGAATGTGGCTCCATGTCCAGCAGATCAGGTGCCACCTCTAGTCTCTCAAAGTGCCGTCAGGATCTCGAAACCGTCGTCGGTAATCAAGACCGTGTGTTCAAACTGCGCCGTGTAAGAACGGTCTTTGGTGACGATTGTCCAACCATCGTCCCAGCTTTCCCAATCCTGAGACCCGACCGTAACCATGGGCTCTACCGTTAAGGTCATGCCCGGCATGATCACGTCGTCAAAGGCAGGCGCCGAGTCGTAGTGGGGGATCACCAGGCCGTTATGGAAGCCCGTGCCGATCCCGTGTCCGGTGTAATCGCGCACCGATTCGTAGCCGAAACGCCCGACATAATTTTCGATGACCCTTCCAATCACATTGACCTCGCGCCCCGGCCGGGCGGCCCGAAGTCCTCGCATCATGGCTTCCTTCGTCCGCTCGATCAGCAGTCGAGCTTCCTCGGCGATGTCACCGATGGGGAAGGTCGCGTTGGTATCACCGTGCACCCCGCCGATAAAGGCGGTGACATCGACATTCAGGATGTCACCCTCCACCATCACGGTGGAATCGGGAATCCCGTGACAGATCACTTCGTTCAAGCTCGTGCAGCAAGATTTGGGGAAGTGAAGGTACCCGAGCGTGGACGGATACGCGCCATGATCGCACAGCACCTCGTGAACTACGCGATCAATTTCGTCGGTGCTCACTCCGGGTGCGGCTGCTTTCCCCGCCTCGGCGAGTGCCAAAGCTGCGATCTTTCCGGCCGTGCGCATGGCTTCAATGGTTTCGGTATCTTGCACGTACGGCCCGCTGTCGCTGACGGCCTCGTCTTTACCGACATATTCGGGTCGTGCGATGTTCTGAGGAACGCTGCGGCGAGAGGAGAGGGTGCCGGGTATGAGCACCGCCCTGTCGACCGGACGCAGCCAGGTCTGGTTTACAGTCATGACATCCAGTGTGAACCACCAAACGTCATGTCTGTGCCAAAGGTGCCCGGTGTGTAGGCATAGTCTGGACGTGAAACAGGATTGTGATCTGCTGATCGACACCTGGTGAGAGCGGTAGCGGTCAGACTGGTCACGACAGTAGCTGGTCATAAGAAAGGGAACGCAATGGCTGAGTTCTTTTACAACACTGTCACGGGCCAGGTCGAAGAGGGACAGCAATCACCGGTGCATCAGCTTATGGGACCGTACGCAACGCGTGAAGATGCTGCGCATGCGTTCGAGATCGCTAAGCGCCGCAATGAGGCGTGGGAGGATGACGATCGAGCTTGGGGCGATAAAGACTGATCTTTCACGCCCGCAACGCTGGGGTCGCGCGATGAGCCGGCAACCCCAGCGACGGCTGGTGAGAGACGAGAAGGCGCCCGCCTGTCACTCGAACGAGTGCTCGGCGGTGGGGAATTCTCCCTGAGCAACTTCCCGGTGGTATTCGGCTGCTGCCCGCTCTAAGTCGTGTCCGAGCTGTGCGAACTGCTTGACGAAGCGACCAGAGAACCCTGACATCCCGGCCATGTCTTGCCAGACCAGCACCTGGCCGTTGCAGTCCGGTCCGGCGCCGATCCCGATCGTGGGAATATCCACGACTTCGGTGACACGAGCCGCTACCGATGCGGGTACCAATTCCAGAACGATGGCGAAGGCTCCTGCGTCCTGCAGCGCCAAAGCATCTTCGGCCAGCCGGTCCGCCTCGGACTGTTCACGCCCTTGAACCCTGAACCCGCCCAGCGCGTGCTCTGACTGCGGGGTAAATCCGAGGTGTCCCATCACCGGGATACCGGCTTCGACCAGTGCTGAAACCTGTGGGACTACGCGCTGGCCACCCTCAAGCTTGACCGCGTGAGCACCCGCGCGAAGGAGCTCCGTCCCATGACGTAAAGCGTCCTCAACGCTCGCCTGGTACGAACCGAACGCGAGATCCGAGACAATTAACGGACGGGTCACCGAGCGGGCTACAGCCCCTGTGAACAGCACGATGTCCTCATGGCGGGTATGCACCGTTGAGGGATGCCCCAGCACTACGGTGCCCACGGAATCTCCGACTAGGAGAACTTCGATCCCCGCCCGTTCAAAGGCGGCGGCAGATAGCTGATCGTATGACGTCAGCATGGAAAACCGTCGGCCTTGCCGACGGAAATCGTGAAGATGGCGGATACGGATGCGGGGAATATCCCGGCCAGGTTCGACGTTCATCGGGTTCTCCTTCGTCAGGTTGGGCATAAGCCTAGACTGGACGGCGCTGGGATTGTCTGCTCCGTGTCCCCGAACGTCGATCACCTATGTCACTGGGGTAGGGCAGACTGGGGGTATGGAACGTCATCAGGATTCGGTGCTCCGCGCGGTCGAAGATCGCGATATCCGCTTCATCAGGCTGTGGTTTTGCGATGTGCAAGGGGTTTTAAAGTCCATCGCCATTTCCCCGGCCGATCTCGAAGAAGCCTTCGACGAGGGTATTGGGTTCGACGGATCCACCATTGAGGGACTGACGCGGGCCTATGAGTCCGATATGATCCTTCGCCCCGATCCGGCAACCTTCCAGCTTTTGCCGTGGCGCGGTGAAATCCAGGGGACGGCCCGGATGATGTGCGATGTGCTGACCCCCGACGGGGAACCCGCCGCATCTGATCCCCGCAGAGTCCTTAAGGACGCCCTGGATAAAGCAGAAAAGAAGGGGCTTGAGTTCTTCACCCACCCTGAGATCGAGTTTTATCTGTTCGAGGAGTCCTACCGCGAAGGTCACCCGCTGCGTCCGGTGGATACCGGCGGTTATTTCGACCATGTAGCCCGTGCGGAGGGGCACGATTTTCGACGGCAGGTGATTACCCACCTGGAGTCGATGGGGATTCAAGTTGAGTTTTCTCATCACGAAAATGGCCCCGGTCAAAACGAGATAGACCTGCGGTACGCCGATGCGCTCACCACGGCGGACAACATCGTGACGTTCAGGACCGTGGTCAAGGAGATCGCACTGACCATGGGGCATGTTGCATCGTTTATGCCCAAGCCGATGATCGAGCATCCGGGCTCAGGTATGCACACGCACCTGTCACTGTTTCAGAACGGTAAAAATGCCTTCCATGAGCCGGGAGCCGAGTACGGCCTATCTCGAATAGGCCGACAGTTCATAGCTGGTTTGCTGCGCCACGCCCCGGAGTACTGCGCAGTGACTAACCAGTACGTCAATTCGTATAAACGCCTTTGGGGTGCGCAAGAAGCCCCCAGCTACGTGTGCTGGGGCCACAATAATCGCAGTGCGCTGGTGCGAGTTCCTTTCCACAAACCAACCAAAGGCAATTCGTCGCGGGTTGAATTCCGTGGGCTTGACTCGGCTGCTAACCCCTATCTTGCATTCGCGGTGCTGCTAGCCGCGGGCTTGCAGGGAATCGAAGAAGAATACGAACTGCCGGACGGTGCCGAAGATAATGTCTGGGATCTCAGTGACCGGGAACGACAGTCGCTCGGCTATGAGGCTCTTCCCACGGATTTATTCCGTGCCCTTGAAGAGTTTGAATCCTCTGAGCTGATGGCCCAGACCCTCGGCGAACAGGTTTTTGATTTCTTTGTGCGCAATAAGCGGGAGGAATGGGCCCGATACCGCAGGCAGGTGACCCCATATGAGCTGGCGTCAGCATTCCCTCATCTGTAAGTGCTGAGGGTTGTCGATGGAGCAAAGCACACTTTCTCATGGAGCATTAGCTCGCCTAGGTTTTTCCGATACGACCCGGGCCCAGCGGTTCCTCGCTGATCCTCTGCTCGCGACAATGTCAGAGGCGTCGCTGCGTCGTCTGGCAGACAGCATCGACCCTGACCAAGCCTTAATTGCTCTGCTGCGGCTTGCCGAATCAGCCAACCGCACCCAGACAGAAACCACGCCGCAATCCTCGGGGGCGCAGTCACATCGTGACCCGGATTATCACAAGGTATTTCGAGCACTGTTGCGCGCTGAGAATAATGCGCCGGAGCAGGATGCATGCATCAGAATGATGCGGATTCTTGGGGGTTCCGTCGCGCTCGGTGACGTCCTCGCCCGGCATCCGTCTATTTTGATGCTTTTAGCGTCCGATGAATCTCCGTTCGAGGTGTCGGCTGACGACATTCGCCGGGACATCCTGACAGCAGTAGGGGCTGATCCCGATGAACGCATTCCGGTCGCTACATTGTCTGGTCGACAGGGATGCGATGCCTTAAGGATTGCCTACTACCGCAGACTCATCACCATCGCTGCGTGGGATCTCAGCAGTGATGACCCGGTGGCGATGCAACCGTCGGTCTCTGAAGCACTCGCGGATCTGGCAGGGGCCTCGCTGGAAGCAGCCCTTGCGATTGCCCGCGCGCAAACACCGCAGCATGAACGAGTTCGTCTGGCAATTCTCGCAATGGGTAAGACAGGGGCGCGCGAACTCAATTACATCTCTGACGTTGACGTTCTGTATGTTGCGGCGCCCGCCCCCGCATCAGAGCTGTGCTCACCTTCAGATGCGGTCACGGAAACGGGCCCTGGGCAGGCTGACGCTCACTCCTGCGGTGCTGAACCATCCCGTACCACCTCGTTATCCTCACAAGACAGTCCGCTGAGTAGCGATGACGAGGTGTTGGAAATTGCCGGCGCACTAGCCCGACAGGTCGCTCGGATCTGTTCGGAGCGCACCGCTGAAGGGGCACTCTGGCAGGTGGATGCGAACCTACGCCCCGAAGGTAAAGACGGTCCGCTGGTGCGCACACTCGACTCCTACGCTCGGTACTACCGTCGGTGGGCCGAGTCCTGGGAATTTCAGGCGCTCTTAAAAGCACGGTGCGTGGCAGGGGATAGAGAACTCGGCCAAGGTCTTGAAGATCTCACCAGGCCGATGGTGTGGCAGGCATCCTTCAGAGAAGGATTCGTCGAAGATACTCGTGCAATGCGACGGCGAGTGGTCGATCATATTCCGCGTCGAGAAGTTGACCGGAATGTAAAACTCGGCCCCGGAGGTCTTCGCGACGTTGAGTTCACCGTGCAGTTGTTGCAAATGGTGCACGGACGGGGCGATGACACGGTACGTGCGCGTGGAACGCTGACGGCATTGCGCCAGTTATGCGACGGCGGATATATCGCTCGGCATCATGCCAGTGAACTCGATGAGTCCTACCGCTTTCTGCGCACAGTCGAACACCGACTGCAATTAGCGCGCATGCGACGCACCCAAGTTCTGCCCACCGCCGAGAACGATATCCGCCGTCTTTCACGAGGGGTCGGACTTGATCAGCTCGACTTCCTAACCGCCTATGATCGCATTCGACGCCGGGTGCGGCATCTGCACGAAGAAATTTTTTATCGGCCCCTGCTGCTGACCGCGTCAAACCTCAGCGATGACCAGGTGCGTTTAAGCCCCCAGGCTGCTAGGGATCGGTTAGCGGCCATCGGCTACCGCGACCCGGCTAAAGCAGTTCAGCACATCCAGTCTCTGACCAAAGGTATTTCGCGACGGGCTGCGATTCAGCGGCAGTTACTCCCGTCATTCCTAGAGTGGTTTGCCGAAGGCATAGACCCAGATCTCGGCCTGCTGTCTTTTCGCAAACTATCCGATGAAATTGGTTCCGCGCACTGGTACCTTGCGCTGCTTCGAGACTCGGGAAGCGCAGCCCGGCATCTCACCCGGATTTTGTCGTCATCCCGTTTCGTTGCCGGACAGCTGGAGAAGATCCCCGACGGGGTCCGGTGGTTGGCCCGAGCTGATGATCTGGTTCCCCTTAATCGAGAGGCATTGCAGGCCGAGTTCACCGCGGTCATCCGGCGGCTGGATACCGTGGATGAAGCCGCTGACCTACTTCGCCGTACCCGCAACCGGGAGTTGCTGCGGGTTGCGATGGCTCATCTTTTGGGCCGGCTTACTCCGGCCCAGGTTGCTGCGGCATTAACCGACCTCGCCGGGGCGGTACTAAATGCCGGTGTCTACGTTGCACGATATGCGGTCGCGTGCGAGCAGATCCCTGACGGTCACACCGGGCGCGAGGACGCCATGCCGGCTGACTCTGATCAGACTGCTCGGCATCCCGGAGGCAACAACGGGCCTGGCCAGCAGGGCCCTAGCGCCGACAGCCCCTCTGAGATTGATCGAGGCCATAACGCCGACGGGAACACAGATACAGGCTCACCGTCCACAAACGCTATCAACCCCAGTTTAGGGATTGAGTTTGCGGTGCTTGCCATGGGAAGTTTTGGCGCTGGTGAGATGGGGTATGCTTCCGACGCTGATGTCCAGTTCGTTATCCGGGATGTCGGTGCAGGTGAACGGACGAGTGCACTGGGTATTGCCGTGGCCACCCAGCTCCAACGGCTTCTGAATGCCCCCACGTACGGCGCCGACATGAAGGTCAGTGCCGATCTTCGCCCCGAAGGAAAGAACGGGGTACTTGCACGCACATTCACGTCATTCACGGAATACTACGAGCACCATGCGGAGATATGGGAACGCCAAGCGTTATTACGTGCCACACCAATTGCGGGGGATTCCTCGCTGTGTGAGGATCTTGATCCCGTGCTTGACTCGGTTCGATATCCATGCGGCGGCCTGAGCAAAACAGATATCCGCAGCATTCGCCGTATGAAGGCACGGGTCGAGTCCGAGCGTCTGCCCCGAGGGATGTCGCCGCAGCGCCATCTCAAACTGGGGCGCGGAACGATGACCGACGTGGAATGGGTTGCGCAGCTGATACAGATGCGTCACGCCGATCAGATCCCCGCGCTGCGCGTGACCGGGACGTTGCATGCTTTGCGTGCGGCTCAGGAGGCAGGCCTCATATCCGCGGATGATCTAACTGTTTTATATGAGGCATGGGTCACATCCTGGTCGTTGAGGCGCGCACACTTCCTGTGGAAAGGGCGTATCAGCGATGTGCTTCCCACGGACCGCAATGATTTGCTTGCCCTGGCTCGGCTGCTCTCGGGCCCCGATGCGAGCGCAGCCGGTGTAGAGGAAGATTTTCTGCGTGTCGCCCGCCATGCCCGAACCACCGTGGAGCGCCTTTTCTTTGACGAGACTCCGTAGTGAGCGGCGGCAGGAAACCGCAGCGCGTAAACTCAACGCCCGGTGCCACCGCGTACAGTGGACTCGGCCTATTTCGTAGACGCCACCTCATGTTGACCTGAAGGACTTATGACCACCCCATCATTGAGCGCGAGCACCCCACGCGGACGTATGTACCGGATGGAGCCGGACGGACCGCTGGTTTATCCCTCGATCACGACGGTCGCTGGGATGCGGCACAAAGAGTACCTTCAGGGGTGGTATGCCTCGATGGCGGGCAAACGCGCCGTGGACATGTTTGCATATCTCAATCGCAATCCCGACCGTGCGGGAGCGGAGATCCGCCGCGTCTGCGCCAACCATTGGGGGACCCGTAAAAAAATTGCTGCTGCTGCTGAGGATCATTCCAAAGCGGCCGCTGATTTTGGCACTCTGGTTCACGCTCTATGTGAGGACTGGGAGCGCAGTGGCGCGAGGCCAGATCATGATTCAATCGTGGCTCGAGCGACCGCCATGCGCACTGAGGGTGCTTTTAGCACTGAACGAGATTTACCCGATCTACTTCGCCGGGTAGGGACCAGGCTCGATGGCTTCGCGGGTTTTCTCGACGATTACCAGCCGGAATTTGTGGAAATTGAACAGACGGTCGTTAACCAGACCGTTGGGTATGCGGGAACAACTGACTGTCTGGTGCGGATTGGCGGTGCCATGCTCAGTGGTGACATTAAAACCTCCAAGCGGGTGCACGGTGACTATGCGCTGCAAGGGGTTGCGGTTGTTCATGCGGAGAACTTGCTCGATAACGATGGAACCCTGCGAGACATGCCTGAACTGACCGGGGCTTTCATCATCCATCTTCCAGAAGCTGGGGGATATCGCGTTGTTCCCTTAGCCACCACAGAAAAGGAGTTCGCGGTGTTTTGTGCGTTGCGGGCGGCCTGGGCTTTTGATCCGGAGGCCTGTGCCTTGCAGGAGGTGTCCTCTCCAAAAGAACTCCTGGTGACGATGCTGCGCGCTAAAGGTGGCCTCGGGACAGTGTGAAAGTGCGTGACCTTGGTGACCTCCGCCTACTTTGGTTCTGTTGCCCAATAGACCTGGGAACCAGAGGGTCGGGCCGCCATCACGCTAAATAGCTGATTTTCGGGTGGCCCGAGAACTGGACACCTTGATATCGGTACCCAGGCACGGCACTGGTCCAACGCGATGTCTGACAGCGAACTCTGACAAGCACGCGCCACCCCAGATTATCGGCCCTGCCCGTCTCTGCCCGTCTACGTCCCTGGGCGCAGCAGCCCTCGTTCACGAGCGGCGGCGACGGCACCGGTCCGGGATGACACGTGAAGCTTGCTAAAGATGTGGACCAGGTGGGTCTTGACCGTCGCCTGCGACAAAAACAGAGTCTTGGCGATATCTGCATTCGTGTGGCCCTGGGCCACGAGATGCAGAACGTCGAGCTCTCGACGCGATAGCTCCGATGCGGGTGCGGTACCCCGCGCAGCTAGCCTTTTAGCCACCCGACGATCCACAGCATCCCGACCAGCCGCCGCTTGCCGAATAGCGCTGAGCAGCTCCTGCGGTGGAAGATCCTTCAGCAGATAGGATCGGGCCCCTGCGTCCAGGGCTTCGAGCACGTCTTGGTCGTTGTCGTAGGTGGTTAGCACAATCACGACGGGCGTTGGTTCCAAAGCGAGCAGCGCCGGTATGACATCCGTTCCCCGCTCTGTGTGGCCGTGATACTGCAAGTCCAGCAACACCACATCTGCACGATGCAGCCGTGCCTGGCTGAGAGCCTCCGCAGCTGTGGCGGCCTCGGCAACAACCGTGAGGTCTGGCGCCGCGTCTAGAACTCCGCGCAAACCCATTCGGACAATGGCGTGGTCATCGGCAATGAGAACGGTGGTCTGGGTTGATGTCATGGCGTGTCTCCTCGCCGACAGGGGGCATCATGCGCAACAGATGGTGTGTGACCGGACGGAGAATCCTCACGAACAGTGGGCCTGGTGCTACCAGCGGAGGGAACACCGGAGGATTCGATGGTGAGCGGAAGACTCAGCTGCACTGCGGTTCCGCCGTCGGGCTCGGACTCCACCAGCAAAGTTCCGCCAAGGGCACGAGCTCGCGCTTTAGCGGACTTTAGTCCGTAACCGTCTTGGGTACCGGGCGGTATTCCAATTCCGTTGTCGACAATATCGAGCAGGAGATGGTCATCTTCGATAGACAGGGTCAGAACGGCTCTGCGGGCGTCGGCATGCCGCACCACATTCGCCATAGAGGACTGAGCGATTCGTAAAACTGTGAGCACGAAATGCTGGGGGAGAGTGGTAAGCCGTGCGGTGACACCAGCGTCGATACGCACCTCAGTGTCGAGATGATTGACGGCTTGAGCTGATGCGGCAAGAGAGCGCAATTCACCGGGAAGATCGCATCCTCTCAGCGGTGGCGCCGCCGTCGCATCGACAAAACTTCGAGTCTGTGCACTGGTTTGCCGAGCGGCTTCCCGTGCAGATTCCACGCGTTCGAGCGCCTGAGACGTATCTCCCCGCAATAGGTCCGCGTGAGCAGTGTCGAGCAGCATATGGATGCTGATGGCGGATTGAGCCACGGTGTCATGCAGTTCCCGGGCGATTCGGTCGCGTTCTTCAGCGATGCCGGCCGCACGCTGTTGTGCAGCCAGTTCATGTTGGGTTGCGAGCAGCTCCCTCGCCAGGGCAGTGCGCTGAGCTATTTCGCGCTGAAGTGTCTGGTACGACAGCACCACCGCGGCGGCAACGAGGGCGCCGATGACCGGCCCAATCACCTCACCAGCGTGTAGCTCACCGAAATGAATAGCGTAGCCACCAATGCCAATACAGCTCACTAAGGCTAGCGCAATAACGCCGCCGACCAGCGGTAAAGCGTACATGACTACAAAGTCCAGGGCGAAGGCTAACCAGGCCGCATTGGGGGTGAAGCAAAACGTCAGGGTCCACAAGCCGATGGTGAGCGCAATGTACGGTGCCGCTTTCCAACGGTGCTGACCAGACCGTGATTGCCGGAGATATCGTCGGGCCCCGATGGAGTACACGGCGATCAGGCAGAGCATGGCGGATACAAACCAGCCGCCATCGCCCTGGATATGTCCCCGCACGCTAGATAGCACCAGCACGACAACGCACAGCACATAAAAAAGCATGTGCACCATCCACCGCAGCATTCGATCTAACACGATCGGGCTGCGATCATGGCCAAGGAATTCTACGTCGTGTACATCAGAATGTGGCTGTATGGAGTGGGCCGGCGAGCCGGGCGGATTCAAGGGGGCAGGTCGGCCTCGCAGGCCCAAACGCGATACGAGTTTCATCGGATTGGAATCGGCTGCTTGACGGCACGCAACGCACGGGCATGTGTCGTCCATGGCACAGGCACCGTGAATAGCTCGACATTGTCTGCGACGAATAGCTCGACGTTGTCTGCGACGAGGCCGGCTATTCGTGACATAGGCCAAGCGTAGCAACCGTCACCCCTCGCACAGTGCGGCGACGACACTGTTATCACGGGATGAGTATGTGGGAATGTATAGAAGAAGTCTGAGGCAAATGCCGAGGTACCTGACTCCCCTGAGGTGAATCCCGGCGCGTATTAGCGGTACCTCGCGCGCATTGGTCGGAACCGTATATATAAGGTACATATTCCGCATGCATACCGTATAGATAAAGGCCCGGTCCGAAGCCCATCTTTGGCGATGGCGTCGAACCGGGCCCTATGCTTAAATCGGTAATTAACCTACCGGTGTGCTCTGGTTGACACGGAAGTGCTCACCACAGCAAACCTCAGCTACGAAAACCGACGAAGCTGCGCCGACATCCAAGAACATCGGCGCAGCGGCCAGTTTTAGATGTCGTAGTACAGCTCAAACTCGTGCGGATGCGGACGGAAGCGGAACGGATCAATCTCATTCTTCCGCTTGTAGTCGATCCAGGTCTGGATCAGATCCTCGGGGAATACATCGCCCTCGGTGAGGTAGTCGTGATCCTTCTCCAGAGCATCCAACGCTTCTCCGAGCGAAGCGGGAAGCTGCTTGATCTGCGCGTGCTCATCCGGCGGGAGCTCGTAGAGATCCTTATCAATCGGCTCGGGCGGCTCGATGCGGTTACGGATACCGTCGATTCCCGCCATCAACTGAGCGGCGAAGGACAGGTACGGGTTTGCCGACGGGTCAGGGGCGCGGAATTCAATGCGCTTGGCCTTGGGGGAGGAACCCGTCACCGGGATACGGATGCAGGCTGAGCGGTTGCGAGCCGAATACACCATGTTGACAGGTGCCTCAAAGCCGGGGACGAGACGCTTGTACGAGTTCACGGTCGGGTTGGTGAACGCGACCAGCGACTCCGCATGCTCGATGAGTCCGCCAATGTACCAGCGAGCAATATCAGACAAGCCGCCGTATCCACGCTCATCGTAGAACAGGGGTTCACCGTTCTTCCACAGCGACTGGTGGGTATGCATCCCCGAACCGTTGTCGCCGAACAGCGGCTTCGGCATGAAGGTGGCGGTTTTACCAGCTAGCCAGGCCACATTCTTGATGACGTACTTGAACTTCATCACGTCATCGGCGCCCTGCAGGAGCGTGTTGAAGCGGTAGTTGATCTCCTGCTGACCCGCGGTTCCCACCTCGTGGTGGGCACGTTCTACCTCAAGGCCGACCTGGCCCAGGGTGGTGACCATTTCGTCGCGTAGATCGGCCATCTGATCATTCGGCGGCACCGGGAAATACCCACCCTTGAGGCGGGTCTTGTATCCCTGGTTTCCGAAGTCTTCTTCGCGGCCCGTGTTCCAGACTGCTTCGTCTGAGTCAATGGAGTAGAAGCCGTGGTTAATGTCGGTCTTAAACCGCACATCATCGAAGATGTAGAACTCGGCCTCAGCAGCAAAATTTGCGGTATCCGCGATACCCGTTGACGCGAGGTATTCCTCGGCCTTCTTAGCCACGGTGCGAGGGTCGCGGCTGTAGGGCTCGTCGGTGAAGGGATCGACAATCGAGAAGTTGATGATCAGCGTCTTACGTTCGCGGAACGGATCAACGTAAGCGGTTTTCAAGTCGGGTACGAGCTTCATATCGGACTCGTGGATGGCCTGAAAACCTCGAATTGACGAGCCATCAAAAAGCTGGCCCGTCGCCATGGCTTCCTCATCGAAGGTCGCCGCGGGCACATTGAAGTGCTGCATGACACCCGGCAGGTCGCAGAAACGGATGTCGACGAACTCGACGCCCTCTTCTTCGATAAATTTCACTGCCTCACTAGGATTGCTGAACACAAATACCTCCATCCGCGCGGCTATGGGCGCGCGACTCTTGATCCTCTAGGGCGGTGAATAAAGTGATCCACTGTGTCAGGGCATAGCGCCCGTCATGTCACCGGGCCAATGGTCCGGATGCTACTGATCCTAGTGCTCTCACGTTGCGGATGTCGGCCGTTCCACATAGTGTGCGCTCGTGGTGGAACGCAAAGATCTCGGTTCATGGCTCGAAGGGCCGCCTCGCGATGAAACCTATGTGCCCGGCAGCGCATTCGGTTTACCCGCTGCTGGTCCAGGCTCGGTGGCGGGGCGAGGGCGTCGAGCGCTCAGTCTCATCATTGATTACGCTCTGGCGGCCGTGACCTCATATCTGTTCTTCGGTTATTCGGCGCTGTCTATCTGGGTTCTGTTTGTGAGCATCAATATTGTGATGCTGACCTTGTTTGGCGCGACCATCGGTCAGTTCGTCTTAGGGCTCAGGGTGCTTCCTGTCCGCAAGCGCTGGCCGATGATTATGCGTGCTCTAGTGCGCACCGCTTTGCTCATGCTGGTAGTCCCGCTCTTGATCTGGACTCGCGATCGCCAAGCTGGGCACGACTTCGTGGCGGGAACCGCGGTGATTAAAGCGCAATGAGCGCGCCATCGCTACTGCGGTGGCGCGCTCGAAACAGCGTGTGCTGGGGAGAGTGCGTTCGGGCTGGCCAAAGCGGGTCAGCGGATACTGGGCTGCCTGGCCGACGCGAATCACGCCCAACCGAGGTCGATCAGCGACCGCGAAGCGCTTTGCGGTTGGGGCGGACCCGCATGGGATCAACACCCTTAGGGATAGCCTGGCGGATCGGGCCCGGCATGGCGTGCAGACGGCGGGCAACCTCAGCGGCTTCCTGTTTCGTGAGCACGCCCCGCTTGCGCTGAAGCCGACTAGCAATTTTGTGCAGCGGAATCTCGCCGTCGCCGTCACCCATGGTGATCCGATGAATAGGCACATTTGGAAGCAGCCGACTAAGCCGGGTTTCTTCCTTATCCATCAGACGCTTCACCCGGTTGGACGAGCCTTCACCCACCAACGCAATGCCTGCGCGGCCGCTCGCACGGAAGATCATGTCTTGGCTGCGCGGGTCAATCTGGCATGGCTCATCCTCAATGTTCCAGCCCCGCCGGATGGATTGCATGGCCGCCAGGGCCGCCCCCTTTTGGCCCTTGATCTGAGCGTAGGCAGCAGCTTCTGCTTTGCGCGCCAAAACAAACATGGCGCCGAGAATGCCAAAGAGCAGTCCCACAAAGCCCACGTAGTAGGGGTGGTTGATGATCAGGCCGATGATGACCCCGATGATGATGGCGCCGAGCAGCACGGCGATCATAATCGGCACCGTGGAACGATCCGCTTTCTGGGTAAAGCGAAGTACTTCCACGATCTGCTTCAGACGGCCCTTTTTCTTAGGCTTCTTCTGATCTGCGGAAGAGGAGGTCTTGTCGGTCTTTTTAGCGGCCATCGGTGTCCTCAACGGGGATTTTTGGTGCGACGAGCAATAACGCTCGCTGCTTCCTGGTGGGCTGGAGTGGATTGGTTTAAATGGGCGAGATGGTCGGGGATGGGCCTGCCAAGCGCGGTCATAGCCTGTGCCCAGAGTCGGCCCGCGCGATAGGAGGAGCGGACCATCGGGCCAGCCATCACGCCTAAGAAGCCGATCTCGTCTTTCGCGATGCGGGACAGCTCGAGGAATTCTTCGGGCTTGACCCATCGATCGATCGGGTGGTGCAACTTTGACGGGCGAAGATACTGAGTGATGGTGAGAATGTCGCATCCCGACTCGTGCAGAGCACGCATGGTCTCAATAATCTCGTCGTATTCCTCGCCCATCCCGAGAATCAGATTCGACTTCGTCACCATGCCCGAATCCTTCGCAGTGCGGATCACGCCCAACGAACGCTCGAACCGGAAGGCTGGCCGGATGCGTTTGAAGATACGCGGAACAGTTTCGAGGTTGTGGGCGAACACTTCGGGTGCCGCGTCGAATATTTGCTGAAGCGCATCGACATTACCTTTGATGTCGTCGACCAGAAGCTCAACACCGGTTCCGGGACTGACGGCGCGAATCTGTCGGCAGGTTTCAGCAAATAGCCAAGCTGCTCCGTCGGGAAGATCGTCGCGGGCAACACCGGTGACCGTGGCGTAGCGAAGCCCCATCTCTCGGATGGATCCGGCCACCTTAAGCGGTTCGGCCCGATCCAATACCTGCGGCTTACCGGTCGCAATATCGCAGAAGTCGCAGCGACGGGTGCACGTGTCCCCGCCAATCAAGAAGGTCGCTTCGCGATCCTCCCAGCATTCAAAAATGTTGGGGCATCCGGCTTCCTCGCACACGGTGTGCAGGCCACGTCCATGGACCCGTTTTTTCATGTCCGAGTACTCAGGACCCATCACGGCCCGGGTTTTAATCCAGTCGGGCTTACGTTCGATGGGAACCTCAGCATTGCGTGCCTCGACACGTAGGAGCTTACGGCCCTCCGGGGCGATGGTCACTGCCTGGTCTCCTTCACGTTGCTGCGGCTGGGTCAGTCTACCGCTGTCGCGGATACGGCGGATGTTCTAGAAGATATGGGCGATGATCTACTGGTCACGAGGAGCCGTGTACCGCACAATCATCTCGCGCATTTCTTCTTCGGCAATATCGATGACATCGGGAACATCAATCGTCTTTGCGCACTCGGCGCTCAAGCTGGTAACGCCTGCATCGGTGATGCCGCACGGAATAATTTGCTGTGCCCAGCTGAGGTCATTCGCACAGTTTAAAGCGAATCCATGAGTCACAACGCGGCGCGAGACCCGCAAACCGATGGCGGCGATCTTCCGGTCTGTCTCACCTGGGCGACACACCCACACGCCACTGCGGCCATCTACCCGTTCGGTTTCAAGTCCTAAACGCCCACAGGTGCGGATGAGTGCCTGTTCGATTCCGCGCACGAAACCAACCACGTCAATCGGTGCGGGGAGGCGAACAATCGGATAGCCGACCAGTTGACGTGGTCCGTGCCAGGTGATTTTGCCACCGCGATCAACATCCACTACCGGGGTGCCATCGAAGGGCCGTTCATGAGGCTCAGTGCGACGGCCCGCGGTAAATACCGGTTCGTGCTCAAGAAGAATAAGCGTGTTGGGTCGATCCCCAGCGACAACCTCATCGTGCACGCGCCGTTGGATATCCCAGGCCACCTCATAGGGCACCGGGCCTGGCGCAAGCCCGTACTCCTCATGGCGGTCACCACCGGGTAGCGGTGAACTGAATCCGAGTCGGACGATATCGAGCATGGTTCCATCGTAGAACTGCTGTGCCGTTGACATAACAGCTGACAGGGTGAGTCCGCGCACCTGTGGGACCGGACACTATGGGTATACCTAGCCTCGATTCCTGTGACCTGGCACGACGTTCCGACCGGGCACACCATGTGCCAAGAGTCCATTCCTGTACCCGGATACGCAGCATCAAGGCTCGATATACGCGACCGGACTCTAGACGCCCTGCGCTGGCTCTATTCAGGTCACCAACCCCGGGTATCCGCTGCCCATTCGGGAGTGCTGAAGCGCTCGGTTCGAGCAGAAACGGGCCCGGCAGCACGCGATGCACTTGCCGGGCCCGTCGATGTCACGAGCAATACCTACTGTCACTAGCAACACCTACTAGAGGTGTGGTGACAGCGAGTTTACAGGCCGAGCTCTCCCTCGAAACGTCCTTCTTCCAAGCGGCGCTTGACAGTGGTCAAGAAGCGCGCCGCGTCGCCACCGTCAACCAGGCGATGGTCATACGACAAGAAGAGGTACATCATCGAGCGAATCGCGATGACTTCGCCTTCCTCAGTCTTGATGACCGCGGGGCGCTTGACGATGGTGCCGCAGCCGAGGATGCCGACCTGGGGGTTCGGAACAATCGGGGTATCCCACAGCGCGCCGCCGGAACCGGTGTTGGTAATCGTGAAGGTTGCACCCTGCAGGTCGTCCGGGCCGAGCTTATTAGCCTTCGCCTTGCCGCCCAGCTCACCAATCTGACGGGCCAATCCCGCGAGGTTCAGATCGCCCGCATTCTTGATGACGGGAACCACCAGGCCACGCTCAGTATCCGCAGCCATGCCAATGTTCTCCGAACCGTGGTACTTGACCATGTCTCCGGAGATTTCAGCGTTCAGCTTCGGGTGAGCCTTCAGCGCCTCCACCGTGGCCTGCATGATGAACGGCAGGAAGGTGAGTTTGGCGCCTTCACGGGCAGCGAACGCATCTTTCGCCTTCGCCCGCAGATTTGCGATCCTGGTCATATCGACCTCGACCGCAGTGGTCAGCTGCGCCTGGGTCTGCAGGGACTCAACCATGCGCGACGCCACGATCTTGCGCAGACGGGACATCTTTTCTTCGGTTCCGCGTAGCGGCGACACCTCGGCAATAGCCGGTGCTTTCGCCGGGGACGATCCGGTATCGGCGGGTGCCGAGGTCGCGGCGGATGCCGAGGCGGCGGCCTTCTGGGCCTCCTTCTCGTCGATGGCCGCTTGCACATCTTGCTTGCGAATGCGGCCGCCAATGCCGGTGCCCTTCACAGATGCCAGGTCGATGCCTGCGCTGGAGGCCAGCTTGCGCACGAGGGGGGTGACATAGCCGGGCGCATCCGAGGATGAACCGGACACTGCCTCAGCGGCCTTCGGAGCCGGAGCAGCAGGCGCTGCGGGAGCCTCGAGCTGAGCTGGGGCCTGCGGAGTCTGGGGTGCTGGCTGCGGAGTTTCAGCCGGAGCGGACGGCGCAGGCTCAGCTGCAGCGGATGCAGCCGGAGCGGGCTCGGCGGGGGCTGAGGCGACCTGCGAAGCATCCCCGATGACAGCGAGCACGGAGCCCACCTCGGCCTCAGTGTCTTCCTCCACCACGATCTTCAGCAGCGTTCCTGCGACCGGGGAGGGGATTTCGGTGTCGACCTTGTCGGTCGAGACTTCCAGCAGCGGTTCGTCAACCTCGACAGTGTCGCCAACTTCCTTGAGCCAGCGGGTCACGGTGCCCTCGGTCACGGATTCGCCGAGTGCCGGCATAGTGACGTCCTGGCCGGAACCGCCAGCCGAACCATCGCTAGGCGCAGCAGCAGCCGGGGTCTGGGCGTTATCAGCCTGAGCAGCGGGGGTTTCAGCGGCAGGAGCGGACTCCTTAGCAGGCTGCGCGGGCGCATCGGCAGGACTATCGGCTGGTGCCGCACCCTCGCCAATAATGGCGAGTTCAGCGCCGACCTCAGCGTCTTCGTCTTCCTGGACGAGGATCTTCTGAAGCGTTCCTGCGACCGGGGAGGGGATTTCGGTGTCGACCTTGTCGGTCGAGACTTCCAGCAGCGGTTCGTCAACCTCGACCGTGTCGCCAACTTCCTTGAGCCAGCGGGTCACGGTGCCCTCGGTCACGGATTCGCCGAGTGCCGGCATCTTCACAGATTCGGACATGAGATGGTCTCCTTCGTTTACAGCCGAGGTCAGGAATGAGCGTGCAGGGGCTTACCGGCAAGCGCAAGGTGTGCCTCACCCATCGCTTCGTTCTGCGTGGGGTGGGCGTGGATCAAGGAAGCGACGTCCTCGGGGTAGGCTTCCCAGCTCACGATGAGCTGAGCTTCACCGATCTGCTCCGACAGTCGCTTACCCACCATGTGGATGCCAACGACAGGACCGTCCTTTTCACGCACGAGCTTGATGAAGCCCGTGGTTTCGAGGATCTGGGATTTACCGTTGCCGCCGAGGTTGTACTCGTAGGTTTCCACCTTGTCCTCGCCGAGAGATTCTTTCGCCTGCTTCTCGGTGAGACCAACTGAACCGAGTTCCGGTTCGCAGTAGGTGACGCGCGGGATATTGGATTCCACAATTGGGGCCGGGTTCATACCCGCGATGCGCTCGGCAACGAAAATTCCCTGCTGGAATCCGCGGTGCGCAAGTTGCAGACCGGGCACAATGTCGCCAACCGCGTAAATGCCGGGGATATTAGTCTGAAGAGTCTGCTTATCGGCCAGAACGAAACCGCGATCCATCGCGATGCCCTGTTCTTCGTAGCCCAGGCCCTGAGTGTTGGGGCCGCGCCCGACGGCGACCAGCAACACGTCACCTTCAAACGTCCTGCCATCAACCAGAGTCACTTTGACACCGGAATCGGTTTGCTCTGCCTTGTCAAAGAAGGTGCCGAGTGAGAACTTAATGCCACGCTTCTTAAAAGCGCGTTCAAGGGCCTTGGACAGGGCCTCGTCTTCGTTGGGGGCCAGGTGGGGGAGGCCTTCCACAATGGTCACGGATTCAGCACCGAATGACTTCCATACACTGGCGAATTCAACGCCAATCACGCCACCGCCGAGAATGATCGGGTTTTTAGGAACCTCGGTAAGGGCCAAGGCTGCCTCGGAGTCAATGATTCGTCCGCCGAGTTCGAGGCCAGGCAGAGTCTTTGAAAACGATCCAGAGGCAAGCACAATGTTCTTACCTTTGAGAACTTTGGTGCCTTCATCGGTTTCAACCGTGATGGTGTCTTTGCCGCTCAAGCGGCCAGTTCCCTGGATATAGGTAACTTTTCGGGACTTCACGAGCCCCTGCAATCCCTTGAACAGGCGGGCGACAATGCCGTTCTTAAATGCCGCTACACCGTCCATATCAATGCCGTCGAAGGAGGACTTCACGCCTACGGAAGAACCTTCGCGGGCGGAGTCGGCAACTTCAGCTACGTGCAGCAGCGCCTTGGTCGGGACGCAGCCACGGTGGAGGCAGGTTCCGCCGAGCTTGTCCTTTTCCACTAGCGCGACTGACATTCCCAGCTGGGCGCCACGCAGAGCCGCTGCATAGCCGCCGCTGCCGCCTCCCAGGATCACGATGTCGTACGTCTGGTCGGTGGATGTGTCTGCCACGTGTGAGCTCCCTAGCGCATTCGTCGAATCGTGCTGTGGCCGGCGCCGGGCGTGCGCACACGACGGTTCAGAAGGGAAACCGGGCGCGGCAAGCCGGTAAGGCGGTTCGGCCACTTACCCCATCCTAACGTCCGCAACAAGCAGCCCGGGACTCTACCTGTGGTAAGGCTGAAGATGATGGCGACGGAAATGAGAACGCGCCGTCATCCCAAGACGCCCGAGCCGGGCTGGAACGCAAGTAGTGCATCCCAGCCCGGATCCAGGTCATTTAGCGTCGGCGCCCGCGTTTTCCAGGAGTGCGATGAGGGTCCGCAATGCGAATCCGGTTGCCCCCTTGGGGGTGTACCCGTGGGGTGCGTCACCGAAAGCCGGACCGGCGATGTCCACATGCGCCCAGGTCGTATCGCCAACAAATTCAGACAGGAACACCCCGGCGCTGAGAGCGCCTCCGGGGCGCTTGCCGATGTTCGACAGATCGGCAACCCGGCCCTTGATTTGAGAGCGCAGCTCGGAGGGGAACGGCAGCGGCCAGAACGGTTCGCCACTGAGGTTGGCGGCGGCCATGACCGCGTCCCGACCATCCTGGGTACCCATCACCGCTGCGGTTCGGCTGCCGAGCGCGATCACGGCGGCACCGGTGAGGGTGGCGATATCGAGAACGAGGTCGGGACCATCCGCCACCGCATCGCACAGTGCGTCGGCCATCACCATGCGGCCTTCAGCATCGGTGTTGAGAACCTCTACAGTCTTGCCATTGCGCATTGTTACGACGTCACCGGGACGCTGGGCATTGCCGTCGGGCATGTTCTCTGCAATTGCGAGATAGACGGTGACATGCACGGGCAGGGCCAGACGGGCAGCGGTGACCACCGTCGCCAGGGCGGTGGCGGCCCCGGCCATATCCGAGGTCATCTCGTCCATCCCCGCGGCGGGCTTAATGGAAATACCACCGGTGTCGAACGTGATGCCCTTGCCCACAATGGCGACGTGGCGCTGCGCTTTACGCGGCGAATAGTCCAGTCGAACCAGGCGAGGGGGACGCGATGACCCCTGACCAACACCCAAAATGCCGCCATAGCCGCCCTTGCTCAGAGCGTTTTCATCCAGAACGGTCACCTTAATGGGAAGCTTTCCGGCCTCTTGACGTGCACGTTCGGCAAATGATTCCGGGTAGAGCAGATTCGGTGGAATGTTGACCAAGTTGCGAACTAGATGGACTCCATCAGCGAGCACGGCGGAGCGTTCGATCTCCAACTTGAGAGCTTTAGCGCCGCGCTTTGCCGGAGCCACAACCTCAATCCGGCCAACGGGCTGCTGCGAGTCCGCATCCTGGCTGCGGTAGACCGTAAACGCATAAGCACCGAGGACTGCACCCTCAGCCGCGGCAACATGCTGCTCCGGAGTTCCACCGGGAACAGCGACTGCTGCCGAGGTGAAGCCGGAACCACTCAGGGACCGGGTTGCGGCTCCAAACGCTCTGCGGAGGTCTTCTTCACTGACATCGTGCACATCGGATGCGCCGAGACCCACCAGCACAATGGCGGGCGCTGAGACGATGCCGTAGCTAGGAATCCGGTGAATTTCTTCGGCCGTGCCACGTACGCCGAGACCTTTCACAGCCCCTTGGATTGCTTTGGGGCCAAGCACCTGTCCTCCGGTCTTGCCTTTGGGGTCGGTAAGCACAGGAAGGATGAGCACGTCGGTGGCGACAGAGGCAACAGAGGATGTAGTGACGGTGAGCTGAGTCATGCCCTTATCGTAGGCGAGGCCTGGCCTACCTGACTGGATACCCCGTGTAGCGCTCCGGCTTTTAGGTAGGGTGTGCTTGATATCCGCCTGCATCGCGCAGCGCACTGCGCCCATACGCTGCCGAGGAATTGTGATGGCGCGCTGGCTTACTTTAACCGAGAGGACTCATACCGTGCTGACGAGCGTTCTGACCGTCGCGGTGTGGGTGATTAGTCTTGGAACGGCGGCGCTTGCCGTGCTCTACACCGTGAAGAACCTGCGCAGCGACCTAGTGCTTTTAGGGGCTGCGACGCTGATGGAATTGGTTTGGTTTGCAGAATGTGCGGTGCTGGCTGTTCAGCATGCTACGGGCACACCCATGTCCGATCCGATCACCCTGTACGGCTATTTACTCACGGGTCTAGCGCTTCCGCTTGGGGCGGGCTACCTGTCAATCATCGAGAGGACTCGCTGGGGAAGCGCATCCATTGGGGTAGCGGCGCTGGTGCTCGCTGTTTTAGAACTTAGACTTCCTCAGATCTGGCCGGGAGGGTTTTCCTGATGATGACCGAGGGCGACAATCTGACTCCTGCGACCTCTGTGCGGCAGCCTGGCCGCGGCTTTGCCACCTTACTGATTTCGGTCTACGGAGTGTTCGCTCTTGCGGCCAGTGCGCGATCCGCCGTTCAAATGCTGAGGGACTTTGACCGGGCCCCCGTGGCGTATCTGTTATCTCTCGCGGCGGCCCTGACCTATATCGCGGCAACGGTGCTACTGGCAGGTCGGCGAGGACCCTCACGTGCAGCACGGCTGGTGTGCATTATCGAACTGATTGGCGTGGTGACGGTGGGGACGCTAACGCTGCTGGATCCCGACCTATTTCCCGACGCCACAGTCTGGTCCCTATACGGCATCGGCTACGGTTTTGTTCCGCTGATACTTCCTGTCGTCGCCATCGTCTACCTCAGCCGCCGAAACGCCAGCAACCACCCTCGCCATAGCGAAGCCCCCACCGCAACCGTTGAGGATTCTTAATGTCCCGCACCCCTTCCCGCGACATGTCCCACAACCCATCCGGCACCTCAGGTTCCACATCGCGTGCCTCGGCCTTCTACCCGTGGCTATTTCGCGTTGCCATCACCAAGATCGACCCTGAACGTGCACACCACCTCACGGTTGATGCGCTGCGCCTCGTGCAGTGCATTCCCGGAGGACTAGCAGTTTTACGAAGCATCTTTGGACGGGGACCAGTTCCGCCATCAGTGAAAGTCGCGGGCATGACCGTGCAATCTCGATTTGGACTCGGTGCAGGGTTTGATAAGGATGCTCAGGTCATCCCAGCTCTGATGGCGATCGGTTTTGGACATGTAGAAGTAGGGACGATCACCGCACAACCTCAGCCAGGCAATCCGAAGCCGCGCGCATTTCGTCTGGTTGGAGACCGCGCACTGATTAACCGGATGGGTTTTAACAATGACGGAGCTCGGGTTGTCGCCAAGCGCTTGGCGGAGCTTCGGCGCAGTCCACGCGGTCGTGAGGCTGTGGTCGGAGTCAATATCGGCAAGTCGAAGGTGACTGCGCTGGATCGCGCCGCCGAAGACTACGCAACCAGTGCGCGTCTGCTCGCCCCGTATGCGTCTTATCTCGCTGTCAATGTGTCCTCACCGAACACCCCAGGTTTGCGCGAGCTCCAAGCTATTGACCAGTTGCGTGAGATTTTGCTCGCGGTGATGGAACAGGCACGTGGGGTGGGTCCCTCCGGCCGCGATGTTCC
Source organism: Devriesea agamarum (assembly GCF_900070355.1). Lineage (NCBI taxonomy): Bacteria > Bacillati > Actinomycetota > Actinomycetes > Micrococcales > Dermabacteraceae > Devriesea > Devriesea agamarum. The sequence continues at coordinate 533,749 of NZ_LN849456.1, read as the reverse complement.
GGTGTTCGTGAAAATTGCTCCGGACTTACATGACCGAGATGTGTTGGAGATCGCTGATCTCGCACGCGAACTCGGCTTAGCCGGGGTAATCGCGGCCAACACCACCATTTCTCGTCCGCGGTCCCTGCTTGAGGAACGCCATCGGATTGAAGAGATTGGTGCGGGTGGTTTATCGGGTCCGGTGCTTGCCTCACGGTCGGAGCACCTGCTGACCATGCTGCGCAATCATGTTGGGCAGGACCTCACTCTGATCAGCGTAGGAGGGGTTGAAACTCCTGAGCAGGTCACAAAACGTCTAGAGGCGGGGGCTGATCTGGTTCAGGGATACACCGGATTGATTTACGAGGGTCCGTCGTGGCCTGGTCGGATCGCCCGGGCGCTTGCGCGCGCAGTAGCCTGACAGCGTGGACGAGGACCTCTTCACCGCAGCCGATCGGGACGCCAGCCTGCCATCCGGTGTGCATACCCTTGCGGATTCGACGGCGCACCGGCCCCCGCTGGCTGTGCGGATGCGACCTCGCAGCCTGGAGGAAGTGGTTGGTCAACGGGCGGCTCTCGCCCCGGCCTCGCCGTTGCGGCGACTGGTAACGTCCGGTGAGGTTGATGGCCGGACTGTTCCCTCGTCGGTAATTTTGTGGGGGCCGCCGGGAACGGGCAAGACGACGTTGGCGTACGTGATCGCCCGGTCTAGCGACCGCGAGTTCGTGGAGCTATCGGCTGTTCTAGCCGGGGTGAAAGAAGTTCGCGACGTGGTGGATTCAGCGCGTTCACGCCTGCGCACCACCGGGCGAGAGACCGTGTTATTTGTTGATGAGGTCCATCGCTTTTCCAAATCTCAGCAGGATGCACTTCTCCCCAGCGTGGAGAACCGGTGGGTGACCCTGATTGCGGCCACCACCGAAAACCCGCATTTTTCTGTGATTTCTCCTCTGCTCTCCCGCTCGATTCTGCTCACGCTGGAATCCCTCAGCGTGGAGGACCTCACGACTCTCGTTGATCGAGCGTTGTCCGATGAACGGGGTCTTGCTGGGGAGGTTGAGCTGACCGATGACGCCCGAGAGGAGCTGTTGAGGCTCGGCTCAGGAGATGCCCGAAAGATTTTGACGTCGCTGGAAGTGGCAGCTGGAGCAGCTATCGATCGGGGTGATCGTCGGATCGACACCGACACACTTGCGCAAGCGATTAATCGTGCTGCTCTGCGTTACGACCGAGATGGCGATCAGCATTACGACGTGGTGAGCGCTTTTATTAAATCAATGCGAGGCAGCGACGTGGATGCTGCCCTGCACTATCTGGCCCGCATGATTGAGGCGGGGGAGGATCCGCGGTTTATTGCCAGACGGATCTTGATCGCGGCGAGTGAAGAGGTGTCGATGGCGGACCCCTCAGCGCTGCAAACGGCTGTGGCTGCGGCCCATGCCGTCCAGTTCCTAGGGATGCCGGAAGCTCGGATCACCTTGGCTCAAGCAGTTGTGCACATTGCGACCGCCCCCAAATCTAATGCCGCCTATATGGCTTTGGAACGCGCTGTGTCGGATGTTCGGGCAGGGCGCGGCGGACCGGTGCCGCCTGCCTTGCGCGATGCCCATTACCGCGGGGCAAAAGATCTCGGCCACGGCAAGGATTACCGCTACGCTCACGATTGCCCGCATGCCATTGCCACTCAGCAATATCCCCCAGATGATCTTGTCGGGGTCGACTATTACCAGCCCAGTGATCGTGGGAAGGAAAGGGATATTTCCCGCAGGCTCCCCGCGCTGCGGAAAATTGTTCGAGGACCGGGCAGTTCTACATAGCAGGGTCGTGAATACTGCGCCGCGACAATGACCAGTAGTAGCTATGAGCACCTCGTGATCTCCCGCCCGATCATGGACATTGTGCGCCGTGGTGACTGATTGCACACGAGTTTTCTGGGCCGCGCCCCTTCGCCCAGTTGAGGCCCGGTTACGTGGCGGCTATTCTTGGCTGTTGAATCCGCGGCTGCCTTATAGGATTCACACTGTCGAAAAAGAGGTTATTCGTGACCAACGTCACCCGTGCGCGTCGTCAGGCGCGTCTTTCCCGTGCACTCGGCCTGGCGCTGACCCCGAAGTCTGTAAAGTACTTCGAGAAGCGGCCTTACCCGCCAGGTGAGCATGGCCGTGCTCGTCGTCGTACCGAGTCTGACTACGCCATCCGTCTGCGTGAGAAGCAGCGTCTGCGTGCGCAGTACGCCCTGCGTGAGAAGCAGCTTCACCGCGCCTACCTGGATGCCCGTAAGGAAGCTGGCCTGACCGGTGAGAGCCTGGTCGAGCTGCTGGAAATGCGTTTGGACTCGCTCGTGATGCGTGCCGGATTTGCGCGCACCATGCTCCAGGCGCGTCAGGCCGTCACCCACCGCCACGTGCTGGTGGACGGCAAGCTCGTGGACCGTCCCTCGTTCCGCGTAAAGCCGGGTCAGACGATCCAGATCAAGCCGAAGAGCCAGGCCATGGAGCCGTTCCAGATCGCCGCCTCCGGTGCGCATCGCGACGTTCTCCCGACCCTTCCGTCGTACCTGCGCGTTGAGCTCGATGAGCTCAAGGCTGAGCTGGTGAACCGTCCCAAGCGCTCCGAGGTCCCCGTGACCTGTGAAGTTGCGCTGGTCGTTGAGTACTACGCTCGCTGATTCGGTCACTTTAGACCATCCGTATTTGAGTCTTATCCGAGGATTCCGGGTTCGGCTCACATTGGCGCAGACCCCGGTAGGAGTACCTTGTACCCCGCCGGGGTCTTTGCGTCGGCACGATCTCCCTGGACAATGTGATGAGCTTTTGGTGCAGCACGCAAACACACGCCCGGGCATAAGCCTTGCGGCGAAGCCGTGTATAACCAACTGCTCATAGCCCACGACCGAGCGCACGAAGTCCGTGCGCTGATGGAAAGGACACCCCTATGCGCTGCTCTGAGGTCCGCACGAGGTTCCTCGATCACTTTGCGGCTCGGCAGCACGAGATCGCCCCGAGCGTCTCGCTCGTCTCACCCGATCCGTCGATCCTTTTCACCATCGCGGGCATGGTTCCGTTCATTCCCTACATCGTGGGACGTGAAAAGGCACCGTCACCCCGCATGGCAAGCGTGCAAAAGTGCATTCGCACGAACGACATCGAAAATGTCGGGAAAACTACCCGCCACGGCACGTTTTTCCAAATGGCAGGGAACTTCTCCTTCGGTGACTACTTCAAAGAAGGGGCGATCGACTTTGCGTGGGAGCTGATCACCGGCTCACGTGATGCCGGTGGTTTCGGACTGGAAGGCGACCGTTTGTGGGTGACACTCTGGGACCAAGATCAGGAGTCCTACCACCACCTCACGAAGGTGATCGGCCTCGACCCGGCACATATTGTCCAACTGCCTAAAGAAGAGAACTTCTGGGATACCGGCCAGCCTGGCCCAGCCGGATGCTGCGCAGAATGGCACTACGACCGTGGCCCCGAGTTCGGCCCGGAGGCTGTGGGTGGAACTGTTGACCCCGGCGGTGACCGCTATCTGGAAATCTGGAATCTCGTGTTCGACCAGTTTCTGCGCGGTGAAGGATCCGGTAAAAACTATCCGCTGCTCGGTGAACTCGAGCAGAAAGCGATTGATACGGGTCTTGGGATTGAGCGAGTTGCGTTCCTTTTACAGGGCAAAAACAACATGTACGAGACGGATCAGGTGTTCCCCGTCATCGAGCATGCGCAGCAGTTGACCGGGCACCGTTACAACGCGGGCGATGAGCTTACCGATATCCGCATGCGGGTGGTGGCTGATCATGTGCGCAGCGCATTGATGCTGGTAGGGGATGGGGTTCGTCCCAGCAACGAGGGGCGTGGCTACGTTTTGCGTCGGTTGATCCGACGCGCGGTGCGTTCCATGCGACTGCTGGGGTATGACCAGCCTTCGATGCCGGAGCTTTTGCCGATCTCTAAGGGTGTGATGGCCGACTCGTATCCGGTGTTGGAACACGAGTTCGACCGGATTCAAGACGTGGTCTACAGCGAAGAAGACGCCTTCCGCCGCACTCTCACCGCGGGCACCGCAATTTTCGACCAGGTTTCCGGCAGTGTGCGCAAGGGCGGTGGCACTGTGCTGTCTGGTTCGGATGCGTTCAAACTGCATGACACCTACGGATTCCCCATCGACCTGACCTTGGAAATGGCCCAGGAAGTCGGGCTCGCGGTGGATGAGGAGGGATTCCGCACCGCGATGTCGCAGCAGCGGGAACGGGCTCGGGCTGATGCGATGGCGAAGAAATCCGGTCACACGGATACCGCCGTGTACAACCGCATCCTGGGTGACCTCGGCCAACCGACGACGTTCCTTGGCTACACCGATAGCAGTGCTGATGTGGTGGTCCAGTCTGTGCTCGTGGATGGGCGCCTGGTGGACCGGGTTGAGGCCCCAGCCGCCGTGGAACTCGTGCTGGATCGCACCCCGTTCTACGCCGAAATGGGCGGCCAGCTTGCTGACCAGGGGAGGATCTCCCTGGCGGACGGCGCCTTAATTGAGGTTGATGATGTGCAGGCTCCGGTGAAGGGCCTTAGCGTGCACCGCGGACGTTTGGTTGAAGGAACCTTGACCCCTGGCGCACCGGGCGTAGCCACCATCGACGTGGAGCGTCGCGGCGCAATTGCCCGCGCCCACACGGCCACCCATATGGTGCATCAAGCTCTGCGTGAGGAGCTGGGAGATGGAGCCACTCAGGCCGGTAGCGAGAACTCGCCCGGACGCATGCGCTTTGACTTCCGGTACGGAGCCCAAGTTCCCAAGAGCTCTCTCGAGCAGGTCGAGGGCCGAGTGAATTCACTGCTCGTCCAAAACCTCGACATCACAGACCAGCAGATGCCTATCGACCAGGCACGGGCACTGGGCGCACAGGCCCTGTTTGGCGAAAAGTACGGCAACATCGTCCGTGTCGTCTCCATCGGTGGAGACTGGTCCCGTGAGCTTTGCGGTGGCACCCACGTAGCCAGCACCGGTCACTTGGGAACTGTTCAGCTGCTGGGCGAGTCGTCCATCGGATCGGGGGTGCGTCGTGTCGATGCGCTGGTGGGTTTGACCGCTCGTCGGTTCCAGGCAAAGGAACATGCCCTGGTCTCCCAACTAGCGGACCTGCTCAAGGTCTCTAGCGATGATCTCCCTGAGCGTATCCAGGCGCTCACGACCCGTCTTAAAGAGACCGAGAAGGAACTGGCGGCGTTGCGCAGCGCTCAGCTCCAAGCTCAGGCTGCCTCGATTGCGCAGTCCGTTGAAGACCTTAACGGGGTCCGGCTGATTGCCTATGATGCGGGCGACGGCATTGCAGCAGCCGATCTGCGAACGCTCACCTTGGATCTGCGGGCTCGACTCGGTGACGATACCCCGGGTGTCGTTGCCGTGGTGGGAAGCGATGCCGGGAAAGCGGCCTTGGTCGTGGCAACAAACTCGTCCGCGCGTGAAGCCTCATGGCGAGCAGGTGTTGTGCTGAAATCTGCGGCGCAGGCTATGGGTGGACGCGGTGGCGGCAAGGACGATATGGCCCAGGGCGGTGGCGGTGATCCCGAGCGCCGCGGCGAAGCGCTGAAGTCAGTGCGTGCGCTCCTCCAGGCGGGGGGCCAATGACCGGCGGCGAGGCAGCGGATCCCACCGCTTGGGATGCTCACACCGCAACGTCGAGAACGCGCCATATCCGGCTCGGGGTCGATGTGGGTGATGTCCGGGTGGGTTTTGCCCGCAGCGATCCAGACGGCCTGCTCGCCACACCGGTGGAGACGCTTGCTCGGGCTGAGGCACCGGCCCAGATCGCAGCGTGCGCTGCGGAGGAGAGCGTCCGTGTCATCATGGTCGGACTACCGCGCCGACTGGACGGGGGGCTCGGCCCTGCTGCGCAGAAAGTGCAGGTTTTTTGCGAGGAACTGACGCGCGAGTTGACTCAGCACGGTCTGCACACGGAGATCCGGCTGGTTGATGAGCGCTTCACCACCACCTCGGCTCATCAGGCGTTGCACCGGTCCGGTCGAAAGGGCCGGAGGCATCGAGAGGTGGTCGACCAGGTTGCCGCAGTCATGATTCTTCAACAGGCCCTCGACCAGGAACGGTCGACGGGAACCTCACCGGGCGAAATATTTGTCGCTGCCGGTGAATCCGGAGGTGCGACACGATGAACGACATTGCATCAAACGGTGGGGACCCCACGCGTCAGCAGCCTGGACGCAGTGTTCGTCGCCACGGGCGGCGACGTGCTGATGGTCCAGCACGGACTGGTCCGGTTCACTCTGCCGAGCTTTCACTTGGGCACCTTGATCCTCCTCACCAGCAGGAGAACCAACAGGTCCCATTGCGCCCGTCCTCTAGACGCAATGCGAGAATCCAGCCCCACGATGACGATGGGACGCCCGCACATCAAAGATCTGCTGCCACAAACGAGAGCGTCGATGCCGCATATGCCGCGCGCGTAGACCAGGTTGCACTTACGCCCACCCCGGCAGAACCAGCAGATCCCACACCTGCCACACCTGATTCTGCCCCCACCCGCACAGAAGCGGGTCGTCGCGATCACGATGATGACGCCACCCTGGCCCTGACACCGGTCCCACAGAGCGCACTGTCTCCGGATTCCTCACCGGGCGTGTTCCCAAGAACCACCAGCCGCCTTGCATCGCCGACTAACGCTGCCAACGCCTCGCCAGTATCGCCAGCTTCACCTGATCCCGCGATCAGGTCCACGGCTAGCGAGCGAGCTTCAGCAGCAGTGGCATCTCCCTCAAGTCCAGAGCCGGACACATTAACAGTCTTTCCTCCCGTTGATCCGCAGGCGGATCATCGCCACAGTCTCGATGCGGAAACCGCGCCGAGAGAAGTAAGCGCTCACACGATTTCAGAGGAACCTGCGACCCCTGATCGCATAGATATCGCTGACGATGAGCATTCGGATCATCACGATGAGCATGAGATTCTTCAGCTTGGTTCTGGGACCGAAGAGAAGCATCGGGAGAGCGGGTGCCTGCGCTCATTCCTTCCGGCACTGCTGGTTATCATCGTGTTGTTGGGTGGCGGTGTTGGCCTGTACTACGGGTACCAAGCACTTAAGGGATCGATATCTATCTCCGATGAACCTACCGATTATCCGGGGCCGGGTACCGGTGAGGTTCGCTTTGAAATTAAGCGCGGGGAATCGGGCTCCGATATTGCGAAGAATCTTGTGAAACAGGAAGTCATCGCCTCATCGGCGCCGTTCGTCACGCTGTTTACTGCGACCCCAGAAGCCGCGAAGATCCAGCCGGGCACCTACAAGCTGAAGCAGCATATGAGCAGCCGAGAGGCGTTGGATGCCCTATTGGATCCGGCTAATGTCGCCCACAGGGTCACGATCCCTGAAGGCTTGCGGATGACGGAAATGTTCCCGCGTCTTAGCAAAGCGACAGGCATTCCCGAAGCCGAGTTTGAAGCCGCCGCTAAGGACTATAAGTCGATTGGCGTCCCAGACAACCCGGCAAATAGCGCGGAAGGCTACCTGTTCCCCTCAACATATGACCTTCCCGATAAGGCCACCGCTAAAGACATCCTGACGATGATGGTCAATCGGACGAAAGACACGTTGACGGAGAAGAAGGTTCCGCAGTCTGAATGGCACCGGGTTCTCACATTGGCTTCCATTGCCGAGAAGGAAGCGCGTTCACCTGAGGACTACGGCAAGGTTGTGCGGGTGATTGATAACCGCCTCGCGGGTGTAGGTGAGGCTTCTGGACGACCTATGAATCTTCAGATGGATTCAACGGTCGCGTACATTACCGGGAAAAAGGTGGTCAGCACGACCCCTGCGGAACGCGCCAGTAAGAGTCCTTACAACACCTACAACCGACCGGGGCTTCCAATCGGCCCGATTTCAAATCCGGGTGAGCAAACGATTGATGCTGCGCTCAATCCTCCGGCAGGGCCTTGGCTGTACTGGGTGACGGTCAATACCGACACCGGGGAAACCAAGTTTGCGAGCACGAAAGCTGAGCACGATCAATACGTTGAGCAGTGGAAGCAATGGTTTAATTCAAAGCAGCGGCGGTAGGTTTTCAAGCCAGCAGGTTCCCGGTGCCAGGGCAGTAGGTTTTGGCACCGGGTGGCCGGCGGCTCAGATGTGAGGCTCGCGGCGAGAAGGGATTGCCATATGGCCTGTCGAACGGAGATGACTGCCTTCGCTGCGCGCGTCCCAGAGCACACCCGAAACTTTTTGGTTGTGGGGTCGCCGATTGAGCATTCGCTGTCTCCAGTGCTACACCGCGCTGCATACCGCGCCCTCGGGGTTGAGGATGCCCGATACGATCGGGCTCGCATCGACCAGGGTGAGCTTGCGGCCTATCTTGCAGCTGCCCCGACGTCGCTGCGGGGGCTCAGTGTGACGATGCCGCTGAAAGCAGAAGCGTATGCTCTCGCAGATTCGCACGATGAGGTCAGCTATACGCTCGGCATCGCCAATACGTTGATTCGCCGCGGCGATGGCTGGCACTGTGAGAACCACGATGTGTTCGGTATTGTTGCCGCGCTATCGCCAATGCTTTTCCCGGACAATCACGACACGATTGACAGCGATAAAGCGCGGCTTCTACAGGTACCTCCTGCTGAATTCGAGTTTTCGCAACGGTGCGCCACCATTATCGGCTCAGGTGCGACGGCAACCTCGGCTGCTTTGGCATGCTGGGAGCTTGGCGTGACACATCTGCGAGTGGTCGCGAGAAACGTGGTGGCTGCTCGCCAGCTTGCTGACTTGTGCACATCATGGGGGATACAGGCATGGACTGAACAGCTTGCACCGTGGACAATCGGACGCGCCCTGGATTGCGACGTCTTGATCTCCACGATCCCGCGCGAAGGTGCTCGAGTAGTGTCCGAGTGGCTGGCAGCAAATCAGCCCGACGATATCCAGCGTCAACCCATCGCGGCTTTGGATTGTCTTTACAATCCGTGGCCCGCACCGATTGCGGCGGCACTCGGGGAGCGGGGGATTCCGGTGGCGGGCGGCGCCGACATGCTTTTGCATCAAGCAGCTCGCCAGATTGAGTCCATGCTGGGAATCCTTCAGGCCCCGCTTGATGCGATGCGATGCGCCTTAACACAAGAACTTCAACGGCGACAAGCCTAGTGGCAAAAAACGAGACAATTTAACTCGTTATCTATTTGTAATAACGTAGTTCGCTAACTGGTGTGCTTGTGATTGGCATCTCGTGTTGTAATTCGAGATACGGTTCGCGTGCGAATCGCACCCTAATTCCCCTCCTCGAGGAGTCTTTATCTATGTTGTTTAGACCCAAGAGCCATCCCCGCCCTATGCGCACCGTGGCCGCAAGCCTCTGTTCGGCAGCGCTGGCCGCTGGCCTCATCACCTCAATCGGGCTTCCGTCAGCCAGCGCGGACAACACCTCCACGCTCGATTCAACCTCCGATCAAGGACCCATCAAACAGGCTGATCTTGGCCGTCACACCGTGACCCAGCCCGAGGTACCCGGTCGCTATCTGGTCCAGGTGGACGGTTCACCCACCGTCCACGGTGGAAGTGAAAAAGCTGCCGACTCCAGTAAAAAGTCAGTCGAGACCGCTGCAAAGAAGGCTGGCGTCGACCTCACCGTGGAAAAGAAGTACAGCCATGCGTGGAACGGCATGGCTGTGCAGATGGATGAAAAAGACGTCGCCAAGCTTAAAGGTGTCCCCGGCGTACGCGCCGTTTTCCCGGTCTACCAAGTTGATCAACCCAAGCCAGTCGCTGGCACCACACCCAAAGATGTCCATGCTGATGCCATGACCGGTGTTGATATAGCCCGGAACAAGCTCGGTCTGACCGGTAAGGGCATCAAAGTAGGCATTGTGGACTCCGGGGTCGACTACAACAACCCTGATCTTGGTGGTTCAGGGGTTAATAACCAAAAAGCCGATTTCCCGAATACTCGGGTGAAGGTCGGCTACGACTTCGTTGGTGATAGGTACGACTCCAGCGGTGAACACGGGAGCCCCACTCCCGTCCCCGATGCCTACCCCGATGACTGCGGAGGTCACGGAACCCATGTCGCGGGGATTGTCGGAGCCAAGGGTAAAGTGACCGGGGTCGCACCCGATGTCACGTTCGGCGCCTACCGCATCTTTGGATGCAACGGACCCTCGTCGACTGACATCATCATGCAGGCGATGGACCGTGCAGCCGCCGATGGCATGGACGTCATCAACATGTCTCTGGGCGCGTCCTTCATGACCTGGCCGTCCTACCCGACCGCGGTTGCAGCCAATGATCTCGTGGACTCCGGCGTCGTTGTCGTGGTCGCCGAAGGCAATGACGGTCTCTACGGTGGTTTCTCCGCCGGTGCACCCGCCGTCGCACACAAGGTGATTTCTGTTGGTTCAGTGGATAACACCCATTACCACACTTCGTACATCACCGGCCCCGGCGGACGAAAGATCGCCTACGCCGTGGCTGGAAATGCTCCGAAGCCTCCGACCTCAGGGAAAATGACCCTGGTCAGCGCAGGCCCGGATGCGAGCGAGTCCGGTGCTCCGGTGCTCGCATGCTCCGCGGACAAGATCCCTGCCCCGACCGCTAAGGGCCAGACACTGCTGGTCAAGCGCGGTGAATGCGGATTCCACGACAAGGCGCTTGCCGCCCAGCAAAAGGGCTACGCCGGCGTGGTGATCTACAACAACACCGAGGGAACCCTCAACGCAGATGTCGCCGGTTCGGTCCGCATCAACATTCCCGTTATCGGAATCACCCAAGCCGATGGTCTCCTGCTCAACAAAGCCATTGCTGACGCTAAAGCGCCAGTGACCGCGACCTGGGAAAAGGACACCATTATCGAGCCAAATCCCACGGCCGGGCTCGTCTCAGCGTTCTCCTCGTACGGCCTGTCCGCCGACCTGGAACTGAACCCGAGCGTTTCAGCACCGGGTGGGAGCATCTGGTCTACTCTTCCTCTGGAGCTGGGCGGACACGGCTCCATGTCGGGTACCTCAATGGCAACCCCGCACGTCGCTGGTGCGGCCGCTTTGATGCTGCAGGCCAATCCGAAACTGACCCCGGAACAGATTCGTACGGCGATGCAGAACAATGCCACTCCGCTGACCTGGTCTCGCCGTCCCAATCAGGGAATGTTTGAGCCGGTTCAGCGCCAAGGTGCTGGTCTGCTAAACGTTGAACACGCGGTCACCTCGACCACGTCCATCTCTGATCCGCAGATCTCTCTCGGTGAGGGAGAGCGGGGACCGGTCACTAAGAAGCTGACGATCACCAACCGCGGCAAGACCGAGCGCACCTATAATCTCGGCGCGAAGTTCGCGGTGGCCACCGGCGGTCCTACCGCTAACCAAGAATTCCTCAAAGCTGAAGCCCGAGTGAAGTTCTCTGAGCAGAAGGTGAGCGTGCCAGCCGGTTCCAGCAAGACGGTCCAGGTCACCATCACCGAGAACTTCGGTCGTAACGGCGTTATCCACGGTGGCTGGCTCACCGCCACCTCCGATAAAGAGGAATACGTGGTTCCGTTCGCGGGTATATCCGGCGACTACCAGGCCGTGAAGGTTCTCACTGACGGAGGCATCGGCCTCCCGGCTCTTGGCTTCGCCGGCCCTAACAACAAGCTTGCCCTCGTCCAGAAGGGTGAGAAGCGCACCTATTCGATGAAGGGTGCGGATGTTCCGTACAGCGTGATCCGTCTCGACTACCCAGTCTCTGAAGTTTGGATGGACATCTACGAGGCTAAGAGCGACGGCACCAAGGGTAAGCGGGTTGGCCCCACCAATGCATCCGCTGCCTACGGCAAGGATCTCGGCCGCAGCAAGGACCAGACCGTCACCGGATGGGATGGCGTGCTCCGCGTTCCTGGCAGCCAGCGTGGCACCCGCGTGCCGTCCGGCAACTACATCATGCAGGTGAAGATTCTCAAAGCACTTGGCGATCCCCGCAACCCTGCCCACTACGAGACCTGGGATTCCCCGGTCTTCACGGTGAAGTGGTGAAGTGCTGACCTTCCCGCACGATGGTACAACTCGAAGCTAGCTAGTTTCGGAACTGCTCTGAGCTAGTCCAGCACACAAATTAGTTGCCCGGCCCGAGGCGAGATCAAAGATCCGTCTCGGGCCGGGTTTTGTTTGGGTGGGGGGGGGGGGGGGGGGGGGGGGGGGGGGAGCGCTTTGGGACTGCTCTGGTCCTTCATATAAAAGGGTCGCGGCGGCATACATTTCATTCGCCCTTGAAACCGGCCCGTTTATGCGGGCCTGCCCACTATGGCATCCCACCATTAATAGAAGAACCAGTTATTGCGCTACGGACCTAAATATTTAACCCAAACCAGTTAACTTAACGACGCAAAGAGCGCATAATATTTTGATGGGACACAAAGAACACAGCGATCAGACTAAGCGATACGCTCTGCGACGTGATGTATACCTCCCACGCCCCCTCTGGGTGCAGAGCGATGACGACTGGCAGCAGATGAGGAGCTTACCTACGGGCACCCTGATCTGCCCAGAGCCCGGATGTCGTACCGAACTGGTCACGGTGGAAAGGAAGAATGGCACCCGATTTCTCCGCAACCGCTCCGGTACCTCAGACTGCGGACATACCTTTAAAGCTGGTCATGGAGGGGGATCAATATCGGACGAACATCTCTGGCTCCAACGGCGAATTAGTATGCTCTGTCGGGATATTGGATATAGGGCAATTCTAGAACACCATGAATCTCGGGCTGATGTTTGGGTCGAAAGCATCCCGCCGTTAGCCATTGAAATCCAAAGATGGAAAACAAACTTCAAAGATAGGGAAGAAAAGCGAAAAGAGCTAGGTGCTCAAGTGCTTTGGCTTATACCCGAGGATGCCGATAAAGAAGCCGGGCAGCAGTTATTTCGCCATCCTGCTGCACGAATTCGAGTTTCAGAACGTGAAAATAGGCGCAAAGAGGCGAGGCCATGGGTCCCTGGATATAGCGGGCGTGTTCTTCTTTGGATCGGAGCAACGGTAATGAAGCCATCAGCGGACAACCGAAAGCTCATCAGTGGTGGAAACTACGATGCGCGCAAGTTTCTCCGCGAGGTGATAGAGCAGAGGCGGCGTTGGGTCGGGCCAAATGCCCACTACATTAGCGGTGGTGCCGGATGGGTACTTGAAGAAGATCTCGTAAAGGTGCAGGGCGCACAAATTGCCGATTACCGAAATCAAGTCGCTCCGACGGCTAAAACTCCCTCTATTCAGACATCAGAATTTCCGCCAGCGCGCGCTACCCCTGGAACTATAGATCAACCAGTTGCGTCGGAGCTTCAGATGGCAGAACGTCGTGTCGTCGAACCAGAGCCCGAAACTCTTGAAGCACCCCTCCATCAACCCTGCACAATCGCGGAAACTCTCCCCGGTCCTGCTTACCCCGGCGCAAGCTCCAACGAGCCTCCAACTCGTAAGGGATATTTTCTTCGCCTGAAAGATTGGCTCAATCGCATGATAGAGCGTATTAGCGGAAAGGCGGGAATAATATGACCACATAACCGGGCGCATCCGCATCCAAAGTCTCACGGCAGACTTCCCTCATCAACTAGATGCTAATCCCCAATTTATCGCTGCGCGGAATTATGAAATGCTCCTTGAGGCAAGAATAAGGCCGGACCACCTTTTGGCGCTCCGGCCTTGCATTGTTCCTTGTAAAATGAGCCTCACGCTTTCGCGTCAGTTACTCGTGGTGTCCGAGGGGGGACTTGAACCCCCACGCCCTAAAGCGGGCACTAGCACCTCAAGCTAGCGCGTCTACCTATTCCGCCACCCGGACGAGTGGCCACCTCACGAGGTGACCACGTAAATGTAGCATCCGAGCGGAGCGCTACGCATCCTGAATAGCGACTTTGGAGCCATTCGTGTGATGAATCACGGCAGGGCGTCGGGAGGGGAGCTGCGGGCTGTGAAATCGGAACGCTGCAGCGCGCCGCCCCGCCTCACCCACAGTATTTTGGGAATCGGCCACCATTACGTGCAGACGGGCAATCACCTCGTCCAGCGACTCAGGAACGGACAGGGTATCGATGCCGTCAAAACGGGTGCGTAGGTCTTCCAGTGAGGCGAGCGTCAGTTTGAGTACACCTTCATCGACCTCGTCACCACGCAGCATGGTGTTGTCGGCAGCGAAGCGGTCGAGGAGTGAGATCAGGTCATTCAGCGAGCGCGCGGAGGCAGGGTTGATGAGCTCGGTGCGCGTGGCCATGGCTAAGTGCGTGAGCTTGCGTAGCTCAGGAGTTGCGTCACGGTCGGGCATCTCAGTGATCTTCCTTCCCAGTCGACGGAGCTCGTGACCCCGCCGTCTACCTGCTTCGACTTTACCGGGTCTTTACGCACCCGACAACGACTTCAGTCCTCCGGGTTCACATTGGATAACGCGAAGAGTTCTACGAGTTCGTACCGAGGGTTCTCCGAGTTCTCCGGGCTCTGTCCGGGTTCGTAGAAGACTCGCCGACGTGCAAAGATCCTTGTCATGTTCCATATCGTGTTTTTCGAGCCGAGGATTGCCGGCAACACCGGCAACGCGATCCGGCTTTCGGCGGTCACGGGATCGCAGCTGCACCTGATTGAGCCCATGTGCTTTGACCTGGAGGATTCAAAGCTGAGACGGGCCGGACTGGACTATCACGATTTAGCCACCACCACGGTTCACTCATCCCTGGATGAGGCTTTTCGTGCGCTTCCTGACGCTCGGGTCTTCGCTTTTACCACGAAGGCGAAGGTGACGTTCGGAGACATTGCCTACCGCCCTGGCGACATGCTGCTGTTCGGTCCCGAACCCACAGGACTGCCTGAAGAGGTGCTCGATCATCCTCGGATTACTGAGCAGGTCACCATCCCGATGATTCCCGGTCGGCGGTCGCTGAACCTCGCTAACGCCGCGTCCATCGCCGTCTATGAGGCATGGCGGCAGCACGGGTATGCCGGAGCGCGATGAGCCTTCTCTGACTCCGCTCAGCTCGCCGTCACGTACCGCTCAAATTCCCGCAATACCTAGCGGTGCTCCATTCGATAAGGGGCATTG
Source organism: Devriesea agamarum (assembly GCF_900070355.1). NCBI lineage: Bacteria > Bacillati > Actinomycetota > Actinomycetes > Micrococcales > Dermabacteraceae > Devriesea > Devriesea agamarum. Next base: position 518,738 of record NZ_LN849456.1, on the reverse strand, counting down.
GGTCACGCAACGGGATCGAACGCTGATAAGAACTCTCCTGGGACTGTCCATTCCTTCTCCGAACACGGTAACGTCAGGTTATGAACACCTCTCCGCGCGCCGCTCTCGAGAACTTAATCGCTGCCTTCGAGCGCCACTACGAAGCGTGCGCTGCTCGACGTGGTGAGGACGACCCTGGGGTCGCCTCCGCCACTGAGAATCTGGTCGCCGCTTTCGACACCTATGACGAAGCACTCTTTGAGGCCTTTGATGAGGACACCCCGTTCGTGATTTACGAGGGTGATGACGAGGACCTTGAGGAGGAGTACGACGATCTAGTGGATGAAGATCTCGACGATTATGACGATCTTGAGGACGATGACGACTACCTTGGGGAAGGTCCTCCGATTGATGAGGACGACGGGGCCGTTAAGCGGTGAGGCTCACGCTCACAGATCCCCACGTTAGGCCCCGCGCATCCGCGTAGTCGCTTACCGTAGTACACGCTTATTTCGTATCGCGCGCCTCTCCTCTGACAGGGCGCGCCCTGTCAGAGCGGAGTCCCCGTGTCACTTTTTGACGCCATCATCCTTGGCCTTGTCCAGGGGCTGACGGAATTCCTTCCGATCTCCTCTAGCGCTCATCTGCGCATTGTCGGTGAGTTCTTGATGCCCGGACAAGATCCCGGCGCCGCCTTCACCGCGATTATCCAGCTCGGCACGGAAACAGCGGTCCTTTTATATTTCTGGAAGGACATCTCCCGGATCATTGTGAAGTGGTGTAAGGCTCTCGCTCGCAAGGTGCCACAGTCAGATCCGGATGTCCGGATGGGCTGGTTGGTGATTATCGGTTCCATTCCGATCGGGGTGCTCGGTTTGCTCTTTGAAAAGCAGATCGACCACGCGCTGCGGAACCTTTACATCACGGCCACGATGCTCATCGTTTTCGGTGTGATCCTCGCGTATGCGGACGTTAATGCACGCCAGACGAGGGATCTGAAGCAGCTCACAGTGAAGCACGGCATTTTGTTCGGCCTCGCCCAGGCGCTTGCCCTGATTCCCGGGGTTTCGCGGTCTGGCGGCACCATTACGGCGGGTCTGCTGATGGGATACACGCGGCAGGCTGCGGCACGGTACGCATTTTTGCTAGCTGTTCCGGCTGTTTTCGCCTCTGGCCTGTACAAAGCAGCTAAGGAACTCCCAGCCTTGCTGACCTCTAGCGGTCAAGCCGAAGCTGCCGCAGCGGGGCACCCGGGGCTGCTGGCCATTGTGGTGGCTACGCTGATTTCCTTCGGGGTCGGGTACGCGGTGATCGTATGGTTCATGCGTCTGGTCGAGAACCGGTCATACGCAATCTTTGTCGTCTACCGCATCGCCGCAGGCCTGGTTTTGTTCGGCCTGCTCTTGGGTGGGGTTATCAGCCCGCTGGCAGGCGCCTAACATCTATGCGCTTTCGATGAGCTGTGCCCTGCTTGCGAGGCACCGGGCTGGGCCTCACACTCCCGGGTTGAGCGCCTCGTCCTCCCGGGTTGAGGTGTAGCAAGCTGCATCGGTTCACGACATGCCGAGATACGTTGGCTCACACCACTTTGAGGCTGTGGACTGGGTTCAGCTGTTCGGCACCGTATCCTGGTCGGCGTGAAAAGCTGGCATGCCCCCGAGATCCCGACTCTGCCCCGTTCCACGTCATCCTCGTCCGATCAGCAGCGCGCACGCGTAAATCTCTACGATGCGCGCAGGCGTGGCATTTATGAGATCACACCGTTGAAGGAGGGTGTGGTCCGGCTTTACACCTGCGGTATCACACCCTATGACTCCACCCATATGGGCCACGCAGCAACCTACCAAGCAGCGGATTTATTGCATCGGGTGTTGCTGGACGCGGGCTGGGCTGTGCAGTCGGCCCAGAATGTCACAGACGTCGATGATCCGTTGCTGGAACGCGCAGAGCAGACCGGGGTCGACTGGCGTGAACTCGCCGCGGATCAGTCAGAGCTCTTTGCCACGGATATGGAGGCGCTAAGGATTATCCCGCCCGCCACCTATCTTGGGGTTGAGGAGTCCATCGACAGCATTATTGAGGCGGTGACCGCGCTGGTTCACAGTGGTCGTGCCTACCGGGTTCCCACTGACGATGCCGTCGGCGACGACCTCTATTTGGACCTGGCTCAGGACGGCCAGCTGGGCGCGATCTGCGGTTGGTCCGAAGAGGAGATGATGTCGGTCTTCGCCGAGCGTGGAGGAGACCCGGACCGTTCGGGAAAGCGGCAACGGTTTGATCCGCTTTTATGGCGTGCTGCGCGCGATGGTGAACCGTCCTGGGATGCGCCGGTACTCGGAGCAGGGCGCCCTGGTTGGCATATCGAATGCGTGTGTATTTCCCGCACCGGGCTGGGCATTCCGTTCGACATTCAGCTAGGAGGCCGCGACCTCATCTTCCCGCATCACGACATGTCTCATGCCCACGCTATTGCGCTGGGAGACAGAGATTTCGCCACCACGTACGCGCACGTGGGCATGATCGGGCTCGACGGGCACAAGATGAGTAAATCGCGTGGCAATTTAGTGTTCGTTTCACAGCTGAGGTCTGAGGGTGTTGATCCGGCGGCGATTCGGCTTGCACTGCTTAGTCATCACTATCGCGAAGACTGGGAATGGACCGATGAGACCTTGAACCGTGCGTTATCCCGCACCGCTGCAATCCGGCATGCCCTAGCCCTTACCAACGGCCACTGCGGCCCTCGAGAAGCTCAAGCGATCAAGGACATCCGTGCGGCCCTTCGCCACGACCTGGATTCACCCGCTGCACTGAGGGTTTTGGATACTTGGGCTGCGCAGGTGAGCGAACACTCAGCCTCATTGACTCGGCGTGCTGATGAAACCACCCGTCCCGAACGCGCTGTCGGCGATACCGGATGCGACATGGCCCGAGCCTTGGATGCGCTCATGGGCCTGTCGTTGTGAGGCGGGCGGCCTTGGGAGATCTCTAAAGAGACGTCGGCGTTGATACTGATGCTGCGCTCAGACTGAGAGGCGGGCCGTTAGGATCCTGATTCCTGCCCCTCAGCCTGAGGTCTATGGTGTGCGCAGATCACCAAAGTGAACTGCGCACACCGTCAGCAGCTAAATGAGTTACTTGATGAGGCCGTTGATCCACGGGACGAGGGCCGAAACCTGCACGTGATTGGCTTGAATGGTTCCGTCCTCGGCGCGTGCACCGATAGATGAGGTCACACCGATCAGCTTTCCACCAGAAATCGTCGGACCGCCGGAGTCACCCTGTTGCGGTCCAGCGCCGTTGTACGACTGGGTGACAAACATAGCTGTGTTATGGGAGGTATAGAAGCCGATCACACCGACTTCCCCTTTCGACAGGGTCGGAGTACCGCCCACTCCAAGAACGGTGCCTTTCTGTCCTTCCTTCGGGGCTTCAGTGGCGAGGGGGATGGGGGAGCGGTCAGTCACAGGTGCGCTGAGTTCAAGCATCGCCGCGTCGCCTCGCCCGAACTGCACTTCGCGAACCACTTGACGGGGCTGTTCATCGCTTTTGGCGCCAAACTTTACCGAGATCTTGCCACCCAGGCAGTGCGCTGCCGTCAGCACCCAGCGAGAGTTCACCAGCGACCCCGTACATACGGCGCCCCTGTCGGACTTCACCGTGGCAACCCAGGAACTCTCCGATGCCAGCGTGACGGGCTCACCGTGATAGACCGCCTGAGCTGCTGCCGGAAAACCGACCGCTGCTAACAGCAGTGACGCGAGAGCAATACCGAGGCGGCGCATAGATGCGACCATGATGTGTTTCCTATCGTGAGTAAAAACGCCCGTAAGGACGTCTGTTAAGCGGATGCCGTGCACCCGACCTCAATATCAACACAAAAAGGCGAACATTGATATCGATGACCACAATAGGGATGACAGCGGGGCGACCGAAGCCTAAGCCCCACGAGTTTTAATTCTCTTCCCGCCTGCGCAAAAACTGCTCGAACTCACGGGCAATAGCTTCCCCAGATGCTTCGGGAAGCTCCGCCGCATCCTGCGTCTGCTCCAGGCGACGCACATAATCGCTGACCTCTTCATCCGCAGCCACCAGTTCCTGAACACCGCGCTCCCACTCCTCGGCGTCCTTTTCAAGATGAGCGAGCGGCAGGGTATGCGGGACCACACGTTCCAAAGCACGAATCAGCGCTAAAACCGCTTTGGGTGATGGGTTCTGCGCCACATAGTGAGGAACCTGAGCCCAAATCGATGTGGATCGCAAACCGCTTCGCGCCGCAGCCTGAGCGAGAACCGTCGGAATCCCGATGGGCCCTTCGTACTCATTCCCGATATCGCGCAGCGACCGCGAGGTGACGCCGTCGTCTTCAGTGATCGAAATCGGGACCGGACGGGAATGCGGCGTATCGGCCAGGAGGGCGCCCAAGCACATCAGGTGGTCTGCTCCAAACGATCGGAGCACGGTGATGAGATCGGCGCTGAACGCCTGCCAATGCATAGAGGGTTCAGGCCCGCTCGCCACCAACAGCTCAGGTCCCTCGGGAGGAGAAAGTAGATGCACGTGGATATCGGGCCAATCAATAACCCGCCGTCCGGCGTCATCGGTTCTTATGGTGGGGCGATTGACCTGGAAATCGACGTATTTCTCGGATGGAACCGCTGCGACTATGCGAGACGGCCATTGGGACAACAGGTGGGTTAGCGCGCCGGTTGCAGCCTCCGCGGCGTCGTTCCACCCACTGAACGCAATCACAGCTGGTCGGCCGGACCCCTCGTGTGCTGATCCGCTCTGCGAACCGGTAGCGTCCAGCGGAGACGTGGCATCCGTCGTCCTCTCCTCCACAAATATCCCTTCCTTGTATCCACCGCGATGCGTGCATCATTCGCGAGTGCTCTTGGCTCGACACTATCGGCTTCCGGCACGCAGAGATACGGTCAACCCTTTCTAGCGCCTGGACGGTATGCTCATGCGGTCGCGAGGCCCCACTCGACTCTCGCGGCGGAAGGGAACCGGGATGGCTATGTCCTCGCTCCGACTTGGCAGTCTCCAGCTGCGCATGTCGGCATCCACGCTCTTCACTGTTTTGATTGTGGCCGCGATGGTCTATCCGTCTCTGCTGCGGGGGACTGAGGCGACGAAACCGATTGCGCTCGTGCTAGCGCTGGGTATTGCCCTGTTTTTGATTTTGGGTGTCTTCCTGCATGAGCTATCCCACGCACTGGTGGCACGGGTTTTTGGCCATAAGGTGCGCGAGATTGCCTTGAACGTGTGGGGAGGGCATACCCAATACGAAGGTGATGATCTATCGCCGGGCCGTTCTTTTGCGATCTCCCTGGCCGGACCGATGGCGAATTTCACCCTCGCAGGCCTCAGCATGATCGGGTTCAATCTCAGCAGCGGAGACCTTGCCCAAGCGTTTTGGTGGTACTCGATCCTCCTGAATGTTTCACTCGGGATATTTAACCTCGTCCCCGGTCTGCCACTGGACGGTGGGCGCATGCTGGAAGCGGTGCTGTGGAAGGTGCTGGGCGAACAAACCCGGGCCACTACCGTTGCCGCGTGGTGCGGCCGGGCGATTGCCGCGCTCGTGCTGATTACTGCCGCTGCGCGGGCGCTGACAGATCGCGGTGAACAAAGCATGTTATTGGTTTTTTGGGGCGTGCTTATTGCCGGCATTTTGTGGATGGGAGCGAGCGATGCGCTGCGTGACGCACGTGTTCAGACGCGTCTAGATCATTTATCGCTCACTCCGCTCATGCGACCAGTAGTCCCGGTGCCCGGCAACCTCGTGCTTGATCAGCTTCCGCCCGGACCGCGCGACCGAATTCTGGTGGTTGATCAGGAGCGCGGGCTCGCAGGGCGTTTGGATGGTGGCATCCTCGCCCAGCTTCCTAAAGCTTCATGGCAGATAACCCCCGTTGCGGCCGTGACGCGCCCCATCGGTCCTTACACGGTGATGGACCAGAGTATGCACGGTCGCCCCCTGGCGGAGGCATTAACACGTCAGCCTTCAGCGATTTATATAGTCACCGACCACGACGGCCAGTGGCTCGGTGCCGTCGAGACATCGCAACTGAATAACTTTATTGCCGGTTCGGACAGCTGATCAGCTCAGCTGGACCTCTGACCGGGAAGCTCGGGTGCGCCCGTAGACTACAGATCATGTCCCACGATCCTTCGACGTCGCCTGAGACGCCATCCGAGCCGACTGCGTCCTCAACCCTGCCCGCCTCACTTGTGTCCGCTTCGCCTGTGCCCAAGGACACCTCACAGAAGGATCACGACCCTGCCTTCGCTGCGTCCACGCGACCCCGATTAGATCGCACCGGCCCCTTCGTCCTCGGAGACAAAGTACAGCTAGCCGATGCCAAAGGCCGAATGCACACGATCACGTTAAAAGAAAACGGCGCGTTTCATTCGCACCGCGGCGTGCTGCACCACAGCGACCTCATCGGCGCCGAGGATGGCGTGGTCGTCACTGATTCCAGGGGAACGCAGTATCAGGCTTTGCGGCCTCTGTACAGCGATTACACCTTGTCTATGCCGCGCGGCGCAGCCATTGTTTATCCCAAAGATTCTGCTCAGATCATTATGTGGGGCGATATTTTCCCCGGTGCCCGAGTGCTCGAAGCCGGCGTCGGATCCGGTGGCCTCAGCATCGCGTTGCTTCGAGCCATCGGCGATCACGGGTGTCTGCACTCCATTGAACGCCGGGAAGACTTCGCAGAAATTTCTGCCTTGAATGTGGAAACTTTTTTTGGTCAGCGGCCCGCGACATGGCACCTCAGCGTCGGGGACTTCCAGGACGACGCGCCAAGAATTGCGACGGAAAAAGGGCGTTTTGATCGTGTTGTTCTCGACATGCTCGCCCCCTGGGAATGCGTGGATGCAGCCGCCGATGCGCTGGTTCCCGGCGGTGTATTCCTCGCCTACGTCGCCACGGTCACCCAGCTGTCACGAACCGTAGAGAAGCTGCGTGACCACGGCGAATTCACCGAACCCCATGCGTGGGAATCGTTTGTTCGCCCATGGCACCTTGAAGGTTTGGCAGTGCGTCCCGAACACCGGATGAATGCCCATACCGGGTTCTTGCTCACGTCCCGGCGAACAGCCCCCGGGCATCCGGCGCTACGCCGAACTCGCCGTCCGGCGTCTGGAGCTCAGGACGAAGCTGAACTCAACCATCCAGATAATGACGGGTTCGGTGGTTCGACTAGTCAATGGGGCCCCGAAGATCTCGGTGAGCGGGGAGTGTCAGCCCGCAAAGTGCGCCGGGCGCGGCGCGATCTCACCCAGGGAAGGGACCGCTGATGATGGCCGATCCCGGTGCAGTTCCCGGTGTCACGCCCAATGGTTCGACCCGACCAGAGCAGCCCGCAGCCAATCGCCGCGCGAGTGAGGCCACACATCATGCAGCCCCGACCTTCCATGAACTGCGGCAGGATCTTGCCCGTTTAGCCGCGCAAAATGATCGACTCACCGCATCTTTACGCAGTGCGCGAGCTCAAATCGTGCAGCTGAAAAGCGATATTGAACGCATATCTGGAGTGCCCAATAGTTATGCCACATTTCTATCGTTAGCTGACGGCACCACGATCGATGTTCTGCACAATGGTCGCAAAATGCGGGTGGCAACTTCTCCTGATTTAAGACTCAGTGAGCTGCAGCAGGGACAGGAGGTCATGCTCAACGAAAACCTCGCCGCCGTCGCAGCCCGTCCATGTGGTCGAACCGGTCAGATCGTTCCGGTTGTGGACGCCTTACCTGATGGACGGGTCGTCGTGCAGTCCCATGCCGATGAACAGCGGGTTCTTGATCGCGCCGCGCAACTGCACGACGCGGCCCTCCATCCGGGCGACCAAGTTTTAGTTGACCTGAAGTCCGGATTGTTGCTGGAACGCGTGGAACGATCCGAGATAGCAGATCTTGTGCTGGAGCAGGTGCCGTCGACCTCCTTTGCCGATATTGGCGGTCTCGGGGACCAGATTGAAGCCATTAGAGACGCCGTCGAATTACCTTTCCTGCATCAGGATTTATTCCGTGAACACGGCCTGCGACCGCCCAAAGGTGTATTGCTTTACGGCCCTCCTGGGTGCGGTAAAACCATGATTGCTCAAGCCGTGGCTCATGAATTGGCTGTGCGCGTGGCGGAAAGCGAAGGCAAAGACGCGGCTGTGGCGTTAGCTGCCAGCTATTTCCTCAACGTGAAAGGCCCGGAGCTGCTCAATAAATACGTGGGGGAGACTGAGCGTTCCATTCGACTGGTTTTTGAACGGGCCCGTGAGAAAGCCAGTGCCGGATATCCCGTGGTGGTGTTCTTCGATGAAATGGAATCGCTGTTCCGCACCCGAGGCACCGGAGTGTCCTCCGACGTCGAGAATACGATCGTCCCTCAGCTGCTCGCAGAAATAGACGGCGTTGAACGACTGGATAACGTGATCGTGATCGGAGCCTCAAACCGCGAGGACATGATCGATCCGGCGATTCTTCGGCCAGGTCGTTTGGACGTGAAAATCCGGATCAGACGGCCTGATGCTCAGGCCGCCCGCGAAATCCTCGACCTGCACCTCGGGCAGAGCGTCCCGGTGATCGGTGACCGAGCGGTGCTGCTCAACGACACCGTCGATGCGATATATGCCCAAGGGGAAAAAACCGCCTACGTAGAGATCATCTACACCGGTGGGGAGCGCGAAGTTCTTCACTACCGCGACTTTGTCTCCGGTGCGATGCTACGCAACATCATCGACCGAGCTAAAAAAGCAGCGGTAAAGTCCTATCTGTCCGATGGACATCGCGGAATTACACGGCATCATCTTCTGGCTGCGGTGGACGCAGAGTTCGACGAAAATGAGGACCTTCCCTCCTCAGCGCACCCTGAGGATTGGGCGCGCATTTCCGGTCGCCGAGGCCGACGCGTTGACCAAGTACGTCCGCTGCGACAGGAACGGAACCATTCGTTGCGAAGGGAACAGGTATGAACACCGTGCTACGCCTGAACACCCAGAGGGTGATGGGCATCGAAACAGAGTTCGGTGTGCTGTACCGGGACCCTCATCGCAGGGCTCAGGCGGGAGCATCCAGCGCCATCGAGCTATCCCATCGAGTCGTTGCCGCATATGCGTTGCTGGTCGAAAAATGTGGTGGACGTGAGCTGCGATCACGGATTCGCTGGGATTACGGCGATGAAAACCCGCTGCGTGACGCCCGCGGATTCGATATCTCCCGTGCCGCTGCCCACCCAAGCCAACTCACTCATGATGTCCATGACGCGCACGTTCCCAGCATTGACCTGGACCAGCCGCTTCCCGATGATCCTGTGCCTCCGGCCGGGGCAAGCGACGCCGACGTGCTGGATTGGGCCGTGCGTCATGCCATCGGTAACGCGGTGCTGACTAACGGGGCCCGCCTCTATGTAGATCACGCGCATCCTGAGTATTCCTCACCGGAAGTGCTGAGCGCCCGAGATGGTGTGATCTGGGATCGTGCCGGAGAACATATTGCCCGCTCCATCATGGAACGTTTGAGCACAGCAGCCGGTGTGGACGCCATCGCACTGTACAAAAACAACACCGACGGCAAAGGTGCCTCGTACGGAACACACGAAAATTATCTAGTGGACCGCTCGGTGCCGTTTGAGCAGCTCACATCGATGTTGATCCCCTTCCTGGCCACGCGCCAGGTGATGGTCGGATCGGGCCGAGTTGGGCTTGGCACCCGCGGCCTACAACCGGGCTTCCAGATATCGTCCAGGGCGGATTTTTTTGAAGCAGAGGTCGGCCTGGAAACGACCTTAAATCGTCCGATCGTCAACACCCGCGATGAACCGCACGCTGATGCTTCTCGATGGCGACGACTGCACGTCATCATTGGCGATGCCAATACCTTCGAGACAGCTACTTTCCTAAAGCTGGGTGCAACCAGCCTGGTGCTAGCCGCCATCGAAGCTGAGCAGGCTACGGGGCGCACGCTTCTGCCTCGAATTGACTTATTGGATCCGGTTGAAGCAGTGCACGTGATCAGCCATGATCTTTCACTATCGGCCATGCTTCCATTGCGCCACGGCGGATCCATGACGGCCCTGGATATTCAACGCGCCTATCTCAACGCCGTTGAAGCGCACGCGGATCTCAGCGACCAAGAGACTGCTGCCGTGCTCACCCTATGGCGGGAAATCCTGGACGGTTTAGCGAATGATCCTTCCAGCGTCTCCGACATCGTCGAATGGGTTGCCAAACGAGATATCTTGCTCGCCTACCGTCAGCGAGGGGGCCTGGACTGGGACGATGCACGACTTCAAGCCATCGATCTGCAATTTGGCGATCTTGACCCTGCGCGCGGGATTGCCGCTAAATTGCGCAGTTCCGGTCGTGTTCGCCACATCGTTGAGGATCGTGACGTGGAGGCTGCCGTCACCACTCCACCTTCATCTACCCGGGCCTATTTGCGCGGTCAATTGATTACCCATCATCGAGATTCGGTGCTTTCCGCGGGCTGGGATTGCATCACGGTCACAATGCCAGCCCATTCGTCACTCTCGCCCGAGGATCCGCATCCCACCGCCATGCGGTTGCAGCTGGCTGATCCCTGTGCCGGTTCAGCAGCCTGGTGCGCGCAGCGCGGTATCAATCCGCAGGACCCGCTAGAGAAGGTGGTCTCGGCGTGCTCAGGTGCTGCGGAGCCCGGACCTAGCCCAGTTGCGGAGAACCTCTGACACGCGCCTAAATAGACATAAGAGCATGTCGATTCCGGATGACACCCATTGGAATCGGCTGATCACCAAGGAGAACACGATGTCTCAAATTTTTGTCACGCCCGGATCGCGCGGGGATGACCACGACGAGGTTACCGATGCCGTTGCGCCAGCGGGGCAAACCCACGCCCAGACCCAGGCAACTGACGATCTGCTCGATGAAATTGACCAGGTTCTTGAGTCCAATGCGGACACCTTCGTCCGTTCTTTCGTGCAAAAGGGTGGACAGTGACATCTCCGATGCACCCCTCGCAGCCCGGATATCTCAGGGATCAGGCAGACGCCGTACCTCGCGTTCCATTTTCGTCAGCGGATGCGTATACGAGCACCACGTCGTCCTTTATTGACCTGCTCGCAGCGACCGGCGGGGCATGGGGCGGCCATTTCGCTCCGATAAGCGCCAATCTACCTGCGGCGACCGGTCAGCGGGCAACGGACGCGATCACCTCCGTGCCTCACGGAACGACGATCCTCGCCTGTGTGGTCCCGGAGGCTGTGATCCTGGTCGGCGACCGTCGGGCCACCACCGGCCATCTCATCGCTAAAGATGACCTGCGCAAAGTGTTTGTCACCGACCGCAGCACCGCTCTAGGCATCGCCGGAACCGCCGGAATCGGGTTGGATCTGGTTCGCCTCTTTCGGATGGAGCTAGAGCATTACGAAAAGCTGGAAGGAGCCGAGCTGAGCCACGACGGCAAAGCAGGGCGCCTTGCCAGGATTGTGCGCGGATATCTTCCGACCGCAATGCAAGGGCTCTCAGTGGTCCCGATGCTCGTCGGGTGGGATACCCGTCAAAGCCGAGGACGCATTCACACCTACGACGTGACCGGTGGGGTCTACGAGGAATCACCAGTTGCGGCCATTGGTTCCGGGGCCCAAATGGCTAAAACTGCTCTGCGCTCACTCGGTGCCACCACTCCTTCGGAGGCAATCCTTGGATGCTTGGCGGCTCTGCGCGACGTCGCCCTTCAGGACTCCGCCACTGTGGGTCCCAGGCCAGACGTGCCCTCTCACGTGATTATCTGTGACGCCGACGGAGCGCGAGCGTTGGACGACGCCAAAGTTCGCCCGTTCGTTGAGGAGGTTTTACGATGAGCGCGCCCTGGTATGTCTCCCCGGAACAGCTGACCAAAGACCGCGCAGACTTTGCACGGCAAGGCATAGGACGAGGACACAGCGTTGTCGTGGCTTCCTGTGCCAACGCGGTAGCGCTGATTGCTCAGAATCCATCGACGTCACTGCACAAACTCGGCGAGATCCATGACCGGCTCGCGTTTGCAGCGGTGGGCAAGTATCACGAGTTCGAGGCACTACGCGTTGCCGGTATTCGCTGGGCTGATGTCCGCGCCTATCAGTACTCTCGCGCTGACGTGTCGGGCAGGGGGCTCGCGAATGCTTTCGCCCAAACATTGGGAGAAGCGTTCACCGGTGCGGTCAAGCCACTGGAGGTTGAGATCGTCCTCGCAGACGTGGGGGCACAACCTGATGAGGATCGCCTTTACCGCCTCTCGTATGACGGGTCTGTCGCCGAGGAACAGAACCTGGTGGTGATTGGCGGCGATGTGGCAAGGACCCGCTCCGCGTTGCAAGCCGTCTACGATCCGTCCGCATCGTGGGGAGAGACTTTGTCAGTGCTTGCTCGAGCCCTGAAGGAGTCCTCGGACTCGGGGCCTATGAACCTCGAAGCCGCAATTCTCGATCGGTCCGGGCCCGGTCGATGTTTTCGGCGAATACCGGCTGCTGAACTCAACGAACGTGGAGCCACCCATGGAGCGTAGGGTCTTCGGACTGGAGACCGAATATGGCCTGGTGTGCGTGCGCGAGGATGGGACTCGCGCCGTGGAGCCAGAAGATGCGGCCCGGGAAATGTTTCGGCCAGTGGTTGCGTGGGGGCGCTCATCCAACGTTTTCCTGCCCAATGCGGCGAGGTTATACGTCGACGTCGGCTCGCACCCCGAATATGCAACGGCTGAATGCGATGATGTGCTGGACCTCGTCGCTCAAGATCGCGCGGGGGAGCAGATTATGTCTGATCTTGTCTCCCAGGCGAATGCTCGACTTGCTGCACGAGGCCAGGATGCTCGGCTTCACCTGTTTAAAAACAATGTCGATTCCGAGGGTAATGGTTACGGTTCACACGAAAACTACCTGGTAAGCCGACGCGGTGAGTTCACCCGGCTTCCTCGGGTTTTGCTGCCCTTTTTGATTACGCGTCAGATCGTGGCGGGCGCAGGCGGAGTGGTCACCGATCCCGATGGTCCGCGCTTTGTGTTTTCCCGGCGAAGCGACCACATGTGGGAAGCGGTATCGTCGGCAACCACCCGCACTCGACCCATTATCAATACCCGCGATGAACCGCACGGGGACCCCACACGTTTTCGCCGACTGCATGTAATCGTCGGTGATTCCACGATGTCGGAACTCTCCACCATGTTGAGAGTGGGAACCTGCGATCTCGTCCTTCGGCTAATTGAGTCAGGGCGCGCTGTGCCTGACCTTGAACTCGCAGACCCGATTAGATCTATTCGCCAGGTGGCTCGCGATTTGAGCGGGAGCACCCCACTTCCACTGGCTACCGGGGGGTCCTCGAGCCCACTAGCGATTCAACAGACATATCTGGATGCGTGTGCCGCAGCATTCCCGGATGCGGATCCTGAATTGATGAATCTCTGGCAGACGGCACTGGATGCGGTGGCGACGGGAGATCACAGTCGCGTCGCAACTCAGCTGGATTGGGCAATAAAGAAGAACCTGTTCGACCGGGTCTGTGAGCGACGTGGCGTGCCGCTAGATGATGCCGAGATTCACCGGCTAGAGCTGGCCTATCACGATATCTCAGCTGCCGACGGAATTTTCGACCGGTTGCGTAAACGAGGCCTTGCACCGTCTGTGATCAGCCAGAATCGTGTGCAGGAGGCGATGCAGACCGCACCTGGCAGTACCCGGGCACATCTGCGCGGGCGCTTTGTCACCGAGGCGTTAGCGCGAGGAGTTGACCACGTCGCTGACTGGACGACTTTGCGCCTAAACCATCCCGGGGCGCGGCCTGTGACCCTGCTTGATCCATTCCAAACCGAGTCCAAGGATGTGGACCGGTTAGTGGATGAGATTCACAGTTCCCATCCTGATAATCGCAACCCGGGTTTTCCGTTCTAGGGTGCGAGGCGAACGATGACCACACTCGAAAGGACGCACTGTGCTGACTAGGCGACGCCTTCTAACCTCGAGCGGCGCCGCCGCAACTGTTCTGGGTGCTATTGCGCTCAGCGGATGCGGCGACAAGGACTCGGGTAAACCCGCATCAAGCACCGCACCGTCGAACGGGCCAAATGCGGGGGCGGCCATCTTGGACCGCATTAAGGTCAGCACTGATTTATCCAAAGAGCCCGAGATCACGTTCACCGCGCCGATGGAAATTAACAAGATGGCCTACAAGGTCGTCACCGAAGGCAAAGGAAAAAAGCTTCAGAAGGGGCAGGCCGTCATTTTTAAGACGAAGCTTGTCGGCTCGAGTGACGGCAAGACTGTAGCGTCCACCTGGAAGGGCGATAAGCCTCTCATCCTGACCCTCACCGACAAAGCCATCGGCAAGGACGCTGTTGACTTTTTCACCGGTACCTCGATCGGTTCACGGCTTTTGACGGTGGGACCTGCCCAGTCACAGGATGGTTCCACTCTCGGGATGGTGCAAGTACTCGATGCGGTGGATGTCATCCCCTCGCGCGCTAGCGGCAATGCGGTCGCACCCACCCCGGGAATGCCCGCCTTCACCCTCGCCGATGACGGAGCGCCCAATCTCTCGGCAAAGCCCTCGGGCCAGCCACCCACGAAAACTAAGTCAGCCGTCACGATTAAGGGCAGCGGTCGCCAAACCAAAAACGGTGACCGCCTCATCATGCAATACCGCGGCTGGACCTGGGATGACGGTAAAGAGTTTGACTCCTCCTGGAAACGGGGTGAACTCTTTGACTTCGTTTTGGGCAGTGGCCAGGTGATTAAGGGATGGGATTCCACTCTGGTCGGTCAAACTGTGGGAAGCCAGCTCGAGCTGGTGATTCCCCCGTCAGACGCCTACGGAGATCAGGGCCAGCTTGCTCATAAGACCCTGGTGTTCGTCGTCGATATTCTGTATGCGTTCAGCCCGGAAAGCTGACGGCTAGCGGACCTCTAGCTCACTCAGCCCGGGACCTCAGCAAGCTCGGTGTCCCACCGGCTTTGCCACTGTTTTAAAGGAGCATCATGCAGCGTACTAAGCCTGAAATTGATTTCCCCGGCGATGACGCACCGACTGACCTTGTCATCATCGACGAGGTCGTCGGCGATGGCCCGGAGGCAACAGCCGGGAGCATTGTCGATGTGCACTACGTGGGTGTGGCGCATTCCACCGGCGAGGAATTCGATGCCTCGTGGAATCGCGGTGAGCCGCTGCGTTTCCAGCTCGGTGTCGGTCAGGTGATCGCAGGGTGGGATCGTGGAGTCCAGGGCATGAAAGTCGGTGGACGCCGTCGTCTGGAGATCCCAGCTCACCTCGCATACGGTGACCGAGGTGCACCTCCTGTTATCGCTCCTGGGGAGGCCCTTATTTTCGTGTGCGATCTGATGGAAGTTCGGTCGCTCTGACCGCAGCACGTGCAGGCGGCGAGCAGGAAGCCCTGTTCGCCGCCCAGACGTCGTCGGCCCCGCCGGTACGAACCGATGCGGGCTATGAGCTCGCCCCCCAGGATCCGGTGGCATCCGTCCTCGTGATGGGTACGCTGCCGCATCTAGATCGCCCCTTCGACTACGCGGTACCAACCAGTTGCGCTCATGCTGCACCTGGTCAGAGGGTGAAAGTTCGGTTTGCGGGACGCGAGGCGGACGGTTTTGTGCTGGCTCGGCGCGATCGGGCTGAAACGGATCGCCCGCTTGCTCCGCTGCGTGCGGTGGTGTCCGAGGACATTGTGCTCACCCCAGACATCTTGGAGGTCTGCCGGGACGTAGCCCGGCGATGCGGTGGCACGGTTGCGGATGTCGTGCGATTAGCCGTACCCGCACGCCACGCTGGCGCGGAAAAGGCAGAGCGAGCCCGCCGGGACAAACTTACCGATCAGTCCTCGGATCGCAGCGGTGATGCACCGTGTACGCAGGACTTCGCGATCCGAGATGTACCCGCGGATGCGCCCCCGGATGTCCAATCTCAGAACACTGCTCTCGATGCGTATCTAGGTTTACGGGCGTTTACCGAGCATGCGCGATCCGAGGATGACCTCGTTCCCAGGGCGGTGCTGACGGTGGATGCTTGCGATCGGTGGACCGGCATCGCTGCCGATGCCATTACGGCTCTCAATAGTGGGCAGGGCGCGCTTGTGGTGACCCCGGATCAGCGCGATGCCGAACGAATGTCTAGGGAACTGACAGATCGGGGCATTGAGCACGAGCTGCTCAGCAGCGCCGACGGCCCACAACGCCGCTACCGTGCATTTTTGCGGGTCCTGACTGGTCAGCGACGCATTGTGGTGGGCACGCGTTCGGCAGCCTTTGCCCCAGTTATGCATCTGCGCCTGTTGATCTGCTGGGACGAGGACGACGATCTGCATGCCGAGCCCCGCGCACCTTATCCGCATACCCGAACAGTCCTCGCAGCTCGCTCGCGTATCCAATCGGCCGCGCTGCTGAGCCTGGCACCTTCGCATCCGGTGACAGCCACCTATCTGGTTCGGCATAACTGGATGCGTCACTTACCTCCTGTTCCAGGCTATGTTGATCGCCTCCACGCGGTGGCGAAGGTCGATGTGATGGATGAGCATCTGCGCAGCCGCGAAGGGGCCAGCGGTCGTTCTCGGATGCCGAGCGCCGCGTACGCCACCATCCGTCAGGGACTCGTTCAGGGCCCGGTTTTAGTGCAGGTACCTCGCAGCGGCTACGTTCCGGCGGTCGCATGCAGGCGATGTGGCACCCGGGCTCTGTGTCCCACCTGTCATGCCTCACTCAGTTTTCGCCGCCGAGGCGAGGACCTGGGATGTTCAGTGTGCGGACGAGCGGCGCATTCGTATCGCTGCCCAGAATGCGATGGGGTCCAGCTTCGGGCGGTGGTAGTGGGGTCGTTGCGCACCGCGGATGAACTGCGCCGGGCTTTTCCTGACACGACCTTGGTTGTTGCTGGAGGGGCAGGAGGAACCGTTTCCGATGGAATCACCGGGCCCGACACGCTGGTGGTCGCGACACCGGGCAGTGAACCGACAGCTATCGACGGTTACGCGGCTGCGGTGCTGTTGGACTGCGATGCGATGGCCTCACGGGCTAGCTACGACGCAGATGTTGAGGCCCTGAGACGCTGGTCTGGGGCTATTGGGTTGGTCCGATCGGCGGCAGATGGCGGAAGGGTGCTCGCGGTGGGTACCGCGTCCTTACCGGCGTTGCGGGCGCTGTTGATTCCCCGAAGTCACTGGTTTATAGACAAGGTTCTTGCTGATCGAGAGCTGTTGGGGCTTCCTCCGTGGACTAAGGTGGCCGAGATCGTCGGGGATCGGCCTGCGGTTGAGGATTTCCTACAGGACCTGGTGCTTCCGACGGGAACTGAGATTTTCGGTCCGGTTCCGCATGAGATGGCTGGCTTCAAGGTCACCGACGCTGTGCGGACCGAAGGTGGGGGAGTCGACACCACCCAAGAGGGCGTACGCGCTGTTTTGCGCTGTCCGATTGAGGCATCGGGTGAACTCGCTGACGCGCTGCGCTCACATTTTGCATCTCGCACCGCTCGCAAGCGGCCTGGACGTCTGCGATTTCGTGTGGATCCTCCGGACGTGTTCTAGCCCGCCCTCAGATCATCGCTACGCGGGCCGTAAAATGGCAGGCATCATGCGACTTCTTTTTGCGGGCACACCCGTTACTGCCATGTCCTCCCTGACCGCATTGCTCGACTCCCGGCACGAGGTCGTGGCTGTTTTAACACGTCCCGATGCGCCAGCCGGGCGAGGCCGCCGCCTGACCCCGAGTCCCATCGCTGCTTTGGCACTCGATCACGGTCTGCCGGTGTTAAAACCAGCCACGCTGAAGGATGCTGCGGTGCGCGATCAGATTGCAGAACTCGGCGCGGACTGTGCACCGGTGGTGGCGTACGGAAACTTAATCCCTCGCCCGGTGCTCGATCTCATGCCGCGCGGGTGGGTGAACCTTCACTTCTCGCTGCTCCCTGCTTGGCGCGGCGCCGCGCCTGTTCAGCGGGCTGTTCTTTCGGGGGCTGATCAAACGGGCCTGACCACGTTCCTTCTTGACGAAGGGATGGACACCGGTCCGGTCCTCATGCAGGAAGCGGCCGTTATCTCTGCTACTGAGACCTCGGGGGAGCTGCAGCATCGTCTCGCCGTTCAAGGAGCAGACCTGCTGGTCCGTACTTTGGATGCCTGGGAGGACGGAGTGCTCACCCCGCAGCCTCAGGCGGAGCACGGTGCTAGCCACGCTGCAAAGCTGAGCGTTGACCAGGCTCGTTTGGATGCTCGCCGCCCCGCCTCAGAGGTCTCGGCGCACCTGCGCGGTATGGCGCCCGATCCCGGTGCCTGGGCGTCATGGCGAGATGGTCGTGTCAAGCTCCTCGGTATCAGCGAAGCGCCGGTGCCTGCTGGACTTCAGTTGGAGCCGGGTCAGCTTCAGGTGACGAAACGGGCTGTTTTCTTAGGCACGGGTACAGCTCCCGTGCCGCTGGGGATTGTGGCCGCCGCCGGGAAACGTCCGATGCCGGCGACAGATTGGGCTCGAGGTGCCCATATTCAACCCACTGAACGTCTTGGACTCGCCGATGATCAGGCCGTCCAGAATCACACTCCTACGAACGGAGCGAGCGCATGACCACCCGGGGTGAGGATTTCGGGGCACAACGGGACGGTTCCCGCGGACAGGGTCGCTCTTATAGCCCTCGGGGGCGAGGACAGCGGTCTGGCCAGGATGGCTCGGACCGCGGTCGGTTTGATGAGCCACGTCGGGGACGCCCTGGCGGGACCTACCGTGGGACTGGCCGCGACCAGTCCGAGCCGAGGGATCGAGCGCAGCGACACCGTGATGCCAAAGGTCGTGAGCGATCCGGCTCGCGTGGGAAGTCAGGTGCGCGCGCGGGGTGGTCAGAGCACCGTCCGAGTGAGCGCGCCCGGGAAGCAGCGCCCACCAGGCGGGCAGCGTGGGAGGCTATGCGTGAGGTCAGCGCTCACGATGCGTACGCCAACCTAGTTTTTCCGAAGGTTCTGCGTGCCCATGGCCTTCACGGCCGGGATGCCGCGTTTACTACGGAATTGTTTTACGGGACGCTGCGGGCAAAGCGGCGCCTGGATGCGGTTATTTCTTGCTGCGTCACTCGGCCTTTAGACCGAGTGGATGAGGACGTGCTGGATGTGTTGCGCTTAGGCGCCTATCAATTGCTGGACATGAATGTTCCGCCACATGCCGCCACTTCTGAAACGGTTGCTCTGGCGCGTCAGGCGACCGGTGCTGGTTCCGCACAGTTTGTGAACGCTGTTTTACGAGCTATCGGGCGCAAGGATGCCGAGGCTTGGTTGGATGAAATCCTGCCTGAGCGCGTAGACGACGAGATTGAGTATTTGGCTCTTAAACATTCGCACCCGACCTGGATTGTGCGTGCATTGTCAGATGCTCTTGCTGGTCACGGTCGGGATCGCAATGAGCTGGAAGATCTGCTGGTCGCCCAGAATAGGGCTCCGAAAGTGGACCTTGTGGTGCGTCCTGGTCTGAGTGATCTCGACGAACTGATGGAGTATGGCGCAGGTGCTGGCAGGCTTTCACAGTTTGCCGCCTATTGGCCGTCCGGTGACCCTTCGGGTATCACTCCGGTGCGGGAAGGTCGGGCGGCGATCCAGGATGAGGGTTCCCAGCTGATGGCTTTGGCGCTGGCGCTCGGGGTCGACACCTTGGTGACCTCTCCTTCACCTCACTGGCTGGATTTGTGTGCTGGTCCCGGTGGGAAAACTGCTCTTTTGGGTGGTCTAACGGTGGATCATGATGCGGATTTGCTGGCCACCGAGATTCAGCCGCACCGAGCGGATTTGGTGCAGCGCGGGGTACGGGCGTTAGTTGAGGCAGGGTGCGACATCGAAGTTGAGGCTGCCGATGGTAGAGATATCGGAACGCGGTATCCGGAGCGTTTTAGTCGCATTCTCGCCGATGTGCCGTGCACTGGTTTAGGTGCGTTGCGGCGCCGCCCTGAGTCGCGGTGGCGCCGTCAGCTCAGCGATGTTGGGCCGTTGACGGTTTTGCAACGGGAACTTCTGTTGTCGGCGGTGGATGCTCTCGCACCCGGCGGGGTTTTGGCGTATGTCACGTGCAGTCCTCATCTGGCCGAGACTCTGTTAGTGGTTAAGGACCTGCTGCGTCGTCGGCAGGATGTGCGGCAGTTGGATGCGCGGGAAGCTGTGCGGGCTGGGGTCCACTCGGATGCTCAGATTGATCTCGGCGCGGGTCCGAGTGTTCAGCTGTGGCCGCATGTGCACGGCACCGATGGCATGTTTATCGCTCTGTTCACCAGAGAATCATCGCCGACGTGAGATCCGATGCTCCGAGGCGATCCCACCCGATGTCGACGATGCCTATCTTGATGCTGTGCAATCAGCTGGGCGGCGAACCCTGCGTCATCTCATAAACCCATCATTCTCAGGAGTCTCTATGACCTACACACCGGATAACACCTATATTCACCCGTCGATTTTGAACTGCGATTTCATGCGTATTGGCGAGGAGCTGGATGCTATCGCCCGGGCCGATTTCGCTCATGTTGACGTGATGGACAACCATTTTGTTCCGAATTTAACGTTCGGGGTGTCCATGGTGGAGCAGATTGCTCGCCGATGCCCGATCCCCGTTGACGCCCATTTAATGATTGAAGATCCTGACCGATGGGCACCGGCCTATGCCGAGGTGGGCGCTCAGTCGGTGACATTTCACGCTGAGGCCGCGTCGGCGCCGATTCGCTTGGCTCGCGAGCTGCATTCCCAGGGGGCAAAGGCGGGGATTGCGTTGCGTCCAGCCACCCCCGTTGAGCCGTTTCTCGACATTCTCGGGGAATTTGATCTGCTGCTCGTGATGACTGTTGAGCCTGGTTTTGGTGGCCAGTCGTTTCTGGATTCGATGCTGGCCAAGATCAAACGTGCGCGTTCCGCGGTGAGCGAAGCCGGTTTAGAGGTGTCGATTCAGGTTGATGGGGGCGTGAGCCGGTCGACTATTGAACGGTGTGCTGACGCGGGCGCAAATATCTTCGTTGCCGGTTCAGCTGTGTATTCGGCGGATAACGCGGCCGAAGAAATTGATGCGCTTCGAGCTTTGGCTTCCTCCCACCGGCATTGATCTGTCCCTGGGCTGTCTCCAGTCCGCTAAGAAGGATCATGTCTGGTTTTCAGCTTCGGGCATCGTGCATGAATTGTTCAGCTCATCTGAGGTATGCTTCCGGCGTCATATCAGTTGACGTGCTCCGGGGTCGGTGTAAGTCCGAGCCGGCGGTGATAGTCCGCGACCCGCAGATGCGGTGGATCCGGTGAAATTCCGGTACCGACAGTGAAAGCCTGGATGGGAGGCGCACGCTCGACGTTGATGTGCCATTCCACGGCACAGGTGGCGTAGGACAGAAGGTCCGCGCCGCCCCGTGATTGATCTCGATGCACGATGGATCGGTCTCGATACACGATGTCCGTGGATGGGTAGCTCAACGTCGCCCATGTCCCGGAGCCACTGCACGCTCGCATGAAAGGGACAGAACATGGGCATTTTGCAGTGGCTCTTTGAAGCCAAACTCACCTTCCCAGGTGGGCAATTCATTTTGTGGCGAGAAGTTCTCGGAAATCTGTTCGGTCTAGCCAGCGCTCTGGGCGGAATGCGCCGGAAGGTGTGGGCTTGGCCGATTGGTATCGTCGGCAACGCTCTTCTTCTCACGGTTTTTCTTGGGAGCGTCTTCGGCTCCCCAAACCCAGTAAATCTGTTGGGTCAGGCGGGACGCCAGGTGATGTTTATTGTCGTGAGCGTGTACGGCTGGGTTTCATGGCGTCACTCCCGCGGGCAGGGAGAGGGCCACGCGGTGACTCCCGACTGGGCTTCGGGTCGATCTCGACTCGTGTTGGTGGTGGCTATGATCCTTGGAACCGTTGTCCTCACCCCGATCTTCACCGCGTTGGGATCCTGGCCACCGGTGTGGGCAGATGCATGGATCTTCACCGGCAGTGTGCTAGCCACGTACGGCATGGCTAAAGGGTGGGTAGAGTTTTGGCTGATCTGGGTGGCCGTGGATATCGTCGGGGTGCCTATGCTGGTGCATGCCGGGTATTACGCGAGCGCTTTGATGTATCTGTTCTACGGCGGGTTTACGCTGACTGGCTTTTTCGTGTGGTGGAAGATTCGGCGGCGTGAACAGGGAATAGTTCGGGTGGAAACCCGGTTCCCTGACCCCACGATCGCCACTGATGTCACCGCTCGTGCCACTGGTCCTACGTGTGCCGTCGCTGACTCGAGCACTCTTGCTGGTGATGGATCTCGCCCTGCGAGCGGATCATCGGGGACGCGGATTAACGGTTCGTAGCCGAGCTGACTGAAATCTGGCTGCACCGCGTACCCTGATGGGGTGAAAGACTTTGACTCACTATTTGCTGAACTGGCCGAGAAGGCTGTGACTCGCCCCGAAGGCTCCGGCACCGTGCGTGAGCTCGATGCGGGGATCCACGGCATCGGCAAGAAAATCGTGGAGGAAGCCGCTGAGGTGTGGATGGCGTGCGAGCACGAATCCGATGAGGCGGCAGCTGAAGAAATCTCGCAGTTGCTTTATCACCTTCAGGTGATGATGATCGCTAAAGGGATGACTCTTCACGACGTCTACCGACATCTGTGAGCTAGCCCACCACCCCTCCCACTTCACGTTCCCAACATTTCCCGGAGGAATCTCTCGTGCTTCGCCTCGCTATCCCCAACAAGGGGGCGCTGTCAGAACCCGCATCCGAGCTACTGAGGGAGGCTGGCTACCGCCATCGCAGTTCCTCACGTGAGCTGGTGCTGGTGGACGAGGACAACGGCGTTGAATTTTTCTTTCTGAGACCGCGCGACATCGCGGTCTATGTTGGCAGTGGCACGGTCGACGTGGGCATTACCGGGCAGGACATGCTGGCCGACTCCCACACTCCTGCCCACGAGATTTTGCCACTGGGATTTGCGCGCTCGACCTTCCGCTACGCGGCTCCGGCTGGGGAGGAATGGCAGCTTTCCTCGCTGTCTGGGCGACGCATTGCAACCAGCTACGAGGGACTGGTCGAGGATCACCTGAAGGCGCGTGGTCTTCACGCTACCGTCGTGCATTTGGATGGCGCGGTGGAGAGTTCGATCCGGCTCGGCGTGGCCGATGTGATTGCGGATGTGGTGGAGACGGGTTCAACATTGCGTGCGGCCGGACTGCGCACCTTTGGCGAACCGATTATGCACAGCGAGGCGGTCCTTTTTTCCCGGCCGGAACTGCAGCTCGAAGAGCAGGCGCAGCATGCTCTCAACGTGCTGGTCCGCCGGCTCAAAGGCGTGCTGGTCGCAAGGGAGTACGTCCTCATTGATTTCGATATTCCTGAAGGGCTTGTGGAACAGGCCGTTGCCATTACTCCGGGGTTTGAATCCCCGACGATCTCTCCGCTGCACGGTGGGCAATGGTACGCCGTGAGGTCTATGGTGGCCCGCACCTGTGTCAATCGGGTGATGGATGAGCTCTACGACCTGGGGGCACGCGCGATTTTGGTCACCGCTATTCAAGCCTGCCGGATGTGATGGTGATGTCTCAGCGCGATGGTATGGATTCGGCCCCGCATCCCGATGGAGGGTCCGGGGCTTCGGCGGAGGTTGTGTTCCGGCCAAAGCTCGCTCGTGTGGTGGCGATCAGCCTGGGCAGTGGGGTGCTGGCTGTTTTGACGGTGGCCGCAATGATCGTTCCGTGGACTGGTCCGCGCGCCTTTAGCGTGGTAGACCGGTTGGGTTTTATTGCGCTGGGATTAGCAATTTTCTGGTTTTGCTGGCGGCAGGCCACGGTTCGGATTTCTGCTCGCGCTGATGGTTTGACGGTCAGGAATCTCTTGAGGACCACGACTTTGGAGTGGCCCGCGGTCGTCACCGTGAGTTTCCCTGAGGGTGATCCTTGGGCTCATTTAGATCTCGCGGATGGAACCACGCTGTCGACGATGGCTCTGCAAAGGGCTGATGGTGAGTATGGGATCAGGCAGGCTCGGTCTTTGCAGCAGTTAGTGATTGAGCGCGGCGAGGCACCGGATATCGAGCCATTGTCCAACTAGTTTGGGCGATTGATTTAGTCCGGGATGTCGTGGGAGGTGCCGGGGGCGGGCTCGCACGGTGTGTCGATGAGCTGGGCGGCGCGGCGACCCGCGAGTGCGGCATAGAGGAACGACATGGGGTCATCGTCTAGGTCCCGTCCCATGGTGCGTAGCGGGATGGGGGAGCGGCGTAACACGTCGAGGAGGCCGTCGCTGCGGACCTCGACGATGCGGTGAGGAGCCGCAGCGTTTTCGACAAGCATTTTAAGCTGTTTTTTGATTAACGCATGAAAATCGCTGTTACCATCAATGCTGTGCTCGGCCAAAGGCATCTGACTCACCGGTAGCTCAGCCGGGGCAAGCGCCACCTTCCCGTATGCCGCCACGCTATGGTGAGACAGCCCGCGATGGCGCGCTCGCTGATCAGCTTCGGACACCCGCAACGTCCCCACGGGCCTGCCGTTCAAAACTGCGGCCGCATTGATGGCCTCCCCAGCCTCCACACCCGAAAAACCCCAGCCGGTACCCGTTCCGAGGTTACCGGGGCCTTGAATAACCACCGCCACGTCGGCATTCCACACCTCGCGCGCCGCAAGTAAACCAGAATGGACAGTCACCGCTTCCATATCGCCACCGAATGCCTGGCCCACACTGATACACCCCGCAACCAGGCCGGCCTGCCGCAAGGACGAGAGAGCCTGTGAATACCACGCCGGAAGCGCCGCACCGTCAGTGAGAAGATAGACAATCCGGGCGTCTGGGCGCTGATCGAGCACTCCAAGCACGATAGGGGCCAGCGACGAGTGCAAGTCCGCCACCACCACGGGCATACCGCCGACACTCTGAGCACGCGCAATAGTTGAGTGGTGCGGCGATGCGGGGTCATCAACTGAATCGACCATCATCTGCAGCGGGGTGTACCGAGCTTTCATCATGTGTCCAGAACCGGGGTTCCACTCTGGTTCTCGGCCGGGAATATGAACGACCATCGCATCGCCACCGGTCCCAAGCCCTCGCCACTGAGCATTTGCATTGAGCACTACCGCATCCCCAGGCTGGGCGAGTCCACACATCGCCGTGTACGCGAGGGCGCGTACCTCCCCCCGCGAGGTTTGAACCCGCAAACGTTGCACCCCGGACCAGCCATCTAGCGCGGCGATGACAACGCCGTTCTCCCACAGAATCACGTGTCACAGCGTACTGGGCCTATACCCTGAGAGCGTGACTGACGAGCTAGGGAGGTCGCGGCCGTGAAGAAGACGTCTGCTCCGCCACGCGAACGGCGCGCTGTCGAGCGACTGATGAACCTCGTGATGACCCTGGGATCCAGCGAACACGGTCTCACCCGGGCGCAAATATTTGAGTTAATTCCCGACTATTTGCTTACTGAAAATGATGCGTCTCGGTTGCGCATGTTTGAACGGGATAAACGCGATGTGCTTGCGCTGGGGTTTCCGCTCGTTCTTGAAACAGACCCTTGGGATGACACTCTCTCCCGCTACCGCCTCGATCCAGCCAAATACGCCGCTCATGACTTTCAGCCGGACTCCACCGAGTACGCGTTGCTCGTGCTAGCGTCACGCAGCTGGGACCTTGCGCGGACCTCCGGACCAGCCTTGCGGGCACGCGCCAAACTCGCGGCACTGGGCGGTCTGTCGCAGAACTCAGATATGGATCCAACCCGTCATGTTCCGCATGGACGGCTGGAGACCTCCCCGGTTCTCGGTCCGATCCTGACCGCTGTGACCAACCGAGTTCGCCTCACCTTCCGGTACCGCACCGCAGGAGCCTCCGAGGCCAAGGAGCGGCGGGTGGAACCATGGGTTGCCGGACTGTATGCCGGACACTGGTATGTGGTGGGTTACGACCTGGACCGGCAAGAACAACGGACCTTCCGAGTTTCCCGCATCGAAAGCTACCCGCGTTTTGGTGGAAAATCGGGTACCACCTGTCCTGATGGTCTCACCGTGACCGATGCAATTCGCCGCGTATCCCAGGACGAATACGGACGTACTGTGATCGCTATCGCTCCGTATAAATTGCTCGATCTCAGAGATCGCACAGGTTTAGACCCGGTCACCGGCGAACTCTGCATACCCGAGGCCAGCAGGTGGCACACCGTATCGCTGGTCTTAAGTTCAGTGCGCTGGGCTCAGTTGATAACCCCGAATACCTGGCGAGAGGACATTGCCGGGGTTTTGTCCCGGATCGCTGATCAGCATGAGCAGCTGGTTGATTCCCAGTGGCGGGACACTACGCGAGCTCGACCTCGACCCACGCTGAGGGTCCCAACCACCGGGGTCGATCAGGTCTCCCGGCTGGCCTCGGAAGTTGCATACAGGGGAGGTGCAGCTCGAGGATATGGCTGAGGTCTTTGGAATCAGCGTGGAGCAGTTAATTGCCGACCTTGAAATTCTGTTCCTGTGTGGTGACCTCGGGCATGGCTGGGAGGATCTGATCGAGGCTGAATGGGAAAGCGGAGTGGTTCGGATTCGCAACGCCGATCCTCTAACCCGTCCGTTGCGGCTCAGTGACGTTGAGGTGGCGGCCTTGCTAGCTGGACTCGCCTCGATTGAGGCTGGTCTATCGACTCAGGAACGACAGGTTGCTCACAGACTGGCACAGCGTCTGCGAGATCTCACTCATCCACAACCTAAGACCGCGACCGACAGGCCGGCGCAGGCGACTTGGGGGGCTGATGAGCCGGTCAGCAGCAGGGACGTTTCACCATCCACACCGCTCAACTCCTCGCGTGTTGACCGAGTTTTAGAACAGATCAGAGAGGCTATGGCTGAGCAGCTCTGTGTTCGTATCCTCTACTCAAACGCCACAGAGGCCGGCGCCCAGTGGCGCACTGTGCAACCGCTGCAGGTACTAGTGGAGGCCGGGCGCACCTATGTCAAAGCGCGACTGGTACGCAGCTCTTTAACGGGTACGTCAGGAGCTGAAGGATCATCGGATTTGGGTGACGGGTGCCCGCAAGAGAATGCACATCGGCTGTTTCGGCTCGACCGGATTGTCACCGTCGTCAACGGCTCTAGTAGAACTCTTTGTGGCGGAAGCAAGGCCCCTGACGGCGACAGCGAAGCTACTCACAGCGACACCTGGGCCCATGCTCACTGCTGTGACAGTGGGGCCTTGGATATCTGCACCGTCGATATTCCTTCTGGCGCTGAGGCGCAGGCACATTCAGACGCTGGGTGCCGCGCCGACGTAGCCAGCGCATTCGGCGACCTGGCACGGGAGGGTATCGACCAGGTATGGGTGCGGCTGTGGCCGTCAGCGCAATGGATTATGGATGCGTTTAACGCCCAGGAAATCCGCGACGTCGTGGAAGGACCCCATGAAGGGGCGGTTTGTGCTCTCCTATCACGCCCCGTCGTGCCTGCATTAGCGGACGCCATCTTAGAAGCACGGGGCGAGGCCGAGGTGATGGAGCCCACCCGCTTCAGAAACATGATCGTGACCCTAGCCCGGGACGGGGCATCCCGTCACAGCGACTAAGCTGGTGATAACCGCTGGCAATGCTTCCTCGTTGGGGTGCGGGGCGTCGCGCGTCACGTTCCTCAGCGAAACATGGAACAATGTAGGTCGCCGCATGCGGCTGACGTTCTCAACGAAAGGACACCTCATCATGGGTGGAGCGATGAAACCGTTGCACTGGGTGGTGCTCATTGTCGTGGTGCTGCTGCTGTTTGGCGCCGGCAAGCTTCCGAGCCTCGCCCGAAATCTCGGTAAGTCGATGAGGATCTTCAAGTCCGAGGTCGACGAATTAAAGAAGGAAAACGGCAATGGCGAAGAGGCTGAGGTCGAGGCACCTGCAGCCCCCGCAGCCCGCGAATACGATCCGCGTCCGGCGCCTGCACCGGCACCTGCGCCCGAACCAGTTCGCCCGGCAACGCCCGTTGCCCATTCCGGTGAAGTCCCGTCGAAGTCTCAGGGAACCGTGAATGCGCTGAACCGGGATGACCCGTACCGTCGCGACTGACTGATTTCTCAACATAACGTCCGGGGCGCCGGTAGTGTTCTCCTGCGCCCGCCGATTTGTGCCCAGTTCAGCTGAGCTGGCTCTTATGGAGGAAGACGACGTCCGTGGCGCTTAAGAAGAAGACGCGGCGGCCCAAGGATCCCGAGGGGCGCATGTCGCTCGGTGAGCATCTCATCGAGCTTCGCAACCGGCTCTTTGTATGTGCAATAGCCATTGTCATCATGACCATTATTGGGTGGTTTCTGTATGGTTGGGTGACGCATCTTTTATCGGCTCCGTTTGACGAAGCTCGCGCCCTCGGACTAAAGGCTGAGCAGAACTTCCAGGGCATCGGCAGCCCGTTGGAAGCGCAGATCAGAATCTCCGCCTATATCGGCGTTATTTTGTCCTCTCCGGTGCTTCTCTACGAAGCCTGGAGCTTTGTAACCCCCGGCTTGAAACGAAACGAGCGCCGCTACGTCATCGGTTTCCTCGGCACATCCATCCCGCTGTTCACCATCGGGTGCCTTGCTGGTTATTGGGTGATGACCAAGGCTGTCCCGGTGTTGCTCGAGTTCACCCCCAAGGGTTTCACCAACATCGTCGACTTCGGCGCATATCTGAACCTGTTTATTCGCACCATCCTCGCCTTCGGCGCTGCCTTCACCCTTCCCGTGTTCCTGGTGTTCTTGAACCTTGCCGGGGTCATGAAGGGGCGAACCATGCTCAAGCCCTGGCGGTTCGTGGTCTTCATCATCTTCCTATTTACAGCGATTATGGTCCCCACCCCGGACCCGTTCTTCATGATCGCTATGGCTGCCCCGATCTGCGGCTTGTACTTCGGTGCGGTTATTTTCGCCATCATCAATGACAAACGCCGGGCCCGAAAAGCGGGAGATCTTGACGTTGATGAGGCCAGCGATATTGGTGAAGCAGAAAGCATCGATGCACCGACATCGATCAGCAAGGCGGATACGCCGTGAGCAGGCTGCGTGTCGGGTTACTGATTAACCCGGCCGCGGCCTCAGGAACGGCTCACCGGATCGGTGTCCACGTCTCCACGCTATTGAAGGTCGCAGGGATCTCCGTTGTCGACGTGACCGGACGCAGTGCCCGGACCGCCCAGGCCCGGGCACTTGTGGTACGCGATGATCTGACAGCCCTGATCGTGGTCGGGGGAGATGGCACGGTATCGCTCGGAGCCGAGATCGTCGCGCAGACCCCTGTCCGCCTTGGCATTGTGCCGGCTGGGTCCGGTAATGATCTCGCCCGCTCTCTCGGTTTACCGATCGGAAAACCGGATGAAGCGGTTCGGACACTCTTAAGAGCGTTGTCGCGTCCTGTCATCCACATTGATGCCATTGAAATGTCCTCATTGGATGACTCGGCGGCACCTCACCGTTCCCTCGCGCTGGGTTGTGTGAACCTGGGGTTTGATGCGCTCGTCAACGCTCGCGCCAATAGCGCTAAAAGTGGATTCGGCAAAAACTACACCGTCGCGGTGATGCAAGAACTCCGGCATTTTCATGAAATTCCATATTGGATTGAGATTGACGGGGGACCCCGCCAGGAACTTGACGCGTCACTTCTGACCCTGTGCAATGGAGCGTTTTGTGGTGGAGGCATGCAGCTTGTTCCCCAGGCACGGCTCAATGATGGGCACCTCGATTTAGCCATGATCAGTGGTCTCAGCAGGCCGCGACTGTTACGCATGTTTCCCCGAGTATTCCGGGGAGCGCACCTCAGCGTGCCTCAGTTTTCGGTTCGACCCGTGCGCAGCGTCACCATCGGGGTTCGTGATGGACGCCTCTTACGCAGCTACGCCGATGGGGAAGCCCGCACCGTGTTACCGCTATCTGCCCGAGTCCTGCCCGGCGCCGTGCGAATCCTCGCTGACTCCTCAGCTCCCTGTCTGAGCGGCGTATGAGTATCCCGCCTGCATCAGGCAGCCTGTCACACCCGAGCGAGCGCATCGAACGCTTTGCACGCCGCTATCGATTTCCCCTGGATAGCTTCCAGTATCAAGCGTGTGCGTCGCTAGAAAACGGAAAGTCTGTTCTGGTGGCCGCCCCCACGGGCGCGGGTAAAACCGTCGTCGGCGAGTTCGCTGTCGATATCGCACTGTCGATGGGGCGAAAGGTGTTCTACACCACCCCGATTAAGGCGCTGTCGAATCAGAAGTATGCCGAGCTAGTGTCATGGCTTGGGGAAGGCAGAGTCGGACTTTTAACGGGGGATATGTCGCACCACGGCGACGCCGAGGTGGTCGTGATGACCACTGAGGTCCTGCGCAACATGCTTTACGCCAATTCACCGACTCTTGCCGGGCTCGGATTTGTGGTGATGGATGAGGTGCATTACCTCGCAGATCGGCTTCGCGGGCCCGTCTGGGAAGAGGTCATTCTTCATCTCGAAGCGTCAGTGCAACTAGTGGCGCTTTCAGCCACCGTCTCTAACGCTGAAGAATTCGGGGCCTGGTTGCATGAAGTGCGCGGGGATACCGATGTCATCGTGTCAGAAACCCGACCCACCCCTCTGTGGCAGCATCTCGTGGTCGGCCATGACCTCATGGATCTGTTCGTGGACCGCCACGGGCACCCTGTGATTTCTCACGGTCCGGGAGCAAGTGAGCAGCGTGAGGTCAACCCTGGTCTCGTGCGGGCATTAGAACGACTCAGCCAACCGGACCGCTCGCGTCATCCGCGCGATCATGACCGGCGGTACCGCCACGGACGCCCCTCCCATTCACACGACCGCGCGCACAATACGTTAAGACCAACCGCTCTAAGCCGACAGCTGCGCCGTCCTGACCTGATTCGGCTCCTAGATCGCAGCGGACTGCTGCCCGCTATTGTCTTTATTTTTTCCCGGACCGGCTGTGACCAGGCATTGCGCCAGTGCGCGGATGCGAGACTGAGTTTGACGACACCCGATGAACGGCGTCAGATCCGCGCGGTGCTTCATCGCAGGCTCGCCGCTATTGCTCCCGAAGATCACGATGTTTTGCGTCTGCGGCAGTTCCGTCTCAGCGCCGAACACGGACTAGCCGCACATCACGCCGGCATGTTGCCCCTGCTTAAAGAGACCATTGAAGAGCTGTTTTCCGCTGGTCTCGTCAAAGTTGTTTTTGCAACCGAAACCCTTGCATTGGGTATCAATATGCCCGCACGCACCGTCGTGCTCGAAAAGCTCAGCAAGTTTAACGGTCTCACCCATGCGGATCTCACCCCGGGGGAGTACACCCAACTCACCGGACGCGCCGGACGTCGCGGTCTGGACACTGAGGGACACGCGGTGGTCTTGGCAGGGCCGGGAACTCGCGCAGAAGACATTGCAGCATTGGCGTCCCGACGCACTTATCCGCTGCGTTCGGCCTTCCGCCCGACCCCGAACATGGTGGTCAATCTGCTCGAAACCATGACGGCTAAAGCAGCCCGAGATCTTTTAGAAATGTCTTTCGCCCAGTTTCAAGCCGACCGGCAGGTAGTGGGACTTGCGCGACGGGCACGGGAACTTTCCCGCACTGTCGATGCCTATAAAAAAGCAGTAACCTGCGATAACGGCGATTTTCCCGCCTACGATGCGACCTGCGAGGCCATTGGGGCGAGAGAAAAAGAATTATCTCGAGAGCGCGATCGACGCGAACGAAAACACCGGGAGCAGACCCTCCGCGGATTGCGCCGAGGCGATGTGATGGCGATACCCGCGGGACGCCGTGGAGGCTTCTGCGTAGTCATTGAAACCGGTCCGCAGCTCGATGATATGCATGGAACCCGGGTCCGAGTCGTGACCGAGGACGGCCGGGTAAAACTCCTCGGATTTAAAGATCTACCGAGCAGCCCAGCAGTCGTCGATTCTCTGCGGGTCCCTGCGCCCGACCGGCTACGCCAAACTCGTGCGCGCAAGGATCTGGCCTCTGCGCTGCGGGAACGTATCAAAAGCAAAGGCTCCGCGCGGGACGAAGCTGCTCGTCTGCGCCATCGGGAGCCATCCCGAGCCGCGCAGGATGAACAACTCAACGCACTGCGGACAAGCTTGCGCGAGCATCCGTGCCATCTATGCCCTGAGCGCGATTCTCATCGGCGATGGGCCGTACGGTATCGAAAAGCCAAACGGGAACATGAGGATCTCGTGCGCAAGATAGACCGGCGGACGTCCACCATCGCGCAGGCATTCGATGCTCTCATCAGCCTTCTGATGACTCTCGGTTATCTGCGCGAGGACACCGGACGCATCGTACCCACCGAGTACGGGCACAGATTAAAACGTTTGTTCAGTGAGCGAGATGTGCTCATCGCCGAGTGCCTTCGCCACGGGACTTGGGCTGATCTCGATCCGCCGCTGCTTGCGGCGATGGTGTCAACCACGACGTTTGAGGCGCGACGAGACGAGGGCCGAATACCGGTAATTCCTGAAGATCCGCGGTTTGAACGCGCCTTCGAGCGCACCGAGGAGCTTGCGAAGCGGCTGCGGTTCCAGGAACAAAGGTGCGGTCTTGAGCCCACCGCTATGCCTGATCCGGGGATTGCGCTTGCTGTGTACCGATGGGCGCAGGGGGAGGGGATAGCAGATAGCTTGGAGGGCACTGATCTATCGGCTGGTGATTTCGTGCGTCAGTGTCGTCAAGTAATTGATCTGCTTGAACAGTTGCGCGATGATCCTGAGCTCGGACAGACGGCACGACGGGCCGTGGACATGGTGCGGCGCGGTATCGTCGCCTGCACCTTGTGATCTCTTGAGCAACGGGCGTAGAGGATAGGATCTGTGCGATGGACACGGTAAGGCTGAGCGAGCCACTTCTGCTGCTGGATGTCGCTGTCTATAGCGCGAGCGACCCCCATGCAGATGCTCTGTTGATTGACAATGGGGTTGTGGCCTGGATTGGTTCAGCCTCTAGCGCCCGCGTGCTGCATCCCACGGTGCGTTCTATCAGCCTCGATGGCTGCTTGGTCACACCCCCGTTCGTCGACTCCTGCGCGGGGAACATTGCCGACCCCACGCCCCGCCCCACTGATCTCGCCCGCGGGATTCTGCATCGCATCCCGGGTTTGCCGCGCCGTGAAGGTTCGATTGAGGTGATGGCGCCTTGTGAGCGGACTGATGCGCCGTTCGGTGACCTCACCGCGAGCGGCACCGTCCTCACGTTTGGCTCAGGCGGTGAGCTCGGTTTCCAGGACCCGTGGCAATGGATGCTCGCCGCGACCAGGGATGCCTCCCCGGATCAGCGCCTGAGCGACCGGGCAGCCTTTCTTGCCGCCAGCCGTGGCGGGCATCGATTGCTCGGGGATGATCATCCGGGCAGTCTCCTGGCGGGGGTGCCTGCCACTCTTGTGATTTGGCGTCCCTGGGATCTCATCGTCCGCGGTGCGGATGAGCGCATCCAAACCTGGTCCACCGATCCGCGGTCGCGCACGCCACGGTTGCCCGACCTCTCCTCAGGCAACGGTCCGCGGGCCCTCATGGCGTTCGCTGCCGGGCACCTGGTTTTTGACGGTCGAGACGACATCCCGCAAGCGCCGCAGGTCCCCGGCAGCTTGGAGTCCTGGACTCCCGATGCAACCCAGCCGGTCGAACCGCGCCGGGAGTTTCCCGCATGACAGATTCCCGCCGCGCCCAGGCGGCGCCCCCGACTTCAGCGCGTCCGCTAGGAGTATGTGCCGCCTTAATCTGTGCGGCCATCGGAGGATTCCTCGCTTTTTTGGCGTTCCCCGGGTACAACCAGTGGTACCTCATGCCTATCTCTGTGGCTTTTCTCAGCGCGGCATCCCACGTTCGTTCCCGCTTTCTCACCGCGATTTGCGGACTGGTCTGGGGACTCAGCTTTTTTATCCCGCTACTGTCGTGGACCGGAGTGTACGTCGGGGTTGAACCGTGGTTGGCCTTAGCCGCGGTGGAATCCCTTTTCATGATGGTTTTGGCGCTTCTCATGCGCCCGGTATTGCTACGGCGAACACCGGGCTGGGTGAGTGCGATGACCGTCGGCGGCCTGTGGACGGCCTGCGAATTCGCTCGGTCTAGCGTCCCTTTTGGCGGATTCCCCTGGGGCACCACTGCGTTCTCCCAAGCAGATTCACCCCTGCTTGCATTCGCTCCCTGGATCGGAATGGGCGGTTTCGCGTTTCTCGTGGGGGGTGCGGGCCATCTTCTCTATGTGGGCGCCATATCTCTGCTCAAACGGCGTGGTGAAGGTTTCAACGGTCTGTACGGGCTGTGGGCTTGGGCGGTGTGCGCCGTTATCGTGGTTGTCAGTATTGTGACGCCGATGCCTCGCGATGTTGCGCCGCACAATCGCTCTACGGTGACCGTCGCCGGAATTCAGGGCAATACCACCAGCAGTGGTTTACGTATGGGGGAGCGGCCCGGCGAGATTCTGGATAACCATGCCTCGCTGACCGAGAAATATGCGGAGGAGCTGAAAGATCGGGGCAAAACTGTCGATTTTATGGTGTGGCCGGAAAATGCCAGTGATCTTCAACCAGCCCGCAACCTCTATGCCCGAAACAGGATTCAAGAAGCAGTCGATGCAGCTGGGGTCCCCGTTTTTGTCGGCGCTCAGAAATACACGGCCGATGATCAGCACCGTTTCAATACCTTGCAGCTGTGGGAGCCCGACAAGGGGATGGTCAACTCATACTCTAAACAGCACCCTGTGCCGTTTGGTGAATATATTCCGTTTCGATCATTCTTCCGTTCACTCTCATCCAAAGTCGATCTTGTGCCGGTGGATATGCTCCCGGGAACCTCAGTCGGGGTCATGGATGTGGCAGGCACTAAAGCCGGTCTGCTGATCTGTTTTGAGATTGCTTATGAATCACTGGTTCAAGACACGGTGAAGTCTGGGGCCCAGATACTGCTCGTTCCCACGAACACCGCCCTATTCGGAACGACTGATGAAAGCGTTCAACAGCTCGCGGAGTCGCAGGTCATGGCTGCGATATCGGGCCGAAGCGTGGTGCACATTTCGACCGTGGGCATCTCGGCAATGATCACCCCCGATGGCAGGATCATCTCCTCGAGCGGGCATTGGACCCCTGAGGTGTTGGAATCCACGCTGCCGTTGCGCACTGGTATCACTCCAGCCATCGCCGCGGGACCATGGATCTATATCGGGGCGAGCGCGCTGGGCTTAGCCGGGCTCGCCGGTGCCTTGAGCCGGCCTAACCCTTATCGCCGAGCAGCCCGCAAAACCGCCTCGTCGCCGCAGCCACCGCGTAAGGACAATCGCTCCCGTAAGACTGGTACCTCCCATAAGCACAATGGACAGCGCCGTATGAAGACGATCATTGCCAGTGATTCTCGGGAGGATTCACGATGAAAACTCTCGTGATTATTCCGACCTACAACGAGGCATGCACCCTCCCTGGCACACTATCTCGGTTGCGTGCTGCCGTGCCCCGGGCCCATGTTCTCATCGCCGACGATGCTTCGCCCGACGGCACCGGGCAGATTGCCGACCAGCTCGCAGCCCAAGACAGCGCCGTCCATGTGCTGCATCGGCGAGGAAAGGAAGGACTTGGCCCGGCCTATATCGCGGGATTCCGCTGGGGCCTCGCGCATGATTACGACGTCTTAGTGGAGATGGACGCCGACGCATCCCACCGACCGGAGCAGCTACCGAAGCTGCTAGATGCCATCGAAGCCGGCGCTGACGTCGCGATTGGATCTCGCTGGGTGCGGGGTGGCCGGGTCCACAACTGGCCATGGCGGCGCCTGCTGCTATCTCGGGGGGCTAATTTTTATGTACGCTGTGCCCTCGGCCTTCCGGTCGCGGATGCAACCGCCGGATTCCGGGCGATGCGTGCCGATACACTGCGGTCGGTCCTCGCCTCAAAGGTCGCCTCGCAGGGATACTGCTTCCAAGTCGATATGACGCGCAGAGCTCTTGGGTGTGGAGCCCGCCTCGTCGAATGTCCGATCGATTTTGATGAGCGGGTTGAAGGGGCCTCGAAAATGACCGCCGCGATCGTGCGGGAAGCGCTCCTGCGGGTCACCGTATGGGGGATCGAACATCGCGCGCGGCAGCTAGCTTTGGGCGGCACGCGTTTCGCTCGCGGCATATCTCGTTGGGCTCATAGCGGACGCAGACCTTAGCTATACCTCTGGCTCAGTGACCGTCGGTAGGCTTCGTCCTAAGACTCTTGCGCAGACACAGGTCTGTATGAGGAGGAGACTATGACTACTTCGCTTCCACCAGGGCATGAACCGCATTCGCGCCCACCTATCTCGCGAGCCAAACTCGTCCCGCTCACGGTCGCTGTCATCGGGCTGGTTGAGCTCTTAGTGCTGATTGCGATCGGGGTCAACACGAGTTTCTGGTGGGTGATCCTCCTAGTTGTCCTCGGATGGATAGTCGGACTAACACTGCTGGTCACCGCTGGCCAGCAGACGTTTAGCCGACTGCGTTCGGTGGCCAGGGCTCTGCGGGGCCGGGGAAGGGCGCAGGAGCATCTATCGCGTCCGCTGTTTACGACCGTGGCGGCGATCCTATTTATCGTGCCTGGTCTGCTCACCGATGTGGCAGCAGTGGTTCTGCTCTTACCGTTCGTCCAACGCTGGGTAGTGAGGCGATTCGGATGGTCGCTGCCACCGAGCGCCGATGCTGCATTGCGTGGGGGACGCCAGCCACAGGTCATCGATGGCGACATTGTGGTGGACGTAGTTCGGCCTGGATCTACAGGTGCTGGACAGGCAAACACCTCCCGCCCGGGTGCTCAAACTCCCGGGCCTGGTGGGGTGATCAGCGGCAATATACTGCCACCGGACAAGCGCTAAAACGCGCGACAGCCTAGGTCTCCTCACCCGCGCCCTCGCAGTAAACGCACGCGACGCAGATATGCGTGAAGGCCCTTTCACCTCCCGGTTGAAAGGGCCTTCACAACACTAAGTGGTCTTAGAACACTATACGGATTCAGAATGCCATATCGACTTATAACGCGATTGGAGCATCACTGATGCGGATCGCCGATGATGGGCTCCGGCGATGGTACGAGCCGTCTCAGCTGCTGTCCCGATAAAAGGTGAGGGCCGATTAGAAATGGCGGCGGGCATGAAGCTTTCCGGTGCGCAGCAGCTCGAGGCGCTGATCGAGAAGAACTTGGAGGTCTTCCTCGCTCCGACGTTCCAACAGCATATCCCAGTGGGTGCGCTGCGGCTTGCCTTCTTTCTCGGCAGGCTTTTCGTGGTCGCGCAGGACGGCAATTGCTCCGCACCGGCACTCCCAGGTGGATGGGACATCTGCCTCAACGGAGAACGGCAGCACAATAGCGTGCCCGTTGGGGCAGTCATACCGGGCTTCCTGGCGCGGGGCGGCGAGGACACCCTCGTCTGTTTCCATGCTGAGGGAGCCGAGGCGGGTTCCGCGAAGGCTGCGGCTGCTCATAATCGGTCGTCTTTCTGCCGGGTGGATGGGGTAACGCTTCGAGTGCTGACCTATGGCCCTGCGATTGCTCGCCTCTTGCCATCCGAGCCTGCCCGGCTCAGAACAGCACCACAGGTGCCGAAATTAGCTCATGGGAAGGGTCGGAAGAGAACTAGCGATCGCTTCTGAAGAGTACCGTGGGCCCACAACGCTGCCTGAGATCGGGCGCGTTTAACCCCATCGACTTCCACACAAACTGTGAAAGCATCTGAGTTCTTCATCGGCCATGCACGAGCTTGCTCAGCACATCGACGCGATTAGTAATGATACCATCTACGCCCAATGCCAGCAGCTTGCGCATGGTGAGTGCGTCATCAATTGTCCAGACGTGAACCTCACAACCCGCTCGATGCGCGGCGGCAACCGTATGGGATGTCACGATCGGCAACGAGTTCCAGCGGATAGGAACCTGAAGTGCCCCGTACGGAGCAAGCACCTTCTCCACGTGTCGGCGCGGTGTGCCGAGCGCCGTGATGGTTCGGAACGCTGCCATCGCGCGCATTGAGGGGCTGCGAACTACTGGAACGCCTCCAAGGCGCAAAACTTCGTCGCTAACCCGCTTGGCGATAGCATCACCGAAGCTGGTCAGGCACACTCGTTTTTGAGCCTCATGCGCCACCAACACTCGGACGGTATCTGGGATCGCATCCGCCACTTTCACATCGATGTTGAGCGGAGTGTTAGGGAAGGCTCGCAAAACATCTTGTAGCCGCGGCACCCGGCCGCCACCGTGCAATTCAATCTGCGCAAGCTCGCGCCAGAAAAGATCACGAATCGCAAGCCGACGACCCGCAAGACGCGTTAAGTCCGGGTCGTGCACCGCCACAACAACGCCATCCCGAGTGGCGTGCACATCTGTTTCAAGGATGTGAGCGCCGTGGTGGAGCGCAGCCTGAAAAGCCTCAAGAGTGTTTTCGGCGTATTCCAAGGCGAGGCCGCGATGAGAAATAATCCGGGGGCGCGGGCCTGCGAAAAACGGCACAGGGTGACTCGGGTCGACGATTTTTTCCGCGTGAGTAGTGTTTGCGGCATTGCTAGCCGTCCCGCCAGCGTCGCCACGGGGGTTTGTCCCCTGCGCTAAAGGAGACCGGAGAGCGGGGTGACCTTCACTGTGTCGGCGATGGTCATCGCCACCTCTCATCCACCAAGGCATCTTCTTCCTCCTCGTCTCGGCTCCGACGGCGGGGCGCCGCCCGATAGTGCGTGGGGCGGGCAGTTTGTGCGCGTCGCGCCGCTGTGGGAAGCGTACCGCTTTGGGGGCCGGCATCGTGTGGCAGATCGCGACCATGAGCAGAGTCCTGCTCGGTCTCACGGTCTGAAGCTGGATGCTTGCCCATTACAGGTTCGTGTGCGTCAGTTCTGCGTGAACCGGTCCGTTCATCCTCTGCGCGGTCCAACAGGTGGCGGCGAGCCGCCCAGACCCAAGCTGCTGGGAAGAACAGGGCGAATATCCACCATTGCCCGGCGTACGACAAATGCGGGCCAAGATCCACATGCGGCTTTGGTAGA
This sequence comes from Devriesea agamarum, assembly GCF_900070355.1. Classification (NCBI taxonomy): domain Bacteria; kingdom Bacillati; phylum Actinomycetota; class Actinomycetes; order Micrococcales; family Dermabacteraceae; genus Devriesea; species Devriesea agamarum. The sequence goes on along the minus strand of NZ_LN849456.1, from coordinate 479,856 downwards.
GGAACTGGCATGGGCTTCACCGCAGGGTTTTCGCTCACGATATCCCCGTACGCACCTGTAAACAGAGCCGGGATATCCGAGGGAAGGACACTAGCTACTTGCGAGGGGGTAATCGTCTGGACCTGACCGGGGAGATTTTGTCGACCAGCAACTTCCGGTTCAACAGGCCGAAGCCGGACAGTAATCTCCGACGGTCCGCGGGGACGAGGCGGTCGCTCAGCGGGTACGCTATGGCGTTCCTGCTCGGGAACCCATCCGCGCATCACCAGCAGCGTGCCTTCCTGAGTGATGAACGAGGAGAGCTGTAGAAATCCAACGCTGCCATCTTGCACGCGACCGCGCACGTAGAGGTCGCACTGAGGTTTGTCGCAATAGGAACCGTGTACGGTGACCGGACGCCACTGTTTGTCGGCAGGTAAGGCGGTCGTGCGCTCGGGCAGTATGTCGTGAACAGGGACGGCGGCCGCTTCATAATTGCGGCTGACAAGATCCTCTGCAGCATGCTTTGTTTCGTACCGGTGATATTGCCAGCGTCCAAGAAGAACGCATACCCCGGCCCCAGCTAACGCGAGGATCAGGCCGAGTATCCATCCTCGGGTTAGCACAGGGCGAATTCTGCTCAGGCGCCCTGATATCACTGTTCACCTCGTATCGCTCGATAGGTGCGATGTGTGCCCACCTGAGGACAGGTCTCGCAACGCCATCTCACTGTATGCCCCGTTCATGGCCCGGGTCTGAAATTCTCAGCGGGGACGTGTCTGTCGTTGGGGTATGCGAGGACGATGTGTCGGGTTGGGCCTCACGCGATCGTGATGTATCTGGCTGCGCGGTATGCATCTTCTCGCAGGCCGTCACGGTTTTCAGGAATCCTCGACGGCTTAGGAAATCGCCGAGGCCATCTCGGTGATCAGAGCAAGCCGCCCAGGCTTTGGTGCGCGATGATCCGTGAATGCGCGGGTTAGCCCACGTGAGGATCCATGCGGCGCGGTTTGTGCAGCCGCGTGCACTACAGATCGCCTCACTACGGACCGACGGATCGTCAGCATGGGAGTACGGCCTAGTCATGGTGATCCGATGATGAGCGGTCGGGATCCTGTCGATCTAAGTGCGGTAGAACCTCGTGCTGGGATGAGCTCGACGGGTGTGCCGTGAGCGCCGCACGGGGTGCTGATGCGGATCGTGCGTCATCGGAGCTGATCACTTGCCCCTGAATCATCGGGGCGGGTTCCTTGCCGGTATTCGCGGTGACGTTAGACCACGTGCTGGTGAGTTCGCGTTGGAACGAGTCCGCCTGTCGTGTTCGTACCGGTCGGGTCCGGTTAGCGCCGACAACAGCTATGTAGGGGAGTACTGCCGCGGCAACCGCGAAAACGGCTTTCCACCAGCCTGGAGCGACGATGACCAGGAGGAAACACACCATGCGGATCACCATGCGCACGATGTACACCTTTTGTCGGCGTGCGATATCCGCACTGAGGGGAGTAGGAGGTTCTGGGTCTGGGCCCTGGTCTGTCATGGATTGACCTCCACCGACATATTTCCGTCGATAAACACGGCGTTCATCGCACTGGTGGTCGTTAATTGCTTCGACGGTAGTTCAGAGCTCACATGGTTCGCAATCATGTCGCGTAATTCGCAATCAAGAGGAACACTGAGATCACAATGGCAGCGATGACGATTCCTGTCACAGGAGCGACGATGGTGAAGAGCTTCCGCCACCGAGACGAGGTGATCGCAGGGGCGGGAGCGGGTGGAAAACCATTGGTATCGGGGGAGATAGGCCGAGATCTATATCGTCCAGGCTTGATGGGCAGTATCGGATATTCCGCAATGCGCGGCTTTCCGAGGGCGCCAACTGTTGGAACCTTCTCAGAGTTCAGCAGCGAAAACGTTCCCGCTCTCCCAGAGGAGCCTATTTTTCGTCTTTTATTTCGATCGTCAATCCAAAGCTCCCACCCCTCAGGGACGGGACCCCAGTCTGGATTGGGAGTCCACCCCTCGGGCGGAGTCCACCCTGGATAGGGTGGCTCCGGCCAACGAGGAGGAGGATTGAAAATCATCACTATTGGTTGCCCTCTTTAAGATGCAGGGACTTCCCAATAGTATTTATTTTTGAAGTTATCATATTCTAGTTCAAGCCCGGAGGCCTTAGACAGATCAAAGAGATACACCCTAGTGACTGGATTTCCAGGTTTAGCTATATTAGAAGGATTCTTATTCGTCGCTTCTTTATATTGCTTTAGGGAGAGACTATTGGTCGAGTATCGAATCCTTTCACCGTTAGGCTTGACTACCTTGAACATCAGGGGGGACACCTCTACACCATCTTGAGAAGCCTCAGCAGTTGCTTCGACCACTAGGTATTCTCCATTTTGCGCAGGATCCACAGGTCTGTCGAGGAAATTTTTCATATCTTCACCCTTGGCCCATCGCATAGAAACCGTCACCTTCCCCTGACCCGAGTACGCCGAAATCTCCTGGGAGGCACCAGAGGGCGCTTGGATACCGGCTGCCGTCGGCGAAGGCTTTGCCTCAGAGGATGGTGCTGGCGCTTGACTCGACGAAGGAGGAACTGGGCGTGGCGTTGACGAAGTGGATTGAGAATGTGACGACGAGCTACTGGGAGAAGGTGGGGGATTAGTCGCTAGTCGAAAAACTAAAATGCCCGCGATCGTTAAAGCCGCGATCAGAAGCAACGCGCAGCAGGCGAAGATCCACCAAAAGCGCGCAAAAAAGCCCTTTTGCGGTTTGTTGGGTCCGTTAATGCCGTTAGGAGCCTGGTTCCACGCAGGTGGGGCAGCAGGGGTCCCGGCTCCGCTGGGGCCAGGCTGAGCACTCCCTGGAGCGGCGTTTTGGTTCAGCTGTCCACCTCCCTGCATCGGAGCGGCGCTGAGGTCAGCAGGCTGAGAGGTGGCGCCAGGCTGAACTGTCGAGGGGGAGTCACCGCTACTAACACCCTGGTTCTGGATGTCAGCATGACCTTCTCCCGCATTGAGGTTCGATGTGTCGTGAGCGCCGGTGTCACTCTCGACGTCGGTGTTCACCCAGAACTCCCACCCGTCGGGGGCGGGTCCCCACGCCGGATCTGGTTGCCACCCTGGAGGCGGCGTCCAATCCTCCGGGGCCGGGGGCCAGTTAGGAGGCGGGTTAAATTTGTAAGCCATTCGATGCTCCATGCTGTTGGTATCAGTGTCATCTCGCATCAGCTACGAAGCGGGCATAAGAACCCAGCTGCCAAGACGAACACAATAGTGACGAGGCCGGGGCGAAGGAGGTGCGGATAGTGCCGATTCCCTAGGGAAAAGGCGACTGCGCCCCGGAGATGTCATTCTAAACGAGCTAGGTCGGATTCGTACTAGCTCATCATTGTTCTAGCTCACCCTCACGCTCACCCCGACGCTTACGCTCACGGTAATGTTGACCAGGCGGTCTTGATTATGTGACCGCGCACATCGACTCATTTCAGCTTATTCCAGGAGAACACGTGGAACCACGCAGCGTCCTCATCACCGGCGGCAACCGCGGTATCGGCCGGGCCATCGCGGAGGAGTTCATCGCCCGAGGCGACAAGGTCGCGGTTACTAGCCGGTCCGGCGAGGGTGGCCCCGAGGGTGCGTTGACGGTCAAGGCTGACATTACTGATACTGCCTCACTGGATGCGGCCTTTGCCCAGGTGGAAGCGGCACACGGCCCCGTTGAAGTGCTCGTGGCCAACGCCGGGATTACCGACGACCAGCTGCTGCTACGGATGAGTGAAGACTCCTTTGCCTCGGTGGTTGATACGAACCTCACCGGAGCATTTCGCTGCGTTAAGCGGGCCATTAAGGGCATGATCCGCAAGAAGAAGGGGCGTATCATCCTGATCTCCTCGGTGGTTGGGCTCCTTGGTTCACCCGGGCAGCTCAACTACGCCGCATCCAAAGCGGGTCTTGTCGGGATGGCGCGGTCTCTCACCCGGGAACTGGGCAGCCGCGGCATCACGACAAATGTGGTCGCTCCCGGATACATCGCAACCGATATGACCTCTTCCCTGCCAGACGATCTCAAGGCTCAGTACAAGAGCCAGATTCCAGCTGGCCGATTCGCAGAGCCCGCCGAGGTCGCTCGCGCTGTCGCATTCCTTGGAAGCGACGATGCCGCCTATATCTCCGGGGCTGTTATTCCCGTCGATGGTGGCCTCGGGATGGGGCACTGATCGGGCTGCATGCGAGCTGATCACATCTGCGCGCACGCTATGAGCGTGCGGTCCACATCGAAGGATGACGTAGTGCGGCACACACGTCGACTACGACCATCTAGTAGGTGTGTTCTGGGCAACGACAGTTAGACTGCGGGGGCAAGGCACAATTGTGTTTTGCCCCCGCACTGCATGGCGCACCGTCCAGACCGTATGGCGGACGGGGCACCATAACCCCGCGCAGCGGGCATCGTGTTCGCGACGCCTCTGCGCATCACCGAAGACCCCCACCAGGGCGATGACTAATCGAAGGGAACAGGTTCCGCACCCATGGGAATCCTCGAAGGTAAGAAGATCCTCGTCACGGGAGTTCTCAACGACTCCTCGATCGCATTCCACGTGGCGAAGCTTGCACAGGAACAGGGCGCGGATGTCGTGCTCACCTCGTTCGGCCGCCAGATGAAGATTACGCAGGCCATTTCCCGTCGTCTGCCTGCGGCTGCGCCAGTACTCGAACTGGATGTGACCGACAACGATCATCTTGATTCTCTGGCTGATCGTGTGCGCGAGCACACGGATTCGCTCGACGGTGTTCTGCACTCCATCGGTTTTGCGCCGCAGTCGGTCATGGGCGGCAACTTCCTCGCCGGTGAGTGGGAAGACGTTGCCGTCGCCTTCCGCACCTCGGCCTACTCCCTTAAGGCCCTAGCAACCGCATGCCTGCCGCTGATGGGCAATGGTGGCTCCGTTGTGGGTCTCACCTTCGATGCCCAGTTCGCATGGCCGGTGTACGACTGGATGGGGGTCGCCAAAGCTGCGTTTGAGGCCACCAACCGGTACCTCGCCCGCGACCTTGGAGCTCAGAACATTCGCTGCAACCTCGTCTCGTCCGGCCCGGTCAAGACCACGGCAGCGCGTTCGATTCCCGGGTTCGAGCAGATGGAGAGCCAGTGGCCTGACCGCGCTCCGCTGGGCTGGGATGCGTACTCAGCTGCACCGGCGGCTAAAGCATGCACTGCTCTGCTATCTGACTGGTTCCCCGGCACCACCGGCGAAATCATTCACGCGGACGGCGGCTATCACCTGATGGGGGTGTGAGGACAGCAGTGGCCTCAGCATCTGGAGAACCTGACAGTCGCGTCCTGCTTCTGCTTCGACATGGTAAGGCGGAGCTACCGCAGGGGCAGGACATCGACCGCAATCTGACAGACAAGGGGATCCGCCAAGCCCAGATCATCGGTGACTATCTCGCCGCCCAGTCGGCAGGTATCGACCGGGTTCTGGTCTCACCCGCACAGCGCACCCGCACCACGTGGGAGTCGGTGCTGTCGGTGATCCCCGGTTTTACCGGGGAGGTCACCGTGTGTGAAGACATTTACGATGGCGGACCCGCCGATGTCGCCGAACTCTTGCGCCAGGTGGACGACGATGACCGCGTGGTGTTGGTGGTCGGGCATGAGCCGACGATGTCCACACTCGCCCACGTTCTAGCCGACGAGGACTCCGATTCAGGAGCGTTGGCGCAGGCACGCATCGGTGTGTCAACTGGCACGCTATGTATCCTCAGCGGGCCCCTTGCGCACTGGGCAGACCTGACGGACGGTTCAATGTCCCTTCAGGGAATGATCCGTCCTTAAACCTCAGCGCTGGTCCCCCGTCTCGATCGCATCGAGGTGGGGGAGCACCAGCGCCAAGTTAGGCTCCTTAATCCTGTACGGGGCTTTCACCGCGACCACGGGTTTGGCGCAAAAGGCAATACCCCTGCCCGCTGCCTTCATCATGGGCAGGTCATTCGCCCCATCTCCCACCGCTATCGTCCGCGACAGGGGAATGCCGTAACGCTGAGCCAGCTCGCGCAACGTCTGCTCTTTGCGCGCGCCGTCGACAACCGGTCCGAGAACACGTCCGCTAAGTCGCCCGTCGATGATCTCGAATCTATTCGCCAGCACATGATCGACCCCCAGCTGCGTTGCCAACGGGTCGATCACGTCATGGAAACCCCCTGATACCAGCGCTATCACCCAACCTCGCGCATGAGCGCCGTCAACAAGATCGGCAGCGCCCGGTGTGAGTTCAAGGCTTTGCTGCACCCGGTCAAGCACTGCAGCATCTAAGCCTGTGAGCATGGACACGCGGTAGTGCAACGACCGGGTGAAGTCGATTTCACCTCGCATGGCACGCTCAGTCACCTCCTGCACTTGCCCGCGCACACCCGCGTATTCGGCAACGAGCTCGATGACCTCTTGGGTAATGAGGGTGGAATCGACGTCAGAGACGACCAGGCCGCGAGCTCTCACGAGGGCGCGATAATCGTGTTCTTGCCGATGACCGTAATACCGCTTTCGGTCACGGTAAAACCGCGGGCCAAGTCGTGTTCGCGGTCGAGTCCGATCTGGGTACGCGGTGGAATCACCACGTTTTTATCGATGATCGCGCGGTGAATATGGCAGTGTCGGCCAACTTTCACCCCATCCATCAGCACTGAATCGGAGACCGAGGTCCAGGAATGCAGGTAGGTTCCGGGGGAAACCACAGAGTTCGAGATCTGCGCACCGGAGACGACCACACCCGGCGAGACGATGGAATCAACAGCCTGCCCGAGGCGTCCCGGTCCCGCGTGTACGAACTTAGCCGGAGGCACATTGCGGTGCGCCGTGTACACAGGCCAGTCGGTGTTGTACAGGTTAAACACCGGGTGGATCGAGATCAGGTCCATGTGTGCGTCGTAGAAGGCATCCAGCGTGCCGACATCGCGCCAGTAATCCCGGTCGCGATCCGTGGAGCCAGGCACGTCGTTGGCAATGAAGTCGTACACCCCAGCTTCAGATTGCTTCACAAACCACGGCACAATATCCCCGCCCATATCGTGGGCGGTTTCTCCCGCGCGAGCATCGGCCATTACAGCTTCGACCAGCGCTTCCGCGGTGAAAATGTAGTTGCCCATGGACGCCAGAATCTTCGTCGGGTCATCGGCAAGCCCCTGGGTTTCCTTCGGCTTTTCCACGAATCGGGCGATAGTGGAGGGATCCTCCGGCAGAGTTTCGATCACTCCGAACTGGTCAGACGCTTCAATCGGCTGGCGAATACCTGCCACAGTGCAGGCCTTGCCCGAGGCGATGTGTGCGTCCAGCATCTGCGAGAAGTCCATCCGATAGACGTGATCGGCACCGACCACCACGACGTAGTCGGGACGCGCCTCCTCAATGAGGTTCATCGACTGATAGATCGCATCGGCTGACCCCAGATACCAATGCTTACCCATTCGCTGCTGTGCGGGCACCGGTGCCACGTAGTTGCCCAGCAACGAGCTCATCCGCCAAGTCTTAGCAATATGGGTATCCAAAGAATGAGACTTGTACTGGGTGAGCACGACTACCTGGAGATAGCCGGAATTCACGATATTAGACAGGGCAAAATCAATGAGTCGGTAGATGCCACCAAAAGGCACTGCAGGCTTAGCCCGATCTTCGGTGAGGGGCATGAGACGCTTGCCCTCTCCGCCTGCAAGGACAATGGCGAGGATTTTGTGTGCGGCCATAATGAGAGGATAGTCCAGGAGTAAGACCCGTCACACCATCAGGTGTCCCAGTGGACGCTGTCGCGGTCTTCACACCGACACTTAAAGCCGGCCACAACGCCCCGATGCCGACGCGCGGCATCGACGGAAGGATTCTCATGCGCATCGACATCCTGACCCGCGAGTACCCGCCACATGTGTACGGCGGGGCTGGCGTTCACGTGACGGAACTCGCCAAAGTTCTCCGAAGCAAAATCGACGTGCGGGTGCGTTGCTTTGACGGTGAACGCGACGAGAACGGGGTCACCGGATATGACGTGCCCGCAACGCTGCGCGAGGCAAACCCCGCCCTGCAAACCTTCGGCATCGATCTCGCCATGGCGGGCGACTGCGCGGGCGCTGACCTGGTCCATTCACACACCTGGTACGCAAACCTCGGGGGACATCACGCATCGCTCCTGCACGGCATTCCTCACGTGATCTCCGCCCATTCTCTGGAACCGTTGCGTCCGTGGAAGGCCGAGCAGCTCGGGGGCGGCTACCGGCTTTCCAGCTACGCTGAGCGCACCGCTTACGAAGCGGCCGACGGAGTGATCGCCGTCTCCGCCGGCATGAAAGCCGACATCCTGCGCTGCTACCCGAGCATTGATCCATCCCGAGTACACGTCGTACACAACGGAATTGACCTTGAGGCATGGGCACCCAACCAAGCACTGGATGTTCACCACCGGTACGGTATTGACCCCGATGCCCCCACCATCATCTTCGTGGGACGCATCACACGCCAAAAAGGCCTTCCCTACCTGCTGCGGGCACTCACCCGAATCCCCGATGGCGTTCAGGTCATTTTGTGTGCCGGAGCCCCAGATACACCGGAAATTGCTGCCGAGGTCAATCAGCTCACGCATGAGCTGCAGCAAACCCGCTCTGGGGTATTCCTCATCACCGAGATGCTGCCCCGCACTGACCTGACCGCGTTGTTGACCCGGTCCACAACCTTCGTCTGCCCGAGCATTTATGAACCGCTTGGCATTGTGAACCTCGAAGCCATGGCCTGCGGTCTTCCAGTCGTCGCCACTGCCACGGGCGGTATTCCCGAGGTGGTCCTGGATCAGGAAACCGGCTACTTGGTGCCCCTTGAGCAAGCGGATGACGGAACCGGCACACCGCTGGACCCGGAGCGCTTTGTGGAGGATTTAGCGCAGGCGATGACCCGGATGGTCTCTTCGCCGCACAGAGCCCGGGAACTGGGAGCAGCGGCTCGTCAACGCGCGGCTGAGCACTTTTCGTGGCAGAGCATCGCTGAGCGGACGCTTGAGGTCTATCGCACCGTGCTCGACGGCGCATAAGGGCCACTCAGTAAGTCCCGCAGAATCGGTGTGAGCTGAGCAAGGCCGTCACCCGAAGCCGTCACCCGAACGAGTCACTCGACTACGTGCCCGTCATATGAGGTCAAAGCAGCCAACGCATCGCGGGCATCGCCAGCGAGATCGCGAAGCACCCGTCGATGATGCTCGCAGTCTTGCGCACTCATGCCCGGCGAGGGAAGACTAGTGGCCGCTTCGGCGGTCAGCAGGAGTGTGCGAGAGACGATTCGCAGAAGGTGCTCATGCCCGTCGGTAGAGCCGCTAGGAAGCTCACAAGCAACCCAGGTATCCGGGAGCAGGCCGGGGTGAACTGGTTCATCGGGCACCAAATCGGCAGCTCTCATACTGGCTGCAGCATGACGCAGTGAGCGCAGAAAAATCTCCCGGCTCTGCGCCACGTGCATGGAGTCTGCAATCGGTGCGTTGGTGATCACGCGATGAGACTGCGCATCACCAACCACCGGCACCGGCGCAGATGCAGATAACGCTGGCCCGCTACGGACGACGGGCTGGGGCTCGGCAACCTGGTATTTCTTCCAGGTCACCTGGAGCAGCTGATCGTCGGCCGAACCTACGATCTCAGTGCACGCAATCAACACATGATCCGACTGCTGCCCGTCGTGAACAATGAGCGCCCCCGCATTCTTTAACGCATCCCGAACTGCCTCCGGCGGCCCTTGCATCCCCGCCAGTCGACCGGGGACCGGCAGCACCACTCGCAGCAGCTTGGCAGGTCCCTGACGACGGTGAACCATCCACTCGAAAAGATCCTCACCTGTGACATGTTCATGACGATGACCATGGCCACGGGCCTGGTCCAGCGCATCGTCGGGACCGATCTGCCCAGCCAGGTAGGCAGCCGTCCACAGTGATAAAGCGCTGACCCGTGGCAGTGCGACAAGATCGCCCATATCTCCTCCTGCGATGGTGCGGCTGCGCGTGCACCGATCCCCGACGATATTGTCCGATCCGATGTGCAACCCGGCCAGTCTAGGTACACCGCGCTACGAGCCGGGGACGATAACCTAAGCACATGGTCGAAGTCGCGTCGTTACACGAGGTCATCGTCCGTCGCAATGAACAGCATTTGCTGGATCAAGTCGACTGGACCATTCGAGACGGAGAACGCTGGGTTGTGCTGGGTCCCAATGGCGCCGGGAAATCCACGCTGATCCGGCTGCTCGCCGCGCGACTGCACCCAACCGCGGGCACCGTTGACGTGCTCGATCAGCGGCTTGGACGGTGCGATGTATTTGAACTGCGCCCCCTCATCGGATTGGCGTCAGCCGAATTAGCCGACACCATCCCCGGACGCGAACGCGTAAGAGATGTTGTGATCACCGCGGGCTACGGGGTGACTGGACGCTGGCGCGAGGAATACGCCCCCGAAGATGAGCAGCGAGCCGATGAGCTGTTGCAAGCCTTCGGCGTCGGACACCTCGCCACTCGTTCGTTTGCGACGTTGTCCTCCGGAGAACGCAAACGAGTGTTATCGGCCCGGGCACTGATGACAGACCCCGAGCTTCTGCTCCTCGACGAACCGGCATCGGGCTTGGACCTGGGAGGACGAGAAGAACTCCTGCGATCTTTGTCCATCCTCGCCAAAGATCCCCTGACGCCGGTGACGGTGCTCGTCACCCACCATGTTGAGGAAATTCCGCCGGGCTACACCCATGCGCTGCTGCTGCGCGAAGGTCGGATCATGGCCGCGGGTCCGCTGGAAGCGACGATCACTTCAACCCATCTCACGCGCACGTTCGGACTGCCTTTGCTGGTGGAACGACGCGATGGGCGTTTTTCTGCCCGCGCGGTTCCGCTCGGTTAAGGCGCCCAGTCTGTTGAGCTCAGCGATCTGCATTCAAATACACCGACAGCACATGACGAATAACGCATGATCGAATATCCCACCGAGGCCAACGACCCGCGCCTGGATGACTATCTGCGCCTGACAGATGTCCGGTTGCGCTCCCGGCTCGACGTCGAACGCGGCCTGTTCATGGCCGAAAGCTACAACGTGATTTCACGAGCGTTTGCTGCCGGGTGCACACCGCGTTCTTTCCTGCTCAGTGAAAAATGGCGGGATAAATTCGCTCCGTTGTGGGAGCCTTTCCCCGACGTGCCGGTGTATATCGCGCCCGAGGCTTTACTGGAAAAGATCACTGGATTCCATCTGCACCGAGGCGCACTAGCAGCCATGCATCGCCCCGAATTACCACGCCTTCGCGATGTGCTAGCGGGAATGGGGGAGCGCTCGCGGATCGCGATTTTCGAGGACATCGTTGATCATACGAATCTTGGAGCCGCTTTTAGATCGGCCGCGGCAATCGGCGTTGATGCTGTGCTGGTCACACCGAGCTGTGCGGATCCGCTTTACCGCCGTTCAATCCGAGTCTCGATGGGGACTGTTTTCCAGGTGCCGTGGACTCGTATCGAGTCGTGGCCGGACGACATCGACCTCATCAAGGAGTGCGGGTACATTGTGGCAGGCATGACGCTGGGGGAGCGTGCGATCAGTTTGGACGAGCTGGTCACCGAGGATCACCAGAACCTCGCCCTGGTGTTCGGTACGGAAGGTCAAGGGCTAACGCGCCAAGCCGAACGACGGCTCGACCGTCGGGTGACGATTCCGATGATGCACGGCGTGGACTCGCTGAACGTGGCGGCCTCGGCAGCTGTGGCCTTCTATGCGACCAGATGACCGCTCACTTCGCCTGGCGCTCGGTACGGATGATGCGAGTCAAGAACGTGCCCCGGCGTTCCCGTATTGTGTCCGTGATCCCCGGTAGGCTGAGACCGAACTACGGAACACTATTCGATGGCAGAACGGATGACTTCCCTGGGCGAGGATATCCAAATCAACGCTCCTGCCCTCCAGTTCGTGCCAGCCGCTCGCAGCGGGGCCAGCGGCGCAGCCCTTAGCTACCTTGATGAGCTTGCAAGCCTTGGCCCGCTACCCCCAGCCAGGTTTATCGACAGAACTCGCCACATCCACGCACCCAGCCAAGTCACGCGTCCCTAGTCCTTCATGTAGAAGTCGTATTCGTAGCCGTCAGCGTTCAGCGGCAGACCCTTCGCCCCAGGCTGGGGTGTGGGCCACGAGTGCGCGCACCTCGCTGACCGTGGTCTGGTCATCGTTGGGGGGAGGACGACTTCGTCATGGATGTGCATGACGATCTGGTGGCCCGCAGCGTCGAGTTGGCTCATGGCGTGGGTGAGCACAGGTCGCGGGCGATGGCTTGGATGATGTTCTCCACGAGCTTGCCGCCGTAGGTTTCGAGCATTCCCCATTTGCGACCGATCGACGACCCGTGAGGGCACGTAGAGATCTGGGTGAACTCCTTGCCCGCAGCGTGTTGGGTGCGTGCCGAGTAGGGAGCGGGGATGTTGTTGTGAGGGCGGTGTGCCACCGCTGCCTCCGTTTCTCCACCAGTGGTGGGGTCACAGACGTGGTCGAAGGGCACAGGCTCAGGAGTCGTCGGGGCGAAAAGAAGGCGGGTACCCACCCGGCGGTAGCGTTGTGCTGGCCACCAGGTGGGTACCCGCCAGGCCCGACGAGCAGTCTCCTGATGTGGTTGAAAAGTGAGATCCCCAGTTAGCTACGCTGCGGACCGGCGACGGCTACTTCCCTCGCGTGGGTCGCGACTGCGACAGCGCTGAGTCACCTCCTTCGTCACTCGGTAGTGGGAGGCGAACGACTGTTGTCGCCGCCAGGAGAGCGACGTGCTCGCGAACGTGAACTTTGTGACCACGTTCGCGAACAGATCCGGTAGACTTGGCGTATCGCTGCACCCATCCGGAGCAGGTCCCTCTCACTACTTTCAACGCTAGGGAGAGAGCCAGTTCTGGCCCGAGGCGAGATGAGGCGACGCGGTGACAAGATCCGTGACAAGGAGGTGCGAGATGGCCGAGAAGCCAGCCAATACCTATGCCCTTGGCACCTACCTCCAGTTGATGCACCAACACATTCCTGGCATCGCTAAGAGCAGGTCCGGCTTCATCAAGGACTTCTTCGACATCATCTTGTACACGTACAAGCTGGAGGAATACGAGTCCATAAGCGAGGTCAAGCGTCAGGTCGGCCGCTCCGCCATCAGCGCTGGCGTGTGGAAGGGAATCAATGAGACTGACCTGAGCAAGTTCTACAACGGCAAGCGCAGGCTGCCGCCATGGAAGGCCAGCAGTTTTCGGGACTGAAAACAGCCCAAGAGGCCCAAGTGCTACACGAGCAACTCGTGGAGCAGCAACGACTCTTTGAATCTGATCTAGACGCTATGGAAGACCCTCCAGAGACCACCGAGAAGTTCAAGCCGCTCGAGATCTTCGAACCGGACTTCTTCTACAGCATGCGGAGGATCATGTCCGAAATCCTGCACGAGGCCCATTTCGTTGGGGCCGACCGTGTGTCCTTCGACAAGGCCACCGTCGACATCGAAGTAGCCGGCTACCCGAAGAAGGACGAACAAGGCAAGGGCTACTCCGCATTCTTCAACACGGTGCTCCTGCTCGCATTCCACAGGTATCTGAGAGAACGACGCTCTCCGCACTACCCAGGTGTTCTCGTCATCGACTCTCCCCTCAAAGGCTTCGATCAAGGCCGAGCTGACGCACCTGGCTCGATGCGTGAAGGGATCTTCACCTACTTGACCAAGGAATCCCAGTGCCAACAACTGATCATTATGGAGAACACAGACAAAGTAATCGGAGTCGATCGGGCTTTGATGGGCAACCTCATCGAATTCACCCAGCAGGCAGGTAACGGTCGATACGGCTACCTGGAAGGCGTTATCAACGTGGCAGAAGAGGACGAAACCCAATGACGACACCCGCGGTAAGCTACAAGCCGCTCTGGAAAACCCTCATCGACAAGAACATGACCAAACAAGACCTTCGCGAAGCCACCGGTCTCTCTAGCGCCACCATCGCAAAGATGGGCCGCGATGAGACCGTGACAACACAAGTTCTCGCGCGAATCTGTGGAGCACTCCGGTGTCAAATGGCAGATGTCGTCGAAGTTATACCCGCTAGTGAAATGAAAGAAGAAGACGCATGAGCCAACTGGGGTCATTCATCTGGGGCACCGCCGACGTGTTGCGAGGTCCGTACAAGGCCAGCCAGTACGGCAACGTCATCCTGCCCATGACGATCCTGCGCCGCCTCGACTGCGTCCTCGCCGACCACCAAGCCACGATCGAACCGCTGGTGGAACGCTTCGGCAACAACCCCGAGCTGCTGGCCGCGCAGGTGCAGCGCGCTACCGGGCTGCCGTTCTACAACACCAGCCCATGGACCCTGCGCACGCTGTTGGGTGACCCGAAAGGGCTGGAGGCGAACCTGAAGCAGTACGTGAACGGGTTCTCCGACAACATGGATGTGTTCGAGCGTTTCAAGCTGGCCGATGAAATCAGCACGATGGCGGAGAAGAACATCCTCTACATCGTCGTCGAGCGGTTCGCCACCATCGATCTACACCCCAAGACGGTCACCAACGCCGAGATGGGTGACCTGTACGAGTATCTGATCCGCACCTTCAACGAATCCTCCAATGAGGCACCCGGGGAGCACTTCACCCCACGCGACGCCATCCGCCTGCTCGTCGATCTCGTCTTCGCTGGCGATGACGAAGCATTGAGTACCCCGGGTACGATCCGGTCGATCTATGACCCTACGGTCGGCACAGGTGGGATGCTCTCCATCGCAGAAGAGCACCTGATCGGCAGCAGCGACAAACCTGGCCTCAACCCACAAGCACAGCTTCGCCTCTACGGGCAGGAGTGGAACGACCACTCCTATGCGGTGTGCAAGTCCGACCTGCTCATCAAGGGCTACGACTCCAGCAACATCCAGCTCGGCGACACGCTCGCCGACGACAAGTTCGCCGGTCAGACCTTCGATTACTGTATGTCGAACCCGCCGTACGGGGATGACTGGAAAGCCAGCCAGACGGCCGTCATGAACGACCTGAAAGAGCTCGGCAATGCCTCTCGCTTCTACGCCGGTGGAGCAGCGCCCAAGCAGAACGTGCCCGCCGTCAGCGACGGGCAGATGCTGTTCCTCCAGCATGTGGTTAGCAAGCTTCGTCCCAGGGTCAAGGGCGGTGGCCGTGGCGGCATTGTCATGAACGGCTCACCCCTGTTCAACGGGGGCGCAGAATCCGGACCCTCAAACATCCGCAAATGGCTGCTCGAGCACGACCTTGTCGATGCGATTGTCGCGCTGCCGACCGACATGTTCTACAACACCGGCATCGCCACCTACATCTGGATCGTTGACAACAACAAGCCTGAAGAGCGCCAAGGCAAGATGCAATTGATCGACGGCACCGAGTTTTACGCCAAGATGCGCAAGAAGCTCGGCGACAAGGGCCGCGAACTCACCGATACAAACCGAGCCACGATCGTGCGGCTCTACGCTGACTACGTCGAGACCGAGCACTGCAAGATCGTCCCCATCGAAGAGTTCGCCTACTGGAGCATCACAGTCGAACGCCCACAGCGCGACGACGAGGGCGAGATCATCACCAACGCCCGGGGCAAGAAGCAGCCCGACGCGAGCCTGCGCGACACCGAGCGAGTCCCGTTCATCTACAACGGGAACACCCGTGGCGACGACGGCCGCCAGGAGACTATTAAGGCGTATTTCGACGCCGAGGTGAAGCCCTACGTGCCCGACGCCTGGATCGACGAGAAAAAAACCAAGATCGGCTACGAGATCTCCTTCACCCGCCACTTCTACCGCTACCAGCCACCCCGCCCACTCGAAGAGATCGACACCGAACTGCATCAGGTCACCCGCGAAATTCTCGCCCTCCTCAATGAGGTCACCGAATGAAGTTGATTCCCCTGCGCCACTGGAGTCAGGTTCCAATAACTAACGGACTAGGTCTTCCCGGTGACCAATCGAACGATGCTGATCCCCGCTACATTCGGACGACGGACATTCGTGACCCAAGGTCACTGAAGGATGACATTCGCGTTTCTCAACCTCCCGAGACGGCTGGTAAAGCTCAGGTTCATTGGGGCGACCTTCTCCTAGTGTCGGCCGGCTCTATTGGCAAGTCCGTCCTTTATCGGGAACTCTCTCCAGCCTGCTACGCGGGCTTCTTGGTTCGAGTTCGCCCGGCGTCCGATATTCACGGGGAATTCCTTTCGTATTGGACGGAGTCCCAGCACTTCTCAGATCAGGTGCGCGCCAACGCGGTTCAATCGACTATCGAGAATTTCTCGTCCTCCAGATATCGGGAGCTGCTCGTTCCCGCGCCGTCGGTCCAAGATATGCAACGAATCGTGGCGTTCTTGGATGAGGAGACAGCGAAAATCGACCACCTCATTGCCAAGCAACGCGAACTCCTGGACCTCACGACGTATCGTCTGCAGATATGGCGCGAGCATGCTTTCTGGGGCGGAGCGACCAGCGATCCTTTCCTGAATCCTCCTGAGGGTTGGGAAGTCCTGCGGAATCGTCACATCCTGGAGCACGTGGATGGGCGAAGTGATACCGGTGAAGAGGAGATGTTGTCAGTCAGTCACATCACGGGGGTGACGCCTCGTTCCATGAAGAACGTGACCATGTTCGAGGCGGAATCCACCGTCGGCTACAGGCTTGTTGCGAAGGACGAGCTGGTCATCAACACGATGTGGGCGTGGATGGGCGCCCTCGGTGTCTCCCAATATGAGGGGATCGTGAGCCCTGCATACGACGTGTACAGGTTCCGTGATCTGGATGCGGTAAACCCCATGTTTTTCGACTGCATGTACCGAACGGCCGCGTATGTGAGCCTCATGAAGGCGAACTCGCGCGGTATCTGGGAGTCGCGCTTGAGGCTCTACCCGGAGGTATTCCTTAGGCTCACATCTTTGGTGCCATCCAAGGACATACAGGATCGGTTGGTGAGCGAGAACACTGAGAGAACAGCTGAAGCCGAAAGGCTGATCGCTCGAGGCAACGAAGCCATCGAGCTGCTGCAGGAGCGGCGTTCGGCGTTGATTACCGCTGCGGTGACGGGACAGATCGAGGTATAGGAAGAACGGTTATGGGTGTTCAACACGAAAAGAGTTTTGAGACCGAGATCTGCGAGTACCTCGTTTCGCACGGCTGGCTGTATGACAAAGAGTTCTCTGGTTACAACCAGGAGCTGGCTCTGATCCCGGAGGACGTGTTCACTTGGTTGCAGGCGACTCAGCCGGATCAGTGGGCGCGGGTGGTACCAGAGGACGCCTCACAGGTGGAGGCCGCGCTCGCGAAACGGCTGCTGCTGGATCGGCTGGTCAAGGAGCTGGATCAGCCGCTGGAGCATGGTGGCGGACTGTTGGCGGTGCTGCGCGGTGGGTTCCGGAAGACTCCCGCGAAGTTCAGCATGTACGCGTTCAAACCGGCCACGTCGATGAATCCCGAAGCCCAGGAGCATTACGCGGCGAACCGGCTACGTGTGGTGCGTCAGGTACATCATTCGAAGAAGCGTCCGCAGGATTCGATTGATCTGGTGTTCTTCGTCAACGGCCTGCCGGTGGCAACAGCGGAGTTGAAGACGGACAACACGCAGTCGATTGATGACGCGGTTCGCCAGTATCGCAGGGACCGGCTGCCGCAGGGCGAGCCGCTGCTGAAGTTCGGGTCCCGCGCGTTGGTGCATTTCGCGGTCTCCACCGACGAGATTCGCATGACCACGAAGCTCGATGGTGCGAACACCGTGTTCCTGCCGTTCAACTTGGGTAACAACGGTGGGGCGGGCAACCCGGTCAACCCGAATGGCGCCGCGACCTCGTACTTGTGGGAGAAGGTGCTGCAGCGGGACAACTGGCTACAGATCCTGGAGCGGTTCGTGAACCTGCAGATCACCGAGAAGGTCGACCCGATCACCGGTGAGCGCACGCGCAGCAAGCAGATCATCTTCCCGCGCTTCCACCAGTGGGAAGCCGTCACGAGCCTGTTGGAGACCACGCAAGCCGAGGGCCCGGGGAAGAAGTACCTGATCCAGCATTCTGCTGGTTCGGGTAAGACGAACTCGATCGCCTGGTTGGCGCATGGCTTATCGAACCTGTATGACGATACGAACTCGAAGGTGTTCGACTCGGTGATCGTCGTGACCGACCGGACCGTGCTCGATGACCAGCTCCAGAAAGCCATCAAGGGCATTGAGGGCACCAAGGGCGTGGTGGGGACGATCAACACTGATGAAGTGCGCAAGGCCTCCGCGTCCTCGAAGTCAGGGCTCCTCGCGCAGGAACTGTCCAACGGCAAGCTGATCATCATCGTCACGCTGCAGACGTTCCCGTTCGTGCTCGAGGCTCTCGCCGAGCAGGGTGGGCTCGCGGATCGGAAGTTCGCGGTGATCGCGGACGAGGCCCACTCCTCACAGACGGGCACGAGCGCGCAGAAGCTCCGCCAAGTCCTCTCGCAGGCCGAAGTGGAGGCACTCGAAAACGGTGGCGAGGTCAGCGTGGAGGATGTGCTCGCGGCCGAGATGGCGGCACGCGCTACCGCTCAGAACATCTCGTTCTATGCGTTCACCGCGACCCCGAAGGGTAAGACATTGGAGATGTTCGGCCGCCCCGGAGCCGACGGGAAACCGGCACCGTTCCACGTGTACACGATGCAGCAGGCCATCGAGGAAGGATTCATCCTTGACGTGCTGCGCAACTACACCACCTACAAGACCGCGTTCCAGCTTGCCCAGAAGACCGGCGAGACCACAGACACCGATGAGTTGGGCGAGACCACAGACACCGATGAGTTGGTGGATGAGGGTACCGCGAAGAAGGGGCTGATGCGGTGGGTGAGCCTGCACCCGACGAACATCGCCCAGAAGGTGCAGATCATCGTCGAGCACTACCGCGAAAACGTCGCCCACCTGCTCGATGGTCACGCGAAGGCGATGGTGGTGACCTCGAGCCGTGCCGCCGCGCTCAAGTACAAGATGGCGATCGATAAGTACATCGACAAGCACGACTACCAGCTCGGCACCCTCGTGGCATTCTCCGGCAGCCTCACCTCAGAGCAGATCGAAGACACCGTGCCCGGTGTGCAGGAGCCCTACACCGAAGCGAACATGAACCCCGACCTGCGCGGACGTGGCATCCCGCAGGCCTTCGCCGGGGACCAGTTCCAGGTGCTGATCGTGGCGAACAAGTACCAGACCGGGTTCGACCAGCCGCTGCTGTGCGCGATGTACGTCGACAAGCGCCTCGACGGGATCGAGGCCGTCCAAACCCTCTCACGCCTGAACCGCACCCTGCCTGTAAGGGGTAAGGACACCACGTTCATTCTCGACTTCATCAACGATGCTGACACGATCCTCGAAGCGTTCCTGCCGTACTACCGGACCGCCGAGATCATCGAGACCAGCGACCCCGACCTCGTGCACGACCTCTCACGCAAGCTCGCGACAGCCGGGATCTACACCCGCGACGACGTGGACGAATTCGCGCAAGCCTTCATCATCGACAAAGCCCACGGGAAACACACCGCCCCACTCAAGCGAGCCGCCGACAGGTTCAACGACCGCTACGTCGCCGCCGTGCAGGACAAGAGCAAAGCCGAGGTCGATGAGCTTGACCTGTTCCGCAAGGACGTCGGCTCCTTCGTCCGGCTGTATGACTTCCTGTCCCAGATCGTCGACTACCAGGACACCGACCTGGAGAAACTCGCACTGTTCCTCCGGCTTCTCCGTCCACGCCTGACCGGGCGCAAGACTCCGGAGGAGCTGGACTTCAGCAGCATCGAGCTGACCCACATCAAGCAAACCCGCAAGAGCGAGGGGGCAATCCCGCTCGTCGGCGATGGTGAGAAGCTCAAGCCGATGGGCGTCGGCGGCGGGCACTCGCGCGACCCGCACATGGTGGCGTGGGAGGAAATCCTCAACAACATCAACTCACTGTTCGAGGATGAGGACTTCAACCCCGACTCGGTTCAGTCCTGGGTACAGGGCGTGGTCACGATCCTCGTGCAGAACGAAGCCATCAAGGATCAGGTCAACGCCAACACCAAGGAACAGTTCCGCGAGTCACAGACGATGGAGAAGGCGGTCACCGACGCCGTACTCGACCATCAAGACACCCAGAACACCATCTTGGAGAAGTTCTTCGAAAGCCCACACCGCCGCGGCCAGATCATCAAAGAAATCTCCGACCTCGTCTACTGGGAGCTACGCCACCAAGCAAAGAAGGACCAGCTGGACCAAGGGCCTCAGGAGGACTCCGATCAGGACTAACCATCACTGCGCGCGAAATCCCGACTGGTTCACCCCGCCGTGGAGGCCACTCGGAGCCGCGCACCATGCCTTCCGCTGCAGTGCCCACGGCGCTAACGATGGACACCTGCTTAGCGTGAAATCCCTAGTCCCAAGGGGTACTCGTGCCCCTCAGCGCACCTGCCGCAGAGCGGGGTCTTGTATCTCCTGACCACTTGTGCGATCCGGCGGTCGGCTCGGGGTCGCTGCTGTTGAAGTTCGGCAAGGTGCTCGGCAAGAACAATATCCGTCAGGGGTTCTACGGTCAGGAGATCAACCTGACCACTTACAACCTCGCGCGGATCAACATGTTCCTGCACGATGTGAACTACGCCGACTTCAACCTCGCCCATGGCGACACTTTGATCGACCCCCAGCACTGGGACGACGAGCCGTTCGAGGTGATCGTTTACAACCCGCCCTATTCGATCAAGTGGGACGGCGATGCCAACCCGCTGCTGATTAACGACGAGTGGTTTGCACCGGCCGGTGTCCTCGCGCCAAAGTCGAAGGCCGACTTGGCCTTCACGATGCACATACTCAGCTGGCTGGCCATCAATAGCACGGCGGCGATCGTCGAGTTCCCCGGCGTGCTGTATCGCGGGGGAGCGGAGAAGAAGATCCGCCAGTATTTGATCGATAACAACTACGTCGACGCCGTTATCTAGCTTCTGGCAGACCTGTTCTTCGGGACGACGATCGGGACGTGCATCCTTGTGTTGAAGAAGTCGAAGAAAACCAGCGATGTGCTGTTCATCGACGAGTCGGCTGAGTTCAAGCCCGTCGGCAACAAGAACAAGCTGCTCGAGGAGCACCAGGATCGGATCCTTCGGGCGTTCACGACGCGTGAGCCCGAGGACTACTTCACAGCGCTCGTCCGTAATGAGCACATCACCGCAAACGACTACAACATCGCGGTCTCGTCGTACGTGGAAGCGAAAGACACTCGCGAAGAGATCGACATCACGGAGCTGAATGCCGAGATCGCGCGCATCGTAGCGTGCCAGGCAGAGCTTCGCATGGCGATCGACGAGATCGTGGCGGACCTAGAGGGTGCGAAGTGAACCGCATCGATGAACTGATTCAGGAGCTATGCCCAGATTATGTTCGACATGTTGCGCTATCCGAGATTGCTGATTACTCTTCGACGCGCGTGGACGCCGCCGATCTCGACGAAACTATCTTCGCGGGCGTCGATAACCTTGTCGCCGAGAGGGGGTCGTGTCGATGCAAGCTACCCGCCGAACACCGCCCGTCTGACCTCCTACGAGCCGGGGGACATCCTACTCGGGAACATTCGTCCGTATCTAAAGAAGGTGTGGCGAGCGACGAATGAAGGCGGCTGTAGCGGCGATGTCCTAGCGATCCGGATCAAGTGTGAGAACCGCGACGAGATCTATTCTAAGTTCCTCTACTACTTGCTTTCCTCCGACGTCTTCTTTGCGTACAACATGCAGGGGGGGCTAAAATGCCACGCGGAAATAAAGCCGCGATTCTGAATTATCGAATCCCTGTTCCGCCTCCTGAGATTCAGCGCGAGATCGTGCGAGTATTGGGTCAGTTCACTCAACTGGAAGCGGAGCTGGAGGCTCGGCGCGCCCAGTACTCCTACTTACTCGACGTCACTGTTTGAAGAGTTGGTCTCCGGGGGCGCAGATGGTTCCGATGCGTGATCTTGGACGCTGGTTCGGAGGCGGTACGCCTGCGAAGGCGTAAATCGGATTACTGGGTTGACGGCACGATCCCGTGGATTTTGCCAAAGGACATGGGAGTTTCGGCGATAACGGATACCGGAGACTACATTACCGAGGCCGCAGTGGCAGGATCTGCGACAAAAATTGTGCCAGAGCATGCCGTTGCGATCATGACACGATCCAGCATTCTCGATCACACACTTCCCGTTGCGTTTCTTAACCGCCCGGCGGCGCGCGGAGATACTACGTCGTGTTCGTCGCAGAGTAGGATCGGTAGCCTCACTCGACAGGTCATCGACGTGCTGTCTGAGTTCTTCGAGCGATTCCGAGGGCTTGCCGCGGGAAGTGAAGAGTCTGGGAACTAAAACCAGCGCGGTGATATGAACTGAGAGATGCACGATCTATTCGAGATGCTGATCAACCGTGCCGTTCATATTGTTTCCGTGATCACTGTTAGCTAAGAATCGTCGTGGTTCACACTGTCGACGTTCGTATCTGTTCCGCCTTTTGCGCCAGACCCATAATAGCTAGTCGGACTTGTTTGTAGTGATCATCGAGATCCAGGGCGCGGTGCTCAGCTGCGCGCGTCGGCGGCATCGATGAGCGCAGCAAACTCAGGATTGCTGATCACCTCCAGTTCGAACTCTTGTGCCTTGTTCCGAACTGCCTCGTCACCGGTGACGACGACCCACTTGGGACCGAATAGTATCGGATCGTTGTGCTCTTTCCCTTCGAGCGCGCACGCCACAACCAACGGATCGGCGTTGCCTCTGTTGGCATAAAGGTCGACGAGCCTGGTGTCTCCGGGAGAGATTGATTCCATGATCTTTGAAAGCCAATGGAGCACCCGCGGTGTGGTCGGATATTTTTTATCCTGCAGCGCCGCGATGTCCGGGAACCCGGCAGCCTCGTGCATGACCTCTTCAGGTATGACCGCGTTCTCCAGGAAGAACTCGCTCGCGCGACGCTTTCTGCCGAGCTGGCTAAGGGTGTTGGTATCGATCACAAACCGCTGTCCGAAGTCGTTCATTCGACGGCTCTCCGAAGGTCTTCGATCTGCGACGGCCTGAGGTGGTTCAGACAGATCGATCGACAAAACTCACCTGCAGAGATTCCGCCGCTATCGAGCACATGCAGCATCCGAACGGTAAGCTCTCGGCCGTTGTATTTGCGCACGGCATTTTCGGGATGAATCGGTCTGCGCGGGCCACCTTGCGGACGGCTCCTAAACTCCCTGCGCAGCTGTTCGAGGTGCACGATGGCGGTTCTCTGGTCTATCAGCCCCAACCGCATCGCGCGGACCGTGACGGCACTTGCAGTTACCTTGAACTCGTCCGAAGCCGCTTTCACATTTTCCAGCGAAGTGAGCCTCAAGGTACTCAGCGATTCGGCAGGCATGAGCATCGCACCAGCGATGTCGTACTCTTGGCCGGGACCCGTCTCGGTACTGCCTCCATCCCACGTCATCGGAGCGAAGATGCGTCGCGCGATCAGCACTGTCATGAGCGCCAGGGTGAAGATCGTGCGCCCCACGGGCTCCTGATCGTCCCCATGGTCTCCACCCGCCAGGAAGATGTATGGGACCTTGTTGTCCCGGACCGTCATCCCACTGAACTTCACATGGGTCAGGCGCTGCGGCATGTAGTGCTGCACGCTGCGCGACACCAACACCTGGTTGGCTTCAAGATGATCGATCAATAGTTCGAGAGTGGTCTCCTTGTTTCTGCACGCACGCAGGCGATCATAGGTGAGACCGAGCGCTTTCATAAGGTCAACCGCAGCGGAGTCGACGGAGGTTATTTCACCATGGAGCAGGCCAATGATTTTGTTTTGCTGCAGTGATGCGTCGTGCTTGCGGACGAGTTGCTGCTTCCGTATGAGGTCTTTAACTATCAGTTCGACGTCACGCAGCTCTACCTTGGCACGGGAGCCAATGGAGAAGGTGTCTCTGCTGACACCCGCGAGTAGCTTAGCTGTCTTCTGATCGACCTGCTCTCTCACCACCTTTTCCGGGGCGAAAAACAGCGCGTACGGGATATCACCCGTTCGGGCGAGATCGACCAATTTGGAGAACTCAATGCTGCCGGATTGGAGGGCATTTTTGTAGTCCGCATACGTGCCGGCTACCGAGTTGTTGAAGAGGGTGGTGAACACGATGTCTTCTATGGGGACCTTGGCCCGGCCGAGGAGAACATTGATAGCGATTTCAGCTCACCTCCACAGTGGTCGCATCTATGCGGCCTCGATCTTCTGTCTATATATCATAGTGTGCACCTCCCCGACTGACACTCCAACGGATTCTGCGATGGCGAGTAGTGTCTCTCCCTGATAGCGCCGATCGATAATTGTGGCTTGCATGGCGTTACCGACGACTCGCAGATGGCCCCGACAGCTCCGTCTTCGCGAGCTGCTTGCAGTCGCTACACCTGATCCTGCCACTCAGAGCCGAGCATCGAATCTCAGTGATCTCACGAACCAGTTCGCGAATGTCCGAGAGTGTGTTGTTCTTGTACGGTGCGGGAGTCCCAGGTGACTCTCACGAGGTCGATGAACGTCATCGTGCATGCTCGGAGCCGGCCCCTCCGAATATATCGCCGGCGGGGTAGATGAAATCTAGATACTCGCAATTCTCATAGGTTTATTGAACATGAAGCTGCGAAGACTTGGCATATCCGAGGGTCCAATATGTCGTCTGACCAGCGATAAACTACTTCCATTCGCTGTCATCGGTGCGCCTCTGCCGGATACACGGTGGCGGGAATGACTCTAGGGGAGGGCGCGAGCACCCTCGATGAACTGGTCGCCGAGGATCACGCGCGCCTTGCCCTGGTCTTTGGCACCGAAGGACACGGTTTAGAGGTGAGCACCGACCATCTCCTCGACCACAGAGTAACGATTCCGATGATGGGCGGGGTTGATTCCTTAAATGTGGCCGCCTCCTCGGCGGTGGCGTTTTATGCGACCCGTGTAACACAAAAAGGCCGCTAAAGCAGCACATCCCATGTCCACAAAGGCCGTGGTTCTGGCTAAATGCGACGGCTCAGCTCTGAGACCATAGTGCTATGCCTCGTCTTCCTCGCATCAAGCCCAGCTCACCCCGGCGCACGCTCCAGAACGAACTGCGAGACCGAGGATTGCCCTTAGTGGTGGAATCCTCGGTGAGACGCCGAGCCTTGATCCGACGCTGCGGGCCGGTATTGCTGACCGTCGGTTACCTCTTTCTCATCGGGGCTGTGGGCGACAGAGTGGCACTGCCCATCTTGGAGAAACTAGAAGCTCAAAATCTCGACCTCAACGCCGTACCGTCCGACGACATCTTTCACTACGCAGCCATTCTTATCGCGATAGCCATCGCAACTATTCTTATTCCAGTTATTTTGTGGCTTTCCGTTCTTTTGGTGCGCACAGCAAAGCCTTCGACCCAGCGAGCTGTAGGCTTTCTCGGCCTTGTCATGATGATTATTGTGCCGGTCGTCATTGATCCGCAGCGAACCTACGCCCCCATCGAAGGGGTAGTGGCTGCTGCCGTGATTGTGGGAGGCGCCTACGCTGGTCTTGGAACAATTCTGATGTGGAGTCTGCGTCGCACAGTCCGTGAGCTGTGGACATTGGGACCGATGACCGTCCGAGTGCTTCCAGTTCTTATGCTGGCAATCCTATTTTTCTTCTACAACGCCGAAATTTGGCAGATCGCGGATGCTCTGTCGCCGCAAAGAGCAGCTCTGACCGCGATTGTTTTGATCGCTTTAACTGCCGCGTTAATCGTGGTCCAGGTGCGCGACGAACTTTCCGAAGCGGGAGTTCTCCAGCAGCTGCGGGAGATGGTTCCTGCCGCACGCCGTATTGAACGACTCAACGTGCTGTTGGTGGCCGCCACTGTCACCGGCATCCAGGTCGCAATTTTTTCCCTCTTAGTTTTCCTGTTCTTCATAGTCTTTGGCGCATTATCGGTCCCTATCGCAACCATCACCCAATGGTCGGGGCATCCTCCCAGCTACGTGCTCCCGTTTGCACATCAAAGCATCCCGATCACCCATGCGCTGATCAAAGTCTCCGCTGTGCTCGGGGTGTTTGCGGGTCTTAACTTCACCGCCTCAACGGGCATCGACAAGAAGCATCGAAAAGTCTTTTTCTTCCCTATCTTGGATGAGGTGAAAACCGGTCTGGAGGTTCGGGAACGCTACCTTCAGCAGCCGTAACCTTGCCCAAGGCTGAACGACGGAAGCAGGAAACCAGGTTTCAACCCGCACCTCAGCAGCCCTCACCACTCGTATGTCACACCCCCAATTCATGATGATCAGGTAACCGACGAGCGGGGCGGCGGGCGCCAGGAGTTTGACACCAGGGGCCTCCGGCGCTGTACTAATCGAACAGGTGTTCGAGAATGGGGGTGTGAGGAGCGATGCGTACGCGCACAATCTCAGGTGCCGAGCAGTCGTACCAGTCGCATCTGCCGCATCTGCATTCGCTGGCTTACACGGACCGTTTGAGCAAGGCTCGTGAGGCCCTGAACGCAGCTGAGAACAAGACAGTTATCGCCACGCGGAGCTGGAATGTTCACCCCGGGGGCGGGCTCAGTGCGGTTGGCACAGATCGGGAACCTATCCATCGGGGTGAGGGGGCAAGACCTCTCCCGCGGCGGGTAGGACGAAAGCAGAGCACCTCACCTGCGCGTCTAGAAGCTGTTTCTCACCAAGAACTGGGCAAAGATTGTCGTTCTGGCGCAGATCTTTTACCGGTTCCCACACCGCTTGCATCGGTTGTGCCGTACGGAGGGTTGCGTCCGGGAAGTAGCGTCGGTGTTCGAGGATCGCGTCTACTCATGCTGTCACTGGCCGCTAGCGCCGCAGGATACGACGGCTGGTGCGCGGTTATCGGATTCAACGATTTTGGTTTTCGAGCTGCTGAGGAAGCCGGTATCGACCTGGCTCGCTTTGCGGTCGCGGCTGCTCCAGCTGAGCACCTTGCATCCACGCTGTCCGCTCTTACCGACGGTGTCGCTGTCCTTTTGATCGGACGGGATGCAGCGGTGACCCCAGCGTTATGGCGGCAATTACTTGCCCGTGCACGCACCCGAGGCACGCTCCTTATTGCGGAAGAACCTCCTGGTCACAGCGACTTGACTCTCAACGCCACACCATTGACCTGGACAGGTTTAGCCAGGGGGAGCGGGCGTTTGCGCGGTCGGCGGGTTCTGCTGTCGGCCAACGGGAGAGGTTTACCAGCAGGGGCTGAAGTCACTGTTTTGCTACCCGCGGTCGGCGGCAAGGTAGCGAGTGATCCTCTCGCAGCATCCCACCGTGTCAAGGATGAACTGGCAGGCACTTGGCATACTCAGCCTGCGGCAATATCAACTCACGCCATGTCGGCTGAGGCCACCGTGGTCCCTCTGAAAAGAGTGGGCTAATGGGCGCGACACACAGGGCAACACGTACTGCTGCTGTCGTCATCCCCGACTGGCCTTTGCTTTGCGCAGGCGAACGCCTTGGCATTGAAGGGCCTGTCATCCTCATGCACCGGCACCGGGTGCACATAGCGAGTTCAGAGGCCACAGCTGCCGGCGTCACACCGGGTATGCGCAGGCGCACAGCCCAAGCGCTCGCCCCCAATGCCCACCTGGCAGATGTCGATGAAGCAGCGGATGCCGCCCTGTTTGATACTGCAGCGGCGGCGGTGGATACGGTTGCAGCAGGCGTAGATATCTTGCGCCCCGGGGTCTTGCTGGTCAGTGCTAAAGGCCCGGCACGCCATCACGGTAGTGAAGAAGCTTTTGCCATCGAGGTGACCGATGCCCTGGCAGAACGCGCAGGATGGGAGTGCACGGTTGGAATCGCCGATGGTCCCTTCGCCGCATTGCTGGCAGCTCGCAGCGGCAGAATCATTCATCCGGGGCGGTCAGCCGAGTATCTTTCGCCCCACCCTATTCAGGCACTATCCGATGCACCGGTTGGGCCGGGATGGGGCCACCGGGAACATCTGGCCCCAGAAATACAACAGGGCCGTAGCACCAGCGCCAAAGGCTCATCGCTGGATATTCAAGATGTCATCGGAGTTTTAACTCGACTGGGAATAAAAACGCTCGGTGATTTCGCCGCTCTACCGCCCAGTGCAGTGGCTGATCGTTTCGGCCCTGATGTGGCCTTACTTCATCTGCTTGCTCTAGGTGGCGAAGCGTACCCACCTACGGTGTCCCACCCGCGTCAACCCATCGATGTGTTGCGCGTCCTCGACCCGCCGGTTGTGCGTCTCGACCAAGCAGCATTCCTCGCCCGACCGCTCGCGGAAGAACTGCAACGGGCGCTGCGCCGGGAAGGATGCGTTTGCACACGGTTACGGATCAGTCTGCTCACCGAAGATGGGCAAGAGATTGAACGCATGTGGCGGCACGACGGAGCACTCGATGTGCCCGATATTGTCGACCGGATTCGCTGGCAATGCGACGGCTGGATCACAACCATGCAACGTCGCGGGGATACCCCGTCTGCCATCGTCAGAATTGGACTGCACCCTCTTCAAATCTCTCCGTCCGGCGCTAGCTCACTCGGATTGTGGGGGCGTGCCGGTCAGGCGGGAGAGCAAGCGGCTAGGGCATTCGCACGGATCCAGGCCACCGTGGGGGAGGCCGGGGTGGTCGTGCCGTACCGCCGCGGCAGCCGGTTTCTGGCAGAAGAGATGGCTGCGGTGCCGTGGCGTGTTGAGCCACCGGCGCCTAAACCAGGCCCATGGCCCGGTTCGTTACCCGCGCCAACCCCGAGCATCGTCTTTCGCGATCCTCCTGCGATAGAAGTCACCGATGAAAAGGGGCAACCCGTCCTCTTAACCTCACGCGGCCTGCTGAGTTCCCCGCCTGTCTGGGTCTCAATCCCACCTCAGGCTCCGGCACCATTGACCGCTGTTTTTCGCAGTGCACGGCCCCGGATTCAGACTTCGCCTCCTGCGCCGTCACCCAGCTGCGAGTCCAGCTCCTCTCGCATCTGGATCCCTGTGCGGGAGTACGGGATTCCGCAGGTGCTTGATGAGCGGTGGTGGGATAAGGATGGACAATCCACTGCGCGGTGGCAGATCTGTGTGGATGACGCTTGTGGCCTGCTCCTTCTTGGGCATAACGAGCAGTGGAGGGTGGAAGGAATATATGACTGAAACATCAATGCATAAAGCTTCCCCAGAGTTCTTGATGAGGAAACACCGATGAGTCGCTGGCACTCTGGCCCTCGTTCCTGGCGCGAAGTCGATGACATCCTGTCCGATCGCATGTCATCCAACAGCGGAGATTCCTCGTCTGCCAGCGTATATCCCGCCTCATCCGATGGCGCATGCCCCGCGGACCCCACAGCGGATGCCACGGATCCTCCTCACCCAACTAGCGCGCAGGGAAAGGCACGTAAAGAACCTGATCAAGGTCTTTATGAGGACACCATTGCCTACGCAGAGCTACATGCCCATTCTCATTACAGTTTTTTGGACGGAGCATCTAGCCCAGAAGATATGGTCAGCCAAGCGATGCGACTTAAATTGCACGCTTTAGCCCTCACCGATCACGACGGATTCTACGGGCTCGTACGCTTTGCGACGGCAGCACGCCGATGTGGCCTCAAAACAGTATTCGGCGCTGAACTCACCGTCGGCACCGAACCCGGGGCAACCGTGGCCGGTGATCTGCCCGTACCATCATCTCCGCGGACTGGATGCGCAGACCCTCAAGGGGAGCACCTGCTTATTCTGGCGCGCTCACCCGAGGGGTATCGATCACTTGCCGCAACCATTGCCCGAGCCCATCTCGCCGGAGGTCAAAAAGGCTCGCCGGTATATCGGCTCAAAGATTTAGCACGGGAAGCTCAGGGAGGAAACTGGCTGATCCTCACCGGGTGCCGACACGGAGCCGTGAGCGCAGCAGCCCAGGCGCATCTTATACACGGCAACCTAGAGGCAGCCGCACTGGCCGCCGCCGATCACATAAACCGGCTGCTCGACATTTTCGGAGTAGGTCAGGTTGTGGTCGAACTAGTAGCACAGGGCGATACCCTCCGGGACGAACTGCATGATGCTTTGGTTCAAGGAGCACGGATTGTTCGAGAGCAACGCAATCTAGGTATTTCTCTTTTACCCGAGGTCATCACCGGTAATGCGCACTACGCGCATCCACAAGACCGACGCCGAGCCGATGTGCATTCTGCTTTACGAGCAGGAGTCCCGCTAGATCAAGCCGATGGCTATCTCGCTTCCGGTTCATCCCACTTACGCAGCGGAAAAGAAATGGCCGAGCTAGTACCCAGGTATCCGCACGCACTCGCAGAGAGCGTGCGGATCGCTGAGAAGTGCGCCATGGATCTACGGCTCATTGCGCCCGATCTACCGCCATTTCCAGTGCCTGACGGACATGACGAAGCATCCTATTTACGCGAACTCGTGTACCAGGGGGCGAGCGAACGCTACGGGCCTGCCCCGCAGATGCACGGCCTTCTCCCCGAGCCTGCGCATAATGACAAAGCGTGGACACAGATTAATCACGAGCTCGACGTGATCGAGAACCTAAATTTCCCCGGTTATTTCCTGATCGTGCATGAGCTGGTGAAATTCTGTCGGGACAACGACATTCTGTGCCAGGGACGCGGCTCCGCAGCAAATTCTGCTGTGTGCTACGCGCTGGGAGTCACTTCCGTGGACCCGGTCAAGCATGGCTTGCTCTTTGAACGATTCCTCGCGCCAGAGCGCGACGGGCCTCCAGATATCGATATCGACATCGCCTCTAATCGACGTGAGGAGGTGATCCAATATGTTTACGCGCGCCACGGACGCACCTATGCGGCGCAAGTCGCCAATGTGATTACGTACCGGTCGCGGCTTGCAGTGCGGGATGCTGCACGAGTGCTGGGGTATGACGTTGGCCTCCAAGACGCCTGGTCCCGCCAGCTCGAACGCCGTTTCTCATCGCTGAATACCGCCGAAGGCATTCCAGATGAGGTCATCGCCATAGCCCAAGAACTGCTCCATACGCCTCGGCACCTCGGGATTCATTCGGGAGGGATGGTGATGTGCGATCGTCCTGTTATTGAGGTTTGTCCGGTGGAATGGGCGCGCACTGAGGGGCGCACCGTTTTGCAGTGGGATAAAGATGATTGCGCTGATGCGGGACTCGTAAAATTTGACCTGCTAGGCCTCGGCATGCTGACCGCACTAGATCACTGTCTACGCCTAGTTTCTGAACACCATGGTGAAGACTGGAGCCTTCACTCTCTTCCGCAAGATGATCCAGCGGTGTACGACATGCTGTGTGCAGGCGATAGCGTCGGGGTTTTTCAGGTGGAATCCCGAGCACAGATATCAGTCCTGCCACGAATGCGACCACGAACTTTCTACGACCTGGTGGTGCAGGTTGCGTTAATCCGGCCAGGCCCCATCCAAGGGGGATCCGTCCACCCCTATATTCGTCGCCGCAACGGGGAGGAGGACGTCACTTATCTACATCCGCTTTTAGAAAAGTCGCTCGCGAAAACCCTAGGTGTTCCTCTTTTCCAAGAGCAGCTGATGCAGATGGTGGTGGATATCGCGGACTTCACCCCTGCCCAGGCCGACCAGCTGCGCCGTGCGATCGGGTCCAAACGATCGACAGAGCGAATGCTTGAACTATCCGATGAGCTGTTTGCTGGTATGGCTCGGCATGGGATCATCGGCGAGGTCGCCCAACAGGTTCACCGGAAACTCTTAGCGTTCGCCAACTACGGTTTCCCTGAGTCGCACGCCTTTTCCTTCGCCTATCTGGTGTATGCGAGTTCTTTCCTCAAATGTCATTACCCGGCGGCGTTCCTGGCAGCCTTGCTGCGCTCCCAACCCATGGGGTTCTATTCCCCTGCTTCGCTCGTAGCCGATGCCCGTCGGCACGGGGTACTCACCCTCGGGGTGGATATTTCTGCCTCGGAAACGGTCGCCACCTTAGAGTGCCCACCCGGTCATACCCCTTACCGTGCGATGGACGGTGACGGGTTACAGGTGACCGGGGAGACGGCTCGCCGAGGACCAGCGGTGCGATTAGGTCTGTCATCGGTCCGGGGAATCGATAGCGAATGCGCTGAACGCATTGTGGACGAACGATCCGTCGGCGGTCACTTTAGCTCAATACCTGATCTCGCCCGCCGGGTTGGTCTATCCAAAGGGCAGCTTGAAGCTTTAGCAACAGCTGGTGCCCTCGACGAGCTGGCAGGTGGATCCAGACGCCGCGCGCTGTGGGCGGCTGGACCAGCAGCGCAAGAACGACCCGAATGGTTACCCGGCCTCACCGTAGGCACCGACGCCCCGACCTTGCCCGGTATGAGCGATTGGGAATTAAGCGCGGCCGATGCCTGGGCCACAGGCATTACGGCACGGGAGCATCCCATGAGCTTGCTGCGCGATGAATTAACGGACCACCACGTGGTGCCTATCGCTAACGTGCGGAAAATCGAACCAGGGACCCGCGTTTTGGTCGCCGGGCTCATTACCCATCGTCAACGGCCCCAAACCGCTTCGGGGATCACATTCCTCGGACTCGAAGATGAAAGCGGAATCCTCAATGTGGTCTGCAGTCAGGGCATGTGGCGTCGGCACCGAATCTTATTGCGCACTGCTCCGGCGGTGATCATGCGCGGCATAGTCGAAAACGTCGATGGGGTGGTGAGCCTTATGAGCGACGGGGCGCGGGCAATCACCAGTCCAGTTCCGGTCCGATCCCGAGACTTTCAGTAACTAACGCGCTACTGAGAACCTACGGCAGTGACCGCATCGGCTTTTGGCTGGATGGGAATTTTGTGCATGCGGATCCGACGACTGGCTATCAACGTGACCACAAGCGCTCCGATCGCCCAGACCAGCAGCTCGATAACAACTCGTGGAGACGAACCCACCTGCCCGCCGAGCCCAGCATGGACCAGGCCGGAGGACAGAATCGTTAAAGGCAGACGATTCGCGATCGCTTGCAGCGCATCCGGAGCGGTTTGTATCGGCAAAATACCTGTAAGCATGACGGCCTGGACGACCAACAAAATTAATGCGACTACCCGTCCGGTCCGGCTGCCGAAAACGGCAAGCAGAGCTTGAATAACGCACGCAAAGGCGATAACCCCAGCGGCC
Organism: Devriesea agamarum; assembly: GCF_900070355.1. NCBI lineage: Bacteria > Bacillati > Actinomycetota > Actinomycetes > Micrococcales > Dermabacteraceae > Devriesea > Devriesea agamarum. The sequence continues at coordinate 446,774 of NZ_LN849456.1, read as the reverse complement.
ATCATCACGCCGGTAACCAGTGGAAAAGCTGGGCGAGCACCGAGTAGTGCAACAGATCCACCCACTAGAATCCCCTGACCGAGACCGATCAGAACAGCCGGTACCAAGGACCGAAGAACAACCAACCACATCGGCAGCGCACGATCCAGAAGACGACGCGAAACAGCAGGCACGAAGAGGAAAACCCCAAAAAGGCCGAGCCACAGCGCAAGGGCAATCACAAACGGAGCCGTTGCAGTTGCGTCACTCGAGGCTGCGTTATGAGTTGTCGCGACGGTAGAAACAGGTTCTGCCACCACCGAGCTCATGCGTTGCTGCTGTTCAGGTGTGTACTCGGGGACTTTATTGGCGCCGTCGGTGAGCCCTCCAGCAAGCTCACCGCTTCCGTTGGCGAGCTTATGTGAGCCCTGCGTCAGCTGTTCAGTGCCGTCGGCTAAAGTGCGGGTGCCGTCAGCAAGCTCATGTGAACCGGATACCAGGTGCTGGGAGCCAGCCTGAAGCTTCACCGTCCCGTCGTGCAGAGCGCGTACACCACCGGGCACCTCACGAGCTCCCTGAGCCAGGCGTTGGGAGCCGTCACCAAGCTGCGCCGTTCCCGCGGATAGAGCCTTCGTCCCGTCGGCGAGCTTCGATGCGCCGTGTGACAACGCTGAGCTGGCCTTTTCAATGGCTCGCGTTCCCTCAGCTATACCGTGTACCCCGGTTGTGAGTGCTGGGGCAGTGCCGGCGAGCTGCTTGGCGCCATCGGCGACCTGTTGGGCACCTTGGAGCAGCCCTGGCTGCCCCTGGGATCCAGGCGAGGAAGGCTCAGCGCTGAGAGCGCCACCTACTGTTGTCACGCCGGTTGCTACCTTCTGCGCACCGGTATCGACCGTGGTTGCAAGCGACAACAGCCCTTGACTGTTCTCCGTGCCCACCATTTTGTCGAGCGTGCCGACGTATTTCGCCACACCATTTTTAATGCCGTCGCAGAGTACCGGATCGGCCCCGGGCGCCTGGCAGCGGGCGATCAGCTGCTTGGTGAGATTCGTTAGCCCCGGGTTACGGGGGGAACCTGGGGTGCCGTCCAGCACAGTCCGAAGACCTTCAGCCTGTTTGGTTATGCCGCGGGTTCCCTGTGCTACGTTCTGTGCGCCACTGGCTAATCCTGGCTTCCCCGAGTCCTGATCGCCATTAATCGCGGTGTTGATGTGGTCCACGCCGTCACGAAGTTTCGCTGTACCGTCGGCAAGGTTCTGCGTTGCGTGAACGAGGCCGGGATTCTTTGCGGTGCCATCACCAGCGAGCTGTTGGTCTAAAAGCTCGGCTGCTGATGCGAGGCCGGGGGAGTTTTCTGTCCCGGCGAGGCCGGCGTGCAGGGCTGAGGTTCCGGCAGCGAGTTGGTCTGCCCCGTGAGCTAGGTTCTCTGCTCCTCCGGCGGTGCTGTGAATACCGGAGTCCAGAGTGTTGAGGCCTGCCACGAGATCGGTAAGTCCGACTGAGAGCCGGGAACTACCGTCGGCGCTTTGCGCGAGTCCGTGATTGAGCTGGACGGTGCCTCCGGCAAGCTGATCCGCACCGGAGGCGAGTTTCTGGGCCCCGTGAGAGGTTTTTTGCATCCCCTGGTCGAGTGATTGAGCGCCGCGTTGCAGTTGATGAGCACCGGCTGCGGCGTCCGTCAGGTTGTTCTTGATGGAACTAAAACCGATGTAGATTCCCTTCATGTACTGCTGCGTAAGTTGGGAACCGGTACCGTCAGCAGCGGCCTGTGCAATTTGCCGGCCGATGAGGCCCGCGAGGGGACTGTTTGCGTCATTCGTGACGACGCTAATGCTGGCTTTTTTCGCTTGAGGAGTGCCCAGGGTGGCCAGTTTGGCCGAGAAATCTTTGGGGATCGTGATGACCGCGGAATAGGTTCCGTTGTCGAGGCCTTCTTTTGCTTTATTAGCGTCGGTAAGGATCCAGTCGAGCTTTACCGACTGTGCGATCTGATCGTCTTTCACGGTGGCAGGCTGGGTGAGCGCCCCGGTCAGCTGGCGCCCAAAGGGAACGAAGGTGTCCTTTCCGTCAATGGTCATGTGGGTGCCGGTGTCGAGGTTCACCACGGCGGCGGGTACTTTGTCGACTGCGGACACGCGTCCTTGCAATGCCCAGAGGCCGATGCCCGCTGCGACGAGTGGAAGAACGATCAGGGCAATCAGCGCTTTGGGATTTTTCCATAGGCTGCGAGTGCCGGGCATACGGTTGTGGTTCACGATTCTGCCCCTTCCAAACGATGGCCGGATCGATCCTGGCTGGAGGATGCCCCGGATACCGCAGCTGCGCCTGAAGAACGGGGGATTTCCGGTGAATTAGATGCTGCTGCGTACCCGGTTGTGTGCTTTGATTCGCTCGGTGCTGCCTGATCAACGATCAGCTGTACGATCCGGTTTGGGTCCTCCAGCTGCGCGCGCAGTTGGGTAATCAGCTGACTGCTGTTTTCCTGCGGCCCGGCCTGCACTCCGTCGATCACCCTGGTCTGCGTGGCGTCGATTGCCCCGTCATGTGCCGTGGCGTCCGCCTGGGGGCCTACAGCTGTGTAAGGTCCGGAGCATCCGATCACGGCGGTGGCTCCGCGGCGGAGCAACCGTTCAAGGCTGGCGACCGGCGGCTCATTCTTATCCTTGGCTGATGGCGGGAAGAGGTCGCTGATCTGTTCAATCACGATGGTGCGCCCGGAGGCCGTTGACCGGTCTAGGGCGTGAAGCCTGCTCTGAATGTTATCGGCGTCTAGGTCGTGTGCTGCCGCGATGACGTGAGTGCGAGCTTGAACCGCGGAGCTTTCATCGGGTACGAACCGGTGATGGACCACGCAGATCCCTGCGGTGGGGGCAATGCGTCCGGACAGCAAACTCATCACGATCTGGGGGGCTGTGGGATCTTGACTGCACACCACGAGAATCTGGCCGGGGGAGACGAGGGCATTGAGACCGCGCAGGGGAGCGCCCCTCACGCCGAGGTCTGGGGTGTCGACATTTTCGAGTCGAATGGATACATCGCCGTGTTCAGCAACCCAGTCGCGATGTTCGAGCACGCGGACGAGACCTTCACCTTCGACGTCGAGGTGGGGCAGGCGCCGATCGATCCAGGATGGGAGCCTCCAGGCCCGGTCGCCGAGAAGAGCGAGCACTGCTGGGACCAGAGTCATTCTGACGAGGAACGCATCCACGGCCACACCGACAGCGAGTCCGAACGCAATAGGCTGGATTTCAAAACTGGATTCGGGAACGAAGGTGATAAATACTGCGAACATGATGAGCGCAGCGGCCACGACCACTGATCCGCTCGCGGTAAAGCCGCTGACGATGGATTCTTTAGCTTTTCCGGTGTGGACATAGTCTTCTCGGATTCGGGAGACCAGGAACACCTCATAGTCCATGGCCAGACCGAATAGGACACCCATTAAAACAATCGGCATGAAGGAAATAACGGGTGCCACCATGTGGATATTGAGGGCTGCATTTCCCCATCCGTATTGGAACACCATGGCTACCGCGCCGAAAGCGGCACCGACGGAGAACAGGTATCCGATGGCCGCTTTCATCGGCACCCACAGCGACCGGAAAACCATGGTGAGCAGAATGAGTGAGAGTCCGACCACGAAAATACCGAAGGGGAGCAGGGCGTTTTCGAGTTTGTGTGTGATGTCGACGGCGACTGCGGTCTGCCCGGTGACTTTCATATCGCTGATGTCGTAACGAGCTTCGAGTGCTGGCACGCGCTGCCGGAGATTTTTCACTAGCTCACTGGTGCGGGGATCGTTTTGCCCGTAATCGGGAACGATTTGGACGATGCCGAGGTCAGCGCCTTGATTTGGGGTGGATAGGCCTACGCTTGAGACCCCGGGCACGGTCTCAATATCTCGTTTGAGACCCGCCATGACACCCAGGGGATCTTTGGTGTTAATGATGTCTGCGGTGACGATGAGTGGGGCGTTGTACCCGGGTCCAAATTTGTCTGCGATGAGGTCGTAGGTTTGGCGGGCTTGCGTGGATGACGGTTTCGTGCCGTTATCCGGGAGTCCCAAGGCCAGGTCTTTTGCGGGCACCGCCACCGCTCCCACGACGAGCAGCACACCGACGATGGTGATGATGGGATGTTTAGTGATCAGCCGTGCCCAGCGCGTGCGCAGTGGAGTCTTTATGTTGTGCACCGAAGTTTTCGGGATAGGTAACGACGTTTTCGCGCTGCGCGTTGGATCGTCGGCGGACGCCTCCGCTGCCTGATGTTTGGTCTTACACGATGGGGTCGAGGCGTCTTCTAATTGCTGGGCCGCTGAGGAGGTAGCACTGTCCTGGTGACTCGGCAGTTGATCGGGACGAACAGTCTGGTCGGTTTTCCGTACACGCCGACGCGGACGTAAGCGCTCACCAAACAGGCTCAAGATTGCTGGGAGCAGCGTAATAGCTACGAGCACCGCTAGGGCTACCGCCCCCGCTGAGGCCAGACCCATGACGGTAAGAAAGGGAATGCCGCACACGAATAGTCCAACCAGAGCGATGACGACTGTAAGCCCTGCGAAGATGACGGCGCTGCCTGCGGTACCTACTGCGCGGGCAATGGATTCCTTGACCTCCATCCCTTCAGCCAGTTGGTGGCGATGTCGCGACAGCAGGAATAAGGCGTAGTCAATTCCAACAGCCAGCCCCAGCATGATGGCCAGGGTGGGCGTGGTGGAGGAGATGTCGATAAAGGCTGCGGAGATGTAGATTCCCGCGATGGATAGTCCCGCTCCAAGCACAGCGGTCACAATCGGCATTCCCGCGGCGATCAGGGAGCGGAAGGTCAGCGCTAGAACAATTAACGCTAGGAGAAGGCCGACTACTTCGCTGAGGGACGCACCGATTGAAATGGTCGTGAAGATCTCGCCCCCAACCATGATGTTGACGTGAGAGATGTGTGCGGTCGTTGCGACGTCGCGGACTGCGTCCACGGTTGCGGGGGAGACGGTGGCTAGATCCTCGTGCAGCTGAACCGTACCGATCACGGTCGTGCCGTCTTGACTGATGCTGGCTGGGTTATCTGCATCAAAGGGGTTGGGGGCCGCCGCCACCCCGTTGACCTGGCTCACTCGCTGCATGGTCTGCGTGATTGATGCGGCATGGTCGGCGATGGGGGAGCCGTCGGTGGTGGTGAAGACGAATTGACCGCTGGATCCGGCAAGGACGGGGAATCGCTGACTGAGCAGGTCTATTCCCTGTTGCGATTGGGTGCCAGGGATTGAGAATTCGTTATTGAGACGGCCTCCGAGTCCGACGGCGAGCAGCGCGCAGGTGACAAGGACCATGAGCCAGGCCGCGATCACTCGCAGCCGTGCGGTGGCAAGGGTATGGCCGAGGCGGTAGAGGACGGACGACACGGTAAGACCCCTTTTCCCAGTCCTCAGCGCGCATCGCCAAGCCATCAGCTTGTGGATGGCGCGTCAGATTCCATGGGCGACGCACCCGGTGCCGCTGAGGGCTCCTGGCGAGCCGCTTTGCCTCGACGCCAGCTCAATACGTTGACGTATTTAATACGTTACTATATTGAGAGCTCGTTGAAAAGGCTCTCAGGCATAGGGCTAGGGCTTCGAGGCAACCCAAGGCCCTCACCGTTGGTCATATACTGCTCACGGTTGTCTCGAGCGCCAGCTGCAATCACTTAAGCAGCACAAAAGGAAGGCCGGGAATGTCTCATTTTCACAACGATTTACCTTCCGATGCACATGTCCGCCGCAAGGAAAACACCCGTGCCCGCTTGATCAGAGCTTCAGCTAACGTCTTTGTTGACAAGGGCATTGATGCGGCAACCATTGATGACATCGTTCAGGCAGCCGGATTCACCAGGGGAGCGTTTTACTCAAACTTCTCCCGCAAAGAAGAAGTGTTCTACGCACTCTTTGCCGAGGTCACCGACGAAGTCATCCATATCATTGAGGCTCAAACGCCCGCGGATGCAGCCCCGGAAGCACCGCCCTCATCACCCGTGAGCGAAGACGCGATGGTTCAGGTGTTTCAGGCTATCCGCCCCTATGGTCGCCAGTGGTACCTGCTCTACAACGAGGCGCTCACCCATGCGCTGCGTCATCATGACGCTAGACCTCAGCTCATGGAGCAGCGCGGGCGTATCCGCGACGCTATTGTGCGCACATATGCCGCCGGCCTTAAATCCATGAATGCCCACTGTCTGGTTCCAATGGAGCACTTCGCAGACATGATGCTGGCCATTCATCTCAACCTGGTGGCTAACGAACTGATGGCCGATATCGATCAATCACATACAGCCGGCATGATGATCCGACATGTGGTTGAGACGTTCTCGCTGCCCGGCGCCCCTCGGCACTAGATTACATTCCCCACTCCACCTTCCGGGACATTAAACCGATACGCTAGATTGACGTGCCCCACCATGATCATGATGACGATCGTCGCCCCCTCACCGGCCCCATCCCGACCCTAAATTCGTCAGTTCCCGTCCTAGAAGACGCCGCCGACCGCGACATTGCCTGCCGCGCCGATGACCATGACCGAGCGCGAACTAGGCACCGCGTTACCGGCATGGTGATCGCCGTCCTTACGACATTAAGCGCCATCGGCCCGTTCGCCACCGACATGTACATTCCTGCGTTCCCGAGGGTGACCAGCGATCTTGGCACTTCTGCGGCGAATGTTCAGCTCACCCTCACCGCGTTTTTCCTGGGTGCAGCAATGGGCCAGATTGTTGCCGGCCCTCTCTCAGACCGGCTCGGACGTCGGATACCGCTGCTCGTCGGCATCGTACTGTGCATGGCTGGTTCCATCGGATGTGCTTTAGCCGGCAACATCGACATGCTCCTGATTACCCGTTTGATCCAGGGGATAGGCGGGGGATTCGGAATGGTGCTGGGACGGGCAGTTCTCATCGATCTCACCGATGGCCCCGAGATGGTGCGGCTCATGAACATCCTGCAGGGTATCGGCGGCATTGCCCCAATTATCGCGCCCCTCATCGGAGGCATGATTTTGCTGGTGGGCCAGTGGCGTGAGATCTTCATCGTGATCGCGGGTATGTCGGTGCTGAGTCTTATCGGCACACTGCTCCTGATCCCAGAATCCTTGCCGCGCGAACACCGTCACCCCGGAGGGCTACGAACATTCGCCAAGAATTGCCTCACCCTGTGTCGACGGCGCCGATTTATCGGATATCTGCTCGTCAATGCGTCGTCTGGAATGACATTGATGGCGTACGTATCGGCATCGTCCTATGTGGTTCAGGAAATCCTCGGGTTCCGATCAGAGCAGTATTCCGTCGTCTTTGCCATCAACGCTTTCGGCATGATGACCATGGCGTTTATGTCGGCACGCCTCACCCGGCGCTACGCGGCCCGTTCCCTGATCCGAGTGGGCCAGAGCGTATCTGCGGTGGGTGCGGTGGCACTTTTGGTTGGCGCGCTATGGCTAGGAACCCCGGTGTGGATCGTTCTTCCGGGATTCTTTGTGGTGGTGTTGGCCCAGGGTTTCATTTTTGGTAATGGTGCTGCGCTGGCATCAGCCGAAGCCAGGGAATTCGCGGGAACCGCCTCAGCGATGCTCGGGCTCGGTTTTTCGTGCGCGGCCTCAGCGGCGGCGCCGTTAGTCGGATTGGCGGGAACCTCATCGGCTGTTCCGATGGCGATTGTTATGGTCGGCGGTGCGTTGATGTCGATGGTGTGCCTGTACGTCATCGCCCGGCCCGCGCCGTCGGAAAACTCAGCGGCTTCGGCGGTTTAGTGTCCGTACGTCAGCTGTGACGGCTTGCTAGCACGTTGTCACCGCATCGGGGCGTCAGCGTCAATCAGACCGCCATACCGGCAAACCGCCATCCTGGCTGGTGTCTCACAGCGGAGCCTTTCCACCCGAGAGTAACGCCGATAATGCACGTTATGTAAAGTGAAGTAATTGGGTAGCACCTCCTTCTCCGCACGACCTCCCCTAGATCCCGACGTCACCAGCAGGACGTCGCCAGCAGACCAACCTTCCGCAACTTTGCTTTGGCCGACCGGCGGCACAGCACTGTCGCTCATCCTGTCCGCGCCACACACAGAAGCCAGCGCGCACGTGCACGGAATAACTCAATACCTGACCCACGTCACAGCGGGAACATCGCGGGAATACTCGTGACCGTGCAAACGTTGATCTAAACATCAGACCTGCGTCAACACAGCATGACCACCGCGGCGTACCAACCGTGGCATCACGCCTCACGGGCATCTCGCGCCGTACACAATTCACCGAGGAGGAATCGTGCTCGACCCGACCACCCTGTTCTCCTATGAACAGCACATCGATTCGCGGACAATCCGAGCCCAGTCGCTTGTGGTGACGCTCGGCGCTGTTGCCGACGCGGGCCAGGTACAGCACCTCATCAACGATCACTTGTTGAACTCGCTAGAAAACCGTGTCATCGGCAAGCTCGACAGTGATCAGTTATACGACTACGCCGGACGCCGCCCCGAAATCACGTTGGACCAGGATCATTTCGCCGATTATGCGCAACCTGAAATCCTGCTGCATGAAGTGCTAGACGCACACGGCACCCCATTTCTCTTGCTCACCGGCCCAGAACCCTCATTCCAATGGGAACGCGCAGCCGCATCAATCCGAATCGTCATTGAGCAGCTCGGCATTAACCGCATCATCCTCGCCCAAGGCATCCCGTCGGCTATTCCCCACACCCGGCCTTTGGAACTCACGCGCTTTGCCGGCACTCCCTCCCACCAGGCAGTCACCTCACCCTTTTCCACCTCGATTCGCTTCGGCGCGGTCTTTGGAAGCGTGCTTACACTGCGCCTTGCAGACAATGGCCACGACGTGATTGGACTAGCAGCCCACGTTCCACACTATTTATCGCGCACGCCATACCCCAAGGCTGTGATGGCAATTTTGTCCGCAACCGAGGAACTAACTGGTTTGGACTTACCATCTGGTCCTTTGGCAGCAACCGCCGATGCTCTTGCCGAACAAATCAATGCGCAAGTGGAATTGTCTCCGCAGCTGGCTCAGATGATTACTCAGATGGAACAGCAGGCTGACCAGGCGCAGCAAACCCGGAATGACTTCGCACTGCCAGGCGGTCGCATACCCGGCGCCGACGAAATTGGGGCTGAGATAGAAGAGTTTCTGCGTGAGATGGGTTCTCATCCCGAATCTGACGATCACCACCCACCCTCACCGGAATAGGACCCGGCGGTGTCGTACTTGCACTCAAGTACGACACCGCCTTTGACGCTTTCGACTCGCCATACTCTTACACCTATATCTTGACCCTCTCGATGTGGCTGGGAGCTCTTCCACGCCCACGGGTCACAGCTCAGCCCCGTATCCTGGATCTATGCGTCTCGGTATCGATCTCGGCACTACCCGCACCGTCGTTGCTGCCGTTGATCGCGGCAATTACCCGGTGGTGACCTTCGAGGATGTCTCAGGGGATGTTTTCGATTATGTACCGAGCGTGCTCGCCTACGACGGTTCCCACCTAGTGGCCGGATTCCACGCGATGCATGCCGCAGAATCTGGCTCAGTGGTGAAACGATCAATAAAACGGGAGCTCGCGAGTCCCGATGTCACTCCCCTGACGCCAGTCGCCATTGGAGATCGGCAAGTTCCAATCGTGGAGGCACTTACCGTCTATCTGCGGGAGGTGCATCGCTTGCTGCTCACGTCCTCATCCGTGAGCGAGGACTTAGCGCATCACATCGCTTCAGATGAGAACGTGGATGGCCTCATTGGACCGATCACTATCGCGGTCCCAGCCCATGCGCACAGCGCTCAGCGCTTTATCACCTTGGACGCGTTTCGCCGCGCCGGTTTTAACGTGTCCGCGATGCTTCATGAACCGTCGGCGGCAGGCTTTGAGTACACCCATCGCCACGGCGGCACCGTCACCTCCCGCCGCACCAAAGTACTGGTTTATGACCTCGGCGGCGGCACTTTTGACGCCTCGTTGGTGGCAGCTCGCGGTGCTGAGCATGAAGTTCTCGGTTCCCTCGGGGATAACCGACTGGGTGGCGATGATTTCGACGGAGCAATTCGGGACCTCGCGCTTCACCGTGCAAACCTATCGCTCACGGATCTCTCCCCCGCAGCCGCAGAACAACTTCTCAATGATGCCCGTGCCGAAAAAGAACGGGTTCAGCCTCAGACCAGACGGTTGGTGCTCGACATTGCTACCGGAGTCGATGTCGGCTCGAACACTGATACGGTTCCCACCTCACAGACCGATCTAGCGAGCAAAGTTGTTCCGGCCCCTAAAAATGGTCTGGCCCCCACAAATGCCCCAACCCAGGTGACGCTGCCTATTCGCGATGTAGAGCGGGCTATCTCCCCACTCATCGATAAAACTCTCGACGTCATGGCCCCACTTGTCGATGATCTTGGCACGAGCGATGACTCCGTGGCGGGTATCAGCGTCGTAGGAGGTGCCAGCTCTTTCCCGTTGATCCCCCGACGACTTCGTGAACGTTTTGGTCGTAGGGTTCGGCGCTCCCCGCATCCCGCAGCATCGACCGCAATCGGCCTCGCCATCGCGGCAGACCCGACTGCGCCCTACCACCTGACCGATCGACTTTCCCGCAGTTTCGGGGTCTTCCGGGAAGCCGATGATGGTTCAGTTCTTTCGTTCGACACCATATTGAGCCGTGACACGCACCTGATTCCGGGTACCGATACGACTATTACTCGACGGTACCGATCCGCCCACAACATCGCCGTTTTCCGCTATGTGGAATGTACCCAAATTACCGAAGATGGTTACCCTGCCGGGTGCGTTTTTCCCTTTGGGCATGTACTTTTTCCGCTTACCCCCGAATTGCAAAATGCTGAAGCGGATGGCACAGATCTCCAGCAATACGAGGTACATCGACTCTCACCGGAGGACGAATCCGCAGGTGATCTGATCGAAGAACGTTACCGCTTGGACGGACACGGAGTAATCGATGTCGAAATAATTGACTTTGATACCGGTTACCGCAAAGCAATATCGCTGACAACAAAACAAAACTCATCTGACCTTGCCTCTGAGTCCTGATCATCGCAGCTGAGTAGGTGGATAACATTGTTATGCGCGCGGAATCTCGCGCAAACTATCCAATCTCATGCGTTTTCCCATCGAGATGTTTCCACGCAACGTAGTATGTCAACATGACCACGCGGTGCTCCCTGTCCCGGCTCGAACGCACACGCCTGGCCGACGCCTTGCTGGTTCTCGGCCCAAAGGCGCCTACCCTATGCGCCGGTTGGTGCGCAGATGATCTCCTCGAACATCTTGTGTTGCGTGAACGCAGACCCGATCTGCTCTTAGCATCTGTTCTTCCGCTGTCTCCTGCTCAAAAGATCGCCCGCGAGCACCATCGTCGATGGGAGGAGCGGCCGTGGGTTGAACGGGTCGAAGTGTTCCGCGGTGGGCCTCAGCGTTTCTCTCCGGTCCGGCTCATGGATCCGTTGATGAACACCCTCGAGTACTACATTCACCATGAAGACCTCCTCCGGGCACAGCCAACATGGCATGCGCGTCCGCTTAGCGAACAGTCACAGAAGGAACTGTGGAACGCTCTAGGCGGGGCAGGACGCCTGCTGGTGTCCGCGGATGTGGACGTCATTCTCGTCTCTGCGTACGGCGGCATTCGCGCCTCCCGCGGCCAGCAGGGCAGCGTGAGGGTATACGGTTTACCCTGCGAATTGGTGCTGTGGGCTTTTGGGCGTCAAGATGTTGCCGATGTCTGGGTGGAAGGCGACCCGAGAGCTATCGAAGCGCTGAAACAAGGCCGCCAAGGTTTTTAGCGGACCCAAACACGCCCGCCTGGTATAGCGGGAACCGCCTCAACGATGCTCGGGCTCGGTTTCGGGTGGGCGACCGCCCCGTGAGCGCCGCGCTCGTGGATACTCGTTCACCCCGTTGCGTCCTTGACCAGAAAGCCAAGCTTTCTGCTATAGCGGTCAGAATCACGTGAATTGAGAGTGACATGGGATGAAGATCTTCGTGCCGTTCAGACGAAGTGCCCTACCTGACACGGTAGAGTTCCTAACGTGTTCACGCTGAGTATTTGCTCATTAAAAGGCGGGGTCGGAAAGACGTCAGTGACGCTCGGTCTCGCATCTGCGGCGCTGCATCGCGGCCTAAGCGCCCTGGTGATCGACCTTGACCCCCAGGGAGATACCACGCTCGGGCTTCTCGGTGAGCCCGCGCACGGAATTGATATCGCTGAGGTGATCGCATCCGGTCGTACAGACACCACGGAGCGCGCCATTATTTCGACCCCGTGGGCGGAAAATGCACGCACCGCTCTCGATATCATTCCCGGTTCACATGCCTCGGGTCGCCTTGACTCTCCTACCCCTGCCACGCGCACTCTGCGACGTTTGCGCGAAGCGCTGCTTAAACGCGAACGCGAATACGACCTCATCTTGATTGACTGCCCGCCCTCACTCAACGGCTTAACCCAGATGGGACTAACAGCCGCAGACCGAGGCCTCGTCGTGTGCGAACCGGGGATCTTCTCCGTCACCGCCGCCGACCGGGCATTGAAAGTAATTGCGGAACTGCGCGAGCAGGGTCTTGCACCGAATCTGCTGCCGTTGGGGCTCGTGGTCAACCGGTATCGTCCTCGTTCCGTTGAACACCAGTTCCGCCTAGATGAGCTGCGCGAGTTGTTCGGCGATCTGGTACTCGAACCGGTGATCGAAGAACGCGTAGGGCTTCAGCAGGCGCAGGGTAGCGCAGTGCCTTTGCACACGTATGAAGGGGCCAGCGGCAAGGTTTTAACGGAGCAGTTTGATCAGCTTCTGGCACGCGTCATGGAAGCAAAAATGGATGCCTGAACTATGAGCCAGACGCGACATCGAATGGACCGATTCACGAGGTAGCCCCAAGCTTCGATCAGCCGCAATCATTCGAGACGGAGACCGTGTGCTGCCGTACGCCGTCGAAGGGAGGCACGGCTGGTTTCTACCGGGCGGCAAGGTGGATGTCGGAGAAAATTCCAAGGATGCGCTTGTGCGAGAGCTCCGTGAAGGGTTTCCGCTTTGAGATCACTATCTCGGAGCCCATTTTGATCACCGAAAGCATCCGCGAGGAGCGCGGCATCCCGTCCCAAGAGATCTGCTTCGGCTACGCGGTGACCTGGCCAAACTCAACGCCTCTGAAGACGGGTTCGTCGAACTAAGTTGCCATTAAACGAAACCAGCCCTGTTCGCAGCGACATCGGGCACATCAAAATAGGCGAACTATTCTGCGGTGAAATACGGGATCACTGAAGACCAGGATCATCGAGACCTCACTGTGTCGTGAGGTCACCGTAGGTCTGGGTGAGGGTCAGCCTGTCATGCGGGCCCGACGCCGCGCCGCCAACTCGTCGTGAAGAGCCAGTTCCTGGTCCCCATCGGCACGGACACTCGGAAGCACGGCCAGCGAGGTCTCAACTTCGCGCCACACCCGGCCTACCGCAATACCGAATACGCCTTGGCCCCCCTGGACCAAGTCGAAAACATCTTCAGCTGACGTGCATTCGTACACCGAGGCACCATCTGACATTAAGGTGATCTGCGCAAGATCATCCACACCGCGTTCACGCAGAGCTGCCACGGCGACCCGGATCTGCTGCAACGACACCCCCGTGTCCAGCAGCCGTTTCACCACCTTGAGCACAAGGATGTCCCGGAAGCCATACAGTCTCTGGGTACCCGATCCTGACGCCGAGCGGACACTTGGTTCCACCAGACCCGTCCGCGCCCAGTAATCGAGCTGACGATAGGTAATACCGGCCGCTTTACATGCGGCGGGACCGCGATAGCCGAACTCGTCAGGTGCATCCGCAACCTCGTCAAACAGCACTCCCTGCACCGAGTCGGCGGGGACGCTGGACTGGGTTGTCCTATTGAATGGACCAGTCGAACTCACGGTAACCTCCGTCTATGGGTCCTTCAAGGGGGAAGTAAGCAAGGACCTTGACCTCAAGACTACCGCCATACGACCATGACCGGCAGGGCGTTACCGGCGGCGTGTCGCATGCCGAATGCGCCACACCGGTCTCACGTCTGGAAGGTTCTCACTCCTGAGCCACGTCGAGGGTTACCCGCAGTAAGGCATTATGCAACGTTATTAACGACTCCCCCAGGTCATGAGCCACTGTTTCGGCCTCCCCATGAGCATCGGCGCTTTTACGATTCTTCCGAGGCTCGGCAACAGAACGCAGCATATGAGCCTGACGCCCAACAGCCGTCCGAACCATGACGAGATGGCGCGGATGCAGGCCCTCGTCGGCAAGTTCCCGGGCCGCACGAGCGATCTCCACATCAGCCTGGCCAAAAAACAGACCGCGGCGCGGAAGAAAACCAAACTCCTCAAGTTCGGCCAGGAACTCCTCGTCAATCTGGGCTTCGCGGCACATACCGACCCGATCAAACTTGACCCGAACAGGTTGCGCACTCGGTCCGCTATGACGAGCGATGGAGGTCACCTCAGAGGAGGGCCCGTTCGTCGCGAGGTGTTCCTTGATGACCTTCAGCGGCCAGAACCGGTCGCGTTGAGCCCGAAGCACGAATAACAGGGTATCGACGTCATCACGACTGTACTTCCGATAACCCGACGGGGTGCGATCAGGAGTAATGAGACCCTGAGCTTCGAGGAAATGAAGCTTGGAATGAGTGAGCTCAGGGAATTCATCGCGAACAAGCTCAAGCACCTGGCCGATGCTGAGCCTGCCGGTCGTCGACGACGCCCGCCGTGACGCCGATGCTGCCATAGATGCCGTCAGCCCCGTCCCGCGAAGTCATCCGGGACAGAGGGGTCACAGGGATGGAAGGTGAGACGGTACTTCCCGATCTGCACCTCCTGGCCCGGCAGAAGCCGCGCCTCATCGACCCGATCCCGCCCGACATAGGTTCCATTCAGCGATCCGAGATCCCGCACCAAGAACGAGTCCCCGTCCCGCAAAAATGCCGCGTGCTTACGCGACACCGTCACATCGTCGAGAAAGATTTCGCTTTTTGGCCCGCGGCCGGCCACCGTCTTATCAGCGTCCAGAAGGAAGCGAGCCCCGAGATTAGGGCCTTTGCGCACAATGAGCAACGCGGAGCCCTGCGGAAGAGCATCAATAGCTTGACGATCCTGAACACTCAGACCGTGTTCGATCTCATCAGCGAAGTCAGTTAGTGAAAGCGCGTGCAGAGTTGAGGTCTGATCCAAACGAGCGTCGTGAGTATGACCTGAATGAGCATCGCCGCGTTCACGGCCCGGCTGGGCTGCGGAAGCTCCCGATTCCTCTGGGTCGCGCCCCGTCATCTCAGTCATGGTGACCTGCCTTCCCCTGCTGCGCCAAGTACATAGTGTAACGTTCCAAAACCTTGCGACTCCATGTGCTGACAACCGAATCGATAGCGGACGGTCGCCAAGCTGTATCCAGTGCGTTCACATTGAATAGCAAGGTCCCCTCATAGTGACATGTGCAGGGGCTGTGCGCACACACAAAAAGACAGGGGTAAACAAGACTTGGGGATCATTTGACCAGGCAAACCAGTTAGGCACCCAAAGTGGGCACCGACGACCTCAATGCTGCGATGTGCACATTCGCAGGTTCATGCGGCCAAGGGTCCCTCGCGAGGCGGGCGCAGGTGATCACATCCACGGCATCACCGTCAATAACAAATTTCTCGCGTTCACGGCCTTCGACGACAAATCCCGCATGCCGGGCGACCGCTGCCGATGCAGGATTGTTCGCCCGGTAACCAAGCTCTAGCCGACGCGCGATACCCAATCGGAGAAGGTAATTCGCAAACGCCGTGGCTGCTCTGGAGGCTACGCCTCTCCCCCGCATCTCTTTCGCAGTCCAATAAGAAAACCAACCATTGCGATGCCTGTCGAAGTACGCCACCGCCACGTTGCCGAGAACAGCGCCGGTGTGCTCGTGGGTCACCGCGAGAATGAGGCGATCACGCGCGCTGTCTTGATACTGCCCTTCATCCTGGGCCGCGGTAGCCCTGGGTGTGACCCCGAGTGCCCACCGCTCAATCCAAGCCCGTGCGTCACGAACAGTCCGAAGTGGTGACGGAAACTGCCGCTCAAGCTCTGGATCGCTGACACACAGCCGGCACAGCTCCTCCGCGTCCTTACGCCGCCATGGGCGAAGGCGCAAAGGGATCGGCTCAACCATGTCGCCATCCTATAAACGCTGCACAGATTCTTATAAACGCTGCGCATACGTGGCCTTGCGTACCTTAGGCGTAGCCGCACGGTGGGGACTATACGGTGGGGCCATTAGGCGTGGTGCTTGCTATCAGCCCGTTGAACCGAGTGCTCGTTGCGCCGCCTGACACGCCTCGCGGGCGGTAATGCGCATCATCGACCCGTGCCCGGGAAGCAAAATATTGGCATCGACCTGCCCGATCACTTGCAACGCAGCGGCAGCTTTCTCCCGGTCGTGGTCAAACATCGCCGGAAGTAGCTGTGGGCCATTGCTCCGCGCAATCGGATGACCGGTCACAAGCGCATCACCCGATACCAAAACGCCCTGGCCCGCGAGGTGGTAGCAGGTATGCCCGGGGGTATGCCCAGGTGTCACTACAGCAGTTGGGGACCCGGGAAGATCCTTAAGCGCCAGCGCGCTCAAAATGGTCGGAGCACTGACATGAGCCTTTTTCTGCACCCCGACGGTGAGAGCCTTGCGCAACCACGGCAAAACACCGGGCTTGTATATGCGGCGCAGCAAGCCCGCAGCCGTCAAGCTGAAATGCTCTACGCCCCGAGCATTCGTCTCTTCCTGCGCCGACACATAGACAGGAACCCCGTAGGTCTCCTGCAGAAACTGGGCGCTTCCCAAGTGGTCCACGTGGGCGTGCGTGATCAAAATGGCCCGAAGATCAGCCAGCTCAGCTCCCGTTTCCCGAATCGAGGCCAGCACATCGTCGCGTTGCCCGGGATAACCCGTGTCGATCAGCGTGACCCCGCGAGCATCACGCAAGATCACCCAGTTCACCAGGGCAGTTTCCGCAAAGAACACGCCAGGAGCAGCCTGGTGAAGTGTATACATAAGACAAACCTTCCGAACGGGGTTGGAGACATGATGGGGAGGTCGAGGTTCGAGCGGTGGCGCGCCGTCACGACGCCGGGTGTGATGGGCATACAAGCTCGAGTCGGACATAGTGCGAGCACTCATTCCCTCACCGACAGGAAAACTGGCCGCTGACTAGGCTCAATGCAGAGCAATCGAGACCGAGCACACCGTAGCGGGCAAGGACATCGCAGAGCAAAACCTGCGCGGTATCGACGACGCCAAAATGAGAACACCCACATCGGTGTCGGGCGTCACAGCCTCTCGGTTCGCATGTTGCCACAAGCTCGGATATGCTGCTTCTCGGTCCTTCGGGGCCGGACGGGCTGTGGCGCAGCTTGGTAGCGCACTTGACTGGGGGTCAAGGGGTCGCAGGTTCAAATCCTGTCAGCCCGACAGATAAGCCCAGGTGAGAACGGTGTTTTCACCTGGGCTTTGCTGCACTTAACGCCGGTTTACGAGAACGGCAAGCCCTACCCGATCACGGCATCCCAGTTTTGATAGCAGGCTGCTTACATGGGACTTCACCGTGGTCTCGGCAATGAATAGCTCCCTCGCAATTTCCGGGTTAGTGCGACCTTTGCCAACCAAAACGAGGACCTGCTGCTCTCTCGGGGTCAGTCGCACCCTCAGATCCCTCAAAGCCGTATCCACTGAGACACCCCGTTCGGCGCCGGAATGGGTCTGCGG
Organism: Devriesea agamarum; assembly: GCF_900070355.1. Taxonomy (NCBI): domain Bacteria; kingdom Bacillati; phylum Actinomycetota; class Actinomycetes; order Micrococcales; family Dermabacteraceae; genus Devriesea; species Devriesea agamarum. The sequence goes on along the minus strand of NZ_LN849456.1, from coordinate 429,028 downwards.
TTTGGAGGTTGCATCCTCGGCCCCGACTCCATCAGGTCTTACTCTTAGCGCTTCCGCCACATGATGCGCAGCTTCATTCGCAAGAACCATCCGTCCAGCGTGGACACTTCGGATGGCGTCAAGAAACTCCTCGGAGTTGGCGTCTTTAAAGATAAATCCGCGCGCACCGGATCGGAGGGCTTCAGTCACATATTCATTGATGTTGAAAGTCGTCAACATGAGGATGCGAGGTCTATCGGCCCGGGCGGCGATGACGCGAGTGATGTCCAGTCCGCTCATATCCGGCATTTTTACGTCCATGAGGAGCACATCGATATCAGTGGTCGAGACGATCTCAAGCGCTTCCGCGCCACTGAGTGCTGTCGCCACCACGGTCATATCTGACGCTGTCTCGACGAGAGCAGCGAATGCGGACACGAGCAAGGACTGATCATCGACAATTCCAACGCGTATCGGCACGACGCCTCCTTAGCTCTTACCGTAGCTTGCACCCTCGAGAGGCAGATAAACCTTCATCTCAAACATCCGCTGATTACGCTCGGCCTGTCCGATCTCGATATGCCCTCCGAGCGCAGTCACCCGCGCCCGGAGATTTTTTAGACCCAGACCAGAGGACCCAGGGCGCTCTCGGTGATGCTGAGGAATGGCGTTGCTAATACGCAGTGCTATCTGGCGCGAGTCTCGAGATAACTCAATATCGATGCCATGGGCTGAATCACCGTGCCTCAGAACGTTGGTGAGTCCTTCTTGGACGCATCGAGTAATAGTAAGACTCGTCCGGGGAGAGATTTCTTTATTCAACTCCAAGAGCCCAGGTCCATCGGGAATCTGGGCCCTGATCTCAATCCCGCTCATCCGAGCCGATGTGAGCAGATTCGGGATCTGGACTATCCCGGTTGGCGGAGAAGTCGGTGGAGAATCGGCAGTTGAGGCGGTTGACCCCACGAGCGATCTCAGGTCACCCAAAGCTGACTTCGAGACATCTCGTATCGCACGGAGGGATTCTCGAGTGTCCGGGTCGGAACTGTTGCGGGCAACCTGCGCATTGGCCTGTGCATAGATCACAGTGAGGCTGTGGCCGAGAATATCGTGAAGCTCTGCGATGAGTCGGTTTCGTTCCTCCGCCCTCGCAAGCTCCGCGTTCGCTTCCAGTTCGCGTTCGCGAAATTCTGACTCCTGTCTGCGCCAACGGCCCCACAGATACGCAACAGCGAGGACAGCAACATGCGCGGCATATGCCCATCCCGGCGCCACCGCGCTCTGCACGACAGGACTGATAAGGCTTCCGACCACACCGATCACGAGCGCGATAATTCCCGGGACATGAGACGGTGCGTATCTGGTGAGAGTCAGCAGCACTAGTGGAGCGGTGATGAGCAGCGGAGAGGTGCTTAAAGGGGATACGGTCAGCAAGTCGGTGCCGGCCATAATTGCTAGCCAAATCCCGGTGGCAACCGCGACCGAAATCGGAAAGACATTGCGGATAAGAAGGCAGATTGCGAGCCCGGTGTTCACAATCGCCATGACCACATCGACCAAATCCTGCGAGTGGGAATCCGGGCTCAGTGCTATCACCCAATACAGCCCCGCGATCAACAGTCCGAAGCCCGCGAGCACGCGGTCCGCCGGCATGGTGCGCCGCATGGCCGCACACAGTTCTCGTCCTGCCATCACTGTTTAGCTCACCACCCTGCCGTACTCGCTCATGCGCACTTCGTGATCATCGTGAGAGCTCCTCGCGGCGCCAAGACCACGTCCGAGATTATCAACGACAACTACCAGGAATACCCACATCGAACATCACTGGTTCGATGGGAGGATACCTGCTCGTAACCCACCTCCTCCTATCGAAGGATGAGCGGTGCCCTACCGATACTGGCACGGTCGATGGATGTGTGTTTGTGCTGGTGGTAGAACAATTGACCGTGTGATCGTGGAGATGAGGCAGATATGGAGACGCCGCGGACGCCAGCAGGTTCTTCGCGGTGTGGATCTTACGATGCAGCCGGGAACCGTCACGGGTTTGCTGGGCCCGAATGGCGCCGGAAAGTCGACGACGTTGCGTACACTTCTGGGGCTTCTACCCCCGGAGTCGGGAACGGTGACGCTATTTGGTGAGCCGTGGAAGCGGGCAGCACTGGCGCGAATTGGAGCGTCGGTTGACGGTCCCAGCTTCTACGCTCACCTCAGTGCCCGACAGAATCTCGCCGTGCACGCGAAGTTGATCGGCGTCGGTGGCGGGGCCATTGAGAAAGCCCTAGAGGTTACTGGTTTGACATCGGTTCAACACCGTCGCACCCGCAAGTTCTCCACGGGGATGCGAAGTCGTCTAGCAACCGCGATTGCTCTACTCGGAGACCCGGAACTCGTGATTCTCGATGAGCCGCAAAATGGTCTAGATCCAGAAGGGGTTCGGGAGGTGCGCGAGTTAGTTAAAGCGCTCGGGCGCAGCGGTCGGACGGTGTTGTTCTCTTCCCACGTGCTCAGCGAAGTTGCTGCGGTTGCCGACCAGATTACCTGCATTGTCTCCGGCCAAACCGCATATTCAGGTTTATTGGTGAATTTCGCGCCAGACGGTGACCTGGAGCGCGCATATTTTGCGGCGACGTCAGGAGTGCTCGCATGAGCTCCGTCAGGTCAAAGGACATGGACTGCGGCGCACAGGGCACTGTCGCTGCCTCCGCTCGCGCTTCTGCTGTCGTCTCCGCTTGGTTTAGTGTCTGGTTGCGATCCCCCATTTGGGCCGCGGGGGCCGTGGCGCTAATTATCTCTGGTCTCACGATGGGCCTGCTGGTGTTGTCGGGACCAGTCTCATGGGAGAGGGTTCTAGCTCACCAAAACATGTGGGTCGTCGCGATTGGTCCCGGATTTCTCGCGGCCGTCGCGGCCTATATCTGCATCGTCGAAAGAAATTCTGCCCGCGTCTTATCTGTGCGGGCCGTTGATCCCTCGCTGAAGTCAGCAGCCGGGTCGCTGATTCTCCTGTGGTGGACGCTCGTCCTGTATCTCACGCATTTTCTGACAGCGCTACTGTGCTATTGGATCCTCACAGGTTTATCACTCGGCAGCATCCTCGATCCCGTACGGGACATGTTGGCACTCACTGCGATCTGCTTAGCAGCAGCCGTCGGATATATCGTTTGCCTGAGGCTGGTTACTGAAGCTGCTGGCCCAGCCGCAGCTGTTGTGACAGCTCTCATCGTTGTCATCAGTGGTGTGCTCACGGCCGAAACCTCTGTGTGGCCATTTGTGCCGTCAGCTTGGCTGATCAGGCCTACTCTTACGCTCCTGGGAACGCATGCGAATGGCACGGCGCTCGGTGGAGAACCCGTGTCGGGGACGGGGTGGGCGATAGCCTTGTCCATCGCGATTGGACTTCTCTTATGCTTCGTTCGCGTGGCGCTAGCAAGGTGGTCAGAGCACAGGATGCGTCGTGCGGCAATCCCCCATCGCAACGGGCGACGCATACCCCCGGCTAACTATCGGGAACGTGGATCAGCATCAGCACGTGTCTCGCGGATCACCATTCCATGCGGGCGTTCGGTCTGCGGTGCGGCGCTTCGGCGCTCCGGGATCGGAGTTCTCGTAGTTGCCTGCATCGCCGTGATCGCATGGCTGCGCCTATATCTCACACCTGACAACACGGTATTGGTGTTCGGTCTGTTTATTCTTCCCCTTGGGTGCGGCATTTTGCCGACCATCGCCATTTCTCGCTGGCAAGGCGGGATGCGGGCGGTCGCCACTCGTGCACCGTCGGTCACAACCCATGCTTTGCGACTGATCACAATTGAGGGGGGAATCGTTGTTCTTGCGGTGATCGGATCCGTACTTGCGGCGTACGGTCTCACGCCGACCATAGGCGGGCTCCTGCGCGCTATCGCGGCGCTTTCGATATTCGGCATGATGCTGCTGAGCTTCAGCACCTGGCTCATGTCTACCGCCGGAACACTTCTCACTCTTATGATCACGGTTGCGGGGACCATCGCGGGTCTGCTGGTTGGAGGAAACCAGGCGCTCCGGCATCAGGTTGGGTTGTTTGTCCCGTGGAGCTGGGCCGCGAACCTCACCGACCCTAGCCTCCTGTTGACACTGGTCATAGCCGTGCTCGCAACAGCGATCTTCAGCGCAGCCAGCATTCACAGACTCGCTAAAAACACTTCGGACATGGGATAGACACCGAACAGCTCTGCCTCTACACCCCGGCCCCGTGACCTTCTACCCAAAGGTCCCGGCATGAGATGTCGAACGGGCGTAGGCTCGGCACATGGCAGCTGTGACGCAGGATACAGCCGGGTCTGCGAAGGGGCGGGCGCGACTTTCTAATTTCGCGTGCAAAACGATCATGGCGATAACGGGGCTGATTTTTGCAGCATTCGTGTTCGTCCACATGATCGGCAATCTGAAGGTGTTTCTAGGCCCCGATGATTTCAACGCCTATGCGCATTGGTTGCGCGCAGGGCTTGAGCCGTTGCTACCCTACGAAGCTCTGCTGTGGATTATGCGGGTGGTGCTCCTGCTCTGCTTGATCGCGCATGTTGGGTGCTCGGTGGTGCTCGCGGCGCGGGCTCGCAAGGCGCGTGGTCCGCACCGCCGTAAAAACATGGGGTTGAGGTCATTTACCGCGCGGACGATGCTGGTCACCGGCATTGTGCTCTTAGCGTTCATCATCTTCCACATTCTCGATCTGACCACGGGCACTCACCCGTTTGCAAGCAGCGGGTTTGAACATGCGACAACAGCCCAGAGCTACGCCTACGAAAACTTAATTGCGAGTTTCCAAAGGCCTTTGCCGGCGGCGTTTTACATCCTCGCCATGGTCATCCTTGCCGCGCACATTTCCCACGGGATCTGGACCGCGGCGCACGACCTCGGCGTGACCGGTCAGCGGACCCGCCAGGTGGCCCTCGTGGTCTCGGGTGCGGTAGCTGTGCTGGTGATGATCGCGAACGCGTCGATTCCGGTATTCGTTTTGCTAGGGGTGTTGCAATGAGTGACATGCAGTCAATGACGGATCAGCTATCGCAATACCGAGCCCTCGGCGGTGAACTGGATGGCCACGTACCGACCGGTGACCCCGTCACAGCATGGGATCGTCGCCGGTTCGAGTACCGTCTGGTCTCTCCGGCAAACCGCCGAAAGTTTCGGGTACTGGTGATCGGCACCGGACTGGCAGGGGCGGGCTGCGCAGCCGCACTGGGCGAGCTCGGTTACCAGGTTGACTCCTTCACCTTCCACGATTCGCCGCGTCGCGCCCACAGCGTGGCCGCTCAGGGTGGGATCAACGCGTCGCGGGCTCGCAAAGTGGATAACGATTCACTGGAACGATTCGTCAAAGACACCGTTAAAGGTGGCGACTTCAGAGGCCGGGAAGCCGATGCATTTCGGCTGGCCCAAGAATCCTGTCGCGTGATCGACCATATGGCGGCAATTGGGGCACCCTTCGCCCGGGAATACGGCGGTCAGCTCGCCACCCGGTCTTTCGGCGGCGTCCAGGTGTCCCGCACGTACTACACCCGAGGTCAGACCGGTCAGCAGCTACAGCTTGCAGCCTCGCAGGCATTGCAACGGCAGGTGTCGCGCGGCACCGTGACGCTTCATACCCGCACGGAGATGCTGGATCTGATCGTTACCGACGGTCGAGCCCGCGGAATTATCGTGCGGGACCTGCTGACCGGGCGCATCTATCCGGTGACCGCTCACGCGGTGGTGATTGCCTCCGGCGGCTACGGCAACGTTTTCGCCAAATCCACCTTGGCGAAAAACTCCAATGTCACAGCGGCCTTTCGCGCCCACCGACGGGGCGCACTGTTCGCATCCCCGTCGTTCATTCAGTTCCATCCGACCGCGTTGCCGATTAGCTCACCGTGGCAATCCAAAACGATTTTGATGAGCGAATCACTGCGCAATGACGGTCGGATCTGGGTGCCGAAGAAGCCTGGTGATACCAGAGCTCCGCACGACATCCCAGAACAGGATCGCGATTACTACCTGGAACGTCGCTATCCGGCATTTGGAAATCTGACACCGCGCGATGTCGCCTCACGGGCCGCCCGGCATGAAATTGATGCGGGCCGAGGCGTGGGGCCTCTGCGCAACAGCGTGTACTTGGATCTCACGCAGGCGGTCCAGCGGCTCGGTAAAAATGTCATCACTGAGCGCTACGGCAACCTACTCGAAATGTACGAGAACGCAACCGGCGACGATCCGTACTCGGTGCCTATGCGCATCGCTCCGGGAGCGCATTTCGCCATGGGCGGCCTGTGGACGGACTACGACCAAATGTCGAACCTCGACGGCTTGTTCGTCGGTGGTGAAGCGAGCTGGTCCTATCATGGCGCAAATCGTCTGGGTGCAAACTCACTGCTGTCCGCATGCGTGGACGGATGGTTCACGCTCCCGTACAGCGTGCCCAATTATCTCGCCGGCCACCTCGGGGAATCAGTTCTCGACGAGGACCACCCCGCTGTGCTCGCGGCGCTCTCGGACGTTCAGCAGCAGATCGACGCGTTTCTTGCTCCGGGAGGAACCCGCTCCCCCGACTCTATTCATCGTGAGCTCGGAGACATCCTCTATCGCGGTTGCGGCGTTACTCGCACGGCCGACGGACTCATCCAGGCAATCGAGGAGATCGAGGAGTTGCGGGCATCGTATGCGTCGCAGGTCAAGGTGATCGGCTCCGGGGATCGCCTCAACCAGGAACTTGAACGTGCCGGCCGAGTGGCCGATTACCTCGACCTCGCTCATCTGATGTGCGTTGACGCATTGGACCGCGATGAGTCCTGCGGCGCACATTTCCGGGCTGAGCATCAAACCGACTCGGGTGAAGCACTTCGCAATGATGAGGAGTGGTGCTTTGTATCTGCGTGGGAACATGCACCCGACCGTTTGATTCGGCACGCTGAACCACTCACTTTCACAGCCGTCCCACTGCAGACGAGGAACTACGCATGACCAGGACTCTTACGCTCGACATCTGGCGGCAAACATCGTCCAGTAACGGCCATTTTGAAACCTATCGGGTGGATGACGCCAGCGATGACATGTCGCTGCTGGAGCTACTTGACCGGCTCAACGAACAGTTGGTGTCCGATGGGCATGAACCTGTGGTCTTCGATTCTGACTGCCGCGAAGGGATCTGTGGAACCTGCGGCGTCACCGTGGATGGTGTTCCGCATGGTCCGGTTCCAAACACTCCCTCATGCAAACAGCATGTGCGCAGTTTAGGCAGTGACCACGTGCGGATTGAACCGTTCCGCTCGGCGGCATTCCCGGTTGTGCGTGACCTCGCCGTGGATCGTTCTGCCTTAGATCGAGTCATTGCGGCGGGCGGGCATGTTGCCGTAGACGCGGGAACCGCAGCCGACGCCGATAGCGTGCCCATCACCCATGACGAGGCGGAACTTGGTCTCGATTTTGCCGCCTGCATCGGCTGCGGCGCATGCGTAGCGGCCTGTCCAAATGGAGCCGCAAACCTGTTTGCCGGATCCAAACTTATGCATCTGACTTTCTTCCCCAATGCCAAACAGGAACGCGGCCGCCGGGCACAAGCGATTGGAGATGAGCTGGAGGCCGAGTTCGGTCCCTGCTCCGTCTACGGCGAATGCGTTCCAGTCTGCCCGGCAGGCATCCCGCTCAGTGCGGTCGCCGCAGTCAACCGGGAACGCTTGCGTCGTGTGCTGCGCCATAAAGATGATTAGGTCGGGTGGGCGGCTTGCCGTCTAAGACATAAGGGGGGACGCCGATCGACATCTCGGCGTCCCCCCCTTTTTGTCAGCTGTTACAGTCCATCTCGAATGTCCAGATCCTCCTCGACTGTTCTGGTCCTTCTCAGCTATTCAGATCCTTCTCGGCTGTTCGGGTCCATCTCAACTGATGCGGTCTGCGGATTCACCACATCCCTAAGAGCTTCATCCACAAGCCCCCGACCACGGCCCACACCGCGATAAACACGATGCTCATGAGGAAGCCGACTCGGAACCACTCCGTCGTTTTTACGAACCCGGATCCGTAAATCACGCCAGCAGGTCCGGAGGCGTAGTGGGTGAGGCCGCCGAAGAGGTTCCCGATGAAACCAAAGATCAGCGCGGCGAAGAGTGCCGGGGTTCCTACCGCCACCGCGGCACTGAGGAAAACTGCGTACATCGCAACGATCTGGGCGGTATTCGAGGCGAAGAGGTAGTGCGCGTAGAAGTACACAATGCACAAGATGGCGAAGGCAAGCATCCATGGTAGACCGTGAATGGATGCTGCCACGGTGCGTCCCAGCCATCCGATCACGCCCAGTTTATTGAGTTGGTTGGCCATGCCCACGAGAACCGCAAAAAATATAAGTGTGCTCCAGGCCGAGGCGTTGGCAGCTAGATTCCTCCAGCTGAGAACCCTGGTTATCAGCAAAATACCGATTCCGAGAAATGCCGATGCGGTGGCCGCGATATGCAACTGAGCCGAGAAAATCCATAGCACGAGTAGCAGCACAAAAGTTCCGGCCATCACCCATTCTCCCCCGCTCATCCGACCGAGTTTTACTAGTTCCTCACGAGCAACTCGAGGCGCATCGGGAGTTTTCAGAAGAGTCGGTTTATAGATCCATCGCATCACCAACGGAACCAAACCAATGAGCACTAATCCGGGGACGAGCGCGGCTAAAGTCCAGGTTCCCCACGAAATATCAATTCCGGCTTTTGCCGCAGCGGCTTTGGCAATAGGGTTCCCTGCCATAGCCGTCACGAACATTGCCGCGGTGACTGCATTGACTTGCACCGCGGTCATCGAAAGGTAGGAGCCGACTCGCCGCCGCGACTCGTCAGATTCGGGGGTTGAGCCCTGTTCACGACTGAGCGATGCGATGATTGGGTACACCACCCCGCCTGCGCGGGCCGTATTCGACGGGGTTGCCGGTGCAAGCACAAGATCGGTGAGGGCCATTCCGTAGGCGAGCCCGAGCGTGGAGCGACCGAGCACTCTAATGAACAGCAGAGCGATTCGTCGACCCAACCCGGTGACCAAGAATCCCTCCGCAATAAAGAATGCGGCCACAATTAACCACACTGATGAATTGCTGAAGCCGGATAGCGCTTCACCTTTCACGTGCATGGTGCCGGTCACCATCGCTGCTGCCAGCCCGATCAGTGACACCGACGCTGTCGGTAGCGGCTGCAAAATGAGACCAAGGATCGTTCCAATAAAAATGGCCAGCATATGCATTCCGCGTGGATTAACCCCCTGCGGCGGAATAAAGAATATAGCGATCGTTACGGCAAGTATCACCACAACCTTGATCACCATCACCCAGTTAACTGCGAATGTCGATTTCTTAGACATCGGTCACATTGCTCCTCAGCCAACGGGCGAGCTGCAGCACGGTCTGCTTTACCGGTGGCAGAACGCCCAGTCCGCATCGTTTTCTACACTCGAAAACGATGCGTGTAGCGTAAAAGCCGATACTTCAAAACAGCTGAGAGAAACTGCTTTTTTGCCTGAGTTGAAAGTCTCGGCGATCAGCGCTCAATGCTGCATCCATTCCTTGAGGTTAGCCCCATCTGAGTGCCATCTGTGATCTACTTGGACCCGTACGTGTGATGACACCACCTGCCCTAGCGCACATCTGTCTACACCTTGTGCGCGCTCACGCGCACGGCGGGGTTGGTGGATGTCTCCATACTGGGCGCCCGTGACACCTGGCGGTAGATGCGCGAGCACCTTCATCTGAAGGACCGAGAAGGGACAGACGTTGTCTGAAGTAAAAGCGACCGGGGCATCTGCGGTGCGCGAGTTGACGATCCGAAGCATCATTATCGGCGGCATCATCACACTGGTGTTTACAGCTGCGAACGTCTACCTCGGATTGAAGGTGGGTCTGACTTTCGCCACCTCAATCCCTGCCGCAGTGATCTCAATGGCGATTCTGCGTTACTTCGCCAGCCACACGCTGATGGAAAACAACATCGTGCAGACGATCGCTTCGGCGGCAGGAACGCTGTCGGCAATCATTTTCGTGTTACCGGGCCTGGTGATGGTCGGCTGGTGGAGTGGCTTCCCCTACTGGACCACTGCTGCGCTATGCGCCATCGGTGGCGCGCTGGGCGTCATGTACTCCATTCCACTGCGACGCGCTTTAGTCACCGGTTCAGACCTCCCCTACCCTGAAGGCGTCGCTGGCGCCGAGGTGCTTCGAGTCGGCGACAGCACAGAGGGAGCCGAGGAGAACAAGCGCGGTCTGCACATCATTATCGCGGGCACAATTGCCTCGGTCGGATTTTCTGTGCTGTCTGCGTTGAAGGTCGCGAGTAACGCGCTCTCAGCAACCCTCCGAGTCGGATCTGGCGGCACGTTGATTGGATCCAGCCTGTCACTAGCCCTCATCGGGATTGGACATCTGGTGGGCATCACCGTCGGCATCGCGATGCTGGTCGGTCTAGTCATTTCCTTCGGGATTTTGCTGCCAACCATTTCTTCTGGACACCTACCCGCACATGGCGACGTGACGGACGCCGTCAACACATTCTTTTCCCAAGACGTTCGCTTCATTGGCGCGGGCGCCATTGCTGTTGCCGCCCTGTGGGCGCTGGTCACGATTATTACGCCCATCGTTCGCGGAATTAAGGAGTCACTGGCGTCCAACCGTGTGCGACGCACCGGCGCCCACATTCCAAGGACCGAACGCGACATCCCAATCACCATCGTGGCCCTCGTGGTCCTGCTGTCCATGATTCCGGTGGGTATCTTGCTGTGGTCCTTCCTGCAGGGCACGGCGCTGGAGGGCAGCACCGGAACTCTGATTGCCGTCAGCGTCATCTTCGTTTTGTTGATCGGTCTTTTTGTCGCCTCAGTGTGCGGATACATGGCAGGCCTGATTGGAGCCTCCAATAGCCCAATCTCCGGGGTGGGCATCCTGGTGGTTATCCTTGCGGCGTTGATCATCAAGGTCACTCACGGCTCAAACGGGCCCGATCAGACGGCGGCACTGGTTGCCTACACCCTCTTCACCGCTGCGGTGGTCTTTAGCGTGGCCACGATCTCAAACGACAATCTGCAAGACCTCAAGACGGGTCAGCTGGTGGGGGCCACGCCCTGGAAGCAGCAGGTTGCACTGCTGATCGGGGTAGGATTTGGATCGCTGATTATTCCGCCCGTACTCCAGCTCATGACAACCGGCTTCGGATTCGTGGGAACCCCTGGCGCCGGGCCTAATGCACTCGCCTCTCCTCAGGCATCGCTGATTTCGTCGCTAGCCAAAGGTGTGTTCGGTGGCTCTCTAGACTGGGGCCTGATTGGGCTTGGCGCTTTGATCGGTGTCGGGGTGATCATCGTCGACGAGTTGCTGAAGAGGAAATCAAAGCGTCTCGCCCTCCCGCCGCTCGCCGTGGGAATGGGAATGTATCTACCCGTCGCCCTCACCCTCATGATTCCGGTGGGCTCGATGCTCGGTCTGCTGTACGACCGGTGGGCCAAGCGCAGCGCTAACCCCGGGCGAGCAAAGCGGTTCGGAGTTTTGCTGGCCACCGGTCTGATCGTCGGCGAAAGCCTCTTTGGTGTGGCGTTTGCGGGCATTGTCGCGGCGACCGGGTCGGAAGAGCCTCTGGCTATCGTGTCTGACAGCTTTGCCACGGCCGCTGACTGGATCGGCGTGATCGTCTTTATCGCGATTGTGCTCGGTCTGTATCGCTGGACTCAGCGTCTCAGCCAGCAGCGAGACAAGGACGAGAACAACACCTCTTCCGTCAGCCGGTAAGACTGCCGTCTGAAGGTCCACGAGGTAACTGTCGGGGTCATCGGGCTCGTCACGACTAGCTGAAGGCGCCCGATGACCAGCCGTCCATAAACTCGGGCGCCTGCACATCGGAACATCTGCACCTCTGCCCCCCAACCCACCAGGTTTGGTTGCGCACAATTAAATTGTGTGCAATATTTTGGGGGTGGCTACTGATCGAGTTCTCGACACCCAGCTCTGCTTTGCGCTGTACACCGCCGCCCGGGCAACTCAAAACGCCTACCGGGCCGAACTCGACCGGCTAGATCTCACCTACCCCCAATACCTCGTACTGATGGTGCTGTGGGAACAGGATGGGCAAACGGTCAGCGCTCTCTCTGATCACCTTCGACTCGATAGCGGAACTCTCTCACCCCTGCTGCGACGACTCGAGCAGCGCGGCGTCATCACCCGGCAACGCGGAGCCCACGATGCGCGACGCGTGAGCATTCATCTCACCGACGACGGTCGGGCGCTCAAAACATCCGCCATGCATATTCGTTCCTGCCTTGCCGAACGACTCGACCTCAGTGCCGACGAATTAAGCACGCTCCACACCCTGGCCCGACGCATCACGCATTCCCTAATGCCAGAGACAACCGAAGAGCGCTCAACTTCGGCTCACTCAGCGAGGACATAGACCATCTAACCGGTATCGACACCGACACCGACTATCCACAACCCCAGGCATCTAAAACACCCAAAATACTTACAGTGGCCCTATACCGGGCCACCCCAAGAAACCGCAACACCACCTACATACAGGAGCACACTATGACCGCGCTATACACCGCCGAAGCACTCGCCACCGGAGCTGGCCGCAACGGACACGTGCGCACCTCCGATGGTCTGCTAGATCTCGACCTCGCCATCCCCGCTGAGATGGGCGGCGCAGGTGGTGCACCCAACCCCGAGCTTCTGTTTGCCGCCGGATACGCGGCATGTTTCCACTCCGCTCTCCAGCTCGTGGCCAAGCACGCCAAAGCAGACCTTGGTGAATCAAGCGTCGGCGCACGGGTCAGCATCTCCCCCACGTCCGAAGGAGGATTCGAGCTATCCGTGCAGCTGGAAGTCGTCATCCCCGAGCTGCCCCACGAGACCGCCCGCCAGCTGGTGGACCGGGCACACCAGGTATGCCCGTACAGCAACGCCACCCGGAACAACATCGATGTCTCCATCACCGTCACTGACGACTGAGCATCACTCTCTCGGCGACGCCGGCGTACACACGTTCACCTTCGCTCACCTCAAGGAGCCCAATGAATCACGAAGATCTCTCCCAGACCGATCAGAGCACCCATCACGCTGAGCAGTCTGCAACCTCGCAGCCCGTCCAGGGAACGAAACGTCCCACCAGCACCAAAGAAATCCACCTGGCCTCCCGCCCACAGGGGCGACCCGTCCCAGAAAACTTCCGGCTCGTGGACGTTGCCGTTCCGGAGCTCAGCGATGGACAGATCCTGGTTCGTAACACGGTGATGTCGGTAGATCCATACATGCGCGGACGAATGAATGACGTGCCGAGTTACGTCCCGCCATTCGCCGTGGACGCCCCGCTAGATGGCGGGGCCGTGGGCACAGTCATAGCCTCACGTTCTGAGGCGATCGAGGTGGGAAGCACTGTGCTGCACGGATTGGGATGGCGCGAGCATGCGGTTCTCGATGCGGCATCGGCAACGCCGGTCGATATTTCATCGGTTCCCGCATCGGCATACCTAGGCGTGCTCGGCATGCCGGGGCTCACCGCATACGCCGGGCTCACCGCGGCTGCGGAGTTCGCGCAAGGCGATGCAGTTTTTGTGTCGGGAGCAGCCGGGGCCGTGGGGTCCTTGGTTGGACAGATCGCTCGGATTCTCGGGGCCTCCCGCGTCGTCGGTAGCGCAGGTAGCGCGGAGAAAGTCAGCTACCTTCGTGACCTCGGATTCGATGCGGCATTCAACTATCACGATGCTCCGGTGGCTGAACAGCTTCGCCACGCTGCACCGGACGGAATCGACGTCTACTTCGATAACGTGGGCGGCGAACACCTGGAAGCCGCGATCTCGTCTCTGCGTTTAGACGGTCGCGTGGCCATGTGTGGCGCTATCTCACAGTACAACTCCACTGAGCCTCCCGCGGCACCTCGCAACCTCGCTCAGGCGATCGGTAAGCGGCTGACGCTTCGCGGTTTCATCGTCTCGAAGTATGCAGATCTGCGTGAGGAGTTCCACCGGGTGATTGTGCCGCACGTCGCCGATGGCTCTATCCGCTGGAACGAAACCGTTCGCGAAGGGATCGAAAATGCACCGCAAGCCTTTATCGACCTGCTCGATGGTGCGAACACCGGAAAGATGGTCGTGAAGCTCTAAGCAGAGATGCCGCGCAGTCGAAGCGTGCGCCTTTCACCCTTTGAGACCGCCTGCTGCCACGAACCCGGTTCCGAGCTTGCGTCCGAGAATCAGGTACAGGGCAACAACCGGTAGCGAATACACGATGGCAAACGCGGCGAGCTGACCATAAGCAACCTGGCCGTACTGCGACGAGAAGGTGTAGAGCGTGACTGCGGCTGGAAGTTTGTCGGGGCTCAGTAGCAACATGAAGGGGACGAAAAAGTTCCCCCACATGGACACAAACGTGAAGATAGTTGCTACTGAGAGCCCCGACTTCATCAGCGGAATCACAATCGACCATAGGGTGCGATAAATCCCGGCACCTTCTGTCCAGGCATTTTCTTCGATCTCCAGCGGAACCGAATCCATAAATCCCTTGGTGAGGAAGATGGCGTATGGCAAGGACGATGCGGCCAAGAATAAAATGGCGCCGAACATTGAATCAATCAGATTCACCTGCACAAACATCGAATACACCGGGATCATGATGGCCGTGATCGGCAGTCCCGTCGCGAAGATAATCGTGAGCAAGAACGGTCGCTTTGCGCGGAACCGATAACGCGACAGCGGGTACGCGCAAAGAATGGATGCGGCCATGGTGAGCACGGTGGCTCCTCCGCATAGCAGCAACGAATTCCACAGGGGCCGGAAGGTTGTCTTTTCATTGAGAATTGCTGCGTAATTTCCGAAGCTCCAGTCATGCGGCATTTTCACAGAGAGCGATGCTTCGGTGTCAAACGACGCCAGGATCACCCATGCCAGCGGAATCACGAAAGTCAGGCCGATCAGCACCATCAGCACGCTGGTCAGCGACCTGGTCCGGCGGGATCGTGAGCGGCGTTTAGACGCGTGATGATTGGATTCAGCATGTTTGGATCCGGCGCGGGATGTTGACGCTGAGCTCACCGTGGCAGTCATGCCTTATCCTCCTCGGGCAACAGCTTCAAATAGATAAGTGAGGCCACTGCCCCGATCAGTAGTAACAACAACGCAACAGCGGTGCCATAGCCAAGCTGGCCATAGGAAAATGCCTGTTCATACATGTAGAGGGGAAGCGTCTGGCTTTTATGCGCAGGCCCTCCGCCCGTCATCACGAAGATCAGCCCGAACACGGAAAGTGTCTGCAACGTAATCAGCATCAAGTTGGTTGCCAGTGCTGGCCGTAGTAGGGGCAGCGTGAGCGAGGTAAAACGTCTCACCGCCCCAGCCCCATCCAGAGCAGCGGACTCGTACATGTCATCCGGGATATTGCCGAGCGCCGCCGAGTACACCAGCATCGAAAACGCGGTGCCGCGCCAAATATTGGCAAAACTCACCGCAATAATCGGCGCACTGTAAAGAAGATCCTGAGTGGGCAAGCCCAGTGTCGACAGGATCGTGTTCAAGCTGCCGTCCCCAGCGAAGAACGTATACAGCAGGTATCCGGCGACTACCTCGGGAAGAATCCAGGCCGCGATCACCACAGCTGTGACGATCGCAGTGACAACTCGATGGGCTTTTTGCATGAGCAGCGCCAGCACCATGCCGAGCACATTCTGACCGATCACCGCCGAAATCACGGTAAAGATAATGGTTAAAACGACAGAGTTCCAAAACCCTGGCTCAACGAGAGCTTTGGTGAAATTATCGATCCCAACCATGCTGGTGTGGGCGGCTCCCGCCCCACGAATGGCTTTATCCGTAAATGCCAAGTAGACGCTGTAGATGATTGGCCCGGCCATAAACACGAGCAAAAGAACCACGGCGGGCAGCATGGGGACTGCCCGCAACGCAGTCAGCCTATTGCCGAGTGTTCGCCGCCGATGCCTCACCACTCGTTCGGTCCGATCCTCGGCCACCGATGCGTTATATCCACTAGCCGATCCGCTCATCGCTGCGACCTTTTGCTGTGGTCCGCCCCGACAATTTCGATCACGGTTTTGTCATAGGCGTCTGTGGCTTGCTGCGGGGTCATGGTCCCAGTCATGACTTGCTCCATGGCTTGCTGAATTGCGGACGACACCTCGGGATATACCGGTAGGGCCGGCCGATAATCAGCCCCCGGTACGAGTGAGGTGAAAAACGCGACCTTCGGCGAATATGTCTGGTACTTCTTATCCGCGGCAACATCGCTGCGAACGGTGATGTTATTGTCTTCGATCGACCGCTTCACGAGACTTTCCGTGGTGCATAGCGCCTTGATCATCTCGAATGCGCGGTCAGGAGAATGGGAATTATGGGGTATCGTCCAGCACCAGCCACCAGAAAGGGTGACCCACCCTTTGCCCTGTCCGTGCTGGGTTGGCATCTTCGCCAGCGCCATCGTCTTCGCCCACTCAGGCCAGGGTTTAGGTGCATTCGCGTCCCAGTTTTGGCTGATCCAGGAACCGTCAACAATCATGGCAAGTTTCCCCTCGGGGATCAGCCGGGTGTAAATCGTTTCCGAAATATTCGGGTCCAAGTTTTGTGCCAGCGGTAGCGTGAGCTCCTGCTGGAAGATGGTTTTCACGAACGATAGTGCATCGACGAATCCCTGTGACCCTAACACCCACTTGCGTGTTTCCTTGTTGTAGAGGGACGAGCCGGTCCCGTACAGGAGCATCTCAAACCCCTGCATCGATGCTTTTTCACCCTGAGGTTTGCCGGAGAAAAGAAATAATGGGGTGACATCGGGGAGCTTCTGCTTCAGGGTCCGCGCAGCGTCCAGAATCTCCTGCCACGTTTTAGGCGCAAAATTCGCGGGTAGACCGGCACGTTGGAAGAGTTCTCGGTTATACCAGATGGCACGCGTGTCGGTGCTGACCGGAACCCCGTAAATATGGCCATCCTCCCCCGTGACGGCTTTCTTTGACGCCGGGATGACTTTCCCCCAGTCCTCCCATTGATTGACATACTCGTCGAGCGGCCGCAGATAGCCAGCTCCTACGTCAGAGAGCAAGATGAACGTGTCTTCAAAGACCACGTCCGGGGAGGTCCTCGGTGAGGACATGAGTAATTCATTTTTAGTGAAATAGTCGTTTTCGGAAGCAACGATGGGAACACGCTCAACCCTTTGATCAGGATGCTTTGCGGCGTACCCTCGGGCTCCGCGGTCAACCCATTGCTCCAGAAGGGTTCCCGAACCAAACTGCTGGTAGGCCACACGCAAGGTTGTGGGACCACTCTGACTTGCACACCCAACCAGGGGAAGTATGGGGGCCGCAACAGCCGATCCAAGCAGGCATTGCATAATCGTTCTGCGGCTTGGATACCGCGGCGATGATGAATAAGCAGAAGGTTTTACCACGGCGTCATCGACCCCTTCATCCACGGCGAGTGATGTGGCTCACCAGCATACATCTTTGTGGGTCCACCGAGGGTGCCGACGATGCCTTAAATCAGCAGTGGCGCACAATAGCCGCCATCTCGCGGCTACCCGATAGCGGGTTAAAGATATGCCCTGCTACATAGATGCACGCCATGCCACATAGATGATCAACCATCCATGACGCCACGAAGCTCTTGCCGAGTAGTTTGCCGTGACCATTCATCGCCCAGCCGAGACGAGTTTCAACCGTTAAATACCATCTTTGATGCCACAGCAATGGCAGACGTGCATACTCGGTGCTAAGCGATGAATTGAGTGTCCTGACCGCCGTCTACAGCCTGCTTCACGGCATAGCGGAAGCGCTCATTCATCTCCGGGAGGGCTGATAGCGGGAAGAACTGGGCGTCTATGTTTTCGCCATCAGCGGGATGAGGATCACCCGAGATGTAACGCATCCCAAAACATAAATCCAGATATTCCGTCACGTCACCATTGTCATATGTTACCGGCCCGACGGTTTGGACAGATAGCAATCGTTCTGCTCGTGCGACGACGGCAGTTTCTTCAAGAACTTCCCGTGCCGCCGCACGGGCTGGTTCTTCACCGGGGTCGATAATTCCAGTGACCGGCGTCCATTGATGATTATCGGATCGACGCACGCACAGAACCTGGTCGTCTTTGAGGACGATCGCCGTCACTCCAGACAACCACAGTGGCGCATGACCGATTTTCTCTCGCAGGGAAAGCACGAAGTCAGGGGTAGCCATAAGGATCAGTGTAGTGATCAGTATCCGGCCCGGGGTCAATCGCGTTTATCGCACAGGAACCATGTGTGGCGAGGCGACATGAGAACACCCTCGATGGCTATCGATCACCCTGGCCGGTATATAAACGAGGCCGATTGACCGCGATACATAAGCTCTTCGTGGAATTGAGGTGCGGCTTTCGGGATCAATCAGTAAGCGGACGTCCGTGCGCGTCATTGACGAACGACTCACTCTTCGTCAGGATCAAAATGCCCTCGATCAAAGCCCATATCCACACTAACGGGGCGAGGATGCCACAGCTCAGCACCGATAGCAGCAGCATGAGAACACCGAGCCCGGTGTACCCCATGATGAATCGGTGGATGCCTAGTGAGCCGATAAGAATTGCGAGCAGACCGCACAGGATGCGGCTCGGTCCCTGCTGCGCAGGATATGCCCCGGCAGGAGGTTGTCCGGGAGCACCGTTGTTATATCCGGGCTGCCCCTGATATCCCTGTCCTGGATATCCTTGACCTTGATAGGCCTGGCTTTGGTACCCCTGCCCCTGATATGTCTGACTCTGATAAGCCTGGCCCTGGTATCCCTGATACGGGTCTTGGTGGGTGTTCGTGTAGGACCCATTCGGTGCGCCTTGGGGCCACGACTGAGCAGGTGCGGTCCATCCCGTTGAATCCGAGCCCAGCATCGCCCCACCGGGCTGAGTGGTTCCGGGAGCAGGCTGAGCGGCAGGAGTGCCGTACTGAGCAGAAGTATGACCGGGCAGAGCCGTCGAACCGCTTGGCTGGTTAGCGGCGTCACTGGGCTGAGTGGGTGATCCGTTAGGGACGGCACTTACCGCAGTGGAGTGGTCACTGCCAGGTTGACTGTAGGGGTCAAAGCTCACCGGGTGCTCCGGCGTTGCCGGACGTAGCTGCTCTGAAGCCCCCGGCACTGCCCGTTCGGGCGTTGCCTCAGTTACCGGCCCGGGCACTGCCTGAGTTGGCGCGTCGGAGGCTGCCTCAGCTGCCGGTTCGGGCGGCTGAACGACCTGGTCAGGGGATTCCTGAACTGATGGGTCAACATAAGGAGAGCCCTGAGCATTCTCATCTGAAGACGGTCGATCCGGGCGCATAGACTCATACGGGTTGCTCATAGAGCTATTCTACGGACTATCATTCGCCACCTACAGTCAGCCGCGAAGCGCAACCCGCAGAACCGTCCACCCACCTCGGGTCGAACCCGGTTCAAGGCACAGCCAACGTAAAAGCGCAAAAGCCATGGCACTCAGCCCACATCAAGAGGGGCCAACATTGATGCGGCCAACATTGATGCGGCCAACATTGATGCGGCCAACATTGATACAGAATCAGCGAAGCTTACGCTTTTCCCGAACTCGCACACCAATCTCGAGCGGAGTCCCCGTGAACTCGAAGTCTTCGCGCAGACGGCGCTCAATAAAGCGACGGTAACCGTGCTCGAGGAACCCGCTAGCGAAAATGACAAACCTCGGCGGCCGGGTGCGAGCCTGGGTGGCAAAAAGGATCCGGGACTGCTTGCCACCGCGCAACGGATGAGGATGAGCAGCAACCAACGTTCCCAGAAATGCGTTCAACCGAGCAGTCGGAACCCGAGTGTCCCACGAGGCCAACGCCCGATCCAGAGCCGGAACCAGCTTCTCTGTGTGGCGACCGGTGCGAGCCGAGAGATTCACCCGAGGAGCCCAGCTCACATGCGCCAGATCTTTTTCAATCTCGCGCTCTAATTGATGCCGTCGCTCTTCATCGATCAAATCCCATTTATTGAAGGCAATCACCAGCGCACGCCCGGATTCAAGCACCATATCGATGATCTTGAGGTCTTGGGTGGAAATCGTCTCGCTAGCCTCGAGCAGAACAATCGCTACCTCAGCCTTTTCCAACGCTGACTGCGTCCGCAGAGAGGCGTAAAAATCTGCGCCGCGGCTCTGCGCCACCCGCCGGCGAATGCCCGCGGTATCCACAAAAGTCCAGGTGCGCCCACCCAATTCAATGAGTTCGTCCACGGGATCCCGGGTCGTGCCCGCAACATCATCAACCACCACGCGGTTAGTGCCCGCAAGCTGATTCAGCAGTGACGACTTACCGACGTTCGGACGTCCCACCAACGCTACTCGCCGGGGACCACTTTGGGGCGCCAATCCCCTACCCTCTTGCGGCAACGCATCCAGCACGGCGTCGAGCAGATCGCCTGAGCCTCGCCCATGTAACGCGGAGACCGGATACGGCTGGCCAAGTCCAAGGTTCCACAGCGCCGCAGCTTCGATCTCGCCGCGCTCGTCATCGACTTTGTTTGCTGCCAAGATGACCGGGCGTCCACTGCGCCGCAGAACCTTCACCAGTTGTTCATCGGTCGTGGTCATGCCGACATTGGCATCGACGACAAAGAGCACCGCGTCGGCGAGCTCAACAGCGGCTTCAGCCTGCTCAGCAATCCGATAGGCGATGCCCTGAACTTTGCCTTCCCATCCCCCGGTATCCACCAGTAAAAAGTCGCGACCTGACCATTCAGCAGGGTAGAAAACTCGGTCGCGGGTCACACCGGGAACGTCTTCTACCACCGCTTCACGCCGGCCAAGAATCCGGTTCACCAGCGTTGATTTGCCAACATTGGGGCGGCCCACCACGGCGAGCACCGGCAACGTCCGGGGTGTGTCCTCAGATAAGTCATCGAACTGCGAATTGTCGAGCAGTGCGAGATCATCCTCATCGAGGTCATAGTCCCCCAGCCCCTCGCGTAGGGCATTCTCGCGCCGAGCAGCCTCAACCTCATCGAGCACAACTGATACGACCTGATCAATATCGAGATCTGAAGTATCAATGGTCATCACGCCGTCTGCGGCGGTAAGAAATTGGGACACGGTGGCGTCATCGCGGTCTCTGCGCAGCACCTGGTCCTGCATGCGTTCGGTGACCGACGGATCGGTATCGGCCCCGTCCAAATTTAGTTGGCGTGCCCGGCGTGCCATCCTCGCTTCGTCACTCGCGGTCAACAAAATCCGCACATCGGCGTCCGGAGCTACCACCGTGGTGATGTCTCGCCCCTCGGCCACACAGGCCCCTCGACTTCGAGCAGTCCGCTCAATCAAGGCTCGCTGCATGCGCTGCATAATCGCCCGAACCTCAATGTTCGTGGCGACAGTGCTAACCACCCGGGTGATGTCCTCCGTACGCAGTTCACTGTCCAACGCCTGTCCATCCACCACGAGGCGGGGATCGGATGGGTCGGTGCTGAGCGAAAAGTCTAGGCGCGCAACTGTTTCGGCCACAGCAGCCTGGTCGTTAAGGTCAACCCCCAGCTGCAGACACGACCAGGTGGCAGCGCGATACATTGCACCGGTATCGAGATAACCTCCGTCGAGATGGTCAGCTACCCGGCGCGAGACGGTGGACTTGCCCGAACCAGATGGTCCGTCAATCGCGACGATGAGCGGGCGATGGGCAATCATGTATTCCTCCGATTGGGCCGGTTGCACCGAGAAAGTCTACCGGGCACCGTCACCGTCTTCCGTCGACGCAATTTTCCACCCACCGGCGGTGAGGGTGCGTTCAAGGCTTGTGCGGTCGCTGGGCTGAACCGAGACATGGGCTAAACCGACGTCCTGCCCCACAGAATGTTCCAGTCTGAGATCCTCTAGGTTAATACCCGCATCCCCGATATCTGCGAGCAAACCCGCTAGTTTTCCGGCGCGGTCGGGCACAATCACGGTCAGTTCCGCAAAGGCATCGGCTCGCCCGCCATGCTTCCCTGGAATCCGGGCGACGCCGCGGTTTCCGTTAGCAATGGTCTCAGCAATGCTTCTGCGCAGCTGCCCACGGCCTTCCAAAGCATCCAGCACCGTATTGAGGTCATCCCGCAGCCCAGACAGAACCGGCTTCAGCGCCTGCGTGTTTCCGGTCAGGATCTCAACCCATAGGCGCGGGTCCGAGGCAGCAATCCGGGTGGTGTCACGCAGCCCCTGTCCCGCAAGGTCCAAAGCTCGGTCAGGAGCATCGAGTAGACGTGTCGCCAGCAGGCTCGCCACGAGTTGCGGAACGTGGGAGACGTAAGCAACCGCTTCGTCGTGCAACGCCGCGTCCATCTCGACGGGAAATGCGCCGAGGTCAACGGCCAGTGAGGTCAGCGTGCGCACCGCAGCTGGGTCGCTCCCAGCGTGGGGTGTAATCACGAACGGGCGACCTCCGAACAGGTCAGCCCGAGCTGCCATGACCCCGGTCACTTCTCTGCCTGCCATCGGGTGGGCGCCAACATACCGCGAAAGATTCTTCGGTGCTGCGAGCGTTGTAACTTCTGCAAGCACGTGCCCCTTCACACTCGCCACATCGGCAATCACTGCGGAGGGATACTCATCGAGGGCTCGGGCGACAATACGGCCCGCCACGTCGGGAGGAGCCGCCACCAGCACGAGCTGCGGATGACCCTCACCAGCCTCGATGATCCGGCCGACTCCCATGTCCACGGCGAGAGCTGCTGTCCCCGGCGAAATATCTTCGATATGGACGTCTATTCCCTGTCGCCGTAAGGCCAGGCCCAGTGAGCCGCCGATCAGGCCGGTTCCGATGAGACGTACTGGACCTTTGATCAACGTGGATGAGCCCTCACCCGTCGGGTCGGGCCCACGGGCACCAGTCACAATCCGACCTCGGCGTACAGAGTCCCAAGCTCCTGGTCCGTGAGTTTTCGAGTCTGACCCGACCGCAGATCTCCGAGTAAAACCGGTCCGATTCGGGTGCGCACTAGCCGGGTCAGGGTAAAGCCTTGGGATTCAAACATGCGCCGGACAATCCGGTTGCGTCCCTCGTGCAGGCTGAGCTCAACAACCGCTTCACGACCGTCGTGGGCAAGCATCCGGGCCCGATCAGCTTTCGCCGGGCCATCTTCAAGGTCCACTCCGTCGCGAAGGGCTTTGAGTAGACCGCGGGGAAAAGTGCCGCGGCAGGGGAAGGCGCAGACGTAGGTTTTTGTGACCTCAAAGCTCGGATGGGTCAGGCGATGCGCTAGATCTCCGTCATCGGTCAAAAGCAGTAAACCTTCCGTCTCATAGTCGAGACGGCCCACGTGGACTAACCGCCGCCCAGCTTGGGCAATAAATTCGGTGAGATCACGTCGCCCTTCTGGATCAGATAGGGAGGTCACCACATGGCGGGGCTTGTTCAGCACTAAGGTCAGTTTGTCCTCGCCCACCCTAATCCGGCGACCATCGACATGAATGGCCTGGGTTCGGGGATCCACTCGTATGCCCTGTTCGGTGACAGTCACGCCATCGACACACACACGGCCCTGGCCGATCAGAACCTCGCAGGCGCGACGAGATCCCAGACCAGCCTGCGCGAGGATCTTCTGCAAACGCTCACCGCCATCAACATGGATAGTCTCAAGCTCGGGCGTAGAACGCACTGAGCCTTCACCGTCGCGTAAACGCACCGTGCGCGGTGGAGTAAATGCGCTGCGCCGCCTCTGCTTCACCATTACGCAGCGCCGCCGCGTGCAATTAGTTCACGGGCAAGGGAACGATAGGCTTCCGCGCCGGAATGCGTGGCCGCGAAGCTCGTAATTGGTTCTGCCGCAACCGATGCGTCCGGGAATTTCACCGTCCGATTGATCACCGTGTGGAAAACCTTATCGGGGAAGGCTTCCACCACTCTGGCCACTACCTCGCGGGTGTGCAGCGTGCGAGCGTCGAACATGGTGGCGAGGATTCCATCGATTTCGAGCCGCGGGTTGATGCGATCTTGAACTTTCTCGATGGTCTCGACCAAAAGCGCAACCCCGCGCAGCGCAAAAAACTCGCACTCTAGGGGGATGATGACGCCATGGCTTGCGGCCAGTGCATTGACTGTGAGCAGCCCGAGCGAGGGTTGGCAGTCGATCAAAACCACGTCGTAATCATCCAAAATGGGCCGCAAAACCCTCGCCAGAGACATCTCGCGTGCCACCTCGTTCACCAGCTGCACTTCGGCGGCTGAGAGATCGATGTTGGCAGGCAACACGTCCAGATCAGGCGTGTCAGTGGTACGAATGACGTCCCGAATATCGTGATCGGGTTCAAGCAAGAGGTTATAGACAGTGACGTCAAGATCGTATGAGCTCACTCCCATGCCCGCGCTAAGTGCCCCCTGAGGGTCCAGATCCACTAGCAGGACCTTCCGACCGTACTCAGCCAGGGCAGCGCCGAGGTTAATCGTGCTGGTTGTTTTCCCAACCCCACCCTTTTGATTGACCATCGAAATAACCCGCGCAGGACCGTGGGAGGTCAGTGCAGGAGGCTCAGGAAAGCTCTGCCGGGGCCGACCGGTGGGGCCGAGATCAATATCCAGCGTCTGCCTGTTGTCGTGGCTCACGTCGTCGGTTACTTCCTGCTCACGTGTAGGACGGTCGGTTCCCCCGACTGAGGATGCGGCCTGCGGTCACGAGCAATGCGTGATGCTTGGACACCGGACCATTAGAAACCTCCCGTCGGGGAAGGTGTTTTCAGTGTAGTCCGGGACGGGGTGAACTGAGCATCCCACAGCTCTTTCCGGCATCCTCGTGAGACCCGCGAGCCATGAAGGATGGTTCGACAACCGGATATACCACCCGAGCTACCACCTCAATCGCGCCTTCGTCTCAGCGCGCACGCGGATGGGCCAGCGCCCACGATTCCCGCAGTGAGTCCACCGTGACCCTGGTGTACATCTGGGTCGTGGTGAGCGAGGCGTGCCCGAGGAGCTCTTGAACCGTCCGCACATCTGCTCCGCCCTGCACCAGATGGGTCGCATAACTGTGTCGCAGGGTGTGGGGTCCAAAGGACTCGGCGATCCCGGTCCGTTCAGCGATCTCGCGCACCACTGCCCATGCGGCCTGACGGGTCAGACGCGTCCCGCGAATACCGAGAAACAGCGCCGATGATCCGGTGCCGCGCCTAGCGAGAGCCGGTCGCCCCCGAACCAAATACGCCGACACTGCCTCCAGCGCGTACCGACCAACCGGAACAATCCTCTGCTTATTACCTTTGCCGGTGAGCAGCACTTCTGCCCGCTCACAGTCGATGTCATCGACATCCAGCCCCACTGCCTCTGAGATCCGCGCGCCGGTTCCATACAGCAACTCCAATAGGGCGGCATCTCGCACTCCGCGCTCGGGGCCTAGCAAGCCAGGCGCATCGCCGTGCGCAGTCTCCATCAGGCGCAATACCTCGTCAACGCCGAGTGCTTTAGGTAACCGGTCGGGTCTGCGAGGAGGAGTAATATCCCGGGTTGGGTCATCTGTGGCAGCCCCCGGACCAACCAGGTGTGACCTAGGTGGGGCCGCACGAACAGCGAACGACGGAGCATCCTCATCGGCAAGAAAACGATGCAGGCCTCTCATTGCGGCCAGGGCACGACCCGCGGACGCCGCACCGAGAGGTTTTCCTCCATCCTCACCCGTGCGTAGCACCGCGATGTATTCGGACACGGTGTGAGGATCGACCGAGGCCAGTAGCGCATCAGGGGCATGGTCCGGACAGGCGGCTACGAGATAGTGGACATACCGTGTGAGATCGCGTCGATACGCGCTGATCGTATTGGCCGCGAGGCCTCGCTCTATCCGCAAGTAGGCAAGATAACGATCGATCACCCGGTTGAGCACCGCGGGAAGATCTGTTCCCGTGGGCATCGGCTCAGACGAACGGATCAATCGCGAGCGCTACAAACAGCAAGGTCAGATAGGTAATTGAGGCGTGGAAAACGCCCATTGGGTTCAACGCCTTACCGGTCACCCCTCGATGCACCCGGACCGCATAACGGATGACCAGTGCCAGGAACCAGGCTCCGCACCCGACCGCGGCCACCCCGTACACAATGCCGGTTCCCTCCAACGGAATAATGGCAAAGCTGGCTAGCAACATCGCCACCGTGTGTCCGATCATCTGCAAGGACACAGTGCGCCGTGAGGCAACCACCGGAAGCATGGGCACACCGGCGCGCCGGTAGTCCTCCGTGAATTTCTCTGCCAGCGGCCAATAGTGCGGCGGAGTCCAGAAGAAAATCACCAGGAATAAGAAAACAGCCGACCAGGACACAGTGCCGGTCACTGAGGACCAACCGATGAGGACGGGGAAGCATCCTGCCACCCCTCCCCACACGATGTTCTGGCTGGTCCGTCGCTTAAGCACCATGGTGTAAAACACCACGTAGAGCAAAATCGCCGCGACCGCGAGCAGGGATGACACCGGGTTGACAAGAACCCATAACCAAATCGCCGACAGCACCGACAGCGATAGGCCGAACACCACGGCAGCTCGGGGCCCCACTTCGCCGGTAACAATCGGACGATTCTTAGTTCGTTTCATCCGCGCGTCGATATCGCGGTCCAAGTAACAGTTCAGGGCGTTCGCACCACCGGCGGCCAGATACCCTCCGATCACCGTGGCTGCGATGAGCCACCAGGATGGGAATCCACCGGCAGCTAAGAACATGGTCGGAATCGTGGTGATCAGAAGCAACTCGATAATGCGAGGCTTGGTCAAGGCCACATAGGCACGCGCAGTGGACCGCCAGGTTGCCCAGCGTCCGCGCGTCCGAACTGCGGAGGGCACCCCGGGCGTGTCGCACCGCGATGCATCATGGTCGAGCTCAGCGTTGGCCTGTCCAGCACCCGTGGTGCGGCCAGACTGATCCGCGTCATCGCGGAAATCGCCCGAGCTCAGACCGTAGCCGCGGTCATTGAGGAGGGGACGAGTCGGGGAGGTCACCTTGCCAGTCTAGGCCAGGCACTACTCAGGCGCACCTGACTAGAGTGGTAAAAGCTTGCACAGGAGTCTGTGCAACTCATGTGTTCTTGACGAAGGGATATCCCGTGACCACATCCTTCATCGCGCCAGAGGGCTGGAATGACCTTGACAAACGCGCTGTGGATACCGTGCGCATCCTCGCTGCCGACGCGGTTGAGAAGGTCGGAAACGGCCACCCAGGTACCGCGATCAGTCTCGCTCCGGTGGCCTATCTGCTGTACCAGGACGTCATGCGGCATGACCCATCCGACACACACTGGCTCGGACGAGACCGTTTCGTCCTATCTTGCGGGCATTCCAGTCTCACCCAGTACATTCAGCTGTACCTCGGCGGTTTCGGTCTCGAACTCAAGGACCTCGAAGCACTTCGCACGTTTGGTTCCAAGACCCCGGGGCATCCCGAGTACAAGCACACCGACGGCGTGGAGATCACAACCGGCCCGCTTGGTCAGGGACTCGCCTCCGCCGTGGGTATGGCGATGGCCGCTCGCCGGGAACGCGGACTCCTTGATCCGGGCGCCGCAGCCGGTGCGAGCCCGTTTGACCACTTCGTCTATGTTCTCGCCTCAGACGGCGACCTGGAAGAAGGCGTCACCAGCGAGGCATCCTCGCTTGCCGGAACCCAGGAGCTTGGCAACCTGATCGTGATCTGGGACGACAACGACATCTCCATCGAAGGCCATACCGATATCGCCTTCACCGAAGATGTTCTCGCCCGCTACGACGCTTACGGCTGGCACACCCAGCGGGTCGATTGGCGGCGCACCGGCGAATACATCGAAGACGTTGCCGCCCTTAAAGAAGCCATTGCCGAAGCCCAGAAAGTCACCGACAAGCCCTCCTTCATCGCACTGCGCACCATCATTGCGTGGCCCTCCCCCCATGCACAGGGCACCCACGGCGCTCACGGCGCAAAACTGGGAACCGACGAAGTCGCTGCGCTCAAAGAAATTCTCGGCTTCGATCCGAACCAAAATTTCCAGGTGGAAGACGAAGTCATCGCCCATACCCGTCGTCTCGCCGAACGCGGCCACCATGCTCGCTCCGAATGGGATCGTTCCTTCAATGAGTGGGCCTCATCCCATCCGAAACAGGCCGACCTTCTCACCCGCCTGCGCGAGCGGGCACTGCCCGAAGGCTTCGCCGAGGCGTTACCCACCTTTGAACCCGACGCCAAGGGCGTGGCCACACGCGCAGCGTCAGGCGCCGTGCTGAGCGCTCTGGCACCGGTGATGCCGGAACTCTGGGGCGGCAGCGCCGACCTGGCCGGTTCCAACAACACCACCATGAAGGGTGAATCCTCATTCATCCCGGCGCATCGCTCCACTGAAGAGTTCCAGGGCGACCCCTACGGTCGTACGCTGCACTTCGGTATCCGCGAGCACGCCATGGGATCTATCCTGTCGGGCATCGCATTGGACGGCCTCACCCGCCCCTACGGTGGCACATTCTTCACCTTCAGCGACTACATGCGCGGAGCAGTCCGCCTCGCCGCGGTGATGGACCTGCCTGTCACGTACGTGTGGACCCACGACTCCATCGGCCTCGGCGAGGATGGCCCGACCCACCAGCCGGTCGAGCACCTCGCCGCGTACCGTGCGATTCCAGGTCTGTCGATTGTGCGCCCGGCCGATGCCAACGAAACCGCCCAGGCGTGGAAGGCTCTGCTCGAGCGCGACCGCGGTCCCGTCGGGCTGATTTTGAGCCGCCAAGCAGTGCCCACATTTGACCGCGACGAGTACGCCTCGGCTGATGGTTTGGCCCGTGGCGCCTACATCATGAAAGAGGCATCGTCCTCAACCCCGGACCTCATCCTCCTGGCAACCGGTTCGGAGGTGCAGATCGCCGCTGAAGCACAGAAGGTGCTCGAGGGTGAAGGTATCGCTACTCGCCTGGTCTCAGTGCCCTGCCTGGAATGGTTTGATGAACAGGACCAGGCCTACCAGGACGAGGTGCTGCCGCCTTCGGTCACTGCCAGGGTGAGCGTTGAAGCCGGGATCGCCATGCCGTGGTACCGCTTGCTTGGGGCGCATGGCCGAGCCGTCTCGCTCGAACACTTCGGTGCGTCGGGAGACTCCAAGACTCTGTTCCGCGAGTTCGGTTTCACCACCGAGCACGTCGTGGAACGCGCCAAGGAATCCTTAACCGCAGCACGCGGCTGACGTCCTGCCCTGGCGTCTTACCGGTATCGCCGCATCGACGCCAGCGCTTGATCGTTCCTATCCGGGGGTGGGTTTCCGCCCACCCCCGGCTCCATTTCCGAAAGGACGGACGATGACACACAATCCTCGGATTAAGGCCCTCAGCGAGGCCGGAGTCTCCCTCTGGCTCGACGACCTCTCTCGACACCGCATCACCTCAGGTAACCTCGCCGCTTTTATGAGCGACATGAACATCGTCGGGGTCACCACGAACCCGTCGATTTTCGAGGCTGCCATCTCCCAGTCCGACGACTACGACGATGACATCGCCCAGCTCGCCTCGGGCGGAGCCACCACCGAACAGATCATCGAAAAACTCACCACGGACGATGTTCGTGCAGCGTGCGATCTCATGCGCCCTGTGTTTGAGCGCACCGACGGTATCGACGGACGCGTCAGCATCGAAGTCGATCCGCGCCTGGCACACCGCACCGAAGAAACAATCGCCCAGGCTCGCCACCTGCATTCCCTGGTCGATCGGCCGAATGTCATGATCAAAATCCCAGCCACATCGGAGGGGCTGCCTGCGATCACTGCGGCCATTGCCGAGGGCATCAGCGTCAATGTCACCTTGATTTTCTCCCTCGACCGCTACACCGCGGTCACTGAGGCCTATATGGCGGGCCTTGAACAAGCCGCAGCGGCCGGTCGTGATCTGTCGTCCATTCATTCGGTCGCATCGTTCTTCGTCTCCCGGGTCGATACCGAGGTGGATCGCAGGCTGACCCACATCGGCACCGACGAGGCGCTCGGCCTGCGCGGCCATCTAGGGCTGGCCAACGCCCAGCTCGCGTTCGAGACTTTTCAGAACGTGCGTGACTGCGAACGATTTAAGGCGCTGGCCGCGCAGGGCGCACGTGTGCAGCGCTGCCTGTGGGCATCCACGGGTGTCAAAGATCCTGCCTACCCGGACACGCTCTACGTGGACGGCCTCGTTGCCAACCCGGTGGTCAACACCGTGCCGGAGAAGACCCTAAAAGCTGCCGCCGACCACAGCGCATTCGACGGAACCACCATCCTCGATCAGCTGTCCTCAGCCCACGACACGATCTCGGACATTGAGTCTGTCGGTGTCGATCTCGATGAGGTGTGGGATGTCCTCGAACGCGAAGGCGTTGACAAGTTCGAGGTGGCTTGGGAAAAACTCTTAAATGCCGTCGAGAACTCCTCGAAGACATTCCGAACCAATGCTACGGAGAAGCATTCATGACCGCAGATAACGCTGCGTCTTGGCTCAATCCTTTGCGCGATCCCCGAGATCGCCGGTTGCCACGCATCGCTGGGCCGAGCTCTATGGTGATGTTTGGCGTCACCGGAGACCTCGCAAAAAAGAAGCTGCTGCCAGCTATTTACGACCTTTCCAATCGAGGGTTGCTTCCGCCAAGTTTCGGCCTGGTCGGGTTTGGACGGCGTGACTGGTCTCATGAACAGTTCGCGAACTACGTCAAAGAATGCGTTCAGGCGAGTTCTCGTACCGGTTTCCGCCAGTCCGTATTTGATCAATTAGCCTCGGGCCTACGCTTTGTCACCGGTGAATTCGACGATAAAGCAGCATACGACGAGCTCACCAAGGTGGTGGGGGAACTCGACGAAACCCGCGGGACGGGCGGCAACCATGCCTTCTACCTGTCGATCCCGCCCGGAGCCTTCCCCGAAGTCTGCGGACAACTCGCCGACTCCGGTTTGAACTCCCCCGGCCAAGACTCTTGGCGCCGCGTGGTGATTGAAAAGCCTTTCGGCCACGATCTCAGCTCCGCCCGGGAACTGAACGACGTGGTGGAAAAGGTCTTTAGCCCCGGCGATGTGTTCCGCATCGACCACTATCTGGGTAAAGAAACCGTCCAGAACCTGCTGGCTCTGCGGTTTGCCAACCAGATGTTTGAGCCCACCTGGAACGCTAATTACGTGGACCATGTGCAGATCACCATGGCCGAAGACATCGGTATCGGTTCTAGGGCTGGTTATTACGACGGCATCGGCACTGCTCGCGACGTAATCCAAAACCATTTGCTACAGCTGCTCGCACTCACCGCAATGGAAGAGCCGATTTCGTTCGCCGCTCAAGATCTGCGGGCCGAAAAGGAAAAGGTGCTGGCCGCAGTAGAGCTGCCCTCCGACCTCGGCGCGCACACGGCCCGTGGGCAGTACGTGGCAGGGTGGCAAGGCGGAGTGCAGGTTCCTGGGTACCTCGAGGAAAACGGTATTCCCGCTGACTCACGGACGGAAACCTTCGCGGCGATGCGTTTGGATATTGCAACCCGCCGCTGGGCTGGGGTCCCGTTCTATCTGCGTGCAGGCAAACGCCTCGGACGAAGGGTCACGGAAATTGCGGTCGTGTACAAACGTGCTCCGTTCCTTCCCTTCCGCTCCACCGATACGGCTGACCTTGGGCAAAATGCCATTGTGATTCGGGTTCAGCCCGACGAAGGTGTGACCATGCGGTTTGGCTCCAAGGTGCCCGGCACTCAGATGGAAGTGCGCGACGTCACCATGGACTTTGCCTACGGATCTTCGTTTACCGAAGCCTCCCCGGAGGCGTACGAACGATTGATTCTGGATGTGCTGCTCGGCGACCCGCCGTTGTTCCCGCGCCAGAATGAGGTCGAATTGTCGTGGAAGATTCTCGATCCCATCACCGCGTTCTGGGCCGAAGACGGACGCCCAGCGACCTATCGCGCAGGAACCTGGGGGCCGGATACCGCCCATGAAATGCTCGCCCGCGACGGAAGAACGTGGAGAAGGCCGTGATCAAATACCTGACGAATACCACCGCGGGCGAGGTCGATAAGAACCTCGTCTCGATCCGCGAAACCGGGGGTGCATTCACCCTCGGACGGGTTCTCACCTTGGTCATCGTGACCCCTGCGGACCATATGGAGGAGCCCATTACCGCGGCGGTTCAAGCCAGCCTTGAGCACCCCTGCCGGGTGATCGTGCTCGCTACCGACCCAGAAGCCGATGACGACACCCTCGACGCCGAAATCCGGGTGGGCCGCGACGCAGGTGCGGGTGAAGTGGTGATCTTGCATGCACGCGGCCAAGTGGTCAGCGGCGTTGACACGCTCATCACTCCCCTGTTGCTGCCCGACGCTCCGATTGTGACGTGGTGGCCATCCCGGCCTCCGGCTGCGCCTTCTCAGGACGTACTCGGTCGCATGTCTCAGCGCCGCATTACTGACGCGCTGACTTGCGAAGATCCTAAGGCTACCCTGAAGCGTCTGAGGAGGGGTTACCAGCAGGGCGATACAGATTTGAACTGGCCGCGTCTGACTGCCTGGCGGGGTCTTTTGGCTACCGCCGTGGACGTTCCGCCGCTCTCGACCCCGTCTGGCGTCACTGTGGTGGGTGATACCGATCATCCGGCGGTCATCCTGATGACCTCGTGGTTGGAGGTTGCGCTTGGGCTATCTGCTCAGCTAGAGCCGGCTGAAGACGGATACGTAGGACTGCGCGAAGTGCGTTTGCATCGGGAGGACGGCGATATCGTCATCTCGCGGGAAGACGACGAAACCGTTGTGATGACTCTGCCGGGTGAGGTCACTGATCAGCGGGTCACGATGACGCGCCCAACACTGTGGGAGTGCCTGAGTCAGGAACTGCGCAGGCTCGATCCCGACGAAGTGTACGGCGAGGTGCTCGCCCATGCCTTTAGTGGAATCAGCGATTGCTCCGAGTACGCCATCGGCAAACCTGCTCCGCGCGATGTGGTGTGCTCTGGCGTCGATCAGTTGGTCGAGGAAGCCGCAGATACCGCGGTGGCGGCGTTGCGTGACGCCATTGCAGAGCGCCAGGTTGCGCACCTCGTGCTCACGGGTGGCACCGTGGGTTCGCGGGTCGCTGCGGCTCTGCCTGCTGCCGCGAAAAAGGCAGAGATCGATCTGTCGGCGGTGCACCTGTGGTGGGGTGATGAACGGTTCGTGGCTGATGACAGTTCAGAGCGCAATGATCATGAGATCTATCAGCTGCTAGACGATGCGCTCGATATCCCTGCCGGCCATGTGCATCGGATGCCGTCGGCTGACAGCGGTATGAGCCTCGATGATGCTGCAGCTTGGTACGCCCAGCAGCTTGCCGTTGCGGGCGGTGAAACTCAGTTCCGCACTCGTGGGGCTGCTTTCTTCGACGTACTTATGCTGGGGATGGGTCCTGACGGTCACGTCGCCTCCCTGTTCCCCGATCATCCGGACCAGAGGTGCACGGACCGGGTGGTGACGGCGGTGCGAAATTCACCCAAACCACCGCCGGAGCGAATTTCACTCACGTTCTCGGCATTGAACAGTGCGCGGACAGTGATGCTGTTGGTCGCCGGCGAGGAGAAAGCAGATGCGGTGCTTCGTGGGCATGGTGAGCCGACTCCTCACCAGACCCCGGCGTCGTCGGTGCGGGGCTTGGATGAGACGATCTGGTTCTTAGACGAGGCCTCTGCGAGCAAGCTCGGTTCCTGAGCAGGGACCTGTTCTTAGGCGCTCACTGTCGGTGTGAGCGCCAGTCTCAGGGTCTCACCCTCAGGAATGAATGGAGCCAGGTCCGATCTGTGCGGTCAGCACATGCTTCCGCTCAGATCGGACCCGGCTCATATATGCAGCTATATGCAGCAGTCGAGGATACGCCGGGGCTGGTGTTGATGGCGCGGGCCACGGCGGTGATCTTTTCGGCGTCCCACCGGGAGAGGTCAAGGCCCCGTATCCGGCCAGGGCCGGGCCGTTCTTGTTTGGCGGGATCTGGCCGAAGCCGGGCAGCCGGCGCAGGCACCAGGACAGGCGCCGCGCCAGGCCCCCACGGTGCTCTCACGTCCGCTCACCGCCTGGTAGTCGCGAGTCTTCGTCGAGTTCCGGTGGAGTTCCCTGGAGAGCACCAAGGGTGCATCATCCCAGGTGAAGAGCGATTCTGCGCTCGGAGCAACCGGCTTTGGACGCCGTTGAGATTCCCGACCTGTCACTGAACGTCAACCCGCTCGCGCCATCCGCACACCTCACCGATTAAACCCTGCCGACCGGGAGCGTTGCTTCGGCGCTATGACACCGCCCACAACTAACGGTAGGCTACGGAGTGAGCTCCATTGGCTCTGTCTTGCCCAACCCATCTCAGTTCCGGTCGTTTAGCGAGGCGCTTGCGCGTCCGCTAATTTACTCTGAGATGCCAGGATTACGACCGTAGGGGTTCCCTGTTTGCCGACACAAGTCCCGTTTCAAAAGCTCCCCGTTGACGACGATGCCCCGCTTGTTTACGCGCACGGCCCCGATTCAGAGATACACCAAGACATACCTACTGGAAAGACGTATGAGCTGCTTTGGGAATGCAGTGAAGTCTATCCCGGAACCTCGCGGAAAGTCTGGATCCATGTTCCTGCCTGCTACACCCCGGAAGAGCCGGCGGGTCTTATGGTCTTTAATGACGGATGGTGGTACTTCGACCCTGCCGGCGAGGTTCGCGGCGGGATTGTCCTCGACAATTTAAATCATCATTCGTCAATTCCCTGCACGATAGGCGTGTTCGTTAACCCTGGCGTATTCACGGATTCTGAGAACCCGAAGAACCGCAATAGCGAGTATGACGCATTCGATGACCGCTATGCCACGTTTCTCATTGAGGAGATTGTTCCGCTGGTGACTGCACGGTTCAACCTTTCCGACGATCCTGAACGATGGGGTATTTGCGGGGGAAGCAGTGGAGGCAATGCTGCGTTCACAGTCGCATGGATGCGATCTGACCGATTTCGGCGCCTCATTTGCTTTCTGTCAAGCTTTGCTCAGATGCCCGGCGGAAACCCCTACCCGGAACTAATTGCGCACGCCGAGAGGAAGCCGCTTCGCATCTTCCAACAAGCCGCCCGTCGCGACCTGAATTGGGATGCGCCGGAGAGGAATTGGTTCGCTGAGAACCTGCGTGTTGCCGCGGCACTCGCTGAGGCGGGATATGACTTTCGTCTTGTTGTAGGGGATGGAGGGCACAGCCTGAACCACGGTGGTGTGCTTCTCCCTGACGCTCTCAAGTGGGTGTTTGGCCCACTGGCGTAGGCTGTTCACAGCTGATGTTTGGTGGAGCTGTGCTGTTTCTGGTCCATGGCGTCAGCCAGGCTGATCCCTGCGAAGGACAACGCTTGGCGCACCAGGCACCAGGCACCAGGCACCAGGAGCAGCATCCGGTAATAGACGCGGGAGATGGTCGGTTGCGACACGTCGTGTACGTCAGCGAGCAACATTTGCGAAGCGTTATGTCGCAGCAGGTACCCCTTTAACCTATCTGTGACTAACGCCCTCAGCGCTAACGTAGAATGGGCGCTGCTTCAGCGTCGAGACTGCTCAGCCAGCGACGGCAGCGAATCGGTCGATGACGCCAATACCCGCGATGCTGAGCACCCAAATAATTGCGATGGCTACCGTAATGCGGTTGAGGTTG
This sequence comes from Devriesea agamarum, assembly GCF_900070355.1. Taxonomy (NCBI): domain Bacteria; kingdom Bacillati; phylum Actinomycetota; class Actinomycetes; order Micrococcales; family Dermabacteraceae; genus Devriesea; species Devriesea agamarum. Next base: position 393,490 of record NZ_LN849456.1, on the reverse strand, counting down.
CGTTCTGCGACACCCGATGAGCCCGCCGATGTGGAGATGCCACCGCCGAACATGTCAGACAGACCGCCGCCTTTTCCTTTGTGCAAAAGCACGAGCAGAATCAGCAGGATGCTCGTGAGAGCGAGCACGGACTGCAGGGCAATCTTCAGGATGTCCACGGGACAGGTCCTCCGGGTCGTTGAGTTGGGTCGCAATGACATTGCGGCATCTTTTCTAGGATAGGCCAGCATCTGCCGAACGTCATCTATAGCGCCCACAGAGATCTTTAGCGTTCAGCTAACTCTCACGAAACTTTAGCAAGGAGGTCAGTGACACCCGGTTAAATCGACATCAACGGATACACACGGAGTCTCGCAGTCTCGTAGCGCCAGCCAATCATCTCCTGAAGGAGAGTGTTTTCTCGATGGACTCAGCAATCCCCGACCATACCGCGGATGTTTTTGCCGCTCGCACCATGCGCGAACCGTCCCCCAGCACCCAGTTCCCCGAAAACCCTCGCCCCTCCCGCGAGGCATACCAGCTGGTTCACGACGAACTGTATTTAGACGGCGTTGCTCGTATGAACCTCGCGACGTTCTGCACCACCTGGGTGGACGACGAAACTCGCAAGCTCATGGACGAGTCGCTGACAAAAAACATCATCGACAAAGACGAATACCCTCAAACTTCAGAGCTTGAAGCGCGATGCATCCGCATGCTCGCAGATCTCCTCCATGTGCCAGACGCCGAGCACGCAGTCGGAACCTCCACCACTGGGTCCAGCGAAGCGGCCATGCTCGGAGGACTCGCCGCGAAATGGCGTTGGCGCGCAAAGCGCCGCGCAGAAGGCAAAGACACCACCCGTCCGAATTTAGTCTGCGGGCCGGTGCAGGTGTGCTGGGAAAAATTCGCCACCTATTTCGATGTGGAACTGCGCGAACTACCTATGCCCGAGGGGTATGTGATGACCCCTGAGATGGCCGCCGACGCTTGCGACGAGAACACCATCGCTGTCGTCGCAACCTTTGGTCAAACATTTACCGGACTGTTTGAAGACGTCGCCGGGATCTGCCAAGCTCTAGATGAGCTGCAAGAACGCACCGGGCTAGATGTTCCCGTCCATGTAGACGCCGCCTCCGGGGGTTTCGTCGCCGCATTCACCGCGCCGCAGATCCCCTGGGATTTCCGGCAAGAACGTGTGAAGTCGATGAACCTATCCGGGCATAAAACCGGGTTGGCACCGCTTGGAGCAGGCTGGGCACTGTGGCGCAGCCGCGATGACCTCCCCCGAGAGCTCGTTTTTGAGGTGAACTACCTCGGTGGCATGATGCCAACGTTTAACCTCAATTTTTCGCGTCCCGGCGGCCAGGTTGTCGCCTCCTACTACTCATTCATTCATCTCGGCCGACGCGGGTACACCAATGTCCAAGGCGCCTGCTACGAGGTTGGTCAGCTGCTTGCCCGTGAGATCGAAGGCATGGGACCTTTCGAGTTGATTTTCGATGCAGACCCACAGCGCGGAATCCCCGCTGTCACCTGGAAGCTCAAAGATCCCGATTGTGGTCTCAATCTCTTCCGACTAGCCGATGAACTGCGCTGCCGTGGCTGGCTCGTTCCCGCCTATACGTTGCCTCCGGCGCAGGACAAGCAGGCTGTGCAGCGCCTCGTGATCCGCCATGGTTTTAGCGTCGATATGGCGCAAATGCTGCTGAAAGATTTGCGCTCCAGCCTGGACCGGTTGCAGCTAATCTCTGGTTCAAATCTCGACCAAGTTCCCGACGAATCGTCTTTCCATCACGACGCGCATCGTCTCACCCATAGCTCTCACTCGAAAACAGCCACGTAGTCCCCAGTGAGGACCAAGCGCTTGCGTGATAGGCAGGTTAACGCCGCCGCACCTCAACCGTCCCACCGGCACCACACACGATGAGGTAGGTACACGAGCTCACCGACAGGCCCAGCCTCAGGCACCGCCTAGATACAAACGCGGCCCGGTGTCGATCTCATGAGATCGGCACCGGGCCTCACGCTGTTAAAAACCGGATCAGGCTTTCTGGTAGGTTGCGATCGCGGCAAAGCCATCGGCCTTCAGGGATGCTCCGCCAACAAGAGCCCCGTCGACGTCTTCCTTAGCCATAATCTGCTTCACATTGTCCGCCTTGACGCTGCCGCCGTAGAGGACACGCACCGCATCAGCAACCTCGGGACCGTACTGGACCCGGAGGAACTCCCGGATTTCGTGGCAGACTTCCTGAGCATCCTCAGGGGTCGCTACCTCGCCGGTGCCAATCGCCCACACAGGCTCATAAGCGATGACGATACGCTTGGCATCTTCGGCAGGCAGCCCTTCGATGCCGCCCTCGAGCTGTGCGATGGTGTACTCAACATGCTTACCGGCTTTGCGCTCTTCCAGCGGCTCACCGACGCACAGAATCGGCACCAGGCCCGCGGCAAATGCGGCCTTTACCTTAGCGTTCGTGATGGCTTCGTCCTCGCCATGGTACTGGCGACGTTCAGAGTGCCCCACGGCTGCATACGTGCAACCGAGCGCCTTCAGCATGGAACCGGATACCTCACCGGTGTAGGCACCGGATTCATGAGCGGAGATATCCTGGCCGCCGTAGGCCAGACCGAGCTTGCCCGCGTCAACCGCGGTCTGCACCGTCCGGATGTCGACGAACGGGGGCAGGACCGCCACCTCGACCGCGTTGTAGTCGTGGCCAGCTGCTGCCAGTTTGTCCCCTAGTTCTTCAACCAAAGCCAGGCCCTGCTTGTAGTCGAGGTTCATCTTCCAGTTACCCGCCATGAGCGGGGTGCGGGTGGTCACTTAGCTTCCTCCTCAAGGATCGCGATGCCCGGCAGTTCCTTGCCCTCGATCAGTTCGAGGCTGGCACCGCCACCGGTCGAAATGTGCGAGAACTTCGCTTCATCGAAACCTAGGTTACGGATAGCGGACGCGGAATCGCCGCCACCGACCACGGTGAAACCTTCACACTCAGCCAAAGCTTCTGCAACGGCCTTGGTGCCCTCTGCGAAAAGTTCAAATTCAAATACGCCCATCGGCCCATTCCAGAACACCGTCTTGGCGTCCCGGATCTTCTCCGCGAAAAGCTCGCGGGTCTTCGGGCCAATATCCATGCCTTCCTGATCGGCAGGAATCGCATCGGAGGCGACCACGCTGGCCGGGCCGTTCGGACCGAACTCAGGAGCGATCACGGCATCAACGGGCAGGACCAGCTCAACGCCATTGGCCTTAGCCCGCTCCATGTAGCTCTTGACAGTCTCAATCTGGCCCTCGTCGAGCAGAGACTTTCCGATCTCGTAACCGAGCGCCTTCTGGAAGGTGTAGGACATACCGCCGCCAATGAGAATGCGGTCAGCCTTGTCCAGCAGGTTTTCAATCACCCCGAGCTTGTCGGCAACCTTCGCGCCGCCCAGGATCACCACGAACGGGCGGGCAGGCTCATCGGTCACCTTGCGCAGCGATTCCACCTCGTTGAGCACGAGGCCACCGGTTGCCGCCGGAAGCAGCTTGGCCACGTCGTAGACAGAAGCCTGCTTGCGGTGCACAACGCCGAATCCGTCGGAAACAAAGGCGTCGGCGAGTTCAGCAAGTTGCTTGGCAAACTCGGTCCGCTCGGCCTCGTCCTTGCTGGTCTCTCCCGCATTGAAGCGAAGGTTTTCAAGAATCGCTACGTCACCTTCGCCGAGAGCGGCAACGGTTTCATGTGCGCTCTCACCGACGGTATCGGTGGCGAACGCCACGGGACGGCCGAGCAGTTCACTCATGCGAGCAACCACTGGTTTCAGCGAGTACTTCTCGTCCGGGGTGCCCTTGGGGCGACCGAGGTGAGCCACGACAATGACCTTGGCTCCGGCATCCGAAAGCTTCTTGATCGTCGGGATAGAGGCGCGGATACGCCCGTCATCGGTGATGGTGGTGCCGTCCAACGGCACATTGAGATCGCTGCGGACAAGAACGCGCTTTCCGCGCAGCTCTCCGAGACTTTCGATGGTCTTCATATCACTCCTAGCAGTGCTGATACCCGATTCAAACCGGGCATGGATCGGCAAGAGCCCGCGTGGCACCGGGGTACCACGCGGGCTCTCACGTAAGAAACGGCGTGATGCTCAGAGGCTCTTGCCCACGAGCGAGATCAGGTCGACGAGGCGGTTGGAGTAGCCCCACTCGTTGTCGTACCAGGAGACGACCTTGACCTGGTTGCCAATGACCTTGGTGCAGCCAGCGTCGAAGATCGAGCTGTGCGGGTCGGTCACGATGTCGGAGGACACGATCGGGTCCTCGGTGTAGGCCAGGACACCCTTAAGCGCACCCTCAGCAGCCTTCTTCACCGCAGCGTTGACCTCTTCGACGGTCACCTCACGGGATGCCTCGAAGGTGAGGTCGGTGACGGAACCGGTGGGGGTGGGCACGCGCAGAGCGTAGCCATCGAACTTGCCCTTCAGCTCCGGCAGGACCAGGGCGACAGCCTTAGCAGCACCGGTCTTGGTCGGGATGATGTTCAGAGCAGCGGCGCGGGCGCGACGCAGATCCGAGTGGGGGCCATCCTGCAGGTTCTGGTCAGCGGTGTACGCGTGAACCGTGGTCATCAGGCCCTTGACGATGCCGAACTCGTCGTTCAGGACCTTGGCCAGCGGCGCAAGGCAGTTGGTGGTGCAGGATGCGTTCGAGATGATGTTGTGGTTGGCCGGATCGTAATCCTGGTCGTTCACACCGATCACGAAGGTGGCGTCTTCGTTCTTCGCCGGAGCGGAGATGACGACCTTCTTGGCGCCGGCGTCCAGGTGAGCCTTGGCCTTGGTGGCATCGGTGAAGCGGCCGGTGGACTCGAGCACGATGTCCGCGCCGAGCTCGCCCCAGGGGAGGTTTGCCGGGTCGCGCTCTTCGAGGGCCTTGAAGGACTTTCCGCCGACGGTGATGGAATCGTCGTCGTAGGAGACATCCTCTTTCAGAACACCGAGGATCGAGTCGTACTTGAGGAGGTGAGCGAGGGTCTTGTTGTCGGTGAGGTCGTTGACGCCCACGATCTCGATATCCGCGCCCTGAGCGAGGGCGGCGCGCAGGAAGTTGCGCCCGATACGACCGAATCCGTTAATGCCGACTTTGATGGTCACAGTGCCCTCCTAGGCACACGACGGAGTTCACCGTCGCTGTTGGAGACAGTTCTGGCACGCACTCCCTCGTGCGCAGCCGGTCCCATTCGGGTCCGACCCCATAAGCGTACACTTCGCCGGACAGGACTTTCACCGTTTTGACACGGGACGAGGGCATGCTGCACCGCCTACACGCCCAACGGGAGTGCTGTACCTCTCATTTTTACCTCATAGGAGATCGGTTTAGGAGTACAGCTGCGTCGGATAGCTGCCCGGCCGCACATCATCGACCTGTCTACTCACATGACCTGGGTTACTCATACCACCCGAGTTGCTCACACAGTCCGAGCTAGGCGGACAACTCGAGCCACGTGCACAACCCGAGCCAAGCCATAAACCTTCTCATAAACCACTCGTGCGTCGGTCCATCCCATAAACCGGTCATGCCCTGGCTCACTATCCGAGCGGTCCGAGTCGTTTTGGAGCCAGAAAGCTCCGCGCTCTCTTCGAGATGCTTACAGCCTCAGTCCACCTGCTCAGATCCGAGATTGACGTCTGTGCCGGGGATGCCGTCTGCCTCGGCTTGTTTATCGGCCATCGCGAGCAGACGCCGAATTCGACCCGCCACCGCATCCTTCGTCATGGGCGGATCCGCAAGCGCCCCCAGCTCTTCCAGGCTGGCCTGCTTATGGGCAATCCGCAGTAAACCCGCGGCGCGCAGATGCTCCGGGGTGCGATCCCCCAGGATCTCCAACGCCCTTTCCACTCGGGCCCCGGCGGCCACCGCAGCTCTGGCACTGCGGCGCAGGTTAGCGTCGTCAAAATTCGCGAGGCGATTAGCTGTCGCCCGCACCTCGCGACGCATTCTGCGCTCTTCCCACACCAACACAGTTTCGTGCGCGCCGAGCCGGGTGAGTAAGGCCGCAATGGCGTCGCCGTCGCGCATCACTACCCGGTCCACACCGCGCACTTCCCGCGCTTTGGAGGCGATTCCCAGCCTCCGGGCTGCCCCAACCATGGCCAGCGCCGCCTCCGGTCCAGGGCAAGTCAGTTCCAAGGCTGCGCTGCGACCAGGTTCGGTGAGCGAACCGTGGGCCAAAAACGCTCCGCGCCACGCAGCTTCGGCATCGTGCATCGCACCCCCGACAATCTGAGGAGGCATCCCCCTCACCGGGTGTCCACGCGCATCGAGCAGTCCGGTCTGCCGCGCGAGAATCTGCCCATCCCCGAGCACTCGCACCAGATAGCGGGTGGTACGACGGATACCCGACGGCGCTAGCACCGCAAGTTCACTGCTGTGGCCGTACAGTTCCTGCACATCGCGTCGTAAACGCCGGGCCGCCGCCGCCACATCGAGTTCAACCTCAATGGCGATCCGTCCGGCAACCAAATGCAGACCGCCCGCAAAACGCAAAATAGCGGCGACTTCAGCTTTACGACACGACGGCTTGGTGACCTCAACTCGTGCCAGCTCTTCTTTAACGGACGCGGTCAGCGCCATGAACCTCTCCCTTACTCCACGTCCGAAAATACCGAATCGAAGACGTCACGGTACGCCGCAGCGAGACGCACTGGGTCATGCCGGGCCGTTCCATCCCCGATTGATACCTGCCGCAAGACGGTATGGATCCCGTGCGACTCTGCAAACTCTGCGAGGTCGAGAGCATCGTCCAAACACGTCGGGTCAGCCACCAGGGCATCGAAACTGCGCCCCTTAGCCCGCTCGAGCAAGACCCTGAGGAGGTCGCTGCTCGTCATACCCTCGGTCTCACTGACCCCGGCAGAAAGATTCATCGTAATGCATATTCGAGCTTGGCTCCGTCGGAGTGCATCCGCTAACTGCGGCACCATGAAATGCGGAAGAACTGAGGTATACCAGGAGCCAGGACCGGCAATCACCCAGTCCGCTTGTTCAATGGCTCGGATGGCTTGTTCTGGAACTTCGGGATCTGCTGGAGATAACCGGAGTTGATCGACGACTCCCTCGGCTCGCGCCACTTGGGCCTGGCCACGGATGAGCCGACGGACTCCCCGCATCACCACTTCGGCCTCAATATCCAGCGGTTCCAGCGCCATAGGAAGCACAGTGCCGCGTGCCCCCAGCAGCGCCCCCACCTGCTGTAGGCCTGCCACCGGGTCGTCAAGTATCTGCCAGAGGGCCACGATCAACAGATTTCCTAGCGCATGCCCCGTGAGGTCGCCGTCGGTTTCAAACCGATGTTGCACCACGTCATGCCACACGAGGCCCCAGTCGGAATCATCACATAGTGCCGCTAAGGCCATTCTCAAATCACCAGGAGGTAATACGGGAAGCTGCGCCCGGATTCTGCCCGAGGACCCTCCGTTATCTGCCACCGTCACCACGGCGGTGAGATCATCCGATAAATGCCTCAGGGCTCGAAGATTCGCAGCGAGCCCGTGTCCACCTCCGAGTGCAACCACTTTGGGCCCGCGCACAGCATAAGGACCGGTTGTGTACCGCCGAATCCGGGCGCGATCCCCAGCATCGGGACTCACGATCTGGCGTTTCATTCCCGCCCCAAATCGCGGTGCCGTACCCGCACTACATGTCCGCTGCGGCGAAGGTCCTCCCCGATGCGTTCGGCAATAGCAACGGACCGGTGTTTACCGCCGGTGCAGCCAAATGCCAGGGTTGTGAAGTGTTTATTCTCCGTGCGATAACCGCGCAGAACCGGAGCCAGCATGTCGAGATACGCGCCAACAAATTCTTCGGCATTAGCTGCCCCGAGAACGAACTCGGCAACTTCATCGTCGATGCCGCGCAATGGGCGCAGTTCAGGAATCCAATAGGGGTTGGGGATAAACCGGACGTCACTAACGTGGTCTGCTTCCAAAGGAATGCCGTATTTGAATCCGAACGACATCACATTGATGGTTAACCGTTGGTCTTCGGCGGATCCGAAGGCTGTTCGCATTCGCATCGTGAGCTGGTGAACATTCAGAGCCGACGTGTCGACCAAAACATCCGCCAGCTTTTTTAGTGGCGCCAGCTGTTCGCGTTCCCTTCGGATCCCCTCGAGGACGCCTTCGTCACCCTGTAGGGGGTGCGGACGGCGCACGGAATCAAACCGACGCACTAGGGTCTGTTCGTCAGCGGTGAGGAAAACGAGCCGTGGACGAATTTCTACTCGCGCCAGCTCATGCAAGATTTCAGGTAGTTCAGAGAAGAAGGGGCCGCTGCGAGGGTCAACCACACAGGCAAACCGAGTGTCACGGCCTTCGGCCTGGGATTGGAGGTCGTACAGGGTTTTGATCAGCTGAGGAGCGATGTTGTAGACGACATACCAGCCCAGGTCCTCCAGGGCATGAGCCGCTGTCTCCCGTCCGGCGCCAGCAAGCCCGGTGATGATGACGATCTCGGGCTGACGCGATATGTCCGAGGCTGACGCGCAGTGATCGCGCTGGGATGCAGTCTCAGCAGAGATATCGGGCGGCAGGGGCTCTGTGGTATCGGAACTGGGGTCCGGGGACGGAGTTACTGAATCAGGGCCCGGTGACTTTGTCATATGCAGGTTCTCCTCGTCCTTTCAGGTCGTTCTCATCCGCAGACATGTCATTGTCAGCGCTCTAGCTCGGATCGAGGATCTCACCCGTGGTCATATTTACCGCTGGTTCCTCCTTCTCGGATTGTAGTGCCCGCCACACCTGCTCCGCTAACGCGGGCCCGAAACCAGGAACTTTCGCGATCTCCTGGGGATCTGCTGCGCGAAGAGCTTTCACGGTGGTGAACTGTGCTAGCAAAGCCGCTCGCCGTTTCGGTCCGAGACCCGAGATTTGATCAAGAATGCTTTCTTGCATTGCCCGGCCCCGTTTCGAGCGGTGAAAGGCAATAGCAAAGCGGTGGGCTTCGTCTCGCAAGCGCTGTAACAGAAAAAGCGCATCACTGGTGCGAGGGAGGATGACGGGGAATTCATCTCCGGGCAGCCACACCTCTTCCAGTCGTTTAGCCAGGCCAACTAATGCGATATCGGTAATCCCGTGTTCATCGAAGGCGGCCTGGGCTGCGGCGACCTGGGCTGGTCCTCCGTCGACCACGATCAGCGAGGGTGGGTACGCAAAGCGACGGTCCATATTTGTGCTGAGCGTGTTGGCGGCCTCGGGACTGTCGATCTGAGGATCCTCAGGGGTGAAATGACCGGGTGCTGTGGCTTCGCTAGTGCATGTGCGGTCCCGTTCGGCAAGGTGACGGGCCAGACGGCGTGAGATCACATCGTGAAGGGATGCGGTGTCATCACGGGCTGCTTCTCCCCTAATGCTGAAACGGCGATATTCGCTTTTGCGTGGCAAGCCATCTTCAAATACCACCATGGAGGCGACTACGTTGGTGCCCTGCGAATGCGAGACGTCGTAGCATTCAATCCGCAGTGGCGGGGTATCTAAGCCCAGCGCCGTTGCGAGGTCTTCCAGTGCTTTGGAGCGAGCGGTGAGATCTCCGGTGCGCCGTAATTTGTGTAGACGTAGAGCATCGGCGGCGTTGGCGGTGACTGTCGCGTGCAGGTCCTTTTTTTCTCCCCGCTGGGGAACTCTAATATCGACGCTCGCGCCCAAATGTGCACGCAATTCATCCAAAGAGCTGGGAAGATGCGGAACTAGCACTTCTTTCGGGGCATGGGAATCTTCATACAGCGTGGTCAAGGTGCGCTCTACCAGGTCTTCTAGCCCTGAGGAATCCACGAGTTCAACAGTCCAGCCGCGCTGCCCTCTGATTCGCCCTCCGCGCACGTGGAAGACCTGAATTGATGCTTCCAACTCGTCCATGGCAATACCAATCACATCGGCATCGGTGGCGTCTGAGAGCACCACCGTGTTCTTTTCCCGCACCTTGGTCAAAGCTTGGAGGTCATCGCGGTAGCGGGCCGCAGTCTCGAAATCGAGCTCTTCGGCGGCACGACGCATGTCGTCCTCAAGTTTGCGGACGTATTTACCGGTGTTACCCGCCATGAAGTCACATAGTTGTTCTGCGAGTTCATGGTGGCGCTGCGCATCAATGCGGCCAACGCAGGGAGCTGAACACTTATCGATAAATCCGAGCAGGCATGGGCGGGCGGACCGTTCAGCACGTCGATATACACCTGGAGAGCAGGTGCGCACGGGGAAAACCCGCAGAAGTAGATCCAGGGTCTCTCGAATGGCCCAGACATGTGTGTAGGGACCAAAGAACCGATCCCCCGGTTTTTTCGCCCGTCGGGTGACCAGCGCCCGGGGAATCTTGTCGCCCATGGTAACCGCGAGATACGGGTAGGACTTATCGTCCCTGAACTTCACATTGAAACGCGGATCGAATTCTTTAATCCAGGAGTATTCGAGGGTGAGCGCCTCAACTTCGGTGCCGACCACCGTCCATTCGACGGAGCACGCTGTTGTCACCATCCGCCGGGTGCGTGGATGCAGCGAGGCGAGGTCTTGAAAATAGTTCGAGAGCCGCGCCCGGAGGTTCTTTGCCTTCCCCACGTAGATGACACGGCCATCCTGGTCGCGGAAACGATAAACCCCGGGTGTGGTCGGAATACTTCCCGGCGAGGGGCGGTATGTGACGGGATCTGCCATGCGCTCAACCGTCAGGCTGATGCCAGCATCGGCGCGAGATAGTGACCGGTGTAGGAGCCCTCAACCCGGGCGACCTCCTCGGGGGTTCCGGTGGCGATAACTTTGCCGCCGCCGTGCCCCCCTTCTGGACCGAGGTCGATGACATAGTCCGCGGTTTTGATGACATCGAGATTATGTTCGATCACGATCACGGTGTTGCCTTTGTCCACCAGCCCGTCGAGCACACCGAGCAGCTTTCGCACATCGTCGAAATGCAAACCAGTGGTGGGCTCATCCAGCACATAGACGGTGCGTCCGTTTGAGCGTTTATGCAGTTCCGAAGCGAGTTTGACGCGCTGCGCTTCCCCTCCGGACAGGGTTGGCGCACTTTGGCCTAGCCGCACATACCCCAGACCCACATCCACCAGGGTTTGCATTTGACGTCGAATCGGCGGCACCGCGTCAAAGAACTCAAGGGCTTCTTCGATCGACATGTCGAGCACATCGGCAACGTTTTTCCCTTTGAAACGCACTTCCAGGGTTTCCCGGTTATACCGAGCGCCCTTGCATTCTTCGCATAAGACATACACGTCCGGGAGGAAGTTCATCTCAATTTTGAGAGTGCCATCACCAGAGCATGCCTCGCAGCGCCCGCCCTTAACGTTGAACGAAAACCGGCCAGGCTGGTACCCGCGTAGCTTGGCCTCATTGGTCTGCGCGAAAAGCTTGCGAACGTGATCCCACACACCGGTGTAGGTAGCAGGATTTGAGCGCGGGGTACGACCTATCGGAGATTGATCAACGTGAACCACCTTGTCGAGATTTTCCAGTCCTTCGACGCGCTTATGGCGCCCAGCCACCGTCCGTGCACGGTTGAGTTCCCGAGCGAGGGTCTGGAACAAAATATCGTTGACCAGCGTCGATTTACCCGATCCTGAGACCCCTGTGACCGCGGTGAGAGTTCCGAGCGGGAACGTGACATCAATGGACTGGAGGTTGTTCTCGCGCGCTCCGACCACGGTCAGTACCCGGGACGGATCAATCGGGCGCCTGGTGGAGGGCACCGGGATTGACAGTTCGCCAGATAAATAGCGGCCGGTCAGTGATTCCCGATTCTTCTTCAGCGCGGCAACCGTTCCTGAATGCACCACTTTTCCGCCGTGTTCACCGGCTGCCGGACCGATATCGACCACCCAGTCAGCAGCGTTGAGCGTATCTTCGTCATGTTCGACGACCACCAGCGTGTTTCCGAGATCGCGCAACCGGGTCAAGGTTTTAATCAGGCGCTGGTTATCTCGTTGATGAAGGCCGATGGACGGTTCATCCAGAACGTAGAGAACACCCACCAAACCGGAACCGATCTGCGTTGCAAGGCGAATACGCTGAGCTTCACCGCCCGACAGCGTGGCAGCGGCCCGGGCCAGGGTCAGATAATCCAGACCCACGTCGAGTAAGAATCCAAGCCGAGCCCGGATCTCTTTTAACACGCTATCGGCGATTTTGGCTTGGCGTGCACCGAGCGTAAGACTCCCTAAAAACTCTGAGGCCTCAGAAATAGACATGGAGGTGACATCGGCGATAGAACGGCCACCGACCGTGACGGCGAGAATTTCCGGACGCAGCCTCGCCCCACCACACGTCTGACATGGCACCTGGCGCATATAGGCCTCGTATTTCTCGCGCGCCCAATCAGACTCGGTGCCATCGTGCCGCCGATTCAAGAAGTGGATGACCCCCTCGAAGCCGGTGGAATACATGCGCTCGCGCCCAAAACGATTGCGATACCGGACGTGGACCTTGTGGTCTTTACCGTGCAATAGCGCATCTTTAGCCCGCTTGGGCAGCGCGCGCCACGGAGTATCCATATCGAATCCGAGTTCTTCAGCAAGACCGGACATTACCTGTTGGTGGTAGTCCGCTGAGTTCTGGGCCCACGGGGCGATCGCGCCCTGGGAAAGGGAAAGCTCCTCATCGGGAACAACCAACTCGGGATCCACTTCGAGCCGGGAACCGAGCCCGGTGCAGTCCGGACAGGCGCCATAGGGTGCGTTAAAGGAGAAGGACCGAGGCTCGATGTCGTCGATAGCCAGCGGATGCTCATTGGGACACGCACGCTTTTCTGAGAACCTGCGCTGGCGGGCGGGATCATCGTCGTCCATATCGACGAGGTCGAGGACAACTACTCCTTCGGCAATCTTCAACGCAGTTTCCACTGAATCGGTAAGACGCCTGCGAGCATCGGGCCGCGCAACGAGGCGGTCCACAACGACCTCAATGGTGTGTTTGAACTTCTTATCGAGCGTGATGGACTCATCGAGTCGCCGCACCGTTGCGTCAATCCTCGCCCGTGCAAAGCCCTGGGACCGCAGCGAGTCCAGCAGATCGACAAACTCCCCTTTGCGCCCGCGCACAACCGGAGCGAGGATTTGAAATCTGGTGCCTTCGTCCAGGCGCAAAATCGTGTCCACAATCTGCTGAGCACTGGATGCTGAGACCTCTTCCCCGCATTTAGGACAGTGCTGTGTGCCTGCCCTGGAGAATAAAAGCCTCAGGTAATCGTAGATTTCTGTGATCGTTCCCACCGTGGAGCGGGGGTTTCGGCTCGTGGATTTCTGATCGATGGCAACCGCTGGGGACAGTCCCCCGATGAAATCAACATCCGGCTTATCCATCTGCCCGAGGAACTGGCGCGCATAAGCGGATAACGACTCGACGTAGCGACGCTGGCCTTCGGCAAAAATCGTGTCGAATGCGAGTGAGGACTTGCCAGACCCAGACAGCCCCGAGAAGACGACTAGCTGATCTCGGGGGATCTGGATATCAACATTCTTCAGATTGTGTTCGCGTGCTCCGCGGACGACGAGGGTTTCCATCACCGTGTCATCCTAAGGCGGGGGTATGACAAACGAGCCGATGGTCCGCTCCCCGCGAACGGTCACGCTAATTGTGAAACCGGCACACCGACTGCGGGCAGCACCGCTCACCATCCGCTCTCCATGCGAAAGCGGCGCGATGCCCACCAACTGTGAGAACATCGCGCCGCCTGAGCAGGACCCACCGGACTCTGAGCGGCCGCGGCAATTGCAGCATCTCGCGTCATCTACCAAACGCAATTCACACCGCTCGGGGCCTGGTCGGCCCCATCTGCACGCTCCGTACCAAGGCGTGTATTTCTACCCCGGTTCGCGGGTTGTACGCATCACCCAGCAGCAGAGGCCGGGGTCAGCGGCGTCAGCCGAATCTCGAGCGGCGCCGTGAAGGACATGGTTCCCCGGCCCCCAGCATTGCCGGTCACCGTGTAGGTTGTGCTCCACTTACCTGCGGCGACATCCTCAGCTGTAATAGTCGGGTGCAGTGCGGCATCGCGGACCAGAGTGATCTGCCCGGGACCAATCTTGTCGAATCGGGCCATCCGTCCGTTGCTGTCCTTCACAACAACATCGCTGAAGGTCACGTTGCCGCAGTTACGCAATGCAATGTGTGGCCAGATGACATCACCCACGATTCCATCAGCACCGCCTATCCACGTGGAGTCGTGCATCGGCTCCACGATCAGACCACCGACGGGCACGCCGTTGTGATCAACGGTGACTTCTGCGTACGCCGTGGACGTCCCCGATTCGGCGCCATTGGCAGGAACGTTATGCACGAAGCGCACAGGAACCTTGCCCTGGGATATCGCCGGAAACTCAACGTCCACCTTCAGATCAGCATTCGCCTTAGCGGCGATGCTTGGACAGGCAATGGACACCGTTTTCATTCCCGCTATGCCAACCACCTCAAGCGTTCCCGCGGGAATCGCAGTTTTGCTGAGGTTCCGTACCCGCACGGTCAAGCTGGATTTTGTTCCTGCTTTTGCCGAGCCGGATACAAGTTCGAGTGAAGTCCTAGGACCTTTCAGCTTCGCGAGCGGAATCCGTAAGAAACTCACCGCGTCATAGGCCGACCGCTCATACAGCATGCCAATATCCCCGCTGGGAAGCACCGTCATGGTCGAGTAGCCACTGGAGCCCTCATCGACGATCAGCCGCCCCGACCAGGTGGCACCGTCGTCATAGGAGACCTTAATCGCGAGATTACGGCGAGTGAGCTCATGCTCGGTGTTGGAGAACACCAGGATCTTCGCTGCATCACTTCCCTGGGCTGCATCTGGGTACAGGCGCCGAATATCCCCGTTATTAGCAGGATCAAGCAAAGCCGGGTCGGCCTTGAAGGGAGTAAAAGTGACGCCTCCATCAACAGACCGGGCGATCAGGCGCCGAGGTTTAGCCCGAGAATTCAGCATCACGGTGCCGTCACTGAGCTCGACCACCTTGTTTTCGTCGGCTCCTGGGCCCACCAGCTGTGAATGCTTCCAGGTCTCGCCATGGTCGTCGGAATAGGCCACCATGGCCCAGTTGGCGCCCTGGTACCTCACGGCATATGTCTGCAGCAGACGTCCGGCAAACCGTCCGTACTTGAGCTGGGTGCCGCCGCCGGATGAGGCGAACATGCCAGCCCATTCTGGTTCGCGAATCTGCTGGGTGAGCCGACGATGAGTCCAGGTTTTCCCTCCGTCGTCGCTAATCGAAATATCCGGGTGCAACAGGTTGGGGTCCTGGGGGTCGGTGCCGGTTCCCGAACCGAAGAATCCCTGTTTAATTGATGCCGCGTAGAACACGATTATGCGGTTGGTCGTCTGATCCACCAGGATGCTTGGATCACCGAAACCTTTCGGCGCTGCCTCCTTGCGAATGATTTCGACTGGTCCCCAGGTCCGTCCTTCATCGCGGGAACGACGCGCAAGAACAGCGATGTTCGACGGTAAATCGTGCATGGTTGGCCGTCCGTCATAGACGGCGAGCACGCTGCCATCGGACAGAGTGGCGATCGCGGGGATGCGATAGCGGGGGAACATACCCGAATACCGCACGGCGAGATCGACGGGTTTGGCATCGCTCAGCTGTTGAGCAGGGACACGTGGGTACATAACGATGGGTTTCGGAGAGATCGGAACGGGTGCAGTGGGTTGGAGCGGCGCGTATTGGGCGGCCGCCGCAGGTTGCGTCCATGAGGTGAGAGCGGGCGCTATGGCCGCACATGCCCCGAGCGAAAGCAACATCCTGCGTGAAGGGTGAGGTCCATGATGAGACATCGTCATCGGTGTGCTCCTTGAAGTGGCGACATGCTGCGAGCCAGCAGTCTCGTTCACTGTGACAGAGCCTACACACATCGGATGTCCGATGTCTAGTGAGGTTAATCCAGCAGTTCACCCGCCCCCACTGACCCACCACTGCCAGCATTAGGCGATACTAAAAGCATGCTCGAGGACCGTTACACAGGAAACGTCGAGGTCGGCGGCGCAACAGACCGCCGCATTCTCGACACCCTCATCATCCGCAAAGTCGCGGTAGGCCCTATGGATAACAACACCTACCTGCTGACCTGCCGTTTAACCGGTGCACAGCTCATGATCGATGCGGCCGCCGATGCGCCAAGACTGCTGCGGCTGGTGCGCGAAGGCTCTCAAGAAAGTCGTCTCGACACTATTGTTACGACCCACTGCCACCACGATCATGTCGGAGCCCTGTCAGCTGTGGTCGCTGCCACTTCAGCTCGAACCGCAGCCAGCCCCGAGGATGCGCCGAACATACCGGTGCACACCGATCAGCTTCTACGACACGGTGACATCGTGCGGGTGGGTGTGCACAACCTTGAGGTGATTGGCCTGCGCGGACACACCCCGGGCTCCATTGCACTGCTGTACCGAGGAGATTTCTTCGGCAACCATCTGTTCACCGGAGACTCCCTATTCCCGGGCGGAGTGGGTGCCACACAGGGCGATCCGGAACGCTTTTCCCAGCTGTTTCACGACGTCACCGGTCGCATTTTCGATGTGCTGGATGACGACACCTGGGTTTATCCGGGGCACGGGCCGGACACCACACTCGGCTCAGAACGCCCGCACTTGGAGAAGTGGCGCGAACGGGGATGGTAGACGCTTCGCGCTGCGCTCACCGCCTTATTTCTGCCCCTCTTGGATGTTCCTCAGCTCGCTCTTGAGGTCTGCCACTTCATCCCTGAGCCGGGCGGCGAGTTCAAACTGTAGCTGCGCGGCAGCGGCGTGCATTTGCTCGGTCATATCGGCAATCAGCCGGGTCAACTCGCCGACTGGGTCATCACCGAGGTCCAAAGTGCGCGGCCCCGCTGCATCAATGGCGGCGCTGCGTGCGCGATCCCGGGCCACGCGTTCCTTGCCCGAACGATAGTCGGTCGCTAGCAGGGTGTCGGTGTCGATATCCTCTCGCGCGAGCATATCCGTCACATCAGCGATCTTTTTGCGCAGAGGCTGCGGATCGATGCCGTGCTCTGTGTTGTATGCGATCTGTTTCTCGCGCCGCCGGTTGGTCTCGTCGATGGCCTCACGCATTGAGTTGGTAATGGTATCGGCATACATGTGAACTTCGCCGGATACGTTTCGGGCCGCACGACCGATGGTCTGAATCAGCGAAGTGCGCGAGCGCAAGAAGCCTTCCTTATCGGCATCCAAAATGGCGACCAAGGACACCTCCGGCAGGTCAAGGCCCTCTCGCAAAAGGTTGATTCCCACCAGAACATCGAACTCTCCCAGGCGCAGACTGCGCAATAACTCAACCCGGCGCAGAGTGTCGACATCCGAGTGCAGATACCGCACCCGCACCCCGTTTTCGAGAAGATAATCGGTGAGATCTTCCGCCATACGTTTGGTCAGCGTCGTCACCAAAACTCGTTCATTTTTGCCTACCCGCTGCTCAATTTCAGCTCGTAGATCATCAATCTGCCCCTTCACGGGCTTCATGATGATTTCGGGATCCACTAAACCGGTGGGGCGGATGATCTGTTCAACCACCCCGTTGCTGCGTTCCAACTCGTACGCAGCGGGGGTGGCCGACAGATACACGGTTTGGCCTGTGCGCTCAACGAACTCATCAAACGTTAAAGGACGATTGTCCAGTGCAGATGGAAGCCGGAAGCCGAAATCGACCAGCGTTCGCTTCCGAGAACGATCTCCCTCGAACATGGCCCCGATCTGCGGAACGGTTTGATGGGATTCATCCAGCACGAGCAGGAAGTCCTCTGGGAAATAATCCAACAGGGTGTTCGGCGGTGTGCCCGGCCCGCGTCCGTCGAGGTGACGCGAATAGTTTTCTACCCCGTTAGTGGTTCCCATCTGCCGCAGCATTTCCAGATCGTGAGTTGTGCGCATGCGCAGCCTTTGAGCTTCCAAAAGCTTGTTCTGGGATTCGAGCTCCGCCAGGCGTTCGCCCAGCTCTTTTTCGATGGACTCCACCGCGCGCGCCAGGCGCTCAGGGCCGGCTACGTAGTGAGAAGCAGGGAAGACATGGATTTGCTGTTCTTCCCGGATTACCTCCCCGGTGACCGGGTGCAGAGTGTAGAGCGCGTCAATTTCATCTCCGAAGAACTCAATTCTGAGCGCGAGTTCTTCGTACATCGGAATAATCTCGACCGTGTCTCCGCGAACTCGGAACGTTCCACGCACGAAAGAGATGTCGTTGCGGTCATACTGCATTCCGATGAAACGACGCAGGAGATCGTCCCGGTCGATGGAATCACCCACGGATAACCGGACCATGCGGTCCACATATTCCTGCGGGGTACCCAACCCGTATATGCAGGAGACAGAAGACACCACGACCACATCGCGACGGGTAAGAAGAGAATTAGTCGCTGAGTGCCTGAGCCGTTCCACCTCAGCGTTGATAGAGGAGTCTTTTTCAATGTAGGTATCCGATTGCGGAACGTATGCCTCGGGCTGATAGTAGTCGTAATACGACACAAAGTACTCGACAGCGTTGTGGGGCAGAAGTTCCCGAAATTCACTGGCGAGCTGCGCGGCCAAGGTTTTGTTGTGCGCCATCACCAAAGTGGGGCGCTGCAAGCGTTCAATCAGCCACGCAGTCGTCGCGCTCTTGCCGGTACCGGTGGCACCGAGCAAAACAACATCACGCTCACCAGCTTCAATGCGCCGGGCGAGTTCGTCAATGGCCTGCGGCTGGTCGCCCGACGGGCGGTACTGCGAGACCACCTCAAAAGGATGAACGGAACGGACAAGATCAGTGACTGGACGCATACGGTCAGCCTAGTGCGCCCCTACGACATACCAACTGCGGCCTTACGGTTCTCAGCGCTGAGCGCAACCCTTCCGCATTTCACAACGCCCAGCGGTCACCTCACCACGCGTAGCTCAGGGCCGACGGTGATGCGGCGGGTTGTCGTACAGCTCATGCTCAGCATGATGGAGAACGTTGGAGACTAACGCCGCAATATGCTCATCGGGCTGAGAGTAAAAAATGCTCGTGCCATCCCGCCTAGCCAGCACTAGCCGCCCGGCACGGAGCTTAGCGAGATGCTGGGAAATCATCGGCCCTCGTTTGCCGAGAATTTCGCTGATCTCCCCCACCGACTTCTCGGTTCCGTGCAACATAGCCAGAATCGTCAGGCGAGTGGGATCTGCGAGAAGGCGAAGAACGGACACCGCGATATCGATTTCGTGCTGATCAGGAACAGGCGCGGGTGCATTAGTCACCCCACGATTATGCCTGGCGCACAGTCCCCGTTCGGGGCGTTCCATGGTCCCCAGCACGATTTTCACAGGTCAATTTTTGCCGCACCCGCCATCCTCGCATCGAAGACCAGGCGAGAACAGTCCCTGTACAGGTCAAAGCGGCTAATACCCCGATGGACGTGGTCAATCCCAAACCTCCTACCCACCCAACCACCGGGTACGCCATGAGCCAACACAGGTGCGATAGAGAAAACTGGGCGGCAAAAACGTCCGGGAGCTCGGCGGGCGCCACCCGTTGCCGCAGCAACTGCCCCACCGGCGTCTCCACCACGGCCCAGCCAAAACCAATCGCCATCCATAAAACTCCCAGCACCACCGGGAGGTTCTCGACGGACGTCACCAGCACCGCAGCAGTGAGCGCGAGCATCGCACCGGCTAGTACCAGCGCTCCGACCAATTGGGTGCGCGCAATACCAATCCGAGCTAGAACAGAGGGCACGGTGAAGGCCCCGACCATGGATCCAAGCCCGTTGATCGCAAGCATCACCGCCACGAAAGACTCTCCTCCGCCCAAGGGACCGCGGACAATCACCACGGTTTGCACAAGAACAAAGGCACCCCCAAAGGACACTGCGACATTGAGCGCAATCAGTGTCCGCAGCGCCGGGTCCACGCCGAAATACGCAAAACCCGCTCGCATTCGGGAGACACCCTGCCTAAGTTCGCCGAGAGCCCGTGTACCGCCCATAACCAGCATCCCAAGAATAGAATGCTTTTCCGCGCTGACCAGCGACCTGGTTCGACCAATGCACATTCTCTCTTGCTCAGCTAATCCCGTGCGCCGAGGTAGAGCACTCGTTGCCACAATGGCCGCTGAGCAGGAAAAGCCCGCAGCGGTTATCCAAAACAACTGCGGTCCTGGCAGAACCATTAACACAACAGCCGCACAGAGAGGAGAAAGAGCCGCTTCGAGGTCGTAGGCGAGGCGCGACAGAGACAGCGCGTAGGTGTACTCATCCTCATCGGTGATGACCTGGGGAATCATCGCCTGGAATGCGGGGGTAAACGTCGCTGACGCAGCCTGAAGCACAAACACCAACAGGTACAGCTGCCAGATATCCGTGGCGAAAGGCAGAAGGACAACGGCGACCAGGCGCACAATGTCTGCCGACACTAAAAGATTGCGCCGTGAAATCCAGGCGAACAGTGCCGATGCTGCTGGTGCAACCAGAACATAGGCGATCATTTTGATCGCAAGTGCGGTACCGAGGACTGCCCCGGCATGCTCCGGATTGAGACGGTATGCCAGCAGCCCGAGAGCAACGGTGGCAATACCGGTGCCGCTGAGGGCGATCACCTGGGCGCTAAACAGCCGTCGATACAGAGGATTTTTAAGGGGATGAAGAATCCGCACCCCCACACTATATTCATGTGTGCGCAGTTTTGAACATAACCTAGTGGAAGTTCAACTGTTCGCACACGCGAACCCAGGCACAGCGAGCACGATCCATAAGGACATCCCTGCCCCCCGTATTGAGCACCAGCACATCAGCTCTGCGCACACGCTCGAGATCACTCACCTGCGCAGCGATCACCGATTCATAGAACTCCCGAGAACGACCTCGTTCGGACACCAGCCGCAAGAGCCGATCCTCCCGCCTCGCCAGCACAGCCACCACTAGCTCGTAATCACGTTCGCGACGCTTCTCCAAAAGCAACGGATTATCGTGCACCACCAACCGGGCACCCTCCGCCTGCAACAGCGCATGCTGGCGTCTGACCTCGGCATCAACCCGGCCCAACACAATGGCTTCCAGATCAGCCCGTGCCCGAGTATCCGCAAACACGATCGCCGCCAACGCCTGACGATCAATGGCGCCATCCGCCGCCACAATTCGAGACCCAAACCGCTCAATAGCCAAACCCGCCCCCGGCGAACCCGGGGCATCCAAAACTGCCCGTGACATCGCGTCCAAATCGAGAACCGGCACACCAGCCCCACGCCAAATCGACGCCACCGTTGACTTCCCCGAGCCGATTCCACCGGTCAAACCCACCACGTGCATGAGATCACCATACGACGAGCAGTCAGCGGGTGGGCAGATAGCGGGCCACACCCCTATCGTGTGCGTGTGACCCCCGGAGACCTCCTGACAGACAACGGACTTTTACGCGCCCTCGACCTGCTCGGCGTGGTAGTCATGGGAATTGTCGGCGGTGCACTAGCCCGGCGCCTGCGCTTTGACGCCATCGGCTTCGCCGTCATCGGCATGGTATCCGGACTCGGCGGTGGCATCGTTCGAGACCTCGTCATCGTCCAGGGGGTACCCGCAGCCTTCGCCGGGCCGTGGTACCTGGTCTGCGCGCTGATCGGTTCTACATTCGCCTTCTTAGTGCGCACCGACGGCCGAGGATGGCGGATCGTGATCGGAGTCCTCGACGCCGTCGCGCTTGGGCTGTGGGCAGCGACCGGAACGGCTAAGTCCCTCGCCGCAGGCCTGGACGTGCTCCCGGCTATTCTGCTCGGCGTGATATCGGCGGTAGGCGGAGGCGCCATCCGCGACATTATGGTCGGACGCATCCCCGTCATCTTCGGGGGTGGACCGCTGTACGCAACCTCGGCCCTGCTCTCCTCCGTAGCGACCGTCGCCGTAGTCCTCTCCCCCGTCCCCGCCTGGTTCGTCATTCCCGCTGCCGGGCTCGGGGCCATGCTCGCAATTTTGTCCGCCTGGAAACGCTGGCACCTTCCCACGCACACAGACTGGTCGGTCACCCTATCGGCCTCGCAGCTGCGCTCACTCGTGCGTCGCACTCGGCGCGCTGAACGCCAACGCATCGCCTCCCAAACCGGCCAGATCTCAGTGGTCGACCTCGACGGAGATGACCTCGCCGACGACGCCCAGCGCTTCCGCGGATAGAGTATTCGCATTCAAAACCGCAGTGCCCCTACACGCAAAGCGTCCCCATCCAGGCAGCAGAACAAACCAGCTCGCAATCTGCTAGGAACTGATCGCCCCGTATGCGGCGAGCAACAAGGCCGGATCAGGACCCTCCAAACGCGTCGGACGTCCAATCGCATCGAGCACAACAAACCGAAGCATCGATCCGCGGGCCTTCTTATCTCGACGCATTGCGCCTTCAAGCTGAGCCCAGCGATCCCCCCGGTACGTCACCGGCAAACCCAATGAGATCAACACACTCCGATGCCGATCAACATCGGCTTCGCTAAGTTTTCCCGCTAAATGAGCGAGCTCAGCGGCAAATACCATGCCGATAGACACTGCAGCACCGTGCCGCCATTGGTAACGTTCACAGCGTTCAATTGCATGAGCCAAGGTGTGGCCGTAGTTCAAGATCTCCCGCAACCCTGATTCCCGCAGATCCTGCCCGACAACCTCGGCCTTAATGCGGATCTTACGCACGAGGACCTGCGCAAAGACATCGCTTGTCACGTCGAGAGCCGCCTCAGGATCCGCTTCAATCAGATCCAAAATCGTCGGATCAGCGATGAACCCTCCCTTCACCACCTCAGCCAGGCCAGCAGCGATGTCATGACGAGGCAATGTCTTCAAAAGATCGAGATCTGCTAAAACCGCGATGGGCGTATGGAAAGCACCAACTAAGTTCTTCCCCTCAGCCGTATTAATTCCAGTTTTACCGCCAACCGCAGCATCAACCACAGCGGCAACCGTCGTCGGAATCTGGAGGACATCAATTCCGCGCAACCAGGTCGCCGCTGCAAACCCCGCCAAATCCGTGGTGGCACCGCCCCCGAAACCAATCACCAGATCAGAACGGGTCATGTCTGCCTGACCAAAAACCTGCCATAAAAAGGCCGCAACCTGAGAGGTTTTCGCGGCTTCCCCGTCCGGAACCTCCGCTAAAAAAACCGTGCGTGACTGAGAGACTGGAATGGATGCTTGAGCAGCCGAACTGGACAATAACTCGCGCAATTGCGCGGCGCGCTCCGCCAGCGTCGGAGGATGAACAATGACGATAGTGCGCACATGCTCTGGCACCGCCGCGAGCAGAGGATGACGATCACCCTCACCAGACCAGTTGGGGTCCAACAGTCCCCGGCCTACACGCACCTCGTATCCTCCGGTATCCGTCGTCACGGGGATGGTCACGGGTAGTACCTGGGGCGAGGTCATCACAGACTCTCCTTGCCGATCATGGGGGTTATAGATGGACGAACCGAGGTTTCGCTGGGTAGATGGAAGTCATGAAGGATCTGCTGGACTAAATCTTCAACGGATCTCGACGCATCGAGGGTCACGTCTGCCAGCTCTCGATAAATGGGCTCACGTTCCTCAGCAATCCTGCACCAACGCGTCATAGCCGTTTTCGTATCGGCACCGGCCAGCAAGGGCCGTGTTAATCGCGACGCGCCTGTGCGCTCGCTGCCGAGCCGATCCTCCGCAGCCTCACTCGGCAGACGCAAGTAAATCGTCAAGTGCGGACGTAACGCCGTCCTCACCTGCGCGATCGTGGGGGCACCACCGCCCAGAGCCACCACCGGCCCCGCTTGATGAGCACGAGAAAAGCCCGAAAGATCGGTAGCCGCGCCCTCCGGGCCAGACAGCACCGACAGCACCGCATCTTGTTCTGCTTCCCGGAAACCGACTTCACCCACAGCAGCAAAGATCTCCGGGATCGTGCGGCCGAGGCGCTGCGCAACCACCTCGTCTGTGTCGATGAACGGACACTCCAGAACCCGGGCAAGATGCGTTCCCACCGTGGTTTTGCCCGCACCCATCGGGCCGATCAGCACAATCACAGCGCACTCATCCCAGACCAGACTGAGTCCGACCGGCCTTGAGATGGGCCCGAATCTCAGCGACGCTGTCTCCGCCGGCTTTCTCAATCAGGGCATCTGCCAAGGTGATCGCCACCATCGCTTCAGCGATCACAGCAGCTGGCGCCACCGCACACACATCGGATCGCTGGTGGTGGGCCCGAGTGTCCTCACCGGTGGCGACGTCGATCGTGCGCAAGGCGTGAGGAACGGTTGAAATCGGTTTCATGGCACCACGAACACGGAGCACCTGGCCGTTGGTTATTCCACCTTCAAGACCACCGGCACGATTACTCAATCGTCGGCTGCCGGAACCGTCGCTTGCGGAGGCATCAGCGACAATCTCGTCGTGCGCCACCGATCCTCGACGTCTGGCGGTTGCGAAGCCATCTCCGATCTCCACCCCTTTAAAGGCTTGGATCGACATGATCGCCTGGGCAAGTTTGCCATCTAAACGGCGGTCCCACTGGGTATGCGAACCTAAACCAATGGGCACACCGTACGCAAGAACTTCGACCACACCGCCAAGTGTGTCGCCGTCGGCCCGGCAACGATCCACTTCCTCGACCATGGCTGTGGACGTCTCCGAGTGAAAACACCGCAACGGGTCAGTATCGAGCTGCGGACCATCATCCGGGCTCGGTAACGGGGCATCCTCAGGTACCGCAACGGGCCCAACCGCCACCGTGTGAGAGACCAGCCGTATTCCCGCCGTCTGTTCGAGGAGCGCAGCACATAGCGCCCCGACCACAACCCGGGCAGCGGTCTCGCGGGCACTAGCCCGCTCGAGAATCGGTCTCGCCTCACGATGCCCATATTTCAGCATCCCCGCGAGATCAGCATGGCCTGGACGCGGACGGGTCAACGGACGGTTGCGCGCAATCTCTCGCTCATCCCCTGTGCCAGCATCAATGAGCAGATCCTCCGGGGGAACCGGATCAGGAGACATCACCTTCTCCCACTTCGGCCACTCCGTGTTGCCAATTTCCACTGCGAGCGGCGAGCCCAAAGTAAGGCCATGGCGCAGCCCCGCGAGCACTCTCACCTCATCGCGTTCAAACGCCTGGCGCGAACCGCGCCCGTAGCCGAGCCGACGCCGGGCTAAAACATCTCGAATATCGTCGGAGCACACTCTCACCCCCGCGGGGAAGCCGTCTACGGTCGCCAACAGAGAGGGGCCGTGCGATTCACCAGCTGTGAGCCATCGAAGCATACGGTCGATTCTCCCACGCCGCTGCTATCGTTTCCGACCAGCAGGTCGTTCATGGACACGGCATGTGTCCGCAGGTGCCGACCCCGCCACTCAGTCTTCGCCGAGTTCTTCGGATTCCAAAGGAACGAGTTCTTCCACGAGGTCCACCACCTCCGCAATCGATGGCAGCACTCGCCACGGGCGATAGGGGAACCGAGTGATCTGGTCTCGGGTGGTTGAACCCGTGAGAACCAGAATTGTACGCATACCGGCTTCGAGACCGGAGATGACGTCGGTATCCATCCGGTCACCGATCATCATGGTGGTCTCCGAGTGCGCCTCGATCCGATTCAACGCGCTGCGCATCATGAGCGGATTTGGTTTGCCCACGTAATAAGGCTTGATCCCCGTGGCTTCCGTTATGAGTGCGGCAACTGATCCGGTTGCCGGAAGTGGCCCTTCAGCTGATGGCCCCGTGGCATCCGGGTTGGTGGCGATGAACTTTGCCCCTCGCCCGATCAGTCGAATCGCCGTCGTGATCGCTTCAAATGAATAGGTGCGAGTTTCCCCAAGAACCACGTATTCGGGATCCGTATTAGACAGAACAAAACCGGCGTCGTGCATTGCACTGGTCAGGCCTGCTTCCCCGATGACGTAGGCCGAGGACCCGGGCGACTGTTCGGCAAGGAACTGCGCGGTTGCCAGAGCACTAGTCCAAATAGCCTCTTCCGGAAGGTCGATGCCAGAGCGCTGTAGCCGAGCACGAAGGTCCCGCGGCGTAAAAATGGAGTTGTTTGTCAGCACCAGGAAACGTCGCCCGTTGCGGCGCAACGCGTCAATGAACTCAGAAGCCCCTGGAAGAGCCTTGTCTTCGTGCACTAGCACACCGTCCATATCGGTGAGCCAGGTATGAACCGAGTGCGCAGGTGAGGTCGTCATAGCTCTAGTGTGCCGTACCGCGGTCACCTTCTGTTATCGAGCCCGCTTCCGGTAATGAACGCGGGGTGCCCCACCCCGAGTTCTCCGCGCACCGCCCCACCGGGTAACGGAGCAATAACCAGCGCATTGGGGTCGCGGCGAATATGCTCTCTGCGACGCACAGTTGGAAGGTTCCAGGTATCGAGCACAGACCCGTCTTGCGCACTCAGCCGAGACAGCTGCATAGTGTTTCCCGTTCCAAAGGAGCCGTCAAATAAGACGGTGGGACAAGAAATAGCGATGATCCCGAATCCACTGGCCATCCGGGTGCGGGCATCATCTAATCCGCAATGTTTAAGGGGGCGCGTCCACCTCATCGTACCGGTGATCAGATCAATAGATTCGACAGCTGTCGCGGTGGTGACGATCAGTGTTCCGTCTTGTCCGGCGACAGCCCGGGTCACAGATGTTGCCGCGGAAGCGGGTAGCCGAACTGGTTTGTCGGGGTCTGCTCCGACTGCCCAGACAGCATCCCCCAGTTTCACCACGGTCGAGGTCGGCAGAGATCTCACCGACCAGTCGGTTCGTCCTTTCAGAGCGGGCAGGTTCACAGGGTGTTCGATGCCGCCGACGTCGATTCGCACTAGTGCGTCGTGGGCAGAACGCACCATGAGACCGTGTGGTCCGACGGATAACGGAATCCCCTCGATGCCCGGGCCTAGTGGGCCTCGATCGGGGTCGATCAGATAGGTGCGCCCGTCCTCTAACACGGCACCGGTAAATCCCGGCAGCGGCCCGGAAACATTGCGTATCCCCGGGGACATGGGAGTCACAGGATCGACGACAGCTCTCGCGTAACGGGCGCTATGCACCGAACCTTCTGGCAGATGACGCACAACATTTTGGCTCAGCGGTAAGTCCAATCCGGTCACGCCCGGTGCCGGAAAACCCCACCCGGGTTCCAGGTCGGCGTGAGCACGCGCATCCGCTAGGTCCGACGATGCGAGCGGGGCACTCCATATCTCGGCTCCATCTGATCGTCGCTGACCGGTCAGCCTGCAACCGTTCCCGAAGGTGTCCGGGGCGATGGTGCAGCGGGCATAGATTATTGCTCTTTTGGAGGCCGCAACGGGTATCCCCTGATGAGCAGGGCCCTCGCGCTGTGGCTCACTGCCAGCCTCGAAAGACCTGGTGGTCGTACCGTGCAGGCCAAAGGTGGTGACAAAAACCGTGGAGGTTCCCGGAATAGTGGTCACCATGGGGCTTTGTTCAATCTCCGCCGGGAGACTATCCGTGGTCATCACCACGTTATGCCAGGTCACTCGGCCTTCGGAGGACAGTAGCGTGAGGCGAACCCCGGTGGCAATATCGTCCTTATCGCCTCCACGTAGCTGCACCCGAAGCACGCGGTCACCGTGCTCGGTGGATATCGGCCACATTGACATTGTTCCCTGGCGCACGAGACCAATCTGCCGAGCCTCGAGGGCCCATAGCCGTACGAGGCGTTCGGGCACCATGTAGGACGCAAAGGCCACGATGAGAATGAGAAACAGAACGAAGGGAATGAGAATGGCGGGTCTGCGCCATCGCCGACCCATATGTTTTTGCCTGTTTCTCACGTAATTATCATATCTTTCATCCGATTTAGATCGTTGTAGTTTCGGCCTGTCCAGCCAAAGTCCAGGGCCGATTTATCATCGTCCGGGATCGCCTCACCATCGTCGAGAACCGACGCATTGAATCGACATATTAAATGTGATGAGGGGCGGTGCCATATGGCACCGCCCCTCATCACATCGCTGTGACCGGTTCAGCTCCGATCAACCGCGAGTGTTAGTCCAAATCAGTTACCGGTGAGCTTTTCGCGCAGGGCAGCCAGCGCCTCGTCGGAGGCCAGGGTGCCAGCGTCGGCCGGGCTGGACTGGTAGGAGGTTGCTCCTCCATTTGCTGCGGGGGCGCCTGCAGCCGGTGCAGCAGCGCTCTCGTCCTCGGCCTTCAGAGCCTCGGCAACCTGAGCCTTGTGCTGGTTCCACCGCTCGTATGCCTTGGCGTACTCGCTCTCCCAGTCTTCGCGCTGCTTCTCGTAACCCGGGAGCCATTCGTTGGTCTCCGGGTCGAAGCCCTCGGGGTACTTGTACTCGCCGTTCTCGTCGTACTCTGCGGCCATACCGTACAGAGCCGGGTCGAAGGTGGTGTCGTCACCCTCGGGATCGACACCCTCGTTCGCCTGCTTGAGCGACAGGGAGATCCGACGACGTTCGAGGTCGATGTCGATGACCTTGACGAACACGTCCTGGTCAACGGTGACAACCTGCTCGGGCAGATCCACGTGGCGCACAGCCAGCTCGGAAATGTGCACGAGGCCCTCGATGCCGTCCTCCACGCGCACGAAGGCGCCGAAGGGAACCAGCTTGGTGACCTTACCGGGCACGACCTGGCCAATGGCGTGGGTGCGTGCGAAGTGCTGCCACGGATCTTCCTGAGTGGCCTTCAGCGACAGGGAGACACGCTCGCGGTCCATGTCGACATCGAGCACCTGGACGGTGACCGGGGTACCAACCTCGACAACCTCGCTCGGGTGGTCGATGTGCTTCCAGGACAGCTCAGAGACGTGCACGAGGCCGTCCACACCGCCGAGATCGACGAATGCGCCGAAGTTGACGATGGAGGAGACGTGACCGTCGCGAATCTGGCCCTTCTGGAGGGTCTGCAGGAAGTCGCTGCGCACGGCCGACTGGGTCTGCTCGAGGTAGGCGCGGCGGGAAAGGACCACGTTGTTGCGGTTCTTATCCAGCTCGATGATTTTCGCCTCGAGTTCCTGACCGACATACGGCTGCAGGTCACGCACGCGGCGCATTTCAACGAGGGAGGCGGGTAGGAAGCCACGCAGACCGATATCGACGATGAGGCCGCCCTTGACAACCTCGATGACGGTGCCGGTGACAACGCCGTCGTCTTCCTTGATCTGCTCGATCGTGCCCCAGGCGCGCTCGTACTGCGCACGCTTCTTGGACAGGATCAGACGGCCTTCTTTGTCCTCCTTCTGCAGGACCAAGGCCTCGATCTCGTCGCCGACCTCAACCACCTCACCGGGGTCAACGTCGTGCTTGATGGACAGCTCACGGGAGGGGATAACACCCTCGGTCTTGTAGCCGATATCGAGGAGAACCTCGTCACGGTCGACCTTCACCACGGTGCCCTCGACGATGTCGCCATCGTTGAAGTACTTGATGGTCGAGTCGATGGCGGCCATGAAATCATCGGCGCTGCCGATATCGTTGATGGCGATCTGGGGTGCCGCGTTGGCGTCGGTCACGCTGGTCATGTAGGTCGAAGCTCCGTCGGGACAGAAATGAGTAGGGACAGTATTCTGAATGCTGCCTGCGTGGCTACGAACCGCACCCATTCCAAGTTGTCACAGGCCAGACAAAGCCGGGACCTGCAATTAGAACCTGCAATCTAGAGTCAGCGGAAGGTCGCAACACAGATGCATCTGAGTCTAGCCCGCCCTTGATCCATGGTCAAAGACATTCCCGCACGAATTTTTCCAGCCCGATCGCGCTGCCATACTCGCCCGGAGGCGTTATGACCAACCCCATCCGCCATCCCAACCCGCAGCCGAAACCCCTTCAGCCTGATTCTCTGACCGCTGAGCTCACCGAGGACTCCGCGGCACACCGCAATTTCTGGGATGTCGAAGCACCCTCCTACATCGCCGAGCATCGGCATGATCTAGGCGATGTCGAACTGTCCTGGGGCCCAGAACGCCTGCTCGAACGCGACGCTCAACTGCTCGGCCCACTGGAGGAACTGCGCCGGGGCCGAGTTCTCGAAGTAGGTTGCGGAGCAGCACAAGGCAGCCGATGGCTGCTCTCCCAGGGAATCGACGTCATCGGGTGTGATCTCTCTCGCGGAATGCTC
This sequence comes from Devriesea agamarum, assembly GCF_900070355.1. Classification (NCBI taxonomy): domain Bacteria; kingdom Bacillati; phylum Actinomycetota; class Actinomycetes; order Micrococcales; family Dermabacteraceae; genus Devriesea; species Devriesea agamarum. The sequence goes on along the minus strand of NZ_LN849456.1, from coordinate 363,475 downwards.
GACCAAGCGAGACGCCTCGATGACGAAAGCGGAATCTGCGTCCCGACAGTTCAAGCCGACATTTTGAAGCTTCCGTTCGAGGACGCGTCCTTCACCCATGTCTTCACCAGTTACGGCGCATTCCCCTTCGTCGCAGATCTGGACACAGCGCTGCGGCAGGTCGCCCGAGTTCTGTGCGACGGCGGGCGATTTGTCGCCTCAGTCAGCCACCCAGTGCGCTGGGCCTTCCCCGATGACCCGTCGGAACGCGGCCTACGCGCTGACCGCCCATATTTCGATCGAACCCCGTATACAGAACACGATGAGCAAGGACGGCTCAGCTACAGCGAACATCACCGTACCCTCGGCGACTGGGTTCGCCACCTGGTCGCCGCAGGGTTCACGATTGTCGACCTGGTCGAACCCGAATGGTCACCACACGCCCGCACCTGGGGCGGATGGTCCAAAGTGCGCGGAGAGATACTTCCCGGCACCGCCATCTGGTGTTGCACACGCCAGGACCGATGAACCCCACGCTGTTCGAGCGTGAACGATCAACTCGACGGTTCTGCTCAGTGCGCTGCCGCCGCCCACGTCGGACCTGTTCCCACCGAAACTTCTAAAGGCACCGACAGATCGTACGCGCCGCCCATCTGCTCCACCACTAGCTGGCGCACCTCAGATTCCTCGCCCGGCGCAATGTCCAACACCAGTTCATCGTGCACCTGAAGCAGCATCCGCGATTGCAAAGCGCGCGCGGTCAACTCCCGTTGCACACCCAGCATCGCCAGCTTGATGATGTCGGCAGCTGAACCCTGAATAGGCGAGTTTAATGCGACCCGCTCGGCATTCTCCCGACGCTGACGGTTATCCGAACCGAGGTCGGGAAGATAACGCCTGCGTCCGAGAATCGTCTCGGTGTACCCCTTCTCCCGGGCAGTCTCCACCGAGGCGCGCAAATAGTCCCGCACCTTTCCAAACCGTTCAAAATAGCCGTCACGCAACGCGGTCGCCTCCGTCTGGCTGATATGCAGCTGACGAGCCAAACCAAAGGCAGACAGGCCGTATGCGAGCCCATAGGAGACGGCTTTGGTCTTTGAGCGCATGGCGCTGTCCACCTCGTCCGCAGCCACCCCGAACACCCGGGAGGCAACAAACACGTGTAAGTCCTCACCGCTGCGGAATGCTTCAATCAGTCCTTCATCCCCGCACAGATGAGCCATGATGCGCATTTCAATCTGCGAATAGTCAGCAGTCATTAAAGTGTCAAAACCGTCGCTGCATCGGAAGGCTTCCCGAATTCGCCGCCCCTCAGCTGTACGCGCGGGAATATTCTGCAAATTGGGACTGTTCGAGGACAGTCGACCGGTAGCCGCAATGTTTTGGTGGAACGTCGTATGAATGCGGCCATCGTCGGCAATAGATTTGCGCAACGTTTCGATAATCTGACGCATCTTAGTGACATCGCGGTGAGCGAGCAGATGCTCGAGGAACGGATGTCCGGTCCGCGCAAACAGATCGGTCAGGGATTCCGCATCCGTTGAATAGCCGGTTTTAGTCTTCCGGGTTTTCGGCATGTCCAAGCGCGTAAACAGCACCTCTTGAAGCTGCTTCGGTGAACCAAGATTGATCCGGTCCCCACCGATTTCCGCAAAAGCCGCTTCGGCAACCTCACGCTGACGCTGCGCATGTGCGGCATCGAGATCTGACAGCACGGTGTCATCGGTGGCAATACCGATCGCTTCCATATCTGCGATCACCGACTGTAACGGCAGTTCCAAGGTCTCTAGCAGATTCTCGGCTCCGCGGGCAGCGACATCGGCCGCAAGCACCTCCCCCACCCGAGCAACCGCATCCGCCTGCCGAGCGAGCGCAGTGGCCTGGGCCGCCACACTCTCACCATCGAGATCGAGTGCAAGTTGTTCGGACGCCCCCACTTCCGCCTCGATGTCTTCATGCAAGTGGCGCAGAGCCAGTTGCGCAATGGTGGCCGGACGTTGATCAGGTCGGCACAGGAACTCGGCGATCCCCAGGTCCATCACAACCCCGCACACATCCATACCGCGCGAAGCCATAAGGTGCGCTACCCGCTTGGCATCGTGCGCCGTGAGCGGAATCTCCGGGTCAGATAACCAAGCCGCTAAAGCCTTCTCCGCCTCCGAGGTGAGATCACTTAAGGCAACCACGGCGACCCCATCGCAGCCAGCAATCGCCAGGTGATGAGCATCACCCGCCCCCTGTTCCCAGGTTCCGGTGGCAACCACAGCCCCGCCATCCGCTCGCCAGCGCGTCAGCGCCGCAATCAGACCATCGCCGGAATCAATCAGAGGCTTCGTCACATCGCGCGGGCTATCAGGCGCCGACGGAGCAGCCGGGGCCTCAGGAGCATCTGCCAAAAACAGATCCGGCACCCGCTGCCTGATGGTGTGAAACGCAAGATTGTCGAAGACCTCTGCAAGCGCCTGACGCGAGCCGCGTCCAAGCCGATACAGTGCATCGTCATCAGGAAGATCGAGGGTGGTCACCGCCGCGTTCATGCGCCGGTTGCGCTCAACATCGTCGAGGTGATCGCGCAGGGACTGCCCTGCCTTCCCTTTAATCTCTTCCGCCCTGGCCACAATCTGCTCCAAGGAGCCGTACATGCCAATCCACTTCGCGGCGGTTTTCGGCCCCACCCCCGGCACCCCTGGAAGGTTATCGGCGCTCTCCCCCACGAGCGCTGCCAGCTCCGGATACTGCTGCGGGGTCACACCGTACTTGTCCCACACAGCCTGTGGGGTCATCCTCACAAGGTCAGTCACGCCCTTGCGCGGCTGCAACACCGTGGTCTGGTCATCGACTAACTGAATGGCATCCCGGTCAGAAGTGCACACCAAGACCTCACCCCCGCGTTGTGAGATTCTGCGGGCAAGTGTGGCGACCACATCATCCGCTTCGTGATCCTCAGCTGTCAGCCAACACACACCCAAGGCATCGAGCACTCGCTGAATTAGCTCGATCTGTCCGATGAACTCCGGAGGAGTCGAAGCCCTACCCGCCTTGTACTGGTCGTAGATCCGGTCCCTAAAGGTGCCACCCGGAAGGTCGAACGCTACCGCAACATGGGTTGGTTTCTCCGTCGTGACCACGTTAAACAGCATGTTTGTAAAACCATAGACCGCATTCGTGGCCTGTCCCCGGCCGTCACTGAAACTCTCGGCAGGCAAGGCGAAAAACGCGCGGAACGCCATTGAGTGGCCATCAACGAGAAGCATGCGGGTCTGGTCCATGCCGCAAGTCTCGTCCACAAAGAGCGAAGCTCGCAACGCCAGAACTGGCACACGGACCACGCTCCATGACACCCTTGACCCGTGAATCGCGCTCATGCTCGCTCCCGACGCACCGCTGCGACCGACCCTGGAATCATCGAGGCGGTCCGTTCCCAGCTCCCGGGCACCCTGTGCTCGCGCATGAATATGGAGCTGTTAGACCTCTCCGCCGAGGGCGGTGTCATCCGCATGCCGGTGGCCGGGAACACCCAACCAGCCGGTCTTCTGCACGGTGGGGCATCCATTGCCCTAGCGGAAACTGTGGCATCCCTGGCCGCCTTCGTGCACGCTCGAACAATTCATGGCGACGGCGCAACCGCGGTCGGAGTCGACGTGTCGGCCACCCATCACCGGTCGGCTCGGTCGGGGGAAGTGATTGCCACCGCAACCGCCCGCCATCTCGGTAAGCAGCTGGCTTCATACCTGGTGGAGGTGACGGACAAACGCAAGCATCTGCTGTGCACCTGCACCGTCACCACTATGCTGCTACCGCCTCGAGCTGCTGAAACGGCTTAGCCTCACACGCATCAGCTAGCCCTGGGGCCAGCCAGCCGCAGGCAAGCCGGATAGTCGGGCATGCCAGCAAACAAAAGCGGCGGCACAGACCGCAGTCCGCGCCGCCGCAATCGGCTGACTATCTATTTACTCTTTGGTCGCCCGGGTGGCGAGCTGATCAATCACCGCATCGGCCACCTCACGCATAGTGAGTCGGCGATCCATCGATGTCTTTTGAATCCACCGGAATGACTCCGGTTCGGTCAAGCCCATATTCGTCATCAGCAGACCCTTAGCGCGATCCACCCGCTTACGGGTTTCAAAGCGTTCGGTGAGGTCCGCAACTTCGGCCTCGAGCTGAGAAATCTGGGCGAAACGCGAAACCGCGATTTCGATCGTGGGAAGGAGATCAGCCGGCGTGAAAGGCTTGACTACATAGGCCATAGCGCCCGCGTCACGGGCACGCTCAACCAGCTCCGTCTGGCTAAATGCGGTAAGCATCACGACCGGGGCCAAAGACTCTTTGCCGATAATCTCCGCCGCGCTCACGCCATCCATCTTCGGCATCTTGACATCCATCACCACGATGTCCGGACGCAGCTCGCGGGTTTTCTCCACGGCACTTTCGCCGTCGGCTACCTCGGCAACGACGTCATACCCCGCTTCGGTGAGGGTTTCGACGATATCCATCCGAATCAGGCTTTCATCTTCGGCGACCAGGGCACGCCGCCGCTGAACTGCCTTCGCCGGAGCGTCGTCCTGCTCGGGAATCTCATTATTGTCGTTCATGTCACCTGTCGTTCTCGTCGAATCAGCTGTTGATTCAATTGTAGGGCAGGATAGTCTTAGTGAAGTCATTTCCTCGCCGGGTTGGCGGAATCGGTAGACGCGACGCACTCAAAATGCGTTGTCCATAGGGCGTGCGGGTTCGAGTCCCGCACCCGGCACCCATCGGTGAATGATCGATGAGATCTTTTACCGACTGACTCCGTATGACAAAACATAGGGGCTCCGGGCTTTCCGGGGTCCCTATGTTTTATGCCTGCCCCACACGCCATCTCGCCTCGCCGAGCGCAGAAATAGCGGCAGTAAATAGCCGAGATACGCATACCGCAGACACGTACTCACACCCCGAGGCCCACATACACGCCCCGATATGCCGCGACACCGGCACCCATAACCGATGGTGCCGGTGTCGCGAATTTTAAAACCTAGAACTCAGCGTTCGTGGACGGGACGTGCAATGGAGTCAGCCTCGATCCGGGCCGATTCTGCGCCATCGAGGTCACCAATCCGGTGCACGCGCAGCGTGTTGGTCGAGCCGTGAACGCCGGGAGGCGAACCGGCGGCAACAACCACCAGGTCACCGGGCTGCAAGCCCTTGTGCTCACGCAGCAGCTCATCGACCAAAGCAATCATTTCGTCAGTATTCTTCTGCTCCGGCACCAACAGGGCCTCAATACCCCAGCTGAGCGAAAGCTGGTGTTGCACCTTGTCGTACGGGGTGAGCGCGAGCAGAGGAATAGTGGGGCGAAGGCGTGCCAGGCGACGCGCCGTGTCACCTGATTCAGTGAAGGTGACGAGGTACTGGGCCGACAGCTGATCCCCAATTTCCGCTGCGGCGCGAGTGATCGCACCACCGCGGGTGTGCGGAATGGTGCCGAGCGGAGCAATCCGGTCAGCACCGTTCTCCTCGGTGTTGGTGACAATGCGCGCCATCGTGCGCACAGCCTCAAATGGGAACTGGCCAACGCTGGTCTCACCGGAGAGCATGACGGCGTCCGCACCGTCGAGGATAGCGTTCGCGCAGTCGGAGGCCTCGGCGCGGGTCGGGCGCGGCGAGGAGATCATCGACTCCAGCACCTGGGTGGCCACGATCACGGGCTTCGCATTGCGGCGAGCGAGCTCAATGGCGCGCTTTTGAACCAGCGGGACCTGTTCGAGCGGAAGCTCAACGCCGAGGTCACCACGGGCCACCATGATGCCGTCGAAGGCGCCGACAATCTGGCGCAGAGCGCGCACCGCCTGCGGCTTTTCGATCTTGGCAATGACGGGGAGGCGAACTCCCTCCTCTTTCATGATCTTCAGCACATCGTCCATGTCATGCGCATCGCGGACGAAGGACAGGGCAATCAGATCGGCGCCCAGGTGCAGACCCCAGCGAAGGTCCTCAATGTCCTTCTCACTCATGGCGGGGACGGAAACCGCCACTCCCGGAAGGTTGATGCCCTTGTTGTTAGAGACCGGGCCGGGAACCTCAACCACCGTGCGCACGTCGGTGTCGGTCACTTCAATGACTCGCACCGCGACCTTGCCGTCGTCGATCAGAAGCATGTCACCGGGACGGCAGTCTCCCGGAAGTCCTTTGAAGGTCGTTGAGACCCGCTCACGGGTTCCCACAATGTCGTCCGTGGTGATCGTGAACTGATCGCCAATCGCGAGCTCGTACGGGCCACCCTCGAACTTTCCAAGGCGGATCTTCGGACCCTGGAGGTCCACCAGGACCGCAACGTTCTTACCGAGGTCTGCAGCCGCCCGGCGAATATTGCTATAGACGGCCTCATGGTCCGCATACGTGCCGTGAGAGAGATTCATGCGCGCAACATTCATGCCCGCATCGATCAGGGTCCGGATCTGATCGTAGGTGTGAGTCGCCGGGCCGAGAGTGCAGACGATCTTCGCTTTACGCATGACTACCTATCTGTCGAGAGTGAAGGGTCGTGAGGAGCGCGCCGTCGAGTTCCCTCTACAGTGTAATCGGCTGAGTCCCGGGAATGACGGGAGCCGGGAGCTCTGTCATCCCCATCAAGTGTTGATCCACCGCCGACGCACACGCGCGCCCCTCAGCAATCGCCCACACAATTAACGACTGACCGCGGGCGCAGTCACCCGCCACAAAAACATTGTCGAGACTGGTCATCCAGTTATCGCCGTGCGCCATATGGCCCCGGTTATCGAACTGGATGCCCTCTGGGCCAGCGAACGAATCCTGCTCAGGACCAGCAAATCCCATGGCTATAAGCACCAGCTGAGCGGGAAGGACCCGGTCGGTCCCGGGTGTCGGGACCCGCTTACCATCCACGAACCGGGTACGCGCCACCCGGATACCGCTGACGTTCCCTTCCGCATCGGTTTCAAAGCCGGTTGTCGAGGCCAAAAAGGTGCGCTCACCACCCTCTTCATGGGCGGATGTGACCTCAAAAATCACCGGATGGGTGGGCCACGGATGGCGTTCATCACGCTCAGACGGGGGTTGCACACCGATCGCCAAGGTCGTGACCGACCGCGCTTTTTGCCGCAGAGCAGTGCCCAGGCAGTCTGCCCCGGTGTCTCCGCCACCGATAATGATCACGTCCTTACCCTCAGCCGTGATCTGCCCGGGAACCTCGTCGCCGGCCACACTGCGATTGGCTTGGGTGAGGTACTCCATCGCAAAATGAATTCCGCGCGCCTCGCGCCCGGTCACCGGGAGGTCTCGAGGAACAGAGGCACCGGTAGCGAGAATGACCGCATCAAACCGCCTGCGCAGGTCCTGCAATGTGATGGCACTCTCGTGGCGCACTCCCCCACGGTTCCCAGCCCCTCCAGCGTCCTCAGTTCCGCTGGTTTGCTTAGGTTCGCCAGCTTCAGCCTGGGGTATCGCACCCACCGTCACACCGGTGCGAAAACGAGTCCCCTCGTCCCGCATCTGCTCAATGCGCCGATCTACATGGCGCTTTTCCAGCTTGAACTCCGGGATCCCATATCGCAGAAGACCACCGAGACGGTCATCACGCTCAAGCACCACCACGGTGTGCCCCGCCCGAGTGAGCTGCTGAGCCGCGGCCAGGCCCGCCGGGCCCGAGCCGACCACCGCCACCGTGTGCCCAGTCTGGCGCGTGGGCACCTGCGGAGTCACCCAGCCTTCGTCAAAAGCACGGTTGACGATGGAGACCTCAATATTCTTGATCGTCACCGCGGGCTGGTTAATCCCCAAAACACAGCTGGTCTCGCACGGAGCCGGGCACGCGCGTCCGGTGAACTCGGGGAAATTATTGGTCGCGTGCAAACGCTCAATCGCGTCCTGCCAGTCGCTGCGATACACCAGCTCATTCCACTCGGGGATCAGGTTCCCTAGCGGGCACCCCTGATGACAAAACGGGATTCCACAGTCCATACAGCGGCCCGCTTGCCGGGAGACCACATCCAAGGTGCCCTGCTCGCGCGCCTCGTACACCTCGCGCCAGTCCATAAGGCGCACCGGAACAGGCCTGCGGGCAGGCAGTTCACGATTCCTGTTTTTCAGAAAACCGCGCGGATCAGCCATGTGAACCCTCCAAGATCATGTTCCACACTTCGTGAGAGTCAGGGTCAATACCGTCTTCGAGCGCCTGCTCGCGGATGGTGGTCACCCGCAAGAATTCACGCGGGGTGATCTGCGTCAGACGTGCAAAAAGGTCCTGTGGGTCGGCCAGCAGAGACTCGACTCGCGGCGACTCGGTCCGGCGCACATGTTCGCGCAGCACCTCCATGACAAAATCACGGTGTTCATCGCGCACGGACCCAACCTCAAAGGACGGGGCATCCTGGGGATTGATCACATCTTGATTCAGATCGAGAACGAACAGTGATCCTCCAGACATACCAGCTCCGAGGTTTCGGCCGGTGGGACCGAGCACGAACACGGCACCACCGGTCATGTACTCACATCCGTGATCGCCAATCCCCTCAACCACCAGCGTTGCGCCCGAGTTACGCACCCCGAAGCGTTCACCGGCGCTTCCCGCGAGAAACAGCTTGCCGCTGGTCGCGCCATACGCCACGGTGTTGCCTGCGATGGTGGCCGAGCGGCGCGCAAGCTCACTACCTTGAGCATGCGCCACTGAGATCACCCCACCGGACAGACCTTTACCGACGTAATCGTTGGCATCACCCGTCAGCTCCAGGGTGACCCCCAGTGGAAGGAACGCTCCTAGAGATTGGCCAGCGGTTCCATCGAGGCGCACGGTGATGGTGTCCTCGGGTAAGCCCTCACCTCGATAGCGGCGGGTAACTTCGTGGCCGAGCATGGTGCCGACCGTGCGGTTCACATTGCGCACCGACGACTGAATCACGACGGGAATGCCCTGGTCTAACGCCTCAGCGGCCTGCGCGATGAGGTCATGATCCAACGCCCGGTCAAGGCCATGGTCCTGGGCCCGCATCCGCCGGGGATGGTCCCCAGGGAAGGGCTCAACCGCCTGCACAATGCGTCCCAGCTCCAACCCTTCCTGCTTGTAATGGCGGCGAGCATCGTCAATGTCCAGGAGATCCAGACGCCCTACAGCTTCTTCAATCGACCGCAGTCCCAATGCCGCCAAATGCTCACGCACCTGTTCGGCGATGAATTCAAAGAAGGTGATCACGAGCTCCGGGGTTCCGGTGTATCGCTCGCGAAGTTCAGGGTTTTGGGTCGCCACCCCGACGGGGCAGGTGTCTAAATGACACACCCGCATCATGATGCAGCCCGATACGACCAGCGGCGCCGTCGCGAACCCAAATTCCTCGGCACCGAGCAAAGCGGCAATCACGACGTCCCGCCCGGTCTTCATCTGCCCGTCGACCTGAACCGTGATCCGGTCACGCAGCCCATTGAGCAAAAGGGTCTGCTGGGTTTCGGCTAGACCCAGCTCCCATGGAATCCCGGCATGCTTCAGGGAATTCAGGGGCGAAGCACCCGTGCCTCCGTCGTGCCCGGAAATCAACACCACATCGGCATGTGCTTTAGACACCCCGGCCGCCACCGTACCCACGCCGTGTTCAGCCACGAGCTTCACATGGACTCTGGCCGCGGGGTTGGCATTCTTCGCGTCGTGGATGAGCTGGGCAAGGTCTTCAATTGAGTAAATGTCGTGGTGTGGCGGCGGAGAAATCAGCCCGATACCCGGAGTTGAGTGGCGGGTGCGCGCAATCCACGGGTACACCTTTTGCGGCGGCAGCTGACCGCCTTCGCCCGGCTTCGCACCCTGGGCGATCTTGATCTGAATGTCGCGGGCAAAGGTCAAGTATTCACTGGTCACACCGAAGCGTCCCGAGGCGATCTGTTTAATCGCGCTGTTGCGCTCGGGATCGTGCAACCGTTCTGGGTCTTCCCCACCTTCCCCCGAATTGGACATCCCGCCGAGCCGGTTCATCGCGATCGCAAGCGTCTCGTGCGCTTCCCGGGAGATGGAGCCGTAGCTCATCGCTCCGGTCATAAACCGAGTGACAATAGCCGAAACGGGTTCCACCTCATCCAGTGGAATTGGCGTGGAATCCTCGGTGCGCAGGCGAAACAGTCCACGCAGTGTGGACAGTTGACGAGACTGGTCATCCACCATATCGGTGTATCGACGAAATTCCTCGTACTGCCGGGTACGCGTCGAATGCTGGAGACGAAAGACTGTCTGCGGGTTGAACAGGTGATGTTCGCCTTCGCGGCGCCACTGATACTCCCCGCCCACGTCGAGGCGACGGTGCGGTGATTTGAATCCGAGCGGCGGGTACGCGTTGCGGTGACGCGCCGCCACCTCGTCCGCTATGACATCCAGGCCGATGCCACCGAGCTGACTCACCACCCCGGGGAAGTACGTATCGATGAGGTCTTCTGAGAGTCCCACCGCCTCAAAGATCTGCGATCCGCGGTAGGAGGATACTGTAGAGATCCCCATTTTGGACATGATCTTCAGCACGCCCTTGCCGAGCGCGGTCAGCAAATTAGCAACCGCTTCCTCACCGCTGATGCCATTAACCACGTGGCGGTCGACCAGATCCTCCGCGGTTTCCATCGCCAGATACGGGTTGACCGCGGATGCACCGAAAGCCAACAGCAGCGCAACGTGATGAACCTCCCGTACATCACCGGCCTCCACAATCAGCGCAGCCCGAGTACGTCGGCCACAGCGAATCAGGTGATGTTGAACAGCCGAGGTCAGCAGAAGGGATGGAATCGGGGCGAGAGCCTGGTTGGAGTCGCGATCCGACAGCACCACAAAGCATGCGCCGTCATCAATCGCTGCTACCGCTTCCTCGCACACCTCGCGAAGGCGTTCAGCTAACCCTGTGGCGCCGTCAGCCACCGGGTATAAACCTCGCAGTCTGACAGCGTGAAAGTCCGCGGTGCGGGGATTCGCCGACACATTGAGGATCTTGGAAACCTGGTCATTGTCGAGAACCGGGAATGGCAGACTGAGCTGGCGCGCATGGGACGGCGTAGCATCCAACAAATTACGGGCTTCACCAATGGTCAAATGCAAGCTGGTCACCATCTGTTCCCGGATGGAATCCAGCGGCGGATTAGTGACCTGGGCAAACATTTGAGTGAAGTAGTCAAACAGCAGCCGGGGGCGATCAGACAGCACCGCAACCGGCGTATCGGTTCCCATGGCACCGATCGGCTCGACCCCTTTGGCTGCCATCGGTGCGAGCAGAATCCTGAGCTCTTCTTCGGTGTATCCAAAGGTCTGCTGCCTGCGCACGACGGAGGCACGCGAATGCGACACATGCTCGCGGTCAGGCAGATCGGTCAGCTGCACCGTGTTTTCGGCAATCCACTTCCCGTACGGTTGGGCGGTGGCTATGTCGCGGCGAACCTGCTCCTCGTCCAGCATCTTCCCCTGCTCAACGTCCAGCAAGAACATGCTTCCCGGGGCCACTCGGCCTTTCCGTGCCACTCGATCCGGCGAGATGGGTAGCAGCCCCGCTTCAGATCCGAGAACGACCAGGCCATCAGTGGTCAGCCACCAGCGCAAAGGCCGCAGACCATTGCGGTCGAGTTTGGCCCCGATCTGGGTGCCATCGCTGAACACAATCGCTGCCGGGCCATCCCACGGCTCCTGGATCATCGCATGGTAGCGGTAGAAGTCTCGGATCTGCGGATCCATACCCGGGTCGTTTTCCCACGGCTCTGGCACCATCATCATCAGGGCATGAGGCAGGGACCGTCCGGACAGGTGCAATAGCTCTAGCACCTCGTCCAAGGACGCGGAGTCGGAGGCGCCTGGGGTATTGACCGGCAGTAGCCGCGAGAGGTCATCGCCAAAGACCGGTGATGCTAGGCGCGTTTCCCCAGCGCGCATACGGTTTCGGTTACCGATCACCGTGTTGATCTCGCCGTTGTGGGCCAGGGTGCGGAACGGGTGCGCGAGCGGCCAGGCCGGGAAGGTGTTGGTGGAAAAGCGCGAATGAACGATTGCCAGTTTGGTGGCATAGCGGGGATCGCGAAGGTCTGGGAAAAACTCTGGCAGCTGGGTGGTGGTCAGCATGCCTTTGTAGACCATGGTGCGGGTAGATAGGGATGGGAAGTAGGCATCCGTGTCGTGTTCGCTACGCCGCCGCAGGGCAAAGGCTGCCCGTTCGAGGTCAAGGCCCGTGCGTTCCCCCTCGGCATCGGTGATCACTAACTGCGCCATGTACGGCTGAACGGAAGCCGCCATCGGCCCGACCAGGCCTTCGGTGGTGGGGACCTCGCGCCAGGCGAGAACTGCGAGGCCTTCGTCGTGGGCGAGTGTTTCAATCGTGCGGATCGTGTGTGCGCGCTGGTCAGCCTCTTGAGGCAGGAAGCAGATTCCGGCGGCATATGCGCCGGGCTGCGGGAGCTGACATCCCTGGTCGCCGAGGACCGCGTTGAAGAACTCATGCGGCATCTGGGTGAGGACTCCGGCACCGTCCCCAGTGTTTTCTTCGGCGCCCACCGCACCGCGATGGTCGAGGTTTTCCAGTGCGAGCAGGGCTTGTTCGAGGATGTCGTGACCGGCATACCCGCGCAAGGTGGCGACCGTGGCGACCCCGCAGGCGTCCTTTTCTGCCTCGGGCCGGTACAGGCCGGTCCGAGCAGGGATCGCGCTGAAGCGGGATGAAAGCGGTCGCATAATATCCGTCCTCGGTCAGGTTCTCGGGGCGATCCCCGATCGGTGTAAAGGCGTCATGAAGTCCTCGTGAAAGGACGGTCGACGCTGGTCCGATTCGTGTGAGCTGCGGGCGATACCGAGCCGCGCGCGTGACGGGGTCTCCATTAGCGCGAGCGCTCCGTACGCTGGGCCTTAGCTAAGAGATGATGCCGATTGGGCATCTTGCCAATGCGTTCACGGGGCCATGCAATGTTGGTCTGCTGGTGATCGCGGCAGGCCTAGGTTTTATTGTAGCCGCGCGTCCCGAAGCATGATCCGGACATGTCCATCATATGGATGGGCATGGATATCCAGGCATGGTCCGGAGTAGGTACAGCAATCTAAACGCGGTTCCCACGGATTTATTCCCCGCAGGCTAGATGGTCGCGCGGGTTCCGCCACTATTTTTGGGCCACAGGCGCAGGCACCGGGATCGGATCCAGATGCGCCTCAGGGTTTTCCTTGTGCGTCTGGGCGCGTTTGGTGAGCACCAAAAACATGATCAGGCCGACGAGGAAGAGCAAGAGGGAGGTCCACACATTCAAACGGATCCCAAAGATGAGCTCCGCCGGGTCAATCCGCATCGCCTCAATCCAGCTTCGGCCTGCGGTGTAGACCATCACGTACAGCCAGAACACACGTCCCCCACCTAAACGGAATCGGCGTTCCACAAGCACTAAGAGCACAGCCCCGAGCAGGTTCCAGATCATCTCGTACAGAAAAGTTGGGTGGTAGTAACCGGGCACGCAGCCGGGAATTTGCCCATCGCGGCAGGTGATGTGCAACGCCCACGGGAGCGTGGTTGGACCGCCATACAGTTCCTGGTTAAACCAGTTCCCCAGCCGACCGATTGCCTGCCCTACCAGCAAGGTCGGGGCAATACAGTCGGCGAGAACACCGAACCGAACCCGTTTGCGACGTGCCATGAACCAGGCAGCGAGACCACCGAGCGCAACCGCCCCCCAGATCCCGAGCCCGCCGTTCCAAATCATAAAAACGTCGATCAGGTGGCCATTCGGCCCGAAGTAGGCGTCCGGTGATGAGAGCACATGGTAAATACGGGCCCCGATAATGCCTGCGAAAATGGCGACCATCACAATGTCGAACAGCGTGTCCGGATCGCCGCCGTGCCGCTTCCAGCGTCGAGTAGCCCACCAGGTGGCCACCCCAATCCCCGCCAGAATGCACAGGGCATAAAAATGCACCGGAACCGGCCCCAAATAAACCAGGACGTTCTGTTCGGGACTGGGAATGGCGGCGAGAAGGAGTTCGGGGCCTAAGGTGTTCATCCATGTGTCCCTTCGGATGCGGTGAGCGACGACGGTTCGGGGGCCTTAGACTGCCCACCCAGTGCGAGGGTCGTGGCGGGTGTCCGGTCCACTGGTCCCGCGCTATCAATTCCCGCGCGGATATCTCGCGCGAGTGCGGCCAGGCGTGTCCGCCCCGCCGCCGGATCCGACTCTTCGAGGAGGCAGCGGACAAAGGCCGAACCCACGATCACGCCGTCGGCATATCGCGCGATCTGCGCTGCCTGTTCTCCGGACGAGACACCTAGTCCCACGCACACCGCGTCTGCGCCCGCGGCACGAGTACGCCGCACTAGGTCTTCAGCCTGGCTACCGACATCTTGGCGAGCGCCGGTCACTCCCATGGTGGAGGCCGCGTAGACAAACCCTCGGCAATGCTCGGACACGTGAACGAGCCGTTCACCCGAGGAGTTCGGAGCCACCAGAAACACTCGGTCCAAACCTTCGGCATCTGAGGCGGCGATCCATTCGCTCGCTTCTTCTGGTAAAAGGTCGGGGGTAATCAGACCAGCCCCACCGGCTGATGCCAAGTCGCGAGCAAAGGTTGCCACGCCTCGGGCGAGGATCGGGTTCCAGTAGCTCATCACCAGCACAGCTGCACCGTGTCCCGCCAGTTGTTCTACGGCCTGTAGCACGTGCCGGGTGCGGGTGCCTCCGGCTAGGGCAGCCGAGGCGGCCTGCTGAATGACCTCGCCATCCATCACTGGATCTGAGTACGGCAAGCCGAGTTCGAGAATGTCGACCCCGGAGTCAATGAGAGTCCGCGCGGCAGCCACCGACTGCTCGACGGTCGGAAATCCCACCGGAAGATAGCCGATCAGCGCGGCCCTATCGGTGACGGCAGCATCTACAGCACTTAACCGCGGATCCGTACCATGCATACCACGGAGGCGGGCCAGCACCTCCCCAGCAGTCCTCACCTCGTTCACCGGTCATTCTCCGTTCCATCGGCAACCGAGGACCTGCCCTCAGTCTGTGCATCGGCACGCCGAACTACCTCGGCGATCCGATCTAAATCATCGCGGGGTGCGCTCGTCGAGTCAGGCACCAACCCAAACCAACGGGAGGCGACGTCGACATCTTTATCGCCCCGCCCGGACAGATTGACCACGATCGTTGCCTTAGGGCCGAGTTCGCGACCCAGGTCGATCGCCCCTGCGAGCGCGTGGGACGATTCAATCGCCGGGAGGATGCCTTCGGTGCGTGCGAGCAGGGCGAATGCTTCCATCGCTGCTGTGTCGGTCACCGCGCGATATTCGGCCCGCCCGGTCTCGGCCAACCATGCATGCTCCGGGCCGACGCTCGGGTAATCCAATCCGGCCGACACCGAATGCGATTCAATGGTTTGGCCGTCTTCGTCTTGCATCACGAAGGTGCGCGAACCGTGCAGTACCCCGGGGCGTCCGCCGACAATGGTGGCGCTGTGACGCCCAGTGTCCACGCCGTCACCGCCAGCTTCGCAGCCGATCAAGCGCACTCCGGGATCATCGAGGAAGGCGTGGAAGATTCCCATGGCATTGGATCCTCCACCCACGCAAGCGATCACCGCATCCGGTAGTGAACCGGTGAGTTCCTGCACTTGGGCGCGTGCCTCATCGCCGATTACGCGGTGGAAGTCTCGTACGATCACTGGGAATGGGTGCGGGCCAGCGACGGTCCCGAGCAGATAGTGGGTGTTGTCCACGTTCGTCACCCAGTCGCGGAACGCTTCATTAATTGCGTCTTTCAGGGTTCTGGATCCATTGGTCACCGGAACCACTTCGGCGCCGAGTAACCGCATCCGGGCAACGTTGAGGGATTGGCGTTCGGTGTCCTCTTGCCCCATGTAGATACGGCATTCGAGCCCCATGAGCGCAGCGGCTGTCGCGGTGGCGACGCCGTGCTGGCCGGCTCCGGTCTCGGCAATGACCCTCGTTTTACCCATACGCCGGGTGAGCAGCGCCTGTCCGAGGACATTATTAATTTTGTGGCTGCCGGTGTGGTTGAGATCCTCGCGTTTGAGCAGGATTCTGGCGCCTCCCGCGTGCCGGGAGAATCGTCGGGCTTCGGTTAGCAGGGATGGCCGCCCGGCGTAACGGGTGAGCAGTGCGGTGAATTCTTCGGTGAATTCGGGGTCCACCATCGCCTTATCGAATACTTCCTGGAGCTCATCGAGCGCGGGGACTAAAGCCTCTGGCAGGAAGCGACCGCCAAATGTCCCGAAGTAGGGTCCTCGTTCGTCGCGCTTGGACGGCGTGGCGCTGTGTTTCTCGTCCTGACATTCGCTCGTGCGCTGCGATCTCATCGCGTCTCCTTCTCCGAGCCGGTCATATCCAGACCGATCAGGTCCGCTCCGTTTTATTGGGGTGTTGGTGTGGTTCATATGGCCCGTGTCATTGTGCCTTGTTATACCGTCGGGATGAGGCTTCGGTCCGTTCCTCGGTTCCGGCCATGACTGCGCAATGCCGTAAATTGGGTGACCATATCGCGGGGATCTCCGCCGGTCACTAAGGCCTCGCCCACCAAAATGGCGTCTGCCCCGGCGTATGCGTATCGCTTAGCGTCATCGAGGCCCGCGACACCGGATTCCCCAATGGCGATTCGATCAGTGGGAACGTTGGCGATGACCTCGCAGGCCCGGGCCGGGTCGACCTCGAGTGTGGTGAGGTCCCGGGCGTTGACGCCGATGATCAAGGCTCCCAGGTCGAGTGCTCGTTCTAGTTCCGTCTCGTCGTGGGTTTCGACTAAGGCCCGCATTCCAAGCCCTGTGATCTGCTGATACAGGTCGTGCAGCTGTCGGTGATCGAGGGCCGCGACGATCAGCAGCACGAGATCTGCTCCGTGTGCTCGGGCTTCAAAGACCTGATATTCATCGACGATGAAGTCCTTGCGCAAAATTGGGGTTTTCACCCGGGACCGGACCGCGTCGAGGTCAGCCAGGCTGCCATTGAACCGCCGCTGCTCGGTCAGAACACTGATTGCGGCTGCTCCCCCCGCTTCGTATTCGGCTGCCAGGGAGGCTGGATCCGGTATTCCTGCCAGTTTTCCTTTCGATGGGCTTGCGCGTTTCACTTCGGCGATCACGGCGAGGTTGTCCGTCGCCAAAAGGCCCAGAACATCCACAGGGGGTGGTGCCGCGACGGCTTCTGCCTGAATCACCGGCATGGGCGCGTGGCGCTGACGCTCTGATAGATCGTCGCGCACACCGCAAATGATGTCGTCGAGGACACTCATAGTGACTCCGCTCGTGATCTAGTCCGAAGGGACTGAGGCGATGGCATAGTCCCGCGGTGAATGCTGTCGTGAATTCGCGGTGAATACGCGCTTTAATGCCGTGATGGATGCCTTGTCTATGCCCCGATTAGCGATGTTGGGCCGATAATCGGATATAGCCAGGGAAGATTTCTGGCGATCGTATAGAGGAAGACCACGACCAGGGTTAAATATACCCAGCGCGGCTGGATCCGGATGTTCACTGGCCGTCTCTGAACTCGGGCGCGAACCCACCGAATCCACATCCAGGCAAGCACCGGCAACGCGAGCACGAGCACCGCGTTATTGCGCACCGCTAAACCGATATCGCCCGATGCCAGCGCATATGCGGCTCTGGTCATTCCACAGCCGGGGCACAGTATTCCCGTGAGGCGATACACGGGGCACAGGGGAATGTCCTGGGTGAACGGATCAAAAACCGCGTGCAGCAGAACATATGATCCGACCCCGGCGGCGGCGAGACCGATCGGTTCCACTAACCGCCCCAGCAGAGGCCGTTCAAGAGCCCGGTGCCGACGCGTGTGTTCCGCGTGACATATCGGGTCGGTCTGGGAGAGCTGTTGCTGCGGAGCTAATGTCTCCGCCGGCACGTTCAGGCCGCCTGCCGGCGCTTTTGACCGAAACCAGCCAGACGCAGCACAAAGCTCAGCAGAAGAGTGACCGCCAAAACGATAACTCCCACCAGCGACACAACATGCTGGGCAGATGCAATACCGACCGCCACCACGATTGCTCCGGCGGCAATACCGACAAACATGACCCAAGCCGCCACGGTTTTTCCGTGGTTGGCGGGCGGGGCTGGCGGCACGATGTAGGTCTTCGTCATCGATTTCTCCGGATCGCAACGGGTAACGGACAGAGCAGGTGAATCTTTATTCCATTGTGCCACGTTCATCTGGTCGAACTGGCAGGTTCTCATGCAGTCGGGTCATCACCTCGGGTTTGCGCATCCCAGGTGGCAGCGGGGTCATCCAGCACATCGGCCTGTTCCGGTGATGAACGATACCGGGCGGTGGTTTTCCAGTGTCGGCCGAGCACCAGCACTCCGAGCCCGAGCAACGCCAGGACGAGGGAGGGGGCAAGCGCACTCCAGGCCGCCGCCATGGCATGTGCAGGAGCGCTGAGTCCGAACAGCCCGGTTTCTGAGGCGAGGCTGGTCGCGGCGGCATCTCCCGGATTGGTCAGCACGGTGAGTGTTGTCATGCAGGCGAGGATGCCGCTGATCATGAGCACCGGACCAGTCAGCCACCGGGCCCATCGCGAGGTCAACGCAGTCGCAATCGCCGAGGTCACCGCAACCGCCGATAAAGCGGTCAGAGCGGGGGCAGCTTCAGCGCCGGTGATCTCAAGCGCCCGGGCAGGAGTGGCAGCCATCGCCGGGATCTGTGCCGACACCCAGGTCAGCTGGCTGATCCCGAACAGGATGCCGGCGAGCAACACCCCGGACCATACCGCTCGTTTCCTGGTGAACCACCCACCTCGGCCCGTCGCATCTGCGGGTAGTGCGGAATTCATTGCGGGCCCGCCGCTTGGTCACCATCCTGATCCGGTAACCCAGTGACCGGATGCATGGTGCTGGCCGATACCACCGCTCGCAACGCCGCTGCGGCTTTGGACACGGACTCGCGATATTCCATGGTGGGGCTGGAGTCTGCCACCACTCCGCCCCCGGCCTGAACATGGGCCGAACCGTCCGCGATGACCGCGGTCCGGATAGCAATCGCCATATCCATATCACCCGCGAAGTCGATATAACCGACGGTTCCCCCGTACAGTCCTCGGGCCACCGGTTCCAGACGGTCGATAATCTGCATCGCCCGGGGCTTGGGGGCACCCGATAAGGTTCCGGCGGGGAATGTGGCACGCAACGCGTCGAACGCTGTGGCATCGTCCTCCATCTCGCCGGTGACCGTCGAGACCAGGTGCATGATGTGTGAATAGCGTTCAATATGCATGAAGTCGTGAACGGTGACCGATCCTGGGCGGCAAAACTTTTGCAGGTCGTTGCGGGCTAGATCCACCAGCATCAGGTGTTCTGACCGTTCTTTGGGATCGTCCACCAAATTCTTCGCATGCGCACGGTCCTCGGCATCATCGCGCCCACGAGGCCGAGATCCCGCGATCGGATGGGTAGTCGCTGTGCCCGCCCGCACGGTGACCAGCGATTCCGGACTTGCTCCCACCACATCTAGTGGGCGGCCTTCAGCATCTACCAGGCGCAGAAGATACATGTAGGGGCTGGGGTTCATGCGACGCAGCACCCGGTAAATATCCAGGGCGTCGGCGTCAGAGTCGAGAGTGAACCGCTGTGATGGAACGACCTGAAAAATTTCCCCGTCGACAATGTCTTTGATGGCGTCCTGAACGGATCGCTCATAGTCTTCCCGCGAGGTGCGCGTACGCGGTTGAGCGTCTGTGACCGAGGTGTAGGTGGCAAGGCGTGAGGCTACCGGTGTGCGCACCGCATCGGTCATGGCTCGCAGGCGCGCCACAGCGTCGTCGTAAGCGGCATCGGCCCCATCGTCCGTCCCATTGAGGTTCAAGGCGTTAGCTACCAGGACCACCGTCGCGTCGCGGTGGTCGTAAATAGCTAGATCCTGCGAGAGAACCAGGCACAGGTCGGGAAGGCCGATCTCATCGGGTCCTGCCGGGCCAAGCTTTTCAAATCGCCGCACGATGTCGTAGCCGAGATAGCCGACCAAGCCTCCAGTAAACGGGGGCAAACCCACCTCGCGGGCGCTGTGGAACGCCTCAGCAGTCAAGCGCAGAGCTTCCAGCGGATCGCCCTCGGTGGGCACACCGGTCGGAACATCCCCAATCCAATGAGCGCATCCGTCTTTTTCTGTGAGCACGGCCCGCGCCCGCGCCCCGATGATCGACCAGCGTCCCTTTTCGCTGTCGCCAGCGGATTCCAGCAAAAAGGTACCGCGTGGCCCCGCTGGATCCTCACCCTGTGCCGTGAGTTTGCGAAACAAACTGATTGGGGTGTCTTCGTCGGCGAGATAGCGCACTAAAACCGGCACCACTCGCTGGGTCGCCGCCCGCCGTCTAAAACCCTCCCGGTTCGGCCAGACCTGTCCGAGCGGAATATCCTCGGGAGCGGTCACCGTTTCTGAGTACGCCTGGTTCATTGTGCGTTGTCCGTTCTCGCCGCTCGGGTCACGTCCTCATTCCTGTCGCATTGGGCCAGTAGCCGATCATCGAAACAGCTTTGAGTTCCGGTATGGCATGCGGAACCGACCTGATCAACTTCAATGAGTAGCGCATCTCCGTCGCAATCTAACCGCAGACGCCGCAGGTACTGCCGATGGCCCGAGCTGTCGCCTTTGCGCCAGTACTCTTGCCTGGAGCGCGACCAGAAGGTGATGCGGCCCTCTGCCAAGGTACGCGCCAAGGCCTCATCATCCATCCAGGCCACCATCAGCACTTCCCGACTGTCGTAGTCCTGGACGACGGCGCAGATGAGTCCGTGCTGATCGCGCTTAAGGCGCTCAGCGATCTCCGGGTCGAGAGTGCTTTCCTGACGCTTCCTGATCGGGTCTTGGTCGAGTGTCGTCATAGCGCCCCGAGCAGGTCATCGACTCGATCCGTTCGCTCCCAGGTGAAGTCAGCTTCTTCCCGGCCGAAATGACCAAACGTAGCCGTGCGACGGTAGATCGGCCGCAGCAGTTCCAGACGATCAATAATCGCCTCGGGACGAAGATCGAACACTTTGTTAATCGCCTGGACCAGCCTGTGCTCCGGGTAGGTCCCGGTGCCAAAGGTTTCCACGTACAGCCCCACCGGACGGGCTCGTCCAATGGCGTACGCCACCTGTACTTCGCACTTGGTGGCCAGGCCCGCGGCCACGATGTTCTTGGCGACCCAGCGCATCGCATACGCCGCCGAACGGTCCACCTTCGAGGGATCCTTCCCGGAAAACGCCCCACCGCCGTGGCGAGCAAACCCGCCGTAGGTGTCGACAATGATCTTGCGTCCCGTCAAACCCGCATCCCCCTTCGGACCTCCGATCACGAAACGACCGGTCGGATTTACATGCAGGGTGACATTCGAGGTCTCCAGGCCTAACGCGGCAAGCTCCTCCAGCACCGGAGCAACCACGACCTTGCGCACACCGGGAGCCAATTGCTCGTCCAAGTTCACCTCGGGGGCGTGTTGGGAGGACACCACAATTGTTTCGACGCTGCGCGCCACCCCGTCATCGTCGTAGCCGATTGTGACCTGAGTCTTACCATCGGGCCGCAGGTAAGGCAGCACACCGTTGCGCCGAGCCTCGGACAAGTTCTTGGCAAGCCGGTGAGCTGCATGAATGGGTAAAGGCATCAGTTCAGGAGTGTCAGTGCAGGCAAAACCAAACATCAAACCCTGGTCCCCCGCGCCCTGGCCTTCAAAACGCTCGGCGGCACCGCTCCCGCTGTCGCGGCTCTCTAGGGAGTTATCGACTCCAGCGGCGATGTCTTCCGACTGGGAGCCGATAGACACTTCGATGCCGCAGGAATCCGCATCGAAGCCTTTCTCCGAAGAGTCATAGCCAATGTCGCCGATGACCTTGCGCACAATTTTGTTGATATCGGAGTAGCCGTCCGTGCGCACTTCACCCGCAACATGGACGAGTCCCGTGGTCACCAAGGTTTCAACAGCCACTCGAGAAGCTGGGGACTGGGCAATCAGATCATCGAGAATTGCGTCCGAAATCTGGTCGCACACTTTATCCGGATGCCCCTCCGTCACTGATTCGGAGGTAAAAAGGCGCAGAGTATCGAGCGAGGTCATACCTTCAGGGTAGTAGACCGCCCGGGTTGATATCAGAGACGCTCATCTCATATTCCGTAAGGCGATGTGCACCACAAACAGGCCGACCGGGTCGCATGTACGCACCGCGTGTGCCGCGATACACGGCTACGCCTGGGCAGGCGGCAGCAGACTGACCGTGTGGTCCAGTAAGGCATGAGCCACCTCGACTTTGGAACCCGCGCACTCAGCTAAGGTGCGTCCGGACGCATCAAGCACGGTGACCACATTGGTTTCACTTCCAAATACGCCCCTGCTCACATCATTGGCTGCGAGCAGATCAGCGCCCTTGCGGCGCGCTTTCTGCCGCGCATGGGTTAGCGCATCCTGCCCCTCATCACCGGTTTCAGCGGCAAAACCGATAATCACATGAGGGAGAATCTCCTCGGCTCCAACGCCCACGTCGGCCCCCATGCGCCCATCGCGTCTGTGGTTGCGATCGGTCACGGATTCATGCAGAACATCCGTGGTCTCTCGCAGGGAAAGTGTCATCGACACCCGAAATGAGTCAGCCTCACCAGCAGATATGGCACCTTCATGAGCGCCGGCAGCACCTGCGTCTGTCATTTTTTTGAGTTTGTGACCGGCAGGATTCACCGGAGCGTAATCGGCGACAGCTGCGGCCATCACGAGAACATCGGTGCGAGATCGTTCAGCGCGCACGGCCTGCGCGAGCTCATCAGCGCTACCCACCGGTTTAACCCGCACCCCACACGGCGCTGGCATCGCAACGTTTGCCGCAATCAGCGTGACCTCTGCGCCACGCGATGCTGCAGCATTCGCTATCGCCCACCCCTGTTTACCCGACGAATGATTGGTTAGATACCGAACCGGGTCGAGATGTTCTCGCGTTCCCCCAGCCGTGATCAACACCCTGCGGCCTGCCAAGTCGTGCCCGCGACCACCGCGCGCAATCACCGCCGTCAACAAATCCAGCACGGTCTCGGGTTCTGGCAGACGACCCGGGCCGGAGTCGGGGCCCGTCAGACGGCCCACCGCTGGTTCTGCCACCACCACGCCGCGCCGACGCAACACCTCGACATTCTCGACGGTAGCTGGGTGCTCCCACATCTCGGTATGCATCGCCGGGGCCATCACCACGGGGCCGTGCGCCATGAGAAGGGTTGCCGTCAGCAGGTCATCGGCACGACCCGCACGAGCCCGCGCCAGCAGATCCGCGGTCGCCGGAACCACCAGCACGGCATCGCTTTCCTGGCCAATGCGCACGTGCGCGACCTCGTCCACATGCTCAAAGACATCGGTCAGAACCGGATGCCCACTGAGGGCTTCCCAGGTGGCTTTGCCGATGAACTCAAGGCTGGCTTTCGTCACGATCACGCGAACATCAGCACCGGCAGCACGAAGGCCGCGCACGATGTGCGCGGCCTTATACGCGGCGATGCCTGCGCAAATACCGACC
Organism: Devriesea agamarum; assembly: GCF_900070355.1. Taxonomy (NCBI): domain Bacteria; kingdom Bacillati; phylum Actinomycetota; class Actinomycetes; order Micrococcales; family Dermabacteraceae; genus Devriesea; species Devriesea agamarum. The sequence goes on along the minus strand of NZ_LN849456.1, from coordinate 340,038 downwards.
ACGATGCGCTTTCCCGCTAAGGGGTGGTTGCCGGGGACTGTGTCCGACATCGGTATCTCGCTCTGCTGAATCGCCATAGCCACTATTGTCGCTGTGCCGCCGCTGTGCTCACGCACTGCAGCGGCAACAGGTTCACAGGGGCGGCAGATTCAAACCCGCATCGGTTTCATCGTCAGCGCCGGTCCCGGAGAGGCTGAGACCCGCGGGTGCTGACGGCTTGTCCGAGGCCGGTTCAGCTTCGGGAAGCTCATCGACTGAACGAACGGTCAGCATTCCTTCGTCGATCTCGCGCAGCGCAATCGACAACGGCTTTTCCTGCGATTCAGTTTCGACGAGCGGTCCGACGTATTCCAGGAGACCTTCAGATAGCTGCGAGTAGTACGCATTGATCTGACGGGCGCGCTTAGCCGAGTAGAGCACGAGGCCATACTTGGAATCGACGGTCTCTAGGAGACGGTCGATCGGGGGGTTAGTGATGCCTTCGGGCTGGGCAACGGTTCCGGACACGCGGGAGCCTTTCCGGTTGGAGGATTTTACGGCCGGTGAGCGCACGCGGCGATACACCGACGCACTTCACCTGACAGGGGTGACACTTCAGGATACGACATGAGCACAGGAACTGACGAGCCTCTCAGCTCATGCGCACTGTGACCTGAGCCCGCACACAGCGTCCCAGGCGATTTTTGTGGGCGCTCAAACCTGCGGTGCGCTGCGAACTCCCATGGTGCTGGCAAGCTCATCCGCCGCCCGGTCAACATCGTCATTCACAATGGTCACATCGAATTCGGATTCAGCTGCCAGCTCCACTTTGGCGGTTTCCAAGCGGCGCGCACGCTCATCCTCGTTTTCAGTGCCCCGACCGACTAGGCGCTCAACCAAAGTCTCCCAATCCGGGGGCGCCAAAAAGACGAACCGGGCCTGCGGCATTGACTCACGAACCTGACGCGCACCGGCGAGATCAATTTCCAACAGCACGGGGTGCCCTTGGCCAACCGCCTCGAGAACGGGGGTGCGGGGGGTTCCGTAACGATGTCGGCCATGTACGACCGCCCATTCGAGCATGTCGCCTGCCTCAACCATCCGGGTGAACTCGGCGTCGTCCACGAAGTGATAGTGGACTCCGTCGATCTCACCCGGACGCGGCGGCCTGGTCGTGGCCGATACGGATAGATAGATCTCTGGGTACCGACGGCGGACAGCAGCGGACACTGTACCCTTTCCAACCGCCGTCGGCCCCGCAAGAACGGTCAGCGCGGCGCGCACGAATCCCGTCGCAGCGGAATCCGAGCCGTCCGCACTCACTCGGAGAAGTGCTCGACGAGCTTCTCGGCCTGATGGGAGCCGAGACCGCGCAGACGACGAGACGGGGAGATCCCGATCTCTTCCATAATCTGCTGAGCCTTAACCTTGCCGACACCCGGAAGAGCCTCGAGCAGGGCGGAAACCTTCAGCTTGCCGATGGTTTCGTTTTCTTCAGCTTCTTTAAGGACCTTGCTGATCTCATCGCCACGACGTCCGGTGGAGTCCTTGAGGCGAGCCTTGATGGCGGCGCGCTCACGACGGGCCTCGGCGGCCTTTTTGAGAGCAGCGGCGCGCTGTTCGTCTGAGAGAGAAGGGAGTGCCACTCGTTGTACCTCATGTTCTGGTTGATGTTCCGCTGTGGCAGAACAGTGCCTTTATACAAAGGACGCCAACAACCGACGTCGCTCATGCGGCATCCTATGCGCCACGACCAGCGGAATCAATCAACAGGGCCGGTCAGATGGCGTGCCGAACCGAAACATCCCATGACATGAAGCAAACAAAACACATGGAATGTGCCACAGCGCCGGCAAACTTGCCCCGATCGGACGCCAACTCCTCCCATTTCTAGGGATATATCGCGGCGAATACGGCCCGCCGGCTAGGCGGTGCGCCGTCTGCATCCCTCACGAGCGCCGTTCAGATGGCGACATCAACTCGCCTGTTCGCGCCCTGACCACTGCGCGCAGGCAGCCCGCAAAGCAGCCGGGTCGGGCCCTACCGCAGCCACCGCCCGCGACACCGAAATCAACACCCGGGACGAGGCGTTTCCAAAGACTGCTTCCCGATCCTCAAGCCGCGCGCCCTGGGCACCGAACCCCGGTGCAAGCACCGCACCGCCCATTGCCGCCAGATCCAAGCCGAGATGCGAGAGCGCATCATCCACCGTCGCGCCCACGACCACGCCTACACTCCCCCAGCTACCTTCTGGCATACCGTGGTCGCGATTAACGCGGGCGGCGAAATCAATCACCGTGCCCGCAACTGAGCGACCGTGAGCGTCGGTGGCGTGTTGGACAGTAGGACCATCTGGGTTAGAGGTCAATGCCAGCGCAAAGATGCCTTTTCCGTGGTTGGCTATGTACGAAAGGCACGGGGAGAGACTGCCCGGTCCAAGGTAGGGACTGACGGTCATGGCGTCCGCTTCCAGGGGTGAGCCTGGCCGTAGATACGCTTCGGCGTACGCCGACATAGTGGATCCGATATCACCGCGCTTAACGTCCAAGATCGTGAGGATCCGGCGTGCCCGCGCTTCCGCCAGCAATTCCTCCAGCACCGCTATACCGTGCGAACCGTGGCGCTCAAAGAACGCGGACTGGGGTTTAATGGCGGCCGCCAAACCATCCGCAGCCGCAAGTAAACGCCGAGAAAACACCTCCAAGGCCGCTGGGGTGTCTTCGTAACCCCATGCCTGCAGAGTGCTGACGTGTGGATCGATCCCCAGGCATACGGGGCCGTTAGCTTCCACAGCGGCCTGCAACCTCTGCCCAAATGGCACTACGGGGCTGGGAAGTTGGTCTGGCGGGGTCACGAGGCCTCCCTGAAAGCGTTCTGCCGAGCATGATGTTCTTGCAAACTCATCACGGTAAACGGACCCGCTGACAGTGATTCAATGGCCTGCACCGCGGCTGCGAGTTCCTGGAACGTCGTGATGATCGGGATATCGACGCTGGTTGCCGCCGCCCGGATAGCGTACCCGTCGGCACGAGCACGAGAGCCGGTCGGGGTGTTAATCACAGCCGCAACGTCTCCGCGCTCAATCAGATCGATGATGCTCTCCGTTGCCTGTTCATTCCCGGACAAGACATCCGATGCTTTGGGCACCACCGTGCAGTCGATCCCGGACCGAGCTAGGACAGCTGCGGTGCCTTCGGTTGCCAGCACCGTAAATCCGAGGTCGACCATACGGCTCACCGGCAGCGCGATATTGCGTTTGTCCCGGTCTGCCACCGACACAAAGACCGTTCCCGCCGACGGTAGGCCCTGACCGGCGATTGCCAGCTGCGACTTGGCAAAGGCCCGGGGAAAGGTACGATCCAAGCCCATCACTTCACCGGTCGACCTCATTTCCGGTCCGAGCAGAGAATCCACGCTATGCCCGCTGCGCGTGCGGAAACGCTTAAACGGCAGCACCGCTTCTTTCACCGAAATCGGCGTGTCCATGGGGAGATGGGTGTTGTCACCCGAGGCCGGGAGTATCCCCGCCGCGCGCAGCTCCGCAATGCTGCGCCCGGTCATGACCAGCGCAGCGGCTTTGGCTAGCTGCACACCGGTGGCCTTGGAAACGAACGGCACCGTGCGGGATGCTCGCGGGTTAGCTTCCAGCACGTACAAAACATCCTGGGCGAGAGCGAACTGAATATTGATCAGCCCGCGCACACCAACGCCACGGGCAATGAGTTTGGTCGACGTGCGAATCCGATCAAGTTCGGCCCGAGACAGTGACACCGGTGGCAAGGTACACGCGGAGTCACCGGAATGAATACCCGCTTCCTCAATGTGTTCCATAATGCCGCCGACAAACAACTCCTCGCCGTCAAAAATCGCGTCGACGTCGATCTCCATCGCAGTATCTAAGAACCGGTCGATCAGAATCGGGGCGTCAGCTCGGCCCGAGGCGGGCAGATGCCGCGACACGTAATCGCGAAGCTGGCCGTCGTCGTACACAATCTCCATGCCGCGACCCCCGAGAACGTAACTCGGACGCACCAGAACCGGATATCCGACGCCGCGAGCCACCTCCAGAGCATCATCAAGGCCCCACGCAGTTCCATAGGGAGGAGCGGGAAGACCAGCCTGGCTAAGCACCGCACCGAAAGCACCTCGGTCTTCGGCAGCGTCAATAGCCGCAGCGGGGGTGCCGATAATGGGTAGACCTGCCTCGGTCAGACGCGCAGCTAACGACAGCGGAGTCTGGCCGCCGAGCTGCACGATCACTCCTGCGACCGGCCCCACAGCAGATTCCGCGTCGTAGATTTCCACCACGTCTTCAAAGGTGAGTGGCTCAAAATAGAGCCGGTCTGAAATGTCATAGTCGGTGGAGACGGTTTCAGGGTTGCAGTTCACCATGACGGTTTCGTAATTCGGTCCGCCGTGCTCCTCATCCAGTGCGAGCGCAAGCGAGGCATGCACACAGGAATAGTCGAACTCGATTCCCTGCCCAATCCGGTTCGGCCCGGACCCAAGGATGATGACGGCTGGCCGCTCGCGCGCCGGCACCTCGGTGGTCAAATCGTAGGTCGAATAGTGGTAGGGAGTGTGAGACTCGAACTCGGCGGCACAGGTATCCACCATCTTGTACACGGGCCTAATCCCCAAAGCCCGGCGCAGCCCCCGCACCACATCTTCGTGCAGGAAACGGATCTGCCCGATCTGAGCATCGGACATGCCGTGACGCTTAGCCCGGCGCAGCAACGGCGCGGTCAACACCTCAGCGGTCCGAACCGCATGGGCTACCTCATCCACGAGCAAGATCTGATCCAGGAACCACCGGTCGATGGAGGTCGCCTCGTACAGGCGCTCAATCAGGTCCTCGCGCTCCGCTTCCCCGCAGGCAGCTGCTCTGAGAATCCTCTGTAGCGTGACGATGCGGCCAGCAGTCGGCGTGCGAACCTCTTCGAGCAGGCGTTCGACCTCCTCCAGGCCGGGCGTGTCGTCCTTCCAGGTGAACACCGAATCCTTCACATCCAGCGCCCGCAGGGCTTTACCTAGTGCTTCGGTGAAGTTGCGCCCGATAGCCATTGCTTCTCCGACGCTCTTCATGGTCGTGGTCAGCGTCGGGTCTGCGGCCGGGAATTTCTCGAATGCGAATCGCGGAACTTTCACCACCACGTAGTCGAGAGTTGGCTCGAAACTGGCGGGGGTGGTGCCAGTAATGTCATTGCGGATTTCATCGAGGGTGTAGCCGATAGCGAGTCGCGCCGCAATTTTGGCAATCGGGAACCCGGTGGCTTTGGACGCAAGGGCCGAGGAACGCGAAACCCTCGGGTTCATTTCGATGACGACAACCCGCCCGGTCGTAGGATGCACGGCAAACTGCACATTGCATCCTCCGGTGTCGACGCCGACCTCGCGGATAATGGCGATGCCGATATCGCGCAAATTCTGCAGTTCCACGTCGGTGAGCGTTAATGCGGGAGCCACCGTAATGGAGTCCCCCGTGTGCACACCAACCGGGTCAACATTTTCAATCGAGCAGACAACCACCACGTTGTCGTGGCGATCTCGCATCAGTTCCAGTTCAAACTCTTTCCATCCGAGGATGGATTCTTCGAGTAGCACTTCGCTGGTCGGGGAATAGTGCAGACCATCGCCCGCAATCCGGCGCAGATCGCTTTCATCGAACGCTATTCCTGACCCGAGACCGCCCATGGTGAAAGAGGGCCTAACAACCATCGGATATCCGAGGTCATCAGCGGCCTCCATGCATTCATCCATCGTGTGACAGATGCGGGAACGGGCTGATTCTGCCCCACAGCGCTGAACAACCTCTTTAAACGCTTCGCGGTCTTCAGCTTTATGAATCGCTAAGATCGAGGCTCCGATGAGTTCAACACCGAATTCTTCGAGAGTGCCCTGTTCTTCGAGCGCTAGCGCGGCATTTAGCGCGGTCTGGCCTCCTAGGGTGGGCAGCAACGCATCAGGGCGTTCCTTCTCGATAATCGAGCGCAAAATGCCGGGGTCAATCGGTTCGACATAGGTCGCATCGGCAATATCGGGATCGGTCATAATGGTCGCGGGGTTCGAGTTCACCAGGATGACCCGCAGACCCTCTTCTTTGAGAACCCGGCACGCCTGGGTGCCGGAGTAGTCGAACTCGCAGGCTTGTCCGATCACGATGGGGCCCGAGCCAATCACAAGGACCGAGGAAATATCAGTGCGGCGGGGCATCAGGACTCCTTCTGGAGGGTAGCGGTCCCGGTGATATCAGCTTTGTGTTCTCGGCGGCCTCGCACCAGATCGGCGAGCCGGTCAAACAGATGCGCTGCGTCATGCGGTCCGGCGGCAGCCTCTGGATGGTATTGCACGGAAAACGCGGGGATATCCAGGCACAAAATGCCTTCCACGACGTCGTCGTTGAGTCCGGTGTGGGAGACCGCCACTCGTCCGTATTTGCCATTGCCGTGCGGGGCAACGGTTGGGGCGCCGCGCGGAATGTCGACGGCAAACCCGTGGTTTTGGGCTGTCACCTCGACTTTGCCGGTGGTTTCATCACGCACCGGCTGGTTGATACCTCGGTGTCCAAAGCGCAGTTTGTAGGTTCCAAATCCGAGCGCGCGCCCGAGGATCTGGTTGCCAAAACAGATCCCGAAATACGGGATTCCCGCATCGAGTACCTGACGCAAAACCTCAACTTGATGGTCGGCGGTAGCGGGGTCACCGGGACCGTTGGAGAAGAACACCGCGTCCACATCCAGCGCCTGAATATCCTCGAACGTGGTATCGGCGGGCAGCAGGTGCACTCGCAGACCGCGCTCAAGCATGTGGCGCGGAGTCGAGGCTTTGATCCCGAGGTCGACGGCGGCTACCGATCCGATGGTCTCGCCGTCCGGTTCGAGCACCACCGGCTGAGGGATGGTGACGCGGTCAACGAAGGAGGCCCCTTCCATCGCGGGTGCAGACCGCACCTGAGTAAGAAGATCCTCAACCCGGCTGTCGATCAAAGCTGGACCGGAAAAGATACCCCCTCGCATAGACCCCTGGTCACGCAAACGGCGAGTAATGGCGCGAGTATCGACCCCGCTGATCCCGATGACTTCCGAGGAAACCAGGAGGTCATCAAGGGTTTGTTCGCTGCGCCAGTTCGACGCTCGCCGGGCAGGGTCGCGCACCACATAACCATCGACCCAGACTCGGCGAGACTCCATGTCGGTGGAGTTCACACCGGTGTTACCGATATGGGGGGTGGTTTGCACCACGATCTGGCCCGCATATGAGGGGTCAGTCAGGGTTTCCTGGTAGCCCGTCATGCCGGTGGTGAACACAACCTCGCCCAGTCGGTAGCCGCGCGCGCCGTAGGCCTCTCCTTCGTACACGCTGCCGTCTTCGAGAATGAGCAGAGCGGGCTCCTCGCAGGTGCCACGATGAGAGTTGGCAGCAGCAGACTCGGATGCGCACCCCGCGCTGAATGGGTAGGACGTCATGGTTAGGGTCACTCCTCGTGAGCCGGGGATTCGGGTAGCTGATCGACCGCCAGATGTATCAGCCAGGGATGGGCTAGCAGAGCACGATGGTCTGCCCGATGCTGAAGTCGCAGGCCCGAGTCGAGTGTATGAGGTCCAAGGTTCCAGGTGAGCAGGAAGAGCCCCTGAGGTCCCACTGCTTTACCGGCAATACCTTGGGCGCTACCGACGGCCTGTAGCTGCCCCATGGGGATGGTCAGCGACGGCGCACCGTAGCGGTCAATCCGCACCGCTTTGTGACCATCCTCTAAAAGGCCCAGGCTGATGTCTGCTCGTGATCTGGAACCGAGTCCGTGTGCAACGATCCGCTCTAAGGGCTTACCCGCGGTCGTGCTGGAGACATAAATCGCCGGATAGGGGCCGGCCTCAACCTGGCTGAGGGACTGGTCCGGTGGGGCCGGCAGATCTCTCTGCCGGACCCCCCGGGCATACCATCCGCGGGCCATCGCGCCGAGGATCACTCCCAGAACAACACATAGCAGCGCGATGGGGGCCACGAATGGACTCATACCTATTCCTTCTGTCGTATTCGACTACTCGTTTTCCGGGCTCAGGCCCGGATTTTCAGTGGCGGGCCGCTGGTCCACGCCTTCGACGACCTGACCATCCCGGACGGTGGCACGGCCCCGGAACAGGGTCAGCACGTTGCGGCCAGGCAGTTCCATCCCCGCGAACGGGGTGTTGCGCGACCGGGTCGCCTGCTCGGCGGGGTTAACCGTGGTCGTGACCTGCGGATCCCACACCAGAACGTTGGCGATCTCGCCAACCTCCAGCGGACGGCCCTGCCCTTCGTCCAGTCCGATAGCCGCCGGGGTTTCCGACATCACCCGTGCGACGTCTCGCCAGCTCAGTCGACCGGAGTCGACCATGGTGTGCTGCACCACGGACAGAGCTGTTTCCAGCCCGGTCATTCCGAACGCGGCATGTACCCATTCGCAGTCTTTGTTTTCACGCGGATGGGGCGCGTGGTCGGTGGCGACGATGTCGATGGTGCCGTCGGCCAATCCTTCCCGCACCGCCTGAACATCCTCGGCGGTACGCAGCGGCGGATTCACTTTGAAGTTAGCGTTGTACTCCCGCACCAGATCATCGGTGAGCAACAGGTGATGCGGAGTCACTTCTGCGGTCACATTAATTCCGCGAGACTTGGCCCATCGAATAATCTCAACGCTTCCAGCCGTGGACAGGTGGCACACGTGCAGCCGGGAGCCGACGTGCTCGGCCAGCAGAACGTCGCGGGCGATAATCGACTCTTCAGCCACAGCAGGCCAACCGGTGAGACCGACCTGCGCCGACACCACACCCTCATGCATTTGGGCGCCGTCGGTGAGCAGCGGATCCTGGGCATGTTGAGCGATGACGCCGCCGCACGTCTTGACGTATTCCAGGGCGCGGCGCATGAGCAGCGGGTCGTGCACGCATTTGCCGTCATCGCTGAACACGCGCACCCGGGCTCGCGAGGTGGCCATGGCATCCAGTTCCGCGAGTTTTTCACCGCGCAGCCCCACCGTGACCGCACCAATGGGGAAAACCTGGCAATATCCCGCGTCCAGTCCGAGCCGAAGCACCTGTTCCACCACGCCTGCGGTGTCGGCCACGGGATGGGTGTTTGCCATTGCGTGCACCGCGGTGAAACCACCCCGAGCTGCGGCTTTGGTACCGGTCAGCACTGTTTCGCTGTCTTCGCCGCCCGGCTCACGCAAATGCGTGTGCAGGTCGACGAGCCCGGGGAGCACCACGCAACCGTTGGCGTCGATGACCTGGTCGTTGTGATCAGGAGTCAGCTCAGGCCCGATCTCGGCGATCTGAGCACCCCGGACCCTGAGGTCCAGGACATCCTCGCCGTACAGGCGTCCACCGCGGATGAGATAGCTGGGCATGCTGGTGTTCATGAGTCCTCCCGGGTATCGCTAGCGAGAAGGTGATAGAGGACAGCCATGCGAACCACCACGCCGCTCGCAACCTGTTCCACAATCACACTGCGCGGGCCGTCGGCGGCATCGGCGCTAATTTCGAGACCGCGGTTCATCGGTCCCGGGTGCATGACCACGGCGTGATCAGGCAATCGGTCGCAGCGGGCCTGATCTAGGCCGTAACGCCGGGAGTATTCGGCTGCAGACGGGAAGAATCCGCCGCCTGCCATGCGTTCTCGCTGCACGCGCAGCATCATGACCGCGTCTGGTCCGCTAACCAGCGCTTCGTCGAGGTCATAGGAGATGTCGCAGGGCCACACGCTGGCACCGACCGGAACCAGCGCGGGCGGGGCTACCAGGGTGACTTTGGCGCCGAGCGTGGTCATCAGGTCCACGTTGGAGCGGGCAACGCGCGAATGCAGCACGTCACCGACGATCACGACGTGACGCCCGGAGAGGTCCTTACCTTTTGACTCCCCTGCCGGGTTCATGTGCCGACGCAAGGTGAACGCGTCCAGTAAGGCCTGGGTGGGATGCTGGTGGGTGCCATCGCCCGCATTCACGATGGGATGGTCGATCCATCCCGCATGGGCGAGCTGATATGCCGCACCTGAGGCGTAGGAGCGGACGACTACCGCATCAGCGCCCATCGCTTCCAGCGTCAATGCCGTGTCTTTCAGCGATTCGCCCTTGGAGACGGATGAGCCTTTGGCGGAGAAGTTAATGACATCCGCCGACAGCCTCTTGGCAGCTGCCTCAAAGCTGATCCGGGTCCGGGTGGAGTCTTCAAAGAAGAGGTTGACGACGGTGCGTCCCACTAGCGCCGGTAATTTGCGGATGGATCGCGACTGGGTCGCAGCCATCTCTTCGGCGGTGTCGAGGATGGAGATTGCTTGCTGACGGTCGAGGTCGCCGGCGCTGATTAAGTGTTTCATCACGCACCTGCCTCATCGTCAGCGGCACTGGGCCGGGAGATCGTGACGCAGTCTTCACCATCGAATTCCTGCAGGCGGACGGATACGCGTTCACCGCTGGAGGTGGGAAGGTTTTTGCCGACGTGATCGGCGCGGATCGGCAGTTCGCGATGGCCTCGATCCACGAGTACCGCTAGGCGCACGGCTCGGGGCCGCCCGATATCAGAGAGTGCATCGAGGGCGGCGCGGATCGTGCGACCGGAATACAAGACATCATCCACCAGGACGACGACTTTTCCGTCGATTCCGCTAGCGGGAATCTCGGTGGGGTGGATCTCGCGAGTGGGGCCACGCCGCAGATCATCGCGGTGCATGGTGATGTCGAGGGCACCGCAGGGCGCCTCGATCTTTTCTGCAATCCGCTGTGCGAGGGGAACGCCTCGGCTGTGAATCCCGAGGAGGACGAGGTCATCGCCTCCTCGGTTCGCTTCAAGGATCTCGTAGGAGATCCGGGTCAGTGCGCGCTGAATGTCATCAGCTCTGAGCACAGTTGTCATCATGTCCTCCCTTCTGCGCCTCACGGGACGCTTCGTTAAAGGGTTGTTTTCGATGTGAACAATATTCAGTTGTGGGTGATTCAGTTATTGCTGTGGCCTCGGCTTAGGCCGAGGCCCCGGCGAGCTCATGATCCGAGCAGACCGCCTAGGTCGACAATACGCTGAAGCAGCGCGTTGACGAAACGAGGAGAGTCATCCGTGGACAGCTCCGTGGCGATATTAACGTACTCTCCGAGCACGACGCCTTGCTTATCTTCCTCGGTGCCGTGCAGAAGTTCCGCGGCACCGAGTCGCAAAATGGCCCGATCAACGGCGGGCATCCGCGCGAGTGTCCAGCCTTCGGCATGGGTGGCAATGTGCTCGTCAATTTCCGCGGCGTGCATCGCATGCAAACGCACGAGCTCGGCAGCGAATTCGGGAACCGGCGTCTGAGCGGTCGTCACCTTGCGTCGTTCGGCAAGTAGTTCGAGTTCGTCGACGCCACGCAGATCCGCCTCGTAGAGGACATCCAGAGCTCGGATGCGAGCGCGAGTGCGGGTCGACAGGCGTTTGGTATCGGCGGGGACGGTGCGCAGGAATTCAACCTCCGCACCGTCCCGGCGAGGCAGGGGCAGGTTCACCTCAGGCGCGCCCTAGGTATTCGCCCGAGCGGGTGTCGACCTTCACTTTGACACCCTGTTCCAGGAACAGTGGCACCTGGATTTCCCGGCCGGTCTCTAGGGTTGCGGGCTTGGTGCCTCCGGAGGAACGGTCGCCTTGCAGACCGGGTTCGGTGAAGCTAATTTCCAAGACCACCGAGGCGGGCAGTTCGACATACAGGGGGTTGTCGTCGTGCAGGGCGACGATCACATCCTGTCCCTCGAGCATGAAGTCTTTTGCATCGCCGACAACCTCGGCGGTGACGTTCAGCTGCTCCCACGTTGTGGTGTCCATGAAGACGAACATGTCACCGTCCATGTAGGAGTACTGCATATCGCGCTTGTCGACATTCGCAGTCTCGACTTTGATCCCGGCGTTAAAAGTCTTGTCAACAACTTTGCCCGACAGCACGTTTTTGAGTTTAGTGCGCACGAAAGCCGGTCCTTTACCGGGCTTGACGTGCTGGAACTCCACCACGCTCCACAGCTGGCCCTCAAGGTTAAGGACCATACCGTTCTTCAGATCGTTCGTCGTCGCCATGGGTCTCCTCGTAGTGTGGTGGATGAGCGCTTCTACGATACCCTCTGCGCGAGAGCTGGCCGCGAGAACTGCCGGGGCACGGCTCACAGCGTGAGCAGAATCGCGAACCGTCCGATGACAGCGATGACTGCTGCCCAAAGAAATGATGCGAATGAGCCCACCAGGAATCGCTCACCGGCACCGCTGTTGCCTTTGAGTTCCGGGTACCGGCCGAGCCCTTTGAGAGCGACAACCACCGCTATCAGTTCGGGGGTTTCCCCCAGAATGCACAGGGCGATACCTGCTCGTTCCAGCAGTCCGATCCACAGGCCGCCGCGCAGCATCTCGTGCGGTTGGGATCCGATCGTGTAGCTGGTCTCATCTGGTTTCTTTGGTGCCGCGAGCAGCACGGTCCCGCGCACCGGCGTGCTGGTGAGTTTGCGGGGAATGCGGGCCAGTTTGAGTACCCCGGTGGTGACGGGCCAGCCTCCAAGGCTCGCCACCACAATGGTGGCGAGCCAGGTCACGATGATCGGAAGGGTTGCGGGCAGGGACAGGTCGGTCATGGTGTCACCACCGAGCTCACCGGAGGGGGCGCGGGCAGCGGGGTGGCCGCGGCACGGGTCGCCCCGGGACTTCGACGCGGTGGCGTGCTGGATGACAGTCCGAGGCTCGACGGCAATTTCGCACCTGAGCGTGCCTGCGCTTCTGGGCGGCGGACGTGCGCTGAGGTCAGGTCAAGCATGGAGAGCAGTCTGAGCGCTAATGGATAGGCGGCGATTTCTTCGCGCCATCCGCTGGTTTTTAGTGCACGCGAGACGGTCTGCTGGGTGATGCCGAGGCGGTGCGCGATGTCCTGCTGGGTTGCGTCGGGTTGCCGTCGCAGTTCGTGGACGACGCGCCACTGACCGGTGTTGCGGGTGCGGATTACCCATCCGATCAGGCGCAGCACGGCTTGTAGTTCGTCGGCGGTTTCGCGCTGGCGCGTGTCGGCGCAGCACACTGTAATGGGTACGGAGCTGGTGCGGCGAGCGCGTTCCACAGCGTCGCGTGCCGCAATAAATGCATCTCCACGGCCGGCGCGCACGGACCGTGGCAGCGGGGTCTCAATTGGCCCCACTCCAACTCCGACGCTCCAGGGCCCGTCTTCGAGTGCGATCAGGGCGGCATCGAGGGCCACCTGAGGACGGTCAGCCAGGCATTGGACTTCGTCGCCGGCGGTTCGTTCGGCGGCGCAGCGCAGCGGCAAACAGTTCAGCGCGTCAAGGAGTTCTGGGACTCGATCAATTCCGCGTCGTGACCCTTGTTGGTCGATGGTGAGTACGAACACAGCGCCATCATACAGCGTTTTTTAACTGACACGTTAGATATCGCTTTTTTTAGCTGTTATGCAAGCTGGATGAGATCCTCATACGAGCTGTTCCACAGATCCTCCACGGCATCCGGCATCAGCAAAACCCGCTCCGGAGCCAAGGCCTGAACCGCGCCGGGATCGTGAGACACCAACACCACCGCCCCTTCAAACGCCCCGAGCGCCCCCAGAATCTCCTCACGGCTCGCCGGATCGAGGTTATTGGTCGGCTCGTCCAGCAGCAGCACGTTCGCACTGGAGACCACCAGCGTGGCCAGCGCCAACCGCGTTTTCTCCCCACCCGATAAAACCCGGGCCGGTTTATGTACATCATCCCCGGTAAATAGAAACGAACCGAGGATTTTCCGGCACTCAACTTCCGGTAAATCCTCTGCCGCATGCTGCATATTCTCAAGCACCGTCGCATCACCGTCGAGGGTGTCATGCTCCTGCGCGTAATACCCGACCTTCAGCCCGTGACCGGGAACCACCTCACCGGTATCCGGCACCGACACCCCCGCCAAAATGCGCAGCAGCGTCGTCTTACCCGCACCATTCAAACCGAGGATTACCACCCGGCTCCCCCGGTCAATAGCCAGATCGACATCGGTAAAGATTTCCAAACTGCCATAGGACTTGCTGAGTCCTTCAGCCATTAAAGGAGTCTTCCCGCACGGCGCAGGCTTGGGGAAACGCAGATTCGCCACCCGATCAACCTGACGTTCCCCTTCAATCCCATCCAGCATCCGCTCTGCCCGCCGCAGCATATTCTGCGCCGCAACCGCTTTGGTCGCTTTGGCACGCATCTTTTCCGCTTGCGCGGTCAGAGCCGACGCTTTCTTTTCAGCGTTGACCCGCTCCCGCTTTCTCCGTTTCTCATCGTCCTCCCGCTGGCGCAGGTAGTTCTTCCACCCCATGTTGTACACATCCAGGCATGCTCGGTTCGCGTCCAGGTAGAACACCTTGTTCACAACCTTGTCGACCAGCTGCACATCGTGGGAAATCACGATCAGGCCACCCTGGTAAGACATCAAATACTCGCGTAGCCACTGCACCGAATCCGCATCCAAGTGGTTCGTCGGCTCGTCCAGCAGCATCGTGGACGCCTCAGAAAACAAAATCCGTGCCAATTCCACGCGCCGACGCTGCCCGCCAGATAGGGTGTGCAACTCTTGACCGAGCAAGCGCTGTTCAATGCCGAGATTGGCGGCCAGCCGCTTCGCCTCGCCCTCAGCCGCATAGCCGCCGCGAGCATGCAAATCATCATCGAGGCGCGCATAACGCTTCATAGCCTTTTCCCGACGAGCATCAGATAGCGATTCGTCAGCCATTTCCTGCTCAGCCCGACGCAACCGGCTATAAATCGAATCCAAGTCCCGAGCCGAAAGGATCCGGGCGATCACACTCTGGGTGGGATTATCCGCATGCGTATCCTGCGGCAAATAGCCGATGTCACCAACGCGATCCACCGTGCCAGACGTAGGCTGACCAAAACCGGCCAGAATCTTCGTCATTGTCGTTTTACCGGCCCCATTGCGACCGACCAACCCCACCCGATCCCCCGGCGCCACCTGGAAGGACACATGCTCCATCAGCAGGCGCGCCCCCACCCTGATCTCAAGATCTTTCACGGTGAGCATGCGTGTGTTCTCCTTCGGTAATCGGGAAACCTGATTCGCCAGGCGACGGGCGGGGCTCAGCAATCAGAGCAATCTCATCCTCGGGGAGTCTAATCCCGCACCGCAGCCTCGTCCGGGGCCTACAGTGTGCCCTCAAGCACATGTGTTCCAATGGTCATAGATCGGTGAGGACGCCGATCACCGCTTGGATACCACCATCCACTTCCGGTGTATTCGGGCGGAGACCTTCCAAAGGAGGAACCGGGCCATGTTGATCGGCGTACCCCGCGAGATCAAAAACCACGAATACCGCGTCGGACTCACCCCAGCCGGCATCCACGAGCTCGTCCACCGCGGGCACAGTATCCTCGTGGAAACCCAAGCCGGGCTCGGTGCCGGGATCAGCGATGATGCCTATCGGGTAGCTGGTGCCGAGATCGCACCGAACGCCGGAGAGGTGTGGGAGCGCGCGGACATGATTGTCAAAGTGAAAGAACCGGTGGGCGAGGAATACGCGAGAATGCGTGCGGATCAGGTGCTGTTTACCTACCTGCACCTTGCGGCCTCCCGGGACTGCACTGATGCGGTGCTGTCTTCAGGCACGACCGCCATCGCCTACGAGACGGTTCGGCTTCCTGACGGCAGCTTGCCCCTGCTCGCCCCCATGAGTGCTATCGCAGGGCGCCTGGCGACTCAGGTTGCCGCCTATCATTTGATGGCGCCGCTGGGCGGGGCAGGCATCCTTATGGGCGGAGTCCCCGGAACCTCCGAAGCTAAGGTGTTAGTGATTGGTGGCGGGGTAGTCGGCGAGCAAGCAGCGATGATGGCCGCAGGATTGCACGCATCGGTCACCGTCATGGATGTGAATCTAGCCCGGCTCTCGCAGATCGCGACGGTGCACAACGGCGCCATTTTGACCCGGTACTCAACGCGTCTAGATCTCGCCGAACAGGTGGCCACCTCCGATGTCGTAATCGGATCCGTGCTTATTCCCGGCGCTAAAGCTCCGAAACTGGTGACAGACGACATGATCCGCTCGATGAAACCAGGATCGGTGCTGGTGGACGTCGCCATCGACCAGGGCGGATGCTTTGAGCACTCTCGTCCCACCACGCACGATGATCCGGTATTCGACGTCCACAACACCCGCTTCTACTGCGTGGCCAATATGCCCGGATCGGTCCCAGTCACCAGCACCGTTGCTCTAACCAACGCCACTTTGCCCTACGTATTACGGCTCGCCGACGATGGTTGGAGAGTCGCGATGCAAACAGATCGCTGGTTGGCGCAAGGGCTCACCGCCCACAATGGTCAGCTCACCCACGCCTCGGTGGCGACAGCACACGGCTATCCATCTGTCAGCATCGATAGCGTTCTACGCAGCTAACAGCGCTCACAGGAAGCAGCAGGGTGCTGCACGCTCATGCGACGTGCAGCCCCCTGGTCTCAGCTGTAAGATCCTGGCCTCACGCGGCCAGAGCGAATGTATGGCAGGGCGAAACGGCATAGGCCGATTCACTTAACTTTGCCCCGTCAGTGGGCAGGAACAAACTGTTCGTATCCTGCGTCGATGAGCGCCCTGCGCAAGGACGCGGCAGCCTCATCCATAGCCTTCGGATCCGGGTCTTTCATCTGGCGCGCCGGATCGAAATCCGCGGCGGACGTGGTGGGGAAG
Source organism: Devriesea agamarum (assembly GCF_900070355.1). NCBI lineage: Bacteria > Bacillati > Actinomycetota > Actinomycetes > Micrococcales > Dermabacteraceae > Devriesea > Devriesea agamarum. The sequence goes on along the minus strand of NZ_LN849456.1, from coordinate 323,367 downwards.
ACATGGACGTGCGCATGCGGAACCAGATATCCCTGCACGATCACTCCCACACGATCCGCCTCGAATGCCGCGAGCTGAGCACGTCCGATCGTGCGCGCCACCTCGAACACATGTGCAGATAACTCCGGCGACAGATCAGTCCACAGGTCGATTTCCTCGCGCGGCACCACCAGGGCATGCCCATACGTTTGCGGAAAGGCATCGAGAAAACCGACGACCGCATCGTCCTCCCAGACGATGCGGCCCGGGATCTCGCCCTCAATAATCTTCGTAAACAGTGTGGACATTCAGTCTCTCCCTAGAGATTAAAGCCGATGGCGCGCAGCTGCTCGCGGCCATCATCCGTAATCATCTCCATGCCCCACGGCGGCATCCAGACCCAGTTGATGCGGTGGGAGGTGGTGATGGGATCGAGCGCCATAAACGTCTGCTCTTCGAGAACATCGGTCAGAGGGCAGGCTGCAGAAGTCAGGGTCATGTCGACAACGGCCTCGCCACCGTCAACACTTACTCCGTAGACCAGACCGAGATCGACGACATTAATGCCGAGTTCGGGGTCGATGACATCTTTCATCGCCTCAATAATCTGGTCCTCGGTGACGGCAGTAGGCTGCGCTGCGCCCTCAGCTGATTCAGGTTGCGCCGCTGGTGCAGGGGCTACGTGGTCCGGATCTCCCGGGGAGGGAGTGAGGGTGGTCTCCTCGCTCGTGGTGTCCTGGCTCATCGCATTCTTCTTCCGTTGACGTCGATATTGCGACCGGTGCCGCAGTGACTATCCGCCGTGATTATTTTGCCGCCGCCAAAAACCGGTCGTATCCTTCGGCTTCCAGACGTTCGGCGAGTTCCGGACCGCCTTCTTCAGCCACCCGTCCGTTCACGAACACGTGCACAAAGTCGGGCTTAATGTAGTTGAGGATTCGGGTGTAGTGGGTAATCAGCATGACGCCAACCCCGGTTTCAGCTTTGGCGCGGTTTACGCCTTCGGATACGATCCGCAGTGCGTCCACGTCCAGACCGGAGTCGGTCTCATCGAGAATCGCGATCTTCGGCTTGAGCAGTTCCATCTGGAGGATTTCGTGGCGCTTCTTCTCGCCCCCTGAAAAGCCTTCGTTCACATTGCGCTCGGCGAAGGTCGGATCCATGCGCAGGTTTTCCATCGCCTGCTTCACGTCTTTGATCCAGGTGCGCAGCGGCGGCGGATCGCCCGCAACCGCAGTTTTCGCGGTGCGCAGGAAGTTCGACACGGTCACGCCGGGCACTTCCACGGGGTACTGCATGGCGAGGAAAAGACCTGCGCGTGCCCGCTCGTCAACTTCCATTTCCAGCACGTCTTCGCCGTCAAGCAAAACCGTTCCGGAGGTAATCTCGTACTTCGGGTGCCCTGAAATGGAGTAGGCGAGGGTAGACTTGCCCGAACCGTTCGGTCCCATAATGGCGTGGGTCTCCCCCGAACGAATTGTTAAATTGACACCTTTCAGGATTTCTTTGGTGCCTTCAGATGTCTCAACGGACGCGTGGAGGTCGCGGATCTCAAGGATCGACATAGTGGATGGTCTCCTTCGGATGGGTCAGACGGTCTGGGCGGCGGTGACACACACGCTAATCGCGCCGGTCTCCGCATCGCAGTGAACGGGGTAAACAGGAACAGGTTTCGTCGCGGGCAATTGCTGGGGCGCACCGGTGCGAAGGTCGAATTGGCTTCCGTGCTTCCAGCATTCGAGGAAGCACCCTTCAACCTCGCCATCAGATAGATTCACCCGCTCGTGGGAGCAGATATCTCCGATGGCGTGGATCTCACCACTGTCATCACGTGCGAGCGCTACATCCACGCCATCGATCTCAACCCCGATGACTTCGCCGGGGCCGAGATCGCCTGTGTGGGCGACCTTTACGAAACGGGACTGCTCCGACATCAGTTCATGCTCCGCGCAAGCTCACGCTCAATGGCGTCGGTCAGGTGCTCGCGCACTTCGGCGATCTCAATCTGCTGGATGAGGTCCGCGAAGAATCCGCGCACCACCAGGCGTCGAGCCTCAATTTCGGGGATGCCGCGGGCGCGCAGATAAAACAGCTGCTCGTCGTCGAAACGTCCGGTCGCCGAAGCGTGTCCGGCACCCTCGATCTCGCCGGTTTCAATTTCGAGGTTCGGCACAGAATCCGCGCGAGCCCCTTCGGTGAGCACCAGGTTGCGATTGAGTTCGTAGGTGTTGGTTCCTTCGGCCGCGTTGCGGATCAGCACGTCGCCGACCCACACCGAGCGTGCTCCCTGACCTTGCAAGGCCCCCTTATAGGTGACATTGCTGGTGCACTGAGGGGCCGCGTGGTCGACGAAAAGGCGATGCTCGAGGTGCTGACCTTCGTCGGAGAAGTACAGGCCAATCTGCTCAGCTTCGCCACCCGGGGCGGTGAAATCGACTTCGGAATTGACGCGGACAGCGCGCCCACCGAGTGTCACCACGATGTGTTTGAGCCGGGCATCGCGACCGATGCGCGCCACGTGGGCGGAAACATGCACCGCGTCGTCGTCCCACTCTTGCACCGAGATGACCGTCATCGACGAGTTATCGCCCACGATCATTTCGAGGTTCTGCGCATAGACTGCGCTTCCGGTGTGGTTGAGAACAAAAGTGGCTTGGGCCCCTTCGTGGGTTTCCAGCACCACATGTCCGTGGGCGATGCGCCCGGCACCTTCGCCCACCAGGTTGACCCGAACAGGCTCGTGGACCTCGGTGTTTCGAGGTGCGCAGAGGTATAGCGCGTCCTGGGTACGGTTCATTGCGATGGCAGCGACCCGGTCTTCCGGCAGCAGCGCTGAGCCTCGCGGCGATTGGCCCGGGGCAAGGGTGCGTACCGGTAGCACAGCCTCGTCGTGACCGCTGACGGTGTAGCGCAATGCGTCGGGGTCGTCTGCAACATCCTCGAACAAGGGCGCAAGGTCTTTCAACGGCGCAAACCGCCACTCTTCCTCACGGCCCGTGGGAATGGCGTGGTCGGCCACGGTCGCGGAGCGCAGCCGGGAGGCGCGGGATGCCTCTGGGGCCGCATTCATGGTGAGCCCTTCCGGCTCGGCGACAGCGCGCGAGTGGTCAGTTGCCGGTGCCATATCGGGATCCAGTCCCTCGCTGAGCTTTGTGTCGGTCGACGCCATCAGCCGACTGCTCCTTCCATCTGCAGTTCGATCAGTCGGTTCAGTTCCAGCGCGTATTCCATGGGGAGTTCACGCGCAATGGGTTCGATGAAGCCACGCACGATCATGGCCATGGCCTCGGTCTCTTCTAAGCCGCGGCTCATCAGATAGAACAGCTGTTCTTCGGAGACTTTGGAGACGGTGGCCTCGTGGCCCATCTGGACGTCATCTACCCGAACGTCGACGTAGGGGTAGGTGTCGGTACGGGATTGGGTGTCCACCAGCAGTGCGTCGCATAAAACGTTGGATGCGGCGTGGTGAGCACCTTCATGCACCTGCACCAGTCCTCGATAGGAGGATCGCCCACCGCCACGAGATACAGACTTGGAGACGATGGAGCTGGAGGTGTGCGGCGCCATGTGCACCATCTTGGAGCCGGTGTCCTGATGTTGTCCCTCACCCGCAAAAGCAATGGACAGCGTTTCACCGCGGGCGTGTTCGCCCATCAGCCACACAGCCGGGTATTTCATGGTGACCTTGGAGCCGATGTTGCCATCGACCCATTCCATGGTGCCGCCTGCTTCAACCGTGGTGCGCTTGGTGACCAGGTTGTACACGTTATTCGACCAGTTTTGGATCGTGGTGTAGCGCACGCGGGCATCCTTTTTCACCACAATTTCCACGACGGCGGAGTGCAGCGAGTCCGACTTGTAGATCGGCGCGGTGCATCCCTCGACGTAGTGCACATAGGAACCTTCGTCGGCGATGATCAGCGTGCGCTCGAACTGGCCCATGTTCTCGGTATTGATACGGAAGTAGGCCTGAAGCGGGATTTCGACATGAACCCCTTTGGGCACGTACACAAACGATCCGCCAGACCATACCGCCGTGTTTAGAGCTGCAAACTTGTTGTCGCCGCTGGGGATCACCGTGCCGAAGTATTCCTCGAACAGTTCCGGATATTCGCGCAGACCGGTGTCGGTATCGAGGAAGATCACGCCCTGTTTTTCAAGGTCTTCGCGAATCTGGTGGTAGACCACCTCGGACTCATACTGGGCAGCCACCCCAGCCACCAGCCGCTGCTTCTCCGCTTCGGGGATGCCCAGCCGGTCGTAAGTTTCACGGATGTCCTCCGGCAGTTCCTCCCAGGTAGTGGCCTGTTTCTCGGTGGACCGTACGAAGTATTTAATCGTGTCGAAGTCGATGCCGCTCAGGTCAGGACCCCAGGTCGGCATCGGTTTTTTCTCAAACAGGCGCAGCGCCTTCAGGCGACGCTTAAGCATCCATTCAGGTTCGTTCTTGCGCCGCGAAATATCGCGGACAACGTCTTCGTTCAGCCCCCGGCGGGCCGACGCCCCGGCGACATCCGAATCGTGCCAGCCATAGGCGTACGAGCCAATGGACGAGATGATCTCGTCCTGGCTGAGCTGCTCTGGTGCGCTCGTCATGGTGTCCTTCCCTCCGTAAGCGGAATGTGCGTGGTGCATGCGTGTGCACCCTTCGCGAGTGTGGCGAGCCTCTGCACAGGGACTCCCAACATTCGGGAAATAGCTTCGGTTTCCACATCGCACAGTTCGGGATGTCGCGTCGCAATATCCTGAACCGGGCAATGCCCCTGACACAGTTGTGCGGTTGCCAGGGTCCGCATAGTGCGCTGCTCACCGTCGGGAGCAGCAACGCGGACGGTCACGGGTCTGACCGAGCCCGCGTAGCCCCGGGCCGATAAGAGATCCGCGAGGATCTCCACCCGCTGTTTAGGGCTGGGCCTGGATCCGTCGTGGTCGCGGGAATAGTTCTCCAGTCTGGTTTCGTATTCCCGCTGCCATGGATCAACTCGATGTTCCGCGAGCTGGGCAATGGCTTCTCGACCGCCAAGTCGTTCGAGATGTTCAATCGCTAGGGCGGCCAGAGCATCGTACTCGGAGCCGAGATCCGAGTGTGCCTTCTCGGTCAGCACGAAGGCTTTACTCGGACGACCCCGCCCCCGTTTACCTGAGGATATGTTGCGCTGGGTGATGAGTCCGTCAGCTTCTAGCGCAATCAGGTGTCGGCGCACGCCCGCGGCGGTCAGACCAAAGGTCTTTGCCAGTGTGGTTGCAGTCACCGGTCCGGATCGTGAGATTTCTTCGACGAGACGATTCCTCGTCGCCTCGGTAGCTGTCCCGGCAGGGTTCTCGACGCCCTCGCAGGTGTCGGATGCCGTTGCTGGTGAGTGGTTGCGACAGTCCGTCATCACACCTCCCTCCGCGTTTTATGCCGATCAGATCGAAGCCGACCATCGGCTGCAGACGATTTTACGACATCAGTGTTTTGGAATTATGAAAGTGGACGCCGCTGCCGGGTCTATCTCGCCCGATGCGGCCCTCGGCGTCTACGATGTGCCACGAGATGACGAATCAGAACAAAGAAGTCGCCCCGCACATCGCATTGACTATTCAGGGCTTGGTCAAGTCCTACGGTCCAGCGCATGCAGCAGCAGGAATTGACCTCACCGCCCGGCACGGTGAAGTCACCACGCTGCTTGGCCCCAACGGCGCGGGAAAGTCGACCGCTATTGCCTGTGCGGTGGGCCTTGTGCGCCCCGATTCCGGTCGCGTTCTTGCGCTGGGAACCGACCCATGGCACGCCTCGCCCGCCCACCGGGCGCGGGTGGGGGTGATGCTGCAAGATGGCGGGCTCATGACGTCGGCACGGGCTGGCGATCTGCTGCGATACGCCTCACGCCACTACGCCTGCCCTCGCCCCATCGACGAACTCAGTGAGCGTCTTGGTATCACGGACTTTGCACGCACCATGGTGCGGCGACTGTCCGGCGGGCAACGTCAGCGGCTGGCACTAGCTCTGGCGCTGCTGGGCCGTCCTGAGCTGGTGTTCCTCGACGAACCGACTGCGGGGATGGACCCCTATGTGCGTCGAACTGTCTGGGAACTCATCCGCGAGCTCAAAGCCGACGGGGTCGCGGTTGTCTTGACCACTCATCTCATGGATGAAGCTGAAGCACTGTCGGACCATATTGTGGTGATCGACCGCGGACGCATTCTCGCCGACGGTACTCCCCGCGATGTCGTCCAGGCTCTGCGCGGCGACGGCACATCTCGCCTGGTCGCATCCTTTACCGGGGTGAGCGCCGAGGACGCGGACGCGCTGCGCCAAGACCTCCAGGAGCTGGCTCAGCGTCATCGGATCACGGTGAATCTTTCTGACGGTGGAGATGGGCGCGACCTTGAGGACGTGCTTTTGAGCCTGCGCGCCTCCGAACCATCGGAACGCTCTTCGCCGTTAGAACAGGCACCGTCATCAGAGCAGAAGACACCAGCAGAGCGGACGACGCTGGCGGAACAGATGCAGACGTCAGCTGACCAGAACCGTTCTGCAGGCACCCGAAGCCCATCTGAGGATATCCGGCGCCCTTCCGAGGACACCCACGGCTCCTCTGAGGACATCCGGCGCCGTTTTCAGGACACTCGTCACCAATCTCAAGACATTCGTCCCCACACGAAGGACATGCCGTGACGTCCATTTCACCGCACCGTGCATCGACGCCCCCGCCACCAGCTACACCCTCTACTCACGGCACCTTGGCGCGGCCCGCTCCCGTTTTGCGACGGGTCCTTACCCACATCGGCTTTGAAACCAAGATTTTGCTGAGCAACGGTGAACAGCTATTGGTGGCGATCATCATGCCTGCGATGCTGCTGGGTGCGCTCCGCTTTGTGCCCGTGGGCCGACTTGACGGCATTTCCCCTATTAATACGGCGGCCGCTGCCATGTTCGCGACGGCAATTTTGTCCACCTCGTTTACATCGCAAGCGATCGCCACCGGATTCGATCGCCGCGCCGGGGTATTGCGCTGGGTAGCGACCACACCATTGGGACGCGACGGTTATCTGCTGGGGAAAATCGGGGCTGTGATCGTGGTCCAGCTCTTGCAGTTCATGGTGCTGGGAGTCCTCGCCCTCATTATGGGTTGGCGGCCCGAGATCGGAGGCATTCTCGCCGCGGTACCCATGTGGATTCTCGGCGCGTGGGCGATGACCTCGCTCGGCCTTCTGCTCGCGGGAACTCTCCGCACCGAAGCGGTGCTGGCGCTGGCCAATACCTTGTTTTTGCTCTTGGTTGCGCTCGGAGGCATCGCGATTCCGTTGCATAACTACCCATCCTGGGCTCAAGGTGTCCTGCACCTTTTACCATCGGCGGGTTTGGGTGACGGTATGCGATCAGCGCTCATTTCGGGCCATATCGACGCTATGGCCTGTCTATCCCTCGCGGTGTGGGCCATTATTGGTACGGGCCTGGTGGCGAAGCTATTCCGTTGGACCTCGGCCTAGGTGGACAGCTGAGCCCCGGCATCGCGCGTCCCCTCGATGTATCCACCAGCTAATCGACAACACCCCGCCCTTGAGACGGCACCAGCTGATCAACCACACCCCGACGTGACCCATCTGACATCTGCGACCGAAGCCGTCCCGACGTGAGCAGCCTTCGTATCTAGTTGACCCTTTTAGACTGAGAACATGAGTTCCGACCCAGCGTCCCTTAGCCCCACCGCACCGACTGGGGCATCCGCGCCGACCTCTGATTCGGATTTCTCACCCTCCCGGCTCGCACGTTTCGCGTTCTGGGGAAATCTCGTGTGCCAGATGGGCATTATCGTCACCGGTGGCGTGGTGCGGCTGACCGGTTCCGGCCTGGGATGTTCCACTTGGCCCCAGTGCACACCCGGTTCCTTCACACCGGTGATGAAACATGAGCTCGACATTCACCCTTTGATTGAGTTCGGCAACCGCACCCTGGCGGGCGTGCTCACCTTCTTTGCGGTGTTGCTGCTGGTCGTGACGATCCGCCAGCTTAAGCACAAGGGTTCAGGATTCCTCCACCTCGCGATCTGGCCTCTGATTCTCACCATTGTGCAAGCCGTGGTCGGTGGACTCAGCGTGCTGGCTGATCTACACCCCGGGGTGGTTGGCCCTCATTTCTTGCTCTCCCCCGTTTTGATCGCAATTTCTGCGGTGTTGGTGTACCGGCTCTACGACGGCTCCGGAATTCGACGGCGCCTTTATCAGCGCATCGTCTATGTTCTCTACTGGGTGCTCGCCGTTCTCACGTTTACCGTGCTGGTGCTGGGCACCCTCGTGACTGGCTCAGGCCCCCATTCCGGAGATGCGCAGTACCCGGCACGTCTGCCATTTGATCCGCGTGCGATGAGCTGGCTCCACGCCGATGTGGTGATGGTGTTCATCGGTGTCCTTATTGGCATGGTGGTGGCGCTCTATTTGGTCCATGCTCAGCGTAAAACCCTCCGCGCCGCGTGGGCAGTGGGCATTGTGACGATTCTGCAAGCCGTTATTGGATACGTTCAGTACTTCACGGGGCTTCCTGAAGTGTTGGTCGGTTTTCATCTGGCCGGTTCCGCGTTACTCGCAGCAGCGGTTTCTTGGCTCGGGGCGAGTCTTTACGCCTGGGATGGATCTGAACCTCGCGTGAGCACAGCACCGTCGTCTGAACATCAGCCCACATCCGTATAACAGGTGCTACCGATAACCTGACGCTATGGCTCGACATTCCGCGTCCGCTCCAGTGCGCACACCCCAGCAGATTGAAGCTATTGCCCGGACAGGTCGGTTTGTCGCCGACACTCTGTCTCATCTGCGCCGGATCATTGACGTCGGGTGGAACCTTTTAGAGATAGACGCCGAAACCCACCGTCTGATCCGCGAAGCGGGAGCCGAGAGCTGTTATATCGACTATCACCCTCGATTCGGCGCCTACCCGTTTGGCAAAGTGATCTGCACGTCGGTGAACGACTCGGTATTGCACGGGCGTCCGTACGACTATGTTTTGCGCGACGGCGATTTGCTGTCGTTGGATTTTGCGGTCTCACTCGATGGTTGGGTCGCTGATTCCTGCCTCACTATCCCGGTGGGTACCCCGTCTGACTCAGACCTGACATTAATTCGCGACACCGAAACCGTGCTCTGGGCGGGAATCGATGCGGTTCGGCCGCATGGGACCGTCGAGGATATCGGATACGCGGTACATAGGGCCGCTACCGATCTTGGGTACCGCGTGAATGCTCAGTTTGGCGGGCATGGTGTGGGCCAGACCATGCACGAGGAACCTTTCGTACCCAATCGTGGTCGCCCCGGACACGGAGTGGTGCTCCCGGTCGGCAGCGTCATTACTGTGGAGCCGTTCCTAATGCGCGGAACAGATCAGCTGGTCACTGATGCCGACGGTTGGACTCTGCGATCGAAAAACGGAGCGCGCGGGGCCCACGCGGAGCACACCGTGGTGGTTACCGAGGAGGGGGCACGACTACTCACTGAACGCACCGATGATCCATCGCCCCGCTCGACTCTGACGCCGATGTGATCAAGCGACTCTGGCGGGAATGTGATCGCGGGCATGGGGCCGAGATGATCTAGGGTTCCGAAGTGATCGAACTGGGCCGCTTATCTGTCGCTGAGTCTCTCGAGCCGAATCGCTTCCCTGTCGGTGGGATGATCTGGGCCCTACCTGGTCTTCGAAACCTCACGGATCGAGTCCGCAATACCCTGCGCATCTAGTCCGCAGCGCATCAAAATACTCGAACGGTTCGCGTGGGAAATAAACTCCTGCGGCACCCCGAGAGTGCGCACGAGGGGAATCCTCTGCCCCGGGCGTACACCGGTCACGAGCTGATGTATAAAAGCGGCGCCTACCCCGCGCGAAGCCACACCGTCTTCCAAGGTGAGGACAACATTCGCTTCGCAGGCACGGCGAATCAGAGCCTCGCGATGTGGAAGTGCCTGCACCGGGTCAATGACCTGCACTCGAATTCCTTCACGAGCCAGTGCCGTGGCCGCTTCGACAGCTTCAGTCAGGAGTGAGCCATAGCCGATCAAAACAATGGGATCCTGATCATCGCCGTGCAAGGTATCCCCTGCCTCATTGGTGGCGATGGCCGGAAGGTCTTCCGTCACTGCTCCCTTGGGGAACCGCACAAGACCGGGACCCTCGGTAAGAGCCAGCGATGAGGACAGCGCCGCCCGCAGTCGGGAGGCGTCCCGGGGTGCCCATACGGATAGCCCAGGCACTTGGCAGGCGAGCCCTAGATCCCAGATTCCGTGGTGACTCGGACCGTCATCACCGGTGACCCCTGAACGATCCAGAGTGAACGTGACCGGTTCCCGATGCAACGCCACGTCCATGAGCACCTGATCGATAGCGCGCGTTAGGAACGTCGAATACAGGGCGAGCAAAGGTTTGGCACCCCCGCGTGACAGGCCCGCTGCGGTATCGACCGCCAGCTGTTCTGCGATACCAACATCGATCACCCGATCCGGGTAGCGCTCTTCTAACGCGCTTAAACCGACCGGATCAACCATGGCCGCGCTAATCGCCACCAGGGCTGGTTCGCGTTCAGCGGCCTCGCATACAGCCTCACTAAAGACATCTGTCCACGTGGTTTTGCGGGGTGTGTTTGCTGGTGCTGGAGCCGGAATTTTCTCATCGTCCAGTCCGAGCGGCATTCCCGGGTCCGCATCAGCTGATGGCGCGCTGGTGGCGCCTTCCGCCGGCTGCGACGGTTCTGAATCCAGAGGGAATGGTCCGGTGGCGTGAAGGTGATCGCGCACATCCTGTTCGGCGCGGGCATATCCATATCCCTTTTTGGTCAGCACATGGATAACCATCGGGCCTTCACCCGTGAGCAAGCCTGCTCGCGCGGTGGCGAGGGCACTGTTCAGCGCATCGAGATCGTGACCGTCCACTGGCCCGATATATCGCAGTCCGAGTGAGGTGAAGATGTCCTGCCCTGCTTGGATCCGACCGGTACGTAGGTCATATAGGTGCGTGGCAAGCCCTCCGACCGTCGGCGCGTAGGATCGCCCGTTGTCGTTGAGTACGACCAGGGTGCGCGATTGTCGGTCCCCGCCGAGCTCATTCAGCGCTTCCAAGGCCACCCCGCCGGTCATGGCGCCATCGCCGATCACCGCGCAGGAACAGGCCACGCGACCGGATAACCGGTTAGCGCGATCAATTCCGTGTGCCCACGCGATGGAGCCGGATGCGTGAGAGTTCTCTACGACGTCATGAGCGGATTCTTCACGACTGGGATATCCCGAGGTTCCGCCTTCTCTTCGCAGACCGGCGAGAGCGGTGCGCCCGGTCAGCATCTTGTGGACATACGCCTGATGCCCGGTATCGAACACGATGGCTTCCCGGGGAGACTCAAAGGTGCGGTGAAGTGCGATAGTCAGTTCCACGACCCCGAGGTTCGGCCCCAAGTGACCGCCGTGGATGGACACCGTTTCCACTAACCGGCGGCGCAGGTCGCTTGCGAGCTGTGGGAGCTCCTGTGCACCGAGTGCACGCAGGGCACTTGGAGTGATCTCATCTAGCACGGCGAGCTCCGGCACAGTCGTGGTCATATCTTTCCTCCCGAACAATGGGCGAACGCGGAAAGCCTAACCCCGCCGACCAGCTACGACGAGCTTTTCACTCACATGTGTGCATACCTTCACGAGCTCTGCACCGATATGACGCACCACCATGATCTTGCTCATCGCACGCGAGCAAACCGGGTGGACGGATCGGAACCCGACAGGTATCGACGCCCGGGGTGAGTGGGCGGAGAGGGCGAGGCGTGAGGCGCAGCTCAAGAAGGAAAGGGGCTCCGCAGACTATGTCGATCATTGATAGTAAGGTTTGCACGAAAAATCGCTGGTGCAAAAACTTCTATAGCCGATGGTCTTTTAACGATCACTTGAACAAGTTAAAAGAGAGTGATTACGAAGGTCTTCTCCCTTAAGGATTTTATTATTAAACATCCCATTGATCGCGCGTAAGTCATGACCCGTAAAGAATGGAAGCTCGCTAAGATTCAGACTTACCGCCTCCGTGAGGTACGCAAACAGGCCAGACTCACACCGACCGACCTCGCAGAACGTATTAGAGTCAGAAAATGTCAAATCTCCCAAAGCAAAACGGCAACTTAGATAACACAAAATGGGCACAATTCGGCGTTATCTCAACTAGTTGGCGGCGGATTAGCTACCGAATATATCGATCACTAATCAGCGCTTCCTAGTGACGTTATGACGAAAAACACACAAGACCCCTACAGGCTACTTGGGCGATTCGTCATCCTGTCCCTTAAACCAGTGTTTGGATTGCTTCACAACTCCACGCATCCACCGATTTCTTTCGACAATTTCCCGCTGCCGTTCGGGAGACACGCCAAGTTCATGCAGGATATTCAAGGTTACGACAGCCCTAGTGACCTCTACGATTGCGAACAATTCCTCCAGTGAATGATTTTTAGTGGCGGCTGTATGCGCGAGCTCATTACGCGCACGCACTGCCTTCTTCGCCCACAACTCGACGTCCAATACAATTTTCGAGACCGCTTGCTGGTCCGGCCTGGCGGCGAGTGCAAGCAACCGTTCACGGAGTGTCATCCTATTTTGAATCATGGATTTAAAGCGCGGACGTAGGTCTTTGGGTGCTTGAGTGAGCATATTTTCACGTATTTCACCGAATACTTCTTTAGGCATGGGTAACTCATCTATGCCTAGACTTTGATGCAGCGCTTCAGCAGCACCAACAGCCATAAGTATCAAACTTTCAATGTAACGGTCTGATGCATAGTGGAACACAAGGAGCAGGTTCGTCGCCGGGAGGAGACTTTCGCACACATCTAGCCAGCCTAAGATAACCCTCTCAAAGATTGCGCTATCACAAGCTAAAAGCATATGGCGACGTTCGACATCTTCAGCCTTGGAGTTTCCTACTATATTAGGCGGATAGATTACATCGACTGTTAACGCAGCTTTATCACTTTGAAAACTTGAAGCTAAATTCATAGTTTTTAAACGCAACCATATCACTCCAGCTGCGCGGTGAGCTGCGAACGTTATTAGGCTCTGGATTGATTGAACACGCGAGATTGCACTTCCCAAAGAATAGGGAATGGGTGACGAAAACTGCATGTACACAGCATTGGTGATGGAATTGACATCCATACCGGGTTTCCCATCGTCAACAAAATCCGAAGGGTATCGACCTAAAGCAAACTCTTCGCCACTATCACTCTTTACTCTCACCCCAAAAACATCCGAATCGCAAAAAGGTCGCGACGAAACGGCCCAACTACCTAAGTTTTCAACGGAAACTTGCCCTATGGAGAATTTTGGCTCATTCTCACTATTTACATGAGCACCAACGAGAGCAATTTCCGCCACAATAATCTGCTTCTCAAGCTTTATCGACTCATAGCAGACTCGATGCGGAGTATACCTAGGCGCGCCATCTATAAGCGTGATTTTGCAATCCTCAGCATTACCGAAAATTACATCCCACTCCTGCGTGCATGCTCGAATGGTGGTCACATTATGCGAGGATCTTTCTATGCTGCGGTCATCAAACCCGCCAATTAAGGATAGTTCGAGACCCTTATGTTTGTCATACCGAAGCGCACCATCCACTTTATTGTCCGGATTGCCCGGTAGCCACCAGTGGCCCGACCACTCATAGGAACCGTCAAGATTTAATGGATCACTCATCGTATTTCTTTCCTCATCAATCAACATTACAGCTATCATTGTGATACCGCCCACATTTATTGTCAAGCAGTCCTTACCAGCGCGAAAGCAGGCTCGAATTATTCAAATATCCCATCCTCGAACAAGGGAGACTCTCCCCTATCGAGATAGCGCGTACGTGATTATTCCCTGAGCGCTCGGCAAACCCACTCCGTCCACTCACACACCGTCATCACACAGCCCACCCTCGCCCCCGCCCCTAAACAACAAAACACCCTGCCAAGCCGAAGCCTGGCAGGGTGTTCGTTACGCCCTTACGGAGAGCCGCGTGCATGATCCATACACGCCGATAAACGTCTCACTGCTACACGCCCTAACGGACCAATAGCGAGACCGCATCAGTCACCAGACCGCCTATCAGCCCGATAACCTCGCAGCTCACTTCCTAGCCGACAAGCTGCCGCAGCACGTACTGCAAGATGCCGCCGTGACGGAAGTAGTCCGCTTCTCCGGGGGTGTCGATGCGCACCACGGCGTCGAAGCTGGTTTCTTTGCCGTCGGGCGCGGTGGCAACCACGTGCACGGCGCGCGGGGCGGGACCGTTCGAGATCGCAGCGATGCCAGAAATCGCGAAGATTTCTTCCCCGGTGAGGCCAAGAGATTCAGCGTTTTCACCTTGGGGGTACTGCAACGGCAGCACGCCCATCCCAATCAGGTTTGAGCGGTGGATGCGTTCAAAAGATTCAGCGATGACCGCCCGCACTCCGAGGAGTTTGGTGCCTTTAGCTGCCCAGTCGCGCGAGGATCCGGTGCCGTATTCCTTGCCGGCGAGTACTACGAGCGGGACGCCCGCTGCGGCGTAGTCCTGGGCAGCGTCGTAGATAAACGCCTGTTCACCGGTCAGGAAGTTCTTGGTGTAACCGCCTTCGACGCCGTCCAGCAACTGGTTTTTGATCCGAATGTTGGCGAAGGTGCCGCGGATCATCACTTCGTGGTTGCCGCGTCGGGAGCCATAGGAGTTGAAATCCTTGCGCTCAACGCCGTGTTCACGCAGGTATCGTCCGGCCGGGGAGTCGACCTTAATCGCTCCAGCTGGGGAGATGTGGTCGGTGGTGGTGGAGTCACCGAGTTTGGCCAGCACCCGGGCACCGGTGATGTCGGTGACTGGTTCCGGGTCGCGCCCCATGCCCTCAAAGTACGGGGGTTTGCGCACGTAGGTGGAGTCCTCGTTCCACGCGAAGGTGGCGCCGTCTGGGGTTGGCAGGGCGCGCCACCGTTCGTCGCCGGTGAAGACATCTGAGTAGTCCTTGCGGAACATTTCCTGCGTGATGCTTCGGGCGATGGTGTCTTCCACGTCGGCGGGTGAGGGCCAAATATCGCGTAAGAACACCTGGTTGCCGTCGGGGTCGGTGCCGAGCGGGTCGGTCTCGAAGTCGAAGTCCATCGTCCCCGCCAAGGCGTATGCGATGACCAGCGGCGGTGAAGCCAGGTAATTCATCTTCACGTCGGGGTTGATGCGGCCTTCAAAGTTGCGGTTCCCGGACAACACGGCGGTCACTGCAAGGTCGGCGTCATTGATGGCTGCGGAGATCTCTTCGGCGAGCGGGCCAGAGTTCCCGATGCAGGTGGTGCACCCGTATCCCACCAAGTGGAAGCCGAGTTTTTCCAGGTAGGGCCATAGTCCAGCGGTTTCGTAGTAGTCGGTGACCACTTTGGATCCGGGGGCCATGGAGGTTTTCACCCATGGCTTTGCGGAAAGGCCCTTGTCCACGGCGTTCTTCGCGAGCAATGCGGCGGCCATCATCACTGACGGGTTTGAGGTGTTGGTGCAGGAGGTGATGGAGGCGATTGACACGATGCCGTGGTCGATGGTGAAGTCGTGCCCCTTCACCGGGGTGGGTTTGCTTGCTCGGCCGACGACGGCGGTTTTTTCCGGGGCTGAGCTTTCGCCTTCGGGGTCTGATTCCGGTGTGGCGGGGTCAGAGGCGGGGAACGAGGATGCCACGTCAGCTGCTTCGTCTGAAGCCTCTGCATCGGCACCGACATAGCTGGGAAGGACCTGTCGGAAAGCCTTTTTCGCGTCGGTGAGCACGATCCGGTCCTGGGGGCGCTTCGGGCCGGCGATGGAGGGCACAACGGTAGACAGGTCCAGTTCCAGGTATTCGGAATAGACCGCCTCGCGGGAGGGGTCCAGCCACATGCCCTGTTCCTTTGCGTACGCCTCGACGAGCGCAAGCTGTTCATCGCTGCGTCCGGTCAACCGGAGATAGTCGATAGTCACATCGTCGATGGGGAAGATGGCACAGGTTGAACCGAACTCCGGGCTCATGTTCCCGATGGTGGCGCGGTTTGCCAGCGGTACCGCGGCGACCCCTTCGCCGTAGAACTCAACGAATTTGCCGACCACGCCGTGTTTGCGCAGCATCTCGGTGATGGTGAGCACCACGTCGGTGGCGGTGGCTGCGGGCGGGATATCGCCGGTGAGTTTGAACCCGACGACTCGTGGAATCAGCATGGACACCGGCTGTCCGAGCATGGCTGCTTCGGCTTCGATACCGCCAACCCCCCAGCCGAGAACACCGAGACCG
The DNA here is from genome assembly GCF_900070355.1 of Devriesea agamarum. Lineage (NCBI taxonomy): Bacteria > Bacillati > Actinomycetota > Actinomycetes > Micrococcales > Dermabacteraceae > Devriesea > Devriesea agamarum. The sequence continues at coordinate 307,129 of NZ_LN849456.1, read as the reverse complement.
TTGACCATCGTGGTGTGAGAGTCGGTGCCGACGCACGAGTCGGGGTAGGCGCGCAGCACGGTTTTGCCGTCGACCTCAACCTCACGGGTCATTACCGTTCGGGCCAGGTATTCGATATTGACCTGGTGCACGATCCCGGTGCCGGGCGGCACCACTTTAAAGTCGTCAAATGCTGTCTGGCCCCAGCGCAAGAACTGATAGCGTTCGCGGTTGCGCTCGTATTCGAGCTCCATATTGCGTTCGAGCGCATCGAGGCGACCCGCGATATCGATCATCACGGAATGGTCGATCACCATTTCGGCGGGGGCTAGCGGGTTAATCCGGTGCGGGTCTCCCCCGAGGTCGGCCACAGCTTCACGCATGGTGGCGAGGTCCACCACGCAGGGGACCCCGGTGAAGTCCTGCATGATCACGCGCGCTGGGGTGAACTGGATTTCGGTGTCCGGTTCGGCGCTGGGGTCCCATCCTGCCAAGGCGCGGACGTGCTCCTCGGTAATGTTGGCGCCGTCTTCGGTGCGCAGAAGGTTTTCGAGCAGCACCTTCAGGCTGTAAGGAAGCCGGTCGGCGCCCTCAACTGACTTGAGCGCATAAATCTCGTAATCCTGAGAACCGACGTTGAGCGTGGTCCTCGCACCGAACGTGTTGATAGTGCTCACGATGCACTCCTTCGCGTGGTGGGTGACCCCTCACCTGCCGCGCGACGCGACGTCAGCGGACGAGCCGGAAATCACCACTATCTTGATGTCAAGATAAACCTTATCATTCATGACGCGGTGTCAGCATCACAACGCACTCGACGTGATGGGTGTGAGGGAACAGATCCAATGCCCGCACCTCAGCAATCGCCCAGCCGCTGTCTTCCGCCACCCGCATATCCCGGGCGAGGGTAGCCGGGTCACACGAGACGTACACGATCCGACGACGCGCCGCGCGACACAGCACGCGGGTCAGCTCCACTCCAGCACCAGCCCGCGGCGGGTCAAGAACAACCACATCGGGACGCTCAGACTGTTCCCGAGCCCACCTCGCCGCATCAGCCGCGACCGCTTCAGCCCCGGGATATCCCACCAGGTTTGCCCTCGCATCCGCAGTCGCCCGAGCCGAAGCCTCCACTCCGACCACGTGACCGGTGATACCCACGGCCTCAGCCAGCGGCACCGTGAACAACCCCGCACCGGAGAAAAGATCCCACACCCGGTCGCCAGGCTTCGCACCGGCCGCTGCCATCACCGCTTCGACCAGTACAGACGGCGCTTTACGATGAATCTGCCAGAACCCGTGAGCGGCCACCTGGTAGTGGCGTTGCATATCGCCCTCACCGACGACCTCAGATACTGTTCCACTGCCGCGCAGCGTCCTGAGATCACCGCGCCAGCCCGCGAGCACCTGGATCCCGTCCCACGCGCTCGGTAGCGCCTCCAACAGGGTTCGCAGGGTGTGCTCAGTGCGCTGTGCCGCCGGAATGCGCTCATCTACACGAAGAATGACCGCCGGCACATCGTTACTCGGGGCCACGACATCGACCCCGACGACATTCGCCGGAGGCGTCCACGACGTCACACCGAGCGCACGGATATCGGGAACAACCAACGGGTTCTCCCCCACATCAAAAACCTCATGGGAACGCCAGCCGCGCATACCGATCCGTCCGTCGCTGACCGCAAACTGTGCCCGCGTGCGCCACCCTAAACCGTCGTGGTCCCCAGGGGCAGGCTCCACCTGGACCTCCTCGAGATCCAAGGTCCGCACCCGGGCGCGGCGCAAAAGATCCTGCAACACTTCGGTTTTTAACCGTCGCTGCGCCGGCAGCGCAATGTGAGCGAAATCAGCTCCTCCGACTCCACCGATCCCAGCCTCCGGCCACACCGACGGCACCCTGTCAGGCGATGGGTCTAAGACCTCAACGGTCTCGGCTCGCCAAAACCGCGCCGTTGCGCGCTCAGCCGAATCATCGAGCAATCTGGCCACCACGGTTTCACCCGGTGCCGTTCCGCGCACGAACACCACCCGGCCCTCGTGCCGCGCCACAAACGTACCGCCGTGGGCTGCTGCACCGCAGGTCAGCGTCAGCAGCTGCCCTTTGCTCCCCCGCGCTGTCCGGGAGGGCGGCTCCTGCTGGTCCTCAGGTGGGAACTCCCCGTTCACGAGCTTCCGGTCCTTTCTATGGGTGCGCCGGCCACCCGCTGCTCCTAGCGTGCCGCCAATCTCGGAATATCACCGTCGGCCTCTGCCTGCTGGATCGCCCGACGCAACGAGGTTAACTGCCAGGGCACGGATGCCACGACCACATGGGGAAGGATCTGCAATCTGGCCTTGAGCCTACGCGCTGAGTGGTTGTGCAAGATGGATTCCCACCAGTGTCCCACCATAAATTCAGGGATATAGACCACGACTACGTCGCGAGGGCTGCGCCGATTCACCGTTCGGATGTAATTCAGGATCGGTCCCACGTAGTCGCGATACGGCGAATACAGAATCCGCAGCGGAACCTGGACATCTTGGCTACGCCATTGGTCAACCAGCTCCGCGGTGTCGCTATCGTCCACCTGCACAGTGACGGCCTCGAACGTGGTGTGCCGGTTGGCCCCCGCCACCCCCATGGCGAGCAACGCAGGTTTATTCAACACCGACACCAGCACGATGCCGTGCGAGCGCGAGGGATGCACCGACACCGATCCGGGTTCGGCCACTGCCCCGCTGTCCTCGGAATCCTCAGGATCCTGATCGACCCGCAGTTCCTCCCGAACCCCGGCATAGTGTTTCGAGATCATCGACATAGCGACCCACAGCAGCGCCATCGCAGTGACCGCAACCCACGCGCCGTGCGTGAACTTGGTGATCAACACGATGACGAGCACAGTTGTCACCATGGCAAAACCGATGGCGTTGGTGACGCGGTTTCGCCTGAAATGCCTGCGCTTACGGGCATCGGCTTCAATCGCGAGCAGTCGGGTCCAGTGCCGGATCATACCGAACTGGCTGAACGTGAAAGAGACAAAGACTCCCACGATGTACATCTGGATCAGGAGGGTAACTTCCGCTCCGGTGACCCACACCAGCAAAATCGCGGTCGCCGACAGTGCCAAAATCCCGTTGGAGTAGGCCAGACGGTCTCCGCGCGACCTGAGCTGCCGCGGCAAATAGCCTTCCTTCGCGAGCACACTGGCGAGGTTCGGAAAACCGTTAAACGCCGTATTAGCGGCGAGGAAGAGCACCAGACCCGTCACAAAGGAAATCAGATAGAACAGGGGGCTGGAGGCATGGAACACTGCCTGCGCGACCTGACCAATCACCGGGATCTGCCGATAACCAGCCGGAATTGCCTCCCCGTGTAAGCGCAGCTGAGCATGCGGATCTTCGACGAAATGCACCTCGGTAACGCGAGCCAACGCGATAATGCCCAAAATCATGACCGAGGAGATCCCGCCGAGCAACAACAGCGTGGTGGCCGCATTTTTCGACTTCGGCGGGCGGAAAGACGGCACACCGTTGCCGATCGCTTCCACCCCGGTCAGCGCGGCGCATCCGCTGGAGAAGGCGCGCAGTACCAGGAAAGCTCCGCCGAGGGCGGTCAGTCCCTGTTCAAACTGGGTGGCCGGAACAATCTCAAAGTTCGCGCTCGGAGCGGTCTCCAAACTGCCGGTGAGCGCTTTAACCCCGCCCCAGGCCAGCATTAGACCAATTGAGCCCATATATAGATACACGGGGACCGCCAGCACGCGACCCGATTCTTTGATACCGCGCAGGTTGATCACCGTGAGCAATGCGATCAGCGCGATGGTGAGGATCATTTCGTATCCGTGCAACACCGGAAGCGCCCCGGATGCGTACTGGGCGGCCTGCGAAATCGAGACAGCGACGGTCAGCACATAGTCCACCAGCAGCGCCGACGCCACCACGCGGCCAGCGCCCCCACCTAAGTTGGTGTGCACCACCTCATAGTCGCCACCACCGGAGGGATACGCTTCGACATTCTTGCGGTTAGTGAGCACAACCACCGCCATCACCGCGACCACGGCAACCGCAATCCACGGACTGAGCGAATAGGTCGCCACACCGGCCAAGGCGAGCGTCAATAAGATCTCATCCGGCGCGTACGCAACAGAACTCAGGGCGTCGGAGGCGAAGGTCGGAAGCGCGATGCGCTTGGGCAGACGGGTGCTCTCGAGGCGGTCGCTGGCGAACGCGCGACCCACCACGAGACGCTTTAGGGTTTGAAATGCGCCGGGCACACGCATAAGGGTAGCGTCCACGAGCCTGTTCCATGACAGCAAACGGTCCTTACGGGGATAATGTGGTGGCCGCTGCGTTTTCCGGCGCAGTTTCTATCATTCACACCGTCGCCTGATCGGGTCGACGCGGAAGGAGACATCGTGCACTTCGTGATTATGGGGTGCGGGAGGGTCGGCGCGACCTTAGCGCGCCAGATCGAAGCTATGGGTCACAGCGTGGCAGTGATCGACCAAGATCCCCGCGCCTTCACCCGGCTCGGCGCATCCTTCGGCGGTCGTTGCGTAACGGGCATCGGTTTTGACCGCGAGACCTTGGAAGAAGCCCAGATCCATGAGGCGTATTCCTTCGCCGCCGTCTCAAGCGGCGACAACTCCAACGTCATCTCCGCGAGGGTCGCCCGGGAAACCTTCGGCGTCAAACATGTGGTGGCCCGGATCTACGACCAGCGACGCGCGGAGGTGTACGAGCGCCTAGGAATCGCCACGGTGGCCTCGGTAAAATGGTCCGCGGCCCAAGTGATGCGCCGTATGATTCCCGGGAATCCGGCGCACGAGTTCACGGATGTCTCCGGGTGCTTATCCATGCACGAGATTGATGCCGACCCGTCCTGGACTGGCACCTGCATCAGCGATATTGAACGCCTCACCCGCGGTCGCGTCGTCTATCTGACCCGGCTCGGCGACGGCGTGCTCGTGCGCCCGGGGGACTTACTCCAGGAGGGCGACCGCATCCACCTCATGGCACCGGTGGCCGAGATTGATGAAGCTGAGCTCGTTCTCGCCCACCGCAAGGACGATAAAGAAGGGTGAGACAACCTCGCCTTTCCCGTCTCTCGCCCACAGCTTGCCGTGGGACCAACAGCCATAGACCCTAGGCCCTTCGGGGCAACCCAGACCCAAGGCCCCGCGGGGCAGCAAGAAGAGGACATCAACGATGCGTATCGCCATTGTCGGAGCCGGAAGCGTTGGCCGTTCCATAGCCCGGGAACTAGTCGGTAAACGACACAATGTGTTACTCATCGACAAATACACCACCCCAGAACGCCTAGCCCATGTGCCGCAAGCGCAGTGGCTCCAGGGCGATGCCTGTGAGATGAGCGTGCTGGCTGAAGCCGACCTCGCATCGGTGGAGGTGGTGGTCGCTGCGACCGGTGACGACAAAGTGAACCTAGTGGTCTCTCTGCTCGCCAAAACAGAGTTCGGGGTTCCTCGGACCGTAGCCAGGGTGTCGCATCCGCGCAATGAATGGATGTTCGATGATCAATGGGGAGTAGACGTCGCCGTCTCGACCCCGCGCATCATGACCTCCCTGGTTGAGGAAGCGGTTTCCGTCGGGCGGGTGGTGAAGATCTTCGAGTTTTCTCGCAGCGACACCCAAATGGTAGAAATCACCCTGCCTGAAACCTCCCCCATGATCGGGCGCACGGTCGGTTCGGTGCGCTGGACCCCGGGATGCGTTCTAGTGGGAATTATCCGCGACGGTAAACCTGTCGCCCCCACCGCTCACGACGCGCTCGAGGAACGCGACGAATTGCTGTTCCTGGCCGAGCACGGAAGCCAAGAAGCGCTACAGAAGCTTTTAGTCCCCCGCGAAGTTGAGGCGACCACGGCGTCTTTACCCGTGGTCAAACCTAGCTCGCACTGAGCCACTACCGGACGACATCACGCCCCCTCGGCAGACTCATCGCATTTATCTCGCCGCGAAGCCGTTGCCCGGTCGGCAAGCCGTTGCCCGGGGCTCGCTTCAGTCAAAGGGTCCCATGCAAGAGACTGCTCCCCCATTCACAGAGTTCCCCGCGGGCACGGGGCTATTTCGCCAAATCTGGGGAGTTTTGCGATGCGGTCGGGGTCGCACCGCGTTGACGCATCTTCAACGCCCGATGCATCATCCAGCAAATCCATAGAGTCAGCGCAAACAGCGGCAGACCCATCACCAGTTTCGCCACCCCCAACGCGTCACTTGCACCCGCAAAGTATAGCGGCGCCTGCACAGCGAGCTTGAGTGCGAACAACCCCACAAAAACCCAGGTGGCTGCGGTGTAGGTGCGGCGGGCATCGTCGTCGTTGCGCCAGGTACAGGTGTTCTTATCCAGCACCGCCACCAGCACCCCGATAAGGGGCGTCCGCGCAAAGATCGTGACCAGCAGCACCACCAAAAACACCGCGTTATAAATCAGCCCGGGCACATAAAAGTCCGAACCGTCACCAGAGCGAATGGCCCACACCGCACCGATCACAATCCCGATCGCGCCACCAATCACCGGCGACAACGGAAGCCGCTGGATAAGGCGTGCGATCGCGAGCACCACGACAGCGACAACCGAGAAGATCCCCGGCACCATCACATCGCGCAGGATCACAAACAGCACCACGAACAGAAGCGTCGGTACTACCGATTCGATCACACCGCGCCATCCACCCATGGCGTCGGCGACAGAGAATTCATCGCTGGCAATCACACTCGCCGTACGGATGGGCCTTTCTGGCGGCGTCGATAGCCGTGATGACGGGGTTGACACCACGTCAACAGATGGCGTGTTCGGTAAGCGCTCCGCGTTCTGGTTCGGGCTCGATTCCATGTCGTCAGTCCTCTTCAGCGCTGCGATGAAGTCGGTAGCGCGGGTTGTACATCACACGTCGGCCATCGCGGCGAGCCGCAAAACCCTCGACGCTCAGCCTAGCTCCTGGCACAATACCGTCGATATCGTGCCGGCCAAGCCACACCAAAGTGATGGTTCCGGTCCCATCGTTCAGGTCGGCCTCCACGCTAGCGGCTGTCTGCTTGGGGTGAAGAACCATTGAGGAAATAAACCCGATCAGCTTGACCTTCCGGCGGTCGGTGATGGCAGCCACGCTGTCGTATCCAGCTTTGGCGGCCTGTTCCTGAGCCAGCCGGGCGTCGTGTGACTCCGCCGATGCAAAAAAGGCCTTCAAGCGGGAGCGTAAGGTCAACCGGGTGGGCAAGGTATCCGTCCTTTCGGATCTGCCGACGGCACAGGTGACACCGGGGTGATTCTCATCCGATTTCCGTGATTTCGGGTCCGCGCTCTAACGGCTCCAAACCGGGGGTGTTGGTCGGAGTTAAACCCGGACGCTGGCCGGGCAGATGCAGCGGGATGAGTTCCTGAGGTGCCATAGCTTCCCGTCCGCGCACGACCACCACATCGGACAGAACCCGTTCAATATTGCGGGCTTGGTCAGGGTGTCCCACCGCAGCCCCGGAGATAATGGCCCGAACAAACCATCGCGGTCCGTCGATGCCGACGAAACGAGCCGGCCGGTATCCGGTGCGTCCGTCTCCGCGCCGCACCGGTAGCCTCGCGAGCAGTTCCGCCCCAAAAGGACCAGTAGATGCTTCTGCGGTTCCACCCTGGTCAACCACGCTCTCGCGCAGGGCTGGGCGCACTTCGTCCCACAGTCCTCGCGACCGAGGAGCTGCAAATGCCTGGATCTGTAGCGATGATCCTTCGATCAGCACATTAGCCGCGGTGACGGTTCCGCTGGCCTGGTCGACCTCCATACGCAATTCCATGCCCGGGATCATGGGGATGTGAATGCCACCGAGATCTAACCGATCACGTTCTGGGGCGTCCTGTTCATCCCACGGCCCGCCGCAGAGGTACTCATTGTCGCCATCCGTCGTATTCCCGTCGACTGCTCGGGCCTGATCGTGGGTGTGGTCATCGTGAGCCTCGACCGTCTCGTCGATGCCGGATTCCTGGTTCGTCGAATCAATCTGGGTCTGATCCTCGGATGTGCTGCGACGCTTAAACAAACCCAATGCGTTCACTCCTTTTTATGCCTGTCTCAATGCTCATCTGGCGAGACTTACGCCTGCCCAGCCGGGGTCTGGAAACCTCCGCTGGATCCAAACCCGTGATCGCCGCGGGCTGCCTGTGGCAGCTGCGAGACCAGTCTGGGCGTGGTGGGGACAACTGGAAGGATCACCAACTGTGCAATACGGTCGCCAGCGCGGATAGCAAACGAGGCACGCTGATCCGTATTAATTAACGCAACTTTAATCTCACCGCGATAACCGGCATCAACAATACCCGGACCATTGAGGACGGTGACTCCGTGCTTGGCTGCCAGACCCGACCGGGGACACACCATACCCACGGTCCCCGGAGGTAGCGCTACTGCAATCCCTGTGGAAACCAGAGCGCGGCTGCCGGGTTCAATCACCACATCGCAGGCAGAGACCAAATCTAGGCCGGCGTCATCAGGATGTGCACGAGAAGGCAGGGTTGGCTGCGCAGGTGCGTTTCGAGGATGTTCGGCATGATCGCCCTCAGGGGTACCCGACGTTTCCGTGGCAATGAGGGCAACCGGAAGGCCCAGCGCTGTTGATTGCTCTGCGCGGTGGTGTGCAGTCATGCCGTAAACCATACGACAATTAGCGGTGCGACCTGCAGTCACATGATCTGCCCCAGCGCATACCGCCCAGCTGTGGGACGATAGATGCATGCAGGACTCGTCCACTCCCCCGTCCTCACCACCCAACGATGCCTCTCACGTCTCCAGTAGCCCTTCTGACGTTTCTCAGAGCCACCCAGCACCCCTCAGCGAACCCATCTTCTCCGAACGTGTCACACCGTCCGGCCTCGTGTGGTTCATCGGCGGTGTTTTCGGGGCAGCGTTCGGCCTGATTATGGTTCCCGTATCCCCGATGGCAGCGCTGATCACGGGGATTATCGGTCTCATCATCGCCTTAGTGGTGCTCTGGTTCACCTCGCCGGTGATCCGCGTGGACAAATCTGAGATCGCGGCAGGACGCGCCCGGATCCCGCTCAGTTTGCTGGGTGAAGCTGAGATCATCGAGCGTGAACGCATCCAGGCTCTGATGGGGCCAGAAATTAAACCGCTGGCCTACCACTGTTTTCGAGCCTCAGCGCATAGGGCTGTCGTAGCGGAGGTCCTCGACCCTGAAGACCCGACTCCCTACTGGCTGATCTCAACCCGGCGGCCTGAAGAGCTACAGCGCGCCATGTCCATACAGACATCGACAGCGCAATAAGCGGCGGTATTAGCCGGCGAACGCCCTCAAGCCCCGTGTAGCAACCCGCGTGGTAGAAACCTGCATGACCAGGCGCCGCGATTTAGGGACGCAACGCAGGTTGATTAGCGGCGCGGCACAGATCGATCAGTGTCACATACATCAGCGGCACACGAATTTCTGGAGACGCTGATCATCCACGTCACAAGCAGTCCTCACACGACGCGAGGCTCACGCTCTAGGCCGCGCCGGGTTCTCCTCAAGCACTGACGCTTTAGGCCCCAACCTCGCGTTCGGCCTGTGGGCCGGGCCCGCGTCAGGCTTCTTCAGCGCGATAAAACCCGTTCAACCCGGCCACCACTAGGCACGTGCATGTAACGTGGCACGACCCCGACAATGTCAGGACGCACACTCTTTACAGATGATCAGATTGCCCTCCACATGATCAATCTGACTGCGGTGCTTCACCAAGAAGCATTCACCGCAGGTGAATTCATCTGCCTGGCGGGGCAGCACTCGCACGGAGAGCTCCTCACCGGAGAGGTCCGCTCCGGGTAGCTCAAACCCTTCCGCGGCTTCTACCTCGTCTTCATCAACCGACGGGGTCGAAGATTCATTGCGGCGCCCTTTAAGTTCCTCGATTGAATCCTCTCCGAGGTCTTCGTCGGTCTTGCGGGGGGCGTCGTAATCGGTGGCCATCGATGGTCCGTTCCTGGTAGAGAGTGGGGGTCGCGCTCGTTGCACCGTGCGGCGGACACAGGGCCCGCACGTCAGGTGACGCGGAACGACCCGTGATTATTCCACCGCCACCCACAAAGATGCAATTAGAAACTTAAGCTTTCTAGAAATTTCACAAGTCAAGCCTATGACCAGCGGAAACACACCGACCCACATGAGGAGACAAGTGGGGACTATCTACCCAGGCGGATCGGATTCGGTCAGCATAGCGGATCGAGCCTGCTGATCAGCCAGAGCGTTCAGCCGCTCCGACTCGTAGCGCCTCCCCTGCACCGATGCCCCGGCCCACTATGATCGACGCACGAGCACTCCCGCGACCCGTACGGGAAGGCGCACCGAGGAAAGGACAAGGATGCGAGAGCTCGAGTTGTCCGGTCTGCACGACGATGGCGACCACGTCGTACTCACCGACTCCGACGGCGAGCGATACACGCTTCTGATTGACGACGCCCTTCGCGCCGCCGTTCGGCGAGATCGCCCCCTTTTAGGAACCATTCAGGCTGACGAACGCACCCCGGTACGCCCTCGCGAGATTCAGTCCATGCTGCGCTCCGGACTAGATGCTGAAGAAATTGCAGCATCCTCCGGCCTACCCGTCGACCACATTCGACGTTACGAAGGTCCGGTACTGGCCGAACGCGCATTTATCGCTGAACGGGCCCGCAACTTCCATGTGGGACGGGGAGGCGGCCCTACCCTGAATGACGTTGTCGAGGACCGCCTACTGACCCGCCAAGCTGACCCTGAGCAAACTTGGGATGCATGGCGACGCCCCGATGGCACCTGGACACTGCACATGGTGTTTACTGCCGCGGGTCGCTCGCGCAGCGCGGAATGGGTCGCTGATATGACGCGTCAAAGCGTAGTGCCTGCCGATGATGAAGCGCGCTGGCTCACCGACGATGAAGACGAGGAACCCCCTCGGGGCAGGCCCCGGCTGAGCGCGGTCAAGAGCTGGGTTTATGACGTGGAAGCAGATGGCGGCGTCACTGAGCAGCCTCAGCACCTGCCGCTTCGCCGGATCCCCCCGCGCCACTACGGTCATCCTGCGGCGCGGTCCGGGCAGATTGACGAAGCCACCCTGGATGCGTTGAATGCGCGGCGCGGTATTCGCGCGGTTCCCAATAACTCGGCGCCCTCTGCCTCCGAATCCTCCAATACCCCCAGCCCTGCCGAGGACAACGGCAGATGGCCTCGATCAAGCCTCCACCCGGGCGCCGACACTAATTCCACAACCGAACCGCTGTTTGACAATGGTCAGCTTCCGGACACCACCGGCACGGTCCGGCCCCTGTGGGAAAGCCTTGACGTGGCGCAGACTCCGGCCAAGGTGCTGGCCCCAAACTCGCAGCCAGCTATGCCGAGTTCAGTCACTCCCAACTCCGCTTCCAGCGCGGCAAGCCCCGCATCCGGTGAGAGTGCAAGAACAAGCCCCCTATCTGTATCTCCGGTCAGACCGCTAGAGCATCCACACTCCACCACCGCCACGACCGGTGATAATTCGCAGACGCACCAGAGCGCGCACAGCTCGGCAACCAGCGAGTCCAGCCCTAGTTCTGCAAACTCTCAGTCCCAGGACACGTCCTCCAAGGCGCCAGATAAGACGGTTCTGCCGCCTGAGATGGATCCGGCGGCTCAGAAAGACGCTAAGGGACCCGCTAAAAAGACCAAGGGGCAGGGTCGTTCCAAGCGTTCCAGCGTCCCCAGCTGGGACGAGATCGTTTTCGGACCTCGAGGTGGCTAACTTCTAACTTGTGCACCGTCGTCAGCGCATCATCAGCCAGGCTTAGACGAGAACGTGTACCAGCGGGATGAGGCATTCCTCGGGGGTTGCGGAGCCGTGAACACCCGCTAGATTCATCGCCTGCTGTGAGTGATGGCGGGAGTCAGCCACAATTGCTCGCTGCCTCGCCAACACAATCAGATCCCCAAACCGAGGACGCATCCTGCGCGCCGTAGCGTCCGAGGCAGTGGCCCCTGACCCCACGGATCCCGAGCCAATGGATTCTGAAACAGTAATCTCCGGCGGACCAAAAAGTCCTGCGGCGAGGGCACACTCACTGGTCATGACGTGAGCGAACTGACCTAGTACGTCCTGCCAACGAGTGACGGCCTGATCCGGATCCACCCCGGTTTTCAGCACGATTACCCCGGCGCGAGGTTCGCCGGCAATCAGATCGATGTCGTCGGCGAGCGGCGTTTTGGCCAGGTCAATAATGTGCTGAGGATCTGTGTCCACCATGCCGTGGTCAGCCAGCATGCTCACCCTGGTTCCACGCGGCAGCCGGCGAAGCAACGCCCCAATATCGGCATCCACATCTTCGAGAGCGGTTCGCCAAGACTCTGAGCGCGTGCCGCCGACATGCCCTGCGTGGTCAATATCCCGCAGATGCACATACACCAGGCCATCCGGCCCCGCGGCACGAACCGCGCTCAACACCGTATCGACCCGGCCACTATGCGCAGCATGGCCCATAAAACCCCACCCGTGATATAGCGCGCGGGTAAGGCCTGAGGTTTCAAAGTTTCTGGGCCCCACCTGGATGCAGCGGCGATCAGTTCGTTGCGCAATATTCGGTAACGGCATCCACACCCGCGGATCGAGCCTGTCATCCCAGGCCAGATGTGAAAACACCCGGCGTTGATCCGGGTCAAAACCCTCGTAGCCGCAGATGCCGTGCCGGAGGGGACTCTCGCCCGTCATCAGCGATGCCAATGCCACGGCGGTGGTGGAAGGTAAAACGGTGCGGATTGTGCGGGTATCGCGGGCTAGGGCGCGCAGGGTCGGGGCGTGAGCGCGATGTTCCTCCAGCAGAAGGGAACCCAGACCATCCAGAAGCAGCACCACATCGCGCCCCTGGCGATGTGCGGCAACGTTCGCCATCACATCGACAATGCCTGGCCGCTGTCCACGCGTCCACGGCGCAGGCAGCCAATCATCCGGCATCTCGACCTGCTGGCCACTGCTCGTCGAGGACGACAGGTTCACAGGTCAACAGCTTCGGTGAGTGCCGCATGGAAGGCGAGCGCGTCGGCCACTGCTTGTGCGCCATCCGCAATGGCGCTGACGCGCAGGGCAATGTCGGACGGGGATGCGGTGCCGGAGTATCCGTGGTCGGCCTGACAGTGAGGGTCATCGCACCAAGCTCGTTCCAGATCCAGCCGCCGGGTATTGCCCCACGTGATCCCCAGGGTCACTTCGCTTTCCTGATCCTGAACCCGCGACCCATCCGTGGGAAAGACCTGGGATAGACCCACCGCGACGATCCGCGATAACCGGACTTTTTCGGTGGAGGCGATGACCTGCATCGGGTTCAAGTCGTCGGCGGGGTCATCATCGACATGAACAACCACCAAATGCCGTGGCGTGAGCGCCAGGACGGTGAGATGCCGTCGAACTTCCGGGCCGTCAAAAGCAGTCTCCGGACGGACAAGATAAGCAGACACTTCCGCGCCAGCAATAGCCCGTTCAAGCACCGCAATGGCGGCCTGAGGGAAATACCCTGCACGATCAAGATCGCCGTGCAGGTCCGAAGGAAGCGTCACGGTCATATAGATATTCTGTCATCTCACCCCGGTCTGCCCGCACAAAGTAGCCCGTGTGATATCAGCATGGCCAACACCCCGCACAGACAGGCGCCCATCTGGGACCGGTGATCAATCCCGTTCAGACATGGATAGCAGAGTTCGTCTCGGTGAATCCACCCGGTTCAACGGCGTGGCGACCTCCACATGAGCGCTCACAATGCTCACCCCGCGCTGCGAGACAATCACCGGGTACAGTTCCAGCTCGCGAATCTCAGGGAACGCCTCCGCAAGCAAACCGACCCGCACCACCACCTCTGCCAGAGCGTCACGGTCCAAGGCTGGCAGCCCCCGGTAGGCGCCGAGTCTGCGAGCCGTAGCCGGGGCGCGCAGCAAGGCATCCACATCGTCTCGAGACAGTGGAGGGATCGCGTAGGCGATGTCATCGAGAAGATCCGTTGCATCCCCGGCCAGGGAAAACGAGATCACCGGGCCAAGGGACGGGTCTTCAACGCTGCGGATCACCACGGGGACCCCAGGCGGGGCCATACGCTGAACTTCATAGGGCGCCTGGCTGAAGGCGAGGTCGCGGCGCATCCCCTCGAAAGCATGCCGTAGATGCACCACATCGGGGATGTCTAACCGCACCCCGCCGAGGTCAGGGCGATGGCGCAACACCGGGTCCGAGCTCTTCAGGGCGACAGGAAATCCGAGTTCCATGGCAGCTTCGCGGGCCTCGTCGAAGGTGGTCACCATCCGACTCGGCATCACATCCAGTCCGTAGCGCGAGAGCAGCTTATGCGCGTACTCCGGTTGCATGCGCGCCGGTCGCCCCTTAGAAACATCAAGCGCTTTAGCAACTAGGCGGCGCACGCCCTCAGGGTTGACATCATCTCGGTGTTCACGAGGCGCTGTCTGCGCAGCCCGGTGCCGACCGAAGTGCACCGCGTCAGCAGCAGCATTCATGGCACGTACCGCGGAATCGTAGATCGGAACCTTCGCACCAAACCGCTTACGAATGGCATCGAACTGGACTGGATCGGTAATCAAGCTAAGGGCAATCGGAATCCCGTGGCGCTCACTGGCGCGCACCATTTCCTCTACCTGATCACTGAGGTCGCCAGTTACCGGATCGAGGAACGCTGCCACCACGAGGTCGAGATCCCCTCCAGACAGCATGTCGTCAAAGGAGCGTCGGATACGTCGCAGATCTGCAACCACCGGGATATCGGCATTGGCGCGCACCACGGTTAAACCGGCGTGGCGAGCCACCCCGCGCATCACCGTGGCGAGCGCGCCCTGATTCGATAGCAACCCGAGACGGCCACCGCTCGGAACCGTCTGGGAGGAGAAAAACTCCAGGGTGTCCAGCAGACGTTCCATGGTTTCGCACTGCACCACACCAGAACTTGCCAGCACCTGATCGAGAGCACGGCGAGAAAGACGGGAGCTTCGCACCTGGTGGCCGGGTGGCGTCGTGATGGAGCTTGAGAGCGGACGCAGCACCGCCACGGGTTTGTGGCGGGTGAGCCGACGCGCAATCCGCGTGAACTTGCGCGGATTACCCATTGACTCCATGACCAGGCCGATCACCTCGACGTCCGGGTCGTCATCCCAAAATTGCAGACAGTCATTGAGGGACACGTCCGCTCGGTTCCCCGCGGATACGAAGGTTGCGAACCCAAGACCGCGGCGATCAACCCCGGCAAGCAGCTGAACGCTTAACGCGCTGGATTGTCCGGCCAGCGCGAGACGTCCAGGTTTTGGCATCCGGGGAGCTAAGGAGGCGTTTAACGGATGATCGGGTGAGGTCGTCAACAACCCGATGCTGGCGGGGCCGAGTAAACGGATGCCGTGGGCGCGGGCGGCACACACCAGGTCGCGCTGAAGTCGAGCACCGTCATATCCGTCATCGGCGAACCCTCCGGACAGCACAATCACCGACTGCACCCCATGCGCGGCGCAGTCATTGATCACGCTGAGACATTGATCCGCTCTGACCGCCACAATGGCGAGGTCGGCTGGACCCGGCAGTTCGGTTACTCGCGCATAGCTAGTGCGCCCATCCACTTCAAACGCTTCGGGGTTAACCGCGTAGACCGGACCCTCAAAACCGCTGGCTTCGATATTGTCGAGAATCCTCCGACCAAGCGCACGGGGGCGCCGAGATGCCCCGACCACGACGATCGACCGGGGCCTGAGCAGTCGCTTTGTCGCCTGCGCCTCGGCCCACTGTTCTCGTTCCGTCATCACAGCGGTCGAGCGCTCCGTGGGATCGATGGCGAAGCTGACCAGCACAACCCCGTCATCAATAGTGCGTTGAATATCAAATCCGGCGTCGGTGAATACGGCGAGCATCCGATGGTTGGTGGGAAGCACCTCGGCATTAAACCGGCGGATGCCGCGTTCCCGAGCCGCTGCCACCAGGTGCTCGAGCAAGATGGAGCCCAGGCCGCGTCCTTGGAATGCGTCTGCGATGTTAAAGGCCACTTCCGCTTCCTGCGGCCCGCTGCGGTCATACCGACCTACCCCGACGATGTCCTCACCGATTAAGACAATCAAGGCGACGCGATCGTGGTAGTCCACCACCGTGAACTTTTTGAGGTCTCGCGGTGACAGCTCGGCCATCGGGGCGAAAAAGCGAAAGTAGACGGACTCCGGTGATTGCCGTTTGTGGAAGCTTTGGAGTTTGTCGGCGTCATTTGGACGGATTGGGCGCAGGTGGGCTGCGCTGCCGTCGCGCAGGGCAATGTCCGCCTCCCAGTGCGCAGGGTAGCGAGGCCGACGCCAAAACAGGCTCGCTACGTCTTTGTCCGTGATCCGCACCATGTCCATAGCCTAGCCGGGCACGCCAGCGGCATGAGGTGTCCGAGGAAATCCCACTGCTCAGGCATGATTAGAGGTATGGCACGTAGCAACCGCACCGAAACGGCACCCGAGGAGTACGAGGAGAGGATCCTCGATGTCGATGTCGCCACCGAAATGGAGACGTCATTTCTGGAGTACGCCTATTCGGTGATCTATGCGCGTGCACTCCCGGATGCCCGCGACGGGTTGAAGCCTGTGCAGCGCCGCATCTTGTACATGATGGATCAGATGGGCCTGCGCCCTGACCGTGGCCATGTGAAGTCACAGCGCGTGGTCGGCGAGGTGATGGGCAAGTTGCACCCTCACGGCGACACTGCCATCTACGACGCCCTTGTGCGCATGGCCCAGAGTTTTTCTATGCGCCTGCCGCTGGTCGATGGTCACGGCAACTTTGGTTCGTTGGACGATGGTCCGGCCGCGCCACGATATACCGAAGCCCGGTTGGATTCTGCCGCGTTGCTGATGACGGCGTCGCTGGATGAAGACGTCGTGGATTTCGTACCGAACTACGACAACCAGCTGACGCAGCCGGATGTGCTTCCGGCACGGTACCCAAATCTGCTGGTCAACGGGGCCGCTGGAATTGCAGTGGGAATGGCCACCAACATGCCCCCGCACAACCTGGTCGAGGTGGTGGCGGCGGCACGGCACCTTCTAGCCCATCCAGATGCTGACCTCGATGATCTGATGCGCTTTGTGCCAGGCCCAGATCTTCCGACCGGGGGCAAAATCGTCGGGCTGGACGGGATTCGTGACGCGTACCGTACGGGACGGGGCTCGTTCAAAATTAGGGCAACCACTCGGATTGAGAATGTGACCAGCCGTAAAAAGGGCATCGTGGTCACTGAGCTGCCATACCTGGTGGGTCCCGAACGGGTCGCAGAGAAACTGCGCGACGCGGTGCAGGCGAAGAAAGTGCAAGGGATCACGGATTACCAGGATCTATCTGACCGGAAACACGGTCTGCGACTGGTTTTAACCGTCAAAAGCGGTTTCAATCCGGACGCCGTGTTGGAGCAGCTATTTAAGCACACTCCGATGGAGGAGTCTTTCGGTATCAACAATGTCGCGCTGGTCAATGGTCAGCCTCGCACGCTCGGACTCAAACAACTACTTGAGGTGTTCGTTGCCCATCGCATCGATGTCACCCGGCGACGCACTGAGTTCCGTTTGCGTAAGCACAGTGACCGCCTCCACCTCGTGGACGGTTTGCTGCGCGCAATCGTGGACATTGATGAGGTCATCCAGATCATTCGCTCGTCCGATGATGCCGAGTCTGCCCGCACCCGTCTCATGGGTGTGTTCGATCTGTCGCAGATGCAGGCCGAGTACATTCTTGAACTGCGCTTGCGGCGGTTAACGAAATTTTCGCGCATTGAGTTGGAAGCTGAACGCGATGAGTTGCAGCGCGAAATTGACCGACTGCGTGAAATCCTCGGCTCTGAGGACTTACTGCGCGAGATTGTGTCCTCGGAACTGGCCGAGGTGGCCGAGAGCCATGGCAATCCACGCCGCACTATTTTGTTAGAGCGTGCCGCAGAGACCCCGCGTGCCTCGGCAACTCAGTTGGAAATCCCGGACGCGCCCTGCCGGGTGCTGCTGTCGGGAACCGGGCTGATCGCCCGCACGGTTGATGCCACGGAGCCCAATCCGCACGGCAGTCGCGGCACCCACGACGTGGTCATCTCCCATACCGTGACCACAACTCGTTCCGAAGTTGGCGTGGTCACCTCATATGGCCGGATGGTGCGTTTACCGGTGGTGGATCTTCCCACCTTGGCTCCCACGGCTGGCCCGTATTCGTTGGCCGGAGGTTCTCGTCTGACGGATCTTCTCGACCTGGACCGCGGCGAACGCCCGCTCGCTCTGGCTCGGGTTGCCCCGGACGATCTGCGTTCGGGGGGCGGGATCGCGCTAGGAACCCGCTCGGGTGTCGTCAAGCGGGTCACCGCTGATTATCCGCGCGGGGATTCCTTCGAGATCATCACCTTAAAAGACGGTGACGAGGTGGTTGGCGCCATTGATTTGGATGAGTCCGCTGCTCAGGAACGAGATCTGGTCTTCGTGACCTCTGATGCCCAGCTGCTGCATTTCCCCTGTTCCGGAGTGCGACCGCAGGGCCGCGCTGCCGGTGGGGTGGCGGGGATCAAGCTATCCTCCTCAGCGGCGGTCATCGCGTTTTCCGCCGTGGATCCGACCCGACTGTCCGAGGTCATTACGGTTGCCGGGTCTTCAGCGGCCCTCCCGGGCACTCAAACCGGGTCGTTGAAGGTCAGTGCCTTCGATCAGTTCCCGGCCAAGGGAAGGGCGACTGCAGGGGTACGGTGCCACCGTTTTCTGCGCGGAGAAGATGTTCTGATCGGCGCATGGGTGTGCCCGGTTCCGGCCCGAGCATGCACCGAATCGGGAACGCCGCTGGATCTTCCCGAGCCTCTGGGGCGACGGGACGGTTCTGGAACCCCGTTGCCCGCACCGCTGCACGCTGTCGGCTGAGAGCAAGCACGCCTTCAGCGCACGGGATAACCGGCGTGTGCCAGCGCCCCTTTGACCTGATCAATACTCAGCGTGCCGAAATGAAACACGCTCGCCGCCAGCACCGCATCAGCGCCCGCTGCTATAGCCGGCGGAAAATGCTCAGCAGCTCCAGCGCCCCCGGATGCGATCAGCGGCGCTGTGGTTGCTGCCCGGGCCATACGGATGAGGTCGAGGTCAAAGCCTTTGGTGGTGCCGTCAGCGTCCATGGAGTTCAGCAGGATCTCCCCTGCTCCAAGTCGGGAGACCTCCGCAATCCATTCGATGGCGTCGATCCCGGTTCCTTTTCGCCCGCCGTGGGTGGTGACCTCAAATCCGCTGCCGTTGCGAGCTGATCCATCCGGAGTTTCATCAGTGACCCGTCGAGCGTCAATGGACACCACGAGAACCTGGTTGCCAAAACGTTCGGATATCTCACGCACAACCTGCGGACGGGCTATCGCCGCGGTATTAATTCCGACCTTATCTGCGCCTGCCCGCAGGAGCCGGTCAACATCTAAGGGTTCGCGCACCCCGCCGCCGACTGTCAACGGAATAAACACCTGTTCCGCTGTGCGCCGCACCACATCGAGCATGGTGGCGCGTTGTGAGGAGGAGGCGGTGACGTCGAGGAAGGTGAGTTCGTCAGCGCCCATCTGCTCGTAGCGACGGGCACGTTCCACCGGATCCCCCGCGTCGCGAAGGTTTTGGAAATTCACACCTTTGACGACGCGCCCAGCATCGACATCTAGGCAGGGAATGACTCGGGTGGCGAGCATGGTCTCGGCCTTCTTTCTATGCGGCTGGTCGAAGCTAGTTTTTCAGGCGTCGATGCGCTCCCGGTCGAGCTCATCAGCACCTTCAACGATGAATTGTTTACGCGGAGCGACCTCGGAGCCCATCAGCAGTTCAAACACCCGCTCTGCTGCTTCGGCATCCTCAATCCGCACCCGGCGTAGGGTTCGGTGGCGCGGATCCATGGTGGTTTCCGCCAGCTGGTCAGCGTCCATCTCCCCCAATCCTTTATATCGTTGAATTGGTTCCTTATAGCGTTTTCCGCGACGTTCCAGGTTCTTCAATAGTTTGTGCAACTCGTCTTCGGTGTAGGTGTAGACAAACTCATTTGGTTTGCGCCCACCGTGAATAATCTCCACCCGATGCAGCGGCGGAACCGCAGCAAATACCCTGCCCTCATCCAGCAGCGGCCTCATATAGCGGTGGAAAAGGGTTAGGAGCAGGGTACGAATATGCGCCCCATCGACGTCGGCATCCGACATGATAATCACGCGCCCGTATCGAGCCGCTTCCAGGTCGAAGGTGCGACCGGAACCCGCTCCCAG
Source organism: Devriesea agamarum (assembly GCF_900070355.1). Taxonomy (NCBI): domain Bacteria; kingdom Bacillati; phylum Actinomycetota; class Actinomycetes; order Micrococcales; family Dermabacteraceae; genus Devriesea; species Devriesea agamarum. The sequence continues at coordinate 286,919 of NZ_LN849456.1, read as the reverse complement.
GACTTGAATAATGGCTGCACATTCGGCATTTTTCAGCATGTCGGTGATCGACGCCTTTTGCACATTGAGAATCTTGCCTCGGATCGGAAGCAAAGCTTGAAACTCTGAATTGCGAGCGTTTTTCGCGGTCCCAAGAGCGGAGTCGCCCTCGACGATAAAGAGTTCGCTGCGTGAGACATCGTTGCTGCGACAATCGGCGAGTTTTGTCGGCATCGAGGAGTTCTCCAGTGCGTTCTTTCGCCGAGACACTTCCTTATGCATACGCGCCGCGATCCGGGCCCGCATCTCCGACACAACCTTGTCGATCACCAGCTGTGCCTGTTCCTTCTCGCCTTTCTTCGAGGAGCTAAGGAACTCGGTGAGTTCACGTTCGACGACTTGAGCGACCACCTGACGCACCGCAGAAGTCCCCAGCACTTCTTTGGTCTGGCCCTCGAACTGGGGTTCATCCAGCCGCACGGTCAGCACCGCGGTCAGACCCGCCAAACAGTCGTCTTTATCAATCTTTTCGTTCTTCGCGTTGAATTTCACGCGCCGAGCTTGGTTTTCAACCTGTTTACGGATCACCTTCACCAGCGCCTGCTCAAAGCCCTGAAGATGGGTTCCGCCCTTGGGGGTTGCCACAATATTGACGAACGAACGCACCGTAGTTTCGTAGTCGCTCCCCCAGCGCAAGGCGATATCTACGTCGCAGGTTCGTTCCACGTCGCGCGAGATCATGTGTCCGCGGGAATCGAGCACCGGAACCGTTTCCGTGAAGGTTCCCGATCCCTGGAGCCTCTTCACATCAGAGATTTTCTGGTCGCTGGCCAGAAACTCAACGAACTCGGCAATGCCTCCGTCGAAACGGAACTCATGAGTTTGCGGCTGTTCAGGGGTGCGTTCTAGTCGATCATCGATGATGAATAGACGCAGGCCTGGCACCAAAAATGCCGTCTGCCGGGCTCGGCGAATCAGTTCGTCTAAGACGAAGTGGGCGCCTTTGATGAAGATCTGCGGATCGGCCCAGTATCGGACCCTGGTTCCGGTGACTGCGCGTTTGACCTTACCGATGACCCGCAGTTCTGATCCGTCCGTGAAGGGGGCAAATGGTGAGAGCGGACCGCGGCCGTGTGAATCGTCAAAAACACCGGGTTCCCCTCGCCTAAACGACATGGCATAGGTTTTGCCGCCGCGATCTACCTCAACATCTAGCCGCGCGGACAAGGCGTTGACCACCGAGGCACCGACACCGTGTAAGCCGCCGGATGCCGCGTAGGATCCTCCGCCAAACTTGCCCCCGGCGTGAAGCTTGGTAAACACAACCTCGACACCGCTCAGTCCGGTGCGCGGTTCGATATCAACCGGGATACCGCGGCCATCGTCGCGCACTTCAACACTGCCGTCGGCGTGCAGCTGAATAGCAATATCTGTGGCATTGTCGGCCAGAGCCTCATCGACGGCGTTGTCGATGATTTCCCAGAGGCAATGCATGAGCCCGCGGGAATCAGTGGATCCGATATACATACCCGGACGCTTGCGCACCGCTTCCAGGCCCTCGAGCACCTGTAAGTGCCGGGCATTGTATTCGGAGGGCGAGGTTTTCGGCTGAGCTGGGGTACTGGAGGACACCCAAGGATTCTACTGACTTCCGGTTGCGCGGTGAGCGAACCGGGGCGTTATCCAGGTGTGTGCTTGGCCCAGATTTGTTTGAATGGCTGCCATGAGCACGACTCTTGAAGCCCCTGTTCTGTCCGCCCACGATCGCTGTGATCGTTGCGGCGCTCAGGCATACGTCAAGGTGACCCTGACCGCAGGGGGCGATCTCGCATTCTGTGCGCACCATGCGCGCGCCCATGCAGATGCCCTGCGTCCGCTGGCCTCCGCTGTTATTGATGAGACCGACCGTCTTCAGCCCCAGCCTGTGGCTGTGAACTAAACGTTCTGACGCATACATAGAGCAAGCCCGCCTCCCGGATACTCCGGGGGCGGGCTTGCTCTATGTATGCGGTCTCAGTCCAGGTAGTCGCGCAGAACTTGCGAGCGGGACGGGTGGCGCAGTTTACTCATGGTTTTCGACTCGATCTGACGGATGCGTTCGCGCGTGACTCCGTAGACCTTACCGATCTCATCGAGGGTCTTAGGCTGACCGTCCTCGAGCCCGAAGCGCATCGAGACCACTCCCGCTTCACGCTCGGACAGGGTGTCCAATACCGAGTGCAGCTGTTCCTGCAGCAGGGTGAAGCTCACCGCATCCGCAGGTACCACAGCTTCCGAATCTTCGATCAGATCGCCGAACTCACTGTCGCCATCTTCACCTAGCGGAGTGTGCAATGAGATCGGTTCCCGACCGTACTTCTGCACTTCGACGACCTTTTCGGGCGTCATATCGAGCTCGGCTGCCAGCTCTTCCGGCGTGGGTTCACGCCCAAGGTCCTGAAGCATCTGGCGCTGCACGCGGGCCAGCTTATTAATGACCTCCACCATGTGCACAGGAATACGAATGGTGCGGGCCTGATCAGCCATGGCGCGAGTAATGGCCTGGCGGATCCACCAAGTGGCATACGTGGAAAACTTGTAGCCCTTGGTGTAGTCAAACTTTTCAACGGCGCGAATCAGGCCGAGGTTGCCTTCCTGAATGAGGTCCAGGAATAGCATCCCGCGTCCTGTGTACCGCTTAGCGAGGGAGACCACGAGGCGGAGGTTCGCTTCGAGCAGGTGGTCCTTGGCTTGTCGTCCGTCTTCAGCGATGATGCCGAGTTCTCGTCCGGCCTTGGTTTTGACGATCGACGGGTCTTCTTTGAGCTTGTGCTCTGCGTACAGGCCTGCCTCAATGCGCTCGGCGAGCTCAACTTCCTGCGCGGCGTTCAGCAGCGCGACCTTACCGATCTGCTTGAGGTAATCCTTCACCGGGTCGGCGGTCGCACCCGCGGTCACGACCTGCTGGGCAGGAGCGTCATCGTCGGAAGTCGAGAACACGAATCCGCTCTCGGGTTCATCGTCGTCCTGCGCTGTTTTCGCGACGTCCTCTGCGTCTACAGCCTCGTCTTCATCCGGAGCATCTTTAGCTGCGATGGTTCCGGACGCTTTCTTGGCGGCCGTCTTTTTTGCAGTGGCGCCACTGGCAGCAGTCTTTTTCGCAGTGGCTTTCCTCGCGGTGGTGCGCGCGGATGCCTTGGGGGCGGCGGCTTCTTCAGGCGCTACCGACTCCGCATCGGCTTTGTCGGCTTCTACGGCAGCCGTCGACGCGGCAGCTTTAGCGGCTGTTTTAGTCGTCTTCGCCGCAGCTGTTTTTGCTGTAGAAGACGTGGCCGTCGTCGCCTTTTTAGCTCGCGTGGAGGTTGCTTTCTTTGCGGCAGTTTTGGCCGTTCCGAGCTTTTTGGTGGTGCCTTTAGCCGACTCGGAATCCTCATCAACAGAGGCCGTGGCCGAGCTTCGTTTCTGGGTCGCAGCCACCGCCCGGGTGCCGAGATCGTCCTCAAGGGTGATGCCGCGTGCAACCAACGCCTTTTCCAGCAGCAGAATCCGATCGGAGGGGAGACCTGCCGACAGTGCAGCGTCGCGAAGCCCGGATCGAGTCACCGACTTTGCTCCGGACACGCGACGAACCAAGGAGCGCACCGCAGGAGTGTCGAACTCGGAGGGCATACTCGGGGGAACCGGTGTGGGCACGGGTATCCTTCTTCCGGTGATCGTGGAGTGTGGGGTCGTCCTCCATGCCGTCAACTCTGATTGGTCTACCACTGGCAGACGCGCAGAATCGGTAAGCACCGATCACAACGCCGATCATGGTCGGTGTCGTTCACGGTGCCGCGGGCAGGACGATAACTCGTACATTATAACCAGGCCAACGCGACGGACCATCTGAGTATTCCCTGATGCGCTCTCCGTGCACCAGTCAAGATATCCTTTGACCTGGGCTTTTGTCTGAGCTGAGATATTTGGGGCGGCTTAGAGATCACATCTGGTGCGAGCCCTGCCCGAGGGTTTGACGGTCGACAGCCGCATGGTTCGCCGACGCGTTTATTCAATGGGGGCGTTTATTCAATGGGGGCGTCGCGGGACGTGGCATCCTTGACCACCAGAACGGGACAGGGCGCTTCCACGAACACTCGCTGGGCAGCCGCGCCAAGGCTGAGCTTGCCAAATCGGGATTTGCGTTTAATACCGATCACCATCATGTGAGCCTGGTGGCGTCGACCGACCTCCAGCATGAATTCTCCGGCATCCACGTCCGCGGAGGTTTCCACAATCGGCTCGTCCAGGGTGTCGGCCCGCGGTATTTCCGATGAGACATCCGCCAGTAGCTCACGAACGTGGGCTTCATCCGCACAGGTGAGCTGCCCCTGTTCATCGGTGTAGCCGTGGGCGGCGATGACTACGCGGGTGCGCATCGCAACAGCTTCCTGTACCGCGGCGGCGAGCGCTGCTCTTCCCTGTTCGGAGGGCATATACCCCGCGACGATACTCATTCTTCTCGTCCTCCAGTACAGGCCGTTGGGCAGCCCGTCCACATCGACATTTCTTCGGCGACACGCCGAATCCCCCGGCTGGCTACGTTTAACTGGCCTGGGTGTCGGTCGCGCCTTTGGAGAAAAGGGTATCCCCGACTAAAGCTTGCAGCCACTCGGAGATCTCCGGCGAGGAGGCGAGGAAGGCGTCGTGTCCACGTGGAGAGTGCACGCGGTGCAGCGTTGCCTGTGAAATTCCATCGGCTATGCGCTGACTCTGCCGATAGGGAAATAGCCGGTCTGTATCGATACCGACGACCAGTGTGCGGGCCGTGACCTGTGACAATGCCGCTTCAACGCCTCCTCGGTGGCGGCCGACATCATGGGTATTCATCGCCCGCACCAACGCTATATAGCTGTTGGCGTCGAACCTTCGGATCAGCTTGTCGGCGTGGTGATCGAGATATGAGGTCACTGCATGGCGACCGTCGTGGTCGGAGGGGTCCTCGCCGGTTTGGGACCGCTGTCCAAAGCGTTGATCGAGCTCATCTGCCGTGCGATAGGTGATGTGGGCGATTCTCCGGGCGATGCCGAGACCTGCCGATGGCCCGTCGCCGCGGTCGTGATAGTAGTCCCCTCCGTTAAATCCTGCTGAGGATCGAATGGCTTCGATCTGGGCACTATTCCACGCGATTTGGTCGGCGCTTGAACAGGCCGTGGTCGCGATGAGTGCTAAGCGCTGTACCTGAGTGGGATGAGTAATGGCCCATTCCAAGGCTCTCATCCCGCCCATTGATCCGCCGATCACCAGGGACCAGGCCGCAATTCCAAGGTGTTCGCGCAGCCTATTTTCCGCGGACACTTGATCGCGCACCGTGAGGATCGGAAAACGCGACCCCCAGGGGTTTCCGTCGGGGCCTAATGAGGATGGTCCGGTGCTTCCCTGGCAGCCTCCGAGCACATTGGGGGCGACGATGAACCAACGCGCGGGATCCAGCGGTTTTCCCGGCCCTACTAAGTCATCCCACCAGCCGGGAGTGGGGTGACCGGGGCCTGCCGGGCCAGTGACGTGGGAGTCACCGGTCAGCGCGTGCAGCACGAGGACGGCATTGGGGGCGTCGGGTCGGTAGGTTCCCCACGTCTCATATGCGACCTGCACGTCCGGGAGAGTATGACCGTTCTCGAGCGGCAAGTCTCCAACATGTGCGAACTGGCGATGGCCGATGGGATCTCCGGCGAGCCATGCTCCCGTTGGTCTTTGGTCCGCAGGCCGGCTCCTTCGGCTCGTGGAAGCAGTTTGTTGTTGCCCCAGGTCTGCGGCCGATCCGAGGGGCGCGTTGCGGCGAATATTCTCGATAACGCTCAACGGCGTGTCACTCCTGTCTCGGCTAGATGGGGCGGAGAGAGTCGATCGCGGTTGGCCCCGGCGAGGTAGAGCCTTTCTCGATCACAGCAGCGCGGAGCGGCGACAGGTTGGGGACATAAGATGCTCTGCCCAGGCGGGAAGAAGACCTGTCTCCGTTAGCTGGAGCACCAATCGTGCCAGAGGGTGGCCCGGCACATGGGTAAGCACCTTCAGAGCTCGCTGGGAAGCGGTCGCAAGCCGGGCATCCCACCATGCCAACAAAGCGTGCACGGCAGCCGCTTGTGCCCACCCGCCCACCAGGGTGTGTCCGGCTTGATGCGGGGTTATTTCTGGGGAAGGGACGCCGATTGCCACGAGGGCTGCAAGGTCGTCATCCCAGCTTCCACCTGCGCAAAGATAGGGGTGGGGATGAAGCATTGGATCCCTGACCAAACCTTTGATCGCGTCCGATTCAGTCAGCGGTGTCATGGCCGACAGCTGCACGAAATATGCGATCAGATCGTCTCGCGCGGAGGTCTCAATAATGCTGGTCATCAACGTCCGTATACGTTCACACATGGCCATAGGAGCCTCGGTATCCATAGTTGAATCCGTGGTCTCCGTGTCTGTCGCGGGTGGCCATTGACTGCCCACTGTTCGGCGAGCGGTCACGAATCTCTCCCAGGCTCGACGGGGTTCAAGGGTGCATCCCGGGGCTTCCTCGGCATAGACCAGGTGTTGTATACGACGGTGTTGTTCACTGGGGATGTATGGGTCCGTCAGTCGTAGCGGAGGTAACGGAATCCCGCGTGCCACGGTCGCGGCGGCGTACCGAGTGTCCATCCAGGGAATCAGGGCGCGAGCCGGTTTCAGGCTCAATGATCCGTCACTGGAGACGCTGAGGATGCGACCAGATTCGATGCACCAACAGGTCGGGATGTCTACCCCCATCCCCTGCCAGAAGGCCTGTATCAGCGGCACCGCACGCACTGCGAGGTCAGCAATCGCTTCTGCTAAAGGTTCGAGGCTTTCATCGTTAGGTTCGACCGCTGTGGCATTGCCGTACGGGGCCGATCCGATCATGAGCATTAGGGCACCTGTGCACCCGCGGTGACGCAAGGCATCGGCTACGTCGGTGAGCGCGTGCTGAAGGGAGTCGAGTGAGGCGTCTTCGTTCGGCAGGTCGCCGAGGTGGACTCGTAGGACCATTACGGCTTCACGCCGGTCTATATATCCGATCAAGATTAGGGAGTTCACGGGCACTGATCCGCATGCGAGCACGGCGTATGCGAGGAGTTCAGACGGGTCGTGGGCTGCCAGGGAGGATCCCGACGTGCGAAAAGGGGCTGTATCCATAGTCGAAGACTCGCGGAGTAGGTGCCACAGAAAAAGAGCCCCGCTGATGTCGGTCATACCCGGGCACTAGCCACCCTGTGGATAGGTGAGCAAGCCGCCGCCTCCCACTGGGACCAACCCTGGGATCTGGGATGTCTCGCCATGCAATAGCGGCCTTTATGAGAAGATGGCAGCCCACACCGCAGACTCCCGGTAGCGACCATGACCTGCGATATTGTCCTTTTCGAGATGGCGAAACCAGGAACAGTGATGACCACGACACCGCACATGCACGATGTGTCCTTCCGGGTCCGGGAGGCGCTCAGCAAGCACCTCAACCGGCGACGCACTGATTTGACTGCCATTTCTCACCAGATTGGCGATCTGGTCGACGACCTCGAAAGCTACCTCGGCGGTGGCAAAATGCTGCGGCCCCAGTTCTGCTACTGGGGCGGGATGGCGGTGCCACAGCCATCCGCCTCCTCAGATGAGGCATTGATCCGGCTCGGCACGGCAATTGAACTGTTACAGGCTGCTGCCCTCATCCACGACGACGTGATCGATCACTCCCCCACCCGGCGAGGTCGGCCCGCCATCCACGTCGCCGCAGCCTCAGCCCACCGGGCTCGTGGTTTACACGGCGATCCCGAGGCTTTTGGGGAGGCCACCGCGATTATTCTCGGCGACCTTGCCTTGTCGTGGAGCGAGCAGCAAGCTGCACCAGATCTCGATGGGCTGCCCCGGGCGCGAGCTGTATTCGACCTCATGAGAACCGAAGTAATGGCTGGTCAGTACCTCGATGTTCTCCACCAGGCCCACGGATTCCATCACCACCAGGCCAATCCATCGGCGGGTGCAATACCCAAAGGCACTGATCAACTCCGTACGCGTCCCCCCGGTAGTAGCAGCACTCAACGCCCCGAGGATCGCGCGACCGCCACTGTTCAGGACGTGCTGGCCGAGTGCGCCCACGATGAAGCAGCCGCTTTCGCGGTCATCCGCTGGAAAACCGTCTCCTACACGGTGCTGCGTCCTTTGCAGCTGGGAGCCGCAGCAATGGGAGCTAATCACGACCTGCTGCACACACTCGAACAGTTCGCGATCCCCCTGGGAACCGCGTTCCAACTGCGCGATGATCTTTTGGGGGTCTTTGGCGACCAGGCCAACACCGGAAAATCTTCCACCTCCGACCTCACCGAAGGGAAACGGACGGTTCTGCTATCCCGTACCCGGGCCGCACTGGCACATGAACCACAGCACCTTGCAGACCTCGATCGCATCATCGGGAATCCGCAGGCCTCTGCGAACGACCTCGCTCAGGCGCAGCACCTCATGTCCATATCGGGAGCAGCCACTTCGGTACTCAACGAGATCGACACCCTGCGCAGCACCGCCCGCAATGTGCTGACCCGCGCCAGCCAGGAGCAGCTCACATCGAGCGCGGCCTCAGCGCTCATCGACCTGCTGCTGGCTGCAACGGATACCTCGGGACTTGAGGCGAGCCTCACGGCTTAACGCCCTCTCACGCCCGCTCGCCCCGGTCCCGGGCCGGACCCGAACAAGACCAGTATCGGCCAGGACCGAGACCCCTGCTAGCCGAAGCTCAAAACGCGAGGGCCTGGGCCCGCCGTCGCACCTCACCTCGTTGTCCCTTGCGCAGGTGATCCACCGGCCGTCCCGGCAACGTCTCATCATCGGTAAATAGCCACACCAGCAGTTCCGCGTCGGAATATCCTGCGTCGCGCAGAACCGTCAAGGTTCCGGGAAGGTGCGGGATAACATCCCCATCCATCAGTAAATCCGCGGGTACTGAACGGACCTGCGGTGAACCACGGCGGATATCGACAAGTTGCCCGTCCTCGACTAGACGGCGCACTTTCGATACTTCAACCCCCAACTCCTCCGCGACATCTGGAAAAGTCAGCCAGGAGGACACAAGCTGTTCTAAAACGTCCTCGGGTGTTGGGTCGTCAGCTGGAGCCGGGTTCGACGAGGTGCTGAGATTTTGATCTTGAGTCACCTCTCTAGGGTGCCACGTGAGCACCCACGATGACGACTGCTGACGTTGAGTGCTTCGGAACCCGCCATCGCGATTCCCTTATCGGTTTTCGCTCAACGCCACCACAATTATTTCACCCAAGGATCACACGTCTAGCCGATGTCAATCCGACGAGAGCCATACACCTTTCCCTAAACTAGGAAGGTGACTTCGACCAGCCTTCGCGACCCTTTGATTGGTCGCCTCCTCGACGGGCGATACCGTGTTGATCGCTTGATCGCCCGCGGCGGTATGGCAACGGTCTATTGCGGCACCGACGAGCGCCTAGAGCGCGTGGTCGCCTTGAAGGTCATGCACCCCCATCTCGCCCTCGACGGTGAGTTTCTAGGACGCTTCACCCGGGAGGCGCGAGCGGCAGCCAAGCTGTCCCACCCCCACGTCGTCGCAGTTCACGATCAGGGTGAAGACGACGGCGTGACCTACCTGGCGATGGAATACGTCACAGGGACGACTCTGCGCGATCACCTGCGCGCCTACCAGTGCCTCACCGTCCGCGAAACCCTCGACATCACCCTCGACGTCCTAGATGCCCTCTCAGCCGCTCACCAGGCGGGGATCGTCCACCGCGACATCAAACCGGAAAATGTTCTCATCTCAGCAAGTGGCCTGACTAAAGTGGCCGACTTTGGGCTCGCCCGAGCTATCGGCACCTCAACCTCCTCAGCGTCAGGCACCCTGCTCGGAACCGTTGCGTACATCGCCCCCGAAGTGGTGACAAACGGCAAAGCAGATGAACGCAGTGATCTGTACGCGCTGGGCATTATGACGTATGAGATGCTGACGGGCCGTCAGCCTTTTACCGGGGATCTTCCGGTACAGGTGGCATTTCAGCACGTACACGACGATGTCCCACCTCCCTCACGCGCCGTCGCAACCGTCCCACCAGCCCTAGATTCGCTCGTAGCCTGGTGCACAGCCCGCGACCCTCGGCATCGTCCGGAATCAGCACTCACTTTGCTGCAGAGCATCCGCGAGATCAAGGCCGGCTTAAGCGCTGAAGAACTCAACGCTCAGCCGGTGCCACTGACCTCTGATTCGACTGGCCCGATGCCCACCCAAACCGCACGTCTGGATGGGGTGCTCAGCGAGATTCCGGATGAGCCTCGGAATGGCGCGTCCGCGAATGATTTCGGTGTAGGTAGGCCACAGCACGGCCATTTTGTTGCCGCCCAGAATCGGTCAGGTTTTGACGGCATGGCCGTGGTTCCCGTTCCCAACCAGGACGCAGCCAACGGCTCATCCCAGCCCCGAGATATTTCGTTAGCTGAGCTCTTTGACGACGTTGACCAGGGCGATCATCGCGGCGAGGACGGCGGGGCCGGCGATCACGACGCAGTCAGCGCCGCGCCCAAGCAGGGTGGCAGCAAACGCGCGATTTCAGGAATTGTTCTGGCTCCGGTTCGCCGCCGGATGGGCAGTCGTACGCGTCCGCGAGGTCCGGTCAAGATTGCGATCACGATTGTGTGCGTGCTGGTCCTGCTCGCGGCAGCAGCCTGGGCTGGCGTGTGGTGGTACCAAGAAAAGGGGCCTGGTGCTATGCGCATTGTGCCCAATACCGTGGGGGTCTCACTCTCCGACGCTGAAGCGCGGTTAGCAGCTGTCGATTTGGAGACTCGAACCAACGAACAGTTCAGCGATTCAGTGCCCGCGGGTCATGTCATTTCGTCTGACCCTGCGTCCGGCAGCGATCGCCCGAAGGGCAGCACAGTTTTACTCAACATCTCCAAAGGCCAGCAGCTCTTTGCGATTCCTGACATTGTCAACAAACCCAAAGACGAAGCCCGTTCGGCAATTGAACAAGCAGGATTAGTGTTCTCCCTGTCCGATGAACAATGGTCAGAAACCGTTCCAGCCGGGGCTGTGATCTCACAAACACCCTCGGGAGCCTCGGTTCCCCGCGGAACCTCCATTTCGGTTGTGGTCTCTAAAGGCCCAGAGCCGATCCAGGTAGTCAACCAGGCAGGACGCAGTCTGGCTGATGCTCGCACCGCCTTGGAAGACAAAGGCTTCAAGGTGACCACTAGCGAGGCGTTCTCATCGACGGTCGCTAAGGGGAGTGTGGTCTCCCAGTCACCCTCCGGCGGTACTTTGCACCGAGGCCAAGAGGTCAAACTAGTGATCTCTAAAGGCCCTGACTATGTGCAGGTTCCTAATGTGGTGCGTTCATCCCAGCAGGATGCGACCGCGGCCCTGCAAGCGGCTGGTTTCAAGGTCGCGGTGGAATCTCCGAACGGTGCACCGATTCTCAACTTGGTGTATTCCCAGTCCGTGGCTGGCGGGCAGCAGGCAATTCGAGGCTCCACAATCACCATTAAAGTGATCTAGCGTAAAGTATCTGGCCCCGGTTTACACCTGGCCGCGCCACATATTCCTCGACGTTTAGCGAGCACTTTGCACCGTGGGGCACGCTATACCGCGAGGCACAAAGAGGTACAAACACATCGCTCAGCGGTCTTTAAGCATCTCCGCGACCAAAAAGGCCAGTTCCAACGACTGCTGATGGTTTAAACGAGGATCCACTAAGGTCTCATAGCGGCGTTCCAAGCCGAGTTCGTCAATATGCCCGGTGCCACCGAGCACTTCAGTGACGTCGTCACCGGTGAGCTCAATGTGCAAACCAGCTGGCACCGTGCCGAGGTCTCGGTGCACTTCAAAGAAACCACGGACTTCGTCCATGACGTCTTCAAAACGTCGGGTTTTATACCCGTTGGAGGAGGTGATGGTGTTGCCGTGCATTGGATCGGTCACCCAACCAACCTGCGCACCGGCTTCCCGGACCCCTTCGATTAGTTCCGGCAACCGGTCTCGGATCACGGTCGCGCCCATCCGAGTCACAAACGTTAAACGCCCAGGCTCTCGGTCAGGGTCCAAAACATCAATGAGACGCAGAGCATCTTCCACCGTGCTGGTCGGTCCCAGTTTCACCCCGATCGGGTTGCGCACTTTCGCCAGGAATTGCACATGGGCACCGTCAAGTTGGCGAGTCCGTTCCCCAATCCACAGGAAGTGACCGGAGCAATCGTAAATCTCACCGGTGCGAGAATCGACGCGAGATAAAGCCTCTTCGTAATCGAGTAAAAGCGCTTCATGAGACGCAAAAAACTCAACTAATCGCAGGGCCTCAAAGTCAGCTCCACAGGCTCCCATGAAGCGAATCGCCTTGTCGATGTCATGGGCGAGTTTTTCGTATCGGTCATAACCTGGCCCTTTAATGAAACCTTGGTTCCAGGAATGCACCTCGCGCAGATCTGCAAACCCTCCGCCGACAAATGCACGCAGCAGATTCAAAGTGGACGCGGAGGTGGTGTACATCCGCCAAAGCCGCTCAGGGTCAGGAATACGCGATTCAGGGGTGAATTTATGCCCGTTGACCGCATCTCCGCGGTAGGCAGGCAATGTCACACCATCGCGGGTTTCCATATCGTTGGACCGCGGTTTAGCAAACTGGCCCGCGATCCGACCCATTTTCACAACCGGCATGGATGCCGCATACGTCAAAACCGCTGCCATCTGCAAAATCGTGCGAATTTTATTGCGGATCCTATCCGCAGTGGAGTCCGCGAACGTCTCAGCGCAGTCCCCTCCTTGGAGCAGAAACGCTTCTCCGCGTGCGGCCGCTGCCAGACGAGATTTCAGCACATCCACCTCGCCGGCAAAAACTAGCGGCGGGGCAGTGCGCAAAGCCTTGGTCACACGGTTCAAATGCTCTTCATCAGGCCACGAAGGCTGCTGCAAACGCGGACGTTCACGCCACGTCGAGAGCACATTGAGGGTGTCGGTGCTAGCCGTCAGCGAGAAATCGCGGACGTGGACCGGTGCATCGTGTCTGAGAGGATTCACGGCCCCAGCCTAAAGGGCGAGCGCCGCATCCCACAGACAACATTTGAGATCGCTCATTCTGTGGACGTAAGGAACGTCTCGTCGCACGCAGATAACAACTACGTCAGTTCCTCAGAACGCGCCCCGGAAGGTGTCATCCGGACTAACATACCGAGTCGGCTTACGAGCTAGCGCTCAGCACCCCCGGGCTTGCTGCTCAGGACGCCGAGCCCGCGTCAGCATCAGAATCTGCGATGCCGGATTCTGCCTCAGCGGATTTTTTAGCTTCAGCTTGCAAACGTCGTTTAGCGACCGAGGCATATTCGGGCACATATTCCTGCCCCGATAGCTCCTGGATTGTCATCATGATGTGGTCGGTCACAGCTCGTAAGACCGTCCGGTCGTGGGCGGTCCCGTAAAACTGGGCGAACACCAACGGTTCACCGATCACCACTTTGACGCGCGGTGACCGACGCGGAAGCAATCGTCCCGGGGGCTGAGCATCAAAGGTGCCAATCATGGCTACCGGAATCACCGGAACCCGAGCTTCCAGAGCCAGTCGCGCCACACCTGTTTTGCCGCGATACAGCCTGCCATCGGGGCTGCGCGTGCCCTCCGGGTAAATGGCGAGCGCACCGCCTGCCCCCAAAACAGTCAGACCTGAACGAATGGCAGCATCCGAATGGCGACCTCCCGTGCGGTCCACGGGAAGTGTCCCGACTCCCTTCATGAAATAGCGGACCACTCGGCCCCGCAGACCGCGGCCGGTGAAGTAGTCGCTCTTACCGAGGAAGCGAACCTTGCGCCGCACCATGATGGGAAGAAAGACAGTGTCAGCCACGGATGAGGCATGGTTACTTGCGAGCAGCACTCCGCCTCGCGACGGGATATTTTCCTGCCCCGTCATAGTCGGACGATAGATCGCATGGACCAGGGGGGCAACGATGGCCTTGGCGGCTTCGTAGAACACAGCGGGCGTTCCTCGGGACGACGGATCGACACACCACACGTCACGCGTGCCGCTGGCGTGCCACTATAGGGCATGACCTTCACCGATGCCTCAAAGCCGTGGCGAAGTCGCTCTCACTCTAACCCGTCCCGAGCAGCCCTGCTCTGTCATGGTTTCACGGGTTCGCCCGCGAGCATGCGCACCTGGGGCGAAGCCCTGGACTCTGCAGGGTGGGATGTCAGCATTCCGTTACTTCCCGGGCATGGCACCTCGTGGCAGGACATGTCGAGAACTCGTTGGACCGAATGGTACCAGGCGGTGGCCACTGAGCTCGACCATCTCAGCCGCACATCCGAGACCGTGGTGGTGTGCGGACTGTCCATGGGCGGAACCCTGTCGCTTGCTCTTGCAGCTGAAAAACCACAGCTCATCAGCGCGGTGGCGCTGGTTAATCCTGCGCTCACAGTGCCGTCTCAGCTCGCCAGGTTTGCCAGGTTCATTGCTCCTGTTATTCCCAGTGTGCCCTCGATCGGAGGCGATATCGCAAAGCCGGGTGGACGCGAGGAATCCTATGAACGCACTCCCCTGCGCAGCGTGGCTGAGCTGCGCCAGCTGACCCGGCATGTGCAACGCCAGCTGAGTTCCGTAACCGCCCCACTTCTGCTCATGACCTCGACGGTCGATCACGTGGTGAATGTGCACGACAGTGACCAGATCGCGGCGCACGTGCGATCACGTCCGCTTCGCCGTCTGACCTTGGCTCATAGCTTCCACGTTGCGACCCAGGATTACGACGCCGAGCTCATCCATAAATCCTGCATCGAGTTTTTCGAGGAGGTCTGCTGACCGCGCATCCGCCCCGAGAGCGAGCACGTTAGCCGTACAATCGCCGTGTTGGCTCCACGTCAGCACTGAGCACATTGTCTTAATCTGGCCGGATAGAAGCCAAGGAGAACAGATTTGATGACCACTCGTCACCAGTTCGCAGTCGCGGCGGTATCTCATTGCGATCCCGAGGACAACATCACGTCGTTACTGCTGGACCGGCATAATCAGTGGCCGCAGATCCCCATCTTCCGGCGCAAAGACGATGCCGGGCACTGGCAAGATGTCACATCTGATCGCTTCCTTGGTGAGGTAAGGGCAATCGCTCGGGGCATGCTGGCCGCGGGTTTAGAACCCGGGGATACCGTCGCACTTATATCTAAAACCCGCTACGAGTGGAGCCTCGTGGACTGGGCCATCTGGTTCGCCGGAGGGGTGTCTGTTCCCATTTATGAAACCTCATCGCCTTCTCAGCTCGCCTGGGTCCTGGCCGATAGCGGTGCTCGCTTTGCGGTCGTGGAATCTACCGACCACGCGAAGGATCTCGACCAGGTTCGTGAGGAGATCCCCGGGGTCCAGAGGGTGTGGATTATTGAGAGGGGCGACCTTGAGCTGCTCAGTGATGAAGGCCGACTGATTGAGGATGCTCAAGTCGAGAGCGCACGCGTATCGCGAAAGGCCGCCGATCTCGCCACCATTATTTACACGTCGGGGACCACGGGGCGACCGAAAGGTGCTCGTTTAACCCACGCCAACTTCATCGATACCTGTCGCAATGCCGAGTCTCTTTTTGGCGCTGTGGTTATGCCGCCGGGATCATCGACTTTGATGTTCTTGCCGCTTGCTCACGTGTTCGCCCGGCTCATTTCGGTGCTTGCAGTTGGCGTTGGCGCCACCGTCGGTCATGCGCCGGACGTGAAAACTCTTTTACCCGATCTTGCATCCTTCCGTCCTGAGTTTCTGCTCGCGGTCCCCCGCGTCTTCGAGAAGATTTTCAATAGTGCAGAGCAAAAGGCTTATGCAGAGGGCAAAGGAAAGATATTCTCTGCCGCTGCTCACTGCGCGGAAAGCTATTCGCAGGCACTGGATACAGGGCATGTCCCGTGGCATCTACGGGCTAGCCACAAGGCCTTTGATGCACTGGTGTACCGGAAGCTCCGGCAGGCCGTTGGCGGACGGGTCCGCTGGTCAGTTTCCGGGGGTGCACCGCTCGGATCGCGGCTTGGGCATTTCTTTCGAGGCGTCGGAATAACCGTTCTTGAAGGCTACGGATTAACCGAAACCACGGCACCGGTCAGCATTAACCCGCCGTGGAACGTGAAGATGGGGACGGTTGGAATGCCTCTTCCTGGCGCCGCCGTCGCACTGGCGGATGACGGTGAATTACTGGTTAAGGGTTCGATGGTTTTCGATGGATACCATCGCAACGAGGAAGCCACGCGGGCAGCTCTGCGCGATGGTTGGTTCCGCACGGGGGATATCGCGCAAATAGATCACGACGGCTACATTTCGATCACCGGTCGCACCAAGGAGATCATCGTGACTGCGGGCGGGAAAAACATTGCTCCTGCCATGTTGGAGGACACGGTACGTTCCCATCCGCTCGTCAGTCAGTGCATTGTGGTTGGCGATCAAAAGCCATTTGTTGCCTGTCTGCTAACCCTGGATAAAGAAATGCTGCCGACCTGGTTGAGCAACCATGGTCGCCCGGCGATGTCTGCTGCTGATGCAGCGCAGGATGAGGTAGTTCGCGCTGCGTTGCAGGAGGCGATTGATCTTGCGAACACGTCTGTTTCGCGGGCTGAATCCATCCGCGCCTACCAGATCATCGACGCCGATTTCACCGAAGACAATGGCTATTTGACGCCGTCGTTGAAGCTCAAGCGAAATGTTGTGGTGCATGACTTCGCCGACGTTATCGAATCCATTTATGCGCGCCCACGGCCCGGCAACTAGCCCCGAGGCTGACGCTGCTGCGCCTCGTATGTCACTGTCCCGTTCTAGCCTGCATTCGTGAGCACTTCGCAGCAGCTAACCATCGATGATCTCGGACATCCGCTTCAGGATGTGGATTTCGTGGTGGTCGATTTGGAGACCACCGGCTCTAACGCCCAATCCGATTCGATTACCGAAATCGGCGCGGTGCGCACGGTGGGCGGGGAGGTCCGTGGGGAGTTTCGCACGTTTGTTCACCCCGAGCAGCCCATCCCGGCCTTTATCGCTACGCTGACCGGTATAACCAACGCGATGGTCCAGGATGCCCCGCCTGCTCGGGTGGCGGTGTCCATGTTTTTAGAGTTCGCGCGCGGCTCAGTTTTAGTCGCCCACAACGCCCGTTTCGACATCGGGTTTTTACGTGCTCATGCTGAACGCGCTGGTATCCCCTGGCCGGGCCAGCCGGTGATTGACACTCTGCGTTTGGCACGATCCGAATATCAACGGGATGAAGTACGCAATCACCGACTGGCAACCCTCGCAGCGTACGTCGGTGCTACCACGACTCCCGACCACCGGGCCCTAGCCGATGCGCGCGCCACCGTGGATGTTTTGCATCATCTGATCGCTCGACTCTCTGCGCGGGGGATCACCACCTTGGAGGGCCTGCGCCTCGCTCATAATCGGCCCACTCCGGTTCAAGAGGCGAAAAGAGCGCTCGCCGAGGGACTTCCCAGCTCCCCCGGCGTCTATAGATTTCTGGATTCCCAGGGAAAGGCTCTGTATATCGGGAAGAGCTTGGATGTGAAATCCCGGGTGCGGACCTATTTCACCCCGTCGGAGCGTCGGCGTCCCGTGTTGGACATGTTGCCGCGCGCTGTTCGGGTCGATGTGATTCCTTGCTCCACGGAAATCGAGGCTGCGGTGCGCGAACTTCGAGCGATTGCCGCCGACCGGCCTTGTGCGAATCGCCAGAGCGTGCGTCAGCGTTCTGCCTGGCTGCGGCTGGGGCCTCGGCCCGGCACCTCCTTGACTTCGCGCCAGCCGAGTGAGACGGGGCTGCGCTTAGCGCTCATCGCCCGCGATGAATCCGATGGATCGGCTCATATTGGCCCCCTGCGTTCTCGACATGACGTTGAGCCGTTGCGCGCTCTATTACTAGATGCTGTCGGTGGGCGTGGCACGTCTTTGGAATGCCCACAATCCCCAGGTGATTCTCACACCTCTACGCAGGGGCAGGGCTTCCCCCTCGAACATCATGATGCGCTGCGACGGATTATGGTCGATGACCCTACCCCGGTTATCGAGATGATCCGGCCTCGCATGATGGCTTTGGCCGAGCAATCTCGGTATGAGGATGCAGCGGCGGTAAGGGATCGGGCACTGATGTACCTTCATGCCGCACGGCGTGCCTGCCGCCTACGTGAGCTCGCGCAGTGTCAGCTTTTGATCGCAGCCCGTCCAGCTGGCACCGAGGTCCGGGACCGGAAAAACTCTGGACGTATCGGAGCCGCCGCCCGCAGATCCTTGCCCGATTGGGAGCTACTTGCTGTCCGTTATGGGCGGCTGTCAGGAAGCGTGGTTATTGCCCGCCACGCAGACCCATTAGCCGCGGCTCATGCTCTAGCTTCCACGGGGCAGGGTGAAGCTGAGCATGCAAGCCCGCTATGTCAGGGCTACCACCAGGAGGCTGAGCTGCTGCTGCGCTGGTTAGAGGCACCCGGTGTCAGGGTGGTGAAGGTTGACGGACTGTGGGGCTCTGCACCCAGGGCCCGCTTCGATGAATCAGTCCTCGTCGCAGGCGCCCTGTCCGAAGGCGACGGGGAAGGGGCTGTATCCCACCTGAATGCCCCGACCAGGTGAGGCTCAGTCCACACAGGCTTAGCTGGTCAGACGGTGAGGGGTGGCGGGCAACGGCAGACAACAGTGCCGAGTATCCGAGTATCCGAGGCGTAGCGGTCTTAGGCTGATGACGCCTGAATCCAGCGCTCCAGCAGCCGCTGTGCATCGCCGGACTCGATGGCCTGACCAGCCCGGTCAAACGCTGCATGGAAACGGTCCTGGAACACACCGCCCCCCGCTCCCGCCGCCACCAGGCCCGCGGCTGCATTGAGCTGCACAGCATCCCGTACTGCACCGACCCGGCCGGAAAACACCTCACGCACGACGGCCGCATTATCCTGTGCGCTTCCGCCGTGCAGAGCCTCAGAGGAAACCCAAGGGATACCGAAATCTCGAGGATCGAACACGTGGGGAGTTATCGAACCCCCGCGTACTTCAAAAATATCGGTGACATCGCAAACGGTAATCTCATCTAGACCGTCGCGGCCGCGAAAGACCAAGGCAGAAGTTCTGCGAGCCGCAAAAACATCCGCCATGAGTTCTGCGGTGCGCCGATGTGCTGCCCCCACGGCAATGGAGCGCAGTCGCGCAGGGTTCGTCATCGGTCCCAGGATGTTAAACACCGTAGGAATGCCGAGCTCACGGCGAACCTGGGACACATGCCGCATCGCCGGGTGAAATACCTGCGCAAAGCAGAACGTGATACCGACCTCGTGTCCGATACGTTCAACATCACTCACCGGAAGCCCTAGGTGCACCCCCAGCGCTTCCAACACATCTGCCGATCCCGAGCGTGACGTGGATGCGCGATTGCCGTGTTTCACGACCGGGATGCCGCAGGCCGCGACCACGATGGCTGCCATGGTTGAGATATTGACCGTATGCGCCTGGTCACCCCCGGTGCCGACGATATCGACTGCGCCGTCAGGAGCGACCAGGCTGAGTGCGTGCGCGACCATGGTGTCTGCCAAAGCGCGCAGCTCAGGTCCGGACACACCTTTTTTCTGAAGTGCCACCAAGAAGTCGCCAATCTGCGAACCGCCAACGTCGCCTCGCATCATGCAGTCCATCGCCCACGACGCCTGACCGGGACTTAAGTCCTTCCCCTGAGCCAGGGCACGCATTAATTCCTGCCAGCTCTCAGACTGATCGACGCCCTCAGAAACAGAGACCTCCGTTGCAGATGGCACGCTGTGCTCGGACCCAGGTGATGCAGCATTTGGCATGGACATGCCCATGATTGTGCCATCCTCCCGACTCGGTTGCTTGCGCGTTTCAGGTGCTTGTGCAGCGCATACCACTCCGGTAGGCATGACTAACCGGACGGCCCGACCACACCTATTTGGTATCGAATCGTCCCCGGCTACGGCTTGATTTACCCCGATTTCTTGAACAACGAGACGACACGGCGTCAGGACGTCTACACTGGACGTGTCCCGTCCACTCCAGGTCAATGGTGACGACCCCGGATTGACGTTCTCCGTGTCTCGTTCACAATTTTCCTGACAACACGACATAATGAGTACCGTGACTGCTGCGACCCTTGCCCCGAGTGCCTCCCCAAGCCATACCGTGAGCAGGCCGAACCCGACTCAGATCGGCACCATCATCTGGCTGTCGAGTGAGCTGATGTTCTTCGCTGGACTGTTCGCCATGTACTTCACCCTGCGCGCTGTTGTACCGGACGTGTGGGCTGAAGAGGTTCCTAAGCTTGCGAAAGGATTCGCCTCCGTCAACACGGCGATCCTGGTTCTAAGCTCCGTAACCTGCCAGTTCGGCGTATTTGCCGCCGAACGCCACCAGAAGCGACGCACAGGTTCACTGTTGAACCTCAAATCCTGGGGTGTCATTGAGTGGTTCACCCTGACCTACATCATGGGTGCCATCTTCGTGGCTGGCCAGGCTTACGAATACGCAGAGCTCATCCATAAGGGCATCACGATGTCCTCCTCCCCCTATGGCTCCGTGTTCTACCTCACCACCGGCTTCCACGCCCTGCACGTGACGGGTGGCCTTGTCGTCTTCCTCCTCGTCCTCGGGCGCATCTTCGCCGCAAAGCGCTTCACGAACCATGAGGCTGTGAGCGCTATTTGCCTCTCCTACTACTGGCACTTCGTGGATGTGGTGTGGATCGCGCTCTACTTCATCGTCTACTGGCTCGACACCGTCACCGGAGCTGTGCCAGCAACATTTTGATCCCAGCTAACCACCCCGTCCCCGACCCAAGCCCACGAATTGAGGTTCGCGCCGTGAAGGCACTAGCCGCTCACCGACATCACCCCATGGCGTATGTGGTGATGCTTCTCCTAGCCCTCATCGCCACCGGCGGGTTGTACGCCGCCCTTGCCCCTCGCGATGCACAGGCAGAGGTGGCATCTGCCCAGGATGTTCAGGAGGGCCACAAGCTCTTCTTGGCAAACTGCGCTACGTGTCACGGCCGTGACGCCGAAGGGGTGGCAGAAAACGGTAAGACCGTCGGACCGTCGCTGATCGGAGTTGGCGCTGCGGCTGTCGACTTCCAGGTCGGCACCGGGCGCATGCCCCTTCAGATGAGCGGACCGCAGGCACAAAAGAAACCGCCGCAGTTCACCGAGGAGCAGATTAGTCAGCTCTCGGCCTATGTTGCGTCGCTCAGCCCCGGCCCGTCGGTTCCCGATGCCAAATACACCGATCCCGCTAACGGCGATGCCGCCCGCGGTGGTGAAATCTTCCGAACCAACTGCGCTATGTGCCATAACGCCGCAGGCGCAGGCGGTGCGCTGACCCACGGTAAGTACGCACCACCTCTGCTGGATGTGCAGCCGAAGCACGTGTACGAGGCGATGGAATCCGGCCCGCAGAACATGCCGGTCTTTTCCGATGACAACCTGACTGCTCAGAACAAGACCGATGTCATTGCCTACCTCCACGCGCTCAAGGAAAACGGTTCCCCCGGCGGCTTCGCACTCGGCTCTTTGGGCCCGGTGACCGAAGGCCTGTACGCATGGACGATCGGACTGGCGCTGCTTCTTGGCTGCGCTGTGTGGCTGGGGGCGAAGGCTAAGTGAACGATAAACAGCACGAGATGACACACACCGACGATCACACCCCACAGGCTCTTGTCCCTAAGGAAGACGGGGGTTTTCCAAATCCCGGCCTTCCCCCTCACGAACTGCGTAACGCCGACCGCAACCCGAAGGCGGCTAAGCGGGCTGAACGCCTCGTCGCCGGGATGTTCCTGCTGTCCATCCTGGGAACAGCAATTTTCATCGCGTCGTACTTCTTATTTACCCCGCTCCAGTTCAACTTGCTCGCTGAGTCCAAGACTTTAGCTGCGGTGAAGTGGTCCAACCTCTTCATCGGCCTCGGACTCGCCATCGCCGTCTTCTTTATTGGCGCGGCGGCCGTGCATTGGGCGAAGACTCTCATGCCCGACCACGAGATGGTCGAAGAACGTCACGCCATTGCAGGGGATCCCGATACTAAGGCTCGGGCCGCCGAGATTTTGAAGAACGGCCTCGACGACTCGGGTATTGGACGTAGGCCCCTGATTAAGTGGTCGATGATCGGCGCCTTCGCAGTGCTCCCGCTGGCAGCGCTGTTCCCGCTGGGCACGCTTGGCCCGCTGCCGGGAGACAAGCTCCATCACACCTTCTGGAAGAAGGGCCTGCGGCTTATGCGAGACCCGATCGGTACTCCGATCAAGGCCTCCGATGTGACGGTGGGTTCCATCTTCCATGTCATGCCGGAAGGTCTGACCCCGGATACGCCTGACCACCTCGAAGAACGCGCGAAAGCAGCGGCAATCATCGTCCGTGTTGACCCGGACCGCATTGAGGATAAGGAAAGCCTCAAGCACGGTTACGACGGCATCCTCGCGTTCTCTAAGATCTGCACCCACGTCGGATGCCCGGTGGCGCTGTATGAGCAGCAAACTCACCATCTGCTGTGCCCATGCCATCAGTCCACATTCGATGTTCTCGACGGGGCCAAAGTGATCTTTGGCCCGGCACACCGTCCGCTCCCCCAGCTGCCTATCGAGGTCCAAGATGGCTACCTCGTGGCGAAGGGCGATTTCCCCGAGCCCGTCGGCCCCAGCTTCTGGGACATCCACAAGAAGAAGTGAGGCACTTGTGACGACCCTTACCCCTCAGAAGCAGACCAAGTCATCGGCCAAGCCTGGCCGCATGGAACGACTCGGCAACGTTGGCGCCGACTGGATCGACTCCAGAACCTCGGCATCGTACGTTGTCAAGGGCTTCGCGCGGAAGATTTTCCCGGACCACTGGTCATTCATGCTTGGTGAAGTGGCGCTGTACAGCTTCGTCATTCTGCTGATCTCCGGCACCTTCCTCACCATGTTCTTTGTCCCCTCAATGGATGAGGTTCATTACGACGGCATCTACGAGCCTCTTAAAGGCATCGCGATGTCCAAGGCTTATGAGTCGACCCTGCACCTCTCCTTTGAGGTCCGCGGCGGTTTGCTATTTAGGCAAATCCACCACTGGGCCGCGCTCGTGTTCATGGTTGCGATCTACGTGCACATGTTCCGGGTTTTCTTTACCGGCGCATTCCGCAAGCCACGCGAAATCAACTGGCTCATCGGGTTCACCCTGATGATCCTCGGCATGGTCGCGGGCTTCACCGGTTACTCCCTGCCCGACGATGTGCTCTCCGGTAATGGCCTGCGCATTGCAGATGGCCTAGCGAAATCCATTCCGCTAGTCGGTCCGTACATCTCGTTCTACATGTTCGGCGGTGAGTTCCCCGGGCACGTCATCATTCCGCGGTTGTACACGGTTCACATTCTGTTGATCCCGGCGATCATCCTCGGTCTGATTGCTCTGCACCTGGTGTTCGTGGTCTTGCATAAGCACACCCAGTACCCGGGCCCTGGTCGCACCGACCGCAATGTCGTCGGGTTCCCCCTGTTCCCGATCTACACGGCGAAGGCTGGCGGTTTCTTCTTCATCGTCTTCGGCATCATTGCTCTGATCTCGGCGACCACCGCTATTAACCCGATCTGGAACTACGGACCATACGATCCATCCCCGGTGTCCGCCGGTTCACAGCCGGACTGGTACATGCTCTTCACCGATGGTGGTCTACGCCTCATGCCGGGCTGGGAGTTCACAATTTTCGGATACGTGATCTCGCTAAATATGCTGATCCCCCTAGCCTTCTACGGGATCATGCTGGCGGCCCTCGCCCTCTACCCGTTCATTGAGGCGTGGGTGACCGGTGACAAGCGCGAACATCATGTTCTGGACCTCCCCTACAACGCCCCGGTGAGGACCGCATTTGGCGTCGCCTGGCTTACGTGCTACTTGGTTCTTTGCTTGGCAGCTACGAACGACTTGTTGGCCGTTGCCCTATCGCTCTCAATTAACGACCTCACCTGGTTGTATCGCATCGCCTTCTTCGTATTCCCGATCCTCGCGTTCATCATTACTAAGCGTCTGTGCCTGTCCATCCAGCGGCACAAGCGAGATTTGGCGCTTCATGGACGGGAAACCTCGAAGGTTGTCCGCATGGACAACGGTGAAATGTTGGAGATCCATGAACCGCTCAACGAATACGATCGGTGGGTCCTCCTCCAGCACGACGACTACCGTCCGCTTAAAGCCGGGCACGGTGTCTCTGGTCTGCGTGCCAAAGCAAGCTCGTTCTTCTTCCGTGATCGTATTGAACCGATTACCCCGAAGGAACTGCGTGAGGCCTTGGAGCACTCTCACCATGAGCAGCATCGGATCGACAAAGTTACCGGCGGTTCCACCGAACTGCCGCACTAACCACATGCTGGATGCTATGAGGGCATCCAGCCCACGGTAATTAGCGATATCCAATCGTTTACCACATAAAGAGAGCGCCGCCGGAGATTTATCCGGCGGCGCTTCTACATCTACGCAGCAGGCGGTTCACATGCCTAGCAGGAGGTTATGCTAGCGCGAAAGCCATCGAATCACCGCTCACGGACATATACGGGAACACCAAAACCACTTCCGTGAGTCAAAACATCCTCTATCCTCGTAGCTTCCTCATCTGTTGAATATACGACCTCGATCAGGGCCTGATCAGGGTTCTTACATCCTGGTGACTCAACACGGACCGACACCCCTGACCCCACCTGGTTCAATTTCGACAGCAGATCAGGATTACTTTCCAGCCCTCGGCGCGCCTCAGCCACGCCGGGAAGCTGGTCACACGGTGGATGCGTGTTCACGTTCTCTGAGCTTATATATCCAAAGGCCAGTATCGAAGCAGTTGTAATAGAACCAACGGCCAAGATAATCACGCCAACCACTAAACCTATGCGCATTTTGGATGGCGATATACCGGACTCATTCATTATTTCTCCTCAGCGAGTGGCTGCCGCCGCAAGCAGTGCGGCCATGCGGAACGGATACTCTCAGGTGATTCAGTTCATGGCGATGGGCGCAGGCTGTGATCATTTCATTGTCATGGGTAGACACGACGACTGTTGCCCCACGTTCTGCAAACTCAGCAAACAGATCGATGACCGCGTGCGGGTTTACCGCATCCAGCAAGGCCGCGGGCTCATCGATGAACAAAACGCTAGCGTCGCGGCGCATAGTCTACTCAACATCGGTCACATTATCGACCATACGGTATCTTAATAAAATTAATCATGGTATAGGTTGAGGTCTACTTCGGAATATAGGACTTTTAGCGACCGGTACACAAAGACCACTGGCCTCTCGATGACTTCTAGAGCTCAACTCGACCGTCGCATAACTTCCATACCTCAACCTGACCACCCTATTGCCTCCATAAATGAGACGAGCCTAGGGAGGAGACAGGCTATAAATAAGGCATGTGCAACGCCAGACCCGAACCTCAGAAACCGATTCTGATGCTACTGTCTGGCATCACCGGCTCAGGTAAAGCCACGTTTGCGTCGCAGGTGGCCCGGATGGGAGCCGTGCGGATCTCCGTCGACGAATTGGTCTATGAAACTCACGGCGCCTATGGAATTGACTACCCGGAAGCCGAATATTTTTCATATGAATGCGAGGCGATCCGCAACGCGAAGCATCACATGACTAGCGCACTACGATCTGGGCACGACGTTATCTACGATCATGGCCTGTGGAGTACGCCAGAGCGTCTGGCAATGAGCTCTTTTGCAACCGGTAACGACGCCGTTCCAGTCCACATCAACCTTCCTGTTAGCCGGGCTGCGATCAAACATAGGCTTCGCCTACGGAATAGCCAGTCGGGCGCCAATGCACTTTTCGTCTCAGACGATGCACTCAATGATTTCTACGCGAGGTATGAACCGATCAACCCGGCTACCTTTGTCGCTATTGATGGGACCTCTCCCCTGCCCCGGGTTATCGAAAATATTCGCCGAGCAGGAGGACGTTCGCAGCACCTGCCCGAGCCGATCGACGATTTTATCCTCGACCATCTTCTAGGGATTATGCGGAGTCTGCATCTCCCGACCACGCGAGTAGACGTTTGTGTAACAGACATATCGGGTCCGGCAGAGGCGCGCAGATTCGCAGCAGCCGTAAAGGCCGCTTTCGGACCCCGAATCTCCGAGCTAGAGATTACCGCGGCCACGCCCCTTGCCCTGGCAGGACAATTGAGGACAGCGGTAACTGCAATATTGCCTTGAACCCATCCACGCGCCGCAATGACCACGACGCAAGCAATCGCTCGAAAACCCTCCAACGGATCACACCAGCCTCAAATGCCGCTAAACAGGCGTACCAATCAACGCGTAGCAAAAGGCCCCGGCCGCATTAGACGACCGGGGCCCGGAGTGATGGGGTACTCATGTTCGCAATCGACAAACACAATTGCAAACATAAGAGATGAAGCGCTTAGTGGGCGTACTGGCCGCGGGAAAACTCCATAACCCAACCCACGATGGCAATGATACCCACGATGAGACCGCCGATGAAGATCCACCAGCCTGCGGCGACACCCGTGAAGCAGAGCGATGCAGCGATTGCGCCCCAGAACGGCCACCAGCTGTACGGGGCGAAACTGCCCTGAACACCTGCTTCGTCGGAGACTTCGGCGTTTTCATTGTCTTCAGGACGACCGGGGTAGTCACGATTCTTCATACCGACGTATGCGGCAATCATGAGCGACATCGCGCCAAGCATGAGGATCGCGGCGAAGCCGATGGGCTCTTCAAACTTTGACAACAGCCCGTAGATCACACCCATTACGACGAAGAAGAGGGTGAGGATCATGAAGATCCGCGAGAACGTCTTCATGTCGTCTAACGCTCCTTTACCAGGTCAGGCTTTTGGTGCAGCACGTGGTCAACCGCCGCAACTTCGGGATGAGCGAGGTCAAAGGCGGGCCGCTCTGAACGCACACGCGGTAGCTCGTGGAAATTGTGCCGCGGAGGCGGGCAGGTGGTCGCCCATTCGAGAGAGCATCCGTAGCCCCAGGGGTCGTTCACTTCGACCTTCTTACCCTTCATATGCGTAAGGATGACATTCGCAATGAACGGCAGCGTAGACAGCGCCAAGATGAATGCGCCCACGGTGGACAGGCGGTTCATCCACTCAAAGCCGTCTTCCACTAGGTAGTTCACGTAACGCCGTGGGGCGCCTTCAACACCCAGCCAGTGCTGGATGAGGAACGTGGTGTGGAATCCGACCACCAAGAACCAGAAATGAATTTTGCCTAGGCGCTCGTTCAACTTGTAGCCAAACATCTTCGGCCACCAGAAATAGAATCCAGCGAACATCTCGAAGGCGATGGTTCCGAAGATCACGTAGTGGAAGTGCGCCACCACAAAGTAAGTGTCGGACAAATGGAAATCGAGCACGGGGCTGGACAGGATCACGCCGGTCAGACCACCGAACAGGAAGGTGGTCATGAAACCAAGCGTAAAGAGCATTGGTGTCTCGAAGGTCAACGACCCTCTCCACATCGTGCCTATCCAGTTGAAGAACTTCACGCCGGTCGGGACCGCAATCAGCATGGTCATGAAGGAGAAGAAGTTCAGCATGATAGCGCCGGTGGTGTACATGTGGTGGGCCCACACGGTGACCGACAGCGCAGCGATTGTCACGGTGGCGTAGACGAGTGTCTTGTACCCAAAGATTGGCTTACGGGAGAATACCGGCAAAATCTCGGTTGCAATTCCGAAGAATGGCAAGGCGAGAACATACACTTCGGGGTGGCCGAAGAACCAGAACAGGTGCTGCCATAGAACCGGGCCGCCGTTTTCCGGGTTGAACACCTGCGCGTCGAAACGACGGTCAGCACCCAACGCCAACAGGGCCGAGGCCAAGGGCGGGAACGCCATCAACACCAGCACACCGGTGACCAAGATGTTCCACGTGAAGATCGGCATCCGGAACATCGTCATGCCGGGCATGCGCATGCAGATGATGGTGGTGATGAAGTTGACTGAGCCGAGGATGGTTCCGAAGCCCTGCATAGCAAGGCCGAAGACCCATAAATCTCCACCTACTCCCGGTGAGAACGTCGTATCCGAGAGTGGAGCGTAGGCAAACCAACCAAAGGCCGCAGCGCCTTGCGGGGTGAGGAACCCGGCGCAGGCGATGAATGCGCCAAAGAGGGTGAGCCAGAACGCGAACATGTTCAGGCGCGGGA
This sequence comes from Devriesea agamarum, assembly GCF_900070355.1. NCBI lineage: Bacteria > Bacillati > Actinomycetota > Actinomycetes > Micrococcales > Dermabacteraceae > Devriesea > Devriesea agamarum. Next base: position 258,792 of record NZ_LN849456.1, on the reverse strand, counting down.
ACGCCATGTCGACAGCGCCAATTTGGAGTGGCACCAGGTAGTTCGCAAAACCATTGAACAGCGGCGTACCGAACATGAGCAGCATGATGGTGCCGTGCATGGTGAACAGCTGGTTGTACTGGTCCTTGGAGACCACAACCTGTAGTCCCGGCGACCACAGCTCGGCGCGGATCATCAGCGCGAGGATGCCACCGAAGCAGAAGAAGGCGAAGGACATCGCCATGTACATCATGCCGATGGTTTTGTGATCGGTGGTGGTAAGAAGTTTGACGAATTGTCGGCCCAGGCTGGTTTTACGCGCAGGCGCAAAGTGCTGCGTTGGGGCTGCGGTTGTCGTACTCACTCCTGCGCCTCCTTCTTGTTGTTGCGCATGTTCCAACTCTCCTTGTTGCGGTTCAAGTCGTTATCGAGCTGACCGGTAAGGCCCTGCTGGCGCAGTTGTTGCATGTGCTGGTCGTACTCCGCCTGTGGAACAACTTTCACGTTGAAGAGCATGTCGGAGTGGAACTCTCCGCAGAGCTCAGCACATTTTCCTTTGTAGGTACCTACCTTGGTCGGGGTGACCTGGAAGGAGGTGGTGTGTCCGGGGAACATATCCCGCTTGTAGAGGAAGTCGACCACCCAGAACGAGTGGATGACGTCTCGGGAGTCGAGGTCGAACTGAACAGTTTTATCGACCGGCAGCCAGAGCGTGGGAAGGTACTTTTCCGCACCCGGTTCGCCCGTCTTAAAGGACTGGACGCCGGCGGGCTCGTGGACATCAGAGTCCACATAGTTGAAGTCCCAGCTCCACTGCTTGCCTACAACGTGCACGCGCACATCCGGGTTGGGCTTCAGTGCCTCAATCTCGGTGGCATCGCGCTGGGTGAAGTAGAACAGGCTCATGATCATGATGATCGGCAGCAGCGTAAAGATCATCTCGATCGGCACGTGGTATCGCAGCTGAACTGGATAGCCCTTAGTGGTGCGCTTGCGACGATACGCAATCACGCACCACATCGTCAGGCCCCAGACGAGAAGCCCAACTCCGAGAAGAGTGATCCACGATCCAACCCACATGTCGGTAATACGACCGGTCTGGTTCGTGATCTCGTGAGCGCTATCGCCAGGGAGGAATCCACGTTTTTGTTCTTCGGTGCAGCCAGCCAGCGCGAGTGACACAAGAGCTGCCGCTAGCGCGATCCGCCCGCCACGTCGCATGCGGTCCGAGGTCTGGGGGAGCACTGTCCAACCTTCCGCTCGTCGGTGCCGACATCGAGACTCGTCGTTGCCAACCGCGGGGCTGATCCTAGGGATCAAATCCGGGCCTGTCTCGACCGCGGGGACGGTGCGAAACGCATGATGCTGGAGGAGTCCCGTGTACGCACACGGTTTTCTGATCTTCTACAGGATAGCCCCTTTGGGGCGTTCTTGGTGACACAAGGTCAGAATCCATTGAATTAGCGTGTTGAGCCGCACGTTTACGATGGACACGGCGCGGCGGAACCTCCTCAGATGTCCACCGTTTCCTGGACAGACAGGCCTGGCCATCACGCGGCCAAATTTAAGCGTTGCAGTAGCAATGACCAGGTAGACAATCACGTGCTCATGGACAGCCAAAAGGCTCTGCCTCAGAGCGTGAACCGCATCCGAGGCAGAGCCTTCGATCTGGCTGCTAGCGCAATACCCCGATGATGCCCTCCGGCCTCGTCACGGAAGCATCACCGCATACCTAGCTGCTGATCAGGCGAACGAATCACCGCAAGCGCATGAGCTCGTGGCATTCGGATTATCGATGGTGAAGCCTTGCTTCTCAATGGTGTCGGAGAAGTCGATGGTGGCACCGAGCAGATAGGGATCGCTCATCTTGTCCACCACAACCTCAACGCCGTCAAAATCGACGGTCTTGTCGCCGTCGAGAAGACGCTCATCGAAGTACAGCTGATAAATAAGGCCCGAGCAGCCACCGGGTTGCACCGCGATCCGAAGCCGAAGATCGTCCCGGCCTTCCTGCTCGAGCAGCGACTTCACTTTCTCGGCGGCTACCGGCGTCAGCGTGACACCATGTGCCGCAGTCGCAGCTTCCGGCGTCGCAACGCTGGCAGTGTTCCCCTGGGAATCAGGAGTCACAGTATCGGTGGTGGTCATCGTCGGGATGCCTCCTCTGATCGAAAGTTCAACGGTTCCTTGGGCCTGCACCGAACATCACGCAGATGATGGACGCACTGACCCGATCATGCGGCGCGAATTAGATCTCCCAGCCCCGGAACCGCCGTTGGATACGTGTCAAGGGTACGCCACCTACCCTCAGCGACCTGACTCCGCGCCGGGATGGCTCACAGGTGGTAGTCCGGATATCAGTATCTGGGCATCCAGCTCGCCAATGCAGTTCGGACTCGTATCGACCACGTCGCGTATCGGCTGGATAAGCGTCAGCTATACAGGTTCAACAGCGCAATACCCATCCCGCCGAGGTACCCGAGGATTAACGCCCCGGCTCCGCAGGCAGCGGCCTCGCGCACCGAAGGTCGATAAAAAGCCAGAACCAGCAAGCCGATCAGACAGATCACGCCGAGTATCGCGCTGAGGAAGCCTCCCACGACGTAGCCGAGGATGAATCCGACGACGAGGCCGACGAAGATCAGCGGCACGGTGAGCGGGGAGACTTCGACAGGTTTACGATCCGGGGCTGGCATTACTGACCCTCCGCAGCCTGAGCACTAGCCTGCGACGATTTGTCGCCGAGATCCACAGCGGCCAAAAGGAGATACGCCTCGGCGAGACACACCTTTTCAAAGTCTCCCAAGTGCAACGACTCATTAGCGCCGTGCGCCCGCGAATCCGGGTCTTCCACCCCGGTGACCAGGATTTCCACACCGGGGAATACCTCAAGCAGATCGGCGATAAAGGGGATCGAACCACCCAGGCCAATATCGACCGGATCCTTACCCCAGGAGGCCCTAAACGCTTCCCGAGCGATATCCATCGCGGGGCTATGAGCCGGTGCCTCAAAGGCCTTACCCTGCTCACCCTCACTGACCTCGACTGTTGCGCCGAACGGCGTATGTGCCAACAGGTGATCGCGAAGCGCCGCCATGGCTAGCTGCGGATCCTGCCCAGGCGCAAGACGCATCGACAGCTTCGCCCGGGCCGATGGAATCATCGTGTTCGACGCACTGGCGACCGGCGGAGCATCAATTCCGATCACAGATAGCGCAGGCCGCGTCCACAAACGTGCGGTGAGCGGACCATCTCCGGCGAGCTGCACACCGGGCAGGACTCCGGCATCCCGTCGTAGATCATCTTCTGGCATATCCACCGACGGATCGTCCGCGCGGACAAGCCCGGGGACGGCGACGTCACCGCGCTCATCGTGCAGGGTCGAGATCAAACGCGAAAGCAGAGTGAGCGCATCGAGGATGGGGCCGCCGTACAGACCCGAGTGGACCGCATGGTCGAGCACGGAGACCGTCACGGTGAGATCAACCATGCCACGCAACGACGTAGTCAATGCGGGGCTGCCCACCGCCCAGTTTGCGGAGTCCGCGACCACGATCACATCGGCGCGAAGATCCTCGGCGAAGGTTTCAATGAACGGGCGGAACGTCGGCGAACCACATTCCTCTTCCCCTTCCACGAAAACCGTGACTCCAAGGCCTTGATCAGCAAGTTCGTCCCCGACCAGCCGGAGCGCGGTGACATGCGCCATGATGCCCGCCTTATCGTCGGCAGCGCCTCGCCCATATAGACGGTCACCGCGCTGCTGCGGTTCAAACGGCGCTGAGTCCCAAGCATGTGGATCACCAGCGGGCTGAACGTCATGGTGGGCGTACAGCAACACCGTAGGGCGCCCTGGTTTCGCAGGACGGCGCGCAATGACGGCTGGAGCTCCCTCCCCCACACGTTCAATGCGCACATCGGGTAGTCCCGTTCCCCGGAGGAGCTCGGCAACGGCTTCAGCGCTACGTTCCACGGGCTCACGGTCGTACCCGGGAAACGCCACCGACGGAATTCTCACCAGGTTTTGCAGGTCATTGAGGGTCTGGGTCATATGGGCCGAAAGGCGCCCGGGCAGATCAGCATGCGTCATACCCATCACGGTACCGTGGACGAGAAGGCCGCGTTACGGAAGCGGGTCGTCGGGTCCCGATTAGCCCCTTAGAATAACCGGGTGCTGAGACGACGACAGAAGACGGCCGATCCCGCGGCCGCCACCGAAGACTTCCTCCAGGCGCAACGGCCCGGGTCCAAGGGACGGCCAACGCGTAGCCGACGTGAGGCAGAAGCTGCTCGACGCCGCCCGCTCGTGCCTGCCGACCGGAAAGAAGCAGCGCGTCGTGCGCGGGAAGCTCGCGCCGCTGAACGAGCCCAAGCTCAACGCGCACTGGTGACAGGGGACGAACGACATCTGCCACCGCAGCATCGCGGACCGCAGCGACGGATCACGCGCGACCTCGTCGATATTCGCCATAACGTGGGCGAGTACTTCTTCCCCATCGCACTCATCACTATGGTCGTCATATTGCTCGTGCCTTTGCTGGTGCCGTCTGCCTACCTTGTGCTCCATTCGCTTCTTTTGGTCGTCTTGTGGGGCGGTATCATCTTGACTCTGATCGACTCGATCCGCCTGCGCGGTCTTATCCGCCGTACCCTGACTGAGAGGTTCGGAGAGGTAGAACGCGGGGTCGTGTCATATGGGATCATGCGCGCTCTGCAGATTCGTCGCTGGCGCATGCCGAAAGCTCAGGTCAAACACGGCGATCCGCTCGACACCCGCGGCTGACCCCACAGTTACCTGACCTCTGGGGCGTCTAATACCCGCCGATCTACTTAGCCTCTATCGATTCACGCCACAATCCCTTGTCGAGGCGTGGGAGATAGCGCCATACGTACATACGTTAGGCCCACAGGTATACAGGCATACCCACCCCGCAATAATCCCCCGTATATAGATGTCGTGCCCGCCACCGAAGTGGCGGGCACGACATCTATATAGGCTCTAACCTGACCAGCAGAATTTCGTCTACTTAACAGACGTTATCTACTTTGCGAAAAATCGTCTACTTTGCAGAATTCGCGGCTGAAGCCGTGCCTTTTAGTCCATGCACATCAGACGATGCCACAGTGTCTGAGGCTGCTTTTGCACTCTCAGCCTTCGGCTTTACAGCATCCTCAGTAAGCGGCTTCACATCGATCCCCGCCTCTTTACGCTGAGCATCAGTGATCGGAGCCGGGGCCTGAGTCAACGGGTCATACCCACCGCCTGACTTCGGGAAGGCAATCACCTCACGAATCGAGCTCACCTTGGCAAGCAGGGCAACGAGCCGGTCCCAGCCAAGCGCGATACCACCATGCGGCGGAGCACCGTACTGGAACGCATCCAGAAGGAATCCAAATTTGGCCTGCGCAGCCTCGTCGTCGATCCCCATCATGCGGAATACCCGCTCTTGTACATCGCGCTGATGGATACGGATAGAACCGCCGCCGAGCTCATTACCGTTGCACACGATGTCATACGCATACGCGAGAGCCTCTCCCGGCGACTCTTCAAAGCGATCAATCCACTCTGGCCGAGGAGAGGTGAAAGCGTGGTGCACCGCCGTCCAAGCTCCGTCGCCGACAGCGACGTCCCCAGCGGCAACCGCATCACCCGCCGGTTCAAACAAAGGAGCATCAACCACCCACACAAAGGCGTACGCATCCTCATCGATGAGACCGAGGCGGCTCGCAATCTCGTTGCGAGCTGCGCCGAGCAACGCACGAGAAACCTTCGTCTCACCCGCCGCAAAGAACACGCAGTCGCCAGGCTTTGCCCCCGTCGCCTCCATCAGCCCATCACGTTCGGTCTGCGAAAGATTCTTCGCCACCGGGCCGCCGACGCTACCGTCGTCCGCAAAAAGGACATACGCCAAACCTTTAGCCCCGCGCTGTTTAGCCCATTCCTGCCAAGCATCCAAGGTGCGCCGGGACTGCGAAGCACCACCGGCCATCACCACAGCGCCCACATATGGCGCTTGGAACACCCGGAACGGCGTGTTGGCGAAGTAGTCCGTCATCTCGACGAGTTCAAGATCAAAGCGCAGATCGGGTTTGTCACTGCCATACCGGCGCATGGACTCGGCATAGGTGATACGAGGAATGGGGGTGAGGATCTCCACGCCGATCGCACGCCAGATCTCCGTCAGCAGACGCTCGGTGAGTTCAATCAGGTCGTCCTGCTCGACGAAGGCCATCTCGATATCGAGCTGGGTGAACTCGGGCTGACGATCCGCCCTAAAGTCCTCGTCACGATAGCAGCGGGCAAGCTGGAAGTATTTTTCAATTCCGCCGACCATTAGCAGCTGCTTAAACAGCTGAGGGGACTGCGGCAGCGCATACCAGGATCCGGGTGCCAGACGAGCCGGCACCAAAAAGTCACGAGCACCTTCCGGCGTAGACCGGGTCATGGTGGGGGTTTCAACTTCGATGAAGCCCTCTTTCACCAGCACCTCGCGGGCGATCTGGTTCACCTTCGACCGCAGCCGAATTGCGGAGGCCGGTCCGCTGCGCCGCATGTCCAGATAGCGGTAACGCAGCCGCGCTTCTTCGCCTACCTGGGTGTGATCATCGAGCGGGAATGGCAGCGGCGCCGCGGCGTTGAGCACCTCAACCTCGCGCGCGATCACCTCGATCTCCCCCGTGGGGATGGAGGGATTCTCATTGCCCTCGGGACGCTTTTGCACCGTGCCGGTGATCCGAAGCACATATTCATTGCGCAGATGGTGGGCATCGTCTTCACGCACCACAACCTGCGCGATTCCCGAATCGTCGCGAAGATCGAGGAAAGCTACTCCGCCATGATCGCGCCGACGCGCGACCCAGCCGGTAAGCGTGACGTCCTGCCCGGTGTGCTCAGGGCGGAGATGGCCGACATGATGCGTACGCAGCAACGGTCTGTCCTTAGAATTGTTGAGAAAATATCGCTGTCCATTTTGCATCTTAGCCTCTGAGCACTTAGACCTCTCACAAGCCAACGGTGACCGACCTCGCGTCCAGGCCTCTCCCCTGATTGGGTCTGGGCGACTAGAATAGGTAAGGGCCTGATCGGCGCGACAGATGCCCGACGCGATGGTGCGTTCACCGATGACCACCGACTACCACGCGCCTGGATGAAAGAGCGCTTGCAATGACTACGGCCTCCACAACGCCCCCTACTTCCTCGGACGATACCGCTGCTGAACGCAGCGCCGAGACCACGCCCCCGACCCCATCCACAACCTTTGCTGATCTGGGTTTACCCGGCCATCTGCTGCGCGCGGTGGAAGCCCTCGGTTTTACGACCCCCTCCCCCATTCAGGAACAAGCCATTCCGGCGCTATTGTCTGGCCGGGATGTTGTTGGGGTCGCCCAGACCGGCACCGGTAAAACCGCCGCGTTCGGTTTGCCTATGCTCGCGCGAATCGACAAAAACGATTCCTCTACCCAGGCACTCATTCTGACCCCCACCCGCGAACTTGCGATGCAGGTCGCTGACGCCGTGAGTTCCTTCGCCACCGGTGAATCCCGCATCCGCGTCACGGCCGTGTACGGCGGCGCCCCATATATCCCCCAGGAGAAAGCTCTCTCCCGCGGCAGCCACGTCGTTGTCGGAACCCCGGGGCGGGTAATTGACCATCTGCGCCGCGGAAACTTAAAACTTGCGACGCTGCGCTATCTGGTTCTCGACGAAGCTGATGAGATGCTGCGCATGGGGTTCGCGGAAGATGTCGATCAGATCCTCAGCTTCGCCCCCGAAGACAAACAGGTTGCGCTGTTCTCTGCCACGATGCCGCCCGCTATCAAAAAGGTAGCGGCTGAGCATATGAATGACGCGGTATCGGTGAGCGTGGCCCGCCAATCCACTACCGTCACCTCGGTCACCCAGGAATACGCCGTGGTGCCGTTTAGGCACAAAATCGGGGCGCTAGCGCGAGTTCTAGCCACCTCCGACACCGACGCGGCCATCGTGTTCGTGCGCACCCGCACCGCCGCTGAAGAGGTGGGAACAGCGCTGGTCGGACGGGGTGTCGTCGCCTCTACGATCAGCGGTGACGTAGCCCAAAAAGAACGCGAACGCATTGTGGAGCGACTTCGCGACGGCTCTCTCGATGTCCTAGTCGCCACCGATGTGGCCGCGCGCGGGCTCGACGTCGATCGCATCGGTTTGGTTGTGAACTTCGATGTTCCCGGCGAGCCCGAAGCCTACGTCCATCGGATCGGACGCACAGGCCGCGCTGGCCGGACCGGTCGCGCCCTGACCTTCCTCACCCCTTATGAACGAGGACGCTTAAAAGCAATTGAGAAAGCGACCCGCCAGCAACTCACCGAAGTTCAGATCCCCTCCCCAGCCGATGTCTCTCGCCATCGCACCCAAAAACTGCTCACTGAGGTACCAGAACGCATCGCCCGCGGTCGGCTCCAGATGTACCGGACTCTGATCGATGAATTTATTGCCTCCAGCGATACCGATCCCTTAGATCTAGCGGCTGCCCTATGCGCAATGTCGGTTCAGGACAGTGGCCCGGGGCAGCAGCATGAGGATGAAGAGTTCACCGGGGCGAGCCTTAGAGGCGGACGCGAGCGCGATGGGTCCGAGCGCGGATCTGACCGAGGCGGACGCGGACCACGCTCCGGCCAGGACAGCGACGGGGATCGTCGCCGCGGACCGCGCACTCCGTCCAAGGGATACACCTCGTACCGGGTTGCTGTGGGGCACTCGCACCACGCATCTCCTCAGGCCATCGTCGGTACCATCACCGGTGAATCAGGCCTGCGCGGAAAAGACATCGGCAAGATCGACATTTTCAGCACGTTTTCCCTGGTAGAGGTGCGTGGAGAAATCGCCCCTGAGGTCGCTGACCGCATCGGACGAGCCCGAATCGGTGGACGCATGCTGCGCATCGCCCGGGACACCGGCCCCCGCCGAGATAAGGGGCACGACCGCGAAGGCCGCGATGGCGGCCGAGACCGTTTTAGCCGTAAACGGTATTAAACCTAGTTTCCTTACCGCTCACGGCTGATACCAGCGCATGAAAAGGGCCTCCACCTCATGAGGTGGAGGCCCTTTCGCGTAACCGCATCACGCGGGGAGATCTACTTAGCCTGGCCGTCCTGCTCCTGCTGGGCCTTGGCGTAGGCGGCACGAACCTCATCCATGTTCAAAGACTCAATGCGAGTCACAAGGTCTTCCAGATCAGACTCTTTCATCGCGCCGGGCCGGCCGTAAACCAGCACACCATCGCGATAGGCCACCAGCATCGGAATCGAGGTGATGCCGTACTTTGCACTGAGCTCCTGTTGGTCCTCGGTATCGACCTTGGCGAAGGTGATATCGGGGTGAGCCTCGGAGACCTTCTCAAAAACTGGTCCGAAACGCTGACACGGAACGCACCAAGACGCCCAGAAGTCGATGAGGACGATCCCCGAGCTGATGGTCTCGTCGTGGTTTTCTTTAGTGAGAGTGATGGTGCTCATGTAAGTCCTAACGTTTTTTAAAGGTTCCGTTGTTCCCGATCGTACGTGAAGTAGACCTCAGTGCTCCTGATTTTGCTTCGCCACAATGCGAACATGGAGGTCCTCCTGGGGAGGCATCCAGGATTGGGCATCGGCCGCTAACTGCTCGCCGGAGCGAATATCCTTAACCTCGTCGGCGGCATCGGCCTCTGCATCGACCGCAGCCGGGAACCAGACGAACGGGATACCACGGCGGTCCGCGTATTTAATTTGTTTGCCGAATTTCGCCGCCGTCGGGGCAACCTCCACCGGGATTCCACGCGAGCGCAGCATCGTGGCTACCCGGGCAGAGCGGGGTCGTTCCTCCTCGCTCGTGACGGCAACCAAAACACAGGTTGGAACGGGCCTGGACGCCGCCGCAAGATCAGCCTTCAGAATCCGCGAGACCAGTCGGGAAAGGCCAAGGGATAGCCCCACCCCCGGGTAGGTCCGGCTGCCGTCGCTGACTAACTGGTCATAGCGTCCACCTGAGCAGATCGAGCCGAGATCTTCATGTCCATGGATAAAGGTCTCGTACACCGTTCCGGTGTAGTAATCCAGACCCCTGGCAATAGACAGGTCTGCCACGCAAACCCCCGGCGCCGCCTCATCAATGGCCGATACCGTCGCAGACAGAGCGGCCAGCCCCTCGTCCAGCAGCTCACCAGACACTCCCAGCGCGTGCACCCGATCGACGAACTCGGTTCCGGGCGTGCGGATAGCCGCAAACTCAAGCAACAGGGCGATTTGAGATTCACTGGCTCCGGCCTCGTCGGCGAGCAAGGTGCCTACCGCGTCGGCACCAATTTTGGGGAGTTTATCGAGGCAGCGAAGAACCGCTCCCACGTCGCTCAAGCCGAGGGCTTCAAAGAACCCTTGGGACAGTTTGCGGTTATTGACGTGGATGGTGAATCCAGGCAGAGGCAGGCGGGCAAGGATGTCTGCCATCACCACCGCCACCTCGGCCTCCACGTGGGCAGGCAGAGTGTTCTCCCCCACCACGTCGAGATCGGCCTGGTAAAACTCTCGGAAACGTCCATCCTGAGGCCGCTCACCCCGCCAGACTTTCTGAATCTGATAGCGGCGGAACGGGAACGAAAGACCCGAGCGATGCTCAAGCACATACCGAGCTAATGGCACGGTGAGGTCGAAATGCAGGCCGAGCTGTCGATCGAGCGCATTCTCCTCAGCCTCGTCAGGGTCAGCATGCAGACGCCGCAGAACATAGACCTCTTTATCTATGTCCCCTTTGCGCAGCAGCTGAGACATGGGCTCCACCGCGCGAGTTTCAATACCGCTAAACCCGTGCAATTCGCTGACATGCCGAAAGATATCCATGACATGGCTCTCCACCGCACGCTCAGATGGTAGCCACTCAGGAAATCCGGACAGGGGAGCGATTTTCGCCATGGGCGGGCATCTCCATTCATTAAGGCCAACCCTTTCCCAGGGCGGCGCAAACTAGCGAACTGTTCTTAGGGTATCGAAGGATTATCAGTGCATTCCGGGGCGGTTTGCTGCGACCAATTAAGCAAGGTGTCCCTGGCATGCCTCGCGCAGGTACCAGTTGTTCGTCAGCTCATGCCTAATGGTGCTGGACGGACCGTGCCCGGGAAGAATCAAAAAGTCTCCAGGAAGCTCGGCGAACCGAGCCAAAGAGCGGTGCATCGCTTTCATGTCTCCTCCCGGAAGGTCGGTGCGCCCCACCCCACCGGCGAATAAAACGTCTCCGGTAAACACAACGCCACGATGCCATTCCCGGCGACCGCCCGGGCTGCGGGAAGAATCTTCTGTGGTCAGTACCGCGGGCACAACAGAGGCATCTTCTTTTTCTTTTGCGTCACTTGTGTCACCCGCCACGTCAGATCCACCCTTAACTAGCTGCAAAAGCACCGAACCTTCCGTATGGCCTGGTGCGTCAATCACCCGAAGCGCAGCGCCGGCAGCAACCTCAATCTCATCCCCTTCTCGAAGCAGCCGGGCATCTGCGGGACGCGTCCATCCGCGCACCTGCCAGATCGGGCGCAGCTGCGTCGTAAACATTTCGGGAAGATCCTCAATAGGGTCATCGAGCCGGCTCTGGTCATTCAAACCAATCGACACCTCTCCACAGATCGCCGAGATGCGCTCGCACAGAAGTCCGAGATCTGCAATGTGGTCGAGATGCCCATGCGTGGCCACGATATTCACGCGGGTCGCTCTGATGCTCTGCACATAGTCAACGACGCGATCCGTGGTGTCCCATCCCGGGTCGATCACCACGGCGGTGACCTCATGAGACGGATTAGCCTGAGACCAGGTCGTATGAGATGTGTTGTCCCCGGCATCGGACGGCGCTGTATTTTCAATGTCCTGAGCCTCGGCCCGTTGGTGGGCGCTCAGGATGTAGCAATTGGCGCCGAGAAACGGCGAGACGAGCGTATGAATCCGGATCACGCCTCGACCCTACCGCCGATCCTCACGATTTCGCGCGCATCCACGACGCTTCCCGACAGGTTTCCGGATGCTGCCCCTCACCGTTCATCACAACGAACACCCGGTTTCATCTCCAACGACACGATCCGATGCGCACGTTATGCCCCGGGGACGGTAAAGTGGCGCGGTGGGTGATAGGTCATGCTGTCACGCCCCTGCAATCGTTTCGTCACTGCGGTGACAAAAGCCCGCAAACCAGCGGTAGGAATAGAAGGAGTTCTCGTGAGCGAGTCGCACGACGTCAAGCCGGATGCGCAGACGGAAACGGCCCCGGCCAGCACTGCGCCGTCCACTCCCGCCACTCCACGGCCCCGCGCAATGCCGTCGCCTGCTCAGCTTGCCCGGCTAGCCGACCGTCAGCATCGCCCCGCTCTTGTTCCGGCCGCACCCACGGTGACCGAGTACCCCGAGGATAAGGTTCGCGAAGCATTAACCTTCGGTTCCATTGCCGAGGACGGCACAATCAGTGTCAAGGATGGCTCTGGCTCCCGTGAGATCGGCACCGCCGAGGGAACCGACCATGAAGCTGCACTGCGCCCATTCGTACACGCATACCTCGACCTGGTCGCATTCCTTGATCTCACCGAGCAAAAGCTCAGCGTTGGCCACCTCACCCAAGCTGAGCTCAATCGGCTCCTCGAACAGCTACGCAAAAAGCTAAAGGAACCGGCAGTGGTCGGGGATCTCGCCGCACTGCGCGAGCGCGGAACTCAGCTGCGTGAACAGGCGAAAGCGGCGCTTGCCGTTGTTGAGCAAGAACGCATTGCCGCGAAGGAACAGGCAACGGCCCGGCGGGAAGAGTTTGTGCGCTCCATTGAGGAACTGGTTGCTGCCGAGCCCGACCGTATCCAGTGGCGGAGTGCAACTGAGACCATGCGCACCATGGTTCAGCGATGGAAAGAAATGCAGTCAGCAGATGTTGCGTTAGACCGCAGCGTCGAAGACGGCCTGTGGAAGCGCCTGTCGGCTGCTCGGTCATCCTTTGATCGGATGCGTCGCGCCCATTTCGCTGATCTTGACAAGCGCCATGCCGAAGCCAAAGAAATCAAGGAAAGTCTGATCCACCGCGCAGAGGCCATGAAGGATTCCACCGATTGGGGCCCGACGGTTCGCGCCTATCGCTCACTCATGGACGAATGGCGCTCCGCCCCTCGCGGCCAGCGCAAGACCGACGACGCCCAGTGGTCGCGTTTCAAGGCTGCCCAGGATCACTTCTTCGCCGCCAGGAACGCTGACCTCCAAGCGTCCGAAGCTGAACAGAAGCAAAACTTGGTCGTTAAGGAGGCTCTGCTCGCCGAAGCCCGGGCCTTACTGCCGATTTCTGACCTCGACGCGACCAAACGCTCTCTGCGTTCAATTCAGGACCGCTGGGAGGACGCGGGGAAGGTTCCGCGTTCTGATCTGCGCCGGATTGAGGATGGTCTGCGCGATGTTGAGCGTCAGGTCCGTGAGGCAGAAGAGGCTGAATGGCGTCGTACGGATCCGCGAACCAAGGCTAGGGTTCAGGGAGCCTCGAGCCAGCTTCAGGCCGCTATCGCAAGCTATGAGGAAGCCTTGGAGAAGGCTCGACGCAGCGGTGATGCCCGCCGGATCGCCGAAGCTGAAGCTGCTCTGACTGCCCGTCAGCAGTGGCTCGCCGTGATCGAACGCTCCGCACAGGATTTGGGCTGAGGCCAGCAGCTCTAAGGCTAAACTGCGTGGGTTACAACCGCGCAGACCAAAACCCCAGGCTCTAAAGTTACCGACCTCAGAGGCTGGGGTTTTGGTTCGGCTTCCGCACCTAGTTACTGCCCGCTAGTTACTCTCTGACCGACAAGCAGAGCCATTTCCGAGGCTGATCCATGCAGCTAAGCGTTCTCGGACTGCGCCGACGGTACGACAACCGCGGATATGAGTTATCCACAAGGCCCGCCTGGCTCTGGCGGTGTGCGGTCAGTGAGCGCAGGCTAAATGAATGCCTGCGCCTGCGTTCAGCTCCTGCCATACCGCACTCCTACCTTCCATATCGACTCACCCGTGCACAGTGTGGTCGGCCCACGCAGGGATGCTGGCGGAAGATCTCGAACAAGTTCTTCTTCGTCTGCCGTCCTCGCCCGCAACAGCGGTGATGGAAACCGACGGGCTTATCACGCACGTCGTGGGCGAGCTTTATCTACCTGGCACACATCAGATCGGTCCAGCGGGTAGGGCCGTTGCGCTAGGAATCATGCTCGGCTCTATGCTGCGAGGGGACTACGTCATAGCTGATGATGCCGCCGCCTGGGTTGTGCTGGGTCCACCGGAATCGACATCGGGATCGTTCGTGACGGCCCTCAGACCAGCTTCTCGACGCGGGATGAGAATCCGGCACTCCCGTGATCTGCCGCCCGAACACGTAGAGAGAATTGGCGGCTGCCCAGTGACCATTCCGGTGCGCACGGCCACCGACTTGCTCCGATTGGCGCCGTCATATCAGGCTATTCAGACCGTCCGCGCCTTTATTGCCTCCGGACATCTGTCTATACCCGATCTCAGCCGGGAAATCCAGCGCATCCGGAAGCGGCCCCATGGCACCCGCGCTCTTACGCTTCTGACTGACCTCGCCGTCTAACGGTCTGCCCATCCGGCGCGGTGATGAGCGGGTCATGGCGTCCCTACGCGAACGTACGTCAGCTGGAAAGTTGACCTGTGCGGGTATTAACAGGCCGGCCATCACCGTTGACCCGATACGCGTCGTAGACCCCTTCAACCCGGCGGATCTGCTTCAACACATGGCTGAGATGAGCGGGGTCCGCCAATTCAAAGCTGAACGACGCCGTGGCTAAACGGTCACGATGAGAGTGACACGATGCCGCCTGGATCGGAACATGCTGGTCAGCAATCGCCTGCGCCAAGTCGCTGAGCAGGTGCGAACGGTCCAACGCCTCCACTTTCACATGCACCAAAAACGCGCTCGTACTGCGGCCCGACCAGGTCACCTCAACTAGTCGATCCGGTTCTGTCTTTAGCTGTGCCGCATTCGTACAGTCCGTCCGGTGCACCGATATTCCGCTGCCTCGCGTCACAAAACCGATGATGGGATCGCCAGGCACCGGGGCACAGCACTTCGCAAGCTTCACCCACAGGTCACCCTCGCCATCCACCACGATGCCGGGATTGCCAGAACCCGATTGGCGGGGACGATGCACCTTTGAGGGGAGGGTTGTCTCGGCCAGATCCTCTTCCGCCCCAGCCGCTCCCCCGAAGCTCTGCACAAGCCGCTGCGAGACAGACTGCGCGCTGACGTGCCCCTCACCGATAGCGGTATAGAGAGCATCCACATCGGCATAACGTAAATCGGATGCCACCGCAGTCAACGAGTCATGGGTCAGCAGACGCCGAAGCGGCAGGTTCTGTTTCTTTAACGCTTTGCCGAGTTCATCGCGCCCACGGTCGAGTGCTTCTTCTCGACGTTCCTTAGTAAACCACTGCCTGATTTTGGTGCGAGCTCGCGGCGACTTCACAAAGGCGAGCCAGTCCTGACTAGGACCAGCACCTTCGGCTTTAGAGGTAAACACCTCCACCACATCACCTGTGCTGAGCGGAGTATCTAGGGAAATGAGTCGGCCATTAACCCTCGCCCCCATCGTCCGGTGCCCAACCTCCGTATGCACGGAGTACGCAAAGTCCACCGGCGTGGATCCCTGCGGCAACGCCAACACATCACCCTTGGGAGTGAAGACGTAGACCTCTTGGCTTCCCATCTCAAAGCGCAAAGATTCTAAGAACTCACCCGAGTCAGCGGTTTCCTGCTGCCAATCCATCAACTGGCGGAGCCAGGAAATGTCCTGCCCACCTGCGGGACCGCGGTCAGCTTCCCCGGCGCGTGCCTTATATTTCCAGTGCGCCGCTACCCCGTATTCAGCCCGTCGATGCATCTCCCAGGTGCGGATCTGCACCTCAACCGGTTTCCCAGTGGGGCCGATCACGGTGGTGTGGAGCGACTGGTAAAGATTGAATTTTGGCAGCGCAATATAGTCTTTGAAACGGCCAGGTACCGGCGACCAACGGGAATGCAAAATACCGAGCACCCCGTAGCAATCGCGGACAGAATCCACCAGAACCCGAATACCCACTAAATCGTAGATATCGGCAAAGTCGCGGCCACGGACAATCATTTTCTGATAGATCGAATAGTAATGCTTAGGGCGTCCGGTGACGGTAGCTTTAATCCGGGCATTATGCAGATCGTTATTGATCTGCTTCGTCACCGACGCAAGATACTTTTCCCGGGCCGGAGCATGATCTGCCACCAGGGCGACAATCTCGTCATACACCTTGGGATACAGCACCTGGAAAGAGCGATCCTCAAGCTCCCACTTAATCGTGTTCAGACCTAGGCGATGAGCCAGCGGGGCATAGATTTCAAGAGTTTCTTTAGCTTTGCGTTCCGCCGAAGCTGTGGGTACATACTTCCACGTTCGCGCATTGTGTAAACGGTCCGCGAGCTTGATCATAAGCACCCGAATATCGCGGCTCATGGCCACGATCATCTTGCGGACGGTTTCAGCTTGGGCTGCATCCCCGTAGGTGACTTTGTCGAGTTTGGTCACGCCGTCGACCAGAATGGCGATTTCTTCGCCATAGTCTGCTCGCAACTGATCGAGTGTGTAGTCAGTGTCCTCAACGGTGTCGTGCAGCAACGCGGCCGCCAGAACCGGAATTGGCGATCCCAGTTCGGCAAGAATCGTGGCCACCGATACCGGATGGGTGATGTACGGGTCCCCGCTGCGCCGCTGCTGACCCCTGTGAGCGCGTTCAGCTGTCTGGAACGCACGCGTTAAAAGCGAGAGATCTTCTTTAGGCCGCACTGCCCGTACGGCTTGAAGCAGCGGTTCCAGTATGGGGTCCACAGCCGACGGCTTGGCCCCGAAAAATGCTAGTCGCGGCCGTCGTCCCCACGGTAAAGGTCCTGTGTCGTTCCGGGGAACCGGAGGGGCAGGAGTGTTTCCCACGCTCCGGGACGCTTCTGTTGCGGGTGATCGGCCCGAGGAGTTCTCTGCCAAGACAGCCGTCACATCGCGCGGTGGTCCGGGCATTACCGCTTGGCGATCTCGGGCCTCATGCTGCGATCCCATAGAATCCTCCCGCCCGCTGCTGTATGCCTGACGCTCCCCGACCTAGATAGATCAACTCGATGAGCACCTATTCGATAACCACCTAGCGGGTATCTATCTGATACACATCGGCAGACCCGCAAAGCCGGG
Organism: Devriesea agamarum; assembly: GCF_900070355.1. Lineage (NCBI taxonomy): Bacteria > Bacillati > Actinomycetota > Actinomycetes > Micrococcales > Dermabacteraceae > Devriesea > Devriesea agamarum. The sequence continues at coordinate 241,603 of NZ_LN849456.1, read as the reverse complement.
GATCCGCCTAGTCTACGCGGCGAGAACCATGCTCCGGACCAGATCGGCTGCGCTGACACCAATCCCTCTCCACAGGCCCAACTTTCATCCATAGCCGGCCAGGCCTAGACGTTAAACCGACCCTCAGCAGAAACTCGGGTTTAAAGAGCCAGTTTAGTTCTGAACGGAAAACACCGGAAGAATCGGGGCGCTGACCTCTGCCACGAGTTTTTCACGCCCGCCGAGTCCAACCAATTCCATTAAGAATGACACCGCCAAAAGCTCCGCGCCGGATGTCTCCACCAATTCACAGGTTGCGCAGGCAGTTCCCCCAGTGGCCAGCAAATCATCAATAACGACAACTTTTTCACCCGGTTCAAGCGCATTCTCCGGTATTTCTACCGTCGCGGTCCCATATTCCAGGGAGTAGCTCACCGAACGGGGCGTGCCGGGCAGTTTGCCTACTTTCCGCACCGGCACGAAACCCACCCCTAGGTGATACGCCAGCGGAGCTCCTAGAACGAATCCCCGGGCTTCCGCGCCGACGATGTGGTCGATCCCCGACGGGAGGAGTCCAGCCCAGTACTCAATGACCTGACGAAACGCAGCGCCATCGCCGAGCAATGGGCTGATATCTCTGAACAGGACTCCAGGCTCCGGGAAATCCGGATATTCGGCAATACGCTGTGTCAGCAGGTCATGGATTGATTCGGCGGTTACAAGATCAGTGCTCATGCCATTCCTTTATAAAAAGAGTCAGCTCCGGACGGCTCAGCCTCGACGGCGACGGGGTGTTCGTCGAGGCTGCGGGCGCTGTCCTACATTGCGGGAACCATCAGCCGATCCGAGCTCTGCCCGGGAGGAGCTGAGTGCCGAGGCTGTCTGCGCGTCCTCGTCCAGGCCTTGATGTCCGCGGACACGGTCATCAGCGGTCAGCTCGTCGCTTTCCACGCTCCCCGAGCGATGGGGCTGTGTCTCTCCTTCACTGCCAGATGCCTCACGGTCCTGACGCTGCTTGAGTTCTTTCAGCCGGGCCTCCTGAGCCCGCAACGCAGGTTCGCGGCGGCGCAGATCGACCAAGAAGGAAGGGGCAAGGAACACGGAAGAGTACGTGCCGACCAAGATGCCAACAAATAGCGCGAGCGAAATATCTTTGAGCGTTCCTGCTCCCAGAACAAAAGCACCAATGAACAAGATGGAGCCGACCGGCAACAACGCGACGACGGAGGTATTGATTGACCGCACGAGGGTCTGGTTCACCGCGAGATTGACGGCACCTGCATACGTCATGTCATCGCGATGCGCTATGCCGACCGTATTTTCACGGACCTTATCGAACACCACCACGGTGTCGTACAGCGAGTAGCCGAGGATCGTTAAAAACCCGATCACTGCCGCCGGAGTGATCTCAAAACCCACCGCGCCGTATGTACCTGCGGTGAGCAGCAGGTCATGAGCCAGGGCCATGACCGCGGCAATGGAGGTCTTTAAATTGCGGAAGTACAGGGCGAGCACAATCGCCACCAACACGGTGAATACAATCACCGCTCTAATGGCTTTTCCGGTGACGTCTTGACCCCAGCTAGGACCAATAAATGAGCTGGTGACCTGCGAGGAATCCACGCCGTATGCCGACGCCAGGGAGGTCCGCAGGGCTTCTGTGCGATCTGACCCAAGTTGCTCGGTCTGCACCCTAATGGTGTCTGAGCCCACAACCGTCACGTGCGGAACGTTTTCCGGCACCAGCTGGTGAACGGCGTCCCGTGCGAGCGACTGGTTCAGAGTTTTTGCCCCGGTCACCTGGAACTCGCTACCACCGGTGAACTCGATACCGAGGTTGACCCCGCGCACAGCGGTGATCGACCCGAGAATAATCAGAACGGCCAGGCTGATCAGGTACCAATAACGACGGGTGCGGACTATGCCGAAGGATCGTGCACCGGAGTGCAGGTCGTTGCCGAAGGCTGCGAATTTACCGATCGCCATAATGGTCTCCCCCCGTGTTGTCCCCGGTGGCGCTGTGGTCAACGGATCCGCGGTGCTTATCAGAGCCTCCAGAGGAGTTCTGGTCGCGTTTAGCTTGCTCCCGCGCGAGCCTCGCTTTGCGCTCGGCCAGGGATTCGCCTCGTTCTTCGGCGCCGCGGATTCGCCCTCGTCCGGCATAGATCGGAGCGGACCGGCCTAGCTGGCGCGGGTCGAGGCCGCTGAAGCGATGACCGTGTCCGAAGAATCGCGTACGCGCCAACACTTGGAGCATCGGATGCGTGAAGAGGAAGACAACCACCAAGTCGATAAGGGTGGTCAAACCGAGAGTGAAGGCGAAACCGCGGACGCTGCCGACACTCAGCACATACAGCACGGCGGCGGCAATGAAGTTCACGGCATCCGAAGCAAGAATGGTTCGACGGGCGCGTCTCCATCCGTGTTCCACCGCGCTGCTAAGCCCGCGTCCATCGCGCAGCTCATCTCTGACGCGCTCAAAATAGACGATGAATGAGTCAGCGGTGAATCCGATAGCGACGATCAAACCGGCCACACCAGCCAGGGAGAGCCTGAATCCGATGTCGGGAAGATTAGACATCACGGTGATAACGCCGTAGGTCAGCGCAGATGCCGCAACCAGCGACGCGATGGTCACCATCGAAAGAGCACGATATTGCAGCACCGAGTAGGCCATCACCAGCAGCATGCCGATCGCACCAGCGATCAGACCTTTTTCAAGCTGATCAGTGCCAAGAGTGGCCGAAATCTGCTGTTCGCTCTGCACTTGGAACTTCAATGGTAAGGCGCCGAAGCGAAGCTGGTTAGCTAGTAGCTCCGCCTGCTTTTGCGTCATGGAACCGTGGATGGATGCGGTTCCGCCGGTCAGCGGACCTTGGTCGACGGCGGGCGCGGAGACCACAAACCCATCCAGCACGATCCCGAATCGCCGGTTGTCGCCCTGGGAGTTAAAAAGGGTCGTGGTGATATCACCGAAGGCTTTGGCCCCGGTCGGGTTGAAGCTCAAGTTGACCTGGTAGAAGTTTGTGATCTGCCCGCCGCCGGTGGTCTCGTTACTGACCGTGGCGGACGTGATTTCGTCCCCCCTCACTGCTGCCGGTCCGAGCACATATTTTTCGTGCCCGTCTTCGGCGCAGGTCACCAGCGGTTTGTTCGGGTCTTTATCCCGAGGCGTGCCAAGCACCTTGGGATCGGTGCAATTGAGCTGGTTGAACTCGTGGCGGATAGCGGGAGTCAGCCATTCCGTTGAAGTCGGAGGCAGTTTCTTATCCGCCCCAGGAGCACCTGCGTTGGGATCCCGCTCCTTGGCTTTATCGCCCGCCTGGTCTGCTTTACCTTGACCTTCGGCTTGCGGCGGCCCCACCAGCAGAACCGGTCGGAACTCCATGAGCGCGGTTCGGCGCAGGGCGTCCGCTGTCTGCTGATCCAAACTGCCCGGAATATCGACAACAATGTTGTTGCCGCCCTGGGCAGTGATTTGAGTTTCGGCGACGCCGAGACCGTTGACGCGCTGGCCCATAATCTGGATTGCGCGGTTTAGCTGATCCTGTTTAACAGGGGATCCATCCGGTGTGCTGGCAGACAGGATGACCTGGGTGCCGCCCTCAAGGTCGAGGGCGAGCTTCGGCGTCGCCTGCCAGGTGCCCCATTTAACTGCCGCGGCGATACCACCGCCGAGCAGAATAAGGATGACGAGTAGGAGGACGAGTGCGGACCGTCCGGGGTGTTTGGTCGATGCCATAGATAGTGAAAGTCGTCAGGACCGTTCGTTGTTCGTGGTCACGCCGGGAACGTCTCCGGAGGTGCCGGTGATCTGCTCAGAGGACTCCGATACCTCGGCGGCCTCCGTGTCATCCGTGGTCGGCTCGACCTTACCGGCGATGGCTTGACGCGCCCACTTGGTCTGAGCACCGGATTCGGTCTCAAGAATCACGACGTCGTCGTACTCGTCGACGATCAGCCCGTAGAAACCGGAGTGCGTGCGTACCTCATCTCCAATGCCGAGGGACGCAACCATCTCGGCGTGGGCTCGCTGTGCCTTGCGCTGACGACTCGACATCAAAAACATCGGAATCATCATCACGGCGAAAATGACCAGCAGGAAAATCATGGGGTCCACGTGGAGTAGATCCTTTCGGGTGCGGGGTGCACGGCCCCGGATCGTCAGAGCCGGACATGGTGAATGCGGCAGATGCGAGGACGGAGCGACACAGTACCCGCACACTCTACCGCCTTCGCCTCGTGACGGCTGCTGCGGAAGCCAACAATGTGATCCGATGAGATCATCATGACGACTTACCGCGCCCATGTCCTGAAATGGTGATCGAGATGGCGAGGTGACGAGATACGGGGTGCTGACAGGTCCTCGCCCACGATTATGGTCTCTTTACAGGGAGCTCATCCGAAGCGTCCACCCGCGGATGGCATTGTGTTCGCTTCCAGGCCCAGATGCTCCCAACTTAAGGGGGTTGCGATGCGTCCCCGTGGGGTTCGCCCGAGCAGACCTTCCCGCACCAGGAATGGTTCGACAACAGTCTCCACGGTCTCTGTTTCTTCACCGACGGCGACCGCAAGCGTCGACAATCCCACGGGGCCGCCCCCGAAACGGGTGCACAGAGCCGTCAACACCGCGCGGTCCAGCCGGTCCAAACCTTTGGCATCGACCTCGTAGAGAGCTAAGGCCGCCTGCGCCGCGGGAAGGTCGATGACCCCATCGCCGTGCACCTGGGCGTAGTCACGTACCCGCCGGATCAAACGATTGGCAATACGAGGGGTTCCCCGGCACCGCCCCGCAATTTCCACAGCAGCGTCCGCAGTCATCTCAATATCGAGCTGCTGCGCAGAACGATGCAGGACCCGGCACAGCTCCTGCGGCGCGTAGTAGTCAAGGTGAGCAGTGAATCCAAACCGGTCACGCAGCGGCGCCGGCAATAATCCCGCACGCGTCGTCGCCCCGACCGCGGTAAAAGGTGGCAATTCCAGGGGGATGGCGGTGGCACCGACTCCTTTGCCTACCACTACGTCCACGCGGAAATCCTCCATTGCCATGTACAGCATTTCTTCAACGGGCCGGGCGAGCCGATGAATTTCGTCAATGAAGAGAATTTCCCCCTCTTCCAGGGAGGAAAGGATCGCCGCGAGATCTCCTGCATGCTGAACAGCGGGCCCCGAGGTAATGCGCAGCGCACTGCCAAGCTCAGCCGCGATGATCATGGCCAGCGTTGTTTTCCCCAGTCCTGGCGGGCCAGACAGCAGCACATGCTCGGGAGCCCTCCCTCGCGCCCGAGCCGCGTTGAGAACAAGGGATAGCTGGTCGCGAACAGTCTGTTGGCCAACGAATTCTGTGAGCCGGCGCGGGCGCAGCGCTGCTTCGGCAGACCGCTCTAGGGCTCCCGCATTTTCTCCTACGACACGCTCCGCAGGGGAACCTGCCATATCAGCCGCATCATCCCGGCCCTGCATCAAACGCGGATTGTCTGGCTGTTCCTCACGGTCCGGGTCCAGCTGGGTCATCATCGCCGGCCCCCGAGTTCACGCAAGGACTCGCGCAACACCGTGGCATTACTGGGCTTTGCTGACGGATCAATGTCGCGAAGCTTTGCCCTCGCCTTGTCAACTGCTTTGGATGCCGCCGCATCCGGCCATCCGAGTCCCACCAAAGCCAGAACCACATCATCGATCCGACCCTGGTTGGCGTCGGCTGCTGCGTCGACATTGGCGGACGCCTCTACGGATTCCTCGGGGTCACTGAGAACCGGAAGTTTTCCGCGCAGTTCCAGGATCATGCGGCTGGCTACCTTCGGCCCGATCCCGGGCGTACGGCTAATAGCTTTGACGTCCTCCGTGGCCACAGCCCTGCGTATCCCATCGGGGCCGAGCACCGCCAGCGCTGCCAACGCGATTCGAGGGCCAATACCGGATACGGACTGCACCGTACGAAAAACATCGACCTCGTCCGGGGTGGCAAATCCAAAAAGGGTTAACGAGTCCTCCCGGACTACCAGTTCAGTGTGCAGGGTGAGCGTATTTCCATGGCGTGCCGACGCGAGTGTGCCCGGGGTGGTTCTCACCGAGAAACCGACGCCTCCGATATCGAGTACGAGATTGTCGAGCCCGATTGACGTCACCGTTCCGGTCAGAGTTGAGATCACAAGGTCTCCTTGGTGTCAGAGCGAGTCGGGCAGAGCAAGGGTGTCAACGCCACCTACAGCGATGAGTCCACACAGCAATGCGACCCGTCCGGCAGTAAGCCAGCAGTAAGTACGACATAACAATGCGGCAATATCACAAACGCGACAGGCGCGCCCGGCACCTCTCACAAGCATAGAACATGTGTACGAATAGGCCGCTCATGCCCGTCCGAAGACCATCGTCACCGCGCAAGGCAGGCCAGCGCAGGGCAGGGCCGGGCAGACGAGCATCACCACACAGAAGTGCCCGCCGTTTTTGCTCGACGAGCTTTCCGCTCCGCCTCGGCCCACTGCGCTTGAGCCGAGGTGCGGGCAGCGCCGGACCGGTCCTTGCGGACTGGGCCCGGACCGCGCCACAGATGAGTCAGCGCGATAGCTAATGCATCCGCCGCATCGGCAGGTTTCGGCGCAGCGGGGAGCCCAAGCAGGCGCACGAGCGCCGTCTGCACCTGGGCTTTCCCCGCGCGGCCATCACCGGTCACGGCCAGTTTCACCTCACTGGGGGTGTGCATAGCCACCGGAATACCGCGTTCGGCCGCGAGCAAAAGGGCGATGCCAGAAACCTGGGCCGTGCCCATAATCGTGGAGACTTCGCCGCGGGAAAACACCCGCTCCACCGCGACCGCATCCGGGGCGTACCGCTCAATAATCTCGGTGAGTCCCCGAGAAACCACGAGCAACCGCTGATCGATGGAATCGGTCGATGGCGACCGCACAACTCCGACGTCGACGAGACGGGCGCTCCGCCCGGTTCCAGCGTCTATGACACCGAAACCGCACCGGGTAAGACCCGGATCAATTCCGAGCACCCGCATCCGAGGTCAGTCCTCGCCGAGCTGGGCAGCAACGTCCTCTGGGATGTCGAGGTTGGAGTACACGTTCTGCACGTCGTCGCTGTCTTCCAACGCCTCCAGCAAACGCAGGACTTTTCGAGCACCGTCCAGATCGACCTCGACTTTCATCGACGGAACGAACTGAACCTCAGCTGCGTCATAGTCAATTCCCGCGTCCGTCAGCGAGGTGCGAACCGCAACCACGTCGGTCGGCTCAGAAAGAATCTCGAAGGTGTCGCCTTCATCGCTGATCTCTTCGGCGCCGGCATCGAGCACGACTTCAAGCAGGTCGTCTTCGCTGCGCCCTTCCTTTGGAAGTGTGACCACGCCCTTGCGGTGGAAGAGGTAGGACACCGAGCCAGATTCGGCCATGGAGCCGCCGTTGCGGGAAAACGCTACTCGCACTTCACTGACTGCACGATTTTTGTTGTCGGTGAGGCATTCGACGAGGACCGCGACGCCACCGGGAGCATAGCCTTCGTACATCAGGGTTTGATAGTCGACGCCGCCACCGTCTAAACCGCCGCCACGTTTGACAGCACGGTCGATATTGTCGTTAGGCACCGACATTTTCTTGGCTTTTTGGATGGCGTCAAACAGGGTGGGGTTCCCTGCCGGATCCGGTCCACCCGTCCTTGCCGCAACCTCGATGTTCTTAATGAGCTTGGCGAATAGCTTGCCGCGTTTGGCGTCGATCGCAGCTTTTTTATGCTTGGTCGTCGCCCACTTGGAGTGACCCGACATGTGTCTCCTCGATTGGTGGCTCAGATACGGGATCGGCCCTACGTCCGGGTCCCGGGTCACGCCCGGGAGCGGGCGGACACGCCTCACCATTGTAATGTGCCCGCCCCCGGCCTCTCTCCGAAACGTCCACAACAGGCAAAATCACCGCACTGAGTAAGCGGCGGGCACAGGTGATCTGATGAAGAAGGTCTCGCTCGATTTTCTTCATAGATTTTCGCTGCGGGGTGAGCGGCAACTCTTCGACAAGTCTTTTACGGTGATCGGCAAGCGCCACGGCAGCATATTGAAAGTCACGCATTGCCAGCTTCGCTACGATTCCCCCGCGCTCAGCAGCTACCCGCCTCGCTCGAGATCGTGCACGATGGGACCTAAGCATAGAAACCTCATCGGGGCTAAACCATCCAGCTCTCCCATAGTGGGAAAGATATCGGTCAATAATGGTCCGCTCTCGCCACCGGACCCAAATGACTATCCCACCCATCAGTAAAATTTTAGAGGTTATCATTAAGATAAGCCAGACGGAGGCAAAGCCGGTCCCGCTATGTAAATTTTTAGCAATCAACACTGGTACATAAGTGGAACCATTCCATTGTGCATGGAGCGCCACCGCCACACTTAATCCCCCAAGCCCCCAGCATAGACATAAAGGAATAGAGCGCCGCGCCCCCGCCAAACCTAATGCAAGACCGGTTATCCCCGTATATACCGAGTGACCAAAGGGGGTGAGACTACGTGCCACAAACACTTCCCAAAAATCGGCAGCATCACCTGTCGCCTGCGCAGCCACCAGGGGTTTCACGAAATACACAACGTCTTCGCTGTAAGAAAAGCCCACCCCTATCAAGGCTCCACAAATAAGGCCAACCCTGGCTCCGCTAATGAACTTGCGCCCTAACAGTAAAGGTATAACTAATCCGGCAGCCTTGAAAATTTCCTCTTGAATCGGTGCTTGTAAAACCGAATAGGATGACGAAAGACCTAAACTTCCTGCCACGGGCCTCATTTTGGCGTCCAGTCCCGTCACGACCATAAAGGCGATTATCAGCATGGGACAGCTCAGACCCCAGCTAAGAGCGAAAAACTTCGAGGCATTAGGTACCGGAATCAAATAATCTATCCAGTATATTACGAGTAGCACAAAGGCGAAGGGAAACGCGGCTGCAGCAGCCGCTGCCATTGCGACCCCTAATCCTGCCTCGGACGCAAGCTGGAGCACCGTGACGATCCAAGCGAATATAAAAAATCCCAGAGAAAGTATCCATCGCACAAGGACAGAGGATGGGTTCGCTTTCGAGATTTTTTGGGCTATACGAAAAATAACAGTGCGCTTAGAGGGTTCCTCAGAATTCTTCTCAACCTCAGGCCGACGAGCTGTGGTCTCGCCTGGACGACCGTAGGTATAGTCGTATCGAGTATTCGTCGGTGTGACCATGCGATCACCCCTTTCGCAGCGGCACCTCCTCTCAGTCCTTCGCGCAGTTGAGCGTGATAGTGAGAGGCCCGGTTTATGACATGAGACGTTGGCATCGTAACAACCATCTACGGCATAGCGGGCTCCAGGATTCTAATCCGGCGATGTCCGATACGGTTCCTTATAGATGCCAAAGTGCCCGTCAGCACTCGATCATGATCACCGGTAAGCGCGCCAGCCGTCGCGGCGATCGATGAAGTCATCAAAGTTTACGGTGAATGGCATCCCGCCCCATTCTCGAGACCCGCTCAAACAACGCCCAGTTCCTACCCCAACCCGTGGCGTACCCTGCGCACATGTCAAAAGCGAGTGATTGACCATGCGCCTGAGAACGTGAACATCCCACGCTGCGCGCCGAGCCCGGCGAAATATTTCTTCCTCGCTGTCAGTGTGTTCTACCAACCAGCGTAGGTCCGAGCTCAAGGCACTCTCTAGGTCCTCACGGTGCCGCAACTGCTCGGCTTGCATGGACTGGCATCTTGCGGCCAGCAGATTCGACTCGGCCCTTCCTACAGAGCTTATAGGCGATATCCCCGTCGGGATGGGCCACGCCAGGCGAGCAGATAATTCGGCGCGGCGTATAACGGCCAGCAGTCTGTCCTCATCGCTTGGCGTTGTGGGAACCAGAATCTCTTTGGTCGCTATCTGCCGAGCCCATGCGCCGATAATCTCGGCCCTTTTCACCACAGCTTGTGTGAACTGCCCCCACAAGCCAGGCGGGTACCACGCCGACTCCACAACGAGGTGGTACACGCTCTCAACGCAATCCGTTACTGCATCCCACCGGTACGCCTCAGCTGCTTGTCGCCTAGCCTCTCGCGCCGCAGATCTCTCCTCGGCAGAGCGGGCATGCTCTTCACGCAGGGCACTGGCCACCGCTAAAGCAAGCGCCTGCGCATCCCCAACCGGCACCATCACGCTGTCTGTGTGCTCCCCCAGCACATCGACAAAAGCGTCCAAGGCACTCGCCACCACGCGGGCGCCGTGCGCTAGAGCTTCTACGATCACAATTCCGAAACTCTCGCCACCGGTATGCGGAGCGACCAGCAGATCGACCGAGGAAAGCAAGGCGTATTTATCTGGTTCATTCAGACGGCCTAACACCTCCACCGTGCCCGCAAACTCGCGGCGGTGCCGGCGCTGGAACTTCTCGTGGCCCTCACCAGCCACCAAAACCCGAACGCCAGGTACCAGATGTCGAAGAGCTGGTAGCGCAGTGAGCAAAACGTTCAATCCTTTACGCGGCTCATCCATTCTGCCTAAAACAGCAATGGTTGGACGGTCGGGTGTACCCTGCCACTCGGATCGACTACGACTAAGTTGCCGTGGTTTTCCATCGACACTGACCTGCACCTGGGGAATCGACACACCATTTGGCACCACAATTGGATCACCTCCCAGGTGCTCCACCACCGTGCGACGACTCTCAGCAGACACAGCGATACCCGCAGCAAGGCGACGATACGTTCCGCCTAACAAACTGTACGTGCCGCGTAGCAGGCGGGAGTCGCGTAAGGCCGTGTGGAACGTGGCGATGACCGGCGCCGTACTGTCCTGCAGCGCGATCAAGGACAGGCTCGGAGTGGAGGGCTCGTGCACGTGGACGATGTCAAACTTGCCCGCCTCCAGCCATTGTCGTGCTAACCGTCGGGTCCTGGGGCCGAAGTTGATGCGCGCAATCGATCCATTAAACGGCACGCCCACCGCCCGCCCTGCGGAGGTCACGAGCTCCTGATCGACAGGCTTGGTCGCAGGCGCGAGCACATTGGGAACGTGGCCTCGTGCACGCAGGTGCTCGGCGAGATCGAGAACATGGCGTTGCACACCGCCGGGGACATCGAGGGAATACGGGCACACGAGACCAACTCGCAGCGCACGAGAACCAGTGTGACTCACCGTGTAGTCATCCGCTCTGCCAGCCGGGCATCGTGGACCGGAACCAGAAGATGCCAATCTGTGGGGTGGGTCCTCACATGCCGTTCCGCGCGCCGAGCAAGTTCCCTGGTCAGAGCCTGCACCCGAGTGCGAGGTACACGGCCCCGACTCTCCGAGCCGGCATCATTGCCACACTCATCACGGCGCTCAGAATTAGATTTGCCTCCATTGTGATCACAGCTATCACCGTCAATGCGCTCATCGACCTCAGCGAATTCAATCAGAGCACACCAGCGACGACGTAACCGGTAGCGTCCGCTCAGAGTTTTTGTGGCGTAGGGGGCACTGAAGCTCGAAATACCCGCAAACACCAATGCCGCACCCGCGGCAATCGTAAGGGCGGCTGGCCCAGGCGCCATCCGGGTGTACCCACCCATATACGGGGTCTCTATGCCATCTCCTGTGAGATCACGGTCAAACAGTAAACACACGGCCCGTATTCGCCCGGGTTCTCCCACAAGTAAACGGACAATCCGAAACCCGTGATCAAGACCGACGATGTGCACTCCGTGCCGAGCCCGGTGTCTGACAAAGGCATCGAATAGCTCCGGGGGCGATAAGCGTTCGGCGACGGCACTCACCGGGGTTAGAAAATGTCCTGCCCATGCCGCGGCAACATCCCAGTTCCCCACGTGTCCGAGTGCAAAGATCACCGGTTTTTGCTCGGCGAGCGCACGATGACATACGGCAATACCGCGCGTGCGAACGCGGTCTCGAAACTCTGCCGGGGTCCAGGCATCCAGGCGGAAAAGATCCGCGTAATACCGCATATGAGCGCGCAAGCCGTCCCGAACCCAGCGCACAATCATTCCTTCATGAGCATTGGGCCATGCCGCCTGGAGATTAGCGCGATAAGTTCGCACTTTATCCGGCGTGAGCAATGGCATGAGATCTGCGGCCCGATGGGATAGCGCATAGACCACGGGTTCAGGCAGGTGCGGCGCGATGCGCCAGGCCGCGCGCATCCCTAAAGCTGCCAGCTGGTTTTTATCTAGCGCACAGCTACCGCTCACGCTGCGGTCCCGTCGCCGCCGGATCGTATCTCGCCAGCTCACGCGCTCTCGACCGGGAACCTGCACTTCACAAAGCGTCCGTCGCAGAATGCCGCTGCCGCGCGACGATCGCAATGCGCTGTGCAACCGTCCAGGCCGACGCCGCAACCAGCACAATCAGCGCCACCAGAAGAGGCCAAGCCCCCCACCACGCGCCGAACAGTCCGGTCAGCCAGGTGCCGAGCAGAACCACGGCCAGGCGATCCGCCCGTTCCATCAACCCACCTTCGCAGGTAAAGCCGAGGGATTGTGCCCGGGCTTTGGCATAGCTCGTGACCATACCGGCCACCAGGGCGATTAAGGCGAGTACGCCAATGGCGACCTCAACCAGCCCAGAAGGCTCAGCTAGCACGAGGAAGTGCAGGCAGAGAGAACCAAAGACCGCCGCATCTCCGATACGATCCAGCGTGGAATCGAGAAAAGCTCCCCACGAACTACTCGTCCCCGTTAAACGAGCGATTAGACCATCAATGCTGTCGATCAACGCACACGCAGCCACAACCAAAGGACCCACCACAAAGTAACCGGGGATCAGCAGGCCTAGTGCCGCGCTCACCGTGAGAATTGTACCGACCCAGGTCATCGCATCTGGCCCCACCCCGAGCCGGGCTAGTGTTCGTGCAACCGGGCCAAATGCATGGCTAATAACCTCACGTGGCTTACGAGCACCGAGCATTAACCCCACGCCTTCGCAAACGCGTCGCGTGTGTCAGACAGCAGAATCGGAAGCGCTTTAGTGCGCGCCACGATGGGTAGGAAGTTCGCATCACCGAGCCAGCGCGGTACCACGTGCTGGTGCAGATGCGCAGCAATTCCCGCTCCCGCGACCGCCCCTTGGTTCATGCCGATGTTAAAACCAGCGGGGTTGGAGACGGCGCGTACCACCCGCATGGAGGTGCGGGTCAGATCCGCAACTTCGGCGGTTTCTTCCTCGGTTAAGTCCGTGTAGTCAGCCACGTGCCGATACGGACACACCAAAAGGTGCCCTGAGTTATAGGGAAACAGGTTGAGCAGAACAAACGCTACATTTCCGCGGTGCACGATGAGTGCGTCCTCGTCGCTCTTTCCCGGTGCCCTGCAAAACGGGCACTGATCGCCGGGTTGTGCATCGGCAGGCTTGGACTCCCCTTGGATGTAAGCCATCCGGTGGGGAGTCCAGAGCCGTTCAAACCCGTCGGGTTCGCCGGGGTGCGATGCCGCATCGTCCCACTGGGGTTCGCCTCCTGCGGCATCGTCTCCCGGTTGTTCGTCCTGCGCCAGCGTGTTCACACTTGCGCCCTGGTTTGGATCGCATGGACGATGCGTTCAACTGCCTCGTCCACCGGGATGCCGTTGTCCTGGCTTCCATCGCGCATACGGAAGGACACCGCTCCCTTATCGCGGTCTTCCCCTCCGGCAATCAAAAGGTAAGGCACCTTGTCCTTGGTGTGGGTGCGGATCTTCTTTTGCATCCGGTCATCGGAAGCATCGACCTCAACCCGAACGCCTCGCGCTCGCAGCTTCTGCGCAACCTGTTCGAGGTAGGGCACATATTCAGCGGCCACGGGAATTCCGACCACCTGCACCGGCGCCAGCCAGACCGGGAACGCGCCAGCATAGTGCTCAACCAGCACGCCGAAGAACCGTTCAATCGAACCGAACAGGGCACGATGGATCATAACCGGACGCTGACGGGTCCCGTCCGCTGCGGTGTACTCCAAGTCGAACCGTTCGGGCAGGTTGAAATCCAACTGAATGGTGGACATCTGCCAGGTCCGACCAATCGCATCTTTGGCCTGCACGGAGATCTTCGGACCGTAGAAGGCCGCACCGCCCGGATCGGGCACAAGATCTAGCCCGGAAGCCGTTGCGACCTCTTCCAGTGTGCGGGTCGCTTCCTCCCACACGTCGTCGTCGCCGATGAACTTTTCCGGATTCTTGGTCGACAATTCGAGGTAGAAGTCGTCCAGCCCGTAGTCCTTAAGCAGGTCGAGCACAAAGGTGAGCAGAGTCGAGAGCTCATCGCGCATCTGGTCGCGCGTGCAATAAATATGGGCGTCGTCCTGGGTGAAGCCGCGCGCCCTGGTCAAACCGTGCACCACCCCAGACTTTTCGTTGCGGTAAACCGCACCGAATTCAAACAGCCGCAGCGGCAACTCACGGTAAGAACGGCTGCGCGAGCGGAACACCAGATTGTGCATCGGGCAGTTCATGGGCTTGAGGTAGTAATCCTGCCCCTGCTTCGTGACGTTGCCGTCGGCATCGCGTTCTTCATCCATCTGCATGGGCGGATACATTCCATCGCGATACCAATCCAGATGCCCGGAGGTCTCAAACAGCTGCCCCTTGGTGATATGAGGCGTATACACGAAGGAGTAGCCCGACTCGACATGCCGTTTACGGGAGTAGTTCTCCATCTCCATCCGGATCATCGCACCCTTGGGATGGAAAACCGACAGACCGGAACCGATTTCGTCGGGGAATGAGAACAGATCCAACTCATTGCCGAGCCGCCGATGGTCACGCCGTTCAGCTTCAGCAATGCGCTGCTGATAAGCCTTCAAATCGTCTTTACTCGCCCACGCCGTGCCGTAAATGCGCTGCAGCATCGGGTTTTTTTCGCTGCCACGCCAATAAGCCGCAGCAGAGCGAGTCAGAGCAAACCCGTTGCCGATCAGCTTCGTCGACGGCAGGTGCGGTCCCCGACACAAATCGGTCCACACCACCTCGCCGCCGCGGCGCACATTGTCATACATGGTCAGGCCACCCTCGCCGACCTCGACGCTGGCACCATCGGCATCCGACGCCGAGGACTTCAGCCCGATTAGCTCCAGCTTGTAGGGCTCATCGCGTTCTTCCTCACGCGCCTGCTCATCGGTAACCTCACGCCGCGCAAAGCTCTGCCCCTCCCGAATGATCCTGGCCATCGCTTTTTCCAGGACTTTGAGATCATCAGGCGTAAACGGCTTCTCAACATCAAAGTCGTAATAGAAACCATCGGTGATGGGCGGGCCGATACCGAGTTTGGCATCGGGGTTGATCTGCTGAACAGCCTGGGCCAACACGTGGGCGGCTGAATGCCGAAGAATGCTCAGACCGTCGTCACTGGTGATAGCAACGCTGTCAACGACCTGACCGTCCGCCAGCTGCGTGTCGAGATCGCGAAGTTCACCATCAATCCGTAGCGCCACGATTTCTTTACGCCCGGTGAAAAGGTCCGTACCGGTGGTGCCCTCCTCGATCTGGTGCAAACGTCCATCGAGGGTAATGTTCAGCGCGGGCACTGTGATCTCCTTGTGCGTTGGGGTGAACCGACCTACCGTGCCGGTTCTGGTCACCATGGTAACCGGGGGAACCGACACTGAATTCGCCCCCACCGCCACCCGCTCAGCTAGCCTTTGCTTTTCTTCGCACCCCCGTGAGCCTTCCCTCGAGTTTTCTCGAGGGCGGATGCCACATCGTCGACGTAAATGTAGTCGTCGCGATCAGGCCGTTCATATCCCTTTTCTGCGGGGCGCGGCGGAATATCAATGCTGGGCTGCTCAACCCAGGTCCACGGAATCCGGGTGAGGATGTCATGGATCACGTTGATCCGAGAGCGTTTCTTGTCTTCGCTCTCGACCGTATACCACCGGGCCCACGGGGTGTCCGTCGCCGCGAACATTGCATCCTTAGCTCGCGAATAGTCTTCCCATCTGCTGATGGACTGTACGTCCATGGGTGAGAGTTTCCAGCGTCGCATAGGGTCCTGCGCCCGTGAGCGAAAGCGCGCTTCCTGTTCCTCATCGGACACCGAGAACCAGTACTTCAGAACCCGGATACCGTCTTCGACCAGCATCCGTTCAAAGTCTGGAGCCTGTCGCAAGAAGCGGTGGTACTGGGCATCGGTGCAAAATCCCATGACGCGTTCGACCCCGGCGCGGTTATACCAGGAGCGATCGAAGATCACGATCTCCCCCGCTGCGGGCAAATGTTGAACGTACCGCTGGAAATACCACTGGGTTGTTTCCCGCTCGGTTGGGGCGGGCAACGCAACGATCCGGCAGTGGCGTGGGTTCAGATACTGGGTGATGCGCTTGATCGCGGACCCCTTGCCTGCGGCATCACGTCCCTCGAAAATCAGGCAGATGCGTTCACCTTTTTCGATCACCCACTGCTGCATTGCGACCAGTTCGGCTTGGAGGCGTTCGAGTTCTTTCTCGTAGCGCACTTTGTCGAGTTTTGCCGGTCTACCGATCTTGAGTTCATTGTCATGACTGGACATATGCACATGCTAGGTCGCCGCGGCGCTCGCGGGTCCTAAAATCGCATATAGGTACATCGCCTATGGGTATACGGACGCACAAGGATGCCAAAAGGGGACGCAGACACCCGCCGATCGAGGCATTGACAGCGATCAAGGTATCGATGGCATCGATCAACGAAATTGCGCGAAGGCTGCCTGCAGTGGCGGCATCGACTCAGTCGTGAGGTGCGATCATCATTGGCATATACAACAAACCCCCACACCAGTACAGTGCAGGGGTTTTCATGGTGGGCGATACTGGGATCGAACCAGTGACCTCTTCCGTGTCAGGGAAGCGCGCTACCGCTGCGCCAATCGCCCGGGATGTTGCACCCGGTCACACGCTTGCTTCCAGGTTTGCGAGGTGGGTACGGGATTCGAACCCGTGTACACGGCTTTGCAGGCCGTTGCCTCGCCTCTCGGCCAACCCACCGTGTGAGACAAGCTTGCGCTTCCTCTCAGAGCGGACGACGGGACTCGAACCCGCGACCCTCACCTTGGCAAGGTGATGCTCTACCAACTGAGCCACGTCCGCATATTGCTTACCTTACCGAGATTTTCACCCGACTTCTTCAGTCGAACCGATTTCCTCGGTGGCTTGCGTCAGTAGACATTACCCGAGCCCTGCACGCCCTGCAAATCGAAAGACCCCTGTGTGGCACAGCAAACATTGAGGCCACAATCAACCCGCCGAGACGCGGTCGCAGCACCCAAAGCCTAGCCGCAACCCATGACCTAGCCCACAATTAGCCGTCAAGTGCCCAGAACGGTTCGCAGCACCTCTCAGGTGTTGTAACCTTGTCGGGCACCTACGGGCGATTGGCGCAGCGGTAGCGCGCTTCCTTCACACGGAAGAGGTCACTGGTTCGATCCCAGTATCGCCCACCACACAGACTTATCCAGAGCGGCACGACGTGGTTCTCATCTGGCATCTAGTTCTGTTTTGGGCCTAGTTCTGTTTTGGCATGTACCTCAATCCAGCGTCCACCATTGACACCTCGCGGTATCGCTCTGTTTCTACGGCAGATGGTTGGAGCCTCACCGCGCACCTCGCCACAGCGCCCTAACCAGCGCTGATACCACCGAACCGCCCTCTTCCAGCGCAGGGTCGTTACGCTGAGGCCATGCAGATCTGGCCCGGACACTCTTATCCCCTCGGTGCAACCTTCGACGGGAGCGGAACAAATTTTGCCCTCTTCTCGGAAATCGCAGACCGCGTTGACCTGTGCCTGATCGCCGAAGACGGCTCTGAGCAGAGAATTGAAATCACCGAAGTCGACGCCTACGTGTGGCACGTCTACCTGCCATCCGTCCAACCGGGTCAGCGCTACGGATTCCGGGTGCACGGCCCGTACGACCCGTCTGCCGGACACCGCTGCGACCCCTCAAAGCTATTGCTAGACCCTTACGCGAAAGCAATCGTAGGGATGGCATCTGACCACCCGTCGCTGTTCTCCTACGACTTTGAAGACCACACACAGCGCCACGAGGAAGACTCCGCCGCACACACAATGCTGTCTGTTGTCGTCTCACCGTATTTCGACTGGGGAAACGATCATCCCCCGGCCCACGAATACCACGACTCCATCATCTACGAAGCGCACGTCAAAGGCTTAACGATGCGCCATCCCGACATCCCAGAAGACATCCGCGGCACCTATGTGGCCATGGGTCATCCGGTGATGATCGAATACCTCAAAAACCTGGGCATCACCGCTGTCGAACTCATGCCCGTTCACCAGTTCGTTCAAGACGGCCACCTGCTTAAGAAGGGGCTGCGAAATTACTGGGGATACAACACCATCGGTTTCTTCGCCCCGCACAATGAATACGCCTACGGCGGCCAAACAGGCCAACAGGTGCAAGAGTTCAAGCAAATGGTGAAGAACCTTCACGAGGCGGGGATCGAAGTCATTCTCGACGTGGTCTACAACCACACTGCCGAGGGAAACCATCTCGGACCAACCCTATGTTTCCGTGGCATCGACAACGCCGCCTATTACCGACTGGTTGAGGATGACCGCGCCCACTATTACGACACCACCGGCACCGGCAACTCCCTGCTCATGCGGACCCCGCACGTGTTGCAGCTGATCATGGATTCGCTGCGCTATTGGGTGACGGAAATGCACGTCGATGGTTTCCGTTTCGACCTCGCCTCTACGCTGGCGCGCGAGCTACACGAAGTTGATCGCCTCTCCGCCTTTTTCGACATTATCCAGCAAGACCCGATTATTTCTCAGGTCAAACTGATCGCAGAACCCTGGGATCTCGGAGAAGGTGGCTACCAAGTGGGCGGATTCCCGCCTCTGTGGTGCGAATGGAACGGCAAATACCGCGACACCGTGAGGGATTTCCATCGCAGCGAGCCCGGCGCTCTGGCAGATTTCGCCAACCGGATCAGCGGTTCGTCGGACCTTTATCAGCACACCGGGCGCACCCCGGTCGCTTCCATTAATTTCGTGACTGCACACGACGGGTTCACCCTGCACGACCTGGTCTCCTATAACGACCGGCACAACGAAGCGAACGGCGAAGACGGAGCTGACGGCGAAAGCCACAACCGTTCCTGGAACAGCGGCGCAGAAGGCCCTACGGATAATGAGTCCATTAATGAACTGCGCCTGCGTCGACACAAGAATTTCCTGATGACTCTCCTGGCGTCGCAAGGAGTTCCCATGCTGCTCCACGGCGACGAAATTGCTCGCTCACAATCAGGTAATAACAACGCGTACTGCCAAGACAACGAAATCTCCTGGGTGAATTGGGATCTCGACGCCACCGCGCGCGAAATTCTCGACTTCACCCGAGACATGATCCGGCTTCGGCGCACCCACCCCATTTTGCGCCGCCGTCGCTTTTTGCTCGGACAGGTTCGCCCTGGCTCCGGCTCCGACCTTCCCGATGTCGCCTGGTTCTCCACCGACGGACGAGCAATGGAAGAAACCGACTGGACGAACGCCGATTCCAAGTGCGTCACCGTCTTCCTCAACGGTTCATGCATTCCAGAACCCAATGAACGCGGCGAGCGCGTTTTTGATGACTGTGCACTGTTCCTATTCAACGCCTCAGGCGGAGATGTGGAGTTCACCATGCCCCCGGCCGAGTTCGGGGAGGAATGGACCGTGGTCCTCGGCACCGCGGCAACGCATACCGTTGGAGAGCAGATTCAGGCAGGCAGCACGCTGGTTCGGCCCGCCCACAGCGTGCTGTGGCTGGGGCGCTCTCACCGTGGAAGCACCGGCGAAGAGGATTCCGTGACCAGCTCTATTGCCTCTCAGCTTCCCTCCCCCGCTGCCACGGCTTAACAGTTAACCTCTCTTTCCAGCCCTGAACCTATGAGGTGAGTTCCGGTGATACGGTCCTCGAGCATCGTCCCGACTAGCACCTACCGTCTGCAAATTCACGGCGCCTTCACCTTCCACGACGCCGCAGGCCTGGTGCCATACCTCCACGAGCTCGGCATCACCCACCTATATCTGGCGCCCATTTTGCAGGCGGCCCCTGGCTCAACCCACGGTTATGACGTCGTAGATCATCAACGGATCTCACAGGAAGCGGGCGGTGAAGAAGGTCTGCGTGAACTCGCGGATATCGCCCACGCTCACGGTATGGGTCTGATCGCGGATGTGGTGCCCAACCACATGGCGATTCCATCTCCGCTGTGGCACAACCACGCTCTGTGGTCTCTGCTGCGCGATGGCCCCACGTCCAGGTACGCCAACTGGTTCGACATCGACGTGGAATCAGGACCACCGTTGCTCATGCCGGTACTCGGCGACAAAATCGGGACCGTTCTAGGCCGCGGCGATATCTCAGTGGAGTCCATTAGCATCCCTGATCCGATATCTGGGGAGCGGGTTGAAGACGTGGTGCGCTATGCCGATCACGTCTTTCCCGTGGCAGCCGGTACGCGCTCTCTACCCCTGACTGATCTTCTCGACCGCCAGTGGTACCGGCTGGCTTATTGGAAAGTGGCCGACGACGAACTCAACTATCGACGCTTTTTCGATGTCGACACCTTGGCCGCGATTCGAGTCGAAGTGCCCGAGGTGTTTGAAGCCACCCATGCGACGCTGCGCCGGCTCCTGCACGACGGCACCATTGACGGCCTGCGCATTGACCACCCCGACGGATTAGCAAATCCTCGCCAATACCTGCGCGATCTTGAGCGCGCCACCGACGGCGCATGGGTGGTGATCGAAAAGATTTTAGAGGGCTCCGAAACTCTTCCGCATGACTTCGCGTGCTCGGGCACCACCGGATACGACGCGGCATGGCGGATCACTGGGCTGTTTCACGATCCGCGAGGAACAGAACCGCTGACCCGATGGTGGGAAAGCATGTCAGGCCAGCGCCTAGGGATCGCGGATGTCATCACCCAGGCGAAAAAGGAAATTGTCACCACCAGCCTATTCGCCGAGGTGGATCGACTGACGTCTATCGCATGCGAAATATGCCAAGACGACATCCGGTTGCGCGACCACACTCGGCGTCACCTTGCGCGAGCGATTACCGCCTTACTGTGCGCAATGGACCGCTACCGGGCGTACACCGTCGCGGGTGAACCGGTGCCCGGGCACGAACGGGAGGTGCTCACCGCCGCTGCTGAACGCGCCGCCGCCACCCTGGACCCGGATGAACACGACACCCTGGACCTCATTTTGGCTTTGGCCTGCGGGGATGAAGCGGGAAGTGCGGGGCGCACGGATGCGCCGCAGCGCACAGAATTCATGGTCCGTTTCGCACAGACCTGCGGTCCGGTGCGGGCAAAGGCCGTGGAAGACACCGCGTTCTATCGCTATCACCGGTTCCTGCCGGTGTGCGAAGTCGGCGCCGATCCCGCCGTGGTCGGGGTTGACCCCGATGATGTGCACGAGCATTTCCAGCGGACGATCCGCACCTGGCCGCACACTATGACGACTCTGTCCACCCACGACACCAAGCGCAGCGAAGATGTCCGCGCCCGGCTAGCGGCCCTGACCGAATTGCCCCATGAATGGGCCTTTCTGGTGCATGAGCTCAACGATGCAACAGCTGAAGAGTCCAGCGCTGTGGATGGAGCCACCCGCGCCCTGCTGTGGCAGACCCTCGCAGGCACGTGGGCATATCCGGATCACAGCGGGCATGAGCTTATTCCTCGGATTTCCGAGGAACGGCTCATCGGCTACGTGGAAAAAGCAGTGCGTGAGGCCAAGCTGCATACCTGCTGGACCGACCCTGACCAAAACTACGAACACCAGGTGATGACGTTGGCTCGGACCGCGTTGTCATCAACGCGAGTCCATGAACTGCTGCGGGAGTGGACACAACGCACTCTTCCCGCAACCCGAGCGGTTGTTCTTGGCCAGAAACTCGTGCAGCTCACCGCTCCGGGGATTCCAGATGTCTACCAGGGACAGGAGTGGCTAGATTTCTCCCTGGTGGATCCCGATAACCGCCGCAGCGTCGACCACAATCGTCATGCCGAACGTTTGCGTCGCATGCGGGAAGGAGCGGGGCCGGAGTCACTGGCGGATGAAAAACTGTGGCTGGTTCATCGTGCGCTGGGGGTTCGCCGCGCCCTTCCTGACGCATTCATGTCCGAGGCAGCCGGGTATACCCCTATCGCCACCACCAGCGGACATGCATTCGCTTTCGCCCGAACCTGCTCGAACCTCAGCACACGACCATCCTCGCAGGTCATCAGTGTCGTCACACGGTTGCCCATGGGACTGGCCCACCGCGGAGGCTGGGGCGAGCATCGGATTGTCTTGCCGGAGGGAGACTGGTTTGACGCCCTGTCCGGCCGGTCGATCACCGGGGGCAGTGTGCCAATCTCCCGGGTTCTGGACGCATCACCGGTTGCGCTCTTGGTGCGTGATCCTAAAATTCTGACCGATGCGGATCGGGCCACCGATAACGCACCTGCCTGTCGGGAGATCCCTGCGGATGGGGAACCGTCATGAGGGCGACACCGCGCCAGTACAGTTTGTTCGAGGTGTGGGCGCCGTCGGCGAGCGCGTGCACCATTCAGGTCAACGGATGCAAGTACCCGATGGCAGCTGAGGAGGGCGGTTGGTACCGGTGGCGTGAGCGGCCAGCTCGTCCCGGAGACCGGTACGGTTTCCTGCTCGATTCCTCACCCGACTCCACAGACCGGCCACTGCCAGATCCTCGCTCCCTCGCCCAGCCCGATGGCGTTCACGGCCTGAGCGAAGTCGTTGATCCGGGGACGTTCACCTGGACCGCCGATTGGATGGGCAAAGATCTGCGCGGAGCAGTTCTGTACGAACTACATATTGGGACCTTCACCCCCGAGGGAACGTTTGATGCGGCCATAGACCAGCTGCCCTACCTGGTGGATTTGGGGATTGACGCGGTGGAAGTCATGCCTATCGCGTCGTTTCCGGGACAGCGCGGCTGGGGTTATGACGGCGTCGATCTCTTTTCCGCTTACGCCCCCTACGGCGGCCCCACAGGATTCGCACGCTTCGTTGACGCCTGCCACAGGCATGGACTCGCGGTCGTACTGGACGTGGTGTACAACCACTTAGGGCCTGCTGGAAATTACCTCGGCAAGTTCGGCCCGTATCTCACCGATAAACACGAGACACCATGGGGTCGGGCCATCAATCTCGATGACGACGGCTGTCACGAAGTGCGGGCATTTCTCATCGCTAATGCACGGCAATGGCTGATCGATTTTCGTTGCGACGGTCTGCGGCTGGACGCGGTACATGAGCTGCGCGACGACTCCTCCCGGCATATCTTGGCTGAGCTGTCCGATACCGTCGCCACCTGGGAGCAGGACCTCGGTAGGCCCCTGACTCTGATCGCGGAATCGGATCAGAATCAGCCTCGGACCATCACCCCGACCGCCGGCGGAGGCCTGGGCATGGACGCCCAATGGGCCGACGATGTTCACCATGCTGTTCATGCCGTCTTAACCGGCGAACGCCAGGGGTACTACTGCGATTTCGGTTCCCTGACGACCCTCGCTAAGGCGCTCACGCGTGTCTTTATTCATGACGGGAATTTCTCCACCTTCCGCGGTCGCACCTGGGGTGAACCCGTCGATCCCACGAGTAGCGACTATGACGGTCACAGTTTTGTGGTCTCGCTGCAAAACCATGACCAGGTCGGCAATCGCGCCGCAGGTGATCGCATCCACCACGGGATATCGCCCGGGCTACATGCCATCGGAGCTGCGCTGATTCTCTGTTCGCCCTTCACCCCGATGCTTTTTATGGGCGAGGAGTGGGCCTGTAGTTCTCCGTTTTGTTTCTTTTCCGATCACGACGCCGACCTGGGACCGCTAGTGTCCCAGGGGCGGACGCAGGAATTTTCCGCTATGGGTTGGGACGATGCCGTGCCGGACCCCCAACTGGCCTCGACGTTCCACGCCTCATCATTGAACTGGTCACAACGGGATGAAGCGGGGCATGCCCGGATGTTGGATTGGTACCGCACCCTCATCGCGTTGCGGCGTCGCGAACCTGAGTTGCGCGATCCGTTATTGCAGTCAATATCGGTGCAGACCATGGGTGAGCACGGATTAGTAGTTCGCCGGGGTGGGATCACGCTGCTGTGCGCGCTAGGCCCGGCTGGCTCTTCGTGCGAGTTTGAGATGGAGCCTGCGGCGGGCGACGCTCTAGAGGTGCTCGCAACCTTCACCCCGGCGTCCCCGCCCACACTATCCGCACAGCACCTGCGTTTAGAGGCGCCGTCGGTCGCGATTATCCGCGGGGATACGCCACGTCGTAAGGCCGATGCGGCGATATAAACCGACCTGCAGCTACTAAGACCTCAACCTCCATGCCGTCGCGACACTAGCTATTCACGCGCCAAAACTGCCGCCCCGTCTCGGGTCAATGAGGTCAGCCGAGAAAGGGCCCGGAAATACTTTTTCCGGTACCCGCTGCGCAGGAGGTCATCGGTAAATAGGGTGTCGGTCTCCGTACCCGACGCAAGCACCGGGATTTCCCGGTCATACAGGCGGTCCACCAACACCACGAGCCGTAGCGCAGCGTGATGATCCGACACCGCATGCACCCCCGTGAGGTGAGCGCACGCAATGTCGTCCACCAGCGCCCCGTACCGCGATGGATGCACCGTGGCCAGGTGGGCCAATAATTCGTCGAAACTATCGAGGCTTGCTCCAGGTGTGCGGTTCGCGTGCTGGCGCACCTGCTCATCGTCCAGTTCGAGCACAGTCATGTCGACCTCGCGGCGCCGGTAATCTTCGCCGTCGATCCGCAGCACATCGAATCTCTCCGCCATTGCTTGGATTTCACGCAGGAAATCCTGCGCAGCGAACCGTCCCTCGCCTAGAGCATCGGGCAAGGTATTAGAGGTGGCGACAATGGCGACCCCACGATCAGACAACTCCCTGATCATGCGAGTCATCATCAGGGTGTCACCCGGGTCATCCAGTTCAAATTCATCAATGCAGACCACTGACGCCCCCGACAGCAGTTCCACCGCTTTGGTAAAACCAAGTGCCCCCGCCAGATTCGTGTATTCCACAAAGGTGCCGTAGACGGGACGGCCCGGCGCAATGTGAAACAAAGACGTCAGCAGATGCGTTTTCCCGACCCCGAACCCACCGTCCAGATATATACCGTGAGCAGTGGCCGGACGTCGGCCACCAAACAGACCTCGCAGCCCGGTACGTGGGGCGCTGCGACGCACAAGCTCATCCGCAAATAGCTGGATACGATCCTTTGCCTCAGCCTGTGAGGGATAGGCCGGATCGGGCTGATACGTGCCGAGCCGAGCTTGTGCGAATCGCGGTGGCGGCACCAAATCAGCGACCAGACGGTCGAGCGAGGGGGCGGGATGGCGAGCGGTTAAAGCATCGGTCACCGCGTCAGTCTACGATCTGGCGCCGTCACCATCGGACATTCAGCGGACATTCCCTGACCTCGATGAACCCCACGAGTCATCCAGGACGCCTCGTCTGTCTTACGGACCCGATACCCTTACCCGCATGCACCTTCTCGTACGCGACCGGCAAGTCCTCGAACCCGCGGTATCTATCTCTCGCGATGACCACGGCGCCCGGCAACTAGCTGAGTTGTACCGGTTCCCGGTCGACCAAGTTCGGGTGCGGGCGATGATGAACGCGACTCTCGACGGAGCTGTCGCGGGTGAGGACGGAACCAGCGGATCAATTCACTGCGCCGAAGACTCATTCGTGTTCGGCGTGCTACGCGCGCTCTGCGATGTTCTGCTAGTCGGGGCACATACGGTACGCGTCGAAGACTATCGCCGCCCCACCGGTCGACGAGCCGTGCGCGAACTCTCCTGGCGCCCAACGGGCAGCGAGCTACCTGCTCTGGCCATCATGACCCGGACCGGGGACCTTCCTCCATCCCTGGGCTGGGATTGGCCGACCTATCTGATCGTCCCATCCGCTGAGGTTTCAGCTGTCCGTCACCGCACCGGCGCACCGGCAGAGCAGGTCCTCGCCGCAGATACTCCCCAGCAAGCCATTCGGGCCTTAATTGATCGGGGCTACCGAGGCATTCAATGCGAGGGTGGGCCGAGTTTACTCGGACGGCTAGCGGCAGCACAGGTGCTCGATGAACTGTGCCTCACCACAACACACCGCACAGTCAGCGGAAGCGGGTCTCGGTTGATGACCGGAGAGCATCACTCCGCATCGTGGGAGTTGACTTCCCTCATCGTCGGAGCCGAAGCAAGCATTGCGCGCTACCAGTGCTCCGGTGCAGGCAAAGCCGATGAGAACCGGTGACACCAGGTAATCCTGGCGGATGCCATGGCATGCGGCATTCAGCTCACACCGATGGAGCTGGTCACACTAGCAATGAACGCCAAACCTCCGGAGCCGATCAGGTTTAAGGACTCAAGCCGATGGGCCGGGGCGTACATCGTGTGCAAACCACAGTGGTCCAAGTGGCCCCGCCGGGCGTGTGAGCGCACGCTCTTCAACCTCCGAAGATAAGCCCAGCACCCGGGTCATAAATCCGGCGACTTCGCGTTCCCACCGAACCGGATCGACATTCCATTCCCGGGTATGTAAGGCGCCATCAAACGGAACAAAGCGCACCAAATCTGGGCGCCGACCGGCGAGATCTCGGCTCGGCCCCGGCGGCACATACGTATCGTCCAAAGAATGGATCAGCAGAGTCGGGTGAACGAGGTGATCGGCATGATAGTCACGCGTCATCTCCGCCAGCGCAATAGGTTCACGTAAGGCCACCGCCCGAGAACCTATGGGCGAGGTCAGCATCCACATGGCCGCAGCCTGGAGAGGCCCGGGCGCGTGCATCGCTCCAGCGTGATAGGAGAGGATGTCTTGCCAATCCACCGCCGGACCGTCCAGAACCAACCCTGCGATACGGTCGCGAACAGCGCTTTTTTCCGCCAGCCTGAGCGCAATTCCGCCGCCCATAGACCAGCCGACAATCACGAGCCTGCGGGCGCCCTGGTCCAGCGCATACTGACACGCCGCCTCAATGTCTTCCCATTCTTTGGCGCCAAGATGGTACAGGCGGTCGCGCGACGGTGCAGCCTCCCGATCATTTCGATAGGTGACCACCAAACACTGCAAGCCCAGCGCATGAAGCAGAGGAAGGGCACGCAAAGCCTCTTGGCGCCGTGAGCCGTGTCCGTGTACCAGGATCACCCAATCCTCGGCAGCTTGGCCTCCGGTGCAGTCAGGTACGTCGTGGGCTGACCCGGGCGTTGAGGGCGATGACACAGACGATAAACAGGCCGGTGACAGAACCTGCCACGCTGGCATCACGCCAACCGGGGATTGCACCTCCACCTCCTCAAACGGCAAACCGAGTGCCGACGTGGGGTCACCCTCGTACACAAACCCATTCCACCGCGCCGGGCCCAGTCGCAGTTGCCCCGCATCACGAGCCAAGATGGGACGCACAACAGTCCGCCTGCCTGCCGGTCGCAGCGGCGGACCGAGCTTCCAACACACCTCCGACGCACCGCCACTTTCACCCTGGAGAATTCCCGCAAGACCAGGAGCCGTCGTGTGCTCAGCTACCGCGAGCACCACGTGATCCGCGCTAACCTCCACCACCGTGGTATCAGGTCGCAGTCTTCGCACTGGGACGATGGGGGCGCGCGCTATTAATCGGGCACCTGCGGCAAAAAGAGCAGAGGTGGCCACGGCGCTACCTCCCGCAATCATCGCTGCGGTGGTTAGCCCTTTCCCCACCCGGGTCAGGCCGCGGCCATAGCGGTACCAGCTCCAAGACGGACGCGAATTTCCATGCGGATGCCGACGGGGTTCGACCATGCCTCAATCGTAGGCATCACACTCGTGCACACTGGACCTGTGCCGAGGTCCGGGCAGGCGTAGGATCCTCGCATGAGCAACACGTTCGTCGTCCTGTCCGAGACCGTCCTCGAACCCAAGGACGCGATGCGCGCCCTCCACTACCTTGGCCATGGCACTGGTGAGGATCACGACGATTCCACCCCGCACGTCAGCGTGGTGGTGCCGGCAGATACCGGTCGGTCCCTAATTGCTGAAGTGATCGACGATCTTGGATTGCTCGATTTCCAGGCAGCCTGGGATGCTGTGATCCAGCGGCTGCGCTCACGTCCAGCGAACATCCCGGCCGAGACCATCCTCGCCTCGGTCACCAAAGCTTTTCGCTGCGTGGGCTGCGAGGTCAGTGGTGACATCGCAGCAGGCAATCCTCTGCCGCTTGTGCGCCGCCTCCTCGAAGACGGGTGCGAAACTCAGACTGTCGTGGTCTTTTCTGAACCACAGCTTCTTGAAGAAACCTTCCAACAGGACTGGGCCCACCAGGTAGAAGACCACCTTCAGGCGACAGTGCTGCACCTGTACCCGGGTGAAGACCGCATCGGGACATCCTGACATGACCTGCGCCAAGGACACCCCCGGCATTGAGACAGAATCTCAACCCGGCGATGTACCGACCTCGGAACTTGGCTGGTTAAAGCGACTAGGACCTAAGGCCTACTCCGTGTTGCGCCAAGGCGGCACCGAGCATCCGTTCACCGGCACATATGTCTCTCCCCGCGCTGCGGGAACCTACGCGTGTAAAGCGTGCGGACAGGTGCTCTTTACAGCGCACGAACAGTTCCAGGCTCACTGCGGTTGGCCAGCATTTTGGGCACCTGCCGGCGACGATGCCGTGGTGCTGCGTGAGGATAACTCCCACGGCATGCGCCGTACCGAAGTGCGATGCGCACGGTGCGACTCCCACTTGGGTCATGTCTTCACCGGTGAGGGGTATCAGACCCCCACCGATGAACGATTCTGCATCAATTCGATCTGTCTGGTGCATTCGGACGACTCCCTCAACCCGGGATCACCTGGGCCGACGTGATCTATCTGTCGACTAAGGTCTGCGGGCTACGGCGCGGCAACCACCATCGATGCTCTGACACATATACGCTGGCTAGGTGGTTGTGCGCCAGTTTCCCTCGATCCGCGATGGCTTCTACGCAAGCGTCGTGCACATGACCTCAGCCCCCATTCGACCCGAGGTGAGCTGGCAGGAGATCCCCGCACCCCCAAAACTTGCTCCGCATACCCATGCCGTGTCAGGAGAGGTGACCTTTCACCACGAGCAAGTCGCCAGCGGACGCCTTATCCTTCTCTACGACCCAGCCGGTCAGGAGACCTGGGCAGGCACGCACCGGTTTGTAGCCTTGGTTCAGGCCCAGTTGGAACCGGAGTTCGCCGTGGAATCAATGCTGGGAGATGTCGCCTGGTCCTGGGTCACCGAATCGCTCGAACTGTATAACGCGGTAGCGCACGAACTTGGCTGCACTGTCACCCGCGTAGTGTCTCAAAGCTACGGTTCCCTGGCCTCTAGGCCCGCTAGCGTTGACGTTGAGCTGCGGGCCTCGTGGACACCCGAGCTCAGGCCTGTTCCCGACGCAGATCAACGATCCGATGCGTCCCTGGCAGCCAGAACCACTGACCATAATGAAGCGGCTCCGCATGCCAGTTCCAGGCGACGCACCTATGAGGCCCCGGATCTGAGCGCTCACTTCCAGGCGTGGTCAGCTCTACTGTGCGCCGCAGGGGGTCTGCCTCCGCTTCCACCCGGAATTAAACCGCTGACTCCGACACACCGCGCACGCGCACCCCACACCGACGGGGAGGCCCGCTGATTTATGCCTGCGCCCACTCCCCCCGCACCATCGCCAGAGCCCGCACACATCGTTGAGCGTCCCTCGCGGCGAACACGAATCCGTAACACGGGAACTGCCCGTCAAGGACCGTACCGATCCGGTTCTGTCTCGGCAACAGCACCGAACCTAAGCTCTGAACCTTCACGCGACCGCACCGACATCCACTCGCCGACTGCATCGGCACCCATAGAGCTTCCCCATTTACGGCAGCCCGCTGATGGGATTCCCCCGGTGATCGACCGCATTCAGCCTCTGCTGGAGTGGTGCGCAGCCGCTGAGAAAGTGCCAGACGAGCCCGTCGCGATTGACGCTGAACGCGCATCCAGTTTCCGTTACAGCCACCGCGCCTATCTCATTCAGCTGCGCACAGACAGCGCTGGCACCGCTCTCATTGACCCCCTCGCCTTTGCTATACCGTCAACGCTGCGCCGGGTTCTTTCCGGACGCGAGTGGGTTCTGCACGCGGCAAGTCAAGATCTTCCCTGCCTTGCCGAACTCGATCTGGTACCTACGTCCCTGTTCGACACCGAGCTTGCCGCGCGGCTGCTGGGGATGCCGCGGGTGGGCTTGGGAGCCGTGGTGGAAGACACGATCGGGGTGAGCCTCGCCAAAGAGCATTCAGCGGCGGACTGGTCGCGTCGCCCGCTTCCCCAGCCATGGTTGGCTTACGCCGCACTCGACGTGGAACTTCTGGTCAAGGTGCGCAACGTGCTCGCAGAGCGCCTCATTCAGGCCGGTAAAGACGAATGGGCACGTCAGGAGTTTGATCACCTCGTCCGCCATGGGGCCCGTATCCAGGCTCCAAAACCAGATGCCTGGCGACATGTCAAGGGGATCACTAAGCTCGTCTCGCCCCAGCAGCTTGCCGTCCTGCGCGAACTGTGGCTTCGCCGCGACGATATTGCCCGTGCAGAAGATTTGTCGCCGCATAGGGTTTTACATGACCGCGTGCTGATCGCCATCGCGTCGCGTCCGCCAGCATCTCGCGAGGAATTTGGGTCGGGCATCGGGAAGCGGCTTTCTCGAGCTGACGTGTGGTGGCGCACTATCCGGTCAGCTTTGGATTTACCTGCCTGTCATTGGCCTGGTAAAGCCGAGCCGGTCGTGCCGCCTCCGCCGAAGCTGTGGGGACGCAAACATCCTGAACGCGCTCAGATTTTGACGCGGGTGCGTGCTGCGATTACTGCTGAAGCAGAAAAGCTCAACCTTCCGCAGGAGAACCTGATCCCGCCGGCCATCGTCCGCTCGCTGATCTGGGAGCATGGCACCGAGCTGAATTCCTTACCGCAGGCGGAGCACACAATTGCTACCACCCTCGATGCTCTGGGGGCGCGTCCATGGCAGGTAGCTATTGCAGCCCCGGTTATCGATCAGGCGATACAGGCAGCACCGACTGACGAAGACCTGCCCGGCAGTGGGAAGGCTAAAGGCCCGCACCGTAGCGACGAGCATCCCGCTACCGCCTGACTAAATCCACACCGCCTGACTAAATTCAGATTGGGCCGGGCTAGTCCCGGGCTATGTCCAGCCCAGGGTAGCCGGGCCCAAGCCGCATCAGATGCCCGTCCCCAGTGGATCTAGCCGATACCCAGCAGCCATTGCGGCTCAGGCCGGTGGGCACCGTGGATTTTAAGCATGGTGGGTTCGGGCCAGTGCACCCTAAGCTCAGGCCAGACCCCGAATTCGAGGAGCCTGGTCCCAAGGCGCATCTGCCGGGCGCAGATCATCGAATGACATCCCCCGAGCTCTGACCGCGGCGAGCGCGAGCACTGCCGACGACATCGTCCCGTTCGCGAGGTCTCCCCTCAACGCTGCACTGACCACATCCTGGAGTGGGAACCAGCGAACCTCGATTTCCGACTCTTCGTCACGACGCTCGAACCCGTCCTCGGATGCTTCGATGACTCCGGTGGCAAGGAAAATACGGATCGCCTCGTCGCTGCCGCCCGGAGTCGGGAACACATCCAGCAGAACATGCAGAGTGTCGGCGTCATGCCCGGTTTCTTCACGCAGTTCTCGACGTGCCGCTAGATGGGGAGCTTCTCCGCCGATGTCTAACAGGCCGGCGGGAAGTTCCCAGAAAGTCATTCCCGCCGGGTGCCGGTATTGGCGGATCAACAGAACATGATCGATGCCCTCGCGCACGTCGAGCGCGAGCACGCTGACCGCACCGGTGTGACGCATGTATTCGCGGGTGAACCTCACACCCGGTGCAAAGTCCACGCGATCACGGACAATGTCCCAGATCACACCCCGGAATACGAGGTCATGGGAGGAAACGGGACGCCTGCCCAATTGGTCGCGCAGATCGTAAGTGTTGTGCTTGCGTTCTGCATCACCAGGTACGCTATGCCCGCTGTCTTTGTCGGCTGCCCTGTCACGCTCTGGCCTGTTGTGATTTGCGTGCACGTTGTCCTTAGCCATCTTGCCGTCTCAGTCCTGTGCCGTCGCGGGGGCCGCGGGTTTTTCACGCTGGACCTCGAGCAACCGTGTTGCCCGCTGCGCTTCGATGGCGGCCCCGATCAGACCGGCAAAGAGCGGATGCGCCTTGGTGGGACGCGAGCGGAATTCAGGGTGCGCCTGGGTTGCGACATAGTACGGATGGGTATCGCGCGGAAGTTCAACAAATTCGACGAGGCTGCGGTCCGGGGACACCCCGGAGATCATAAAGCCCGCCTGTTCAAGCCGCTCGCGATAGGCATTGTTCACCTCGTAACGGTGGCGGTGCCGCTCGCTCACGTCCGTGGCACCGTAGGTTTCCGCGACCACGGAGCCCGGGGTCAGGCGCGCAGCGTACAGTCCCAGCCGCATAGTGCCACCGAGGTCCCCATCGCCGGCGACGATATCTTGCTGCTCGGCCATGGTCGCGATCACCGGATCGGCAGCGTCGGGAGCAAATTCCGAGGAGTTGGCCTGTTCGATGCCCAGAACGGTGCGCGCATATTCGATCACCATGCACTGCAGGCCCAGGCATATCCCCAGGGTGGGGATTTTGTGTTCGCGGGCATAGGTGAGGGCGCCAATTTTTCCGTCCAAGCCGCGCACCCCGAACCCTCCGGGAACCAACACCGCGTCGACGTCTTTCAGCTGCTCATGGGCACCTGAGGGAGTATCGCACAGGTCTGAAGCAACCCATTTGATGTGCACTTTCGCATCGTGATGGAACCCCCCTGCGCGCAAGGCTTCTGTCACCGACAGGTAGGCGTCCGGCAGGTCTATGTATTTTCCGACCAGTCCGACCGTCACGTCGTATTCCGGGGCGTGAACCTTTTCTAATAGCGCGTCCCAATCCGTCCAATCCACATCATGGCTGAGCAGGTCAAGACGCCGGATGGCGTAGGCATCTAGTCCTTCGGAATGAATAACCCGAGGAATGTCGTAAATGGATGGCGCATCGGGGCACGTCACCACGGCGTCAATATCGACGTCACACATGGACGAGATTTTGTGTTTCACCGAAGCTGGCAGCTCGCGGTCAGCCCGCAGAACAATCGCGTCGGGCTGAATACCAATGCTGCGCAGAGCAGCAACCGAATGCTGGGTGGGTTTGGTCTTTAATTCCTGTGACGGGCCGATAAACGGGACCAGCGAAACGTGGATGAAAAACACGTTGTCGCGCCCGATATCCTGACGAACCTGCCGGGCAGCTTCAAGGAATGGCTGCGATTCGATATCGCCGACGGTGCCACCAATTTCGGTGATGATGACGTCTACACCGTCGCCCGCTTGGGCACGCATCGATTCTTTAATCGCATTGGTAATGTGCGGGATGACCTGAACCGTATCGCCGAGGTACTCTCCCCTGCGTTCCTTAGCGATCACTCCGGAGTAGATCTGCCCCGTGGTCACGTTGGCGTCGGCCGATAGGTTTTCGTCGAGAAAACGCTCGTAATGGCCGATGTCGAGGTCGGTTTCGGCGCCGTCATCGGTGACGAAGACTTCACCGTGCTGAAACGGGTTCATCGTTCCGGGATCGACGTTCAGATAGGGATCCAGCTTTTGCATCGTGACGCTCAGGCCACGGGCTTTGAGAAGTCTTCCCAGGGATGACGCGGTCAGCCCCTTGCCGAGGGATGACACCACACCACCGGTGACGAAAATATGCCGGGTTACACCGTGTACCCGAAATGATTTCGTTGCGAGGGTTTTAGAGGAGGTCGCTTGGGACCGGGACTGGATGCGATTTTTGGGCTCTACCACGGATTTTGAATCTATCATCGGCGGGCACGGACCGACAAGGTCCGACGCGCCGTGCGATAGGACTCCATGAGATGTGTTGCAAGATCCTCTCGACGAGGTAGGTGCGAAGCCCGCCCATAAGAAGCCTGCGCGAGTCGATGGCGCTGTGCATGATCGCGCACAAGTTCGATGAGCGCTTCGGTAAATGCCTTCTGGTCGCCGACTGGCACCAGCCTGGCCGCATCGCCGGTGACTACCCGCGTACCTCCAGCATCGGTGGCCAGTATCGGGCGTCCCGCATGCAGAGCCTCTTGGAGACCGACCGGCTGCCCTTCCCAGAGGCTGGTGGAGACCACGAGGTCTGCTGTCGCGAGTAGGGCGGGCACATCGGAGCGCGCACCGAGCAGGGTGACCGGTGCGGAGCGTTCGCTAATCATGAGCTCGAGCGCACCGCGCAGTGGGCCGTCGCCGGCAACCAGGACCCGGGTATTGGCAAGCTCAGGGTCGTCCTTGAGGGCAGCCGCCGCCTGTATGAGCATGGGGAGATTCTTTTGAGGGGCAAGCCGTGCCAGAGCGAGAACGGTGACGGGCCGGTGTTCACCACCCGTGTCAGGTGTATTCGGGGGCCGAGTGCACGAGTCGGATGCTGTTGGGTGATCGTCAAGAGTCGAGGGGACGTCAACGGATGCAGGGTCGTCAGCGATCACAGGTTCGGAAGTCGTCATCGGGCCGGAAGCCGTCATCGGGTCGGAAGCGATGCTGACGTTAGACGCGGTCTTAACGTCATACGCAGTATTGACGTCGTCAGAACCGGTCTCGACATCGAAACAGGTCTTAACGTCGGAACCGGTGTTAACGTCGGAACCGGTCTCGACATCGGAAGCCGTGGGGATGCCGGCGGGCCGCTCAGCCGGAATACAGGCGATAGCTACGCTGCGCGCACCGCGTCGATGCTGGTCTTCAACAAGGTCCGGAGATACCGCGAGAATATGGTCTGCGCCCCGGGCAACAATCTGGGAAAGGAGGCGTCCGATCACTCGCGTGGGCCATGAACCAATTGTTTTGTTATGCAACGTGACCACCAGGGCGGGCCGCTGTGCGCGGGCGACGAGTCGGCGCGCCAGCACACTGAGAGCACCGGCACGCACGCCATGAGCATGCATGACATCGCAGCCGCGCACGAGACTGCGCAGAGTGCGCACAGCCGCCAGATCAGCCCGAGGAGACGGGCTCGATGCGATACCGACCACCACGGTGTCGTAGTCGGCGTGGTCACCGTAGACGGCATCTGGGGCCGCTAAGGTCACGGCCTGCCCGGCGCGAGTCAGTTCCACGCAGGCCATCCGGACATGCGCGAGCAAGCCTCCGGCGGCCGGCGGACACACCTGCACGACTCTCATCGCGATGCGACTCGATCCCGGGTAGCTCTGCGGCGCGAAAGCGAACGGGATGGGCCATCGACACCCCGCCGCACCACAGCCATTGCGAGGCGGCGGTCAATCAGCAATAAAACCCCGGTGGCACAGATCAAGGAGGCAAGGCCAGCCAAAATCCCAACCGCAATACTCGCGGGCAGCTGAGTCGCCGCACTGATCAAAGGCCTGCTCACCGCGTAGCCGGCAACCGCACCGACCACAGCAGCTGCGCATGCAGCAAACACCGCTCGACCGAGCCGAGGATTAACCCCCGGCACAGTGAGCACATCCTTAACCCGCGCTATACCCACCTGACCTGCCACCATCATGCCGATGCTCAAACACAGACCAAACGCCACCGCGGCACCTGCGGGCTGACGTCCGGGTGAGGGCAAGACGAGCAACAAAATCAGCACGGCGCCTATCACCCAACCGATAGATCCAACCAGCAGGGCATCATTAGTACGATCCACCGCGGCCAGAATCCGAGTGCAGGTCATAGCGCACCCGTACCCGATGAGACCGAGAGCCAGTGCAGCCAGCGCCGCGCCCACCCCGACTGCGCCGTCGCGGTCGATGCGATGGAAAAACTGTTCGACTGCCGGGGCTGCACCGACCAGCGCCGCCATGCCGAGCGCCCCCAGCCCAAGCGCAATGCGCACACTGGCGCCACCGGTGCGTGCAAACTCAACCGTGTCACTGCGCGCAGCTAGCGATGACAAATGGGGAAAGACACTGGTCAACAGCGGAACAATCAAAATGGCGTAGGGCAGAAGATACACGCTTTGCGCGTACTGATACACCGGCAGGGTTCCTACCCCTCCGGCGCGCATAGCAAGCATCAACACCACCATGGTGGCGCCCTGCTGCGCAACCACCGCCCCGAGCCCCGCCGTCGCAAGACGCACCGCACGACGCGCGAACCCCTGAGGAAACCGCAACGTCGGACGCACCCGCAAGCCGCTGCGCCAAGCCGGAACAATCAACGGCACCGCGAGAACCACCACCCCCGCGGTCGTACCCCATCCGAGCCAAAACTCCGCAGCAGGTTTCAAAGTGGCTGGGCTTGCTCCAGCAGCTGCCGTCGCAGCGTAGAAACGGTAGGTCGCCATCACCACCAATGACGATAGCAGTGGCACCAGCGCAGGCCAGAAAAATTTCCGTCTGGCCTGTAGGTATGCGCCGAGGAGCACGGATATGCCGTACAGCGGAAGCTGGACGGAGAACACTGCGATCAGCCGGGCGCCAAGTGCAACAGTTGACGCATCGTCGATGGTGTCAGTTCCCGTCCCGAGCACCAGACGTGAAAGGGGTCCCGCACACATGTCCATGATGGCAGCCAGTGGGATGAGCAGGGCCAGCATCCAGGTCAGCAGGGCGGACATGGTTTGGTCGGTAGCAGTCCATGCGCCCCGGGTCCGCTTGGGTGCGCTGGTTTCAACGTCGTGTGCGGGGCGTTGATTGGGGTGCGCCAGAGTCGTCGCGACCAGCGGAATGACCGTGGCCGCTAGCGCTCCCCCGGCAGCAACTTCAAACAGAATATTCGGGAGGAGATTTGCCGACGAATAGGCCGTACCGACCGGGCCAGCACCGATGCTGGTTCCAAAGACCAGGTAGCGTGCGAGTCCCGCGATCCGAGCAAGCAGGGTTACCGCGGCTACTAAACCGGCAGCTCCGACCAAACCGAGCAGCACCCGCCTGCGGTCACCAGATCGAGAGACAGCAGCCTCATGGGCCGTCTTATCAGCCCGCTCGGTCTGATCGTTTTGCGCCGTTTCCTCCATGCGGGCCGGGGCTGAGGTATCACCCTCCATCTTGGATGCAGCCGTTGTCGCCGCAGAGGAATCTGGCCCCTGTCTCACGTCTGTGACCCGTTCGAGGACGGCGGGGTGGGGCGCCCCAAGGCATCCAAGCGCGCCAGCCACGGCGTGGACTCTATCAGCGCGCTGAAGCTCACCTTTTCGCTCGCAATCGTGATCGCGACTAGCACCGCCAGCACCACCGCCCGGCCGCGCGGACCGAGACGATCGACAACGCCGAGGCCGGTGAGAGCACCGAGAGTGTTCGCCCCGGCATCGCCAAGCATTCCACGAGCGCGTATATCCATCGGACACACCGTCAGCCCCGTACCGAGGACAATCGCAGCTGCGTCTGTTCGCCGAGGGTCACTATCAGGCGTGGCCCGACCCCCGAGTGTGAGGGCAGCTAGCGGCAGCATGACCTTAAGCGCACGACCCGGACGCAGATCAAAAAGATTGGCGCAGTTCGCCATACCGGCCATCACGCCCGCATCCAACAGAACGTAGCGCCACCGCCGCTGAGGACGAACACTCGCCGCAACCATGCACAGCACCGGGATACCAATTGCTTTAAGTCCACCTGTGGTCAAAGATCCCCGACGGATCGCACCGAGGTGCCCGGCCAGCCCCTTCTGAGCGCGATGGCGTCCGCGTTGGACGAGTTCATATTCGACAACGTCATCGATGAGCCCGAGTGCACCGGTTGCCCCGACAGTAAACGCTTCAATCATGCGGCCACTGGCAGCGAGCGCAACCGGACCGGCAGCAGCCACGGCCACGCCCTCAGTCAGGGTGACAGACTCCCCCGCATGGTTGCGTCTGGTCAGCAGTTTCTTCACACGCCGGGGCATGTGACGACTAGCAGCGAGAAGTCCCGCGGTGGCGAGGGACGCTATGACTATCGCGGTGGCGGTGCTCCGGCGGGATGCGCTCACGGCGTCGTCCCCGATGTCGCGCCGGTTCCATGTCCAGACGGTTCAGCTGATCCGGGCGGGTTCTCTCCGCCAGTTCGGTCCTGAGCTTTGCCATCCTCGCCCCGGGGATTGGGTTGGCTCTTGTCTGCATCAGGATGGTTTGACGGTGCCGGCAGCGTTGCGAGATCGGGTAGCCGTCCACGGGCACCGGTGGATGTGCCGTAGTCTCCGGCGCGTCCACGCAGCCGCTCCACCAGCGCCATCGTGGAGACCACCTGGCCGTCAGCGCGGTCTAAGCCATCGACGGTGCTGACTCCGATGTAGGTTTCATCCGTGCGCAACGTGCGCAACAGACCCACATCGTCTGATGCCGGTGACACACCCGCCACCACAAGGGGGTGCCGGTCCGTTGATAGCCGAGTAACCAGGGAGGTTTGCACTAGTCCCAGGGAGGACGCTCGCTTCGCTGCGGTCTGCGAGTCATCCCCGGGCACTTGAAACTGTGCGGGATCAGCCGTCGCGTACACCGCCCCATCAGGTATCCCGGTTAAGTTGCCGTCGATCGCAACCATGCCCTGTTCCGCGAGGGTATTGAGAATGCTCTGCCGGGTCGGAAGATCAATTGCTGTGCCCCCGCCTAACGCAATGCCAATGGCCGTGGCGAGCGCTCTCGAGGTTGAATCAGAAGGGAGGGAAAGACTCGGTACTTTCTGATGGATGGATGCCAGAGCAGAGGTGCGCGCAGACTCCTGAGCTGGATCCCACAGTTTCTGGGTGACAACCAGACGGACTGGTACCCGACCGCCCGCTCCTTGAATGAGGGTGTCGATTTCGTCGACGGGTTTGCGAATCGACTGATCATCCGCCACCAGCACCACGGTCTGGTCATTGAGCCGATCCCCGAGGAGCTGCGGCCCAGACTTGACGATGAAGCTGGACATTGCATCATTTTCGCGGGTGCGCTGATCGGCAGTCGCCCGCAGAGTCTCTTTTTCTGTGCGCAACTGTTCAACCTGTTGGGCAAGCTGAGCCCCGAGCGATTCCTTCAGTGGCCCAGCGCCGAGCACGATGCCGACAGCGAGCGCGAGAAAAACGGAGATCAGCGAGACCACGTGGTAGCGAAAGTCAATCACGGGCTATTAGACCTCCAATGAGGAGTTGATGTGTGCAGCGAACAGAGACGTAAAGAAATTGACGATGTCATCTACCCGGGCGCCCAGAATCTGGAACAGAGCCTGCCCTCCCGGGGTGGACCATAGCGCCACGAGCAGTGCCAAAAGCCCCGCGAGGGCGAGCATCGTCAGCTGCGCCGTCGAGATTCGCTGACGATACAGACGGGATACTCCTTTAGCGTCCACCAGTTTGGAGCCTACCCTCAGACGCGTCAGGAACGTCGAGGACATTCCCGCCCGCCCCTTGTCGAGGAATTCTACGAGTGTGCCGTGGGTGCCGACCGCGACAATAACGGTCGCGCCTTTTTCGTCAGCGAGCAACATGGCGATGTCTTCGCTGGTTCCCGACGCGGGGAAGATAACCGCCTGCTCAGCAACCCCGAGGCTTTCTAAGCGCTCGAGTCCCGGCGCCCGTCCGTCCCGGTAGGCGTGAACAATGAGTTCTGCGCCGGAGGCAAGAGTGCGATCAGAAACCGAATCCATGTCTCCGATAATCATGTCGACCCGGTAACCGGCTTCCACCACAGCATCGGCGCCGCCATCGACCCCGATCACCACAGGGCGGTTTTCCCGGATGTACGAGCGCAGCGCGTGGAGATCTTCTTTGTAGTGGTAACCGCGCACCACGATAAGAACTTGCCGCCCTTTGAGCGGGGTACGGATATCCGGGACACCAACTCCGTCGAGTAAAAGATCCCGTTCTTTGAGCATGTAGGACATGGTGTTCTCGGCAAAAAGCTCAAGCTGATGGTTGAGGCCAGCCCGAGCATCTTCCATAGCCTGCTCAACGTCCTGTAGGTCCATGACGGTGCCACTGGCAATCGGGGTGTCATCGACCAGCACAGTCTGTCCGTTAATGTCCACGGTGGCGCCATCGGGGATAGCTGTCATCACGTCTGGTCCGAGGTGATCGAGCAGGAGGATCCCTGCATCAACCAGAATCTTCGGGCCGAGGTTGGGGTAGCGGCCGGAGATCGAACGGGACGCGTTTAATACCGCAGTGGGGGCGCGTTCTACCAGTGCCTCGGCGGCAACCCGGTCGAGGTCTTCGTGGTCGATCACCACAATGTCACCCGCCGCCACCCGTGAGGTGAGGTCTTTGGTGCGACGGCCGACTCGGGCCACACCCCGCACAGCCACGGTCATGCTGTGGCCTCCTGCAAGAGCTCGCGCGCATGGGTCAGTGCCGCATCGGAGGCAGCATCCCCAGCGAGCATCCGGGCGAGCTCCTCGACCCGTTCCTCGGTGCTTAGGGGTTCGACGGTGGATGCGGTGTGCTCACCAGCCGAATGCTTAACAATGCGCAGGTGGGTATCAGCGAATGCCGCCACCTGCGGAAGGTGGGTGACGACGATGACCTGGGCGTGATGAGCGAGTCTGGCGAGTCTTTCCCCCACAGCGCGGCCTGCTCGTCCACCGATTCCGGCGTCGATTTCGTCAAATACAAACACCGGCATCTGGTGACCGTCTCGGTGCGCTGCTCCGGCGAGCGCCACTTCCATAGCGAGCATGACTCGGGATAGCTCGCCACCGGAAGCCGCTGCCGACACCGGCATCGCCTCGCTTCCTGGATGCGGGGCGAGTAAAAGCGTTACCGTATCGCGCCCATGCTCACGCACTGGTCCTTCGTCCACGGCGATGGTGACTTTAGCGTCGGGCATCAGCAGCATCGCTAACTCATCTTGGATAGCCGTTGCTAACCGGTCGGCAGCGTCCCGACGCACATCGTGCAGCTCCCCACCAATGCGATCTAGTTCTTCTCGCGTGGCATCGAGATCAGCGTTGACCCGTTCAAGGTCTTTATCCGCGTCATCCAAGGTGGCGAGCTCGATAGCGGCATCGCCGGACGCGGCGAGCAGTGAGTCAAGGTCGGAGCTGCCGCCGAACAGTGGTCCAAGGTCGCGCACGAGCACGGATAGATCGTGCAGCCGTTCGTTGACGTCATCCAGTCGCCCCGGAGATGCCTCCACGTCCTCGCCCAAACGCCGCACCGTCGAGGCGAGGTCAGATACCTCAACACGCATACTTTCGAGACGGTCGGCGATGTCGATGAAGGCCTCATCCATCTGGGCCGCTGCCCGAGCGCGGTCAACCGCCTGGTCGACATGGCTTGCAATGCATGGGCCGTCATCGGCAACCAGAAGATCAGCGACAAGGGCGGCGTCGGCAGTCAGGTCCACCGCATGGGTCAGCCTACGTGCTTCGCGTTCGAGGTCAGCCACTTCACCGGGCACCGCACCGATTTTTTCCATCCGGTCGAGAGCTGACCTCAAGATGGCGCTTCTGTCGGCTCGGCGTGCCATAACGTCCTCGAGTCGAGCGCGTTCAGAGCTGAGTGCTCGCAACCGCTGATGGGCCGCCGCATGGTTTTTACGCAGCTGAAGAGCACTGGGCCCCGCGTAGGCGTCGAGTAGGTCTCGTTGCTGGTCAGCATCTCGCAGCCGCATTTGGTCAGCCTGACCATGGAGGGTAACCAACCCGTTGAGAAGGGTGCCGAGCGTGGCGACTGGTGCGGATGCACCGCCAATATGGGCTCGGGATCGCCCTTCGCGCGTGACGCGTCGAGATACCAGGAGTTCATCGTCGTCGAGCTGAGCCCCGAGTTCGTCCAACCACTGCATAAGCGCCATGCCGTTCAGTGACGATTGCCCGCCCTGTGCCTCGACGTTCTCGGCCTGTGATGTAGGTTGCTCAGCCTTCGCTGCCGATGGGTCAGTTGGCGTTGACGATGGTTCAGCTTTCGTTGACGATGGCTCGGCCTGGGGCGTGAGCGCCGCTGCATCCAGGCGGATTCTGCCTTCTACGCTGCTGCCGCCACGCATTCGGCGGCCATCGAGACGCGCACCCAGCAGCATGGCAAGACCGGTGACGATCATGGTCTTTCCCGCGCCTGTTTCACCGGTGAGCGCTGTAAACCCCGGACCAAACTCGAGTGTGGCATCGTCTATAACTCCGATGCCACGGATTCTGAGGGACGCAAGCATTAGGTCCCCTCCGCGATCCGCCCTCGCCAACCCGCTACCGGCAGTTTGAACTTTGACACGAGGCGGTCAGCAAATGGCTTAGGACTTAGACGGACGAGGCGTACCGGCACATCAGAAATCTTGGTTTCGACCCGGGTGCCGTTGCAGATGGGGATGCTTCGGCGCCCGTCCAAGGTGAGCATGGCACCGGTGGTGTTGTCGTCGGTGAGCTCAACGGCTGCCTGGGAGGAACGGCCGAGCACCAGGGGTCGAGCAAACAGCGCATGTGCAGCCAACGGAACCACAACGAACGCATCGACATCCGGCCAGATCACGGGCCCTCCGGCAGAGAAGGCGTACGCGGTCGATCCGGTAGAGGTGGACAGTAAAACACCGTCGCAGTTAAAGGAGCTGACGGGACGGCCATCGATTTCGAGCACGACGCTGACCATTTTTTGCCGGTCAGCTTTTTCAAGCGCGGCCTCGTTCAGCGCCCATTCCGTCCTGACAGTCCCCCCACGATCAAACACCTGCACATCTAGGGTGGTGCGGGTTTCGATTTCGTAGGCTCCGTCGATCATTCGTCGTACAGTCTCACGGAGGTCTTTCACTTCGCTTTCGGCGAGGAACCCGACATGGCCGAGGTTAACGCCGTGCACGGGAATATCAGCACGCCGCACCACTTCGAGCGCACGCAAAATCGTGCCGTCCCCGCCGAGCACAATCGCGAGCTCCACGAGGTCAGAGGCGTGGGGAGCGGTCACCACGTCGATGGTGCCGTCCTCAAGAGCTTCGCGCAGACCGGACAGCTGTAAGCCACAGCATGCTTCTCTAATATCGTCAGCCTGGGTGTCAATCAAAATGGGCTGGATCTGGCGGGCTTGCATTTCTGCGACGACCGTCGCCATCGCCCGCAGTGCGGCTTCCCGACCCGTGTGGGCATACAGCAGAAAACGCCTCACCGCACTTCTCCCCTTCTCAACCCGTCGTCCAGGATGTCAACCGGTCTCCGACCGAAGACCACATCGGTGATCATGTCATACCGAGCCGACATTCGAGGGTAACCCGCTTCACTGTGCATAGTGGGCTCGATGAGGTGAAGAAAGAACTCTCGGTTCCCGTCCTGCCCGGGAAGCGGGCTGCTTCCGATGCCGTGCATGTGCAGTCCAACGCTCTCTGCTGCATGCACCACTGCGGTGACTGCTTCGCATTGCCGTTGCGGATCTGTGACGACACCGGTGCGACCGATGCTTTCCCGCCCCACTTCAAATTGCGGTTTGACCATCAAGAGGAGATCTGCACCGGGTGCGCAGAGATTTGTCAACGGCTTAAGTACTAGCGTCAATGAGATGAAAGATAGGTCGGCGACCACCAGTGACACCAATTCTCCGAGCGAATCCTGGTGAAGGCCCCGGATATTGATACCGTCGTGCACCACGACCCGAGTATCGGCGCGCACCCTAGGATCGAGCTGATCGTGTCCTATGTCGATAGCATGAATACGCCGGGCTCCACGCCGCAGGAGAACATCAGTGAAACCTCCGGTGGAGGCTCCAGCATCGGCGCACACGCGGCCCGACGGATCGACGTGAAACAGCTCGAGTGCTCCAAGAAGCTTGTGCGCGCCGCGAGAGGCGTACTCAATTCCGTCCGGAACATCGACCACGTCTAGCACGGATCCAGGTGCCACCTTCGTGCTTGCGCGAGTGATGACGGCTCCATCCACCCGCACCCGCCCTTCGGCAAGGATCTGCTGGGCATGGCTGCGCGACCGCGCATAGCCCTGCTCCGCGAGGGCTTTATCTAGTCTCATGCCCGATCCCACCTCATGGT
Organism: Devriesea agamarum; assembly: GCF_900070355.1. Taxonomy (NCBI): domain Bacteria; kingdom Bacillati; phylum Actinomycetota; class Actinomycetes; order Micrococcales; family Dermabacteraceae; genus Devriesea; species Devriesea agamarum. Next base: position 197,716 of record NZ_LN849456.1, on the reverse strand, counting down.
GTCAAGATCACCTAGTTTCCGTGAAAAGCCGTCACCTCGCGCCCCTGGGCATCCACGAGCCGACCGACAAACGCACGGTGGGGGAACTGGCTGGCAATTAAGGCGAGGGTGGCACGCGCAGTTGACATACCCGGAACCGGTTCAGAAGCTGATCCCTGCGCTGGGTAAAAATCGGCCCCACTGAGTTCAATGGTGTGCTCATCGACGAGGAGTGCTGAGGCGGCTCCGCACACCGCCCTATTCTCCGTGACCACCGGGCGCGGAATCGCGGTATGCAGCTCATCGAGGGTTTGGATGAGGTGGGTAGGCCGTTGAATAGGCAGGGCATATAAGGCGTCGAGAATGGTCGATACCCCGGTGAGCGTTAGGGCAGAATCCATGTCTGCCCGCTGGCCACCCTCAATATCGGTGTCGAGTCGGTCCCCGACGATCAGCGGTGAACGGGCGCCGCATCGTGAGGCCGCCACCCGGAAAATCTCAGGTTGCGGCTTGCCCGCGACAATCGGATCTTTACCGGTGGCTGCTCGCAGCGCAGCCACCAGGGAACCATTACCGGGCGCCATTCCCCGTTCGGTTGGCAAAGTGAGGTCGGTGTTGGTAGCGACATAGGACGCTCCGGCCCCAATCGCGTAGGCACCTTCGGCAAGCTGCGCCCAATCGACGTCGGCGGACCAGCCTTGCACTACCGCGACCGGCTGCTCATCGGCACTGCGCACGGGAACCAGTCCGGCAGCGGACAGTTCGCTAGCGAGCGAGTCACCACCGATCACCAGCACTCGCGCCCCGTCGCCGTGCTGTTCACGCAAAATGTGAACGGCAACCTGTGGCGAGGAGGTCACTTCATCAGGGGTACCGATCACGCCAACCGTTTCTAGGTGGGCGATTACCTGATCAGGGGTGCGAGAGGCATTGTTTGTGACGAATGCAATGTGTCGGCCAGCCTCTCGGGCTTTAGCAACTCCGCTCGCTGCGCCGTCGATGGGCCGCGATCCATGCATCACGCATCCGTCGAGGTCCAGGAGCAGGGCGTCGTATTCCGTAAGGATCGGGAGCGACTGAGCTTTCATGCATCCATCTCCTTGCGCTGTTGCACGGCCTGAGGACCGGGGCTAGGGGGCTCCTGGGCTGCTTCCAGACCATCGGCTACGTCGTGACGATTGTGTAGCGAGGTCGTGTGATCACCGTCTGAAGGGCCGTTGTCCGCGTTCATGATGTCATGGTGATCTGAGCTACCCGCCGCATCATCCTGGGACTTTGTAGCGGCGGCTTCAGAGATATCGTCGGGGGCAACCTCGTCGCGGGCGACGGCAGCATGTACCTCGGCCTTGGCTTCAGCAGCAGCTTCGACCTCGGCGTCAGCCTCAACTTTGGCTTCGGCTTCGGCTTCGGCTTCGGGCGCATCTTGATCCGACAAGTCCTTCTCGGCCTCTCCGCATCCGTCCTCATCGAGATGATGAGGTTCATCAGCGGAAGCGTTTTCTTCAGCTTCGACGTAGTCGGGGGTATGGGCGTCCGTCACCTCGCCGTCTGAGGCGTTCTCTTTGTCACAGATTTCGGCATCCGACATATCCTCGTCCGACAAAGAGCGTCCGGTGATGTCCTCTTCTTCCAGCGTCTCACCGTCTAAAGACACATCTTCTGATGCCTTATCCGTGGCCTCAACCTGCGAAGGCTCGTCTTCCGATGCCGAGTCTTCTGGGGTTTCGTCGACCTCCGAGGCTTCAGCGTGGGAAGAGGTGTCCTCCAAACCCTCGTCTTCCGCGCAGTCATCCTCCGTCGGTTCATCCTCGTAGACGTCGAGGACCGATATCCGCTCGTCGTCCAGCCACGGAACATCCGGAATTTCGGGGGCAGGGCGGCCTAGTTGGACGGCGGCATCGGTCAGCCCATCGGTGTCCGCATCAGCCGCGAGGGTGAGCCATTTGTGCGCTTCATCGTGCCGACCTGCGACCTTCAATAATTTCGCGTAGGCAACCCAAAGTCGCACTTTCCACTGTCCATCGACTTTATGGCGCAGCGCGGGCACCTCAAGCGTTTTCAACGCTGTTTCGAGGTCACCCATGTCCGCATATGCTCCCGCCACGACGACAAGCAGCTCGATCGTGGCATCCGCATCCAGCTTTTCCGCGCCGTCAGATGCCGCAACGTCTAAAGCGCGTTCGGGTCGCCCCAAACCTCGCTCGCAGTCCGCGATCATAGGGGTGAGGTCATGCCGTCCGGTGATCCGAACCGCGGTGCGCAGTTCTTTCAGCGCAGCGCTGTATTCACCCAGTTGATAGCAGACAATGCCATGCATTTCTCGCACAGCGCCCACGCGCCCCGCCAGACGGGTCGCAAACTGTGAATGCTGGAAAGCCTCCTCGAATTTGCCGTCGGCAAGGTACATGGAGGTCGCCACCAGGTGCCGACTAACCCGTTCCGAGGTTTCTTTGCTCAATGCCCTCAGCTCGCCGCGGATAACACCGTCGAGCTCCCGACCGGTAATCGCCTCATCAACAAGTGGTTCATCCGGACGTGCCATCCGACGTCGCTGACCCGGCCTGCTCTGCGAGGAGTCATCGCGGAATCGGCCTCGACGGTTATCTTCGCTTCGATCTCGGTACCGATCACGACCGTCCTGGTCGTCTCTGCCATGCGAGCGGCCCGATCCCCAGGGACGGTCCGATCTCTGGGTGCGGTCCGAACCGCGCGAATAACCTGAACCACGCGAGCGATCCGAGTCATGCGAATAATCCGACCCTCGAGATGGACGATCCGATCCGCGGACGCCATCAGATCCATGCGAGTGATCAGGCCTTCGAGACAGATGAGCCGTTCCACGCGAGCGATCCGACCAGCGCTCTCGTGAGTCATGTCTAAACTCGCGAGATTTTGATTCCTGATCGTCCTGAGAGTGCTTCACATCGCGGTCATCGCCATGTCGGGTGTCATCCGGTGAGGATGCCTCGGAACTACTTGTGGCCCCGTCATTTTGCGAGGGTGAGGTGACAGCGCTCTCATTCTGCGCGGTTTTATCGGGTTGATCGACCCGTTGAACCGGCTTATCGGCTCCCTGAGGTGACTCTTCAGAGGTATACGCCTCGTCGGAGTTGCTAGCTGAATTAGGCCGCTCAGAGAAACGCTGATCTTTCGACGAAAACCGATCATTCTCGTACGGCGCTTTATCGTGATCTTGATGCGCTGCTCGGTCCGGAGTTGCCGTCCGGTTGTCGCGCCTTGCGGCCCGATCATCACGAGACCGCTTTTCCCAGTCCCGGGCCCCATCTGGACGGGTTTGACGGGCATCAAAGGAACGAGGTCCGGGAGAGTTCTGCTGGGAGCCTTTAGTCCAGGTGCGCCCTGTCTCACGGTCACGGAATCCTCCTCGCGACCGGTCATCATCAGAACGCTGGCCATACCGATTATCACGATCTTGTCGCTTTGAGCGATCCTCCTGGCGGCCACGATCACCGTAGCCGGACCGCTCGCGCCGATCACCGTACGGGCGATCCCATTCACGTCCGCCATACCGCGGACGATCTTCGCCGCTAAAACGACGGTCGTTTTTGCTGCCGTATCGATTCTGTGGGCGCGAGTCATCACGACCCCATTGGCGGTCTCGATATTCCCCACTTCGGGAGTCTTTAGCGAAGTCGCGAGTTTTCCCGGCACGGAAAGAACGACCGTTCTGTCGATCCGAGTCTCGCCAGGAGCCTCGTCGATCCCCTCGTTCGTTATTCACATCACGATGAGATCGGGGGCTCTGCGACGAGTCATGATTCCAACCCCGTGCGAAACCATGCCCCTCACCGCGGGTTCGTTCAGAACGTCCATACCGTTCTGTGCGCTCACCGCGATCATTCCGGTACGTATTTTGGTTCCGATCGCCGCGAGACTGTTCAAAGTCTCGTTTCTCGCCCGAGTAGCGACGGTCATCGCGACGATAGCTAGAGTCTGAACGCGATGATGAGTCTCGGCGATCATTGGCCCAGTTGTGGTTACGGGATTCGTTTTTGGGGCCATCATCTGCCCCATACCTGGAATTCCCGAACCGGTTATTGTGCTGGGTTCCCCGCTCCCCCGAACGTCCTCGACGGTCGTACGAACCACTGCGGCGGTCGTATGAGGAATCTCCGCGATATGATCCCCGCTGGTCCCGGCCATAACCGCGATCATTTCGATCCGATGAACGCCCTTCATTCCTGTTTCCAGGGTCGGAATATCGACGGTCCCGATTGCCTTGGCCTCGTTCATCACGGCTGGACCAGGTGCGGCGCTCCTTTGATTCTTCACCCGCAAACGATCCTTTACGACCGCGGTAGTCATCACGTCCGCCGCGTTTTTGATCACCCGCTCGCCAACCGTCGCGGTCGTTATTCCGATAGGGTTTTCCTGATCGTTGAGGGTGTCTCGACCCAAGGTCGCCTTGGCCTTTCGACGCGGCTGCGTCGTGGTCGTACGTCACGTGTCCTCCCCCGTGGCCTACTGGCCAACCTTTTCGCTATTCGAGTCTTTAGTTCAACGCTAAGCCATGTGGGGATGCCCCTAGCACCTTCGCGGCGGTTTGGTGACAGCATTCACCTTGAGGGCGCGATGTGGGCCACGCGAGGACATCTTTGGGGTGTTCTAGGCAACACCTAGGGAACCGAGCGCGAATAGAGATGGATGATCGAGTCGAGCGCGGCTACCTGCGCATCGCGATCTGACGCCTGTGCGTCGACGTGCGGCAGATCGCTATATGCCGTGCGCTATGTCCTGAGTCCTGGGTGCTGGGTACTGGGTGCTGGGTGCTGGGTGCTGGGTGCTGGGTGCCATTGTTTGACGCGGTACCGAACCACCGGAGCCTGGGCTCAATCGAGGCTGACCTGGATGCACTATCGCGACCCAAGTGGACGCACTATCGAGACCGAAGAGAACGTACTGTGCGATTACGGGAAAACTGGAGGACGACGTATAGTCCGAGCGAGGTCGATCACGCAGGATTGATGTGAAGGTGTAATTGGCCTAACCGTGTAGAGATCGTTGCTCTGCGGCTATTTAGACCTATTTTCAGATATTCACATCTAGCTTTGCGCCGTGCGTATTGTGTCTGCAGGAAATAGGGCTACTGGAGCGACAGCGCCCACCCCTATTCGATGTAAAGCAATAAAAAACCGCACCTCAGATCATGAGATGCGGTCGATTACCAGAGAGCTCGCGTTGAAACAGCACACTTGTGGCTTTTAGGCCGGTGTGTGAGGGTGTCTCCACCCCCACACCCCACACAAAAAGAAAAGGAGCATGAAGCACAAAACCCTCTCCAGGATCCCACACCCCACACCCCTCCCCAAAAAAGAAGTCCGGCGGCTACCTACTCTCCCACACCCTCCCGAGTGCAGTACCATCGGCGCAATCAGGCTTAGCTACCGGGTTCGGAATGGAACCGGGCGTTTCCCCAACGCTATGACCGCCGTAACACTATACACAACCACACCCCACCACCAACCCACAGGCCAGCAACCAGGAAGTGCAATCCAAGAACCACACAGCAGACGCGAACACACAACAACCACACAACACCAAGAAAAGCTCATAAGCCATCGGCCCATTAGTACCAGTCAGCTCCACACCTCACGATGCGTCCACACCTGGCCTATCAACCCAGTCATCTACTGGGAGCCTCCCACACAAAGTGCAAGGATATCTCATCTCGAAGCAGGCTTCCCGCTTAGATGCTTTCAGCGGTTATCCCTTCCCAACGTAGCCAACCAGCCATGCCCTTGGCAGAACAACTGGCACACCAGAGGTTAGTCCATCCCGGTCCTCTCGTACTAGGGACAGGCCTTCTCAAATATCCAACGCGCGCAGCGGATAGGGACCGAACTGTCTCACGACGTTCTAAACCCAGCTCGCGTACCGCTTTAATAGGCGAACAGCCTAACCCTTGGGACCTACTCCAGCCCCAGGATGCGACGAGCCGACATCGAGGTGCCAAACCATGCCGTCGATATGAGCTCTTGGGCAAGATCAGCCTGTTATCCCCGGGGTACCTTTTATCCGTTGAGCTACACCCATTCCACAATGAGGTGCAGGATCACTAGTTCCTACTTTCGTACCTGCTCGACACGTCCGTCTCACAGTCAAGCTCCCTTGTGCACTTACACTCAACACCTGATTGCCAACCAGGCTGAGGGAACCTTTGAGCGCCTCCGTTACTCTTTAGGAGGCAACCGCCCCAGTTAAACTACCCATCAGGCACTGTCCCTGATCCGGATCACGGACCGAGGTTAGGAATCCAGAACGACCAGAGTGGTATTTCAACAACGACTCCACACAAACTAGCGTCCATGCTTCTCAGTCTCCCACCTATCCTACACAAGCCGTACCGAACACCAATACCAAACTATAGTAAAGGTCCCGGGGTCTTTCCGTCCTGCTGCGCGTAACGAGCATCTTTACTCGTAATGCAATTTCGCCGAGTTCGCGGTTGAGACAGTGGAGAAGTCGTTACGCCATTCGTGCAGGTCGGAACTTACCCGACAAGGAATTTCGCTACCTTAGGATGGTTATAGTTACCACCGCCGTTTACTGGGGCTTAAATTCTCAGCTTCGACACCCAAAGGCATCTAACCGGTCCTCTTAACCTTCCAGCACCGGGCAGGCGTCAGTCCGTATACAGCGTCTTACGACTTCGCACGGACCTGTGTTTTTAGTAAACAGTCGCTTCTCCCTGGTCTCTGCGGCCCTCACAGCTCTCACTGATCGGGCCCCCCTTCTCCCGAAGTTACGGGGGCATTTTGCCGAGTTCCTTAACCACGATTCTCTCGAACGCCTCGGTATTCTCTACCTGATCACCTGAGTCGGTTTCGGGTACGGGCGGTCCCACTCGTCACGCCGGAGCTTTTCTCGGCAGTCCAGGATCACCCTCCTTCACCCCTACGGGCTCCTCATCACGCCTGACCCCATACGGCACCGCATTACCGGTGCGCGGGCTACACGCTTGAACGGGGACAACCATCGCCCCGCGGAAGCTACCTCTCTGCGTCACTCCACACGCTGACCTACTACACCATCGGTTCCCACGCTCACCCACCACCACACCCCGAAAGGCACAGTGAGGGCTCGGATGGTTAGCATCAAGCGCCTCGGTATGGGTCCTTATGAGACCGGTACGGGAATATCAACCCGTTGTCCATCGACTACGCCTGTCGGCCTCGCCTTAGGTCCCGACTTACCCAGGGCGGATTAACCTGGCCCTGGAACCCTTGATCAATCGGCGGACGGGTTTCTCACCCGTCTTTCGCTACTCATGCCTGCATTCTCACTCGTACGGTCTCCACCACTGGGTTACCCCGCAGCTTCACAGCCCGTACGACGCTCCCCTACCCACCCCACCACAACGGTGGAATGACACAGCTTCGGCGGTGTGCTTGAGCCCCGCTACATTGTCGGCGCAGAATCACTTGACCAGTGAGCTATTACGCACTCTTTCAAGGGTGGCTGCTTCTAAGCCAACCTCCTGGTTGTCTCAGCAACTCCACATCCTTTCCCACTTAGCACACGCTTAGGGGCCTTAGCTGATGTTCTGGGCTGTTTCCCTCTCGACGATGAAGCTTATCCCCCACCGTCTCACTGCTACGCTCTCACGTCCCGGCATTCGGAGTTTGGCTAAGGTCAGTAACCTGGTGGGGCCCATCGCCTATCCAGTGCTCTACCTCCGGAACGAAACACGTAACGCTGCACCTAAATGCATTTCGGGGAGAACCAGCTATCACGAAGTTTGATTGGCCTTTCACCCCTATCCACAGGTCATCCCCTCCATTTTCAACTGAAGTGGGTTCGGGCCTCCACGCGGTCTTACCCGCGCTTCACCCTGCCCATGGATAGATCACTTCGCTTCGGGTCTAGAGCCGGCGACTCCAACGCCCATTTAAGACTCGCTTTCGCTACGGCTACCCCACACGGGTTAACCTCGCCACCGACCACTAACTCGCAGGCTCATTCTTCAAAAGGCACGCCGTCACCCCACAAGGCTCCGACGGATTGTAAGCACACGGTTTCAGGTACTATTTCACTCCCCTCCCGGGGTACTTTTCACCTTTCCCTCACGGTACTAGTCCGCTATCGGTCATGAGGTAGTATTTAGGCTTACCAGGTGGTCCTGGCAGATTCACACCGGATTTCACGAGTCCGGTCCTACTTGGGAACAGCATCACGCCCACTTGCAGTTTCGTCTACGGGGGTCCCACCCTCTACGCCATCGCACTCACCACGACTTCGACTACCACAAGCACACACGTCGACGATCCGGCAGAACCATCCGACACGTCCCACAACCCCACACACGCAACCCCTGCCGGGTATCACACGCACATGGTTTAGCCTCTTCCGCGTTCGCTCGCCACTACTAACGGAATCACTATTGTTTTCTCTTCCTACGGGTACTGAGATGTTTCACTTCCCCGCGTTCCCTCCACACCATCTATATATTCAATGGCAGGTACCAGGCCATCACGCCTGGTGGGTTTCCCCATTCGGACATCCTCGGATCACAGGTCGGTTGTCACCTCCCCGAGGCTTATCGCAGACTCCTACGTCCTTCGTCGGCTCCTCATGCCCAGGCATCCACCGTGTGCCCTTGAAAACTTATGGCAACACTAAAAAATTGTATGACTGGCAAAACATTGCTTTACAAAGATGCTCGCGTCCACTATGTAGTTCTCAAACAACACTCCCACACCCACCACCACACCCACACCGGGGCCCAGCAGCAAGGGGGCACTACCAGAAGAAACCCACCACCCACACCGGGGCGGCACGTGCTCCCTCAAAACCCAATAGTGTGCTTCCACCTGAACCAGACGCTCCCCACCACCTTTCCCCACCATTCACACAGCAGTACTCAGCACCAGAAAACACCCAGCAAGCGCCCATTCATTGATGTTCCACCCATGAGCAACCCCGCCTGCCACAGACGGACAGGAACGAGGCCACCAAACGGTGACGCTCCTTAGAAAGGAGGTGATCCAGCCGCACCTTCCGGTACGGCTACCTTGTTACGACTTAGTCCCAATCACCGATCCCACCTTCGACAGCTCCCCCCACACGGGATGGGCCACTGGCTTCGGGTGTTACCGACTTTCGTGACTTGACGGGCGGTGTGTACAAGGCCCGGGAACGTATTCACCGCAGCATTGCTGATCTGCGATTACTAGCGACTCCGACTTCATGGGGTCGAGTTGCAGACCCCAATCCGAACTGAGACCGGCTTTTTGGGATTCGCTCCACCTCACAGTATCGCAACCCTTTGTACCGGCCATTGTAGCATGCGTGAAGCCCAAGACATAAGGGGCATGATGATTTGACGTCGTCCCCACCTTCCTCCGAGTTGACCCCGGCAGTCTCCCATGAGTCCCCACCCGAAGTGCTGGCAACATGGAACGAGGGTTGCGCTCGTTGCGGGACTTAACCCAACATCTCACGACACGAGCTGACGACAACCATGCACCACCTGTACACCAGTCCAAAGAACACCACATCTCTGCAGTCATCCGGTGTATGTCAAGCCTTGGTAAGGTTCTTCGCGTTGCATCGAATTAATCCGCATGCTCCGCCGCTTGTGCGGGCCCCCGTCAATTCCTTTGAGTTTTAGCCTTGCGACCGTACTCCCCAGGCGGGGCACTTAATGCGTTAGCTACGGCGCGGAAACCGTGGAATGGTCCCCACACCTAGTGCCCAACGTTTACGGCATGGACTACCAGGGTATCTAATCCTGTTCGCTCCCCATGCTTTCGCTTCTCAGCGTCAGTAATGGCCCAGAGACCTGCCTTCGCCATCGGTGTTCCTCCTGATATCTGCGCATTTCACCGCTACACCAGGAATTCCAGTCTCCCCTACCACACTCTAGCCTGCCCGTACCCACCGCACGTCCAGAGTTAAGCCCTGGATTTTCACGGCAGACGCGACAAGCCACCTACAAGCTCTTTACGCCCAATAATTCCGGACAACGCTTGCGCCCTACGTATTACCGCGGCTGCTGGCACGTAGTTAGCCGGCGCTTCTTCTGCAGGTACCGTCACTTTCGCTTCTTCCCTACTGAAAGAGGTTTACAACCCGAAGGCCGTCATCCCTCACGCGGCGTCGCTGCATCAGGCTTGCGCCCATTGTGCAATATTCCCCACTGCTGCCTCCCGTAGGAGTCTGGGCCGTGTCTCAGTCCCAGTGTGGCCGGTCGCCCTCTCAGGCCGGCTACCCGTCATCGCCTTGGTGAGCCATTACCTCACCAACAAACTGATAGGCCGCGAGTCCATCCCCCACCGAAAAACTTTCCACCCCACACCATGCGGCATGAAGTCATATCCGGTATTAGCCCCGATTTCCCGAGGTTATCCCAGAGTAGGGGGCAGGTTACTCACGTGTTACTCACCCGTTCGCCACTAATCCACCCAGCAAGCTAGGCTTCATCGTTCGACTTGCATGTGTTAAGCACGCCGCCAGCGTTCGTCCTGAGCCAGGATCAAACTCTCCATCAAAAAATGAAAACAATCCCGGCAGACAACAAACAACTAGCATCTAGCTGTCCATTAAAAAATGATGTTGACTACCAACAAAAATATTCGGCATCAACAAACAAGCACACTATTGAGATCTCAAACAACACGCGCACTCAAACTTCCGTTCGGTTTCCCGTTCTTCCGTCCGAGGCAACCCTTATAACTTACGCTGTCGAATCTCTCTTGTCAACTCGATCCGGTGTGATCCGCATCTCGCTCTTCGAGGAATCCTATGCGTCCGTTACGCCTTTCAGCAGGTCACGCCGAGATTCCTCTCGTCGCTCCCTCACCGTTTGGCCGGGCACGAGGAATAAATCTACGGGGATCCCTGGGCCCCGTCAAGCCGAAAGCAGGTTTTTCAAGCGTGTTCTGGGCCACAGGGGCTCTCCAGTGGGACTGTTAACGCTCCGAAACCTCCTTTGACCTGCGGAAATTCCGAGAGCATCCTCGCTGGCGCCAGGCATTGGAACCCGCTGAGAGAGCCTCCTTCTCAAAAGACCTCGCTACATAACCCCTACATAGCCCCGGTGAAGGGCAACAATGCCGCCGCTCAAGTTCCGGTATTGGCACCGCTGCAACCCAGCCTCAAGCATCCACTCCCGCAGTTCGGCTTGATTTGGCCACGACATGATCGACTCTGCCAAGTAGTCGTAAGCAGCCGGATTCGACGAAACCAAGCGGGCCACCTTAGGCATGGCCCGAACCAGGTACTCGAAATAGACAGTGCGCCACGGTCGCCAGGTCGGAGTTGAGAATTCACAGATCAGCACTGGACCTCCGGGGCGGACTACCCGGGCCATCTCCGCGAGGGCCGCGCGCGGACGCACCACATTGCGCAAGCCAAAACTGATGGTGACCGCATCAAAACTCGCATCCTCGAACGGGAGAGCCGTGGCGTCGGCCTGAACAAATTCGATGCCGGGGTTGCGACGCCGCCCCTCTTTAATCATTCCGGGAGAAAAATCTGCAGCCACCGCGTCAAACCCAGCAGCACGCAGAGCAGCCGTTGAGGTTCCCGTCCCAGCCGCCAGATCCAACACCCGGGCGCCAGCAGGCAAAGCCAATGCTTGCACCATGCTCCGACGCCATCTCCTGACTTGCCCGACAGCTAAAACGTCGTTCAAGAGGTCGTATCGGGATGCCACCTGGTCAAACATCCGGGCAACATCGAAAGGCCGTTTATCCATGTCCGCACGCATCATGCCCCTGATCTTGTCAGCTTCTGGGCTTCGCGTCACACCGGCAGCAGCCAGGTTATGGACCGGCCATACCGCATCCGACCCGGTGAGCCACAATCAAAACCGGGCACAATCGCCGCTTGCAGCCCCGCAACCATGGCAGGAGAGATAAGACCATGACCCCGTCATTCGATCTAGCAGATCACACGCTGCCCACGATCCCGACGTCCTTGCTCCCCCTCGACGGACGGTTCGGCTCAGGTCCATCCCGAGTCCCCTCAGCACATCTTCAGGCTCTGCTCACCACGCCGTCTGTTCTCGGCACATCCCACCGCCAAAACCCGGTCCGCAGCCTAGTGGGGCGCGTTCGGGCCGGTCTGGCTGAGCTGTTGTCGCTACCGAACGGGTATGAGATCGCCCTTGGCAACGGTGGATCCACTGCCTTTTGGGATATCGCCGCGTGCTCACTCATCTCCCAGCGATCAGCGCATCTGTGTTTTGGCGAGTTCTCCTCAAAGTTCGCCCGCGTCACCGCTGAGGCCCCCTTTCTAGCGGGCCCCATCTGCCACCGTGCAAAACCCGGGCACCTGACCTCCATGCCCTACGAAGCAGATGCCGATGTCTATGCCTGGCCGCACAACGAAACCTCAACCGGCGTCATGTCTGTGGTACAGCGCGTCGAAAAAGCACGTTCTGATCAGCTGGTTTTGATCGATGCCACATCAGCTGCCGGGGGACTCCAGGTGGATCTCAACCAGACCGACGCCTACTACTTCGCCCCTCAAAAGTGCTTCGCATCCGACGGCGGTTTATGGATCGCCGTCCTCTCCCCCGCAGCCATCGAGCGAGCTGAGCGAATCGCGGCCGAGCGCCCGGGGCACGGCAGCGCACGCTGGATTCCTGAGTTCCTATCGCTGACCACCGCGCTGGAAAACTCCCGCAAAAATCAGACGCTCAACACTCCGGCCCTAGCCACGCTCGTTCTTCTAGCCGAACAAATTGACTGGCTTTTATCCAACGGAGGGTTGTCCTGGGCTGCCTCCCGCACCGCAACCACGTCCGGCTTGTTGTACGACTGGGCAGAAGCAAGCACCTACGCCACCCCGTTTGTCAACGAGCCATCTGCGCGCTCGCACGTCGTAGTCACGATCGACCTGAACGACAAGATCGACGCCACACTCGTGGCAAAAACCCTGCGTGCCCACGGCATCGTCGACATTGAGCCCTACCGAAAACTTGGCCGGAATCAGCTGCGGGTTGCCACCTTCCCCGCGACACCTCCCGAAGATATCCGTGCGCTCATCCAATGCATCGACTACGTCGTGAATGCCCTGTACGAGACGGACAACCACTCCCACCCAGATCCGGTCCGCCTCCCCTCGTAGACGACGTACCGGCGCATCACAGCGGTGCCCCGGCCGATTGAGCCGGGGCACCGCTGCGTTGCCTTTTCTGAACCTATTCTGACGCTCTGCTCGATGACGATTCAGCGCATCGCACAGTCACCTCTACAAGGAACCTGTCACCCCTAAAAGGAGCCTTTATTCGCCTGGATAAAGCGGTAGTAGTCCACCGCTTCCAGCTTGCTGGCGGCAGCCTCGTCGATCACCACGGTGGCAAACCGGTGCATCTGCAAAATCGAACCTGGGCAGCGCGCGCTGAGCGGACCTTCCACCATGGCGGCCACCGCTTCCGCCTTGTGTTCACCGGTCGCTGCGAGCACGATGTTCCGAGCATCCATAATGGTTCCAAGCCCCTGGGTAAGAACATGGATTGGGACTTCGGCAGGAGAGTCAAAGAACCGTGCGTTGTCCCTGACCGTCTGCTCTGTGAGGGTCTTAATCCGGGTGCGAGAGGCCAAAGATGAACCCGGCTCGTTGAACCCGATGTGTCCATCGGTTCCAATGCCGAGGATCTGAAGATCGACCCCCCTGCATCGACAATGGACTGGTCATATCGTGCAGCTTCGGTGATCGGATCCTCCGCTTCGCCGTGAGGCGACTGCACGAGCGAGTCCTCAAGATCGACGTGGCTGGTGAAGTTGTCGCGGATGAAGCGGTAATAAGACTGTTCATGGGTGCGCGGCAGACCGATGTACTCGTCGAGCAAAAATGCCCGCACCCCGGCAAAGCTCAACCCCTCCTCACGGTGGCGCCGGATCAGCTCTGCGTAGGTCTTGACCGGTGAGGACCCGGTCGCAAGCCCGAGAGTCAGCCCTTTACCATCCGCTGCCCGAATTGCGGCGTCGAAAATATCCGCAACCGACGCGGCAACAGCCTGCTCGTCTGGGCGAATGATGATCTCCATGTGGAACCTCCTAAACGTCGTATGGCGCAGCTGCGCTCAATATCGCATCCACGGCAGAACAGATCCCACGTCTCCACCGCCATCAGCCACCCGAACTAAGGGTCGTTCATGACTGGGTTAACGTTGAAACAGTCAGAATCTTTCATTCAAGAATACTCTGAAAGCGACGCCGCCGCGACTTCAACCCGGCACCCCACAAGCCCTCACCCTGGTTTCCTTTGGCCTCGAAACCCCAGAAAAACTCAAAGCCCCGGAAAACATCGGCGCAGGAGCGAATCCATGTTCAGCGCTAACTCCACCGTGTCCCATCAGGACCGACGCAAAAACAGCGATGCCCCGGTCTCTAAGAAACCGGGGCATCGCAGTTAACGTTCACAGCCTAGCGCGCACACAGCCCCAAGGATCCACCCATCATCCTTACGTGGCGTGCTAACCAGACCTACTGGCGTATCTGCCAGGCCAATCAACCTTTCTTCGGCGAGGACGCCGACGCCTGCTCGAACGCCGCGCGAGGACGTTCTTGCTGCGGAATAGCGACCACATCGCGGTTGGAGAACAGCTGGGTAATCCAGCCAGCCACCACACCGACCTTCCTGGACAGAGTCGGCATCGCATAGACGTGGTAGGCACGCGCCATCAGCCAAATCGGCAGACCCTTCAGCTCAACCTTACGTTTGCCAAGCATCAAGGTGCCCACGCCCTTGTACCGCCCCAGCGTGGCCATCACACCGAGATTCCGGTGGAAGTAATCCACCAACGGCCGACCCTGAACAGCGCGCGCAATATTGTCTGCGATCACCTTTGCCTGACGCACGGCGTGCTGAGCATTAGGCGGGCAGACCTTGCCCTCACCCGAGGCGAGGTCCGGAACAGTCGTGCAGTCACCACCGGCAAACACACCCTCCAGCGGACCGCTATCACCCTTCACCCGAAGGTCAGGCAGACAGTCCAACCGACCGGTCTGATTCAAGGGCAGATCCGACTGCGCGAGAATCGGGTTGGGCTTAATTCCCGCAGTCCACACGATCAGATCCGATTCAAACTCGTCCCCATCGCTGGTCTGCACCTTGCCATCCACACACGAGTTCAAGAAAGTCTCCAACTTGACCTCGATACCGCGCTCGCGCAGCTGACGCAGCGCGTACTTTCCAAGATCCTCACCGACTTCAGGCAGGATCCGGCCCATCGCTTCAATCAGCACGAAACGAACGTCGGATGCATGCAGGTCCGGGTACAGCTTCAACGCTCCGCGGACCATGTCCTCCGCCTCAGCGATAGCCTCACCCCCAGCGAACCCGCCACCGACGAACGTGAAGGTCAGCAGCCGCTTGCGCAGCTCAGAATCTTTCGTGGACGCAGCCTCGGCCAGGTTGGACAAAATCTTGTCCCGAACCGCCACAGCCTCTTCAACCCATTTGAAGCCGATAGCGTTCTCCGCCAAACCGGGAATAGGCAGCGTACGCGGCACCGAGCCGAGCCCCACCACGAGGTAGTCGTAGACGACGTCGAGGTCCCCGCCCTCAGTTTCGACGACCACGGTTTTGTGCGCGTGCTTAATTTCGCGAACCGCGCCGGTTATGAGCTTGCATCCGCGCAAAACCGTGCGGTGAGACGCGAGAACGTTGCGCGGGTCGATTGCTCCAGCCCCTACCTCAGGCAGGAACGGCTGGTACGTCATGTAAGGGCGTGGGTCGACCACGGTGATAGCGACCTGGGAGCCAAAGTCCTTACGAAGAGACTGGGCTGCCGTCATCCCGACGGCGCCCCCACCAAGGATGAGGACATGCGGCTTCGTGCCGGTGAAATTGGACATGAGTAAAGCCTATGACCGTCCCCGGTTTCGGAACAACTTGTCTTAACCCACGGTCGACCCCTTGCGCCGACACCGGATCCCTCACGTATTGTTCGCGACCTTACCCTCAGTTTTCGCGGTCGAACAGGCTAAGCGCAATGCCGTCGAGGATGTCATGCTCACTCGTGCGCACGGTCGAAAGCCCCGCCTGGGCGCTGAGGCGTTCCAAAATCTTGGCCCAGACCAGCGCACCTGCTCCAATCACGTCGACTCGGCCCGGATGCATGAACCCAAGACCCGCCCGATATTCGCGCGTCGACGTCAGCAAATCGCGACACGCCGCAAGCGCATCCGGGATCTGTAGAACCGCCCCATCAATGTGCGCAGGCTCGTACCGTGTAAGCCCCAGCGCATGCGCGGTGACAGTTGTCACCGAGCCGGCCAGCCCTACCAGCGTCCGCGTCTGCTCGAATGGCACCGCCTCGGCCGCCTGGTCGATCACCGCTTCAATATCTGCAGCCGCTGCCTGAATTTCCTCAGGAGTCGGTGGGTCTGTGCGAAGGTATCGCTCAGCCATCCGTACGCAGCCCATATCGACACTGATGCGATGCGTCGGCTCATCGGTTCCAAGAACAAACTCCGTGGAACCACCACCGATATCGACCACCAGGTACGGCGCCGAAACCTGCGAACCCAGACCGCTTAAAGCACCGCGAAATGACAAAGCTGCTTCCGTGGCGCCGGAGATCACCTCGGGTTCAACGCCGAGGATATTGCGCACCCCGCTCACAAAATCGTCCCGGTTATCTGCATCTCGGGTTGCGGAGGTCGCGACAAATCGAATCTTGCGCACCCCGTGTTCAGTGCACAGGTCGGCATATCGACGGGTGGCATCCAGAGTCCGGGCAATAGCCTGTTCATCGAGTCGACCCGTGCGATCTACTCCGTGACCGAGACGCACAATCTCCATGCGTCGCGCAAGGTCCTGTAGACCACGCGGGGATGTTCCGCGGTCTGCGGGTGCAGCGTCTGAACCCTCTGTATTGCGAGCCGTCGCAATAAGCAGACGAATCGAGTTCGTGCCGCAATCAATAGCGGCTACCGGTGCCCCTACCGCGTGCTTACCCTCACTTTTAACCATATTCGGCTCCACCGTCGTCATCGCTGAACCGTCATCACAGTGCTCCGGGGCTGGGCATCATCGCAGGTACACCGGTCAATGTCTGCGTCGCCGTCGTCAGCAAGTTGCCTGAGCACCAGATCACCGACGGGATTGACCCCTTCACCTTCAGCGAGCGACTGACCGACCACCGCGTGCAGGCACTTCACCCGAGCGGGCATACCGCCCGCGCTGATCCCCTCGATTTCTCTAGCCTCCCCCAGCTCTCCGCGGCGCGCGAGATACCGATCATGGGCGCGTCTATATCCGGCAGCTAAATCCTCATCGTGGGCCAAGCGCTCTGTCAGTTCCGACATCACCCCACCCGCTTCAAGCCGCGAAATGGCCTGCACCATACTCGGTAACGTCAGATACAAACTGGTGGGGAACGGAGTTCCATCGGGCAACCGCGGAACCGTCCTGACGACAGCGGGACAACCGCAGGCACACCGCCGTGCAATCGAATGCACCCCGCGCATTACTCGTCCTAGCTGAACTTTCATCCGGTCATGATCGGCCTGGCTAGCCGGACTCTCATAAGGCAGGGGCGGAAGCTCGCTCACCCGTTTCCTCCCGTTGGGGTCCCCTCTAATGGATCATCCTCAGCCCGGACCGCGCTGGCACCCTCCACCGATTGCCACAGTGTCGAATACCACTCGTCCTTCGAGGCCTCATTGGCTGCTTTTTGTTCCTCGGTCAGGGGGACATTCTTGCCCGAGGAATCAGTCAGACGGTATTGGGTTTCACCCGGCTTGGCATACAGCAAACGCTGCCTCGCCTGGGCTGCGATATAGGCGGGATCATCCCACCTCTTCAGATCGGTGTTGAGCTGCGCCACTTCTTTTTGCTGCTGCTCAACCTTGACCCGCATGGCATCGATCTGCTGACGCTGCGCCACATATTCGTTTAACGAGGGCACCAAGGTCGCAAGTGAGATCACCACAACCACAACCAGAAACAGGGCCCGTTTCGTAAGACCCAAGCCACGACCACCATCATCGCGTCGACGCACCGGATCAGCTCCGGCACGCGACCTGGTCGAAGCCGCCGGTCGCCTGCCTGCCGGGGTCGTCCGAAAACCTTCGTTGCGCCGACCTGACCGGGGCTTTGAGGCTGCTGACTTTTGCCCGGCGCTCTTAGGCGAACGCGCCGAGGCAGAAACAGCGACCGGGCGACCCGCACGTTGCGGGGCGCCCGGTCGTCGTGGAGTCATGCAATCAGGCTACCGTGAAACGCGGGAAGGCTGCCGCACCGGCGTAGCGAGCCGCATCACCCAGCTCCTCCTCAATGCGGATGAGCTGGTTGTACTTGTTGACACGCTCACCGCGAGCCGGAGCACCGGACTTAATCTGTCCACAGTTCACAGCCACCGCGAGGTCAGCGATGGTGGTGTCCTCGGTCTCCCCGGAGCGGTGAGACATCATGCAACGGAACCCGTTGCGGTGAGCGAGATCAACCGCGTCTAGAGTCTCGGTGAGCGAACCAATCTGGTTCACCTTCACCAGCAGGGCGTTGGCTGCGCCGAGCTCGATGCCCTTCGCCAGACGCTCAGGGTTGGTGACGAAGAGGTCGTCGCCCACGATCTGAACCTTCTCACCCAGCTTGGACTCGATGGCTACCCAGCCGTCCCAGTCTTCTTCGTTCAGCGGATCCTCAATCGAGACCAGCGGGTACGCATCGACCAGCTCGCCGTAGTACTCGATCATCTGGTCAGAGGTGCGCTTTTCGCCCTCGAACAGGTACGAGCCATCCTCGTAGAACTCAGATGCCGCAACGTCCAGAGCCAGTGCGATGTCCTTGCCCGGGGTGAATCCGGCCTTTTCAATGGCCTCGACGATCAGGTCAAGAGCTTCACGGTTGGACTCGAGGTTCGGCGCAAAGCCACCCTCATCGCCCAGACCGGTGGCCAGGCCACGCTCATGCAGAACCTTCTTGAGGCTGTGGTAAACCTCAGCGCCCCAGCGCACCGACTCCTTGAATGACGGCGCACCGATCGGGGCAATCATGAATTCCTGAATGTCAACGTTGGAGTCCGCGTGGGACCCACCGTTGAGGATGTTCATCATCGGAACCGGCAGAACGTGGGCGTTGGGGCCACCCACGTAGCGGTACAGCGGCAGTTCAGCCTGGTCCGCCGCAGCCTTCGCAACAGCCAGGGACACACCCAGGATTGCGTTCGCGCCGAGCTTGGCCTTGTTCGGGGTACCGTCCAGCTCGATCAGGGTCTGGTCAATTTCGCGCTGGTCGGCGATGTCGAGACCGAGCAGCTTCGGCTCGATGATTTCACCCACCGCGTCAACGGCTTCTTCTACGCCCTTGCCGAGGTAGCGGGACTTGTCGCCGTCACGCTTCTCAACAGCCTCGAAGGCACCGGTCGATGCGCCGGAGGGAACAGCCGCACGGGCCATCGTGTAGTCGTCGAGGACAACCTCAACCTCTACGGTGGGGTTGCCGCGGGAATCGAGGATCTCGCGAGCGATAACGGCTTCAATTGCTGCCATGGACTTTTTCTCCTTCTGCTGAGGAAACGATGGTCGGTCCGGTCGACACTGACCTGTCCATACTCCAGTGTAGTGGGCTGGGGCGACACCGGGCACGGGATTGGCGGGGACCCTCCCGTTTCGCCTAGAGCCACAGCTTCACCTAGGCACAGCGCTGTGGCGCGCCCTTAGGCCACAGAGCGCGAGAACTCAGCAATCCCCTCCGGTTTAGGAATCTCACCTATTCGGCAACGACGAATAACCACCGTAAGCAGCAGCAGAATCACAACACCTGCGATCACGGTGACAACGCGGTAGCCGAAAAGATCTAGGCCACGTGAAGCGATCCACACGGCGACGGCAGAGATGCCTCCCTCCAGGAGCCCAACCGATGAGAAAACCCGTCCCAACAGTTTGTCGGGGATTATCGAGATTTGAATCGCTCCAACCACGGCGTTTCCAACTGGCAGAAGTAGAAAAGCGGGGATAAAGCATGCGATCCGCAAGCCTGGATGAGTGAATAAGCCCGAGGCCATGGCACAAATTGCGGGTACCGCGAACGCTGCGATGACCAGCCAGCTGCCTCGGATCCTTTTACGTAAAGGAGCAACGAGCACCGACCCGATGAGCGCCCCAGCAGCAGCGCTGGTATCGGCGAGACCCACGATGCCGGGATTCACTCCCCTGCGCACCAGATCTAAACCCGCTACCAAAATGACGCAATTAAAGATCGTGATGATCGGAGTCCCAAAGACCGCGAGAACGAATGAAAACTGATTATTTTTAAGCCAGATCATTCCATCCCAAAAGCCTGCGGTGATGCGCTCTGCCTCTTTTACTGTCGGGGATACGTTTTGCGCTGACGGGGACACGTTGTGCCGGGGAATAAAAAATGTGCAGACGGTTGATATCGCACTAAAAATCACACCCACCGCAAAGGGAAGCCAGTACGAGATGCTGAGCAGCACACCTCCAATCGGCGGTCCCGCCATGCTCAGCGCCGCATCTCGCCCATCCTGCATAGCCATTGCGTTAGGCAAGTCCTTAGCGGACACCACAGAGCGCAACAGCACATTACTGACAGAACCCAGGATCCCTGAACGCAGGCCAAACAACACCGCCAGTGCGAGCCATTGCCATGTCGATGTCGGTAGCCAAAGAACGGCAAGGACGGCGAAGGCGAAAAGCAGGATCCCCGATACACCCCATAGCGCGAGCAGCATCCTCCGATCCCAGCGGTCCTGGAGCCAGCCCCCGACCGGCATGCTGAACGCCCCTGACATGATCGCCAAGGATGCCGACAGGCCCGCCGTGGTGACCGATCCGGTGCTCGCAAGAACAACCACGGGGAAGGCGAATGACCTAATGGCAGACATGGCCTGCCCAGTGGTATCCGCAAGAAACCACGCTGTGTACTTGCGATCCCACATGGCGGTTCCAATCTCTCAACCACAAAAATCATCCCCTACGGTAGTACATCCACTCCTTCCTATTACTCCTTTACGCCCCTGTTGTGCGCCCCTATTGAGGGTGGGGTGCCTGAGCGATACAGGCTTGCATTCTGAAGGACTAAGGAACTGTGAGGCTGAAAATTTGCTCGCGAGAAAAGCATTCGGTTGCGCACACTAAGAACCACCACCTACTTGCCTCAGGAGAACGAAACTTTTATGCCGTCAGATCTGCTGACATTGCACCTTGCGGACGCTGTTCCCGTGACTCCCCCCCCCCAAGGCAGCCCTCCAAGTGCTCACCGCGAACCACATCGACGCCATCGCAGCTGCGTACTTCAAGGCTTATCCACCAGGCATCGCATGCACCACTTTGGCGGGCGCCGTCCAGGAAATCCGCGACACCTTCGCCGGGGAGTACGGGGCTCTTCGCTACGACGCCTCCGCGATAGCGGTAATCAATCACCGCGTGGTCGGGGCCGTACTGGTTGTACACCGTTCAATCTGGGATTCCGACCTACTGGGCCCGTTCATCATTGACCTGTTCGTCGACCCCGCCGCCCGTGGACAGGGCTTGGGCAAAACCTTGCTGCATCACGCGATCAACACGTGTGCCATCGCGGGTGATGAGCAGATCTCACTCCGGATCGGAGACGGCACATCGCTTGCCGCACACGCACTCTATGAGGGTCTGGGGTTTGTTAGGCGCTAACCACCGGTCCTAAACCGGTCAGCATCGCGAATCCGCACGCTGCATGCCTGTACGCCTGTACGCCTGTACGCCTGTACGCCTGTACGCCTGTACGCGTTCCTATCATCGGACCCTATATCGCCGCTATGCGATGGAGCAGGGTGCGCAGTGCCGATTCAGCATCTAGATCCTGTCTTTCCGCCCGTTCCACCAGGGCCAGCAGTTCCGCGCCGAGAGCGAGGACAGCGTGGTCATCTCCCTGCGCGCGTTGCTGAACCGATGCGACCCGGGCCGCAAGCGTGTCGGCTTCTCCCTCAGCAGCCGCATGACGCATGCGATGAGCTATTTTCCACGCGCGCTGCAACGCGGGAAGCTCCTGGGGAATCCCATCGAAGAGCCCCCGACTTGGGGTCTCGCGCTGTTTAGCCTGCTGCCACTGCGCCACGATGTCGTCAATTCCCTCCACCTGGGCCGTACCGAAGACGTGGGGGTTTCGCCGCAGCATCTTCTCGTTCAAGTGGCGAGCAACATCATCAACGGTCCAGGGCGGATCTTCTTCCATTCCGAGCCGAGAGTGAAACACAATCTGGAAAAGCAAATCACCTAATTCGCCAACGAGAGCGGGATCCCCAGGCCCAGGTGCCGGACACCGTGAATCCGCGACGCCATCGTGGCCTGATTGAGGTGCTTCAATCGCCTCCAACACTTCGTAGGTTTCTTCCACCAAGTACCGAGCCAGCGACGCATGGGTTTGGGCCGCACTCCAGTCATCTCCCCCCGGAGACCGCAGCGCATGCATGATCCGCACCGATTCCACCACTTCGCTGCCGGGTGCTCGCGGGGAGGCAAAAACATAATCCAGATCGCACACACCCGCTCGCGCGGCAATGGTGTCAACGCGGGAGGCTAGATCACTCTCCGCATCCACTAACCAGGCCACTGTCCCACTGGCACCCGCACCATCGGCCCCAGCGATAGCCTCATGTACCTGCCCGGGTGTCACCGGGTCGGCCAGGGAGACTGCTTTGCACCCGGCTTCACGCAGGTGAGCAACCCATCCCGGGTGAGAGCAACTGAGCAACACAACCGTGGCGGCGCGAATCTCATCCCACCCGCGTGCAGTCAGCAATCCCGGTGCGTTGCGAGTCGACACCGGCAGAATATTCAGTCTCATCACATGGCCACTGTACAGAGGAGGGACCACTAGCACCGACTGAGGCTCAACCGAACCTCTAGCAGACCCATGTGCCGCCGATGCAGCTACGGACGCTGGACGTGCCTATGCAGTGCCGACGCTCTGTCCGGTCAGTGTCGCCACCAGCGTTCGACACCAGTCCAGCAGCTCGTGATCGCGAAGCTGAGCGCCCCCGATACGGGCGGTGGTTGGTTGCGGCACCAACACCAGCCGCGTCGTCGGCTTAATAAGCGTTCCCGGATACAGACGCTTTAAACGCATCGCGACGGAATCCGGGACATCGAGGTGCCCCACCCGGATCATCTTGCCCTGCGTTTGCACTTCGGTAATTCCCGCTTGCCGGCAGGTTAAACGGAAACGTGCGGCATCGAACAGCACTTCAGCGGGTGCCGGGACCGGACCGTAACGGTCGACGAGCTCCGCCCGCACCTCTTCAATCATGGATTCATCGCGGGCCTGCGACAACTTTCCGTACGCTTCCAAGCGCAGACGCTCGGAGGGGATGTAGTCGTGCGGGAGGTGCGCATCCAGCGGGAGTTCGACCCGCACGTCAGCGACCTCGTCATTCGCATCGCCACGGAACGCTGAAACAGCCTCGCCCACCATACGGATGTACAGGTCGAAACCGACTCCGGCGATGTGTCCGGACTGTTCGCCGCCGAGTAGGTTTCCAGCACCGCGAATTTCGAGGTCTTTCATCGCCACCTGCATTCCGGAACCTAGGTCAGTATGGGTGGCCAAGGTGGTCAGACGATCATGGGCGGTCTCGGTCAGCGGCTTCATCGCCTGGTGCAGGAAGTACGCGTACGCGCGTTCCCGTCCCCTGCCCACGCGCCCGCGGAGCTGATGCAATTGCGATAGTCCGAACCGGTCGGCGTTTTCCACAATTAGCGTGTTGGCGTTGGCGATATCCAACCCGGTTTCCACGATGGTGGTGCACACCAACACATCGAACCGTTTTTCCCAAAAATCGACGATCACGCGTTCGAGCTGATGCTCATTCATCTTGCCGTGAGCAACCTCGACTCGGGCATCTGGCACTAAGTCTCGTAAACGCTGCGCCGTTCGCTCAATATCCTCCACCCGGTTATGGATGTAAAAGACCTGCCCTTCACGCAGCAGCTCACGACGGATCGCCGCTGCAACCTGCTTCTCCTCCCACGGGCCGACATAAGTCAGCACCGGGTGACGTTCTTCGGGCGGGGTGGCTAGTGTCGACATCTCCCGAATACCAGTGACAGCCATTTCCAAGGTGCGTGGAATAGGGGTGGCGGACATCGCCAAAATATCGACATCGGTGCGCATCGCCTTCAAGGTTTCTTTGTGCTCAACCCCAAAGCGCTGCTCTTCATCGATCACCACCAGACCGAGATTCTTAAACCGCACCTGCCCGGTAATGAGGCGATGGGTCCCGATCACCACATCGACGCTGCCGTCGCGAAGCCCATCGATCACAGCTTCCGACTCGGCGGCATTTTGGAACCTGGACAGCGCTTTGACCGTGACCGGGAATCCGGCGTACCGCTCAGAAAATGTTTCCAGGTGCTGCTGGGCCAGCAGAGTAGTCGGGCACAGCACGACAACCTGTTTGCCGTCTTGAACCGCTTTAAATGCAGCGCGCACGGCGATTTCAGTTTTTCCGTAACCGACATCCCCGCAGATCAAACGGTCCATCGGGACCGCACGCTCCATATCGCGTTTGACCTCGTCAATTGTGGACAGCTGATCGGGAGTTTCGACGTAGGCGAAGGCGTCTTCCAGTTCGCGCTGCCAGGGGGTGTCAGGCCCAAAGGCATACCCCGGCGAGGCTTGCCGCGCTGAATACAGGCGCACGAGCTCGGCGGCAATTTCCCGAACCGCTTTTCGGGCTTTCGCCTTGGTTTTCGACCAGTCGGACCCGCCCATGCGGTTCATGGAAGGGTTGTCCCCGCCGACGTATTTGGTGACCTGGTCAAGCTGATCGGAGGGGACGTAGAGCCTGTCCCCCGGTGCTCCGCGGCGGGCCGGGGCGTACTCGATCACCAAGTATTCGCGCATCGCGGCTTTGCTGCCGCTTCCGACTTTGCGGCTGGTCATCTCCACGAAACGACCGACCCCATGGTGGTCATGGACCACATAATCCCCCGGCCGCAGTTGCAACGGGTCCACCACGCTGCGGCGGCGCGCCGGAATCCGGCGATCTTCACCTCGTCTAGCCCCCGATTTGCCGGTGACCTCGCGCTGACACAGCAGCAACAGCTTCGCTTGCTCGCTGACCAGCCCGTGTGACAGCGGTCCCGCGGTGACCGTCACGCTGGCCGGGGGCAGCTCGGGCTCAGCTTCTCCCAGGTCAGGAACGAACCGGGCTGCGACAATCACACCACCGTTTTCATTCATATCGGATAGCTGTGTGGTGATGTGGCGCGCCGAGCCTGCACCTTCGGTGACCACGACAATTCGCCAGTCCGCTTCCCGACGGGTGGCGAAATCTTGGGCAACACGAGGTAAGTCACCGCCGTAGCCCGGGGGGACCGTCGCTGCGGTGAGGACCGTGTGGGCAGGCGCTGTCTCCTCATCAATCCCAAACGGCTGAATGGTGTGCCAGCTGTGTCCGGCCGCCAAGGCGTCCTGACGCACCTGAGTCAGGGGCAGGAAGCTAGCTGAGTCAACGTTTAACGGGACGCCGCCACCGGCAGCCGCGCTGGACCACGCCGCGGACAGAAACTCTTCGGTGGTGTTCACCAGGTCTTCGGCCCGTGCCCGGATCCGTTCGGGATCTAGCAGCACCATGGCGCTCCCGGTCGGGAGCACATCGGTCAGTGCCTGCATGCCATCGACCAGCACCGGGCTGAGGGATTCCATGCCTTCGACCGCGATGCCGCTGGCAATTTTTTCGAGCATGCTGCGGGCGCCAGGAAGTGTATCGGTCAATGCCCGAGCCCGTTCTCGCACTGTGTCGGTCAACAGAATTTCGCGGCACGGCGGGGCGTACAGTCCCTCCGGCGCGTCCTGAAGTGACCGCTGATCGGCCACTGAGAAGAATCGGATCTCCTCGACCTCATCCCCGAAAAACTCAAGACGCAGCGGATGAGGTTCGGTGGGCGGGAAGACATCGAGGATTCCTCCGCGAACCGCGAATTCACCGCGGCGTTCGACCATATCCACCCGGGAATAAGCGGCATCAATCAGCTGCTGCTGAAGGTCGCCGAGGTCCTGGCGTTCCCCCACCCGCACAGTGACCGGCACCAGATCACCGAGGCCTTTAACCATTGGTTGCAGCAGTGAACGTACCGGGACCACTAGGGCGCTAATGGCGCCGTGCTCACTCGGGTGCTGCAGGCGGCGCAGAGTTGCGATGCGGCGTGCCACGGTGTCGGAGCGGGGAGAAAGCCGCTCATGAGGCAGGGTTTCCCACGCGGGTAAGTCCGCCACAGACCCGGGGTCCAGCATTGTCCGCAGCATGGCCCCGACATCTTCAGCGGCCCGCGTGGTGGCCGTCACGATCACTAGGGGTGCGCTCACACCGCGTGCAGCTCGATCAACACACACATCGGCCAACGCAAACGGCACCAAACCGGGTGCAGCAACCACATCACCTTCGGTGGTCTCAGCGGCGAGTTGACGGATTTTCGCGAGATCGTCCGTGGCCTGTAGCGCGGTCAGAATGGGGCGCAGGTTGGTCATTTCGTCCTCCCGTTCGGGGCGTGAACGCGCTGCTGCGTGTCGAGCAGTCCATCCAGCACGAGCGATGCGGCAGCGTCCGCGGCATCTGCCAACAGATGTGGCAAGTCCTTGCGCTGGGATGCAGAAAAAGGTGCGAGCACATAGTCGGCGGCGTCACCACCTCCCGTTGGTCGGCCTACCCCAGCTCGAACCCGCAGATACTCTTTGGTGCCGAGTGCCTTTGTGATGTCGCGCAGGCCGTTGTGGCCGCCTTCGCCCCCGCCGCGTTTGACCCGCAGCACATCGAAGGCTAGGTCGATATCGTCGTGAACGATCACGACATTTTCCGGTTCGATGCTGTAGAACCGCACGAGATTAGCTATGGGCCCACCGGACTCGTTCATGAAGCAGGTGGTTTTAGCCAGCACTGTGCGGGCGCTGCTGGCGGTGCCCACGGCTCCGAGTCGGCCTTCGAGGACGACTGCTTGGGCTCGTCTAGCAGGTTTGAAGGTGCCACCGAGTTCCCCGGCGAGATGGTCTAAGACCATGTGCCCGATGTTGTGCCGGGTGTTCGCGTAGCGCGGCCCTGGATTCCCTAGTCCAGCAATCAGAAATGTCCCGGTCACACGCAGTCTCCTTCTTGATGGCAGCGCCTTAACGCCGTCGACGTTCGCACGGAGACGGAATGGGCCCGTGCAAACACCCCACGACACGCTACCGGGGCGCCGCACTGAATGCGACACCCCGGTAGGTATAGAAGGTCAGCTATGAGCGATCACACGACACAATTCGCCGTGTGATCGCCGTGGCTCACTCCTGTGAATCAGCCTCTGCCTCACCCTCAGCGGAGTCTTCGCCCTTGCCCGCCTTGGGCAGTTCCACCGCGACGACAAGCAGTTCGGCATCGGTCACCAGGTCTGTGCCCTTGGGCAGGGACAGGTCACCGGCGAACAGTTGGAAGCCCTCTTCCTTGCCCTCCACGCTGACCTCGATGCTCTCGGGCAGGTGGGTGGCCTCGGCCTCAACAGTGATTTCCTGCACCTCGACCACGGCGATCGCGGGCGAGACCGGCTCGCCGGTCAGGGTCACGGGGATGTCGACGTGTACCTTTTCGCCGCGGCGCACCACGACCAGGTCGAGGTGGGTCAGGGTGCGCTTGAGCGGGTGGCGCTGGACCTCTTTGATGAGGCCGAGGTAGCTCTCACCGCTCGGAAGCTCCAGCTCGAGCAGAGCGTTGGGGTTACGGGCGGCCAGAGCGGTTTCGTGACCCGGCATCACGATGTGCACGGGCTCCATGCCGTGACCGTAAATCACTGCCGGCACTTTGTGCTCTGCACGGATGCGGCGGGACGCGCCCTTGCCGAACTCGGTGCGCTGTTCGATTTTGATCTTTTCAGCCATGAATGGCTCCTTTGGGTCGGTGGCGGAGGCGAGGCTCGACGCGCACCGGCCAGGGCCGGAACACCTCGTCGATAACGGAGCTCGTGCACGGCCTGACGCGGCATCGTTTTTCGATGCTGGCGGATTCGTGCCTTCTCCCTCGCCGGGGCAACTAGGTAAGGATACCTCGCCACGCCCTTTCGCCCACCAGGCTCTTGCCGGTGAGGCTGCTCACCTCAGGTGGCATCGCACGATGACACCGGCATGGCGCGTGGGCCGCTAGAGCGCAGCGTCGCCGGCAACATCATAGCTTCCTCACCAGCACCCATAGCGCCGTCACCAGGAAGAACAGCGGCCTGCATTGTCGGGCTCTATCGACCCCTCACAGATGACCTTGGTCCCTCCCAGCAGATATGCAGGATTTAAGATTAAAGGAGTCGGTACTGTGAATCCACGCCCCGATCGGGCGACGCGGATATCGGCATGATGAAAGGACTCACGTGGCCCCTGCACCAAACAACTCCCCGTCACTCTCAACCGGTCTCGGACGCAACCTGCTTGGGATCGTCCGTATTCTGATCGGCTTTGAATTCCTGTGGGCATTCTTCGATAAGACCTTCGGGCTCGGCTTCTCCACCCCATCAGCCAAGTCATGGATCTCGGGTGGCTCACCCGTGAAAGGTTTCCTCGGAAAGGTCGTCGATCCGAAGACCGGCAACCCGTTCGCAGACTTCTTCTCGTTTTGGCTGCAGGCCGAAACCCTGACGAACGTTCTGTTCATGCTGGGACTGCTCGGAGTTGGTCTCACCCTGACCTTCGGGCTCGCCGTACGCGCAGGAGCTATCGCGGGCGCTGCGATGATGCTGTTGATGTGGCTAGCCTCCTTCCCCATCGGCCAGAATCCGTTCCTCGACGCGCACCTGATCAACGTCTTCCTGCTGCTTGCGCTCGCCGCAGTCGGCGCCGACCGTTGGCTCGGGCTGGGTTCCATCTGGCGCCGTACCGTCAAAAATAACCCCGTTCTGATCTGACGGACTTGCTCGATCGATCCGAAACCCGGTCGGTCGTAGCACCATCACAAAGAGGAGGGTTCCGGTACCACTTCTGGTATCGGAACCCTCCTCTTTATGCGCCTGTGAACCGCACGCTCGACGGATTCTTATAGGAGAACGACGGATTCTTATAAGCGACCGACAGGTTCTGAGAATCGCATCAGGAACACACGTCGAACTGGAGAATCACTACACTTCGCCGTCAAAAAGGCTCGTCACCGAACCGTCATCAAACACAGCCCGAACCGCCCGCGCGATCAACGGTGCAATGGACAGCTGGGTGAGCTTCGCGAACCGTTTCTCCTCAGGGATGGGCAGCGTGTTCGTACAAATCACTTCAGAAATGGGAGCTGTCGTCAGCCGCGCCACCGCCGGGTCAGAAAGAATCGGATGGGTCGTAGCCACCACAACATCCGTTGCCCCATGCTCCATTAGAGCCTCAGACGCCTGACAGATCGTACCCGCAGTATCGATCATGTCATCCACCAAAATGCATCGCTTACCGGAGACATCACCGATCACTCGTTTAGCTACGGTCGAGTTCGGACGGGAGGTGTCGCGCGACTTATGGATAAACGCGAGACTTGCATTCCCGAGCCGCTTCGCCCACAGCTCAGCCACCCGGATACGACCGGCATCTGGGGACACCACCACGAGGTTTTCACGCCCATAGGTGCGATCCACATACTCAGCAAGAATCGGCAGCGCCATCAAGTGGTCCACCGGGCGGTCAAAATAGCCCTGAACCTGCGGCGCATGCAGATCCACCGAAATCATGCGATCCAACCCGGCCGTCTGAAAAAGATCAGCGACCAAGCGCGCAGAAATAGGTTCCCGACCCCGATGCTTCTTATCCTGGCGCGCATACGGAAAACACGGGGCAATAGCAGTGATGCGCTTGGCAGACGCCCGCTTCAACGCATCGATCATGATCAGGTTTTCCATCAACCAGGTGTTAATGGGCGCAGGGTGGGACTGCAACACGAACGCATCCGTGCCACGCACAGATTCACCGTATCGAACATAAATCTCACCGTTAGCAAAGTCCCAGGCATCCATCGGCAGAACCTCAACACCGAGTTCCTGCGCCACTTCTTGGGCCAGCACCGGATGTGCGCGCCCGGAAGCGAGGACGAGGCGTTTCTCCCCCGTCGCAATAATGCCGCTCATGCCTGATCCTCCTGGTTATCCGCGCCCTTAGCGCTGTGATGGGGTGATTGATTCTCAGGTCCGGGCGGCGCAGTATCCGCCGCTTCACGAGCCGCTGCTGCGGCCTGCGCCATCGCGGTTCCCCCTCGTTTCGCTTCGGTCCACCCCGGCACATTACGCATGGTGACCGCGCTGACACCGAGCGCCCCGGCCGGAATATCCCGTCGCACCACCGTTCCCGCGCCCGTTGCCGCACCATCCCCCACGGTCACGGGAGCAACGAGCACGCTGTCGCTACCGATCCGAACCTGGCGCCCGACCGTCGTGCGATGCTTCGCCACACCGTCGTAGTTGGCGAAAATCGTGCCGGCGCCGATATTGCTACCTTCACCGATTTCGGCGTCGCCGACATAACTGAGATGAGGAACTTTCGCGCCGTCGGCGATCTGAGCGTTCTTCGTCTCGCAGAATCCGCCGATTTTCCCACCGGCACCGAGCTCCGTGCCCGGGCGCAGATAGGTGAAGGGGCCGACGCTTGCGCCGGGCCCAATCAGCGCGGCAATGGCGTGGGTACGCACCACATTCGCACCGTCCCCGATCTCAAGATCCGTCAACGTGCTATCCGGGCCGATCGTGCAGCGCTCCCCGATCGTGGTGGCCCCGTGAATCTGAACGCCAGGCAGAATTACGGTGTCCTGACCGATCGACACATCGGAGTCAATCCAGGTCGTGGCCGGGTCAACGATGCTCACCCCGGCGCGCATATGCCGTTCGACAATGCGCCGATTCATTTCCGCACCGAGCTGGGCCAGCTGAACCCGGTCATTCGCCCCTTCGACCAGCACCGCATCGTCCGTAGCGACCGCGCGGACGCGCCCACCCTCGCGGCGCGCAATCGCCAGCACATCGGTGAGGTACATCTCCCCTTGGGCATTGTCCGTTCCGAGCTTGGTGAGTGCGTGCTTCAGGACCTCAAGGTCAAACGCGTAAATCCCAGAGTTGACCTCGGTGATCAGACGCTGCTCAGCAGAGGCATCTTTGTGCTCGACAATCGCCACGACCTCATCAGCATCGGGCTCCCCCGCTGCTGAGTCCGCCCGCAAGATACGCCCGTAACCCGTTGGGTCCTCGACCCGGGCAGTCAACACCGTCACCGCATTGCCGCCATCGACATGCGCCGCCACCAGGCTTTCCAACGTGGGGCCATCCAGCAAAGGCACATCACCGTAGGTCACCACAACGACCCCGCTGGTGGCGCTGACCTGTTCCAGTCCGCACTGGACTGCCCGCCCGGTGCCGGGAATCTCATCCTGGTCAGCGATCAGAACATCCTCGGCGTGCTCGGCAAGGTGCGCGACCACTTGAGCGCGTTCATGACGGACAACAGCCACGAGCTCAGCCGGTTCCAGGGTGCGAGCCGCCGAAATCGCGTGGAGAAGAAGTGAACGCCCGCAAATAGGGTGCAATACCTTGGGGATTGAGGACCGCATGCGCGTCCCGGCCCCAGCGGCAAGAACGATTACGGCTGCTGGAGGGTGTGGACTCACGGCCTGGGCCTTCCGTTCGTACGTCACCCCAATCATCGGGGCGCTGCCGTTCCGCCACCAGGACTCGAACCTAGAACTTCAGAACCAAAATCTGAGGTGTTACCCATTACACCATGGCGGAGCATCCCCTCCGGGGCGCACAGAGAATCTTACCCCGGGTGTGGAACACTGACGGCATGAACGACACGCCAAGTGCGGATCAGGTGACGACAAAGACACGTGCACCGCGGATGACCGGACGCCAGCGGCGTGAACAACTGCTGACCGTCGGCGGCTCACTTTTCGCGGCAAAAGGATTCGACGGAACTAGCGTGGAGGAGATTGCCGCGACCGCCGGGGTGTCCAAGCCGGTGGTGTACGAACACTTCGGCGGCAAAGAAGGTTTGTACGCGGTGGTGGTTGATCGCGAAACCCGCATACTGATCGACGCACTCGACACCGCACTGCGCATCCCCTCCCGACACCCAAAAGTGCTGATGGAAAGCGCTGCGCTCGCTTTGCTGACATATATCGAAACCCATGAAGATGGCTTTCGGATTCTGGTGCGAGACTCCCCGGTCGCCCAGGCAACCGGGACCTTCTCCTCACTTCTTGGCGACGTGGCAAACACAGTGGAATCACTTCTGATTGACCAGTTTTCGCGTCGCGATCACGCCGTGGAAGACGCTGCAATGTACGCGCAAATGTTGGTGGGAATGGTGGCGTACACCGGCCAGTGGTGGCTGGAGACTCGCAGCCCATCCAAAGAGCAGGTTGCAGCCCATATGGTGAATCTCTCATGGTTTGGATTGAAGAACCTTAAACCTGAGCCGCGCCTGCGCGGCATGTGATGTGACGCCAGCCTCGACACAGCCCAACTTCCTCGCGGTCAACGTGCTATCAACGCGGCTGGGCGATTAGAGTACCCGCATGTCCTCGAGCGCTTCCGGTCCCGATGAGGTGGACCGCATCATGGCGGCCTGGCGCGCCGTACGCCCGGATCTAGACGTTGAACCTCTGGCGGTTTTATCCCGGCTATCGAGGCTTGCGCACCATCTGGAAAACGCGAGACGAGGTGCTTTTACCGCCACCGGCATCGAAGCCTGGGAGTTTGATGTGCTCTCCGCGCTGCGCCGGGCAGGGGCGCCCTATGAGCTAAGCCCCGGTGAATTGGTGAAACAAACACTGGTCACAAGCGGAACCATGACCAACCGCATCGATAAACTCGTCACGAAAGGTTTAGTGACCCGGCGGCCTCATCCGGGAGATGGTCGCGGAGTGCGGGTACGGTTGGCTGACGCCGGAATTGAAGTTGTCGATACCGCTATGGCCAGGTTGCTGGACAGCGAACACGACCTTTTGGCACCGCTCGATGCGCGTAAGCAAGCAGGCCTCGCGGCCACATTGCGCAGCCTGCTGCTGTCGTTTGAACGCTAACCACACCTGTGACGTGAACCACCCTGGGGGTGGGCTCCTAGCGCGTCATAATTTTCCGAAAGGATCCGATGGCCACCCCTCTTCTCGGAGCCGAAGGGCTTCACCTCGAATATCCCACCCGTGTTGTCTTCGATTCCCTCTCGGTTGGACTCGAGGAAGGCGACCGGATTGGGATCGTGGGGCGCAACGGCGATGGCAAATCGAGTCTGCTCGGAATGCTATCGGGACGTATCGAACCTCAAGCTGGCCGGGTAACCAGGCGCAACGGAGTACGGTTCGGGGTTCTTGACCAACGCGATGATCTCGACCCGCAGTCCACCGTCGGGCATGCCATTGTCGGCGATGCCCCTGAGCACCAGTGGGCTGGCGATGCGCGGATTCGCGATGTGATTGGCGGACTCGTCGCCGACGTGCCCTGGGATGCCCTCATCGGACAGCTGAGCGGTGGTCAACGGCGGCGGGTCGCACTCGCGGCGCTGCTGGTCGGCGACTGGGATCTGATCGCGCTCGACGAACCCACCAACCACCTCGACGTGGAGGGCATCGCGTGGCTAGCCGCACATATGAAGCAGCGGTGGGCTAAAAACGCCGGTGGTCTGCTGGTAATTACGCATGATCGCTGGTTCCTCGACGAGGTCTGCACAGAGACCTGGGAGGTACACGACGGAACAGTTGAACCGTTCGAGGGCGGGTACGCGGCCTATGTTCTGCAGCGGGTCGAGCGCGACCGGATGGCCGCGGCCACCGAGCAGAAACGCCAAAACCTCATGCGCAAAGAACTGGCGTGGCTTCGGCGAGGCGCGCCCGCCCGCACCTCGAAACCGAAGTTTCGCATCGACGCCGCGAATGCGTTGATCGCGGACGTGCCACCAATCAGGAACCCGATTGAGCTCCAACGGGTCGCGGTGGCGCGCCTCGGTAAACGAGTGGTGGATCTGGAGGGGGTGAGCATCCGTTATGGAGAACGCGACGTGCTGCGCGATGTGACCTGGCGCATCGCTCCCGGTGAACGGACAGGAATTCTCGGCGCAAACGGGGCCGGTAAATCCACTCTGCTCGGACTGATCTGCGGCACTCTTAAACCGAGCTCCGGCACAGTGCTGCGAGGGAAAACAGTCAACATCGGGATTCTCGACCAACAGTTTTCTCAGCTCGCCGACATCGGCGGCGACCGCGTCCGCGAGGTTCTTGCACGCAACAAAACCACCTTCCAAATCGACGGTAAAGACCTCACCCCGGCACAGCTGCTGGAACGGCTCGGCTTTGCCCGCGAACATCTCTCGGCCCGAGTCGATGAGCTATCGGGCGGACAGAAACGGCGACTTCAGCTGCTCATGCTGTTGCTGAGCGAACCGAACGTGTTGGCCCTGGACGAGCCCACTAATGATGTGGACGCGGATATGCTCGCCGCGCTGGAAGACCTGCTGGATTCGTGGCCGGGGACTCTGATCATGGTCTCGCACGACCGGTACCTGTTAGAACGCGTTACCGACCAGCAGTACGCGATCCTGGACGGACAGCTGAGGCACGTTCCCGGCGGGGTGGATGAATACTTGCGGCTGCGCCATGAACAGGCCCGCACACCGTCGAGCGGCGACATGGTGATGACAAAGGTTGAGACCCCTGATGTGTCGGCGCTATCGGGGGCGCAGCAGCGTGTGGCACAGAAGGAGCTCTCGGCGATTGAGCGACGGCTGGAAAAGCTCGGTAAAAGCATCAAGGACGTCCATGCCCAGATGGCCGATTATGATCACGCCGACTATACGGGCCTCCAAGCACACACCGACCGCGTGCGAGAGCTTGAAAGCGAGATCGTGCGACTCGAAGAACGGTGGCTGGAGCTGTCCGAGCTGCTCGGGTAAATCACACCGACGATTAGTTACGGCAAAGTTCCCGGCTCATCGATAACAACACCCATGACGTCCATGCCGAGATGGGACATGGCTGGCAGGAGGGTAGACGCACTCGCACCACTGACTTCCACCATGGGCTGAGTGACGACTGCTAGCACTAATGCGGCTGTTGAATAGTTCTTTTCGCTGCAAGAAGATATGGAATCGGTCCAGGGATATGACGGACGTAAGAAGACCGTCGCATCCCGGCCACTAAATAGAAAGATGCTTAGCTAAATCGAACGGTACTATCATCGCAGACCCAGGCATCAGTACCTAAGGCCGCTGATCAGAACCGAGCATCAGCAAGCCCGCAGTCCACGCTACGTAGATGGCGATCAGCTCAGCGTATCTCAGAGCCGGGAAGCCGCGCCGAGGAGGCCTTATGCTTCGCTCCAAAGATCATTCGTGGCAACCATACCGGCGTTAGGCTAGAGTGGAGGAAAGTGCCAGAACTCACACTATCGACAGTGGAGGTCATACATAAAAATAAATTCGAGACCTCAATATAAAACGCGTCCACTAAGGAAAGAAACCATGCGAAAATGCTTAGGCAGGTCCCTTTTAAGACACAACAACCGGCTCGAGCTAGCCGGCCTATATCTTACATGCTTCCTGCTTATAAGTGTCCTTTTCTACATTGAGCACGAAGCGGAAAATTCGTATGTACTGACACACTATTTCAAATTTTTATTGCAGTATAAGCTTACATTCATTCTCGCCTTTTCTACAATAGTTTTAATATTTCACTACCAACTGTTGGCAAAAGCTAAGACAGAGATTAAGTGCCGGATCCTAGTGGGGGACAGTTTGAATCTACTTAGATTGCGGTACGGCATCGAGTGCATCATATTGTTGGTTACATGCTGCACTCTTTCTATTGCATTAAATACATATCTAAGCTTTGATATTGCCGACAATCTATATTTGCTGGCAGCTTTACTCGCTTACGTCATGGCTAGCGCAGCTTTTGTGAGGGTAAAATGAAAATATTCAGATTCTTCTTCAGGCAGATATTCTTTCGGAAACCTATCCTGGCCGTAAGTACACTAATTCTTATATTCATGGCTAACTACCTAACATTTTCATCCGCGAGCACCATATATTCAACGCTTAAAGGGCGCCAAGAAATAGCCGATCTATATGGGGATGGGACTTTCATATCCAATCTGGACCCAGATAGCCCTATGAGTTACGGGCACACCCCACCGAAGGCTTTTCAAGATGTGTATGATTATCTTAATGAGCATTATAATTATGCTTTTTATACCGACGGCTACATGGTAAAACTGCCTAATTCCAACGGTGTCGAAGTGCCCGTGAGCTACATGAACAAGAGATATAACGACCTCAACGGTTTTGTCGTTTCCGATGGGAAAACGCTAAGGTTTGACTATGATCTGGGGAAGAACGAAACAATTCCAGTTTTGGTGGGCAAGGGGCTAAGCAAAGATTATCCGATTGGTTCCAGATTCAAAATACATGACCCTGCTTTGGGACGTGAAGTAACCTTAAAAGTCGAAGGTGTTATTACCCAAAATGCATCACATTCAAATCCTTATTTACTCAACTCAAAGCAATACTACAATTTTTCCATAGCAATACCTGTCACAGAAAATTTTATTAAGCAGTCTAATTACGGCCTAAAGGTGAATGGGCTTTCTGATCTAATACTCATGGACGCCGATAGAGCTAGCGTTACACGATTAGGCACATACATCGAAAAATCAATCAACGAGAAGTATAATTTCTTTAATCAACAACAGAACGACGATTTTTATAATGAGTACTTTATTTCCTCGATGAAATTTCTCATCGGGATGACCAGCGTCCTTCTTGCTCTCATTATTGGCCTGTCTGTCTGGAGCTCGTTGGTTAGCGTCAGAGTAATGTCCCGCGATTTCACCATCAATTTGCTGGTCGGTCTAAGTTACACAAAGATACGGAGGCTATTCTACTCGTACTATGCAACACTGTCAGCGCTGGCCTTGTTAGCAACCTTTGCCCTGACAGCTTATTCAAGGTATACCCATTGGCGCGACAAGGAGGCTTTCTTTATGACCTATGGCTTTGCTGGATTAATCAAAATGGACTGGCTCGCATTATTGGTTGTCTTGCTGTTTAATATTTGTCTTCTTTTCGTCGTCGTAGAGATAATAATGTGGAGATTAAAGCGGATTCCCGTATCTGTGGGGGTGTTACAATGACGAACATTATTGACCTGAGCATGAAAGAAAAAGTTTACAGGAAAAGATCATCAAGAACATCTATCCTTCAGGATTTCTGTCTCACCGTCGCTGAGCGAGAGAAGGTCGCGATCATCGGTGAGTCCGGGGTCGGCAAAAGCTCCTTGTTGAACATACTTGGTTTAATTGATACGGCTTACTCGGGTTCTTACACTCTGTTTGGTACATGTACTCGCAAGCTGTCAAGCAGGGAGATGTCGACCTGGCGGAACCAAAAGATTGGTTTCGTTCTCCAAGAATCCGCTCTCATCAACTCTTTAACCATCGAGGATAATATCAAGTTGCCTATGCTCTACTCACGGTCGCTATCGAACGGTGAGTCCCGCAGCTTCGAAGACATCGTAGATTCTATTGGCATCGGATATATTTTGAAAAAGAAACCGCTCGAATGCTCGGGTGGTGAAAAGGCTCGAGCAGTTTTCGCTCGCGCGGTCATCATGAATCCTGACCTTATTCTTGCGGACGAGCCGACCTCCTCGCTGGACTCAGAAAATAAATCAAAAATTATTAATCTTCTTCTCGATATGAATCGTAATTTCGGGTCTACTCTTGTGACCGTGACTCATGATGCCGAGTTCGCTCAGCAACATGATCGAGTTATATCCCTCAAAAGAAAGGTTCGGTGACATGGGATTTTTCATCATGCTTTTTTCGGGTTTGCTTGGATTATTTTTCTCGTGTTAGGTATTGTGCAGGCCAAAAAGAATAAGTGGTGGTTAGGATTATCCTTGTTTGGCTTCATCTTTGTTACGTTTGCGGTTTGGCTTGCTCTGCCTAAGTAAATTTTACGGTAAGAGATAATCGTAAGCACCCATGTCTTTCCGTAATGCATGCCCCACTGTGGCCTGCCAGCCGCCAGACTAATGCACGCATTCACAGAATGCTAACTAGAATCAATTAAATTGATTTTTTGATTCGCTAGTAAACGGTTTGATCATCGTCCTATTATCAGCTAAGCTTTTGATTCGTCTGAGACGATCTTTATCATGTAGCAGCATGCTTATTCCCCCTGTTTCCCGGACGTGACACGATAAAAATAAACTACACCGTTCAGCGCACGTCGGCTCGCCGCGTTTGCGCGGACCAAACCCCACGAGGCAACCAGTAACGCGCAGGGCTAGCAGCCCACCCTGTCTCAGGAACAGCCAAATCGCCGGTCAAATCCGACTAACCTGCCCGCATAAGCTTCGTAGCCTCCGAGGCGTTGCCTTTCGATACAACCAGCACAGACATCGAGTACATTCACGAGCAGATGGCCGGCCTGGTCAGAGCAAGTACGAGAATGTGAATAACATGAGCGATCGAAATGCGGCCTCATACATAAACGCGGACCGCGTGAGGAGCACGAGCTCGGGTTCTTTGAGCAGATCGATCAGCCAGGGCGGATCCCCTGTTTACGTCTCCAAAACGCCGTACAAGTACATGCCCTACCCCGCACGCGATGTGCTCGGACGACGCACTACTGCTTTTCCCAGAGTTTGCCGAACACACCGGGAGCACTCACTAGTTCCTCGAAACACCCTCGCCCAGTCACACGTCCTGACTCAAGAACCAAGATCTCATCAGCCAACGACAATGTTTTCAGCTTGTGCGAAACAATGACGAGCATGCTTTCTTGCGCAGCCTCGCGCACAGCTGAAATAACGGCCTCCTCCGTCAGGCTGTCCATAGCCGACGTTGCCTCGTCAAGAATAATCAGCGGCTTCGGGTCCAGCAGGATTCGCGCAACAGCCAAGCGCTGTCTTTCGCCACCAGAAACGAGCGTTCCCCGTTCGCCGACCTCGCTGTCGAGGTTCCCACCTCGTGCATCCATGAAATTCCCAAGCCCAAGAGCCTTTAGAATCTCAAGAACGCGAGTATCGTCCGTGTCATCCTTAAGCAGAAGATTCTCACGAATGGTGCCATCAAAGACCGGTGGATCCTGCGAAACGTAGGAGACGTGCTGATAGAACTCGGTTAATTCGATATCGCGTGTAGAGATACCGTTGATGTGGACCTCGCCGTTCGTCGGACGAATTAAACCGAGGATCATCCGAAGCAGAGTAGATTTGCCCGCACCGCTTGGTCCTGCAATCCCCAAGCTGTTCCCGAGCATCAGCCTGACGTCTATGGGCTCTAAAACCGTAGTGCCGTCGATCCTCATCCCAACCCCACGCAGACAGATAGCCTCGGGGGAACCACAGCGCACCCCGTGACCAACCAGTCCCGGATCATCCGGCAGCCTCAAGAACTCATCCAGTCGCGATAATGACACCCGATCCAACTTGTATTGGACGTATATGACGTTCAAAATCGCAATTGGGTTATATGTGCGGTCTAGATACAGCAAAAGTGCTACCAGTCCACCAACGCTCAGGCTGATGCTTCCCAACGCGAACAGAACGATGATTCCGATCTTCACCACGATCATAAGTAATGCGAAGAAAGAGAAAAAGAACTCGTGGGTTGCGACCACGCTAGCGCTTCTGCGGGTATTATCCACGCTCAGCTTGCGTGCGTTCGCAAGCTCCTTTGGTCCAAGACCAAGAATCCGAACAGAGATCAGCTCCATGATTACGCGGCTAATTCCTCGGTTAATGCGTTCGTCATCCACAACAGAATCGCGCTTGAGTGCATACAGACGTCGGAGAACCACATTGGTTATCAAGAAAAGCACAATATACCCGCAGATAACCGCGAAGGCGATCTTGGCATTCATCAGCATGATAAATACGAAGCCGATCATGATGTCCGGCAGAATTTCCCGTAGAGATCTAAGCCAAAAATCGCACGCCATTGCGCGTCCCGCATTCGCGCCAGCTTCAATCCGTTGAAGTAGGGCGCCTGTTCCGAGCCGACGGGTGGAGGAAAAGTCGACTACCGTCGCCTTTTTCATAGACTCTAGTTTGAAATGATAATAGACGCTTTGTCTAAGTTTTGTCTTTGGAATCTCATCGACATAGGCCACGATGCAGGCGCTCACGAGAAGAGCGCCGTAAACTCCCACTGAGATTAGGCTGATTTTCCCCCTCGACACGTCGTCGAGTACTACCTGGAATCTATTCAGGCCGAAGTTCTCAAGGAACGATCTGGCGATACCTAAGAACAGGCAGAGAACGAAAAGCCCACGGGATGCGGAGATCGCCTTCCTGAGCGGCCCGGTTGACCTGCGCCTTTGAGGGTCCACATCCATCATGGCAGCACCACGCTGCCAAAACGACCTGCGATCATCTGCTCGCGGGAGCAGCCGGCCGAGCCCGAGTATGTCTTAAGAGTCAAATGCCTTATACCTCGAACTCGTGCATCCCCTTGAGGACTCACTGCCGGCGCGACCATGAAATGCTGTTCCACGAGCGCCATCGTTCCACGAGATGGGGCGCTCGGGCCATTGATTTACATGCACAGCACTCGCGGCATGCCGGATGCAAGCTCCTCAAATACGACCTGGCCCAGATCTAATTCGGCTCAAGCGCGAGTTCGGTTAGCGTGAGGAGAGCCGGCTCGAGTATTCCGACGAGTATTCCAAACTGATTAGCCAGGGCTGCGCCGCCTGACAGTAACTCGGTTATCCGGTTGGTTTTCGTAGTCATCGCCGCGTCGTCATACGTTCTACCCTGTCGTCACGCGTTCTGCTGCGTCGCCAAGCCTTCTACTGCGTCGTCGCGCTTTCTTGCAGATAACGGCTAATGAGTTTCAACTTGGACGGCGTCGTTCTCTTTGGGGGGAGTATCGAGGTACTTATTGGCAACGGGAATCCACGTCAGCATCAATCCCAGCAAAATCGTCCCGATAGCGATGACGGTGAAAGACGGGTTTGCGTCTGCGCCGAACCCGATTAGGGGGTTAACCAGGATTCCGATGAGGCTGCCCAGTGAACTGGCGACGTTCAGCACGGTGGCTCGTCGCTTCATGGGGATGACCCTATTTGCAACTGCCATCGTGATGGGTCCCCGAGCGTTCATCCCGAGGACGACGAGGATGAATCCGGCGACAACAACCACCTGGTTTGGTATTGCCATGAGAACAAAACCCAGAAAGCCGAAGCCCATCGCTAGCAACAGCGCATACTTCCGACCCAACCTTTTCTCAACGCGGTTGGCGTGGTGATTGTAAAGGGCAGCTACCAACTGCGCTCCCCCACCAATGAAACCCCAGGCGATCACGGGAAGAGCGGATGCTGAAAACAGCGGCTGATTTAGCGTATACACCGCGTTAAACAGTACGAACGCTGCGGACGATGCCACCGCGATATACAGCAGAATCGGTGTGGATACCAGGAGGCGGACACCTTCGCGAACCGCATGAATAGATGTCTCCTCATGCTCCCCCGGTTCTAGTCTGGGCCGCTGCGCCGAAAGAAACACGGAGATTAACGCTGCCACAACCGCGGCAACAGCGGCAGCCATCGCCGGAAGCCCGATGTCAAAGGACGCCAGGATACTTCCGACGATAGATCCGAGAACGCCGGCAACGAGTCCAAGCGAACTCAAATGGCCCCATACACCGACCGATGTTTTGTCAGCGTCTTCTCCCAGCGAATCGTAGATGTAGGCGTCTTGGACACCCGTCAGCATCGCGATTCCTACGCCGCTGACACAGAACGAGATCGCGAACCCCATGAACGAGTGGCCGGTGGCGAAGATAATTTCCGCGGACGCATTGAGCACGAAGCCGGCGATAATCATCCAGCGTCGGTCTAGACGGTCTGCTATGACACCGGAGGGGATCTCGGTGAGCATAATGCTCGCGACAAGAATGCTTTCAAAAATAAAGATGTCGGTTAAGGATTGCCCGCGACTCTCAAGAAATAACGCGCTGACTGGAACATAGAACGCAAGCCCCGCAGCAACCGTGGCCATCGCGAGAGGAACGAGAGATCGGTTCCGCCAGACAACGGCCACCGATGAACCAGGATCGCTCATTGGACTACCTCAAGCTCTAGGTCGGTTCTGGCACGATGTCACTGGGGTCCCGCACATGGGCACGATGTCATTGGAGCCGTCTGCCAACATCTGACAACGGTGCACAGGTGGCGAGGTGAAAGCTCAGCCGTCAAAGGATTCGGCTTCCGCATTTCACACCGCTGCATCCCCCAGCACATCAGGGTCTACCGCCAGAAACTTTAGCGCGGGAGGATTTGTCCTGCGAATTATTTTTGGTGGCGTGTTTGCGCAAGACCGCACGAACTGTCCCGTCAACTGCGATCAGTACGATCTCGCCAAAGGCCAGCCAGTGAGCGACGCCACCGGCAGGCGGGATAAGAAACAGCAGCCCCACACCACAAACGCGAGAATAAGCGCGCCAAAGACGTGTCGCCCGCGCAATGTCGCCGTCAAGATCAAAGACCGGCTGGGCCCACATCCGACACCGAACAGATGTTCCACAGAGCGCATCCAACGCGACGAGTACCACGATGACTCCGCTGCTGGTATGACCAGCCCCTTCCCATCGCGATCTCCCTTCGACATCCGGTCAAAGGCTCACGAAAAGCCTATACTCATCTCAAATCGAATGATGGGAGCAGTCGGATGAACGACGACCTCGGTTCCGGCTATCGCGATGCCAACAGGCTCAGCCACAACAATCACGACACCAACAACATCGACATCAACCACCTCAACACCTACGCGAACACTATCTTTCAAGGTACGAAGGTGCGTTTGCGTCCGCTGCGCGAGGATGATCTCCCCTCGCTTGAGGCCTGGTGGAACGACCCCGCATGGATGGTGTTCCAAACTCTCAAGACCATTCCTGCTCCAAGTTCATCCGCCGCCGAGATGTTCCGCGCATGGAGCAGCAACCAGATTTCAAACAGTGTCGGCCTCTGCATAGAAAATATCGAGCACGGAACACTAGTCGGTCATATTGCTGTACGGGGTATCGACCCGGTGATCCGATCAGCGACGTTATCGATCATCATTGGCGGGCCGCACGTCGGCAACGGCTTCGGAACCGATGCGGTGAAAGTGTTCCTCCGGTTCGCATTTGAAGAACTCGGCCTAAACAAAGTCGAGCTCGGGGTCTGGGAATTTAATACTCGCGCGCAACGTACCTACGAGAAGGTTGGATTTGTGATCGAAGGCCGGCGCCGTGCAGCGACTTTCCGGGCCGGACGCTACTGGGACGAAATCCTGATGGGCATCCTTCGCAGCGAGTACGTACGTAACCCTTAACCCGGCTCTGTCCCGAATCTGGGCTGGTGGATTCCCAACTACTCTGGTGCGCTCGGGACTGGTCAGGGCTGCTCAGGTCTGCTCCGTCTTAGATGAGACGCGCCCCAGGCACATTGCCGACG
Organism: Devriesea agamarum; assembly: GCF_900070355.1. Lineage (NCBI taxonomy): Bacteria > Bacillati > Actinomycetota > Actinomycetes > Micrococcales > Dermabacteraceae > Devriesea > Devriesea agamarum. The sequence continues at coordinate 154,357 of NZ_LN849456.1, read as the reverse complement.
ACTCGGTGACAGGTGCGGACATAGCCGGAGGCGAGCAGGGCAATCTCAACATCGAGAGCGTGATGAGCATCAGCCACCAAAGCGGCCACGGTTGGACCTGATCCCGACACCACCACCCCCAGGGCTCCGGCGCGCTTAGCCGCATCCACCACCCGCTCCACGTCGGGAGCAAGGCTAAAGGCGGCAGGCTGTAAATCGTTACTGAGCACGGGGCCGAGCTCGGCAGGATTCCCCGCCAGCAGCGCGGTTAGCACCCGGGCATCGGTAACTGGACTTTCGGGAGCTTGCTCCCCCGCACGGCCCATTAAGTCGTCAAAAGCGCGATAGACAGTCGGGGTGGATAAACCTCCGCCGGGCAGCGCGAGCACCCAGTGCCAGCTCCCCCGCGTCATCACCGGGGAGAGAACATCGCCGTACCGGGTACCCAGAGCAGTGTGCCCACGCAGGGAAAAAGGAACATCGGCGCCTAGGGTGGCAGCAATGTCGGTGAGATCGTCACGCCCGAGGCCAAGCTCCCACAGTTCATTCAAGGCGACCAAGGTCGCCGCTGCATCCGCTGATCCGCCACCCATACCTCCGGCCACCGGAACCGTTTTATGCACGTGCAGGTGTGCGCCCCCGTTGAACCCGGTGTGCGAGCGCAGTGCTTCCGCCGCTCTCAGCGCAAGATTCGTCGAATCCGCGGGCAAGTCTGAGGTGCCTTCTCCTTCGATAGCCAGGCTGAGCTCAGTCCCCGTAGACCGGGACGCGGTGACGGTCTCAAGCAGACCGACCGCGTGGAAAACGGTCGCCAGGGGGTGGTACCCGCGTTCGTCACAGCGCCCCACGGCCAGGGACAGGTTAATTTTGCCGGGAGCGGTCGCCCGGACTGCGCGTGGGGTCATGGGTTAAGAGAACATCCTTTGACCCTGCCAGTGCAAACCCGACAGCTCAGCCACCGGCGTGACCCATAGATCTCGATAACCCGGAATGCGCCTGCGCTATTGCTGCAAAGTCGGCCACGCTCAGCGACTCACCGCGCCGACCAGGGTCAATGCCCGCTTCACGCACGGCTCGTTCCGCGTTTTGCGGGGAGCCGGCCCAGCTGGCGAGCGCAGTGCGCAGTGTTTTGCGTCGCTGAGAGAATGCCGCGTCAATTACGGCGAATACCTGCTGACGGTCAATTGTTGTCATCGGGGCGGGGTTATCGTGGCGAACGATTTTGACCAGCGCCGAGTCCACGTTGGGAACGGGCCAAAAGACCTGACGAGAAATACTCCCGACTTTGCTGGCCCGTCCGAACCAGGCTGTTTTCGCGCTGGGCGCCCCATACACGCGGGACCCAGGAGTGGCCACCAACCGATCCGCAACCTCTAGCTGAACCATGACTAATGCGGTTCGTAGGGATGAAAAGCGCCCCAGAAGCGTCAGCAGGATCGGAACCGCGACGTTGTATGGGAGATTAGCCACGAGCGCGGTCGGCTGGTCTCCCGCCGCCGGGGTTGGCAGCTGGGTTAGTGCCAGTGCGTCCTCGTGCACCACCGTAAGCCGGTCTGGATCTATTCCCCGGCTGACGACGGTTTTCGGCAGCAACGCTGCGAGTGCACGGTCGAGTTCGACAGCTCCTACCTGCATACCGGCCTCAAGCAACCCCAGCGTGAGGGATCCGAGCCCCGGCCCCACCTCTAGCACGCTCTGGCCCGGAACCAGGTCGGCGCGCCGCACAATACCGCGCACGGTGTTGGCATCCAGTAAGAAGTTTTGACCGAGTTTCTTAGTCGGATAGATACCCGCCTGTGCCGCAAGGTCACGAATGTCAGTGGGGCCAAGCAAGATTGAGCGTGAGCTCATGCCGCAGCCCGTCAGGCCTTGGTTCAACGGATTCTCACCGGAGGTCTCTTCTAACCCGATGTTGTCAGGCCCATCGTGTTTAGACACCGTAAACCGCCCGGGTGTTGGCCCGTACCACTCGGCATGCGGTCTCTAAGTCCACGCCCTTCACGTCGGCAATCATGCGCATGGTGAGCGGGACGAGATACGAGGCATTCGGGCGTCCGCGATAGGGAACCGGGGTGAGGAACGGAGCATCTGTTTCCACTAAAACCCGGTCGAGCGGTGTCAGTGCCAGCGCCTCTCGCAGATCTGAGGCATTGGAAAACGTCACCGTCCCTGCGAAGGAGAGGTAGTAGCCGTGCTCGACGCATTCGCGAGCCATTTCCGCATCTCCGGAAAAGCAGTGGAACACCGTGAGCTCAGGAGCACCGTCTGAAGCCAGCACGTCCAGCACGTCACGATGCGCATCCCGGTCGTGGATCTGCATAGGCAGATCCAGCTCTTTAGCGAGCGCGATATGAGCGCGGAACGACTCAAATTGGGCTGCCCTCGCAGCCTCATCGCGGCGCGACGTACGGAACCAGTCCAAACCTGTTTCGCCGACGACCACCATGCCGGGTCCGCGCAGCAGGCCTGCGATCTCGGCGATGGCCTCGTCGAGGCTGACCGCTTCGCGGCCGTGCCGATCCGTACCCCGCACGTGCAACACTGCATCATTTGGGTGGATAGCGACCCCACCCGACAGCCTCGGTTCCCGGGCGAGCAGCTCAGCCGTCCACCTCGCCGAATCCAGCTCACATCCGATGGTGATGATTCGTTCTACTCCCACCTCGGCTGCGCGATGGATCTGTTCCTCGACGTCTAGCGCGTGCTCACCGTCTGAAAAGTCGAGGTGGCAGTGGTTGTCCACCACCGGCGAGGGCAAACCATCCGGCAGATCCGGCCAGGAACGATCTCGGCTGCGGCGTCTAGTATCCACCTCGTCGCGCTTGCGCGGCGGCGCCCCTGTCCCACTGTCAGCATTCATATCCTCTATCGTAGAGTGCTTGCCCGTCTCCTTTGAGAGGTCAGCATCTGAGTCCTTTGAGGGGTAAGCATCTGAGATGGGCGTTGGCAGCGTGAGGTTGCCCCGCACCTGTCGGTGGGCAATATCACCCCACGGGGAGACAATGAGCACCCCCGACGGGACCTCGCGTGTGGTTGAATAGATTCTCGTTGCGCGCCCGTCCGCGGGTTCGTTGGTGTGAACAGTGTTTGTTACCGAAAACAACCTGATGTCCACCGAATGCATAACCGGCGTCGATGCGCCGCGCATACGTCGTACTTATCCGAGCAAGGAGCGTTCTCATGGCAGTGCCCAAGTTTAAGATGTCCCGGGCCCGCACGCGTCAGCGCCGCGCTAACTGGAAGGCCACGCCGGCCGACTTGGTGCCGGTGACCGTGCGCGGTCGTACCGTGAACGTGCCGCGTCGGCTCGCAAAGGCCTACCAGCGCGGACTCATCTCCGTCGACTGAAGCTATCGCCGCCCGTAGCGGCATCGGCGAGGGCTCCTCGATCATCTCGGATGAGCCCAGATCGTCAGAATGTAAAGCGCCCCGGCATGTTGCCGGGGCGCTTTACATTCAGCGGCACTTTCATCGCACAGGGTCACAGATGTGCCAAGTTACAGGTGCGCTGGACGCGGCCCTATCACCCGTCAGTCGCGGGCAGCATCGTAGAGATCCCGTGCCCCCACTCCCCGATGAGCGGCAGCCACCTGTTTAGCGGCGTCCTTCAAGCGCATTCCCTGATCGCGCAGGTCGCGCACGTCCTGCACAAGATCTTCGATGCTCACGGCTACCGTCGCCGCGCCTGCAACCACCAGAACCACCTCCCCCAACACTTCGGTATGACTGGTGTGCTCCACGAGCTCAGCGAGAGTTCCGCGCACAACCTCCTCATGAGTTTTGGTGAGCTCACGAGTCAGCGCCGCCTGGCGTTCGGGCCCGAAAATATCGCGCATCGCCTGCACAGTGTCGGCGGTCCGGCGGGGTGACTCGAAAAATACAAGGGTCCGCCGTTCATCCCGCAACGCCTTGAGCGCCTCTTCGCGTTTACTCGGTTTACGCGGCAGAAAACCTTCAAAGGCAAACCGATCCGGAGCCAGCCCCGACATCGCCAGGGCGGTCAGCACCGCTGATGGTCCCGGCAGCACCCGGACGCGAATCCCGGCCTCATGCGCCATACACACGGCCCGATAACCCGGGTCTGAGATCACCGGCATTCCGGCGTCGGTTACGATCACCACCCGTTGACCAGCCTCAAGAGCAGACAGCAGGTCCATTGTCCGCGCATCTTCATTGTGTTCGTGATGCGATATCACCCGGGCCGAGAGCGTAAGCCCCAGATCCCGCGCGAGCCGATGCAACCTGCGGGTATCTTCCGCGGCAATCAAGTCGGCCTCTTCCAAGGCGCGAACCAGCCTCATGGACGCATCCAGGGGGTTCCCAATCGGAGTCGCCGCCAACGTGAGTTCCCCGGCGTGCAGAACCGGGGTTAAACCAGAGCCGGTGGGTGCACATGCATCAGCAGTCTGGTCCGGGGCAAGGGCCCGGACCGTCCCGAAGACCGTTGACGAGCCCGCAGAGGCATCTAACTCTGGTGGTGAGGGAGATGAAGGCTGGTCGGTCGAAGGCATCGACTGAGAATCGGGAGAGATAGACGTCACCGCCCTATTGTCCCATCTAGTTTTGTCGCGAACAGATCATGCGAGCACAACCATTAGCATGAACCGGGTGAGGACGAGACAAGCCGATGACCTTGAGGAGATGTATCGTCGGCGGCTCGGGCTACGCATGCCCCATGACCGTCTTGCTGGTTGGCTGTGGCCGCTCGCCGTCACCGCGTTAGCGGCGCTGTTGCGTCTGTGGGATCTTGACCGCGTCCGGACCTTAATCTTCGATGAGACGTATTACGTGAAAGGCGCGTACACGCTTCTTCGGCGCGGTGTCGATATGGCGTGGCCCGACGGTATTAACCCGCAGTTTGAAGCGGGTCACGTGGACACGTTTCTCCCCGAGGGAGACTTTGTGGTTCACCCACCCATTGGCAAATGGGTCATTGCGCTCGGCGAGTGGTTACTCGGGGCTGATAATCCGTGGGGATGGCGGATATCTGTCGCGATCCTTGGGACTATCAGTGTTTTGATGCTGGCGCGGATCACTCGCCGACTGCTCGGATCGACTCTGCTCGGGACGGTAGCTGGTCTGCTTCTAGCGATTGATGGTCTGCACCTGGTGCATTCGCGCACCAGTCTTCTCGACCTCATACTCATGTTCTTTGTGCTCGCCGCGTTTGGCGCGCTTCTGATCGACCGTGATCGCTTTCGCGCGGGTTTAGCTCGGCATAAGGCACAGGCCCGAGCCAGCGGACGGAAACTGTCCTCCCTCGGCTACGCGGCGGGATGGCGACCGTGGCGGTTGCTCGCCGGGGTGCTACTTGGACTCTCATGCGGGGTGAAGTGGTCGGGAATCTATTTCCTCGCGGTGTTCGGCGTGATGACCGTGCTATGGGATTGGTGGGCCCGCCGTGCGATGCGCGAAAAACGTTGGTTTGAAAACGGACTCTTCCGCGACGCGATTCCTGCGTTCTTCGCCATGGTGGGAGGCGCATTCATCACCTATCTGGCCAGCTGGTCTGGGTGGTTTGCCTCCTCGGCAGGATATGCCCGGCACTGGGCGCAAAATAGTGGTCACTCCACAGGATTTGGACCGCTAGATGCCCTGATATCGCTGTGGCATTATCACGTCCAGGCTTACGACTTTTCGGTGAATCTGCACTCGCCGCACCCGTATGCGTCGAGTCCCTTCGGATGGACACTGCAACTTCGCCCCACGAACTTTTACTGGGAAACATACGATTACGGCGAAGCTGGATGCCGGGTGGCGCGGTGTGTTTCGCAGGTTGACTCTGTCGGCAACCCGTTGATCTGGTGGCTTGGATCGATTGCTCTCGTGGTGTGCCTTATTGCGGGCCTTATCTGGCGCGACGGGCGGGCCTTGGCGTGTTTGTCGGGCATTGTCGCTGGCTGGCTACCGTGGTTCCTCTTTGCCGATCGCACTATTTTCACGTTTTACGCGGTGGTTTTTGAACCCTGGGTGATTCTTGCCCTGGTCTATAGCGCGGGCCTGCTGCTCGGTTCTTCCACCTCACCAGGAGCCAGTAAAGAACGGCGCCTGGCGGTGGGTCTATTCCTCGGCGCACTGTTAACGCTGACGGTTTTGGTCTCTGCTTTCTTCTGGCCTCTATGGAGCGGGGACATGATTCCCTACCGGCTGTGGGAATGGCATATGTGGCTTCCCGGCTGGTGAAGACTGCGTACCGCATCCCAATCCCTGAGCACATCCCCGAGCTCTCACCCGCGGTCCGCGCCTTCGCGGCCACCATTCGGGTAGCCATCACCGGTGGCGAGGCGAGCACTAAAGGTTACGGGCAAGCAGCAACGGCTATCCGGAAATCGCCAGCTACGCGACACCGCCCATGGTTACGACGCGACCGCGCGATCCGGTCCAGCCTGGGAGCACAGGATTGGCGGGAACAGGGCGTGAGCTGCTTCCATCACTGTGCGATGCGGGACAGCTTCCTCGCGCAGCACCCACCTTTCCACCAGGGCATGTCCACCCGATCCCAGAAACGCGGCGACGGCATCGAGGTCGAGCGCTTCAGCGGATGTCGGCGGCTGGCACAGGCGTTCGCGGATAAAACTCGTCAGCTGATCAATCACCAGCCGCTGAGCGCCTGGGTCTCCATCGGGACCATAGAGGCGACGCACAAACGCGATATCGCATCGCAACCGTTCTTGCAGCGAGCACAGCAATGAGCCAAAGCTTTCAGCATCCAACGGACCAGACTGCACCCATTCCGCACCCCGCACAACGTGCATGGCATCGGTGAATAAGGACCGAGCGCAATCATCTACAGATCGGAAATGCCCATAAAACGTGGTGCGGTGGATACCGGCTTCACGGCATAGATCAGATACGGTCACTTCACCCAATGTCCGCTTCATCAAGAGTCGTTTGAGCGCAGCCGCAAGCGCATCGACGGTCCGGCGCGCCCGCTTCTCGGTCGGACGCGAATAGATTTGGCGCATTTCCATTGCATTCTTCCTGTTTCGGAGCTCAGGAGTCATTACATAGCGTGACGACATGGTGCCATACAACCGACAACCCGGACATCATTTTACTACAATTCACGACGTTAAATACTTTAAATCGCAAGCTTATTCCGTTAGGCGGGTATTTCCTTAAAGTCGTGGACGCCGGTTCGCCATGAGAATCATCCCTCGACGCGGCAGCCGCAATACTTCGCATACCAATGGTCACGCCCTAGGCCAACTACGATGAGCGCATGCCATCCGATTCCTCCCCCGGACTTCCCGCAATCGACACCGAAGCCTTGCAAGCTTTAGCACGTGAGCTCGGCGTCGGCACCGAGTATTGGGGGTGGGACGGTGTGCTCAGATCGGTTCCCGAACACACCTTATGCGCCGTGCTCGCGGCACTCGGCTACCCCATCACCAGCACCGCCGATATCGACCGTGCCCGCCGACAGCACACGGACAATCTGTTCAGGCGCATGCTGCCCCCATGCATGGTAGTGCGTATCGGACGGTCAGAGAGCTTTCCCGTCCACGTACGACACACCGCCGACGTGCAGGTACGCATCGTTCTCGAAGACGACACCCTGAGAGCGTGCGAGCAAGTTGATGACTTCACCCCGCCGTACGAAGTTGACGGAGTTTTACACGGACAAGCCCGCTTCCAGCTTCCCGCCGATCTGCCGTACGGGTGGCACCGGATTGAAGCCGACTCTGAGGGGACCCATGCCACCTGTACCCTCGCCGTCGTCCCGGACCGAATCACAGTCCACCGAGATCAGCTCGGCTCGACCCAGGCCTGGGGAGTGCAAACACAGCTCTACTCTGTCCGCTCAGCCGCATCGTGGGGCATAGGGGACCTCACCGATCTACGGGACCTTGCAGCCATTGCAGGTGGACAATACGGAGCCGACTTCGTCCTCACTAATCCGCTCCACGCAGCTGAACCGTGCGCTCCCGTTGAGGCATCGCCTTACCTTCCCTCGACTCGCCGTTTTGTCAGCGCCCTCTACATCCGCCCTGAGAGCGTGCCCGAGTATGCCAGCCTGCCCGACGATCAACGCCGAGCCGTCGACCAGCTGCGGTACAACCTGTCCGAGTTAAATCTCGACGCCGACCACCTCGACCGCAACCGCAGCCTGACCGCCCGGCTCGCAGCACTGGACATGATCTTCAGCGCTGGGCTAAGCGCTGGCAGACAAGCCGCTTTTAACGCATACCGACAGCGTGAAGGCGAAGGACTTGAACGATTCGCCCTGTGGTGCGCCCTGCGGGAAATCCACGACGAACAGGACCCGGTCTGGTCTAGCAAATACGCCAGCCCCACTAGCCCCGCAGCGCAAACTGCCCGGCACACGTATGCTCGCCGCATCACTTTCCATTGCTGGGTGCAGTGGCTCCTTCATGAGCAGCTCACCGCCGCTCAGCAGACCGCGCTCGATGTGGGGATGCGCATCGGCATCATGCACGATCTCGCCGTGGGGGTTCACCGCTACGGCGCCGACGCCTGGACCCTCGCCGAGGTATTGGCCCCCGGGGTATCTGTCGGAGCCCCCGCAGACCAGTACAACCAACAGGGCCAAAATTGGAGTCAACCCCCTTGGCATCCAACAGCTCTTGCGCAGCACGGCTACGCCCCATTCCGCGACTTGCTGCGCACGGTGCTGCGTCACGCTGGCGCGTTGCGCATTGACCACATACTCGGCCTGTTCAGACTGTGGTGGATTCCCGATGGACACGCCGCCAGCGACGGTGCCTACGTCTTTTACGACCACGAAGCCATGATCGGTATCCTTGCGCTCGAAGCCCAGCGGGCAGGCACCATCATCATTGGCGAGGATCTCGGCACCTTCGAGCCCTGGGTACGCGACTACCTGTCCGACCGTGGCATCCTCGGAACCTCAATCCTCTGGTTTGAAAACGAAGGCGAGCGCCCCCTACCGCCCGAACGCTTCCGCCGTCTATGCCTAGCGTCCGTCAACACTCACGATCTGCCACCCACCACCGGCTACCTCAACGGCGATCATGTGCGTTTACGCTCTCGGCTGGGTCTGCTCACGCGGGATCTGGACACCGAACTGGAGCTCGACCAGGCGGCACGGCAGCGCGTGATCGACAACCTGCACGCGCGTGGGTTGATCGCAGATGCCCCCGATCTCGAAGATATTGTGCAGGCCCTGCACGTTTACCTCAGTGCAGCGCCATCGATGCTACTGGGGGTTTCGCTGGTGGATTGCGTTGGAGAGTCCCGCATTCAAAACCAGCCAGGAACAGATAAGGAATACCCGAACTGGTGCATCCCACTCGCGGACGCCTCCCACACCGTGGTGCTTTTGGATGATCTTGCTGACAACACCCGTATGCAGCGTTTAGTTGACGCCGTCACGGCCGCGCTCAAAGCGGGTCAGCATTCAACACCATAAACCGCTCAGAGGTTGCCCCTTCCGCCGAGAGGGTTACCCCTTTTGAGGCGGTGGCATCAGGCGGTAAAGCGCACCCCGTTTAGCGACTCGATATCGAGTTCTACGAACACGTGTTTCTCGCCGGGGAACCATGTGGGTAACTCGACCTGCGCTGCACGTTCGATGTCGTCATCGCGTTCAAGAACCCGAGTGGCGCCTTTAACCACAATGGACCAGCCACCCTGCGCGCTGACGTCATCAACTTCAAAGGCTGCATTAGCGTTGATCGTCAGTTCGACCAGCTTCGTGCCCGGGGCGGTCTTAAACAGTAACGTCCTGCCGACCAGGGCGTAGTTGAGTGGGAATATATCGGGCTCGTAAGAAGTCGCCACGGCAAGACGCCCAAAAGAATGACGTCCAAGAATCTCGAAAATAGCCTCCTCGGACAGCTTCTCCGCTTCGGGAGTCGGTCCGGTGTGCCCCTGCTGCGTTGTGCTCTCCATGTTCGAGAGTCTACTCACGTCCTGGGACACCTCGGCCCGAACCCCACTTTCTTACGCTTTCGTCCTAGGTCAAAAGTTTAGTGTCGGGTATCGGAGCAGGCTCCGCCGCACTAAACACCGACATCCGCCCATTCATCGCGGCGTGCCAGAAAATCGCGCGCCGCAGCTTGAGCGCCGTCAAGGGTATGGTGCGCGCCCCAGCCGCACTGCACCTCATTAGCGGCCGGGACTTCCGGGGCATCAGCGATATCCTGCAACGTCTTTTCCACTAAATCCATTGCCTCATCGACACTGTGATCGCCTGCCAGCAACACGTAAAAACCCGTCTGGCACCCCATCGGCGACACATCGACCACCCGATCGGTGTGCTCACGCATGTACTCGGCCATCAGATGTTCCAGAGAGTGCACCGTGTCCATCTCCAGATGCTCACGGTTCGGCTGGCAAAACCGCACGTCAAACTTGGTGAGCACGTCTCCTTGGGGCAGCGTCTTGCGGTCGGCGATGCGGATATACGGCGCCCGCACCGCCCGGTGGTCGAGGTTGAAGCTTTCAACATTCATGCGGTCGGTGTTCATGTGGTCTGTTTTTGTACGGTCACTCATCGGGGTCTCCTGTTGATGCAGCATCGAGCCTTAAGCAGACGGGGCTCATCCCATTGTGCGCTGAGCCGCGAGATGGTGGCGAAAACGCCGGACCCTTTAAGCGTGCGCCGTCCTTGGCTTCCCGTGTGAGCTGCGCACGATCATGGCATGGGCGTGCACGCGATCCTAGCGTGAGCTGCGCACGGTTCGCCCACGCACGACGGCGACAAAAAGCTGAACATCCGCGGCATCACGGTCTCGTCGCCACACCAATGCAATCTGGGTACCCGCTAGATCACTGAGCGGAACGTGCACAACATCCTTGCGGTCATATAACCGCGCCAGCGACATCGGTAACACCGCGACACCCACGCCTGCCGCCACCACGGACACAAGTTCGTCCGCATCCTCCAGGCGCCGGGAGGCATTCGGCGGCAATAACGTCTCCTCGGCGAGATCGCGAGATACCAGCTGCGTTTCAAGACTCGCCGGATGGTCCTTCGGCAGCACCGCGACCGCGACTTCCTCCCATAGATCCAGACGGTGAATCTGATCTGGGCTCAGCACGGAGGAATCCACGGGAGCGCGCATAAAACAGGCGTCAACCTCACCACTGACCAATGCTTTTTCCTGGGAGGTAGGGCTGACCAAAACCGCTTCAATACCTGCGCTGTTCGGATTCTTCGCATACGACGAGATCCAGCGTCCCGGTTCAACCCCTGGCACGTATCCGATTCGCAAAGGGACCGCCGGACGCGCTAGACCTGCGCTTACCTGGGTGACCGTCCGCTTCCGATCAGTCTTTTGTGTCGGCGCCGTACGCCGTGTGCGTGAGTTAGCGGCCGACTGTCCCCGGGACGTCGCCCGCCCCTTGGCTATCCCCCGCCCCTGAGAGACCTCCCGTCCAGATGCTGATCGGCCGCTGGAGGCTGATCGGGCGCTGGAGGCTGATCGACCGCGCCGGGGCTGCGATGAGGATGCGCGATGACCACGTGACATGTCAGCTATCGTAAGCTCTGCCCCCTGATATCCATGCATGCTGAACACCGCCTTTACACTGCATCCATGCCTTTGCCCTCACTGGTTGGCCTCGCCCACGGTTCCCGCCACCCCCACACCGTCGAGGTCATCGAAACGATGATGATTGAGGCAGGGGCGATCCTCGGGGTTGAAGGGCATGCCGCGTTCCTCGAGAACTCCACCCCCTCCCCAGCAGACGTCGCCTGCCAGCTCGCGACGCACGGGGCACGCCAAGCGGTATTCGTGCCACTGCTCTTTACCGAGGCGTATCACGCAACTGACGACACCCCCGCTACTTTGCGCAGAGCCGCTCAGTCCAGCGGCATCTCCTGCGAACAAGCACCGATTCTCGGCACCGGGGAGGACATCGTGGATGTTCTCCTCGACCATCTATCTGCCCACAGCGCACAGGGACCCCTGCTCCTACTCGCGATCGGCTCGTCCAGACCGGACGCTAATCGCGATATCTACGCGCTAGGGCAGCGACTTCAAACGCGTCTGATCAACTGCGGCTATGGCGCACCGGAGAGCGAGCTACTGGTGCGCGTGGCATTTGCGACCAAGGCACCCCGGGCACGCGAGGTCATCTCCGCCTCATCGCAGCCTCTGACCGTGCTGCCGTTAGTGACCGCTCCGGGAACTCTTCTTGATCGCATTAAAGTCACAGCCGAGGATGCGGGTGGACGGTGCCTGCCACCGCTCGGATCACGTCTTGCCCCGATTGTGGCGCAGCGTTATCGCTCGGTGGTCGATGCCAATGAACCGGTGCGGTAGCTGTGCACCATGTGCTTTACCAGGGCCCCCATCCGTTCACGCTCCGGCCACGTCACGGGAATATCTGCATCGAGCAGTGGCTGAGCGGTAACGTGTCCGACCGCGAACACCCGGCACGTTGACCGCATTGCCGCCTGTATCCGTTCCTCCAGGTTGCGTTTGCGTGCAGCCGCCCAGAGGGCTTCAACGGACGGCGCAGCGGTAAATGTGATGGCATCCAGGCGACCTGCGATCAGGTCATCGACCAGGGCATCCACAGCCGACGGGTCCGGTCCGGGGACCCAGCGATAGGGGGCAACAATCTGCACCGAACAGCCCGCGTCGGTGAGCCGAGCTAGCTGACGGCGGTCGAGATATCCGTGCCGCTGGAGAGCGACGGGCACATCTCGGACACCAGCGTCCAGCACCATATCCACTAAAGAGCGCGTAGTCTCCTCCGGAGCCGATGGCGGGTCAGTGAAACCAGCGCCGCGCACAGCCCCACGGGCTTTAGGACCGCGACACCAGACGGGTACCGAACGAATCCATTGCTCAGTGCGTTCCCGCAGCGGATCCGGTAAGGCTCCCAACCAGTCGGTGAAGCCCTGGCCGGTGCTGACCAGTAAATGTTTCGGCTGAGTCCTCAGTAGTGCCTCGGTGTCGACGATGAGTTCGGCGTCGTCTTCAACCGGCACAATCCGCATGGTGGCAGCGTGAACAGTCTGAGCCCCGTGCCGGGCCAACGCATCGATAAGGTCCTGCGCCCGCCGGTTTGACGTGACTGCTATTCGGAGCCCGGCGAGGCTGCCGTGAGAGCTGCCCTCGTCTGCATCACTAGAGGCGACACTCTCTGGCCGGTCCACGGGGTCGTTCGCGCAACTGATCTGTGGCTGGGGTCGCGACTGTGGATCTGGCGAGCGCGGACCTGGTTCCAATGGCGAGGCCTGCTCAGGCTGTTTCTGCAACTGTTGCTCCGATGGTGACTGTGCGGACATCACACTGCCTCCTGCTGCTGACAATCCCCTGGCGAGGTGGGGGCAAGGACATCGGTCAGCTGACCTGCGGCGATTCGCATGGAAACCACATCGCCGATCACCAGAACCGCGGGACTGCTCACCCCGCAGCGCTCGGCGTCATGCTCGATCCGGTCGAGGTCGGAGATCACTAACTGTTCAGAAGGCCCGTATGCGTCCTGGGCAATAGCCACCGGAGTGCTCCCCGGGAAGCCAGCATCCCGTAATCCGTTGACGGTCACGCTGATGCGCCCTACCCCCATCAAGATCACAATGGTCAGATTCAGTGTCCGCAACGCGGCGCAGTGGGCCGGGCTGAAAAGATGATGCCCGGAGACCACGACGAAACCGTGCGTCACCTCCCGATGAGTTACTGGAATCCCAGCGCGCGCTGGGGCAGCAATTGCGCTGGTAATTCCCGGAATAACCCGCACCATCAGGCCGTGTGCCAGCAGCGTTCGGCATTCTTCACTTCCGCGACCGAAGACGAACGGGTCACCGCCTTTAAGGCGAACCACCCGAGCCCTGGTGCGTGCCAGCTCCACCATCTCCGCTTCAATCCGCTGCTGAGGGATCACATGATCCCCCGGGAGCTTACCGACGTCGATAATTAGTGCTCCCGGCGCGAGGTCTAGCGCATGACGACCTATTCCGAGCCGATCCAACAGCACAACATCCGCGCGGGCAATCGCCTGACAAGCAGCAGTGGTCAGCAACCCTGGATCGCCCGGGCCCCCTCCCACCAGAACCACTTCACCCGGGTGCGGTGCGGCATCATCGAAGTTCACGCCGCTACCGAAGATTCCAGGATCCCGGTCGTGATCGAGCCGAAGCAGGGGCCGTGCGGACGGATCAGCAGAGGCCACAATGTCGGCCCGCTGCCGAAACCGCCTCAGCACCGCAGCCGGATCAGCGGCATCCGCCGGATCAGCGGCATCCGCCGTATCAGCCACCGCATCCGTATCAACGACCTCATCCGACACCATATCCGCCGTCTTATCGGTATCCGCGAGTGCTGCCGGGTCACACTGGGTCAGCTCACGGGCACGTTCGCTGGGCCGCTGAAGAATTCTGGCGCCCAGACCTCGCTGATCCGCTAATCGTTCCGCTCTCATGAGCACCGCAGGAATCGGAGCATTACCCAACCCGGGACCCAAGCGCGTCACCTCGGCCCCGCGCACCCGCAGCTGGTGGGCCAGATGCCAGGAGGCAGGGGTATCTCCCTCGACCAGCACCGAGCGCCCGGCAACGTCCAGAACGGCGAGGGCATCGAGCCCCGGGAGGTCACGGCGGTGCTGGTGCTGGTCGAGGCTGTCGTCAGGCATCAACCGGTGCCCCGTGAGCATCCCGCAGGGGGATGATCGGCCCTGAGGCGAGAACCTGCTCGCGCTCCTCCAGCGTCGCCGGGCGGTGCTGATCGCGCTCTGGCACATAGGCGAAAAGCGGATCCCGGGCGTCCGGGGCGTTGATGAATGAGCGGAACCGCGCGAGCTTCGCCGGGTCATTGATCGTGGCAACCCACTCGTCAATGTGTCCGTCGACAAACTCTTGCATTTCCGCTTCGAGTTCATCGCAGATTCCGAGCTCGTCATCGACCACAACCCGTTTCACGTGCTCGAAACCACCGTCGTGTGACTCGATCCAGGCCGCGGTGCGCTGTAGTTTCTCTGCGGTGCGGATGTAGTACCCCATGAAGCGGTCAATCAGGCGCACCAGGGTTTCGTCGTCGACGTCCTGAGCGAGCAGATCACCATGGCGGGGAGTGAAGCCGCCGTTACCGCCAACGTACAGGTTCCACCCTTTATCCGTGGCGATCACACCGATGTCTTTGCCTCGGGCCTCCGCGCATTCACGGGCGCAACCGGATACCCCGAGCTTAAACTTGTGCGGACTGCGCAGACCCTTATACCGGTTCTCCAGGTGCACTGCCATGCCCACACTGTCTTGCTGTCCGTAGCGGCACCAGGTTGAACCCACACAGGATTTCACAGTCCTCAGGCTCTTTCCGTACGCCTGCCCGGACTCAAACCCGGCGTCAACCAGGCGTTTCCAGATATGCGGGAGCTGTTCCAGGCGTGCCCCGAACATGCCGATGCGCTGGGCGCCGGTGAGCTTGGTGTACAGGTTGAAATCGCGGGCAACATCCGCGATCACAGCTAGTTTCTCCGGGGTGATCTCTCCGCCGGGGATGCGAGGCACAACCGAGTAGGTACCGTCTTTTTGCATGTTGCCGATGAAACGGTCGTTCGTATCCTGCAGATGTCCCAGCCCGGGGTCGAGAATGTAGCGGTCGCGCTGGCTCGCCAGAATCGACGCGACAGCGGGCTTGCAAATATCGCAGCCGTGACCGGTTCCATGCGCGGCGATGACATCATCGAACGAGGTCAGCTGACCATCTTTAATCAGCGTATACAGCTCGCTACGCGGCATCGCGAAGTGCTCGCACAGGGCGGTCGAAACAGCGATACCCGCTTTCGACAACTCATTAGCAAGGATCTTCGACATCAGGGGGATGCAGGAACCACACTGGGTACCTGCGCTGGTGCAAGCCTTCAAGGTTGGGATGTCCTGCGCGGGCTGGCCGAAGTCCCCGTGGCCCCGGATGGCTTCCTTGATCGTCCCCGCCGTGACGTTGTTGCATGAACAGACCGTCACCTCATCGGGGAAGTCACCGGTGTCAGGGGCCTCTCCCCCGGCGGCTGCGAAATAGGCCGACGGATCGCCTGGCAGTTCACGCCCGATATAGGCGCGCAAGGTGGAATAGTTCGCGGCATCTCCCACCAAGATCCCGCCGAGCAGAGTCTTGGCGTCGGTGCTCATCACCAGCTTTTGGTAGATGCCTTTCGTGGGATCGGCGTAGACCACATCCAAGGTGTCTTTGCCGCCGCTCTTGGCGTCTCCAAACGATGCCACGTCAATACCCGAGAGTTTGAGCTTGGTCGATCCATCGACCGTACCGAAGGACGCGGTACCGCCGAGCAGCCGATCCGCTACCACTTCGGCCATGGTGTTGGCCGGGGCGACCAACCCGATGCAACGGCCTTCCATCGCCGCTACCTCGCCAATGGCCCACACATGCGGAACGGACGTGCGGCATGCTTGATCCACCAGCACCCCGCCGCGGATCCCCATATCAAAATCGCCGACTTGCGCAAGTTCATCGCGTGGCCGGATCCCGACGGCCAGGCACACCATGTCGGCACCGATCTCGGTGCCATCCGAGAGCAGAACCGAGGCAACGTCGCTGGTGGGATCATCAACCGGGGTGTTGCCAAGACCGCGTTCAGCGCGCGACACCACTTTGTCCAGGCTCACTCCGCAGTGCAGGGTGATTCCGCGCTGGCTAATCAGATGGTTCAGCATATGACCGCCGCCCTCGTCCAGCTGTGAGGGCATCAACCATCCCGCTAGCTCCACCAGGTGCACGTTATAGCCCTCGGCGGCAAGACCTCCCGCAGCTTCTAGGCCGAGCAGGCCGCCGCCGAGAACCACGGCGATGCCGGTGCGGTCGGTGTCGTGCTTCATCGCTTCGACGCAAGCGGACATGCGGTCGACGTCCTCGACGGTGCGGTAGACGAAAACCCCCTTTGTGTCCCAGCCAGTGACCGGGGGCGTGAACGCGTTTGAACCGGTGGCCAGCACCAATTCGTCATATCCGTAGATGGTTCCAGACGAGGTGCGAACCGTTTTAGCCGTGGTGTCTAGGGAGTTGACCTTGTCACCGAGAATCAGATCGACGTGTTCGTCCTGCCACAGTGTGGGATCACCGAGGGTGAGGTCATAGGACCGATCCCAGCGTTTAGCGAGGTTGACCCGGTCGTATGGGGCTTCTTTTTCTTCGGAGATGACGGTGACTTTGTAGCGTCGGTTTTCGTCGCGACGATGCATGGTCTCTGCGAAGCGGTGCGCCGCGGGGCCGCCGCCGACGACCACGATGTGTTTGGGTGCGTCGTCCTGCGTCACGGGTGTCTCCTGTTGGGGTGTCGAAACTCTGCGGACCTTGAAACCCGCCTTCTACGCGACGGTTTTCGCGGTGCCGCCTTAAAACTTACTGGGCCTGCGCACGTGGTGACGCCACCCTCCGGCACTTTAACCGGAAATTCCCGGGACTATTGGAGAGCGGACCCCGTGTCCTCTCATGTCCAGCCGGGTAGCATCGTCGCGAAGCAGGTCCGAGCAGAGTATCTGGGCCAGATGTGAAGTCTCACAACGCGCAAGAGGGAGAACAGATGAGCGAGAACTGGCAGCGGGTATGCGAGGTCACGCAACTGGAAGAGGAATGGGGCGAAGCAGCCCTGTTCGGAACAGAGCAGATCGCAATCTTCAAAGTGTGGGATGGCAACGTTTACGTCACCTCAAACGTCGACCCTCGTACCCAGCAAGGCATCATGTCCCGTGGCATCGTCGGCGATCATGAACGCGACGGTGAGCGCCGTCCCACGATTGCCTCGCCCCTCTATAAAGAGGTGTACGACTTGGCAACAGGCGAGTGCTACACAACGTCTAATTTCCGCTTGCCCGTGTACGCCTCGCGCGTGGTCGATGGCCAGGTGGAGGTCGATCTCAATTCGGCAACCCAGGCTGTCGCCAAGGCGCTGCCCAATAGCTCCAATAGCTAAGGCCAGCGCGGTTGGTAAGCGCCTGCATGGTCGGTTAGCGTCTGCGTGGTCGGTTAGCCGCTGTGTGGTCGGTTAGCCGCTGTGTGGTCGGTTAGCGGCTGCACAGTTGATAAGCGAGTACACAAGTTGGTTAGCGACTGCGCAGTTGGTGACCATCTACGCGGTTAGCTGATACCCGCATCGTTGAATAACACCTACACAATGCCTAGTTACCGTATGCGCCTGCCGATCGGTCAGCTTCACCCCTCGGTGCGACCAGATCAGGTGATCCATGAGGCCGGCAAAGCACTCGCAACCCTTCACCCCGTGGAGAAAAAGGACCTGGAAGTGGTCGGGCAGATCCCTCGAGTTGTGTTGCGCTTTGCTGTTCAGCCAGCAAGCCGCCCCCAAGAGGATGTCGCCGCACGCCTAGCCCTTGCGCGGGTGCGTCAACATCTCGCCTTGGCATGCTGTGAGATCCGCCCCGACTCCAAGGTTGTGCTGGAGCGCCGTGAGGGCGGACAATTCCGTTCCATACCCGCGGGCTTGGAAGGGCACTGACCGGTAGATCAGTAGGTGCGGGCCCCACGGATTGGCCTATGCGGGTTCAGGCAGCTGCAAGCGGGCCGACAAGAATAGAAACAAAGCCGGGGCCATGCTTGACCTGACTTATACGGCGCATTCAGGTAGCCACGCTCGGGCCAGTCATACACCGTCCCCGTGGATCGTTGACGGTCAAAGCTGCGCGGACGCAAAATGCTGCACCTGTCAACGCATAAAAATAAGGCCCCGGGATCACATAGCGCGAGACCGGGGCCATGGCTACTGCTCCCCATTGAACATGTAGCACGTTAAATCTAACTGGTTAGATCACTTCAAAATCGGGATAGTCATCGGGTAGCGATAAATCTGTGACTTGCTGGCGCGGATCGCACCGAGGATTGGGAACAGCAGGGTCACAACCGCCTCGACCAACCAAATGATCCAGCCCACCCACATAAAGATAATGGTGAACTGCAAGATCCACGCCACCACATTGGCGATCCACATGGTGATGGCGAAGTTGAAGGCGCCAGCCGATGCTCCCCGCACCAGCTTGCTGGAGTTTTTGTAGATCAGCCAGAACACCAGCGGGCCCACGAAGCTCAACCAGCCGATGCTGATCCAGGTCCCAATAATGATCGACAGGTGGCACAGGATCGCCCACGTTCGTTCGGTGTCGGGGGCTTCGGATGTGCCCGGTGAGGAGTTCATAGGGACAGATGATTGATTCATGTCATCAATTCTGCCTTGTTCGAGGCCCGATGCCACGGGGGATATCCAGAAAGTACAGTGGTGGAATGTCAGAGTCATCTCGGCTAGAGCTGGATACGGACCTCGCACACGGCGGTCGCTGGACGTCATTGCGCACCTCCCATCGGGAGTGGCTATGGCACCGCCCTGACCAGTACGTTCAGCATCAGCGACACCGACAAAAGCCGGGAGAACCATTCATCGATGCTGGCGGTGGCGAAGAGTGCTTTCCCTGTCTGCGCTTGCCCTACGACCACGGCGATGTGTGCGGACGCAGCTGGGACGGTGACGCATACGACGCGACGGTCACCAGCGGTACGTTAACGCTGCGGCGACTGATTCAACGCGACGGACCTGACCTCATCGTGGAGTACACGGCGAGCGCCACCGAACCCTCCCACTTCACCCATCACGCTCATCTTCTGCTCGACCTCTCCCCTGCCACCCAGCTCATCCCGGGCCACTACCAGCACATTCATTTCTGGGATGATCCCTCAGACGCCGGCATTGATGCTCTCGGGGGCATGGATCAGTTTGTGCGCGCGCTTGGCAACGGCCCGTCCAGTGCGGTGTGTTACTCACTTTTGGGGTGCTCGCGGGCAGAAATTCACGACGGGGCGGACGTTCTCGCTATTGAGATTCGCACCGACCTCCCCTGTGCCATGATCATGTGGCGCAACCTCGGCGCGTGGCCTGCCGACGCCCCTTACCGGTCTCTCGGTATTGAACCGTCTATCGGACATGACGTGGATGTACCCGGCCATGCTGGTTTTGACGGGGGCAATGTGCTGGTTCAGCCGGAAGCGCCGGTGCACTGGAGTGTGCGGCTCAGCTCCTGGCGCATGTAGAGCGCACTTACCCGTGTAGTACGTACATACCCGTGCGGCGCCTAAATACCCGTGGGACGCCTAATAAGCGTTCGGCACATAAATACTTCGGGGCGGGGTGCAAACCTGACATGATGGCCATATGAACCAATGGAGTGGAGTCAGCGAGGCCTACCGCCGCTCATTTGCAACCCTGTGCGCGGGCACGATTGGAGAGGTTCTCGACCGGCTTCCCCCTGGTCATCTGCTCGATGTCGGGTGCGGCACCGGTGACCTACTTGAAGCCGCGCTCCAGCTAGGATGGGATGCGACGGGTATGGACGCAGATAGCGATATGGTGGCGATCTCGCGGGCCGCGACCCCCGCCCGCGTATTGCACGCCGCGCTGCCTGAACTTCCGCTGCCGGATGCCGAATTCGACGCGGTCGCGGCCAATTTCGTGATCAATCATGTTCCCGATCCTCGCGCTGCCCTCGCCGACATCGCCCGTGTCACCCGAGCTCGGGGCAAAATCGCGGTCACGATTTGGCCTGTCGGCGGGGGCGGTTGGGCCAACCTGATCGGACCGGTGTTTTCCGCAGCGGACGCGGGCGCACTACCGGCGACACAACTGCCCGCCCACCTGGATTTTGAGCGCACCACCAAAGGCCTAGCCGGCATCGCGAAGGATACCGGTCTCACGGTTACCGAGGCGTGCGAACTCACGTGGACCTGGCACATCACGCCAGCGGATCTATGGGCCGGTATTAGTGGCGGAGTTGCCACAGCGGGCCAAACCTATCTGGCGCAGGCCCCGCATATTCGTGAGCGCATCGCGGCGGGATTTACCGCTCGCGCCGCAGACCTCGCCAACTCCGGGATTTTGGCGTTCGAGAACCGGGCGGTGCTAGTCGTCGCACAACGGTAAAGGCGGAACATAGTTGACTACAGCTCCACATGTGTGACCGACTCTGCTGCTAGTCCTGCGGTTCCGGCTCAGGATTTTCCGGAGTTCTGAACTCCTCCCAGAGGGGAATTGCCCTCGCCAGCTGTTGGAAATATCGATGCTGGGACCAGGACGCGTGATCACCAATCACATAGAGGCGCTGTTTTGCCCGGCTCACCGCGACATTCAAAAGGTTGACGGATGAGGCCGCCCAGCTTTTCGCGCCAGGTTTATCCGGATCACACGCCAGCATCAAGATCACGACGAGGGCGGCTTTGCCCTGAACAGTGTGGATGGTTCCCGCATGCACGTTTGGATAGCCTTCTAAACACTCCCGCAATTTACCGGCAACCTCCCGGAAAGGGGTGATGACAATAATGTCCGATTGTTTAACGAGACCCTTTTCACCTGCAAGCCACGAAAGGGCCCCCTTTAAACGATCCACCTGATTAGTTTGGAGGTGAGAGCCCGGGCTTTTCTCCGGTTCATTGAGCCAATAGCTCCGTGGGAGCTCAGAATCATTCTTTTTATCAGACTGCTCAGGTTTTGCTGGTTGATCTGGCTCATTTACAACCTCATGCTCGTGATGAGGATGAGGCGTGAAAGAGGCTCGCCGGATCATCATGCCGCTGTAGGCCATGTCGTTGCACAAAGAGAACATGGGCTCATCGCAGCGGTGATGAACTCTCAACGGTGAGCTAACCCATACCGATTCCCCGTCGTGATCAAGAGTGGCTCCGAACGGAGAGACCCGATCCGTGAGAGTTTGCACCGACGCTCGCGGCGGGAGCCAGAGTGGGGCTACACCGTATGTCGCGGCGATGTCATGCTGAACTTTGCTTGGGATCGTCACCACCGGTTGGAGCTGAAGCGGATCACCGACCGCGACAACGCGCTGAGCGCGCCAGATTGCGCCGACAGCGCACTGAGGTGAGGCCTGCCCTGCCTCGTCAATCAGAAGCCACCCGATTGCTTCTTTTCCGAGACGGCCAAACATGCGGCTAAACGAGGCGAACGTTGTGGAGACAAGCGGGACCGCCAGGAAAAAGAGCTGCCATGCAGCGAGCAGTTTCTCCGGCTCCAGGTTCTGCGGATATTTGCCCACGAGGACGTCAGCCGCGGCTCGCAAACCCTCCACCATGATTGATGCGGCATTAGCCAGGAAGTCCCGATGCAAATCGAGGGCGGCGAAGAACAGCTGTGATCTAGCTTCGTCGAGCTCCTCATCCAACCACGGAGCCCGTATTTCTCGCTGCGGTCCGGACAGTTCTCCGGGATAGCTACCGCGATACCGGGTTCTATCTGCCGCGCACTGCACGCGCAGATCGTGTAAGGCTTTTCCAATGCGTTCACGCTCTTCTTCCGCCGCCTCATAGATTCGGTGTTGCTGATGAACGCAGCGTTGAAGATCTTGGCGCTGCTGCCTCTGCTTTTCCGCGTGATCTTCAGCCTGGCACAGCTCGGCAGTGCGGGCCGCGAGATCACTGCGCCATTGGCGCCCCACCTTCCCAAGGCTAAAGATGTTCTCGAGTATGCCGGGTTTCGTCGCCTTATGTCGATCATAGCGACTTTTCACGTGTTTTAGATGCTCGCGTGCCTCAGCCTCGACCTGCTTTTGGGCATCGAGCTGCTCGGTCAGCGCGTCTAAATCCGCGCGCGCCAGTGTGACCGCAGCATCCTGGGCAACAGCTTGTTGCATGAGGCGAGGTAGAGCGCGCAGGCGTTTTTCCGCATGAGAGCGTTCAGTGATGAGGTCTTGCACGTGCTGTTCCGCTTTGCGGTACCTCTCGCAGGCCTCCTCCCAGGAGATGTGTGAGTTGGGATCAGCCTTCCACTTTTTCAGCTGGTCCTGCAGGCTTTCAATTTTTTGGGTATCGCCGTTGTGAGATCGCGGCTTAGGGCCACCGAACCAGAAAGCTGATCTGAATTCGCTGCGGTTTCTTTTATTTCCTAAGACGGCAGAGATAAGACCCCATGCCTGAGCGTCCTCGTCGTCATTCCCATGCCTTTTAGAATTTTGGCTCAAAGCCATCGTGGCGATATCAGCGAAATAGTCCGCGTCTTTTCGCCATCTCTCAGCAAGAGCTTTTCGCACCGGGATTTCAGCTGACACGTTTTCTACCGCTCCGTTATTGGATGAGGCGAGCACCATCTCGAAGCCGGTGAACTCCGGTTTGAGTGGCCGCACTGTGCAGCGAGGGCCGTCTGGCGAAAACCACTTAACCTCTTCGCCCTCATCGACAAATGCATACTCAGCCTTATCCAAACGAGAAAGCCTACGCGCTCGCTCAACCACCAGCCCCGCGAGAATGTCGCGCAGCATGGTCGTCTTTCCGGTGCCGGGCGGGCCGTTAACGCCCATGATGCCGCGAGTCGAGGCGAGATCGTTCACCGCGCGGTTGACGGCAAACTGTTGGCTCAGCGCCAAGTGTTCATTTAGTTCCGCGGGCCAGCGTCCCCACGGGAGACGATCGAGCACAACACCGTCATCGACCGCCTCGGGGCTGCGTAGCACGTCCACGCGCCCTGATATATCGACGGTTCCCTCTGGCGTGAGGTAGGCGGCTAAAGCGGATCCCGGTCGCTCTCCCCCGGACATCGCACGCTGCACCATCTCGAGATCGTCGAGGTAAAAGCTATTTAAGAAGTCGAGACTTTTGGCATCATCAGAGCGATTTTCTCGCACGAGAGTCGATTTAATGCGGATGGACGTCGTTGCGAGTTTCTGGATGCCCTGGATACCTGCGGCGGCGTGGGCAATGCTGAGAAGTTTCTCAAGGGAGGACTGATCGTGAGGTATGAGCTCGGTGTCATCGTGCTCCTCGCAGCGGGCGTTTTCATTTTCTTCAAGGGCTTCGGCAAAACGTTGTGCCGCCTCGGTAAAGCCTTCTGCCCATCGCGGATCATCCGGCCCGGGGTCTTCGATTCGGCCAACCGCCCACAGTCCGGATGAGAGCACCGCCGATCCTGAAAGGTAGCAACCGCGTTCGTCGAGAAGCAGACCTGCGCACGCACTTTCTTGACCAGGGCGTTCACGATAGGCATCCCGATTATCTCTAAAGACCCGGTGCAGATAGTCATAGGTGTCAGCTAGTTCGTACACCCCGAGATATACGGTGTGTTGCCACACGCTGGGACCGTATTGAGATGGCGGCGGTGACGTCAGCTCCTCCCATGGCAGGGGATTATTTGATGTCCAGTCAATCACCCGCGGCTCGTCACCACGCCTTGTCCGAGACGGCTTTTGGGGGAGCTGCTGAGGACTAAACAGTTCCAACATGGACCACACGGTCATAATGCGTTCGGATTCGCCACCACGCTGAGGCTCTTTCATCCCTCCATTGTGCACAGAAGGCTAAAGAAACCCAATATGGATCGTTTTCAGCCTTGCCACAGCTGGCTGGCGGTGAGGTCAGCGGATACCCCGAGCAGTCAGTGCTTCCCCCAATTCGTCGGCGTATTTGAGTGCCATCACCAGGAAAGGCACCACAAATAAACGCAGGCGTGGACGAGCCCCACGAGCGCGCTGTGCCTGGCGAACTTGGGCGGCGGTGCGCGCTAAAACCGGAAGCGTGGTCATCGTAACGGTGAGCAGCAACGCGATCCGCCCGGGATCAATTCCAAGCCGGGCTAGAGGTGCTAACCGGTGTTCTATCGCATCGAGCATCTCCGTCACGTCTGTGGTCAGCGCCAGCAATGCGGCGATGGCGATCATCGCGGCCACCCGCACGGTATTCATGACCGCTGGCAAAACCCCTAAAAAGATCAGCTGAGTCAGCAGGGTCACCACGATGATCCACCGAGCCGCCCACATCTGGCTCATCAGGTGTGTCACCCCGATCCCTGGCACGAGATAGCAGAGCAGGCACACAGCCGCCGGAATGAGCACGCCCGGCCAGGACCAGCTCAGCGGAACCAACGATATTGCGATGACTAGGGCTGCGAGCACCAGCATTTTGAGGCCTGCTGGCAAACGATGCCACAAGCTATGACCGGGTCGGTAGAGGGCAATCATTCAGGCTCTCTTCGTAGGCGGCAATAACCTGTTTAGGTTCGCCGGTCAGGACCACACGCCCGTCAGCGATCAGCAGAGCGTACTCGCATCGACGAGCCAGCATGAGATCGTGGGTGACCACAAGCAACCGGTAGGAGTGGTCGTTGAGCAGATGCGCTGCGGTCATGCGCGCGTTGCGGGCATCGAGAAAGGCAGTGGGTTCGTCAGCAATCACGAGCTGAGGCTCCCGCACCAAGGCTCCGCACAGAGCGAGGAGTTGTTTTTGACCACCGGATAGGTCGTGTGAGCTCCGATCGGCGAGGTCAGCGAGTCCAAATCGGTGCAATGCTGCTTGGACTCGTTCGGAACGTTCACCTCGAGACATGCCCCTCCCGCGCAGGGAGAACCCGACGTCTTCGGCCACGGTGGGCATCACGATCTGGGCGTCGGGGTTGCTAAAGAGAAAGGCGACCCGACGCCTCAGCTCTGCGGATTGACGAATCGGATCCAACCCGAGGACCCGTACCTGCCCTGCGGTTGCCGGAATCAACCCACCAATCAGGCGGGCAAGGGTGGATTTGCCTGAGCCGTTGTCACCGATCACGGCAATGGTGCGCGCGCAGGTGCGGAGGCACACATCCCGCAAGACGTCGACGTCTCCCAAACGCACTGCCACATTGTGCAGGTCTAGAACAGGTGTTACTGGAGTAGGTGTAGTCATCTTTTCACCGCGCACGTCCATCACCGCACCACCTCCATCACCGCCGCTATTCCCATCCCTCCGGCAATAGAGGCTGCCGCGACCCCGCAGGCGCCCGCAGGCGCGCCCGCCCGCACCAAGCGGCTAAAAAGCCTGACCACGCTCACCGCACTGCTGGCTCCCCAGGGGTGACCGAGCGCGAGCGCGCCGCCGTCAGAGCAGACTCTAGGGTCATCATCGGCAAGACCTAATCGAGACAACACCGCCAGCGACTGCGCGGCGAACGCTTCGACGATTTCAAAGGCGACGATCTGCGATAGCGATACCCCCGCCTTCGCGACGGCGGCCTGAACAGCGGGAGCAGCCCCAATGCCCGGCAGGCGGGGGTCGCACCCCACAATCGCCCAGCTGCGCAAACGCAACCCGGCGACGCCTCGCGCACACTCCTCCGGGACAAGTACAACCGCAGTCGCTCCGTCACTGATGCGGGTCGCTGTCGCGGCCGTCACACTTCCACCCGGGTTGATTGGGGCCAGACGCGCAAGAACAGCATCGAGCCGAGCAGGAATCTCGTCGCGATCCACGGCGTGGATTGGCACAATCTCCTGGTCAAAGACCCGGTGTTTTTGCGCTGTCCGGGCCCGCTGACAGCTGCGAAGGCTGTGTTGTTCTTGCCGTGACCGGTCAATCTGGTCTGCGCGAGCAAGCGCATCGGCAGCCTCGATCATGCCCGGATCCTCCCAGCCTGCGGGAACGAATGGAGCCTGGTTGTAGGGCACTCCATGCATAGATCGGATCGGAGCCGTGGATGCGCTTTCCACTCCACCTGCGATGTACGCGCGTGTATCTCCTGCGGTGATTGCCATACCGGCGTGAATGATGGCGGCAAGTCCGCTCCCGCATTGCCGGTCGATGGTGGCACCGGGAACCTGCTTTCCTAGTCCAGCGGCGAGGGCTGCTATCCGGCCCGGATTTCCACCCGGCCCCATGCAGTTTCCGAGAATGACGTCGGCTACATCAGGATGGGTATTGAGTGCGCTGGTTGCGTCCGTGAGCCCTGCCCGGATCACCGGCGCAGCAAGGTCTTCGAGGTGGCGATCCGCGAGGGCACGCCCCCGGGTGGCAATGGGCGTGCGCCGAGCGGCGACGATCACCGGGCTCTGTGATGTGCACGGGCTATTGGCCACCGCGTTTCTCCTGTTTCGCACGTATCTGATGCAGTGCCTGCGCCCGTGCGGGTTTGCCTGCGGCGGTGCGTGGAATTGTTCCGGCTTGCCAGATCCGAGGGCGGCTCGCCGGGGCGAGGATAGGGCGGGACGCTGCGCGCACCTGGTCCAGATCAATGTCTGCGGGCTCAATCAGAGCGCTCACAAGTTCCCCCACCAGTGGAACCGGGTAACCGATGACCACCGCATCGTCGATGCCGGGAAGTGAGCGCAACGCGGTTTCAACCTCTTCTGGAATCACTGTGGCGGAGGCAGTGATAATGGCGCCGTCTGATCGTCCGCGCAGAGTCAGCACGCCGTCGTTGAGCTCGCCGATATCACCCACGCTCGCCCACTCCCCGTCGATGCGCAAAGGCCCGGGTTCCCCGAGGTAGCCGAGCGCGATGTATGGGGATCGCACCCACACCTGCCCATCGCGGATCTCAAGATCGACGTCCGGGCATGGACGCATTCCCGTTCCGTCGTCGTAGGCGACGAGTGACAGCTCAGCTGCTCCGTAATAGCTGATCACCTTGATATTTCGCGCCAAGGCTTCGTCACGCAGGTCGGGATCCAGGTGGGATCCGCCGACGAATGCAGTGTGCACGCTGAGGGGCTCTGGGGTTTTGAGCAGTGCCCTTAGCCCTTGAGGGGTGCCGTGGAAACAGGCGGCTCGTGTGAGGTTGGAGAACGATACGGGTTGCGGCCCAGACCCGTCTAAAGCATGCGCGAGTGAAAACAGGGTGAGGGATGATGACGGCGGCGCTGGGCAGATGATCCGGTCTTCAGCACGTGCCTCGAGCAGGGAGGACACCAGCGGGAAGGAGTCGGTCCAGGATGCGTCGGTGCGGATCACAATTCTGGGAAAGCCGCTGCTGCCGGAGGTGAGGGTCGCCCAGGCTGCATTGGGAGGCAGCTCCGCGCTCTCGGCAAGTTTTTGGATGGCTTCCCACTGGGCTTTCGGCCATCGTGTATCGCCGACCAGGGGGATATCGCCCGCGCTGCGAATCGCCTGAATCCTCTGTAGGAGATCCGTCAGGGGTTCAGTGGCGGGCGGGTTCAGCGGAATGATTCTGGTCATGAGACAGGCTCAGCAGCCTGAGCCGGTTCAGGCGCCCGGGAGGCCCAGGTCCGCCGGAATGCGCGCGGGTAGGCCTGCGTCAGGGTGCCAACCACGAGGACTGCGATCACGGCTTTGGTGAGGTCACCGGGCAGGAAGGCGGTGCTGGCAAGCATCGTTTGGGTCAGCGGCAGCTGGGTTACAGCGCTTTGCACCGGTATTCCGCACGCGTAAATCACAGCAATACCGCCGACCAGCATCGCGATCAGGGTGCGCCACCAGACGGGTTTACGTCCGCCGGCGTGGACGATGGCTCCGATCACGAGGGCCCCAAGAATGAACCCGAGGCAGTATCCGCCCGAAGGGCCGATGAACACTCCGGCTCCTCCGCGTCCGCCAGCGAGCAGAGGTAGGCCCACGGCGACTAGCGCCATAAAGACGGTCAGGGATAGCGCGCCGAGCCAGGGGCCCAAGATGGCGCCCGCAAGCATGACGCCAAGGGTTTGCGCTGTGATGGGGACACCCCCGAATACCGTGAATGATCCCGGTAACCCGAGCGCGGCGACGATTCCCGCGAAGACGGCTACCCGGGCCATATCCGTTGCGTCCAGCTGTCGCCAATTCGCTCGAACTCGCATTGTGTCCCCTCATATAGCTTTCCTGAACACCGTTCAGGTGAACGATGTTCAGGTAGGGTAACGGCATGATGGTACGGTCGGCAAACCCAAAGGACCCTCAACCTCGTCGCTCACGCGACGACGTCGTAGACGCCGCCCTCACCATCCTGGACACCCAAGGCCTGCCCAACCTCACCATGCGCCGACTCGGCGACACCCTCGGGATCAGACCCAGCGCCCTGTACTGGCACTTCGACAGCAAACAGGCGCTCCTCGCTGCGGTCAGTGCCCGTATCCTCGCCCCCCTCACCGACGACAACTCCACCTGCCCGACGATCCAAGAAGAAGCATTGAGACTCGGGATCTGCTTACGAGATCGACTCCTGGCCTACCGTGACGGCGCCGAACTAGTCTCAAGCTCATTGGCGCTCGGTCTGATCCCGCCGCCACTTCACCCCAAATTGATCGCCGCCGCCCATCACTGCGCGACCTCCAACAACCTCGCCCTGACCGCCGCCGAAGCCATTACACACTTCGTCATCGGATACACCTTCCACGAACAGCAGCGCATTCAGGCCGAGACCCTGGGCGTTCTGGGGGTAGCGAGCAACATCACCCCCGAGCGCGCACTCACGTCCGCCTCACCACACACCGGCGATTTCACCTCGATTCTCCGCCTCATCGTGACCGGACTGGACACCTCTCTAGCGCTCACAGGCAACCTTCCGCCCGAAAGCTCGTCCCGCTGACGATTCCAGTCGACGCCCTGGGGCGAGACATCGGCAGTCCGCACAGGCACCCTGAGCCGGGCAGCTTAAGCCCGCAAGGTTCGCAGCGCACCCACCGTCGCTACGGCTGCCTCGGCTGCCTCAAATCCTTTGTCCTCGGAAGAACCCGGTAACCCAGCCCGATCTAAGGCCTGCTGCTCGGTATCGCAGGTCAGCACCCCAAACCCGACGGGCACCCCAGTGCGCAACGCAACCTCGGTAAGGCCGTGCGTTGCCGCCTGGCAGACATACTCAAAGTGTGGCGTCCCACCACGGATGACCACCCCCAATGCGACCACCGCGTCAGCAACAGCAGTCGCATGCAGCGCGGCAACGGGAAGCTCACAGGAACCGGGCACTCGCACCAGGTCAACCGTGTGAACATTTGCATCATGAAGAGCGCGTAAGGCCCCGTTAATCAAGCCGTTCATAATCGTCTCGTGCCAGCTCGCAGCGACAATCACGACCCTCATCCCGGAGGCATCGACCTCTAATGTCGGCAGACCAATTTTGCTCATGGCAGCGTCGTCCTTTCTTTTATGGGTGTGCCCGATACTCACCGGTGTCATCAGTTGTCTCATCGCGATGACACATCTCGTGACGATCAGCCATGTCGGTGCGATCAGAGATCTCGCCGTCACTACTTATGCCACTAAAACTGCCCGCCCCGTCCAACGCAATCAGGTGCCCCATTTTTTCGGCCTTGGTCCGCAAATACCGAGCGTTCTGCGGGGCATGACCAACCAGCAACCGGATCGTGCGCACCACATCAATCCCGTGATCCGCGAGTGCCTTCGCCTTGGCGGGGTTATTGGTCAACAGCTCGACCCGGTGATATCCCAGGTCCGTGAGGATACCGGCGGCTGCCCCGTACTCGCGCAAATCTCCATCCCATCCCCGTTCTAGGTTGGCGTGCAGGGTGTCAAACCCCCGATCTTGAAGGGCATAGGCGGCGACTTTCTCCAGTAATCCAATCCCCCGTCCTTCATGACCGCGCAGGTACACCACGACACCCCCGCGACGAGCAACCAAGTGCAACGATTCGTCCAATTGGGGGCCGCATTCGCAGCGAAGCGACCCGAATGCCTCCCCGGTGAGGCATTCGGAGTGCACCCGTACGAGGGTCGGCGCGTCAGAAGGCGCATGGGACGGCGCATATGACGCCTCATGTGAACTCACACGTGAAGCGGCTATGCGATGAGCTACAAGAGCAACATGCTCTGCCCCCGTGCGGCGATCCCGATAACCGTGCATTGTGAAGTCCCCGGCTTGGGTCGGCAAATGTGCGGTGGCCGTTCGGTCCACCCGGCTCTGGCTCCGCCCCCGAGACGGGTGCTCCGCATGAGGCTGCGGCCTCATCGCTGTGGGAAGCTCGGTGGCGAGTTGGGCGATGGTGAGGAGCACCAGATCGTGCTCGGCGGCCAGAGCCCGGGCTTCATCCAGACGCATCACCTCCCCGTCGTCACGCACGAGCTCACCAATCGCACCTACGGGCGCCAGACCAGCAGCACGACATAGATCGACGGCGGCTTCCGTGTGTCCGGGTCGCTCCGCGATACCGCCGGGCACGGCACGCAAAGGCAGCACATGCCCGGGCCGGATGAGATCGGACGCCACAGCGTCGGGGTCGGCGAGCACTCGCAAGGTCCTGGCCCGCTCACTGGCAGAAATACCAGTGCTTATACCGTGAGCAGCATCCACGCTCACCGTGTACGCGGTGCGTCGTGAATCCTGGGATCGCGCCACCATGAGCGGAAGATCCAGCTCATCAGCACGTTCGGCGGGCATCGGCGCGCATAAATACCCTGAGGTATGACGCACCATCCATCCCACCCAGTGCGCGCTAGCGAGCTGGGCGGGCATGATCGCGTCAACCTCGTTTTCGCGGTCCTCCGAATCGGCCACGAGGGTCGGCCGGCCTTTCCGCAGCTCATCCAGTGCCCGGTCGAGTAGGCCGCGGTATCCAGGGTCTGTGCCAGGGGTCAGTGACGACGCACTCACAGGTCCTCGCTCTCGGCCATACGGAGCGCATGAGGTAGTCCACGGCGTGATGGATGCGGTGTAGTTTGCGAATTCCTCCCCTGGGCAGCCCCGTCGTGCGGCTGGTCCGTGCGAAATACAGAGGATTGAGATTGTGATCCGCCGGATGAACTGGTCTCAAGCAACCTGGCGACGTACCGGGCGAGAACATCAATCTCAATATTGACCGGATCACCTAACGCGAGACGTCCCAAAGTGGTGGCCTGAAGCGTTGCCGGGATTAATGACACGCTGAATGAGGTGTCACTGACTGCAGTAACGGTTAAGGACACCCCAGAGACTGTGATCGCACCTTTGACGGCGATGAATGGCGATAGTTGCGGGTCGATAGAAAAGGTGAGATCGACCCAGCGTCCTCCATCGGATTTCGCGCTGAGAATAGCGACACCATCCACATGCCCTTGCACCAGGTGTCCGCCGAGTCGGGTGTCGGCGCGCAGCGAACGCTCCAGGTTGACCCGTGTTCCAGGAACCAGACGGCCCAGGGTGGTGCGTCGAAGCGTTTCGGGCACAGCCTCAACCACGAATCCCCCGTCTCCGGTCAGCTCGGTGACCGTCAAACACACTCCGTCGACGGCTATGGAGTCCCCGCACCGTGCATCGGATACTGCGAGCTCGCCTCGCACAGCGATCCGTACTTCTCCGTCGTCCTGGTGAACCAGAGATTCCACGGTGCCTATTTCTTCAACGATTCCGGTGAACATGGGGTTCCTTCCGCAAGCGGTCGGTGGTGGACATGCGTGTAAGGATGAGTAAGAGATCTTCACCCAGTACTTGGGTTTCACGGATGTGCCAACGGTGTGCATCCTCGAGCGTCGTGATGCCGAGATCGCCGAGCACGGGCCGTCCCACTCCCAGATAAACGGGTGCGAGATAGGCATGGATTTCATCGATAAGTCCCGCCTGCCAAAAAGCGGTGGCAAGGCGCGGCCCGCCTTCGAGAACGGCATGCTCGATCCCTCGTTCTTCAAGAACACGGATGACATCGCGGGGCGTATCGGTGGGGACCTGGAGGAACCGTCCGTTGTGGCCTCGCACGGCTGCTTCGCGCGGCACCGGTCGCATACCGACGACGACGCGCAGTGGCTGGTGAACTAAGTCCATCCCTTTGGGCCTCGCTGTTAATGCCGGGTTATCAGCGATTACGGTGCCAGTTCCGACGATGAGCGCCCCGGTACGGGCTCGCACCGTGTGCGCGTGTGCACGAGCTGCTGCACCGGTAATCCATCGGCTACTTCCGTCTGCCGCTGCGACGTTGCCATCAAGACTGGTCGCGGTTTTGAGGACCAGGTGCACGCCGTCGGCGCCGTGGTTCGCAGGGCGTGGTGACCGGGCAGCGTCAGCACAGTCGCGGGCAGTGGTGTGCACCTGACGGACAGTGGAATGCGCGTGACAGGCAGCGGTGTGCACCTGCCCGCCGCAGGCTCGGGTGTACCAGTGCTCAATGAGCTGGCGGGCTTGGTCTTCCATGACCCTGCCCACGACCTCAATTCCTGCTGCCCGCAGATTGCGAGATCCCCTTCCAGACCGCTCGCCGGGATCTGGCAGCGCGTATACCACGCGGGCTATCCCGGCTTGTTGCAGAGCGCGTGTGCACGGACCTGTTTTCCCCTGGTGGCGGCACGGTTCCAGGGTGACTACAGCGGTCATTCCCCGGGTACATTTCCCGCGGGAGTGAGCATCATTAATCGCAGCAATTTCGGCATGTTCGGTGCCTGAACCGCGATGATAGCCCTCACCACAACGAGTTCCATCCGGCGCGATAATGACGCAGCCGACTTGGGGGTTGACATCGTGTTGAGGGCCACGAGCTGCGAGTTCGAGCGCCCGCTGCATGGCTCGATGTTCAGCGCCGGAGACAAGCCCCGGCCCTGGCTGGTCGCGTGAGGACTGATGTCCGCGCACACATGCCTCCGGATCGACGACGGTCCGGGGTGATGGCACAGCAGTATGCGTCCTCATGCGCGGATGGTGGTATGCCAACAGCGCGCAAGGACGCCACTTCTCCTCCCATCCGGACTTTTACCGTCGGTCCTGGAATTCCACCAGGTCAACCGGCTCCCTGGTGGGAGACGGGTCGCGGACTATCACCGCCGGTTCAGACTTTCACTGACCCCGGAGAATGTGGTTCTTACGCCGCCGACCTTACCTAGGCGTACTAACAAGCCGGGACTATCTGTAACACACCTCACAGTCGAGGCGGGATGGCTGCTCAAAGCTCGAGGCATGATTACGGCAGAGCACGATTTCAGGAGAGACAGGAACCGTTAACCATGCCCCCATTACCAGTTATCCCCCGATGCGTCGGGCTGCTTCACGTCGGACGTCGCGCCACTCAAAAGCCGCTATGAGCCCGATAACAACGAGCCACAGCAATGGCCAGACACTCAAGGTCCCATCGATGATGACCGCAACGTTGTATACGAGGACCAACCCCACACCCGCTGTGGAGAGCCACGCCGTCCGACGGTGAAGCAGGCTGCGGTTTTTGGTAAATCGCAATGCATACGACTGCGGCGTGCCGAATTCCTCAACTAGCCTTGTTCCGGCTTCTTCAGCAAAGGCGCGCGAATCCGCAACAATCCGATTCACCTGAGCGTCAGACATATCCCCTCGTATGCGCAGCGTAGCCCCGAGCTGACGGAGCCATTCGCCATCATCAAACACTTGAAGTGGCGTGTGAATAGGGCGTTTCGGCCAGAGCTTACCGATGAGCCATGCAAGCACTCCGTACATGAACGCCGAGCCGAAAACTCCGATCACAGCTGGATACTCAAACCTCACCCCATTGCCGACCATAAAAACGCCAACGGTCAGAGCGACCCCTACGGCACCCGTAACAAGGGAGGCAATGACAGCACTGAGGAATGATCGGGCGGCTCGCACGTACGTAAATACCGCTAGAAGAACCCGCGAAACTGCCCCCAGGACAAAGGGAGCCACAAGCCACGACAGTGTCAAAGGCTGTCCCCATGACCAGGTAAGTAGCGCCACGATAACGAACAGCACACTGTAATAGCTGGCGATGACGAAGGTTTCGATCACTATGTCACGAAGGCTTGGTGGGGTGAGAACAGAGAGCGCTTCACCATCCCCCTCCCTGTCGTGGACCATCGCCAGCTGCTCCTCCACCCATTCGTGAGGATCTCCGAAGAGCTCCACGGCTGATTGTCCATGTGTTTCGAGCTGCTCAGCTACATCATGGAGCAATTCGCTCACCCGAGCCTCAGATATGCCGTCTAATACCAGCCGCCCAGCCGCGACGCGGGCCCAGTGTTCATCGTCTTTGTCGCTTCGGATTGAGGCCACCCGATCGATGGCAGCGGGAATGTCATCATGGGGTTTTGTCATGGCGCTATCCCTTCTCGATGTGGCTCAGATGCGGTACTCAAAACGGCGATGAGACGTTTCCAGTCGATGCGCTCTTTAGATAGCCGGGCCCGCCCGTTCACAGTGAGCCGGTACGTACGCCGTCCCGGGCCTCGCTCACTTTGCATCCAAGAGGTTTCCACTGCGCCTGATTGTTCCAGCGCAGCCAGCAGTGGGTAGAGGGAGCCTCCTTTTGGTCTGCCAAGGCCGAGCTCGGCCAGCCGTTCCGCTATCGCATATCCGTGCAGTTCTTCGCATTCAAGAGCAGCCAGGACCGCAGTGCCGAGCACAGCCCGCACCCAGGCCGCCGGCCATTCGACGCTTACATCGGTCACATATCTAAGTATGGATCATACCTATTGGGGGCGCAAGGAGAGATATGACGTAAGATATGTTTTGCCCAATGTGAACGGCGACAGAAGATGGCTCACAGCCTCACCTAAATAGGAGACAGCCCCTAACCCGAGCGCAGCTCCCCTAAGGGGCAGATGCCATTCCCGAAAATCTGCGATTTCGAGCATTCACGCATACAATTAATACAGAACGCATTTTATATATTATTAGTAGGCAATCATTCCCGACCCGCACGCCCTTAAGATAGATATAATCTGTACGTCTTTAAGGTGCGGCACATCGATGGCTAAAGCCACGGTAGGCCAAGGACTACCCGGATAGGTACACCTGCGGGATACCCACGAGTTACACTCACATCGCACCTCACAAAAGGGGCGCTACACATAGACAAATTTCTCGGCATGTCAACATGCGTTCACCTCACTGAAGCATTTAAGTGCATAAGTAAATATATACCCATATGACATTAAACCGGTCGCACCGACTAGTTCAGCCAACGTAACTAGTTTTTCCCTTCACGGCAACTCGTTCAAGACTGTAACCCTCTAAAGAGAAGGCCGGAGGGCTCCAGATCACTAGAGCTAGCGAACATGCCGGACGAAACAGCACCGAGGGGTCGCTTCAAGGGAAAATAGCAGAGCTTGTAAAGGATAAGAAATTGAACGTTCATTCTATTTAGTATTTGGAGCTACGTCAACCCTTACACCCCATTAGCATTACTGCACAATATATTGAGAGCGACCGGTTTGACCAATCCAGGGTTCCGTTAAATAAGATGGTGGAGCCATAAAGCTTATAGTCTTTTCGCTATCCTTGATGACGTACTGGCGAACCGATCTGCGAGGGCCTGCCACCATATATTCATCCCAATGATAAACAGCGTACACAGCATTTTTCCTCAGGATAAACCCCGAAAGGTCCGGGGCCACATATGTCACCTCACCCCTGAATCTCATACGAAAAAAACTATGCGGTCCATGAGCATTTTCAATATCTATAAATTGAAACCCTGAAAACTTATTCGGTGTCGCCCTGGAGACTTCTTGCAAGGGAATCACCGGAACAAAAATATACTCTGGCCTCTGTCGATACTGAGCAACTCTCCCGAACAGCCATGAATCATCGACGACGGGGGTAAGTGGGGCCATATAGCTCTGCTTTAGCTGAGCATTTCCCTCGCATGGGATCCCATGCCCCGGGCGCAAAGCTTCATCGCCATGATGAGGGTTTCCATAAAGTTGGGGCGAAGTTACCTCATCTTGTGGCAACCCCTCATTCTGGGCCCGTCCAACCAACATGCTGCTGTGCTCTTTGAGGATCACACCGGCAAGCTCTGTAGGCCGGAGCATGGACATGGTGTCGTAAGAGTTAGGGTCGGTGAAGAATTGGTAGCACAAAACCCATAGATCGTCGCCAGCGTCTTCTCCCCATTCATGCCCAAGTATCTGAGGACCATCAATGCGGCTCACCCCCGAGTATAGGAAAAAGGACATGAAGTGCATCAGCTTTTCTATGTCATCCGTCCTCATACTGCACACACAGGACGCGGCACCTAGTCATGCATCAACAGGTTTCACGGACATATCGAAAAACAGCTGCAGGTATGCAGAGCTTCTCACCCCTGCGTTGCCGTGGTGACGCGAACTGTCCATTCGTCGCTCCTTTACGCGAAACCCCTCAACCCTCATCTACGCTGCGGCCAAGCAACCTGGATTTGTCGTTAAATTATCCGTATCTATCGTAGCGGATCCAGGCGTCCCCTACCCGCGGACGTACCCCAATACCATCCCACTTAACCTCGCCGTGTCCCAGGTTGACTTTCTTGCTGCGCACCGCCGGCCGCCGCACACCATAACAAAGACCCCGGATCGCCGTACACCTTTTCCAGAAGCGGCATGCACCCCAGAGTCCCACTCTCACAATAGCCAAGCTTCATTTTACAATGATTCAAAACGCAGCGAATTCGTCACAAAGCTCATCACTTTTTCACTGTCTTTCACGATGTACTGGCGAAGCGTGGAAGAGGGCTCTGAAACGGTATAGTTATGCCAATAGTAAATCGCGTATACACCATTCTTAGACTTACCTATCCTGATATCGTCAACTTCAACATACTCAACATAGTCGCCGAGGTTAAGTCGAATAACACCGTGTGGACCATGAGCGTTCTCAATCTTCAGACACTGGACCCCATCAAACTCCACAACCGTTGCCCGCGACATCTCTTGCATGGGAATAACCGGTATAAATAGAGGGTCGACCTCACGATCCCGAAGAAGGAGTTTATCAAACAGCCAGGAATCATCGAAAAATTGAGGTTCTCCGTCGTTCCGCAAAGTTCGGATATCCTGCGATATCGCTTCAGCCTCTTGCTTTTCTTTTTCACGATAAAAGATGGAGAGCAGAGCGCCCGCCAAATCGGTCGGATACAAAGTCGAAAGCCCCGAGTATGCGGTGGGATCAGTAAACAATTGGTAGCAGATGTACCATAGGTCGCGCTGAACATCTTTCCCCCACTCATGTCCGAGCGGATCATCTAGATCGAATATCGCCAGATCCAGTAACGGAAAGAATGCTATGGATTGCATGAGGTTTTCAATTTCATCCACCCGCATTTTACATACGGCAGGAACGACACCTCTCCAGACATCAAGATATGTTTGCGTTAATTCGATAAGCAGGTCGATATAGAATCTTTCATCCTTGGCGTCGCGCAAAAAAGGACTACACAATCCCATTTTTACTTCTCCCCACTA
Organism: Devriesea agamarum; assembly: GCF_900070355.1. NCBI lineage: Bacteria > Bacillati > Actinomycetota > Actinomycetes > Micrococcales > Dermabacteraceae > Devriesea > Devriesea agamarum. Next base: position 116,627 of record NZ_LN849456.1, on the reverse strand, counting down.
AAAATTTTAAAGGTCGAATTTTCCCCTAGGTTATTTTTTGCTCTCATCTCATCAGAAAACTCGATCTCTATGAAGCGTCTTTGGGAGCCGGAGTCAATGCGCAGAGTAGTGACAGTCCCATCACCGTGGGCCCGCTTAGCCACAACTTTCTCACTCGTAGTCTCGATCATCTCGGTACCGCGTCCGGTGGATTTTTGAAAGAATCGCTCCAGTTTTTTCTTCTTTTCGATATACCTAATATCAGTCTTTCCGCTATCCTCGTCAACCACGACAAAGCACTCCTTGCTACGAGTATGCATGCTGCTGCTAACCCATACGCCTCGGGACAACTCACGGAGCTACCTGCATCAAAGGTTGCCGCAGCGCATCGACCTCACGGTTCATGACTGCGGAGGCTAAGGCAGCAGGGCCATGAGACGTGGGTCAAATTTTACATTTCCATCGCATCGATCGCTAGGACTGTCTATGCGATCGATAGCCTCTCATACTATCTCGCACAACTAAGCTCAGGACAGGATCAGAGCCCAGCAAAAAACACAGCACCCACGCCCCCGCGAAAGGGGTGTGGGTGCTGTGTTTTAACTAGCCTTACGGCGGTATCAGTGGAGACGGCGGGAATCGAACCCGCGTCCGATAGTGCAAAACGAGAGCTTCTCCGGGCGCAGTCCACGTGGCGTTTTCTCAGCTGCGGCGATCCCGTGGACACGTCGCCGACCAGCTCAGTCGTCTAAATGTTCATCCGATCCCAACGACGAGAATCGGTAGCAGTGGCTCCTTTGATGATGGAACGGTCCGGGTCAGGAGCTCCCCCGGGGTTCCAGACTGCTGTCGCTACTTAGGCAGCGAGAGCGAAGTCAGTGCGCTTAGGTTCGGCACTTATTGGTTTCTCAGGATCGTTTACGAGATGACCTGAGATTCTCGGCCCGCTTCCTCTCGCTGGACAACTACCGTCGAAACCGATCGTCCCCGTGAGTGGAATGGTGGCACTGAAATACCTATGTCGCATATCCAGTTGTCAATCCAGCAGCGAAGCTGCCGTCCACATCCACAAGTGTACCGGACCGCCTCCCCTGAACGCCCGATAATTTTCGTCACGCTAAGACAGCAGTTCGCGCTGCCGCATCGCGCGCTGGGCTTCACGCAGATCCTGCTTCTCGCGAAGGTTTTGACGTTTGTCCCAGTCTTTCTTACCGCGCGCTAACGCGATTTCGACCTTCACATGAGAGCCCACAAAGTACATTTGCAGCGGAACAATCGTGAAACCTTTTTCGCGGGTTTTCCCTGTCAGCTTCAAGATTTCAGACTTGTGCAGCAGGAGCTTACGTTTACGTCGCGGCGCGTGGTTAGTCCAGGTTCCCTGAGCGTATTCGGCGATATGGGCCGCATCCAGCCACATCTCGCCCCTCTCGATGAAGCAGTACCCGTCGATCAATGACACCCGCCCGGCACGGCACGACTTCACTTCGGTTCCCGTGAGGACTATGCCCGCTTCCCAGGTGTCGTCAATGTGATAGTCATGGCGGGCCTTCTTATTGCTCGCGATCAGACGGCGTCCGTCAGCGTTCTTGGACGCTTTCGCACCGCCCTTCTTTGACGACATCTCAGCTCTCCTCATTAGATTCACGGCATCCGCCATCCAGCGGACCACAACACTGTAAGCGGGCTGTGCAGCGATAACCAACAATTTTCAGTGTCGGTTGGCTCCTACCCTAGGCGCGATAACCAACTGACGCCTGACAATCAGCCGCTCCATACAGATTAGCCACTGCGTCCGCATCAGCTGTGGGCGCAGCGCGAACTCTATACCCCACGCTCACGCCCCAAGCATTTAGCTAGCATCCCACTCGGATACGGGTCTACCAAGCTCTCAGATAGACCCCAGCCCGATAGTCCCTGGCTCACCGATAAAGACTGCGGCAGCTCACAGATACGGGGCAGGATTGACCGGCGTTCCGTCGTGCTGAATTTCAAAATGCAGGTGACACCCAGTAGAGGATCCGGTGGTACCGACGTAGCCGACCACCTGTCCCTGGGAGACTCGCTGACCCGGTGATACCGCAAAGCCCTGCAAGTGATGGTACGAGCTGGTCACCAGCACACCATTGTCGAGGCCGTGGCTGATAGTCACTTTGTTACCCGCCAACGACCGGTATTCAGTGGCCAGCACCTTCCCCGCCTTGGTGGCTTTCACTGGCGTGCCGCACGCCGCCGCGAAGTCAACACCGGCGTGCAAAATACGGGTGTGGAAAATCGGGTGATAGCGATATCCGAAGTTTGAATTCAACGGTGCGTTAACAGGCCGCAAGAATCCGCGTCCAGACTGTCCTCCCCCACCAGAGCCGCCGCCTGAATCATCGCCCCCCGGAGCCGGAGCTGGTCGGTCGGCGTTTTCGCGGCGTCGTCGTTCCTCTTCTTGACGCTGACGTTCAAGTTCCCGCTGTTTCTCTTGCTGGATCAGTGTCTGAATTTGCTGATCCAGTTCAGCAGACTGACTCTCCAGAGTGCTCTGGCGGCCCTCGTACTCTTTTTTCTTCTGCTGCAGAGCATCCGTCTGGGTCTTCTGCTGGGTATAGAGACTGTCTAGCTGCTGCTTCGCAGTGCTCGCCTGTTGTTCAGCTTCCTGTCGAGTGCGCACCGCGGCTTCTGACTGCTTCTTCAGCTCATTAATTTCCCGGCGCACAGCACTGAGTCGGTCTCCGCGGTCACTGGTCACCGCCTGGTCCACCCGTAGATCCGACAAGCTCGCACCCTGGGCCTGGAGTGTCAAGGTGTAGTTTTTGGAGCGATCAACCGCTTCTTGAGGATTAGCAATCCCCACAAACACGCTTGCCGCGCTAGGCACACCGCCACCTTTGTAGGCGGCGAGCGCCAGACGGTCGATATCCTGGTTTTTGCCGACCACGGCCTGGGCCTTCTGCTGGGCCTGGCCTTGCAGCTCGCGTTCCTCGCGCTGAGCATCGCGCAGGCGCTTGCCAACGCGCTCATCTTCCTGCCTCGCGCTATCCAACGCTCCACGGGCCGCGTCCAAGGACCGCTGCGCATCCGGGATCTGCAATTCTGTTTCCGCAAGCGCGATGTAGGCCGAGGAGAGGTCTGTGTTGGTCTCTGAAAGCTCGTCCCGAAGCTGGCTCAACCTGCGGTCAACCTGCTGCTTTTCCCGAACTTTGTCGTCCTTGTCGTCGGCTGTTGCCCCGGACGGAATGATGATCGGGCACAGCAGAGCGAGCATGGCCACGCTCACGCAGAAGCGGCGCCAGGGGTGACGGTGAGAACGCAAGGGGAAGCGGCGACTCATGAGATCACACTTTCAGGTAGCGGTTCAGTGAGACAACAGACGAGGCGACCGCGAGCACCACGCCAATTCCTACCAGGATAGGACCTAACCAGATGAGGTCGCTCAGACCAACCCGCAAAAGGTCACCTCCTAGATGCGGTTGCACCCAGCCCACCACCACGGTGCGAAGCCCCGTGTAGAGCAGGCCCGCCGCGATGAGTGCGCCGATAGCGGCGGCAACCGCGCCCTCCAACAGGAACGGCAGCCGAATAAACAGATTGGATGCTCCCACCAGTCGCATAATCGCAATCTCGCGGCGACGGTTGGATACGGACATTCTGATCGTGGTGGCAATCAGCAAAATAGCGGCGACCAGCATCAATACCGCGAGACCAATCGCCAAGAGGGTTGTCTGATTCAAGATGTTCATAAATGGCGCATAGACGGAGAGGAGATCGCGCACCTCATCGACGCCGTCGCGCCCCTGGAAGTACTCGACAACTGCTCTAGCTTTGTCGGGATTCTTCAACGTGATATGGAAGGACACGGGCATATCAGCTGCGGTGAAGTCGTTAACAAACGACTGCCCCGCGAATTGCTGACGATAAATCTCCAGGGCTTGTTGCTGGTCGCGCACGGTAAACGACCGTACGTACGGCGCAAGCACGTCACCTTTTAAGGCCGACTCAACCTGTGACTGTTGCGCTGGTGTAGCAGAGCCGCCCGCGCAGGTGGGGGTCGTTGAATGCTTTGAACACAGGAAGACGGTGATCTGAGATTCCTGGACCAAGTGATCCTTCATCTCAAAAATTTGCTTTTGCATTAAAACCCCGGCGCCGACGAACGTCAGGGATACCGCCGTCACGATGATCACCGAGATCACCATGGCGATATTGCGCCAGAGGCCGGTCAGAATTTCAGACGCTACGTAGCGAAGCCTCACGGTAGGACCTCCTCGGTACCATCCCACGTAGGTTGCTGCACCCTGGGATTGGAGCCATCCGAGGCCCGACCGGAAATAACACTCGCTGGCGCTTCGCCCTGATACATCCCACCCTGTTCATCGCGTACGACCTCACCATCAACCACCTCAACTACTCGGCGACGCATCCGGTTGACAATGTCGAAATCGTGGGTAGCCATCAAAACGGTCGTCCCCTGGTCGTTAATTTCTTCCAGTAAGGTCATAATTCCTTGGCTGGTGACGGGGTCGAGGTTTCCTGTGGGTTCGTCCGCTAACAAGATCGAGGGCCGGTTGACGTAGGCACGCGCAATCGCTACCCGCTGCTGCTCACCACCGGATAACTCGTGCGGATAACGCTTGGCTTTATCTGCCAATCCGACTAGGTCCAGCATCTCGGGGACAGTGCGGCGCACGACCCGACGGGGAGTGCCGATGACCTGCAGCGCGAACTCAATATTCTGTGCGGCGGTTTTGGACGGCAGCAAACGGAAGTCCTGGAAGACCATCCCGATCTCACGGCGAAGGCTCGGCACCTTGCGGGATGGAAGTGTCGAAAGGTTCTTCCCCGCCACATAGATGACACCTCGGTCAGCGAGGATTTCGCGCAGCACGAGCCGCATGATGGTGGATTTACCAGCGCCCGAGGCGCCCACCAAAAAGGCGAACTCTCCTCGCTCGAACTCGATGCTGAGGTCGCGCAGCGCTGAATGGGCGGAACGGGGATATGTCTTAGTGACGTTCTCGAATCGGATCACGAGGTCCTACCGAAGGTCGGGATTGGCCTCTTCGAGGCTAACGCCGCTGACTGTGTGCGTGGCGCACCAGCTGCGTCAATTTGGTCAAGCCTTGGTCAAACCTACGTGATCCTCATCGCTTTAGGCCGGAAGAGTCTCCATTGCGAGAGTCTCAGTTATTTAGAGCGCGCTGAGCCGAAACGCGCCACCGGATCCCCGCCTCAATCAGACCGTCGATCTCACCGTCGAATACAGCCTGCGGATTTCCCTCGGTATGTTCGGTGCGCAGATCTTTAACCATCTGATACGGGTTCAGCACGTACGAACGCATCTGATCGCCCCAGGAGGCCTTCACATCGCCTGCCAGTTCTTTGCGTTTAGCGTCCTCTTCCTGCTTCTTCAGCAGTAACAGTCGGGACTGCAACACTCGCAGTGCAGCAGCCCGGTTTTGAATCTGGGACTTTTCATCCTGCATCGACACCACAATGCCCGTCGGAATATGGGTCATGCGCACGGCAGAGTCCGTGGTGTTAACCGACTGCCCACCCGGACCCGACGAGCGAAACACGTCGATCTTCAAGTCAGTTTCGGGAATCTCAATCCGGTCGGTCGACTCGATCAGCGGAATAACCTCCACCGCGGCAAACGAAGTCTGCCGCCGTCCCTGGTTATCGAACGGCGAGATCCTGACCAGCCGGTGTGTGCCCCCTTCGACGCTTAGCGTTCCATACGCGTAAGGAGCATCCACTTCAAAGGTGACCGACTTCAGCCCAGCTTCTTCCGCATAGGAGGTGTCCATCACCTTGACCGGATAACCCTTGCGCGCCGCCCAGCGCATGTACATGCGCAGCAGCATTTCGGCAAAATCTGCCGCGTCTACACCGCCAGCCCCCGAGCGGATCGTCACCACTGCCGACCGGGCATCATACTCACCGGATAGCAGCGTGCGCACTTCGAGTTCGTCGAGGGTTTTGCGAATCGCAACGAACTCCGCTTCCGCCTCGTGCAGGGTGTCCTCATCACTCTCATCCGCCGCAAGCTCAACCATGATCTCCAGGTCGGAGATCCGAGAGGACAGCTCATCGATGCGACGCAGCTCAGCCTGGGCGTGAGATAAGGCGCTGGTGACCTTTTGGGCAGCATCCGGATCGTCCCAGAGGTCGGGTGCGGTTGCTTGGCGCTCCAAGTCCGCGATTTTGGTTGTCAGCGCATCGAGATCAGTCACTTTCTCAATGGAAGTCAGCGTCTGATGCAGGTGAGGTATTTCTTCAGAAAAATCAATGGCGGCCACGAACAGCCAGTGTACGCGAGAGCGCCACCTCCACCCCTTTCCTCCCCGCTCATGGCAGGATGGGCGGGGAACATCCCTACGCCGTGACATAGACGGATAGCGTCCATTTCCCTACCCCCGACACTCTGAGGAAGGCACGTCGATGCCAGACAGCGAGAGCACCCCCGAGGCGATAACCCAGCCCTCAGGCGCAACCGATAGCGACGGTCGCCCCCCGCACTCATCGCAGCCCTCCCCCCGAAAAGGTTCTATTAAATGGCCCTATGTGGCGCGGCGGGCCTTGGCCGAGTTCAACCGTGATCAATGCACTGACCTGGCCGCGTCACTGACCTATTTCGCGGTGTTATCAGCCTTCCCCGGACTGCTCGCCGTGATCTCTTTGCTTGCAATGTTTGGTCAAGGACAAGAATCGACGCAGGCCATTATTGGCTTCGCGCACCAGATCGTGCCGGCTGACACCATGAAAATCGTTCAGCCTGCCATTGAACAGCTCACAACAAAGGGCGGTGGCGTCGTAGCCCTAATCATTGGTGTTGGTGGTGCACTGTGGTCCGCCTCGGGATATGTCGGGGCTTTTGGCCGGGCGATGAACCGCATTTATGACGTCAACGAAGGTCGCGTCGTATTTATCCTCAAACCCGTTCAACTGCTGGTCACCCTCACCATGGTGATCGCCGTCGTCTTGGTGCTCGCCATGTCGATCCTTTCCGGCGGTATCGCTGAGAAAATCGGTAATCTGATCGGCCTTGGCGACACCTCGGTGTCGATCTGGAATATTGCGAAATGGCCGGTCATTGCGATCATTGCGATTTTAATGATTGCGCTGCTCTATTACGCAACCCCCAATGTTCGCCAACCGAAGTTCCGGTGGCTGTCTCCGGGCGCTGCCATCGCGCTGATCGTCATGGCAGTCGCTTCCTTCGGGTTCGCGTTTTACGTCAATAACTTTGGGAAGTTCGGTGCCACCTACGGCCTGGTGGGCGGTGTCATCGTCCTTTTGCTCTGGCTGTGGATCATGAACAATGTGATGCTGTTCGGGGCCGAAATCGACGTCGAAATCACGCGGGCGCGGCAGCTTGCTCGCGGCCTTGACGCCGAAGAAGACATCCGGCTGCCGCTGCGCAGCGACACCATGGTGGAAAAGCAACAGGAAAAGCAGGAAAAGCTGGTTGACGAAGCGCGAGATATCCGTTTAGAGCACTTGCATCGCGTAGACCGCGAGGGCGCGCCGGGCCAGGACACCCCCTAACCCGTATCGCCAATCCCTATCCCGTATTCCTACGGCATTGCGTTCGTCCCCTGCGGGCTACCGTCCCAATCCGTGTAGCTCACACGCGGTATGTGCGCTGCATCATCACCCTGGTGCGAACCAGAATCAGACCGCAGGGCGACGACGCCACCGACAAACCGCACTATGGTCATGAGCATGCAGTCCACACCCTCGCGCCCAACACGACGCCTCGACATCTTTCGATGGCTAGTCGAGCACCCGGGGATCATCGACTCGACAGTGTTTGGCAGCATAGCCATCGTCGCTTTCATCATCACATTGGTTGCGGTGGACCCGTATGGGGGGATGCAAGAACCAGCAGCCGTGATGCTATGGACGTTCTTCATGGTGCTGCCGGGTATGGCGATGCGCACTCACACCGGACGAGCCACACTCGCCGTCGGTATTCTCGCCGTCGGCCACATGATCGCCGGGCAACAGGTTGTGCCCGGCGATCTGATGATCTTTTACGCCCTGTTTAGCGCGACGGCGTATGCTCGTCCATGGATTGCACGGACAGCCTTAGGGGCCTCTTTTTTCGGCCTTATTCTTCAAATCCTGTGCCTCATCAACCTAGATCGTTCGCGTCATTCGTCTATTTTCGAGGTCGCACTCGTAGTCCTCATGTTTCTTGTGATGGGGACAAGTCTCATCATGAGCACCTGGGCGGTCGGCAAATTCCAGCGAGCCAAGCTCAACCAACTCTTGATCGCACAGGAACGCGCAGAACACGCTGAACGCGACCGCGAACAGCGTGCCGCGCTAGCGGTCGCAGCAGAGCGCTCCCGGATTGCCCGCGAAATGCACGACGTGGTCGCCCATTCACTGTCAGTCATCATCGCCCAAGCCGACGGAGGACGCTTCATCGCCGACCAAGACCCTGTGAAGGCAGCCAACGTCTTAGAGACCATCGGTCAGACCGGACGACATGCACTCGCCGACATGAGGAGCCTGCTGGGGGTTCTGCGCCAGGATGAAGAGACCACCTACGGCCCACAGCCTGACCTCAGCGCCCTATCCTGTCTCATCACGCGGATCACCGACGCTGGCACGAGGGTCGAGCTCACCGTGCACGGCGACCTGGATGACCTCCCCCAGGCGCTCAGTCTGTCGGCGTTCCGCTTGGTCCAAGAAGCGCTCACCAACGTCATGAAACACGCCGGACCGCAGGCCAGCGCGAGCGTGACCATAAACCGAACCCACCTCGACCTCCACGTCACTGTTATCGACGATGGACAGGGCCATGATCCGCAGTCAGACGGGCAAGGACACGGCCTGACCGGTATGCGGGAGCGAGTTGCGGTCTACGACGGTAGTTTCGTTGCGGGTCCCCTGCCCGGACGAGGATTTCGAGTCTCCGCGCATTTCCCGTTGCAGAAAGAAAAAGCTCCACGTCTACCCCTGCCATCCTGGCTGGCCCCTGCCCGGACCCGACAGGGCATCGAGATTCACCAAGGCACCCCGATAAAGGAGAAAACATGACCGGCACCGCCATCCCAGGCTCTCAGCAAGAAGAGCCAATACGGATCGCAATCGTCGACGATCAGCCTCTGGTCCGCGCCGGTTTTGCCATGGTGATCGGCTCTCAGCCCGATCTTGAAGTCATTGTGGAAGCCGGAGACGGACAGGACGCGGTCAATGCACTGCGAGGGCGACGCGTCGACATCATTTTGATGGATGTGCGCATGCCCCGGATGGATGGCATTGAAGCTACGCAACGCATTATCGACCAGGCTCCCAGTGACCAGGCTCCCCGTGTCATTGTGCTGACCACATTTGATCTAGACGAGTATGTGATGGCCGCGATCCGCGCCGGCGCGAGCGGCTTTCTGCTAAAAGATGCCCAACCCGAGGACCTTCTCGCGGCGATCCGAACCGTGCATCGAGGAGACGCGGTGATCGCCCCGTCCACTACGAAGCGGTTGCTCGCCCATATGGTGGAGGCCGCACCAGCCAGCCAGCGGGCTGACGACTCGGCGTTGGAGGCCCTCACTGAACGCGAACGCGAAGTGTTGGTTTTGATGGCACGCGGGCTATCTAACCAAGAGATCGGCGCCGAGCTATTCGTGGCTGAAGCAACCGTGAAAACTCATGTCGGACGCGTTCTCGCCAAACTGTCGGCACGCGACCGCGTTCAGGCGGTCATCACCGCCTATGAAACGGGACTGGTTCGCCCCGGAAGCTAACTCGCACTAACCCCGATGCCTCGATCTCTAAAACTGGCACCTGAGAGATTACAACTGCCACGCGCACGATTCGGTACCAAAATCAAAAACTGATCACGTCCTACCCCAGGTGGACGCTCTGATCCATCCAAGGTGGGAACCCCTCTAAACCATCACGGGTCTCACGATGGATGTGCAGAGTTTGGGCACAATGCACGATTACTTCAGTGATGTCTGCTGGCTACGAAGCCTCCGCATCCACGCCCTACGTCAACTGCCCTGGAGGGTAACCCGTGTCAGATCCCGCCCGCCCTGCCCCAAATACACCCCTGCAAAACGCCGACACATCCATGGCGCCCACGGTGTATTCCAACCCCGCTGTGATTCGCGCCCGCGGCGTGGTGAAGTCTTACGGCGATGTCCATGCCCTCGCCGGGATAGATCTCGATATTGCCGCTGGGCGGTTTACGTCGATCATGGGCCCCTCAGGCTCCGGAAAATCCACCTTGATGCATGTGCTTGCCGGGCTCGACACCGTCGATCAGGGCAGCATCCAGCTCGGGGGAACCGAGCTGACTCAGTTGGACGATAACCGTTTAACAGTTCTGCGCCGCGAACGCATCGGGTTTGTTTTCCAAAGCTTTAATCTGTTGCCCATGCTCACCGCTGAGCAGAACATTTTGCTGCCGATTCAGCTATCCGGTGCCACAGTGGACCGAGCATGGTTTACCACCTTGGTGGAAGCATTCAAACTCTCAGACCGGCTCACGCACCTTCCAAGCCAACTATCCGGTGGTCAGGTGCAGCGCATCGCCATTGCACGGGCGCTCATTACCTCACCGGATGTTGTCTTCGCAGATGAGCCTACTGGCAATCTCGACACCGCCACGAGCACCGAAGTCTTGGACTTTTTACGTCTTAGCGTGGACCAGTTTGGCCAGACCATCGTCATGGTCACTCATGAACCCAGCGCCGCGGCAAAAACCGATCGCATCGTGACACTGCGCGACGGACAGATTATCTCGGACTCAATGACAGTCACCGGGGGTCATCGATGAAGAGCACACGCGGGATTCGTTTAACACCCTGGCGTCGCCATCTTGCGGCGCTGATTACGATTGGACTGAGCACAGCGTTTTTATCCATCGCCGTGCTTACCGGAACCCTGATCCAAAGTTCTCTTGACCTGTCGGTGCGCTCAACTGTCGCCCATTCCGATGTGGTGGTCAATGAAGCTCCCCATGGCCTCCCCACGGTCGACGGGGTGCGCGCCAGCTGGCCGTGGATCAACAGTGTCGTGCAAGTGCACGTCGGCGGGAAATCGGTGCTGGCCCGGACCACTATCGACCCTCCAGATTCGGTCTCCTCGCTGACATACCAATCCGGTGGACCAGCCCGCAACGCGAACGACATAGTCGTCGATACGGAGACCGCGAAAGCCCTCAACCTCACGGTCGGAACCAAGGTAACCCTCTCCTCCGGAAATCCAGAATCTCCGGAGGGTCACACCTTTCAGATCAGCGGTATATCCGAGATGCCGTCCCAGAGCCTGTCTATCGGGGGGATCTCGTCGACCATTCACCTGCAAGGCCCCAATATCGCCTCAGCTCTGGGCGAGGACTCTCACCGTTACCACTCGTGGATGATCTCAGTTCGCCCGGGCACCAATCCGCAGACCGTGATTGCTGATCTAGAGCGGAAAGATCCTCAGCTGAAGGCACAGACAACTGACGCTTATGTGACCGAGCAAATCTCGTCTATGACCCGTGACGGCGCTATTTTGACAGGCATCTTCGTCGGCTTCGTGGTTATTGCCTTCGTGGCAAGCGCCATCGTGGTCGCCAATACGTTCGCGGTAACCCTCGCGCAGCGTACTCGCAGCCTTGCTCTGCTTCGGATGCTGGGCGCCACCCGCCGTCAAATACGGCTCCTGGTCTTACGCGAGTCCGCACTGATTGGGATCATCGGTGCTCTCATCGGCACCGTTGGCGTACATATTTTGGCCCAGGCGACGCTCTCAACAGCGCGGGCTTTGGGCTACACCTCGGTTCCTTCCGTGGTGCCGTGGACGGCGGCTTCCCTGATGACGCCGGTCGTTGTGGGCTTGGTACTGTCACTAGCCGCCGGTTTCGGCCCTGCTCGGGCATCTACCCGGGTCAAACCGCTGGTGGCGTTGCGTCCGGTCCCGGTCACGTCCGACCGAGCAGCGGGCCGTATCCGCCTCATCGTGGCCCTTGTGCTCGGTGTGATCGGAGTTCTCCTGCTCGCAGCAGGAGCTCTAGCTAGCAGTGCATTGGGAACTGGCCTCTCGGTGCTCGCTGGTCTGATGGGCGGGATGCTGAGCTTCGCAGCCGTCATGGTGGGGCTAATTTTCCTAAGTCGGCCGCTTATCGGTGTAGTCAGCATTCCCTTTGTTCGTCTCGGTGGTGCTTCTGCGCGGCTCGCGGTCTCAAATATTGTTCGCCATCCCCGGCGCAGTGCCGCAACAGTCGGGGCTCTCCTGATCGGCACCACTCTTATGACCATGATGACGGTGGGGGCAGCCACCGCATCACGTACGGTCACCACCGAGCTCACCGACCGCAAACCCTTCGACATCGTCGTCAGCGGCACCAACCTCCCAGAGTCCTTGACCCCGGCGATTGCGAAAATTCCGGGTGTCTTCGCCGCGGAGACGATACACACCGGCGAACTAGATGCGCAGCACGACCAGAAACGCACCATGACGCTTATGGCGGTCACCCCAGCCATCATGGAGCGTGTCTCCGCCAATCCGGAGGTCGCCGATCATCTGAGCGATTTCGTGATCCGTACCGGAAAAGATCGGGCAGCCCAGTTCAAGCTTCACGACGGCCAGGTCCTATCGGTTCCTACTCCCTCCGGGCAAAACCTCAACGTTACGGTTCAGGTCATGGGCAATCTTTCGGTTTCGCTCGTGACCCCAACGACCCTCAGTTCCATCGCCACAACCGAACCTGCACGCGTCGTGCTCGGACAGTTGGCACCGATCTCGGAACCATCTCGACAAAATCGAGACGCCGGCACCATCGGTTCGGATGTCTATAAGACGGTCGATCAGGTCTTCCCCTCCCCCGGCGTCAGCGTGGACATTCCAGGTATTGAGCGCGAAGGTTACTCCCAGATCATTGATACGGTCCTCACTATCGCCCTTGCACTACTCGCCGTGGCTGTTGTGGTCGCACTGGTGGGTGTGGCCAACACACTCACCCTCGGTGTCATCGAGAGAACCCGCGAGAACGCCCTGCTCAGGGCGTTGGGAACAACACGCCGTCAGATCCGTGCCCTGCTGGCCTGGGAGGGATTCATCCTCGCCATCAGCGGTGCTCTGCTAGGAGTCGGTTTGGGCATTGCATACGGCATCATCGGCATCAACATTCTGCTGAGCAGCTCCTTTGGCGTGCTCATAACGATCCCTTGGTGGCGAATTCTCTTGATGATCGCCGCGGCAGTGGGTGCTGGGTTACTCGCGTCCGTGCTCCCCGGGCGCCGCGCAGCGCGCACCGCGCCTGCCGCTGCCCTCGCCGGCGGCGACTGAGCATAATAAGTACCGGGCACACGGAAACCTCGCGCATGGACTCTCTGCCACCTGGGGATAGTTCCGGGGCCTAAGGCTCAGCAGCTAGCTCCTTACGCCTAAGGCAGTTCCAGCTGTGATCGACCCACGGCCGTCGCCATCAGTGCGGCGGCCGTGAGCACCGCGAGCACCACGGCAGCACCGCCGAGCAGTACCTGACCACCTGCTATGAGCGTCACCCCGCCAATAATCTGAAAAATCTGCCAGGTCACACCGTAGGAGACTCCAAAGCGCCCTAACGCATAGACAGAGCGAACCGCAGCTCCGAGCAGCACGGCGAAAACCACGACGGTGACCCCCAGAGCACCGTCCAATTTAGCGACAGCGGCATCAGCCCCCACCGCGCTGATCGCTGTAACAAAAGCTCTGATCGCCACGACCACCAGGGCCAAGGTTTCGATGGACAGTAAAAGAGCAGACAGACGCGCACGACGAACGAGGGAGGACGACGGACGGGCAGCCGGCTGAGAGTCAGGCATTCCTACACTGTACCCAGAGATACACCTCGCCTCCTCGACAGCTGCTAAGCACTCGTGACCGCGTGGGCGAAACTCTCTCCAAAAGGCCGCCGCAGCGATATGCAAGCGTCCAGGCGTGTGGGAAGAACCACGCACGGACGGGCGTAGGGGTCTTGTTCGGATCATCCCCTGCACGGGAAGATATATGCACGGTGCGTCGATGTGCGGATGTTCGATGTACGAAAAGCTTGATGTACGGGCGTATATCAGCGCACCTTAATCGACGCGAGACAAGACCGTCGCAATGGCGGTGCAGCGTTGTGCGTACCCCTGTGGCACACGCACAACGACCAGGAAAGTGAGAGTGACGATGGACTGGCGGCATCGGGCTGCATGCCTGACGGAAGATCCCGAATTGTTCTTCCCGATCGGCAATACCGGACCTGCGATAACGCAGATCCAGGAGGCCAAGATGGTCTGCCAACGGTGCGACGTCATGAATATGTGCCTGAAGTGGGCTCTGGAATCGGGGCAAGACTCAGGCGTGTGGGGCGGTCTTTCTGAGGACGAGCGTCGCTCTTTGAAGCGCCGCACCGCGCGCGCTCGCCGCGCTTCCTAACACGTCGTATCCGCAACCGGACACCGCGACATTCTCGACTGTCCAGCAGATCACAGGCCAAGGCCCCGCCCACTCGGACGGGGCCTTGCCATATTCACTCATTGCATCTCAGGATCGCCGCACAGCCGATACCCGTTCTGCCGCATGCTGGTTCTACCGGATACGAATTCGGTTACGGTCGAGGCTTTCGCTCATCCCGTCGACGCTGCGCACATTGACGCTACTCGCGGTGACACTGATCGGGGTGGCACTGATCGCAGTGATGCTGCTCACAAACCAGCCGAAGCGCTCTCTAAGACAGCGGCAGCGGATCCAAGTAGACGTCAATTTTTGCTTGCGTTCCACCTTCCGGCCTATCAGCCCAGGTCAGCGTGCCGCCTAATTCACCGGAGACAAGCGTGCGGGCGATGTTGGTGCCTAAACCTTCCGGTTTACGCGATCCGATTCCAGTCCCGTCATCCTCAATCGAAAGCACTAAATGAGATCCTGTGCGCTCGGCCCGCACACTCAGCGTACCTCCGGTCTGGGCAAGGCCATGCTCCACCGCATTGGTCGCCAGTTCGGTAACCACCAGCGCCAGCGGAGTCGCTTCCTCCGCACGCACTAGCCCAACTTTACCGAATCGTTCGGTACGCACTGTCACTTGACCGATTCCATCCGATAACGGCTCTGAATCGCTGTGCCGCACACTGGCTGAGGCCACATCGACCGCAAGAGTCATGCACCTGTCGATAACGTCGTCGAAGAACACGGTCTCTTCCGTTCCCTGCAACAGCGCCTCATGCACCAACGCAATTGTCGAGACCCGGCGCATCGCCTCTCCTAAAGCCTCCCGCGCCTCAGGGTTGCGGATACGCCGAGACTGCAAACGAAGCAGCGCCGCCACCGTTTGCAGATTGTTTTTCACCCGGTGGTGCACTTCGCGGATGGTCGCGTCTTTAGTGATCAGCTCACGCTCTCGCCGACGCAGTTCGGTAACATCCCGCACCAAGACAATTGCGCCGTCGCGTCGTCCCCCCGACACAAGTGGAATCGCTCGCAGCGACAAGGTGCCGCCCCGCGCCTGCATATCGCTGCGCCACGCTGCCCGCCCCGAGAGCACCAGCGGCAACGACTCATCGACCGGTATCCGGCTTTGAATAACCCGAGTCGAATGCTCAGCGAGGGTTTCGCCGATCATCTCCCCGTCGACCCCGAACCGGTGAAAGGCCGAGAGCGCGTTCGGGGACGCCCACTGCACAACACCTTGTTCGTCCAGTTCGATCACTCCGTCGCCGACCCGGGGAGCACCCCGTCGGGGCGGAATGGGTGCGCCCACAATCGGGAAACGACCTTCGTGGATCATCTTCAAAAGCCGCTCCCCGAGAGCGCTCATCCGCTCTTCGTTCAGCGTCCGGTCAACCCCGGCAGCTCTTGCTACCCGTTCAACCGCCAACACCGCTTCGATGCTGCCGTCGCGGTGAACCGGCACCAGAACACACTCAGCGTGACGATCCTCACGCTCAACGGGGATCGGGGTCATATCCAGTCGCCCAGTTGCGAGAGTATCCGCGAGGGGCTGCCAGAACTCGGCCTCAAGTTCCATTCCGACTGGATCTTCGTAATACACGGTGCTGCCATCAGCGGGACGGCAGTGCGCGGCCGCAGTCAACGTCCCTTCGTGTTCGACCCACAGAACCAAATCGGCGCGCAGAAGATCGGCTACGAGCTGCCAGTCTCCGACGAGCAGTTGCAGCCACTCTGCTGATTCCTCCTGCCGGTGCCCGTGATCGACCAGATATCTGCTGAAAGTCGGCGACATGCTCCCACAATAATGGGAACGTAGTCCCTCGTCGGACGCGAGGCCCCAGATCTGTCCCCTAGAGTGGTCGCCGACCAACTCTCCCATCACGGCATTGGCCGCCGAAAGGACACACTATGAAGATCACTGAGAGCATGATCCTGCCCGCAGGGCCGGACACCGTTGCGGCAATGTACGCCGACCCTGCTTATCAAACGATGCGCGGGCAGGCGATGCACGCTCCAGAAACCGACACGTCGGTTACCGGCACCCCCGATGGCCACTTCACGGTGACCGCTCGCCGCAAGATCGACGCCTCGGTCCTCCCGGAAAAGGCCCGCGCCTTCGCAGGATCTGGTCTGGATACGACGGAAACTCAAACCTGGAACGCCCCGGAGGGTGACGGTTCTCGCCACGGCACACTGGTGCTGGAGGTCAGCGGGATGCCGGTTCGGGTTGAGGCCGGGGTGAGCGTCCGCCCTGAGGGCGATTCCTCGCGCATTGATATTGACGGTGACGTGAATGTCAAAATCCCGCTGCTCGGCGCCCGTTTGGAAAAAGCGATGGCACCTCGTATTGCTAATCTACTGCGCGCGGAAGAGCAGGCAGCAGCTCGCTATTTAGCAGAGCGCTAAGCACCAGCATCGTGACGCTGGGTGGGGTGTGCGGGGACGACCAGGTGCGAGAAACTAGGGCGCACAACTAGGCATTCACACCGCAGGACCAGGACCAGGACCAGGACCACCATATAACCCTGATCATAGGTTTTTATGGCGCCGCACACCTCACCCAGAGATGCAAATTATGTAGACGGGAGAGCGAACCCGTATAAAATTTTGTCCGTCATTAAAAGGCTCGCCGGCGGATAGGGGCTGTTCTTCATTAAACCTATTTCGCGCTAACTCTCTTCATCTCAGACATGTTTTGAATCGCGCCATTTCGCTCTACATCAGTCGCGTTTAGTGCCAACTTTTTCTATATATCAGCCATATTGTGCACGACTTCATTCTGAGCTTGCGGGCACAGACCGAGCGTATTGAAGCGCCTCATCTAACTCCGTCGCATCAAACCACAGCAGCGCAGGCTCGACGTCATCCTGATCAATGGCGCGTGCCCCTAGCTCTGTGACGTGCAGGCTGAGAATCCGACCAACGGTGCCGGCGCGACACTGAACAACAGCGTTGTCTAGGCCCGCACCGGCCTCACCCCTTCCCGGCTCATGGAGAATCGCGGAGCTCTTCAGGTCTACCGTCACCAGCACGATCCTCGCCCGATCAGCCCGGGTGACAGCGGCATGCACTGCATCAAGCTGCACATCATATTCGAGGTCGTCCCGATCTGCGTTAGGCTGTTCTGCGCGCCTAGCGGCGGTCAGCGCATACACGTCATGGTGATCGGGCAGCACCCAAGCCTGTCCGGTCGGCAGATTGTCATCGGTGGCAGGCAAAGCTACATAGCATCGCACAGTGTTCCTCCTCGGGCGCTCGCGTGGCCTCTCTCAGGGTGCCCGCGGCGCGTACATCATCACCTGAAATTGCGCCAGATCTATGCTCCCACGCTGACGGTCCATCCACAGATGGCGACACCGACGATTTCCCACACTTACGGCGACTAGATAACGCTGACACCGATTCATTTTCCAGGCTTTACCTCTATTAGCGGAATATCGCGGTCAAATCAATATCTTGGACACATCTCACAGGGAGCATTTCTCTTGATTGTGTACTATGTCGCCCACAGTTAGCCATTGCGGCATCAAAAGACATCTCAAGGAGAGATGAGGAAGCAGGGGATGTCGCACATGGCAACGGCGACCACATGGCGCTTTCACCGTTGACGCGCACGATTGCACCGACCGTGGCCGCCCAAATTTTGACGGCATTGCAGCCAGTCAGGGGGAAGGAACGCCATGTATACACCACCTGGTCAACCGGGCACGAGGAGCCGAGGGCCCAGCTCGACACCTGTGCAGCAAAGAGCAGGCATCACCACCGTTATGAGCCTGCACCCCTGGACAGAGATAACGGAAGGAGCCTCCTCATGACCGTCATAGGCTTTCCACCGGCCGATCCAGGAACGCATCCTCGCAGACTTCCCTCAGACCCCTGCGCCACCCATGCACGGACCCGATCCAGGGTGCACAGTCACTCCCACCATCGAGGAGAATCTCCTTATGGATCCCACGCAACAGCAGTAGAAACAGCACAGGTCGCCCAGTTGGTGGGACCTATCGCGCGCTGCGCTGTCGAAATTGCACGAGGTTACCGTTCCCCCACCGCAATCAGCCAGCATGTTCTCCCAGACATTATTGAAGGCCTCAAGATGCGAGCCGCATTAGCTCGCCGGCTGCGAGGCAATGACCATCCCGGGCGCACAGCAGCCATCACCGTCTCAGGAATTCGCACCTGCATGATCACGGCGAACGTTGTCGAGGCCAGCGCGGTGATTCACGAGGTCGGACGGTCTCGCTTTGTCGCGATGCGCTTTGAAAAGCGCCGGGGACACTGGAGGGTTGTTGTCCTCGAACTGGGCTAGGCGGCGCGACAAGGCATCACCTCACCGTGAGCGTATCGCCATACCGTGATCACGCCGCTACACCGTGAGCACATCACCACCACCTGAGCATCTGCGCAGCACAGCCACGCACATGAGGTGTAGCAACACATAAGGTATGGCCGCACGTAAACCATAGCTATAGGTGAGGCATGGCTACACATCACGTATATCTACATATCGGCCATAGCTGTATGTAAATTATGTATCACATATATAGGGCACACGATGTGGGCATAAACAGATCCGGGGCCGTATGGGATATAACCTCATCCCGCACAGCCCTGGATTTGTCGTTCTGCTCGCGACCGCTCTACAGCACGGCAGTTACCGCCGAGCTATCTGTCGCTCAGTTTCCCTTTTTACGACGCTGCCGCATCCGGCGCCGACGCTCCGCACGAGAAAGCCCAGCCTCGTCGTCCTGCCCATCACCATCAAGGCTCGGTGCCGAATACTGCAACTGAGCCGCCGACGGTCCATCGTCCAGCCCCTTAGCAATCAGACGCGGAGCCGGGGTATCTGCGGCGGCGCCCACACCTGCCGGGTTAACGTCCTCACCGCGGGTGCTAGCCTGCGTAACGTCCGCGTCTTGATCATCTGAGGACTCCGGCAGTTCGCCACCATCCGAGTCGGCACCTACCTGGCCCACCAAATCCGCCACGGCAGTGGGAACCATGGAAGTTGCCGGTCGCACCTGAACTTCCAGATTAAAGAGGTAGCCGACGGCATCCTCTTTAACTCCGGCCACCATTTCGTTGAACATGAGGTGGCCCTCACGCTCATACTCCACCAGCGGATCGCGCTGGGCCATAGCCCTCAGTCCGATGCCCTCTTTGAGGTAGTCCATTTCATACAGGTGTTCGCGCCACCGACGGTCGATCACACTCAGCAGAACTCGCCGCTCTAGCTGACGCAAAGCGTCCTCACCCAGCTCCTCCTCGCGGCGCGCATAAGCGAGGCGAGCATCCGCCAGAACCTCTTCCTTCAACCGCGCGGGATCAACCTGGGCTTTATTACCACCGGCATCCTCGATCACATCGTCGGGAGTAATGCTGACCGGGAACGCCGCACGCAGCGCACCCCACAGCTCGTCGTAATCGATGTCTTCCGGTGAGGTCCGCACAGTTGCGGCATCCACGTAGCCACCGATCACTTCCTCAATGAAGTGGTCGACCTGGTGCTTGAGGTCTTCACCTTCCAGCACCCGGGCGCGCTCGGCGTAAATCTTCTTGCGTTGCTTCGTGAGCACGTCGTCATACTTCACCACGTTCTTGCGGATCTCGAAGTTCCGCGACTCGATGGCTCCCTGCGCCCGCTGGATAGCCCCGGAGACCATCTTCCCGGTGAGCGGGATCGACTCGTCGACTCCGCCGCGCGCCAACAAAGTTTCCGCCGCACCCGAGTTGAACAGCCGCATCAAATCATCTTGCAGCGACAGGTAGAAACGGGACTCACCCGGGTCACCCTGACGTCCGGAGCGTCCACGCAGCTGGTTGTCGATACGCCGCGACTCATGACGTTCGGTGCCCAAAACATACAGCCCGCCCAGATCGACGACCTCGTCATACTGCTCAGCCACCGAATTCTTAGCTTCTTCAAGGGCATCCGACCAAGCTGCCTCGTACGCTTCTGGGTCCTCCTCGGCCGACAGACCGCGGTCAGCGAGCGCCTTATGAGCCATGAATTCGACGTTGCCGCCGAGCATAATGTCGGTTCCACGCCCGGCCATATTGGTGGCCACCGTCACGGCACCCTTTGCGCCTGCCATCGACACGATCGCGGCTTCGCGGGCGTGGTTCTTCGCGTTCAAAACCTCATGCGGAACCCCCTTGGCCTTCAGCAGCGTCGAGAGGTACTCGCTCTTTTCCACGCTGGTGGTACCAACCAACACTGGCTGGCCGACGTCGTGGCGGGCCACGATATCTTCCACCACCGCATCAAACTTTGCTTTTTCCGTCCGGAAAACTTTATCCGGTTTATCCTCACGGATCATCGGGCGGTTCGTGGGAATCGGAACCACACCGAGCTTATAGGTGTTCATGAACTCAGCCGCCTCGGTTTCGGCGGTACCGGTCATTCCGGAGAGCTTGCCATACAGCTTGAAGTAGTTCTGGAGCGTGATCGTCGCGAGCGTCTGATTCTCGGCCTTGATCTTGACGTTCTCTTTGGCCTCAATTGCCTGGTGCATGCCTTCGTTGTAGCGGCGACCAGCCAGAATACGGCCAGTGTGCTCGTCCACAATCAACACTTCACCGTTGAGCACCACATAGTCTTTATCGCGCTTGAACAGCTCTTTGGCTTTAATGGCGTTATTTAAGAAACCGACCAGCGGAGTATTTAACGATTCATACAGGTTATCGATCCCCAGGTAATCTTCCACCTTGTCGATACCAGATTCCAAAACCCCGACGGTACGCTTCTTTTCGTCCACTTCGTAGTCGCGTTCCCGGCGCAGCACCTTAGCGACCTTGGCGAACTCGGCATACCATTTGTTGGCGTCACCCGAGGCGGGGCCCGAGATAATCAGCGGGGTCCGCGCTTCGTCGATCAGAATTGAGTCCACCTCGTCGACCACGGCGAAGAAGTGCCCGCGCTGGACTCGATCCGAAGCAGACAGCGCCATATTGTCGCGCAGGTAGTCGAAGCCGAACTCGTTATTGGTGCCATAGGTGATGTCAGCGGCATATTCTTCCCGCCGCTCATCGGGAGTCAATCCCGCTGTGATGCAGCCGGTGGTCATGCCCAACGCGCGGTATACACGGCCCATCAACTCGCTCTGATAAGAGGCGAGGTAGTCATTGACGGTCACCACGTGCACGCCCTTACCGGCGAGCGCGTTGAGGTAGGCAGCGAGGGTTGCCACCAAAGTCTTACCTTCACCGGTCTTCATTTCAGCGATCCGGCCACGGTGCAGTGCCGCACCACCCATGATCTGGACGTCAAAGTGACGCTGGCCGAGTGTGCGGCGCGCCGCCTCGCGCACAGCAGCGAACGCCTCGACCATCACATCGTCGAGGGTTTCCCCCTGAGCCAACCGCTCTTTGAACTTGTCGGTTTCTTCGCGCAGTTCGGCGTTGCTGAGCGCTTCAAAACCGTCCTCAACGGCTGCCACCTTCTGCGCAATAGCTTCAAGCTTTCGCCGTTCCCGGCCCTCGCCAGCGCGCAGGATCTTGTCGAAGAGGTTCGCCACTACTGTTCCCCGTTTCCGGTGATGTGTTAAAGGGTCTTTCGGGTACGATCCAGTCATAACCCGCCCGTCCCTCAGGTCAGCCCAAGGGCGGGCCTGTTCAGTCTAATCGGCGCGACCCCCATCAGCAGCATTCTGGATATTCATCACCGAAAAATGCTGACCCGGCGGACCGGGCGGACCCACTAGGCCCTGCGACTTAACGGCGCATCTCTACCCTCATGCAAGGACACGCGCTAGATCCTGGGCGAGGTTCCCGGCTAGTGGGCCCGAGGTCGTCACGTCGATCCGTTCTAAGCCCTGCCACCGTGCCGCGCGTTGGAGCTCATCGGCCAGTTCGCGGATGATCTGCTGCGATGACGGTACCCCGCCACGGGTGCGCGATAACTGCGGCAATGGTTCCCGATGGGCTCCCAGCACCCGCAACACGCCCTGGCGCCGATCTGCTTTGAGGTCAACCCGCGCACAGATCACGTCATCGACTAAGAACGGCAACGCATAGTAGCCGTATTGTCGCTTATGAGCCGGGGTGTAGATTTCGATTCGATACTCGACATCAAATAATTCACGCAGCCGGGGTCGATGAAACACGAGCGGATCGAAGGGACTGACGAGTGTGGATCCCCGCACCGGCGAGGAGCCAGGTGCCTGGGCATGGCGCCACATTCGCAGTGGACCATGAGGAGTCAGCACGTCAACCGGGCGCACTATCCCGCATGCCCGCAGGTCCTCAACAATCTCGGCAGTCTCGGTGCGCGGTAGCCGAAAGTAATCGGCCAAACTCGCGGTGCTTGCCACGCCGAGCGCTCGGGCCGCCTTATCCACAAGCTGATGAGCATCTCGTGCCTTGTACTCCGCATCTGGTTGTTTCCACGTGTTCAGCAGGTGTTGAGGAAATGCTCTTTCGACCGGCTCGAATAGACGCTCGAACTGAGCGGTGCGGCCTACGCACCCCAGGCGTCCCGAACGGAATAGGTATTCCACCGCCCACTGCACCGAGGTGCGGGACCAGCCCCATCCCGATTCCGACCGGATTGATCCGAACGCTTTGCTGACCGCGGGCGCCGTCATGGGGCCCCGTTCACGAATCAGCGCGAGAATATCGTCGAGCAGCACACCCTGTTCAGCTGCTTGGCGCACTTGCGACCAATCAGTGTCAGCAACTCGTGCCCTGCGACTGGCCAGTAAGTCGTAAACCTCGTGGGTGACATAGCAGGCTTCGTGAGCCATCGCTTCGGTCAGGATATGACCGGGACCAGGCCGGGCAGCGCGGTCAAGACTTTTCACGTCCCATCCGCCGTAGCGCGAATACACCGGTAGATGGTGAGCCCGCGCAAACACCTGGATGGAATCTATTTGCAAAAGATGCAGTCTCTGCACAGTGCGGGCAAGCGCATTGCGGGAGGCTGCGGGTCCTAATGGTTCCAGCGGACGGCGTCGTCCAAACCCCAGTGAGCGCAGCACTACTCGACGTGCATCCCGCCAGCTCATCCGCTCAACGCTGGATGTTGATGAGAGGGAAGATGATATTAGAGGCGGCACCCCATCAGAGTAGATGGGATGCCGCCTAGATCACAGCTCAAGTGTTCGAGGTGGTCAGCGTTCGCTGACCTCTAGTTCGATCACACCGTAGTTCCAGCCCTTGCGGCGGTAGACCACCTTGGGGCATCGAGACGTGGCATCCACAAACAGGTAGAAGTCGTGGCCCACGAGTTCCATCTCGTATAGCGCTTCGTCGATCGTCATGGGGGCCGCTTTGTGGCGCTTTTCGCGAATCACCACGGGGCTGCTGGGTTCTTCGGCGTCTTTGCCGGCCTCTACCTCCTTGTGATCAACGCTGTGTCCAGCCTCCGTGGCTGCCATGGTCCGCAGTGTTTCAGCTGGCTCATGGG
Organism: Devriesea agamarum; assembly: GCF_900070355.1. Lineage (NCBI taxonomy): Bacteria > Bacillati > Actinomycetota > Actinomycetes > Micrococcales > Dermabacteraceae > Devriesea > Devriesea agamarum. Next base: position 92,845 of record NZ_LN849456.1, on the reverse strand, counting down.
ACGATTCGCGCCCGCGCCTGCGGTCTTTGCGGCGGTCACGTGCGCGGCGCAGCCTTTCCAGAAGGCGTCCATAGGCGACATCGAGAGCGGCATATAGGTCATCAGCGCGGGCTTCGGAGCGAATGACCGAGCCTGCATCGTGCACGGTGAGCTCGACCCGGTCTGCGAGTCCGCTCTGCCGTGGGTTGTTCTCATGGGATATCTCGACATCGACCCGGATCGCACGCGGGGCAAGCTGGGCGACTTTTTCCAGCTTCTCCTCGAGATGGCGACGGAAGCGGTCAGGGACGGACATATGGCGTCCGACTACGGTGATCTCCATGGGGGAATCCTCCGATCGTTGACGAAGACGCCGCGGCGCGGCATCCGAGGGTGGAACGGGTTAACCATCACCCCCTTGCACATCGTCGGGACACTCCCTGCCGGTATCACCGCGGGAAGATCGTTGGACATCCAGTATGCCCCCGATTCCTAGGGATCTCATGACACCTCGCCCAGCACGTGGAATTCGTGTTCTGACTCCATGAGTTTTCATCCGTTGGCGTTTGGCTTCCGCGTCGTTACCTGGCTTCACATTTCAGTGAGGCCTTACGTATCGATCGAGCCTCACACGTCGATGAGGCATCAATCGTCGATGAATCATTAGTTATCGATAAATCATTAATCGTCGATGGTGCTTTACCTGTCGATGAGGCGTTAATCGCGGATAGCGTTCATTCGAGCACCAATGGGGGGTCAATGGCGGTGATCGGGGCCGGAGCGGCGCTCAGGCATACAGCGCCAAGGATCCGATGCCCGTGTGCGGTCAGCACTCTGTGCGCTTCTTTCAGGGTTGCACCGGTGGTCACAACATCGTCGACCAGGATGATGTCCGCGCGTTTGTCCTCCCCGCTTTCTCTTACGGACCTTCTGCGACGATGAATCGCTCTACGTCCCTGAGCCGCTCGGGCACAGGTGCGCCGGGGATGCTCGCGGCACCTGACTTTGGCCCAGAACGGCTGACGGTAAGCCATCATGCCCACGCGTTGCGCTCTGCGTTGTGCACCCCCAAGTCCGCGCTGCCCGCGGCCCCCAATCCCGAGCAGTCGCTTCATCTGCATCCGGGTCTGAACCATGCCTTCGCCATGCAGAGCGACAGCCTTTGCCAGCTGCCGCGCCATGAGCGCAACATGGTCCTCGCCTCGAGCAATAACGCGCGAGCGTCTGGACGGTATTGGGACAACGGCGAGTTCACGCTCTAGGCCGCCATCCTGTGCCTCCCTCCGCGTGCTAGAACCTGCTAAGTCGAGCACAGCGGGATAGAGCGCCGCGGTGAGTTCCGGCAGGATCGCTACGAGTCCGCCATTTTTGACCGCGAGCACTAGATCGCGTAGCGGGGGCTCATGGTTTCCAAGCGCATAGACAGGTAGTAACGGACCATAATCAACTTCGTCGCGTGGAACGTCAATGCGCTGTGGGATCTGCAGCGCCTCTAAACGCCCATCGATGCGATAGGCACCCGCCCAGATAACATCCCGGCACCGATCACATACCACCCGGCCCGGCGTCCCGCATGGACACTCCATCGGGATCACGAGGTCACTGACCGCTGCCGCTGTTCGCAGCACCGCGGCTGTTACCGCCTTTACACCAGCGACCGCGCGGCCGTCCCCAGCAGCTCGCATTTGTGCTTCCCCAGTGTTCACCTCTCAAGGACATCGCGCTTCGGGTATCAAAGCCACGCTCTCCAAGATGCTGTGGACAAGTCTGCACGGGCAAGACGGGGGACAACCGGCACGTCCAATGCGACCTCGCATTAGCAAAACGCCGGGTCACTCGCTTTCACATCTAACTTCACCCATCCGGTGTTAGAACCGCGGAAAATATCGCCGTCAGACGTACCCGCATACACGATATCGGCCACGCTCGAGCCCACCACGGTAGCGGTCTGCGGCGGCGGACTAGCAAACTGCCGACGGGTCCCATCATCCTCAATAGCCACCACCGTTCGAGTCCCGTCCGTCTGCGCAGTTCCAAAAATGACGATCCCGGTCTCGGAATACCACGACGCCGAATTCACACCCGCGAGCGGCACCGGAACCGGGTCAGGGTCACTCAGCGCAATCGGCTCGCCCGCAGCATTCCGCACCACCGCCGTGCGCTCAACATGCGTCGTGGCCTCCTCGATCGAGACCACCAGCAAGCGCACCCCATCAGAGGCCATGGACAGTTGAACCACGGTACGTCCTGCCAGCCACGGTGCATCAACTTTCGCATCGGCACGGCCCACGCGGGCGCCAAGTGCCAGCAAAGCACCGGAGGTCATCGCCGGTGTCGTCCACGCATATCCCTGCGGATCCAGCTGAGGAGCCACCAGCTGCGCACCAATCGCCGCATTTCGCCTGCGAGTGCTGCCATCAGTGGAAGCAATGATCACGGTGTCGCGCTGCGGCGTGAGAGCGGCCACCAGAGATTCTTTAGGCGCTAAAACTGGGCTGAGCACTCGCTCCCGGGCCAAAGCCGGCACTAGCGACGTCGCCTTACCACCCGGGTCAGTATCCGACAGCGACACCACACCACCCTCCGCTCCGGCGGCGATAGCCCGATGCCCGGGCAAAGCTTTGCTCAGCGAAGCTCCGCTGCCGTCAGGATTCAATACCACCCCCTGGGACACTAAACGCACCCTGCTCACCACACTCATGCTCTGATACGACGCGGTGACCTGCGCAATCATAAGCTGCCTCGCATCCCAGGCCAGGTTCTGCACACTGGCCGGCAAGCTCAGCTGCACAGTGCCGTCCTCTTGAATACGCACGCTTCCCGAGCCGATGCTGATCGAACTGGGCACAGCGCTATACACAGCCGGGGCGAGATAATGTGCGGGACCAGCAGCCAAAGCCTGAACAATGCCCGTACCCGTTTGATTCGGCGTAAACCAGCGCATATCTGGAACCAAATAGCGATCAGCTTCCGATAAGAAATACAACGTCACCGGACGATACAAAATCTGGAATGCAACATCAGAAAGAAAAATGCCATGCGGTGGAGATGCAATACGCCATTGCCCCGACACCTTGCGCAAAGTAAACGTCACATCAGTCGCAATCGGAAACGCGGTCCGGCGCAACCGGCCCTGGGCGTCAGTTTTTCCCTTCAGCTGGAAACTCGCACGCCAGGTATCACCGCTCCCCTGATTCACCGTGATTTCTTGACCCCCGCCGTACACCGACACCCCGGCGGTCGGATCCCACCGAGTGGCGTCTTCGGCAGTGAGATACTGGCGCGCCACCGCCCAATCGTCTTCTTCCCCAACCCCAGCAAGGACGAACCCCGAGACGATCTCGGCCGGCCCAGCATCCGGCGCTGGCGGACGCGGTCGCACATACGGCACGTCAATATTCGTCCGCGATGCCGCCGCCGATGACACCCCCGACGAGGTCGGGATTCGAGCACAGGCAGAAAGACCGAGAATTCCAGCTGCCCCTAACACGGCTCGGCGCCCGAGCACCGGCCAGTTGGACTCGTGAACGCGCCGAGATGCGAAACTCTGATCGCCGTAGCCCTTACGCCTCCTACTCATGGCGACCTTCCGCTTCCCTATGCTCATCGTGCTCAGGCTGGACACCCAAGGCCTCGTCCTCATCCGTCACCGTGCCGGTCCGGTCCCCCAGGTTCACCTGACCGGGAGCACGGTCGTTATCCATCACCCCAGATTGATCTATGTAGTCGTTGCATTCCGCAGGTTTAGCTGCTCCGGTGCCCTCAGCAGCTAGGTGAGAATCAGAACCAGCCAAGTCCGCTGGCAAATCTGCAGGACCAGGCAGACGCGCCCTATCGCCGGAGGATGCGCACGAGTCACAATGCGCACGCGCAGGGCCCAACGACCCAGTCGCAGCACTGATCCACGTCTCCATGTTGAGATCGCGATGCAGCGGCAATGGTGATGAAGCGAGCGTGGTGCCGGGGCGCCGTGGCAGCGTGAGCCGAAAGACCGCTCCCAAACCTTCCTGGCCCCACGCCTGTAACCAGCCAGCGTGCAGGTGAGCGTCTTCCAGAGAAATTGCTAAACCCAGGCCGGTCCCGCCGAGCGTTCTCGCCCGGGAGGGGTCGGCACGCCAAAACCGGTCAAAGACCCGTTCCGCCGCTTCCGGGGTGAGCCCCTGGCCGAAATCTTGAACCACCACGGCAACCGCTTGAGCGTCCGCCCCTATTTCAATGAGAACGGGCTTACCTGCCCCGTGCTCAATCGCATTAGTGATGAGGTTACGGAAGATCCTCCCAATCCTCCGGGCATCAACAACCGCCGTGACATCATCAGCCAGGCACCGCACCTCTAGGCGGGTGCCTCGCTCACGCGCGATTGGGCTAGCGTCAAGAACCGCAAGGTCGACCACCTCGCCTAGATCTTCGCTGCGGGCATCCAGCACGGCGGCCCCCGCGTCGAACCGCGAAATCTCCAGGAGGTCAGCCAGCAACGAATCGAACCGTCGCACCTGGGTCGTCATTAACTCGCTGGTGCGCCGCACATCGGGCGGAAAACTGGACTTCACATCGTCGAGCACCGCTGCGGCCATGCGGATAGTGGTCAGCGGGGTGCGCAGCTCATGGGACACATCCGACACAAACCTGTGCTGAAGCCTGGACAGTTCAGCTAAGCCCTCCACCTTTTCCTGCAGCGACGCCGCCATATGGTTAAACGAGGTGCCAACCCTCCCCAGTTCGTCCGCACCCGACACCTCCATGCGCGAGCTGAGGTCACCCTGCGCTAAACGCTCCGCCGCTGCCGCCGCTCTGCGCAGCGGGTTAGTGACCATTCGGGCGACAACCACGGCAATTCCCGCTAGGAGCACCAGCAGCGCAGCCCCCGCCCCAATCAGGGTGTGCTGCACAAACTCCAGGGTGTTTTGCTCGTTGCTGAGCGAATAGCGCAAATATAGGTCGTAGGATCCCGCACCAGGCACCGTCACCCGGGTTCCGACAATAATCCCGGGAACCGTGCGGCCATCGTCAGCCAATGCCACACTCTGCCAATACACGCCGTCACCGCTGGCCACCTTGCGATGAAGCTCCGGAGAAACCGATGACAGCATCGTGCGGTCAGTGGTCACCATAGACAATGAACTCTCCGGGTCCGCCGGCACCAAGGCGGCCTGACGCTGCGCCCCCTCATCGAATGTGCGTAACGACTGAACAAACCGTGTTGCGGTGTCCTGCTGCTGAATTGTGGTTCCGTTGCGGGCGGCATCCATAGCCCCCATCAAACCTCGGCGAGTGTCCTGAGCCTCTGCCAAAATCCGGCTGCTGCGCTGTTCAAAAACACCGTCCGCAATCACCGACGATAAATACAACCCCACTGTCAAAACCCCGACCGTGGCAAGAACCACGGTCACTACCACCACCCGCACGGTCAGGGACCACGACCGCGGAGCGATCACACGGCGCAAGAACCTACCGAAACGGTACACGCGATAGTCTCGCGGCGAGTCAGTCGGATCCGGCGCGATAACCAACCCCGCGCACGGTCACGACGATCGACGGATTTTCCGGATCGTGTTCGATCTTGGCCCGCAAACGCTGCACATGCACGTTCACCAGTCGGGTATCGGCGGCGTGGCGATACCCCCACACCTCTTGGAGCAGCACTTCCCGCGTAAACACCTGCCAGGGTTTGCGCGCCAGCTGCACCAGCAAATCGAATTCCAGCGGGGTCAAGGCGATCTGAGTTTGACCCCGGCGCACGACATGACCATCCACATCAATCTCGAGGTCGCCAATCACCAAACGTTCCGTGCTCGGGATATCTGTGCGCCGCACCCGGGCACGGATTCGAGCCACCAGCTCATCCGGTTCAAATGGCTTCGTGAGATAGTCATCCGCCCCGGCCTCCAAACCTTCCACGATATCGGCGGTGTCAGAGCGGGCCGTGAGCATGATAATCGGAACCCCCGACTCATCGCGCAGGCGTCGGCACACTTCAATGCCATCCATACCTGGGAGCATCAGATCCAAGAGCACGACATCGGGGCGCACCTGGTCGAAAACTTCCAAAGCTTGCGCCCCGTCGGAGCATGTGGTCACGTCAAATCCCTTACCGCGAAGCACAATTCCGACCATCTCAGCAATCGCAAGGTCATCATCCACGGCAAGGATTCGGGGGCCTGCAGGGGTGGTCATAGGCCCATTGTGCCACCGCCACGAGGGAGTCTTCAGGCCGATCCCATCGGATAACCGATCATTGCGCGGCCCCAAAGAGCCGATCCACCCACAAACTGTTCGATCTCGAGCATCGACGTTCGTCGGATCCTGATGACGGCACTCGGCCCGTAGCGTGGAACTTGTCAGCACTATCGAGCGTCGTTGGAGGGCTAACCATGACCAATCCATCTCCTTGGCATGTCCCCGGCGGAAGCCCTGACCCGGCCAAGCCCGCGAGCGGATCAGAACCGGTTCCACCAACTCCACCAGCTCCCGATGCACCTCACGGTGCTTACCCTCCCAATGCTTCAGGTCCTTCGAGTTTCGCCGTTCCTGGCGGCCAGCAGCCTCCCTACGGTTCCGGGTACGGCCCTAGTGCCAGTCAGTACCAGGCGCTGCAGCGCGAACTCGTCTCTCCGGACGAACTCTTCCCAATCCGGCCTCTTTCATTAGGCGAAATTCTCGGGGCCGCATTTCGCACCGTCAGGGTGCGCCCCAAAGCACTCTTTGGAATGAGTGCGCTAGTCCTAGGTATTGCTCAGCTCGTTCTTTTGCCGCTGATGCTGTTCGGAGGGAACGAGTATTTCTCCGCCTTTGGCGGGATCTTCACAGGCTCATTTGAAGGATCACCCACCTCCGCTAACGATATCGACGGCGGCGGCATCCTTATCTTCGTCATCACGACTCTCATCAGCGCAACGGCTTACGGGCTCGTGACAATCATGCTCTCAGCTGCCATCTCAGGTTTTGTAAAAGAGACGTTAGTGAAGCAACCCCCGAGTGTCCGCGAGTTCTGGCAGATCTTTAAGCGTCACGCTTGGCACGCACTCGCCACCGGGATTTTGATTGGCCTCATTGTCGGCGTGCCCTTCACCATAGTCATCATGATCGGATTTCTCCCCATGTTATTGGGGGCGGGATTCAGCGTTTTGGGGGTGTTATCTGCCGTCATTGGAATGCTTGTAGCTATTTTACTCTCGATATTCCTCGGCACTCGTACCGTGCTCGCGTTGCCTTCCTTGGCAACCGAAGGGCTAGGCCCCTGGCAGGCTATTCGGCGTTCATTCGCTCTCACCTCAGGCAACCGAATTTGGCGCATTCTTGGTATTTCGATTCTGATTGCTCTCCTGATGGGTCTCCTGCAGGAGATTCTCTCGTTCGTTCCCAGCATTCTATCTGGCCTGATATCTGCGGTTATTGTGCTCACAACCCACGGTGAAGGTATGGCCGCCGCGACGAATGTATCCATAGTGATCGGGACGCTGAGTTCAGTGGCGATTTACACACTTATTCAACCTTTCAACGCGGCTGCTCTCACGGTGCTTTATTACGACGCTCGCATGCGTCAAAACGCCTATGATATTGAGCTGCTGCGTGAAGTTCGCGCGGCACGGGGGCAGCAAGTATGATCCCTCCCCCGCTACAGCTCACCGTGGATCCAGACCACGCACGATGGCTCTTGCTCGACGAACTATCTCGGCCAGAGTATTCACGTTCCCGCTCCCTGCTACGAGAGCTATGGGAAATGATTGTCTCCTGGTTTAACGCTATTTCTGACGGCAGCGGAATAGGGCGGAGCCTAGGCATCGCTCTTCTCATATTCGTCATCGGAGCGTTAGCGGTTAGCGCCCTGATGGTCATACGCACCACCGGCCTTTTGCATCGCAACCACGCGACCCACTCAGCTACTGCGGCCAGCATCGCTTCCGTCCGCAGCGCAGATGAACTTCTGCAGGCTGCCCGAAGTGCCCAGGCAGAGGGTCATAATCGAGAGGCCGTGCTGTTAGGTGTCCGCGCTCTCGTCAAAGACCTAGACGAACGCACGATATTGGATGTCACAGATGGTATGACGGCGTTGGAAGCCGCGCGCAAAGCCGCTCCCGCTTTTCCTGATTTACGCAGCCGGCTGGTGCGAGCTGCCCACGACTTTGACCGCGCAGCATACTCCCGTTGGGGAGTTAGTTCCCGCGCTGCCGACGATGTGATTTTGCTGGCGGACTACGTGCGCCAAACCTCACCGCAGTGGAACGGGGTCGCGGCGTGAATCGCACCGACCGCCGTCTGCTCGCGTTCATCATCGCGGTTGTCGCTATTCTCGTGGTGGTTGTTGTGTTACGGGATGACTACCTCCGGGGGTTGATGGAACCGTCCTCCCCTGAGCCCAATGGGTCCCGCGCGGTGGTCAAAGTCCTCGACCGCGAAGGGATCACGGTGACAACCCAGCGCACGACCAGTGAGGCCGCCTCGGCTGTGCGACGAGGTGAAACCGTGCTCATCACCCAAACCGCAACCTTGAACCCAGCCCAAGTCGATGCACTTGCCTCAGCGCTGAAGGCTCCAAATGATCCCCGGCATCCTGGGCGCATCGTGCTGCTCCATCCGGCCGAAAATGTGCTGGATGTCCTCGCTCCGAGTATTCGCCAAAAGGGTGGACTCGACCATGCGGCGACCGTTGCCGCCCACTGCACAGACGGTCCCTCCTACGGTGCGCGTCGGCTCTTCATCAGAGGATCAGACGGCCGCCAAGGTGAGCCCCCCGAGCGGACCTACCAGGTGGGTGCGGGCGCCAAGGGCTGCTTTAAATCCTCAGAAGGCTTCATCGTGGCGCAACAGGATCGTGTGATAGCCGTCGGCTCGACCTCAATGTTCCGCAACGATTCCATCGCCCGGTCCGATAACGCGGCCTTCACGCTGAACCTCCTGAGCCAGACATCTCACGTCACCTGGTATCTTCCAAGCCCCACCGATCCGATGACCAGTGAGGATAAGGGCGACCTATTAGACCACCTGCCGCCCTGGCTGCTCTCCGCTTTGGACTGGCTGCTCATCCCCCTCATCCTGACCCTGGTGATGGTCGGTCGTCGCCTTGGCCCCGTGGTCATTGAACCGTTACCGGTGACGGTGCGCGCCCAGGAAGTGACCCTAGGAAGGGCAAACCTTATGCGTCATGCCCGGGCACGGACCAGGGCAGCCGATGCCCTACGCTCGGGAACCTCCCGGCGCCTGGCCCGACTCCTTAACGTCTCCCCAGCGGACGGGCTCGGTCCGCTCACCACTGCCCTGGCTCAGCGCACCAATCGCAGCCAGCACGAACTCAAAAAGTTACTGGAACACTCGCCGGTCACCACTGACAGCGAGCTCATCAACCTCGCACGAGACCTCTCACAACTCGAGAAGGAGATCCCTCGATGACCGACCAAAACCCTCCTGTCGCGCATCCGGCGAACCAGTCGTCACCAGCCGAAGCTCAGGCAACCAGCGTTCGCGAAAAATTGGCTGCCGTTAGCGGCGAAATCCATAAGGCAGTGGTCGGCCAAGACTCCGCCGTAACCAGCTTGGTGGTCGGGATGCTGTGCCGCGGACACGTCCTGCTCGAAGGTGTCCCAGGAGTGGCCAAAACCCTGCTGGTCCGAGCGCTCGCAGCATCCCTCGACATCGAAATGCGCCGGGTTCAATTCACCCCCGACATGATGCCGGGTGACGTCACCGGATCACTGGTCTACGACGCCTCCACGTCCGATCTCGTCTTTAGAGAAGGCCCTGTTTTCACCAATCTGCTTCTTGCAGATGAGATCAACCGGACACCTCCGAAAACCCAGTCGGCGCTGCTGGAGGCCATGGAAGAACGCCAGGTTACCGTCGACGGTCGAGCGCGGTTGCTCCCGGACCCCTTCATGGTGGTCGCTACCCAAAACCCGATTGAGTTCGACGGCACCTATGCCCTGCCCGAGGCACAACTAGACCGTTTCCTGCTCAAAGCAGTGCTTCCCCTGCCCGAACGGCAAGATGAAGTGAGCGTCCTCCAACGTCACGCCGACGGGTTCGATACGCGCGACCTCGCCTCAGCCGGTCTCACCATGGTGGCCAACCCAGAGTCCTTGCGGCAGGCCCAAGAAGACGTCCTCACGGTGAAAATCGAGCGTCCTGTCCTGGAATACATCGTGGATCTTTGCCGCGCGACCCGCACCTCACCGAGTTTGTCCATGGGTGTATCCCCGCGCGGCGCCATCGCATTGATGCGTACGTCCCGCGCCTGGGCGTACTTAACCGGACGCGATTTTGTTACCCCGGACGATGTCAAAGCGCTCGCCCCGGCGACCCTAGGACACCGCGTGAAGCTCACCACCGAAGCCCAACTAGAAAGTGTGAGCGTCGATTCGGTGCTGGCCTCGACGCTGGCCACCGTTCCCGTTCCTCGCTGATATCTCATGGTTCCTACACTGCGCGGCATCCTTCTGGCGGTCTGCGGATTCATTCCCATCGTGCTGTGGCAGAGCTGGGTCACATTGGTGATCTGCACGGTGGGGTGTGCCATCTTGCTGCTCGCGGATGTGCTCGCCACTCCCCGAACACGACGACTCGCCGTAACCCGTCAGCTCCCCTCTCAAGTGAGCCTTGGCAACACCATTCACGGCCAGCTCCTCATCACGAACCCCACGGGCCGAACCCTGCACCTGCTGCTGAGGGATGCCTGGAACCCCACCGCCGGAATCAACCCTCACCGAGCCGCACTGACAATTCCCGCCCGTGAACGCCGTGCGGTGTCCCAGGAGTTCACCCCGACGAGGCGTGGAATGCACTCATCGCATGCGATCGGTGTATGGATACGCGGCCCCCTTGGTCTCACCCGGCGCACTGGAAAGCTCACCGTCCCTGGAACGCTCATTGCGCTTCATCCCTTTGCCTCCCGGCGACACCTGCCATCTCGACTGCGGCGACTGCGGGAAATTGAGGGCTTATCTGCCGTTCATACGCGCGGTCAGGGTACGGAGTTTGATTCTCTAAGAGACTTTGTGGACGGCGACGACGTACGGTCCATCGACTGGCGGGCTACTGCTCGCCGCAGGCATGTGGTTGTCAGGACGTGGCGTCCAGAACGCGACCGTCGGATCCTGATCGTGGTGGACACCTCCCGCACATCCGCTGTGCGCATCGGAGACGTCCCGCGTTTCGATGCTCTGCTCGATGCCGCCCTCCTGCTGACCGCGCTGGCAATCCAAGCTGGTGACCGGGTGGATTTAATCGGAGTGGACCGGATTACCCATCTGAGCGTGAGCGGCTCATCCCCCTCAACAGTGCTCTCTGACATGGTTCATGCCACGGCTTCGGTGCAGCCCGCCTTGGTCGAAACTAACTGGGATTTAGTTGCCCGAGAGGTAGAACGCCGCACTCGGCCCGGAACTTTGGTCGTTCTACTCACCGGCCTCGACGTTGCCGCCGCAGAAAATGGAGTATTAGCGGTAACCGACCGCATTGTGGCCCACCATCCTGTCATCGTTGCCTCCGCGAAAGATCCCGTCCTCGACGAACTATCAACGCACCGAGATGATATTGATCAGGTATATCGGGCGGCTTCAGCAGAGATTGGGCTGCATGCGCGCGAGGTTATGGGTGAAATGCTGATGCGGCGTGGATGCCTGGTAGCCGATAAGTCCCCGGACGATCTACCCTGCTATGTAGCCGATCTCTATATCGCGTTAAAAGCTCAAGGGAAACTGTAATAAGTCTCCTGGTAGTAAGGCGAACGCACAGCAAAGGAACGTAACAAAACTGTTTGCCATTACACAGCCTGAATCTGCATAAGGCAAGGCGCCATCATCTGTATAGATCTGTATAGGTATAGATCTATACAGATATAGAAGACTAGCTAGAGATCGCCACCCGGTCTCCCACTTTCTCCTCGTCAAGATCCCCGGTAATGCCACGGGCTGCTACTTGACGGCCTCGACCGTAGGCGTACACCAGGAAAGCTATCCACACCACCGCGCCAATTCCGATCCGAACCGCAGCAGGCAGAGATGACGGTGTCACAAACCCCTCGACCAGTCCTGAAATAAACAGGACCACCACCATGCCCATGCTGACCGTCACCAGCGAGCGCGCGGCCGATGCTAGAGCCCAGGAACGAGGTAGCGGGCCCGGACGCACCCAAGCCATAAAAAGCGAAAACCCCGCCCCAGCACCGACAAACACGCAGGTAAGCTCCAGCATGCCGTGGGGGAGAATGTAGATGAAGAATGTTCCGAGCCCGCCGTAAGCAGCCATCGTCCCGGCCACCATCCCCAGATTGAGGGCGTTCATGAACAGAAAATACAACGGCATAAATCCGGTGATGCCAAGCACAACGCATTGCGCCACGAGCCAGGCATTATTCGTCCACACCTGGGCACTGAATGACGCGGAATCAGATTTAAAGTAATAGTCAACAAACTCATGGTGAACCAACTTCTGCTGGTCCTCCATACTCAAAACCGTGTCCCGCACCTCTTGAGAAAAGCCGAACCACAAAGCCATGGCGAGTGCGACACCAATCGTAAAAATTGCAGCCCAGAGAGTCCACCAGCGGCATCTCCACAGAGCCGCCGGAAAGTCTTCCCAGAAAAAGCGCACAATCGCCGACCAAGTCGTGGTCCTGGTTCCGACCAGGCGATGCCTAGCCCGGCTCAAAATCACTGAAAGGTGCGCGACCAGGTCTGTATCAGGCTCAGTCGAACGGATCACAGACAAATGCGTTGCGGTGCGCTCATACGCGACCACGAATTCATCAATCTCGTCGGCGCGAAGGCTGCGGCGACGGCTTAGACGGTCTAAGCGTGCCCAAGTGTGTCCGTTCACGGTGATAAAGGCGTCGAGATCCACAGGTTTAGGCTACGACGCCAGCCCTGATTCAGCCTTAGACGAAAGGAGGTGATCTCAGGCAGGAACCGCGCGCGAGGATATATCGCATGAACAGCAATCACAGCACCGGGCATCGCGACCGAGTGGTGCTCGGTGAAGGCGTTGCACTGTCACTGAGACCAGCTCCTTTCGGCGTGCGTATCCTCTCCTTCCTGATTGATGCACTGGTCATCTTGTGTTTCCTGTTCGGTGCCGTTTTTGGCATTAGTTTCTTCACCGCGGACCAACTGAACGAGGCGGCTCGAGCAGCGCTTGCGGTCATCGTGAGCGTCTTGGCGTTCGTCGGGTACCCCGTCATCTGCGAACAGGTGTTCTCAGGCCGCTCACTGGGCCGTTTAGCCCTAGGCACCCGCGTGGTGCGCGACGATGGTGGGCCGGTCCAACTGCGCCAGAGCATCCTCAGGTCCATTGCAGGCGTCGGCGAATTGTGGATCACCACCGGTGCCATTGCATTAGTCACCTCGATGATTGACCGACGCTCACGCCGTCTTGGCGACATGCTGGCCGGCACCTACGTGATTCAAGAACGCATGGCGATCCGGCGTGCCAATCCGCTCACCGTGCCCGCCTCGCTCCAGGTGTGGGCCGCGACCGCCGATCTCGGCCATCTACCCGATCCGCTCGTTCATGAGATCCGAGGTTTCCTTCCCCGGGCCGCTAAAATTCACCCGGAATCCCGACGGCGGTTAGGGCGAGACCTCGTGCAGCAGGCCCTACCCTATGTCGCACCGCCGCCACCGCCCGGAACAAACCCGGAACTGTTTTTAACCGCCCTCCTTGCCGAACGCACTCGGCGCGACATCCTCCGGCTACACAAGCGTTCAGAACGCCTAGATGAGATCAATAAACGACTCGGAAACCTGCCGTTTATCAATCCATCTAGCCCACATCACAGGTCCACCCCGGCTGCCCCGCGCACGTAAACGGAGCGGTTCAACCGGTTCAACCGGAATGGCGAACACTCCTCAGGCGCGGACGATGTCTAAAACCTGATCCCGGATTTCATCGCGCACTCGCTCATTACGGGCCTCAACGTTTAGTCGCAGCAATGGTTCCGTATTCGATGCACGCAGAGAAAACCACCAGTCGTCATCGCGCGGATTCTCATCGTCCCAGCGAGTGACAGTCATACCATCCAGGTCGTCAAACTCAACGCCGTTAACCGATGCAAATGCCCTGCGCACCGCCTCGGTCGCACGATGAACATCCGCAACCCGCGAATTCAGTTCACCGCTCGCCACATACGGAGAATGCTCCGCCAGTAGCTGCGAGACCGGGCCGTCTGTTTCCACCAAAGCCGCGAGCACATGCAACGCAGCCAGCATCCCAGAATCAGCAAAGTAAAAATCCCGGAAATAGTAGTGCGCCGAATGTTCGCCACCGAACACCGCATTGTTCTGCGCCATCAGAGCTTTAATCAGCGAATGCCCGACCCGGCTGCGCACATGCCGTCCACCTGCCGCATGGATCGCTTCACTGACATGACGGGACGACACCAGATTCGCAACCACAGCGGGAGCATCCTCGCCCTGTTCACGCGCGCGTTCAATTTCACGCGTCGCAATCAATGCGGTAATCGCCGACGCCGACACAGCATTACCCTGTTCATCAACGATGAAACAGCGGTCAGCATCGCCGTCGAACGCTAATCCAAGATCTGCACCGTGCTCTCGCACTGCCGCCTGCAAATCCACAAGGTTTTTCGGATCTAGAGGATTGGCTTCATGGTTGGGGAACGTGCCATCGAGATCGAAATACAGCGGAATCACGGTCAGGAACGGCAGACGCTCAGCTACCGCCGGTACGGTCAGACCCGCCATAGCGTTCGCGGCATCAACCACCACGCGCACCGGACGGCGCCCCTCAATGGGTACCAGCGCACAGACAGTGTCCACATAGTCACTCAAGGTATCCTCACGCAGACGGCTCCCCTCCCCCCTCTGGTCGATCACACCGGTGCGCAGATAGTCCTCGGCGCGATCCCGCATCGCAGCCAACCCGGTATCTCGGCCGATAGGACGGACCCCCGCCCGACACATTTTCATGCCATTATCCGGGGCCGGATTATGGCTGGCTGTAAACATGACACCGGGAAGCTGCTTTCGCCCGGAGGCGCAGTACAGCTGATCGGTAGAGCACAGGCCAATCTCAATGACCTGGGCGCCGCGCCGCGCGGCACCTCGGGCAAAAGCATCCGACAGCGTCGGCGAGGACACTCTCATATCGTGTCCAACCAGCAAGCTCAGCACCTGATCAGCGTCGTGCTCGGACCGCTCGGCTCGCAGTTCATCGACGCAAGCTGCGCCGAACGCTTCAGCAACCTCAGCTGTGAACTGAGCCTGCGCATGTCCGCGCACGTCATAAGCCTTGACCAGAGCGCTTAGATCAACGGCGCGGGAAGTGTGGGCGGTGCCGTGCTCACGCATGCGGTCACTAACTGTCATCGGTTGTCCTTACGATACGCAGGTGTCGGGAGCCAGGAGTCTGTCCAGCGGGAGTCTCGTGTGTTCCCGCAATCCGTTGCTTGGGGGATGGATCTTCGCGCACGACGTCGGCCAGCGCCGATATCTCATCCCCGGGCCGTTCAGTCACCGGAACCCGGATAATGCGCCAACCCCTGGGCACGGTTAAACGCTCAGCGTGATCGCGGCACAGATCGTAACTGTGAGGTTCTGTTTGCCGGGAGAGAGGTCCCAAAACCGCCGTCGAATCGGCGTACACGTAGGTGAGGGTACTCACCGCAGCTTTGCCGCATGCGGTCCGGGAGCATTCACGAAGAGCCACGGGTCCACTGTATCGGCGCTGGATGCACCAGAGGCGACGCCACCACGAAAGGGATATGTCGACCGCGCCACGTCTAGCACAGTCAATGCTCCAACACGTTGCGCAAGCAGGTTAGTTCCCAACTACAGCCCCCGGTCTTTTCACTCCGGATCTGCCCTGTCCGGTCCAACCTGGACCTGTCCACGACAAACCCCCGGCAAGTGCCTAGAAGAAGACGAGATTAGAGTGAGGGTGTGTCCGCTGCGAGTTCATCGAGTCATCCCGTCCCCAGTCCTCGCTCAACTCCACGCCGCCGGGACCGGCACGGCCGCGGGTTTAGAGGCAGCGTGGTGCCCATGCATCTTCCCGGTCATCGCACCCGGCGGGAGATATTTGAGGATGACGTGACGGCAGCCGCGCATATCGCAATCCAACGGTTCGGCCACAAATTGCGTTACCTGCAGGTCACAGTCGAGGATGCTCCGCCGTCGGATCCGGCACCCTGGGAAGACAATGTGGTCCCGCTCGGTCGCTATTTCCCGTCAGACCGACTCCATCCACCGCGGATTGTGATGTATCGTCGACCGATTGTTACCAGGTGCGCCGACCCGTCAGAGCTCAGTCTGCTGATTAGACAGGTGCTCAGTGAGCAAATCGGAGCGATGCTTTCGCGTCCCCCTGAGGAGATTGATCCACAGGCCTGGGACGTTTAGCGTTCCACCACAATCTGGGGAGGCGCATCGTGCTGGCCGGTGGTCGCGGCATCATACGGCAAGACGGACAGCAACGGGCCGTGCGGCGTGTTGGGCCGATGCACGAGAGCTGCATGGACCGCCCCGGGAACATCCGGACGAAGAATCACCGCAGCCGGACCAGAGCCTTTCACGCTGAGCTGACTCAGTGGCACAGCGAGCGCTGTATTCCGTCCAACCTCAACGGTTGACGGGGTGCCTGCGGTGCCGTCGGCTGCGACTGGGATGAGACTCACCCCTCCGGCTTGATCACTGGTCAACACGATCGAATCTCCCGACGCATCTACCGGAACGGCCAGCGCAGCCGCATCAGTAATTCCCGCAGCGGGCGTGACCACGGCAAAATCTTGGGGTGCCTGCTGGCCGGGGCCATCTGGTGACGTGCCGACCTCGTCCACGGTAACAACCCCCGCCACCGGCGTTTCAGACGATAGTGCCAGCGCGTAGGAACCGGGTGTAAGGCCCCGCAGCTCGACATTGGACACCGTTCCCGCGGGTACATCAATGCGCCCTGCGCCTGCGGGGACATCACCTGAGCTACCTTGCACTTGCCAGGTGACATGCGCTGGGGACGCCGATGAGTTCGTGACCGACAGGCGCGGCGCAGGAGCCCCGGCTGTCACCTGGATTCCAGCCAGGACGCTATCGCTAGCTGCCACGGCGTCAGCGGTCATGTGAACGGCGCCCTGCGGTGTCAGCCCATTCCGTCCAGTGATCTGAACATGGGCGTTTACCGGTATGCCGTTCGTCGACATCCGCACGGTGAGGGACTGTGCGTTGGGCACAAGCGCGTCAAGCAACACGTTCTGGGTGCTGCGGGCGGGGACCACCACGTGGGATGACTGTGGCAACACGACCGGTCCCCGCTCCCCCCAGGCGGTCATCGTGACTGTTGCTGGCCGGGACGACGGGTTCGTCAAAACTAACAGTGAGGCTTTGCCGTTGGCGGTGCTCAATCCGGCGAACGTCGCATCAGTCCGGGCCGGGGCGCACCGGGCAAGTGTGGCCGAACGAAAATCGCCCGTCGGCGTGATCGTGCTTTGCACCGTGTCGGCGACCATACCGGTGGTTCCGCCGGCTCGCAGTTCAGCTCCGGGCTGCGCAGCGGATGTGGCGAGGGTTCCCAGTGCAATTGCGAGTGGAGCCGCGCTTTTCACAGCGTCCTTGGGTGCTGCTGCATCCCCGGTCAGACGCAGCTGCGGCGGTTTGGGGGCGATATCCCCTGTGGTTGTGGCCCCGAGGGTTTGCCCGAAGAGCAGCGGGGACTGGCCGTCAATCGCCACGGCGCGCACGGTTGAGGAGTTCGAGGGAGGGGTAAGAGCAAATTGGTCGTCGGTGTTGTTGCCTGCAGCGCCGGGGTCTGGCATGACAAGTGGTCCGGGGCAGCTGAGGGTTGTCGGGCCTGCCGCGATGCTGGTGATGTGCTGGGTAACCGGTCGCGAGGGCGCCTGTGGGGCATGGACCGCGTAGGCGCCCACGGCAATCAAAGGCAGGGTGCTACCAAGTGCTGCGAGAACCCGGAGAAATGGTCGGTCCGAGCGGCTGAAATGTGTACGGTCGGGTGTGCGCCCGCGGGATCGTCGGCTCATGAGTCCTCCGCTCGGTGCTGATCGGGGGCGCCAGGGCGGGCCGGTTCTACCTCGCCTGACTGGGCCAATTGGTCGGTCCCCGACGAAGATCGTGGGCCGTCTCCTAATTGATCTGCGTCGCGAATAACCGGCTTGTCGGGTTCTTCACGACTTTCCGTCTCCGACTCCGTGTCAGGCTGGGGCGTGTTGCCGTGAGCCTGACTGTGCCGCGCTGCCACGGCTAGTTCCCGCAACCGCACAGAGCGACGGCGCCATGGCAGAGCTGCCAAAATGGCCAGCAGCCAGATTGCGTCCTGCACCCATCCCAGAATCCACATCGGAACTTGGCCGCTGTGATCGACGATGAGTTCACCGGAGGCACCAGCGGGAATCGCAAAGCCTTCGGCCCAGCCGTCCACCACCGCAGGTACGAGCTCAACTCCGCCTAGCCAGGCTTGCCACTGCCCGTCATGGCGTTCGGACAGCACGAGAGTGCGGGGATGTTCAGCAGCATCGACATGCGTCCTCACCCGGATAATTTCCGATGGAAGTGCCGTGATTGACAGCGGTCGGCCTTGTAGGGAGTCCATGCTGTCGGGCGAGCCTGCGATCAGCATGGCGCGGGAAGACGGGGCGAGCACTCGCCATAGTGATCCCTGCTCGGTGCGGGTGACCTGTTCGAGGACATCGGAGCTATCCAGCAGCGCCCGCAAGCGTGCTCCGGCCTGGTCGTCGGCGTGACCGGGAACGTAAACGTACGCGACCGCGAGGGTCTGCAACGCTCGGGTCGGGTCGTGTCCGTCAGAGAGTAACGTCGCCGCGGCGTGCCCCAGAGCGTTATCAGCGGCGTCGAGAGGCATTGGCGACACGTCAAGCCGGGAGCCGATGATCCCGCGAGCTTCAGCGATGACCGAACTGCGCGTCAAATCCTTACCGTCGCCCCGGATCAACCGGGCGTGAAAGCGATTATCGGAACCCGACGTGAAGACTAAGGTACGTGCCTGGCGAGAACTGAGGCCTTGATCAGCTGCCGCAGCCGGAAGATAATCCGGTGCTGCAGATTCGGGTTGAGCCGTGTCACTGCTCGGGTGTGTCGCTGATTCTGCGGCTTGGGCCGTGAGGCCGCCGGTGCGCTGGATACCGAGCTGGGGCGGCAGACACATGAATGTGAGGGCGATAACGGTCACGAGGTTCACGGTCATGACCACGGCTGCGATACGCCGCCATACGACACGCGATCGACGGGGGCCAGGGGCCGCTAAAGTGTCCAGGGCGCATGCGGCGGCGGCGAGAAGAGCAAGAACCGCGCATGCCACGGGCACAGCGCCATCACCGGTGCGGGTGGCGCCATCGATAATTGCGACCGCGGTATGGCGCGATAACACCGCGAGGGCCATCGCAATGCCAGCGCCGAGCACGCACAGTCGGGCTAGTGTGCCCGCCCGGGATGGTAAGAAGATGGCTATTGCGGCAAGCAGCACCCACGGAGCGAGCATGAACAGCACAAGCCACGGTGAAATCACAGCTGCCGCAGGACCAAAAATACGCTCTAACGAGTCCGCATTCAGCGGTCCGTGCGGCCAGCCCGCGAGAAGATCCCACACGCCGCCGTGGAGATTTTGGGACGGCACCCCTGAGGTTGCCAGCAGGATCCGCGGGTCGCGCAGTGCATACGGTGCGATGGGCGCGAGCAGCGCCAGCGTGGGGATCGCCGTCCACAGTAAGCGCATTCTGCGCCCCGGGACGAAGCATGCGATCGGTATCAGGGCGCACACAACGAGTACGCCGGCGGCAGGAGACACCGCTGCGACCGGCAATAAAGCCAAGCCTGCCCCGGCTGCTGCGGCCGCAAGCGGGGGACGGGTCGGCCCTCCAATTCCAATCGCGCGACCGATTCCCAGCAACACCAGCGGCAGTGCAATCTGCACGAGCAGAAGGGGCCAGCTGCCGTCTCGCAAAGCTCCGAGTAACGGTGGGGCGAGCGCCCAGCCGAGTGCCAGCACTAGTCGAACCGGTGCCGACCTGGTCAGCAACCCGAACGCCCACCATGCGGTGAGCGCCGACAGAGGAATTGCCCCGACGAATAGCACCGTCATGGCGACCTCGCCGGAGACGGGCAGGTGCGAGATCAGCCGGAGGAGAGGATCGGCGGGGCCCCTGTGACCGAGCGCCGCCGGTATCCACGACGAGGTCCCTGCCTGCCAGCTGGCCGTTGGGTCTTCCGGCCAAGCGATCAGACCTGGTCCGCTGAAATGCCCTGAGCGCAATAGCGGATGCAACAGGAAACCCGCCCCGAGTGCGCTCACCGCTGTGAGTACTAGACCTATCACCGCGTGGCTTCCGTAGCCAGCGCCGCTGCGGTCGTGGATGCTGCCTCCGATACCCACGGTGATGTCGGGACGTCGGGCTGCGTCGGTGGGCACCATGCCCGCAACCGCATCGTCGCAACGGTCGCGCAAGGCCCTTGAGAATGACACGTAGAGGTGGCGCAGGTTTTTGCGAGGAACTGGACGCCTGGTGCGGGTGCGCTGGGATCTCAGCAAAACGCCTGGTGCGCGCCGATACACTCCGGCTATCGCGGCTGGGTCTTGGATGAGTCGTCCCGGTGTGTGCACAACGATGGCTGAGACTAGCCGCACCACGGTGACAAACGGCAGCAGCAGCAAAATCCCCAGGGCGACGATGAGTGGGAACCGGGTGAGTTGCGCGAGTACTTGGCCACGCCGATATACACGCCATGATGCTTCGCGCGGACTTCCCCCGGCGATCACCCGTGCTTTGGGGATGACCTGGACTCTGTATCCGGCGCGCCATACCCGGCGGCAAAGGTCTGCAACCCCCCACTGGGCATCGAACGCGGGGTCAATTCCACCGAGTCGGGCCGCAATGGGTGTGCGCAGTAAGAGACCTTGGGGGTTCACGGCCAGCACGTCACTGCGCCAGTCTGCTTGCCCCTGGTCGATCTCCCCGGGGTCAATGCCTGTCACCCGGCGGCCACCGGGCGTCACCGTGAAACCTACCTCGACGAGATGACGGGCAGACGATGCGTCACGAATCGGTGTTTTCTGGTCGGACTCTGGGGAGTCATAATCCGGTTTATCGGACAGCTCGTCTTGCGAAGTTACGGCGGTGTGATTCATGCTCACACCGTCCGAATGTTCCGGTCCTCGCATATCTCCGAGAGGAAGGAGCTGTTTGCAGCCCAGCACTGCCACGTCGTCGTGAGTGCGCACAGCGGCAACCAGGTGCTCAAGACAATCTGGGGCCGGAGCTGCTTGGTCGTCAAGGATCCACAGGAACTGTTCGGTCTGTGGATCAGCTTCGCTGTCCGATGCCAAGTCCGTCGGGCGATCTGAGGCGCCATCCAGCCGGTGATCTGAGTCCGTATCCGCAGATCCCCCTGACCCGGTTCCTGCCATGTGTCTGCGGAGTATGCCCCCGAGCGATAGCGTGCTCGAGACGGTGCGATCTGTGATGTTCAAACCACCCTGACGCATAGCATCGAGCAGTTCCCGCAGGTCAGCGCTGGGTGCGCCGCACACAATCGCATCGACGTGATCTATGGGGTGGGTCTGCTTGGACAAAGCCTGCAGGGTGAGCGAGGCCGGACCGGTTTCGGCCGAACCAGTCAGAAGCAGGAGAGCAGTTATATGCGTAGCAGTCACGATCAGCCGGGCTCAGACAGCCCGGCGCTTGAGTTTGCGGCGTTCGCGTTCGGATAGGCCACCCCAGATACCGAACCGTTCATCATGCGCAAGGGCGTATTCCAGGCATTCTGCACGCACTTCGCAGGACACACAGACTTTTTTCGCCTCCCGAGTGGATCCGCCCTTTTCAGGGAAAAACGCTTCGGGGTCGGTTTGGGCGCACAGAGCACGTTCCTGCCACGACATCTCGCCACCGTCTTCTTCGAGGTCGACGAAGGACCCGAGATCCACCAGGGACAGCTCGACTACGGTGTGCTCTCGTCTACTCTCGGACATAATGGCAGTTTCCTTCCGACGGTCAAGGAGTCCAGACCGGTCTTGCAGGTTTCATACCGACAACGGATCATGAGGTCGATCTGATGATCCACGATGGTAGTGCGGATCACATGATGGAACAAAACCTCGGCGGGTTCGGTACGAGGTTGCCCGGCAGAGCGTGCCTCCCGAGCGTTCTCGCACCCTGAGGTCCATGCCCCAATAATGCAAAGCTGGATTACCTTTAATTACACCCGTGTAAGTCGATCCCGTCAAGCGATTCCGCTCGCAGATGGAATATTCACCGATCAGCGGACCCTGACACCTAGACTATCGGCACTTTAAGGCCAATGACTCAAGTCCACGATCCACGCACTGCGCGGTCAGCTTCGCCCGCGCACCGCACCTTCCACCTCATGGTTAGGACACACTATGACGACGTCATCACCCAAACCGGCACCCAAACCGCCGTCACAGGTCCAGCCATCGCCACCGCTCATCCCACCGTTACATGATCCGTTATTGAACTCGCCCGGACAGCCAGGCCACCAACCTGCAATCCCACAGGGCATCACCGCGCTCCCCATTCCGAATCTGCCGGAGATCACAGCCGGAACAGATCTAGCCGACCTGTTAACCGCCCACCTGGCACCCCCACCGATAGGTCACGCACCGCATCGCTCTCCTCTAGCGATAAGGAATGGCGATATTTTGTGTATCAGCACCAAAATTGTCTCGAAATCATTGGGGCTGACCGCGAGCCGGCACTCCTATACCGATGTCCTCGCGCACGCTACGGACAGTATCGTGGCCCGACGGATTGGCGGAACGAAAGTCACCACCGTCGTGCGCTCTCAGGCCGGACCAGTGATGGCTGCGGCGGGAATCGATGCATCGAATGCGCCCGAAGGACAGATTGTGATCCTGCCCGACAACGCCGATGCTCATGCACACACCATCCGAGCCGCGCTTGAAAAGTCCACTGGGGTCCGCATGGGCGTGCTTCTCACCGATACGGTGTCCCGACCGTGGCGGTTCGGGGTCGCCGACATTGCACTCGGCGCCAGCGGATTAACCGTCCTCGAAGACCTGAGGGGGACGCCTGATAGAACGGGTCGCCAACTGAACGTGACCGTTCGAGCGGTCGCCGACGAAATCTGTGCCGCCTGCGACCTGGCCCGCACCAAGTCCAACGGGGTCCCCGTGGTGATTGTGCGCGGACTGGCCCATTTGGTCGATGGTCAGGAGCATTCTGCCCGGCTTCTTAATCGCACGGACGGCACAGACTGGTTCCCGTATGCAAGTCTGGAATCGGTCTGGGTGGCGCTGGGCATCGATTTAGCCTGCGTCGAACCTGCCAGTGTCGATCCTGAACCAGACGATGTACGGCGTCGGCGCGCCATCAACATCGCCATCGGCTCAGCCGAGTATCCCCCGGAGACAACTCGATTCGTCACCGGCACCGGTATCGAGGTTGAGCTTCATGGTTCACGCATCGCACTCACTCCCCCGTCCAGCATCGATCCCGGTACCTCTGCTGGCGTGGCTCTTCTGCTGGAGATGGGCGCCCTCGCTGAACGACTTCGGGTCGCATTGCGTGCCGAGAATCTGCCACCTCACGTCGAACTCCAACGGCCCGACCCCGTATCCTCGTCCTGAGGCGGCCCAGGCGCGTGACCGCGGCGGCTAGTTGTTTCCAGTTATTTCAGGACTAGCTATTCAAACGCTTAATACTTTGGCCGTCGCCCATACTCGTAACCGTGGTCCACACTCATGAGGATTCCCCTATCGAGCGTGGGCGACCTCGATATTCATAACGCTCGCCCACAGCACGACCGCAACCCATATTCGCGGACGTTCTCCGCCATACCCGCCCACCGCCAGTAGAGAGTCTGCCGATGTTCACCTATGAGCCCCTTACCAGCGCATCTAACACCGGCGCCGATCTCATGCGGGCCTGGCGAGAGCGCGGTTCCCGACCCGCGCTCATATGGTACGGAACCCCTGATGGCAGCGATGAACGGGTGGAACTGTCCGGGCACGTTCTAGTGAACTGGGTCAGCAAAACCGCTAACCATTTCCAGCAAGAGATGTTTCTCAACCCGGGAGATGCCCTTGTGCTCGACCTGGGCGCTCATTGGAAGACGACCGTGCTGGCCATCGCAGCCTGGCTGCGCGGCATTACCGTCCTACCGGGTCCGGGCAACCGTTTTGGCAGCCACACCGCACCGGAAGACAGGACTCGCCACGCCCCCTGCGGCGAGCCCCATGCCAGCGGCTTCGCTGATACAGCCCGTAAGACTCCTGGCAGCAGCTTCGCTGAGGCCAACCTCGATTCGCTGAATAACCAGCGTTTACTCAGTGAACTAGCGGCTGAGGAGATGTGGCAGGACATCGTTGTGGGGGCTATTGCCACCGACCGTCCGGACGAAGTCATGGCACTGCCCGCATCAGCGCTCACCGACGCTGAGGTAATAGCCGTGCAGACGGTAGGCCTCACCCCGGCGTGGCCTGGCCCGCTCCCACCGCTGGTTCACGACTGGATTAGCGAGGTGCGCGCTATGCCGGATGATCTTCTTGACGCGCCATCGGATTGGGTGGGACCGGCCCCGTCAGCGTCAGCGTCAGCGTCAGCGTCAGCGTCAGCGTCAGCGTCAGACGGATTATCGCCGGGCCTGCGTCAAGCAGAACCCAACCAGCCGCTTTTATGGCAGGGTCACATCTTCGATGCGGTATCCCAGTCATCCCCCCAGCAACCGAGTATCGCCGATGCGCTTCGCACCTGGCTCAGCGGCTCCTGCGTGGTGGCCTCTCCGAGAGGACTCACTGCGCGGCAGAGAGCGGATGAACAGCTACCTAAGCTCAGCTCTTAAGCCAGGTGACCTGAGCTATCCAGCGCAGCCATGGTTACTCTCGGCCAGTCGGTTCATTCACGGATACCCCCAGCTAGAAGCGATCGGACGCCTCACGTCTGGTAAACGGGTACCTCAGCGAGTTAGCGCTAGGCAGCACGCAGGCGCGAGATCGCCTCGGCGGGAGCGCCGTCGTACTCGATCTTGCCTTGCTTCAGGTACACGATTCGGCTACACAGCTTTTCGAGCATGTCGAGCTCGTGGGAGACCACGACCATGGTGCGGCCTGCCTCCTGAAGCGAGTGAATCCGGTCAAGACATTTGCGCTGGAACGGCTCGTCCCCGACCGACAGAATTTCGTCGACGAGGAAGATATCCGGGTTGGTGTGGACAGCGACCGAAAAGGCGAGACGCAAGAACATACCGGAGCTGTAGTACTTCACGTCGTTATCGATGAACTCTTCAATTTCACTGAATGCCACGATGTCATCGAAACAGGCATCGATGCTTTCCCGGTCCATACCGAGAATCGCCCCGTTAAGGTAGACGTTCTCACGGCCAGAAAGATCCGGGTGAAAGCCAGCACCCACTTCGATCAGGCCGGCGACTCGGCCTCGCACCAAAACTCGGCCCTCGTCCGGGAACAGAACACCTGAAATCGTTTTCAGCAGTGTTGACTTACCCGAACCATTCCAGCCGATCAGGCCGACGGTTTCCCCGGCCCCCACTCTCAGATCAATTCCCGACAGGGCCGTGAAGGAGTCGGACAATTTCTTTCGCTGCAACGCGGCAAAGGCGAGTTCTTTGAGCGAATGATTATGGTTTAGAACGAAACGCTTCGTGACGTTTTCAATCCGGATCATGTCGTGACTGGTCGCGTTCCGCGCATCCGTGCCCCCGGCCACCTCGGGTTGCTGCGTACTCATCTCGCCTCTCTCACAGCGTTTGCGCGAACGAGCGCTTCGAGCGCTCGAACACGAAGTTGCCGATCACGAACACTGCGAGCGCAATCAATAGGCCCGCCCACCACAATCCATGAATCTGGTTGTAGACCGCTGCCTGCCCCGCATCGAGCTGCACACCATCGGTGTGCTGCCAAAAACCGTAGTGGAAAAGCTCGACCACAATGGTGAGGGGGTTGAGCGAGTAAAGCAGGTATAGGACTCCGTCACCCACCGCGTGGCGCACCTTCGTAATCTGGTACATGATCGGGGACGTCCAGGTCAGCACCATCACGATCATGTCCACGAAGTTTTCAATATCGCGGAAAGCCGCATTTAAAGCGGCTGTGAGCATACCGAGTCCGAGCGTCAGCATGATCAGGATGATTAAACCCAGCGCAATCGCCCCGAGCTGCATGAGGCCGGGGCTCCAGCCGACGAGCAGCGCACCCACCGCCAGCACCAGAAGCTGCGGAATGAAGTGGATAAGCGCCACGATCATCGACGAGTAAGGAAAAAGTTCCGTCGGCAGATAGATCTTCCGGACCAAGGAATCATTTCCCGTGATGGACCGCGTGCAGTTCCCGAGGGTTTCACCGAAAAGGTTAATCACCACGATGCCGGAAAACAGGTACACCGCATAGTTGTGTACGCCCTTGTTGAGTTCCAAGAACACGCCCAGGGCTATGTAGAACACGATGAACTGGACGGCGGGTTTGACGTAGCTCCACGCCATACCGAGCATGCTGCCGCGGTAGCGCACCCGCAGTTCTTTCTTCACCAAAAGGTGCAGCAGGAACCGATTGACGAATGGGTTTAACCATCCGGAATCCTGGCCGGGTGAGCGCCACCCTTCGGCGCGCTCAACCCGGCTTGGGACCGCAATACTCACCGGGCCGAGCCCTCCGTGCTCTTCGGCGTCGCCGCCTCGAAGGTCTTTTCCCAGGCCTCGAGTGAACAGATCCGTCCGGCTGCCTCACGGTAGTCATCGCGCAGCTGTGACCAGCGGCGGAACAGTTCGGCGTGGACTTTAACGGCATCGACCAGCATTTCGCGGGAGGTCTCGGGGTCGCGGCGATACCAGGACACCTGGGTGCCCTCCGCATTGGAGACCAGTGCGCTGTCGTAGTGCGCGAGCCGCCACCAGCGAGCATCCTGGTGGGCGATAACTGCCTGCGGGTTCTTGTCGCTCCCTGGCTTAGGCTTCACCGCGAACTGGCGGGCGAGGGTCTTCAGGGTCCACAGCGGAACGAGCGGACGCCATGGCTGGGAGAACGGTCGTCCCTTGTGCGGAGGCTTATCCACCTTAGTAGGCGGAAAGTCCGTCACGTCTTTGCCACCGTGCGCATCAGAGAATGATGCGGCCAATGCGCGGATTTCCGGCAGTTTAGTTCCGATGTTGCCGTGCAGCGCGTCGGGGCCATCCAGCACATCCCGCTGGGCCATTAAACGACCCTTCTGGGTGTAGTACTGCATGGACAGGATGTGTTTGATGTCCATGAACTGCGACTCTTTGACCACTCGTCCGCCGTGATCGTAGGGCGAGTGCAGCAGCGCGGTGATGATCCGGTTGCGCTCGTGGAAGTAGGCCTGCCAACCGACCAGGTCGTCCTTATCAGTCCAGCTAATGTGCCAAACACCGGCGCCGGGCAGGCTCACCGTGGGGAATCCGGCGTTGCGCGCGCGCAGACCGTATTCGGCGTCGTCCCATTTAATGAAGACCGGCAGCGATAAACCGATCTTGCGAATCGCCTCGACCGGAATGAGGCACATCCACCAGCCGTTGTAGTCCACATCGACTCGGCGATGCAGCCAGGGCGTTGAGCGCAGCCCCGACTCGGAGAAGTCGTGGCCGAGCACCATGTCGTCGTGGGGCAGAGCGGGCTGAATGCGCCACGGATCGACGATTTCGCCGAAGGTATGCAGAACCGACCGGTTGTTCAAGTCGAACATGTGTGCCCCGACCAGGGTCGGGGTGGTCGCGTAGTCCGCGAAGGTTACTAAGCGAAGAAGCGATTCGGGCTCGATGACGATGTCGTCGTCGCTGTTGACCACGTACGTTGAACGGCCCGCTTTGGTGGTTTCATACATGCCGCGGGAGAACCCGCCGGAGCCACCGATGTTTCCCTGTTCGATGATGGTGAGCTGATCACCCATCTCTTTGGCCAGCGGCGCCAGGTCCTCAGCGTGATCGCGTAGGCGGTCAGAGCCTTGATCGATGACATACATGGTGTCCAGCACTTCGCGCACCGCGGGATCTTCCGAGATCGCACGAATATTGTCGAGACAGTACGACACCTTGTTCATCGTGGTCATCGAGATTGAAATGGTGCCGCGAGTGCGGGCGAGGCTCGCATCGGTGCTCCAGTCCGCTTCGAGCACGGTAATTTCGCTGGTGCCGCCGTGAATATCGAACCAGTACCAGCCGCCGTCTCCGAAAGCCGCCAGCGGAAGGTCGAACACGGTGACCGTGTTTCCGCTGACCCGTCGCAGATCGTGCCGCTGCATGCTGCCACGGGCGTTCGAGCGGTACACGATGATCTGGCCGGTCCCCTTGGTGGAGATGGTCAAGCGTACTTCCCGCACGGGTGTCCAGCGGCGCCAGTAGCTCGCCGGGAACGCGTTGAAGTAGGTGCCGAACGAACGCATCTCACCGGAGGGAACCCGAACGCTGTGGCGCGCCACGAGCTCGGAGGCATCGAGCATGGGCTGACTGTTCACGAACTGGCGAATATCAGTCTGGGTGCCGCGCTCTTTGCCGGAACCGAGGCCAAAGGAGCCTCCAGCCGACGTGTTCCGGGCCTGACCGCGTTCGATATACAGCGGGATAATGTCGGGCGCGGTTTCAGTCGGGAAAATGAGGCGTTGCAAAACCCGACGATCCTCGCCGTGCTCAATGGCGAGCGGCTCGTCTTTAGCATTGCTGTTTTTCTGGGTCTTGGCACTCATTAGTTTGCCCCTGTGGTACGGCCACGCACGAGCGCGGGCAGGTCGTTATCGGCCATGGTGAGCGCCGAAGCGATCGCCATGTGCATGTCGAGGTACTTGTAAGTACCCAACCGCCCACCGAACAGTGTGAGCGGTGCGTCGGCAGCGAGTTGCCGGTATGTCTCCAGCATGGCGCGGTCGCTGGCCGATGCAATCGGGTAGTACGGTTCATCGCCCTTGTCCGCGAAGCGCGAGAACTCGCGCATGATGACGGTGCGATCCTTCACGTAATCCCGTTCCGGGTGGAAATGGCGCGGTTCGATGATCCGGGTGTAGGGGGTATCTTCGTCGGCGTAGTTCATCACCGACGTCCCCTGGAAGTCACCGACATCAAGATGTTCGGTTTCAAAGTCGATCGTGCGCCATTTGAGATCGCCCGCTTGGTAATCGAAGTAGCGGTCGATTGGACCGGTGTAGATCACGGGGACCTGTCCGGTCACTGCTTCTTTATTGAGCGGCTGTGAAGCATCAAAGAAGTCGGTGGACAGTTTCACCTCAATATTTGGGTGGTCTGCCATCCGCTCAATCCACGCGGTGTACCCGTCGGTGGGCAACCCTTCGTAGGTGTCGTTGAAGTAGCGGTTGTCGTAGGTGTAGCGAACCGGGAGCCGGGAGATGATTGAGGCGGGTAGATCTTTGGGATCGGTTTGCCACTGCTTACCCGTGTAATGCTTGATGAAGGCTTCATACAGCGGACGCCCGATCAGGGAAATACCTTTGTCGTTGAGGTTTTCCGGATCCTGGCCTGCAAGTTCGCCAGCCTGTTCAGCGATCAGCGCCTTCGCTTCGCCCGGTGAGTATGCGGTCTGGAAGAACTGGTTGATGGTGCCGAGGTTGATCGGCATCGGATACACCACGCCTTTATGGACGGTATACACCTTATGTACATAGTTGGTGAACGTGGTGAATCGATTGACGTACTCCCATACCCGCTCATTGGAGGTGTGGAACAGGTGCGCACCGTAGCGATGTACTTCGATACCGGTTTCAGGATCCGGTTCGGAATATGCGTTGCCGCCGATATGGTCGCGGCGGTCAATCACGGTCACCTTCAGGCCGTGTTCTCGCGCTGCTCGCTCGGCAATGGTTAGTCCGAAGAATCCCGATCCGACAATCAGGAGGTCAGGAGTGCTCACGTTGTCTACCTCTTCCACTGTGCCGGCATCTCCGTCCCGGCCATCTACGAACGGTTCTCATAAGAACGCCCTTCACAGTAACCTAAGCACCGTGCAGGCCTTGTGAAGGACGTATTGCCAAAGTCTGCAGGCGGGTCATACATCACACTCGATTCACCAACAGCCGGTGCATCCGCGACCGCAGCCGATTGGGAACCACACGGTAGGCGATCCGCACCGCCAAGTTCCGCAGCGCTAGCGGCCACGGGGTGAAACCGGTCGTTACCAAAAGGCGGTGCAATCGGATATCGCTTTTCACAAGTTCCAGACCACCTCGCCGGGCATACAGGCCAGCGTCTACGCGATAGGACACCAACGGTTCGTTGAGATTTGCAGCCCGGGCACCAATCATGAGCATCCGGATCCACAGCCACCAGTCTTCCAGATAGGGCATTCGGTGGTAGTTACCTGCGTTCAGCACCACGCGGCGACGCATCAGCACCGTCGGATGCTGGAACGGGTTGTGGGTGCGTGCGTAACGGCGGATCTCGGCTTGGTCTATCGGACGGGTGCGCACCGGTGCTCCAGCTACCGGAGATCCATCCGCCCCAATTTCCCGCATGGCGCTGCCGAGGATATCCACGTCATTGTCAATGAGGAACGGTACTTGCCGTGCCAGACGGTCGGGCGCGTTGATGTCGTCGGCGTCAGCCCGGGCAATGAGCTCGGTGCGAGCCTGTCGGACGCCGTCGGCAAGAGTGTCGGCCAGTCCCCGGTGTTCAGCACAGCGAATAATGCGCACCGGCACCTCGCCGTGGTCTTGTGCCTGGCGCGAGGCCTGGTCCAGCACAGCGTCCAACTCAGCAGTGAGCGGACCGTCCACCATCACCAGGATCTCCCGGGGCGGAAGAGTCTGCTCAGGCCCTGCCGAGCGCAACGCCTGAGCTAAAAGCTCCGGACGGTCCCCCTTCCACACGGCCATGAGCACGGTGACATCTCCGTGAGCGGAGCTACGATGACTGCCCTTGGCTCGGCCAGAGCCGGCATGCTCCGGTGTCGTCATGGACGTCTCACCGCTTCCATCGCTCGAATATCGGCCGCGCTGGCGGGATCCGAGGCGAGCACAGCTGCCGAGGGACGAGGCTTAGAGCCCACGGCGTGCCGCAGGCCCCGCAGGCCGGCACCCAGGCGTTTACCGCGGGTGCGAACTATCACACCGCCCCAGGACAGAGCCGTTCGACCGCCGTATAAAACGGCTTCCCACCAGCTAAACGACCCGGATCGAAGCAGTGCCCAGATCTTATTGCGCACCTCGTAGTAGAACCGATCACCCGGGTCGGAGCGGGCGGAGTCAAAGGCTCGGGTGCGGTGTTCGACGATGCTGTCCGGCACCCGCAGGCCTCGGCCCTTGCGCAGGATACGGCCTGTGTACTCGAAATCGTCACTCCAAATGAAGTAGTCGGCCTCGGGTAGGCCCGCGTGGGCGATGTGACGAGCATCGATCATGGCGGACACGAAGGAGGCAGTGCGAATGGCACGGCATCCGGCATCCTGGGCAGCAGCGAGTTCGTCGTCATTGGCTCCGAGCCGTTGACGAGAGGTGTTCATCGGATGTTCGCGCCCGTCAGTCCACACCGCGGTGGAGGAGAGCACGGCGGGTTGCTCTTGCGGACCCGAGGCGGCCCGTAGAAGGGCTTCCAAGGCTTCGGGGCGTGCGATGGTGTCGTCGTCCATGATCCAAACCCAATCCGGGCGATGGGCCAGCATGGCTCGCGCAATGCCCGCAGCGAATCCGCCTGCACCTCCGACGTTGCGGGTCAGATGCACCACCTCGGTGACGACCCGGTGATTGTCGGCAACCTGACCGGAACCATCGGTGGAGGCGTTATCGACCACCACTACCGCGTCGACGGGTCGGGTCTGTGCGGCGAGCGCATCGAGGCATTCGCGCAGCAGCTGCTCTCGGTTGTAGCTGACAACCACTGCTACTACCCGTGGAGCGGGCAGCCCTTCCTGCTGTCCAAAGCGCACCACATGTTCGGGTGGCCGGTGCGGCAGGGGACGCTCAGACACGGGGGTGTCGCGGTACCAGCGCACCATCTCGGCGAGGCCTTCGGCGAGTGTGCGCGGAGCGGTGAAGACCGAATGCACCCGGTCCGCAGCGAACTGGGTTCGCGCGTCGCTGAGCTTGCGCACTCGCGCTGAGGTAATGGGCAGGTCTCGTCCGGTGACGCCCGCAAGCAGATCGAAGGGTTTAGCCGCTGCCATGACCGGTGCCAACGGCAGCGGGTGACTCGGTGCTCGTCGCCCCAAGGCTTCGTGGATAATTGCGATGACCTGCGCGCTGGTGAGGTCGGGTTTATCGGCGTAGTTGTAGATTTCCCGATCCATCGGCAGTTCGCTGGGCCGCGACCACAGGGTCAAAATCGCGGCAACAATGTTCTCCACGTATGCCATGGATTTAATGTTGGATCCGGGGCCGACCGGATAGAAGCGGCGGCGCGCGATCTGATCAATCAGGCGGAAAACGTTGGCTACGTTACGCGGTCCGAACACAACAGCCGGGCGCACGATGAGTAGGCGCCGCTGCTCGCCATCACCTGCTTGCCAGCGGCGGTAAATATCTTCGGCGGCAAGCTTGGTGCGGCCATAGGTATTGGTCGGACGCGGCGGGGTGTTCTCGTCGGGAACCTCGGGGAAACCCTCTTCTCCCTGGTGTTCGCCATAGACGGCGACAGACGAGTAGAAACATAGATTCTGGATGCCGTTGCGCTCCATCGCCTGGCAGATGCTGCGTGCGCCTCCCACGTTGACCGACTCGAACGTGGCCTCGGTGATTCCAAAGTCGTGGTGTGCAGCAGCTAGGTTCAGCACGGCGTCGTAGCCGCGCATTGCCTCTGTGAGGGCCTCGACGTCTCGAATGTCGCCGCGGTGTTCTTTAATCTCAATTCCGTCGGGGACCGGGTATCTCACCGGATGCAGGTCATAGACGCCCATCGTGATACCCAGCGCATGGAGGGCAGCGGGTAAGTGCGAACCAATGAAACCCGCTCCGCCGACAACGAGGACCCTGGATGAGGGACGAAGACGCGTGGGCATAAAGCTCCTTCGGGCGGAACCATCAATGTGAACTAAAGCGCGAGCACGGTAGCTGCTTGCGATGGTGTCAGTCTACAAAGCAGAACCAGGCTATCCCTGCGCATTTGCGCCACGAGCTATGGGATCTCACCGGGTGTCGAAGAAACCTCCCCAAAGTCTCCTCATCTCACTGCAGCCATTCGCATATGAGACCCTTAACCCCACCTTAGGGCGGACATGCGCCACCTCACGCCTTTCCCGCCGCACGCCCTTGACTTATCCCCTGCTTACCCCGTTTCGCCGGCGTTTTTGCGGTGCGGCCAGGAGGGCGCGATCCTCAGTGGCGGCGTATTCAAACCTGCCTAAACATGGTTGACACTAAAATTATCGATGCGTTGATTCGCTCAAGATGAGAGCTGTATGACAGTTCCAGATAACAGCTCCGGGTAGATTTGCCTCTGCAACGCTTAACGAACTCGGACTAGGAAGAAATCAACCCGTCGACTGAACCTCAGACGATAAGAAAAGGCGGTGGATGTGTCAGGCTACGACCCGCGGAAACCAGGGCCCTCCTCGACCTCGCGCGCACGCCCCGGTGGTGCAGCCCGCCCAGTTCCACGTGTCCCCCAGCCCGGGACTCGTCGCTCTCGCTCCAACCCTCCAGGTCCAGCCCCTGCCCGTACCCCAACCCGTGCGCTGCCCGCAGGCGAACGCAGACGCTATGAATCTACTTATGCCCCGCCTGCTCACCACTCCACCGATCATGCCTTTAATAGCTCACCGTCCGGGGTCGACAATTCGATGCCTAGCGACCGGCGTCAGCACGGTCCAGGCCGCCGATTTCGGCTCCCGCGCTGGGCACGCCTAGCTCGGACCCTGATTATCCTGTGGCTGGTTGTAACCGTGGGCTGGTTCGCAGGGCTCTTCCTTTGGGCAAATGGCCGGATGCACCATGTTGAGGCGCTGTCGGGCGCCCCCGACACCGGCGGAACCACCTGGCTGATCGCAGGCTCTGACTCGCGGGCCAATGAGGATGCTGTCCCGCAGGACGGAACCCGCGGCCAACGTGCCGACACCATGATGCTTTTACATAAGGCCCCGAACGGGAAGTCGTATTTGGTATCGCTTCCTCGCGACACCCTGGTCAATATCCCGGGCAAGGGAATGTACAAGCTCAATGCCGCGTTCGCCTTCGGGGGACCCAAGCTGCTGGTGCAAACCGTCGAGAACCTCACCGGTCTGACCGTGGACCACTATGTGCAGGTGGGCTTCGATGGGGTTCGCAACATCGTTGACGCTGTGGGAACGGTCAATCTCTGTTTAGATCGCAATGTCAACGACCCTAAATCTGGTTTGAACTGGGTCAGCGGCTGCCACGATGTCGGAGGGGAACAGGCGCTGGCATTCGTCCGCGCCCGCTATTTCGACCCGACGGCTGACCTCGGTCGGCAAAAACGTCAGCAGCAATTCGTAGGGTCTTTAATGAAGCGGGTAGTTAGCCCTGGGACTGTGCTAAACCCCTTCTCGCAGCTGGCACTGGTGCGCGCTGGAACCGACTCGCTGACGACGGACCCGGGAACCGGTTTACTTGGGCTCGGTCAGGCTGGGCTCGCCTTCCGCAACGCATCATCCAATAACCGCGTGCTGACAATGCCGATTGAAAACCCGGCGTACCGCACGAAGAACTCGGGCGTAGCAATCAAGGTAAATGACGCCGAGGTCAAAAAGTTTTTCGCAGCAATCGGAGATGGCACCGCGGCAGCTAAGGAAAAGCCTTAGATCACCTAATGATCAGGTCGATCAAAATGTTGACCGAGTTCAGCAGTGACTGCCCCTTCGCACGCGAGTAGTCGGTGTACAGAATGTGCACCGGCTGCTCTTTAACCCGAAGCTTGCGTCGTCCAAATTCCGCCACGATCTCAGAGGCGTGAGCCATCCGGTTTTGCTCGATGACGATTACCTCACACGCATGGCGGGATAGCGCTCTCAAACCATTGTGAGCATCCGTCAGCTTCACCCCGGTGGTCATATTCGTATACACAACCGCTGCTTTGAGCACCATGCGTTTAAGCAGGCCGGGCTTGGTCCTACCGTCCAAGAAGCGGGAGCCGACAATCACATCGACATCCTCGTTCTCCACTCGTGCCACCATTGCCTCAGCATCTTCTAAGCGGTGCTGTCCGTCGGCGTCAAAAGTCACCACGCAGCGCATCTGCGGGTCGCGAAGTGCATAGTCAATCCCGGTTTTTAGGGCAGCACCCTGCCCCATGTTGTACGGATGCCGCACAACCACGGCGCCTGCCTCACGCGCTGCTTGCGCAGAGCCGTCGGTAGAACCGTCATCCACGCACACCACAAATGGGAATCGTGTCCGCACCTGGCGAATCACGTCACCGATCACACTGGCTTCGTTGTAGAGCGGGATCACGAACCAGGTGGTGAATTCCCCGGTCAGGTCGGGCATCGACAACCTCCTGGCTGACGCTTATGCGGCGGACAAATCAAACTGGTTGCGCGAGTTTTCAACGCAACTGAATACGGCATGTCAGAATACGGCATATCACCGCAACGGACATCGTCAGATGGAACCTGTGCGCCACGAAACAGCGCCAAGGCCTTCTTGAACGATACTCTGTTCATGCACCACACGTCGTCACTAGGACGAGAAGACCTCCCGTTCGGTCGCTGTCAGCGGTCGAACGCGACGATCTGAGGACACTATGACAAGCACACTTGCCGACCAGCTACTCGCCCTCGGGGGTCCGTTCGCGGAATACCCAACCAGGGTGATCATCACCCAAATCCTGCTGGTCATCGGCATTGTGGCGATTACCGCCTGGATGCTGATCAACCGCGGCGCAAAACAGCTGGCTATCCGCCGTCTGCTGATCATCGCGTTCGCATGCTTTGCTGTTCTCGCCGTCATTTTCCCGGGCCTCACCTCAGCGGTAGCTAAGTTTGTCGGCGTTGGGCGCGGCACCGATCTTCTCTTGTACGCCACCGTGGTGGTTTTACTCGGGTTCCTTGCCCTCCAGGAAGCGCGAACCAAGAACGCTGAAAAACGCACCACCTACCTAGCCCGCCATATTGCGCTGGATGAAGCCGAACAGCCTGACGTTGCTCGCACACGGTGCCTTGCCGATCGTCCCTCGCCTCGCACGGACGAACCCGGGAGCTCCCCCACCGCTTCGTGAACGACATCCTGGTCCTCGCCTATGCGGCGGCGGGTATTTTCTTTCTCGCATTCGTCCCGCCGCTTCCGGCGCTGAGACTTCTGGGCATCCCGTGGTATCTGGCTGTCGCGGTGGCACCCGCTGCATCGCTCGGACTCGCTGGGTTCAGCGCCATCATCGCAGCATTTATTGGTGTGCCGTGGGGCCTGGTCCCGTTCTTCGCGCTGGCTCTGGTGGCGGCTCTGAGCGCTGCTTTGCTGTCCGCCGGAGGGTTCGTCGTCCGGGGGCTTCCTGAACGCAGCCCCGTCCACGTGCTGTGCGGCCGACCGGGACCAGCAAAGCAGCTCATCGGTCCGGGAATCTGCCTGGCCTTCTCCATCGCCGTGGTACTTATCCCCATCGCCATCGGATTCGGTTCACCGACAGCTATTTTGCAGCGCTGGGACACCATTTTTCACTTGGTGGCACTGCGGTGGATCCATGAGGGTGCCGACGGTTCAGCGCTGCACCTGGGCGAGATCGCGTCCAGTGCCCACGTGCCCTCGTTCTATCCGGCGGGTTTCCACGACCTGACCTCGCTGGTGCCGGGTGTCCCCCTGCCGATTCTGCTCAACGCTTCTGTCAGTGTGCTCTTGCTCGTTCCTTGGACGGTCGGTCTGACTGTGCTGGCGCATCTTGCCTGGCCGAAGGTTCGCTACGCGGGAACTGTTGCCGCGCTGGCAGCGGTGCTGGCCCCATCCGCCCCGTTATCGGAGTGGGTCCATCTTTCGCCGATTCCGAACCTCGCCGCGTTCTCGGCTCTGCCGGGCGTGCTCGCGTTTGCCCTATTGTGCTGGCGGCGCGTGCTTAGTGCACCCGGGGCGCAATGGCGCGAACTCGTCGGCATCGTCATCCTGTCGGCCCTCTTTTTAAGCAGTCTGGCGATTGCTCACCCCATTTCGGCGGTGGCAGCGTTGTTTTTCGCAGGGGTGGGGACTGCGGTGAGCTGGTGGCCAGGTCGGCGGCAGCGGCCCCTCGCTGGTCTCGTCCCGCTCATTGCTTTCACGCCGATTGTGATTCTCATGGCAACCCCGCTCGCTAACCGGGTGACGGGGTTTCAAGGCGGCCTGAAAGTGTCACTCCCGCAAAGTCTCGGCGAGGTGGCGAGCGGGCTCTACACAGTGTGGCCGATGGTTCTCGGCCCCGTCTTTATGCTGGTCGCTCTTCCCGCTTTGGTGGCATCCTGCGCAGGCCGGGCACCGCGATGGCTAGCCGCATGGTGGATTGTGATGGCCGCGTTGTACATCGATGCCTCAGTGGACTCGCCACTGGGCCTGTCGGCACTCTTCTACCGCGGCCAGGACCGGATCTCGGTGCTCCTGACGGCGGTGCTAGTGATTCTCATGCCGGGCGGGCTCGCCTGGTGGGCTCGGCGCGTGTCCGTGTGGAGTACGCGCCTCAGCGCTCGGGCTAGTGCCCGGTCCGGGACGGGTGATGTTGCCATCCGGGTACCGAAGCTGGTTGGTATCGCCTGCGCGGTGCTGTGCGCGCTCGCCACGCTTGCGACTATTCCGGTTCGGCTCGACAACACGGCGAAAAACGCTGACCTGTCCTACCCCGACCGGCCGCGTTTTGTGCGCGAGGCCGAGCTGGAAGCCTTCACCCGGTATGGGCCCGAGATGAACCATGAAGGGGTTGTGTTAGCGAGCCCATTCTCAGGGGCCCCATACCTGTACATTCTGTTCGGGCAGCAAGTGCACTTTCCGGTCGCCGGCACCCAGGTGACAGAGGAGGACGCCGCGCTGCTTCGGGATGCCGAGGAGGCAGACACATCGCCGCGTAAGTGTCTGGCGCTGCGCCGCCAGGGCATTCGCTATATCTATCAGGACAATTTGCCGTATCAGCACGACCGCCGCTACGACGCCCTCAAGCATGTTCCACCGAGCATCGGTCGCGTGGTTTTCACTACGCCACATTCGCGGATGCTCGAGGTGATCTGTGACGTCTAGGGAATTTCGACGTTCAGGTCGCAGCGACCTCTAGCGCTCAGCGGGGTCTCAAACCCACCACTAGCTTCCCGCCCACCCATCGTCTAAAGGCCGTGACCTGCAAGGCTGTGACCTGCAAGGCTGTGACCTGCAAGGCTGTGACCTGCAAGGCTGTGACCTGCAAGGCTGTGGCCTACAGGGCCGTGACCTAAAGGGATGCGCGCAGCGTTTCCCCTTTACGACGCGCCAGCGCCCGCAGCTGCGTCTGATACCGCGTCATGCGCTCACGCAGAACCAGCGCGTCATCGTCGACCCCAGAAGCCAGAATGCGCACAGCGAGCAGGCCCGCATTGCGGGCGCCACCGATCGAAACCGTCGCCACCGGCACGCCCGCTGGCATCTGCACTATAGACAGCAGTGAATCCATCCCGTCGAGATGCTTGAGCGGCACCGGCACCCCGATCACAGGCAGCGGCGTCAAAGCCGCGAGCATTCCCGGCAGATGCGCTGCTCCCCCCGCTCCGGCGATGATCACACGCAGCCCCCTCTGAGCGGCTTCCCGGCCCCACGTGATCATGTCTTCGGGCATCCGATGCGCTGACACCACGTCGATTTCGATCGGGACACCGAACTCAGCGAGGATATCTGCGGCTTCACGCATGACCGCGAAGTCTGAGTCAGAGCCCATCACGATCCCGACAGTCGGGGCGAGGGAAGGGTTTTGGGGGTCGGTCACGGTCATGACAGTCTCCTTCGGCGTGAGCACGCAATCAGTGAGGTCAACAGGGGTGAGATAGGGCAAAAACTAGAGCAGGGATGCGTACGTCGGCTACGCAGTGTCCGATGGGCCCGCCTAGCAAAGTCATGAGCTGTGTCCGAAAGCTGGAGCGATCAGCGCGCGTTCTGCAGCATGGGCTCGGTGCAGCGCGTCGTCCAGGTCAGATCCGCTCACGGTGACATGGCCGAGTTTGCGTCCTGGCCGAACCTCTTTACCGTACAGGTGAATCTTCACACCGGGATCGGTCTGCATCGCGCGCTGTCTCCCGGCCACCACATCCGTTCCCTCATCGCCGAGCAGGTTCACCATGACGTTCACGTCCGAGCGCAAAGAGGTATCCCCCAAAGGCAGATCGAGCACCGCCCGCAGATGTTGTTCAAACTGCCCGGTCACGGCCCCGTCCATGGACCAATGCCCTGAGTTATGGGGTCGCATCGCCAGTTCCACAATGACCACGCGCCCGTCGGGAAGCTCAAAAAGTTCCACCGCGAGCATGCCCTCCACGCCGAGATCATCGGCGAGTGCCCGAGCCAGATCGGCGATCCGCTGATGTACAGCGGTCTCCAGCTTGGGGGCAGGCGCTATGACTTGAAAGCACACGCCATTGCGCTGAACAGTCTCCACAACCGGGTAGGCCAGGCAGTCTCCGTGTGGCCGCCGGGCCACCTGGGCCGCAAGTTCACGCGTAAACGACACTTTTTCTTCGACCAGAAGACTGTCGTGCTTATCCCACCAAGCCCTCAGCTCTGCGATGGCGTCGGGATGCTGAATGACCCGCACACCGTGTCCGTCGTAACCGCCGCGCGGAGTTTTCACCACCACGCCCTGCGGACACTGCGCTAAAGCCCGGCGAATATCCGCCTCTTCGCGCGCCTCCCACCACCGTGGGCAAGGGTAGCCCAGTTCGGTGAGACGTCGACGCATGACGAGTTTGTCTTGCGCATGGATGAGGGCATTTGGGCCGGGATGCACCGCAACCCCGCGCTTGTGAAGAGCGTGCAGGATGTCGGTGGGAACGTGTTCATGATCGAACGTCAACACGTCCAGACCCTCGCTGAAGCGGGTGAGGGCTTGCGCATCGTCATGCCGCCCAATACTGACTTTAGCGGCGACCTGGGCGGCTGACTCTGCCGGATCAGTGGCAAGAATCCGCAGTTCAATACCGAGTTCAGCCGCAGGACCGACGCACATGCGGGCTAGCTGCCCACCGCCCACAACACCGACCACCGGGCGCTTACGACGGACTGCGACCCCACCCAGCACCGTGGGCTCAACTGCCGACTGCGCCTTAACAGGGCGTTCAGGGCTGTTTAGATCATCCGCAGGGGTATGGCTCACGGCGATAATCCTAGAGGCTGCGCGCATCAGACGCTGACAAGCCCAGATCCGCCGTGATCTCCGCCGCGCGGACCACAACCCCGCGCGAATACGGACCGAGCTCTCCGCGCCAGTCCCAGCGGCTATCCGGCGGCTATTGCGAATGATCTCGCCCGCTGTGGGCACCCGATTTATCACTGCCTGCGTTATTCCCGCGAGAGCCTGCACCCCCACGCGATTTCCTGGGGCTCACTCGACCTCGAGCAGGAAGATCTTCAGGAGCTAAAGACCCTGGCGAGGTCCCTAGAATCTCATCGTCCATCCCGTCGCTGTGATCATCATCGGGAGCAGAAATCAAAAAGACACCAAACGTGGCCGGGCGTTCGGTGAGCAGCTCCAGACGGCCACCGTCGTCCTCCACCAAAGTTTTGGCCAGCGCCAAGCCCACGCCGGTGCCAGAAGAGGAACGACCCGAGACCGAACGCTCGAAGATGCGTTTGCCGAGCCCAGGTTCGATGCCCGCCCCTTCGTCGGAGACCTCAACCACCGTCGAGCGTTCATTGCGACGGACTTTCACCAGGGTGCGACCATCACCGTGGACCAGTGAATTTTCGATCAGGGTTGCGATGACTTGGGTGAGCGGTCCAACGCTCGCCCACACCGCAGCGCTGTGCGGGACTTGGACGCGAAGCTCACGGCGAGCCGCCTTAAATGCAGGGGACCACTCTTCGCTCTGCTGAGTGAGCACAGAATTAAGCTCAACCACGCCTGGGGTCCTGCGCTGCGAGGACCGAGGAGCGTTAATCAGGTCGTGAACCACCGTGGTCAAACGGTCAATTTGTTCCAGAGCGATCCGGGCTTCTTCGCGCACCCATTCCTCGGAACTGGTCGCCAAAATTTCGTCGAGCCGCATAGAGAGCGCGGTGAGCGGGGTGCGTAGCTGATGGGAGGCATCGGAGGCGAGCGCACTCTCAGCTGCAAGCCGTTCAGCCAACTGCGCCCCAGCCTTGGCCAGTTCATCGGCCACGGTGTCAATTTCGACGACCCCGCTCGGGGTCCACGAGTCGCGCGCCCTACCCGATCCGAGTTCTTCTGCCCTCCTGGTGAGCATCGACAACGGCGCCGACAGCCGCTGGGCCTGCCAGAGCGCAACCGACACGCCCACCGAGATCGCCGACAGGCCCGCCACGATA
Source organism: Devriesea agamarum (assembly GCF_900070355.1). NCBI lineage: Bacteria > Bacillati > Actinomycetota > Actinomycetes > Micrococcales > Dermabacteraceae > Devriesea > Devriesea agamarum. The sequence goes on along the minus strand of NZ_LN849456.1, from coordinate 51,546 downwards.
ATGAGCACCCACGCGCTGGCCACATGCCCGTTCACATCGGAGCGAGGAACCGAAACTTTCACCCGCTCGCCTTGGGTGCCAAGGCCGGTGGTGGTCACGGGGTTATCACCAGACGGGTTTCCGGCGCTCATCACATTGTCGCCGTAGGTCACTTCTACGTAGATGCTGAGATCTTGCTCGTTATCGACGTAGCGCTGGAGCATGGTCCGGTCAATCGGGCGCCCGTTCGTGATTGCACGATCCACATCGGTCAGAACCTGGGTGTTGATATTGCGAACCTGCTCATTGAGGTTCGTTTCCACAATTCTGAGCCACGAAAACCCCAGCGGTATGCCAAGCATTAAAACCGCGAGCATGACGGTGACGATGGTCGCTTGGAGGACCCGTTGACGCACGGGGGCGGCTCAGCTTTCGGAGGAGCTCTGCTCGAACCGGAATCCCACGCCGCGCACCGTCGTGATGCGACGCGGCGACGTAGCGTCGTCACCCAGTTTTCTGCGCAGCCAGGACACGTGCATGTCGAGCGTTTTGGTGGAGCCCCACCATTCAGCGCCCCACACTTCACGCATTAAGTCTTCGCGGGTCACCACACTGCCCGCTTCTCGCACCAGCACGGTGAGCAGATCGTACTCCTTGGCAGATAACGAAATCTCTTCGTTGTCCACAAAAGCCCGGCGGGCAGCCACGTCGAGTTCCACCCCGTTAACGCTCAGACCGCTGCTGGAATCTTCCGCGACCTGAGCCCGACGCAGCAGGGCCCGGATGCGCGCTTGCAGTTCACCGAGTCGAAATGGCTTGGTGACGTAGTCATCGGCTCCGGCGTCCAGCCCGACCACGGCGTCCACTTCATCGGCTCGTGCCGTGAGCACCAGGATGGGAACTTCGAGCCCGCCTTTGCGTAGACGGCGGCATACTTCCAGCCCGTCAATATCGGGTAGACCGAGATCGAGGATCACAAAGTCGATGGGTTCCTCGTCCGCGGCAATGGTCAGGGCATCGATACCGCGAGACGCGCGCGTTACCGCATACCCCTCGCGGTCGAGTGCGCGGGACAACGGTTCGGCGATAGCTGAATCGTCCTCAACGAGAAGTAAGCGAGTCACAGCGACCATGATACGTCCCGCCTCACGCGTCGAGGTCGATACCGCGGGAAGCACCCCGTCGGACTAGATACGGATGGACAGCGCCGATGCCTTGCAATTCGCGTTCACCAAGCCTTTCCAACACAAATGCCCCTGGTAGGGCTTCTTCAACGGCGGTGGCCGCCGCCTGGTCTATAAGCACCGTTCCCGGCATCGCAATGCCTTCGAGCCGGGCGGCGAGATTAACGGTCGGGCCGAACACGTCACCAAACCGGGAGAACATGCTGCCCCAGGACAGTCCGACTCTCACATCGGGCATGTCATCGTCTGCGGTGAGGGCTTCTGCAATAGATAACGCAATTTGCACCCCGTCTTCTGGGGCATCGGCGAGGAACATGATTTCGTCGCCGACTGTTTTCACCACACGTCCGCCGCCGATAGACACAATGTCGCGGCACGTAGACTCGAAGTCACCGATCACATCCGCTAGCTCATGGCCGGAGAGGGACTGTGCCAAGCGGGTAAACGAGACGAGGTCTGCGAACCCGACTGCCCGCAGAAGCGGCATCGCGTCGTCGTTGTCCCCTTCCCCGGCTTGCAAGATTTCGGCTCCGGCGCGCGCCGTGTAGGCGGCCAGTTGCCGCCTGAACACATATAGTGCCTGGGCTTCCATCAGGTCGATCATGTCGGGCATCGCATCGAGCATGCGCAGGCGGGCTTCAGCATCGGGCATGCCCTCTCGTTTGTATTCCTCGACCAGTGCTTCGGTTTCCCACATGGCCAGACGGCCCATATGAAAACCGAGACCGCGGGTGAGGTTTGCAAAGGTTCGCTCAGTCACCGTGCCGTCGGCAACCAGCTCGGCGAGTTCGGCGATAGCGTCGGCGTCTTCGTCGGTAAAGACCGCAACATCGTCATCGACATTGGTAAAGCCCATCGAGCGCCAATAGATTTTTGACAGTTTTTCTGGAATCCCCCGGCGATGCGCGAGTTCCCCCCGCGAGTATTCGCGCGATCCGTGCAGAAGCAAACGCTCGACTGCACTCACTGCTCGCCGAACCCGCATAAAACGTTTATTAAAACCGCTGGTATCGGTGTCGCTATCCCCGTCCGAAACATCCTGGGAATCTGATGAGGAGTTTAAATCATCCGCCTTATCAATCTCCACGTCGTCGTTGACCGCCGCTGCCAGCTCTGCTGGTGCGGCATTGTCTGCCTGTGGCAACCGATCGGGCAACTTATCAAGCGACTTGTCAGGCGACTGATGGGCGGTTGGGAAATTATCGCTTGACGTATGATCTCCCGACGAATTACCGGTTGATGAGTTATTTTCCGCTAACGGATTATCTACTGTCGATGACACTAGCCGCTTATCGCTCAGAGCAACGTCCATATCAGCGCTCACACCCCACGGGGCGCACTCGCGCAACATCCCCCGCCGTAATGACCTGGCATCCTTCGGAGGTTTCCACCAGGAGGGCCCCGCTGAGATCTATCCCCACTGCACGCCCTTCAAGGGCTTCACTACCTGATACACCTATTCCGTGGTCGTCCAGCACAATCACCACTTCCATTCCTATTGTGATGCACCTCTCACCATAGCGGGTGAGGTGTCCCGACCGCGAGGGATCGCCCGCATAGCGTTCGTACGTCGCAATATTGGAATTAAGCGCAGAGGTAATCCGGGTAAGAACCTCAGCCCTCAATTGATCTCCGCCCGCACAGCTCGACAAACCGCTCGCCCGCGCAAGACTGGTTGAACCAGCCACCGGCGCATCGTTCATATTGATTCCAATCCCGAGAGCGAGCACCCCATCGCGTACCTCGGCGAGAACCCCGGCAATCTTGCCGAACCCGGGCACCGGGCCCGCAGGGGTGGAATCCTCAACCAGAACATCATTGGGCCACTTCACCGCCACCGTTTTCGGCGTCCCCGGACAGGCCTCGCCCCTAGCTGCCCCAGCCGATGCCGACGCCGCCAACAATCCCTCATCTCCCGACAGCGCCTCACACACTGCAAGCGCTCCGATCAGCGGATACCAACCCCAGTGGGCACGATCTATTGACGAACGCCACGCCCTCGTCAAGGCCAGCATGTCGCCAGGACGACTCATCCACGCCCGTCCCGCACGCCCGCGCCCATGGGTCTGATTCCAGGTCGCGACCGTGATCGCATCGCCGACGTTCCCAGCACGCTCCGCGCAGTGTTCAAACGCCTCATCCATAGTCGAGCGCGCCGACGGCAACATGATCACACCATCCTGAACAGTCCCATCCCGTGAGACCTGATCCGCCGCCTCATACCCCGACGCGCATCCATCAGAAAACAAACCTTTAGCCACTGCGCTCGCCTCGCTCTCGACCACTACATTTCTCCTCTGTGCCGACGTTTTGCCGGCGTTGCTTACCACGGTTGTTCTGGTCGCAGTTATCGCCGTTGGCCTACTATCCCCCGCGATGCTGACACTGATCTGCCAAAAGCTGATACTCACCTGCGAAAAGAACAGCCATAATCGCGATATTCTGCGGTGAGCACCAGGTCACTGCACCTGACGTAGCGTAGTATCTCCGTGTCGCGGGCCACGTCCGCACAGCGCGGGACTTCCAGCCCACGGCGTGCCGACCGGCCCGTTTTATCACCCTCCCGTGAGGGAGCACGACCAGTCAGGAGCAATCGTGAGCGACGCACCCCGACCGCTCAGCACAGCCGACCGGCTCACCGACCTGCATACCCGGGAAGAAGAAGCCGTCCATGCAGCCAGTGCTATCGCGGTGGAAAAACAGCATGCCCGCGGAAAGAAAACCGCTCGCGAACGCATTCATGATCTGCTCGACGAGGGCTCATTTGTCGAGACCGACCGGTTCGTTCGACACCAGGCCAGCGGATTCGGTATGGATCGACGCAGACCATATGGCGACGGACTCGTCACCGGCTACGGCACCATTGATGGTCGCCAAGTCTGTGTATATTCTCAGGATTTCACCGTTTTTGGTGGGTCCCTGGGTGAAGCCCACGGGTTGAAAGTACAAAAAATCCAAGACCTCGCGATGCGCACCGGGGTTCCAATCATCGGCATCCTCGACGGCGGCGGAGCACGTATCCAAGAAGGCGTCGCCTCCTTAGCTGCCTTCGCCGGAATTTTCCGCCGCAACACCCGTGCGTCCGGGGTGATCCCACAGATTTCACTGATCATGGGTCCATCCGCCGGTGGCGCCGTATACTCCCCCGCCATCACAGACGTCGTGGTCATGGTGGAGAAAACCTCCCACATGTTCATCACTGGCCCGGACGTGATCCGAACGGTGACCGGCGAAGACGTCGGCTTTGAAGAACTCGGCGGGGCACAAACGCATTCCACCCGGTCCGGAGTCGCACACTACATGGCACCCGACGAGGACGAAGCCATCGAGTACGTGAAAGACCTGCTCAGTTACTTTCCCCCCAATAACCTGTCGACCCCTCCGTCCTATCCGGTGGCTTTGAGCGAAGAACTCACGCCCGACGACATTGCACTGGACACACTAATCCCCGATTCGGCAAATCAGCCGTACGACATGAAGACGTTGATCCATACCATTGTTGACGATCAAGAGTTCTTAGAAGTTCACCCGCTTTTCGCCCAGAATGTAGTCGTCGGATTTGGCCGGATTGAGGGACACAGCGTCGGCATTATCGCCAATCAACCAGCCCACTTTGCCGGAACCCTCGACATTGATGCCTCGGAGAAAGCCGCCCGCTTTGTGCGACTGTGCGACTCGTTTAACATTCCGGTGCTGACTTTGGTGGATGTCCCCGGATTCTTACCGGGCACCGACCAGGAATGGGATGGCATTATTCGTCGCGGAGCAAAGCTGATTTACGCCTATGCGGAAGCAACCGTCCCACTGATCACACTGATCACCCGCAAAGCGTACGGTGGCGCATACATTGTGATGGGCTCCAAGGAACTGGGCGCCGACATTAACTTAGCGTGGCCCACCGCTCAGCTCGCGGTGATGGGCGCCCAGGGTGCCGTCAATATTTTGCACCGCCAGACGTTGAAGGCGGCGGCTGAGCACGGTGAGGATGTGGAGGCAGAACGCACTCGGTTAGTGACGGAGTACGAAGAACAGTTTGCGACCCCCTACACCGCTGCTGAACGAGGATGGCTAGACGGTGTCATCTCCCCTCGCGCCACACGAGTGGAAATCGCAAAAGCGCTGCGCGCACTGCGCACAAAACGCGAGACACTTCCGCCCAAGAAGCACGGGAACATTCCGCTGTGACCGTCTCAACGAAGGATGACGCGGCAGGTCACGATCCTGTCAGCCCCGCTGTCCAGCTGGTGTCAGGGTCCATGTCCGACGAGGAGCTTGTCGCTGTCACCGTCGCTATCTCTGCACTCTCGACCATCTCGCGGGAAGAAGCCGTAACCCGGGAGCTCATCGAACGCACCGATGGCCCGCTCACCGCATGGGGTGTGAGCGCATACGGGATGCGCGGGGCTAGGCATCTCGCCTTAATCCCGGGCCCCGCAACCTGGCAGTTCTCTGCGCACTTTTAGTCCCGGGGCAGTCGGCTAAAACCTCATCGGCTCTAAACCTTCGGGGCATGGTCGGATCTGACTTCGGTCACGCCTGCACTGGCCGCGCTTCTTTTCGTAGACTTCGCGTATGACCACCGATAGCGCTTCTGCCCCGCCACGTGAACAATCCGCGCTCGATGCCCTGGCCAATGACTATCTCGACGCGAAGGCGCGTCTTAATCCATATTTCGCTACCTCGTCCGGGATCCCGGGATATGACGAGGACATCACGCTTTTCTCTCCAGAAGCCATCGAGACCCGAACAGACTTAAGCCGCGACTTTCTGCGCCGGCTGGATGACGTCGAGGATGCCGATGACGTCGACCGGGTCACCCGTGCGGCCATGTCAGAGCGTTTAGGTCTTGAGATTGAAATGGCCGAGGCCCTTATTCCACATTCGCAGATCAACAATATTGCCTCTCCTATCCAGGATATTCGGCAGGTCTACGATCTGATGCCGCAGGCGACGGCCAAGGACTGGGCGGTCATCGCCAAGCGCCTGAGCCGTACTGGTGAGGCGACCGAATCCCTGGAAGCCTCGCTGAACTATGCAGCTGATCGCGGTGTGATCTCTTCTCAGCGGCAACTCACGCTGGCAGCTGAACAGTGCCGTTCCTACGCCGCGAAGGATGGGTTTTTCGCAACGCTCCCCAGTAAATTCGCAACGCTCCCACGTAACGCTGAGTCGGTCGAGGGCCTTGATGAGAGCCTTCGTGCTGACCTCACCGAGGCGGTAACCATTGCCCGCAAGGCTTACGACCACCTCGCTAAAGTTTTTGACACCTTGGTTCCCCGCGGCCACGCCAAGGACGCGGTGGGGCGGGAACTTTACTCCCTGTTCTCTAGGCAGCATCTTGGAATGCAGGTTGACCTGGACGAAACCTATGCGTGGGGCATGAACGAGCTTGCGCAGATCGTCGCCGAACAAGAGGACGTCGCCCGGAGGATTCTGTCTGCCGCTGGGGAAGATCTTGACGCCGACCAGGATCCCATTGCCGCCGCACGGCGAGTGCTGATGGCTGATGCCTCACGAACCTTGCACGGAACACACGCCCTGCAGCGTTGGATGCAGGACCTATCGGATAAGGCTCTTGCTGATCTGCGGGGTGTGCACTTCGACATTCCGGATCCACTGATGAAGCTGGAGTGTTGCATTGCCGAGACCGGCTCGGGAGGCATTTACTACACCGGTCCGAGCGAGGACTTCTCTCGCCCGGGCCGCATGTGGTGGGACGTCCCCAAGGGAGTGGATACCTTCCAGACCTGGGCAGAGGCCACGACCGTCTACCACGAGGGTGTGCCCGGCCATCACCTGCAACTGTCCACGCAGGTGCTCGGCGCTAAGACGGTCAATCGCTGGCGCGCACTGGATTGCTGGGTCGCCGGGCACGGTGAGGGATGGGCACTGTACGCCGAACGCCTCATGGAACAACTGGGCTACCTCAGCGATGACGGGGACCGCTTCGGCATGCTAGATGCTCAGCGAATGCGCGCCGGCCGAGTGGTCCTCGACATCGGCCTGCACTGTGAGCTTCCCGCGCCCCAAGAAATCGGCGGTGGCGAATGGACGTACGAGAAAGCCTGGGACTTCATGAGCCGTCACTGGGGATTAGAAGAGGCTCACCAGCGCTTTGAACTGCACCGTTATCTCGGATGGGCGGGGCAGGCCCCGTCGTACAAAATCGGACAACGCATCTGGGAGTCTTTGCGCCGTACGTCAGCTGCGCGCGGTGAGGATGCACCGACATTCCACGCCCGGGCACTGGCTTTGGGGTCGGTGCCACTGTCGGTTCTCGTCGGAGCCATGCAGTGACCCTTGACGCCGTCTCGTCCGGCTGGGGCGGGCATGTGCTGGTGCTGGCGTCTGCGTCTCCGGGGCGTCGTGCACTGCTGACCCGCGCCGGTATTGCGCACGATGCCCTTGCCACCGATGTTGATGAAGAGGCGGCTCTGCGTGATGCCACGCAGCGGTTTGGTGACCTCGCCCCGGAGGACCAGGTGCTGCTGTTAGCCCAGGCAAAGGCCCAGGCCGCCGTGCACATGCTGGCAGAGCTAGATAATCCGTTCAGTGCTGCCGACACCGGCGGAGCTTCCATGTCCCGCGCCAGCACCGAGTCTGGTGACGTCAATGACTGCGGCGATAGTGGCGAGTTAGGCCAGGAGCGGGGCCATATCGTACTCGGCTGCGATTCCATGCTGGAGTTTGATGGACAGGTGGTGGGCAAACCCCTGACCGCAGAGCGCGCCATTCAGCGTTGGCGTGCTCTGCGCGGCGGCACCGGCATCTTGCATTCGGGACACTGGCTGATAGATGACCGTGAGGAGGGAACCGGTGCCACCCTGGGCCGGGTCTCCTCCACCGCGTTGCATTTCGCAAACCTCAGCGATGACGAGATCGACGCCTACGTCGCCACCGGTGAACCGCTTCAGGTGGCGGGAGCGTTCACGATCGACGGGCTCGGCGGCCCCTTCATCACCGGTATAGAAGGTGATCCTCACGGCGTTATCGGCCTGTCCTTACCAGTTTTACGGGACCTTCTGACCGAGATCGGAGTGCCCGTCACAGATCTCTGGACTTCTCGCGCTATGCTGGGCGGTTGATCGACAGATTGGCCGAGGCGGTTACGCGTTTTCGTCGCTGCCACGCCGGATTGAGACCGCGCGTCGCAATTACCCTGTCGCATCCCGTTGAACGGACTTCACCGTCCCCGATTGCAAGTAAAAAGAAGGAAGGCCCCCTCTATGGCGTCGCGTTCCCCGCATCATCGGCCTTTCCGGACGGTTTTGATCGCTAACCGCGGAGAAATCGCTGTGAGGATCGCCCGGGCGTGTCGTGACGCTGGTTTACGGTCGGTTGCCGTCTATGCGGACCCCGACCGGGATGCGATGCACACCAAGGTCGCGGATGAGGCCTATTCGCTCGGGGGCACCACCGCAGCCAGTTCCTACCTGGTTGTTGACAAGATTCTCGATATTGCTGACCGCTCCGGCGCGGATGCTATCCATCCCGGTTACGGCTTCCTTTCTGAACGCGCCGATTTTGCGCAGGCAGTGCTCGATGCGGGGTTGGTGTGGATCGGTCCACCGCCGGCGGCCATCGAGGTGCTCGGCGACAAAGTTTCCGCCCGCCATGTAGCGCAAAAAGTTGGCGCCCCGTTGGTGGCAGGCACAAAAGATCCGGTGGCCAGCAGTGATGATGTGGTGACGTTCGCGCGCGAACACGGCCTGCCCATCGCGATTAAAGCCGCATTCGGCGGTGGCGGCCGCGGCCTCAAGGTGGCACGCCAGGAATCCGAAGTTCGTGAGCTGTTTGATTCTGCGGTGCGGGAAGCAACCGCAGCATTCGGACGCGGCGAGTGTTTCGTCGAGCGGTATCTAGATTCTCCGCGGCATGTGGAAACGCAGTGTCTGGCCGATATCCACGGAACGGTCCAAGTGGTGTCAACCCGTGACTGTTCTTTGCAGCGGCGTCACCAAAAACTGGTGGAAGAAGCACCAGCCCCGTTCCTGACCGAGAGCCAGACAGCCGAGCTGACCCGCGCCTCCAAAGCTATTTTGAAAGAGGCTGGCTATGTGGGCGCCGGCACCTGCGAGTTCCTGATCGGCGTCGACGGCACAGTTTCTTTCCTCGAAGTAAACACGCGCCTTCAAGTCGAACATCCGGTGACCGAGGAAGTCACCGGAATTGACCTGGTGCGTGAGCAGCTGCGCATTGCCGCAGGGGAACGGATCAGTGACCAGGATCCACTCCCGCGCGGCCACTCCTTTGAGTTCCGAATCAACGGCGAAGACCCGGGCCGAGGCTTCTTGCCCGCTCCCGGTCCGATCCGGGTGTTCGATGTGCCCAGCGGCCCCGGGGTCCGAGTCGATTCCGGCGTGCGGCAAGGCGACCAGGTCTCCGGTGCTTTTGACTCCATGCTCGCCAAGCTCATCGTCACGGGTAAAGACCGGGCCGAAGCCCTTGAACGGTCGCGCCGGGCATTGGCAGAGTTCCAGATCGAAGGGATCCCGACGGTGATCCCCTTCCACCGTGTGGTGGTCACCGATCCCGCGTTCGCTCCGGCCGACCCCGAGCAGCCGTTCACCGTGCATACCCGCTGGATTGAAACCGAGTTCACCGGCGAGATTCCCCCGGCCTCCCTCCCCTCAGCGCCTGAAAGCCCTGAGGATCGCGAGTCGGTGACGGTCGAGGTCAATGGCCGGCGGGTGGAGATCAGTCTGCCTGCAAGCCTCAGGGCCCCTCGTCAGCCGGTCAAAGCGCGTCGCAAACGTTCGCACAAGGCCGCTGCTGCCACGGCGTCCTCGGATTCACTCACCGCGCCGATGCAGGGCACGATCGTGAAGGTCATCGCGCAGGAGGGCCAGACAGTCTCTGACGGAGACACCATCCTCGTGCTTGAAGCCATGAAGATGGAACAACCCCTCACCGCACACCGTGCCGGTGTTGTGCGCGGTCTGGACGCCGAGGTGGGAGCGACGGTGTCCGCCGGCGCTGTGCTCTGTCGGATCGAGGACTAAACGCTCCACATCTGCGGCGGCATGCGCCGATGATGCGGTGACACACGCGCCGACACTGCGGCACAGCCGGCTACCGGGTCGCTGGACCTGCCGCCGTGGCTAGGTTCATCCGAGATGAAAAGTCCCACCGCCAGTGATCACACGCTGAGGTGGAGACTCCGAGCTGCCTCGGCAAGGGAGCCAGACAGCGAGGGATAGACCGTAAACGCCGCTGCCAGCTCATCCACGGTCATGCGGTGACTGACCGCCAATGAAATGGGGTGAATAAGTTCGCTGGCGCGCGGGGCCACCACAACACCCCCGATCACCGTCCCCGAACCTGGGCGGGCAATCAGTTTTACGAAACCTTCGGACACCCCCTGCATCTTGGCCCTGGGGTTGGTGGAAAGTGGGAACAACCGCACCTCACCGGGAATCAGACCGTCCTCGATGTCCTGTTCCGTATAGCCGACGGTCGCCACTTCCGGTGCGGTGAACGTGGCCGAGGCAACCTGTCGGGCGATTAGCGGCGAAACCGCATCCCCGAGGGCGTGATACATCGCGATGCGTCCCTGCATAGCCGCTACCGATGCCAGTGGATAGATGCCGGTGCAGTCGCCCGCCGCGTACAGTCCGCGCACGTTCGTGCGGGATACCCTATCAACCTGGATATGACCGCTGGCCGAACACCGCACATGCGCCTGTTCTAAGCCCAGCCCGTCAGTTGCCGGGACGGCACCGACCGCCATCAACGCATGGCTAGCCTGCACAATGTCACCGTCTGAGAGTTCAACCTGAACACCGTCACCGTCACGGCGCACCGCGATCGCGCGCGTACGTGAACGCACTGTGATTCCACGTCGGACGAAGGCATTTTCCAAAACCGCTGCCGCATCGCGGTCGGCCCCTGGCAGCACTTGATCGCGCGAGGACACCAACGTGACCTGGCTACCAAGCGCCCGGTAAGCACTGGCAAACTCGGCTCCGGTGACGCCCGATCCAACCACCACCAGGTGCGCGGGAAGCTCTGTCAGGTTGTAGAGCTGGGTCCAGGTGAGGATGCGTTCACCGTCGATTGGTGCCGTAGGAAGCTGACGCGGTCGTGCCCCTACCGCTAGCAGTCCAACATCGGCGGTGAGGACTTCTTCACCGCCGTCACTGAGCTCAACCCGGATCTGACGGGGTCCTGCTAGGGCACCGCGCCCACACACGATCCGCACCCCTGCCGCCGTCAAGGACGCAGTGATGTCCCGCGACTGGGCGGCTGCCAGTTCCCGCACGCGCTCATTGACCTTATCGAGGTCCACGCACAGGCTCGCACCCGCCACAAGATCGCGGCCTCCCTCACCGCGGATACCCAACGCATGAGAATCGGCCACGAGATCGAGAACTTCAGCGGTGGCAATCAGGGTTTTAGACGGCACTACGTCGGTGAGAACGGCGGCTCCACCTACTCCCTGGCTCTCGACCAGCGTGACGTCAGCTCCCAGGCGCGCGGCGGTCAGCGCCGCTTCATAGCCGCCTGGTCCACCTCCGATCACCGCCACATGGGGCTGATCGCCGCTCAGTCGAACACGGTCAGATTCCGGGGGCAGTGCAATACTCGGGTCGGTCACATCCACTATTGTGGCCCACACCGCGCGTTAAAGGGTGCGAGCGAGAGAATCACGTCAACTTGGGATCTGCCGTCCCTTCTGTGTCAGGTAGATTCATGACTATGAGCACTGAGCCTTCTTCGCCATATGATCTCGCTCGCGATGCCGCCGCGACTATCGCCCAACGCAGCAATGTCTCCTCGTTCGACATCGCCGTCGTTCTCGGATCGGGATGGTCCGCCGCGGCAGATCTTCTCGGTGAGACGATGTGGCAGGACGAAGCTCCCAGCATTCCGGGTTTCCGTCGGCCCGCTTTGGAGGGGCACGTCGGGACCCTGCGCGCGGTCCGCACCCGCGGCGGAGCGCATGTTCTGGTCATTGGCGCACGCACTCATTTTTACGAAGGTCACGGGGTTGCGCCGGTCGTACACGGTGTGCGCACCGCTGCTGCGCTCGGGTGCCGGGGCATCGTGCTTACTAACGGTTGCGGCGGTGTCGATCCGTCGATTGGGGCCGGTTCACCGGTGTTGATCGCAGACCAGATCAACCACACCGGAGCCACTCCGCTGTCCGGTGCCACGTTCATTGATATGACCGACCTATACACCCCGCGCTGGCGGGAGATCGCCCACGAGGTCGATCCGAACCTTCCTGAGGGCGTGTACATGCAGTTCAGCGGGCCTAACTACGAGACCCCTGCCGAGGTGCGTATGGCGCAAACCGTGGGGGCAACGCTTGTGGGGATGTCCACCGCACTCGAAGCCATTGCGGCACGTGAAGCTGGTCTGTGTGTGCTGGGGATATCGCTGGTCACAAACCTAGCCGCGGGTATCAGCGATTCTCCGCTATCCCATCAGGAAGTGATTGAGGCTGGTCAGGAGGCGGCGCCGCGGATCTCGCATCTGCTCGCGGAGGTCACCACCCGCCTTGCCGAAGAAAACCACTGACTGGCAACTCCGTAGAAGTTTCTGTGTTCTGTGAATCTCGTGGGGTAGATATACGCCCCCGTCGGCGCATTGTGTTGCTTGCCGGCCCATCGGGCAGCGGTAAAGGTCTATTGGGGCGTCGCTTGGGTATCCCGGTGATAGAGCTCGACGATTTTTATCGCGATCACGATGAACCGGGTTTGCCGCACCGGTTTGGCATTGTGGACTGGGATGATCCGGCGTCGTGGAATGCCGAGTACGCGCTTAAGGCTCTAGAGTCAGCGTGCTCTGTCGATGAGCTCGACACGCCGGTTTATTCCATTCCTCGTTCACAAAGGGTTGGAACCAAGCGTCTGTGCCTCGGAGATCACCCGATTGTGCTGGCCGAGGGAATTTTTGCCGCGGAGCTCATTGCGCCGCTGCGGGAACGAAAACTTCTCGCCGACGCTGTGGTGTTGCATCGTCCCCGGTTGCTCACGTTTACTTTGCGTTTGATCCGGGATTTTCGACAGCGACGGAAACCTCCGCTGACTCTGGTGCGTCGGGGCCTGGGTCTGCTGCTTCAGGAGGCGTCGCTAGTGCGCCGGTGGCGAGATGCGGGAATGCGGCCGTTTGGTTTACGCGCTGCGGAACGGGAGCTGTGCAAGTGCATCGAACAGGACCACACGAGCGCTGCATCCCAGCGCGCAAGCACAGCTGCCCAGCGTGTAGGCGCAGCTGCCGGTCGCGGCAATACGGACCCTTCCTGTCTCCAGCCCTCAGCCCCTAGCCCTGCCGCAAGTCCTCCTGCTCAGGTCCTGCGAATCGCGGCCCTGTGTTTCGTGCGTCGCGGTGAGAATGGTCCTGAGGTCCTAATGGTCCGAAAACGCAATACGTCCGCGTTCATGTTGCCGGGTGGAAAACTGGAGCCTGGTGAAAGCGGCGAAGCGTGCGCGGTCCGTGAGATTCACGAAGAACTCGGGATTACCGTCGATCCTGAGAGCATTGAGCATCTCGGTGATTTTGAAGCGGAGGCCGCCAATGAGCCCAACACTCGGGTGCGGTCCCACGTCTTCCTCGCTCCGGAAGGTATTCTCACCGCTAATTCGGCTGTGATTGTGCGCGCAGAATTGGCTGAGCATCTGTGGTTCCCTCTGCATCAGCCGCTGGAGGGCATTCGCCTTGCGCCGTTATCGACCGACCATGTGATGCCCGAGCTTGCCAGGAGGTTTAGATGACGGTGCCTACGCCCTATGAGGATCTCCTCGCGGAAGTCCTCGCCGATGGAGTTGCTGTGCCCGATCGCACCGGAACCGGTACTCGGTCGGTCTTTGGGCGGCAGATGCGTTTTGACCTGTCGGACTCGTTCCCTCTCATCACCACGAAGAAAGTGCATCTTCGCAGCGTGGTGGCAGAGCTGCTGTGGTTCTTGCGGGGCGATTCAAATGTGCGCTGGCTCCAAGAGCAAGGTGTGCGAATTTGGAACGAATGGGCCGATGAGGAGGGTGAACTCGGCCCTATCTACGGCGTGCAATGGCGGGCGTGGCCCACCGCGGATGGACGCACGGTGGACCAGATCAGCGCTGTTTTGAATTCCTTGCGCACGAACCCTCATTCACGCCGCCACATTGTGTCGGCGTGGAATGTCGGCGAGCTGGAGAACATGGCGCTGCCGCCGTGCCACGCCTTTGTGCAGTTCTATGTGCGTCCAGCATCCGATACCGGTGACCGGCCATCTTTATCGTGTCAGCTGTATCAGCGTAGTGCCGATCTCTTTCTTGGGGTTCCGTTCAATATCGCAAGTTATTCGCTGCTGACCTGCATGATGGCAGACCAATTGGGCTATGCACCGGGCGAATTTATTTGGACGGGCGGCGACATCCATATTTACGACAATCACCTCGAGCAGGTGCGCGAACAGTTATCTCGCACTGCCCGCCCGTATCCGACACTGTGTTTTGCTCGTAAACCCGCATCGCTATTCGATTACGCGATTGACGATATCTGCGTCGATGGATACGACCCGCACCCGACGATTAAAGCCCCTATCGCGGTCTGATTAAGGCCTCATTAGAAGCTAACGTCTCCTGCTACAGGCATGCGCTCCCTCTTGTAGGCTGCTAAACGTCACTGTTGGTGGTCTTTTTGCTACTACCTGGAGCGGCTTGGCTGGACCCTTGTTAACCTTCCCAGGTGCCCGGGGTATGCGAACACAGCTACGTATGCCAAGCCTTTGCTCTAGATCTTTTCAGGGTCATCCAGCGGACGATTTGCTACCACCGGATGTGCACCCGTGTAACCACTGCGTACCGCCGCTATCTCCCGGATTCGCCCCCGGTAGCAGAACCACAGGATCACCATGCCGAGGCAGAAGATGAAGGTAACTGCGAGCGTCCACGGCGAGTCCAAGAAGATCATGACCAACACGGTCAGCAAGAAGAGTAGTGTTGCATACCCCGTATAGGGCGCGCCGAAGAGCCGGAATGAGGGGCGGCGGACTAGTCCTTTACGGGACCAGGAGAACAGTCGCAGCTGGCACAGCACGATCGTGGCCCAGGAGCCGATGATACCGACCGACGCAATATTGAGGACGAATTCAAATGCCTCACTCGGAATAAGGTAATTGAGCGGGACGCCGACCAGAGAAACTAGTGCAGTCAAAGCGATACCACCATACGGCACTCCCGCCCGATTCATGCGCAGAGCGAATTTTGGAGCGGATCCAGCCGCCGCCATGGACCGGAGAATACGCCCTGTTGAATAGAGACCAGCATTGAGTGAGGACAAAGCCGCCGTCAGCACCACCATATTCATAATCGCGCCGACGCCGTTGACACCGATAGAGCTAAAGAACGTTACGAAGGGGCTTTCCGTTGCGGAATAGGCCGTGTATGGAAGCAGCAGCGAGAGCAGAACGACTGATCCCACGTAGAAGACCGCGATGCGGAAGATCACCGAGTTAATGGCCTTGGGCATGATCTTGGCAGGGTTCTCGGTCTCACCGGCAGCGGTGCCGACGAGTTCGATGGAAGCATAGGCAAAGACCACACCCTGCATCAGCACAATGAGCGGGAGGAAGCCGTTGGGGAAGAAGCCACCGTTGTCCGGGACCATACTGAATCCAACGTGACTTCCGGTCGGCGTCCCAAAGATCACGAAGTACACGCCAACGACGAGGAAGATCACCAAGGCGGCGACCTTAATCAAAGCAAACCAGAACTCTAGTTCGCCGAACACCCGAACGGAAACGAGGTTCAGGCACAGGACGAGGGCGAGGGCTATCAAAGCCCAGGCCCATTGCGGAATATTCCCGATCCAATGGACGTAGCGGCCAAAAAATGCCATGTAGACAGCTGCCGCGGTCGTATCCACCACGGTGGTCATCGCCCAGTTGACCCAGTAAAACCAGCCCGAGATAAAGGCGGCTTTCTCACCGTAGAACTCGCGAGCATACGAGACGAATGAGCCCGAGGATGGACGGTGCAATACGAGCTCACCGAGCGCACGCAGAATCAGAAACGCGAAAAACCCGCAAATAGCGTAGGCAATGGCAACCGCGGGTCCAGCTTTGGCAAGCCGCTCTCCCGCACCCAGAAACAGACCTGTGCCAATGGCCCCGCCAATGGCAATCATCTGGATCTGGCGAGGGCGCAGGGATTTGTGATATCCCGAGTCTTCTGCGTGGAGCACATGGTTGGACATATCAGCCCGACCGCGGTCGGTCTGGTCCTGAGTATCCTTCGCTGCGCTGGACGACTGGCCTTGTGTGGAGTGTGGCGGCATTGTCATATAGCGCTCTTCCCTGAGGCGATAACGGTCACGAGGGCCGACTATGTCACAGTAATCCTCAAAAATACCTGGGAATTACCATCAAGATATCGGTGAATACGGCTTTTACCTGCGACTTTACACCTGAATTTGAGGCGTGAGACGGTCAGCGATTTAGGCACTTAGACCCAGGTCCAGGCCCCGGATCCTGTCTGCGCCAGACGTGCCCACACGGTGACGACTCACATGAGACCACTCCCCATCCCCGGTGCGCAGGAAAACCCCGACCCGACGAGAGGAACCGATCATCGCGGGTCGGGGTACCTACACGTTTAAGAAATCCGGTCCAGCACGATGGTGCGTTCTGGCACCGACGGAACGTCATCGATGCTCCACGCACCCTCAAGTGAGGACAGCGCACGATCGAACCGTTCCGGAGTGTCGGTGTGCAGGGTCGCCAGCACGTCGCCAGCCCGCACGCTGTCTCCAACGGTCTTGTGTAGCTCCACCCCGGCCCCGAACTGCACCGGCTCACCTTGCCGTTCGCGCCCAGCGCCCAGCCTCCATGCAGCCAATGCCACCGGCATCGCGTCCACAGCGGTCACCATACCGTCGGCATCAGCCCGCACCTCATGGGTGTGGGAGGCAACCGGTAGCGGCGCATCGGGATCCCCACCCTGAGCGGTAATCATCCGACGCCACACATCCATAGCCCGGCCGTCAGCGAGCGCCTCGGCCGGATCAACACCCGTGACTCCCGCTGCTCCAAGCATCTCGCAGGCCAGCGCCACCGTCAGATCAACCACGTCCTTGGGACCACCTCCGGCCAAGACCTCAAGGCTCTCGCGCACCTCCAGCGCATTACCAGCGGTCAAACCAAGTGGGGTCGACATGTCCGTGAGTAAAGCGATTGTCTTGACCCCGGCATCGGTGCCGAGATCGACCATGGTGCGGGCGAGCTCACGCGCGCTATCCTCGGTCTTCATAAAGGCACCCGAGCCAACTTTGACGTCAAGCACCAGGCTCGCGGTGCCTTCGGCAATCTTCTTGCTCATGATGGACGAAGCAATCAGCGGAATCGCCTCGACCGTCGCGGTGACATCGCGCAGGGCGTAAAGCTTTTTGTCTGCTGGCGCTAGGCCGCTTCCCGCCCCGCAAATCACCGCGCCGACATCCTCCAGCTGCCGCATCATTTCCTCGTTGGACAGCAGCGCCCGCCAACCGGGAATGGATTCAAGTTTGTCTAAGGTACCGCCGGTGTGGCCGAGCCCTCGACCCGACAGCTGTGGCACCGCAACGCCGTAGCAGGCAACCAACGGTGCCAGCGGCAAGGTGATTTTGTCACCGACCCCGCCCGTGGAGTGCTTATCTACGGTAGTGCGGCTGAGGGAGGAGAAATCCATACGCTCGCCGGAGGCGATCATGGCGTGGGTCCAGCGCGCAATTTCACCGCGGTTCATCCCCCGCAGGAGAATTGCCATCCCCAATGCTGACATCTGGTAATCAGCCACCACTCCGCGGGTAAAGGCATCAATAACCCAGTCAATTTGTTCGGGAGTGAGCTCACCCCCGTCACGTTTAGTGCGGATAATGTCAACCGCGTCAAAAGCCTCAGCTGTGTGTGGCGCAGATGTCCCGGCATCGGTAGTGGACGTGGGCTCAGCAACGTGCTGATTTTCGGTCATTAGATCCTCCGTGATCGGTGAAATAGCCGGGAGCTTTTAGTGGACAACGGGATTGACTAGAGGTGTTAGGCGGTGGCACGCAAAGTGTGTCTGCACCAAAGCCGTAGACGAACCAATTTATCGCTACAGAGAGTCCGGTCCGAAGGCCTCGGGCAGGACTTCTGCCATGGTGCGCTCCCCTTTGGGAGTTAGCACCACCAAACTGGGGGCAGAATGCTCGGAGAGCAGCTGACGGCATCGTCCGCATGGCATCACAATGGGAGCTGGGCCATCGTGATTTTCATTCGCGCCAACGCACACGAACGCGGTGAGTTTGCCCCCTCCGCCAGCGATGAGATCTGAGATTAAACCGCATTCGGCGCAGAGAGTCACGCCATACCCAGCGTTTTCAACGTTGCAGCCACCGATCAGTCGGCCGTCATCTGTGAGCGCAGCAGCACCCACCTGGAATCGTGAATATGGCGCATAGGCACGCTGACGCATCGTTCGTGCGTGGTGAAGGAGCCCATCCCACTCGGTGCGCTGAGCATCGGCGTCGCGGTTCCGCCCCTGGTCAGAGGTGCAATGTGGATGAGCATTTAAGCCCGCATTATCCATGTAATCAACTTTCCCGGTCATCGCTGCGTCCCCCGCCGTCGAGGCACGCGAAATATCGCCTCGTGCCGACGCGCGGTGACATGCGGTCGCAAATGTCACCGCGCACGGCAGTCATCAGCGTCGGCAGCAACCGTCACTGCTTAATGTAGGGCTCTCCGTCGGCTGCGGGCACCCGCACACGGCCGACGAATCCGGCGACCGCAAACAGCGTCACGATGTACGGCAGCATCAGCAGGAACTCACCCGGCAACGTGAACTTGTCTAGCCCGTCGGGAACCGCCACCGTCTTCAAAATCCCAAGCCGCAGCTGTAAGGCGTCGGCGAACGCGAAGAACAGCGCCGCGCACACTGCACCAATCGGGTTGTAGCGGCCAAGAATCATGGCAGCCAGCGCAATATAGCCCTTACCCGCTGACATTTCCTCACCGAAGGCGACACCGGTGCCGATAGTCAGGGTAGCGCCGCCAAGACCTGCCACAGCAGAGCCCAAAAGCACGTTTGACCAGCGGGTCCGGCTCACATTAATACCAACGGTATCGGCAGCCAGAGGATGCTCGCCCACGGCTCGAACGCGCAGACCCCAGCGGGTGCGGTAGAGCGCGACGGTCAAAACCACCACGATCACGTACATCAGATACACGAGGATGTTCTGGTTAAACAGCACCGGCCCAATCAGGGGGATGTGCGAAAGACCCGGGATTGGAAGATTTGGCAGACGCGTCGGGGTGTTGAGCATCTCGGGATGAGCCTTCATCACCGTGCTGAAGAAGAAGCTGGTCAGACCAATCGCCAGCACGTTGAGAACGACGCCGACAATGATCTGCTGCACGTGGTAGCCAACTGCGAACAGGGCCAGCAGCACGCCAATGACCAGCGCCATAATCGGTGCGGCGATGATTCCAAGCCATGGGTTACCAGTCATCGAGGCGAGGATCGCGGCTCCAAATGCTCCGAACAGCAGCTGCCCTTCAATCGCAATATTCACCACGCCTGCTCGTTCACTCAGAACACCCGAGAGTGAGCCGAACACCAGCGGCACTGCGAGTGCCAGTGTGGACTGCAACAGTGCGGTGAGATCGAGGGTTTGCCCTACCACGATCCAAACCAGGAATGACAACACCCAGAAAATCCCGAAGAGAACCAGCAGGGTTGCCCGCAGGGCGGGGCGCACCACCGGATAGCGGAAGGCGAGCCACCAGGTCACACCTGCAATCACCAAGCAGACCACGGCCAGAATCACCGAGGTGAGCTGCGCTGGCACAGCGATGTCGGGCACGGCCAGCAGGTCGCGGTCTGTCGCGATATGCAGGGTTGAATCCCAGCTGCCGCCGGGGGCGAGAATACCGAATCCAATCAGCGCAATCAGACCGAACACCGTCAGTGTGGTTGGCGTGTGCCACCACGATTTCAGGCGTTCTTGTGCGATCACCGGCTGAATCGGGGCATCGGCGTCGGGCAGCGGCCCATTGGTTATGGAGGTGGTGCTCATCGCGTCTCTCCCGTCGTACCGGGCTGTTGGTCGGCAGCCTGTGCTTTGTCTGTACCGGTCACCCCGGAGCCGTTTCCGGACTTCTCCGTATCGGCAATAGTGGTTTTGCTGGTGTCTACGGATTCCTCAGCTGAGGTTGATTGTCCTCGCCGGGACAGCCATCCAAGGCCGGTCATCGTGCGAACCAGCGGAGGTGCCGCAATAAACAGCACGACCAATGCCTGGATCACCTGGACCAGGTCGATGGGGACACCCTGGGTGGTTTCCATGTAGCGTCCACCCACGCCCAATGCCGCGAACAGCAGACCCGCCAGCACAATGCCCACCGGTCCGGACCGCCCGAGTAGCGCCACCGTGATCGCATCGAAGCCGACGCTTCCGGCGACTCCGTCATCGAGCCGTTGTTCCGTGCCCAGCAGGTGCACTGCACCCGCGAGACCGACCACGGCACCGGCGACCATCATCACGTAGAAAGAAGTCCTGCCGACGTTGACACCGGCGACCTCACAGGCCCGCGGGTTGGAGCCAACTGCCCGGAAACGGAAACCGAGAACAGAGCGGTTCATCAGCCACCACAGGAACACAGCCGCCAAGGCCACGATCACAAGCCCCCAGTGCAGGCGGTAGCCGAGGCTCGGGAACATCAGCGGCAGGGTCGCGGTGTTGTCGACCGCGGGGGATGTCGGCTGGGCAATATTTTCACCAGTAAATGCCTTGGTGGTCAGCAGATATGCCAGCAAGTAGGTGGCGACCCAGTTCAGCATGATGGTCGTGATGACCTCATTGGAACCAAAGCGCGCTTTTAGGAACCCAGCGATACCGCCCCAGATACCGCCCGCGACCACGCCCGCGAGCAGCGCCACCAGCAGGTGGATAACGGGCGGCATGTGCAGGGCGAAACCAACCCACGCGGAGGCGATCGCGCCGACGATCAGCTGACCGGTTCCACCGATGTTAAACAGACCGGCGCGGAAACCGATCCCGATACCGATGGAGGCAATGATCAGGGGCGTTGCCACAACCAAGGTCTCGGTTAAGGGGCGCCACTGGGCGATGGGATCCGGAGCGTGATAATCGAAGATCGCTCCGCGGAACATTGCGGAGTAGGCGTCAGCGATCGCGTTCCAGCCCGCCACAAAGGTGTCGGTGGGGCGCGCAAAGAAATACTGCACGCTGCTTTGAACCTGGGGGTTGACAACCAGGATCAGAATCGACCCGATAAGAAATGCCACGATGAACGAGGCGATCACCACCAGGACGTTGCTGCGCCCTATTTTCTGGGCCAGTGGTGTCGGCGAGGACTTCACGCGATTTCTCCTTCTTCGGCAAGCTTCGAGTCGGCGGTGCGGGCGCCGGCCGCCACAGCCTCTCGAGCCGCGTCGGCGGTGTATCCCGCCATCATGAGCCCGAGCACATCTCGGCTTTCGTGACCCGGCACGATGCCGAGGATCGCGCCGCGATACATGACCGCGATCCGATCAGACAACTGGCAGATCTCGTCTAATTCGGTGGAGACGATAATGACGGGCGTGCCTTTGTCGCGTTCGGTAACGATGCGTCCGTGCAGGAATTCGATGGATCCCACGTCAACACCGCGGGTCGGCTGAGCTGCGATGAACAGGCTGAGATTGCGTCCCAATGCCCGTGCCATCACAACCTTTTGCTGGTTACCGCCTGACAGAGTGGTCACCGCATGGTCGATACCCGACGTGCGGATGTCGTATTCCTTGACCCGATCGTGAGCATTTGCACGGATGGCGCGCGGGTGCAAGCTGACCGCGTCACCGAACGGCTGCCGGTCGTGCTGGTCGAGCACAAGATTTTCGGCGACGGAGAAGGTGGGCACCAGGGCGTCGTGGGTGCGGTCTTCGGGCACGAAACCGACCCCGGCGTTCAGGATCTGGCGGGTGCTGCGTCCAACGAGTTCCTGTCCATCCAGGCGAATGGATCCGACGACATCGTCGGCGAGACCGAGCAGAGCCTCGGTGAGTTCGGTTTGACCGTTGCCTTGGACACCGGCAATGCCGAGGATTTCTCCCCGGTGAACACTGAAGCTAGCCTGATCAACCGCCACGGTTCCGCTGGCCTCGCGCACGGTGAGGTCTTCAACCACCAGCGCGGCTTCTCCGGGCTCGGCCGGGGCTTTTTCAACATCGAGTCGGACGGCACGCCCCACCATCAGACAGGCGAGTTCAGACTGGTCAGAGGAAGGATCTGCGGTCCCAACCACGGCGCCCCGGCGGATGACGGTGATTCGGTCGGCAACGGCCCTCACCTCACGCAATTTGTGGGTGATGAACACGATCGACGTGCCGGCGTCGCGCAGCTGGCACATGATCGACATCAGTTCATCGGTTTCCTGCGGGGTGAGAACCGCAGTGGGCTCGTCCAGGACCAGCACCTCAGCCCGCCGGGACAGCGCCTTAATGATTTCGACGCGCTGCTGTGCACCGACCGGTAGATCTTCAACCTTGGCGTCGGGGTCAATATCGAAGCCGAACCGGTCGGAGATTTCCCGCACGAGCTTGCGCGCTGCGTCGAGGTCGAGGAAACCTTTTTTCAACGGTTCATGACCGAGCACGACGTTTTCGGCGACGGTGAACACCGGGATCAGCATGAAGTGCTGGTGCACCATACCGATCCCCGCAGCCATCGCTTCACCCGGGCCTGAGAAGGACACGGGTTTGCCGTCCAGCAAGATCTCGCCTTCATCGGGTTGGTACAGCCCGTAGAGGACGTTCATTAGCGTGGACTTACCGGCGCCGTTCTCGCCAAGGAGGCAGTGGATTTCACCGGCCTTCACCGTTAAGTCGATGTGATCGTTGGCTACGAGCGATCCGAAGATCTTCGTAATGCCTTTGAGTTCGAGCTCCATGGTCTCGCGTCTCGCTCATTTCTCGTCGGTGCACGGGGGCGTCTATGCGCCTCGTGCGGGCGACCGGATGGTCCGCTGGCCTGATACCCATTTCATGAAACTCTCATGCAACGGGCGATTAGTGACGACCGGAGATTACCAGGTCCAGCGCAGGACCCGGTCATCGGTATCGCGTGCGCCACAACAACACTAAGGAGAGGTATAGCTAACCTAAGCGTCAGGCAATGGCTCACCTTTCCAGCGAACGCGCCCGTGGATATCCAAACCCACGGGCGCGTTGGCTCTATAAGGCTAAGGATGGTTCGCCTTATGCCTTGGGGGAACTGACGGACTCGACCTTGATCTTTCCGTCGATGATGTCCTGCTTGAGCTGCTTAACTTCGTCCTTGAGCTCCTGCGGAACTTTGCTGTCGAAGTCGTGGTAAGGCGAGAGATCGACCCCGCCGTTCTTCAGCGTTCCAACATAGTCCTTGCTGTCGAACTTGTTGTCCTTGGCTTGCTTGGCGACATCTTCGACCGCGGGTGAAATACCTTTCATCACCGAGGTGAGAATAACGCCCGTCGCATCCGGGTTGGTCAGCACACCGTCCGCGTCGACCCAGACCACCATGCGGCCCGGAGCTTCTTTAGCTGCGGCAAGCGTTCCGGCTCCCACCGGTCCTGCCACGGGCATCACGATATCGGCGCCCTGGGTGTAGAACCCTTCGGTCAAAGCCTTGCCCTTGGTCTGGTCTTCAAAGCTGCCGACGAAGGAGCCGTCCTGCTTCGCTTTTTCCCAGCCGAGCAGGTGCACGTCTTTGCCGTGCACCTCGTTGTACTTCTTGACCCCGTCGGCGAAGCCATCCATGAATACGGTGACCGACGGGATCTTCATGCCGCCGTAGGTCGCGACTTTGCCGGTCTTGGACATCCCGGCTGAAAGGTATCCGGCGAGGAACGCGGCTTGTGCGGTGTCAAAAGCAATCGGCTTGACGTTCTTTAGCGCAATCGACTTTCCGCTCTTATCCTGCGCAGTGGAGTCAATAATGGCGAACTCGACATTGGGGTTTGCCTTCGCCGCATCACCCGTGGCGGTAGCCAGAAGGTACCCAACGGTGAACACCAGGTCACACTTGGAACCCACCAGGTTGTTGATGTTGGGAAGGAATTCGGAGTTGCTCTTGGACTGCGCTGTCTGGGTTTCGATGCTCAGTTGCTTTTGAGCGGCATCAAGACCACGCTTACCCGATTCGTTGAACGACTTATCGTCAAAACCGCCAGAGTCGGACACCATGCACGCTTTAAATTTGCCCGCTGAGCTGCCGTCGGAAGCCCCTGAACTGGACGAGTTCGACGAGCTCGGGGGCGCGCCACACGCTCCAAGCAAAAGGGCCATGGCACCGGTGATCGCCGCGGTGCGAGTCAGGTTTTTCACGTGCATCCTCCAGGGTGAACGGGCCGGTTGCCCCAGGTCTAGGCTCCGGTCAGGGATTCCAGGCCGGGCGACAGCACCCGATTTCTGGACACGCAATAGGCTACCGTCCGCCAAGGGCCATTCCGTGGGACTAAAACGGGCCGAAAGCAACCGTTATGAAACCGAAGCTCTTTGCCTGGTCACCGGCGCTCTTTATGGGCACTTCGACTGCGCAGAGGGGTGGGCAACCGCAGCGACACGCTCATCGCAGTGACGGATCGCTCAGCTGCTTCACGAGGTCACTGAGTTTCTGCGCATGGGCGTCCGCGAGGACGAGCAGAACCTCGTCCGTGTGCACAACGCTGACCCCGTCCAGGCCTACCAGGGCGAATCGTTGACCGGTATCGCTGTAGACAGTGGCGCGAGAGGCAACCGCGTCGACATCTGCGTCTCCGATCACCACCACGTCTAGGTTGTCATCGGAATCTGAGGGGGTGACCGCACGCCCGCGGCTCAAGCTCCGCAGTTGGCGCCCGAGCGAGGAAAAATCACCGATATCGTCCCATCCGAATTCTCCGGGGATTACCACCACTCGCCCGCGGGCCGCTAATGGCTCAGCCAGCGCGTGATCAATGGCGATGGACATCATCTGGGGCCATTGTTCAGCGTAGGTGTCCGCTTCACATTCGGTGCCGATAGCCTCAGCGATGAGACGCGCACCGCGCGCGAGCCCCGGGATCAGGTCATCGAGGTCAGCCAGAAGCACATCGGCTCGGCACACAAACATGCCGGCGTTCCATTGGAATGTACCAAATGCGAGGAAACACTCGGCGGTCTCGGCGTCGGGCTTTTCGACGAAGCGGGCTACCGGCAGCACCGGGATATCGCCGGCGATGACTGGCTCAGCTCCGGCGGGCACCTCGATGTATCCGAAGCCGGTGGATGGACGTGTCGGAGTGATGCCGATCGTCGCTAGCGCTCCCCCATCGGCGGCGATGAGGGTCCGATCAAGAACCCGGTGAAATGCCGGAACATCCCTAATCAAGTGGTCTGCGGCAAACGATCCCACAATCGCATCTGGATCTCGGCGTGCGGCGAGCGCAGCCCCTAACGCGATGGCAGGCATCGAGTTACGCGGGGAGGGCTCTGCGAGCACGGTGGCGCTCGAGCCAACCTGGTGGCGCACCTGTTCAGCATGGTGATGACCCGTCACCACGATGGTGCGATCACCAGCGATAGGCGTGAGCCGGTCCAGCGTCTCTTGCAGTAACGACCGTCCACTTCCAAGGAGGTCGAGCAAGAACTTGGGACGCTCACGGCGAGATAACGGCCACAGCCGGGTACCGGCGCCGCCTGCTGGAACCACCGGGGTTAGACGGTCGCGCAACGCCTGCAACGCATCCGGATCAGACGGCGTCACGTTGAGCGAAGACGTATGACGTTGCTGGTCACGAATTTGATCAGGTCGCTCCACGGGTGCCATGGGTAAAGAATACAGTCGTCATGGTCACGCACGCTCATCATCAGGAGTAGGATGAATTCGTCATGACACCCCGTCATTTCCCAGGCCGCGGAAAGCCGGTTCGCCCGGCACACTGCACATAGGGCGGTTGTCCAGGTCACAGGGTTGTGCGGGGGTCGCGGCGATTCGCCCGCGAATCATTAAGACTCTCGGGCACCGATGCGGACCTATGGCGGCCTCGCCGTCGTGATGTCCACTCATCGCCGAGTCGGATCTACCGGGAGGCTTGTTTTCGTGGCTTCAGCCAAAGCCGGGACGCTCTATCGCGGACGCGAGGGGATGTGGTCCTGGGTCGCTCACCGCATCACGGGGATGCTGATCTTCCTGTTCCTCCTCGTGCACGTTCTGGACACCGCACTCGTCAGAGTGTCACCAGTGGCCTACAACGAGGTGATCGGCCATTACAAAACTGTCATTTTCGGCCTGGGGGAAGCTGGTCTGGTTGCAGCCATCGTCTTCCACGCATTTAACGGCCTGCGCATCATTCTCGTGGACTTCTGGTCCCGCGGCCCCAAGCACCAGCGGCTCATGCTGTGGATTGTGCTTGGCGCCTGGGCGCTCGTGATGGCCGGATTCCTGCCCCGCCACCTGATGCACATCTTCGGAGGCTGACCCGTGACAACAACGATTCCTGCCCCCAAGAGCCGTTACCGCCGGACGGGGCGCGGCCCCGGCAACATGGAGATGCTTTCATGGTTGTTTATGCGCATTTCCGGTGTGGTGCTGGTGATCTTGGTGTTCGGCCACCTGTTTGTAAATCTCTGGCTCGGCCAAGGGGTTAAAGCAATCGATTTCGCGTTCGTCGCCGGAAAGTGGGCTAACCCCTTCTGGCAGGTGTGGGACCTGCTCATGCTGTGGCTTGGCCTTATCCACGGCACCAACGGCGTGCGCACCATCATTAACGATTACGCCGAGCGTCCTGGAACCCGGCAGGTTCTGAAGTTCATCACTTACGCAGCGGCCATTATCACCGTCGTGCTGGGAACCCTCGTGATTTTCACGTTCGATCCCTGCCCATCCGGCGCCGACCCGAGCCTGCTGCCGACAATCTGTAAGTAACCGCCACGCCATAATCTGACGGCCGCGCACCTGCGCGCTGGCCACCTCGACAAGCTAAGTAGCTGGGAGAGCTCACCACCATGCAGACCCATAAGTACGATGTCGTGATCGTCGGTGCCGGCGGAGCTGGGATGCGCGCCGCACTGGAATCTTCGACCCGTGCCCGCACCGCGGTTTTAACCAAGCTGTATCCGACCCGTTCCCATACGGGAGCGGCCCAAGGCGGTATGTGTGCCGCACTGGCCAACGTCGAAGAAGACAACTGGGAGTGGCACACCTACGACACCGTTAAGGGCGGCGACTACCTGGTTGATCAGGACGCCGCGGAAGTCATGGCCAAAGAAGCTATCGACGCCGTTTTAGATCTAGAGAAGATGGGGCTGCCATTTAACCGCACCCCGGAAGGGCGCATCGATCAGCGGCGGTTCGGCGGGCATACCCGCGAGCACGGCGAGGCCCCTGTCCGGCGCGCATGCTATGCGGCTGACCGCACCGGCCACATGATTTTGCAGACCCTCTACCAAAACTGCGTGAAGCAGCACGTGGAGTTCTTCAACGAGTACTACGTGCTGGACATTGTGCTCACCGGAGATCCACGTACCGACGACGATGTCCGTGCAGCGGGTGTGGTCGCCTATGAGCTAGCAACCGGTGAACTCCATATATTCCGGGCAAAATCGATTGTTTTTGCGACCGGCGGTGCCGGCAAGGTGTACAAGACAACCTCCAACGCGCACACCTTAACCGGTGACGGACAAGCCATCGCTCTTCGCCGAGGTATCCCGCTCGAAGACATGGAGTTCTACCAGTTCCATCCCACCGGTCTTGCCGGTCTGGGAATCCTGCTCTCTGAGGCGGCGCGCGGAGAAGGCGCCATCTTGCGCAACTGCGAGATGGAACGGTTCATGGAGCGGTACGCCCCCACGCTTAAAGATCTCGCCCCACGCGATGTGGTGGCGCGAGCTATGGCCAACGAGGTCCGCGAAGGGCGGGGTTGCGGCCCCAATAAAGACTATGTGTACCTCGATCTCACACACCTGGAGCCCGCACATATTGACGCGAAGCTTCCTGATATCACCGAGTTCGCCCGCACATATTTAGGCGTGGAGCCCTACACCGAACCCGTGCCCGTCTACCCCACCGCGCATTACACGATGGGCGGTATCCCCACCAATATCAGCGCTGAGGTGCTGCGCAACGAACACGACGTGATCCCGGGCCTGTATGCCGCCGGGGAGGTTGCCTGCGTCTCCGTTCACGGCGCGAACCGGCTTGGAACTAACTCGCTGCTGGATATCAACGTCTTCGGGCGCCGCGCAGGCATTGCCGCCGCCGAATACGCGATGTCCGCTGAGCTTCCAGCCCTTCCCGATGACGCATGGAAACCCACCGCTGACCTCCTAGACGAGCTGCGATCACACAGCACCTCCACCGATCGGGTGGCTGATATCCGGCGCGATCTGCAAGAAACCATGGATGCGAACGTCCAGGTTTTCCGAACTGATGAAACCTGCCGTAAGGCGCTGCGCGACATTCAGGCCCTGCGCGAGCGCTACCGGGCCGTTAGCGTCCAGGACAAAGGCAAGTGTTTCAACCTCGATCTCCTCGAAGGGATTGAGCTCGGCTTTTTGCTCGACCTCGCCGAGGTGATCGCCCTGGGCGCGCTGGAACGCAAGGAGTCACGCGGCGGACACTTCAGGGAAGACTTCACCGCTCGCGACGATGTGAACTTCCTGTGGCACACCATGGCGTATAAGACCCTCGACGGTAACGGCCAGGATGGCACCTCCGTCCGCCTCGGACGCAAGGACGTCGTCATCACCCGATACGAGCCGAAGGAGCGGACCTTCTGATGAGCGCACCCACCCAGACTGCTACGACCGCCTCGTCGGGCGGCGCCGGAGAAATCCCCTCGTTCTCGGTCACACTGCGGATCGCACGTTTTGACCCAGAGTCCGACCGCGGTCACTACTGGGATGAACACACTCTGACGATGTACGGCACCGACCGCGTTCTGGATGCGCTACACGAAGTGAAGTGGCGCCTCGATGGCTCCTTATCATTTCGGCGTTCCTGTGCCCACGGGGTGTGTGGTTCAGACGCGATGCGCATTAACGGCCGCAACCGTTTAGCTTGCAAAACGCTTTTGAAGGATCTGAACCTGAAGAAGCCCGTGGTCATCGAACCCATCAAGGGGCTCCCGGTCCTCAAAGACCTCATCGTAGATATGGAACCGTTCTTCGATGCCTACCGCGAGGTCATGCCGTTCCTGGTCGCTCACGGGCAGGAACCTTCTCAGGAACGCTTGCAGTCCCCTGAAGACCGCGCCCGATTTGATGACACCACCAAATGCATTCTGTGCGCCGCCTGCACCTCATCGTGCCCTGTATTTTGGACCGACGGCCAGTATTTCGGCCCGGCAGCAATCGTTAACGCCCACCGGTTCATCTTTGATTCGCGCGACGATGCCGCTGAGCAAAGGCTTGAAATCCTCAACAGTCGCGAGGGTGTTTGGCGTTGCCGGACCACCTTCAACTGTTCGGAGGCGTGCCCGCGAGGTATCCAGGTCACTCAGGCTATTGCGGAAGTCAAGCAGGCCGTTATCCGCGGACGCATCTAAAGAACGCGTGTAAAACCTCGCGTCATGGAGAGGATGCGGTGACACCTTGCGTGTAGCGACGCCGTGTTGGCGAGGCACTAACCGTGTGCCGCCAGCGCGGCGTCTCTACATAGACGTTTCTGTGTGAGCTGCGTGCACATGCCGCGTCGGAGCTGAGCCACTCGTAAAATACAGCGCAGCTGGCGAGATACGAAGGTAGCGGTTGAAAGCAGTTCCCTGCGTTCACGCACGCACCTTCATCACTCGGCCTCTCTAGCCGACTGACCTGCGAGAACCCGTGTCCGCTCGCGATTAAGCTTTCTATTTCGACCTTGCCGGCCAGCAAAGTTGCCTCACCACACTGGACCGCAACCAGCCCTGACCAAAACAACTAAATAGCCATCTAAGGCCGTTGACGAGACGACATGCGCACAGTTACCATATCCACACACCGGTGACCTGTCCCCCATATCGACAATGGTGAAACGAGGGAACATGAAGCGCCGAAACTTTATAACAGGCGCAACACTCCTCACCGCCGCCACAGTCTCCGGCGGCACGGGAGCCGCGTTCGCTTCTCCTGTGAGCCATAGCGGTCTTTCCCAGCCTCGAGCGGCAAGTCTTCCTGAGTCCGTTATGGCGGATTCCGACTTCGACCGTTTGATTAAGGCGCTGGACAACGTTCCCGAGGACCTTAAAAACGCCGATCCAAAGACCACCCCTGACTACGAGCGCAACCTTTCCAAGGCTCTTAATGGCCTAAGGCTTGCACGCAGTTCCGACATTGCCAACCGAGTGTCGTGGATTCATTGCGGCATTGAGGTCGCAAAGATCATCATTCAGTATGGAGTGCCTATAGCCAAGGTGATCAAGTGGATCAAAGATGCCCGAAAACTTTGGGGTAGTGTCCGGGGGATTTTACGCGCTATCCATAACGGCAATGCGATCGTTGACATTGGCGAGGAGGCAGTCAAACTCATCGAAATGCTTCTTGGATTCGATAGTGTCATTACAGCATGTTTTAGCTAAGGAGGTACCATGCCCCGAGATCCAGAATGGAAGCCCATTTCTTTTGGGTACTGATATTCGGGCATCTTTTCACAGGTTTGCTCATAGGTTTTCTTGCGCTTGTCCTCGCGATGCTTGCATGCTGGCTCTTCGTTGATGCGCCACAGTACTCACTAGTTTTCCTGACTGTGGCAGCAAGTTTCGCCATCAAAGAGACCTTTTCGGCACTCTTTGATCATTGGTGGGCTAACAAGAACGAGCATCCGCAACCAGGCGGATGGCCAGTTCCCATCATGAACCTGGTCAGCTGCCTCATCGCCTATGTGCCAATCTCGCTTATCACTCTAGGAAACACTCCGGCCGCGTACGTAACTGTTGCCGCCGCCGTTATCGCTGAAATTGCATTCATCCTGTGGTTAACACCTTGGCGACCAGGGATGACCAGCGGTGAGGTTCGGAAAGCGATGAAGGAAACCGTCGAGATGACGGAACGAATGATAAAAGAAGGTCGCCAAGATTCCTGACCCGCCCGCACGGATAATGCAGCAGTCCATACACATTACGCTGTGCACTCTCACGGATACCGGCCTCTAACGTGGCTACAGCTACTAGCTTTAGCGCAACTGACAATAGTTGCTGCCGCCAAGAGCAGTTACTCCCCATTAGCTGCTACTGCTACTACATCATGAATACTCCATAAGGCGTGCCCCCTGAGCATCGAATGTGTTCAGGGGCACACCTTATATATCTCGGCACTCACGCGAGAAAGCCCATGTCATGTATGAAATACCCTCGGACAGCCCACTATTAGCCGCGCGCCTTTCAGCTGTACGTCACCACCAAGGGCGCGTGGTCTGACCAACGCGTGTCATAGCTGGGGGCACGGTCAACCCGAGCAGCAACAGCTTTTGCCGCCAGCTCAGAGGACGCCACGTGATAGTCAATCCGCCAGCCTGCGTCATTATCAAACGCCTGGCCCCGATTAGACCACCAGGTATACGGCCCAGGACCTTCACCCGCAAGCGTGCGATGAACATCCACCCACCCCAAGTCGCCGAAAAGACGATCAAAATAGGCGCGTTCCTGCGGAAGGAAACCGGCCTTTTTGAGATTGCCCTTCCAGTTCTTAATATCAACTTCGCGGTGGGCGACATTGAGATCACCGGTGAGCAGAACATGCCGACCGTCTGCCCTCAGGGCACCAATCCGGTCAACCATCGCGTCCATGAACGCGTATTTGTCATCCATTTTCTGCTGATCATCAGCATTACCGGTGTGAACGTAGGCCGAGATCACCGTCAGCATGCTGCCATCACCTAGCGGATTATCGAGATCAACTTCAATCCAGCGACCGGTCGCTGCGAACCGCTCAGGCCCCACGCCTATACGCGTCGCCATATAGGGCTCACGGGTTGCAATGGCTACCCCAGCGCGGCCCTTTGCTTCCGATTCGGAATGAACCACATGCCAGTCCTCGCCGATAAGCCCCGCCACCAGTGCATCTGGCGCTCGAACCTCCTGCATAGTGACGACATCGGCTCCGCAGCTGGCGAGCCATTCAGACATGCCTTTGCGCATCGCAGCGCGCAGGCCATTGACGTTAACGGTAGCGACGGTGAAACTCATGCGCTCAAGTATCCCGCATCACCAGACTCGGTCAATGACCGCTCCGCCGCTTCCACCACGTTTGCTAGGAGCAGCGCCCGGGTCATGGGCCCAACCCCACCGGGATTTGGAGAGATCCAGCCCGCAACCTCACGAACCGCTACATCCACATCGCCCACGACTTTCTTCTTCCCAGTCTCCGGGTCAATCTCACGGGAGACACCAACATCGAGCACCACCGCACCGGGCTTCACATCGCCTGGCCCAACCAGCCGGGCCGACCCCGCAGCCGCCACAATCACGTCGGCCTGACGCAACAGGGAGGGAAGGTCTTTCGTGCCGGTATGAGTGAGGGTCACCGTGGCGTTCAGATTTCGGCGCGTCAGCAATGCCCCAATGGAGCGTCCAACAGTGACCCCCCGTCCGATCACCACCACATGGGCGCCGTTCAGATCAATCCCGTGTCGCAGCATGAGGTCGATCGCGCCGCGCGGAGTGCAGGGCAGCGGGGTGGTAATTGGCCTGTTCACATTCAAGATGAGGCGCCCGAGATTGGTGGGGTGTAATCCGTCTGCGTCCTTAGCCGGATCGATTCGTTCGAGAATCGCGTCTGTATCCAGGTGCTTTGGCAGCGGAAGCTGGACGATATACCCCGTGCACGCCGGGTCGGCGTTGAGTTCATCGATCACTGCTTCCAGCTCCGCCTGGGTGACGGTCTCGGGCAGTTCTTTGCGGATGGAGGAAATCCCCACCTCCGCGCAATCCCTATGCTTTCCCGCGACGTACCACTGGCTTCCGGGATCCTCCCCCACCAGCACAGTGCCAAGCCCCGGCACCACGCCTCGCTGCTTAAGAATGTCCACTCGTTCAGCGAGATCTCGTTTGATCTCGGCTGCTGTCGCTTTACCGTCGAGAATACGTGCACTCATGGCCGGGTCTCCTTCGTCAACCGTTATTGCCGCGTTCTGCTGTGCTGCCACGTTCTATCCAAGGCTTAGCCCGGTGTGTTCGCCTTATCCCAGCTCACCACACCGGGCAGACCGGAGTGTACTCGTCAGTATTGCCGCAGACCCGGGTACAGCGGACGACTTTCGGCCAAACGGCTGGCACGAGCGCGCAGAGCCGGGAGGTCGGCGCCCGGCAGTAGCGCAAGAGCAATGATGTCCGCGATCTCCTCAAAATCCTTCGCATCAAATCCGCGGGTAGCCAGTGCAGGAGTACCGATCCGCAACCCGGACGTAACCCGTGGCGGGCGGGGATCGTTCGGCACCGCGTTGCGGTTGACGGTGATACCTACCTCATGCAGAAGGTCTTCAGCCATCTGCCCGTCCAGATGCGAATTGCGCAGGTCAACCAGAACCAGGTGCACATCGGTACCACCTGACAGCACTGAAATCCCAGCCGTCCGGGTATCTGAAGCCTGAAGACGGTCTGCCAACAGACGCGCACCCTCAAGCGTACGGCGCTGCCGTTCAGCGAATTCTTCGCCCGCGGCAATCTTCAACGCCACAGCCTTCGCAGCGATCACATGCATGAGCGGACCACCCTGTTGACCAGGGAAAACCGCGGAGTCAATCTTCTTAGCCCACTCTTGCGTGCTCAGGATCAAGCCAGACCGGGGCCCCGCTAGCGTCTTATGCACGGTCGTGGAGACCACATCCGCGTACGGCACCGGGCTGGGATGCAAACCCGCTGCGACCAAACCTGCGAAGTGAGCCATATCCACCCACAGTTTTGCGCCCACTTCGTCGGCAATAGCGCGGAACGCTGGGAAGTCCAGCTGCCGCGGATACGCTGACCACCCGGCGCAAATCACCTGCGGACGTGCGGCGAGCGCCTGCTCACGCACACGGTCCATATCGATACGACCGGTCGCGGGATCGACCTCGTACGCAACGATGTCGTAGAGGCGTCCGGAAAAGTTAATTTTCATCCCGTGGGTGAGATGTCCACCATGAGCTAATGAAAGCCCCATGAGAGTGTCGCCCGCGCGCGCCAGCGCGTGCATCACAGCAGCATTAGCGGTCGCACCCGAATGGGGCTGAACATTGGCATGCTCAGCACCAAACAGATCCTTAGCGCGGCTAATGGCCAGCGACTCTGCGATATCGACTTCTTCGCATCCCCCGTAGTAACGCTTGCCCGGGTAACCCTCTGCGTATTTATTGGTAAGGACTGAACCTTGTGCCTCCAGCACAGCGCGCGGCACGAAGTTCTCACTCGCGATCATCTCCAGCGTGCCCTGCTGACGGGCAAGCTCAGCGTCGAGAACCGCAGCGATCTCCGGATCAATCTGCGGAAGCGAGCGGTCGAGGATGGACAGGGCATCGTTCACAGGGGCTCCTTGGCGGGTGCTTAGCGGGGTGATCCGTGCACCCACCATCCTAGGCCGGCGTGGAGTCTCGAGTGCGCGAACCCCGGTATGTGAACGCTTGCCGCGTTCGGTGGCAACAGGCCATCCGAGGTGCGCTCTGGACTACAGCTGCATCCCCAGTCGAACTGGTTCTACTTCTAGGTGGATTCCGAAGGATTCACTCACCTTGCCTCGGACATACAGCGCTAGCTCGCGGATATCCTCCGACGATGCTCCGCCTCGGTTCGTCAACGCCAGCACATGCTGTCCAGACAGCGTCGCACGATCATTGAGACCGAAGCCTCGGGTCAAACCAGCGTGCGATATCAGCCATGCAGCACTGGTCTTAACTCGACCGTCCGCGAGTGGGAAGCGCGGCGCATCCTTCGGCAAACCGGCCATCTCGTCGGGCGTCACGATGGGATTGGTGAAGAACGAGCCTGCGCTCCAGGTGTCATGATCGCCCGGATCGACCACCATGGCTTTTTTCCGGCGTACGTTCAACACCGCTTCGCGCACCTGCGTCATCGGCACTCGCTGGCCGACGGAGACATTCAAAGCCTTAGCCAGCTCCGGATATTCAATTGGCCGCGATAAATCGCCCTGACTGTGCTGGAACGTGACCGACAGCACCACGTACCGGCCGGTTGGGGCGATATGCGCCGATGCCGTACCACTCTCAGCAGGAAAAGAAGCGGGCTGCTCCGACGGGGCTGTGCTCACCCCCGCCACCTGTGAAGGCGAACCCTCAGCGTCGTTCCGATAGGGCGTGCGTTTAAATATCGACGTGCGGTATCCGAATTCGCAGTCTGCCGCGCAGAACGTACGTACGGTCCCGGTGTGGCGATCCCATGTTCTCACCCGGGCGATGCTCTGAGAGACATCCTGGCCATAGGCACCGACATTCTGGATCGGGGTGGCACCGACCGTCCCGGGGATCCCCGAAAGGCACTCCACACCGACCAGCTCGTGTTGGATCGCATGGGCAACCGCCGCATCCCACGACACCCCGGCAAAGTGCTCAACCATAATGCCGCCGCATTCCGGGGCGAGGGCTGATCTCACCCCAGATTCATCCGATTCCAGAGGCGGACGCACGTGCACAACAGTGCCATCGAAGGGGTCGTCTGAGGCGATGAGGTTTGAACCTCCCCCGAGCACGAGCAGGGGGCGTTGTGCCGCATCGGCGTCCCGAACGGCTTCAATTAAGGACTCCTCGTCATGAACCTGCACATAATCCGCAACAGGTCCGCCAATGTGGAGAGTGGTGAGGTCTTTAAGCTTTGCCCCGCTGCTGTGGTGCACACCGCTTCTTTCGCCGTCGATATTCTGCTGGGATGTCTCAACGGACATCAGGTCGGCAACCCCGTGGTCTGTTCACGGCGAGGTACCGCCACAACGGTGCGTGCCCGCCCTAAGACGGTGCGTTCATCTAACGAAACCGTGAGATCGACTCGGGCCGTGGATGCATCGAGATCGATAGCCCCAATGGTCGCCACCACGTCGAGAACAGCTTCCCCGAGAGCAGGCACGGGGACCGGACGGGTAAAGCGCACCCCGTATTCGCAGATTGCGCCCGGGTCTCCAATCCAATCGAGCACCAGGGTAATCGCCCGCCCCATGGTCAGCATGCCGTGGGCGATAACTCCGGGCAGGCCAACGTCCTGAGCAAACGCATCGTTGTAATGAATTGGGTTAAAGTCACCCGACGCCCCGGCATACCGGACCAGATCTGCCCGGCTAATATGTTGCTGGCACCGACCAATTTCGGCGCCCACCTCGAGGTCTTCTAAAACGACGACGGATTTATCATGGTTGGTACTCACTGTGCATCCTCCGTACGTTCCGAGGTGGTTCGTTCCGGTGATTCTTCGCCCCGGACAACGATGCCCGACCGCACGGTGGCCACATCCTCACCCGCTTCCGTACGAACATCCACCCGAGTCGTAATCATGGCGTGACCACCGGCTTCACGAATACGTTCCACGGTGAGTGTCGGGACGAGCCGGTCGTTGGCCATGACCGCCCGATGGAGCACAAATGCTTCTTCGCCGTGCACCACACGGGAAAAATCAATACCAGCCTGCGGGTCTTCGATGTACTGAGCTTCTGTGGCCTGCGCGAGAGAGACTAAGAACGTGGGTGGTGCCACAACGTTTCGGTATCCGGCGCGGGCTGCCGCTTTCGGATCAGTATGGATGGAGCTACTCGCGCCCGTGGCCCGCGCAAACTCGGCAATTTTTGTTGCGCTAACGACATGCACCGGCCCGGGGGGATATGTTTTCCCCGCGAACTCAGGGTTCACACTCGACATCGACAATTCACACTCCTACGGCAGAAAACGGTTGGCGCTTTCACGGCGATACCGACCACATCGGTTACCGCATCGTCATCAGACACTGGCTCATCGCACGAAAGCCACCCAGGCAGAATATCCTGGGTGGCTTTCGAGAAAACCGTCGTCATATCGACGGGTTGAGGTCTAACTCAGCGGGTCTCGCGGTGAACCGTCTGCTTTCCACAGCGCGGGCAGAACTTCGACAGCTCCAGCCGGTCAGGGGTATTGCGACGGTTCTTCTTTGTGATGTAGTTACGGTCCTTGCAGTCGACGCAGGCCATGGTGATCTTGGGCCGCACGTCGGAGCTCTTGCTCGCCATGGGAGTCGCCTTCTTCCGGTCTCGTGCGCGCCCGGTGGTCGCGCGATGGGGCATGCCACCCAAAGGTGACACGTGCACACCTCTCACGCGTTTCCGCGAGAGGGGGTGGTACCGAGGGCGGGGATCGAACCCGCGACCTCACGATTATGAGTCGTGCGCTCTGACCGTCTGAGCTACCCCGGCGTGATCGTCACGGCGGCCCGGCCTCACGAAGAGAACCGGGCCGTCCGCTGCGATACGAGCCCTGAAAGGGAATCGAACCCTTGACCTTCTCCTTACCATGGAGATGCTCTGCCGACTGAGCTATCAGGGCAAGCTCGGAAAACTTTACACAGTCTGTCTCTTCGGAGCAAACTCTGCTTCGCTATCCGTGCACGGAATCACATAGCGTGATTCCTGGTGGCAGGTGAGGGATTCGAACCCCCGTAGGCAATGCCAGCTGATTTACAGTCAGCCCCCTTTGGCCACTCGGGTAACCTGCCGGGTCTGCGGTCCGCCAGGCGAACCGACCGTCTTATCGTAGCGGCCCTGCAGCGATCACGCGAATCCACAGCGGCATCTACCTGCATGATCCCGCTCACAGCCCCCTGGGACTGGTTACAGTGGTGCCATTACGACCCCACGACTAGGAGGACGCCATGGCAGCGGATTCGTCGTTTGACATTGTCAGTAAGCTCGACCGCCAAGAGGTCAACAACGCAGTTATTCAGGCATCCAAAGAAGTTGCTCAACGCTACGACTTCCGAGGTGTCAATGCATCCGTTGAGCTGTCCGGGGATTCCGTGGTGATGGCAGCGAACTCCGAGGATCGAGTGCGCGCTGTTCTTGACGTATTGCAAACGAAGCTGTTGCGTCGAGGTGTCTCTTTGAAAGCGGTGGAGTTTGGTGAGCCTCGGCAATCCGGCAAGCTCGTTAAGCTCGAGGGCTCGCTGAAAGAGGGAATTGCCTCCGATCAGGCCAAGAAGATTTCTAAGATCATTCGAGACGAGGGCCCCAAAGGAGTTAAGGCCCAGATCCAAGGCGATGAGCTGCGGGTGTCGTCTAAGAGCCGCGACGACCTCCAAGCCGTGATCTCGCTACTCAAAGGCAAGGATCTGGACGTCGCCCTGCAGTTTGTCAACTACCGCTAAGACGCTTCCTCACGCCTAACTCACACCTAATACGCAGCGATCAGGCGGTGTGCGACGTAGGACGTAGCCGTTGATGGGTGGTCTAGTCGCACACCGCCTATTTTCGACTCTACGTCGCACATTGCTTAGTCGAGGTCGGAAGGCGCACATCGCTTAGTTGCGATAGCGATCCTCAGCCATTCGCTCAAGCCGCGCGATGCGCTGCTCCATCGGCGGATGCGTGGCGAACATTCCCGCCAGCCCCTCCCCCGCTTTGAATGGGTTCGCAATCATTAAATGCGAGGAGTTCATCAAGTCGGGTTCGGGCTTTAACGGGGCCTGAGCGGTTCCGCTTTGCAACTTACGCAGTGCTGAGGCGAGAGCCAGCGGGTCTTCGGTGAGCGTCGCACCGTCAGAGTCCGCCGAATATTCCCTGGTGCGAGAAATCGCGAGTTGGATCAGCGTCGCCGCCAAGGGAGCGAGAATCATCGCGGCTAGGGCACCGAGCATGCCGAAACCTCCGCCGTTGCGTTCACGGTCGTTGCCACCGCCACCGAAGAACATCAGCATCTGGGCGATGGAGGTGATGATGCCACCGATAGCTGCCGCCACCGATGAGGTCAAGATGTCGCGGTTGTACACGTGCATGAGTTCATGTCCGAGCACCCCGCGCAGTTCGCGGTCGTCGAGCAGGCTCAGGATTCCTTCGGTGCAGCACACCGCCGCATGGCGAGGGCTGCGCCCTGTAGCGAAGGCATTGGGAGCCTGGGTGGGGGAGACATAGAGCCTTGGCATGGGCGCATTTGCCTTGGCGGAAAGCTCAGAGACGATGGCGTACATACGAGGCGCTTGTTCCGGGCTCACCGGATAGGCACGCATCGATCGCAGCGCGATTTTGTCGCTGTTCCAAAACGAGATCGCGGTCCCAATCAACCCGACCAGGGCGAAGAGCCAGATCCACCGCCCGTTTCCTACAAACCACCCCACTGCAAGCAGGACACCCCAGAGGACCCCGAACAGCGCCGCGGTGCGAACCGTATTCATTAAGCTCTGCCCGTTCACAATGCCTCCCGGTATCTCGCGGACGGGTGCGTTCGCACCCCATGCATACTCGCCCATCCTAGAAGGGTGCGCAAGCAATGGGCCAGGGGAACCACTCTGTGATTCCCCTGGCAGGAACCGACTTCGCGCATTTGAGCGCGAGTATCGGATACCTGGCGACCTGCCCGCATTCAGCGCTGATTCGAGGTGGCGTCCTGATCGTCAGCCTGCGCCGCAAGATTCTCTCCGCGTTGTTTTAGTGCCTCTGCCAGCTCGTGAACAGAAGATCCTTTCACGTGGAGCCAGTCTTGTTTGAAGGCTTCGGCATCAGGACCGAGCCAGTTCACCGAGTTCACAACGCCGCTGAGGTGATCGAATGATTCAGCAACCTGCTGCCCGATGTGCTTGAGTTTCCCAGCGGCTTCTCGGCCTTGCTCCGGACTCATACCTTGAAAAGCCATATCGTCACTCCCCCTTTTTGGGTTATCAGCTGCACCCTGAAGGTTGCAGATTCAGGTGCGTTCACATGCCGTGTGCCCCGATGCCAGCCATCAATGGGATGAGGTGGCCTCTTGAGCAGAGGCATTGCGGTCCGCGCGTTCTTGAAATTCGTGACACTTGGTTTGTATCACCGCAGCCTTGTGCGCGATGTCGCCATCAAAATGCTTCATGAACTGATCGCGATCTGCTCCCGTCCAGTCGACCCCTTCGACAGCGTGCTTCGCCTGTTCGACCAGTACTTTCACCCGATCACCCGCCTCTTTAATTTGAGCCCCCATGTTTCTTACCTCGGCGGGGACCATCCCTTTTTTCGTCGCCACTGCATTCCCCCTTTCTATCGTCGTCACATTCACATGTTCAGGCCACACGCTCATTCGGGTCACAGCCCGCTCGAGTCATAGCCCGCTCGGGTCATAGCCCGCTCGGGCCACCGCCAGCTCAGGTCACCGTCGAGTTACCTCATTTCAGCGTCGCACGCAGTGATACACCCGAGTTCAAGGCCTCGCGCTGACAACCTCAAGCTGATGGTCTCAAGGCGACGCCCATGCTGCGCCTCGATCAATTCGAGCCTATGCAGGGATGCCCCGGCTGGCGATGGGCACAACTCCCCGCCCACAGAGAACTCATTGAGCAGACGTGCGATCCTGCCCCTGTGCGTTTCGGCGGGCTGTGTGGGAAAGCTCCTTGAGCTCTCCCAGCATCTGGTGCAGCGGTGTGACGATATCTGTGTCCCAGGTTCGGCGAAAAATATCAGCGTCCGGCCCTGTCCACTCCATCGCGTGAAACTCGGTTATAAGACGTGATTCCACATGGCGGGCTTCATCAGCCATGTGGTCGAGTTGATCCGCCAACCGCCTCACGACAGCCGCGTCCATTCCCTTGCTCTCCCGCACTGTTTTCTCCCTTGAATTGTTTTCGCACTGAAAGTGCGCCTTCTCGCACCGGTAGCTCCTCGTGGTCGCACCGGATGCACATTCATCCCCCACCAGCTGCACATGGTTTTATTCGGCCAGAGCAACCTGCAACGACACCGCCGACCCGGATGAGATGAGGAATCCTCGCCCGGGCGGGAAAACTGTACGCCTGCTGTGTCCGGTCGAGGTGCCCAACAGCATCTCGCCATCCATATCGGACGGCTGCAGAATAAGACCACAGCGGCTCGCTTTAAACGGTTGCGCAACCGTGTAGGCGCGCGACCACGTAGCGCTCTCCCCCTCGCCGACCACGAATTGACCCGTTCGCTGGGCGAGCCGGGCCAGTGCCGCCATTGCATTGTCGAGACCGGCTTCGCTGCTCTCGGTGACCTCCTCTATAAACACTGCCAAGGAGCCCTCCGGGACACTTCCACTGTCAAGCCGGTGCAGAAGGTCACTCAACACGGTCTGGGCCTCAGCGAGCGTGCTGATATCGAGGTCCCAGACCGGATGATTACTAAGCTGCGTGATCCTGAGCGAGATATGGACTAGCCGCACGGCAGGTAGCTGAAGCCGAAGGGCAACCGCCATCGTGAGCATCGCCTGGCTGCGACCGCTGCCTGCGGGTCCAGCCACCATGAACGACCCCCGCGGGGTAAAACCCACTTCCGACAATGTCTCGTCACCCAGTCCGAGCGTTGGCAGACCGCAAACGCTCTGAGATAGCGAGGTGACCGGAATTCGTGCGGGCATGCGCTCGATAGGGGGCGCTCTGTCCGCACCGGCGCGCGTCATCGCATCAGCACATTGGTCAATAGCTCGAGCCTGGTCACAGAGATTCGTTCCCCCTCCCAGGAGTGCGATCTGCGCCTCATATCCGTCTGCGATACAGCGCCCAGGCGGGGAACTCATCGCAAGAAGGTCTGTCCGCTCACCTAAACTTCGGTAGTCGTCAGCAGCTGCCATCCGGTGTATGAGCCGCCGTTGAATGGATGCTCCCAGCGCACCGGGCATCGCAGCCGGTCGGTCAGCGGTAACGATCACATGCACCCCGACTGAGCGCCCGTTCGCCGCAATGTGCATGAACGTCGAAAACCAGTTGCTCAGCTCACCGCAGTCATAGGTCTCGCGGAAATTCCCGATCCCATCCACGAGAAGGAACATACGTGGAGTTTTAGACCGTGAGGTTATCTGTCGGTACTCGGCTATGGTTCCGGCGTGGACGCTCGCAAACTCTTTGGTTCGCTCATCGACCAGAGCATGCATTCTCCTCAGTAAGCGAATGACTCGCTCCTCGTCCTCGCCAGAGATCACCGAGCCAACCTGCGGGAGCGCCTCGAGCATGGTGAGGCTGGAACCAGCGAAGTCGAGCCCGTAGATCTGCACGGGCCCCTGACGCAGTGCTATCGCGGCAGAAAGCGCAATGCTGCGCAGTGTCGTGGATTTACCCGCCCCACTAGCTCCGTAAATAGCCAGGTTTCCGTCCCGATCCGGCTTATAGCCGAGAATCGGTTGCCGCTGCTGGTCAGGAACGTCGCTGATCCCCAGCACCAGGTCATCATCACCGCCCGTATGGGCCAGTTTAGCGAGGTCATAGTGTTCAGCCAGTTCCGCAAGCCACGGTCGGCGAGGCGGTGATACACCCGCGATGCCAGCTGCTTGCCGAAGGGCGTGAACGATCCGGATCACGTCTTCAGGACCCTGATTCTGTGCGCTCTCGCAGGGTTTGGGTAGCTGCCAGGCGGGTCCGGTTGCAAAGTTCTTCTCGACAATCTGGATCTGGGCGGGACCGGGTTGATCCGCCGTCCACCCACCGACGTATCCGCTTTGAAACATGACCAGATGCCCAGGCCCCTTTTTAACGACAGCTCGACCAGGGATCGTCGGGTCAAAATGTGCGGCGATTGGCTCTCCCACAATGTCTTTCGAGTCGTCCTCATCAGCCATGCGCAGGGCAATTCTCAAATTGGTGTTAGCACGCAGATTTTCTTTAATGACCCCGGCAGGGCGTTGCGTAGCCAAGATCAAATGCACACCGAGCGACCGACCGCGCGCAGCGATATCGACCACCCCGTCGATGAACTCCGGAATGTCGTGAACGAGGGTCGCGAACTCATCCACCACGATGACCAAACTCGGAGGGCATTCTGAATCACCGCGTCGTTCAAGTGACGCCAGATCTTTCACCTTTTTCCGGTGGAACAAACGTTCTCGTAGTCTCAGTTCGGCGCGCAATGAATCCAGCACCCTGTGCACTAGATGCGCAGACAGGTCGGTGACAAGCCCTACGGCATGGGGCAGGTTGACGCAGTCGGCAAAGGCTGCACCTCCCTTATAATCCACAAATAGGAAACAGACCCGGTCAGGGCTATGGCCAGCAGCCATTGCCAGAACCCAGGTCTGCAAAAACTCTGACTTACCTGAACCCGTGGTACCGCCCACGAGGGCATGCGGACCGTCGCGTCGAAGATCCAACGACAATGGTTCTAGCCCGCTGTGCCCCACAAGAGCCTCTAAGCCCAGCGCGCCTGATGGACTCGATACTGCCCTTGGATCCGGGGACATGGAACTCTCCTGCCGAGCCCAGGTCTTCATGATGGTTTGCGGGTTGCGGAGAAGATCATGGTCCGTGAGCGCTAAAAAGCTCAGGACCGTGGGAAGATCTGATTC
Source organism: Devriesea agamarum (assembly GCF_900070355.1). Lineage (NCBI taxonomy): Bacteria > Bacillati > Actinomycetota > Actinomycetes > Micrococcales > Dermabacteraceae > Devriesea > Devriesea agamarum. The sequence goes on along the minus strand of NZ_LN849456.1, from coordinate 8,056 downwards.
ATCGCGGACGGGCACCCCGGCGTCTGTAACGGGTGCCAGATATCGCCCAATGCCGTGCGCGACTTGCTGATCCACGGTGTCACAGGTGACGGGGGAAAAGCGTTCACCGCCTTGAACGTGCCCAGCTGTCGCACTCCCGGAACCGTCGATGTCTAAATAGGTGCGACACGCTGCGGGAAGTGCTGCGACTCCCCCTGCTCGCCAAAGGACATAGACCCCGACCTTGGGGCCATGCTCAGCGATCCACACCAGGTGAGCCCTCTGGGCGGGAGCATCATCGTCGACGATAAGAACAACAGCCGGAATAACGGGAACGCAGGCGGAGGATGAAGCGTGCTGAGAGGACCAGCTGTCATTCGGTGTTGAGCCCGACTCCATATCAGCTGTACGCGCAACGTGACCAGTCGCTGGGTGCTCTCCGTGTCGGCGCTGTATCAGGTCCTCGAGTTGGGCTAGCAGTGATGCGGCTTCACCAGCATTTTGTGCGAGATGGTCACCCGCGAGAGGGGAATGCGGGCTACAGGTGTGCGGCACCCATTTCAGCCATTCCCACTGCTCCTTGGTGCGAAAGGATGCCATGACGGCGAGCGCGAGCTCCGCCGGAGAATGCAAGCCGATCAGCTGACTGACGATGCCACGCGCAATGCCATCCGCATCCTCGCCCGCCCCGGCCAGGCCCACCCCGCCACACCAACGCAGATCAGCGATAACGGGGACCCCTGTAATCACCGCATATTCCTCGGCTAGGCTTTCCAATTCGTCGCGAAACTGCGGCATGGTGTCGTGCTCTGCCGGAAGCTCGAGACGCACGCGGGAGCTATCTGTTCCAATCCCTAAGCGGACGGTCCCAAAGGCCCGATGCTCAGGGCGATGGGTCCACAGCAGGGACCCACGACGATATATCGCATCTACAGCGTCAGCCGCGCTCGGCGCCTCGGCCAGTCGCACCGCTCGTTCAATATCGTGTGCGTCGTTAAGCTTGCAGCGCACCGACTGCATCCCCTCGCGAAACTGGCGGGTCTGTTCTTTAAAAATTTTGGCCGCTTGCATTTTGCCCTGCACATAGGTGGCCACAGCCATCAACGGCATCATGGCGATAAACATGATGGAGTACACACTCCTGGTCACAGCAAACATTGCGACTCCAAGGAGTAAGGGGGCAATCATGATCAGATAAGGAAAAGCCTGAGGAGTGGGGCGCGTTGGAGGTGATGGGGCTTTAATTGATGTGTCGGGGCATCGCGGCACGATCCTCGGGGCACGATTAAACTCCACCGTCAAAGATTCCGAGGTGCCTCTGATGGGCTTTTTCAGCGCGGTCACGGACAATGATGTATCAGCAACGACCACAATATCTGACGGACTTAAAGTCGCGTGTCGCGTGGCGCGCCCGCCAATGCTTATACCATATTCTGATTGTAAGTCGCTAATTTCAATAGCGTGAGCAATATCGACTCTAAAATGCTGCATCGCAAGCATCGGGTCGTTGAGTTTGATATCGCAGTCAGATCCCTGACCCACAATACTGACGCCCGCTGGTAGATAGAATTCTCGACCCTTGTCTGGGCCGTCTATCACCCGCAACAGCGCGCACGTCTCAGCTTTTTTCTGAGGTCCAGGCAGCATGCCATGCCCGGAATGAGTTGTGGCAATCACCGCTCCCGAGCGAAGCTGCGCAGCCATGAGGTCATCCTCAGGGTTTAGCGTTCTGAGCTGCATGCTGTGATGAGCCCCTGCGTCTTGGACCTGAATAGTAAGACCGTCCGGCAACCGTGCAGACTTCCGCATCGGATCAGCCAAGAACAAGCTGGTGGCTAAATCGGCCACCGTAACAGTCGCGTCGGCCGTGACTTCAAGGTCGGTGAGGCTGCCGTCTGGCCTTCTCAGCGTCAGCGATATCCGCATAGGTATCCCCCTTTTTATAGTGCGGTAGTTTCCGTAAAGCTGTCTGTCCGCATAAATATTTTAACCATTCCCCCGTTTTGGTCATTGCTCCGTTTTCGCCATTCTCCTGTTCTAACTATCCCTCCACTTTAACTATTCTCCTGTTTTAGGTATCCCCCACTTTAACTATTCCTCTGCTTTAACCGTATCCCCACTTTAACTGTATCCCCGCTTTAAGCATTCCCCCAAGTCAGCAACGACAATAATGCATTATTTGCTATCTACACCCGGCATGAGCACCTCCCATTATTTGTCGATATCGGCGGTAGCATTGAGTAGCGGGAGGTCCGCAGAGGTCACCAATCGAGAAAAGACAGCATATTCAACCAGGTGCGCCCTCCGGTTCGACGCTAAACGACCGGGAGCACCCCGCAATCCTCGAATTCCTAGCCGGTCAAGCTTGTCGCAGACATTGTCCAGCTTGCGGTTAAACCTGGTTTGGGTCCATCCGAGTCTGCGCGCTGCGTGCCGTGATGAGGGAACCGAGCTGAGGCCGGCTCCATCCTTTACGAGTAGCGGCTCAGCTAAAGCAAGGATCAATAGTTTTTGAGACGGGGTCAGCAGGACCTCCCCAACTGTATGCTCCCCTGACTCTGGGATGCTGATCGGAGGCTGGGTCGTTGCCGGTGGATCGACATGAATGGACAGCTCGTAGGTTGTGGGACCGGCGGTGAACACTACGTTGGTCCTCGCAGATACGAGCGGGGTTCTCGCACCGGGCGCAAGCCACGAGTGCAACGACCCGGTGGCATCAGTGAGTGTGGCCGATAAACGTGACCCGATATTCTCAATCCACCATAGGGACGCCGCGTAAGTGAGCACTAGGAAGCGACGATGTAGAAACTGGTTGTCGTCGTCGAGGATGAGATCACCCGCTCTCCCGATGACGAACTCGCAGCCCGGATGCACGCTGACATACTCTCCGCAAAACTCTATTGATAAGCCACTAACAACGGCGCCAGCTGCGGCGTCTTCATCCATATCTTTATCCGACAGAGATGGTTGTGCACGGGGTGCAAGGTCACGGAACATCTTTTAACCTCAGTGTGAGCCCATCGCCAATTTCTATGACATCACCGCTTCGTAAGAGGACACCGTCATGAGCTCGCAGGCGCATCGGGGGCTGGCCCGGCCTGGTGATCACGGTTCCGTTCATGCTCCCCATATCTCGGCCGATCACGTTCCATCCCTCGAGGCGAATTTCGAGGTGGTTACGGGAAATATCGTGGGATGGACTGGGCACGGTGACGATACGTGGCACCTCACCCGCAGCGTCGCTCGGGGCGCGGGGTTTGCGTCCAATGATTACGGTGCGGTCGAGCTCAACGACGGTACCGTCCGATATTTCAACTGTTCCAAGCCTTGGTCGCGGCATCTTGGAGGCAGTTGTATTCAGGTGCTCACCACACACTCGACATCGGCGAATATCCGGCGGGTTTATGTGTTGTCCTGAACAGGCCAGGCCAAGCACTGTGTGCCCGTCCTTTTCCGGTGCGCGCAGGGGCGATGATCCACTCATCGTGCAGACCGTGGCTCGATGTGAAGGACTCGCGCGATGGGAAGCATCGTGGTAGGACGCAGTGCAGTCAATCGAGGTGTTCGCAGGAGTATCACCCCGGTCGGGCCCAATCTCCTCTACCGCATGCTGAGTGGGAAGTCGTTCTGGGGAGTGTCCGGATACTGGATTGCTCGTGGACGCAGCAGAAATATCCATTTCGTCGAGCTCACCGACTGGCATCGATCTTTGGGCATGGCGGCCGCGATGCCCGCTCGCATGACCTTGCCGGAGGTTCAGGCGCGGAGGTCCTTCCAGCGGCAGCAACCCCAGTTCTGGCCGCGCCGGCTCCACGACCGATCTCAACTTAAACTCTGACCGCACCGACCCCGGGTTCAAAAGCTGGTCTAGCACTCCGCTCTGTGGCACCGATGACGTAGGCGTGGATGTTAAATGCACATTATGGCTCGCGGCTAAAGACGAATCCTGATTCGTTATCAAAGCTAAGGACGCCTCGGAAGCGAGGTCGTCCGGTGGGGCGCCGCTCGAAGGTTCCGGAGCGCTCACCTCAGGCGATTGCGGGGCGGATATAGAGCGCCCATGGTCATGCACCGCAGCGACCAGCCGGGTGCGTTCCTGTCCGGATAGCGATTGAAGGTCGCAGCAGGTGAGCACAAAACCTCGCACCCGGGCCATTCCTTCCACCAAACGCAAAACGCCTGCGTTACCTTCCTCAGGAAGATCTCCCCATGCGATACGGACGGTATCCTCTGTGCGCACAGGCTCAGCTTTTGCCGTTGCTGAGCCGCACAGCAGTGCGTGGGATGCACGCGAGTACACCGCAACGGCAGTATCTGCATGCACAATCATGACGCTACATTCCCCGATGTATCGCCCATACAGGATGGGGCCCAAGGTTTTCACTGACTCGTAGTCGGTATGGGCAACGATGTGCTCCAAGACATCGTCCGGATCAGGTACCTTGTCGAGAGCTTCCCATACCCCTGCAATGACCTGAGCCCGGATACCCGGAACTAGTAGTGCGAATTGTCTGTTTCGATGGATGAGCGTGCACGGCCCCGGTTCATAAAACAGGCCTCGATCATTGAGCGGCGCTGCGTGGGCTCGGTTCTCCCCTGCCATTGTTCCCCCTTACGTTGTACCCAGGCAGTGTGCTGCGTCCCCCTATGACGCCAGGGTGCCCGGTCATGCGATTGCCTATCTTTCTAGGGTTGGCTTTCACCGTCCTCGCTGTGATGCTGCGCGCCCACGATATCGACGGCTTGGACGATTACAACCGAGACGTTGTCGTGGCCACCCGCTTGCAACGCAAGGTCTACGCAGGTTTGTGCTGCCGAGTCGAGGTCAGGCTGGGTTTGGAGGACGTCCTCCAAGGCCTCGTCCCTCACCTCATCGGTCAGCCCATCCGAACAGATGAGCAGGCGGTCGCCGACCTGGGCTGGAATCAACCAACAGTCTGGCTCGGCATCGTGTCCTGCCCCGAGCGCCCTGGTGATCATGTGGCGGTACGGGTGATGCCGTGCGCGTTCGCTGCTGATGAGCCCTTGATCCAACAGTTCTTGAACGACTGAATGATCCACACTGACCTGTTCTAGGCCCCCAGAGGTCAAGCGATACACCCGGGAATCACCGAGGTTGAGCACAACCCAGTACCCGTTTCCATCGACGACAGTGGTCGCAACCAGAGCCACCGTGGTTCCCGCCGCTGGGCCTTCGGAATCATCCGGCTCAATGGCATTCACGCGGTCGGCTGCTGCCCGTAGCGTGCCTGCAAGTTGTTCGACCTCGACATTCGGTTGCCCGACCAACCGGCGGAACTCTTCTACAACAAATGCACTGGCAACTTCTCCAGCGTTGTGGCCACCAACACCGTCAGCGATAAGAAAAATGGGGTGTTGGGCCAGCAAGCTGTCCTCGTTTGTTGTGCGCACTTTACCTACGTGAGTGGCCGCAGCGCAGCGGGTGAGGATGCTACCGGGTGCGGGCATATCCGGCGCAATGGGAGCGCTAGATGCAGGTGAGTCAGTCATGGGCAAACCTCCACGGTTAGGGTGCGCTCTCCCAGGCGTAGGGTGCAGTCAGGAGGAAGCACCTCGGATACACCTGGGATCAACACATGTTCGAGGCCGCTCTTAGACACCAGCGCAGAGCCGTTCACAGAACCCTGGTCGGTCACGAAAACCTCCTGGCCTCGCACATTTAACGTCAGGTGACTCTTCGACACTGAACGCGTCGAATCCTCAATGGCAAGCAGCGAACCCGTTCCCTGAACGACCGCTGGAGATCTTCCGATCAGAGTTCCCGCTGGACACTCGTATCGCGCCCCATCGTCCATGGTCAGCACAATACGCCGCACGGGAGGGCCTACACGGTTACCCGCCATAAACTTTTCGTTGACTACACTATCGGAGCTTGCCACTCCCGAATCGGGATTAGGGGATTCTCGGTGCGTCCCTGGTAACACCTCACCTGCCGTCAGATACGGATTCAAACCAGGCTCGGCTCGTTCAGTAACCCGACTTCTACGCCCGTCCGTTAGAGCTACCTGGTCCAGTAATGCACCCTGCCATGGCTGTCCAGCGGGCACCCGCAGGGCGGTTGCCGCATGAACCGGTTGATGCGACAGGATTTGGTCGGGTTTCGACTTCACATGCTCTGCCCCAGCACGAAGGCCCATACAAGCTTTTCCGACACTGGTGTTTTTGACCCTGTGCAGCCAGATCGCTCCGGCTATACACGTCACCGCTATTGCAGCGCCTAAAGCCGTGACAGCGACCGGTAATCCTGTCCAGGGCGACGGCCAAGCAGAACACAACAGAGTGATCCCAGTGATCAGCGGTGCAAAACCAGCAAACGAGGCCACCACATCAAGAAAAAACGCCACCAGCCGGCGCGTTCGAGAAATATCCAAACCGCTGCCGAAATCAACGAGCGCAATCCGTCGGCTCTCGCTACATCCCGGAATAACCTGCTCAGGCGGCAAGACAGATTGCCACGCTGACGGTCGAGAGGAACGCTTGACCCTATGATCGGACAAAGGAACGCATGGCCGGCCACATTCTGCGCACCATCGCGTGGACGGAGCGAGCAAGGAACTGCAATATCCGCAGTATCGCGCCTGGCACACCGGCATCACACCTCCGCCCCTAGTAGAACTCCTGATGACAGGTTAGTTCCCAGCAGAGGTTTTCAGGAGGTGTGTGGATAACTCATGGTGAAGCAGGTTTATACCTACACTGTGGACGCGAACTACACACAGCTACTTATCGCTGTAAAACCGGATACTCAAAGTGAAGCAGTTCTCAACCAGGGATGACCGAGGTGCCTCGACGCGCGAATGTCAATCACCAGTGGAGCCGAGCCGACATAAAGGAACGAACCGGCGCACAATCAGGCGCTGCGGTTCACTAGCTGCTCGGTGAACGCTTCGAGCCCAGCGCGGGCGGGACGATCCGGTACGTTCCGCAGCGCCTTTAACGCATCGTTCGCCCAGCTGGTCGCCAATTTTTCGGTCTCGTCGGTCGCCGGGTCTTCGCGCAGCAGGGCTACAGCCTGAGCGAGGTGCTCATCGTCGCTGAGATCGGAATCCAACGCTTCGACCACGGCAACCGTTTCAGGATTGCGATCTCCGGCGGCATAGCGCGCCCTGACTAATAAGGATGGCATGGTTGGAATACCTTCACGCAAGTCAGTGCCAGGAGTCTTCCCGGTGCGTGCACCATCGGAGCGAAGATCAATCACATCGTCGACGAGCTGGAACGCCACACCGGCTTTTTCACCGTATTCCTCCAAGGCGTTGACGACGGTGGCATCACAGCCGGAAAACATGGCTCCAAAGCGGCCTGCGGTTGCAATCAGCGACGCCGTTTTATCGGACAGGACCCGCAAATAATGCGCGTAGGGATCGTCATCGTCCGCGGGGCCCACAGTTTCATGTAATTGGCCGATGCACAGACGCTCAAAGGTTTCTGCCTGAATACGAACAGCTTCCGGGCCTAAACCAGCGGAGATTCGCGAAGCCCTCGCGAACAAAAAATCGCCCGTTAAGATCGCAACCGAATTTCCCCAAACCTCGTGAGCACTGGTTCGCCCGCGCCTGGTTGGGGCTGAATCCATCACGTCGTCGTGATAGAGAGAAGCGAGGTGCGTGAGCTCCACAGCCACGGCCGCATCGAGAACTTCCGCCCTCATGCCATCGCCAAATGCAGCGGCCAGAAGAGTCAAAACCGGCCTGACCCGCTTGCCGCCTGCTTCCATCAGATAGGTGGAAGTCCAACGGGTCAAAGAATCTGAGGTGTGAACCGACTGACGCAGCCGTTCTTCCACACGGTCAAGGCGTTCGGAGAGGAAACCAGCAAGACCCTGATCCAGATCAGGCAGGGATACCAGCAGCGAATGCATCAACCAGTCCTCACGAGAGGTTTGACGAACAGAAACTTGCGCTGTGGGCGCACCAGACAGTCTAGCGGCCAGCTACGATCAGCACGGCTCTCGGAGGACCCGCTTGCTGTTTAAACACATCACACCCACACCATGTGCTCTGCATACCCCAAGGCGCGCCTCATCCAATCGCACCATCCCCCGGTGGGTGGGTGT